>NZ_AP043931.1:0-2915535 GCF_055382465.1 Halomonas garicola
ACATCGGGATGGATAAAACCCTGGGCGGCCGCGCCGGAGACGCGCCGTCCAACGCCCTGGCCAAGCGCCTGCGCGCGCTGCCCTTCCGCGTTGACCGGCTAAAAACCGGCACGCCGCCGCGGATTGACGCCAAGACCGTGGATTTTTCCCGGCTCGCCGAGCAGCCCGGAGATGACCCCGCGCCGGTAATGTCGTATCTGGGCAGCCGCGAAATGCACCCGCGCCAGATGAGCTGCCATATTGCCCACACCAACGAGCGCACCCACGACATTATTCGCCAAAACCTCGACCGCTCGCCGATGTATTCCGGCAGCATCGAGGGCGTCGGCCCGCGTTACTGCCCGTCGATCGAGGACAAGGTCGACCGCTTTGCCGACAAGGCCAGCCACCAGATATTTATCGAGCCCGAAGGGTTGGATACCCACGAGCTTTACCCCAACGGTATTTCCACCTCATTGCCGTTTGACGTCCAGCTTGAGTTCGTGCGCTCCATCGAAGGGCTGGAAAACGCCCATATCACCCGCCCGGGCTACGCCATCGAGTACGATTTCTTCGACCCTCGGGATCTGCACCACTCGCTGGAAACCAAATTTGTCCACAACCTGTTTTTTGCCGGACAGATCAACGGCACCACCGGCTACGAAGAAGCCGGCGCTCAGGGCCTGCTTGCCGGGCTGAACGCCGCCCGCCGGGCTCGGGAGCTTGAGGCCTGGTGGCCTCGGCGCGACGAAGCCTATCTCGGCGTGCTGGTGGACGACTTGATCAACATGGGCACCAAAGAGCCCTACCGCATGTTCACCTCCCGGGCGGAATACCGCCTGCTGCTGCGCGAAGACAACGCCGACTTGCGCCTGACCGCGACGGCTCGCGAGCTGGGCCTGATCGACGACGCCCGCTGGCAGGCGTTTTGCGCCAAGCGCGACGCCATTGAGGAGGAAAACCGGCGTCTGGCGAGCACCTGGGTGCAGCCAAGCTCCGCGGCGGGCCAAAAGCTCGCCGAAACGCTGGGCAAGCCGCTGGCCCGGGAGTTCACCCTGGCGAATCTGCTCAAGCGCCCCGAGCTTGGCTACGCCGACATCGCCGGGCTCCCCGGCATCGAGGGAGAGCCGGTCGCCAACGACACCGTGGCCGACCAGGTGCAAATCCAGGCCAAGTACCAGGGCTACATCGACCGCCAGCAGGAAGAGATCGACAAGCTCAAGCGTCACGAAGCCACGCCCCTGCCGGACGATCTCGACTACGCCCGGGTGGACGGCCTGTCCAACGAGATTCGCCAGAAGCTCGGCGAGGCGCGCCCGGCGACCCTGGCCCAGGCGTCGCGCATTGCCGGGGTGACGCCGGCGGCGGTATCGATCCTGTTGATCCATCTGAAAAAGCATCGCCTGCTGACGACCGCCGAGGTGGCCAACGGATGAGCCAGGCAACGCAGCTCCCTGCCCCCGCGCTGACCGCCGGGCTTGCATCGGCCACCGGCCAGCGCCTGGACGACGGCCTGGCCCGGCTGGGCATTGACGCAAGCGAACACCAGCGCCGCCGGCTGCTGGGGCTTCTGGCCTTGTTGCACAAGTGGAACCGGGCTTATAACCTCACCGCCGTGCGCGACGTTGACGAGATGGTCTCCCGCCACCTGCTGGACAGCGCGGCGGTGGTGCCCTTCATTCGCCCCGGGGCGCTGCTCGACGTCGGCGCCGGGCCGGGGCTTCCCGGGCTGGTGCTGGCCATTCTGGTGCCGGATCTTGACGTCACCCTGCTCGACAGCAACGGCAAGAAAGTCCGCTTTCAGCGCCAGGCGATCATGGAGCTGGGACTGGATAACGTCACCGCGACCCAGGCCCGGGTGCAGGCGTTCGACGCCGGCGGCCTTGACCAGGTGATTTCCCGGGCCTTTGCCAGCCTGGCAGACTTTGTCTCCCTGACCCGCCGGCTGCCCAAAGCCGGCGGCGAGTGGCTGGCGATGAAGGGCCCCGGTGCCGCCGACGAGCTGAAAGACCTGCCCGCCGGCGTAGCGCTCAAGCAGCGCCGTCGGCTCGAGGTGCCCTTTGCCGACGCCGAACGCCAGCTTTTGATTCTGACCCCGGAAGGAGGGGAGTAAGTGAGCCAGATCATCGCCCTGACCAACCAGAAAGGCGGCGTGGGCAAGACCACGTCTGCCGTCAACCTTGCCGCCAGCCTGGCAGCGCTCGGGCGTCGTGTACTCCTGGTCGACCTTGACCCCCAGGGGCACGCGAGCATGGGCAGCGGCATCGACAAGCACGACCTCGAGACCAGCGTGCTCGACGTGCTGCTGGACGACACCGCCGCCAGGGACGCTATCATCGGCGAGCTGCCGGCGGGGTATGACGTTTTGCCGGGCAACGGCGACCTGACCGCCGCCGAGGTCGAGCTTCTGCAGGTCGACGAGCGCCAGGGCCGCCTGGCCCGGGCGCTGGTAGCCCTGGCCGACGACTACGAGATTATTCTCATCGACTGCCCGCCGTCGCTGAACATGCTCACGGTGAACGCGCTCACCGCCGCCGACGGCGTGCTGATTCCGCTGCAGTGCGAATTTTACGCCCTTGAGGGCCTGTCCGCGCTGCTGGGCACCATCGAGCAGATCCAGCAGAGCGTGAATCCCGAGCTCGAGATTTCGGGTATCCTGCGCACCATGTACGACAAGCGCATGAGCCTGACCCGGGAAGTCGACAGCCAGCTGCGCGGCTACTTCGGCGACCGGCTGCTCAAGGCCACCATTCCGCGCAACGTCAAGGTGGCCGAAGCGCCGAGTCACGGCCTGCCGGTGAGCCACTACGCGCGGTTTTCTCGCGGCAGCCAGGCCTACCGCGTGCTGGCCAAGGAAATGCTCAGCCGCCTGGCCCTTTAATACCCGGGCGGCCGTGGCGGGGCGTGTTTTTGTGAACGTTCGGTTGATGACGAGGAAAAGCCAATGACGCGTAAACGCGCGCTGGGACGCGGGCTGGACGCCCTGATCGGTTCCGGCACTCGCCAGGGCGGAGTGAACCCCGGGGATGACGTTGCCGTGCCGGTCGCCAAGGATGCCCCTTTGCCGGCAGGCGAGTCGGTAGAAGGACAGCCGACGGAAGGGCAGGGCCGCCAGGACGACGGGCGCCTTGAGCGGCTGCCGCTTTGGCAGCTGGCCCGGGGCAAGTATCAGCCCCGGCGCGACTTTCACCCCCAGGCGCTCGAAGAGCTTGCCGACTCCATCCGCGCCCAGGGCGTCATGCAGCCCATCGTGGTGCGCGCGGTAAGCGAGCAGCGCTACGAAATCATCGCCGGCGAACGCCGCTTTCGCGCCGCCAAGCTCGCCGAGCTTGACGTCATTCCCGCTATCGTCCGCGACGTTGACGACGACGGCGCGCTGGCGCTTGCGCTGATTGAAAACATCCAGCGCGAAAACCTCAACGCCGTGGAAGAAGCGCTGGCGCTCAAGCGCCTGAGCGACGAGTTTGCCCTGACCCAGCAGCAAATCGCCGATACCGTGGGCAAGTCGCGCACCCAGGTGGCCAACCTGCTGCGCCTGCTGACACTTGAGGCCGAAGTGCAGACGCTGCTCGAGCGCGGCGATCTGGACATGGGCCACGCCCGGGCGCTGCTGGCGCTTTCCAGCGGCCAGCAGTCGAGCGTCGCCCGGGACGTGGTCAACCGCGACCTGACCGTGCGCGCCACCGAAGCGCTGGTGAAAAGCGTGATGGCCAAGGCCGAGACGCCGGCGAAAAAGCCGCAGTCCCGACCGGTCGCGCCTGATGTGGCACGGCTGGAAACCCGGCTCAGCGAACAGCTCGGGGCGCCGGTATCGATCAAGCAGGGGAAAAAAGGCAAGGGCGCGCTGACCATTCGCTACTCGAGCCTGGAAGAGCTGGACGGTATTCTTGGCCATATTAAATAAATAGCAGGCTTATTAAATGCCCGGCAGGTAACGCCCCCTAAATCTGCCGCTTTGGTCGCAAAAAGTGCGATAACGCCGAAAAAATGCGCCCTTCGGTTGAAGGAGTGATAGCGCTTCCCTATAATCGCGCATGATTTTGCAGGCTGTGATCGCAAGCGTGGATCACGAGAGCTTGCGCCCCTGAGACGCATGCTCCTGAAGTGGCCTGAACGACTATGCAACGAAACCGATTCAAGCGTCGCCGGGGCTACGTCTACCGGCTCGCTGTCGCGCAGGTAAGCGTTAGCCTTGCCTGCCTGCTGTCAGGGCTTGCCGCGGGCGGCGGCAGCGGGGCGCTTTCCGCGCTGAAAGGCGCGCTCGTTGCCATTATTCCGCAGGGGCTGTTTGTGCTGCGGGCGGGTATCCTGAACCCGCGGCTGGGCGCGTTACAGGGCGCCAAGCGCCTGTTACGCGCCGAAATGGGCAAGTTTGGTTTGACGGTGGCGCTTTTTACCCTGCTGTTTGTCGTAGCGCCCCCCTCAAACCCCGCTTTCTTCTTTATTGCTTACGTAGCGGTTGTTCTCACGCACTGGCTGGGCCCCTGGCTTCTGCGGCGGCATCGCTCAACTTATCGAGGTAACTAGCGCCATGGCAGCAGGAAACGAAGTCGCCCCGACTGAATATATTCAGCACCACTTGCAAAACCTGACGTTCGGGCTCCACCCGGAGAACGGCTGGTCTATCGCCCAGACGGCCGAGCAGGCAAGCGACATGGGGTTCTGGGCCATCCATCTGGACACCATGGGCTGGTCCATCGCCATGGGGTTTTTGTTTATCTGGCTGTTTCGCAAGGTAGGCAACGCCGCGACCACCGGCGTGCCCGGGGTGCTGCAGAGCATCGTCGAGGTGACCTTCGAATTTATCGAAAACCTCACCCGCTCTACCTTTCATAGCGTCAATCCCATCATCGGGCCGCTGGCGCTGACGCTGTTCGTCTGGATTTTGATGATGAACACGCTGAAGATCATTCCGGTGGACTACCTGCCCGGCGTCTTTGAGAAAGTCGGCGTCGAGCAGATGAAAATCGTCCCCACTACCGATATGAACGCCACCTTCGGCATGGCGCTGGGCGTGTTTATCCTGGTGCTTTATTACAACTTCAAGATCAAGGGCCCCGGCGGGTTTGCCCGGGAGCTTTCGCTCAAGCCGTTCAATCACTGGGCGCTGATCCCGTTCAACCTGCTGCTTGAGGTTGTGGCGCTGCTGGTGCAGCCGTTCAGCCTTGCCATGCGTCTTTTCGGCAACATGTTTGCCGGCGAAGTGATCTTCATCCTGATCGCCCTGCTGCCGTTCTGGGCCATCTGGCTGTTGGATGTGCCCTGGGCGATCTTCCATCTCCTGATCATTACCCTGCAGGCCTTCATCTTTACCGTGCTGTCCGTTGTGTACCTGAACGCTGCACACGAACGCCATTAACCAAGCAACACCTTCAACCCATAACCTGACCTAACCTCTAGGAGCACTACCATGGAACTCATCTACGTTGCCGCTTCCCTCATGATCGGCCTGGGCGCTTTGGGCACCGGTATCGGCTTCGCCATCCTGGGTGGCAAGCTGATCGAATCGACCGCACGCCAGCCGGAAATGGGCGATGAGCTGCAGGTAAAAACGTTTTTGATGGCGGGTCTGCTTGACGCCGTGCCGATGATCGGCGTGGGTATCGCGATGTACCTCATCTTCGTTGTTGCCGGTTAAACAAGCGGGACCGAGCGTTCGCCGCTCGGTTTTGTTTCACCCCGGTCGCCACGAACTTGTCAGAGGTACATCCCTGTGAATATCAACATGACGCTAATCGGACAGACGATCGCCTTCGCGATCTTTGTCTGGTTTTGCATAAAGTATGTGTGGCCGCCGATCAGCAATGCGCTCCATGCGCGCCAGAAAAGAATTGCTGATGGTCTGGACGCCGCAAGCCGTGCATCCCGCGACCTTGAGGTCGCGCAGGAACAGGCCAACCAGACGCTGCGCGAAAGCAAGGAGCAGGCGTCCGCGATTCTCGAGCAGGCGAACAATCGCTCTGCCCAGATAATCGAGGAGGCGCGCGAGGAAGCACGCGCCGAGGGCGAACGCATGGTGTCCGGCGCCCGCGCCGCGATCGACCAGGACATGCAGCGCGCTCGCGAAGAGCTGCGTAGTCAGGTCGCTACTCTGGCCGTACTCGGCGCCGAGCGCGTGCTGGAAAGCGCCGTCGACGAAAAAACGCACCGCAAGCTGCTCGATGAACTGGCTGCCGAACTGTAAGGAGACTCACCATGGCGGAGCAATCCACCGTCGCTCGTCCTTACGCCAAGGCAGCGTTTGAATACGCGCGCGATAACGATGCGCTCAAGGCCTGGTCCGAGGCGCTTGCTCTGCTGGGGCAGGTGGTGCAGGACCCGGAGGCCCGCCGCCTGCTCGGCAGCCCCCAGCTTTCCAGCGCGCAGAAAGTCGCGTTTCTGAAAGCGCTGCTGGCGGACGGCAAAACGGCCAAGGCGACCAGCGATGATCTTGAGCGCTTTCTTGCCGGCCTGGCAGACATGCACCGGCTGGGCGCGCTCAACGCCATTGCCGTTCAGTTTGAGCAGCTGCGCGCAGAGTACGAGCAGCGTATCGACGTAAACGTGACGTCAGCTTTTAAGCTCGATGACAAGCAGCAGTCCACCCTGCTCAACGCGCTTAAAAAACGTCTGAATCGCGAAATCTCCATTACCACTCAGGTGGATAAATCGCTGATTGGCGGCGCCATCCTGCGCGCCGGCGATACCGTTATCGACGGCTCGGTGCGCGGTCGACTGAACCGCCTTTCCGAAGCGCTGACCACTTGAGTTTGAGGGACATGGCATGCAGCAACTGAATCCTTCCGAGATCAGCGACATCATCAAGCAGCGTATCGAGAAGCTTGACGTCGCATCCGAAGCCCGTAATCAGGGCACCATCGTCAGCGTCTCCGACGGTATCGTGAAAGTTCACGGCCTCGAAGACGCGATGTTTGGTGAAATGATTGAATTTCCCGGCAGCATTTTCGGCATGGTGCTCAACCTTGAGCGCGACTCCGTGGGCGCTGTGGTGCTGGGTGACTACCTTAAGCTGGAAGAAGGCATGGTCGCCCAGTGCACCGGCCGCATTCTGGAAGTGCCGGTAGGCCCCGAGCTTGTCGGCCGCGTGGTGGATGCCCTGGGCAACCCCATCGACGGCAAGGGCGACATCAACACCAAGATGACCGACGCGGTGGAAAAGGTCGCCCCGGGCGTTATCACCCGCGAAGGCGTTGACCAGCCGATCCAGACCGGTTTCAAGGCCATCGACGCCATGGTGCCGATCGGCCGCGGCCAGCGCGAGCTGATCATCGGCGACCGCCAGATCGGTAAGTCGGCGATTGCCATCGACGCTATCATCAACCAGAAAGGCACCGGGGTTACCTGCGTGTACGTGGCCATCGGCCAGAAGCAGTCCACCGTTGCCAACATGGTGCGCAAGCTCGAAGAGCACGGCGCGATGGAGCACACCATCATCGTTGCCGCCGGCGCTGCCGACCCGGCTCCCATGCAGTTCCTCGCGGCTTACGCGGGCTGCACCATGGGCGAATACTTCCGCGACCGCGGCGAAGACGCCCTGATCGTCTACGACGACCTGTCCAAGCAGGCCGTGGCCTACCGTCAGGTATCGCTTTTGCTGCGCCGTCCGCCGGGCCGTGAAGCCTTCCCGGGCGACGTCTTCTACCTCCACTCGCGTCTGCTCGAGCGGGCCGCGCGGGTCAACGAAGACTACGTCGAGAAGTTTACCAATGGTGAAGTGACCGGCAAGACCGGCTCGCTGACGGCGCTGCCGATCATCGAGACCCAGGGCGGCGACGTGTCGGCGTTCGTTCCCACCAACGTGATCTCGATCACCGACGGCCAGATCTTTCTGCAGACTGACCTGTTCAACTCGGGCGTTCGCCCGGCGATCGACGCCGGTCTGTCGGTTTCCCGGGTCGGTGGCTCGGCCCAGACCAAGATCATCAAGAAGCTGGGCGGCGGCGTGCGTCTGGCGCTGGCTCAGTACCGCGAGCTTGCGGCCTTTGCCCAGTTCGCCTCGGATCTGGACGAAGCCACGCGCAAGCAGCTGGAGCACGGCCAGCGCGTCACCGAGCTGATGAAGCAGAAGCAGTATATGCCGATGTCCGTGGCGCAGATGGCGCTGTCGCTGTTCGCCGCCAACGAAGGCCACCTGGACGACATCGAGGTGGACAAGGTGCTGGACTTTGAAAGCGCCCTGCACGATTACGCCAAGGCGGAACATGCAGCGCTGATGGACAAGATCAATCAGTCTGGCGACTACGACGATGAGACCAAGGACGGCCTGAAGTCGGTTCTGGAAAAGTTCAAGGCCACTCAGACCTGGTAATCGGACCTGGTAAAGCGTTTGGCTCACCGCGACAGGTGAGCCTGCCTTCTTTTCTGAGAGCCACGAACGAAGGGTAGATCGCTATGGCAGCTGCAAAAGAGATACGCTCCCAGATAGGGAGCATCAAGAACACGCAGAAGATCACCAGCGCCATGGAGATGGTCGCTGCATCGAAAATGCGTAAAGCGCAAGATCTGATGAAGGCCAGCCAGCCTTACGCCAGGCAGATCCGCAACGTGGTGGCACACCTGGCGGATGCCAGCCCCGAATACCGGCACGACTACATGATCCCGCGCAACGAGGTTAAGCGCGTGGGCTACATCGTCGTCTCGTCGGATCGCGGCCTGTGCGGCGGTTTGAACACCAACCTGTTCAAGGCCACGGTGAAAGACGCCGCCGCCTGGCGTGACCAGGGCGCAGAGCTTGATTTCTGCGCGCTGGGCAGCAAGGCCAGCCACTTTTTCAACAAGTATGGCGGCAGGCTGGTGGCAGCCAAGAGCAACCTGGGTGAAGCGCCCCGGGCTGAGGATCTGATCGGTAGCGTCAAGGTCATGCTCGAAGCGTATGACGAAGGCCAGCTCGATCGCCTGTACGTGGTGCATAACGAGTTCGTTAACACCATGACGCAAAAGCCGGTGGTGCGTCAGCTTCTTCCGCTGTCGTCCGACGTGGGCGACGACGAGCAGGATCAGGAAAACGCCCGTCCCCAAAGCTGGGACTACCTGTATGAACCGGATGCCAGGACGTTGCTCGATAGCCTGCTGGTTCGCTTTATCGAATCACAGGTATATCAGGCGGTGGTGGAGAACGGCGCCTGCGAGCAGGCGGCGCGCATGATTGCCATGAAGAGCGCCACCGACAACGCCGGCGACCTGGTCGACGATCTGGAAATGGTTTACAACAAGGCCCGTCAGGCCGCCATTACCCAGGAAATTTCCGAAATCGTCGGCGGTGCCGCTGCCGTATAACGCCTCGGAAGGCTCGGCCTTCCGGCACACAGGTTTCATTTGCAGGTTTTAAAGAGGAACCAAGATGAGCGGACGTATCGTACAAATCATCGGCGCGGTGATTGACGTAGAGTTCCCTCGGGACTCTGTGCCCAAGGTCTACGACGCGCTGAATATCACCCAGTCCGAGACCGTTCTGGAAGTTCAGCAGCAGCTGGGCGACGGCGTGGTGCGTACCATCGCCATGGGCACCACCGAAGGGCTCAAGCGCGGCACCGAGGTTACCAGCACCGGGGCGGCGATTTCCGTGCCCGTGGGCAAGGCCACGCTTGGCCGGATCATGAACGTGCTCGGTGAGCCCATCGACGAGGCGGGCGAGATCGGCGAGGAAAAGCGCATGCCGATCCACCGCAAGGCGCCGGGCTACGCCGACCAGGCCGCGTCGGAAGAGCTTTTGGAAACCGGCATCAAGGTCATCGACCTGGTATGCCCCTTCGCCAAGGGCGGTAAGGTCGGCCTGTTCGGCGGCGCCGGCGTGGGCAAGACCGTCAACATGATGGAGCTGATCCGCAACATTGCCACCGAGCACAGCGGCTACTCCGTCTTTACCGGCGTGGGCGAGCGTACCCGTGAGGGTAACGACTTCTACCACGAGATGACCGAGTCCAACGTTCTCGACAAGGTATCGCTGGTCTACGGCCAGATGAACGAGCCGCCGGGCAACCGCCTGCGCGTAGCGCTGACCGGCCTGACCATCGCCGAGAACTTCCGCGATGAAGGCCACGACGTGCTGCTGTTCGTGGACAACATCTACCGCTACACCCTGGCGGGCACCGAGGTATCGGCGCTGCTGGGCCGGATGCCATCCGCGGTGGGTTACCAGCCGACGCTGGCCGAGGAAATGGGCGTTCTTCAGGAGCGCATCACCTCGACCAAAGAGGGCTCGATCACCTCTGTCCAGGCCGTTTACGTGCCCGCGGACGACTTGACCGACCCCTCGCCGGCGACGACCTTCTCGCACCTGGACGCCACCGTGGTACTCGCGCGCTCCATCGCCGAGCTGGGTATCTACCCGGCAATCGACCCGCTGGACTCCACTTCGCGCCAGCTGGCGCCCGAGGTGGTCGGCGACGAGCACTACCGCGTGGCCCGGGGCGTGCAGGGCGTGCTGCAGCGCTACAAGGAGCTCAAGGATATCATCGCGATTCTGGGCATGGACGAGCTGTCTGACGAAGACAAGCTGTCCGTGTCCCGGGCGCGTAAAATCCAGCGCTTCCTGTCGCAGCCGTTCTTCGTCGCCGAGGTGTTTACCGGCTCGCCGGGCACCTACGTGTCGCTGAAAGACACCATTGCCAGTTTCCAGGGCATCCTCAACGGTGACTACGACGAGCTGCCGGAGCAGGCTTTCTACATGGTCGGCACCATTGACGAAGCCGTCGAGAAAGCCAACAAGATGCAGCAGTAATCCTGTTCACCAGGGGGGTTCGCCATGGCGAATAGCGTGAATTGCAACATCGTCAGCGCCGAAGCGTCTATCTACTCGGGAAGCGTTGAGCAGGTGATCGCGTCCGGCACGGCGGGCGATCTCGGCATTCTGCCGGGACACGCCCCGCTGCTGACATCGTTGAAACCGGGACCGGTACGCGTAAAGCTTGAAGGCGGCAGCGAAGAAAGCTTCTTCGTTTCCGGCGGCTTCATGGAAGTGCAGCCCGACGTGGTCACGATCCTTGCCGATTCGGCCACTCGGGCGCGCGACCTCGACGAGGCCGCCGCCGAAGAGGCGCGTCGCGAAGCACTCAGGTCGCTGAACGAAAAATCCGCCGAGCTTGACTACACTCGGGCCGCGGCGGAGCTTGCCGAGGCGGTTGCCAAGCTGCGCACCATCCAGCAGCTGCGTAACCAGAGCCGCTAGGTCCGTTCATAGCGGCGCTGCCCGGATCGCGCCCCCTGGTTCCTTGCGGAGCCGGGGGGCGTTTTTTTGTCTGTTAAGATAGCGCTAAATCCAGTGGCAGTGCTTAGCGTGTAAAAACACGTCGCCAACGCCGCATTGCCCACGACCTATTGCCCTAACCACATCGCGAACAATATCTCGTGACGCAGACGTCACGCCGCCGTATCGCGAAGACGACTGCCGCGCGGAGGACACTTTTATGGCGCTTTACGACCCGACGCTGGAAGCGTTGAAAGACGATTTGCTGAGGCTGCATGCCGCCGCCGCGCAGGCCAGAACCCCGACACCGGCGGATATGCCGGGCTACGACGGCGTGATCGAGCGGCTGGGGGAAATCCGCTCGCCGGATATCAGCGAGATACTCGAAGCGCTGATCGAGGAAGACAACGCGCTTGACGCGGCCGTGGCCACGCTTGCGCTATTGGAGAATGACCGGGCGGCCAACGTGCTGGGCTACCTTCCCAGCGGCTCTCAGCTGTCGCTGGTTGGCGCGCTGGACGATACCCAGGTGCTCAAGCTGCTGGAAGAGATGGGCTCGGACGAGCGCGCCGACCTGTTCAACCTGCTGGATGAGGACCGCCGCGAAACGCTGCTGCGGCGCATGGCGCACAAGAAACGCGAAGAGCTGAAGCGTCTGGCAAGCTACGAGGAAGGCTATGCCGGCGCCATCATGACCTCTGACTATGTCGCCATAGACAGCGGCATGACGGTGTCCCAGGCGCTGATGCGCGTGCGCCAGACCGCGCCGGATGCAGAAACGGTGTATCAGCTTTACGTGCTTGCCAAGGACGGCGAGCTGATCGGCACCATGTCGCTGCGCATGCTGATGGTGGCGCGCCCCGGCGCCGTCGTGGATGACATCATGATCCGCGATGTCATTCATTCCCGAGTCGACGAGCTGCAGGAAGAAGTGGCGCGCATCGTGGCGCGCTACGACCTGATCGCGCTGCCGGTGACCGACGGTGACAACCGCATGGTGGGGATCGTTACCCACGACGACGCCATGGACGTGGCCCAGTTCGAGGCCACCGAGGATATCCACAAGGGGATGTCCATCGGCCAGCTGGAAGACGGCATCAGCCGCGTGCCGCTGTGGACGCTTTATCGAAAGCGGGTCATGTGGCTGGTTCTGCTGGTGTTTGCCAACCTGTTTTCCGGCGCGGGCATTGCCTACTTCGAGGATACTATTGCCGCCAAGGTGGCGCTGGTGTTCTTTTTGCCGCTGCTGATCGGCAGCGGGGGTAACGCCGGCGCCCAGGCGGCCACGCTGATGGTGCGCGGTATGGCAACCGGCGACGTGGGCGTCAAGGACTGGGGCAAGATGCTCGGCCGCGAGCTGCTGGTGGCCGGGTCGCTTGGCCTGACCATGGCCCTGGCCGTCGCGCCCATCGGCGTTATGCGCGGGGGTAACGCCGTGGCCTTTGTGGTGGCGACCAGCATGATCACCATTGTGCTGTTCGGTAGCCTTCTGGGGATGTGCCTGCCGTTTGTGCTCGAGCGCTTCAAGCTCGACCCGGCCACCGCCTCGGCCCCTCTGGTGACCACGCTGATCGACGCCTCGGGCGTGGTGATCTATTTCAGCATTGCCACCGCGGTGCTGTCCGGCGTGTCGGTCTAGCCAGCGGGCAGGCTGGTGGCTCGGGTGACCAGCAGTACCTCGACGTGGCCCAGCCAGTCGACGTCGTCGGCCAGCGCCTTGAGCTGGCTGGCCAGGCACTGGGGCGGCTGGTGGATGTCGTCGCCGACAATCAGCGAGACAGAGACCTTGCCGCCGAGGTAATGCAGCTGCAGCTCTGCCCGGGTGCGCCATACCGGGTTGGCGTACCAGCGGGCGTCCAGCGTGGCCTCGACTTCGGGGCGCAGCGGCAGGCCGGGAAAGCGGCTAGGGTCGCCTTCGCCGGCGTCGTCTTCGGGGTCGATGTGGAAGGTGACGTCGGTCAGCGCGGGGAAGGCGTGGCGCAGCTGGCGGCTGACCTCGTTGCCGATTTCGTGGGCTTCGGAAACGCTGACGCGCTTGGCCACCACGATATGCAGGTCGACCATGGCCCAGCCGGCGGACTGGCGGGTGCGCAGGTCGTGCACGCTTTCCACCCCCGGAACGTCTTCGGCGACCCTGTGCATCTGGCGCTGGGCCTCGTCGGGAAGGGCGGTGTCCACCAGCTCCCGGGCGGAGTCCCAGAGCAGATCCCAGCCCACTTTTCCCACCATCAGCCCGACGATGATGGCCGCGACGCCGTCTACCCAGCCCATGCCGAACTGGGCGGCGATCATGGCGATCAGCACCACCACCGTGGATAGCGCGTCGCTTCGGGCGTGCCAGGCGTTGGCCTCCAGCAGTTTGGACTGCACGCGCTTGGCCACGCGCATGGTGTAGCGGAAAATCCACTCCTTGGTCAGCAGCGCAACGCCGGCGAGTAAAATCGCCCAGAGGCCGGGCGCGGTCACGGTTCGGCCGCTGAACAAGCGCTCCAGGCTCGACCAGGCGATGCCGCCGGCGACAAAGATCAGCACGCTGCCGAGCAGCAGGGTGGTCAGCGTCTCGATGCGGCCGTGGCCGTACTGGTGGTCGTGATCCGGCCCCTGGCGGCCGTAGTGAATCGCTGCCAGCACAAAGCCGTTGGTGATCAGGTCGGAAAGCGAGTGGATGCCGTCGGCAATCAGCGCCGTCGAGCCGACCAGAAAACCCGCGATCATCTTGGCCAGGCTCAAAACGCCGTCAAGCCAGGCGCCGACGTGGGTGACGTGCTTGGCTTCGCGGCTTTGAAGGTCTTCCTGGGATTCAGCGTGAGAGGTCATGATGGCTCTTTGGCGGCTACCGTTGACAGCGTGCGGCGACGATTGTAGCGCATCGGCGCCGGCGTAGCAGCCGGGGGGCGGACAACGCCGCGGCAGACGTGTATTCTTTAGCGCCGGTAGCAGCACCGCCGCTGGCGGTTAGCGCCCGGCACCGGTTTTTACTCACCCGGGCATATCGCCCACTGATTGGTTGCAGGTTTCCCGATGGATTGGCTACAGGTCATCGTGCTTGCCGTCGTGCAGGGATTCACCGAGTTTTTGCCCGTTTCAAGCTCGGCTCACCTGATTCTTATACCGGCGCTGACGCCCTGGGGCGATCAGGGGCTGGCCTTTGACGTCGCCCTGCACCTGGGCAGCCTGCTGGCGGTAATGGCCTACTTTCGCCGCGAGATTTTTGCCATGCTGCAAAGCAGCCTGGCTGCCCTTGCCGGGCGCGGCGTTGACCGCGATGCCCGGCTGGCGCTGGCCGTGACGCTTGCCACCTTGCCGGTGTGCGTTTTCGGCCTTTTGCTGCACGATATCATCCAGGTTCACCTGCGCTCGACGCTGGTGATCGCCGCGACGATGATCGGCTTTGGCCTGCTGCTGGGCTACGCTGACCGCAGGGGCCGCGGCCAGCGGGACGAATACCAGCTGCGCGGGCGCGATATCGCCGTAATCGGCCTGGCCCAGGCGCTGGCGCTGATTCCCGGGACCTCGCGTTCGGGGATCACCATGACCGCGGCGCTGCTGCTGGGCATGGGCCGGGAAGCCGCGGCGCGGTTTTCGTTTCTGCTCTCGATCCCGGTGATTATTCTGGCCGGGGGCATGGAAATCGTTACCCTGAGCCAGCAGGCCGCGCCCGTCGACTGGCCCACTCTTTTAGGCGGCACGGCGCTGGCGGGCATCAGCGCCTATCTCTGCATTCGCCTGTTTCTCGCGTTCATTACGCGCCTGGGCATGCAGCCCTTTGTGATCTATCGCCTGGTGCTGGGCGTGTGGCTTCTGTGGCTGTTCTATGGTTAGCAAAATGGCTAGCAAACCCGGGCCGACGGGCAACGATACAGAAAAATCAAGGTAAACCATCATCATGCAACAGGCACCATTGAAAGCGCTGTGCGCCGGGCTGGGGCTTCTGGCGCTGGGGCTCCTTGCCGGCTGCGACGGCGGTCAGGAGACCACGACGCCGGCGCGCTTCGAGGGCAGCGTATTCGGCACGTTTTACCAGATCACCGTGGCAGATACCCTGGACCAGAGCGCTCAGGACGCCCTGGAAGACGGGTTTCTTGACGAGCTCGAGCGGGTGGACGAGGCCATGTCCACCTACCGCGACGATAGCGACCTGGTCGCGTTCAACCAGGCGCCCCTTGACGAGTGGCAGTCGCTGCCGCCGCCGCTGGTCAAGGTCATGTCGATCAGCCAGCAGATTTCCCGGCAGAGCGACGGGGCGTTCGACGTGACCATCGGCGGGCTGGTGAACCTCTGGAGCTTCGGCCCCGAGGCCCGCCCGGAAAGCGTGCCCGAGGACGACGAGCTCAACGCGCGTCTTGAGCAGGTGGGCTTTGACGCCCTGGAGGTTGACGCCGAAGGCAGCCGGGCCCGGCGTCGCCGCGACGTCTTTGTCGATCTCTCCGCCGTGGCCAAGGGCTACGCCACCGACCGGGTGGCGGCGTATCTCGATGAGCAGGGTATCGACAACTACCTGGTCAATCTGGGCGGTGACTTGACCACCAGCGGTTATCGTGACCCCGGCGAGCAGACGCCGTGGCGGGTCGGTATTGAAAAGCCTCAGAGCAGCGGCCACAGCGCCCAGTACGTGATTCCGCTAGCGGGCATGTCGGTAGCCACCTCGGGGGACTACCGCAACTACTTCGAGCAGGACGGCCAGCGCTTTTCGCACACCATTGATCCGCGCACCGGCCGGCCCATCAACCATTCGCTTGCCTCGGTTACCGTGGTGCATCCCTCCAACGCCCGGGCAGACGCCTGGGCTACGGCAATGACGGTGCTGGGCGGCGAGGAAGGTATGGCATTGGCGCAGGCGCTTGATCTCAAGGTGCTGATGCTGGTGCGCGACGAAGACAGCTGGCAGAGCCTGGCCAGCCCCGCCTTTGCCGAGTTTATCGGCGAGGCGTTCATGGCCGACCACAAGATCAAGGTAGCCAGGGCTACCTCCGCCGAGACACAAGGATAATCTTATGCACGACGAGCTGGACATAGTCGTTCTCGCCGCCGGCAAGGGCACGCGCATGCGCTCCCGGCTTCCCAAGGTGCTGCATCCGCTGGCCGGCAAGCCCATGGTGCGCCACGTGCTGGATACGGCAGCGGGCCTGAACCCCCAGCGCACTCACGTGGTGATCGGCCACGGCGCCGAAGCCATGCGCGAGGCGCTGGCCGATCAGCCGATACGCTTTTGCGTTCAGACCGAGCAGAAGGGCACCGGGCACGCCGTGGCGCAGCCCCTCGACCAGCTGGGGCACGGCAAAGTACTGGTGCTCTACGGCGACGTCCCGCTGATTCGCCGGGATACCCTGGTGGCGCTGCTTGAGCGCGTGGACGAGAAGCACATGGGGCTTTTGACCGTCACTATGGACAACCCCGACGGCTACGGGCGCATAGTGCGCGACGAGGCGGGTAACGCCGTGGCGATCGTTGAGCAGAAGGATGCCGGCGCCGAGGAGCTGGCGCTGACCGAGTGCAACACCGGCATCATGGCGATGACCGCCGCCCAGCTCAAGCGCTGGATGCCAAGGCTCTCCGCCGATAACGCCCAGGGCGAATACTATCTCACCGACGTGATCGCCATGGCCGCCGAGGACGGCGTGGGCGTGGCCACGGCCCAGCCGGCGACGCCGATGGAAGTTCAGGGCGTCAATAACCGCGCCCAGATGGCCGGGCTGGAACGCGCCTTGCAGCACGCCCGGGCCGAGCAGCTGATGGCCGACGGCGTGGCCCTGGCCGATCCGGCGCGGATTGACGTGCGCGGCACCTTAACCTGCGGCCACGACGTTTTCATCGACGTCGGCTGCGTGTTCGAAGGCGAGGTCAGCCTGGGCGAGGGCGTGCATATCGGCCCCTACTGCCTGATCAAAAATGCCACCGTCGGCGCCGACAGCGTGGTCGAAAGCCACAGCGTGCTGGAGCAGTGCGTGGCCGCCGGGCGCAACGCCATCGGCCCCTACGCGCGGCTGCGCCCGGGCACCCGGCTGGCGGTAGCCGCCCGGGTAGGCAACTTTGTTGAAACCAAAAACGCCGACGTGGGTGAGGGCAGCAAGATCAACCACCTGAGCTACGTCGGCGACGCCACCCTGGGGCGCGGCGTGAACATCGGCGCGGGGACGATTACCTGCAACTACGACGGCGTTAACAAGCACCGCACCCGAGTCGACGACGACGCCTTTATCGGCTCCAATACCGCGCTGGTAGCGCCGGTTAACGTGGGCCAGGGCGCCACCGTGGGCGCCGGTTCGACCATCGCCCGGGACGTGGCCGACCATGCCTTGGGCATTACCCGGGCACCCCAGCGCGAAAAAGCCGACTGGCCGCGCCCGAAAAAGCGCGATTAACCACAAGATCCAGGCTAAACAAGGAGAAAAACTATGTGTGGCATTGTCGCCGCCGTTGCCCAGCGCAACGTCCAGGGCATATTGCTGGAAGGCCTTAAACGGCTGGAATACCGCGGCTACGACTCTGCCGGCATGACGGTGATGCACGGCGATACGCTGACGCGCCACCGCGCCGTGGGCAAGGTCGCGGCGCTGGATGAGTGTCTGGCGGACTCGCCGCTGCCGGGCAAGGCCGGCATTGCCCACACCCGCTGGGCGACCCACGGCAAGCCCATCGAAGCCAACGCGCACCCGCACCACAGCGCTGACCGAGTGGCCGTGGTGCACAACGGCATCATCGAAAATTTCGAGGCGCTCAAGCAGGAGCTTGAGGCTGACGGCTACGCTTTTACCTCCCAGACCGACACCGAAGTCATCGCCCATCGCCTGGCGGCCACCCTTGACGGCGGCGCCACGCTGTTCGAGGCGGTTCAGCAGACCGTGCGTACTCTGGGCGGCGCCTACGCGCTGGGAGTCATGAGCCCCAGCGAGCCCGGCGTGGTCATCGGCGCCCGCCAGGGCAGCCCGCTGGTGGTGGGCGTGGGCATCGATGAGGCCTTTTTGGCCTCGGATCCGCTGGCGCTTCTTCAGGTGACCGACCGCTTTATCTACCTGGAAGAGGGAGATCTGGTCGAGCTCAAGAACGGCGGCCGTGTCCATATCGTCGACCGCGACGGCCAGGCCGTCGAGCGCCCGGTGCAGGTTTATGAATACGCCGACGGGGCGGCGAGCAAGGGCGACTACCGCCACTTCATGCTCAAGGAAATCTTCGAGCAGCCCACCGTCATCAACGCCGCGCTGGAAGGCCGTCTGGGCGAGACAAGCGTGCTCGCGGAAAGCTTTGGCCCCGAAGCGCCGCCGCTGTTCGCGGCAACCCGCCAGATCCACATCATCGCCTGCGGCACCAGCTACCACGCGGGGCTGGTGGCGCGCTACTGGCTTGAGCGCTACGCCGGCGTGCCGGTACAGGTGGAGGTGGCCTCGGAGTTTCGCTACCGCCACCCGGTAGTGGCCGACGGCACGCTGTTCGTCACGCTATCCCAGTCCGGGGAAACCGCCGATACCCTGGCCGCGCTGCGCTTTGCCAAGGAGCTTGGCTATCTGGGCACGCTTGCCATCTGCAACGTGCCGGGAAGCTCTTTGGTGCGCGAGTCCGACCTGGCGCTGATGACCCGGGCCGGCCCCGAGATCGGCGTTGCCTCGACCAAGGCCTTCACGACTCAGCTGGTGGCGCTGATGCTTTTGACGCTGGCGCTGGACAAGAGCAAAGAGGCCCCGGGCAGCGAGCAGGCCGGCATCGTCGCCGCGCTGAAGGCGCTGCCCGATATCTGCCATCGGGTGCTTTCGCTGGACGCCGAGATCGAAGTGCTTTCCCAGGCCTTTGCCGAAAAGCATCACGCGCTGTTTCTCGGGCGCGGCGCGCACTTTCCCATCGCCCTGGAAGGCGCGCTCAAGCTCAAGGAAATCTCCTACATTCACGCCGAAGGCTACCCCGCCGGCGAGCTCAAGCACGGCCCGCTGGCGCTGGTGGACAGCGAAATGCCGGTGATCTCGGTGGCGCCCAACGACGCCCTGCTGGAAAAGCTGAAATCCAACCTTCAGGAAGTTCGCGCCCGGGGCGGGGAGCTGTTCGTGTTCGCCGACGAAAACGTCGGCATCGACGACAGCGAAGACGACGTTTCCGTGCTTCACCTACCCCACGTCCACGAAGCTCTGGCACCGCTGCTCTACACCCTGCCGCTGCAGCTTCTGAGCTACCACGTCGCAGTGCTCAAGGGCACCGACGTTGACCAGCCGCGCAACCTGGCCAAGAGCGTCACGGTGGAGTAGGCGCAGGTAGGTTTGGCTGAAGAAATGTAGGATGGTAATAAAGTTGGTAACCGGGTAAATTAGTTGGTAACTTTGAAATAGAGTTGGTAACAGGAAGCTGATGTGGCAAAGTCAGGCTATTCTCCTCAAGGGGTATAGGGAATGGCCAGCTGCAAACTAGATAAAAAAACGGAAAAATGGATTAAAGAAGAGCGCGGCAAAGGTAGCGGTAGTGATTACCGTCCTTGGCTGACGGTCAGAGACCTATCCTCCAGGGGGCGCTCGCACCGGGTGATGGGGCACCTTACCGGGCGAACCCATCATTTTTTTCTGATACAGAACTGGCAGCCTTCCTGTTGCTTGAATGGAACCCCGCTGTTACCGACATCTGCGAGCAATTTCCTCTCCGAATAGAAGACACTCTATCAATCGCTGACGAAGCCAATATTCGCCACCCCGAGGTAGGCGGATACCATCAGGTCATGTCTAGCGATTTTGTCGTCGACCGCTCCACTCATACTGGGCCAGCAAGGCGCGATGAGCATCGCTAGCATACTGGCTACCCCTGTCCGAATGAACGATCAGGCCTGGCGGAGGCTGCCGTTGGGCCAGGGCCATCTGCAAGGCGTACGCGAAAAGAGGTCCATCACAGCGGCCAGGTACAGCTAACCGCTGCGCGTGCGGATGTAGGTGATGTCAGCGACCCAGGCACGATTCATCGCAGCGGGCTCGAACTGGCGGTTCAGCACGTTCTCGGCGATCGGCAGCGTATGGTGGCTATTCGTCGTGTGGATGAACTTGCGCTTCCAGACCGGACGAATGCCATTGTTGCGCATAAGAGTTCGGAGACGGTGCCGCCCCACCATGACGCCCCGACTATGCAGGGCGGCGCGCAGACGTCGGTCGGCAACCATAGGTCTGATTGGATGCCGTAAAGGCGGCTTTCAGGTGAGTTGTGGCCGGGCATGCCTTAGCGGGCGCGCGAGCCCGTTGGCGAGCGGCATAGTAACCTGATCGACTCACGCCCAGTAGCCGGCACAAGGGGCTACTGGATGGGCCTTCTGTTGCAGCTGATCCGTTGAGCGTAAGGACGCTTTTTTTACAGATCATTATCCTGTCGAAGTTGCCGGTTTTCCATTTCCAGCTGACGAATACGCCGTTGCTCGGTTGTGAGAGGCTTGCCGATCCCCGTTTGGCCTGACAGCTCGGCACTGAACTGTTTAAGCCATCGGCGCACCGCCGTCTCGCCAAGATTCATGTCCCGGCAAACCTGAGTGATACTCAGGCCATGCTCGGTGATCATCTGTACAACTTGCAGTTTGAAGGCTGGGTCGAACGATCTGCGTTTTTGAGTCATTTAGGGCTCTCCTCAATCGGTGAATGATCCACCTATCGAGGTGTCCGAGGCAATTAGACCACTACACCTGTCGATGCTACGCGCCATGCTTGGCGCATAACAAAACGCACCGCCAGATGCTCGGCGGTGCGTTTTGACGATGATACTTAGCGATCTAGACTTCCTGATACAGCTCAGCGCCCTCCTCACGGAATCTCTTCGCCTGTTCTTCCATGCCCGCCATCACGGCTTCCTGATCGCCGGAGAGCCCGTTGGCCGCGGCGTATTCGCGAACCTCGTGGCTGATCTTCATCGAGCAGAACTTGGGGCCGCACATGGAGCAGAAGTGCGCCACCTTGGCCGAGTCCTTGGGCAGGGTTTCGTCGTGGAACTCCCGCGCGGTGTCCGGATCCAGCCCCAGGTTGAACTGGTCTTCCCAGCGGAACTCGAAGCGTGCCTTGGATAGCGCGTTATCGCGACGCTGTGAGGCCGGATGCCCCTTGGCCAGATCTGCCGCGTGGGCGGCAATCTTGTAGGTGATGATGCCGGTTTTGACGTCATCCTTGTTGGGCAGGCCCAGGTGCTCCTTGGGCGTGACGTAGCAGAGCATGGCGCAGCCGTACCAGCCGATCATCGCCGCGCCTATCCCTGAGGTAATGTGGTCGTAGCCCGGGGCAATATCGGTGGTTAGCGGCCCCAGAGTATAGAACGGCGCTTCGTCGCACTCTTCGAGCTGCTTGTCCATGTTCTCCTTGATCAGGTGCATGGGCACGTGGCCGGGGCCTTCGATCATCACCTGAACATCATGTTTCCAGGCAATGCGGGTCAGCTCGCCCAGGGTCTCCAGCTCGGCAAACTGAGCCTCGTCGTTGGCATCGGCCACCGAGCCCGGGCGCAGGCCGTCGCCCAGCGAGAACGCTACGTCATACTGCTTGCAGATTTCGCAGATCTCTTCGAAGTGGGTATAGAGGAAGCTTTCCTGATGGTGGTAAAGGCACCACTTGGCCATGATCGAGCCGCCCCGGGAGACGATCCCCGTGACCCGCTTGGCGGTCAGCGGCACATAGCGCAGGCGCACGCCGGCGTGGATGGTGAAGTAGTCCACGCCCTGCTCGGCCTGCTCGATCAGGGTATCGCGGAATACTTCCCAGGTGAGGTCTTCTGCCACGCCCTTGACCTTCTCCAGCGCCTGATAGATCGGCACCGTGCCGATGGGCACCGGCGCGTTGCGGATGATCCATTCGCGGGTTTCGTGGATGTTCTGACCGGTAGACAGGTCCATGACGGTATCCGAGCCCCAGCGGATGCCCCAGGTCATCTTGTCGACCTCTTCCTCGATGGATGACGTCACCGCCGAGTTGCCCAGGTTGCCGTTGATCTTGACCAGAAAGTTACGCCCGATAATCATCGGCTCGGTTTCCGGATGGTTGATATTGCATGGGATGATCGCGCGGCCGGCGGCGACTTCAGCGCGGACAAACTCCGGGGTGATTTCCTCGGGCAGATTGGCGCCAAAACTTTGCCCCGCATGCTGGTGACCTAAAATCGCCTCGACCTCTTCGCTGCCGGCGTACTCGGCAGAAAAGGCCTGACGCCGCTGGTTTTCGCGGATGGCGATAAACTCCATCTCCGGGGTAATAATTCCCTGGTGGGCGTAGTGCAGCTGGGTGACGTTTTTGCCCGGCTTGGCCCGGCGCGGCGTGCGCGTCAGCTCAAAGCGCAGCGGCGCGAGCATGGGGTCGTTGGCCCGACGGCGGCCGTAATCCGAGGTTGGGCCGTCGAGAAACTCGGTATCGTCGCGCTCTTCAATCCAGGAACGGCGAAGCTCGGCAAGCCCCCGGCGCAAATCCGGCTGCACTTCGGGGTCGCTGTACGGGCCGGAGGTGTCGTACACCAGCAGCGGCGGATTTTCCTCGGGCACGTCGGTGGTTTGAGTGGGCGAGAGAGAGATTTCACGAAACGGCACGCGAATATCCGAGCGCGAGCCTTCGACGTAGACCTTGCGCGAGCCGGGCAGCGGCTGAATCGCCGCATCGTCGACCATGGCGGTTTCGGCGAGAAAATGCGACGTCGAAGACGATGTGGAAATCACTGAAGACATGCAAAAAAGCTCCCTTGGTAGTGGCCAGGGAGGCGTGGGAGACTGGTTGGGTAGTAAAGACGCGCCGAAGACCATCAGCGGCCGGAAGTGCACCAGTGCTTGATCCCTACGCCGGTACCCTTCTCCGTCGGCATGACGGAAAAATTAGCCGGATCAGGTTCAACGGGTCAGCGCTACCATTGCGCTGTCTCAGCCGGAATTACCGACACCCCGTCAAGCGAGAGACACTACTCTAAGCCACGGTAAAGCGGGTTAGCAACCGTCGTTACCCCATAAGAGCTTGCCGGTGGCCTAGGTGGTATACGTCGAGGATCGCCTGCTCTTCGGCCGGCGTCAGGGCGTTAGCCGGCACCGGCCGCTCGACCAAAGGCCGCTGGTCCTCGCGGATATCACCGTCACGGGGCCATCGCTGGTGCGTGCGGGCGGTGATGCCCAGCTCACGGCAGGCCGCTGTCAATAGCCATCAGAAGTGACCCACTTTCGGTCAATAAAACTGTCCCACCCGTGATCGTCAGCTGAGCACCTTCTGCTTCAGCCGGTAGTTCTCCCCGTCCCCCAGA
Source organism: Halomonas garicola (assembly GCF_055382465.1). Lineage (NCBI taxonomy): Bacteria > Pseudomonadati > Pseudomonadota > Gammaproteobacteria > Oceanospirillales > Halomonadaceae > Halomonas > Halomonas garicola. The sequence goes on from NZ_AP043931.1 coordinate 23,372, forward strand.
TCGCCTGCGCTTTTTTCGCAGTGTCAGCAGCGCCGCCGTTTCAGCCAGGACCGCGTTCTTGCGGGCCAGCTCCTTCTTCAGTGTCTTGATACGCTTGCGCTGCTGCTTGGCCTCATCAGCCTCACGCTGGCGTTCCGTATATGACAGGCTGGCGGTCTGCTCGCAATCGTGACGCCAGCGCTCCAGCTGCTCTGGATAGAGGCCGCGTCGCCGGCAGTACTCCGCGGTCTCTTGGGCGTTCATCGAGGCGGTCTCGACCACGGCGCTGAACTTGTCCCGGGAAGACCAGCCATTGGCGCCCTTGCCCAGCGAGTCAGGTAGGCAACGCGCCTCGGCGCGGGCCTCTTTTCGCCCCCTAACGTTTTATAGAAACAGGGTCTCAGAGGGTGCGACACTCATCCCGACACTGGGGGGGAACCATCCTCGGCCCTGATACTACAGGCTACCTCGTCAGGATTCTGATGGCGCACGTCCATCCCCTTGACCAGGTAGATCACATATTCAGCCAGATTGCTGGCATGATCGCCAATGCGCTCCAGCGAGCGCAGCATCCACATGATGCTCAGCACCGGCGAGATCGCCCGCGCATCTTCCATCATGAGCGTCATGAGTGAGCGCATGGCGGTCTTGTATTCGCTGTCGACATGATCGTCTTCACGCACCACCTTTAGTGCCAGCTCGGTATCGAAGTGGGCGAAGGAGCTCAGTGAATCGCTGACCATCCTGCGCACGTGCTCGCTGATGAGCCGCACCTCGACGAAACCGCGGTTTCCCGAATTGCTCTCGACCAGCTCCAGCGCGTTGCGGGCGATCTTGCCGGCCTCGTCGCCGATGCGCTCGAGATCCGACGTAGCGCGAGTCACCGCTAGCACAAGACGCAGATCCGAGGCCGCCGGCTGGCGACGTACCAGCAGCAGGGTGCACTCGTCGTCGATCTTGACCTGCATGTCATTGACGCGACGGTCGTTGGCTACCACCCGCTGAGCCAGTGCCGTGTCCGCCTCGAGCAGCGAGCGGGTTGCATCCTGTACTTGCTTTTCGACCAGACCGCCCATGGTCATCAGGTGCGTTTTCAATGCCTCCAGCTCTTGGTTGAACTGGCGGGAAATATGCTGGCGGTGGGATTCGCTTGTTGTGCTCATCGGTGGTCCTCCACGGGCGCAGGTAACAAATCATATGCCCGACCATGTCATCGTCGATACGCCTCAGGCGCGGATGGGTAAAGCAGCAGAGGTGCGCAACGGGGCATGTCTCCAGCAGTGCTTTACGGCGACATAAGCAGGTCATGGCGCAACCTCAAAGGTTAGCGAAACAATATTGCAGTTAGATGAAGCGCCACGCTGAATGGATACGATACGACAGTTCTTCAAGGAGGTTTGCAACAGAGCATGGCAGCGGATCGATTTTTTTCCTGGCTGTCATGCGGCTGTCATCTTTGTAGGTCATCTTCGGCATCACGAAAAGACGAATACTTCTCGCACCAGGAGCACTTTTCATGAACCGTACCTTCAAGAACCGCGCTTTCAAGACTACCGTCCTCGCTGCCGCCGTCATCGGCGCTGTCGGTGTTGCCCAGGCCCGTGATCAGGTTCGCATCGTGGGCTCCAGCACGGTGTATCCCTTCGCAAGCTACGTGGCCGAGGAGTTCGGGGCGATCACCGACTACCCGACGCCGGTCATTGAATCCACCGGCTCCGGCGGCGGCCTGCGGCTGTTCTGCAACGGCGTCGGCGAAGGCACCCCAGACATCAGCAACGCCTCCCGCCGCATCAAGCCCTCCGAGTTCGAGCGCTGCGCCGAGAATGGCGTCACCGATATTACCGAAGCCTTCATTGGCTACGACGGCATCGCCTTTGCCCAGTCCGGCGCGAACCCGGCGATGGATGTGACCCGCGAACAGCTGTTCCTGGCCCTGGCCGCCAAGGTGCCGGTGGATGGTAAGTTGGTCGACAACCCTTACAGCCGCTGGAGCGAGATCGACGCCGCCCTGCCGGACCGCGAAATCGCTGTCTATGGGCCGCCGACCACGTCCGGGACTCGGGACGCCTTCGAGGAGCTGGTGATGGAGGCAGCATCCGAGGCAATGGATGCCTATGGCGATGACGGTTTCACCGATATTCGTACCGACGGCGCCTATATCGATGCCGGTGAGAACGATAACCTGATCGTCAGGCGTCTTGTCGAGAATACCAGCGCCTTCGGCATCTTTGGCTACTCCTTCCTCGAGGAGAACGCCGACAGCCTGCAGGGCTCGAGCATCGATGGTGTGGCACCGACCCCCGAGGCCATCGGTAGCGGCGAGTATCCGGTATCGCGCTCGCTGTTTTTCTATATCAAGAATCAGCACGCTGACGAGGTGTCGGCCCTGTATGCCTACGCCGAGCTGTTCATGAGCGAGCAGATGATTGGTGAGCTGGGCTATCTCAAGGGAATCGGTCTGATCCCGGCAGAACAGGACCTGCGCGACGCGGCGCGTGACGAGGTTGAGAGTCGCGTTGCACTCGAGCTGAGCGAGCTGAACTGAGGCGCTGTCATAGGCCCTGCGACGCAATACAGCGGGCCGGCAGCCCGATGGGTTGCCGGCCAGTGGCGGCGTGGCGAACCAGGTATCAGCGTTATCCGTGGATGATCATTTCAAGAGACAGTTATGCACACCGATCAACTCCTTGCCCTGTTCTGCGTTGCCCTGGCGGTGCTGGGGCTGATCGCCTTCTTCGCGGCGCGTGCCAAGGCGGCCAGGGTGCGCGCCAACGGCACTTCGATGCACGCCCAGCCCGATCAGTACGGCTGGTTTGGCGTGCTCTCTACCGCCGCGCCGGCGCTGGCAGTGAGCCTGGTCGGTAGCGTAACCATGCTGCTGGTCGGGGCGAAGATTTCCACCGCCATGCTGCTGGTGGTCAGTATCGCCGTGGCCTGCCTGGGCCTGATGGGCAGCATCGCCATGGTCAGACCCGGGTTTCATGCACGGCGCGCCGTCGAGGCGTTTGTTCGCTTTATGCTGGCCGGGGCCACGCTGATCTCCATTCTCACCACCCTGGGCATTCTGGTCTCGATCATCAATGAGGCAGTGCGCTTCTTCCAAATGCAGAGCTTCTGGGGCTTTATCACCGGAACCGTCTGGAACCCCGGTGCCAGCTTTCTGACGGCCGCCGGTCGCGCCGAGGAGGGCGCCAGCGCCGCCCAATTCGGCTCGCTGCCGCTGTTTGCCGGCACCTTCATGATCACCGCGATCGCCATGCTGGTGGCCATTCCGATCGGCCTGCTGTCGGCCATCTACATGGCGGAGTTCGCCGGCTCGCGCGTGCGCGGCATCGCCAAGCCTGTGCTTGAGGTGCTGGCGGGTATTCCCACGGTGGTCTACGGCTTCTTCGCGGCGATTACCGTGGCGCCGCTGATCGTTGCAACAGCGCAGCTGTTCGGCCTCAAGGCCGACTTCAACAACGCCCTGGCGCCCGGCATCGTCATGGGCATCATGATCATTCCGTTCATCTCTTCACTGTCCGATGACGTGATCCATTCGGTGCCTGACAGCATGCGCCAGGGCGCGCTGGCGCTCGGTCTGACCCATGGCGAGACGATTCGCGACGTGGTGGTGCCGGCGGCGCTGCCCGGCATTGTCTCGGCCTCGCTGCTGGCGGTGTCCCGGGCGCTGGGTGAAACCATGATCGTGGTGATGGCGGCGGGCATGCTGCCCAACCTGACCGCCAATCCGCTGGAAAACATGACCACCGTGACGGTGCGTATCGTTGCCGCCCTGACCGGGGATCAGGAGTTTGCCAGCGCCGAGACGCTGTCAGCCTTTGCCCTGGGACTGGTGCTGTTCGCGGTGACCCTGATGCTGAATCTGGTGTCGGTGATCATGATTCGCCGCTTTCGTGACAAGTACCGGGTCAACAATCTCTAAGCCGAGGAGTCACTGGGATGACACAAGCGTTGGATCATATCGAGGCCCAGCTTCGGCGGCGGCATCGCAAGACCCGGCGTCTGAAAGCGCTGTCCATGGGGGCGCTTGGCCTTGCCGGCCTCTTTCTGGTGCTGTTTTTCACCGACATGCTGATCAAGGGGCTGCCGGCCTTCAAGCAGGCGCAGATTCAGGTCGAGGTCGACTACAGCGAGCAGGCCAGCCAGCTGCCGCTGGCGGCCGTGTCTGAAGCGGTGCGCCCGCTGGTCAGCCGCGGCTATCTGCGCCTGATTCCATCGCGCATGCGAGACGACCCGGCGCTTCAAGGTACCACGCGCAGCGAGTGGGTGCTGGCCGATGGCCAGGTCGACCAGTACCTGAAGGGCCATCACAGCAAGCTGAGCGAGCGCGACAAGGCGACGGTGAATCGGCTGCAGGACGAGGGCCGGGCCGAGCTGCGTTTCAATACGCGGTTTTTCACCAGCGGCGACTCCAAGATGCCCGAGCTTGCCGGCATCGCCTCGGCCGCCGTGGGGACCGTGCTGACCCTGATGGTTACCCTGGCGGTGGCGTTTCCGATTGGCGTGATGACGGCGATCTATCTGGAGGAGTTTGCGCCGGACAACCGCATCACCCAGCTGGTCGAGATCAACATCAACAACCTGGCGGCGATCCCGTCGATTCTGTATGGCCTGTTGGGGCTGGCGATCTTCATCAACTTCTTCGGCGTGCCGCGCTCTTCGCCGCTGGTCGGCGGACTGACGCTGGCACTGATGACGCTGCCGGTGATCATCATCTCGACCCGCACGGCGCTGCGCAGCGTGCCGGACTCCATTCGTCATGCCGGCTTCGGCGTTGGCTGCTCGCGCTGGCAGGTGGTACGCGACCATGTGCTGCCGCTGGCGATGCCCGGCATCATGACCGGCGCGATTATTGGTCTGGCTCAGGCCATGGGCGAAACTGCGCCGCTGATCATTATCGGTATGGTGGCCTTTATTCCCGATATCGGCGGCTCATTCACCGAGGCCGCCACGGTGATGCCGGCGCAGATATTCACCTGGGCGGGCGAGCCCGATCGCGCCTTTATCGAGAAAACCTCGGGCGGCATCCTGGTGCTGCTGGCGGTGCTGATCACCATGAATGCCACCGCCGTGGTGTTGCGCAGGCGCTTCGAGCGCCGCTGGTAGCGCAGGCGCCATAGAGGACAAACCAATATGAGTATGAGCATGAATAGCCACGTTTCACCCACGAGTATCTCGTCCATGAACCGATCTTCGCGCGGTGAGCCGGTGAGCCGCAACGACAGCGCCAATCATGCGCTCAGCGTGCGAGTGCGCGATCTCGATCTCTGGTACGGGCAGTTTCAGGCGCTCAAATCCATCAGCCTGGATATCTACCAGAACAACATTACCGCGCTGATTGGCCCTTCCGGCTGTGGCAAATCGACCTTCCTGCGCTGCCTGAACCGCATGAACGACCTGATTCCCAGGGTGCGCATCGAAGGCCTGGTGGAGATGGGCGGGCGAGACGTGAATGCCGCCAAGGTGGACGAAGTGGCGCTGCGCCGCCGAGTGGGCATGGTGTTCCAGAAGCCCAACCCCTTTCCCAAGTCGATCCATGCCAACGTGGCCTATGCCCCGCGCATGCACGATATCGTCAGCCGCAAGGCCGACGTGGAGGCGCTGGTGGAAAGTTCGCTGCGCGATGCGGGCCTGTGGGAGGAGGTCAAGGACAAGCTGCACCAGCCCGGCACCTCGCTCTCTGGCGGTCAGCAGCAGCGCCTGTGCATCGCCCGCGCCATTGCCGTGCAGCCGGAGGTTATCCTGATGGACGAGCCGACCTCGGCGCTGGATCCGATTTCCACGGCGACCATCGAGGATCTAATGGACCGGCTCAAGCGTCGCTACACCATCATCACGGTCACCCACAACATGCAGCAGGCCGCGCGAATCGCCGATTACACGGCCTTTTTCCATCTGGGGGAAATGATCGAATACAACAACACCAGGACGATGTTCTCGACACCGCATACCAGGAAGGCCGAGGACTATATTACCGGCCGCTACGGCTGAAGGGCTAGGCCATGAGTAACGAAACCTGGACATTGCAGAACGATGACAAGGAATCCGATCGATGAGCCATACGCCACGCCCCTCAGGGCGTGTTAGAGAAGTCTTCAGCGCCTTCCTGCTGCTGGGCCTGACTTCCTTTGGCGGCCCAATAGCCCACCTTGGCTACTTTCGCACCGAGTTTGTGGAACGGCGTCGTTGGCTCTCCGAACAAGCCTATGCCGATCTGGTAGCGCTATGCCAGTTTCTGCCGGGACCAGCCAGCAGCCAAGTGGGTTTCGCCTTGGGGCTGGTGCGTGCCGGTCCTTGGGGTGCGGCAGCGGCCTGGACGGCATTCACCCTACCCTCGGCTGTTGTTCTGGTGCTATTCGCCTTGGGCTCTTCCGTGCTTGATGGCCCTGTCAGCCAGGGCATCATCCACGGCCTAAAGGTGACGGCAGTGGCTATCATCGCTCATGCCGTATGGGGCATGGCCCGCAGTCTCTGTCCCGATCCTGGGCGCGCCGGTATTGCGTTGGCCGCGGTGTTCACTGTGGTGCTGGTTAGCGGCCCGCTGGGCCAGGTAGCCGCCATCGTGATCGGTGCTATGGCCGGCATAGTGCTGTGTCGGGCCTACGTCGCAGTAGACGTTCACGACTTGCCACTGCCTGTTTCGGCTCGTGTTGGCCACCTGGTGGGGCTGACCTTCGTTGCTCTGTTATTCGGCCTGCCGTTGCTGGCCTGGATCAGCCCCACCGCAATCCTGGCGGTCATGAATGCCTTCTATCGCGCCGGCGCTCTAGTGTTCGGCGGCGGGCATGTGGTGCTGCCGTTGCTGGAGGCCGAAGTGGTGCAATCCGGCTGGGTCAGTGCGGATGAATTTCTGACAGGTTATGGTGCCGCCCAGGCTGTGCCGGGGCCGCTGTTTACCTTTGCTTCGTATTTGGGCGCGGTGATGGTACCGCTCAGCGGCAGCCTGTTCGGTGCTGCCCTGGCGCTGGTGATGATCTTCCTGCCCGGAATGCTGTTGCTGGTGGCAGTGCTGCCCCATTGGAGCCGATTTCGCCGCTGGGGCAGCGCTCAGGCGCTGATGCGCGGCGCCAATGCGGCAGTCGTGGGTATTCTGGGTGCTGCCCTTTATCAACCGGTCTGGACCAGCGCCATTCTTGGTCTCAACGAGTTCGCCTTAGCGTTGGCAGGCTTTCTCTTGCTCAGCGTCTGGAAGCTGCCCGCTTGGGCAGTGGTGGTTATCCTGGCCAGTAGCGGCATTCTCATCACTATGTAGCTGGGCATCGCCATCCATGCCAATCAGACAGGCACTATCCCGATAATCGATATTTTCCACGAAAACGCTCAAGACATGATGCACCTTGCTGACAACGTTCTCCATCTGGCGGAGTACCACATCTTGGGCACCAAGATAGAAGAGCATGATCTCCACTACCAAGTCGAAGCTTCTGAGCCTCTAGCCTGCGAGGAGTGCGACGTAGAGGGTGAGCTTGCCAGGTTCAGCAAGCGCGATGTGGACTATCGCGATCTATCCATCCACGCAAAGCGGATCACCCTCTGGGTGGTCCGTCGCCGCTACATCTGTCGAGCCTGCGGCAAGACATTCTGCCCAGCACTGGTCCCTATCCAATCCTGGTCGCTGGACTTGCAGTCTGGGCTGTATCAGCCCGCCAGAGCCAGGCTCGTCACGGCGAAGGCGTAACCGATGGCACCGCCGGCGATCACGTCGCTGACATAGTGCAGGCCGAGCCCGACCCGTGCCACCGCAATCAGCAGCGTCAGCGGTACCAGCCAGGGAAGCAGAGCGGGAGCATGGGCGCCAGTAAGCACGCAGAACATCACCGCGTGCATGGTGTGACCGCTGGGGAAGCTATAGCGGTCGCGTGCGGACTCCAGGCAGGTGATGCGTGCGCGGAAAGTAATGAAGGGTCGCTCACGGCATAACCGGGTCTTGACCAGTCGATACACGGCGATCGCCAGCAGGGCGGTGAGGCTGTACTGCAGCAGGTAGGTAAGCCCACCTTCCTCTTGTAGCCATGGCTGGGCGGCGATCAACGCCACCCACACCGGCCAGTCGCCGAGCTTGCTGGCCAAGCGTAGCGTGCCTAGCCAGGGGCGGTAGAGGCTGAAGCGGGCAATGCGCTGGCAGAGCCGCCACTCCAGCAGGTCGAGGCGGTCAAACGCCGCAGGGATGCGCGATTTCATGGGGACTTTCCCGGGCCCGTTGGAGAACGGTGAGAAAGGTATCGGCGATGGCCGACCAGCGGTACTCGAGGGCGCGCTGGCGCGCCGCGTGCCCCACCCGGGCATAGCAGTCCGGATGCTGACAGAGCCTAACGGCCGCGTCGCGAAAGCCTGCGTCGTCGTTCGGGGCAATGGCCAGGCCATTGCGCTCGTGGTCGATCAGCTCGGCGGCCGCGGCCTGGCGGAAGGCCACCACCGCCAGGCCGCTGGCCATGGCCTCCAGCACCACGTTGCCCCAGGTCTCGGAGAGCGAGGGAAAAAGAAAGAGGTCGGCGCTCGCGTAGTAGCGGGCCAGCGACTCGCGCGGTACGAAGCCGGTGAAGTGCGCATCGGGTAACGCGCGCTGAAGCCGCTGTCGTGCCGGACCATCGCCGACGATGACCAGGGCCATGTCAGGGCGGGCTTCGAGCAGAGCGCGAAAGCTCTCCTCGAGCAGTACGAGGTTTTTCTCCGAGGCGAGCCGGCCCACGTGGAGCGCCACGGGCTGGTGCTCGCCGACACCCCACTGCTCGCGCAGCAGCGAATCATGATGGAGAGGCGAGAAGCGCTCACCATCGATGCCGCGACCCATTACCTCCAGGTTTTGAAAGCCCTGTTCCGCTAGTCTCGCCGCCAGGGCGTGGGTAGGTACCAGCGTGGCCGCGCAGCCGTTGTGAAAGCGGCGCAGGGCGCTGAGTACGGCCGGGGCTACCCAGGGAAGATGGTAATCGTGGCAGTAGTGGTCGAAGTTGGTGTGCCAGCCCGCCACCACCGGGATGCCCAGGCGCCGGGCGACACTGCGCGCCGACCAGCCAAGCGGTCCCTGGGTGGCCAGATAGACGACGTCGGGGCGCTGATCCTGCCATAGGCGCTTGAGGCGACGCGGGGCAGGCAGGCCAAGGCGGACTTCCCGGTAGCCGGGAAGCGCCAGACCGCGCACCAGCAACTCCGCCCGTATCCCAGGGTGTCGCTCCTGGTGCCAGCCCTGGCGGGGCTGGGGCCGGACCAGCTGCAGGGCGCTGCCACGATCGTGCAGCTGGTCCGCGAGGTGGCTGAGCGTGTGGGCAACGCCATTGATGTCGGGTGGCCAGGTCTCGCTGACTAGACAAATACGCATGGGGCTTTCCTCGTCGTCGGTCGGCCAGGCAGGTCTTGTCCCAGAGTATGCCGGGCCACCATGACGAGACGGCGACAGTGTCATGAACAAACGGTGACCCTACCCACAGCTAAAGCTGGGGGAGCTCTCGCGTATGATTGATTGCGGTTCCATGGCAGACGGATGGCAGGGGGATGACGTCTGCTCGATGTCATGCCTCCGTCACGGGGAGGCGGCAGGATATGGATCGCTGATGCTCGACCAATTGGAGACTGTCATGCGCCTTGCCCTTTTCGATCTCGACGACACCTTGCTGGATGGCGACTGCAGCGCGCTATGGAACAACTGGATGGTGGAGCGTGGCTGGATTGCTTCCCCCGGAGAGTACCTGGCACGCACCCAGGCCATGAATGCGGCCTATCATGCGGGCCGGCTTCGGCTGGAGCAATATCTGGCCTTCACCCTCTCGCCGCTGGTGGGCCGTCACGCGGAGGAGGTCGCCATCGAGGTGGCAGCCTTCGTCACCATACGCATCGTACCGAGAGTGTTTCCCCAGGGACATAAACTGATGGCCCACCACCGCCGCCAGGGAGACCGACTGCTGTTGATCTCTTCCTCGTCGCAACACTTGGTAGCGCCAGTGGCCAAGCAATTGGGCATCGAGCAGGTGATCGCCGTGGAGCCGGCCCTCGACGAGGGTGTGTTTACCGGCGATACCACTGGTGTGCTCTCCTACCGGGGCGGCAAAGTCACCCGGCTGGAGGCCTGGCTGACCGAGCATAATGCCACCGCCAGTCACCTGAGTTTTTACTCCGACTCCAAGAACGATTTGCCGCTGCTCAATCGAGTGAATCGCCCGGTGGTGGTCAACCCCGACCCGGTGTTGGCCGAGATAGCCCGAGTCGAGGGGTGGGAGCGTCTTGACTGGCGCCAGGAGCCCCGGCCAACCATTCAATTGACACGCCTTTGTCATGTTTGACCTCTATTGTGCCTCCTGTCGGCCGCTTCTGAATTAGACCAGATGGCGGCTTCATCCTGATCATCTGCATGGAGCCACACCGTGAACCCGACACGCTCGACGCTGCTTCGACTCACCCTGACCGCCGCTCTGGGGACAACGCTTCTCGCCGGCCAGGCACATGCGACTTCCGACCTGTCAGAACTGATCGCCGCCGCCCAGGAGGAGGGCCGTGTCGACAGCGTCGGCATGCCGGATACCTGGGCCAATTGGAAAGACACCTGGGCCGACCTAAAGGAGAACTATGGTCTGGAGCACATGGACACCGACATGAGCTCCGCCGAGGAGATCGCCAAGTTCAAGGCCGAGGGCGAGAACGCGACTGCCGATATTGGTGACGTGGGGATCAGCTTTGGCCCGATTGCCGTGGCGGAAGACGTGACCCAGCCCTACAAGCCGACGACCTGGGAGGAGATTCCCGACTGGGCTAAAGATGAAGACGGCCACTGGATGCTCGGCTATACCGGCACCATTGCCCTTATGAGCAACAAGCAGCTGGTTGCGGAAGGAGAGCGTCCGCGCACCTTCGCTGATCTGACCGAAGGTGACTACACCGTGGCGGTGGGCGCCGTGGGTCAGGCCGCTCAGGCCAACAGCGCTGTGCTGGCGGCCGCCTATGCCAACGGTGGCGATGAAAGCAACCTGACGCCAGGACTGGAGCTGTTTGCCGAGCTGGCACGTCAGGGACGCCTGTCACTGGCGAATCCCAGCATTGCCAACCTGGAGAAAGGGGAGGTCGAAGTTGCGTTGCTGTGGGACTTCAATGCCCTGAACTATCGTGACCAGATCGACCGCGAGGCCTTCGACGTGGTGATTCCTTCCGACGCCTCGGTCACCTCGGGCTACGCCACCATCATCAACAAGCATGCGCCGCACCCCAACGCCGCCAAGCTGGCTCGCGAGTACATCCTCTCCGATGAGGGCCAGTTCAACCTGGCCGAGGGCTATGCGCGGCCGATCCGCGCCCAGCACCTGACGCTCCCCGAGGATATCGCCGCCAAGCTGCTGCCCAATGCGCAGTATGCCAACGCTCGGCCGGTAGAAGACTTCGATGCCTGGGAAAAGAGCGCCCGTCAGCTGCCGCGCCAGTGGCAGTCCCAGGTGCTGATCCATCAGCAGTAACGCCCCCTCATTCTCAGCCAATTGCCGCCTCCACAGGAGGCGGCAAGGAGTTCTGTATGTCTCACCGCGTCATCCTCGTGGTGCTCGACGGGCTCAACCATGCCGTGGGCCAGCATGCCATGGGCCATCTTCACGCCCTCTGTGAAGCCGGCCGCGGTAGCTACCACACACTCGATTGCGAGCTGCCGGCCATGTCGCGTCCGCTGTATGAGTGCCTGCTGACCGGCGATCGTCCGGTAGACTCCGGGGTGGTGCATAACCAGGTGGTGCGTCGTTCCACCGGTACCAGCCTGTTCGATCTGGCCGTTCGCCAGGGGCGGCGTACCGCGGCGGCGGCCTATCACTGGGTCAGCGAGCTGTATCTGGAGGCCCCCTTCGTGCCTGCTCGCCATCGCTTCCACCAGGATCCGGAGAGCGCGATCCAGGCCGGCCTGTTCTACTGGCAGGATCACTACCCTGACGATCACCTGTTCGGCGACGCCGAGGCATTGCGCCGACTCAACGACCCCGATTTCCTGCTGGTGCACAGCATGAACATCGATGATGCCGGCCACCGGCATGGCGGGGAATCGCCCCAGTACCGCAATACCGCGCGGCGGGCCGATATTGCCCTAGCGGATTATCTGCCGCGCTGGTTGGCCGATGGTTATCAGGTGATGGTGACCGCCGACCACGGCATGAACGCCGACGGTTCTCACTCGGGCCTGTTGGAAGAGGAGCGTCGGGTACCACTGTGGCTGTTTGGCGAGGCGTTTGCTCACGACTCGGTAGCAACGCTGCTCCAACCTCGGCTGTGCGGCACCCTGGTCACCCTGCTGGGCTTGGAGCACGACAAGCCTCATCACCCCGAGTTGCTGGCCGAGGGGAGGGTGACACCGTGAAGCGTCTGCTGCCCGCCTGGCTGTGGCTGATGCCCTTTGCGCTCGTCTTCGTCGCCTTCCAGCTGGCCCCTCTGGGCTGGATCGCCATCAGCGCCTTTCAGGTCGAGGGGAGCTGGGGACTTGGCCATTTCCGGGAAATCTCCGGCTCGCCCTTCTTTCGCCAGGCCATCTGGCGCAGCCTGGAGGTCTCGCTGGTCTCGAGCCTGCTGGGGCTGATCATCGCCACCCTGGCGTGCCACAGCCTGACCCGCACCAGCGGCCCACTGCGGCGCTGGATGATCGCCTTCACCAACATGACCAGCAATTTTGCCGGGGTGCCGCTGGCCTTCGCGTTCATCATTTTAATGGGCGCCAACGGGGTGCTGACCCTGGCCCTCCAGCGTGTGGGACTGATTGAGGATTTCTCGCTCTATTCGCGTACCGGTCTGATCGTCATCTACACCTGGTTCCAGATCCCGCTGGGCATGCTGTTGCTGTTTCCCGCCTTCGAGGGGCTGCGTGCCGACTGGCGCGACGCCGCCAACCTGCTGGGCGCCGGGCGAGTCGCCTACTGGCGCCATATCGGTCTGCCGGTACTGCGGCCGGCGCTGGCGGGCACGCTGACGATCCTGATCGCCAACGCCATGGGCGCTTACGCCACCGTCTACGCCCTGGTCAACACCAGCTACAACCTCATGACCATTCGTATCGCCAACCTGGTGTCGGGGGACCTGTTCCTGCAGCCCAATCTGGCCAGCGCCCTGGCGCTGGTGCTGGTGGGGCTGTTGGCACTGGTCACCCTGATCCAGCAATGGATAGTGCGCAGGAGCCATCATGTTGCAGAACGCTGATCTCACCCTGTCTCGGCCAAGGGGCTTTGCACTGCCGGTGCTGCGTCTTTCACGGCCGTCCCCCTATGCGCTGGTGGTGTGGGGTGTCTTCACCCTGCTGGCACTGCCGCTGGTCGCCACGCTGGGGTATGCACTGGCATCCAGCTGGGGGGCCACGCTGCTGCCGGATGGGCTGACTCTCAAGTGGTTCCTGGAACTGTGGAGTACGCCGCGCTTCCAGTGGGCCTTCGCCCGCTCGATGCTGGTAACGGTGGGGGCTCTGGCGCTGAGCCTGGTACTGGTGGTGCCGGTCGCCTTCCTGGCGCATACCCGCTACCCGCGATTGGATGCCTGGATGAATGGACTGATCCTGGTGCCCTTTGCCGTGCCGCCGGTGGTCTCCTCGGTCGGGCTGCTGCAGCTCTACGCCGGCGGACCGCTGCCGCTGGTGGGCACGCCCTGGATTCTGATGTTCACCTACGTGACGATCGCACTGCCCTTCGTCTACCGGGCCATCGCCAACAGCCTGCGCACCATTGAGGTGACGTCGCTGATGGAGGCGGCGCAGCTGCTCGGCGCAACGCCCTTCAAGACCTTCTTCCTGGTCATATTGCCCAATATCCGCGTTGGGGTGCAGGTCGCCGTCTTTCTCTCCTTCTCCTTCCTGGTGGGCGAATTCGTCTTCGCCAATATGCTGGTGGGGACGCGTTTCGAGACCCTGCAGGTGTATCTCAACAATATGCGCGGTGCCAGCGGCCACTTCACCAGCGCGCTGGTGATCACGCTCTTCCTGTTCACGCTGCTGCTGACCTGGCTGGGGAATCGCCAGGCCGGCCACACCATTACCAAGGAGGCCCGCTCATGACGACCTTGACTGCCGATACGCTTTCCAACGATGCGACGCTACTGCCTGATACTCCTGATACAGCCTGTGATGACGCGGGGCCAGTGGCTAGCCCCGCATCGGCAGCGGCCCCGGAATATCTGCGTCTGGAAGGCCTGGCCAAGCGCTTCGGCGAAACCCAGGTGCTTTCACAGATCGACGCCGAGATCGCCAAGGGAGAGTTCGTGACGCTGCTGGGTCCCTCGGGCTGCGGCAAGTCGACTCTGCTGCGGGCCATCGCCGGCCTGAATCAGCTCGACGACGGCCGTATCGTAGTGGATGACGAGGAGATCACGGCGCTTCCTCCGCAGCAACGCGGCGTCGGCATGGTCTTCCAGCACTATGCGCTGTTTCCCAACATGCGGGTGACCGATAACGTCGCTTTCGGCCTGCGCATGCAGAAGGTGCCTCAGGAAGAGCGGCGTCGCCGCGTCGATGAGGTGCTGCGCCTGGTTGAACTCCAGGCCCATGCCGACAAGTTTCCCCACCAGCTCTCCGGTGGCCAGTGCCAGCGCGTGGCCCTGGCGCGGGCGCTGGTGGTCGAGCCGCGCATCCTGCTGATGGATGAGCCGCTCTCGGCACTCGATGCGCGTATCCGCGGTCATCTACGCGAGCAGCTGCGTGATATCCAGCAGACGCTGGGTCTGACGACGCTATTTGTCACCCACGACCAGGAAGAGGCATTGATGATGTCCGATCGCATCTTTCTGATGCATGACGGGCGCATCCTGCAGCAAGGGGCTGCCGAAGAGCTGTATACCCGGCCCAGCGGCCGTCATGCGGCGGGCTTCATGGGGCACTACAATGTGCTGCTCGGCGATCAAGCGCGTCCGTTGCTGGGAGACAGTGTCGATTCGGCACGCGTGGCGCTGCGGCCTGAGACCCTCTACCTCCAGCCTCTGACAGAAGGGGCGATGAGTGTGGCGTTACCGGTTCGCCCGGGCCCGGGGTGCCGGGGAGTGATCCGCCGTCGCCAGCTGCTGGGCAATATCGTGCGCTATGCGGTGGCGTGTGCCGGGGTCGTGCTCTCGGTCGATGCGCTTAACCGCGGTAG
Source organism: Halomonas garicola (assembly GCF_055382465.1). Taxonomy (NCBI): domain Bacteria; kingdom Pseudomonadati; phylum Pseudomonadota; class Gammaproteobacteria; order Oceanospirillales; family Halomonadaceae; genus Halomonas; species Halomonas garicola. The sequence continues at coordinate 38,416 of NZ_AP043931.1, forward strand.
CCGCCATCTGCTGGCGAAAGAGAGCGAAGTGCTGGTGGTGGTGGATCTCGATGAGGTTCAGGAGTTCGAGGAGTGAGTATGTCCCGTTCGGCGATGCGCCTGGCGCTTTTCGATCTGGATGACACCCTGCTCGATGGGGACATCACCGGGTTTTGGGACGAATGGTTGATCGAGCAGGGCTGGATCGCCGATGCCATCGGGTACCACCATACTTGATATGGAGGCGCATCTGCAGTTCCTTCTCGCCTCTCTGGCGGGACGCTCTGTGCAGGAAGTGGCCGAGCAGGTCGACGTCTTTCTCGAACGCCGCATCATGCCGCGGCTGTTTCCGGGAGGGCTGGCACAGGTGGCCTGGCACCGGCAGCAGGCGCACACCACCGTGATCATCTCGGCCTCGACCGCCCAGCTGGTAGTGCCACTAGCCAAGCGTCTGGGCTGTGATGCCGCCCTGGCGACGGCCCTTGAGCAAGAGGCGGGGCGCTATACGGGCCAGGCCAGAGGCACCCGCACGTTCCGGGAGGGGAAGCTTCAGGCCCTGCGGGAATGGTTGGGTGATACGCCATTGGCAGAAACCTGGGGCTACTCGGACTCACGTAACGACTTGCCGCTGCTCGAGGCCGTGGAAAAGCCCCACGCCATCAATCCGGATCCGGTGCTCGCCGGCATTGCGCGTCAACGAGGCTGGGCGATGCCCTCGTGGCGGTAAAGACACCGCCGATGCCGTATTGGCTCCTGAAGCTGACTGAGTCATAGGTGTCATCAGGTCAGCCGATGGCGCCACCGCCCTGACGAGTGATGACCACCAGCGACGGGCGCGGCGGCATGTCGTCCTGGAAGTCCGGCCAGCGGGTCGCCGGGTCCTCGAAGGTGGAGGGGCGCCCCTTGCGGCCTGCATAGGCCTCGGTACCGTCGGCGGCCGGGTGCTGCACGGCGACGAACAGGGCGCCGTCGTCCGGGCTGAAGCAGGGGCCGCACATCTCGGCGCCCAGCGGTACGCGGAAGAACATCTTGCCGGTGCCGCGCCGCTCGCCCTGAGTCTCCAGGGCCCAGACGCCGTCGGCGGTGCCGGACTTCGCCCAGTTGCTGCCCTGATCGGTGGCCACCCACAATCGACCGCGATGATCGACGGCACAGTTGTCCGGCGCGGCGAACCAGCCGTTCTCGCTGGTGGCCGGGTTCCACAGGGCGCCCACCTCGGCGCGGGATGGATCGCCGCATTTGACCAGGATCTCCCAGCGGTCGCGGCTGGCGGCGTGATCGCCGTTCTCAGTGACAATCTCGATGATATGCCCGAAGGTATTGTCGGCGCGGGGGTTGGCGGCATCCACCTGGCCCGCGGTGCGCTCGGTGTTGTTGGTCAGCATCACGTAGACGCGGCCGGTCTCGGGGTTGGCCTCGACGTCTTCCGGGCGATCCATCGGCGTGGCGCCCAGGGCGTCGCCGGCGAGCCGCGTCTTGATCAGCACCTCGGCCTGGCTGGCGAAGCCGTTCTCCGCGGTCAGCGGCCCCTGGCCGTGGACCAGCGGCAGCCAGGCGACGCTGCCGTCGGCATCGAAGCGCGCCACGTAGAGGGTGCCGTTATCCAGGAGATCACGGTTGTTGGCGGGGCTGGCCGTATCCACCGGGTCGCGGGTGACGAACTTGTAGAGGTAGTCGAAGCGCTGGTCGTCGCCCATGTAGACCACCAGGCGACCGTCCTGGGAGACCACGCTGGCCGCGCCCTCGTGCTTGAAGCGGCCCAGGGCGGTGCGCTTGATCGGCGATGTAGATGAGCAGAGCATGCGTCACGACTCCTTGAAGGCCATGCATGACGCCATCGTCGGGATTCAGCAGGAAGGCTTGGCCCGGGTGGATCATCGTATTCACCTGCGCTGTGAGGTCAGCCATCCGGATACCCTGAGCAACTTCCGCGCCCTGGCGGATTCGCCGCTGCTCGGCTTGGTATCGTTAATGGATCACGCCCCGGGGCAGCGCCAGTTCGTTAGTCTCGAGGCGTATCGCGTCTATTATCAGGGCAAGCATGAGCTGAGCGACGCGGATATGGAAATCTATCTAGAACGCCAACTGGCCAACAGTGCGCGCTACAGCAACGAGTATCGCCGCACTATTTCGGCGGAGGCCAGGACTCTCGGCCTGGCCCTGGCCAGCCACGACGACGCCACCCTCGAGCATGTCGCCGAAAGTCACGAGTACGGCATGCGCATCGCTGAATTCCCGACTACTCGGGAGGCCGCCGAAGCCTCGCATCGTAACGGCATGGCGGTGATGATGGGCGCTCCCAACGTGGTGCGCGGCGGCTCGCACTCCGGCAACATCGCCGCCACCGAGATGATTGGACTCGGGGTGTTGGATATTCTCTCGTCGGATTATTATCCCGCCGCGCTTCTCGATGCCGTGTTTAAGTCCGCGCAGATCGAACAGGGATATTCGCTGCCCAGGGCGGTGGCCAGCGCCGCGCGACACCCGGCACAGGCGGTGGGCTTGACCGATCGCGGGCGTCTCGCCCAAGGACTGCGCGCGGATCTCTTGCGCGTACGGACGGTCGACGACCATCCGATCCTGAAACGGGCGTGGTGCGCCGGAAGGCAGGTGCACTGATATGGCCCGTCTCGTCTACCTCATGGGCGCCAGCGGTGTGGGCAAGGACAGCCTGCTGAGCGCCATTCGTCAACGCCACCCTGAACTGCTGGTGGCGCACCGCTATATTACGCGCTGGAGCGGACATCATGAAAACTGCGTGAGCCTATCCGCGCAAGAGTTCACCGAACGCCGTCACGCCGGCCTGTTCTGTCTCGACTGGCAGGCACACGGCCTCGAGTACGGCATCGGCATCGAGGTGGAGCACTGGCTAAAGCGTGATTATACGGTCATCGTCAATGGTAGTCGACGCGCCTTCGCTCGCGCGCGTGAGCGTTTCGGTGAGCAGTTGCTTCCGATATTGGTGTGTGCGGAACCGCAGGTATTGCGTCAGCGTTTGATTCAGCGTGGCCGTGAGACGCGCTTCGAGATCGAACGGCGCCTAGCGCAGCATCAGCGTCTGGAAGCGGAGCTAGTGGGTGTCGAGCGCCTCAACAATAACAAGGCGCTGCACCACAGCGTGGCGGCACTGCAGAGATTGCTCAGTGCCGAGTGCATCTCATGAAATTTCGCTTTACCGGTACCGGTGACAGTGCCCAGGTGCCGCGTTTCGGCTGCCATTGCCCGGCCTGCGAACGCGCCCGGCTGATGAGCCGTTATCGACGCGGCCCTTGCAGTGCCGAGATCTATAGCGGCGGTGAGCGCTATCTGCTCGACGCCGGGCGCATGGACCTGGCCGCTAGCTGCGAGCGCGAACGCCCCGCCGGCGTGCTGCTCACGCACTATCATGCGGATCATGTGCAGGGGCTGTTGCATCTGCGCTGGGGAGTGGGCGAATCGATACCGGTCTACGGTCCCAGAGATGCCGAGGGCTGTGCCGATCTGTATAAACACCCGGGCATTCTCGATTTCAGACCCGGGCTCGAGCCGTTCCAGCCGTTGAGGCTGGGCGCGATGGAGGTCATACCGGTACCGCTCAATCACAGCAAGCCCACGCTGGGTTACTGTATTACCGACTCGATGACCAGGCTCGCCTATCTGACCGATACTGTTGGGCTGCCCGATGTCACCGAGCGGTTTTTACGCCAGTGGCAGCCGGATGTCGTCATCCTTGACGCCACCCATCCGGCCAGCCATATGGCGCCGCGTAACCATAACAACGTCACCATGGCGCTCGACATTCTCGAGCGTCTGAACCCTTCCCAAGGCTGGTTGACGCACCTGAGCCACGACGTCGATGCCGAGGCGCTGACTACCTGTTTATCATTGCCAGCGAACATGTCACTGGCTTGGGATGGACTCGAAATTGAGTTACCCGATTAGCAATAATCGTCTGCTCGGCTCCAGCCGCTTTTCGCCGGGGAAGCCGGCCTGGCGGCGCCGGTAGAGGTCTGGCGCGGCGACATGGCGCGCGATACGCCATTACCGGCCGTTATGACTAAAGAGGGGTTAGCCGTTCGCGTGGTGAAACATCAGGAAGGCGATGCCACTACCAGCTGGCGGGGAAACACACAGCGAAAGGTCGCCCCCTGGCCCAGCTGGGAGTCGATCTCCAGCCGTGCTTCGTGACGCAACAGCACGTGTTTGACGATGGCAAGCCCGAGCCCGGTGCCGCCGGTAGCGGTGCTGCGGCCTTTATCAACGCGATAAAAACGCTCGGTAAGGCGTGGTATATGGGTCGCCGCGATTCCTTCGCCGTCGTCCTGCACCTCGACGCAAGCGCCGTCACCCAGCGTCCGCCAGCGCAAGACGATCTGGCTGCCCGGTCCTGAATAGCGCACGGCATTGAACGCCAGGTTGGATATTGCGCTCTGCAGTTCTTGTTCGCAGCCCATCAGGCCAAGGGTGCTGTGTAGCTCCAGGGTGATACGTTGCCCGCTGTCAGACAGTGCCTCAGCGTCACGGCGTATGGTCTCCAGCATGCTGGCAAGGTTGAGGCGGCGGGCATCCTCGCCGCTTCGATCATTGCTTTCGAGCCGCGAAAGCAGCAGCAGGTCATCGACCAGGTTTTGCATGCGAGCGGTCTGCTTTTGCATCTGCGACAGGCTGCACTCAAGCCTTGACGGTAGAGCCTCGGCCATATCCTGATAGATTTCCAGATACCCGGTCAGCACGGTCAGCGGCGTGCGAAGCTCGTGGGAAACGTTGGCCACGAAATCGCGGCGTATTTGCTCCAGTCGATGCAAACGCGTGATATCGCGCGCCATCAGCAGGCGTTCACCGTTATCGTTAAGGGTGATCTGGCACTGCAGAACCAATTGCTCATCGATAGGTGAGGTCAGGGTCAAGGGCTCACGATAGTCCAGCGCATGAAAGTAGTCGACGAAGTGCGGGTTGCGCAGCAGGAAAATTATGTGCTGACGCCGATCCTGACTACTTTTGAGACCAAGCATACGTTCAGCGGCACTATTCCACCATTCTATGTAACCGTGGCGATCGAGCATGACCACGCTGTCGCGCATGGCCTCTGAAGAATCCTTGATACGCGACAGGGTATCGCGCAGCCGCCGCTGGGTGGTCTGTTGAGCCTTATGATAGCGATAGAGGCGATTGAACAAATCATCCCATACGCCGCCACTAACGAGGGGTTGGTTGGAGGAGAGGCGGGTCAGCCATTGGTGCAGCGCGTGGAGCTGGCGCAGCTGGTAAAAAAGATACGCGCCCAAGGCAGCCGCAAGGCCGACACCTACGGCAGAAAGCAGCCAGCCAAGCAGCACGCCAAGACCGCACAGCATACCCAGGCGCCACAGCTCCCGCTGCCAAAGTCGCGTCATATCAGTGCCTGGCTCAGTATTTGGTGGAGAAACGATAGCCCATGCCACGCACGGTCTGGATGAGCTGTTGGTGGGATTCGCCAAGCGCCTTGCGCAGCCGGCGAATATGCACGTCCACGGTGCGCTCATCGATATAGACGTTGCCACCCCACACCTGGTCAAGCAGCTGATCTCGGGTGTAGACACGTTCCTGATGCGTCATGAAGAATTGCAGCAGACGATATTCGGTAGGGCCAAGCTCCAGCGTCTTGCCATTGCTGCTGACGCGATGACCGACGGGGTCGAGCATCAAGCCGTTCACCTCCACCGCCTCATCGACGCCGTGGGGTGTCGTACGTCGCAATACCGCTCTTAAGCGAGCCATCAGTTCACGAGGCGAAAAGGGTTTGGCAATGTAGTCGTCTGCACCGGTTTCCAGTCCTTGAATCTTATTGTCCTCTTCGCCTTTTGCGGTCAGCATGATGATCGGCAGCTCGGCAGTCACCGGATCACGCTTGAGGCGGCGCGCCAGTTCGAGGCCGCTGGTGCCGGGCATCATCCAGTCGAGCAATACCAGATCGGGTTGATGATCGACGATCAACGAATGAGCCGCTTGGGCGCTGCCCGCTTCCAGTACGCGGTAATCGGCCATCTCCAGCGACAAAGCGATCATTTCTCGAATTGGCGCTTCATCATCGACAATCAGTACGGTCTTTGCGGTCATCCTGGGCTCCAGGTCAAGGATACTGATAATGACGGGTCGGTGACGATGACAGCATCTTCTTGTGACAATAGTGTGACAAGACAGCGTGCCGGAGATCGTGGCTTATTCGCAATCTGCTGGGCAAGGTCAGCAATCAACAGGGCCTCTTTTCTTGTCTTTGTGATGAGGCCAACGCGGGGAGGCTGCCGGTCTATCGGTCCAGAGGTTACTAAAAAGTCAAGAACACATGAATCATCTCTGATACGATCATTTTATGTACTTTACAACTCTTTGCTAATATTTTTTTACCGATATCGCCGGTACTAGGAGTAGAACTCAGTATTTACTGAGGATGCCTGGAAACCGGTGGGGTGCGCCACTCATTCTCGCAGCTCCAGGCGTTGGAAGGCAGGCCACAGGCGATGCATGCAATCGTGCAGCTCGGCAGTCGTCGGGACAGTAGTCACCGGCCGGGCATAGGTCTCTTCCTGGCATTGCCCCGTGCGCGCTACCTGGATGGCATAACGCTTGACGCCTTGTGCGGCAAGGTCTAGCGCCAGGTATCGCAGGTTCTCCAAGTTGAAGTTGCGCCAGTGAACCGTGGTACGGCACTCGAACGCAACATCGCTGGCCAGCAGCTGGGCCAGGCTCTCCCGAGGGGCGTCGGCTATACCGGGTCTCGGTGAACAACCTGGTGGGTTTACACAGCTAGCACTTCCCCTTGCCGGGCGTGCAGGGAGACTGTCACCCCCAAGTCATCCCGAGGCATCATCCTCGGAAACAGCACCATAAAATACTGGCCATGAAAATGGTGCGTGACCCATTTCATTGAATCACTACAAATCCGGCCGGGTGATCGGAGTCTGTCAACATAGTTGCCATATAAAATGACTTCGGCTCTTTAAAATCCTGCGGCCTGTGGTACTGGGTCCCGTTCGGGATTCAGGTGCACTACATCCGGCAGGCTGAGTTTCCGGATCTCACCTGACCACCGCTCCGGGTGGCGCTGCTTCGCGGCTTCAAAAACCTCTCGGCGCTGCGTCAGAATGCCTTTGGCCTCGCCGTTGTGACGCTGGCTCGGCGTGACGTAGCGCAGGGCGCTGTGCCGGTGCTCATGGTTGTACCACTCGGTGAATTGCTGGACCCAGTCTTGTGCCTCGGCCAGCGTGGCGAAGCCGTCGGCGGGGAATCCCGGCCGGTACTTCAGTGTCTTGAAGGCCGACTCGGCGAAGGCGTTGTCGTTGCTAACCCTTGGCCGGCTGTACGACGGGGTGATGCCCAGATCGTAGAGCTTCTCCAGGAAGGTCGCCGCCTTCATCGGACTGCCGTTATCGGAATGCAAAATCAAGGGTTTATGAGGGTCTGTCAGATGCTCTCGCCAGCAGGCTTTCTGGATCAGTTCGGCGGCCAGTTCGCCGGTTTCCGTTTCGTAGACCTCGTGCCCGACGATCTTGCGGCTGAAGATGTCCATGATCAGGTACAGGTACCACCAAGTACCGCGTGCAGGGCCCGGTAACCAGCTGATATCCCAGCACCAAAGCCGGTTTGGCGCCGTGGCCTGGTGCGTGGTCGGCGGTCGCTTGCGCTGTGGGGCCTGCTGTCGGCCCCGATGGTGTTGCTGGTCATATTCATGAAGCACTCGGTACATCGTCGACTCAGAGGCCAGGTAGCGGCCCTTGTCCGCCTGATCGGCCACGATGAAGGCGGGAGGGCGGCTCCGATACTCCGGGGCGTTGCACAGCGCCACAACAGCCTCTCGTTCCTCGGGCGACAGCTTGTTGGCCGGCTCCGGGCGGTCGGCGTCGGGGCGGCGATCCGCCGTCACTTCGCCTTCCGCAACCCAGCGGTAATAGGTTCGCACATTGATGCCCATCACCTGACAGGCCTTGGCCAGCCGAGCACCGTCACGCTGGGCGTCTTGCACCAGAGTCACGATACGCTGGCGATCCGGGAGGCTGGTCAGTCGTCCTCGTCGTTGGTCGTGCCCCAGATCGCCTCGGCTTTTTTTGACAGGGCCAATAGCGCCGCCGTCTCGGCCAGGGCCTTGTCCTTGCGGTGCAGCTCGCGCTCCAGCTTACGGAGTCGCTTCTGCTCCGCCTTACGCGCCTGTCGAAGCTGCTTGGCCTGCGCTGCCGCATCATCGTTGGCGTTCATGCAGGCATCCCGCCAGGCCTCCACCTGCTCGGGGTAGAGCCCGCGCTCGCGGCAGTAGGCGCTGACTTCCGCCTCGTTCATCGGAGCTGTCTCCAGGACGATCTGGAACTTCTCCTGGCTGGTCCACTGATCGGGTTGGGTGGAACGTGATGGCAAAACCTGTCCTCGTGCTCTGGCCTGTTTCCGCCAATTGTAGAGGGTTGTCGCGGTGATGCCTTCCTGCTCGGCTAATTCCGGGATGGTCATGCTCATGGGCGGTGCCATCTTCTTGAGGATGGCTTCCTTACGCTCTGCTGGGTAACGCATGTTGATCACCTCTCAATCCGTTTGGGTGACAACTACGCTGGCAGATAGGGTGATGACTACGCTGACAGACAAGGGGAATGAATTTAGAAACAAGGCAGCGATGAGGTGGGTTTATGAAAATCATCTTATTAGGGTCTGTTGACGTTTCATGGCAGGGGTATTGGCAGGATAGGGGCAAGCTCACAGAATAAAGGTTCCTAAGCCAACAAACTGCAAGCCTGCCATGCCCCGACAAATGCTCACGGATGAACACTGGCCGAAGCTGAAATCTATCCTGCTTCAACAAGGTATTTATGACAAGACCGATCTGCGTACCACGGTGGAAGGCATCCTTTATCGGATGCGAACCGGCTGCCCGTGGCGGGACCTACCGGAGGCGTTTGGCCCCTGGAACACGGTCTACAAGCGCTTCAACGCCTGGTCAGCGAGTGGAAAGCTGATGAGGATTTTCATCTCTCTGGTGGAAGATCCTGATGTCGAGTGGCTATTTATTGATGGTTCCTACGTCAAGGCTCACCAAGACAGCACTGGGGCTGCCACGGAAGATGCAGAAGCCATTGGCAAAAGTCGTGCAGGCAATACCAGCAAGATCCACTTGGCCGTGGATGCTTATGGGTTGCCGATCGCCTTCAGAATAACCGGGGGTGAAGTGCACGACAGCACGGAAGCCCAGGCATTGATTGACGGTTTGCCGGCAGGTGACGCGCTGGTGGCTGACAAAGGCTATGACAGTGAACGTATCCGTGAGCAGGTCGAAGCCAAAGGAATGGCTGCCATCATTCCACGCAGGCGTAACTCGAAAAAAGGAAATGCCAATCTGGACAGAGGGTTATATCGCTACCGGCATCTGGTTGAGAATGCCTTTGCTCGATTGAAACCGTATCGCGCCATTGCGACGCGCTACGATAAGCTCAAACGAAATTACGAAAGCATGGTGGCCTTGGCATGCGGCTTTTTATGGCTACCTGTAGGGTCCCGTGTGATTAACCACGAATTTGGTAAATATCTCAGGCCGCTTGTCCTGCCATTCTTTCATCGCAACAATCGGCGACTGATGATGAAGCGCCTTCTGCGGAATATGGTGATTGTACAGCCAAGCGTAGCGTTTGAGCGTCTGCTCCAGGTCCTCGCTTGAGGTATAGCGCCGAGTCTTCAGCACGTCGCTGATGCGGCCGTTAAACCGCTCGACCATGCCGTTCGTCTGCGGTCGACCAGGTTTAATCAGGCGGTGCTCAATGCCATGGGCTTGGCATTCTTGGTCGAAGGGATGTCGACCGCTGGGCGTGCGCTCTCCCGCCCGTGTAAAGCGGTCGGTGAACGACTTGCCGTTGTCGGTCAGCACCGTCTGGATCATGAAGGGAGCCTTCTCCTCCACTCTCTTCATGAACGCCTTGGCATCCTTCGCGGACTGACTGCGCCTGATTTCCAGATAGACCCAGCGCGTGGCACGGTCGATGGCGACATACAGGTAGCGCTTCTGATCCTCGTCGGACATCTGGGGGAGGTGCTTGATGTCGATATGCACGTAGCCAGGCTCGTAGTCCCTGAAGGGCTTATGCCGTGGTTTCTCGTCATCGCCCGCGTCCTGACGAGCCAGCTCTGCCAGTGTCGGCACTTCTCGGCGCTTGAGCATGCGATGCAAGCCTGAGCGAGACAGTCGAGGGTTCAGGAATTCACGTGCCACAACGAGCAAGTCATCCAAGCCAAGGCGGAGGAATTCGCGAGCGGCGATCAGCACTTCCTCTTGTTCGGGCGTGAGCGTGGCCAACAGATTGTGACGCGTATGGGAGCGGTCATAGACATCGTCGCGATACCGCCAACGCCGGATAGTGGCGGTAGTGACGCCAAACTGCCGGGCCAGCTCGCTATCTGTGATGCTGGAGCGCGCTGCCTGGATGTCGGCACGGATCTTCGGTGTCGTAGTAGCCTGCTTATGCAGCTTGATGTCCATGAACCTGCTCCCGGATGAATTGCTGAAGAAGCTTTCTGGCGGCTAGCAGAGGATAACTCCTATAGGCGATGTGATCATCCGGGACCCTACACCTATGAAAATTGCGCCCTAAAGATGATTCTCCCACCTTAGTTACCATTTTTATTTTTCGGCATGGATATTTTTTTGCGGTAGAATGGGGCCTACGGAAAGAATCAGTTACCAACTTTTTTTGATCCTACAAAAATGAAGTGCAACACCTGGCCAAACCGCTACGGTGTTGCACTCTATCCTTTCCCTCGAAGAGGGTAAATCATCCAAACGCGTTCGGTAGCCAGGTAGCAATACTCGGGAATATAAAGATCAACCCAAGGCCAATTATTTGCAGTATGACGAAAGGTCCTACCGAGCCGTAGACGTCCCCCCAGCCAACGTCCTTGGGGAGAATACTTTTTATCCAAAACAGCACAAACCCAAAAGGCGGCGTTAGATAGGCAATCTGAATATTGACAATGAATAGCACGCCGAACCAGATTTTATCGACTCCCAGAAGCTCGATAATTGGCAAAAAGAGCGGCGTGCATAGCATGATGATCGCCCAGTCATCCATCACCATTCCTAACAGCAGAATGATCAGCATCATCAACAGAAGAACGCCAGTCGTCCCCCCCGGCATCGCCAACACTGCATTTGTAATCAGCTCCTGACTGCCTAATGTATTAAAGATGTTGAGGAAAATATTGGCGCCGATCAGTATCCATAGACCCATCCCGGTCAATTTCAAGGTGGTGGTAAGTGAATCCTTGAACACCTGGGAGGTCAGGCGACCATTAAACAGGTTGAGCAGTAAAGCGCTCGTGGCGCCAAATGCGGCTGCTTCGGCAGGCGTTGTAATACCGCCCCAGATAGAACCCAGTACGATGACGATCAATAAACCAAAAGGCCAGATCCCCAGCAGCGACTGAGCCTTCTCTCGACGGGAGAACTTTCTGTCTGCGGGTATGGGGGGGCCCAGTTCGGGCTGGAACTTGCAGCGTATACCAATATAAATGCTATAGAAGGTAGCGAGCATAAGGCCCGGCAGAAGGCCGGCAAGGAAGAGCTTTCCAATGGACGCGTTAGCTAATAGCCCGTAGAAGATGAAGGGGACGCTGGGTGGTATTAGCGCACCCAGGGCGCCACCCGCGCCAATAGAGCCGATAGCTATTTTTCGACTGTATTTATACCGCATCATTGAGGGGTAGGATATTTGGCCCATCGTGATGGTCGCAGGCGGCGTAATCCCGGTGATCGCTGCAAAGATCGTACATACTTGCACAGTGCCTATGGCGAGCCCGCCGGGGATATGGCCAATCAATTTATACACGGCATCGTATGCGGCATCCGCTATCCCCGAATAGCGTATAAGGCTCCCCATGAAAAGAAAAAGCGGCACCGTGACAAGCACGGCGTCCCAGGGTGTGGAGTAGAAGGCGCTTGGAATAGCCATTAAAGCACGCGGTTCAGCGATGGCAGCAAACACAACCCCGGTGCCACCCAGGGCAAAGGCTACGGGCAATCCCAGGAACAATGTTCCAAAAAGACACGCAAAGTAGAGGAGTGTTACTATTTCTAAGCTCATATAGCAACCTTGTTTAGGTAAGGATTGTCGGGCTATCCATTATTTTATTCTCATCACAAGTTTTTCGATATTAGTATCCGTCCAGTGAGGAATTGACGCTTTTATAAATAAAAGTGGATTTTATAGCTGACGAATCCCCACGAATATGTTGCTACTCGCCGCATAGGCTCTGCTCCCTGACTTCCTCGCGAAGTCGTGCTCGGAGGGTTGTCCAAGCAGGCCAAGGCACGGCGTCGGGTTGATGACGACGAAGACATTCCAAGCCCAGGCGCCACACGGAAAGCACGCTCCGGTGCCGGATACTGTTGCTCTGATAGCGCCGCTGTTGCCCCCGGGCTCGGACATCCAGGCCGGCCACCATCATGGCCACGTTCGCCAACATGGCGATCAGCAGCAGGACCTCGATGCGCTTGCCCTGGCGAGACTGATGCATGCCGAAGCCCAGCCCGAACAAGGGACTTTTGACATCGCGGAACCCTTCCTCAATCTGCATGCGCTGTCGGTAGATCGTTACCACTTTATTCGCCAGCGTTGAGCGGTCCGGCAGATTGCTGACCAGCACCCAGGGCTCCTGCTGACGCCGGGCGATCGTCCGGCTGCCGCCGTCCCGAGAGATCCGGCCTTGTTTATTGCGATGCTTACGTCCCCGTGGCGGTCGATAATAGAGCACCATCTGAGCGCGGAACGGATGGTTTTCGGCGATCCGGACGGAGCCCCACGCCTGCGGTTCCGATGTCGCGTGTTGAAACAGGGTCTTCACGGGTTGCCATGCTTCGCCTGACGCCTGGTAACGGGCGGGCTGACGGACCCGTCCAACGATATACCAGCCGCGCGCTTCAACGGCCCGAAACCACGGGTTACGAAAGCCGGCATCGGTCACCAGGATCGGCGTGGCCTTGTCGGGCAGGATCCTTGCCAGCGCATCCAGCAGATAGGCTTCACAGTATGGGCATCCTTCCTTGTGATGAACCTTCTCGAAGATGGGCAGCGATCGCCCGGCGAAGGGCACCGCCGCACGCAGCAGGAAATGCCTGCCGCGGTCATCAATCGGCGACCAGTCCACCAGAATCAGTGGGCGCGTTGTATGGCCGATCAGCAGCGAGGCCATGAGCCAATAGAACAGCGGTCGTTCCTGATGAAGGTGAGGGTTGCCTAATAGTCGATCGACTCGTTTGATGGCGTGCTTGGCATCCGTCGAGCTCGGCAACGCACGGCCAATGGCCGTTAATCCCAGACGTCGCTCGCCCAGCAGAGCGCCAACGGTATCGAGGACGGTCTGTAGCCGCTTGGCATGGATCACGGAGAGTGAAGACGTCAGCAAGTTATGCAAGAATCGAGGGGCCTGCATGGGTCTCCTTCGCATGTTGTTGTGTGTCGTAACTCACAACATGCATGACTCATGCAGGCTTTTTCAATCCTATCATGCTGATTTTATTACCCATTTCATGGGGATTCCTCAGATTTTATAGGCATTTGGTGAGGGGCAGTATGTGCCTGCCCTCCCTAATCTCTGTAAGGAAGGCCAGGCACAGAGGTCATTTTTACAGATAATTTATCGCTAGCTTCAGGATTCGCTTTTATCCTCAAGGAAGCGTTTGAAAATTTCTACGCCCTCAGCGTTTCGATCCGACATTTCGGCTACTTTGGGCCAGACTTTCTCGATGGACAGTTCCCGCATCCGCTCAACTTCCTCATCGCTGAAGCGAATGACTTCACCGCCTTCGTCTTTCAACGTCTGCAGCGCGATATCTACCTGGTCAGCATGCAGCTGGCTCGTCTCAAAGTAGGTTTCTTCGAAGATGCCCTCGATCTGTTCACGCTGCCAATCGGTTAATGCATTCCAGGCTTCCAGATTCACGTAGGTTTCCTGGTGCTGAGCCGGGTTCCAGCCGGGTAAAATGGCGTAATCGACCACTTCCTGGAACGACATATCATCAATGCCGCCGGTATCCCAGTAGGTGCCTTCGATAGTGCCCAAGCGAATAGCCGTATAAATATCACCGGCACCCATAGAGACAGCGGTACCGCCGACTGCTTCGTGGAACAGGGCCTGGGGGCCGCCGGCACGCATTTTCTTACCTTTCAGGTCTTCGTATTTCTCCACGCGGAAGTTGGTGAACATGGCGTTCGCCCCCTGGTTGGTCCAGCCGATCCAGTGAAGCCCGCGCTCGTGGGCAGCCTCCTGAACCAGGTCCCCCACTCGGTAGTCGTCCCCCCACATGACCTCCCAGGCCTCTTCCGGATTACTGGCCCCCATGGCCAGGCCATAGGCCAACATACCTTCCGGGAGCACCCCGCCGTAGACCGTTGCCCAGCCGGCATAGCCTTCGGTCATCCCCGACACCGTGGCATTAAAGGCTTCATTGCCACTGGTCAGGGAGCCTGCAGGCATCAGCTTGATTTTTACGGTACCTTCCGTGGCCTCCTCTACCGCCTCAGCCCAGGGCACTAGCCCTTTATCCCAGCCGGCATCGGACGAATCAAAGGCCGGTTGAAATACCCATTCGGTCACTTTATCCGGTGGACCCTCGGCTTGAGCCAGAGCATAGGTGGACATAGCGCCGACGCTGATTGCTGTTATGGTTATAATGCTGCGCTTGACAGATATCATTTCACGACCCCTTTCTTTTTTTAAGGTTGGTTATCCCGACGCAATGTCAGCCCCGAGAAATGCATGCTTATGGTTTTTTTATAATTACTTTTATATCTTCTACGAATTGCTTGATGACAATCATCAGCACAATAAAGGCAGCTAGCGGGATGGCGCTCTTGATGGGATAAATCGGTACGGGAACGGCCGTAGGCGTTACCTCACTGAATTTGATTGACATCATGGCTGAAGCGGTGCCTTCCCAAATCAGAACGCCCAGAAAGGCGAAAGTAAGGACCGATGTCAATACGTCGCATATCGCTTTGGTGCGAGCCGAAAAGTTGGCATAAAAAAGGTCAAGCTTGATGAAGGAGCCGTGTTTCAACGCATAGCCGCCACCGACGCAGGCTATCAGTACCATGGCGGCTTGAATCGAAGCACCGATCCACTGGGATGCCGAATTGAGAACATACCTTAGAAAAACGTCGGTGACGCCAAACGCCATGCAGTAGAGTATAAGGAGGCAGCCGATAAGCCCCATATATTCGATTACCTTATCGAGTGTCCTACTGAAAATAGTATTCAGCATTTTTTGCCCCTTGAGCGTATATTCTTTTTATTTAGTTAAAATTAATATAAATCCCTTATCTATTTGAGCTCTTGTTTTTCAGCACGTAGCTCATGTAGCCACTACTCGGCGGACTGTTCCGCGACGATACTCTCGGTTTCTCCCTCGAACACCGTCTCGCCACCGACGATGGTCTCAAGCACCTTGATATCCTTGATCTTCATCGGGTCGAGATGACCGATCGACAGCGGGTTGTCGGACAAGATCACGAAGTCCGCGAGCTTGCCGGGTTCGATGCTGCCTTTTATATCCTCTTGGAAATACTGCCAGGCGGCGTTGGTAGTGATCGCCTTGAGCGCCTCCAGCGGAGCAACCTGCTGATCCTCCCCGATGATGTCGCCGTCGGTCGACATGCGATTAACCGAAGACCAAATCATCTGAATGCCGTCGATCGGTACCACCGGCGTGTCGGTATGGGTGGTGGGCGTCAGGCCGTGTTCGTAGGCGCCTTTCAGCGGACTCATATGTTCGGCACGCGATTCGCCAAAAAAGACGTTCTTGTGGCGATCCCCCCAGTAGAAGGTGTGGCCGATGAAAAAATCGGGATGTACGTCGAGCGCCGCCATCTGGTTGAGCTGATCGGGCCGGGTGAACTGCGAGTGCTGAATCGTGTGGCGCGCATCCTCGCGCGGCGAGGCAAGCTGGGCGGCGGCAAAGGCGTCGAGCGTATCCTGGATGCCCTGGTCGCCGTTGGAATGAACGGTAACCTGCCAGCCTTCCCGGTGTAATGCTTCGACGAAGTCGAAGAACTCGTCGCGGTCGTCCCAGTACGGGAAGCCCCGGTAGGATCCGTCATCCTGCGGCCGCTGCGTTTTGTAGGGCTGGCTGAAGTGTGCCGTGTAGCCCTGCGGTGAGCCGTCAATGACGAGTTTCATGGGGCCGTGATGGATCATGTTACTACCGGCGGTGATATCGGATCCTGACTCCACTGCGGGATAAGTCCGTGCATCCTCAATGTTTGTCTCCCTTGGCCAGTACGTCAGCCGCAGGAAGAGGTCTTCATCATTGAGCGCCTCTTTGTACACATCGATCATGTCGGGGTTACTAGGCTGGTCGTTGGCGGTGGTGAAACCATGCGCGGTCCACATCTCGGACGCTTTGCGGATGCCGGCGAGCTGATCCTCCTTCGTCGTTTCGGGGGTGAGGTCGCTGACCAGCTGGCCCGCATTGCCTTCCAAAACGCCGGTGGGATCGCCGGTCTCGCTATCCTTTGCCACACGCCCGCCGTCGGGGTCGGTCGTATCGGCGGTAATGTCGGCCATTTCGAGGGCCTTGGAGTTGACCGCCGTGACGTGACCAGAGATATGTTTGGCAATCACCGGATGCGACGTGCTGACCTGATCGAGATCTTCCCGCGTTGGATGGCGGCTCTCGTCGAGTAGCGTATCGTCGTAGCGGGCCCCACGGATAACCTCGCTCTCGCTGTTAGCTTCCGCCTCGTCCGTTAGCTTGGCGATGAGGTCGTCCATGCTGGTGACGTTGCCGATCGGCGGCGGGTTGAGATCAACCTGCTGCAGGGCCGAGGTTCCGGCGCTGACGAAGTGGCCGTGGGGGTCGATGAAGCCGGGAAGCATCGTTTTCCCCTCAAGGTCGATCCGCTCGGTGCCGTCGTCGGTCAGCGGCTTGATATCGGCCAGCCGGCCGACATGGGTAATGCGGTCGCCTTCGACGGCAACCGCTTCAACGAACAGATTTTTCTCGTTCATGGTGACGATGTTGCCGCCGTAATAAATCTGGTCGACTTGCGCATAGGCGGCGGAAGAAGCAGCTAAAGCAAGGAGAGGCAAAGAAGCCGTGGCTATTATTTTAGGGAAAACTAACTTATACATTCCGACCCCACTATATTATTAAGCGAAATGCAAAGTGCACGCTTTTAAACTCAAGGAAACTACGTATAACCTCAAGAAAAAATACGTAGAAATCATTCTTTATCAGGGTATTACGTATCTTTCCTCACCTACGGTTTTCATTGCTGCAAGCGATCGACGCTTAGATAGAACATAGGCATCTTAACCAAAGGCTGTCAAGCTACGCTCGGCGAAAACCACCTAAAGGCTAAGGCCGCTTAAAAGCTGAGTAGGTATCTGATTTAGGCCGGTATTTTAGCGGATGCGGCTGATAGGCTCTGTCAGATGGAAAAGTATAAAATCACCATGTCAAGCGTCTGGTAATGTATCGAAAAGAAGCTGTTTTGCCTTTCGTTTTTGTTCATAAAATGAGCGTTAAGAAGGCTGGCTATCAACTTTACGATGAGACCTAACAATGATCCGTAGCCTTTTAATCACCGCCGACGGCGAGCTTCACACCGGAGGCGAAGAGCTTATCGAGCGCTTTCACGCCGAGCCCAAAAGCCGCATCTGGATTGATGTTCAGGGGGAAGGCAGCGCCCGGGGAAAGGCGCTGCTGGAGGCGTTTGGCTGCCATCCGCTGGCGATTATCGATGCTCAGAAGGATAATCGCCACCCGCCCAAGATCGAGGAGTTTGACTCGCATACGCTGATCATCTATCGCGGGCTTGCCGCCTTTGATGCCGACCTTGACTACCGGCCCCAGCAGATCCCCTTTTTCATCGGCGAGCGCTATCTGATCAGCCTGCACGCCGGCCTGGCCATGAGCATCGACCGAATG
Organism: Halomonas garicola; assembly: GCF_055382465.1. Lineage (NCBI taxonomy): Bacteria > Pseudomonadati > Pseudomonadota > Gammaproteobacteria > Oceanospirillales > Halomonadaceae > Halomonas > Halomonas garicola. The sequence continues at coordinate 56,306 of NZ_AP043931.1, forward strand.
CTGGGGCAGAACGGCGGCGCGCTGCTGCAGAAATCTCCAGGCCATCTGGCGCTTCGCATCATGTATCTGTCGGCAGGGTTTTATCAGGAAAGCCTGACCGAGTTCGAGGCCAGGCTCAGCGAGCTTGAGGATGCGCTGATGGAAAACGGCACCGATACGCTGATGAAACAGGTAATCGGCTATCGCTCGCGGCTGTTGAAAATGCGGCGGCTGTTCAACTACCACCAGTCGATTACCAGCGAACTGCTATCCACGGACTGCGAGCATATTCCCCACGGCAACGAGGATACCGAGCACGCGATTACCGACGTTCACGAACGCTTTGAACGCCTCTACAGCCTGACCAGCATGTACTACGACATTTGCGGGGATCTGGTGGACGGCTATATGTCGCTGTCCTCGCACCAGCTGAACCGCACCATGCAGGTGCTCACGGTGATCACCGCGATCTTTGTACCGCTGACGTTTCTGGCCGGTATTTACGGCATGAACTTCGCCTATATGCCCGAGCTCGACGAGCGCTACGGCTATTTTTTCCTGCTGGGCAGCATGGCCGCGATCGCCCTGGGGCTGATCTGGCTGTTCCGGCGCTGGCGTTGGCTTTAGCCGGCGCCCTTGCTGTTTGAACTCAGGCCTGGAAGCGAGCAGTAGAATAACTTTGGCTTTTGCGATAAGGCGGCTGTCGTGGCAACAACGTGCATAAAATAGGCAGCCTAGCCTTTAATGTGCAAAGAAAAATCATAAAACGGGCTATCCGGAACTTCCTCTGCGGGTCTGCTGACTGACTAGGCAGCCGATTTGGAAACGGTGTTTTTACCGACTTCATCGGCTATCGGGCAGTATGCTGTGGGACCGCATACTTCCTTATTTTCGGTTTTAACCGAAGATTACCTCATTGGTCCGTAAGGTTAGATTCAACTGCCAAACGAAGATTGATGGAGTGATATTCATGCGTACTAAAACCCCTATGACTCGTACTGCTCTTTTGACTCTGCTGACAGCGGGGGCTCTGAGCCTGGGCGGCATCGGCGTTGCTACGGCTGCAGACGGCCAAGGCCAGCCTGGCGATACGGGCACCACCGGAGATACGACCACCATGGAAGAAGGTCAGGGCCAAGGGCGGAACCTGTCAACCTGATTCGGACAGATCGTTAAAAATTAACGTCGATTTTGCAGCGGTATGGCTCGCCGCCGACAGTGTCGGGAAGTTCACTACGCTGTACGGCGCTGGGTCGTCATCATCGGGCTGCACCGGATTGATCGAGACACTGGCCGGCGGCATCGCCACCGTCGGGCGTCCTTGGCTAAATCGCTCGGGGTGCGCCTCAAAGCGCTCATCCAGGGCACGCTGGCGTACCTGCGCAATGGTTTGATAACGCCCAGTGAAGACCTGTTCTGGCGTGAAGCCGGCCAGCCCGCTGTGATGGTGCTGCAGGTTGTACCAATCGACATAGGCGCTGTACCACTGCCGGGCGTGCGCGATGCTCTCGAATCGTCCCGGGTAGTCCGGCTGGTACTTGCTGGTCTTGAACTGGCTTTCGCTGAAGGGGTTGTCATTACTGACCCGTGGCCGGCTATGGCTGCACGTCACCCCCAACTCTCCCATGAGGTCCAGGTAGCTGTGCGCGATCATCGGCGAACCCCGGTCCTGGTGGAGCGTCAGCGCTCCATGCGGAATGCCGTAGCGGTCGACCGCTTCCTGAAAGAGCTGCTGGGCCAATGCGGCATTCTCCTTGTGAGAGACCATCCAGGCCACGATGAGGCGGCTGTACAGGTCCAGTACGACGTAGAGGTTGAGATAGACACCACGGCGCTGGGTCGGCAATTTGCTCACATCCCACGTCCAGGCCTCGTTGGCGGCGCATGCCGTGATTCGCGGTATGGCATGGTGCTGAGGCGCCCGCTGTGGGCGACGGTCACCGCTCTCCTTGGCTTCACGCAGTTGCCGGTACCAGGTGCTGAGCGAGCCGAGATAGATCCCTTGCTGCAGCAGGTCGTGGTAGATCTCATAGACCGGCTGATCCCGGTAGGCCTCACTATGCGCGATCTCGAGCATTTTTGCTCGCTCCTCGGCCGATAGGGCTCTGGGCTGCGGACAATGCCGACGCGACGTAGATGCCTCTGTGGCGGGCTCGTGGCGCCGTTTTCGCCAGGCATACACCGTGCTGCGGTTGATGCCCAGTGCTCGGCAAGCCATGGCCAACGGGAGATGCGCCGGGCGTTCTTCGAGCACCGTGATCATGGTTCGCTCCCATTGTTCATGCGATCGAGCATCGATAACGCTTTTTTTTGGAGCGAGAGGCAGTCTTCGGCGGTCGAGAGCTTCTGCTGAAGACGGGCGTTTTCACGCTCCAGTGCCTCGATACGCTTCTGCTCCGGGGTCTTGCTCGGGGGCGGCCCCGGGGCGGTCTTGTGAAGCTTCTCCACGCCGTTCTCGGCGAGTTCCTTGCGCCATGCGGTCAACTGGCTGCTGTACAGCTTTTCTCGGCGCAACAGTTCTCCGAGCTCGCCATGCCGGCAGGCATCAGCTTCCGCCAGGATGCGCAGCTTGTACTCCGTCGAGAACTGGCGACGTGTGCGCTTCTCCAGCTTGGGATTCGGCGTGACCTGGTGATCGGGCAGCTCGGTTGGCGGTTTAGGCATGATATGGGCTCCTGAACCTCGGGCTCTGAAATCGAGTTTAACTCACTGAGCCGGTGTATGGATTCAGGTTGACACACAGGGAGGGCCGCAGACCAACGGCCAGACAGAAGGTGGCTTCGGCGAAGACGAGCAGCCTGAGCCGGGCACGCCGGAAACGGGCGACGAGGATGAGGAAGATACTACTTGGTAACTACCTGGTAATAGCCAATAGGTAACGATTCTTTCTTACACTTTTAAACTCTATCGAAGTGCGGCACATAGTTCTTGCTCTCTTGTATGTGTCGCACTTTGATCTGCTGATAAAACGCCTGGGGATTTATGCTTAACAACGTACGTCCGCTGCTACTGTCCTCGCTGTCTGCTGCCTGCATTGTTGCGCTAGCCGCCTGCAGCAGCCATCCGGATAGCCCGGAGCCGAGCCCGCGAGCGAGTGAAGGCCCTGCTCAGGAAATGCCGGACCGGACCGGCGGAGCCGGAGCTGGCCAGCCGGGCCAGTCGAGCCAGTCGGCACCCCTTAGCCGGCCGGGAGCGCCTGCCCAGTCGGACCGGCCGGGCCAATAGCTTTCCTCTTGTCATAACGTTCCAATGCGCTCTGCCGGTGGCCCATTAACGCCGGAGTGCGCATCCCGCTCGCCGGTATTGGTATTTCTTGCCGCGCGTGTTGCGGGCTTCCCTTAGGGTGCTTATCATTAGCAGGTTTTCTCTCCTCTCCTGCCTCCCAAGGTTTGTGCCATGCGACCCTTCAACGCCCCTGCCTCCCGGCCCCGCTCTCTTCGGGTCCGCCGGCGGTTTCTTGCTGCCTGTCTGCTGTGTTTTCCCGCTTTTGCCTTTGCCGACGCCGGACCGCTCGATCTGACGCTCTCGGTGGCCGGCATCGCCTCGGTGGTGATTTTCCTGCTGGCCTACGCGCTGGTGATGAGCGAAGAAATACTGCATATGCGCAAGTCCAAGCCGGTGCTGATCGCCGCCGGGCTGATCTGGACGCTGGTGGCGTGGATGTACATGCGCGCGGGGCTGCCGGACGTGGCCGAAAACGCCTTTCGCGAAACCCTGCTGGAATACACCGAGCTGCTCTTGTTTTTGCTGGTGGCGATGACCTACATCAACGCCATGGAGGAGCGCCGGGTGTTCGACAAGCTGCGCGCCTGGCTGGTGTACAAGGGCTTCAGCTACCGCAGCCTGTTCTGGATTACCGGCGTTCTGGCGTTCTGGATTTCGTCCATTGCCAACAACATGACCACGGCCATGCTGATGTGCGCGGTGGTGCTCAAGGTCGCCGAAGGCGACAACAAGTTCATCAGCCTGTGCTGCGTCAACGTGGTGGTGGCGGCTAACGCTGGCGGCGCGTTCAGCCCCTTTGGCGACATCACCACGCTGATGGTATGGCAGGCCGGGCAGATTCCCTTCGGCGGCTTTTTTGCTCTGCTGATTCCGGCCATCGTCAACTTCATGGTGCCGGCGCTGATCATGAACTTTTTCATCGTCAACCAGAAGCCGGCGTCGCTGACCGAAACCGTCTGGCTCAAGCGCGGTGCCCGGCGCATTGTGCTGCTGTTTTTGTTTACCGTGGCGATTTCGGTGCTGTGCCACTCGGTGCTCAACCTGCCGCCGGCCATGGGCATGATGTTCGGCCTGGGGATGCTGCAGTTTTTCGGCTACTACCTGCGCCGCAGCCTGCCGCGCTCGCTTGAACGCAAGCGCGAGCGCTACTCCCGCCGCGGCGACTGGCGCAAGCTCGAGCAGCTGGGAAGCGTAGTGCCATTCGATATCTTCAGCCGGATAGCGCGCTCGGAGTGGGACACCCTGCTGTTCTTCTACGGCGTGGTGATGTCGGTGGGCGGCCTTGGGTTTCTGGGCTATTTGAGCCTGCTCTCCGAAAGCCTCTACGGCGGCGGCCATCCGGCGCTGGCCAACGTTATCCTGGGCATGATTTCCGCCGTGGTGGACAACATTCCGGTGATGTTTGCCGTGCTCTCCATGGCCCCGGATATGTCCGAGGGCAACTGGCTGCTGATCACCCTGACCGCCGGCGTCGGCGGCAGCCTCCTGGCCATGGGCTCGGCGGCGGGCGTGGCGCTGATGGGCCAGGCCAGGGGCATTTATACCTTTGCCGTACACCTGCGCTGGATGCCGGCCATTCTGCTCGGCTACGCCGCAAGCGTCGGCGCGCACCTGCTGGTCAACGCCTCGATGTTCTGAGCGCTGCCCTAGCGAATTGCTTCCCGGCCGCCGTGGCCGCTGGCGTGGAGGCACTGGTCGTGGTCGCTTAGCACTTCCACAATGCGGCACTCCTCCACTCGGCCGCCGGCGCACTGGGCCACCATCCTTTTCAGCTCGTCGCGCAGGGCGGAAAGCCGCTCAATCCGCGCTTCCACTTCTTCCAGGTGGCGCTTGGCGATGGCGTCGGCGTGGTCGCAGGGCATGTCCGGATGATCGGCCATGCCCAGCAGCTCGCGCACGGCCTCCACCGAAAAGCCGAAATCCCGCGAATGGCGGATAAACGTCAGCCGACGCAGAGTGGCGGTGCTGTAGCGGCGCTGGTTGCCGGCGTTGCGCGCGGGCTCGGGCAAAAGGCCGATCTGCTCGTAGTAGCGCACGGTCTGCACCTGGCAGCCGGCCCGGCTTGCCAGCGCGCCGATGCTGAACGTCTCCTGTTCCTGCATTTTGCCTCCCGACTCGCGTCTTCAACCGGATGGTGTCACCGGATTTTGCCACGGATATTGAACCTATAGTGGCTTTAGGTCCTATTTTGAACGTAGATACCCGGAATGCAAGGCCAGTCGGCCGGGAGAATGTGAATGACGCTATCTGCTAGCGAGACCCTGAACCCCCGCGGCGCCGAAGGCGGAAAGACGCCGTACGAGCGCTTCCGCGTGAGCGGCATGGACTGCGGCGGCTGCGAGCGCAAGGCGGTGGCGGCCGCGTCTCGCGTAAAAGGTGTGGTTGATGCTGAGGCCAACGCCGCAGCGGGCACGCTGGATGTGTTTTTTGAAGGGAAGACGCCACCCGATGAGGCAGCCATCGATCAGGCGATGCGCGGGCTGGGCTACGAGGTCATTCACGACGAACGGACGTCGTCTGCGGCCGGCGCTACGCCGGAAACCGCCTGGTGGCAAAGCGCCAAGGGCAAGCTGGTACTGGTCAGCGGCGCGCTGCTGGCGGTGGCGGCCGTGCTCCATCTGTTCTGGCCCGTGCTTGGCGACTGGCCCTTCGTGGCGGCGACCCTGGTCGGGCTTTACCCCATTGCCAGGTCGGCGTGGCAGGCGCTTCGCGTGGGCGAAGTATTCACCATCGAATCGCTGATGACCATTGCCGCCGCCGGGGCGCTGATCATCGGCGCGGCGGCAGAGTCCGCCGTGGTGGTGGTGCTGTTTGCCGTCGGCGAGCTGCTGGAGGGCGTGGCCTCGACCCGGGCGCGGCGGAGTATTGCCGCGCTTTCCGACCTGGCGCCGGCGACCGCCCGGCGGCTTGACGGCGAGGAGGTCACCGAAGTCGCAGCGGAAACGCTGGCCCCGGGGCAGCGCGTGCTGGTCCGCCCGGGGGATCGAATGCCCTGCGACGGCCGCATTGCCGAGGGCGGCTCTTACCTCGACGAGTCGCCGGTCAACGGCGAGGCCGAGCCGCGCTACAAGAGCGCAGGCGAGGAGGTGTTTGCCGGCACCATCAACCGCGACGGGGCGCTGACCGTAGAGGTCACCCGCCGCTCCGAGGACAACACCATCGCGCGTATCATCCGCCTGGTGGAAGAGGCTCAGGCGGCCAAGGCACCGGTGGCGCGTTTCATCGACCGCTTTGCCCGCTGGTACATGCCCGCGGTGATAGCGCTGGCGCTGGCGCTTGCCGTGCTGCCGCCGCTGGTAGCGGGCATGGCGTGGTCGGAATCGGTCTACCGGGCGCTGGCGCTATTGCTGATTGCCTGCCCCTGCGCGCTGGTGATCTCCACGCCCGCCGCCATTGCCGCGGGGCTTTCCAGCGGGGCCCGGCACGGGCTTCTGATCAAGGGCGGCGCGGTGCTCGAAAGCCTGGGCAAGCTCAAGGTGATCGCGCTGGATAAAACCGGCACGCTCACCGCCGGTGCCCCGGAAGTCACCGACATCGACGCCTGGCAGGGTGCCGCCGAGGACGACGTGCTGGCCTTTGCCGCTGCGCTTGAGCGCGAATCCGGCCACCCCATCGCCGCCGCCATTGTCAGCCAGGCCAAGGCGCGGAGCCTTGCGCTGCCGGCGGTAGAAGGCGGCCGGGCGCTGGCCGGCGCCGGCGTCAGCGGGCGCATTGGCGGCGAGGAGGTGATCCTTGCCAGCCCCGGCTACGCGGCGAGTATCGCCTCGCTCAGCGACGCCGACGAGGCGCATATCCAGGCGCTTGAAGAGGATGGCAAGACCGTCACCGTGCTGGTGAAAGCGGGCGTGGCCGTGGGCGCTATCGCCCTGCGCGACGAGCCCCGGGAAGATGCCCGCACAGGGCTTGATGCACTTTCCCGGCTGGGCATACGGGCGGTCATGCTGAGCGGCGATAACCCCCGCAGCGCGGCGGCGATCGGCAAACTGCTGGGCATCGAAGCCCACGGCGGGCTGATGCCCGAAGACAAGGCTGCCCGGGTAGCCGAGTGGCGAGAGGCAGGCGAAGGGCCGGTGGGCAAGGTCGGCGACGGCATCAACGACGCCCCGGCGCTGGCGGCGGCAGACGTAGGCGTTGCCATGGGTGGCGGCACCGACGTGGCGCTGGAAACCGCCGACGCCGCGCTGCTCAAGGATCGGGTGGCAGGCATCGCCGAGCTGATTCGGCTGTCCCGGGCGACGCTTGCCAACGTCAAGACCAACGTGGCGCTGGCGCTGGGGCTCAAGGCGATCTTTCTGGTGACCACGGCGCTGGGTATCACCGGGCTATGGATCGCGGTGATGGCCGATACCGGCGCCACCGTGCTGGTGACGCTTAACGCCATGCGCCTGCTGCGCCACCGGTTTTAACCGGCGGCCGCTTTTAGCCTTCGCTTTGCCGGGCGGTCGCGGCGATATAGCGCTGCATGACGTCGAGGGTTTCATCGCTTACGTGGTGTTCCATGCCCTCGGCGTCGATGCGGGCAGCGTCGTCGCTCACCCCCAGCGCGCGCAGGAAATGCAGCACGATATCGTGGCGCTCCCGGGACTGGGACGCCATGGCCTTGCCCGCCCTGGTGAGAAACAGCGAGCGGTACGGGCGGCTGGTGACCAGCTCAAGCTCGTTGAGCCGGCGGATCATCTTTGACACCGTCGCCTGGCTGACCCCCATGCGCGCGGCGATATCCGCCGCCCGAGCTTCCCCGCGATGGGTCAGCAGATCGCCGATCAGCTCGACGTAGTCTTCGATCAGTTCGGTTTCATGGGCCTGGCGCACCGTGGCGTACTGGCGCGCGTGCTGCTCGACCGGCGGCAGCGCGTCCACGCTTGCGCTGTGGGCAAACGCCCCTTGGGGCTTGAAATCATGACTCATGAAAACAGCAGCGTCTCGACATGAAAAGTGGGTGTGAACGGCATAAAGCCGAACCCATGGTAGCGCATTTTGCCATGAAGCCGTAAGCCGGGCCCGGATACCGAAGATAGCGCAAGCTTTTCTTGTGTTTGGCGGGTCGCCTCTCTAAACTTAGCCAAGGCTTACTTTCTGACTGTACGCTAAATATTGGCTCGTTGAATATTTGTACAGTAAATACGCTTGCTCAGGAGACCCCCATGAACACCCGCTATGCCGCCCCGCTGCTGGCAATGGCGCTGGCTGCCCCGCTGGCCCACGCCGAACCTGAAAAGGCACCGCTCAACGTGGTGACCACCATCGGCATGATTGCCGACGTTGCCAGCGAGGTCGGCGGCGAGTGCGTGGCAGCGGAGCCCATGATGGGCCCGGGGGTCGATCCGCATCTTTATCAGGCCAGCGCCAGCGATGTGAAAACCCTGCGCAATGCCGACCAGATCCTCTATGCGGGCTATTCGCTGGAAGGCCAGCTGGGCGAGGTGCTGGAAAACTTCTCGCGCCGGAAAACGACCGTAGCCGTATCGCCTGAGTCCATCGATCTTTCCCGGATGCTCACTGCCGACGACGTTTACGGCATTGATCCCCACGTGTGGATGGATGTCTCGCTCTGGGCCCAAACCGTGGACACCATCGGCGAGACCTTCATCGAGGCCCGCCCCGAGTGCAAGGACAGCATTCAAGCCAACGCCGAGGCCTACACCGAGCAGCTCGGTGCGCTGCATCAGTGGGTGAAGGAAAGCGTTGAAACCATTCCCGAAGAGCAGCGCATTCTGGTCACCGCCCACGATGCCTTCAACTACTTCGGCCGCGCCTACGGCATCGAGGTGGAAGGTATTCAGGGCATCAGCACCGATACCGAAACCGGCATTGCCGACATTCGCCACATGGCCGACACCGTCATCGAGCGCGAAGTGCCGGCGGTGTTTATCGAAAGCACCATTAATCCGCGCACCGTCCAGGCGGTGATCGACTCGGCGGAACAGCGCGGCCACGAAGTGGTGATCGGTGGCCAGCTGTATTCCGACGCCATGGGCAAGGAAGGCACCGCTGACGGTACCTATATCGGGATGCTACGTGCCAACACCCAGGCCATTGTCGAGGCCCTGGGCGGCGAGGTAGCCCCGCTGCCGGACGCCCTGGCGTCCTGGGCCGAGCGCTGGGACCTCGACGAAGCGTAAGCGAACAGCACAACAGGGGTATCACTATGGATTCCGCCGTCAAGGTCAAGCATTTGACCGTGAGCTATCACAACAAGCCGGTACTGTGGGACGTCAATCTTGACGTTCCCGCCGGGGTCATGGCCGGCATCGTCGGCCCCAACGGAGCGGGCAAGAGTACCTTCATCAAAAGCCTTTTAGGGCTGGTGCCGCCGCTTTCTGGCAGCGTGAGCTTTCACGGCCGGTCGTACAAGGCCCAGCGCAAGCGCATCGGCTATGTGCCCCAGCGCTCGAGCGTGGATTGGGACTTTCCCACGACCGTGCTCGACGTGGTGATGATGGGACTTTACGGCCGTCTGGGGTGGATCAAACGCCCCGGCCGCCGCGAGCGCCAGGAAGCCTTTGACGCGCTGGACATGGTGGCCATGCAGGATTTTGCCGACCGCCAGATCAGCCAGCTGTCCGGCGGCCAGCAGCAGCGGGTGTTTCTCGCCCGGGCGCTGGTGCAGCAGGCGGATATCTACTTCCTCGACGAGCCCATGGCCGGGGTGGACGCCACTACCGAGCGGGCGATCATCGACATCCTGCGCCGCCTGCGCGACGCTGGCAAGACGCTGATCGTGGTACACCATGACCTGCAGACGGTGACCAGCTACTTCGACTGGCTGCTGATACTCAACGTCCAGGTGGTTGCCTCGGGTCCGGCGAAGGAAGTATTTACCGGCGAGCACCTGAAGCGCGCCTACGGCGGCCAGATTGCGCTGCTGGATGAAAGCCATCGGTTTGCCGGCGGCGTGGCCGACAAAGAGGCTGCGCCTACGGCTGACGACCCCGCGGCAACGCAGGACCCGTCCTTCACGGCATCGTCCTTCAAGACACCGCCCTTCACGGCAATAGAGCGCGCGAAATAACTCATGTCCTGGCTATCGATTCTGGGTGACTACACCTTTCAAAACGTGGTTATGGGGGCGGCGCTGCTGGGTATCATCAGCGGCGCTCTGGGCAGCTTTGCGGTGCTGCGCGGGCAGAGCCTGCTGGGCGATGCCATCTCCCACGCCGCGCTTCCCGGGGTGTGCCTGGGCTTCATTGTGGCCGGCAGTCGCAACATGGGCAGCATCATGGTCGGCGCCATGATCACCGGCGGGCTGGCGGCCCTTTTGATGCTGGCGCTGACGCGCCTAAGCCGGCTCAAGACCGACGCGGCGCTGGGCACCTGCCTGAGCCTGTTCTTTGCCATCGGCGTGGTTCTGCTGACCTATATCCAGGGGACCGACAACGCCTCCCAGGGCGGGCTGGATGCCTTCCTCTTCGGCCAGGCGGCGGCCACCCTGCGTTCGGACGTCTGGTTCATGGGCGGGATTACCCTGGTGGCTCTGACAGTGCTGGCCGCGCTGTGGAAGCAGGCCAAGCTGGTGACGTTTGACGCCGAGTTTGCCCGCACCCTGGGCATGCCCGTGACTCTGATCGACGTGATGCTGACCACCATGATCACCCTTGCGGTGGTGGTGGGGCTGCAGATGGTCGGCGTGGTGCTGATGGCCGCCATGGTCGTGGCCCCGGCCGTGGCCGCCCGCCAGTGGAGCCGCCATCTGGGCGGCATGGTGGTGATTGCCGCCGGCGTCGGGGTGATCAGCGGTATTACCGGCGCCACCATCAGCACCCTGGGCCGGGGGCTTGCCACCGGGCCGCTGATTGTCCTCAGCGCCTCGGCCATTGTGCTGGTGTCGCTTGCCGTGGCGCCCGGCCGAGGCATTCTCTGGGAATCCCTGCGCCTGGTGCGCCAGCGCTGGGCGCTGCACAAGAACCAGATTCTTTACGTGCTTTACCAGACGCGCCTCGAGCAGGAAGAGCACGAGCGCAGCCCCTGGCTTAGCCGCAGCGCCTTTACCGCTTTTGCCCTTTACCGCCTGAAGCGCCAGGGGCTTTTGACCGCTACGCGCCCTGAGGCAGCGGCGGGCAAGCCCGCCCGTCAGTGGCGGCTAACCCCTAAGGGCGTTCGTGAGGCGAAGCAGGTCACGGCGATGTTCAACGCGGCTTAACGGCATTTTTACCACCCGGCACTTTTACCACAGGGGCCATCATGCTTGAGGCATTTTTCAACAATATCGAGCTACAAATCATGCTGGTGGGGGCGATGGTGGGCACTGCTTCCTCGATGGTGGGCACGTTTCTGGTACTGCGCGGCAACAGCATGCTGTCCGACGCCATCAGCCACTCCATCGTGCTCGGCATCGTCGTGGTATGGATGCTGACCCACCACCAGAGCGGCCCGGTGCAGCTGATCGGCGCGGCCCTTACCGGCCTTTTAACGGTGTTTCTCACCGAGCTTCTGGCCAGCTCCAAACGGATGAAGCAGGATGCCGCCATCGGGCTGGTGTTCCCGGCGCTTTTTTCCATTGGCGTACTGCTGCTTAACGTTTACGCCCACGACGTGCACATCGACACCCACACGGTTTTGCTGGGCGAGATCGGCTTTGTGTGGCTGGATACCGTCAGCGTGCTGGGCTACCACATTCCCCAGGCGGTGGTTTCCATGACCATCATGCTTACGCTCAACCTTGCGTTTATTGGCCTGTTCTTCAAAGAGCTCAAGCTTTCCACCTTTGACCCGGCGCTGGCCAAGGCGCTGGGCTTTGCCCCCGGCTTGATGTTCTACGCGCTTTTGATGCTGACAAGTTCCACCGCCGTTGCCGCCTTTGACGCCGTGGGTGCGGTGCTGTTCATCGCCTTTGCCATCGTCCCGCCGGCGGCGGCTTACCTGCTCACCGACCGCCTCTGGCTGATGCTGGTGCTGGGCGCTGTGATTTCCACCGCGGCAAGCGTGAGCGGCTACTTCATCGCCGTGCACTGGGACGTGTCCATCGGCGGCATGATGGCGGTAATGACCGGGGTGTTTCTGCTGCTGGCGTTTATCGCCGGGCCGCGCTACGGCGTGGTTAGCCAGCGCCTGCGTCGTCAGCGTGCCCGCGGCCTCGCCGACAGCCGCGAATCCGCCTTGTATTGACCCTGAAACCGCGGCAAGGCGCCGCCCGGCATTTTCCGGGCCTGGCGTTGCCGGTATACTACCGCGATAGACTCGCCCGGGCGTCACGGCTGACCGTCGCCGACGCCGCCGCGCGCAGAGGCTCGTGCAGGTTTCAACGATAATACAACGAGGTAATGAGAGTGGATTCCAAGCTAATCAAAAGCGGTCTGGCGGCATTGGGCGTGCTGGTAAGCGTTGCCGGCGCCCAGGCCGAAGTGGACAAGGACGCCATTGCCGAGCGTCTGGCGCCGGTGGGCGAGGTCTGCCTGGCAAGCCAGGACTGCGGCTCTGCGTCGGCAGAGCCCGCCGATAGCAGCAGTGACGACGGCGGCGCGGCCGACGGCGAAGAGATTTACGGCAACGTCTGCACCGCCTGTCACGACACGGGAGCCGCCGGCTCGCCGGTGCGCGGCAACGAAGAAGACTGGGCCGATCGGGTCGACAAGGGCTTTGACACCCTGCTGGATCACGCCATCAACGGTTTTAACGGCATGCCGGCCAAGGGCGGCAACCCCAACCTTAGCGATGACGACATGCACGCCGCCGTGGCCTACATGGTCGAACCGGTAATGGACGTGCCCGACGACGATGCCGCAGCGGAGGACGCGGCGCAGAGCGACGAGTCGGCCGAGGATAAAGCGGCTGAAGACGGCGCATCCGAAGAAGAGGCCGTCGCGGCCGAAAGCGCCGACGAAGGCGGTGAAGACAGCCAGGCCGATGACGGTGCCGGCGGCGATGTTGCCTGGGCCGACATCGACGGCGAGGCCATCTTCAACCAGGCCTGCATGGCCTGCCACGCTACCGGGGCTGCCGGTGCGCCGATTTCCGGCAACGCCGAGCAGTGGGCTTCGCACATCGAGAAGGGCATGGATACGCTTTACGACCATGCGATCAACGGCTTCAACGCCATGCCGCCCAAGGGCGGGCATGCCACCCTGTCCGACGACGAGGTCAAGGCTTCCGTTGACTACATGGTGGAAGAGTCGCAGTAACGTAACGCCATAGCGGTATCGCGCCTGACCCCGCAGAGCCGGTTTTATCCGCCGGCCCTGCGGGGTTTTTTGTGCCCGATCATCAGTCCAGAAGCGAGCGCAGCCCGGCGATGGCGCTTTGCCCCCGGGCCTGCTTTTTCTCCGGGTCTTCCTTGTCGGGGCGGCCTTCCCACTCCAGATCCTCTGCCGGCAGCTCGTCGAGAAAGCGGCTGGGGGTGCAGTCGGAAAGCTCGCCGTAGGTCTTGCGCTGGCGGGCAAGGGTCAGCGTTAGCGTCCGGCGCGCCCGGGTAATGCCCACGTAGGCAAGGCGGCGCTCTTCCTCCACGGTGCCGTTTTCCACGGCGTTGCGGTGGGGCAAAAGATCCTCTTCCAGCCCCATGAGGTAGACGTGGGGAAACTCCAGCCCCTTGGAGGCGTGCATGGTTAAAAGCTGCACGCGGTCGGAGTCGTCTTCCTCGGCCTGCTGTTCGAGGATGTCGCGCAGCACCAGCCGGGAAATGGCGTCTTCGACGCTGTCGGTCTGGGTCGCCGTCGAGTCGGTGCTGTCGGCGTCGTCGTCTTCCGGCTCGCGGTCGAGGGATTTTTCCAGCTGGTCGATCAGCGTCCACACGTTGGCCATGCGCCGCTCGGCCACGGTCGGGGCGCTGGCGTTCTGATACAGCCAGGCCTCGTAGTCCATCTCCGTCATCATCCGGCGAATAGCGGCGATGGCGTCGCCCTCGTCCATGCGCCGGCGGGTACCGTCGATAAAGCGGGTAAAGCGCGCAAGCCTTTCCACCGCGCGCTCGGGCAGGGTTTGCTCGAGACCCATTTCGTGGCAGGCGGCAAACAGCGAGGCTTCGCGTTCCGTCGCATAGTTGGCGAGTTTCTCAAGCGTGGACGGGCCGATCTCCCGGCGGGGAACGTTGACGATGCGCAGAAAGGCGTTGTCGTCGCCGGGGTTGATCAGCAGGCGCAGGTAGGCCATGGCGTCCTTGATTTCCCCCCGGGAGAAAAACGAGGTGCCGCCGGAGAGCTTGTAGGGGATCTGGTAGTGCTGCAGCTTAAGCTCCAAAAGCCGCGCCTGGAAGTTGCCCCGGTAAAGCACGGCGAAGTCCCGCCAGGCGGCGGACTCCTTGATCCGGCGGGTGAGGATCTCGCTTGCCACCCGCTCGGCCTCGGCCTCTTCGTGGCGGTTGACCACCACGCGGATGGCCGCGCCGTCGCCCATTTGCGACCACAAGGTCTTTTCGTAGACGTGGGGGTTGTGGGCGATCAGCGCGTTGGCCGCGCGCAGAATGGTGCCGGTTGAGCGGTAGTTCTGCTCCAGCTTGACCACGTTGAGCCGGGGGAAATCCTCGCCCAGGGTGACGAGGTTTTCCGGCCGCGCGCCGCGCCAGGCGTAGATCGACTGGTCGTCGTCGCCGACCACGGTGAAGGTCTGGCGTTCGGCCATCAGAAGCTTGACCAGCAGGTACTGGCTGACGTTGGTGTCCTGATATTCGTCCACCAGCATGTAGTGGATCCTGCGCCGCCAGCGGGCCAGCGCCTCGGGGTCGTCGCGCAAGAGCACCACCGGCAGCAGGATCAGGTCGTCAAAGTCCACGGCGTTGTAGGCGCGCAGGTGGCGCACGTAGGCTTCGTACACCCGGGCGGCGTAGTGGGCGTCGTCATCGGCGGCGTGGGACAGCGCCTCGCCGGGCAGCACCAGGTCGTTTTTCCACTGGGAGATCATGCCCTGTACGGCGTTGATCGCCTCGGCGTCGACCTGGGCGTCCTTGTCCATCAGGTCGCGCAGCAGCGCCTTGGCGTCTTCGGGGTCAAACAGCGAAAAGCCCGGCTTGTAGCCCAGCGTCTTGAGCTCGCCGCGGATGATGTTGAGCCCCAGGGTGTGAAAGGTCGAGACCGTAAGCCCGTGGCCTTCCTTGCCCTGTAGCATCCCGCCCACGCGCTCCTTCATCTCCCGGGCGGCCTTGTTAGTGAAGGTCACCGCGGCGATGCGCCGGGCGCTCATGCCGCACTCCTTGACCAGGTAGGCAATCTTGGTGGTGATCACGCTGGTCTTGCCCGAGCCGGCACCGGCGAGCACCAGGCAAGGGCCGTCGATGGCGCGTACCGCTTGTTGCTGGCGGGGGTTCAGGCCGCGCAGGCGCTGGGCAATGCTGGGGTTCATCGGGGACTCCTTGGGCATCACGGTAGTGACCGCCCGGGCAAAAAACGCGTCGCGCTGGCAGGGGCGTGTTGCCGGCTGCGATAATCGGCGCCGTGACTTAACTAGGCGAAAGGTCAACGAGGCAAAACACATGTTCGAGATTGCGCTGTTCGAGCCGCGCATGGCACCCAATACCGGCAACATCATGCGCCTG
Organism: Halomonas garicola; assembly: GCF_055382465.1. Classification (NCBI taxonomy): domain Bacteria; kingdom Pseudomonadati; phylum Pseudomonadota; class Gammaproteobacteria; order Oceanospirillales; family Halomonadaceae; genus Halomonas; species Halomonas garicola. The sequence continues at coordinate 71,973 of NZ_AP043931.1, forward strand.
GCGGCCAATAACGGCTGCCGGCTGCATTTGATCGAGCCGCTGGGGTTTGATCTGGAAGAGCGCAAGCTGCGCCGGGCGGGGCTGGACTACCGCGATGCGGCCAACGTCACCCGGCACGCGGATTTTAGCGCTTTTATGCGCGCCATGCAGGGGCGCACCGTGTGGGCGCTGACCACGCGCGGTACGCGCTTTTATACCGACGCCGCCTTCGCCCCGGGGGACGTTTTGCTGTTCGGCTCGGAAACCGCCGGGCTTTCCGCCGAGGTTCATCAAAGCCTGCCCGGCTCGCACAAGCTGCGCATTCCCATGCGGCCCAATAACCGCAGCCTCAATCTCTCCAACGCCGTGGCGCTGGTCAGCTTCGAGGCCTGGCGGCAAAACGATTTTGCCGGCGCGGTTGAGGCTCAGGCAGATATCAGCTGATGCCGTAGCGCGCGCGGTAGTCGCGGATGGCCTCGGCGTGGGGCTGCATCTCGGGGCCGGCGTGCTCTTCCAGGTACTCAAGCACCTGGTCCAGAGTGACGATGCTTACTACCGGCATACCGTAGGTGGCCTCGACTTCCTGAATCGCGCTTTTTTTGCCCTGGCCGCGCTCCTGGCGGTCCAGGGCGATGAGGACCCCGGCGGCCCGGGCGCTGTGCTCGGCGATGATATCCATCACCTCGCGCACGGCGGTGCCGGCGGTGATGACGTCGTCGATGATGAAGATATCGCCCTCAAGCGATGCGCCGACGATGCTGCCGCCTTCGCCGTGGGCCTTGGCCTCCTTGCGGTTGAAGGCGTAGGGCATGTCGCGGTCGTGGTGGTCGGCAAGGGCAGCCGCGGTGACCGCGGCCAGCGGAATGCCCTTGTAGGCCGGGCCGAACAGCACGTCGGCGGCAAGGCCGCTTTCCACCATGGCCCGGGCGTAAAAGCGCCCGAGGCGTGACAGCGCACCGCCGGTTTGAAACAGCCCGGCGTTGAAAAAGTACGGGCTGACGCGGCCGGACTTCAGCGTGAATTCGCCGAACTTGAGCACGCCCTGCTCGATGGCAAAGCGGATGAAATCGCGCTGATAGGGTTTGAGAGCGTGTTGGGGATCGGATGATCGGGGGGCAGCCACGGCACTCCTCGCTTTTTTGCTGGGGGGATTTACCCAAAGGTGGAAACGTCGGGTATCATACAGCAGCGACGCAAAAGGGACGATTTATGAAAATTGCCAGCATCAATGTCAACGGTATTCGCGGCGCCGTCGAGCGTGGGTTTCTGGACTGGCTGGCGCAGCAGGACGCCGATGTGGTCTGCGTGCAGGATACTCAGGTAAAAAGCTTCGAGCTGGGCGATCACATTCTTTATCCCGAGGGCTACGAAGGCTATTTTCTCGACGCCGAAGAAGACGGTTTTTCCGGCGTGGCGCTGTACTGCCGCAAGATTCCCAAAGCTATCATGTACGGCCTGGGCTTTCCCCAGTGCGACCACGAAGGGCGTTTTCTGCAGGCCGACTACGACCGCTTCAGCATTGCCACCTTCCTGATGCCCGACGGCCGCGACCAGCGCGCCAAGCAGCAGTTCATGGAACAGTATCAGGAATACCTGAGCAAAATGGCGCGCAAGCGCCGCGAATACATCATTTGCGGCACCTGGCACGTGGCGCACAAGACGATCGATCTGACCAACTGGTCCGACAACCAGCTGACCCCGGGCTTTCGCCCCGAGGAGCGCGCCTGGATGGACCATGTTCTCGGCCCCACCGGCTTTATCGATACGTTTCGCGAGATCAACCGCGACGCCAGCGAATATACCTGGTGGCCAAAGCTTGATCAGGACGTGCCCCGGGTGCGCCAGGAAGGGTGGCGGCTGGACTACCAGATGGTCGGGCCCAACTTTCGCCGCCACGTGGTCGACGCCTGGATCGACTACGACGCTACCTTCTCCGAGTACGCGCCGCTGATCGTCGAGTACGACCTGGCTTTATAAATTCAGCCGCGCATTTCCAGCGCTTCGCGCTGATAGCGGGTCAGCTGGCCGCCGGCCTGTTCGGCGAGGTCGAGCATGGCGTTGAGCTGGGTACGGCTGAACGCGCCCGCTTCGGCGGTGCCCTGCACCTCGATCAACCCGCCGGCTTCGGTCATCACCACGTTGGTGTCGGTGTCGGCGCTGCTGTCCTCGGCGTAGTCCAGATCCGCTACCGGCACGCCTCGGTATAGGCCTACCGAGACGGCGTTGACCAGCTGCCTGAGCGGGTCGGCCTTGATCTTTTTCTCCCGCTGCAGGTAGCGCAGCGCATCCACCAGCGCCACGCAGCCGCCGGTAATCGCCGCGGTGCGGGTGCCGCCGTCGGCCTGAATGACGTCGCAGTCCACGGTGATGGTGAACTCGCCGAGCTTTTTCAGATCCACCGCCGCGCGCAGGCTGCGCCCGATCAGCCGCTGGATTTCAAGCGTACGCCCGCCCTGTTTGCCCCGGGTCGCCTCGCGCCCGCCCCGGGTGTGGGTCGCGCGCGGCAGCATGCCGTATTCGGCGGTGACCCAGCCCTGGCGCTTGCCCCGCAGCCAGCGGGGCACGCCGGCCTCCACGCTTGCGTTACACAGTACTTTGGTGTCGCCAAACTCCACCAGCACCGAGCCCTCGGCGTGGCGGGTATAGTTCCGCGTTAGCCGCACCGCCCGGGGCTCGTCGGGCGCACGGTCGCTTGGGCGGATGACCTCGGGTTGAGACACCTTGCTCATGATGGGCTACCTCGTGGTTAGTCTGGATAGGTAAAGACGAAAATCGGGCCGGTCATTGTACATGCCTTGCCCGGTTCCGGCGGGATATCGGATAAACTGGCAAAAAATGAGGATTCGGGAGTCGATATGTCCGCTACAGCATCCGTTCACAGCATGACCGCCTTCGCCCGCGCCGAGCAGGCCGAAGGCTTTGGCACCCTTCAGATAGAGCTGCGCTCGGTGAATCAGCGCTATCTGGAGCCGACCTTCCGCCTGCCCGAGCCGCTGCGCGCGCTGGAACCGACCTTGCGCGAGGCCCTGCGCCAGCGCCTGGCCCGGGGCAAGGTGGAGTGCACCCTGCGCCTGGATACCGCGGAAGCCGGCCACGCCCCGGCGGTGAATACCGCCTACCTGGCCGAGCTTGCCCGCGCGCTGGAAGTCGTCCAGCGCGAAGTCCCCGGCACCGCCGCGCCCACCGCGCTGGACCTGCTCAACCAGCCCGGCGTGCTGGAAAGCGGCCGTCAGGATAGCGACGTCGTTCTCACCGCCGCCCGGTCGCTGTTCGAGCGGGCGCTGGACGAGCTGATTGAGGCCCGGGCCCGGGAAGGGGAAAAGCTTGCCGGAATGATTGCGACCCGGCTTGAGGGCGTGCGCCGCGAAGTGGCCGCCGTACGCGCGCTGATGCCGGAAATACAGCAGGCCCAGCGCGAAAAACTGCTGGAACGCCTGGATGCCGCCCGCACCGAGCTTGAGCCCCAGCGCCTTGAAGCCGAGCTGGTGCTGGTGGCGCAAAAAAGCGACGTCGCCGAAGAGCTTGACCGGCTGGATGCCCACGTCGAAGAAGCCCACCGCCAGCTCGCCGAGCAAGGCCCCAAGGGCCGCCGGCTGGACTTTCTGATGCAGGAGCTCAACCGCGAAGCCAACACTCTCTCGTCCAAATCCCTGGTCGCCGAGACCACCCGCCGCGCGGTGGAGCTAAAGGTGCTCATCGAGCAGATGCGCGAGCAGGTGCAGAACGTTGAGTGAGCGGGTGCCGTGTGGGTGGGGAGCAGACAGTACGATTAGGCCGCCCTCGGCCCCAGCATGATAATCGCCATGCCCAAAAGCGCCACGGCGGAGCCTGCCAGATCCCACGCCGTGGGTTTTATCCCATCGACAAGCCACAGCCACATGATCGCGGTAAAGATATAGACCCCGCCGTAGGCCGCGTAGACCCGGCCCGCCGCAGTAGGGTGCAGCGTTAACAGCCAGGCAAAGGCGGCAAGGCTCAGCGCCCCCGGAATCAGTAGCCAGGCCGTCTTTCCTTCCCGCAGCCAGAGGTAGGGCAAATAGCAGCCGACGATTTCGGCAAGCGCGGTAAGGAGAAACAGCCCCACGGTTTTACTATCAGGCAGTAACATTGGTTCCCTGGTCGTGTTATCAGGCATCATGCATATCATGAGCCAATCCAATGCCGTTAGCATACGCCGCCTTGCCGTCGCGGAGATACCCGCCGCCAGCGCGCTGCTGGGCCGGGGCATGCGCGATAACCCTACCCATATTCGGGCGTTCGGCAGTCAGCCGGCGCGCCGGGAGCGTGCGCTAAGCGCCATGTTTGCGCCCTTTATGCGTCGCCAGGCGGTTAACGGCGTGGTGCTGGGTGCCTTTACCGAGGATGAGCTTGTTGGCGTGGCCGGGCTTTCTCTGCCCGGCCGCTGCCAGCCGGCGCTTGCCGACAAGCTCCGCGCCCTGCCGGCCCTGTTTTCAGCCAGCGGCCCGGGCGGCCTGTGGCGGGTCTACCGCTGGACGCGGGTCTGGGCGCAGCAGGACGCCCAAATGCCCCGGCACGCCCACCTCGGCCCGATGGCGGTAGCGCCCAAGCGGCAAGGCCAGGGCATCGGCAGCGCGCTCTTTCAGCGGCTTTGCGACGAGCTGAGCGAGCGCCAGCTGGTCGGATACCTCGAAACCGATCTGACGGCCAACGTCCGGCTTTACCAGCGGTTTGGCTTTACTACCGTGGCCGAACAGCCGGTCATCGGGGTCAATCACTGGTTTATGCAGCGCCGCTTCGCCCGATAAATCGGCATCCCACAGACCCGGGTAGCCGGCGCCTTGCCCCTTAGCGTTGCTTCAGCTCTTCGGCCAGCTTTTCGCTGATCACCACGCCTTCTTCGGCGAACACGTCCTGGGCGACCTTCAGCGCGCTTAACGCGCGGGGGAAGCCGACGTAGGGGATGAGGTGGATGATGCAGCCGGCGATTTCGTCCGGAGTGAGGCCGACTTTCAGGCCGGTGACCACGTGCATGCCGATTTGCGGGGTCCCCTGGGCGACCAGCGCGGAAATGGTAGCCAGCACTTTCTGCTTGTTCTCAAGCCCCGGGCGCGAGTAGACGTCGCCGAAGGCGAACTCGACCACCATGCGGGTAAGGTCCGGAGCGATACCCTTGAAGCTTTCGCCGACTTCCATATGGCCGGTGGGCTTGCCGGCTTCCGGAGTGGTCAGCTCCTTGAGTTTGTCCATGCCCTGCTGGTAACGCTCGGTAGCCAAATCTTCCTCCTTTAGCACATTGAAATATGGCCCGATTGTGGTGGGTATGTGGGGCAAAGGCCAGCCGCTACATGCGCCCGGCCAGGTCGCCCATGATCCAGATAGTGCCGCCGGCCATGAGTGTCAGCAGCAGCAGCGAAAACAGGATGAGGTGCAGGTCCTCGCGTTTTTGCCGGCTAAGGTCGATGTGTAGAAAAAAGCGCACCTGCACGATCAGCTGAGCCACTCCCGCGATGGCGATAACGGCCAGCGTCGCAGGGCGGGAAAGCTCGATCCCCATGACGGCGATAAAGGCGACGGCGGTGAGAATCAGCGAGAGCAAGCCGCCAATCAGGTAGTGTTTCCGTTCACGCTGCCAAGCCGTGGATTTCATGCGACCCCCGCAAGAAACACAATGGAAAAAATACCGATCCATACCAGGTCCAGAAAGTGCCAGTACAGCCCCAGCATCAGCAATCGCGTTTTGACCAGGCCATTCAGCCCCAGCACGCGAATCTGAACCAGCATGACCGCGATCCATAGCAGACCCAGGGTAATATGCAGGCCGTGCAGGCCCACCAGAGCGTAATAGGCCGACAGCCAGCCGCTGCGCGAAGGCACGCCGCCCTCCTGGGCCATGCTGTGGAAATCGGCCAGCTCGAACCCCAGAAAAGCCAACCCCAGCGCGGCGGTAATGATCAGCCAAATCACCAGCCTGTAGCGCTGGCCGTTGCCATGCTTGAGCTGCAGGCTGGCCAAGCCGTAGGTCATGCTGCTCAGTAGCAAAAGCCCGGTCTGAACGGCGATGCTTGACAGGTTGAACAGCTCGTGGGGCCCCGGCCCGCCCGCCGTACCGTCGCGCATGGCCACGTAGGTGGCAAAAAGGATGCCGAAGATGATGAGATCGCTCATCAAGAAAACCCAGAAGCCGAAGAGCACAGGCTCCGAGCGCGTATGGGCCGTGCCGTGCGCGGCGCCCAGGTTGAGGCCGGGATGGAGAAGAGTATCGCGTGTCATGGCACTACATCCGCCGCGGCAAGGCCGCGGTTGCCAGGGGTGGTTTCTTCATCGCGGGTGACGGCGCGAGTGCTGGCCACCTGGGTAAGCCAGTCGCGATGTGCCTGCTCAAGCTCGGCCGCTGAAAGCGTATGCTGCGTATCGATGACAAGGCCGCGGGCGACCATGCTGGCGAGCATACCCAGCAGGCCCACCATGGCCAGCCACCATATGTGCCATATCAGCCCAAAGCCCATGAGAGTGCCGGCAACGCCTACCACCATGCCCATGGAGGTGGCCTTGGGCATCTCGATGTCTGTATAGCGCTGCGCCGGCTGATAGGGGTGGCCGGCTTCTTTCTCGACGGCGAAAGCGTCCCGCGAATGCACCCGAGGCGTGGCGGCGAAGTTCCACTCCCGGGGCGGGGCGGGAACGGACCATTCGAGGGTGCGCCCGTCCCAGGGGTCGCCTATGGGCACCGCCAGCCGCGCACGATCGCGAACGCTCACCCAGCCCGTCTGCAGCATGGTGAAAAAAGCGCCCAGCAGCGTAAGCGCGCCGGCCAGCGTGACCAGCATCCAGGGCACAAAGGCCGGGTCGCTGAAGCTCGCCGAGCGCCGCGGCATGCCCAACAGCCCCAGCCAGTAAAGCGGCAGAAAGGTAAAGCAAAAGCCGATGATCCACAGCCAGGCCCCGCGCTTTGCCAGGCGCTCATCCAGACGAAAGCCAAACGCCTTGGGAAACCAGTAGTGGATCCCCGCGAGCAGGCCAAACAGCGTGCCCGGGATCAGCACGTTGTGGAAATGGGCGACCAGAAACAGCGTGTTGTGTACCTGAAAGTCCACGGTGGGGTTGGCCTGAATTACGCCGCTCAGCCCGCCGATGACGAACAGAAAGAAAAAGCCCAACATGTAGATCATGGGGGCGGTGAGGCGTATGCGCCCGCGATAGAGGGTAGCCATCCAGTCGTAGATCTTGACCCCGGTGGGGACGGCAATAACCATGGTGGCAATACCGAAGGCGATATTGACGCTGGCGCTTTGCCCCATGGTAAAGAAGTGGTGTAGCCAGACGGTGAACGAAACGGCCGCGATGGCCATGGTGGCGAACACCAGCGAGGCGTAGCCGTAAAGACGCTTGGCCGCATAGGTAGCGGAAATTTCCGAGAAAACGCCAAACGACGGCAGCACCACGATATACACCTCGGGGTGGCCAAACATCCAGAAGATGTTGGCGTAGTTCATCATGTTGCCGCCGAGATCGTTGGTGAAGAAGTGAAAGTCCAGATAGCGGTCAAGGGCCAGCATGAGCGAGCCGACGGTGAGCGGGGGCATTCCGTAGACGATCATGATCGCTGTGCACAGGGCGGTCCAGGTAAACATCGGCATGCGCATGAAATGCATGCCGGGCGCACGCGACTTGTAGATGGTGACCGCAAAGTTGATGCCGGTGAGGGTGGTGCCGATGCCCGACAGCACAATCGCCCAGATCCAGTAGTCGGGCCCCACGCCGGGGTTGAAGTCGGCCCCCGTGTAGGGGGGATACGCCGACCAGCCGCCGGTTTCGAAGTGGCCCACCACCAGCGATACCATGATCAGCGCCGCCGCGGCGGTGGTTAGCCCCAGGCTGACCTGGTTCATCACCGGAAAGACCATGTCGCGCGCGCCGATCTGCAGCGGCACCACGTAGTTGATCAGGCCGATCAGCAGCGGCATGGCGACAAACAGGATCATGATGGTGCCGTGGGTGCTGAACAGCTGGGCGAAGTGCTCGGCCGACAGCACGCCGCCATCGAGCGCGGTGGCCTGGTGGGCGCGCATGACGACGCCTTCGGCCACGCCCCGGGCCATCATCACAAGCGCCAGCACGATATACATGATGCCGATTTTCTTGTGGTCAACGCTGGTCAGCCAGTCGCGCCACGCCCGGTCCCAGAGCCGGTAGCGAATCAGCACGCCGAGCAGGGCCAGCGCCCCCAGTACCACCGCGAGCCCTGCCCCGGCGGCCACGGCGCTGTCGATGCTCGGCTCGGCGATAAATTCGTGGATGAAAAAGCTCGACCACTCCAGCCGGCCGAATATCAGCTCATTCATTTTCGCCTCCGGCCCGGTAGGCGGGCGAGCCCGGCTGCTGCTGCGCCGTCAGCCCTTTGCCGTCGTGATAGCGGTTGATGATTTGCTGGAAAAGATCCGGGGGCACCGACGCAAACAACAGCGGCCCCGAGTCCTGCCCAGGCGCCAGCGCCTGGCGAGCCTCGGCCCGGGAGCCGCGTTTGGCAAGCCTGGCATAGGTGCGCTTGTTCAGCGCCAGCGGCGCGGTGCGGGCTTTGGCTACCCAGCCTTGCCAGTCGCCCTCGGGCAGGGCATGCACGGTAAAAAACTGCTCGGAGAAGCCCGCGCCGGTGTACTGGGTATTTTGCCCGCGGGTGGTGCCCGGGCGGTCGGCAATAAAGTTGAGCTGAGTCTGCATGCCCGCCATGGCGTAAATCTGCCCGGCCAGCGCCGGCACCATGAAACTTTGCATGACCGTATTCGTCGTCAGACTCAGCGACACCGGACGATCGACGGGCAGGGCCATTTCGCCCACGCTGGCCACGCCCTGCTCGGGGTAGATAAACAGCCACTTCCAGTCAAGCCCCACCACCTGAATATGCAGCGGGTCGACGCCCAGCGGCTTGTAGGGGTCGTATTTCACGGTATGGTGCCAAAGCCAGACGCTGAGAAAACTGATAATCAGCACCGGCACGCCCCACATAGCAATATCCAGCGGCTTGGAAAATGTCCAGTGGGGACGGTAGGTGGCGCGTTTATTGCCACGCCGATAGCGCCACAGGATCAGCGGCACGCCAATCAGCACCGGCATAATAGCGATCATGGTGATGCCGATGATATCCAGCAGATACTCACGCTCGGCATCTGCCACCGGGCCCAGCGGGGTAAGAAAGGAGTTAGCGCCCAGGGCACTGCCGGGCAATGAGCCCGGCACTATCAGCAGGCCTACCATGCCCAGGTAGCCAGCGGTATGCATCAACCCCTCATGCTTAGCGTTCATGGCTTGATAATCCTTGACCGCCGAAAAATGTGGCAGGTCGAACGAAGATCAAAAACAGTGTAGGGCGCTTTGCCGGCGCTTAGCCATGGCGTGGTAAAAGCCCCGGGCGTTTGGCGCCGGGGTAGCGGGGCGCTTACTTGAAGCGCGAGCGGGCCTTGTTGAAGGCGTCGCTGACCGAGCTCCAGGCGCGTTCGGCGCCGTCCTTGATGTCGTCCCAGGCGTCGTCGCTGGCGTCGCGCAGCCTGTCCAGCCTTTGGCGCATCTCATCGCGCTGCTCTTCCAGACGCTCGGCTTCCTGCTCCTGTTCCTTTTTGAGCTGGGCATCGGCCTCGGCGCTCCGGGCCTTGGCGCGGAGCCGATCGATCTCGGCCTGCCATTCATCCAGCTTGGCACGCAGTTTCTGCTCGTAGGCGTCGCGTTGGCTCATAAGTCGCTGTCTTCCTGGTCGGTGATCAGAGGGTAGAGGGTCAAAGCTTAAATGTGTCGAGCGTCGCTTTGACCATGGCAGTTTGCTGCCGGCATGGCAAGACGCGGCCGGTGGCTCTTGTCAGAGTGCTTTGGCCGGGGTGATGATCATGGCTTGTTCATCGCGTGCGAAGGAGCCTGCCATGACTACCGATATTGCCTCTCGCCTGAAAGTCATCACCGGCGATATCACTGCGCTTGATATGGATGCCATCGTCAACGCCGCCAACCATAGCCTGATGGGTGGCGGGGGCGTCGACGGCGCGATTCACCGCGCCGCCGGTCCGGAGCTGAAGGCGGCCTGCCAGCGGCTGCGCGACAGCGACTGGCCCGACGGCTTGCCGGACGGCCAGGCCGCGCTCACCGGTGGCTTCAAGCTGCCGGCGCGCTATGTGATTCACACCGTGGGGCCGGTGTACGCCAAGAACGAGGACAAGTCCGGGCTGCTGGCCGACTGCTACCGCAACGCGCTGCGCCTGGCCGGCGAGCGCGACTGCCAGAGCATCGCTTTTCCGGCGATCTCCACCGGGGTTTACGGCTATCCGTTCGATGAGGCTGCCCGGGTCGTGCTCCGGGTGATGGAGGAGGAGCTTCCGAACTACCCGGCGCTCAGGGTAACGCTGTGCTTTTTCAGCGAGAACGATGCGGCGGCGTTTCGTCGGGTGGCCGGCCGGGACTTTGCGCAATAATCTTGAACTCGCCTGCCCGGGCGTGAAGGGCGTCGAACTTGCCGCGCGGGCGGCTGTCTTCATGGCAACCCGACTACCTGGAGTGCCCCATGTCTTCTACTGCGCCAAGCCCTCAGCCGCCGCCGTCGTCCGTGACATCGCCGGCAAGCGCCGCGCCAACGCGCCCGTCGTCCGACTGGACGAGCTGGGGGCAGTGGCTGGCGCTGATCACCATGACGCTGGACCACGTGGCGCGCTACATGGCCACGGGGAGCTGGGGGCTTGGCTGGGTCGACAGCACCGTGGGGCGCATTGCCTTTCCGCTGTTTGCCGGCATGGTGGCCTGGCACGGCCTGTTTAACACGCGCAACCCGGTGCGCTATGCCCGCCGGGTGATGGTGATTGGCGTGGTGGCCCAGCTGCCCTACCAGCTGATGCCCCGGGAGGCGCTGGTGCAGTTCAACATCTGCTTCACGCTAGGGCTGGGACTGTTGGCCGGTACCTGGCTGACGCGGCTTCCGCAGCGCTGGCAGCAGGGTTCCTCAGTAGCCGGGCGGATGGCGCTGGAGGCCGTGCTGGTGGCGGTGGCGTGGTACCTGATTGGCCCCTGGGTAGAGTACTCGCACCTGGGGCTCTTGCTGGTGCCGTTTTTCATGCTGGCAATCGGCCCGCTGTTTCGCGCAGGCCCGGCGCTCTCCTCGCGCCTTGGAGCCGTCGCCGCCTGCCTGCCGCTGCTGGCGGTGGCCGGCATGATGAACAGCTCCGATACGGCCAAGTCGTTTACCGTGGTAACCACGCTATGCGTGCTGCTGCTCGCCGCCGGGGCCTGCGCGCTGATTCCCAGGTCGCCCTGGCTGATGCCGCGGCGGGCATGGCTTGCCTGGTACCCCGGGCACTTTGCCGTGATTGCGCTTTTTCTGCTGGCCGTCGGCCAGGCGGATATTGGCCTGTAAACCCGGCCGCCTAAACCGGGGCGCCGCGATAGTAGTGCCACAGAAACAGCGCCCCGGCGCTGCGGTGGGGCGCCCAGTGCTCCACCAGGCGGAGCGACTGGCCGGGCGTGGGGCGCTCATCCAGCCTTTTTAGCTTGCTCAGGGCGACGCGCAGGGCCAGGTCGTCGGCGGGGAAGATATCGCCGCGCGCCAGCGAGAACATCAGGTAGATTTCTGCGCTCCAGCGGCCGAAGCCGCGCAGGGCGGTGATGGCGGCAACGGCGTCGGCGTCGCTCATGGCCTCCAGGGCGGCGGCGTTGAAGGTGCCCGCAAGCTCGGCCTCGGCCAACCCTTTCGCATATTCCACCTTGCGCCAGGAAAGCCCGGCGTCGCGCAGCGTCTGGCCGTCGACGGCGGCAACGGCCCGGGCGCTTAACGCCGGCAGGCGCTCCTTCAGGCGCCCGCTAATGGCGCTCGCGGCCTCGGTGGATATCTGCTGGCTGACAATGGTGCCGAGCAGGGTGGCAAAGCCCTTGTCGCGCCGGCGCGGTTCGGGTACGCCGACCTGGGGCAGCGCCCGGGCGATATCGGCGTCCTGGCCGGCTAGCGCCTGCAGGGCATGTTCAAGGTCACCGAGTTCAAGGTCGCGTTGTGGCATGGTATTTTCCTGTGTTTGCTAATGTCGGCAATAGCCATCGTTCAGGAGTCTTCATGCAGCAGTCAACGCCCGGCCGTGCCGCCCATCCCCGTCTGGCCGAGTTTTCGCTGGCGCTGGGCGGGTTCGGCATCGGTACCTGCGAGTTTGTCATCATGGGGCTGATGAACCGGGTAGCGGAAGACCTGGCCGTGACCGTCCCCCAGGCGGGCTATGCCATCAGCAGCTATGCGCTGGGGGTGGTGGTCGGCGCGCCGCTGATCGCTGCGCTTGCCGCCCGGGCGCCCAGGCGCGGGCTGCTCATGGCGCTGATGCTGCTGTTTGCCGTGGGCAACGTGGCAAGTGCGCTGGCGCCGGGGTTTGTCTCCTTTGTGGCGCTGCGCTTTGTTGCCGGGCTGCCCCACGGCGCCTACTTCGGCGTGGCCGCGCTGGTGGCGGCCGGGGCTGTGCCGGTGGACCAGCGCGCCCGGGCGGTGTCCCGGGTGATGCTGGGGCTCACCGTGGCCATTCTCATCGGCGCGCCGCTGGGCACCTGGGCGGGCAACCAGTTCGGCTGGCAGATCGCCTTTGCCGCGGTGGGCGTCAACGCGCTGATTACCGCGCTGTGCATCCGTCTGTGGGTGCCGGTGCAGCCGGTGGATGAGGCCGCAAGCCCGGTGCGCGAGCTTTCTGCGCTGCTTAAGCGCCGGGTGCTGATGACCCTGGCGGTGGCCTGCATCGGCTGTGGCGGCATGTTCGCGATTTTCAGCTACGCCATGCCCACGCTGACCCGCCAGGCGGGCATGAGCGAAGCCCTGGGGCCGCTGGTGCTGGCGGTGTTTGGGCTGGGCACGCTTGCCGGCAACGTAGTGGGCGGGCGCGCCGCGGACAGGAATCTGCTGCGCGCCATACCGTGGATACTGGTGTGGTGCGCGGTGGTACAGGGGCTGTTTTTCTTCGCGGCTGACAACGTCTGGACGGGGCTTGTCTCGGTGGCGCTGGTGGGCACCAGCATTGCCCTGGCGCCGGCGCTGCAGACCCGGCTGATGGACGTGGCCGAAGAGGCTCAGACCATGGCCGCCTCGCTCAACCACGCCGCGTTCAACGCGGCCAACGCGTTGGGGGCGTGGCTTGCCGGGCTTGCCATCAGCGCCGAGCTTGGCTGGTCGAGCACTGGCCTTGTCGGCACCGCCCTGGCGCTTGTAGGGCTTGCGCTGTTCGCGCTGGGGCAGCGCATGGAGCGGCGCGGAGGCGGCAATATCTCTACAGTCCCCAGGCCGGATATGCGATAATCCGGCGCTTGTATCACTGCGGTAACGGTTGATGACGGGGGCCGCCCCTTACCGGGTGGCTGCGTCAGCTTTTTATTCATCCTGCTGTGTCGCCAAGGCGGCTTTATTGCCAAGGCTAGGGAAGCGCGTCATGTCCCAAGGTACGCTTTTTGTTGTGTCCGCCCCGTCCGGGGCCGGGAAAACCAGCCTGGTGCGCGAGCTGGTCGAGAGCCTGAGCGGTATTCAGGTGTCGGTGTCGCACACCACCCGCGAGCGCCGGGAAGGCGAAGTGGACGGCGTCAATTACCACTTCACCGAGACCGCCGAGTTCGAGGCGATGGCGGAGCGCGGCGAGTTTTTCGAGCATGCCCGGGTGTTCGGCAACTACTACGGCACCTCGCAGCGGGCGGTGCAGGAGCGCCTGGACGCCTGCCAGGACGTGATCCTCGAGATCGACTGGCAGGGCGCGCGCCAGGTGCGCGAAAAGATGCCCGGGGCGGTGTCGATCTTCATTCTGCCGCCCTCCCGGGACGAGCTTGAGCGCCGGCTGGCCGGGCGCGGCACCGATGTCCACGCGGTGATCGAGCGGCGCATGCTGGATGCGGTCAGCGAAATGGTGCACTTTGATGAATACGACTACATCGTCATCAACGATGACTTCACCACCGCCCTTGAGGAGCTGCGCGCGCTGGTCATCAGCCGGCGGCTGACCACGGCCCTCATCCGCGAACGCCACACGCCGCTGCTCGAGGCGCTGCTGTCGTGACGCGCGCCGCTTGTCACGGGAGTCCGGCGTCGAGTAGGCTATCCGTCTCAACGTAACGCTTGTTACCCCTTTGTGCCCGGGTCGATGCCGCATCGGCTCGGCGAATGACTATGACAGGAAGATGCCCATGGCTCGTGTTACCGTCGAAGATTGTCTGGACAACGTGGAAAACCGCTTTCAGCTGGTGATGATATCCAGCCAGCGTTCGCGCCAGCTGGCGCGCGGATCTCGGGATTCCCAGCTGCCCTGGGAAAACGACAAACCCACCGTCATGGCGCTGCGCGAGATCGCCGCCGGCCTGGTCGACCGCAGCGTGCTTGACGAGCCGGTAGAGGCGCCGGTGCGCCCGCGCCCGATGGACACCGGCGTGCCCGCGGACGAATAGCGTCCCGGCACTCCCTGATACCCACAGAGGCGCGGTGAATGTTTACCATTGATGACCTGGCGGATCGACTTGGCGGCTATCTTCCCCCGGACGAAATCCAGCAGGTCAAGCGCGCCTTCTACTACGCCGAGCAGTGCCACGACGGCCAGCATCGCCGCTCCGGCGAAGCCTACGTGACCCACCCGCTGGCGGTGGCGACCATCCTTGCCAACATGCACATGGACCATCAAAGCCTGATGGCAGCCATGCTGCACGACGTCATCGAAGACACCAGCGTCGACAAGCCGGCGGTGGAATCCCAGTTCGGCGAGGCGGTCGCCGAGCTGGTAGACGGCGTCTCCAAGCTCACCCAGATTGCCTTTGAAGACAAGGCCGTCGCCCAGGCGGAGAACTTCCAGAAGATGGTGCTGGCGATGTCCCGGGATATCCGCGTGATCATCGTCAAGCTCGCCGACCGGCTGCATAACATGCGCACTTTGGGGGCGCTGCGGCCGGACAAGAAGCGCCGCATCGCCCGGGAAACCCTGGAAATCTACGCCCGGGTGGCCGGCCGGCTGGGCATCAACACCATCCGCATCGAGCTTGAGGATCTGTCCTTCCAGGCGATCCACCCCATGCGCGCCGAGCGCATCAAGCGCGCCGTGGTCAGCGCCCGGGGCAACCGCCGCAGCGCCATGCGCCAGGTGCAGGACACCATGCAGCAAAGCCTTGAGGACGAGGGGCTTGGCGGCACGGTCATGGGGCGCCAGAAGCATCTTCTGTCGATCTACCGGAAGATGCGCGATCAGCGCAAACCCTTCGCCGACATCATGGACGTGTTCGGCTTTCGCATCGTCACCGACGACGTCGCCAGCTGCTACCGTATTCTGGGCGTGGTGCACAACCTCTATAAGCCGGTGCCCGGGCGCTTCAAGGACTATATCGCCATTCCCAAGGCCAACGGCTACCAGAGCCTGCACACGACGCTGTTCGGCCCCCGGGGTATGCCCGTGGAAGTCCAGATCCGCACCCGGGAAATGGAGGCCATGGCCAACAACGGCATTGCCGCCCACTGGCTTTACAAGGCGGGTCAGACCGACCATCCGATCGCCGAAGGCAGCCGCGAGCGGGCGCGGTCCTGGGTCAAGGGTCTGTTGGAGATGCAGCGCCACGCCGGCGATTCGCTGGAGTTCATCGAGCACGTCAAAAACGACCTTTTCCCCGACGATATCTACGTGTTCACGCCCAAGGGCGACATCATGGAGCTGCCCCGGGGCGCCACGGTGATCGATTTCGCCTACAGCGTGCACACCGATATCGGCAACAGCTGCATCGCCTGTCGTATCGACCGCCAGCTGGCGCCGCTGTCGACCCGGCTGGAAAGCGGCCAGACCCTGGATATCATCACCGCGCCGGCGGCGCGCCCCAACGTTGCCTGGCTCAACTTCGTGGGCACCGCCAAGGCGCGCTCGGCTATTCGCCATGCGCTCAAGCATCAGCAGCGCAACGAGGCGATCCACCTGGGCCGCCGGCTGCTGAACAAGGCGCTGTCGGGGTTTGACACCAGCGTTGAGGCGCTGGACGACGCCGTGGTCGGGCGCGCCCTTGAGGAGCTCGACGTCGAGGACATGGATACGCTGCTGGAGTCCATCGGGCTTGGCCGGCACATGGCCTACGTGGTGGCGCGCCACCTGATCGACCTGCTCGACGGCCAGACGCCGGCCAGCAGCGAGGTCAAGAGCCAGCAGCCCGTGGTCATCAGCGGCAGCGAAGGCATGGTCACCAACTTCGCCCGCTGCTGTCACCCGCTCCCCGGCGACGACGTGGTGGGCCACCTTTCCGCCGGCAAGGGGCTGGTGGTGCACCGCGCCGAGTGCAAGAACCTCATCGACAAGCATCACCCCGACAAGCTGTTTACCCTGGAGTGGGCGGAGGATATCGACGAGGATTTCCTCGTCGCGCTGCGCATCGAGGTGGAAAGCCGCCGGGGGCTGGTGGCCGAGCTTGCCGGAGTAGTCACCGACGCCGATGCCAATATCGAGCGTATCGGCATCGAAGAGCGCGATGCGCGGCTGTCCTCGGTCAATCTGACCCTGGCGGTCAAGGGCCGCGTGCACCTGGCGCGGATCATCAAGCGTATCCGCAACCTGCCCAACGTGGAAAAGATCTACCGGCTGGTTCAGTAGCCCGGCACGTCATTCGTTTCCCCTGCGATCCGGCGCACCGCGCCAGAGTACGCCGTTGTTGGCATCTATCACGTTGTTATCCACCAGTTTTCATCCATCAGTTTTTATCCGCCAAGGAGATCAACCCAATGAGTAACAAGGCAGCCATCAATAGCGAAAAAGCCCCGGCGGCGATCGGCCCGTATTCCCAGGCCATCAAGGCGGGTAACACCGTGTACATGTCCGGGCAGATCCCGCTGGACCCGGCGACCATGGCGCTGGTGGAAGGCGACGTGGAGGCCCAGGCGCGCCAGGTATTTACCAACCTTAAAGCAGTGTGCGAAGAAGCTGCCGGCAGCCTGGGGGATATCGTCAAGCTCAACCTCTATCTCACCGAGCTTGAGCACTTTGGCGTGGTCAACGCCGTGATGGAAGAGTTCTTCACCGAGCCCTACCCCGCCCGCGCGGCCGTCGGCGTCAAGGCGCTGCCCAAGGGCGCGCGGTTCGAAGCCGAAGCGGTGATGGTGCTGGGCGATTAAGCCGCGCCGTTGCCAATGTCCCTGCAAAGCGTCGGGAGTGCCTCTGTTTGGCTCTCCCGGCTTTTTATGTCTGCTCCGACGTCTGTTCGGGTAGAAAGCCGCCTTCCCTGAGCACCTGGGCGTAGCCCTCGCGGAAGGTCGGGTAGCGGAAATCGTAGCCGCTCTCGACGATGCGGGTATTGTCGCAGCGCTTGCTGGCGCGCCGGCGCAGGGGCGACTGCATGGTCTCGGTGGCTGCGACCTCGAGCATTTGGGCCATCCAGCTCATGACGTTGTGCTGGGTGGCAGGCTCGCTGTCGCTGCCCAGATACAGCGTCTCTACGCTATCGCCGCGCTCCTGGTGCTGAATCAGGTGGTAGAGGATACCGGTGCAGTCGTCGCGGTGGATGCGGTTGGTGTAGATTTCCGGCGTGACCGCGGCGACCCGGCCTTCGGCGACCTGGCGGATCAGACGATCGCGCCCGGGGCCGTAAATGCCCGAGAAGCGCACCACGGTGCCGGGAATGGCGTGATCCAGCAGGGCACGTTCGGCCTCGCGCATCAGCAAACCGGAGAAGCTCTGGGCGCTGGCCGGGCTCTGTTCGCTGATCGCTTCGCCCTCCTGCTGGCCGTAGACGCTGGTGGAGGAGACGAAAAATAGCCGTTTGGGCGGCGTTTTGTGCTGCTCGAGTACGCCAAGCACGTGCTTCAGGCCGTCCGGATAGGCGCGCTGGTAGGCGCTTTCTTCAAAGCGGTCGGCGCTCACGGTGTAAATGACGTAGTCCGCCTCGGGCAGCGCGTCAGCGCCTTTGCCGTCGAGAGTAGCGAGGTCCAGCGCCAAAGGCTCGATGCCGGTGCCGGCCAGGGCGTCGGCGTGGCGGCGCACGCCGGTGACCCGGTGGCCTTCGGCCACCAGCTCGCGCCCGAGCGTGGTTCCCAGGTCGCCACAGCCGATAATCAGTACGCTTGGTTTCACTATTTGACTCCTGTTGGACAGGCGCTTTTGACAAAGCGCTCCCTGTTGATAGACCCTCACTATCAGACAGGGCTTTACTCGACGAGAATGCCGCCAGCACGCTTATCACGGGAGGATGCCACGGGCACCACCATGACTCTAACAGAACTCCGCTATATCGTAACCCTGGCCCAGGAGCACCACTTTGGCCGCGCCGCCGAGCGCTGCCACGTCTCCCAGCCGACGCTTTCCGTGGCGGTCAAAAAGCTCGAGGAAGAGCTCGCCGTGCCGCTGTTCGAGCGCTCCAAATCCACCGTGCAGGTGACCCCGCTGGGCGAAAAAATCGTCGCCCAGGCCCAGCGCGTGCTGGAGCAGAGCAGCATGATTTATGCCATGGCGAGCGAAGGCAAGGACCAGCTGGCCAACCCTTTGCGCATCGGCGCGATCTATACCATCGGGCCTTATCTGTTCCCCCACCTGATCCCCGAGATTGCCCGGGCCGCGCCGCAGATGCCGCTGTACATCGAAGAGGGGCTCACCGGAGCTCTGCGCGGCAAGCTGCGAAGCGGCGAGCTCGACGCCATTATCATCGCGCTGCCGTTTACCGAGACCGACGTGCTCAACCGCCCGATTTACGAGGAGCGCTTTGAGGTCCTGCTCCCCGCCGACCACCGCTGGGCCGAGCGCGAGGCCATCCACAAGGAAGACCTGCTGGACGAGCGCCTGCTGCTGCTGGGCGAAGGCCACTGCTTTCGCGACCAGATTCTTGAAGCCTGCCCGGCGATTAGCCAAAAGCTCAATAGCCCCAGCAATACGCTGATTGCCGAGGGCGGCTCGTTGGAGACCATCCGTCACATGGTGGCTTCCAAACTGGGTATCACCGTGCTGCCGCAGTCGGCGCTCGGCAGCGAGAACCACGAGCACTCGATGCTGATCAGCCGGCCGTTCGTGCCGCCGGCGCCGTCGCGCACGGTGGCCATTGCCTGGCGGGCAAGCTTCCCCCGGCCCCAGGCCATCGAGGCGCTGATCCGCGCCGCCGAGCGCTGCCGGCAGCCGGTCAACGGCGCCGTAGAGGTGGCATGAGCTCCCTTGACGCGCCGGTCACCGCGCTCAAGGGCGTGGGCGAGGCGCTGGCCGTAAAGCTTAAGCGACTTTCCATCGAGCGGGCCAGCGACCTGCTGTTTCACCTGCCGCTGCGCTATCAGGACCGCACTCGGCTAACACCCATGGGCACCCTGCACGCCGGCCAGGAAGCGGTGATCGAGGGCGAGGTCACCGCCGGAGACGTGGTCAAGGGCCGCCGGCGCAGCCTGCTGGTGCGTCTGCGCGACGGCAGCGGCATTATCAGCCTGCGGTTTTTCCACTTTGCCCCGGCCCAGCAGCAGCAACTGCGCCCCGGCGTTCGCGTGCGCGCCTTCGGCGAAGCCCGGGCCGGCGCCACCGGGCTTGAGCTTTACCACCCGGAATATCGGCTGGTGGACGCGGGCGCCCAGCCCCCGGTCGAAGAGCATTTCACCCCGATTTACCCCACGACCGAAGGGCTCAACCAGCCGCGCCTGCGCGCCCTGGTCAAGCAGGCGCTGGCGCTTTTGGAGCGCCAGCCGGAAACCCTGCCCGAGGTGTTGCCCGATGCCCTGCGCCAGCGCTTTCGACTGCCCGGGCTGCACAAAAGCCTTGAGTTTTTGCACCAGCCGCCGCCGGATGCGGACATCGAACAGCTGGGCGCCGGCAAGCACCCGGCCACTCGGCGGCTGGCGCTGGAGGAGCTTTTAGCCCACCGGCTTAGCCTGCGCGAGGTGCGCCAGCGCATCCAGCAGGACGGCGCGCCGGCGCTCTCCGACGGGCGCGGCCTCCAGGCGCGGTTCTTGACCCAGCTACCCTTTGCGCTGACCGGCGCCCAGCAGCGGGTGCTCGAAGAAATCATCCTCGACCTTGCCCGCCCGGCGCCCATGCTGCGGCTGGTTCAGGGCGACGTAGGCTCGGGCAAAACGGTGGTGGCCGCCATGGCCGCGCTCGCCGCGCTGGAAAGCGGCTGCCAGGCGGCGATTATGGCGCCCACGGAGATTCTCGCCGAGCAGCACTACCGCTCCTTCCAGGCGTGGTTCGAGCCGCTGGGCATCGAGGTGGCCTGGCTTTCCGGCAAGCTCAAGGGCAAGGCGCGGCTGGATACCAAGGCCGCCATTGCCGACGGCCGCGCGCGCATGGTGGTGGGCACCCACGCGCTGTTCCAGGACGACGTGCACTTCCAGCGCCTGGGCCTGGTGATCATCGACGAGCAGCACCGCTTCGGCGTCCACCAGCGCCTGGCCCTGCGCGAAAAGGGCGAGGCCGGGGGGCTCACGCCCCACCAGCTGATCATGACCGCCACGCCGATCCCGCGAACGCTTGCCATGAGCGCCTACGCCGACCTTGACGTCTCGCTGATCGACGAGCTGCCGCCCGGGCGCACGCCGGTAAAAACCGTGGTGGTGGCCGACGAGCGCCGCCCGGAGGTGGTGCAGCGCATCGAGCGCGCCTGCGGCGAGGGCCGCCAGGCCTACTGGGTATGCACGCTGATCGAGGAGTCCGAGGCGCTGCAGTGCCAGGCCGCCGAGGTAACCCGGGACGAGCTCACGGAAGCGCTGCCCGGGCTCGCCGTGGGCCTGGTGCACGGGCGCATGAAGGCCGCCGAGAAGGCCGAGATAATGACCGCCTTCAAGGAAGGCGAGCTGGACCTTTTGGTGGCCACTACGGTGATCGAGGTCGGCGTCGACGTGCCCAACGCCAGCCTGATGGTGATCGAAAACCCCGAGCGGCTCGGGCTTTCCCAGCTCCACCAGCTGCGCGGCCGGGTCGGTCGCGGCAGCACCGAAAGCTTTTGCGTGCTGCTCTACCATCCGCCGCTTTCAAAAAGCTCGCGCCAGCGCCTGGGCGTGATGCGCGACACCACCGACGGCTTTCGCATCGCCGAAAAAGACCTGGAAATCCGCGGCCCCGGCGAGGTGTTGGGCACCCGCCAGACGGGCCTGGCGCAGATGAAAATCGCCGATCTGGAGCGCGACGCCGACCTGCTCGATAGCGTCAGCGCCCTGGCCGCCGAGCTCCAGGGCAACGCAGACGCGACCACGGTGCTGATCCGCCGCTGGCTGGGCGACGCTGCGGGCCGCTACGGCCAGGTGTAGCGCCTCCGCCGGGCATCCGCCATAAAAAAACGCGGCGCCTCGGTGACTGGCCCGAGGCGCCGCGTTTTTGTGCCGTGCCGGAAAGCGTGGCCGCCGGCTAGAGGTGCTTGAGCAGCTTTTGCAGCCGGGTCATATCGGCGGAGTCGCCTACCAGGCGCACCTTGTTGTGCCGCATGCCGTCGAAAAACGCCCGGGAAGTGGGCTTTTTCAGCACCTTGAAGGCGGTGTCGGCGTCGGCAAAGCGCAGCTCCAGATCCAGATCGGTGGGCAGCCCTTTGCCGCTGTGGATAGCGGCCGGCGTCATGCGGTAGTGGCGGGCGATGGATAGGTCTTCGGTGGCAATACCGAAGTCCAGGCCGCGCATCTTTTCCAGCTGTTCGGCAAAGCGCGGCTTGCGACGCAGCGCGCGCTTGAGCAGCAAGCCCAGAAGCCACAGCGCAAGCCGGAGTTTCATCAGGAAACCGCGTCCTTGAGCGCTTTCCCCGGCTTGAAAGCCACGTTCTTGCTGGCCGGGATCTGCAGCGGCTCGCCGGTCTGCGGGTTCTTGCCCGTGCGCGCGGCACGCTCGCGGACGGTAAAGGTACCAAAGCCGATCAGCGCCACGTCGTCGCCCTGGGCGACGCTGTGGGTAATTTCATCCAGAATTACGTTGAGTACCTGGCCGGCCTTGTCCTTGGACAGGTCGGCGCTTTCGGCGATGGCCGCAGCCAGTTCGGGTTTGCGCATACGATATCTCCCTTGTGATGGATCAAGCGCGTTGTTTGTGATTATAACCGGAGCGTGGCAAGGCCCGTGCCGCTATGGTTGGCAGAACGGCCCAGAGCCGGCGCCCGCAGGCAGCAAACGTCAGCCTAGCAGCGCCGGTGCCGCTCTGGAAAGCTTCACTTTCCTTTTCACGCAGTCCCCTGTCAACGCGAAGCCCAGCAAACGCCCGTTTTTATCCTCGGCAAGGGCGCTGATGTTGTGACCGTCGGCTTCGATCCGCCAGTGCGCCGGCGGCGTCAGCGGCGGGTAGGCGACCACCGGCAGCAGCGGGGTCTTGACCACCACCGGCCAGGCGCCAAAGCGCACCGGGGTGGGCGTGCCGCTCAGGGTTTTGGCCAGCGCCTTGGCGCTTGCCTGCAAGGGCTGTACGTACATGGCGCTGACGCCGTCGATGCAGACCCCGTCGCCCAGCGCGTAAACGCGCGGGTGAGAGGTGGCCAGGGTGCGGTCCACGACAATGCCGTCCGCTACCACCTCGAGTCCGGCGGCCTCGGCAAGCTCGGTGCGCGCTACCAGGCCGGTAGCGAGCAGGGCGACGTCGGCGCGCAGCGTCTCGCCGTCATCGAGCTTGAGGGCCAGGTTATCGTCGGCGTCGAGGCCTAAGTGCTCGGGCGTGCGGCCCAGGTGCAGCGCCATGCCCGCCGCGTGGAACGCCTCGCCCAGCGCCCGGCCCGGGGCCTCGGGCAAGAGCCGGGGCAACGGCGTGGATTCCGGGGCCACCAGGCTGACCCGGTGGCCGCCGGCGTGAAGGTCGTTGGCAAATTCGCAGCCGACGAGCCCCGCGCCGATTATCGCGACCCGGGCGGGGGCGTCGCCCAGGGCAGCGTAAAAGCGGCGATAGTCGTCGAGGTCGTTGACGCTGAAACAGCGCGGGGCAGCCTCGGCAGGCAGGGAGAAGGGGAGGCGCGGCTCGGCCCCGGTGGCCAGCACCAGGGTAGTAAAGGCAAGCGTCTGGGCGCCTGCCGCGGCTTCATCGCCCGTATCTCGCGATCTGAGGGTAAGCATGCCGGCGTCGGGGTCGATGCCGGTGACGATGGTGTGCGTCCACAGCGTGGCGTCAAGCTCGTCGGCGAGAGCGGCGGCCTTTTGCTGGGCCAGCCGATCCGGCGGCAGGCGTTTGGCAAAGCCGGTGGACAGCAGCGGTTTGCTGTAGGCGTCGCCGCTATCCTGGCTGATCAGCGCCAGCGTGCGGCTGTCGCCTGTCTGGCGCAGCGCCCGGGCCAGGCCGACGCCGGCCATGCCGGTACCGATGATCACCAGCTCGGCGTGTTGAACAGGCATGTTATCCCCTGAATCCGGAAAGTAAGTGGCACGATAAAAACCGCCTGCACGGTAAGGCCCTATCAGCGCATGGAGAAGCCCATGTTACACTAGCCGCCTTTAACTCTGGGGGAGCAGCGCGGTGAAGGATAACGTCCGGCGAAGCAGTATAGCGCCCGGCCTGCCCGTGCGCTGGCGCCCGGCAGCGGCAGCGCGCCCGCTGATGTCGCCGCGCTGGTGGCGCTGGGTGGCCTCCACGGACTCGCTGACCGCGCGGCTGATCAATGCGGGCGGCTCCCGGCAGTTCAGCGTGCGCCTGCTGCGCCAGGGCACGGGCTATCCGTTTGCCGACGAGGCCCGGGCGCTGGGCATGGCGCCCGGGCGGCTTGCCTGGCGGCGCGAAGTGGCGCTGTGCCTCGACGGCGTGCCCTGGGTGGTGGCGCGCTCGGTAGCACCGCTCGCCGCCCTGCGCGGCCAGCGGCTGTATGCGCTCGGCGAGCGCTCCCTGGGAAGCTGGCTGTTTGCCCAGCCGGGGCTTGTCCGCCGCCCGCTGGAAGTCACCCGAGCGCCGCCGCGGTTTGTGGCCGTGCCCAGCCTCTGGGGGCGGCGCTCGGTGTTTCGCCACCGCCGGCTGGCGCTGCTGGTGCAGGAGTACTTTTTGCCGGCCATGGCCGAGGCGTTGGCATTGCCGCCGACCTGACGCCGGACGACGTTTACCTGTAGCCGGCCTTTACCCGGGCCGGTTCTGATCACGACGAGGTAGGGCATGAACCGTTCATTGCTGCGGCCCACGGGGCTTTCCCGGGTAGCGGATTTTCTTCACCTGACCCGGCTGGACCGCCCCATCGGCACCTGGCTTTTGATGTGGCCGACCCTCTGGGCGCTGTGGCTGGCCGCCGACGGCGTGCCCGGCCGCGGCGTGGTGCTGATCTTTGTCGCCGGGGTGTACGTCATGCGCGCCGCGGGCTGCGTGATCAACGACTACGCCGACCGTTACGTGGACGGCCACGTCAAGCGCACGACCCAGCGCCCGCTGGCGACCGGGCGCATCAGCGAGGCCGAGGCCAAGGGCGTGTTTGCCGGGCTGGTGGTCATCGCCTTCCTCCTGGTGCTGATGACCAACCTCTTTACCATTCTGCTCTCCCTTGGCGGGGTGGCGCTGGCGTTTATCTACCCCTTCATGAAGCGCTACACCCATCTGCCCCAGCTGTTTCTCGGCGCGGCGTTCTCCTGGGCGATTCCCATGGCCTACGGCGCGGTGCTGGGGCAGGTGCCGGTGGAAGCCTGGCTGCTGTTCATCGCCAACGTGGCTTGGACCGTTGCCTACGACACCCAGTATGCCATGGTGGACCGCGACGACGATTTGAAGATCGGGGTAAAGTCCACCGCCGTGCTGTTTGGCCGTGCCGACAAGCTGATGATCGGGATTTTTCAGCTGGTGGCGCTTGGCTTTCTCGGCTGGACCGGCTGGCGGCTGGCGGCGGGCGGTTTTTTCTGGCTGGGGCTTGCCGGCATGGCCGCGACCTTTGTTTACCAGCAGTGGCTGATCCACGAGCGCGCCCGCGAGCGCTGCTTTCAGGGCTTTCTCAATAACTTCTGGTCGGGGCTGATCGTGTTTGCCGGGATTGCCCTGGGCCTGTGGCCGGCGGTGGGTTAGCCGCTGCCGCATCGGCGTATCGTGAGGATGCTGCATGACCGCTCAAACCGTGTTGCTGGTCGAAGACGAAGTCTCCATCCGCGAGATGCTCGCCGTGGCGCTGGAAATGGCCGACTACCGGGTGCTCGAGGCCGGCAACGCTCAGGACGCCCACGCCATGATCGTCGACCAGCGCCCGGACCTGGTGCTGCTTGACTGGATGCTGCCCGGGGTCAGCGGTATCGAGCTTGCCCGGCGGCTGAAGCGCGACGCCGCCACGGCGGAGCTGCCGATCATCATGCTCACCGCCAACAGCGAAGAGGACAACAAGATCCAGGGGCTGGAGGCCGGCGCCGACGACTACATCACCAAGCCGTTCTCGCCCCGGGAGCTGATGGCCCGGCTCAGGGCCGTGCTGCGCCGGGCCGCGCCGCCGGGCGGAGAAGACGTCATCGAGGTGGCGGGCCTGCGGCTGGACCCGTTGAGCCACCGGGTCAGCGTTGACGGCGTGCCGCTGGAGCTTGGCCCCACCGAGTACCGCCTGCTGCTGTTTTTCATGACTCATCAGGAGCGTGTCTATACCCGCCGCCAGCTGCTGGGCGAGGTCTGGAGCGACAACGTCTACGTCGAGGAGCGCACCGTGGACGTGCATATCCGCCGGCTGCGCAAGACCCTGGGCCAGCCGCACAAGGCGCTGATCCAGACGGTGCGCGGCACCGGCTACCGCTTCTCCCCCCAGGTGTAGCGCCGTATGCGGCCGTGGCTTTACGAATTCGCCTATCTCGCCGGGCTGGCCGCGCTGGGGGCGGGGCTTGGCGGCGTTTTCGGCCACGCCTTTGCGGGGCTGGCTCTGGGGCTGGGCGCGGTGCTGGGGACCCACCTTTACCGGCTCGGGACGCTCTACCGATGGCTTGCCCGCTGCCCCGACAAGCCCCCGCCCCGGGCGCCCGGCCTCTGGGGCGACGTTTTTGCCCGGCTGGCTCGGCCGTCGCCGCTCGATGCCGCCGGCGAGCGGCTGCCGGTCGCCGGGGACGCCGCCCGGCTGAACCGCCTGGAGCAGATGCGTCGAGACTTCGTCGCCAACGTGTCCCACGAGCTGCGCACGCCGCTCACCGTGCTGGCGGGGTATCTGGAAACCTACGGCGACCTGGCCGAAGCGCTGCCGCCCAGGCTCGGGCGCGGCATCGAGCAGATGCAGGCCCAGACCGCGCGGATGCAGAACCTGGTAAACGATCTGTTGCTGCTCTCGCGGCTGGAGATCGACCAGGGCGGCGAGGATCACGCCTGGCTGTGCCCGGCCAAGCTGCTCGAGCGCATCGCCGGAGAAACCCGGGCGCTTTCCGCCGACCGCCAGACGATCGCGGTAGAGGGCGCGGCGCCGGGGCTAACGCTTTTGGGCAGCGAAGAGGAGCTGCAAAGCGCGATTTCCAATCTGGCGTTCAACGCCGTGCGCTATACCCCGGCGGGCAGCCGCATCGTGCTGCGCTGGCGCCGCGAGGCCGGCGGCGGCGTGATCGAGGTCGAGGACGACGGCGACGGCGTCGATCCGGCGCATATTCCCCGCCTGACCGAGCGTTTCTACCGCGTGGACAAAAGCCGCAGTACCCAAAGCGGCGGCACCGGCCTGGGGCTTGCTATCGTCAAGCACGTGCTGCTGCGCCACGACGCCCGCCTGGAGATTGAGTCAGGCCCGGGCGAAGGCGCGCTGTTTCGCTGCGCGTTTCCCCCGGCCCGGCTAAGCGGCGGGTAGCGCCTGGCGGTAGTGGGCGTCCCACATCAGCACCGCGCCGGCCACGGCCCCGGGGATCAAGAACAGGTTGGCCAGCGGTATCCAGGTGATCAGCGTCACCGCGCCGCCGTAGCTCAGGCTGTGCCAGGGGCGGCGGGCGAGCCGGCGGCGCATGTCGGCAAAGCTGACCTTGTTGTTGTCCATGGGGTAGTCGAGATAGGCAATGGCCATCATCCAGGCGGAGAACAGCGCCCACAGGAAAGGCGCTAGCAGGTTGACGGCGGGGATCCAGCTGATGATGAACAGCACCGCCGCCCGGGGCAGTATATAGCCCAGCTTGATCAGCTCGCGGCCCAGGGCGTCCACGGCGGTTTTGGCCAGGCCGCGGTCGTCCAGCGGCTCGCGGCCGGTGGCGACGACTTCCACCTTTTCGGCCAGAAAGCCGTAAAGCGGCGCGGCGATCAGCTGGGTGACCAGGGTAAAGGTAAAAAATATCACCACTAAAAGGCACAGCACGAACAGCGGCCAGATAAGCCACGACAGCCAGTCGAGCCAGCCCGGTACCAGGCTCATCCAGTAGTCGACCCAGCCGCCGAAACGCTGGATGACCACGCCCAGCAGGGTGACGTAGACGACCAGATTGATCGCGATGGGGGCAAAAACGTAGCGCCGCAGCCCCGGACGATAGACCCAGCGCGTGCCCTGGGCGATGGCTTCAACGGCGTTCAGCATGGCATGACCCTGTGTGGCGATGAGCGAAAGCGCGTATTGCAGGGCCAATAGGGCCCGAGGTCAAGCGTTTCTGCTGCCCGTCTGGTTCAAACCGCTGATCTCCTGTGGTTAACTGCAGCGCCCGGGTAGACGGCAGCCCCCGCGAAGGCGGCGGCCGCTTCCCCGGCGGACAACAATAACCGGTAGAAGCGATAGCGACATGACACTGGAAACCAACGACGCGCCGCCTCCCGGCGGCGTGGATGACATTCCTGCCCCCGACGGCCAGCTGACGC
Organism: Halomonas garicola; assembly: GCF_055382465.1. NCBI lineage: Bacteria > Pseudomonadati > Pseudomonadota > Gammaproteobacteria > Oceanospirillales > Halomonadaceae > Halomonas > Halomonas garicola. Next base: position 99,509 of record NZ_AP043931.1, read on the forward strand.
TGAAGCTGCCGGCCACGCGCCAGGAGGCCAACCTGTACGGCGACATTCCCGGCGGCTGGCTGGTCAGCCAAATGGACCAGGCCGCCGAGCTCGCCGCCGGGCGGGAAGCCGGCGGGCGAACCGCCACGGTGGCTATCGAAGCCATGGACTTTTTGAGCCCGGTGCGAGCGGGCTCGGTGGTGAGCCTTTTCACCCGGGTGTGCGAGGTCGGCCACAGCTCGATCAAGATCGACGTCGAGGTCTGGGTACGCGCGCCCCACGAAGGCTGCCACGAGCGCCTCAAGGTCACCGAGGCGCGCTTTATCATGGTGGCGCTTGATGACAACGGCCGCATCCGTGCGGCGCATCACCAGGGCTGACCCAGGCCTGCCGGGCGGCTAGCCGCGGGTTAGCGCGTCCCGGGTCTTTAAGTAGGCATACTCGCCGGTATCGGTCACCGGGCGTACGGTCTGCTGGAAGGCGCGGTAGGAGTCGTGGATCTTCTTCGACGCCGGGTCGTCGGCTACCTGCTCTTCGATAACCGCATTAGACGCTTCGTAGAGCGCCCGGGTGACGTCGTCGGGGAAGGTGCGCAGCTTGATGCCGTGCTCGTCCACCAGCGCCTTCAGCGCCTGGGCGTTGCGGAAGGTGAACTCGCTGATCATCGCCAGGTTGGCAGCCCGGGCGGCCTCGGTGACCACGGCCTTGAGGTCGTCGGGCAGGGCCTTCCAGGCGTCCAGGTTGACCGTGCCCTCAAGCACCGCGCTGGGCTCGTTCCAGGCGTTGGTGTAGTAGTAGTCGGCGACTTCGTGCAGGCCGAAGGCCAGGTCGTTGTAGGGGCTGACCCAGTCGGCGGCGTCCAGCGCGCCGGTCTGCATGGAGGTGAAAATCTCGCTGCCGGGCATGTTCACCGTGGTCACGCCGATGCGGTTCATGGCCTCGCCGGCAAGGCCGGGCAGGCGCAGCTTGATGCCCTGAAGGTCGTCCAGCGAGTTGATTTCCTTCTTGAACCAGCCGGCGGGCTGGGTAGTGGTGTTGCCCACGGCGAAGGGCTTGAGGTTGTGCTCGGCGTAAAGCTCGTCCCAGAGCTTCTGGCCGTCGCCGTAATAAAGCCAGGCGTTGGTTTCCTGGGTGGTCATGCCGAAGGGCACGGCGGTGAAAAACTGCGCCGCCGGCACCTTGCCGCGCCAGTAGTACGACGCCGAGTGGCCCATCTGCGCGGTGCCCGACGACACCGCATCAAACACTTCCATGGCCGGCACCAGCTCGCCGGCGCCGTGAACGCGGATGCGCATGCGCCCCTGGGAGAGTATCTCCACTTGCTTGGCAAACTCGCTGGCGCCGGTGCCAAGGGCCGGGAAGTTCGTCGGCCAGGAGGTGACCATGTCCCAGGAGACCGTCTCGTCGGCGCTGGCGGTGGCGACAAAGGGCGCGGCGGCGGCACCGGCGGCACCCAGCCCGGCGGTGGTCAGGGTGTGCTTGAGAAAATGGCGGCGTGGCAGGGTCATGGTGAGGCTCCGGTTGTTATTGAAAGAATACTGCTTTGGGCTAACCAACATGCCGGAGAATAGGGTGGCGAGGGGTTCTACGCCAAGGATGGCGTAGGTAGCGTCCAGGGAGGGATTTACAGCGCCCCTCGCCACCCTATCTTCGGCGGTATTAACCAATCGTCTGGCTTACGATAGCGGAATCAGCTTGGCAAAGCCCAGCACCAGCCATTTGGCGCCTTCGCGCTCGAAGCTGACCTGCACCCGGGCCCGGGCGCCTTCGCCCTCGGCGTTGAGGATGACGCCTTCGCCGAACACCGGGTGCTCCACGACCTGGCCGATGTGCAGGCTGGGCGTGTCGTCGTCGCCTTCCACGCTCTGCTGGCTAAGGTCGGAGGCAGCTCCACGCCGGGGCGCGGTGACCGGGCGCGAGACCTGCCCGCGCAGGCGCACTTCTTCCAGCAGCTCGGCGGGCAGCTCGCGCAGAAAGCGCGACGGCCGGGGGAAGATTTCCTTGCCGTGGAGGCGGCGGGTTTCGGCGTGGGTCAGGTAGAGCTTGTGCATCGCCCGGGTAACGCCGACGTAGGCCAGCCGGCGCTCTTCTTCCAGCCGGCCGGGCTCTTCCAGCGACATCTTGTGCGGGAACAGCCCTTCCTCGACGCCGGCGATGAACACCAGCGGAAACTCCAGCCCCTTGGCCGAGTGCAGCGTCATCAGCTGCACGCTGTCCTCGAACTCCTCGGCCTCGTGCTCGCCGGCGTTGAGCGCCGCTTCGGAGAGAAACGCTTCCAGCGCCACCAGGCCCTCGCCGGCTTCCGGGGCGTCGAAGACATCGCCCTGGGTAAACGCCCGGGCGGCGTTGACCAGCTCTTCGAGGTTTTCTACCCGGCCCTGACCTTTCTCGCCGGGCTCGGCCTGGTGGTGTTCAATCAGCTCGGTGAGGGCGGTGACGTGCTCGATGATCTCGTGCAGGGAGAGGCCGGCGGCGTCGTTGTCCAGCTGTTCGATCAGATTGGCAAAGGCGCGCACGGCGGTGGCGGCGCGGCCCTTGAGCGTGCCGTCGCTGGCGCAGTCGTGGAGCGCCTGCCACAGCGGAATGCTCTGCTCCCGGGCGCGAAGGCGCAGGGTTTCTACCGTGCGCGTGCCGATGCCCCGGGTGGGCACGTTGATCACCCGCTCGAGGGAGGCGTCGTCGTCGCGGTTGAGCAGCAGGCGCAGGTAGGCCAGGGCGTTCTTGATTTCGAGCCGCTCGTAGAAACGGTGGCCGCCGTAGATGCGGTAGGGTACGCCCTGGCGAATCAGCGTCTCCTCAAGCAGCCGCGACTGGGCGTTGGAGCGGTAGAGGATGGCTACGTCCTGACGCCTGAGCCCGGAAGCGGTGCGCTCCTTGATCGTATCGACGATAAAGCGCGCTTCTTCCAGGTCGTTGAAGCCGGCGTAGACCGAGATCGACTCGCCCCGGGCGCCGTCGGTCCACAGGTGCTTGCCCATGCGCTCGCTGTTGTGGCTGATCAGCGCGTTGGCGGCGTCGAGGATCGCGCTGGTGGAGCGGTAGTTCTGCTCCAGGCGCACGGTGTGTACCTGATCAAACTCGTTTTCGAAGCGGCTGATGTTTTCTACCTTGGCCCCGCGCCAGCCGTAGATCGACTGGTCGTCGTCGCCCACCACGGTGGTGGGCGTTTGCTGGCCGGTGATCAGCTTGAGCCAGGCGTACTGCAGGGTGTTGGTGTCCTGAAACTCGTCCACCAGCACGTGGCCGAAGCGCTCCTGGTAGTGCGCCAGCAGCGCGGGGTTGTCGCGCAGAAGCTCAAGGCTTCGCAGCAGAAGCTCGCCGAAGTCCACCAGCCCGCCGCGCTCGCAGGTCAGCTGGTAGAAGTGGTAGAGCTCGACCATCTGGCTCAGGTAGGCATCGCCTGCGGTATTCACCTGGGCCGGGCGCAGGCCCTCTTCCTTGCAGCCGCTGATGAAGCTGCGCACCTGGCGCGGCGGAAAGCGCTCGGCGTCGATGCTGTAGTCCTTGAGCAGGCGCTTGACCAGGCGCAGCTGATCGTCGGCGTCGATGATCTGGAAGTGCTGGGGCAGGCGCGCATCCTGCCAGTGGGTGCGCAAAAGCCGGTGGGCGATGGAGTGGAAGGTGCCCACCCAGACGTGGCGCATGGAAATGTTAAGCAGCGCCTCGAGCCGGGTGCGCATCTCCCGGGCGGCCTTGTTGGTAAAGGTCACCGCCAGCAGCGCATAGGGCGAAAGCCCTTCGGCCTGCATCAGCCAGGCGATGCGGTGCACCAGCACCCGGGTCTTGCCCGAGCCGGCACCGGCCAGCACCAGCAGGTTGCCCTGGGGAGCGCTCACCGCCTCGCGCTGGGCGGAGTTGAGCGAGTCGAGAATCGCCGTCACGTCGTCCATAAAAGCCGCTGCCGGGGGTTGAAAAGTGGGCTGATAGTCTATCATAGCGCCTGCTTTGTGGGCGGTTCGTCAGGCGTATTGGGGCGAGAGTGTAGTGATTGGAACGAAAAGTGCGGCGTCTAGCTACAGGGCAAGAGGTCGAGAGCCGACCTCTTGCCGTATCGGCGGTTTCCCACGGTATCAGGCAGCAATCGCGTCCAGCGGCTTATAGTCGCCTTTAGGCGTGCGGCACCAGATGACACCGTCTGCGACGCCACGTTCTTCTACCGATAATGAGGTGCGCGTCGGACGGCAGCTTGTGCCTTCATCCAAGCTGGCCAGTTTGGCGCGTTCCTGAGCAGAGATGGTTTTCCCGCGCACGTCGGACAAGTAGTCCCCCGCTTGATTGTCATGTGCCGACACTGTTTTGCCATAATAGACTTGGCCCCCGACATCCGTGCGCTGACCACTGCGCCAATCAACGGCACCAGCACGACTTTCATCAGCACGTAGCGCCTCTTGAGTCGTCTGAGCTAGCGACTCCTGCTCTTGCTGATTTAGGTGGTTAGCAAAGCGGTTGCCAACATAGCCGCCCAGGGCTGCGCCCACGGCCATGGCCACAACCTGGCCTTTTCCGCCGCCTATCTGAGAGCCCGCCAGCGCGCCCGCTACAGAGCCTACCGTTGTCCCCAGTGCGGAGCGCTGTTGAGACGAGAGAGATTGGCAGCCGCTGAGAAACAGCGAAAATACCAGTATGGCCATGATGACGACAGCCGGACGGAAAGGGCTTTGCATTTTTTAGCTTCCTTAGTGAGTTGGGGATAGAAATCAAAGGGTATAGGCTCATGGCCTTACTTCAGCCTCTATGGGAAGTAGCGCCGGGTTATCGCTGTCTGCCAGCCTGTCGTTACGAAATCCGAGATGCCCTGACAGTGTATCCTGAGATCCTTCCAGGAAAACGTTCTCCGGGTCTTCAAACAGCAGTGCTGTGGCCAGCTTGCCTTCAAGTTGACAACTGTTGTCCTGGCTGCAAATTAGACGTCCGCTTGTGAAGTGCGCACTACGATTGTCTGTACCCAGGTCAAGAAAGCTATCGGTCAGGCGCCCATTATCACCCTTCATTAATTGCATTCTGCCCTTGAAGGTACGCTCCTCTACCGTCACTTCCATATCGTATTGCGCGACACTTTCAGGCCTGATGGCAGGGACAGACAGCTCACGGGAAAAGTCTCCCGGATAGCCGTTGGAAAGATACACTACCTGCTGCATAAAGCCATTCAGAGCGTCAGCAGCCACCGGATTTTTAAGGGCAGCAGCCGTACCAAAGCCATATACCATGGCCCCCTGGAAATCGAGACGCGGCAGGTCGTCTATCGCCGACGTAGCCGAATTCAAACGCTGCTCGTCATCTCCTGACAAAACCGCGTTTAAATCGACTAAGTCCGAGTTATCTATCATGTCTGAATAGAGGATCACGCGTGTGGGAAGATCACCACCAAAGCGTGCCGCATCCGACTGCAGTGCGCGCAGTAAGTGGCGCTTCCCAATATCTTCGGCTTTACTCTGACGGCGCTGCTGCGGTGCGTCGGCATAGCCTGGTCCAACCTGATCCTGCATCTGCACCGTGATTTCTTTTTTGAGGTCGGGCAGTTGGTCAATGAGATCGTTGGTTAAAAGGCCGCTGATGCCGGAGCCGGCAAAACGGTCATGATAACGCTCTTCGATAACCGGATAGCAAAGCGTAGAACCGTGGGCTTTGGCAGTTCCTTTGGCGCTGTCCAATACCACAATATCCAGCGGCTCAGCGGTGGTCATTGTTTGCTGAAGCATTTGGTTCACAGCGCCGAACCACTCCTGCTCATCCGGTGAGAGCGAGAGCGCCTGTTTATCCACATAAAGCAAGGTGCGACGCACTGGCTTGACGCCTGCTTCTTTAGCAGGCTCACAGATTGATCCCGTGGAACTGCGAAATAGACCCTGTGCTTGTGCGGCATTCATTGGGCCAGCAGCGAGACCTATTATCACCGCCAAAGATAGGGAAAGTCGTTGCCCGTTCATGCTACTGCTTCCTCCATACGGCGCTTGGCTGCACGACGCTCAATAAAAGGTCCAAACTCCATGCGCTTTTTCAGCACTTTGCCGGGTGCTGCTACCGGATAGGTTTCATACTCCTGGGGAGTTAGCGTGCCGTGCTCAAGATCCACGAAGCTCACGTTCAGGTTGCCGGCCTTGATGTAGCCAAGCAGGTTGCGACGATAGGCTCTGAGGTTTTCGTCCAGCACTTCCTTAAGTCGGCCATAGAGCATGGCTTCATGTTCTTGCACTTGCTCACTCATATCCACCAGAAGTCGTCCCTGATTGTTGCGTGAGTTGAGCATGTTGTCGACCTGGTCAATCTGCATGCTCAGATGTTGCTCGCGCTCTCCCATTGCCTTTTCCATACGACGCGACCAAGCGGCAAATTTCTTGCTGGCCGCCAGATGACGTACACGGGCATCGGCAAAGTTGGGATCGCTGTCATGAAACCAATAGGCCACCATCGATCCCAGTAGCCAGACGATGAGATTGCCGAGTAGCGTCATGGCAACAGCGGTATACACTTCGCCTGTCGAGCCTCGCTCGCCGAAAGGGTTGCTACTGTCGAATGCCGATCCGCCCATCAGATCGCTATAAGCCAGCTTGTAGCGCATATAGCCCACCAACGTCATGGCGGCAATAAATAGCAGTGTGGTGAAGGTCAGTACGGTAAAGTTGCGCTTGCGCGTTTCCGAGGTGGCTGCAAAGCCGCAGCGGTGGCTCCACTGTTTGGCTAGACTACCGTGCTCGTGAGAGGCGGCAGCGACCGCCATCGCGACGACGATAACAATGCCCGCGGCAAGATAAGGCTGAGCGAAAAGCGCATTGGCTGCTTCCCAGTTGATCAGCCATTCGACCATGCCGACCAGCGCCAGTATGGGCAGGTAAACCCCCAATTTGACGATTTTGGCATGGCGATTGCCATGACGTTCGTAAAGCCTGTCGTATTCTTCTTCGGCATTTGCCGCTTCGCGGCGATCGTCCTTGAAGCCCTTCTTCTTTTCGACCCATTCCGCACTAATGTCCTGCTTTAAGGTGGTACGCTGCTTCTCCAGAGTGGTTTTGCGTTCCTTGAGGTCAGCCGTTTCTTCCAGCAGTTTGCTGTGGGGAGCAAGAATATTAGTGAAAGCGGTTTTCACCTCGACCCAGCGTGCGGTCTGGCGTAGTAAAGGAAAAAAGACCAGCCCTTCCATTTGTGGCGTATAGCCATATTCGGTTAGCACAATCTGCCCCTGAGAGGTTTGTGCTTCGCTATTTGCCGCTTCTCTCAGTTCTTGACTGAAGGTGGCCTCATCAGGAAATGACCAGCGGAACGCCAGGCATTGCTCCGCTACCTGTCGTACTTTTGCGTCGTCGATGGTTACAGTATCATCCTGGTATTTTTCTTTTTCTTTATCCTGCATATGGCGTCCTTTGCGTACTAATATCAGTGGCTAAATAAGTTAAAAACCGCTGCGCCGGCTGCCAATAGCCGGCTCGCGATGCACAACGGCAGGAAGGTCCAGGCTACGCTGGCGACCGCCGACCGTTATTTCCCGCGACTTGGCTTCGCCGGCGTCAGGCTGACGCTGCGCGCTCTCTACGTTAGTCTTGCGAGACTGGTCGACGGTATCAGTATCGCGCGATGCCGGTGTGTGTACTTGCACAGAACGTTTTTTACCCACGCTTGCTGGTTGGCGCTCTCGTGAATGGGTCTCGGCCAACTCTCGGTGCTCTTCATTGACCGGCACCCGACTCACCGCTTCCAGCGTAATCTCGGGGTAGGCCCCCAGGAAAAATTCTACACGGCGATTTTTGGCCATGCCTTCCGGCGTGTTGTTAGGCGCTACAGGCTGTAGTTTTCCCATACCGATATAATCAGCCTGCTGCGGTCGTACTCCCCGTTCTACCAGCCGCTGCGTTACGTTCCGAGCGCGGGCCAGGCTTAGTTCCTCGTTATAAGCCTTGCTGCCGCGTGCATCGGTGTGGCCTACCACCGCCAGATGGGTATCAGGGAGGTCGCCTTCAAGCACGCCAGCCAGGACACAGAGTATCGGCTCGGAAGAGGCCAATGGTGTGGCTTCGTCGGTGTCAAAGAAAGCCCGATCACCCCATGCTACGCGAATGACCGGTAGATCACGGTCCGTATCGAACAGTGTTTTAGGCAGTAGCAGCTGCTGGTCAATGCTGGGCGCCGGGACGTCACATTTGTCCGCGAGACGGCGAATGCGGTGGATACGATCGGCATGCTCCTGCTCAATCAGCTCGCTTTGACTGGAGAGCTGCGCTCCCTCCGGCTGTTGAACACGAATCGTTGGCTTTTTTGTCGCCATAGTGGCAGCGTTGCAGCCAGCCAGTGCAGCGCAAAGCAGCGCCATGATAGACAAACGTATCATCCTAACTCCAGATACATGATCAAGCTTGCGGGCAATGTATTGGCATCTACTGCGCGCGCGGGAACAAGACTCTAGACGTCTATAGTGCCGCTGTCATCCTTCATACAATTTCCGAGTGCCACCTGTGCGACGTCAGCGTGAGGGGCCGCAAATAGTAGGAGGCGGTATGATAAAGACCTGATAAGCAGGTCGGCTTGCAGCGCGCTTGATCACTGCTGGGCCATACAGAATATACAATTCAGCCTTAAGGATGATAGCGCTGTTTATTATAGCCTTGGCAGGCTGATGAAAACGCCAAACCCTCCCGGGCCAAGGTCTTATACTATAAACGACTATGCCGTGAGACTAAACACCTAGACCGCTTCGCCGTCTTCGGGAAAGCGTAGCGGCCCCAGGCTTTTGTTCACTTCCTTGAGCTGTTCGGCAATTTTGGGGCCGTGGGTCTTGGCCACCCCACGGCGAGGACGTTGTCCAGCACCAAGTGCGCAATCCGCGAGCTCATGGGAGTGTGGATTTCGGTGTCTTCGAACACGTCGTAAAGCGCGAGGGCCACCTCCGCGGCCAGCAGCGAGCCGAGAATCGCCGTCACGTCGTCCATAAAAGCCTTTGGGAAACCTACAGTGCTTTCGCCAATACCGCAGGCGGAACTCTCTATCTGGGAGTGAAGGAGGGTAATGAGGGGCCATCCACAGCCGGTCTTTCCGGGGCGGATGTGGATAAGCTGCAGCGTGACTTTTGGATGACGCTCAATAACTCTCAGAAGATCAGCGCCAACATCCTCCAGGAGCGCCATGTCAGCGTCGAGTCTTTTGAGGGCAGCGCTATCCTTATCGTCGAGGTGCCTCGGGCCACGCGCAGCGAGCGGCCGGTCTATATTGGCGTTGACCCTTTCAAGGGCACCTATCGGCGTAACCACGAGGGGGACTTCCGCTGTAATGAGGCCGAAGTGCAGCGAATGTTCGCCGACCGGCTCGAGCAGCAACCGGCCGATAGCCGCATCCTCGAGTACTTTGACTTCGATGATCTTGATTCCGCCTCGCTCAAACAGTACCGCAATCGGGTGGCCTCGCGGGTGCCCGATCACCCTTGGCTTACCGAGGATGATCTGGGCTTGCTGGCCAAGCTGGGTGGATGGCGCAAGGATCGGCGCAGCGGAGATGAGGGTCTTACCCTTTCGGGCTTGCTGATGTTTGGCAAAGTCGAAGCCATTCAGGATGTCGCAGCCTTACCAGGCTTCCAGCTTGACTATCGTGAGCGCCTGGCTGAAGAGGAGAACACTCGCTGGAGCGATCGGCTTACCATCGACGGCACCTGGGAAGCCAATCTGTTTCAGTTTTATCTGCGTGTTGCCCAGAAGCTTGCACACGACCCGGCACTCAAGGTGCCTTTCAGCGCCGATCGCCGTGGTGAAAGCGATGCCCATGAGGCGTTGAAGGAGGCGCTAGTCAATGCCTTGATCCATGCCGAGCATCACGGTCAGGGCGGCATTGTGGTGGATCGCTTCAAGAACCGTTTCGAGTTCTCCAACCCCGGTACGCTATTGCTTTCGCAGGAGCAGCTGATGGAAGGCGGTGTCAGTGAGTGCCGCAACAAGTCATTGCAGCTGATGTTTCAGCTGCTGGGCGTAGGCGATAAGGCGGGTTCCGGCCTCGACAAGATTCGGCGCAGCTGGCATGCACACCTTTGGCAACCGCCCAGCCTTGGTGAGCGTTTCCGCCCGGATCGGGTCATGCTGACGCTGCCGCTGATCAGCGTGATGCCCGAAGATGTGATGAAAAGGCTGCAGCAGTGTTTTGGTGAGGCCTTTCAGGAGCTCTCTGCTGATGAAGCCCAGACGCTGATCATCGCTGTCCTGGAACAGCAGGTCACCAACCGCCGCTTGCAGGAGATGCTCACCCTGCATCGAGTCGATATCACTCAAATGCTCAGTGGCTTGGTAGAGAAAGGCATGCTGGTGCCCCACGGCCGTCGTCGGGGGGCCTATTACACGCTCCCCCTGGAGATTCCAGCCGACTTGAAGATGGAGGCTGGTATACCTCAAAAGGATGCTAGCTCCCCCCGCAATGAGGAGAGCTTCCCGCATAGCGATATCGCTGAAGACATTCAGGCCTGGCAAGAGCTACAGCAGATAGCGGCCCCGGTTGCAGAAACCAGGCGCGCCCCACCAGAGACGATGCAGATCACGTTACTTCGACTCTGCCGAGGCCGATTCCTTACCCTTGCCCAGCTGTCTGAACTGCTCCAGCGCTCGCCCAAAAATACGGGTGAGCGCCACATTGCTCCCCTGGTTAAGGCGGGCAAGTTGCAACTTCGCTATCCCAACGTTCCGAACCATAGCCGGCAAGGCTATCGCACGGTAGAGGGTGTCACCGAATGACCACGTCCAGGAATATGATCCTCGACACGTTCGCTGGCGTCCCCTTGTGCTTCACCCCGCAATGCGCTGGCCAGAGCCTCCCGTGAAACGCCGCTATCGCGCCAGGGATAAAAACCGGCAGTTCTGCACCAGGCTTTCGATCAGCTCGCCCGCCGGCATTTCGCGGGCCAGCGGTGCGCCTTGGCCTGCCCAGTAGGCGGAAAACTCCGTGCTGTTGCCGGCCGTGGCGGCGGCGGCCAGCGCTTTTCCCGCGGCGTAGGCAATTGGGTAGTCGGGCAGGGCCGGGGCGTCAGGCCGGTCAACGTCTGTGTGCATGCGGTTCACCAGGCCCCGGGCGGGGCGACCTGAGATGACGCTGGTGATTTGCGTATGGTGGCTGCGCTCGCTTTTTAGCGCCCGGCGGTGGGCCGTACCGGCTGCGGACTCGGGGCTCAGGATAAAGGCCGTGCCCAGCTGAGCCCCGGCGGCGCCCAGGTTCAATGCCGCTTCGATGCCCTGGCCATCCATGATGCCGCCGGCGGCAATCACCGGTATGCCGCTTGCGGCGCTGATCAGACGAGTAAGCGCTAGGCTGCCTATTTGCCGGTCGCCCTGCTCGGGGGCGAAGACACCGCGGTGCCCGCCGGCTTCGGCGCCCTGGGCCACTACGGCATCGACGCCCGCGGCCTCCACCATGCGCGCCTCTTCCGGCGTGGTGGCGCAGCCGAAGGTGACGATGCCCGCTTGTTGAAGCGCTTGAATCCATTCCGCAGGCGGCAAGCCGAAGTGAAAGCTGACGACCGCCGGCTTTTCTTCCAGCAGCATGTCCAAAGCCGGGCGGTTGTCGTTAAAGCTTGGGTAGGCGGCGGTGAGCCGGGAGGGGGCTGGCGCCTTGAACTCTTCGAAAAAGGGCTTCAGGTAGCGGATCCATTGAGCCTCACGGGCTGAATCATGTGTCGCTTCGCGGTGGCAGAAGACATTGACATTAAACGGCTTTTCCGTCAGCGCCCGGGTCGCGGCGATCATCTCCCGCGCCTGTTCGGCTGAGCTTGCCCCGATGCCGATGGAGCCCAGCGCCCCGGCGTTGGAGACGGCTGCGGCAAGCGCCGGCGTCGAGACGCCAACCATCGGTGCCTGAACGATAGGGTGCCGAATGCGGGCGAGACGCGTCAGCGAATTGGCAAAGCACATGGTATTCCTCCTTGCTTCATTAGGGCGTGGCGTCGTCTTCGGGAAAGCGCAGCGGGCCGAGGCTTTTTTTCACTTCCCTGAGCTGTTCGGCAAGTTTGGGGCCGCGGGTCTTGGCCACCCCCACGGCGAGCACGTCGACCAGCACCAGGTGCGCAATCCGCGAGCTCATGGGGGTGTAGATTTCGGTATCTTCGAACACGTCGACGTAAAGCGCCAGGGTCACCTCTGCGGCCAGCGGTGAGCCGCTGGGGCACAGGCCGATGACCGTGGCGCCGGCTTCCCGGGCCAGGCGTACGCTTGCCACCAGCGCCCGGGTACGCCCGGTCTGGGAGATGGCCACCACCACGTCGCCTTCCTTGAGCGTGACCGCCGACATGTTCTGCATGTGCGGGTCGGAGTAGGCCGAGGTGGATATCTGCAGGCGGAAGAACTTGTGCTGGGCATCCACGGCTACCGCGCCGGAGGCGCCAAAGCCGTAAAACTCCACTCGGTTGGCGCTGGCCAGGGCGTTGACCGCTTGGCCCAGCGCCTGGTTGTCGATGCGGTCGCGTACCGAGAGCAGCGTGCCCACGGTGGAGTCGAAGATACTGTGGGAAAACTCGGCCACGGAGTCGCTGTCATTCATCGAAAATTGGGCGAACTGGCTGCCCGTGGCCAGCATCTGCGCCAGCTTGAGCTTGAAGTCCTGGAAGCCGCCGCAGCCCAGCGCTCGGCAAAAGCGCACCACGGTGGGCTCGCTGACCTTGGCCTCGGTGGCCAGGTCGACGATGCGCATGTGGATGACTTCTTCGGAGTTTCTCAGCACAAAGCGGGCCACTTTCTGTTCGGAGCGGCGCAGGTGCTCCATGCGGTGTCTCATTTCATCAAACAGGGCACGGCTCACGGCGGGCTCCCGGGTTGTGGCAGCCGCGAAGGCTGCAGTGGCAGAGGGTGCCGGCGTTTACGGGCGGCGGGTCGCATGTTGGGGAATTATCGCACGTTTGGCGCGGTAGGCGGGGCCACGTATCGCCATTTGGGCTATAGTCATCGTGGAGTTTTCATAAAGGAAAACGTCATAAAGGAAGTTTCGGGAGGAACGTCGATCATGCGTAACGTCGAACGTGTCACTTCGGTCAGAGCTCAGCTTCTCGACATTTTCATGGACATGGAGGTAGATGCCCACGAAACCCGCCGCCGCCACTCCGCCAGGCGCCACCTGCGCGCCCGGCGCGGCATCGAGGTGCACCGCGAAATCCAGTCGCTCACCCGGCAGATTGCCGAACTCACCGACCCGCGGGAAGGCAGCCTGCACTGAGCTCTTTTCCGGGTAAACCCTTTGCCGGGCGCCTTGCCGGTCGGGCCGGCCCTGGCGCCATCGCTGCCCGGCGCTCGCCTGAAAAGCCCGGGCCGCTCCGGCTGCCATAAAAAATGAAAATAAATTGGCTGCGGCGCTGGAAATTCGGGTTACTATCCGCTACCTTATGTTACGAGGGGAAAACAAATTTTAGCTTAATCTAAAAAAGGCGCATAACTATGGCAGACTACAAGCCGGGCGATCTACGGGAAGAAATGAACAAGATATATGATAACTTTCAGGAAAAAGTTATCCAAGAAGGCAAGGAGCCCGTAAAAGGTACCAAAGATACATTTAAGTGCCTAGGCAAATATATTCATGCATAATGTCGGTATAATATCAGCTTAGGACGGCAGCATGGTAAGGCGCTTCATCTCTCCTCTGACAGAAACCGACCGACAGGCGTTGACCCATGTCCATCAGTACGGGCAGAAACGCGCCTCGCGCCGTCGCGCTCATGCGATCCTCTTGAGCGACCAAGGCTACACCATCGCCCAGATCGGCGACATTTTAGTGGTCGGAAGAAATACCTTGACGATCTGGTTCAAGAAGTGGGAAGCCTCCGGTCTCGAAGAGCTCGTTGATAAGCCCCGTAGTGGCCGCACCCCAATTCTTGATGACAGCGATCGAGAGCGGCTACAGACCTTGGTGGAGGAGCATCCTCATCAGCTACGCACCCTGCAGGCTAGGCTTCAGGAGGAAACAGGAAAAACCTTCAGCACGGACACCTTGCGCCGGGCATTGAAAAAAAAAATCAAAATAGCTTCAAGCGCATTCGGCACTCACTAGGGCCTGTTGACGTTTCACATTGGTAGCCATAAAAAGCCGCATGCCAAGGCCACCATGCTTTCGTAATTTCGTTTGAGCTTATCGTAGCGCGTCGCAATGGCGCGATACGGTTTCAATCGAGCAAAGGCATTCTCAACCAGATGCCGGTAGCGATATAACCCTCTGTCCAGATTGGCATTTCCTTTTTTCGAGTTACGCCTGCGTGGAATGACGGCAGCCATTCCTTTGGCTTCGACCTGCTCACGGATACGTTCACTGTCATAGCCTTTGTCAGCCACCAGCGCGTCACCTGCCGGCAAACCGTCAATCAATGCCTGGGCTTCCGTGCTGTCGTGCACTTCACCCCCGGTTATTCTGAAGGCGATCGGCAACCCATAAGCATCCACGGCCAAGTGGATCTTGCTGGTATTGCCTGCACGACTTTTGCCAATGGCTTCTGCGTCTTCCGTGGCAGCTCCAGTGCTGTCTTGGTGAGCCTTGACGTAGGAGCCATCAATGAACAGCCACTCAACATCAGGATCTTCCACCAGAGAGCTGAAAATCCTCATCAGCTTTCCACTCGCTGACCAGGCGTTGAAACGCTTGTAGACCGTGTTCCAAAGGCCAAACACCTCTGGTAGGTCTCGCCACGGGCAGCCAGTGCGCATCCGATAAAGGATGCCTTCCACCGTGGTACGCAAGTCGGCCTTGTCATAAATACCTTGTTGAAGCAGGATAAGTTTCAGCTTCGACCAGTGTTCATCCGTGAGCATTTGTCGGGGCATGGCAGGCTTGCAGTTTGTTGGCGTAGGAACCTTTATTCTGCGAGCTTGCCCCTATCCTGCCAATACCCCTGCCATGAAACGTCAACAGACCCTAAAGGGCCGACGCGATGAGACGGATTTTCGCAATACCCAGGGCCTTCTGAAAGTGCTCCAAGAGCAAGAGGATCGAGGCGAACACGAGCTTTACTACTTCGATGAATCCGGCTTTTCCCAGTCGTCATCGATACCTTATGCATGGAGCTCCGTCGGCAAGCCATGGGAAGTGACGGCGTACTCACATAGCCATAGGCTGAACGTGCTGGGCTTTGTGAGCCGAAAAGGGAAGCTGGTCTACCATACGACCACCAAGTCGGTCACCACGGAGACCGTCATCGAGGCGTTTGATCAATTTGTGGCTCAGAAAGACCCCGAGGCCTTCGCCGTCGTCGTGCTGGACAATGCCAGTATGCATCGCTCCAAAGCGTTTAAGCGCAAGATTCTGGAATGGATGTCGCATCGCGTGCATCTGGTTTACCTATCCGCTTACTCGCCAGAGCTGAACTTAATCGAGATCCTTTGGCGGCAGGTCAAATACCACTGGCTGCCCCTCAGTGCCTATCTATCATTTGATCGGCTCTGCGATGAAGTCCATCGACTGCTCAAAGGTTACGGGACGGAACACACGATTAATTATGCGTAAGCACTTACAGAAATGTGTAAAGAGGTCAAGGATGCCCAAAAGGATGCCGGTGGCAACGAGGCGAATCTTGAAGACATCAATGCAGTAACAGGAGAGAAGCTAGACCAAATTAAACAGGATCTCCAGGACAATGGTCATGGAGACGTTTTGGATGATGCCGATGTCAAAACGGAAATGCAGTGTGTACAGGATTTGATCTGTTTCGCAGCCGGCACCCTGATTGCCACGCCGCAAGGAGAGGTCGCCGTTGAGGATCTGTCCATCGGCGATGAGATTCTGACCGCCAGCGGCGCCTCGGTTAAGGTCAAGTGGATCGGCAGGCAGACCGTCCACAATGGTGCGCTCGCCAACCTGCTCGCCGATACGACCCGGCCGGTGCGTATTCAGAAGGATGCCCTGGCTGCAGGCGTGCCGAACTGCGATCTTACCGTCACGTCCAGCCACGGGATCGTCATTGACGGCCTGGTGATCAACGCCTCGGTACTGGTGAATAACGATACCATTGACTACGTGCCGCTGAGCGAACTGGCCGAATCTTCGAGCTATTACCACATCGAAACGGAAGGTCACGAAGTGATCCTGGCCAACGGCGCCGAAGCCGAGACCTATATCGACTATGTGGATCGTCAGGCGTTTGACAACCATGGCGAGTATGTCGAGCTCTACGGCATCGAAAGGACCGTGGTAGAGATGCCCCACCACCGCATCTCTTCGCGCCGCCTGCTGCCCCTCGCCGTGCGCGCGAATCTGGGCATCCAGGAAACGAGCATTACCGCGAAGATCGCCTAAGCTTGCCGTACCATCACAAGGCCCGGGGCTAATCCGCCTCGAGCCTTGAGTGAGATAATAAACGCCTCGCCGGTAACTCACCGGCGGGGCGTTTTTCGTTGGCCGGCCGGGTCGCTCCCAGCCTGCTACGCTGGGCATTCGGGTTATTTGCTGATATCTTGTAGTACGATCAAAAAACTAATTTAGCTGACTATAAGCAAAAGGTGCATGATTATGGCAGACTATAAGCCTAGGGCCTGTTGACGTTTCACATTGGTAGCCATAAAAAGCCGCATGCCAAGGCCACCATGCTTTCGTAATTTCGTTTGAGCTTATCGTAGCGCGTCGCAATGGCGCGATACGGTTTCAATCGAGCAAAGGCATTCTCAACCAGATGCCGGTAGCGATATAACCCTCTGTCCAGATTGGCATTTCCTTTTTTCGAGTTACGCCTGCGTGGAATGACGGCAGCCATTCCTTTGGCTTCGACCTGCTCACGGATACGTTCACTGTCATAGCCTTTGTCAGCCACCAGCGCGTCACCTGCCGGCAAACCGTCAATCAATGCCTGGGCTTCCGTGCTGTCGTGCACTTCACCCCCGGTTATTCTGAAGGCGATCGGCAACCCATAAGCATCCACGGCCAAGTGGATCTTGCTGGTATTGCCTGCACGACTTTTGCCAATGGCTTCTGCATCTTCCGTGGCAGCCCCAGTGCTATCTTGGTGAGCCTTGACGTAGGAACCATCAATAAATAGCCACTCGACATCAGGATCTTCCACCAGAGAGATGAAAATCCTCATCAGCTTTCCACTCGCTGACCAGGCGTTGAAGCCTGACGAATCCCCACGAATATGTTGCTACTCGCCGCATAGGCTCTGCTCCCTGACTTCCTCGCGAAGTCGTGCTCGGAGGGTTGTCCAAGCAGGCCAAGGCACGGCGTCGGGTTGATGACGACGAAGACATTCCAAGCCCAGGCGCCACACGGAAAGCACGCTCCGGTGCCGGATACTGTTGCTCTGATAGCGCCGCTGTTGCCCCCGGGCTCGGACATCCAGGCCGGCCACCATCATGGCCACGTTCGCCAACATGGCGATCAGCAGCAGGACCTCGATGCGCTTGCCCTGGCGAGACTGATGCATGCCGAAGCCCAGCCCGAACAAGGGACTTTTGACATCGCGGAACCCTTCCTCAATCTGCATGCGCTGTCGGTAGATCGTTACCACTTTATTCGCCAGCGTTGAGCGGTCCGGCAGATTGCTGACCAGCACCCAGGGCTCCTGCTGACGCCGGGCGATCGTCCGGCTGCCGCCGTCCCGAGAGATCCGGCCTTGTTTATTGCGATGCTTACGTCCCCGTGGCGGTCGATAATAGAGCACCATCTGAGCGCGGAACGGATGGTTTTCGGCGATCCGGACGGAGCCCCACGCCTGCGGTTCCGATGTCGCGTGTTGAAACAGGGTCTTCACGGGTTGCCATGCTTCGCCTGACGCCTGGTAACGGGCGGGCTGACGGACCCGTCCAACGATATACCAGCCGCGCGCTTCAACGGCCCGAAACCACGGGTTACGAAAGCCGGCATCGGTCACCAGGATCGGCGTGGCCTTGTCGGGCAGGATCCTTGCCAGCGCATCCAGCAGATAGGCTTCACAGTATGGGCATCCTTCCTTGTGATGAACCTTCTCGAAGATGGGCAGCGATCGCCCGGCGAAGGGCACCGCCGCACGCAGCAGGAAATGCCTGCCGCGGTCATCAATCGGCGACCAGTCCACCAGAATCAGTGGGCGCGTTGTATGGCCGATCAGCAGCGAGGCCATGAGCCAATAGAACAGCGGTCGTTCCTGATGAAGGTGAGGGTTGCCTAATAGTCGATCGACTCGTTTGATGGCGTGCTTGGCATCCGTCGAGCTCGGCAACGCACGGCCAATGGCCGTTAATCCCAGACGTCGCTCGCCCAGCAGAGCGCCAACGGTATCGAGGACGGTCTGTAGCCGCTTGGCATGGATCACGGAGAGTGAAGACGTCAGCAAGTTATGCAAGAATCGAGGGGCCTGCATGGGTCTCCTTCGCATGTTGTTGTGTGTCGTAACTCACAACATGCATGACTCATGCAGGCTTTTTCAATCCTATCATGCTGATTTTATTACCCATTTCATGGGGATTCCTCAGCGTTGAAGCGCTTGTAGACCGTGTTCCAGGGGCCAAACGCCTCCGGTAGGTCCCGCCACGGGCAGCCGGTTCGCATCCGATAAAGGATGCCTTCCACCGTGGTACGCAGATCGGTCTTGTCATAAATACCTTGTTGAAGCAGGATAGATTTCAGCTTCGGCCAGTGTTCATCCGTGAGCATTTGTCGGGGCATGGCAGGCTTGCAGTTTGTTGGCTTAGGAACCTTTATTCTGTGAGCTTGCCCCTATCCTGCCAATACCCCTGCCATGAAACGTCAACAGACCCTAATGATTATCAGGAAAAGCTCGACGGTGAGTGGAATGACTTCCTGGAAATAAAATTCGACGAGGGGGAGGGGCAGCCCGAGACGGTAAAGACATTGGGAGAAATACAAGATATGATACCCGATGCCCATAAGGATACTGAACTAGGTACGCCTGAGCGCGACGATGTAAACTATAGAATTCAGGAAACCGTAGATAAAATCAAAAACTATCTCGACAATAACTATCCGGATATCAGAAATGATTCTGAAGTCGAGGCAGCAATAGACGGCATAGAGAGTTCTATCTGTTTCGCGGCCGGTACCATGATTGCCACGCCGCAAGGAGAGGTCGCCGTTGAGGACCTGTCCATCGGCGATGAGATCCTGACCGACAGCGGCGCCTCGGTGAAGGTCAAGTGGGTCGGCAGGCAGACCGTTCGTAATAAGGCGCTCGCCAACCTGCTTGCCGATAACCACCGGCCGGTGCGTATTCAGAAGGATGCCCTCGCCGAAGGCGTGCCAAACCGTGATCTCACTGTGACGGCCAACCACGGAATGATCATTGATGGCCTGGTCATCAACGCTGCGGTGCTGGTGAATAACGATACCATTGACTACGTGCCGCAAAGCGAACTGGCCGAGACCTCGACCTATTACCACATCGAAACGGAAGGTCACGAAGTGATCCTGGCCAACGGCGCCGAAGCCGAGACCTATATCGACTATGTGGATCGTCAGGCGTTTGACAACCATGGCGAGTACGTCGAGCTCTACGGCATCGAAAGAACCGTGGTAGAGATGCCCCACCACCGCATCTCTTCGCGCCGCCTGCTGCCCCTCGCCGTGCGCGAGCGCCTGGGCATCCAGGAAACGAGCATTACCGCGAAGATCGCTTAAGTTCGCCGTGCCATCACAAGGCTCGGGGTAGCTAAGCCCGATCCTTGAGCAAGATAAAAACGCCCCGTCGGTGATTCACCGGCGGGGCGTTTTCGTTGACGGAGTAGATGTGGCGCTAGACCGCGTAGGCTCTGTGGAACACCTCGGGGTCGCGCCCGGCGTCGACGAGTTCGACGCGAATGAGAAAGTCGCCAAAGCCTTCGCCGTCGTTACGCTCGGCAGCAAAGCGCTCGAGCATGGGGTCGATTAGCTCGAGGATAGTGGCTTCGTCGATGTTTTCGCGGTAGAGGCGGTTCATGCGTTCGCCGCGCGCGTCGCCGCCGAGAAAGAGGTTGTATTTGCCCAGCGCCTTGCCAGTGAGGCCGATTTCGGCGAGGTAGGGCCGGGCGCAGCCGTTGGGACAGCCGGTCACGCGCACGTTGATCGGCGTGTCGGCAAGGCCGTGTGTGTCCATCAGCGCGTCAAGCTTAGCCGTCAGCGACGGCAGGTAGCGCTCGGACTCGGCCATGGCCAGCGCGCAGGTGGGAAAAGCCACGCAGGACATGGCGTTGCGCGCCAGGGGCGTGCTCCGGCTGCCGTCGTCCAGCCCGTAGTGGTCGACCAGCGTCTGGATCTCGGCCTTTTGCTCCGGGGCGACGTTGGCGATGATCAGGTTCTGGTTGCAGGTAATGCGAAACTCGCCGCTGTGCACCCGGGCGATCTCGCGCAGGGCGGTGCGTAGCCGGTAGCCGTCGTCAAAGTCGGCGATGCGCCCGCTTTGGATGGCAAGGGTCAGGTGCTGGTTGCCGTTTTCGCCCTCGACCCAGCCGAAGCGGTCGCCGTTGTGGGTGAAGACGTAGTCGCGCACGGCTTCCATGGGCGCGCCGTGGTAGTCGGCAAAGCGCTCGAGGAACCACGCAACGCCGTGGTCGGCGATGGTGTACTTGAAGCGCGCGTGGGTGCGCTCGGTGCGGCAGCCGTGGTCGCGCTGAACGGCGGCGATGGCCTCGCAGGCGTCGACCACCTGGTCGGCGGGAACGTAGCCGGCGACGTCGGCCAGACGCGGGTGGGTGGCTTCGTTGCCGTAGGTCATGCCCATG
Organism: Halomonas garicola; assembly: GCF_055382465.1. Taxonomy (NCBI): domain Bacteria; kingdom Pseudomonadati; phylum Pseudomonadota; class Gammaproteobacteria; order Oceanospirillales; family Halomonadaceae; genus Halomonas; species Halomonas garicola. The sequence continues at coordinate 120,097 of NZ_AP043931.1, forward strand.
CCGCCGCCCACGCCGACGTTGAAGCCCTTGAGCTCGCCGTCTTCGACAATGGCAATCAGGGCGATGTCGTTGGACAGCACGTCGGCGTCGTTTTCCGGCGGTACGGCCAGCGCAATCTTGAACTTGCGCGGCAGGTAAAAGTGGCCGTAGAACGGCTCCTCTTCCTTTTCATCTGCCTTTTCTGCTTGACCCGGCTGGTCTTCGCCCCGGGCTTCCACCCGCTCTTCGCCCAGCCAGATCTCGGCGTAGGCGTTGGAGCGCCATTTCAGCCGCTCGCTGATCGCGACGGAGTAGCGGTGAATGTCGGCGTGTACCTGGGACTGGTGCGGGTTGACGTTGGACACCACGTTACGGTTGACGTCGCCGCAGGCGCCCCTGGTGTCGAGCCCCAGCGCGCTGATCGCCTGCATCAGCGGCCGCATCCTGTGCTTGAACACGCCGTGAAACTGGAACGTTTGGCGGGTGGTCAGGCGCAGGGTGTGGTTGGCGCAGTCGTCGGCGATCTGATCCAGCCCCAGCCACTGGTCGGGGCTCAGCACGCCGCCGGGCAGGCGCAGGCGCACCATGAACATGTGCAGCGGCTCCAGGCGCTGGCGGCGGCGCTCGTCGCGCAGGTCGCGGTCGTCCTGCTGGTAGGTGCCGTGGAACTTGGTCAGCTTGTTGTCGCTGTCCGCAATCGCGCCGGTGGCCAGGTCGCCCAGCCCCTCGGCGATGGTGCCGCGAAGGTAGTTGCTTTCGCGCTTGATGATTTCGGCTTCGGGTAACGTATGGCTCATTAGTAGATATCCCGCTGGTAGCGTTTCTGGCGGGTTAGCTCCCGCAGGTAGTCGGTGGCGTCTTCGAGGTTTTTGCCGCCGGCGTCCATGATCACGTCAAGCAGTGCCTGATGAACGTCGGGGGCCATGCGCTCGGCGTCGCCGCAGACGTAGAGGTGGGCGCCGCGCTCCAGCCAGCGCCAGACCTCATCGGCGTTTTCGCGCAGGCGCTGCTGGACGTAGACCTTTTCCCCCTGGTCCCGGGAGAAGGCCACGTCGATGCGGTCAACCACGCCCTGGCGGCGCCAGGCCAGCCACTCGCTCTGGTAGAGAAAGTCGGAGTGGAAGTGGCGGTCGCCGAACAACAGCCAGTTGTTGCCTTCGGCTTCGCGCTCCTCGCGCTCCTGCATGAAGGCGCGAAACGGCGCGATGCCGGTGCCCGGGCCAACCATAATCATCGGCGCGGCGTCGTCTTCGGGCAGGCGAAAGTGCTTGTTGGCCTCGATGTAAACCGGCACGGCGGTATCGTCGGCGAGGCGGTCGGTGAGCCAGGTAGAGGCCACGCCGCCGCGCTGGCGGCCGCCGTTTTCATAGCGCACGGCGGCTACGGTCAGGTGGACCTCGTCGTCCACCGCGGACTGGCTTGAGGCGATGGAGTAAAGCCGCGGCGGCAGCTTGCGCAGGGTGTCGATGAGCGTCTGGGCGTCGATGCCCGCGGCCGGCGAACCTTCGATGAGATCGAGCACGTCGCGGCCGTAGAGCCATTCGGTGAGCGCCTTGTTGTCGCTCAGGCGCTCGGCGAGGGCCTTATTGCCGGAAAGCTCGGCCCACTTTTCCACCACCGGGCGGGTCAAAAGCGTCAGTTCGCGGTGATGCTTGAGCGCCCCGGCAAGCGTGGTGTCGATGTCGCCGGCGGTGACCGCAGCGTCGGGGTCGAGCTTAAGCGACTCGATGATCGCGGCGACCAGCGCCGGGTCGTTCTGCGGGTAGAGCCCCAGCGAATCCCCGGGCTGATAGCTAAGCCCCGAGTCTTCCAGAGAGAACTCGACGTGGCGGGTCTCCTTGCTGGAGCCGCGGCCGTTGAGGTTCTGGTTGTCGAGCACTTCGGCCATGAACGGATAGCGGCGGGTGTAGGTCGTGGCCTCCGCCGCCGGGGCGGCACCGAGGCTGGTGGCGGTGGGCACGCCCGAGGCGCCGGCTTCGTGCTGCAGCTGCTCGAGCAGGTTGGCGATCCAGGCGTCGGCCGCGTCGTCGTAGTCGACGTCGCAGTCGGCGCGCTCGACAAGCGCGGTGGCGCCGAGCTTGGCAAAGGCGGCGTCGAAGTCCTTGCCGGTCTGGCAGTAGTGCTCGTAGCTGGTGTCGCCCAGCGCCAGCACGCCGTACTTGAGGTGCTTGAGCGAGGGCGCCTTGCGGCCGTGGATAAACTCGTAAAGGTCCAGGGCGTTGTCCGGCGGCTCGCCCTCGCCGTGGGTCGAGGTGATGACGGCGACGAAGGATTCGCTTTTCAGCTGGCGCGGCTTGTAGTCGGCCATGTCCAGCACCCGGGCATCGATGCCCAGGGCGTTGGCCTGCTCGCCCAGGGTTTCGGCCAGGCCTTCGCCGTTGCCGGTTTGCGAGCCGTACAGCACGGTGAGCGACGGGCCTTCCGGGCTCGCCTCGCCGGCGCTCTGGGTAGCCGCGGCACTGCTCGGCGCGCCGGCCTGAGCCGCCTGATGCCCGGCGATAAAGCCGGCCAGCCAGTCGAACTGGTGAGGCGCCAGGGTTTCCATCAGGCGGTTCAGGCCGCTGGCCTGATCGGCCGATAGCGGGGAATTACTCGGGTCGATTTTCATAGAACGATTTTTTATAGAACACGGTCAGCGGGGTTAACGTTTGTTCTAAGCTACCATCCGGCAGACGGGCCTTTGTAAAAACATTGATATTGTTTTGGGATATCAATCGTCATATTTTTTATATGTTATTGTTATAACAAAGCGCGATGCTTTTAAAAGCGAGAGGCATTTCCTGATCAAACAAGGGGGCGGGAGAGGTTTCAGGGGGAAGTTCGCGCATAAAAAGCCCCGGCCAGCTTAAGCTGGCCGGGGCTTTGGTCTCTAGCGCCCTGGTCGAGTGCCGGGTTACATCAGGCCGGTGACAAACACCACCACGACGCCGATGGGGGCGATGACCCGGGCGATGACGTTCCAGGCGGTTACGCCGGTGGCGGAAAGCCCCAGCTCTTGCTCCACGCTTTTGCGGTTCAGGCACCAGCCGGCGAACACAATGGAGCCAAGCCCGGTCAGCGGCAGCAGGAACTTCGCCGTCAGCGTATCGAGGAAGTCGAAGATGTTCAGGCCCAGCAGGCTAACCTCGGACCAGACGTTGAACGACAGCAGCGCGGCTACGCCCAGAAGCCATACGGCAACGCCGCCGATCAGCGTGGCGGGTACCCGGCTCAGAGCGGTGCGCTCTTCGAGCATCTCCACCGTGGGCTCGAGAAGCGAGATCGCCGAGGTCAGCGCGGCAAAGGTCAGCAGCAAAAAGAAGATCAGACCGAGGATGGTGCCGCCGGCCATGTTGCCGAACGCCAGCGGCAGGGTGACAAAGATCAGCCCCGGCCCTTCGCCCGGGCTCAGCCCGTTGGCAAAGACGATGGGGAAGATGGCAAGCCCCGCGAGCAGCGCAATCACGGTATCGAGAATAATCACCGTGCGTGCGGTGCTGATCAGGTTGACGTCTTTGCCCAGGTAGGAGCCGTAGGCCATCATGATGCCCATGCCCAGCGACAGGGTGAAAAACGCCTGCCCCATGGCGGCCAGTACCACGCCGCCGTCCAGCGCGCTCCATTCCGGGCGGAACATGAACGCCAGGGCTTCGCCGAAGTGGCCGGTGGTCATGCCGTAGCCGGCCAGTATCAGCATGAGGATCACCAGCGCCGGCATCATCGAGCGCACCGCGCTTTCAAGCCCCTTGGTCACGCCTCGGGCAACGATGGCGACGACCAGCGCCATGAAGGCGGTGTGCCACAGCAGAAGCGTGCCGGGGCTTGCCAGCATGCCGTTGAACAGCGCGCCGATCTGATCGGAATCCCCGCCGCTGAAGCTGCCGATGACCGAGCCCAGGGTATAGTTGAGCGACCAGCCGCCGATCACGCTGTAAAACGAGAGGATCAAAAAGGCGGCGAGCACGCCGCTGATGCCGATTCCCAGCCAGGCTTTGGGCTGGCCGTTCTGGCGCGCCTGGTCGGCCATGGTGTCGATGGGGTTTTTCTGCCCGCGGCGGCCGATCATCCATTCCGCGACCAGTATCGGCAGGCCGACCAGCGCCACGCAGGCCAGATAGACCAGCACAAAAGCCGCGCCGCCGTTTTCCCCCACCATGTAAGAGAAGCGCCAAATGTTCCCGAGGCCCACGGCCGATCCCGCAGCCGCAAGCACAAAGGTCATGCGCGATGACCACTGTGCGTGAGCAAGTTTTGCCATACATCACCTGTTATTCAGTGCGTTATAGTAATTGAGTGGGTGCCATGGAATGATGTCATTGCGGTTATCAGCGTGTTATCGCAATGATGGCCGGATGGATGCGCGTACGCATCGTTTCGAAATGCCGGGCACGCCAAACGCGCCGAATATCCGGCGCCACCGTGCCAGCGTTTTTACCGAACGTCCGTGCAATTTATCCGATCAGTGCGGCGGGTGCCAGCCGAGCGCTGTAAAAGCGCGTTGAAACGCCGTTTTAGCGCCTTGTGCACAAAGCGGGCAGAGGTTGTCCCCTGAACTATCCACAGGCTGCCCCTGCTCGATAGGGCGCCTAATAACCGCTGAAAAGCCCGCTGTCAAGACGGCAGCACGCCGCGCCCGGCAGGTGAACCTGCGTGGAAAGCCCGTGTAAGCGGCTTTTCCGCCGGGTTGTACAAATCTGATCGGCACGGCGCTATCTTGGCTGAAAAACCGCCATTCCGGCATCATCGCGGGCCCCGGCGGCTTGTACACGAAGTTATCAACAAAATATAACGGCTGTTTTATCCTGTGGATAACCTGTCGGTAAAAGACAGGCCTGGGGCTTGAACGGCCTGAGGAGACGCTATGTTCAGCATCACGGCCCTGGCCGCGGTCATGGCGGGGGGCGCCCTGGGCGGCGTGCTGCGTGCCTTTGCCACCAGGGCCGGCGCGCAGCGCTGGGGGAATGCTCTGCCCTGGGGCACCCTTGGCGCCAACTATGCGGCGGCGCTGGCGCTGGGGGCTTTTGCCGGCGCCGTGGCTAATGGTGGGGAGCTGGGCCTTGCCTGGGCGTTTGCCGCCTCCGGGGTGCTGGGCGGGCTGTCCACGGTGTCATCGCTTGCCCTGCAGACGCTGGGCCTGTGGCAAAAGCCGCGGCGGGGAGCGGCCGCGGCGTACATGGCGCTGAGCGTTATCGGCGGCGTGGCGCTTGCCGCGGTTGGCTATGCGCTAACGGCGGTGGGGGGTAGCGGATGATGCTACTACGGTTTTACTCGGCCGTCGCTTTGGGCAGCGCCTTGGGCGCCGGGCTGCGCTACCTGGTGGCGATCGCGGCTGCCACGCTAATGGGACCGGCCTTTTGGGCAGGCACGCTGGGGGCCAATCTGGCTGGCTCCGGGCTGATTGCCTGGTACTCGACACGGGCGGCACACTCCCCCTGCGGCCGCCTTGCCCGCTGGCACGGCTTCTGGACGGTGGGCGTTTGCGGCGGCTTTACCACCTTTTCGCTGTTCAGCGTTGAGGCGGTGATGCTCTGGCAGCGCCAGCAGCCGGCCCTGGCCGCGGGCTACGTGGCGGCCAGCATCGTCGGCTGGCTGGCCGCCGCGCGCGTCGGGCAGTGGCTTGCCGGGGGCGACTACCCCGAATGACATCATCGATCAACAGAGGAAACGAGCACATGCCAAGCGTGGCGCAATCCTTGAAAGTACTGGTGCTGCACGGGCCCAACCTCAATCTGCTGGGCACCCGGCAGCCGGAAATTTACGGCAGCGAGACCCTGGTTGATGTGAACCGGGCGCTTGAGCGCCGAGCCGAGGCGGGCGGCGTGGCGATTGTCTGCCGGCAAAGCAATCACGAAGGTGAGTTGATTGACGCCATTCAGGCGGCCCGCACCGACGGTACCGCCGCCATTATCATCAACCCGGCGGCCTATACCCACACCTCGGTGGCGATACTCGACGCGCTCAACGCCTTTAACGGCACGGTGATCGAGGTGCATCTTTCCAACGTGCACAAGCGCGAGGCGTTCCGTCGGCACTCTTACGTCTCGTTGCGCGCCGACGGCGTGATCGCGGGGCTGGGTAGCCAGGGCTATCACGCCGCGCTGGAGGCCGTGGTAGCCGAATACGCCAGCGCCTAGCCCCTAGGCGCTGGCGCCCGGCGGCGCAGGGCTGCGGTGTCATTAAAGGCATGGCGCAGCTGGGCAGCAAGGCCCGCCAGAGCGGGGTTATTAGCGTCCGGGGGCATGTCGGCAAGCGCTCGGGCAACGTCGTCAGGGGCCCGGCGGAGGCGGCGCAGCGCTTCCAGCAGCTGCCGGGCGGCGCGGTGCTCGGCCTCGGTGAGCGTGGCGGTTTGTAAAAGCGTGCGCAGCGCAATCACGCCGTCGGCCAGGTTCAAAACCCCCAGCGTGCCGGCATGGTCGGCGCTGCCGGATTCCTGTGCCCGCCCCACGTGGATCATCAGGCGCAGCAGGCGGCGATACATGCGCCCGTACCAGCCATCATCCGGGGGCGGGCTGTTGTGCCGGCCGCACAGGCGCTCGAGATCGCGGAGCATCTGCCGCGCAAGGTGGCCGGCGCGGCGCCCGGGGTCCCGGGGCAGCAGCCGGTAGGCCAGCGCCACCAGAGCAATGCTGGCGATCAGCGAGCCGGCGTCCTGAAGCACGCTTCCCGGGGCGGTGGAGGCCTGCAGAAACGGCTGGCTGGCAAGCATGAAGCACATGTTGCCGTCCAGCGCCGGCACTTTGGTGATACTGCTGGCTCGGGCCAGGCCGCCGAACAGCATAAAGGGGGCCAGCATCAGCAGGATATCCCCGAGCCCTTCGGCGTGGGGCATCAGCCACAGCCGAAAAGCCGCCGCCAGGCTGACGCCGACGATGATGCCCTGGAGCATGCGCGGGGCGAGCGCCTGGGGTACGTCCATGCTCGACAGCACCATGGTGAAGGTGCAAAGCCCCATGGCCGGCAGCCAGGCGTTGTCCCACCCCGAATAGGCCACCAGCAGACCGGCGAGCAGCGTGACCACGCCGCCGGCAGCGCCGGCAATCAGCGCCGAAGGCGTGTCCCGGCGCGTGGGCAGGGTAATACGGGGCGGGCGGCGCGACGGGTGCTTCTCGAGCCAGGCGGCGGCAGCGGTTTCGGCATCGGCGAGCTGGTCGAGCAGCCGCGCCAGCCGGGGTGAGCACGTTAGGGCCTGAGCGGCGGCATGCTCGAGCGCCGCGCTGGCGCTTGCGTGCCGGGCGGGCCTGTCGAGGGTATCAGCGGCGCTTTCCAGCGCGCCTTTGAGCGTGGCCGGCAGCGGGCGTCGGCCGGTGATCCGGGCCATGGCCAAAAGGCTTAGCGTGGCGGCAACGAAGGCGCCGCTGACCAGCGCCCCGGAGGAGCCCCGCAGCGGCCCGGCGTGGCTGGAGGCCAGCTGCTGCTCAAGCCGAGTCAGGGCCAGCAGCAGCTCATCGTCTGCCGGCCGGGGCTCGTCCCGGGCCAGCTGCCTGAGCGCCTCGCCGCCCAGGCCGCGGACCCGGTCGAGCAGCTCGCGCCGGGGCGGCGCGGGGAGCAGGACCATGCCCATGGCCATCACGCAGACAACGCCGATCAGCGTGCAGACCACCCGCGCCATGGCAATAGCTGCGCTGCCGCTGCCGGCGGCGAGGCTTGGCAACAGCACCACGCTTGCCGTCAGGCCGGCCATGAGCGCTGCGTAGCCGAACGAGGCCCGGGTAAGGTGGGTGATCGCCGCGCAGCCGCCGGCCCAGCCGGCAAGCAGGACGAGTGCCAGCGGCAGCGGCAGGGGGGCTGCCAGCAGCGCAAACCCCACCGCGGCGCCGGCAAGCGTACCCAGCAGGCGATAAACGCCGCGCTCGAGCAGCAGCCCCCGGGAGGGCTGCGCCACGATCCACACCGCCATGGGCGCCCAGAAGGCGTTGGGCAGGTGGAAAAGCGAGGCAATGGCAAAGGAGGCCAGCGCCATGGCGGCGGTGCTGGCGCCGAAAACGGCGGTTTGGCGGGTCAGGCCCAGGGCCTGGGCGGTACGGGTCATGGTGAGCACGGCGGTTGTCTGGCGTTGCAAGCGGTGAACGGCGTAGGGGGCCGAACGTAAAAGGGCGCCCGCAGGCGCCCGTCAAGATACGTGGAGAAAAGCCGGCGGGGCGGCATCAGGCGCTTTTTTTGCCGCTGTCCTTGCCCTTGGCCTTGTCGGCGAGGCCGTCTTTATCCTGGGCGTCGCTCGGCTGGGGCAGCGACGGCAGCGACTTGGCCAGCATTTCCACGCTGTGGCGGTAGTAGAGCTGGCTCTTGTTGTGCTCGCCGAGGCTTGAGTAGAGACGGGCAAGCTCGGCGCAGACCACGCCGCTGGGGCGCTGGCGCTGGCTGGCCTCGAAGTATTCCTGGGCCTTGGTCCAGGCGCCGGTGCGCAGCGACAGCCGCCCGCAGGCTAGCAGCAGTTCGGGGTCGTTGGGACGCTCCTTGAGCCAGCCTTCGGCCTTGGCCAGCTGGCGGCGGGCGTCGACGTTAAGAAGCCCGTAGCGTTTGACCAGCCGCGCATCCCAGTGGTGATCCAGGGAGTGGCTGAGCAGGCGTTCGGCGATGGTGTCTTCGCCGGCCTGGACCAGGGCCTCGGTGTACAGCACGACCAGCTCGGTATTGGCGCGCAGGTAGTCGGGCATGTCGGCCCAGAGGCTGCGCACGCGCTCGATGTCGCCGGGGTTTTTGGCCTCAAAGATGATCAGCTCGCGGTAGGCGCGGCTTTCCAGCTGTTCGCGCTCGGTGGCGGATATCAGCTTCTGCCGGGCCAGCCGCGGAATCAGGCGGCGAAGCCCCTCCCAGTCGTTGACGCTCAGGTGCACCTGCTTGAGCATCTTGAGCACCTGGGGATGGTTGGCGAGCTTTTTATCCAGACGGTTGAGGATCGCCAGTGCCTCTTCGGGCTGCTGGCGGTCGATCATCAGCTGGGCCTGCATCAGGCCGATGGCGGCATCGGCGCCCTCGGTGGAAAGCTGGGCCTGGTTGAGGTGCTCCTGGGATTTCTCGTAGCGCCCCTGGTAGTGCGCGGCGAGCGCGGCCGACAGATAGTTGACCAGCGGCGTGCTGGAATCAGCGGCGGCGTGAGTGAGGGTTTTTTCGGCCTTCTTCCAGCGCCCTTCGGTGAGGGCCACCAGGCCCTGCACGGTGTGCTTCATGGCCCGGCGGTTGCGCGCCCGGCCGCTCCAGCGGCGAAAGCGGCCCATCGGGCGCAGAATGCCGCCGAGCAGGCGCAGCAGGAAGTGCAGCGCAACAAAGGCGGCAAACAGCAGCACCAGGCCAAACCAGAACGAGGTCTGCACCGAGGTGTCGCCGACGCGGATCAGCCAGTAGCCGGGCACCGACATCATCAGATGGCCGAACAGCGCGCCGACGGCAAGCCCGGCAACGATCAGCAGGATGAGTTTTCTCATTCTTCACCTCCGCCGCTACGGCGCGTTTCAAAACGCTTGTCGATGAATTCGGCAAGCGCCTGCTGAGAGCCGCTGATATCGGGCAGCTCAGGCGTGATTTGCTTCTGCTTGAGCTCCTTGAGGCGGCTGATCACGCTCTGCGTGTCGGCGCGTTCGGTATCGAAGTAGGCGTTGAGAAGCTCCAGGGCGTCGTCGATGCTGCCGGTATAAAGCGTCTCTTCCTGCTTGAGCAGCGCCAGCTGGGCCTGCTCGACCATCAGCCGCAGGCTCTGGCGCAGGTAGGACTCCTGCTTGGGCGTGATCAGCGTTTCCAGCGCCTCGTCGTGCTGGCGAATGACCACTAGATCCTTGAGCTCGTCGCCGAAGCGGGCGAGCTGGCGCTGGAAGGGGCCGGTGGGCGTCTCCTCCATGCCGGATTCGACTTTTTGCGCCTCGACGTCCTGATCCAGGCGCAGGGTTTGGATGCGTTCCTGCTGGGCGTCCAGCGCCAGATAAAGCCCGGTGCTGTCGACCTTGGGCACGGCGTCCAACTCGGCAAGTTCGCTTGAGATCTGCCGGCGTACCGGGGTCAGCGCGGGGTTATCGGCGTCTTTCAGGCGCGCATCGGCCGAGCGCAGCAGGGCAGCCGAGCCTTGCACGTCGCCTTCAAACTGCAGGCGCTGGTTGGCCAGACGCAGCAGGTAGGCGGCCTCGGCGTGGAGCCAGTCGCGCTCGTCGGTGTCCTGCTCCCGGGAGAGCTGGGTGAGCACCTTGTCGAGGGTCTCGTCGACGCTCTGGCGGTAGTCGGAAAACTCGCCGCGCAGCGAATCGAGCGTATCGTCGAGCGCCTGATCGCGGTCCTTTTCGCCGCTGTCAAGGCGCGACTCCAGCTCGTCAACGCGCTGCTGGGAGGCGCTGTCATCGGCCTGGGTCGCCAGCGTGTCCAGCCGCTGCTGCTGTTTTTCCAGCCGCTGCCAGCCCTGCCAGGCGAATAGCGCCAGCGCCAGGGCAACGATCACGGCGAGCACGATGGCAAGCGTAGCCTTGCTGGCCCCGCCACTGCCCCCGCTGCTGCCGTTCGGCGCAGGTTTGCTTCCGCCTTCCGGGGGCTTGCCCCCGTTTTTGGCGGACTTGCCCTCGCTTCCCGAGGGCTTGCTGGTGCCGTGGGACGGCTTGCCGCCACCCTTGTTCTTGCCCTTGCCGGTGGCCTTGGCGGTATCGCTGGATGCCTGGCCGGCGGAAGCGGCGTTCTGGGTAGCGGTGTCGTCGCGCTTGGCGTCCGTGGCTGCCTTGGGCGCGTCGTTCCGCTCGTTGTCGTGTTGGTTCATGTGTGGCTAGCCCTTGTTAGGATCCTTGATCGACATCGGCGCCCGGTCAGGAAACGCGCGCAAGCGCGGCGGTCAGTGCGGGCGGTGTGGCCCCCGAGGCCACCGTGGTGGCGGTAAAGCCCAGCGTCTCAGCCAGTGTAGCCAAACGCCGGCTGGACACGATTAGCGGTTGGTGCAAGGCGCCTTGTGGGCACCATGTTGCCAGATGTTGGAGCATTTCGCCGCTGGTGACGATCAGCGCCCGGTAATCGCCGGCTTCGAGCCGCGCCCGGGAGGCGGCCGGCGGCAGCACGTAGTCGCGGCGGTAAATCTCGCTGCGGGTGACCCGGGCGCCGCGCTCCATCAGCGTGTGGGTCATGAATAAGCGTCCCCCTTCGCCGGCGACCAGCAGGACTTTTTCGCCGTCCAGCCGGCGTAGCGAGGGCAGCGTCAACAGCGCCTCGCTGGTGTCTTCGCGGGCGTCGGGCGGCGGTGTGCGCACGCGGACGCCGAGTCGGGCATGGAGCGCCTCGGCGGTGGCCGAGCCGACGCTGTAGTAGTCGATGCCCAGGGGTAGCTGTGGCCAGTAGCGATCCAGCGCCTCGGCCAGGCAGTGGGCGGCAAAGGGGCTTACCACGATGATTTTGGCGTACTGGTCGATATCCAGCCAAATGCTGCGCTGGCCGGGCGTTTCGATGAGCGGGGCAAGCTCCATGATCGGCAGCATCTCCACCGCATGGCCGCTTTCGCGCAGCGTCGCGGCAAGCGTTTCGCCGCGCTCGCCGGGGCGGGTGACCAATACCGGCTGCACGTTTACTGGCGGCCGTAGACGTCGGCGAGAATTTCGCCGGCGCCCTGCTCAAGCAGCTCTTCGGCGACGCGAATCCCCAGCGCTTCGGGTTCGTGCATGGAGCCCCGGCTTTCGGCGCGCAGCACTTCGGTGCCTTCCGGGTTACCCACCAGGCCGCGCAGCCACAGGGTTTCGGCGTCCTTGTCGAGGATCGCATGGCCGCCGATGGGCACCTGGCAGCCGCCGTCCAGGCGGGTGTTCATGGCGCGCTCGGCGCGCACCCGGGTGGCGGTGTCGGGGTCGTCCAGCGGCGTCAGCAGGCTGATCATTTCCGGGTCGTGCAGGCGGCATTCGATGCCCAGCGCCCCCTGACCGCAGGCGGGCAGGCAGATCTCAGGCGGCAGCGCCTGGGCAATGCGCGCCTCGAGCCCCAGCCGGATCAGGCCCGACGTCGCCAGGATAATGGCGTCGAATTCGCCGTCGTCGAGCTTGCCAAGGCGGGTCTGAACGTTGCCGCGCAGGTTGAGAATCTCCAGGTCCGGACGCGCCTCGCGCAGCTGCAGGCCGCGGCGCAGGCTGGCCGTGCCGACCTTGGCGCCCTCGGGCAGTTCGTCGACGCCTTGATAGTGGTTGGAGACAAAAGCGTCGGTGGGGTCAGAGCCGTCCAGAATCACCGACAGCCCCAGACCCTCGGGAAAGCTCATGGGCACGTCTTTCATCGAGTGCACGGCGATGTCGGCGCGGCCGTCGAGCATGGCTTCTTCCAGCTCTTTGACAAAGAGCCCCTTGCCGCCAATCTTGGCCAGCGGCGTATCGATGATCTTGTCGCCCTTGGTGGAAATGGCCACCAGCTCGACATCCAGCTCCGGATACGTGGCGATCAGACGCTCGCGCACGTGCTCGGCCTGCCACATGGCCAGTTGGCTTTTGCGCGTCGCGATACGCAGCTTGGTAATCGATTGCACGTGATTCTCCCTTGGGCCGTTGAGCGGCCGCATAAACGATGATGAGGCGTATCATAAAGCACCTGAGCAGTTAGGAAAAATCGCGCCCCGGGGCGTGCGCGAGGCCGCGACGACTCTGGTACACTTTCGAGCCATTGGTACACGCAAACTTTATACCGGCGCAGAGTACGCTTTTGACCGTGGGCTACGCTGGCGGCGTCCTTGAGCGCTGCGGCGTCCGGTCGAGCGATTCCATCTGCCTAGCTAAGGGTTTTCCGTCATGAGTCAAGCCACCAACCAGTCCTGGGGCGGCCGCTTCAGCGAGCCCACCGACGCCTTCGTCGAGCGCTTTACCGCCTCCGTCAGCTTTGACCAGCGCCTGGCCCGTCAGGATATTCGGGGCTCCATCGCCCACGCCACCATGCTGGCGCAGGTGGGCGTGCTGAGCGGCGACGAGCGCGACGCCATCATCACCGGGCTCCACGAGATTCGCGATGAAATCGAGCGCGGCGAGTTCGACTGGTCGGTGCCCCTGGAAGACGTGCACATGAACATCGAGGCGCGGCTCACCGACAAGATCGGCGTGACCGGCAAGAAGCTTCACACCGGGCGCTCGCGCAATGACCAGGTGGCTACCGACATCCGCCTTTTCCTGCGCGACGCCGTTGACGAGGTGGCCGCCGAGCTTGTTCGCCTGCGCGAAGGCATGATTGCGCTTGCCGACCGCCAGGCCGACACCATCATGCCCGGGTTTACCCACCTGCAGACCGCCCAGCCGGTCACCTTCGGCCACCATTTGCTGGCCTGGCAGGAGATGCTCGCCCGGGACCACGAGCGCCTACTCGACTGCCGCCGGCGCATTAACGTGCTGCCGCTGGGCGCCGCCGCGCTTGCCGGGACCACCTATCCCATCGATCGCCATGTGACCGCCGAGCTGCTGGGCTTTGACCGCCCGGCGGAAAACTCGCTCGACGCGGTGAGCGATCGCGACTTCGCCATCGAGTTCACCGGCTTTGCCAGCATGCTGCTGATGCACCTGTCGCGCATGAGCGAAGAGCTTGTGCTGTGGAGCAGCGCCCAGTTCGACTTTATCGACCTGCCCGACCGTTTCTGCACCGGCTCGTCGATCATGCCGCAGAAGAAAAACCCCGACGTGCCCGAGCTGGTGCGCGGCAAGACCGGCCGAGTGTACGGCCACCTGCTGAGCCTGTTAACGCTGATGAAGTCCCAGCCGCTGGCCTACAATAAGGACAACCAGGAAGACAAGGAGCCGCTTTTCGACACCGTAACCACGGTGCTCGACTGCGTAAAAGCCTTCGCCGACATGGTGCCGGCCATCGAGCCGAAAAAGGCCCACATGTTCGAGGCCGCGCGCCAGGGCTTTTCTACCGCCACCGACCTTGCCGACTATCTGGTGCGCAAGGGCGTGGCCTTCCGCGACGCCCACGATACCGTCGGCCAGTCGGTGGCCTACGGCCTGCAGCAGGAAAAGGATCTGTCAGAAATGAGCCTGGACGAGCTCAAGCGCTTCTCCGACGCCATCGACGAGGACGTTTTCGAGGTGCTCACCCTGGAAGGCTCGGTGGCCGCGCGCAACCACATCGGCGGCACCGCGCCGGACCAGGTGCGCGCCGCGGCCGCCCGGGCCCGCGCTGCCCTGGCCGCGCTCGGGGAAACCCCGTGATGGGCGGCTACCGAGGCATAGCCGCTGCGCTATTGGCCGCTGCGCTGCTGGCCGGCTGCGGCCAGAAAGGGCCGCTTTACCCGCCGGAGGCGGAAAACGCTGACAAATCCGTAGCCGAGCCGGCGGCGGCAGCCGACGAACAGGGCAGCGCCGCTGAGCCGGGCGAATAAAAGCCGGCCGAGCGCTGCCGGCAAGCAAGAGGAATCCATGGATTTTTTTAACCCCAGAGACGGCGAGCTATTTGCCGAGGACGTGCCGCTTACGCAGATTGCCGCCGAGGTCGGCACGCCCTGCTACGTGTACTCCCGGGCAACGCTTGAGCGCCATTACCGCGCCTATACCGAGGCGCTGGGCGACCACCCGCACCTGATCTGCTATGCGGTGAAGGCCAACTCCAACCTCGCCGTGCTTAACGTGCTGGCGCGGCTCGGCGCGGGGTTCGACATCGTATCAGTGGGCGAGCTCGAGCGCGTGCTCAAGGCCGGCGGCGACCCGGCCAAGGTGGTGTTCTCCGGCGTGGCCAAGCAGGCCGAAGAGCTTAGGCGCGCGCTGGAAGTCGGCATCAAGTGCTTCAACGTCGAGTCGCGCCCGGAGCTTGAGCGGCTCAACGCCGTGGCCGGGAAGCTTGGGGTGACAGCGCCGGTTTCGCTCAGGGTCAACCCCGACGTGGACGCCGGCACCCACCCGTATATCTCCACCGGGCTCAAGGACAACAAGTTCGGCATTCCCGTGGACGAGGCGCTGGACGTGTACGCCCTGGCCGCCGGCCTGCCGCACCTGAAGGTGGTGGGGCTTGACTGCCACATCGGCTCCCAGCTCACCGAAACCGCACCGTTTCTGGACGCGCTGGATCGGCTGCTGGTGCTGATGGAGCGGCTGCGCGAGCGCGGCATCGAGCTTGAGCACCTGGATCTTGGCGGCGGGCTGGGGGTGACCTACCGCGACGAAACGCCGCCGCACCCGTCCAACTACGTCCGGGCGCTGCTCGAGCGGCTGGCGAGCTGGCCGGGCGGGGAAAACCTCCCGCTGCTGTTCGAACCGGGGCGCTCCATCGCCGCCAACGCCGGCGTGCTGCTCACCCGGGTGGAGTTTTTGAAACCCGGCGAAAGCAAGAACTTCGCCATTGTCGACGCCGCCATGAACGACTTGATCCGCCCGGCGCTGTACGAAGCCTGGCAGGCCATTGTGCCGGTGGATACCCGGCAAGCGCGTGAGGCGGCGGTGTACGACGTGGTCGGCCCGGTGTGCGAAACCGGCGATTTTCTCGGCAAGGACCGCAAGCTTGCCGTGGCCGCCGGGGACCTGCTGGCGGTGCGCTCAGCAGGGGCCTACGGTTTTGTCATGGCGTCGAACTACAACAGCCGCCCGCGCCCGGCGGAGGTCATGGTCGACGGCGACGCCAGCCACCTGGTGCGCCGCCGCGAGCGGCTCGAGGACCTCTGGGCCGGCGAGGCGCTTGTGCCCGGCGACGAGGCGCCGCGCTGATGCTGCTGCATTTCACCAAGATGCACGGGCTGGGCAACGACTTCATGATGGTCGACCTGGTCACCCAGCGCGCCCGCCTGCATGCCGAGCAGGTGCGTGCCCTGGCCGAGCGGCGCTTCGGCATCGGCTTTGACCAGCTGCTGACGGTTGAGCCGCCCCGGGATCCCGACATGGATTTCCGCTACCGCATCTACAACGCCGACGGTCGCGAAGTGGAAAACTGCGGCAACGGCGCGCGCTGCTTTGCCCGCTTCGTGCGCGACCAGCGGCTGACCCACAAGCGCGAGATCCGCGTGGAAACCGCCGGCGGGCCGCTGACGCTTGCCGTGCAGCACGACGGCCAGGTGCGGGTCGACATGGGCCGGCCGCGCTTCACCCCCGCGGCGCTGCCCTTCGACGCCGATGGCGACCGGCCGCTCCACGCTCTCAAGGTCGGCCTCGAGGGCGGCGGCGAGACGCTTGAGCTGGGCGTGGTGTCCGTGGGCAACCCCCACGCGGTGCTGCAGGTGGCGGAGGCGAAAAGCGCGCCGGTGGCAAGGCTTGGCCCGCTGGTTGCCAACCATTCGCGCTTTGCCCGCCAGACCAACGTCGGGTTCATGGAAGTGGTAGCCCCCGGCAGGATCCGCCTGCGGGTGTTCGAGCGCGGCGTTGGCGAAACCCTGGCCTGCGGCACCGGCGCCTGCGCGGCGGTGGCCACCGGCATCCGCCAGGGGCTGCTGAAAAGCCCGGTGACGGTCGCGCTGCCCGGCGGCGAGCTGACCGTGGAATGGCCCGGCCCCGAAGCACCGCTGATCATGGTGGGCCCCGCCGAACGCGTGTTCGACGGCCGCGTGGCGCTGATCTGAGCCGGCACCGGGGCCCGCGGCAGCGGCTTTCACGTTTCAGGAAAGGCCCTTCCAGGAAGGGCCTTTAAGGAGAGTATGGCGATGTCCGATGCCCCCGAACCCCGCAAGACGCTCGACCCCGACCAGGTGGCATTCTGGCTGGCGCGCCATCCCGACTTCTTTGTCGGCCGCGAAGGGCTTTTGCAGCAGCTCAAGGTGCCGCATCCGCATATCGACGGCGCGGTATCGCTTTTGGAGCGGCTGGTGCTGGACCTGCGCACCCGGACCGAAGCCGCCGAAGGCCGGCTTGACCATCTGCTGGGCACGGCCCGCCATACCGAAGCCCAGTATCGCCGGCTACGCGATACCCTGCTGGCGCTGGTAGAGGCGCCGGACCGCGACGCCCTGGCCCAGGCGCTGGCGACGCAAATGAGCGAACGCTTTGCCACGCCGGCGGTGGCGCTGTGGTGCGCCCCTGAGCTCAGCGATCAGGAGGCCGCGCCGCCCCAGCCGCCGCGCCAAGTGCTCAGCCACCACGCCGGCGCGCGGCTGGCCGCGCTGCTGGACGGCCGCACCAGCCGCTGCGCAAGGCTTGGCCTGAGCGACTGGAAGTGCCTGGTGCCCCACGCGCCGGTACCGCAAAAGCCCGGCTCTTGCGCGGTGACGCGGCTGGCTGCCGGGGAGACGCTGGGCTACCTGCTGCTGGCAAGCCCCGACCCCGAGCAGTACCGGGCGAGCATGGATACCCAGTTCACCGAATACCTCGGCGACGTCGTCGCGCGGTTGCTGCTACGGCTGGCGCCCCATGAGTGACGCCGTTCTTGGCCGGCAGATCGAGGCGTTTCTCGGCGCCCTGGGGCAGCATTCAAGCCCCGCCACCGTAGACGCCTACCGGCGCGATCTGGCGGCTTTTGCGACCTTCGCCGCCCGGCGCGGCGTTGACGATGCCCGCCGCGTGGATACGCCGCTCGCCCGGGGGTTTTTGGGGGCCGAGCGCAGCCGCGGCCTGGCGCCGCGCAGCCTGGCCCGCCGCCGGGCGGCGCTGTCGCGGTTTTGCGACTACGCCGTCGCCGAAGGCTGGCTGAGCGATAACCCGGTGGCGCTTTTGCGCACGCCCAAACAGCCCGATCACCTGCCGCGGCCGGTGGACGTCGACGTGCTCGCGCAGTTTCTGGATGCGCCCCACGACGACACGCCGCTCGGGTGGCGCGACCAGGCCATGCTGGAGCTTTTCTACACCGCCGGCCTGCGCCTGGCCGAGCTTGCCGCGCTGAACCTTGCCGACGTGACGGCTACCCGGGTGCGGGTTATCGGCAAGGGCGGCAAGCCCCGGCAGATGCCGGTGGGCCGGCGCGCCGCCGAGGCCCTGACAAGCTGGTACCCGGCGCGCGAGGCGCTTGCCGGCGATGGCGAGCCGGCGCTGTTCGTCGGCCAGCGCGGCGCCCGCCTTGGCCACCGGGCGATTCAAAAGCGCCTGGCGAAGCTCGCCCTTGAGCGGGGCCTGCCCGAGCACCTTCACCCGCACCGGCTGCGCCATTCCTTCGCCAGCCATTTGCTGGAATCCAGCCAGGATCTGCGCGCGGTGCAGGAGCTTCTCGGCCATGCCAACCTGTCCACGACCCAGGTCTATACTCGGCTCGACTGGCAGCATCTGGCCGCAAGCTACGACGCCGCTCACCCGCGCGCCAAGCGGCGCCACTCGGAGTAAGAGGCTTTCTCATGCTGCACGCAATTACCTTTGATCTGGACGATACTCTCTGGGACAACGCCGGCGTGATGGAGCGCACTGAGCACGGCCATTACCGCTGGCTGCGCGAGGGCCTTGCCGCCTGGCGCGAGGCGCGCGGCGAGCCGCCTTGGGAGCCGGGCCTGCCCGGCTACGAAGACGGCCTGGCGGACTACGTCGAGCGCCGCCGGCGCCTGGCTCGGGAGGTGCGCGAGCGCCGGGGGGACTTTACCTGGCTGCGCCTGCGCGCGCTGGAAGAGCAGCTGGAAGCCTGGGGGCTCAACCGCAGCGCCGCGCTGATGTGGGCGGCGGCGGCGATGAACGAGTTTCACCGCCTGCGCCTGAAAGTGACCCCGCACCCCGAAGCCGACGCCCTGCTGGAAGCGCTGGGCCGGCGCTACCGGCTGGCGGCGATTACCAACGGCAATATCCGTCTGGCACGCCAGCCGCTGGCGCATCATTTTCCCGTGGCCATCGCTGCCGGGGAGATGTTTGCCCCCAAGCCCGATACCACGGCGTTTCTCACCGCGCTTGCGCGCCTCGATGCCGCACCCGCGCGCGCCCTGCACGTGGGCGACTCCTGGGAAGAGGACATCCTTCCCGCCCGAGAGCTGGGCATGCATGCCGCCTGGGTCGCCGAGCGCCATGACCGCCCGCTGCCCGCCGGCGTACAGCGCATCGGCCACGTGAAAGAGCTCCCCGAGCTGCTCCAATGGCTGGAGAAGCGGGAGTAGCGGCGCCCACCGGGGCGCCGGGTTTCGCCTACGCCTCGTCGGTGCGCCAGATAAAGGTGTTGGTGTAGCCGTAGAGGATAACGAGCCCGATGGCGGCAAAGTTAAGCCACAGAAACGGCAGGTATTGCAGCACCGGCACCCCGAACATCGACGCCATGAAGATGCCGTTATCCGACCAGGGCACCATGCCCGAGGTTAGCGTGCCGCCCACCTCGGTGTTGCGCGAGAGCACGCGCCGGTCGACCTTCAGGCGGTCGTAGTTCTTCTCCATGATCTTGGGCGTGAGGATGAGCGAGACATACATGGCGCAGCCAAAGACGTTGGAGAAAAAGCCGGTCAAGAGAGTAGCGACGGACAGCTGGCCGACGTTATTGATAAAGCGCGTGAAGGAGTCCACCAGCACCTGCAGAACGCCGGTGTAGTTGAGCAACCCGCCAAAACCCAGACCCAGGATGATCACCATCACCGAGCCGGTCATGCTGGTGATGCCGCCCCGGTTGAGCAAGTCATCCATGAACGTATTGCCCGAGTCGAGGTTGAACCCGCCGTAGGCGGTGCCCAGCGCCGTGATGAAGTCGGTGCCCTGGAAGAAAAAGGCCCAGAGGATGCCCAGCAGCGAGCCGAAGGCGATGGTCGGCACCGGCGGCTTTTTCATCGCCAGCAGGCCGATGACGATAGCCGCCGGCAGGAGCATGATCCAGCTGACGCTGAAGGTGTCGCTGATGGCACCCATGATGGAGTCCACCCGGCTGAGGTCGATGCTTTCCGAGGTGTAGTTAAACCCGACCACGGTAAAGGCGATGCCGCTGATGACAAGCGCCGGAATGCTGACGTACAGCAGTGACTTGATGTGCTCGACGATGTTGACCTTGGACATGGACGCCGTGAGCACGGTGCTGTCGGAAAGCGGCGACAGCTTGTCGCCGAAGTAGGCGCCCGAAAGAACGGCCCCCACAACCAGCGGCAGGGGGATGCCCAGGCCTTCGCCCACGCCGACCATGGCAATGCCGGCGGTGCCCGCCGTGCCCCAGGAGGTCCCGGTGGCAAGCGAGGTGATGGCGCAGAGAATGACCGTCGCTAGGGTGTGTTAACAATCATTAGTTTCGTTTAAACTGATTTAGTATTCATAGATTTTGGTGGGCCATGAGTCGGTTGAAGTTACGCGATGATCAGTGGGAGCGAATCGAGCACCTGCTCCCCGGCAAAGCCTCAGACTGTGGGGTAACTGCCAAGGACAATCGCCTGTTCGTGGAAGCCGTGCTCTGGATCGCTCGGACCGGCGCCCCGTGGCGTGATCTTCCCGAATCTTTTGGGCGCTGGCACACCGTCTACATGCGGTATAACCGTTGGTCACGAAAGGGCGTTTGGCAGCGTATTTTTGACACAGTAGCCGACGATCCCGATCTAGAGCAGCTGATGATCGACGGTAGCATCGTCAGGGTGCACCAGCATGGAGCGTCAAAAAAAACACGCAAGACGTCGAAGCCATGGGCAAATCTCGAGGCGGATTGAGCACCAAAATTCATGCCGCAGTCGATGCGTTAGGTAACCCAGTACGATTGGTTCTCACACCGGGCCAGGCGTCGGAGTATGGTGCTGCTCCCGCTCTACTGGAAGGTTTTTCCCCGCAAGCGGTGCTGGGCGACAAGGGGTATGACTCCACTGCTCTGCGGGACATGATTCAGGCCGCAGGTGCCGAGCCGGTGATTCCTCCGAAAAAGAATCGTTTGGCGCGCATTGAAGTAGACTGGCACTGTTACCAAGATCGCAATCTGGTGGACGGTAGTTGTCAAGGAATATGTCGCCTCTGAGGTCATTTAGGCTACCTGTTTTTCCGGTTCGACAACGGTGACCTGAAGCTCCCGCTCGGGGTTGAGCGACACGGTACCGATGGGCGTCCAGTTGCGCGTCTTACCGCTCCAACGGGCGGGGTTGGCCTCCCGGGCCGCCTGATTGATGGCATGGCGCTTGGCCAGCACCTCGGTATCCTCCCCAGCATGTCGTTGTGCCGGTGTCACCAGGCGGATCCCGCTGTGGCGATGCTCGTGGTTGTACCACTGCACGAAGCCAGCCACCCACTCGCGGGCATCGTCGAGCGTGGCGAACCCGTCGACGGGGTAGCAGGGCCGGTACTTGCAGGTCCGGAACAGTGCCTCCGAGTAGGGGTTGTCGTTGCTGACCCGCGGCCGGCTGAAGGACGGCGTGATGCCGAGCTCATGCAGCTTCTCCAGCAACGTGGCGCCCTTGAAGGGGCTACCATTGTCCGCGTGCAGTACCAGCGGCTTGTCAATGATCTGCTCGGCCAGCACCGCCCGTTCCAGCACGCTGCGGGAGTTGTGGGCCGACTCGGCCAGGAATACCTCCCAGCCGGTGATCTTGCGGCTGAAGATGTCGATCATCATCACCAGGTAGTAGTACTGCCCCTTGATCGGACCGCCCAGTGGAGTAAGAAGCAGGGCGTAGTCGAGCTATTTCCCTACTTCTCCTCCCCGAACCGTACGTGCACCTCTCAGCGCATACGGCTCTCCATTCAAGTGTGGCTCAAAGCCATGGCAACATCTCGGTAGCGCGAAGTGACGGTGTTGCGTACCTCTTCCTGTGGCAGATAGGGATTTGCCTCAGGAAGCCGCCATCGGAAGGTCATCTTTCGACTGGTTACCAGACGTCTCAGGCTCGTTACGCAGAAAACACCTCTGCCATTTGGGCCAAAGAATTTCCATGTCTTGGCTTGTTTCTCTGTTGGTCTCAGGAAGTGTTTTCGCATCATGGACTTTATCGATGCGCGATACTTCCTTGATAGCCAGTGGCCAAATCGCCAGAAGACAATGCCATCTATCTTCCTGTAAGTGATCGCGGTGTAGTCGGTATGCTGGTAGAAATTTGCCCATCCCGCCAGTCGGCGATTCAGGCGGTCCACCATGTCAATCCTATTCGCGCTATGATTGCTAGACAATTCTTTCGCCAGTGATGCAGCGAAATTCTTTGCCTTTTCACGGGGGATGGACGTGACCGGGCGCATTGTGCCATTGGGACCGCGTTTACGGACTACTCTATGACCCAGGAAAATGAACCCATCATTCACATGTGTAACATGGGTCTTATCCATATTCAGAGTTAATGAGAGGTCGTCCTTAAGGAACAGTCGGCACTCCTCGCGGATAGCCTCAGCATGAGCCTTGTTTCCTTTAACAACCAAGACCCCGCCTTATTCACGAAGACGCTGACTGGGCGGCGTGAAGAGGCTGGCTGGCGGCGTCGCTCATCAGGATCGGCCTCTCCGACGCGAGAGGCCGCTGAGTAATGCCCGAACATGGCTTTCTTCCCGGTTTCTTATAGCTCTTGGGAATCCATTGCGACCGTCAAAGCAGCCGTGACCGCCGGCCGCTGCAGCGGTCGCTCGATTTCAGGTCCTGAAGCCGTCTCGCCGGGCGTCAACTCAGCGCCGTCAGCTTCGGCAGCCCCTTCAGCAACGTCGGCCACCACTTATCGGCGGCGGCACCCAGATGAAGGGTGATCCGCCGGGCATGCAGCTTCAGTGTGGCGGCGACCTTAAGCACCTGCTCGCGCATCCGACTCAGGCTCCAGCCTTGCCGAGTCTGCCGCTCCAGCAGGCAACGCAGACCATGCAGGACCTGGTAAGCATAGAGGCTGAGTAGCAGGCTCACCTCGTTACGCGCCATCACGTCCTGAACCGTGGAGGCGCCACGATCCGTCGACGAGAGGTGTACGTCGAGCGCTGATTTCACCTCGCCCATGTGCGCTTCGGCGCTACCGCGCTTGCGGTACAGTGCCAGGACCTTCTCCGGCGGCCAGTCGAACTTGTTGAGGTTGGTGACCAGGAAGAAGGCATGCAACAGCAGGTCATCGGGTCGCTCTTGCACGACCAGTACCACGCGCCGTGGTTCAGGCCAGGTGCCGGCCTGGTACTCCAGGTCATGACACCATTCCCGTGGCTGCTCGGGCGGCCGACCTCGGGGCCGCTTCAGGTACGGCGCCGCCAGTGTCTGCAGCCCCGTGTGACTGCGCAGCCGGCCCAGGTACTCGATGCCGCGATCTTCCAACGCCTCCAGCGTGTCGTTGTCGGTGAACCCGGCGTCGATACGCACCCGAACCTGGGCGCCGGTGCTTTCGTTGAGCCGCTTCACCAGGTGCGGGATCCAGGTATCGGCGTTCTCGGCCGGGCCGGCGTTGCCTTCGCGTAGTAGGCCGCCCACCATGTCACCGGTTTCGGCCAGCGAGGCGACCAGCGGCGAGTAGATGCGGACCCCGTAAAGGCCATGATAGGCCGAGCCACCTTGGTGACCGTGGACCTCGATCGGCAGGCCGTCGATGTCGAGGGTCAACTGCTTGGGTCGCTCGCCGTTCTTCAGCGAGGTCAGGCGCCAGACTACCAGTCGCAGCAGGCCTTCATGCACGGCATCGATGTTGTCGTTGCGTCCAAGGCAAGTCAGCAGCCGCGACAGCGTGGCTTGAGACGGCCGGTCCTGGGCCAGTGGCGTCATTCCACGCGCATCGCTGCAGGCCAGCTGCCAGAGGGGATCACGCCGCAACGTGTCGGTATCGCTGAGGTCGATCCAGCCCATCGCGCGCTGCAGCACCAGGGTTCGCAGCTGGCTGGCCAGCGAGTGGCGGATGCGTAGCGGGTGGCGTTGATCGACCAGATTGTCTTCGAGCGCCTCGATCACACCGCTGTTGTCGAGGGCTTCACGCAGCAGCAGAGCGCCGCTGTCACTGGTGGTGCGGTGGCCGCTCAGCTCGACACGGACGGAGCCGTTGCACGAGGGCGTCCAGGTAGATAGGCTTTCACCCATAGCGGATGGCTCTCTTGGTTCAGGTTCTTGGCGGAACACATTGAATTTTCAAGAGAATACCATCCGCTATCTTCGTTTTCAGGCCGGCCTCATGAATAGGCCGGGAAGACGAAATCATCAGCGTAGCGACAGTAAGCTACCGCTGGTCGCCAATGTCGTCTTTCTCGCATGGCGATTGGAAATTCTCGTTGGATGCTAGAGTTCCAGTACCAACGATCTTTGCGAGCCTTCTTGCCAAGATAGCGTTTCTCAAGCCATTGGTCGAATTCATTCAGCATGATATTCGACAGTAATGGTGAAAGCACACCACCTTGCGGAACGCCGTCGTGAGCAGCATGAAACAGCCCTTTGTCGACATGGCCCGCTTTGATGAATTTCCAGAGGAGGTCTAGGAAACGACTGTCACAAATCCGCCTGCGAACGCACCGCATCAGCTTTCGGTGGTGGACAGTATCAAAGTAGCTTGCCAAGTCGCCTTCTATGACCCAGCGGCCCTTTGTTTCTCCACTATCCGTAAGCTGCAATTTCACGGTTCGGATAGCATGGTGCACGCTTCTTTCGGGGCGGAAGCCGTAGGATAAGCGATGGAAGTCGCTTTCCCATATGGGCTCCATTGCCATCAGCATCGCACGTTGTACAATCCTATCTCGCAGTGTTGGTATCCCCAGTGGACGCTTCTTGCCGTTGGCCTTCGGAATATAGATACGACGAGCAGGCTGAGGCTGATAGGTTCCAGCCAGCAGCTCTGAGCGAATATCATCCACATAGTGGCTAATATCCTGCTCTACTACTCGTCGAGTCTCACCGTCTACCCCAGCAGTCTTGGCCCCCTTTGATGCCAGTGTTTTCCACGCAGCATCCAGGAGCCAATCGCGCCCTGCAATCAGCCTCAACAGTCGATCAATCCTACGATTCGGATCTTCTGTTGACCATGTTGCTAGCTTGCTCTGCATTTCCCTGATTATCAAAGGTCTTCACCTCTCTCAGTCAGGTAATTAGTGGAACAAGCCACTTGAACTGCCTCCCTTCGCCATGTGGTGGGCTTTCCCCACCTCGGACTACTACGGAGGCTCCGCCAGCTTGTTGGGCATCGGGGTCGCACTCCCTTACCATCCCATACAAGCCTTCCCTCGTTTACATGCTGGACTCAAGCGTATGGAGGAGGTTGCCGATCGCAATCTTTACCCTTGCATGCTGCAAGTTGGTGTACCCGGTACGGATTAGCTGCGCACTGTCCATACCTCTGTTGGCAACGACTTGGCTATTCGTTGCCCGCAGCAGAAGTGAGCCGTACCTGTACTCACTGCTGGGGTACACACCTCCAATAAGCCGTGTAGGAGGTGGCGACACGTTCAGCCCACAGACGCGGATTAATCGGTTCGTGTTCCTCAACCTTTCCATACTTAGCCTAGAGGTGCATCTTGGCGTAACGGCTTCGCCTCACACCCCGTTTCCCACGGGTTACATCACCCTGCCAGTGCACTGCAGGTCACTGCCGCTTCGGCTCATGCCCTCTCACAGCAGAGGGCAGCCCTTCACTAGGAGCATCCTGCTCGTCATGAAGGTATTCCAGTCATGCTCGTGCCCATTCAGCTACTTCCTGCTGCCTTCAGGGTCGAGGCACACGCCACGTGCAATCCCACGACCACACCTGATTCGGCGCAGTGGCCTGGTAGGTCGTGGGCTTGGTGCGGCGTTGAGGTGGCTTGGCACGGCCCCGGTGCACCACCTCCCGGTGCTTGCGCATCACCCGGTAGAACGACGAGGGTGACGCCAGATAGCGCTGCTCCTCATCGAACAAGCGCACCACGATCTGCTCCGGTGGCAAGCTCGCGTACTCGGGGCGGTGGCACACGTCGAGAATCTCCTGCTCTTCGGCCGGTGTCAGCGCGTTAGCCGGCACCGGCCGGTCGACCAAAGGGCGCTGGTCCTCGCGCAGCTCGCCGTCGCGCGTCCAGCGCTGGTACGTTCTGGCGGTGATGCCCAACTCGCGGCAGGCGGCCTCCAGGCGGGCCCCTTGGGCCCGGGCTTCTTCGATCAGCGCGATGGCGCGTTGGCGATCTGGGGTGCTGATCATGCGTCCTCGTCCCCCCAGATCGCCTTCGCCTTTTTTCTTAGGGCCAGTAACGCTGCGGTTTCTGCCAGGGCCTCGTTCTTGCGGGCGAGCTCCTTCTCCAGGACTTTGATGCGCTTACGCTGCTGTCTGGCCTCGTCGGCCTCACGTTGGCGTTCCGAGTGGGAGAGGCTGGCGGCCTGCTCGCAGTCGTGGCGCCACCGCTCCAGCTGCTCGGGATAAATCCCTCGGCGGCGGCAGTATTCCGCAGTTTCCTGGGCGTTCATCGAGGCGGTCTCGATCACGGCGCTGAACTTGTCCTTGGACGACCAGCCATCGGCGCCCTTGCCCAGAGCATCCGGCAGGCAACGCCCCTCGGCGCGGGCTTCCTTGCGCCACTTGTAGACGGTGCCCAGCGAGATCCCCTCCTGCTCCGCGATCACCTGCGGGGAGAGGTTGTGGGGAGGCAGCAGCTTAGTCACGACGGCTTGCCGGCGCTCCTCGGAGTAACGAGGCATGAGTGTCTCCTTTCGCCCCCTGGTCGGTTTATAAGAACAGGGTATCAGAGGGTACGACACTCATCCTGACACTGGGGGTGGAGAGGTTCTTTCAGAAAATCAAGAAGTTCCGGCGGTTATCTACACGCTATGAGCGACTGGCAAGAAACTACCAGTCACTCCTCTGCCTCGTGTCAGCCGCCATATGGCTGGCCTAATTGTTAACGCCCCCTAGCAAAAATATGCTGGGATGAATAAATTCGAGGCCGTAATAGATAATGCTGGGCACCACGCCGCCGGCGATCCAGGTACCGATCAGCGCGCCCACGGAAATCAGGATGAGGACCGCCTCGAGGCCGTTATAGATGCCTTCCTTCAGCGCTTCCTGAAGGCTGTCGTAGGTGTAACCGAGCCTTAAGCCCAGCAGAATCGCCATGAACAGGGCAATGAAAAGCGCCAGCTGAATGCTCAGGTCGAAAATGCCGGTAAAGGAAAAGGCAATGGCCAGAAAGCAGACGAGCAGCACGCCCACTTCGAGGATATGGGGTTTGCGTACCGCGTTTTCTTGTTGGGGTGTCATACGGTGCTCCTTGGCCTCGCTGGGGAGGATAGGTCGGCGAGGCTCGCCCGGTGATAACGGGCGTTATCGCCCGAGGTTCGCTTAGCCTGTCAGAGTCGGACAGGGGCCCAGGTTCGTCAATATAGCGGAAGGGGTAACCAGGACGATCGCGGCTGGATATGTCCAGAGGAGCCGGAGACAGGTCGAAGAGGGGTTCTACGCCAGCCAGCCGTCCAGCCGGTCGGAGAGCGTACTTAGGCCGTCCTTTTTCAGCGCCGAGAACAGCTGCACCGTGACCAGGTCTTCCCATTCGACCAGCTGATGGCGGACTTTCTGCAGCGAGGCGTTGGCGGGGCCTTTTTTCAGCTTGTCGGCCTTGGTCAGAAGAATGTGCACCGGCAGGTCGCGCTCGTCGGCAAAGCCCAGCAGCAGCTGGTCAAATTCGGTAAGCGGGTGGCGCACGTCCATCATCAGTACCAGCCCGCGAAGGCTCTGGCGCTGGTAGAGATAGTCGGACAGGTGCGCCTGCCATTCGCGCTTGACCGCGTCGGGCACCTTGGCATAGCCGTAGCCGGGCAGGTCAATTAGCCGCAGGGCCTCGTTGCCCATGAGGCTGAAGCTGTTGATCAGCTGGGTGCGCCCCGGCGTGCGCGAGGTGCGCGCCAGCGCTTTTTGCCGGGTCAGAGCGTTGATGGCGCTGGACTTTCCGGCGTTGGAGCGCCCGGCAAAGGCGACCTCGGCGCCGCTGTCCGGCGGGCACTGGGCCAGGGTCGGGGCGCTTTTCATAAAGCGTGCGGTGGCGTAATTCAGCGCCTGGGGGAATGCGGGCATGGCATGGTCCTGGAAACGGTGCCTGGCAGGCGGGTGCCTGCCAGCGGTTGGGACGAAGGGCGGGCTGCTGGCCGTAAGCCTGCCGGAGAGAACATGACTTCCGGCAAGTTCCGGGGAAATAGCCGCCAAGGCAGCGTGAACGCGCATTCCCGCAGCCTGGGGGATTCGTTATACTCGGTCGGGTTTATACCGGCGACCCGGGGCGCTAGTCTAGCATTGTGCGTTGACCATCGGCGACAGCCTTGAAGCCCGCTGACCCCAAAGCGCCCAGGGGGGCATAGCCGCCACCGATCAACGGGATTACACAACGGGATAATGGAACTGCAATGAGAAAGTTACTGGCAAGCCTGGCAATTATCATGGGTGCTGCAGGCACCGCACACGCACAGTCGGCAGAGCTTTCCGCCAATGCCGACGCCGCGGCGGGCGAGGAAATGGCGCAGGCGTGCGCGGCCTGCCACGGGGATGACGGCGTCAGCCAGATGGGCACCTTCCCCAACCTCGCCGGCCAGCAGGCGTCATACACGGCCAAGCAGATCATGGAGATCCGCGACGGAACCCGCCCGGTGCCGCAGATGGCCGGTCAGGTCGACGATTTTTCCGACCAGGATGCCTGGGACGTTGCCGCCTACTATGCTGAGCTTGAGGCCAACAAGGGCCAGGCTGACGATGAAGACGTCGAAGCGCTGGAGCGCGGTGAAGCCCTTTATCGCGCCGGCGACCTGACCCAGGGCATTCCGGCCTGCGCCGCCTGCCACACGCCTACCGGCGAGGGCATCGGCAGCGCCGAGTACCCGGCCCTTTCCGGCCAGCACCCGGAGTACGTGGTCTCGACCCTTGGCGACTTTGCCGCCGGTGAACGCTCCAACGACCCCGGTGCGGTGATGCGCGATATCGCTGACAAGATGCGCGACAGCGACATGGAAGCCGTGGCCAACTATATACTGGGGCTGCACTAAACCGCCGGTGGCCAGGCGGCTTCCCGAGGACTATTCGGGCTTGCCCGGGCGTGCTCTGCCAGGAAGGGGCGCCGGGCGGGCCTTGAACGCTTATTGATGGAGCAACGGCCCATGTTTAAATCCGTTATCGTAGCCCTTGCCGGGCTTGGCCTGTCGGCAGCGGTCAGCGCCCAGACCCTGACCGAAGGGGAAGACTACGAACAGCTGGAAACGCCGGTGGATACCCGGGTGGACGACGGCCAGATCGAGGTAACCGAGGTGTTCTGGTTTGGCTGCCCGCACTGCTACCGCCTGCAGCCCGCCGTCACCGAGTGGTATGACACCCTGCCCGAAGACGTAAGCGTGGTGCACCAGCCGGCCACCATGGGCGGCGCGTGGAACGTCCACGCGGCGGCCTTTTACGCCGCCCGGGAGCTGGGCATTGAAGAGGATCTACACGAGGACTTCTTCGACGCCATCCACAAGGACGGTCGCGAGCTTACCGACACCGACGAGCTGGCGGCGTTTTTCGCCGACTACGGCGTCAGCGAAGACGAGGCCCGCGAGGCGCTGGGCTCCTTCGGCGTGAAGTCCCAGGTCAACAAGGCCCACGCGCGGCTTCGCAACATGCGCCTGAAGGGTGTGCCGGCGCTGATGGTCGACGGCCGCTACCTGATAACCCCGCAAAGCGCGGGCAGCCTGGACAACATGCCCAAGATCGCCGCGACCCTGGTCGAGCGCGTGCGCGACGAGCAGACGGAGTAAACGGCACATGTGGCACAGCGCCGGCCGCCGACAGGGCTCGTTCAGCGCTCCTGGCAGGGAGACGGGTTCATGAGTTTGGCAGATCCCTCATCGTCGCTTTTGAGCAGCGGCCACCTGCGTATCCTGACGTTCAATCTCCAGGTGGGTATCCAGACCTCGGCGTATCATCACTACTTTACGCGCGGCTGGCAGCATCTGCTGCCGCATCCGCACCGCATCCGCCGGCTGGCGCTGATGAGCCGGGTGCTGAGCCGCTACGACGTGGTGGGGCTTCAGGAGGCCGACGGCGGCAGCTTTCGCTCCAATAGCGTCAACCAGGTGGAATACCTCGCCGCCCAGGCGGGGTTTCCCCACCATTACCAGCAGCTCAACCGCAACCTGGGGCGCGTGGCCCAGCACAGCAACGGGCTGCTCTCGCGGCTGGCGCCGGACGCCGTGGAGCAGTACCGCCTGCCGGGCATGCTGCCCGGGCGCGGGGCGATACACGCGCGCTTTGGCTCAGGGCCAGAGGCGCTGCATATCTTTGTCGCCCACCTGGCGCTCAGCCAGCGCGGGCGCAGCCGCCAGTTCGACTACCTGAGCGAGATCATCAAGCCGCTGCGCCACGTGGTGGTAATGGGGGATCTGAACACCACCCCCGAGCAGATCCACGCCCACGAGCGCTTTCGCACTTCCCTTGACCTGCAGCCGGTCAGGCCACTGCTGAGCTACCCGGCCTGGCAGCCGCGCCGGGCGCTGGACCATATTCTGGTGTCCCGGAGCATGGCGGCGGCCGAGGTGCAGGTGCTGGATCACCTGTTTTCCGACCATTTGCCCATTGCCGTGGACCTGCCGCTGCCGCTTGAGTGCCTGGACACGATACGCAACGCCCAGGGCTAGCCCAACGACGACGCAACGAGACGCCACCATGTCGACACCGACCCTGCCCCGCTGGCTTGGCACCCTGGACCGCGCCTCGCAGCGCCTGGGCCACGCACTTTCCTGGCTGATGCTTGCCATGCTGCTGATCGAATTCGCGGTGGTAGTACTGCGCTACGCGGCGGGCATCAACAGCACCTTCATGCAGGAAATGGTGATGTACATGCACGCCACCCTGTTTATGCTCGCCGCCGGCTACACCCTGCGCGAGAACGGCCACGTGCGGGTGGACATCGTCTACCGCCGGCTGTCGCCTCGGCGCCAGGCGCTGATCAACATGCTGGGCGTCGTCTTTCTGCTGGCCCCGGTGATGCTCTTCATCATCGCCGCCAGCGCGGGCTACGTGGCGTCGTCGTGGAAGATTTTTGAAGGCTCGTCCAACTACGGCGGCATCCCCGGGGTGTTCGTGCTGAAGACGCTGATCCCGGTGTTTGCCGGGCTGATGCTCTTGCAGGGCGCCGTCGAGTTTGCGCGCAACGCCTACATCGTGGCCGGGCCCATTGGCGCAGCCATGCCGGATAACACCCGCCGGGAGCCGCCCGATGCTTGAGTTCATGCCGCTGGTGCTGTTTGTGGCCGTGTGCGCGGTGCTGATGCTGGGGTTCCCCGTGGCGCTGTCGCTTGCCGGCACTGCGCTGGCCTTTGCCGGGCTGGGCCTGGGGCTTGAGTCGCTGGGCATCGATGCCAACTTCAACGCCGGCTATCTCTCCGCCTATCCCAACCGCCTTTACGGCATCATGACCAACACCACCCTGCTCGCGGTGCCGCTGTTTGTGCTCATGGGCGTGCTGCTGGAAAAATCCCGGGTGGCGGAAACCCTGCTCGACGCCATGGCGCTGGTATTCGGTACCCGCAGCGGCGGGCTGGGCATTGCGGTGACGCTGGTGGGGATGCTGATGGCGGCGTCCACCGGTATCGTCGGCGCCACGGTGGTGACCATGGGGCTGATGTCGCTGCCGACCATGCTCAAACGCGGCTATTCGCCGTCTTTGGCCACCGGCACCATCTGCGCCACCGGCACCCTGGGCCAGATTATTCCGCCGTCCATCGCGCTGGTGCTGCTGGGCGACGTGCTGTCGTCGGCCTACCAGCAGGCGCAGCTGTCCATGGGGATATTCAGTCCCAAGACGGTCTCGGTGGGAGATCTGTTCATGGGCGCGCTGGTGCCGGGGCTGATGCTGGTGGGGCTTTATATGCTCTACGTGGCGTTTACCGCCTGGCGCCGGCCGGACGCCGCGCCGCCGGTGCCCCGGGAGGTGCTGACCGAGGAGCTTGGCCACCGCGGCGGGCTTGCCACGCTGCTGCTCAAGGGCCTGGTGCCGCCGGTGGCGCTGATCGTCATGGTGCTGGGCTCGATTCTTTCCGGCATCGCCACGCCCACCGAGGCCTCCGCCGTGGGCGCGTTTGGCGCGCTGGTGCTGGCGCTGGTCTACCGCCGGCTGAGCCTGGCAACGCTGAGGGAAGTGCTGCGCTCGACCACCCGGGTGACCAGCATGGTGTTTTTGATCCTGATCGGCGCGGCGTTGTTCTCGCTGGTGTTTCGCGCCTACGGCGGAGAAGACATGGTCACCGGGCTATTTGAGCAGATGCCCGGCGGCGTGGTCGGCGCGACGCTGATCGTGATGCTGACGATCTTTCTGCTCGGCTTTATTCTCGACTTTATCGAAATCACCTTCGTGGTGGTGCCCATTGTCGGGCCGATCCTTCTGGCCATGGGGCTTGACCCGATCTGGCTTGGCATCATGATCGCCATCAACCTGCAGACCTCGTTTCTCACCCCGCCGTTCGGCTTTGCGCTGTTCTATCTGCGCGGGGTGGCGCCGGCCTCGGTGACCACGGCGTCGATCTATCGCGGGGTGGCGCCGTTCATTCTGATCCAGCTGGCCATGCTTTTGCTGCTGGCGCTGTTTCCCACGCTTGCTACCTGGCTGCCGGCGCAGTTCGGCTAGGGCCGGCCCCTTCATCATTTGCCTACAAGGAGCGTCATGTCTAGCCCCTCTTCCATCCCCCGCGTGCTGACCATTGCCGGGTCCGATCCGTCCGGCGGTGCCGGCATCCAGGCCGATCTGAAGACGTTTTCGGCGCTTTCCTGCTACGGGGCCAGCGTGATTACCGCGCTGACCGCGCAAAATACCCAGGGCGTGCGCGGCGTTGAGCCAGTGTCGGCCGGCTTTATCGCCGAACAGCTGGACGCCGTGCTCGACGACATCCCCCTCGATGCGGTGAAGATCGGCATGGTGGCAAGCCTCGAGGTGGCCGAGGTGATTGCCCGAGCGCTCGCCGCGCGGCGGCCGCGCTGGGTCGTGCTCGACCCGGTGATGGTGGCCAAGAGCGGCGACGTGCTGGTGGACGACGCCGGTATCCGCGCGGTGCGCGACGTGCTGGTGCCGCTGGCCGACGTGATTACCCCCAACCTGCCCGAAGCCGCGGTGCTGCTGGACGCGCCAACGCCTGCCACTATGGCGGACATGGAGGCGCTGGTGCCCCGGCTCACGCGGCTGGGGGCGCCCTATGCGCTGCTCAAGGGCGGGCATCTCGATGGGGCTGAGTGTCCGGACCTGTTGGCGACCCCCGAGCGCCACGAGTGGATTTCCGCGCCGCGGATTGCCACGCACAACCTCCACGGCACCGGCTGTTCGCTGTCGTCGGCCATCGCCGCGACGCTTGCCCACCTCGGTGACCCAAGCGTTGATGCCGACGCCGTCAGCGCCATCGCCGAGGCCAAGCGCTGGCTGCACACGGCGCTTGAGGCAAGCGATCGGCTGGACGTAGGCCAGGGCTGCGGCCCGGTGCATCATTTTCACGCCTGGTGGTAGATCGCGACGAAGGGGTAACGTCATGAAAGCACTGATTCAGCGCGTGCGCCGGGCAAGCGTGGAGGTTGACGATGAGGCCGGTCGCCGCACGGCGGGCGCCATCGATTCAGGCCTGCTGGCGCTGGTCGGCGTGGAGAAGGGCGACGACGAAAAAAGCGCCGATAAGTTACTGCACAAGCTGTTGCACTACCGCGTGTTCGCCGATGCCGAGGGCAAGATGAACGAAAACGTCCAGCAGGCCGACGGCGGGCTTTTGCTGGTGTCGCAGTTCACCCTGGCAGCGGATACCCGCAAGGGGCTGCGCCCGAGCTTCTCAAGCGCCGCGCCGCCCGCCGACGGCGAGCGGCTGTTCCATTATCTGGTGGCGCAGGCGCGCCGCCATCCGCTGCCGGTGGCGACCGGCGAGTTCGGCGCCGACATGCAGGTGGCGCTGGTCAACGACGGGCCGGTGACGTTTCTGCTCGAAAGCTGAGCGTTACGCGCCGCTGCCTTCCAGCGCTTCTTCGGCCTCCAGCCACGCCTGCTCGGCGGCGTTCAGCCGGGTCTGGGCGTCGGCCTGCTGGCCCAGGGTGCGGTCAAGCTCGTCCTTGCGCGCGGCGTCGGTGTAAAGCTCGGGGTCGGCAAGCGTCGCCTCCAGCGCTTCAAGCGCCTGCTGCTCTTTTTCCATGGTCTTTTCCGCTCGGTCGCGCTGTTTTTTCAGCGGGCGGAGTTTTTCGCGCGCCTCGGCGGCGGCCTTGCGCGCGGCCTTGCGCTCGTCGGCGGTGGCGCCCTGGCCCTTGCTGCTGCCGGCGGAAGGCGCCTGGGGGGCGGTTACCGGGTCCTGTGGGGCGCTGTCGCCCTGGCTTTTGCGCTTGCTCTCCCGGCGCTGGGCGTCCAGGCGCTGCTTCAGCCAGGCGTGATAGTCGTCCAGGTCGCCGTCGAAGGGCTCGACTCGCTGATCGGCCACAACCCAGAAATCATCGACGCTGGCGCGCAGCAGGTGACGGTCGTGGGAGACGATGATCACGGTGCCGTCAAAGCCGGCGATGGCCTGGGTCAGCGCCTCGCGCATTTCCAGGTCCAGGTGGTTGGTGGGCTCGTCCAGCAGCAGAAGATTGGGCTTTTGCCAGGCGATCAGCGCAAGCGCCAGCCGGGCCTTTTCGCCGCCGGAAAAGTTCGCCACCGTGGCAAAGGCGTTGTCGCCCTTGAAGCCGAAGCCGCCGATGAAGTTGCGGATTGCCTGATCGCTTGCGTTGGGCGACAGCCGCTGCACGTGAAGGAACGGCGTAGCGCTGGTATCCAGCCCTTCGAGCTGGTGCTGGGCGAAGTAGCCGATGGACAGGTGCTCGCCGGGTACGCGCTCGCCGCCGAGCAGGTCAAGTTCGCCGGTGAGCGACTTGATCAGCGTCGATTTGCCCGCGCCGTTGGGGCCGAGAAGGCCGATGCGGCTGCCGGGCAGAAGCGTCAGGTTGACGTGGTCGAGCTGGGTGCGCTCGCCTGAGTCGGCTGCGTAGCCAAGCCGGGCCTGGTCTAGCACCAGCAGTGGGTGCGAGGTCTTGTCCGCGGCGGGAAGCGAAAAGTGGAAGGGTGAGTCCACGTGGGCCACGGCGATCTCTTCCATGCGCTCAAGCATCTTCACCCGGCTCTGGGCCTGGCGGGCCTTGGTGGCCTTGGCCTTGAAGCGGGTGATGAAGCGCTCGATCTCTTCGCGCCGGGCCTGCTGCTTGGCGGCTTCGGCCTGCTGCAGGGCGAGTTTTTCCGCCCGCGTACGCTCAAAGCGCGAGTAGTTGCCGCGGTAAAGCTCCACGGTCTGGTGGTGCATGTGGACGATGTGGTCGCACACCGCGTCGAGAAAGTCGCGGTCGTGGGAAATCAGCAGTAGGGTACCGGGGTAGCGCTTGAGCCACTGCTCGAGCCACAAAAGGGCGTCCAGATCCAGGTGGTTGGTGGGCTCGTCGAGCAGCAAAAGGTCGGACGGCATGAACAGCGTGCGGGCGAGGTTGACGCGCATCCGCCAGCCGCCGGAAAAATCCGACAGCGGTCGGTCCAGATCGGCCTGGACAAACCCCAGCCCGACCAGCAGCTGGGCGGCTCTAGCCTCGGCGGTGTAGCCGTCCAGGGTGTCGATGAGCCCGTGCAGCTCGGCTTCGCGGTGGGCGTCGTCGGCCCGCTGCGCCGCTTCAAGGTCGGCCTCGGCCTGGCGCAGGGCGCGGTCGCCGTCGAGCACGTAGTTGAGAATCGAGCACTTAAGCGCCTGGATTTCCTGATCCATGTGGGCGATGCGCTGGCCGCCGCTCATTTCGACGCTGCCTGCGTCGGCGCCGATCTCACCGAGCAGCAGTTTGAAAAGGCTCGTTTTACCCGTGCCGTTGGCGCCGATGATGCCGGCCTTGACGCCGTCGTGCAGGGTCAGGTCGGCGCTTTGCAAGAGCGTTTGCGTGCCGCGTTGCAGCGCGACTTCGCGCAGTGCGATCATGCGTTCTCCCGTAACCGTTAGGCAGTGTGATGCGCGATTCTACCCCATTGGCCGCCGTTCAGCAGGGTTCGCTTTGGGACTTTGCTCTGGATTTTTATGGCCGCCCCGGCGTGGCCCGGCGGCTGCTTTTCCTGCAGGACGAGGCCGGCATGGACGTGTGCGTGCTGCTGTGGCGCCTGTGGCTTGGCCATCTTGGCCTGGCGCCGACGCCGAGCGCCGAGCAGGCCCTTGGCGAGGTGGCCGACTGGCAGCGCGACTATACCTGGCCGCTGCGCGAAAGGCGGCGCTGGCTCAAGCCGGCGGCGGCTTGCGACCCCGAGCTGGCCCGGCTGCGCCAGACCCTCAAGGACGCCGAGCTGCTGGCGGAAAAGACCGCGCTGGCGAAGCTGGAAGCGCTTTCCCGCCGGGCAGGGCGGGTGGCGCCGCTGCCTGCCGGCGCCAGGGTCACCTTGGCCGGTGAGCCCGCCTTGCGGCCGACGGCAGACCAGGCGGCGACGCTGGCCGCGCTGCGGGCGGAGCTTCCGGCCGGCGCCGCCGGGTCGCGTTGAAGCGCTTTCCCCAGTACGCTAACGTGAAAAGTGCAGTATGATGAATTATCTGCGTTTGCCGCGTGCCCGGTAGTGCTGGCCTGGAGGCCCGGTAGCTGCGGACCGGCGGGGATCCACAATAATGCAAGCGCTAGCAGCGCGCCTTTCCGTTGTCCGGTTGCCGCTGTATTCCGGGCATCGGCTTGATATCGCCGCCGCGCTTTGGCGGCACGGCACAAGGTAACTCTCTTATGACTGACAAGCCTTTAACCAAGCAGCCGCAAAAAAACGGCCTGTTGCGCGCGCTCAGCGCGTTTGACTCGGCCCTGGGCGCTATCGAAAAGTGGATTATTACCGTCAGCATTCTGGGTATGGCCCTTTTGATGAGTGCCCACGTGGTCAGCAGCCTGGTGTTCAACCGAGGCATCCCCGGCACCTATGAGGTCACCGAAATGCTGATCGTGGTGATCACCTTCGTGGGGGTAAGCTATGCGGCGCGACACGCTCGCCATATCAGCATGTCGGCCATTTATGAGCAGGTCGGCGGCCGGCTGCGCAAGGGGATGTTAATCCTCCTGTGCCTGGGCAGCGCGGCGCTGATGTTCTACTTCGCTTATCTCTCCCTGGGCTATGTGGATACGATATATAGCCGGGGGCGCACCAGCTCGTCGCTACACATTCCGCTATGGATCGTATACACGTCGCTACCGGTCGGCTTTACCCTGGCCGGCGTGCAGTACGTGCTGACGGCCGTGCGCAACATGATCAGCAAGGAGCTCTATCGCAACTTCCGGGAGAAAGAAGAGTTTTCCGATGTGCCCGACGAACAATGACGGTGCCGTCATGCGCCGGCGGCGTCTGCCCCGGCGCACGCCCCGATGGATACTTGACCCAATAACAACACTGAGGATAAGCGCATGCTAGCCGGACTCGGTATTTTAATGCTGGTGCTGCTGCTGATGGGGTTCCCCATGATGGTGCCGCTGGCAGTGGGCACGTTCTACATGATGTTCGCCGACATGACCTTTTTCGGCCCGGATCAGGCGATAAGCTGGATGATCAACGGCGTCGGCAGCTGGGTGCTGGCGGCGGTGCCCATGTTCATTTTTGCCGCCGATATCCTGACCAAGGGGCATACGGCCAACCGACTGCTCGACGTGGTGGATGCCTTCACCCGGCATATCCGCGGCGGCCTGCCGATTACCACGGCGGCCTCCTGTGCGCTGTTCGGCGCGGTATCGGGCTCTACCCAGGCGACGGTGGTGGCCATGGGCGGCCCCATGCGCCCGCGGCTGCTGGCCAAGGGCTATACCGACAGCTTTACCCTGGCGTTGATCATCAACGCCAGCGATATCGCGCTGCTGATTCCGCCGAGCATCGGCTTCATCATCTACGGCGTGGTGATGAAGGAGTCCATCGGCGATCTGTTCCTCGCGGGTGTCCTGCCCGGGGTGATGATTTTGATGCTGTTTGCCATCTACTGCTATATCGATGCGCGCATCAAGGGCATCGAGCCCGAGCCGCGCTCCACCTGGGGTGAGCGTGCCCGGGCCGTGCGCAAGGTGATTTTGCCGATGGGCTTTCCGGTGCTGGTGGTCGGCGGCATCTACGGCGGCTTTTTCAGCGCGGTAGAAGCCTCGGCGGTGGCCGTGGCCTACGCGCTGATTCTGGAAGTGGTGATCTACCGCCAGGTCTCGATCCGCGACCTGGGTGGGTTGGCGCTGTCGACCGGGATGATCACCGCGGTGGTATTCATCCTGGTAGCCATCGGCGCGGCGTTTTCGCAAACGCTGGGGACGGCCGGCGTGCCCGAGCAGGTGCTGGGGCCGCTGATCGACAGCATTGGCGACAGCCAGATACTGGCCCTGGCGCTGATTGCGGCGGCGTTCTTTGTCGGCTGCATGTTTGTTGACCCCATCGTGGTTATCCTGATCCTGGTGCCGATTTTCAAGCCGCTGATCATGTCCACCGGTCTTGATCCGGTCCACGTCGGCGTCATCGTCACGCTGCAGGCGGCCATCGGTTCGGCCACGCCGCCCTTCGGCTGCGACATCTTTACCGCCATTGCCGTGTTCCGCCGGCCCTACATGGACGTAATACGCGGTACGCCACCGTTCATCGCCATCCTGCTGCTGGCAACGGTGCTGCTTATCCTCTTCCCGCAGATCTCGCTGCTGCTACCCTCGCTTGGCGATACCGCCTGAGAGCCATCAGCCGGCGATAAAAAAGCCGAGTGGTAAAAACCACTCGGCTTTGCTTTAGGCTGTTGCGGCTGATGACGACGCGTTATTTCTCTTCGTCTTCGTCCGCGCTTGCGTCATCGGCGCTGTCGCCGTCTGTCTTATCAAAGGCTGACAGCAGGATATCCAGCGCTTCGCCGCCGCGCTCGCCTACGTCATCGACGAAGCTTTCGCGTACCGGCTTGGCCAGCTCGCGGAACTTGTCGCGCTGCTCGTCATCAAGCTCGATGATTTCGATGTTGCTCTTTTCCTTGATGGTTTCCAGGCGCTCGGTGTTGAACTCGTCCTGGATGCTGTAGCCCTTCTCGACGAGCTCCTCAGTCACGGCGTCAAGCATGCTCTGCTGGTCGTCGCTCAGGTCTTCGTACCAGTCTTCGTTGGCCATGAGCGTGGCTACGAACTGCGCCTGCTTGGCAAAGATCATGTAGTCCTGAACTTCGTAGAAGCCCATTTCCTCGTGGGCGAAGACCGGCTGGATGTTGGCGTCCGCCTGACCCTGCTGCAGGGCGCTGTAAAGCTCGCCGTAGGCAATCGAGATGGGGGAGGCGCCGTAGGCCTTATAGCCTTCGCGCAGCAGGCTGTTGTCCATCACGCGGATTTTCAGGCCTTTCATGTCCTTGGGCTCGTGGATCGCCTTGCTGGACGTCCATACCTGATAGCCTTCGGCAAGCTCGGCGATCGGTACCAGCCCGCGCTGGCGGAAGGACTCCTGCCAGGCGTCGCTTTTCAGGAACTCATCGGAGTTGAGCACCTTCGCCGTTTCCATCTGGTCCGCCGGCATGACGAAGTTGAGGCTCAGCAGCTGGCTTTCCGGCACGGTGCCGCCCAGGGCGCCGGAGCCAAAGCCCAGCGGAATGGAGCCGCTTTGAACGGCATCATAAAGAGAGGAGTACGTGGACCCCCAAGTGCCGTAGGGCAGTAGCTCGACGGTGACGTCGCCGTCGGTCTTTTCTTCGACGAGCTTCTTGAATTCCTCAGCATAACCGTGCTGCACGCTGCCTTCGATTTCCTCGAGGCCGAAACGCCAGGTTTCTGCGTTCGCCGTAGCGGCGGCGCTGAGCAGGCCGCATGCGGTAATGCCGACAACCAGTTTATGCAGTTTCATTATGCTCTCCTTTTTGTAGTGTCATCCTTAGAGAAGAGGATTCGTTGCGACATGTCAAGGTTGAAGCCTTGGGCTTTCGCCGTTAAGTCGGGTACTTGGGTGCGCCTGAACGCCGGCCCTGTTATGGTAGCGCGATGCGCGTATTTCCGTGTTGTCGACCACAACGTTGCGATGAAAAGGTACCTTCGATGAAAACACTGCTGACCGCTGTTCCGCTGGCTGCCCTGGTGGCTGCACCGCTGGCCTTTGCCGCGCCGGAAACCGAAGACGAGCGCCTGGCGTACAGCCTGGGTGTTACCCTTGGCGAAAGCATGCACGCCGATATCGAAGAGCTGGATATCGATACCTTTACCCGGGGCATGCGCGACGTGTTCGAGAAAGACGAGCTGGCTCTGAGCGAGGAGGAAATGGCTGAAGCGCTGGCAGCGTTCCAGCAAAACGCCATGGCAGAGCGCGAAGCGGAGGCCGCCGAGCTTGCTGAGGAAAATCTCGAGCAGGGCGAGACGTTTCTGGCAGACAACGCCGAGCGCGATGAAGTGACCGTTACCGAGTCCGGCCTGCAGTATGAAGAGCTTGAATCCGGCGACGGCGAAACGCCGGCAGCCGATGACACCGTCAAGGTGGACTACGAAGGCACGCTGCGCGACGGCACCGTCTTTGACAGCTCAATCGAGCGCGGCGAGCCGGTCAGCTTCAAGGTCAATCAGGTGATCGAAGGCTGGCAGGAAGCGCTTGAGCTGATGAGCGAAGGCGACGTGTGGAAGCTCTACATCCCCGCGGATCTGGCCTACGGCGAGCGCGGCCAGGGCCCCATCGGCCCCAATGAAGTGCTTACCTTCCGCGTTGAACTGCTGGACGTCGAGTAAGCCATGCTAGCCCGGCTGCTGCTGGCGGCAGGCCTTGCCGTGCCGCTGGCCGGCGTGGCGGATGACGTCGCCCCGCCCGATTCGCTGCCGGCGCTGGGCGCGGCGGATGACCGGGCAAGCGTGGTGGGCGTGTCGTCCGGCGGCTATATGGCCACCCAGCTGGCGGTGGCCTGGCCCGAGCGCTTTCACGGCCTGGGCGTGCTGGCCGCCGGCCCCTGGGGCTGCGCCCAGGGCAAGCTTAGCCTGGCGCTCAACCAGTGCATGATGACCCGGCGCGGCGAGCCGTCCCTGACCGCGCTGGAAACCCGCCGCGCGGACTATCAGTCCCGGGGGCAGGTCGGCAAGGATGCCGATCTGGGCCGGCTGCGCGCCTTTGTCTGGCACGGCGGCCAGGATGGTGTGATCGACCCGGTGCTGGGCGACTTGCTCGGCGAGCAGCTGGCCGACTGGCTGGGCGGCGACGAGTCGCTCAGAGCGGTGCGCGATGAGGAGGCCGGCCACGGCTGGCCGGTAGCGGCAGGCAGCGCCGATGAAGCGTCACGCCTTGCTTCGTGCTCCAACGAGGGCGGAGACGCCGGCCTGCTCGCCTGCGGCGAGGACGTGGCCAAGACCATGATGGACTGGCTGTACCCGGCGCGGGCGTCGCGGTCTGAACCTTCGGCAGGCGAGCTGCGCGAGTTTGATCAAAGCGATTTTGACGCCCGGGGTCTGGCCGATACCGGCTACGTCTACGTCCCCGACGCCTGCACCGACGGCGGCTGCGGGACAACGCTTGCCCTGCACGGCTGCCGCATGGGGGCCGAGGTGCTAGACGACGCCTTTGCCCGGAAGAGCGGGCTTAACGCCTGGGCGGCTGCCCACGACGAGGTGGTGCTTTACCCCCAGGCCGAAAGCACGCTTGCCAACCCCCGGGGCTGCTGGGACTGGTGGGGCTTTGCCGAAAGCTCCTGGCAGCTATACCCGCTCCACGATACCCGGGACGGCACCCAGGCCGGTGCGCTGCTCAAGATGCTCGATCGCCTGCAAAAGGCGCCCGACGCCGACCGGCGCTGACGCCTTAGCTTCGCGCCACGTCAAAGTCGAACCAGCTGCCGATGCGCCCGCTGGGCGTTTCCAGAATGATCCGGGCGCGCCAGGGCATGACGTCCTGGGTGCAGACGCCGAGCTGCCCCAGGCCGCTGAAGCGATCGGGGCCGTCTGCCTCCAGCGCAAAGCGGTTAAGCCCCATGTCCATGCCCCGGCCGATAAAATCCACCGTGGCGCTGCGGGCGTCGATGCCCTTTACGGCGACTTCCAGCGGCAGCGGTTCGAGCGCCTCGATGCGCCCGTCGGTATCGACCTTGAGCGCGACGTTGCCGCGGTCGCCAAGGGTGGCGGTACAGTTCTCCTGGTGCAGGTTGCATTCCTGCTCCGGCGGATACCAGGTGACGTCGTCGCCCCCGCGTATCCAGTGTGACAGGGCGTACCAGCCAAACGCCGCCAGCGCGATACCGGTCACCAGAATCAGCGTCGTCAGCACGGGAAAAGGGGGGCTGCCGGCGGGACCTGGCGTCTTTTTCGTGGCGGGATTGGTGCCAGGGTTGGTGACAGAACTCATGACGGATTCAACATTGGCGGCTACCCAAATCTCGGAAAGTAAAGTGGCGCCTGGGAGGCAGCATCAATTGCCACATAGTAGCAGCTATTATGCCGGCTCCCCTGTGCTGGGATGTCGCAGGGCACCGGCCGGCGACAGGCGAGCCAAGGCGAACGGGAGGTGCCCATGACGAGCATCATGGAGGCGCTGCTGCCGCTGTTTGCGCTGATTGGCCTGGGGGTGGTGCTGGGCAGGAGCCGTTTTCTGCCGGCCGGCTTTTGGCCGCAGCTGGAGCGGCTGGTGTATTTCGTCCTGTTTCCCGCGATGCTGGTGGCGACGCTTGCCACGGCCGAGATCAGCCGGGTTCCCGTTGCCCGCCTGGCCGTCGTGCTGCTGGGGGCGATGGCAATATTTGCCTGGGGGCTCTGGCATCTGCGCCACCGGCTGGGGCTTGACGCAGCGGCGTTTACCTCGGTGTTTCAGGGCGCGCTGCGCTTCAATAGCTACGTGGGCGTAGCCGGCGCGGCGGCGCTGCACGCAGGCCCGGGGGCGACGGTGGCGGCGGTGGCGCTGGCGCTGATGGTACCGACGGTCAACGTGATCTGCGTGACGGGGTTTGTGGCGGCGGGCACGCTGGGGCCCGGCGGGGTCAGGAAAAGCGCGCTGGCGCTGCTGAAAAACCCGCTGATTATTGCCTGTTTGCTGGGCGTGGGACTGAACCTTGCCGGCCTGGGGCTGCCCGGCTGGACCGCAGAGGCGGTATCGCTGACGGGGCGCGCGGCGCTGCCCCTGGGGCTTTTGGCCGTGGGGGTGGCATTGCGCCTGTCGGCGCTGATGCGGCTGAACCTGGGCGTTCTGGCGGCGCTGGTTATCAAGCTCGTGCTGATGCCGGCGCTCGCGCTGGCGCTTGCCTGGACGCTGCAGCTGGACCCCGTCAGCCGCGACGTGGCGCTTTTGTTTGCCGCGCTGCCGACTGCCACCTCGGCGTATATTCTGGCGCGCCAGCTGGGCGGCGATGCCGAATTGATGGCGGCTATCATCACCGGGCAGACGCTGCTGGCGATGCTGACCCTGCCGCTATGGCTGCGGCTGGTTGCCTGACAGGCAGCAAACAAAAAATATTCGCATTTGTATTGACGCGGCAAATGAGAATGATTATATTAAAGGCGTGGCGTTGGATGAGACGCCGCAGCCATGGCAGCAACCGCCAGTTAACTGCCATGGTTCTCCCTCTCATTGCTATTCAAGATTGCTATTCAAGATTGCTAGTCACGGTCTTGCTGCCGCTCCTCCCGGAGCGGCTTTTTTTTGGCAGAAAGTCAATCGGCGCGGCGGTAGATCAGGTCCCAGACGCCGTGGCCAAGCTTTTCCCCGCGGGCTTCAAACTTGGTCAGCGGGCGGAAAGCCGGGCGCGGCACGTAAGGCGCGGTGGTCGCGCCGGCGGTATTGGCAAACCCCGGGGCCGCCGCCAGGGTATCCGCCATCCACTCGGCGTAGGCCTCCCAGTCCGTTGCCAGGTGGAAGTGCCCGCCGACGGCCAGCCGCGAGCGTATCAGCTCGACAAACGCCGGCTGCACAATGCGCCGCTTGTGGTGCTTCTTCTTCGGCCAGGGGTCGGGGAAGAATAGCTGCAGGGTGTCGATGCTGTCGGCAGGCAGGCACTGCTCAAGCACGGTCAGGGCGTCTTCGCGGTACACCCGCAGGTTGGTAAGGCCACGCTTGTCGGCTTCGTCAAGGAGCTTGCCCACGCCCGGGGCGTGCACCTCGATGCCGATGAAGTCGGTGTCGGGATGGCTTTCGGCCTGTTCGACCAGCGAGCCGCCCATGCCAAAGCCGATTTCCACCACCCGGGGGGCGCGGCGGCCAAACAGGGCATCAAGATCCTGACGGCCGTCGGCAACGTTGAGCCCCAGCCGCGGCCAGATATCCATGAGCCCCCGGGTCTGGGCCTGGGTGGTCCGCCCGGCGCGGATGACGTAGCTCTTGATCCCGGGGCGGTGCAGCGGCGCCTCGGCGTTTTGCGGGTCGGGCGGCTGATCTGGCGAGTATGCGTCTGTCATGGGCGGCGGTTATCCATCAGCCGTTGATACGGCCGGCAAAGGGGGTGGAGGGGTCGGCGCTTTGGCGGCGGGGCATGCGTCCCGCCAGAAAAGCGTGGCGGCCGGCCCGCACGGCCTGCTGCATGGCGTGGGCCATGCGCACGGGGTCGTTGGCGTGGGCAATAGCAGAGTTGAGCAGCACGCCGTCGCAGCCAAGCTCCATGGCCATGGTGGCGTCCGAGGCGGTGCCGATGCCGGCGTCCACGAGGACCGGGACGCGGCTGCGCTCGACGATCAGGCGCAGGTTGTGCGGGTTCTGGATGCCGTGGCCGGAACCGATCAGCGAGCCCAGCGGCATGATGGCCGCGCAGCCCATGGCTTCAAGCTCCCGGGCAACGATGGGGTCGTCGCTGGTGTAGACCATGACGTCGAAGCCTTCGTCAAGAAGCGTCTGCGCGGCCTTGAGCGTTTCGGTGACGTTGGGGTAGAGCGTATCGTCGTCGCCCAGCACCTCGAGCTTGACGAGGTTATGGCCGTCCAGCAGC
Organism: Halomonas garicola; assembly: GCF_055382465.1. NCBI lineage: Bacteria > Pseudomonadati > Pseudomonadota > Gammaproteobacteria > Oceanospirillales > Halomonadaceae > Halomonas > Halomonas garicola. The sequence continues at coordinate 164,491 of NZ_AP043931.1, forward strand.
TCCCGGGCGAGCCTGCAGGTACGCACGGCATCCTTGGCGTTGTAGCAGCCGGCGGTATTGGGCAGCAGGGTGAAGCGCTCGGGGGGAATGACGTCGAGCAGGCTGGTTTCGCTGGTATCCTGGCCCAGGTTGGTGCGGCGCACGGCAAAGGTGACGACCTCCGTACCGCTCTGGGTAATAGCGGCGTGGGCCTCATCGTAGTCTTTGTAGCGGCCCGTTCCTATCAGCAGGCGAGAATGGAATTCGCGGCCGGCAACGGTCAGCGGAGCGTCGTGGAATGATGTCATAAGCTTCCTTGGATAGCGTCCTAGCCGCCGCCAATCGCATGGACGATCTCGACCTTGTCGCCGTTGGCCAGGTGCGTCTCGGCCAGCTGGCTGCGGGGGACGATTTCTTCGTTGATTTCAACGGCAATGCGACGGCCGCCGAGTCCCAGCTGCTCGATCAGATCGGCAGCGCTGGTCCGGGGCGCCAGGGAGTGGGGTTCGCCGTTGAGCTGAATGGCATACTCTGTCATATCCGTCATTTTCCTACCGCTTGGGTGGATGTCGCAAGCGCTGCGCGCGAAAATCATGGATTTCCGCGCGCTCTGCCTTAACGTGGCGCTATTATAGCGTTTTCCACCTTTTTATTCAGCCGACGCGCCGCGGGCAGTCGGCCTGCCAGGGAGCCTTCGGTTATGAGGAAACAGCCGTCGACAGCAGCAGAACCGTTCCATCCGAGTCCCGGCCGGGCGCCTAGATACCGAATGCTCGGGGGTGCGCTTGCGCTGTCCGGCGCCGTGGCGGTGGCGCTGGGCGCTTACGCCGCCCACGGCATGGCCGCCCGGGCCGACGAGGCAGCGGTGGCCGCGGTCAATACCGCGGTGCGCTACCAGATGTGGCACACCCTGGCGCTGTTGGCGCTGCTGGTTTGGCAGCGGTTCGAGCCGACGATTAACCTGCGCCCGGTGATGGCGCTTTGGATCCTGGGCGTTGCGGCGTTTTCGGGCTCGCTGTACGCCATGGCGCTGGGTGGGTTTGGCGTCGGGCTGGTGACGCCGCTGGGCGGCCTTGCGCTGATTGCCGGGTGGCTGACGCTTGGCGTGACGGCCTGGCGGGCCGGAGCCGGCTGTCGGCAGCCGTAAAAAAGCCCCCTCAAGGCAGGGCCTTGAGGGGGCTTTGGCGGTTGGCGCGTTTTACTGCGCTTTGCCCTTATCCGCTTTTGTCTTTTCTACCCGGCGCCACTCGTGGAGCAGCGGCTCGGTGTAGCCCGAGGGCTGCTTCAGCCCCTTGAAGATCAGGTCGGAGGCGGCCTTGAACGCTGTGGAGTCGTCCAGGTGCGAGGTCATCGGCGTATAGTTGGGGTCGCCGGCGTTCTGCTCGTCGACTACTTTCGCCATGCGCTCGAGCGTCTCCTTGACCTGGGCTTCATCGGCAATGCCGTGGTGCAGCCAGTTGGCAATGTGCTGGCTGGAGATGCGCAGCGTGGCGCGGTCTTCCATCAGGCCAACGTTGTGGATGTCCGGCACCTTGGAAACGCCGACGCCGTGCTCGACCCAGCGCACCACGTAGCCAAGGATGCCCTGGCAGTTGTTATCCAGCTCCTGCTGGATCGCATCGGCGCCCCAGCTCGGGTCGGCTTCCACCGGCACGCTGAGCAGGTCGTCCAGCAGATCGGTTTCGCCCTTGCCTTCCAGCTCGCGCTGTATGGCCTCGACTGCTACCTGATGGTAGTGCAGCGCGTGCAGCGTAGCGGCGGTGGGCGAGGGCACCCAGGCGGTATTGGCGCCGGCCTTGGGGTGGCCGATTTTCTGCTCGAGCATGTCGTGCATCAGCTCGGGCATGGCCCACATGCCCTTGCCGATCTGGGCTCGGCCGCGCATGCCGCAGGCAAGGCCGGTCTGGACGTTGTTCTTCTCGTAGGCGTCAAGCCAGGCGGTGCGCTTCATTTCGCCCTTGCGCACCATCGGGCCGGCTTCCATGACGCTGTGCATTTCGTCGCCGGTGCGATCGAGGAAGCCGGTGTTGATGAAGACCACCCGGGAGCTTGCGGCGTTGATGCAGGCCTTGAGGTTGACGCTGGTACGGCGCTCTTCGTCCATGACGCCCATTTTCAGGGTATCGCGCTCCATGCCGAGGATATCCTCGACGCGGCCGAAGAGCTCGTCGGCAAAAGCGACTTCCTTCGGGCCGTGCATCTTGGGCTTGACGATATACACCGACCCGGTGCGCGAGTTGCGCGGCTGGCCGGCGGGTTTCTTCAGGTCGTGGATGGCGATCAGCGAAGTCACCAGAGCGTCGAGGATCCCTTCGGGCAGTTCGTTGCCGCTGTCGTCGAGCACGGCCGGCGTGGTCATCAGGTGGCCGACGTTGCGGATGAACATCAGCGCGCGGCCCTGCAGCGTTACGCTGTCGCCGCCGCTGCCTTGCCAGGTGCGGTCGCCGCGCAGCTCGCGAACAAAGCTCTTGCCGTCTTTCTCGATGGTTTCCTGCAGGTTGCCCTTCATCAGGCCGAGCCAGTTGGCGTAAACGCCGACCTTGTCTTCGGCATCGACCGCGGCGATGGAGTCCTCGCAGTCCATGATGGTGGACGTGGCGGCTTCCACGACGACATCCTTGATGCGCGCCGGGTCGGTCTTGCCGATGAAGTTGTCACCGTCGATCTGCAGTTCGATGTGCAGGCCATGGTTGACCAGCAGGATCGAGGACGGGTCGGCGGCGTCGCCGTCAAAGCCGACGAGCTTGTCGGCGTCCTTGAGGCCGGTCTCGCGACCGCCGTCGAGGGTGACGACCAGCTTGCCGTCGCGAACGGCGTAGTTGGTGGCGTCGCGGTGGGAGCCGTCGGCCAGCGGGGTGGCCTGGTCGAGTACGCCGCGGGCATAGGCGATGACGTTGTCGGCGCGCTTGAAGTTGAACTCGCGGGTGATTTCAGCGCCGTCGTCTTCGGCTATGACGTCGGTGCCGTAGAGCGCGTCGTAGAGGCTGCCCCAGCGGGCGTTGGCGGCGTTCAGCGCGTAGCGGCCGTTGTTGACCGGCACAACCAGCTGCGGGCCGGCCTGGGAGGCAAGCTCGGGGTCGACATTGGCGGTGGTGGTTTCGACGCGCTCAGGGATCTCGGTCAGATAGCCGATGTCGGTGAGAAAGCGGCGATAGGCCGGCATATCGGTGATCGGGCCGGGGTTGTCGCGGTGCCAGGCGTTGAGCTTTTCCTGCAGCGAGGCGCGCTCGTCGAGCAGCTGGTGGTTTTTCGGCGCCAGGTCGTGAAACAACGCGTCGACGCCTTTCCAGAAGGCATCCTGATCGACGCCTGTGCCCGGCAGCGCCTGCTCGTTGATAAAGCGATCAAGGTCAGCTGACACCTGTAGACGGTGACGCGTGATACGCTCGCTCATGGAAACTCTCCCTTAAGAGGGCCCGTGGCCAATCGTGGTACCCAGATGTTCGCCACGGCCAAGTGAATGCAACAGTAAATACAACTGCTACCTCATGCCGGTCGACGTGCGTATGACAGCACTGATGCAGATGCCGACAGCTCAATTTGCGGAAAATAGTTCCATAAATGTGCAAGTATGTAAATAGGACGAAGCGGGCAGTGCCGCGATGTCCGACTAAATGATACCAAGTTAGTGCATCTGCCGGCCGTTGAGAAACCAGCGCGGATGACCGGCTTGATCAGGAGGGGCTGGATGAACGAGTTTGGCCCGCTGCGGGAGGTGTTTTCCTCTACCGCTGGCAAGGGACTGGTACGGCTGCGCCCTGATAGCGCCGCGGCGCAGGCCGTGGCGCCCTACCTTGAGCACTATGGGTTGGCGCCCTGCCGCCAGAAGGCGCGCCGGGTGTATGCCGGCATGGTGCCGACGGGGGCTTTTTTACTCTGGTGCCAGGTGTGGGCGCCGCCGGCGCCGGTGGGCACGGCCTTTGTGGTGCACGGCTACTTCGACCACCTGGGCCTTTACCGCCATCTGCTGGCGATGCTCCTGGCCCGGGGCTGGCAGGTGGTGCTGTGGGATCTGCCCGGTCACGGGCTATCCAGCGGCGAGCGAGTGGCGATCGACGACTTTGCCACCTACGGCGAATGCCTGCACGTCGTGCAGAGCGCCGTGGCGGCGCAGGGCCTTGCCCCGGCGCCCTGGGTGGGCGTGGGGCAAAGTACCGGGGCGGCGATACTGGCAACCGATGCGCTGAGGCGCCAAGGCGCCGCGCCCTGGGCTGGGCTTGTCATGCTGGCGCCGCTGGTGCGCCCCTGGGGGTGGCACCGGGCGAGCACGCTGCACCGGCTGGCGGCGCCCTTTGTCAGCACCGTCTCCCGGCGCTACTGGCCCAACTCCACCGATACCGCCTTCGTGGATTTCCTGCGCCGGCAGGATCCGCTCCAGCACTGGGAGTTGAGCCTTGTCTGGGTGAGCGCCATGCGCCGCTGGATGGCGCGATTGCCGGCGTATCCGCCGTCAACGCTGCCGGCGCTGATGCTGCAGGGGGAAGAGGATCAGACCGTGGACTGGCGCTACAACCTGGCCGTACTGGGCGAAAAATTCCCCCGGGCCGAGGTCTATCATCAGCCGCAGGCGCGCCACCATCTGGTCAACGAAGCCCCGCCGATCCGCGAGGCGCTGTTTGCCGAGCTGGGGGACTTTCTCGACCGTCTGGCGGCCCCGGCCGGCGCGGACGCCGGGGCCGCATGCGCCGACTAGTCCCGGGCGTGAACCCGCTCCCCGCCGGCCCAGGTGGCGTAGACGCTGCGGTCGTCACCCAGCATCATCAGCGCAAACAGGGTTTCGGCAAGCGTTTGGCAGTGGGCGGTGCGCCGGGCGAGCAGCGGCGTGGCCGCCGGGTCGAGCACTACGATATCGGCTTCGCCGCCCTCGCGGATCTGGCCGATGTGTTCGTCCAGGTGCAGCGCCCGGGCGTTGCCCAGGGTCAGGCGGTAAAAGCCCTGCCAGGCGGTGAGCGGCTGGCCCAGCAGCTGGCCGACCTGGTAGGCGCCCTTGAGCGTGGCAAGCCCCGAGAGGTCGGTGCCGCCGCCCACGTCGCTTGCTAGGCTCGTGGCCATGCCGACGTCTTTGCAGGCCTCACGGTCGAACAGGCCGCTGCCCAGAAACAGATTCGAGGTGGGGCAGAAGGCAATGCTCGCGCCGGCGTCGGCCAGGCGCTTGCGCATGCCCTGGTCCAGGTGAATGCCGTGGGCAAAGGTGCTGCGCGGCCCTACCAGCCCGTAGCGCTCGTAAACGCCGAGGTAGTCGCGGCTTTCCGGGAACAGCTCCGAGACCCAGGCAATTTCGCCTTCGTTTTCTGACAGGTGCGTCTGCAGGTGAATATCCGGGGCGTTGCGCAGCAGCGCGCCGGTGGCTTCCAGCTGCGCAGGCGTCGAGGTAGGGGCAAAGCGCGGCGTCAGGCTGTAGCCCAGCCGGCCCTTGCCGTGCCAGTCGGCAATCAGCCGTTCGCTGTCGGCAAGCCCGCCCAGGGTGTCGTCGGTGAGATCGTCGGGGCCGTTGCGGTCCATCAGCACCTTGCCCGCGAGCATGCGCAGCCCCCGGCGGTTGGCGGCGGTGAAGAAGGCGTCCACCGAGCCCGGGTGCGAGGTGCAGAACACCTGGGCGGTCGTGGTGCCCACGCGTAGTGTTTCGTCGAGAAACGCCTCGGCGACGGCGTCGGCGTGGGCGCGATCGGCAAAGCGACACTCTTCGGGGAAGGTGTAGTCGTTGAGCCAGTCGAGCAGCTGGCGGCCGTAGGAGGCCATGATGTCGAGCTGGGAATAGTGCACGTGGCTGTCGATAAAGCCCGGCATCATCAGCTTGCCCGAGTAGTCCAAGGTTTCGATGCCGGTGGGCAGGTGCGGGGCCAGCTCGGCGTAGTCGCCCACGGCGTGGATGCGGCCATCGACGATCCAGACGGCGCCGTCTTCCAGGTGGCGAACGCTGCCCGGCGCGGGGGTATCGCCGTCTCCCGGATCGCTGGCAAAGCTCAAGAGCGGGCCGCGCAGCACGCGGGTGGCAGTGGTCAGGTTCGTCATTGTTATGCTCTCCGTTGGCGCTGGGGAATCGGGTCGGAGCGCCTCAAGCGCGCTGTTTCTGTGTGTTGGGGGTGACCGGGTGAAAGGCGGCGCGCAGGGTTTCCGGGGCGACGCCGCGCCGGTCCGGCTGTTCGGCGGCGGGTTTGAAGGTCAATAGCTCGGCGACCACCGCCAGGGCGATTTCGTACGGCCGCTTGCCCCGGGCGCCGGCGACGCCAATGGGGCAGCGCACCTGGGCAAGGTCAGCCTCGCGGTGCCCGGCGTCGCGCAGCCGGCGGCGAAAGCTCGCCCACTTGGAGCGCGAGCCGATGACGCCAAGGGAGGCGCAGTCGCCCCGGCGCAGCAGGGCATCGATGATCGCCCGGTCTTCGCCGTGATCCTGGGTCATCACCAGCGCGTGACAGCCCGCCGGCAGCCCGGCAACGGCCTTGGCTACGTCGGGCTCGCCGTCGGCACCGGCGGTGATCTGCCGGCGCCGCTGGCGCTCGTTGCCCGGGGCCTTGGGGAAGGTGTCGGGGAAGGCGTCGGCCCGGCTGTCGAGCCAGTGCAGGCGCCAGGGCAGCGGGGCGATCAGCTTGGCCAGCTCCCGGCCGACGTTGCCGGCGCCAAAGAGCGCCACCTGCATCTCGGCGCCGGCAAACAGCTCAAGCATGACGTGAACGTAGCCGCCGCAGCACTGGCCGCTGCGCCCGCCCAGCGGAAAGGCCTCAAGCCGTGTGCCGCTTTCCCCATTGGCCAGCGCTTCCCGGGCGGTTTCCATCACCTGCCACTCGAAGTTGCCGCCGCCCAGGGTGTCGTGGACGGTGTCCGGGGTGATCACCATCTTGGTGCCCGGCTCCCGGGGCGTGGAGCCCGCCACCCCCACCACGCTTGCCAACGCGTGGGAGCGAGCTTCGCGCTGGAGGCGATCAAGGGCGCCGTGCCAGACGTCATGCGGGCTCATGGTCGGGCCTCGCGTTTTTGCTGTCGGTCTGCTGGCACAGGATTTCCGCCGCCATCAGCACGCGCTCGGGCGTGGCCGGGGTGTCGAGCACCGGGCAGAAGCGGTAGTTCACCAGGCTCGCGAGGGCGTCGCGCAGCGCCGACCACACCGAGATGCCCAGCACGAAGGGTGGCTCGCCCACGGCCTTGGAGCGGTAGATGCTGGCCTGGGAGTTGGGATGGCCTTCCATGAGCTTGACGTTGAATACCTCCGGCGTGTCGCCAAAGGTCGGAATGTTGTAGGTGGAGGGGCCGACCGTGGTCAGCTGGCCCGAGTCGTTCCACTTGAGCTCTTCGCTGGTCATCCAGCCCATGGCCTGGATGAAGCCGCCCTCGACCTGGCCGATGTCGATGGCCGGGTTCAGCGAATCGCCGACGTCGTGGAGAATGTCCACGCGGCTGACGCGGTACTCGCCGGAGAGCATGTCCACTTCCACCTCGGACACCGCCGCGCCGTGGGCGAAGTAGTAAAACGGGCGGCCGCGGCCGGTGGCGCGGTCGTAGTGGATCAGCGGCGTGGCGTAGAAGCCCTTCTCGGAAAGCGAAATACGGCCTAGATACGCCGCCTGTACCAGCTCCCCCCAGCTGATGCGGTGCTCGTCGGCGCCGATGCCGGCGACCAGCTCGCCGTGCTCCAGGCGCATGGTTTCCCGATCGAGCCCGCCGGCGTGGGCATCAAAGTGGGCGGAGGCAAAGTCAAACAGCCGCTCGCGCAGCTTGCTGGCGGCGTCCCGGGCGGCCATGCCGTTCAGGTCGGCGCCGCTTGAGGCCGCGGTGGGCGAGGTGTTGGGCACCTTGTCGGTGCGGGTGGCGGTAATGCGCACCTTGTCCAGGTCGAGCCCCAGCTCCCGGGCCACCACCTGGCAGATCTTGGTGTGCAGCCCCTGGCCCATTTCGGTGCCGCCGTGGTTGATCATCACGCTGCCGTCGGTATAGACGTGGAGCAGGGCGCCGGCCTGGTTCAGGTGCTGGGCGGTGAACGAGATGCCGAACTTCACCGGCGTCAGCGCCAGGCCGCGCTTGATGATCGGGCTTTGGGCGTTGAAGCGGGTGATATCCCGGCGCCGGTTCCAGTAGTCGCTGGATTCCTCCAGCTGGCTGATGACGTCGTGCAAAAGCGGTATCTGCTCCACGCGCTGGCCGTAGTGGGTGACGTTGCGCGGCGTGCCGTCGGGGTCGGCGTCGCGGTAGAGATTGCGCTTGCGCACGGTCAGCGGGTCTTCGCCGACGTAGCGGGCGATATCGTCCATCGCCTGTTCAATAATCATCACGCCCTGGGGACCGCCAAAGCCGCGAAACGCCGTGTTGGAGGCGGTGTGGGTCTTGGCCCGCTTGCCGGTGACCCGAGCGTCGCCCAGCGAGTAGGCGTTGTCGGCGTGGAACATGGCGCGATCGACCACGGCTTCGGACAGGTCCGGCGAGTAGCCGCAGTCGCCGATGATGTCGATGTCGCCGCCGGTGAGCACGCCGCGCTCATCAAAGCCCAGCTTATAGGCGTTGTGGAAGGGGTGGCGCTTGCCGGTGCCGCGGGTGTCGTCGGCCCGAGGCAGGCGCACCTTGGCGGCGCGGCCGGTGCGCCGGGCGATAATCGCGGCGATGCACGCCCAGGGCGAGGCCTGGGTTTCCTTGCCGCCGAAGCCGCCGCCCATGCGCCGGTTGGAGACCGTCACCGCATGGAAAGGAATGCCCAGCACCTCGGCCACCAGCTTTTGCGTTTCGCTGGGGTGCTGGTTGGAGGTGTGCACCAGCACGCCCTCGTCTTCGGTGGGCTCGACCAGGCAGGCCTGACCCTCCAGGTAGAAGTGCTCCTGGCCGCCGACGAACTGGGTGCCTTCGAGGACGTGGGGCGAACCGTCAAGGGCCGCCTGCCAGTCGCCGCGTTCGTGAACGTGAGTGGGGCGCACCAGCTCTTCGCGGTCGGCGGCGGCCACCGGGTCGAGGCTTGCCGGCTGCTCGTCGATTTCCACTACCGCGGCCAGCACCGCCTGACGGGCGATCTTGTAGCTCTCGGCGGCCACGGCAAAAAGGCTCTGGCCGGCGTAGCTGATCTCGTCAAAGGCAAAGATCGGGTCGCCGGGAAACACCGGACCGATATCGGTATGGTCGGGCACGTCGTCAAGGCTTACGACGTCGACGACGCCGGGAAAGGCTCGCACCTTGCCCAGCTCCAGCCGCGTGACGCGGCCGTGGGCCACCGGCGACTGGCCGACCATGACGTGCAGGGTGCGCTTGGGCGTGGGCAAATCGTCGATGTAGGCGGCCCGGCCGGTGACGTGCTTCACCGCGCTCTCGTGGGGGCGGGCGCTGCCGGCGCTGCCTTGGCTTTCGACGGTGTCCCGGGCCAGCGGCTCATCGCCCTGGTAGCGGCGATGCGCGGCGTTTTGCGGGACGGGCTGTTCGAGTTCAGTGAGCGTACGCATCGAGGGTCACCTTGGTCGCTGTGCTGTTGTTATCGCCGTTGTTATCGCTGTCGGCGTCGATCATCAGGCGCAGCCGTTCCAGCAGGTTGCCGGCGGCAAGCGTGCGGTATTCGGCGCTGCCGCGCATGTCGGCCATGGGCGTGAGCTCACGAGCCAGCGCCGCCCGGGCGTGGGCGAAAGCGGCGGCGTCCGGGCGGCTGCCTTCAAGGGCCGCCTCGGCGGTGGGCGCTCGGCGGGGGATGGCCGCCATGCCGCCGAAGGCGAGGTGTACGTCGCGCATCGCGCCGTCTTCCAGGCGCCAGGAAAAGGCGCCCAGCACCGCGGAAATGTCGTCCTCCCGGCGCTTGGACAGCTTCCATACCTTGAGCTGTTGGCCGGCGGTTGGGCGCGGGAGAAACACCGCGGCGATGAACTCGTCGGCGTCCATGGCGATTTTCTTGTAGTCGAGGAAGAAGTCCTCGAGCGCCATCTCGCGGCTGCCCCGGGGGCCGTCCAGCCGCAGGCGGGCGTCCAGCGCCAGAAGCGTCGGCGGGGTATCGCCGATGGGCGAGGCGTTGGCAATGTTGCCGCCCAGGGTGGCGCGGTTGCGGATCTGGGAGCCGGCAAAGCGGTGCATCATGTGCTCGAACGCCGGGTAGTGCTCCGCCAGCAGCGGCATCAGGCGGGTAAGCGTCACTGAGGCGCCGATCCACCAGCCGGCGTCCCCTTCTTCGATCTCGGTGAGTTCGGCGACCCGGCGCACGTCGATGATGTCTGCCAGGTCCTTGACCTGCTGGGTGGTTTCCAGCCACAGGTCGGTGCCGCCGGCCACCAGCCGCGCGTCGGGGCGGCTGGCCTTGAGCTCGCGCAGCGCGGCGATATCCCGGGGCATGGCGTAGCCCGCGGCCTTGCCGGTGTCGGCATGCCCGGCGCTGCTGCCCACGTCTCTGGCCAGCGCCGCCACGTCCTTGCCCAGTGTGGGGTTGGCCGCCCAGGCGGGCGTCGCGTGGGGGTGGTCCTGCATGGTGAGGGCGGCATCGCGGATCGGGCGGTAGCCGGTGCAGCGGCAGAGATTGCCGCCAAGCACCCCTTCCAGGCGCTGCTGGGTCAGCGGAGCCGGGCGCTTTTGCTGGTCTTCGTACAGGGTGAAAAGCGACATCACGATGCCCGGCGTGCAAAAGCCGCACTGGCTGCCGTGGCACTCGACCATGGCCGCCTGGGCCGGATGCAGGCGCTCGCCGTCGGCCAGGCCTTCTACCGTGACCAGGTGGCAGCCGCTGAGCTGATGGGCCGGCGTCACGCAGGCGTTGGCGCTGTGGTAGCCAAGCGCGCCGCTTTCGTCGGGCTCGCCGATGGCCACGGTGCAGGCGCCGCAGTCGCCGGTGGCGCAGCCTTCCTTGGTGCCGATCTGGTCGAGCTGTTCGCGCAACAGTTCCAGAATGCTGGTATCGGCGCTGACGCCTTCCAGGCGCTGGCGCTGGCCGTTGAGATAGAAGTCAATCATGGTCGGCTCCGGTTATCATTGTCGTGGCCCGGTTGTCTTGTCGTGGTGAAGCAGGTTGCTGGCCGCGTGTCGGGGTTAACTTCAATTCTTGACCACATGGTCAGCTTTATCAAGTCGTTTTGCCCTGCGACTTTTGTCTGAGCGTCGGCAGTTCAGCGCTGGCGAGCCCCGCCGTCTGCCGTTCGGAATTGCCTTGGAAGCGGCTTTTCAGGCAAGATTCAGCTTTGCCTGCGCGTGCCGATGCGCGCGCTGACGAGAAGGTGAGGGCCCATGGCCAAGGCTGATTTCCCCCGAGAACAGGAGGCCGGTGCCATCCGCCGGCGCAACGAGCAGGCAATTTTGCAGGCCGCCGAAGGCGTGTTTGCGCGCCACGGCTATCGCGGCGCCAGCCTGCAGGAAATCGCCCACCAGGCCGGGCTGCCCAAGTCCAACGTGCTCTACTACATGGGCAGCAAGCGCAAGCTTTATGTGCGCCTGCTGGAGCGCATGATGACCCGCTGGAACGCGATTCTGGACAGCATCTCCCCGGAAGACGACCCGGTCGAGGTCATTTCGGCCTTCATCCGCGCCAAGATTCAGCTGTCCCGCAGCCACCCGGCAGGCTCGCGGCTGTTTGCCAGCGAAATTCTCGGTGGCGCGCCGTTCTTGCAGGACTACCTCCAGGGCGAGCTGCGCGAGTGGGTGGAAAACCGCGCGGCGGTGCTTCGCCAGTGGGCCGCCCGGGGCCTGATGGACCCGGTGGACCCGGTATGGCTGATTTTTCTCATTTGGTCGTCGACCCAGCACTACGCCGATTTTGAAACCCAGGTGCTGGGCATTACCGGCCGGACCACCCTGGACGACGAGGATCTGGAAGAGATCACGCAGTTTCTGATCCGGGTCGTCATCAAGGGCTGCGGCATCAAGCGCCCGGCCGCCGTGGAAACGCCGCCCGATACCCTCCAGACGGCGGAACGCTGACGCCGGGCGCCGCGCCTTACTGGGCGGTGAGCAGCATGACCAGGGACAGCGCCGCGGTGATCCACATGGCCGGCTTGATCTCTTCCAGACGCCCGGTGAGCACCTTGATCAGCACAAAGCTGATGAAGCCGAAGGCGATTCCCAGCGTGATCGAATAGGTCAGCGGCATCAGAATGATGGCGAGAAAGGCGGGGAAAGCCTGGTCAAAGCGGTCCCACTCTACCTTGCTGATCGGCGCCATCATGAATAGCCCCACCATGACCAGCGCCGGCGCGGTGGCGATACTTGGCACCAGCGACAGCAGCGGCGAAAGAAACAAAAACGGCAGGAACAGAAAGGCGATCACCAGCGCCACCAGCCCGGTGCGCCCGCCCTGGGCCACCCCGGCGCCGGATTCCACAAACGTCTGGGCGGCACTGGTGCCAAGCGGCGCGGCGATCATCGAGGAGAAGGCGTCCACCGTCATGGAGCGCTTGAGGTTGCGCGGGTTGCCGTCTTCGTCCTTGAGCTCGGGGGCGGCCTCGGATAGCGCCATAAAGCACGACATGGCGTCAAAGAAGTTGGTAAACAGCATGACGAAGATGAACGGCAGGTAGGCGACCTTCAGCGCCCCCAGAATGTCCACTTTCATCACCGCGCTGAAGTCCGGCCAGGCGGCAAGGCCCGTCCAGGCTACCATCACTTCCTCGCCCCACAGCCGGCCCATGGGCGCGGCGACCAGAGTGGTCAGGGCAATGCCCATGACCAGCGCGCCGTTAAAGCGCAGGATGACGAAGACCGCGGTGGCAATCAGCCCCAGAAAAAACGTCGCCAGATGGGCATCCATGTTGCCAAGCGTGACGATGGTGGCGTCGCTGCCGACGATAAAGCCGGCGTTTTGCAGCCCGACAAAGGTGATGAACAGCCCGATGCCGCAGGTAATCGCGTAGCGTAGCGACGACGGAATCGCCTCGATCACGGCCTTGCGCACGTTGAATAGCGCCAGCACTGCAAAGATCACCCCGGACCAGAACACGCAGCCAAGCGCCACCTCCCAGCTAAGGCCCGCCCCCAGCACCAGGGTGTAGGTAAACAGCGCGTTCATGCCCATTCCGGGGGCGACCAGAATGGGGTTGCGGGCGTAAAACGCCATGGCCAGGCTGCCGAGAAAGCTGATGACCACGGTGGCCGACAGGGCGGCGGAAAAGGGAATACCCGCATCGTTGAGCACCGCGGGGTTGACCACGATGATGTACATGCCGGCCAGAAAGGTAGCCAGACCGGCAAGGATTTCGGTTTTAACGCTGGAGCCGCGTTTGGACACGTTGAAAAAACGGTCCAGGAATGACAGACGATCGGGACTCGTGTTGAGCGCCTCGTTGGCGCGAGCGGTTGTCTCGTTCATACCCCTACCTGTTTGTTGTTGTGGCTTGAGTCGTTGTGGCTTGAGTCATTAACTTGAGCCATTGTGATAAGTGGTGTTGCTGCCTGGGCCGCGATGGCGGGAGATATCGCTATCGGGTAGCGGCGAGCCTTTCGCCATTTCCTGACCTATTGGTCAAATAACGAGTCAAGCCTAGCCACCCGCAATAAACCGGTCAAGGCAGGGGAAAGCCGGCCCGTTTACGACTTTAGCCACCCTTCAACAGGCGATCGAGCTGGCGATAGCCGATGGCTTCGATGAAGTGCGACTGCACGGGTTTGGGCGCGCCCTCCAGGTCGGCAAGCGTCAGCGCCACGCGCAGCACCCGATGATAGGCGCGGGCCGAAAGGCGCAGTTTCTCCAGCACGCCGGCAAGCCAGGCGCGCTCCTCGGCGTCCAGGGCGCAGGCGGCTTCCAGCGCCTTGCCGCTCAGCTGGCTATTGAGCGTGCCGCGTGCCTGCTGGCGTTGGCGGGCGGCGAGCACGCGCTTGCGAACCTCGGAGGAAGACTCGCCCGGGGTCTGGGCGGTGAGCTGTTCCGGCGGCAGCGCGGGCACTTCGACCTGCAGGTCGATGCGGTCCAGCAGCGGGCCGGAAAGCCGTGCCTGGTAACGCTGTATCTGACTTTGGCTGCACTGGCAGCGGGTGCGTGGATCGCCCAGGTGACCGCAGGGGCAGGGGTTCATGGCGGCTACCAGCTGGAAATTGGCCGGATAGCGGCGCTCGTGGCTGGCCCGGGCCAGGTGGATTTCCCCGGTTTCCAGGGGCTGGCGCAACACTTCCAGCACGTGGCGGGAAAACTCCGGCAGCTCGTCGAGAAACAGCACGCCGTGGTGGGCAAGCGAGATTTCCCCGGGCTTGGGTTTTGAGCCGCCGCCCACCAGCGCGGCGGCGCTAGCGCTGTGGTGGGGCTGGCGGAAGGGGCGCTGTCCCCAGTGCTTTTCCAGCGGCAGGCCGCATACCGAGCGGACCGCGGCTACGGCCAGGGCATCCTCGTCGGAAAGCGGCGGCAGAATGCCCGGCAGGCGGCTTGCCAGCATGGTTTTGCCGGTACCGGGAGGGCCGGCAAAAAACAGGTTGTGTCTGTGAAGACCTATGTCTATGCTAGCGGCATCCTAGAGGTGCAAGGAAGGGGAGGGCTACAGGCATGACTGAGCAGAAGAAACCCAGGGCGTACAGCTACTTACGCTTCTCTACCCCTGAGCAGATGCAGGGCGATAGCCGCAGAAGGCAGACACAGCTAGCCCAAGAGTACGCAGACCGGCACGGGCTGGAGCTGGATAAGGAAACGTCTTTTCGAGATCTTGGGGTTTCCGCTTATCAGGGAAAAAACATGGAGGCTGGAGAGCTTAAGCTATTTAGGAAGGCTGTCGAAGAAGGGATTATCGAGCCCGGCTCATACCTACTCGTTGAATCTCTAGACAGGATTTCAAGGCAGTCCGCGCATCTTGCAGCGTCAGTGCTTGTCGAAATCTGCACAATGGGAATTTCCATTGTAACTCTAGTAGATGAGAAAGAGTACAGCAATCAAACCCTCATAAAGGACCCAACAGCTTTCCTAATGGCAGTCCTCATCTTCATGAGGGCCAATGAGGAATCATCTACCAAAGCACGCCGACTACGCTCAGTTTGGCAAAACAAGAGGAAAAAGTTAGCTTCTGGTGAACCTGTCCGCCTTACGTCCCGCGCCCCTCAATGGCTCCGGCCTGCTAGCGATGGCGTATCCTTCGAGATCATCCCTGAGCGTGGCGAGGTCGTCCGTAGAATCTTCGAGATGGCACTAGGGCGTGTTGACGTTTCACATGGGCAGCCATAAAAAGCCGCAGGCCAAGGCCACCATGCTTTCGTAGTTTCGCTTGAGCTTGTCGTAACGCGTTGCGATGGCGCGATACGGCTTCAATCGAGCAAAGGCATTCTCAACCAGATGCCGATAGCGATATAAGCCTCTGTCCAGATTGGCATTTCCTTTCTTTGAGTTGCGTTTGCGTGGAATGACGGCAGCCATGCCCTTGGCTTCGATCTGTTCACGGATACGCTCGCTGTCATAGCCCTTGTCAGCCACCAATGCATCACCCGCTGGCAAATCGTCAATCAATGCCCGGGCTTCCGTGCTGTCGTGCACCTCACCCCCGGTTATTCTGAAGGTTATCGGTAGCCCATAGGCATCTACGGTCAAGTGGATCTTGCTGGTATTGCCTGCACGACTTTTGCCAATGGCTTCTGCGTCTTCCGTGGCAGCTCCGGTGCTGTCCTGGTGGGCCTTGACGTAGGAGCCATCAATGAACAGCCACTCAACATCAGGCTCCTCCACCAGAGAGCTGAAAAGCCTCATCAGCTTTCCACTCGCTGACCAGGCGTTAAAACGCTTGTAGACCGTGTTCCAGGGGCCAAACGTCTCCGGTAGGTCCCGCCACGGGCAGCCGGTGCGCATCCGATAAAGGATGCCTTCTATCGTGGTACGCAAGTCGGCCTTGTCATAAATACCTTGTTGAAGCAGGATAGGTTTCAGCTTCGACCAGTGTTCATCCGTGAGCATTTGTCGGGGCATGGCAGGCTTGCAGTTTGTTGGTGTGGGAACCTTTATTCTGCGAGCTTGCCCCTATCCTGCAATACCCCTGCCATGAAACGTCAACAGGCCCTAGATGGAATAGGCAAGAAATCTATATGTGAGTCCCTGAACACTGAGGGAGTCCCTGTCTTCGGTCGTGGTAAGCATTGGCACCCTAGCTATGTGCACAAGATACTGAACAATCCTGCCACCTATGGCACCTTAACACCTTTTACCAGCAGGCCAGAGAGGAAGGCAGACAGGGAAGCCTGTGACCCCATTGAAGGCTATTACCCTGCTGTCATCGACAAGGATACCTTTGAGCACTTCCAAGCACTGCAAGCCAGCAAGGCACCAAGAAGAGGTAGGCATTCCAAGAGCCAAGTACAGAACATCCTAGGTGGGCTATCCACCTGTCCTCTGTGCGGTAGCACGATGGCTAGGGTATCCAAGAACGTAGCCAAAGGCTGGGTATACCTAGCCTGTCAGAGAGCCCGACAAGGTGCAGGATGCAAGTACAATGCAGTCCGCTATGACCGTGTAGAGCCTATAATTCACAGCAAGATAAACACGCTTGTCGATGCCTGCCCTTCCGGCGATGACTCAGTAGACATGCAGATAGAAGACACAAAGCTAGAGCTAAAATTAAAGGAGAAAAGCATTGACAGGATGCTAGAGACAATCGAGCAAGGACAGCTTCCACCGAACGCTAAGGGCATCCCCTTCTTGCAAGAGAGGCTTTCTCAAAGAAGGATCGAACTAGATGAAATAAAAGACAGACTTTCCAAGCTGTACCAGCAACGGAACATGCTAGGCACTGAGCTGGCAAGGCGGCGTGCAGAGAGCCTAAGGACTGCTGTGCTTGAGCATCCAGAAGACAAGACCCTGTGCAATACCAAGATGCGAGAATGCTTCTCCAAGGTGGTTGTAGATTTCCGCTCGGAGAGCCTGGTATTCCATTGGAAGCAGGGCGGAGAGACTACCCTTAGATACAAGGCTAGTAAGTGACAGACAGGCTGGGCTGGCTAGGACAGATACAGGCAAATGCCAGAGAGCAAAGCCCAGCCCAGCACCCCTCCCCTTGCTTCCTTCGAGCCCAGGGCTATGGGGAAATACGGGGCTGTCGAAGACCGAGATAGCTGCACAGGATTCCTTGCAGGATTCTGCATCTGGCATAGGGCTGCAAGGAAGTTGTTGAGAACAGTTCGCATCAAGAGCCAGAGGCTCGATACCTGTATGCGCCAGCAAACCCGCCTGTGCTTGAAATCCACAGGGCTATGCCCTGCGAGTCCTGTACTTTTCAAGGAGAGCCGCGCTCCTGAGGCACCAGACAGGGCACCTTACCCCTGATAGGGCTGTATCAAGCCGGACAGGCTCACTGCTGGGCGATCCGGCCATGACCTGCCCATGGGTACTGCTGGCGCTCAGAACGCCTTAGGCAGACGCACAGCGCCGGGACAGGGTATTTCCACATGATGGGAATTATTCTCATCTAGACAAAAAATAGCCCCACCGATGCAGAGCCAAGAGGCTGGACTGCAAAGGCAGGGCTGAGAAATTCTGAAGGGCTGTCAGGCCGGGGTGACATCGCCTGTACCGTCACCGCCAGCTAAGACCCAGGCATCTGTACTTGCAGAGCCTGAAGCGATGTACAGGGCGTAGTCGTCACCGACGACACCGGCACCATCTTGCTTGCCAGACAGGTAAGCCTGGTTGATGGGATGACTGGCATTACCTAGGTCGGCTACAGCTACCTTTGTGTACGGGAATGCTGTAGCTGTGGTCTGGTAAGAATTGTTCTGGGTAAGGTCGCCTGTTCTAAGGTCTTGTACGGGCATACTGAATCTCCTTCTATGGACTGGATGACTGAAGAGCCAGAGGCTCGATACCTGACACGACTAGGATCAACCAGAAGGAGAAGACTACCTTCGACACTCTAGCCCCTTTCTTACCTTTGGTTTTACCAAAGTAGCAATACTAGGAATACTAGGACGTTACAGGACATCCCTTTTCCAAGAAAGGAAAAGGAGAAAAGGTACTAGGGAATCTTGGAATCCAAAAGTTGGCACGATTCTTGCAAAAACACCCTGTGACGTCCTGGTATTCCTGTCACGTCCTAGTAGTCCTAGGACTTCCCGTACTGTTCTACCGGAGGTAGGAAGTAGGGCTGGCATCGCTCCAATGATCTAGGGGGCGTTAACAATTAGGCCAGCCATATGGCGGCTGACACGAGGCAGAGGAGTGACTGGTAGTTTCTTGCCAGTCGCTCATAGCGTGTAGATAACCGCCGGAACTTCTTGATTTTCTGAAAGAACCTCTCCACCAGATTGCGATCTTGGTAACAGTGCCAGTCTACTTCAATGCGCGCCAAACGATTCTTTTTCGGAGGAATCACCGGCTCGGCACCTGCGGCCTGAATCATGTCCCGCAGAGCAGTGGAGTCATACCCCTTGTCGCCCAGCACTGCTTGCGGGGAAAAACCTTCCAGTAGAGCGGGAGCAGCACCATACTCCGACGCCTGGCCCGGTGTGAGAACCAATCGTACTGGGTTACCTAACGCATCGACTGCGGCATGAATTTTGGTGCTCAATCCGCCTCGAGATTTGCCCATGGCTTCGACGTCTTGCGTGTTTTTTTTGACGCTCCATGCTGGTGCACCCTGACGATGCTACCGTCGATCATCAGCTGCTCTAGATCGGGATCGTCGGCTACTGTGTCAAAAATACGCTGCCAAACGCCCTTTCGTGACCAACGGTTATACCGCATGTAGACGGTGTGCCAGCGCCCAAAAGATTCGGGAAGATCACGCCACGGGGCGCCGGTCCGAGCGATCCAGAGCACGGCTTCCACGAACAGGCGATTGTCCTTGGCAGTTACCCCACAGTCTGAGGCTTTGCCGGGGAGCAGGTGCTCGATTCGCTCCCACTGATCATCGCGTAACTTCAACCGACTCATGGCCCACCAAAATCTATGAATACTAAATCAGTTTAAACGAAACTAATGATTGTTAACACACCCTAGGGGCAGCCCCTGAGTCACCATCGCTTCTATAGTGGGCGGAAACCCATGCAACGGCATGGCCTTCCTGCACCTCTCCTATAGTCCGGGTTAACCGGCATCGCCCAGAACGCCCGCACAGGCTCCCTGAGAGCTTGAACAGCCACAGATGCCCCGTAGGCCATGCCGAGCACGAACGCGGCTTAGAGAGGCGCACAGGGCTATCTGAAAGACAGGAGGGCTATCCCCTACCCCGGTGACTATCCCTCCTAGCTGGCCTGCTTGACTGCTTGACAGGCTCGCTTGACCGATGCCGGAGAGATACCGAAGTGCATAGCTGTAGACTTGATGCTGGCGCTGTTCTCCTGACGCCACAGGGCTACCTCGCTGTCATTGATGACCTTCTCCCTGCCGAGAGCCTTCCCCTCTGCCTTGGCTCTCTTGATGCCCTGCATCTGGCGTTCCTTGATGTTGGAACGCTCTAGCTCAGCCATCGCTGAAAGCATAGTGAGCATGGCCTTGCCCATCGGCGTACTCATGTCGAAGCCCTCACGGAGAGATAGGACAGCTACCCCCTTCGCCTTGAGGGCATCCACAGTCTCTAGAACGTCAATGGTATTCCGGCCCAATCGGTCGATGGCGTACACGATGACGGTATCGCCCTCTCGGACATAGCTCAGTAGCTCACTGAGCCCCTTCCTGTCCTTCGCCTTGATGGCCCCTGAGGTGGCTTCATCGGTGAACCAGCGATCCACCTTGTGGCGTTCCTCAATGCTGGCTCTCTGAGTGCCGGTTGACTGGTCTTCGGTGCTGACCCTGGTGTAAGCGATACAGGCCATGGCTTCCTTCCTTCTAGATGGCTCAATATATATGGCTCATAATTTAGGGCTTAGCTCACGGGATGTCAACAGCAATGAGCCACCCTAGGCACCAACCTTCCGCATGGCTCACAGGGTACACCTTACGAGCCATCATAGATAAAGGTACTAAGTCGACATAGCCAAGCATTTATTGTACAAACCATCCCGCCTTGACTGTCACGCATGCAAATAGGATCAGACAAATGTCATTAAGCAAAAACTCAATGAAGAATGCCTTAGATTCAATAGCTGGTGGAGCGTTCTTCGCGCTTCTTATCTTTCAACTGCCGTTGTCGATTTATGGCTTCATGTTTCTGTTTGATTGGGAATGGTGGAAGGCTGGCATCGCAGCGGTTGTAATGACTGGCATTCCATTAGTAAACATTTTTGGAACTATCGGAATGAGCCTTGTCGGTATCTACGGAATAGTAGTCACGCTGTTTGGCTAGGAAATTGTTAGTTCAAACCTAATCTTTAGGCCCGCTCTACCAGCAACCTTCTACGCACATACGTAGTAGCGGGCCTGCCCATCACCTATCTTGACCAACTCAAGCCAACCATTCGATTTCAGTGCGCTTTTTAGTAGGTCTCCAAATCTATGACGTTAGTAGATTGTGACCGCCGGCCGCGGCGACTTCCAGCGCCCGCCGGGCCTGCTGCTGGCCGCGCACGTCGGCGAGGTCAGCCAGGGGCTCAGTGGCGACGGGCGGCGCCGATAGCCGGTGCGGCGCAATACGCTCCTGGTCGAGCAGGTGGGCGACAACTTCCCATAGCGAGCCGGCGGGCAGCACGGTTAAGTCCTGTCCGGCAAGGGCCGCTTCATCGGCGCATTCACGGGGAATAATCAGCCGGTTCCCGGCGGCCCTGGTGGCAAGGGCAAGGGGCAAGACGCCGGGCACGGCGCGCAGCTTGCCGTCCAGCGCTAATTCGCCTGCGCACTCCATGCCTTCAAGGGACTCCGCCGGCAGCTGGCCGGAGGCGGCCAAAATCCCCAGCGCGATAGGGAGGTCAAAACGCCCGCCTTCCTTGGGCAAGTCCGCCGGGGCCAGGTTGAGGGTAATGCGCCGGGTGTTGGGAAAGTCAAAGCCGGCGTTGACCAGCGCGCTACGCACCCGTTCGCGGCTTTCCTTTACCGCCGCCTCGGGCAGGCCCACCAGCGTCAGCCCCGGCAGGCCGTTGGCCAGGTGGACCTCCACCTGAACCGGCGGCGCTTCAAGCCCCAACCCCGCCCGGGTGGCAACAATCGCAAGCGTCATGGCGTGCCCTCGCTGGTGGCAGGTGATGGCTAAACGATTTGTCCTACGCTCGCGCTTGCCGCGATGACGTAGGGTAGTGCGGGCCTACGCCTGGCGATCGCTGCCTGCTGCCGGGCCGTCGTCGGCCCGGGGAAAGGTGCCGGTTGTTTCCCGGTCTTCCGCGGCGCTTTCGCGCTTGGCGTCGGGGTCAACGGCGGCTTCCAGCGCGGCGACCTGGCTTTCCAGCGCTTCTACCCGGGCGCGGGTGCGTTGGAGCACGTCCATGAGGATGTCGAAATCCTCGCGGGACACCAGCTCCAGGCGATCGAAGGCGCCGCGTACCGCCTGCTGCACGCCTTTGTGGATATCTTCAGGCGCCTGGGAGGCATTCTGCAGGCGGTCGCCGATTTGTTGGGCAAGCTGGCTGATGCGGTCTTGAGCGGCCATGGCATTCTCCTTGATGTCCCAAAATAACAGTGTATCTCTCAGCAGGATACGCAACCCATCGCCAATACGCATGCAGAAAACCCCTGATGCTTGCCTTGGCGGCATTTTTTCTTCGTGTCCGGTTGCAGTGTATGCTTAAGCGTAATTTGCCGCCGGGGTAACCGTGCCTCGTGCGTTCTACCTATCCAGCGTTACGTTGAAGGATACTGCCATGAAACTGATTTCTGCGATTATCAAGCCGTTCAAGCTTGATGACGTGCGCGAGTCGCTCTCCGATATCGGCGTGCAAGGCATTACCGTCACCGAGGTCAAGGGCTTCGGGCGTCAGAAAGGCCATACCGAGCTGTATCGCGGCGCCGAATACGTAGTGGACTTTCTGCCCAAGGTGAAAATTGAGGTGGCCGTGGATGACGATCTTACCGAACAGGTCATCGAAGCCATTACCCAGGTGGCTAATACCGGCAAGATTGGCGACGGCAAGATTTTTGTCATGCCGCTGGAACAGGTGATCCGCATCCGTACCGGTGAGACCGGCAAGGATGCGGTGTGAGCGTCTCCGGTAAGGGGCAATGTTGACCTGCTTCGGGGCGCTTGCCATGGTAAAGAGGTAGTACCAGCAGGTTCCGGGTCGAGGCCCGCCGTTGAACAGGAGGAAGTGCAACGATGACAACCTATATCGTGGTAGCCGACGCCGCGCGTGCGCGCATTTTTACCCGCGATGCGCTGAAGCTCGCTGAACAGGAAAACCTGGTGAATGCCGAAGGGCGGCTGCACGAGGGCGATCTGGTTACCGACAGCCCCGGCGCCTCGGTGCACGAGTCGGCGTCAAGCACGGCGCGCTCGTCGGATGAAGGCTCGGCGCTGGATAATGCCAGGGAAGTGTTTGCCAAACAGGTGGCCGACCGTCTGTATACGGCACGTATCGACAACAGCATGGACAAGCTGATTATCGTTGCCCCGGCCAAGTTTTTGGGGCTGCTGCGCGAAAAGCTCGATGCTTCGACGCAAAAGCTTGTGATCCACACCCTGACCAAAAACTTCAGCAAGGCCGCCGTGGAAGAGATTCAAGAGGCCGTGAGCGAACTTCGTTAAACGCTCATGTATAGATAGGCTGTCCTCTTGCTCTTATTGACGGTCAGCTAACGCAAGCGCCGCGCGGGCATTCCGCGCGGCGCTTTTATTGTGCGCCAGGCATGGCGCGTAGCACCGATAGGTGCTGTTCCCGAGGGTGGTGCCTCGGGATGACTTGGGGGTGAAAGTCCCCTGCGGACCCTGATAGCGGGAACCGCTAGCCGAACAGCAAGGGTGTCCGCCGCGAGGCGGAATCTGAAGGAAGCTGAAGGCAAACTCCCGGCCGACGAACAGGAGTCGTATATGAGGCAGCCACATCTGGGCGAGAGGGCAATGAGACTCGAAGCCCAATAGCTATCGGGCTGGGCCAGCTACTTCAGTCTCGTCGACGTGAAGCGCCCCTTGGAAGCGCTGGATAGCTGGATACGTCGCCGACTGCGTTGCGTGATCTGGCGGCAATGGAAACGTCCGAAAACTCGGCGCCGCAAGCTTCTGGCGCTGGGTCTGGGTAGCCAACGTGCCTGGAAGTCAGCGGGGAATGGACGAGGTCCCTGGTCGGTAGTTGTCAAGGAATATGCCGCCGGATGTCATTTTCAGAAGGCGACCGCACGGAGTGTCAGGAGTGATTGCACTTCGGTCTGGGGAATCGGGCTGGCTAGCCTTCAAGGCGGCGTAGAGGGCCGTCTTGCTAACCTTGAACCATGCGGCGGACTCGCGGACGTTCAGCCCATTGGCCAGGTGCTCCCTTGCCCGCTTCAGCTTGTCGTCGGTGACGACAGGCTCGCGCCCTCTTTTGCGCCCACGAGCGGCGGCAGCAGCCAGCCCCACTTTGGTGCGACCACGGATCAGGTCGCGCTCGAACTGCCCCAAGGCACCGAACACATGGAAGATAGGCCGCCCACCGGGCGTGGTGATATCGATGGTTTCGGTCAGCGACCGGAACCTAACACCACGCGCCTCCAAGGTGCTAACCACCTCGACCAGATGCGGCAGCGAACGTCCCAGCCGGTCCAGTCGCCACACGACCAGTACATCCCCATCGCGAAGGAACGCCAGGGCTGCCATCAGCCCCGGTCGTTCCGCCTTGGCCCCGGAAGCAGTGTCATCGAAGATTCGCTCGCACCCCGCCTTGCGAAGCGCATCGGTCTGCAACGCGGTTCCTGCTCCGCCATCGAGACCCGCGCATAGCCAATCACGAGGCTGGAGCAGGGAAGATCCCGTTTTTTTTGCATAGCAAGGTTGAAGCGATTTCCTTACGGAAAACCAGCCCCCAGAAGGCCTTGGAGGCTGGTGTCAAAGCTTGACAGACATCGGTGATGAACTAGGGGGGCGTTAACAATTAGGCCAGCCATATGGCGGCTGACACGAGGCAGAGGAGTGACTGGTAGTTTCTTGCCAGTCGCTCATAGCGTGTAGATAACCGCCGGAACTTCTTGATTTTCTGAAAGAACCTCTCCACCAGATTGCGATCTTGGTAACAGTGCCAGTCTACTTCAATGCGCGCCAAACGATTCTTTTTCGGAGGAATCACCGGCTCGGCACCTGCGGCCTGAATCATGTCCCGCAGAGCAGTGGAGTCATACCCCTTGTCGCCCAGCACCGCTTGCGGGGAAAAACCTTCCAGTAGAGCGGGAGCAGCACCATACTCCGACGCCTGGCCCGGTGTGAGAACCAATCGTACTGGGTTACCTAACGCATCGACTGCGGCATGAATTTTGGTGCTCAATCCGCCTCGAGATTTGCCCATGGCTTCGACGTCTTGCGTGTTTTTTTTGACGCTCCATGCTGGTGCACCCTGACGATGCTACCGTCGATCATCAGCTGCTCTAGATCGGGATCGTCGGCTACTGTGTCAAAAATACGCTGCCAAACGCCCTTTCGTGACCAACGGTTATACCGCATGTAGACGGTGTGCCAGCGCCCAAAAGATTCGGGAAGATCACGCCACGGGGCGCCGGTCCGAGCGATCCAGAGCACGGCTTCCACGAACAGGCGATTGTCCTTGGCAGTTACCCCACAGTCTGAGGCTTTGCCGGGGAGCAGGTGCTCGATTCGCTCCCACTGATCATCGCGTAACTTCAACCGACTCATGGCCCACCAAAATCTATGAATACTAAATCAGTTTAAACGAAACTAATGATTGTTAACACACCCTAAGAGCGGCGGTTACGCTATCGAAAATCGAAGTACTCGTAGGCCAGGTTACGACGCGGAATGCCTAGTTCCTCCATCTGTTGGCTTACTGCCTCCTTCAGCCCCTGGGGGCCACAGAAGCGTACCTTCACGCTATCGGCCGGCACATCGTGAGCGATCTCGACCAGCCGTTCGCGGAAGGCCGCGCTGTTCGGCCCAGCAGGCACTGGCACCAACTCCACGTCGCGCGCGTCGGCCTGGGCCTGCAGGGTCTCGACGCTGGGAAACTCCCGCCCCGGGGTATAACAGTAGAAAAGAGTGACCCGTTCCAGCGATTTGGCTTCGGGATCCTGAAGCCAGGAGATGAACGGCGAAATTCCCACGCCCCCAGCGACCCACACCTCATGGCCGGCCCGCTCTGGCCGTGTGAAGTGCCCGTGGGGCGCATAGATATCGGCGCGCATGCCCACCCGGCTCTCGCTGACCAGCTTTCGCGTGTAGTCACCCAGCCCGCGGATGAAGAACTCCACCGCGCCGCTCTCCTGACTGGCCGAGGCGATAGTGAAGGGGTGGGGCTCTCGCAGGCCTTCCTCTTTCAGCCGCAAGAAGCCGAACTGGCCGGACTGGAAGGTCACGCCGCTGCCCACCGGAGCCAGGCGAAGGCGAACCGCCCCGGCGCCGGGTGAGACCTCCACCACCTCATACTCGCCCTGTCGGGCAAGATGCGGATAAAGCAGCAGTTTCCAGGCTGCCGCCGCCACACCCAGGATCGAAAGCGCCCCTAGCCAGAGGCCGACAGGATCGCCCAAGGCGATGGGCGACTTGAAGGTCAACCAGTGCAGGATAACCACCACGAACAGTGGGCCAGAGAGCTTGTGCCAGCCCCGCCACAGGTGGTAAGGGATCTTGCGATTAAGCGCCAGCAAGATGATGAACATCAGCGCCACGAAGCTCGTCTGGCGTAGCAGGCGAGTCCAGTACTTGCTGATCTCAAGGATTGGCTCCACGTCCCAGACGCCAAGCTTGGCTTTGAACACCATGTGGTACGAAGCCAGTCCCAGCGCCCATACGCCCATCCACTTATGGGCGAGATAGATCCGATCCAGCCCGCCCAATAACCGCTCTACCCAGGCCCAGCGACTGGCCAGGATGGCCGAAGTGGCCATCAGCGCCAGAGCCGCCACTCCGGACGCCAGGCTCAGGGTAGCCGAGGTAGCCCAGGTAGAGGCGGGTACTTCCCACAACACCAGCAGGAAACTGACAGCGACCGTGATGGCTACGGCCTGCCAGGGTTTTAGCACCTTCATGTCTTGCCTCCTTGGGTAACGGTCACGATGACATCGGGGGAGAGGGAGGTTTGTTAAATTATGTGGGCATTATCTACGACGAAGGTGCGGTAGTTGTCAAGGAATATGTCGCCTCTGAGGTCATTTAGGCTACCTGTTTTTCCGGTTCGACAACGGTGACCTGAAGCTCCCGCTCGGGGTTGAGCGACACGGTACCGATGGGCGTCCAGTTGCGCGTCTTACCGCTCCAACGGGCGGGGTTGGCCTCCCGAGCCGCCTGATTGATGGCATGGCGCTTGGCCAGCACCTCGGTATCCTCCCCAGCATGTCGTTGTGCCGGTGTCACCAGGCGGATCCCGCTGTGGCGATGCTCGTGGTTGTACCACTGCACGAAGCCAGCCACCCACTCGCGGGCATCGTCGAGCGTGGCGAACCCGTCGACGGGGTAGCAGGGCCGGTACTTGCAGGTCCGGAACAGTGCCTCCGAGTAGGGGTTGTCGTTGCTGACCCGCGGCCGGCTGAAGGACGGCGTGATGCCGAGCTCATGCAGCTTCTCCAGCAACGTGGCGCCCTTGAAGGGGCTACCATTGTCCGCGTGCAGTACCAGCGGCTTGTCAATGATCTGCTCGGCCAGCACCGCCCGTTCCAGCACGCTGCGGGAGTTGTGGGCCGACTCGGCCAGGAATACCTCCCAGCCGGTGATCTTGCGGCTGAAGATGTCGATCATCATCACCAGGTAGTAGGGTCTGTTGACGTTTCATGGCAGGGGTATTGGCAGGATAGGGGCAAGCTCACAGAATAAAGGTTCCTAAGCCAACAAACTGCAAGCCTGCCATGCCCCGACAAATGCTCACGGATGAACACTGGCCGAAGCTGAAATCTATCCTGCTTCAACAAGGTATTTATGACAAGACCGATCTGCGTACCACGGTGGAAGGCATCCTTTATCGGATGCGAACCGGCTGCCCGTGGCGGGACCTACCGGAGGCGTTTGGCCCCTGGAACACGGTCTACAAGCGCTTCAACGCCTGGTCAGCGAGTGGAAAGCTGATGAGGATTTTCATCTCTCTGGTGGAAGATCCTGATGTCGAGTGGCTATTTATTGATGGTTCCTACGTCAAGGCTCACCAAGATAGCACTGGGGCTGCCACGGAAGATGCAGAAGCCATTGGCAAAAGTCGTGCAGGCAATACCAGCAAGATCCACTTGGCCGTGGATGCTTATGGGTTGCCGATCGCCTTCAGAATAACCGGGGGTGAAGTGCACGACAGCACGGAAGCCCAGGCATTGATTGACGGTTTGCCGGCAGGTGACGCGCTGGTGGCTGACAAAGGCTATGACAGTGAACGTATCCGTGAGCAGGTCGAAGCCAAAGGAATGGCTGCCGTCATTCCACGCAGGCGTAACTCGAAAAAAGGAAATGCCAATCTGGACAGAGGGTTATATCGCTACCGGCATCTGGTTGAGAATGCCTTTGCTCGATTGAAACCGTATCGCGCCATTGCGACGCGCTACGATAAGCTCAAACGAAATTACGAAAGCATGGTGGCCTTGGCATGCGGCTTTTTATGGCTACCAATGTGAAACGTCAACAGGCCCTAGTACTGCCCCTTGATCGGACCGCCCAGTGGAGTAAGAAGCAGGGCGTAGTCGAGCTATTTCCCTACTTCTCCTCCCCGAACCGTACGTGCACCTCTCAGCGCATACGGCTCTCCATTCAAGTGTGGCTCAAAGCCATGGCAACATCTCGGTAGCGCGAAGTGACGGTGTTGCGTACCTCTTCCTGTGGCAGATAGGGATTTGCCTCAGGAAGCCGCCATCGGAAGGTCATCTTTCGACTGGTTACCAGACGTCTCAGGCTCGTTACGCAGAAAACACCTCTGCCATTTGGGCCAAAGAATTTCCATGTCTTGGCTTGTTTCTCTGTTGGTCTCAGGAAGTGTTTTCGCATCATGGACTTTATCGATGCGCGATACTTCCTTGATAGCCAGTGGCCAAATCGCCAGAAGACAATGCCATCTATCTTCCTGTAAGTGATCGCGGTGTAGTCGGTATGCTGGTAGAAATTTGCCCATCCCGCCAGTCGGCGATTCAGGCGGTCCACCATGTCAATCCTATTCGCGCTATGATTGCTAGACAATTCTTTCGCCAGTGATGCAGCGAAATTCTTTGCCTTTTCACGGGGGATGGACGTGACCGGGCGCATTGTGCCATTGGGACCGCGTTTACGGACTACTCTATGACCCAGGAAAATGAACCCATCATTCACATGTGTAACATGGGTCTTATCCATATTCAGAGTTAATGAGAGGTCGTCCTTAAGGAACAGTCGGCACTCCTCGCGGATAGCCTCAGCATGAGCCTTGTTTCCTTTAACAACCAAGACGAAATCATCAGCGTAGCGACAGTAAGCTACCGCTGGTCGCCAATGTCGTCTTTCTCGCATGGCGATTGGAAATTCTCGTTGGATGCTAGAGTTCCAGTACCAACGATCTTTGCGAGCCTTCTTGCCAAGATAGCGTTTCTCAAGCCATTGGTCGAATTCATTCAGCATGATATTCGACAGTAATGGTGAAAGCACACCACCTTGCGGAACGCCGTCGTGAGCAGCATGAAACAGCCCTTTGTCGACATGGCCCGCTTTGATGAATTTCCAGAGGAGGTCTAGGAAACGACTGTCACAAATCCGCCTGCGAACGCACCGCATCAGCTTTCGGTGGTGGACAGTATCAAAGTAGCTTGCCAAGTCGCCTTCTATGACCCAGCGGCCCTTTGTTTCTCCACTATCCGTAAGCTGCAATTTCACGGTTCGGATAGCATGGTGCACGCTTCTTTCGGGGCGGAAGCCGTAGGATAAGCGATGGAAGTCGCTTTCCCATATGGGCTCCATTGCCATCAGCATCGCACGTTGTACAATCCTATCTCGCAGTGTTGGTATCCCCAGTGGACGCTTCTTGCCGTTGGCCTTCGGAATATAGATACGACGAGCAGGCTGAGGCTGATAGGTTCCAGCCAGCAGCTCTGAGCGAATATCATCCACATAGTGGCTAATATCCTGCTCTACTACTCGTCGAGTCTCACCGTCTACCCCAGCAGTCTTGGCCCCCTTTGATGCCAGTGTTTTCCACGCAGCATCCAGGAGCCAATCGCGCCCTGCAATCAGCCTCAACAGTCGATCAATCCTACGATTCGGATCTTCTGTTGACCATGTTGCTAGCTTGCTCTGCATTTCCCTGATTATCAAAGGTCTTCACCTCTCTCAGTCAGGTAATTAGTGGAACAAGCCACTTGAACTGCCTCCCTTCGCCATGTGGTGGGCTTTCCCCACCTCGGACTACTACGGAGGCTCCGCCAGCTTGTTGGGCATCGGGGTCGCACTCCCTTACCATCCCATACAAGCCTTCCCTCGTTTACATGCTGGACTCAAGCGTATGGAGGAGGTTGCCGATCGCAATCTTTACCCTTGCATGCTGCAAGTTGGTGTACCCGGTACGGATTAGCTGCGCACTGTCCATACCTCTGTTGGCAACGACTTGGCTATTCGTTGCCCGCAGCAGAAGTGAGCCGTACCTGTACTCACTGCTGGGGTACACACCTCCAATAAGCCGTGTAGGAGGTGGCGACACGTTCAGCCCACAGACGCGGATTAATCGGTTCGTGTTCCTCAACCTTTCCATACTTAGCCTAGAGGTGCATCTTGGCGTAACGGCTTCGCCTCACACCCCGTTTCCCACGGGTTACATCACCCTGCCAGTGCACTGCAGGTCACTGCCGCTTCGGCTCATGCCCTCTCACAGCAGAGGGCAGCCCTTCACTAGGAGCATCCTGCTCGTCATGAAGGTATTCCAGTCATGCTCGTGCCCATTCAGCTACTTCCTGCTGCCTTCAGGGTCGAGGCACACGCCACGTGCAATCCCACGACCACACCTGATTCGGCGCAGTGGCCTGGTAGGTCGTGGGCTTGGTGCGGCGTTGAGGTGGCTTGGCACGGCCCCGGTGCACCACCTCCCGGTGCTTGCGCATCACCCGGTAGAACGACGAGGGTGACGCCAGATAGCGCTGCTCCTCATCGAACAAGCGCACCACGATCTGCTCCGGTGGCAAGCTCGCGTACTCGGGGCGGTGGCACACGTCGAGAATCTCCTGCTCTTCGGCCGGTGTCAGCGCGTTAGCCGGCACCGGCCGGTCGACCAAAGGGCGCTGGTCCTCGCGCAGCTCGCCGTCGCGCGTCCAGCGCTGGTACGTTCTGGCGGTGATGCCCAACTCGCGGCAGGCGGCCTCCAGGCGGGCCCCTTGGGCCCGGGCTTCTTCGATCAGCGCGATGGCGCGTTGGCGATCTGGGGTGCTGATCATGCGTCCTCGTCCCCCCAGATCGCCTTCGCCTTTTTTCTTAGGGCCAGTAACGCTGCGGTTTCTGCCAGGGCCTCGTTCTTGCGGGCGAGCTCCTTCTCCAGGACTTTGATGCGCTTACGCTGCTGTCTGGCCTCGTCGGCCTCACGTTGGCGTTCCGAGTGGGAGAGGCTGGCGGCCTGCTCGCAGTCGTGGCGCCACCGCTCCAGCTGCTCGGGATAAATCCCTCGGCGGCGGCAGTATTCCGCAGTTTCCTGGGCGTTCATCGAGGCGGTCTCGATCACGGCGCTGAACTTGTCCTTGGACGACCAGCCATCGGCGCCCTTGCCCAGAGCATCCGGCAGGCAACGCCCCTCGGCGCGGGCTTCCTTGCGCCACTTGTAGACGGTGCCCAGCGAGATCCCCTCCTGCTCCGCGATCACCTGCGGGGAGAGGTTGTGGGGAGGCAGCAGCTTAGTCACGACGGCTTGCCGGCGCTCCTCGGAGTAACGAGGCATGAGTGTCTCCTTTCGCCCCCTGGTCGGTTTATAAGAACAGGGTATCAGAGGGTACGACACTCATCCTGACACTGGGGATGATGTCCGTGGGCTTGCATTGCCGTTTGGCGGGTCGTCCTGCCAGGGCTTTGGCGTTGGAGAAGTTTCTCGATTACGTAGCCCAACACCACGATGTCTGGATTGCCCGGCGGGCTGATATTGCTCGGCATTGGCATGAAAAGCACCCGCCGACCAAAGGGTTATAGGTCATGTATATAAATATGGCTCGCGTCGGCCTTGGTGTAAGTTAGGCGTATGATTCCAGATAAGGCACTGAGTGAAGCACTTGCCAGATCGCAGGGCCTGAACGAGCCCTTTTGTTCCCCATAGTGCTTGCCAGGGTCTGCGGCTACGGGACAGGCAGCGCGTTCCTTTTGGCCTGCGCTTGCCTGTCGCATCCCGGCTGACGCGAAACGTTGCACTCAGTGGTAAAGTAGGCCGCCAGAGAATGGCCGGCCCGGCGGCCGGCTTCGTCACCGCTATTGTCAAAAGGAGCCGCCATGAGCAAGTTCGCCAAGGCTGAAGTGCTGAGCGTTCATCACTGGAACGATACGCTGTTCAGCTTTCGTACTACCCGGGAGCCAACCCTGCGTTTCAAGTCCGGCCAGTTTGTCATGATCGGGCTGGAGGTGGACGGCAAGCCGCTGGTGCGGGCCTATTCCCTCGCCAGCCCGCACTATGAAGAGCACCTCGAGTTTTTCAGCATCAAGGTGCAGGACGGCCCGTTGACCTCGCGCCTGCAGCACCTGGAAGTCGGCGACGAGATTCTGGTCGGCCGCAAGCCTACCGGCACGCTGGTAACCGATGATCTGCTGCCCGGGCGCAACCTCTATCTGCTGTCTACCGGTACCGGCATGGCGCCTTACATGAGTCTGATCCAGGACCCGGACGTCTACGATCTGTACGACAAGGTCATCCTGGTGCACGGCGTGCGCTATGTGTCCGAGCTGGCCTACGCTGACTTCATCACCCGGGAGCTGCCCCAGCACGAATATCTGGGCGAGGAAATCAGCGAAAAGCTGGTCTACTACCCCACCGTGACCCGGGAAGCCTTCCACACCCAGGGGCGGCTGACCGACCATATCCGCAGCGGCAAACTTACCGCCGATGCCGGCTTGCCGCCCCTCGACCCCAGCCAGGACCGCGCGATGATCTGCGGCAGCCCCGCGATGCTTGACGATACCAGCGCGCTGCTCGACGAGCTTGGCTTCAAGATCTCGCCGCGCATGGGCGTGCCGGGGGATTACGTCATTGAGCGGGCGTTCGTGGAAAAGTAACGGCGCGGCAGAGCACGGGCCGAAAGAAAAGTAACAACGAAAAACGCCCCGCATCCCCGCTAATGCGGAGCCTGCAGGGCGCTTGAGCAGCCGGTGGGAAAGGCCTGCCGATCAGGCGTTCTGGTGGGCGGGAATGTCGCGATGATACTGCGGGCTAAGCTCGTGCAGCGAGTCGATGAATGCCGTGACGTTGTCCGGATCGGTGAACTGGCTGATGCCGTGGCCCAGGTTGAATACGTGCCCCGGCCCCTGGCCGTAGCTTTCCAGAATCCGCGCGACCTCGGCGCGAATGGCGCTGGGGCGAGCAAACAGCACGTTGGGGTCGAGATTGCCCTGGAGCGCCACGCGATGGCCCACGCGCTGGCGCGCGTCGGAGAGCTCGGTGGACCAGTCCAGCCCCACGCCGTCAGCCCCGGCGGCGGAAATATGCTCAAGCCACTGGCCGCCGTTCTTGGTGAACATGATCACCGGCACCCGACGGCCGTCGTGCTCACGGATCAGCCCCGAGATGATCTGTTCCATGTAGCGCAGCGAGAACTCCAGGTACGCCGGCGTGGACAGCGCCCCGCCCCAGGTATCAAAAATCTGCACCGCCTGGGCCCCGGCGCGGATCTGGGCGTTGAGGTAGTCGGTCACCGCGTGGGCGAGCTTGTCGAGCAGCTGGTGCATGGCGTCCGGCGTGTCGTAGAGCATTGACTTGATGTGGCGGAAATCCTTGCTCGAGCTGCCTTCCACCATGTAGGTGGCAAGCGTCCAGGGGCTGCCGGAAAAGCCGATCAGCGGCACCCGGCCGTTGAGCTCGCCGCGGATGGTGGATACCGCGCGCATCACGTAGTCCAGGTCGCGCTCGGCGTCGGGCACCTTGAGCGCCTCGACCTCTTCGGGAGTGCGTACGGTCTTTTTGAACTTCGGCCCTTCGCCGGTCACGAAGTAAAGCCCCAGGTCCATCGCATCGGGAATGGTGAGGATGTCCGAGAAGAGGATTGCGGCGTCCATCGGATAGCGCTCAAGCGGCTGCAGCGTCACTTCGCAGGCCAGATCCTGGTTGCGGCACAGGTCCATGAAGCTGCCCGCCTCGGCGCGCTTGGCGCGATATTCGGGCAGGTAGCGGCCGGCCTGGCGCATCATCCATACCGGCGTGCGGTCCACCGGCTCGCGCGCCAGCGCACGCAGTAAGCGGTCATTGTGTAGCGGTGAAGCCTGAGCGGCAAAAGCAGAAGTCATAGAATACAAGCTCTTGAAAAAATAGCCTGCCTGAGAGGCATGCCAAGGGTGTAAGATGGATTGTATGGCATGGAAGGTGTTTTGCTAAACTCGGGCGCTACCATCCGGCGCTTGTGTGGCCATGCGCCCTGCAATGCCGTCCTGATTATACCCGTCTTGCGGCACCGTTGCTGCCGCGGCAAGCGGCGGTGAAATACGCTGTTAAACCCGGAAAGGCTTCTCGGCGCGCTTTTTCCGCGGACGTGTTCGACCATCGAGGTAACCTGTGACGATTCGCTTCATTGCCGCATCCCGGCTGCCCACCCCCTGGGCGACATTCACCATGCACGGTTTCGAGGACGAAGCCACGGGCAAGGATCACGTGGCGCTGACCCTGGGGGACGTAAGCGGCGAAACGCCGGTGCTCGGGCGGGTGCATTCGGAGTGCCTGACCGGCGATGCGCTGTTTTCCATGCGCTGCGACTGCGGCTATCAGCTGCAGGAAGCGCTCAAGCGTATTGCCGGGGAAGGTCACGGGGTGCTTCTGTATCTGCGCCAGGAAGGCCGCGGCATTGGCCTGCTGAACAAGATCCGCGCCTACCACCTTCAGGACGAAGGCGCCGATACCGTCGAGGCCAACGAGCGGTTGGGCTTCGGCGCCGATATGCGGCGTTACGACCTCTGCGTGCCGATGCTCAACCACCTGGGCGTGCAGGCGCTCAGGCTGATGACCAACAATCCGCGCAAGGTCGACGCTCTGACCCGAGACGGCGTCAACGTGACCGAGCGGGTGGCGCTGACTACAGGGC
The DNA here is from genome assembly GCF_055382465.1 of Halomonas garicola. Taxonomy (NCBI): domain Bacteria; kingdom Pseudomonadati; phylum Pseudomonadota; class Gammaproteobacteria; order Oceanospirillales; family Halomonadaceae; genus Halomonas; species Halomonas garicola. The sequence continues at coordinate 198,479 of NZ_AP043931.1, forward strand.
TCAACCCCCACAACGAAGGCTACCTCTCCACCAAGGCCGGCAAGCTTGGCCACATGATGGCGCTGGATGACTTCACCCCCGCCAGCAGCGTGGATGTCGAGCGCAAAGGCTGAGCCCCGCTAGAAGCCGGGTCGCGGCTTAGCCGTTGCCCCGGGCCTTCTGGATCTGCTCGTAGGCGCTGCCGATCTCCGCGGTGCGCTCCTTGGCGACTTCGCGCATGCTTTCGGGTAGCCCCTTGGAAGCAAGCTTGTCCGGGTGGTTTTCGCTCATCAGCTTGCGGTAGGCCTTTTTCACCTCGGCGTCGCTGGCGTCCTTTGATACGCCAAGTACCTGGTAGGCATCCTCGAGTGACGGCCCCTGGGGCGCTGCCGACTGGGCACCGCCGCGCAGCATGGCCTCTATCTGGGCAATTTCTGCCTCGGAGCAGCCAAGTCCGCGCACCACGCGCATGATGACCTCGCGCTCGGCCGGGTGCAGCTCGCCGTCGGCGGCCACGGCGGTCAGCTGAACCTGTAAAAACAGCTGGCGCAGGGCCGGCTGGCTGCCGGCCATCAGGCGAACCTTGGCGACTTCGGCGTCAAGGTCAAAGTCATCGCTCTTGCCGCGGTTGAAGTCGGCCCGGGCCTGGGTCCGCTGGGCCTCGCTCAGGCGCAGCTTGTCCCACAGCTGGCGCGAGGCCTCCAGTTCGTCTTCGGACACCCGGCCGTCGGCTTTGCACACGCAGCCCATTACCGCAAAGGTGGACGACAGGAACTGCTGCTGGGCACCCAGCAGCTTGCCCACCATTTTTCGGCGCAGATACTTGACCAGCCAGTAGCCCAGCCCGCCGCCGATTAAAAGACCGAGCGGGCCGCCCAGCTGGTAGCCGATGAAGGCGCCGATCAGGGTAATTATCAACATGGCGTCTCTCTTGGGTTTGCAAATGGGTTTGCGAAGTTAACGGGTAGAAGAAAGATAGGGCACCCAGACGATCATGCCCGCGCCGCCAGGCGCCGGCGAATGGCGTGTTCGATACCGGCAGCGTCGAGCCCGCAGTCGGCGAGCAGCTCCGCCGGCGTGCCGTGTTCCACAAAGGCGTCGGGCAGCCCCAGGTGCAATACCTCGGCGTCGACGCGCTCGGCGTCCAGCAGCTCGCTGACTGCACTGCCGGCACCGCCGGCGACCACGTTTTCCTCCAGCGTTACCAGCAGGTCATGCTCGCTGGCCGCCTGAAGCACGGCGTCGCGATCAAGGGGCTTCACCGAGCGCATGTTGACGTGGCTGGCGTCAAGCGCCTCGGCCACGTCGGCGGCCGGGCCGTTCATGCTGCCGAAAGCCAGCAGGGCGATGCGCGGCTGTTCGCCGTCGCCGCCTTTCCGGCGGGTCTCTGCCTGACCGATGGCCAGGGGCTTCAGGTCTTCGGCCACGGCCACGCCCGGGCCGGTGCCGCGGGGGTAGCGCACCGCGGCGGGGCCGGGATGATGATAGGCCGCGCTGAGCATGGCCCGGCATTCGGCTTCGTCAGCCGGGGCAAGGATGACCATGCCCGGCACGCAGCGCAAGTAGGACAGGTCCATGCTGCCGTGATGGGTGGGGCCGTCTTCGCCGACCAGCCCGGCGCGGTCGATGGCAAAGGTAACGTCGAGCGCCTGGACGGCGACGTCGTGAATCAGCTGATCGTAGCCGCGCTGGAGAAACGTCGAGTAGATCGCCACCACCGGCTTGGCGGCCTCGCAGGCCATGCCCGCGGCAAGCGTGACGGCGTGCTGTTCGGCAATGGCCACGTCGAAGTAGCGCTCGGGGTATTCCTTGGAGAAGCGCACGAGATCAGAGCCTTCGCGCATGGCCGGAGTAATGCCGAGCAGGCGCGGATCGGCGGCGGCCATGTCGCACAGCCATTCGCCGAACACCGCGCAGTACTTGCGCTTGGCCGGTGCCGGCGGCGCGGGGCTGGCTGCGGCCTTGGCGTCGCTGCCGGGCTTTTCCAGCTTGGTAATGGCGTGGTAGCCGATGGGGTCGGCCTCGGCGGGCAGAAAGCCCTTGCCCTTGCAGGTTTTGATATGCAGAAACTGCGGGCCCTCGGTGCGGCTCAGGGTATCAAGCGTCTGGGTCAGGCTCTCAAGGTCGTGGCCGTCCACGGGGCCTGTGTAGTTAAAGCCCATTTCTTCAAACAGCGTGGCCGGGCTGACCATGCCTTTCATGTGCTCCTCGGTGCGCCTGGCAATTTCCAGCGCGCCGGGCAGGTGCGAGAGCACCTTTTTGCTCTCTTCGCGCATCTTCAGAAAGGGCACGCTGGAAAAGATCCGCGACAGATACGTCGCCATGCCGCCGACGTTTTCCGAAATCGACATCTCGTTGTCGTTGAGGATCACCAGCAGATTGGCGTTGACGTGGCCGGCGTGGGCCAGCGCCTCGAACGCCATGCCGGCGGTGAGCGCACCGTCGCCAATGACCGCGCAGACTCGGCGCGTATCGCCCTTGGCTCGGGCGGCCAGCGCCATACCGAGTGCGGCAGAGATTGAGGTGCTGGAGTGGCCCACGCCGAAGGTGTCGTACTCGGACTCGGCCCGGCGGGGAAACGCCGCCAGGCCGCCGTGCTGGCGAATACTCAGCATGGCGTCGCGGCGGCCGGTGAGCACCTTGTGCGGGTAGGCCTGGTGGCCGACGTCCCACACCAGCCGGTCGTGGGGCGTGTGGTAGACGTGGTGCAGCGCCACGCTGAGCTCGACCACGCCAAGCCCGGCACCGAAGTGGCCGCCGGAGACGCCTACGCTGTACAGTAGGTAGGCGCGCAGTTCGTCAGCCAGGCGGGCCAGCTGATCCGGCGACATCGCGCGCAGGGCCGCGGGATGGTCAAAGGTATCGAGCAGCGGCGTAGCCGGGCGCTCACGGGGTATCTCGTCGAACAGCTTCATGGACATAGCTTCATGGACATAGCTTCATGGGCATAGCTTTCGTAGACATAGCTTAATGGTCGCGCTCGATAATGTAGTGGGCAAGGTCAGCGAGGGGGGCCGCACGCTCGCCAAGGGGCGCCAGGGCAGCCACGGCGTCTTCGATCAGCGCCCGGGCCTTGTGCCGGGCGCCGTCAAGCCCCAGCAGGCCGGGGTAAGTGGGTTTGGCCCGGGCGGCATCGGCACCGGCAGTCTTGCCCAGCGTGGCGCTGTCGCCGGTGACGTCGAGCACGTCGTCGTGCACCTGAAAGGCCAGGCCGATGGCCAGGGCGTAGCGCTCGAGCGCTTCAAGGCGCGGATCGTCCTCGCTCACGGCCGTAAGCCCGCCCAGGCGCACCGAGGCTTGAATCAGCGCGCCGGTCTTGTGCGCGTGCATGGTTTCCAGCACCGCGGTATCAATGGACTGCCCCATGGCCGCCATGTCCAGCGCTTGACCAGCGACCATGCCGTCGCGCCCGGCCGCGCTGGCAAGCGTTCGGATCAGCGCGCCCAGGCGCGGGTGGCGGTCAGCGGCAATGACCTCGAAGGCCAGCGCCTGCAGCGCATCCCCGGCAAGAATGGCCGTGGCGTCGTCAAAGGCTCGGTGCACCGTGGGCTGGCCGCGGCGCAGGTCGTCGTCGTCCATGGCCGGCAGATCGTCATGAATCAGCGAATAGGCGTGGATCAGCTCCACCGCAGCGGCCGGCGCGTCCAGCGCCCGGGCTTCGGCGCCCAGCGCCTGGCCGGCCAGGTACACAAGCATCGGGCGCAGGCGTTTGCCGCCCACCAGCAGGCCGTGGCGCATCGCGGCCTCAAGCCGCGGCGAGGCGGCCGGGCGGTCGTCAAACAGCGCGGTGAGCGTGGCTTCCACGCGGGCGCTGCTGGCTTGGCGATGCGCGTCAAGCGTCGTGGCGTGCACGGCTACCATGGCGGCGTCTCCTCACTGGGTGGGTCGTTATCCGTGCCGGCATCCGTCTCGGCGCCGGTACCCGGCGGGTGAAACGGCGTGACGGAAAGTCCGCCGGCGGCGTCTTCGCCCAGAGCGCGCACCTTGAGCTCGGCGTCATCCAGACGCGTCTGGGCCTGGCGCGCAAGCCCCACGCCCTGTTCAAACGCCGCGAGGGAGTCTTCAAGCGACAGCGTGCCGGACTCCAGCCGTTCGACCAGCGTCTCAAGCTGCTCGACTGTCGTGGCGAAATCCTGCGTTGGCGTTGGTGTATCACTCATGGGTGAAAGCCTGCTGAATCAACATGGAACAAAAACCTAAACCCGACGGCCAGGCCGGGAGTATACACCGACCACCCGGGGGCGCGTCTGCCCGCCCAGGAGAATATGCGCCGGCTTCATGGGCTGAACCCGGACTTTTCATCTGCCCAGCCCCCGCCAGCTCGGCGCGGCTGTGGTAATATGCGGGCCTTTCATCCTGCACTTTCCCGTGCTTGTTCACGTATCGAGACGCGGCGCGCGCCGTTTATAGAGGTTGATTCAGCCATGGCTAAAACGTCCCTGGACAAGAGCAAAATCAAGATTCTGCTGCTTGAGGGAGTCCACCAGAGCGCGGTGGATAATTTCCATCACGCCGGTTACACCAATATCGAGCACCTGCCGACGTCCCTTGACGAAGACACGCTGATCGAAAAGATCCGCGACGTGCATTTTATCGGTCTACGGTCGCGCACGCAGCTCAACGAGCGGGTGTTTGCCGCGGCGGAAAAGCTGGTTGGCGTGGGCTGTTTTTGCATTGGCACCAACCAGGTGGACTTGAACGCCGCGCTCAAGCGTGGGATCGCGGTGTTCAACGCGCCGTATTCCAACACCCGCTCGGTGGCCGAGCTGGTGCTGGCCGAGGCGATCATGCTGCTGCGCGGCATCCCCGAAAAAACCGCCCGGGCACACCAGGGCGGCTGGCTCAAGTCGGCGAAAAACTCCCACGAAGCTCGGGGCAAGACGCTGGGTATCGTCGGCTACGGCAGCATCGGCGCCCAGCTTTCCGTGCTCGCCGAGTCGCTGGGCTTTCACGTGCTGTATTACGACGTCATCGCCAAGCTGGGGATGGGTAATGCCACCCAGGTAGCAAGCCTTGAGGCGCTGCTGGGCCGTTCGGACGTGGTTAGCCTGCACGTGCCCGATGTGCCTTCCTCCCGCTGGATGATTGGTGAAAAGGAAATCGCCGCGCTCAAGCCCGGGGCGATCTTCATCAACGCCTCCCGGGGCAGCGTGGTCGAGATCGAGCCGCTCGCCGAAGCGCTCAAGGCCGGCAAGGTGCACGGCGCGGCGGTAGACGTCTTCCCCGTAGAGCCCAAGAGCAACGATGATGAGTTCCAGAGCCCGCTGCGCGGCCTGGAAAACGTCATCCTTACTCCGCATATCGGCGGCTCTACCCTGGAAGCCCAGGAGAACATCGGCGTCGAGGTGTCCGAAAAGCTCATTACCTATTCGGATAATGGCACCACCGTGACCTCGGTCAACTTCCCCGAGGTGGCGCTGCCCGCCCACCCGGAAAAGCACCGCCTGCTGCATATTCACCACAACGTGCCGGGGGTGATGTCCGAGATCAACCGGGTGCTGTCGGAAAACGACATCAACATTTCCGGCCAGTACCTACAGACCAACGAAGCCGTGGGCTACGTAGTCATGGACGTGGACAAGGCCTACAGCCAGCAGTCGTTGGAAGCGCTGCGCCAGGTCGAGAACACGCTGAAGGTTCGCGTGCTGTACTCGCCCTGACGCCGGTGGCGGTGGCGGTGGCGGCCACCATGGCCGCTCGGGGCGTAATCGGGTAAAATACGCGGATTTTTCATCCAGGCCGCCCTTTACGCGGGCGAACTCCAGGAGACCCCATGAGCGATTCATCACCGGCGGCCGCGCAGACGGTCGTTGCCGCGCTGTACAAGTTCGTTAGCCTTGACGACTATCAGGCCCTGCGCGACCCCCTGCGCCAGACCATGCTGGATAACGGCATCAAGGGCACCCTGCTGCTGGCTCGGGAGGGCATCAACGGCACCGTGGCCGGCAGCCGCGACGGTATCGACGCGCTGCTTGCCTGGCTGACCGCCGATCCGCGCTTTGCCGATATCGACCACAAAGAGTCCTACTGCGACGAGCCGCCGTTTTACCGCACCAAGGTCAAGCTCAAGCGCGAGATTGTCACCATGGGCGTGGACGACATCGACCCCAACGATACCGTAGGCACCTACGTCGAACCTGAAGACTGGAACGACGTGATCAGCGACCCGGAAGTGCTGGTCATCGATACCCGCAATGACTACGAAGTGGACATCGGCACTTTCAAGGGTGCGGTAGACCCGAATACTACGACCTTCCGCGAGTTTCCCGACTACGTGCGCGAGCACTACGACCCGGCCAAACACAGGAAGGTTGCTATGTTCTGCACCGGCGGCATTCGCTGCGAAAAAGCCTCGAGCTTTATGCTCAAGGAAGGCTTTGACGAGGTGTTCCACCTCAAGGGCGGGGTGCTCAACTATCTGGAAAAAGTCCCCGAAAACGCGTCCCTGTGGCGCGGCGAATGCTTCGTGTTCGATAACCGGGTGACCGTGCGCCACGACCTGGCCGAGGGCGGGTTCGAGCAGTGCCATGCCTGCCGCCGGCCGATTTCCGCCGAGGACATGCGCGACGCGGCCTACGAGCCGGGCGTTAGCTGCCCGCACTGCATTGATTCGCTACCCGAGAAAACCCGCGCCAGCGCCCGGGAGCGCCAGCGCCAGATCGAGCTGGCCCGGTCCCGGGGGGAGCCTCATCCCATGGGGCGCAATCCGCGACAGAGCGGGGAGCAAAACGCACCGCGTCGTCCGGCGGGCGCGGGCGATTCGCAGAGGGGTTCGGCCTGATAGCATGGAGGCTGCGGTGTCGACTTTTGTGGAAATTGTTTCCATAAACACGACAACGATGGGCAAAGCAGGTTATTCTGTTTCTTTGTCCCGCATAACGTTCCTGCGGGGGCTTGCCGCACGTGTTTTACGACGGCTTTTGGCACAGAGATTCAGGAGGAAGACGGGTGAGTGAGGTAAAGCGTCGATCTGCCGGCCGGCCGGCCGGTACAGCCAAGGCCAGCGGCGGCCATAGCCAGTCGCTGGTGCGCGGTCTCAAACTGCTGGAGCATATTGCGTCCATTCCCCAGGGGCTCTCGCTGTCCGAGCTTGCCGACATGGCGGAGCTGGCGCCGTCCACTACGCACCGCCTGTTGCAGGCGCTACAAAGCCAGGGATTTGTCACCCAGGAAAACGAGCAGGGCCTGTGGCGCATCGACGTCAAGACGTTTCGCATTGGCAACAGCTTTCTGGAAGCGCGCGATTTCATCGCCACCAGCCGGCCCTACCTGCGTCGTTTGACCAGCGTCACCGGCGAGACGGCGAACCTTGGCATTCGTGACGGCGCCACCGCGGTATTTCTGGCCCAGCACGAATCTCCCCAGATGATGCGCATGATTACCCGGCTGGGCTCTCGAGCGCCGCTGCACGCCTCGGGCGTGGGCAAGGCGCTGCTCGCCTGGATACCCGACGACGAGCGTAGCCAGCTGCTCGAAGGCCGCGAGCTTACCCGGGTAACCGAAAACACCCTCTACACCACGGATGCGCTGGAGACGGAAATGACCCGTATCCGGGCCCAGGGGTTTGCCTGCGACCGCGAAGAGCATGCCGTCGGGCTGCACTGCGTGGCCGCCTGCGTACACGACGAGCGCGGCACGCCGCTGGCGGCGATTTCCGTTTCCGGGCCCATGGCGCGCATTCCCGAAGCGCGACTGATGGAGCTTGGCGGGCTGGTGCAGGCAACGGCCGCCGACATTACCGCCCAGCTGGGCGGACGGGTGCCTGATTAGTGCCATTACCTATCCAGGGGCGCTTCGTGCGGATAGAAATAGACCGTGCTTTTCTATCAGTCGATATATCGTGACACGTGAGACGCCCAATTCTCGCGCCGCCGGATGAACTTTATGCCCGCTTCGCTGAAGTGCCAAGATCAGGGCTTCGCGCTCGGCCTTATCCCTGGCCTGCCCTAAAGACTGGTTGAAAAACGTGCTCTCGCTATTTTTTATATCCAGATCCTCAGGCTGAATTAGGCGATTATCACACATGACCATTGCCCTGCGAATGCGGTTAAGCAGTTCGCGGATGTTGCCCGGCCAGTGATAGGAGCGCATAGCCTGAAGCGCTTCGCGCGAGAAGCCTTTTAACTGAGAAGGTTTATCGCTGGAGAAGCGATCGAAAAAATAGCGCGCCAGGATTTCAATATCTTCTGGGTGCTCGCGCAATGCGGGCACTTTAACTTGTAGCACGTTTAGACGGTGGTAGAGATCCTCGCGAAACCTCCCCTTCTTGACAGCTTCTTCCAGGTTAATGTGGGTTGCTGAAACAATACGCACATTGACCGAAATCTCGCTCATCCCTCCCACCCGTTGAATCCGCTGAGTTTCAAGAAAGCGCAATAAATTAACCTGCTGCTCCAATGGTAAATCCCCTATCTCATCAAGAAATAGAGTGCCGTTATCAGCTGCTTCGATGCGACCTATCTTGCGTTGGGCAGCCCCGGTAAAGGCCCCTTTTTCATGACCAAAGAGCTCTGACTGAACCAGCTGCTCAGGTAGCGCGCCGCAGTTAATTGCATGAAAGATATGGGATGCTCGCGACGATCGCTCGTGAATGGCCAGAGCGGTCAGTTCCTTGCCTGTGCCCGACTCTCCGCTGATGAAAACAGGAGCTTCGACAGGGGCAACTTTACGTATTGTTTCGAAAAGTTTATGCATCACAGGCGTAGTGCCTACCATCTCATATTCTGCCGAATCAGCTGACGTAGCAGCTGTATTACGGCGAAGAGCCAGGTGTTGCTTTTGAATCTGTGCCAGCGATGCTGCGTGCTTCATTAGGCAGTTGAGATCTTCACTTCTGGCTGAGAGTTCCATAAAACCATGACACAGTGATGCCACTAAGCTGAGAGTGTCTTTATCTTCAAGTAGCGATTTATCCGTTAATACAGCAATCCATAAGCAGTGGTTTTTTAATATAATATATTCCAGCTGGTTAAGCTGATTTTCTTTGATGCTGTCAAGAAAGACAAGACCTACAAGGCATTTGTCGTCAAGATAAAAGTTGAAGTTGTTAAGAGAAATGTTGAGTTTATGAAGTTCCCAGCCCATTGCTTCTGTCTTCATTATTAGGGATTCCGTTTTATTAGAAGGCTCAGCTATTAACCAGCAATGATTTGTGATTTCCGCCATGGCTCGCCTCTTTTTATTTTCATTCCAGTTGTTGGGTGTGGTGGCGTGCTCCTTGTTTTAAGTTCCCGAGTCCGGTGTAAATTAAGTTTCTATTTTTATAGCTTTCTTTATTAGTAGATGTTTATCAAGTGATAGGTCGGTATTTGGTATTACTGTAGTGGCTTGTTCGGTTAAGGGCAATGTAGTTATCTATTGTTGATTATATGGCTAATCATTATAATTAACATTTTCTAATTATTTGGATTTACTTCGTAATTTTCTGATATTGAATGATTTTTTTATTAAGAAGCAAGCGTCTCATTTTTTTAACACTGAGGGGTTATCCTTAACAATATGATTTTTAATGATTACTTAACTTCTTTAAGAAATTGTAGTCCTCTTTTCAATCGAAATTTTCAGTTATGTAACAGTTAATGCTGGCTGTTTTTTTTGAGGTGAGCAATATCAATGACTTATAAGTTGGCACGGCTATTGCATGTATATAATCAGGAGAAGCCGCACTTTATGGAGGCGCTGCCATGTACCCGACCCGTAACGCACAGAACAATCAGGCAAGTTGCCACGGTGCAGGTTGGCAAGAGCTGGCAAGCGCCAAACGGCAGCCGTCTCGCCGCTTCGCGACCGGCCTATGGCTCAGCGGGCTTTTGTTAGTCGCAGTGGCGCAGGGCACACAGGCAGAAAGCACCGGCGGCGAGGCACTAACACATTCAGAGTCGAGCGTTGCGGCTCAGCTATCGGTAGGTATTCGTCCGCTAAACAGCCTGGACGATACGCAACTCGAGTCGATCCGCGGCCGCTATGTCGATGCTCGGACGCAGCAGCGCAGCGCAGGCGGTGAGGCCGACTTCGTCATCCTCTGGGATGAGCGCCCGACGGGCGGCGGCGGTAACGATACCAAGACTTCGCATTCCCGCGGACTTGGCAATCAGCAAAGCACCAGCGTAACTACGCGGCGGGAGCAATAAACCATGAAGCGTCTAGTTATCAATCGAGCAGCGGGCGTCGCCCTGTTAACGGTTGCCTTGAGCGCCCCCGGTGTCGCCATTGCCGACGCGGCGACAGGCCACCAGCTTAAACCCCGCGTGCGGCCCGGTGACATCGTTATCCAGCGTCGCGTCGAAGCGGCCCCCATCAATCGCGTCGAGCGGCATGGCGGGCCCATCACCTCAAAAGTCAACGTGCGGGACACGGTTCAGCAGCGACTCAACGGCATCAACGCCGTATCGCTGACCGATGAGCGGGCCGCCGGTATCCGTGGCAGCGTGCAGGGCTCACTGGCTCCGCTCCACCATACTCTGGGGACCAGCTCGCGAATGAATGGCGCCGCCGGCAGCACAAGCCAGCGAGCTGCGGGAAGCCTGGGGGGTGGCAGCGGCGGCGGTGGGGGTGGCGGCGTAGCGGGCCGGGTGACGTCGGCGACCTCAGGGATATCCGGCACCGTGGGTCGGGCCCTCTCACCTCTGACAGGGCGGGACTGATCATGGCGAATATTCATACAGGCGCTCTGAAGAAAAGCGTCACGGCCACAGTAGGCACTCTGTTGATGATCGGCTGCATCCAGACGGTCGCGGCTCAAGAGTTATCAGGCATACGCAACACTACCGTGATAAGTGGCGATGCGCTGAGCCAGATCAGCGGCGTCAGCAATACCAACATGGCCGCCGGCGACGGCAATCTGCAGAGCAACGTCGGCACGCTGGCGATCGGTAACATCGCCAGTTCGGCGAACGAGCTGCAGCAGCGATCGAGGATCGAAGAGTGGCTCGTCAACCAACAAAACATCACGGGCATCAAGGGCGCCGCCTTTCAACAGTCGGAGGGATGGCTGTCGATCAACCAGGCGGCGGGTCAAGGCAATGCGCAGAGCAACTCCTTCGGAGTGGCGATGGGCATATCGGCCAGCAACCTCAGCGACACCACGCTGCAGGGAGTACAGGCCGACAGGCAAGGGCTGACCGGTACCGGTGAGCGTTCGGGACATTCCACGAGTCGCGTCGAGATCGACAAGACGGCATTCGAGGGCGCCCGCGGCGTTATCCAGGTGAATCAGTCAGCCGGCACGGGGAACGCTACGAGCAACAGCTTCCGCATGAACATGGCGCTGAAACCGTAGCGAATAACGCAGTAATCAGAATGAATCGGTTCATTCAGGAGAAATACCATGAAAATGTTCCAAAAAGCTCCACTCGCACTGGCCGTCACCGCGCTGATGGTGGCACCCGTAGCATTTGCTGAAAACGGCAGCGGCAACGGCAATGGCATCGACGCAGAGAGCAGCATTGAGTCCACATTCATGAATAACATCCATGTGGATCTGCGTCATAAATCGTATACCCGCAAAGACTTCGATATCGACGTAAGCGTTGACGATGAGGCCGCGCACTACTCCGGCGCCACCGTCGACAGCAAGCAGATCACTGCCGACAACGGGGTAGCCAATAAAGCCTCCGAGAATAACGCCACCGTCGGTTCGGGCACCGGTGGGAACGCGACGGGCAACGTGGGTATCAACGTCGCGGCGGGTGACAACAACGCCCAAGCTAACGACGCCGCGCTTGCCTCCTCCGACGCCATGGATGTGTTCGGGCAGTCCGCGGCTTATTCGGCGCAGCACGCCGAGGGTAACGTAACGACCAACGCCGGTAGCCCCAACAACGCGAGGTTGGGTAGCGGCGCGCTGTATGGCGCCAGCGGCAACATTACCGCCAACATCGCGGCAGGTTCCGGCAACGCCCAGCAGAACTCGCTGGCAGCCTCCAGCAACAATAATGCCGGCCACACCCGCGCCACCACAGGCGGCGTCCAGCAGACGACCGGCAACTCTACAACCAACAAGGGGCTTACCCAAGAGTTCACCGATACGGTTGATGTGGCCGTTTCCGGCGTGATGGTCGGTGGATATGCGGGTCAGGGTAACGGTGACTACGAAGGCCGCTGGAATCAGACCAACGACGTCTACCCCGAAATCTGGAAGGATGGTGGTGAGGGTGTTGATGGCAACCACCGGGAAGGTGGCGGCTCGTCCTACTGGGGCCATGCTGACTTCGATAACAAGAGCGATTCGGGTCAGGACGGGCGCTTCGAAGGAAGCGAGGGCGGTGAGCTGGGCTTTGAGGAAGCCGGTCTGATGGCCATGGGCGGAACCCTGTCCGGCGGTGTAACCACCACCAATACCGTCTACATTAACAACGAGAACAACGCCACTATTGGCAGTAATGCCCTGCAGGGCGCGAGCGGTAACGTCGGCGTTAACGTAGCAGCAGGCACACACAACCTGCAGCGCAACTCGCTGTCGATTGCTTCCTCCATGGGCGGCTCTCCCGGGACTCCCCCGAATTGAGTGATAGCGCCTATCAGCCAAGCATCTGGATGATGCTGCAATAACCTTCCCGGCCTGCTTTTGCAGGCCGGGTTTTGCAAGCTTCTGATATTTTACAGGCTTGCCAATCTTTATCGGGTAAGCCAGGGAGTCAGCCATGAAATCAAGCCGTGGGTGCTGGATGCCATTACTGCTTCTCGGGCTTGCCCTACCCTTTTTGGATGCCCAGGCCGCCAGCGTGCGTCTGGGTAATGTCGTTTCTGGCACGGTGATCAGCAAAGACGTGCAGTCGATTCGCGAGCGGCGCTTCGAAAACCTGGTCGAGCAGCATACGGACTTCTCCTGCGGAGCCGCGTCGCTGGCCACCATTCTCAAGTATGCCTACCAGCGTCCCGGGACCACCGAGCAAGGTGTGCTTGCGGGGATGCTCGAGGTATCGGATCCCGAAGTCGTGCTGGCACGGGGCTTTTCGCTGCTGGACCTGAAGAACTACGTACAGACTCTCGGCTATCGCGGCCGGGGCTACGAGGTGGCGCCAGATACGTTGGATGCGGTTTCGATTCCGGTGATCGTGCTGCTTGACCTGGAGGGCTACAAGCACTTCGTAGTGGTCAAGAAGGCCAGCGGGGACCGGGTTTATGTCGGCGATCCGGCGCTGGGTAACCGGATCATGGAGCGCGACAAGTTCATGGCTTCGTGGAACGGCATCATCTTCGCTATCGTCGGCGAGGGGTTTGATCAGCAGACCGCTCTGTTGGACCCCCGCCAGCCGCTTACGGCGCACCGCATGCAGGATATCTTTGCGCCGGTACCCAAACAGAAACTGCTCGATTTCGGTTTTCGACACGCGGATGTCTTCTAGCATAGCCCGGGGTTGTCACCTATAGAGCTTTGGCTAAAAGCGTTCGTCAGCGTTTAGAGGATCACCAACATGATGACACACGAGCGAGAACAACAAGATAAAGCAATGCACCGGAAGGCGCGCGGCGCAGCGGTTCTGGCGGTCATCGCCACTGCGGGGCTGATGACGGGCTCCGTTCAGGCCGAAGTCTCGGACTTTGCGACCTTCTCCGAGGAGCGCCAGCTCAGCGATGCTGAACTCGCGCAGCTGCGCGGGCGCTTCGTCGACCAGGGCCAAATCATGTTCTTCGGCGTGCAGATGTCCAGCGAATGGCGCACCTCGGCGGGCGAGCAGCTGAGGGCCGGGGGGACGCTGCGCGGCGATTTGCGCGGGGCGTCGCCGACGGTTCGCTTCGAGCCCCACCTGACCGTGGGTAATTCAACGAGCCTTCCGGGAGCGTCTTCAGGCAACGGTGCGGTGGTGCGCGACGCCGGCACCGGCAATGCGCGCGGCGTGGTGCAGAGCATTCAGGCCGGCGGCAACTTCAACGCGGCGGCCAACGACCTGCAGATCGACATTCTCGATGCCGCCGGGCGGGACGTGTCGGCGGGTAGCGCCGGCGCCGCCAACACGCAGCAACGCCTGCCCTCGGGTACCCGGATGGCCGTTAGCAGCGGTGCCCGGGGAATCGGGGTCAATCTGCAGGTGCCGAGCATGGGCAGCGTGAGCCAGGCCATCGTGCCCGGCCGCGGGCTCAGGCAGTCGATTCAGCTGACCAGCGACGCGCAGCAGGTGCGCAACCTGACGCGGCTGCAGCTTTATATGGGCGACCGTGGTGCTAATACGGAGGTGTCCGGCTTGCGCGGCGCCGTCGAGTCGGCGCGAGGTCTGCGTCGCTGAAGGATGACGGTCAGCGCACGACTGGTCTACACTGCGCGTAACCCGCCGTTACCCCCCCCGCTATCAATAAGTCAGGCGGTGCGATAAAAACAATACGGCAGCAGTTAACAAAAAATACCAAGGAGAGCTGTGTGGGCGACACAATAATTTCTACGCGCAAGCCGGTATCGGTGGTTTCTTTTACCCTCATGGCAACTGCCCTGGGGGTTTCTTCGGCGGCTCAGGCGCAGGTCGATGACGACGGCGGCGAGGTCGTCCGGGAAGCCCGACCCAGCCAGAGCGTGGAGAACGTGCTGCGCGAAGAGCACGCGCTGTTCTCCGATCGCCTGACCCTCGAGCCGGGCATCAACTACTCCTATTCCGACCGTTCCCAGCTGGCGCTGCGCGGTTTTCTGGCGCTGGACGCCATCTTCCTCGGCGAGATCAACGTCGATAACGTCCAGAGCCATATCACCACCTTCGACCTGAGCACCCGCTACGGGCTGACCGACCGGCTGGAGCTGGGGCTCAACGTTCCTTTCGTCTACCGCAGCAGTACCTACCAGTCGATCGGCCAAGGCTTTTCGACCCAGCTCAATAGCGAGAGATCGGTGGATGACGCGGGGCTCGGCGATATCAGCGCCTCGCTCTCCTACCGCCTGCTGCCCGAGACGCAAACCCGCCCCGACGTAGTCTTGAACCTGGGAGTTCGGGCGCCCACCGGCACCGACCCCTACGGTATTTCCACACGTACGGATACCATTAAAATAGATGAAGATGATAAGGGTAATGACGTCAATACGAATCTGACCGTGCCCACCGAGCTGCCCACCGGCAACGGGGTCTGGGCAGTTACCAGCGGGGTCTCGCTGCTCAAGACCCTGGACCCGGCCATCGTTTTTACCAATCTGGGCTATACTTACAATATCGAGGAAAGCTTCGACGACATCTCGGCGTCAGACGGCAAACAGTCGGGCAAGGTCGACTTGGGCGACTCCATTCGTGCCGGCTTCGGCACCGCCTTTGCGCTCAACGAGCGGCTGAGCCTGTCGCTCTCCTACTCCCACGAGTATATCCAGAAATCCGAAACCACCCAGGGCGGCGTGACCAACGAGGTGGTCGGCAGTGATGCCAACGTCGGGGTATTCAACCTCGGCGGCACTTATGCGTTGAATGACAGCACCTCGGTGGTCACCAGCCTGGGGTTGGGGCTGACCGACGACGCCTCGGATGTCAGCCTGACGTTCCGCATGCCCTTCCAGCCCTAGCTCCTGCCTTTGTTTGCCCTCCGGAGGTGCTGCGGGCTTAAAGCTCGTTGCGCCTTCGGCGTAATGCATATTAACCCGACAAAAGCTTGATTCTCCTTCAAAGACCAAAGAATATCGGCGCCATGCGCGCCGCTGCCGCTGCTGCTAAATAGCGACTGCGACGGCGACGACACGTATTGGCCATCGCTGATGGTCAGAGGTTTATTCGATCCAAGGAGACAACGGCGTGACGCCATTACGACTGCTACCCAAGCTGGGGGCCGTGCTAAGCCTGTGGCTGCTGGCGGCACTGCTGCTTGCTGCGCCGCTGACGGCCCAGGCACAGACGCCGCCCGACGCCGCCGCTGAAAACGGTGAGACGACCTACGCAACGCTTGCCAACCTGCTGGAAGACGATCAGTCCCGAGAGGAGCTGATCGAGTTTTTGCGTCAGCAGGCCGGCGAGCTTCCCCAAAGCGAGCTTACGCGCGAGCTTCCGGAAGACCTGCCGGAGAAGGCCGCCCAGGGCAGCGATATCGCCCCTGAAGAGGTGTCACTGCCGCGCCAGATTGCCGAAGTCACCAGCCGCATCGTCAGCGATGTGGGGGGGCACTTCCAGCAGCTGGCCCAGATCGGTCGCGAGCTGTTCAGCGGCGAAGAGGCGGGCGGTTTCGACACCGCCGCCTTTGTCAGCGCGGCGATCAATCTGGGGCTGGTGGTTGCCGCGACCTTTCTGCTGTTCATCGCCTGTCGTCGGCTGGCCAAGCCGCTGTTCACCCGTATCAGCACCTGGTCGCGCCGGGGCGACTACACGCCGGTGCTGCGGCTGGTCACCTGCGTGATCATTGCCGCGCTGATCGATGCGCTGATTGTCGCGCTGGCTTATGTCGGCGGCAACCTGATCGCTACCTTTGCGATAGGCCATACCGGTGACCTTTCTACTCGAGCATCGCTGTTTTTAAATGCTTTTCTGGTAATCGAGCTGATCAAGGCCGCCGTGCGCATGCTGTTCTCATCGCGCTATCAGGGCCTGCGCCTGCTGCCGATTTCGGCTTTCGAGGCTTCCTACTGGAACCGTTGGATCGCTCGGCTGGTGGGCATGGTCGGCTACGGGCTAATGGTGGCCGTGCCGCTGGTCAACTACTACCTGGCCGCGTCGCTTGGCGATGCGCTGGGCACGTTGATCACGCTGGCCGCTTTCCTCTATGCCGTGATCGTGGTGCTGAAAAACCGCCTGCGCCTGCGTCAAAGCATCAATGCCAGCGCGTCGCGGGCGACCTTGGCGCCCAGCCGCGTTGCCCTGCATCTGCTGGCGCGCACCTGGCATCTGCTGGCGCTGGTCTATTTCATCGGCGTGTTTGTCATTACCCTGCTGCGCCCGGCCGAAGCGCTGCCGTTTGTGCTGTTTGCCACGCTGCAGACGCTGGGCGCCGTGGTCGCAGGGCTTTTGCTTTCGTCGCTATTGACCCAGACCATTGGCCGGCGCATTCATCTGTCAGCCGAGGTGAATCGCAAGCTACCGATGCTGGAAAAGCGCCTCAACAGCTACGTGCCCACCGCGCTGAAAGTGCTGCGGGGGATCATCCTGGTCGTCGTAGTGATGGTGGTGCTCGACGCCTGGTACCTGTTTGACCTGGCCGCCTGGTACGCCTCCGAGCAGGGTATCGCCCTGGTAAGCAAGCTGATCCACGTGGCGATCATCCTGATCGTGGCGCTGGCGATATGGCTGGGGCTTGCCAGCTTCATCGAGCACAAGCTCAATCCCGATACCGGCAAGGGGCAGCCGACGGCTCGGGCCAGAACGCTGTTGAGCCTGTTTCGCAACGCGCTGATCATCACCATGATCACCATGACCGGCATGATCATCCTTGCCGAGATCGGGATCAATATCGGGCCGCTGATCGCCGGCGCCGGGGTGCTGGGGCTGGCCATCGGCTTCGGTGCGCAAAAGCTCGTCCAGGACGTGATCACCGGGGTGTTCATCCAGATCGAAAACGCCATGAACACCGGCGACGTCGTGGGCGCCGGCGGCGTGGTTGGCACGGCGGAGCGTTTCAGCATTCGCTCGGTGGGTATCCGCGACCTATCCGGCACCTACCACATCGTGCCGTTCTCCAGTATCGATACGGTGTCCAACTATATGCGCGACTTTGCCTACCATGTTGAGGAATACCGCATTGCTTACAAAGAGAGCATCGACCACGCGGTAGAGAAGCTCCAGCTAGCCTTCAGCGACCTGCAGGCAAGCGAGGAGCACGGCCCCAAGCTGCTTGAAGAGTTGACCGTAGCCGGTGTGACGTCGCTTGCCGATAGCTCCGTGAATATCCGCGTGATGATCATGACCACGCCGGGCGACCAGTGGGCCGTGGGCCGTGCGTATAACCGGCTGGTCAAGCTGCGCTTTGATGAAGCCGGTATCGAGATCCCGCAGCCGCACACCACGCTGTACTTCGGCGAGCGCAAGGACGGCACCGCGCCGGCGGCCAACCTGCGCGTGGTCGAGTCCACCGCCGTGGAGCACACGGGTCCCGAGCGCCGTGACGACCCGAGTCGCGGTATCCAGTCGGGCAAAGGCGCCGACTATCAGCGCCCCTCCGAGGAGGATGTGGATGAATAAACCTGCCTGGGCGGAGGCTTCAGCCTACCTTTTCCGCTTCGTGACGTAAAAACGCCAACGGGCCGCTTTTTAGCGGCCCGTTGGCGTTTATATCGACGCTAGTTGAAGCCGGCCTCCTGGGCTAGTCGATGATGCCCTGCTCGCGGGCCATGGCATAGGCTGCTTTCGGGCCTTCCCACAGCGTCGGCAGCAGGATGAACGACACCGGAACCGCCGTGAGCACGATAAACTGCTGCAGCGCGTTGATTTGCCCGGCGCCCATCTCCAGCAGGATGCCCGCCATCAGCGCCATGGCAATGCCCCAGAAGGCACGCACCTTGGGACTCGGCTTGTCGTGACCGGCACCGACTACGGCAATGGAGTAGCTCATGGAGTCGCCGGTAGTCGCCACAAAGATGGTGGTCAGCAGCAAAATCGCCAGCGCCATTGCGGTGCCGCCGGGCAGCGCCTGGGCAACGGTCAGCGTCGCCACGTCAAACTGGTAGCTGGTCAGCGCTTCGGTCATGTCGATTGCGCCGGTAAGCTGATAGAACACGCCCGATCCGCCCAGCAGGGTAAACCACACGGTGGTGGCAATCGGGGCGATAACCGCCACGGCGACGATCATCTCGCGGATGCTGCGCCCGCGTGAAATTCGCGCCACGAAAATCGCCATCAGCGGGGCATAGCCGATAAACCAGGCAAAGAAGAATACCGTCCAGCCCTGCATCCAGCCCGGCGATGCCGTTTCCGCGGTGGTAGTGGCCATGGTGAAAAAGTTGGTGACGTAGGAGCCCATGCCCGAGAGGTACGAGTTGAAGAAGTAAAGCGTGGGGCCGAAAAGCAGAATGACCGCGCCAATCGCCAGCGCCAGAAAGACGTTAAACCGGCTCAGGAACTGGATGCCGCGATGGATACCGGTCATCGCCGAGATCACATAGATCGAGCCCAGCGCGATCAGTACCGCAATCTGGGTGGCAAAGCCGTCCGGTGCGCCCAAGAGCTCGTGCAAGCCAAAGCTGACTTGCGTCGACAAAAAGCCGATGGGGCCCACGGTCCCCGCGACCATGGAGATAACGCACAGCGCGTCAATCACGCCGCCCAGCGGCCCGCTCAGCAGGCGCTTGCCCAGCACCGGGTAGAGCAGCGTACGCGGCTGCAGCGGCTGGCCTTTTACGTAGTGGGAATGCGCCAGCACGATGGAGGCAAGCGTGCCCAGCACCGCCCAGGCCAAAAAGCCCCAGTGCATGAACGACTGCGCCAGCGCACCGGCTACCGCATCCGGCGTCCCCGGTTCGGCATCCAGCGCCGGCGGCGTGGTCAAGAAATGAAACGCCGGCTCGCCTGCGGCAAAGAACACTCCGCCGCCGGCCAGCAGCGTACACAAAATGATGGACAGCCACTTGAAGGTGCTCATTTCCGGCGCGTCCAGGTTGCCGATTTTGGCTTTGGCCGCCGGCGTGGTGGCCAGGCCAACGGCGATGAAAAAGGTGGCTAACAGCAAAAACTGGAAATAGGAGCCTAGCGTTTTAGCCGTCCAGGCGAAGCCTGCGCTCACGCCGTTGGCGACCATGTTGAGGTCGTAAAACGACAGCAGGATAAAGGCGACGATAAAGCCGATGCTTAAAATAAGCACCACCGGATCGCCCAGGGAGCGCAGCCCCTGGGCAGGCTCCGTGGATCGGGACGTGTGAGCGGACGTGCTGTCCGCCGTACTAGCAGCAGGGTTATGCATTCAGATGACACCGTTCAGGTTGCGAAGTGAGCGAGTTGGGATGGGTTAGGGTCAAAAATCGAGTTGCGCGGAAAAAAATGCCGGCTTGAGAGGAAAATGATTAAAAAAAAACGCCATTCAACGAATGGCGCAGATAAAAAGTGAAGCGGATGCTAGCACAGCTTTCGTAGCGGGTCGAATAAAGATGGGGTCGGCTTGTCATACCGCTCGACTTATTTGTGGAATGGCGCTAGGGGGCGTTAACAATTAGGCCAGCCATATGGCGGCTGACACGAGGCAGAGGAGTGACTGGTAGTTTCTTGCCAGTCGCTCATAGCGTGTAGATAACCGCCGGAACTTCTTGATTTTCTGAAAGAACCTCTCCACCAGATTGCGATCTTGGTAACAGTGCCAGTCTACTTCAATGCGCGCCAAACGATTCTTTTTCGGAGGAATCACCGGCTCGGCACCTGCGGCCTGAATCATGTCCCGCAGAGCAGTGGAGTCATACCCCTTGTCGCCCAGCACCGCTTGCGGGGAAAAACCTTCCAGTAGAGCGGGAGCAGCACCATACTCCGACGCCTGGCCCGGTGTGAGAACCAATCGTACTGGGTTACCTAACGCATCGACTGCGGCATGAATTTTGGTGCTCAATCCGCCTCGAGATTTGCCCATGGCTTCGACGTCTTGCGTGTTTTTTTTGACGCTCCATGCTGGTGCACCCTGACGATGCTACCGTCGATCATCAGCTGCTCTAGATCGGGATCGTCGGCTACTGTGTCAAAAATACGCTGCCAAACGCCCTTTCGTGACCAACGGTTATACCGCATGTAGACGGTGTGCCAGCGCCCAAAAGATTCGGGAAGATCACGCCACGGGGCGCCGGTCCGAGCGATCCAGAGCACGGCTTCCACGAACAGGCGATTGTCCTTGGCAGTTACCCCACAGTCTGAGGCTTTGCCGGGGAGCAGGTGCTCGATTCGCTCCCACTGATCATCGCGTAACTTCAACCGACTCATGGCCCACCAAAATCTATGAATACTAGGGGGCGTTAACAATTAGGCCAGCCATATGGCGGCTGACACGAGGCAGAGGAGTGACTGGTAGTTTCTTGCCAGTCGCTCATAGCGTGTAGATAACCGCCGGAACTTCTTGATTTTCTGAAAGAACCTCTCCACCAGATTGCGATCTTGGTAACAGTGCCAGTCTACTTCAATGCGCGCCAAACGATTCTTTTTCGGAGGAATCACCGGCTCGGCACCTGCGGCCTGAATCATGTCCCGCAGAGCAGTGGAGTCATACCCCTTGTCGCCCAGCACCGCTTGCGGGGAAAAACCTTCCAGTAGAGCGGGAGCAGCACCATACTCCGACGCCTGGCCCGGTGTGAGAACCAATCGTACTGGGTTACCTAACGCATCGACTGCGGCATGAATTTTGGTGCTCAATCCGCCTCGAGATTTGCCCATGGCTTCGACGTCTTGCGTGTTTTTTTTGACGCTCCATGCTGGTGCACCCTGACGATGCTACCGTCGATCATCAGCTGCTCTAGATCGGGATCGTCGGCTACTGTGTCAAAAATACGCTGCCAAACGCCCTTTCGTGACCAACGGTTATACCGCATGCAGACGGTGTGCCAGCGCCCAAAAGATTCGGGAAGATCACGCCACGGGGCGCCGGTCCGAGCGATCCAGAGCACGGCTTCCACGAACAGGCGATTGTCCTTGGCAGTTACCCCACAGTCTGAGGCTTTGCCGGGGAGCAGGTGCTCGATTCGCTCCCACTGATCATCGCGTAACTTCAACCGACTCATGGCCCACCAAAATCTATGAATACTAAATCAGTTTAAACGAAACTAATGATTGTTAACACACCCTAGCGAATAGCGCGTGACGGATGTTATACCGCCATTCTCTTATCTTCAATCGAGGCAGGCTGACCCTCGATCGGGGCGTGCCCTTTTCTGAGGTGACTTTCCTGACGTAACTTTCCTGACGTAACTTTCCTGAACAGTGAGGCCGATATGTCGTTACTTCGTGAGACGCCGCTTTCGGTGCTGGATCTGGCGCCTATCCGCCACGACGGCAGCGCCGGTGAAGCTTTTGACGACAGCGTGGCGCTGGCTCGGCGGGCCGATGCGCTGGGCTACAACCGCTACTGGCTGGCAGAGCATCACAACATCGACGGCATCGCCAGCGCGGCAACCTCGGTGTTGATTGGCCACGTCGCCGGCCAGACGCAAAACATCCGCGTGGGCAGCGGCGGCATCATGCTGCCCAACCACTCGCCGCTGGTGATTGCCGAACAGTTTGGCACCCTCGAAACGCTGTACCCCGGGCGGATTGACCTGGGCCTTGGCCGGGCGCCGGGGTCCGACAGGGCGACCATGCGTGCCCTGCGCCGGGATCCGTTTGCCGGGGTGGAGGATTTCCCCGAGCGCCTTGAAGAGCTGCGCCGCTACCTGGGCACGCCGGGCCCCGAGCAGCGCATTCGCGCCGTGCCCGGCCAGGATACCCACGTGCCCCTCTGGCTGCTGGGCTCCAGCGGCTACAGCGCTCAGCTTGCCGGGCGGCTGGGGCTGCCGTTTGCCTTCGCCGCGCAGTTTGCGCCCGGCTATCTGCTGGAAGCGCTGGCGCTATACCGCCGGGAGTTCCGCCCGTCGGACGTGCTCGATGAGCCCTACGCCATGGTGGGTATGCCGGTGGTCGTGGCCGAAAGCGACTCTTACGCCCACTACCTGAATACCACCGCCCAGCAGAAGTTTCTCAATCTGCACCGGGGGCGGAGCACCCGCACTCTGCCGCCGGCGGAATCGCTTGACTGGTCGCCCCGGGAACAGGCCGCCGTGGCCCAGAACCTGGGCGCGGCGGTGGTCGGCGACCCCGACGGCGTGCGCGAAGGCTTAGACGCCTTTCTTGAGCAAACCGGAGCCAACGAGCTGATGGTGGTTACCGACGTTTATGCCCGAGAAGACCGCCTGCGCTCCATCGAACTTCTGGACGAGCTGCGGCGGTAGCGGCTCCTCGCAGCGGATGATTTACACATTGTTTGGCCCTTTTGGCGGCGCCGGCGCGGAAACTTTGCCGCGTTGACGCTGACTGATGAGTAACAGGCAAAAAGAAGCGATGCGCTTCGCGCCTGTGTCAGCAGTCATTTTATTGGCGTACCAGGCAAAGAGATTGGAGTGATCATCATGCGTTTATTTCCTTATGCTAAGAAGCAAAGCGTCCTTGCTCTGCTGGCCGCGGGCGCGTTGAGCGTCGGGGGTATCGGAGTTGCCGGTGCCGCTGACGAAGGGGTCGATAGCGCCGACGACCAGGGCACCATGGAGCAGCCGTCCGGTCAGGACGATCAGATCAGCAACTCCCGGCCCGAGCCGCCCGCCGATGCCGGGCAGAGTGCACCGCCGGCCATGTCCGGTGACGCCGCCGACGCCCCGCAGGATGAGCAGGACGGCTTGCCGGGCAGCTACGACGAGCCGGACAGCGAAGCCCAAAGCGAACAGCCCGGCGGCGCCCAGGAGGGTGAGGGCGAAGACGCCGCGTGGTAACGCGCAGCGCCTGATATCGATTATTTCTTGAGCAGCGAAGGGGCGGCACGCAAGCAGCGTGTCGCCCCTTTTTGCTGACTGCCCCGCTGTGACCGGCAGCGTGGAGGGCCGCAGGGGACGCCCTTCGCTTGTACGGCTGTATCTTCGTATTTTCTTCACAACGGCGTCCCGTTGAGGGGTGGTGAGCGTGCTAGGGCCTGTTGACGTTTCACATTGGTAGCCATAAAAAGCCGCATGCCAAGGCCACCATGCTTTCGTAATTTCGTTTGAGCTTATCGTAGCGCGTCGCAATGGCGCGATACGGTTTCAATCGAGCAAAGGCATTCTCAACCAGATGCCGGTAGCGATATAACCCTCTGTCCAGATTGGCATTTCCTTTTTTCGAGTTACGCCTGCGTGGAATGACGGCAGCCATTCCTTTGGCTTCGACCTGCTCACGGATACGTTCACTGTCATAGCCTTTGTCAGCCACCAGCGCGTCACCTGCCGGCAAACCGTCAATCAATGCCTGGGCTTCCGTGCTGTCGTGCACTTCACCCCCGGTTATTCTGAAGGCGATCGGCAACCCATAAGCATCCACGGCCAAGTGGATCTTGCTGGTATTGCCTGCACGACTTTTGCCAATGGCTTCTGCATCTTCCGTGGCAGCCCCAGTGCTATCTTGGTGAGCCTTGACGTAGGAACCATCAATAAATAGCCACTCGACATCAGGATCTTCCACCAGAGAGATGAAAATCCTCATCAGCTTTCCACTCGCTGACCAGGCGTTGAAGCGCTTGTAGACCGTGTTCCAGGGGCCAAACGCCTCCGGTAGGTCCCGCCACGGGCAGCCGGTTCGCATCCGATAAAGGATGCCTTCCACCGTGGTACGCAGATCGGTCTTGTCATAAATACCTTGTTGAAGCAGGATAGATTTCAGCTTCGGCCAGTGTTCATCCGTGAGCATTTGTCGGGGCATGGCAGGCTTGCAGTTTGTTGGCTTAGGAACCTTTATTCTGTGAGCTTGCCCCTATCCTGCCAATACCCCTGCCATGAAACGTCAACAGACCCTAAGATAGATGTGAATCCACGATAACGAGGTGTGTTATGCACGTAACATCGGTTAATACGCTGAAAAAAGCCGGTATGGTCACCGCTACGCTGGCGCTGATGCTGGGCCTTGCTGCCTGCTCCAACATGTCGGATCAGGACAGGAATACCGCCGTGGGTGCCGGCGCCGGCGCCGTGGGCGGCTCGGTACTGACCGGCGGCAGCACGGCGGGTACCGTGGGCGGTGCCGCAGTGGGCGGGGTTATCGGTCACGAAGTGGACGATGACGATTAACGCATCAACGTCAGAAAAACGCTGAGCGCTAAACAAATCGATGGAAAGTTTTAACGTATCAGCGTTTTTGCTGATCAACCGATACGCCGGCCAGCATGACTTGCTGGATACGCTGGCCATCGCCGCGGCCGAGGTGATGCCGTACGTCTTCATGCTGGTGCTGGCCACTCTGTGGTTCAGCCCCGAGCCGGCGCGTAAAAAGGCCAGTCTGAAAGCGGGCGGTGCCGTACTGCTGGGGCTTGGCGCCAGCTACGCGGTGTCGCTTTTTTACTTTCATCCGCGCCCTTTCGCGGGTGATCTGGGGCTGGGCCTTTTATCCCATGCCCCGGATGCCTCCTTCCCGTCGGATCATACGACCTTTTTGTTTGCGATTGCCTTTGTGCTGGCGATCGAGGCCCGCACCCGCGCGATCGGCGCTGTGCTACTCGGGCTTTCCGCCATGGGGGGTCTGGCCCGGGTTTTCGTCGGCGTGCATTTTCCGCTGGATATCGCCGGTGCCGCGCTGTTTGGGCTGGCGGCAGCGACGGCGGTGCAGCTCTGCAACGACGGCGCAAGCCGCCCGGGCAAGGTGCTGGATAGGCTGGCAAGCATTCGGCTTCCCGGCATGGACCGTTAACGTAAAACGCCCCGCTTTTGCGGGGCGTTTTTGCAACGAGCGTGCCGGCGATGCCGGGGCATTAAAAGCGGTAGCTGAGCCCCACGCTTGCGGCATCAAAGGTGTAGTCGGACTTGTCCAGGTAGCGCATATAGTCGGCACCCAGCGCCAGGTTGGGGGCGATATCCATCTCGGCGCCGGCGCCGTAGGACACGTCGGAATCGCTGCCGCCGTAGTCAGCGTTTACCCGGGTGCCGCCTACCATGCCGTACAGGCGAGCCTGCGGCGTTACCGGCAGAATACCCTTGGCATAAATGCCGGCCAGGTAGTCAAGATCGGCGTAGCCGTCGGAACCGCCGGTACCCAGCTGGCCTTCCAGAGCGAAGAATTCGTTGAACTTCATGCCGCCGTTAACCCGCAGGCCAACGTCGTTGCGGCTGCTGTGGTGGTCCGGGTTGAGTTTCCAGAACATGGCATCGGCGCCGACGTAGGGCGTGGCCTGAACCGGCTGCTGAGCCTGGGCGGTGGTGGCGATGCCGGCAGCAAGGACGGCGGCGGTCAGAGTAGCAAGTGTCAGGTTTTTCATGGTGTCCTCCTTTCAGGAACACGGCGTTCGCAACAGGCAAAGCACAAAAGGTGAAGAGGCGCAACGCGTTTGCGAACAGCGTTTTTTAACGTTCTTCAATTGTCCTATCCGCCGGCGTAGAGATCAAGCCGATAATGTGCAAAGTCGTGACAAGCCGGCACACGGGTGCCGGCGGGAAATAGGGGAGGGCTGCGCGGCTGGAGGCAGGCGGGCAACTGTGCGCGCGGGTTAAACGATATCCAGCGGCTCTTTGCCCCTGGGCGGCGGAAACGCCGCGTCCAGCCGGCGGCAGATGTCGTCATCGAGCGCTACGCCAAGCGCCGCGGCGTTTTGCGCTACGTGGTCGGTCTGCGACGCCTTGGGGATGGCGATGACGTCGCGCCGATCGGTATTGCCGGCAAAGTCCCGCGGGCGAATGGCCCAGGCCAGCAGCAGCTGGGCGGAGGTGATGTTCAGGTCAGCGGCGATGCTCTCTACCTCGGGGTTATCCAGCAGCTTGCGCCGCAGGCCGCCGCCCTGAGCCAGCGGGCAGTAGCCCATGGCGGGCATCCGGCGCTCGCGCATCCAAGGCAGCAGCGAGTGCTCGATGCCCCGGGAGCCCAGGTGGTAAAGCACCTGGTTGATCGCGCAGGCGTCGCCGCCGGCGAGGCTGTACAGGGCGTCGATTTCGTCAACGTCGAAGTTGGACACGCCGAAGCGGCGGATCTTGCCGTCGGCGCGCAGGCGCTCGAAGGCTTCCAGGGTCTCGTCCAGCGGGATGCCCCCGGGCCAGTGCAGCAGGTAGAGGTCCAGGTAGTCGGTGTGCATCCGCTTGAGGCTGGCCTCGCAGGCGGCGATAGCGCTGTCGCGCCCGGCGTTCCAGGGAAACGCCTTGGACACCAGAAAGGCGTCGTCGCGGCGGCCGGCAAGGGCCTCGCCAACGACCTCCTCGGCGCCGCCGTTGCCGTACATCTCGGCGGTGTCGACAAGCGTCAGGCCCTGATCCAGGCCGTGCTGCAGGGCGCGGACCTCATCTTCGCGGGGGCTCAGGTTTTCGCCCATGAACCAGGTGCCCTGGCCGACGGCGGGCAGCGCCACGGCGGGCTCGTGGGCGGTGGCGGCCAGGTGGACGCGCGGCAGTGATGACATAGCGGCTCTCCTTTCCCTCGTGCGTATAGGCCGGTGCCCGCGTTGCCGCAGGCATGCCGGATAATGGAAAAGCTTTCCATATTACCTGCCGGCGGTGCAAGGGTGGCCCCCGCGCTCGCCCGGCAGCGGTTTTTGCTAGACTGGCGTGCGTGGCATTTGCCCTTGTTTCATTTTGCCCCTGTTTTATTGACCCTGTGAGGATCCCCCATGAGTCAGCTACCTCCTTGCCCCCTGTGCGGCTCAGAGTACACCTATGAAGACCAGCAGCTGCTGATCTGCCCCGAGTGCGCCCACGAATGGGTGATCGACGGCGCGGTGGAAGACGAGCCCGACGCGCCGCTGGCCAGCGATGCCTACGGCAATATGCTCCAGGACGGCGACAGCATTACCGTGATCAAGGACTTGAAGATCAAAGGCTCGTCGACGGTGGTCAAGGTCGGCACCAAGGCCAAGAACATCCGCCTGGTGGAAGGCGATCATGACATCGACTGCAAGATCGACGGCATCGGCCCGATGAAGCTCAAGTCCGAGTTTGTGAAAAAGGTCTGACGGCGCGCGCTTTGTGAGTCGGCTAATTCATGATATGTTTAGCCGACTAACCATGTTGCCATGTTATTCAATGCCCGTTGCCCGATGGCGTAGTGATACCGTCTGGCAGCAGATGTTGCTGGGTAGCGGCCTGCGCTACATCGGCGAATCGTTTTGATTCGCCGATTTTTTTCGTTTTTCCTTTCCGCCCGTCAGAGAGAATCCCATGACCCCGGAGCAGCGTTTTGCCCGCTGGGTGCGCGCGGCGATCGCGCTGTTTGTCGTGCTGTTTGTGTACTTCGTGCTGGCCGATAGCTGGATGCCGGCAACGCCCCAGGCCCGCGCCCTGCGCGACGTAGTTCGCGTGGCACCCCGGGTCAGCGGGCAGGTGGTCGAGATGAACGTAAGCAACAACGCCCGGGTGCATCGCGGTGCCGTGCTGTTCCGCGTTGATCCGGCACCTTACCGGCTGGCGGTGGAAAAGGCCCGGCTGGCGCTTTCCCAGGCGCGGCGCGATAACGCCCGGCTGGAGGCAGACCTGGCCGAGGCCAGGGCCAGCCTGACCCGCCAGCAGACGCTCGCCGATGAGCTCGAGCAGGAGCGCGCCCGGGCCGCCACGCTGGTCAAGCGCGGCAGCATGTCGCGCCAGCGGTTCGATACCGCAAGCGCCGATGCCCGGGCGGGCAAGGCTGCGGCACAGGCCGCCCGGGCGCGGGTGACCGCGCTGGAAGTGCAGCGCGGTCAAAGCGGCGAGGATAACTTGCAGCGGCGCAAGGCGCGCAACGCGCTGGCGACAGCCCAGCTTGATCTGCGCCGCACGGCGGTGCGCGCCGAGCAGGACGGCTATATCAGCAACCTGCAGCTTGACGTGGGCGATAGCGTCAGCGCCGGCAAGCCGGTGATGGCAAGCGTGGGCGATCGGCTGGATATCGTCGCCGACTTCCGCGAGAAAAGCCTGCGCCACGTGGCTGCCGGCGACCGCGCCTGGGTGGCCTTCGATGCTCGCCCGGGCAAGGCGTACGCAGCCCGGATCACGTCGCTTGACGCCGGCGTGCGCGACGGCCAGATACAGCCCGACGGTAACCTTGTGCATATCCCCACCACTGACCGCTGGGTGCGCGATGCCCAGCGCCTGCGCACGCACCTGCGCCTGGAGAATCCGCCCGAGGCGCTGCCGCCCACCGGCGCTCGGGCCACGGTGCAGCTGGCGCCTTCTGAACACCCGGTGGCTTACGCCCTTGCTCGGGCTCAGGTGTGGCTGTTGAGCCTTTCGCACCATGTCTACTGAGGCTGTTGCCGCCGGGCCCACCACGGGCCACGCGGCGCTGGATGAAAATGACCTGCGCCAGTGCCTGCGCGTGGCCTGCGGCGCGGCGCTGGGCTTTGTCATCAGCCAGCTGATGGACTGGAACTACGGGGTCTTCTTCACCGTGTTTCCGATGTTTCTGCTGGGCATACTGCCGGTGCTCAACGGCCACGTGGTACGCCAGTTTCTGGGTAATGCGCTGGTCAACTGCGTGGAGGTCAGCCTGGTGGTGGGGCTCACCCAGCATCTGCCGCCGGTGATGCTGGGCTTTGCCTTCGGGCTGTTTTATACGCGCTTCCGGCTCATGGCCCGGGGGCCCTTTTTCCTCTTCGGCGCCAACGGCGTGCTGACGCTGAGCATCCTTTTGCACTTTGCCAGCTATCCCGAGGTGGACCTCGCCGATCTCTTCACCAGCAACGTGGTGGCAAGCGTGCTGGCCGTGGCCATTGCCGGGCTGATGCACGTGGTCTTCCCCGACGTGGCGCCGCGCCAGCCGCCGCCCAAAAATACCAAAACGCCCTCGCGCATTCGCCACGAAACCCTGATCGGGACGATTACCGTCACGCTCTCCTTTGTGGTATTTCAGGTCTTTGACCTGCGCGATTCGCTGTCGGCGCAGATGTCCACGGTGCTGATTCTGTTTGCGCTGGGCTACCCCGGCGCGCGGCTTTCTGCGCGCAAGCGAGTAGTGGGCACGCTTCTGGGCTGCAATCTGGCGGTGTTTGTCCAGCTGCTGCTGTATACCCAGAGCCAGCACTTTTTACTGGTGGCGCTGGTGTACTGGGCGGGGCTGATGCTGTTTGCCCGGGCGCACATTCTCGAGCGTGCGGGTTCCGGCGTGGGCTTTGGCGGGCTGACCACGCTTGGCATTCTGTTCGGCCAGTACCTGTCGCCCCATCAGGACCTGGTCTATAGCGCGGTTTACCGCTTCACCTCGATGTGCGTCGCCATGGCGCTAACGGTGCTGGTGATGGCGCTGCTCGACCGTGTGCTCAACGCCTGGGCGCCCACTCGGGCATAACCTGCCCACAATGCCCTGTGGTGCCCGCAAGCGAGGAGGCGCTAACCCCCTATGCGCCGCCGGTTGGACTTTGCCCCCGGGGGGCTGTAGGGTAGCGACATCCTCGGCACCTGCTTTTCCACCGCCGAGGCCTTTCCACGAACGCCGTGACGGCGCTGCCCACGCGCAGTATCGCCTCCGGCCGCTTCGATTTTATGTCGGCTAACGTCATCGATAATAGGAGAGGGCAGCCATGCCATCCCACTATTCCGACGCCGGCCGCTGCATGCCGCGCCGCCCGCCGCCCCGGCTCTTTTCGGGGTAGCGTCTGAACGGCCGTCATTGGCACGCCGTGCGTTTTTTGCTGCCAACGCCGCGCTTCTCCGCAAGCCGGTAACGCCCCCTGCGCTGCGCGCAGGTTGGGGCTTTAGCACCCGCACGCCGGACGCCGACATCGCTTCTTTGCTGTACCTGTAACCATCCGCTGTACCCGCACCAACGTTGTGCCTGCGGGTACGTGTGTTCCACCAACGGGGAGTTGCCCTTGAATAGCGAATCGTTATATCAGTTTTCCATCTGGACCGTGCTGCTGCTGCTGCTGGCGTTTTACGGCGGCACCTACCTTTTGACGTTAGGCATCCGCAAGAAAAACGAAGATGCCGACGCCTTCATGGTATCCAACCACCGCATCGGCTTCGGTATCGGTGCGGCCAGCATGACCGCCACCTGGATATGGGCGGCCTCGTTTTACGCCGCGGCCACGTCGGGCTATCAGTACGGCGTGTCCGGCCCCATTCACTACGGGCTCTGGGGCGCGCTGATGATTTTGTTCATTTATCCGTTCGGCAAGCGCTTTCGCAAGCTCGCCCCCAGCGCGGCAACCCTGGGCGAGCTGATCCACGCCCGCCACGGCAGCTCCAGCCAGCTGATTCTGGCGATTTCCAACATCATGGGCAGCATCATCAGCCTGATGGTCAATTTCACCGCCGCCGGCGCGCTGGTCTCGGTGCTGTCGCCGCTGTCGTTTCAGGCCGGGGTAATCATTTCCGGCGTCGGCGTGCTGCTGTATACCCTCTGGTCGGGCTTTCGCGCCTCGGTCATTACCGACTTTTCCCAGCTGGTGGCGCTGATGGCCATCGCCGTGGTGATCATCCCCGCGGTGTTTTTTGCCATGGGCGGCCCCACCGAGCTGGTCGCTGGGCTGGACAACCTCACGCCCGAGCAGGCCAACTTCTTCTCCAGCGAAGCGGTCCTTGAACAGGGTGCGCCGTTCTTCGTGGCCGTGCTGGCCTATGCCATCGGTAACCAGACCATTTCCCAGCGCCTGTTTGCGGTCAACGAAGACCACATCAAGCCGACTTTCCTCACCGCCACCGTGGGCTACGGGGCGATTGTCATCGGCCTTGGCATGATCGGCCTGATGGCGCTGACGCTGGGTATTGAGCCGATGAACGGCAACATGAACAACCTCATTCCGCAGATGGTCTCGGGCTACCTGCCGCCGGTGTTCATCGCCCTGTTTTTCATTCTGGTGATCGGTTCGCTTTCGTCTACTGCGGACTCCGACCTCTCGGCGCTTTCTGCGATCATGATGGCCGACGTCTACGGCAAGAACATCGCCAAGGGCAATGCCGACCCCGACCGCATGCTGATGGTAGGCCGGCTGACCATGATTACCGCCACCGCGGTGGGCATTGTCTTTGCCAGCTTCTCGCTGGATATTCTGGTCATGCTGGTGTTTGTCGGCGCGCTCTGGGGGGCGATCGTCTTCCCGGTGATTGCCAGCTGCTTCTGGGGCCGCGTGACCAACAGGGCGTTTACCACCTCGGTGATCGTCGCCATGGTCATGTTCTCGCTGGCACGCTTTGAAGTGCTGCCCCTGGCGGGTGCCTCGGGCCTGATGTTCGAGCTGCTGGCAAGCATCGGCGGCGGTATCATCATCGCCCTGATGGCCTTCGGCTTTCTCGGTCGCATCGCAGGGGGCGTGGCCGGCCTGCTGGCGCTGGTGGGAATGCTGGTGTTCGCCACCGGTTTCCTGCGCGAATACACCGTGCTGCTGGCCTCGCTCACAGCCTACGGCACCAGCACCCTGGTGTGCGTGGTGATGAGCCTTGCCAGCAAGGAAGCGCCCTTTGACTTCGATCTCATCCGCAAGCGCGTGGGCGACTACGACGACACCGCGGAGACGGAAAGCCTGGATACCGGCAAGCCGGACAAGTCGCCGGAAACCGCCGGCCAGCCCGTCGCTCAGTCCTGAACCGCGGCGTACCACTGAAAAAGGAGACGTATTGATGACCGCATTAATGGGCTTTTACGTACTGATCTGGCCGGCGCTGACCCTTGGCGTGCTGGTCCTGATCTGCCGCGCGGTTCTCCGCGATCGCCGCCAGGCGCAAAAGGAACGTCGCGACATGGTCTAGCGCGGCGGCCTTTGCCGTAAAACGCGGCGCACGAAAAAAGCCCGGCCCGTACGCTCAAACAGCGGCGGGCCGGGCTTTTGCGTTGCCGGCAAGTTTTTAAGCCAGGCGGGCGCTCATGCATCGATAGTGAGATGCAGGTGCCGGCGGCTCGTGGTGTCAGGCGGTGTGGTGCTCGATGAACTGTTTCAGCGCCACGGCGTTGTTGTGCGACTCGTCCTTTGCCGCATAGACCAGCGTCAGGGTTTTTCCGTGACAGGCGTCGAGCAGGGCGGACAGCGCCTCGCGGGCCTCGTCGCTGTGCTCCAGCTCGTGAAAGAACTTCTGGTAGAATCCCGCCCACAGCGAAGGGTCGTGGCCGAACCACTGGCGCAACTTCTTGGACGGCGCCAGCGCCTTTTGCCAGTCGTCGAGCTTGAGCGCCTGCTTGCTGACGCCGCGCGGCCACATGCCGTCCACGAGGACGCGATAGCCGTCGTCGGCGGCGGGTGAGTCGTAGGCGCGCTTGCAGCGGATCGTTTTGGGCGCGGCGGATGAGTCAAGGGAAAATGCGGTTGTCGGCATGGCCATCTCCGTTGAGTCAGCGGCCTTGACAGAGCAGCGCCCGGCAGAGCGTCGTCAGGCCTTTAACGAGGGCAGTGCCAAACAGCATAGACACCGCGGCAGTCGGTGTATAGCGCTTTTGCCACCGATAGGGATCCGGTAAAGTAGCACGCCTTGGGCGCCTGTTTTGCGGGGCAGCGCAGGCGCCGGCCGGTGGCCCGAACGGATAACGGAGAGGCGTTTTGTGAAGCTTTTGATTTTGGATGCCGGACACTGCCTGAGCCTGGCGCTGGCGCGCGAAGCGAGGCGGCGCTCCGACACTCGGCTGGTGATCGAAGCGGCCACTCAAGTCACGCCCGAGCGGCTTGACGAGGTTGCGCCGGATGCGGTGATCGTGCCGCCGCTGTCAAGCCCGCTGAACCTGGCGCCGGCCGAGGTGACGGCCCATGCCAACGCCGTGGAGGCCTGCCTGGATGCCTGCCTCTCCCGGGACGTGGCGCTGGTCTGGTGCGTTTCCGATCAGCTTTACGAAGACGGCTATAGCGAGCCCATCGACGAGCATCTGGTGCCCGAGCCCCGGGATGCCAGCCTGCGGCGGCTGGTGCAGACCGGCGATCGTATCCGCGCGGAATACCATCGTCACCTGATTGTACGGCTGGGGCCGCTCTTCGCCCTGGAAGGCAGCCATGCCTGGCTGGGTCAGGTGATCGATAGCCTGGTGGCCGGCGACAACGTGCGCGCCGCCGAAGACGTGATTTTCTGCCCCACCTCGGCGGACGCCGTGGCGCTTGCGCTGATCGGGATGCTGCAGCAGCTGGGCTGCGGCGTCAGCGCCTGGGGCGCCTACCACCTGGCCGGCATCGAGCCGGTCAGCGCGTTTGGCTTTACCTCGGTGGTGCGCACCCAGCTGGCGACGCACCTGGACGGGCGGGGCGAAACGCTGGCGCTGGGCGAGGTTCAGGCGCTGAACCACCACCACGATGCCAAGCTCTATCGCGTGCTAAACTGCCGTCGGGTGCTGAAGGTGTTTGGCGTGCATCAGAAGCCCTGGCGGCTGGAGGTTGAGCGCATGCTGGATGCCTGGTGCCTGACCCGGGACGCGCCGACCGCCGGCCGCGAGGGAGGCGCCTCGTGATCAACGTGCTGCGCAGCGGCATTTTCTATGTCGGCTACTTTTCCGCGATGCTGGTGTGCGGCGTGCTGCTGCTGCCGGTCGCGCCGTTTCTGCCGCTGGCCGGGCGCTACCGGCTGCTCAACCTCTACAATCACTTCCTGATCCGCTGGTTTCGCCTGGCCTGCGGCGTGCGCTACGACATCCGCGGCCGCGAGCACCTGCCCAAGGGCGCCTGCGTGATCCAGGCCAACCACCAGTGCGAATGGGAAACCGTGTTTCTTCAGGTGATGATGCCGCCGGTGTGCACGGTGCTCAAGCGCGAGCTGCTGAACATCCCCATCTTCGGCTGGGGACTGCGGCTGCTGCGCCCGATCAGCCTCGACCGCTCGCGCCCCTCCCGGGCGCTGAAGCAGGTGCTGACCCAGGGCGTGGCGCGGCTGCAAAGCGGGCTTTCGGTGCTGATCTTTCCCGAGGGCACCCGGGTCGACCCCGGCGTGCGCCGCCGCTACAACAAAAGCGGCAGCGTGATCGCCTGCCGTGCCGGCGTGCCGGTGCTGCCGGTGGCGCACAACGCCGGCGAGCGCTGGCCCGGGCGCCATTGGGTCAAGCAGCCGGGGGTACTGCGGGTGCGCATCGGCGCGCCCATCGAGACGGCGGGCAAAACGCCGGATGCGGTGATGGCCGAGGTGGAAGCCTGGATCGAGGGCCAGCTTGATGAAATTTCCGACGTCGCTCGCCCGCCGCGGCCCTAGCGCGGCCGTCGCCGGGCCAATAGCGACACAAAAACGGCGCCCGAAGGCGCCGTTTTTATGAGCGTACCTAGCATGCCGGCTTCACGCCGGCTTGCGGCGTCAGTCCTGCATGCGCTCGAACACCAAACAGGCGTTGGTGCCGCCAAAGCCGAAGCTGTTGGTGAGGACGCGCTCAAGCTTCACGCCGTCCCGGCGCTCGGTGACGATGTCAAAGCCGTCGGCCTGGTCGTCGAGGTTGTCGACGTTGGCCGAGGCGGCAACGAACTCGTGCTGCATCATCAATAGCGAATAGATCGCCTCCTGCACGCCGGTGGCGCCCAGGGAATGGCCGGTCAGCGACTTGGTCGAGCTCATCGCCGGCGTGGTGTCGCCAAACACCTCGCGCACGGCCTTTAGCTCGGACACGTCGCCCACCGGGGTCGAGGTGCCGTGGGTGTTGATGTAGTCGATATCGCCGTTGACCGTGGCCAGCGCCTGGCGCATGCAGCGCGTGGCGCCCTCACCGGACGGGGCGACCATGTCGACGCCGTCGGAGGTGGCGCCGTAGCCCACCAGCTCGCCGTAGATCTTCGCCCCGCGGGCGCGGGCATGCTCAAGCTCTTCGAGCACCAGCATGCCGCCGCCGCCGGCGATGACAAAGCCGTCCCGGGCCTTGTCGTAGGCGCGCGAGGCTTTTTCCGGGGTGTCGTTGTAGTGGGTGGAAAGCGCGCCCATGGCGTCGAACAGGCAGGACAGCGTCCAGTGCTCTTCCTCGCCGCCGCCGGCGAAGACCACGTCCTGCTTGCCCAGCTGTATCTGCTCCATGGCGTTGCCGATGCAGTGTGCCGAGGTCGCGCAGGCCGACGAAATCGAGTAGTTGACCCCTTTGATGGCAAAGGGCGTGGCCAGGCAGGCCGATACCGTGCTGCCCATGGTGCGGGTCACGCGGTAGGGCCCCACGCGACGCAGGCCGCGTTCGCGCAGCACGTCGGCGGCTTCCACCTGGTTGGAGCTCGACGCACCGCCGGAACCGGCGATCAGCCCGGTGCGCTCGCTGGATACCTGGTCGGGGGCCAGGCCCGAGTCCTCGATGGCCTGGGCCATGGAGACGTAGGCGTAGGCCGCCGCGTCGCCCATGAAGCGGCGCAGCTTGCGGTCAATGAGCGCTTCCAGGTCGATGTCGATGCTGCCGGCGACGTGGCTGCGAAAGCCCAGATCGGCGTAGTCCTGCTTGAAGTTGATGCCGCTGCGTCCGCTTTTCAGCGCGTCCAACACCTGTTGCTGATCGTTGCCCAAGCACGAAACGATGCCCAGGCCGGTGACTACCACTCGTCGCATGGGAGCCTCCTGTTAAAAGTTCGCGGTGGAGGTGAATAGGCCAACGCGTAAATCATTAGCCTGGTAAATATCGCGTCCGTCGACGGCCACGGTGCCGTCGGCCATGCCCAGAATCAGGCGTCGTGTAATCACGCGCTTGATGTTGATGCGATAGGTGACCTTTTGCGCCTCGGGTAAAATCTGGCCGGAGAACTTGACCTCGCCGCAGCCGAGCGCCCGTCCGCGGCCGGGGTGGCCAAGCCAGCCAAGATAAAAGCCCACCAGCTGCCACATGGCGTCCAGCCCCAGGCAGCCGGGCATCACCGGGTCACCGGGGAAGTGGCAGTCAAAAAACCACAGGTCGGGGCTGATATCCAGCTCGGCAATCAGCTCGCCCTTGTCGTGTTCGCCGCCGATTTCGCTGATGTTCGTAATGCGGTCGAGCATGAGCATATTGGGCGCCGGCAGCTGGGCGTTGCCCGGGCCGAATAGCTCGCCGCGCGAGCAGGCCAGCAGTTCGTCGCGATCAAAAGAGTGTTGCTTGGTCACTGAATTGTTCCGAGTGTCGAAATGATCAAAGGCCGCGTGCGGCTACCCGTGCCGAGGCGAGGTACCGGGTCGCGACCCGCAAGGCCCGACTAGTCTACTTCCCGAAACCGCTGAATGCACGCACGTTGCTGTTCAAAGACGCGCACGATGGGAGTGGCGGTCAAGGCCGCTGCCGCGTCACGGCGCGCCGACAAGCGGCGCCGTCCGCGCGCCGGGCCTTGCCAGCAGCAGCTGGCAGGTGCCGATGGTCCGTTCGAGAAAACCGCCCTCGCAGTAACATAGATAGTAGCGCCACATGCGGATAAAGCGCTCGTCGTAGCCGAGCCGGCGTACCTGCTCGAGGTTTGCCTCGAAGCGGTGGCGCCACTCGCGCAGGGTGCGCGCGTAGTGGGGGCCGATCTCGTCGAGCCCCAGCACGTTGAGCGAGGTTTTCCGCGCCAGGCTCGACACCATGGCCTGGTGGGAGGGCAGAAACCCGCCGGGAAAAATATAGCGCTTGATGACATCCATCTCGCGCTTGGCGGCGTCTCCCGATGTTGGTCTGAGTCGCTGTGGCCGTCAGGGCCGCTGCCTGGGTGGTCGTGAATCGGCACGCCCTTGCGCCACAGCCGGAACGCCTGGAGATGGATGCCGGCGAATGTCTTCAGGCTCATGCCCGGCTGGCGGGCAAGCGTGGCGATAAGCGCGCCCCGGGTGGCCGGTATGCCGTCAAGCATGAGCGTGGCGTCGAAGTGGCAGCGCTCGGCGCCGTCTTCGCCGTCGGCGGCAAAGCGCAGCCGGGTACAGCCCTCGACGCTGATCCTCTGCCCGCCGTTGAGCCGCGGGTGGACAAAGTGCAGCGTCCAGATCACAAAGGCCGTGTCGCCGTCCTGCCGGGTGTCGTGATAGTCAAAGCGGCAGTCGCGAACGTTTTCGTACATGCCGGCGAAATAGGCCTCAAGCGCCCGGGCGCCCTCAATGCGGTGCAGCGGATCAATGAACACCACGTCCTGAGTATATACATCGTACAGACTTTTTGTACAATCCTTGTCGAGATTATTGAAGAAGGCGCAGAACGCCTCCAACGCCGCGCTCTGGGGCATGGCGGACTCCGTGGGATTAGTGAGCAGACGATGCGTCATC
Source organism: Halomonas garicola (assembly GCF_055382465.1). Taxonomy (NCBI): domain Bacteria; kingdom Pseudomonadati; phylum Pseudomonadota; class Gammaproteobacteria; order Oceanospirillales; family Halomonadaceae; genus Halomonas; species Halomonas garicola. The sequence goes on from NZ_AP043931.1 coordinate 236,025, forward strand.
GCGAGGAGCGAAGCGACGTGGCGATCTCCTTACGGTGCCGGTAGCAACAAACCCCGAGATTGCTTCGCAATGACACTGGCGCCGGGCGATGCCGCAGGCCTCCCCGGTCAGCCGAGCGCCTTGAACGCGTCCAGCGCCCGCTGGCGGGCGGCCCTGTGGTCAACGATAGGCTTGGGATAGCCGAGCCTGCCGCGTTCGGCGGCCGGTGGGTTGTGGCGCGCTCGGGGCGGGAGCGGGGCAAGCTCGGGGAGCCAGTGGGCGATGAACTCGCCGTCGGGGTCAAAGCGGGTGGACTGGGTGGTGGGGTTGAAGAGGCGGAAGTAGGGCACGGCGTCGGTGCCGGTGGAGGCCGCCCACTGCCAGCCGCCGTTGTTTGAGCAGAGCTCGCCGTCGACAAGGTGGTGCAAAAAGAAGGCCTCGCCGCGCCGCCAGTCGATGAGCAGGTGCTTGGCCAGAAACATCGCCGTGACCATGCGCAGACGATTGTGCATCCAGCCGGTAGCGACGAGCTGGCGCATGGCGGCGTCTACCAGCGGGTAGCCGGTGCGCCCTTCGCACCAGGCGGCAAAGCCGGCGTCGTCGTCGCGCCACTCAAGCGCCAGGGTGCTTTCCTTGAAGGGCTGGTAGCGGCACACCCGGGGAAAGCCCGCCGCCACGTGCTGGTAGAACTCGCGCCAAATCAGCTCGTTGACCCAGGCGGCCAGGCCCGCATCGCCCTCAGCGAGCTGGCCGTCGTTTTCCGTCATCACCGCGTTCATACACTGGCGATAAGAGATCATCCCCAGCGCCAGGTAGGGCGAGAGCTCGCTGGTGCCGCGCACGCCGGGAAAATCCCGCTGCTCACGGTAGTGCCGGCCGCGATAGCGTAGAAAGCGGGCCAGACGATCGGCGGCGGCGTCCTCCCCGGCGGGCCACTGGTGGCCAACAATGGCCGCGTCGGCCAGCGCGGTATCGAGAGTTGGCAATGGGTCGTTGGCGATATCCAGCGGCGCCTGGGCGGGCGGCGCGTCGGCAAGCGCCAGGCGTTCGGCGGTAAGGTGGCGGTGCCAGGCGTTGGCGAAAGGCGTAAATACGCCGTAGTAGTCGCCCTTGCCGGTAAGAAGCTCTCCCGGGGCAAAGGCCACGGCGTCGTGGTAGCCGTGGGAGCCAAGGCCCTCGGCGCTGAACGCGGCCTGGACGGCCGCGTCCCGGCGCTGCTCGTTGAGCGGATATTCGCGGTTGAAGTGCAGGGTCTCGGCGCCGTACTCCCGGGCAACGGCGGCAAGCGTTTCCGGGGCGTCGTCAAAGTTTTCAACGCTGCGCTGCAGCAGCGGAATGTTCAGGCCCTTGAGGGCATCGCCCAGCGCCGCCACGCCGCGCCGCCAGAAATCGATCTTGTTGGCGCCGTGGCCGTGGGCCTGCCACTGGGCCGGGCTGTGCAGAAACACGGCGAGCACCGGCCCTCGGGCCGCCGCGGCGGTCAGGGCGCGGTTGTCGTGGAGGCGTAAATCGCTGCGAAACCAAACCAGCTGCAGGGCCATGCCGAACTCCGGGGCGTTGTGTGATCGGGAAGCTGACGGGCTTATAACACCCCGGACTCGCGCAGCAGCGGGCGCAGCTTGGCCACGGCCCGGGGCAGGTCGTCTCCCAGCTGGTGGACGCGCTCGTCGTGGGGCTCGCCGGGTTCCGGCCCGCACAGGCCTACCGGCACGCTCGGCGCGGCGCCGTCCGGCAGCGTCAGGGCAGCGGCGGGGATGCGCCCGCCGGCAAACAGCACCATGGAGGCATGCAGCCGCGATACCGCCCGGGGCAGAGCGTCCAGCGGCAGCCCCTGGTCAAACAGCTGCACGCGATAACCCTGCTCGCTTGCCAGCAGCGCGGCCAGCAGCACCCACAGCGGACCGGGCTCGCCCGGGCGCGGCGTGAGCAGCACCAGCGGCCCCCGGGTGGCCTGGTTGGCGTAGTGCAGGCGGATGCCCACTTGGCTTCGCAGCAGGGCCTCGAACGCGCGGCGCGCGGCGACGTCCGGCGTTTCCTGCCAGCGCGCCTCAAGCGCGTTGATCACCGGCTGCCAGAGCTCGCTGACGGCCGTGCCCAGCGGGTAGAGCGCCAGGCTCTGGTGGTAGAGGATTTCCAGCCGCTGGGTGTTCAGCGCGTCGACCAGGGTAATCAGCTGCCGGCGCTGGCTGTCCCAGTCGTCGCTGGTGGGAGCCGGGGTTTCCACGGCTTCCGGCTGGTTGATCAGGTCGGCCACCTGGCTGACCGGCACGCCGCGGTTGAGCCACTGCAGAATGCGCTCGATGCGGGTGATGTCGTCCTGGGCGTAGAGGCGGTGGCCCTTGGGCGTGCGCTGGGGCCGGATCAGGCCGTAGCGGCGCTCCCAGGCGCGCAGGGTGACCGAGTTCACACCCGTCAGCCGGGAAACCTCCCGGATGGGGTACAGCGGGGTATCGGGTGGATGGGTCGCCTGATTGCTCATGGCCGCCTGTGCCTCTTGGATGCCGTGGTGAAAACGTGGTCGGTGCGGTGCCGCCGGCGGCACTCGCTTGTCAACCGCCGCGCGCTGCGGGAAAAGATAAAAAAGTATGTGACAAGTTAGCCATATTGTACATATTTAGTACAGTTGAAGGGAGGCTGTGCCGAGCCATTCGGCAGCCATGAACGTCGTCAGCCATAAAAAGGAGCCTGCCATGCGTGTACTGATAACGGGCGGTAGCGGTTTTGTTGGGCGGCGCCTGTGCGAAAGCCTGGCGCGCCAGGGATACGAGCTGCAGGTGGTATCGCGCTCGCCGGAAAAGGCTCGGGCGGTACTGCCCGAGGGCTGCGACGTGCGCGAAAGCGCGACGGCCTTTGCCGACGCTCCGCCGGCGGCGCTGGTCAACCTGGCCGGGGAGTCCATTGCGGCCAAGCGCTGGAGTGAGGCGCAGAAGCGCGAAATGATCGACTCTCGCCTGCGCGCCACCGGCGATCTTTTAGCGCTGTGCGAAGCCCTGCGTGAAGCCGGCGAGGCGCTGCCCCGGGTGCTGGTGTCGGGCTCGGCCATGGGCTACTACGGAGAGCAAAACGATGCTGACCAGAACGACACTGCGGTTAGCGAAGACACGCCGCCCCACGACGAGTTTGCCCATCGGCTATGCGCGCGCTGGGAGGCCGCCGCCGGCGAGATTGAGGCGCTCGGGGTGCGCACGGCGATCGTGCGCATCGGGCTGGTGCTCGGCGAAGGCGGCGGCAGCCTGGAGAAGATGCTGCCGCCGTTCAAGTGGGGGCTGGGCGGCCGCTTCGGCAGCGGCCGGCAGTTCATGCCGTGGATCCATCGCGACGACCTGGTCGAGGCGATACGCTTTCTGCTGGAGCGCGATTCCGCCAGCGGCGCGTTTAACGCCAGTGCCCCGCACCCGGTGACCAACGCCGAGTTTACCCGGACGCTGGCGAAAACCCTCAACCGCCCGGCGGTGCTGCCGGTGCCCGCCTTTGTGCTCAAGGCGGGGCTTGGCGAAATGTCGCGGCTGCTGCTCACCGGGGCGGACATGCGCCCGGTGCGCCTGCAGCAGGCGGGCTTTACCTTCCGCTATAAAACCCTGGACCGGGCGCTGGAGGCGATTCTCGCGCCGCGCTGAAAGAAGCCCCGGCCGCTAGCCTTCGGCATCCACGGTGATGATCACCCGTACGGCGTCCAGGCGCAGGCGGGTGGCTTCGATGGCCTCGCTCAGCGCGGCGCGCTCCTCGCTTAGCGCGGAAAGCTCGGCGTCGCGCACCGCGGGGTTGTGCTCGGCGAGCGCCCGGAGGCGGGCAAGTTCGCCGTCGATCTGGGCGCGCATGCGCGTCTCGGCGGCCTCCACAATGGTGGGAAGCTCGCGTTCGGCTTCGCTTTCGCCCTGGGTGAGCAGGTTGCGCAGCTTGTCGTGATGCTCTTTGATCAGATCCCGGGCCAGCGATTTGTTGACCTTCTGCAGGTTTTTGCCCAGGCCGGTGAAGGATATCCTGTCGCTGAGGTTAGCGCCGGATTCGTCGAGCAGCACGCGCACCGCGGTGGGCGGCAGAAAGCGGTTCAGGTGCAGGCGCCTGGGCGCCGGGCAGTGGGTACGAAAGACCAGCTCGGTCATTAGCCGCCCGCCGGGAATGGACGGGTGGCCGAGCAGCGCCAGAGCGGTGTTGCCCATGGTGCCGTCGACGATGCGGCCCATCATTTCGCGCAGCAGCGGGTGCTCCCAGGAAAGCCGCTGGACGTCGTCCCGGGCAAGCGCCCGGTCGCGCCGGTAGGTGGCGGTAAAGCCGTCCTCGCCCTTGGCCAGCCCCGGCAGGCCGTCGAGCATCTGGGGGCCGGGTTTGAGGTGCATCAGGCCGTTGCCCAGGTCTTTGCTGTCGACGCCGAAGATATCCAGCGCGCGGTCCACATAGCGCGGCAGGGCCTTGTCGTCGTCGAGTTCGCGCACACCCTCGATGATGCGTTCGGCGCGTGCCGGGCGGCAGGCGTTGAGCTCCAGCAGGCGGTTGCGCCCGGCGTCGCGCTCGGCGAGCTTGGCGGTAAACGTCGCCCGGGTGTCGGCGATGATCTCGTCGAGGGCGTCGTCGTCGAGAAGGGCGTCGGCTAGCGCATCGCCGAAGGCCTCGAACAGTTCGCTGCCCACGCCGTGGGGAGCGCTGAAGGCGTCCATGCCCTCGTCGTACCAGCGCATCAGCCGGACGCCGGGGCTGTCCTCGAACAGCGGGACGTGCAGCTCGATGGCGTGCTGCTGGCCGATGCGGTCGAGCCGGCCGATGCGCTGCTCCAGCTGGTCCGGATGCTGGGGCATGTCGAACATCACCAGATGACGGCAGAATTGGAAGTTGCGCCCCTCGGAGCCGATTTCCGAGCACACCAGCACCTGGCAGCCGTCTTCCTCGTCGGCGAAGGCCGCGGCGGCGCGGTCGCGCTCGATCAGCGACAGGTCTTCGTGAAACACCGGGGCGTGGTAGCCGCCGAGGCTGCGCAGGCCTTCGGCCAGGCCCTCGGCGGTTTCTCGGTGGTGGGCGATGACCAGCACTTTCTCGCCGGCAAAGCCGTCCTCGCCGTCGTCGCTCAGGTGCTCCAGAAGCCAGTTGACCCGGGGGTCGATGTGCCACCAGTCCTCGGCGTTGAGCGGGTCGCTTGAAAGCTCCCGGTACATGGCGTCGGGGTAGATCAGCACGTCCGGGTGATCCAGTCCGGTCTCGATCAGCAGCTCGTCGAGGTAGTCCTCGTCCCGGGCCAGGCGGCGCAGCACCCGGCGGTAGGCCGAAGGCAGCGCCAGGGTGGCGGTGTGCAGGCGGCGCTCGGGGAAGCCGCCGACGTGGCGCCGGCTGTTGCGGAACATCACCCGGCCGGTGCCGTGGCGGTCCAGAAGCGCCTCGCGCAGCTGGGCCCGGGCGCTTTCCCGCTGGTCCTGACCGGCTTCGGGGTTGGCCAGCATCGCGAGCAGCGCGCGGCTTTCGGCGTCGTCGATCACCGCTTCCACCCGGGCTTTGGCGTCGCCGTTGGCGCCCACGGCGTCCAGCGCTTCGATGGCGGCGGCCACCTCGGCGTAGTGCTGCTCTTCTTCGCGGAAGCGTTCCAGGTCGTGATAGCGCTCGGGGTCGAGCAGGCGCAGCCGGGCAAAGTGGCTGGCGAGCCCCATCTGCTCCGGCGTGGCGGTGAGCAGCAGCAGGGCATCGATCTCGGCGGCCAGCGCCTCCACGCACCGGTAGCCCGGGCCGCTGGCGCCTTCTTCGCTCCAGTCCAGGTGGTGGGCCTCGTCGACGATCAGTAGATCAAAGTGCGCGCTCTGCGCCTGCTGCTGGCGAGCGGGGTTGGCGAACAGCCAGTCCTGGCTTGCGAGTATGATCTGGCCGCTGTCGAAGGGGTTGCCCTCACCAAGAGCCTCGCTCTGGCTTTCGTCGAGCAGGGTGACGTCGAGGGCGAAGCGGCGCAGAAGCTCCACCAGCCACTGGTGAGAAAGGCTGTCGGGCACCAGGATCAGCGCGCGTTCGACCCGCCCGGCCAGCAGCAGGCGGTGGAGAATCAGCCCCGCTTCGATGGTCTTGCCCAGCCCCACTTCGTCGGCCAGCAGCACCCGGGGGGCGTGGCGGCGGGCGACTTCGTCGGCGATATAGAGCTGGTGTGGGATCAGGTCGATGCGCGGGCCGGCAAAGCCCAGCGCCGGGTGCTGTTCGGTGCGCTGGTAGTGGTGCAGGGTGCGAAAGCGCAGATCGAACCAGTCGTTGCGGTCTACCTGGCCGGTGAGCACCCGGTCCCGGGCCTGGTCGAACCGCATGGCGTCGGCGAGCTTGGTTTCGGGCAGTTCGCAGGGCTCGCCGTCGGCGTCCTTGCCCTGGTAGATAATCAGCCCCTGGTGCTCGCGGCTGGCGTCCACGGTCATCTGCCAGCCGTCGGCGGCGGTGACAAGGTCGCCGGCGCCGAACGCGACCCGGGTCAGCGGCGCCTGGCGGGTATTGTAGGTGCGGGTTTCCTGGCTGGCGCTGAACAGGACGGTGACGCTTCGGGCATCGCCGTTGAGTACGGTGCCAAGCCCGAGCTCGGCTTCGCCGTCGCTGATCCAGCGCTGGCCGGGGGAAAAATCGCTCATGGTGCCTCGGAGGATGCGGTCAATCGGGACAACGCTGCCGGCGGGGAAGGCGGCAGCGTCTCAAAGGCGAGGGATTCTAACGCAAAGCGCCGGGCGGATTAAGGTGCCGCACGGTTTATGCGTTGGTGCACGCCGATCAGCGACCCAGCCAGCGGGCGAGGGTGGCCTGGTTGAGCTCGCCGGCGCGGCGCTTCTGCACCCGGCCGCGGGCGTCGAGCAGCAGGGTAAGCGGCAGCCGCGTGGCGTCAAAGGCGGCCATCAGCCGCTGCTGCGGGTCGCGCAGGACGATATCGAACGCCGGCGCGCCCGGCGTTGTGTTATCCAGGTAGCGCACCGCGGGGAGCAGGTCTTCGCCCTGATTGATACTTGCCACGCGTACGTCGCGGCGCCCGCCGAGCTCAGCCAGCAGCGCCATGTCTCGGCGGCACGGCGGGCAGCCGGTGGCCCAGAGGTGGACGATGATCGGCGTGTCGCGCTCGGGGCCGGCGGCCCCGGGCAGCTCGGCAAGCGCTACGGCATTGCCGTCGAGGTCTTCCAGGGTAATGTCGGGCAGCGTCGTCGGCCCGCTATGGGTAGCGGGCGGCAGCAGGGCGGCAAACACCAGGCCCAGCCCGCCGGCGCTCAGCGTCAGCAGCGCCGTGTGCGCGAGCCCCTGCCATCGGCCGCCAGGCTTCGCCTCGGCGCAGCGCAGCGCGTAGCCCAGCACGCCGGCGAGCAGCGCCAGGGCGGCGGCGAGCGCGTAGAGGCATGGCAGCGGCATCAGTATGGGCCCCAAAGCGACGGCGTTCATGCGGCGTTGTCCGTAAAGTGCCCGGCAAGCGGGTACAATGGGCTGACTGTACCACGGGATAGCGACAATCGGAGGCGCTAATGGCACGGCCAACCTATGACCCCTTGCGGGCGCTGGCGATCGGCACCCAGGCGGCGGGGCTCATTGCCATCATCACGCTGGAGACCGTGCTCGGCGACGGCGCAAGGCCGTGGCAGGGGGTGACGCTTTTGCTGATGCTGGCCGCGGCGCTGAGCATTGCCGCGGTGCGGCTTTACCGGCACAAGCGGGCCCAGCGCGAGCGGGATCGGCGCCGGATGACGGATGAGTAAAAAAACGGCCCGCCGAAAAGGCGGGCCGGTTCATGCGCAGCGGGTGGCTCGTCGAGCGGTGCCTTACTTGCCCTTGTTGGCGCGCTTGCGCTCGTTCTCGGTGAGGTGCTTCTTGCGCAGGCGTAGATGGTTGGGCGTGATTTCCACCAGCTCGTCGTCGTCGAGGAACTCGATGGCCTGTTCCAGGGTAAAGCGCACCGGCGTTACCAGATCGAGGCTTTCGTCGGCGCCCGAGGAGCGCATGTTGTCGAGCTTCTTGGCCTTGGTGGGGTTGACGGTCATGTCGTCGGCGCGGTTGTTGATGCCGACCAGCATGCCTTCGTAAACCTCGGTGCCGTGCTCGACGATCAGCTTGCCGCGGTCCTGGAGGGCATAGAGCGCGTAGGCCAGCGCCTTGCCGGTGGCCATGGAGACCAGCACGCCGTTGCGCCGCTCGATGGCCGCGTCCGGGCGCAGCGGGCCGTAGTGGTCAAAGCGGCTGGTCAGAATGCCGGTGCCCGAGGTCAGGGTCATGAACTGGCCGCGAAAGCCGATCAGCCCGCGCGCGGGGATGGTGAAGTCCACCCGCACGCGGCCCTTGCCGTCGGGGTGCATGTTGGTCATCTCGCCCTTGCGGTAGCCGAGCTCCTCCATGATGGCGCCCTGGTGCTGCTCTTCGCAGTCGATGATGACTTCTTCGTAGGGCTCCTGCTGCTCGCCGTCGAACTCGCGGATGATGACTTCCGGGCGGCCCACGGCCACCTCGAAGCCTTCCCGGCGCATGGCTTCCAGCAGCACCGACAGGTGCAGCTCGCCGCGGCCGGAGACGGTGAATTTCTCCGGGGTTTCGCCTTCTTCCACGCGCAGGGCGACGTTGTGGATCAGCTCCTGCTCGAGGCGATCCTTGATGTTGCGGCTGGTGACGTACTTGCCGTCTTTGCCGGCAAACGGCGAGTCGTTGACCTGGAAGGTCATCGATACCGTGGGCTCGTCCACGGACAGCGCCGGCAGCGCCTCGGCGGCGGCCGGATCGCACAGCGTATCGGAAATGGCCAGGTTCTCGATGCCGGTGATGCAGATGATGTCGCCGGCGGTGGCTTCCTCGGTCTGTACCCGCTCAAGGCCCATGTGGGTCATGACCTGGCCGACCTTGCCCCGGCGCTCCTTGCCTTCCTTGCTGATCACGGTGATCTGCTGGTTGGGCTTGACGCTGCCGCGCACGATGCGCCCCAGGCCGATGACGCCGACGTAGCTTGAGTAGTCCAGCGCCGAGATCTGCATCTGGAAGGGGCCGTCGGTTTCTACCTTGGGCGGCTCGACGATATCGACGATGGACTGGAACATCGGCGTCATGTCATCGGCCAGCTCGTCGGGGTCGGGACCGGCAATGCCGTTGAGCGCCGAGCAGTAGATGATGGGGAAATCGAGCTGCTCCTCGCTGGCGCCGAGGTTGTCGAACAGATCAAATATCTGGTCGATGACCCAGTCCGGCCGCGCGCCGGGGCGGTCGATCTTGTTGACCACCACAATGGGCTTGAGCCCCTGGTCAAACGCCTTCTGGGTGACAAAGCGAGTCTGCGGCATGGGGCCGTCCACGGCGTCGACCAGCAGCAGCACCGAGTCCACCATGGACATGACCCGCTCGACCTCGCCGCCGAAGTCGGCGTGGCCGGGGGTGTCGACGATATTGATGTGGTAGTCGGTGCCGGCTCCATTCTGCCACTGGATGGCAGTGTTCTTGGCCAGAATGGTGATGCCGCGCTCTTTTTCCTGGTCGTTGGAATCCATTACCCGCTCCTGGCCTTCGGCCTTGCGGTCGAGAGTGCCGGACTGGCTCAGGAGTTTGTCGACCAGGGTGGTTTTGCCGTGGTCAACGTGGGCGATGATGGCGATATTGCGAAGATTCTCGATCACGAAGCGATCCTGCTTAAAAATATAGGCCGGTATTATACGGGCTGGGGGCGCATGGCGGCCAGCGTTGTATTCGACGACCGTATTTGCCGGCGCCGATGGCACGGGCCCGGGCGGGGAGCTTTTCGCCGCTGCACGGCATCCGGTAAGATAGCCGTTTTCCCCGGCAGGGCAGGGTCATGACCATCGGCAATCTGATGCGTTTGTTAAGCGACGGCGAGGTGCATTCCGGCGAACAGCTGGGCAAGGCTCTGGGGATTTCCCGGGCGGCCGTGTGGAAGCAGCTGAAAAAGCTCGAGACCGCCGGCGTCGAGGTGAGCGCGGTCAAGGGGCGCGGGTATCAGCTGGCCCAGCCGCTGACGCCGCTGGACGGCGCGCGCATTGTCGCGCACCTGCCGGCCGACGCCCGGCGCCGGCTCGCTCGGCTATTTGTCGAAGACACGCTGCCGTCGAGCAACGAGTACCTGCGCCGACGCTTTTCCCAGGGCGCCGGCCACGGCGAGGTATGCCTGGTAGAGCAGCAGTCCGCCGGTCGCGGCCGGCGCGGGCGCGCCTGGCTGACGCCCTGGGGGCAGAGCCTGATGCTCTCGGTGGGCTGGCGCTTTGACAGCGGCGTGGCCGCCCTGGAAGGGCTCAGTCTGGCGATCGGCGTCGTCGTTGCCGAGGTGCTCGAGCGCTACGGCGCCCGGCCGCAGCTCAAGTGGCCCAACGATATTCTGCTGGCAACGCCCGATGGTTCCCTTGCCAAGCTGGCCGGCATCCTGGTCGAGGTGACCGGCGACGCCGCCGGGCCCTGCGACGTGGTGCTCGGCGTGGGCATGAATCTGGCCCTGCCCGAGACCCTGCGCAAGGCCATCGGCCAGCCGGTGGCGGTGCTTGCCGACGCTTGCCCCGATATTGATCGCAACGCCCTGGCCGCCGACGTAGTGGCCGGGCTGCTGGCCATGCTGGCGACGTTTGAAAGCGAGGGCTTCGGCGCCTGGCGGGGTGAATGGAACCGGCGCCATGCCTACGCCGGTCACTCGGTCGACGTGCTGGTAGGCAATGCTCAAAGCGTTGCGGTGGCCGGGGAGGTAGATAGTGCCGGCAACCTCTGGGTGAGCGAGGGCGGCACGGAGCGGGCGCTTGCCGGCGGTGAAATCAGCGTGCGCGGCCGGCCATGATTCTCGATCTGGATATCGGCAACACGCTGTCCAAGTGGCGGCTAAAGGATACCGAAAGCAGCGAGATCCGCTCCCGCGGGGCGGTGTGGACCCGGGAAGAGTGGCGCCCGGGGGCCGACATTCCCGACCTCGACGTGGTGGAGGCGGTGCGCATCTCAAGCGTCGCCCGCCGGGAGGTGCTCAACGACACCGTGGCGCTGCTGCGCACCCGGGTGCCCCGCGTCTATGTCGGGCGCTCCACCCGGGAAGCGCTGGGCGTGACCAACGGCTACGACGAGCCCTGGCGGCTGGGCGTGGACCGTTGGCTGGGTGCGCTTGCCGGCTACCAGCTGGCCGGCGGCTGCTGCGCGGTGGACTGCGGCAGCGCTATTACCGTGGACTTCGTGCTGCCCGGCGGCGCCCACGCCGGCGGCTATATCGTCCCCGGGCTGCGGCTGATGAAGGAGAGCTTGAGGCTCGGCACCCGCAACGTCGCCATTGACTCCGAGGGCGAGGCCGATACCCTGCTGACGCCGGGGCGCTCCACCGTGGATGCGGTCAATCACGGCATCTATATGGCGGCCACCAGCGCGGTGCAGCGCATTTACAGCGAAGTGTGCGATCAGCACGGCGTGGCGCTGCCGATGCTGCTTACCGGCGGCGATGCCCGGGTGGTTTCCCGCGGGGTGCCCGTGCCCCATGCGGTATGGCCGGACATGGTCTACGGCGGGCTCGAGGCCTGTTTCCCGCTGACGCTTGCCGAGCGTGCCGGGCGGATGTCCGGGGCGCCCGGCGTGCCGGCAAGCCCGGCGCTGGAAAAAATCCGCGCAGGCCTTGCATTCTCCATGCTGCTTTGACAGAATGCAGCGCGTTCCAGGGCGGAAGGGTGTCGCCAAACGGCGCTGCTACCGAGCAGCAGCATGGCTTGACACGGCCTTGGAAGGCGGTAGAATGCGCCGCCAGTGATGGAGGGATACCCAAGTGGCCAAAGGGAGCAGACTGTAAATCTGCCGCGAAAGCTTCGAAGGTTCGAATCCTTCTCCCTCCACCAGCTTTGCATGACTGGCAGCCACAAGTTGCCAAGCGGGCAGCAGAAAGATGCCGCAGTGACGCAAGTGATTGAAGCGGGCGTAGTGCCAAGCGGGCATAGTTCAATGGTAGAACCTCAGCCTTCCAAGCTGATGATGCGGGTTCGATCCCCGCTGCCCGCTCCAGTTCATGTAACGTTTGCTCATGTAGCTCAGGGGTAGAGCACACCCTTGGTAAGGGTGAGGTCGACGGTTCAATTCCGTCCATGAGCTCCACATTGCAAAAAGGCGAGCCAGGCTCGCTTTTTTTGTCTCCGCCGCCGAGAGAGTGCTTGGCGGTGTGAGGGCGCAAGGGTTGTCAGGCGGAGGTTTCTTCGCTAACATGACGGCCGCTGTTGCATGGCATCGCAATGATCGCCTCAGCAGCGACGATACAGGCCAGTGGCTCAATTGGCAGAGCAGCGGTCTCCAAAACCGCAGGTTGGGGGTTCGAGTCCCTCCTGGCCTGCCAGCTTTCCCCAAGTTGGCGTGCCTTTCCCGATTTCCTTTATCGTTTGCCGCACTCCCGAGGAGTTTCGTTTTTATGAAGCCTAAGTCTGTAAAGCATGGCGCCGAGGTGCAGCAGTCGCGTCATGACGGGCTCAAATGGGCGGCGGTAGTCGCGCTGTTGGCAGTAGCGGTAGTGGCCAACACCTATTTTGCCGGCATCGGTCTTTTGTACCGCGTGCTGGGCGTTGTGGTTTTGTGCCTGCTTGCCGGCGCCGTGGCACTGACCACGACCAAAGGGCGCAGCCTGCTCACTCTGGCGCGCGAGTCCAAGAAAGAAATACAGCGCGTTGTCTGGCCCACACGGCCGGAGACCGTGCAGACAACCGCAATCGTGCTGGTCGCCGTCATGGTGGTCGGCCTGTTGCTGTGGTTAATTGACACGCTTCTCAGCTGGGCGATGTCCGGCGTGATCGGTTAGGAGTTTTCATGTCCAAGCGTTGGTACGTCGTTCACGCGTATTCCGGTTTTGAAAAGCATGTCCTGCGCTCGCTTGCCGAGCGCGTGAAGCTTTATCAGGTCGAGGATCTTTTTGGCGAGATCCTCGTGCCTACCGAAGAAGTCGTCGAGATGCGTGACGGCAAGCGCCGCAAAAGCGAGCGCAAGTTCTATCCCGGCTATGTGCTGGTCGAGATGGAAATGACCGACGATACCTGGCATTTGGTCAACGAAACGCCCCGCGTCATGGGCTTTATCGGCGGCACCAAGGAAAAGCCCGCGCCGATCACCACCAGCGAAGCCGAGGCGATTCTTCGCCGGGTAAAAGACGGCACCGACAAGCCGCGGCCCAAGACCATGTTCGAGCCCGGCCAGTCGGTGCGCGTTACCGACGGCCCCTTCGCCGATTTCAACGGCGTGGTCGAAGAGGTCAACTACGAGAAGAGCCGCCTGCAGGTCAGCGTGCTGATCTTTGGCCGCGCCACGCCGGTCGAGCTCGAGTTCGCTCAGGTCGAGAAAGAGTAGGTCGGGCAGAAAAGGCCGGGAAAGCCGGCCGGAAAACGATTTTCATGCGGGCCGCCTGTGTTGCGGCCCGTTGTTACCGGGGAGCCGCAAGGCGCTATCACCCAACTGGAGTAGAAAATGGCCAAGAAAGTACAGGCTTACATCAAACTGCAGGTTGCTGCAGGTAAAGCCAACCCGAGTCCGCCGGTGGGCCCCGCGCTGGGTCAGCACGGCGTCAATATCATGGAGTTCTGCAAGGCGTTCAACGCCGAGACCCAGGATATCGAGCCCGGTCTGCCCACGCCCGTGGTCATTACCGTGTACTCCGACCGCAGCTTTACGTTCGTCACCAAAACCGCGCCTGCCGCCGTGCTGCTGAAGAAAGCCGCCGGCGTTCAGTCAGGTTCCGGCGAGCCGAACAAGGCCAAGGTTGGCAGCGTTACCCGCGAGCAGCTCGAAGAGATTGCCCAGACCAAGGAGCCGGACCTGACGGCTGCCGATCTCGACGCCGCCGTGCGCACCATTGCCGGTAGCGCCCGCAGCATGGGCCTCAACGTGGAGGGTCTGTAATCATGGCGAAGCTAACCAAGCGCGCGCAGCAGATTCGCGAAAAAGTTGACTCCAACAAGACGTATTCTCTTGAGGAGGCGGTTGCGCTGCTCGCCGAGCTGTCCACCGTCAACTTCAAGGAATCCCTCGACGTTGCCGTTAACCTGGGCGTTGACCCGCGTAAATCCGACCAGGTCGTGCGCGGCGCCACCGTCATGCCCAATGGCACCGGAAAGGACGTGCGCGTTGCCGTCTTTACCCAGGGCGCCAACGAGCAGGCGGCGAAGGACGCCGGTGCCGACATCGTCGGCATGGACGACCTGGCTGCCCAGGTCAAGGACGGCCAGCTCGACTTTGACGTGGTGATCGCCTCGCCGGACGCCATGCGCGTCGTCGGCCAGCTGGGCCAGATCCTCGGTCCGCGCGGCCTGATGCCCAACCCCAAGGTCGGCACGGTAACGCCTGACGTCGCCACCGCGGTCAAGAACGCCAAGGCGGGCCAGGTGCGCTTCCGTACCGACAAGAACGGCATCATCCACACGACGCTTGGCAAGGCGGACTTTGAGGCCGATGCGATCAAGGGCAACCTCGACGCGCTGATCTCGGACCTGAAAAAGCTCAAGCCGAGCACGTCCAAGGGTATCTATTTCAAGAAGATGACGCTATCCACTACCATGGGCCCGGGCCTGACCGTCGACCATACGTCGCTGGTTTAACTCCCGTCAGAGCGAATTTTCAGCAAGACTTTGCGGTCTCCGTGCCAGGCGCGGTGCACCGTCAAAGACCGCAGGTGCCGCGGCCTGCCCTAGCAGGATAAGCGGCTTAATGGCAAAGGCCTGCGTAGATGGTGTTGCCGCCAGTCAGTAAAACGTCAAGCGATTGTTGTGGAAACCTTGTTGTGGAAACCTTGTTGTGAAAAACAGGTTTTGAAAAACAAGGAGTCGCGTTGCGCTTTCTGGTGAGCACCATCCCAAGGCTTCCCGCCCCCGGGTGGGAAGAGATGGTAACTCGGAAGCCCCCGGGGTTTCCGGCACGAAGGAGTGATCACTGTGCCACTAGCACTTGAAGGCAAGAAAGCGATTGTTGCCGAAGTCAGTGAAGCGGCCAAGGACGCACTCTCCGTCGTTGTTGCCGATTCTCGCGGCGTCCCGGTCAGCAAGATGACCGACCTGCGCAAGCAGGCGCGCGAGAATGGCGTCCAGATCCGTGTTGTGCGCAACACCCTGGCACGCCGCGCCCTGACAGGCACTCAGTGGGAGTGCCTGAACGAGGCTTTTGTAGGTCCGACCCTGCTGGCGTTTTCCAACGAACACCCCGGCGCCGCTGCGCGTCTGTTCAAGGATTTCATCAGGACGGCCCCGGACTTCGAAGTCAAGGCGCTGGCCTACGAAGGTGAGTACATCCCGGCCGCCGAGATTGACCGCCTGGCAAGCCTGCCGACCTACGACGAGGCTATCGCCAAGTTGATGTCGGTGATGAAAGAAGCCTCCGCCGGCAAGCTGGTTCGTACGCTGGATGCCCTGCGCGCCCAGAAGGATGAAGAGGCGGCGTAAGCCCCTTTTCGCCGCGGTACCGGGATAAACCCCGGGCGGCACGAACCCGGAAAAACTTTTGGGTTTCGCCTGCGCGAGACTCCCGCAACGTTTAGGAATGAAACAATGGCACTGAGCAAAGACGATATCATCAACGCCGTCGCCGACATGTCCGTCATGGAAGTCGCCGAGCTGATCGAAGCGATGGAAGAGAAGTTCGGCGTGACCGCGGCGGCGGCCGTCGTCGCAGGCCCGGGCGGCGGTGAAGCCGAAGCCGAAGAAGAGCAGACTGAATTTGACCTGGTGCTGACCGGCGCCGGCGACAAGAAGGTCAACGTGATCAAGGCCGTTCGCGAGATCACAGGCCTCGGCCTGAAGGAAGCCAAGGGTGCCGTTGACGGCGCACCGGCGACCATCAAGGAAGCGATGTCCAAGGAAGACGCTGAAGAAGCGAAGACCAAGCTGGAAGACGCTGGCGCTGCTGTCGAGCTCAAGTAATCTTGATGCCGGCGGCTTTGCGCGCTGCGTAAGCTTCCGCGGCTGGCGGCGGGATATTCCCGCTGCCGGCCTTTTTCTGTTGCTGACATGCTGCCATAATAGGACGTTTCGCTGCTGATTGGCTTGGCCTGTACCGCTATCGGTCCCGCGCCTGCGGCGTAAACGGCACTGACGGCAAAAAACAGCAGCAGATGCGTTAAAAACGCGACGACATGAAGATTTTTGACGGCGAGCTACCCGACCAGGAGCTTGCTGTCTGCGTCTGAAACGCCCGCGGGGCAGATGACCACGCATCGGCCACCCATGGTGAACAAGCTGGGGAATACAGATGGCTTACTCATACACTGAGAAAAAACGCATCCGCAAGGATTTCGGCAAACTGCCCCAAGTGATGGATGTGCCCTACTTGCTGGCCATCCAGCTTGATTCCTACTACGACTTTCTCCAGCAAGATCGTTCGCCCGACGAGCGTCACGAAGTCGGCTTGCACGCGGCTTTCAAGTCCGTGTTTCCGATCGAGAGCTTCTCCGGTAACGCGGCACTTGAGTATGTCAGCTACCGTTTCGGCACGCCGGCGTTCGATGTCAAGGAGTGTCAGCTGCGCGGCGTGACCTATTCCGCCCCGCTGCGCGTCAAGGTTCGCTTGATCATCTATGATCGCGATTCCTCGAACAAGGCAATCAAGGATATCAAGGAGCAGGAAGTCTACATGGGGGAAATCCCCCTGATGACCGAAAACGGTACCTTTGTGATCAACGGTACCGAGCGCGTCATCGTCTCCCAGCTCCACCGCTCCCCGGGCGTGTTCTTCGACCACGACAAGGGCAAGAGCCACTCCTCGGGCAAGCTTTTGTACTCCGCCCGGGTGATTCCGTACCGCGGCTCCTGGCTCGACTTCGAGTTCGATCCCAAGGACAACGTCTTTGTGCGCATCGACCGCCGTCGCAAGCTGCCGGCGTCCGTGCTGATGCGTGCATTGGGCATGAGCGCCGAGGAGATCCTCGAGGAGTTCTTTGCCACCAGCGTGTTCCACGTCGAGAAAAACGGTTTCTCGGTGGAGCTGGTGCCCGCGCGCCTGCGCGGTGAAACCGCCACCTTCGATATCAAGGACGGCGACGGCAACGTCATCGTTGACGAGGGTCGCCGGGTCACCCAGAAGCACATCCGCCAGCTGGAAAAAGCCGGGATGGAGCGTCTGGAAGTGCCCATGGAGTACCTGTTCGGCAAGGTGCTGGCCAAGGATCAGATCGACGCCAAGACCGGCGAGCTGATCTGCCCGTGCAACACCGAAATCACCCCGGAGCTGCTGGAACAGATCGGCCAGGGCGGCATTACCCGCATCGAGACGCTTTACACCAACGATCTCGACTGCGGCTCGTTCATCTCCGATACCCTGCGCCTGGATACCACCGGTTCGCGCCTCGAGGCGCTGGTGGAAATCTACCGCATGATGCGCCCCGGCGAGCCGCCCACCAAGGAAGCCGCCGAGACGCTTTTCCACAACCTGTTCTTCTCGGAAGACCGCTACGACCTCTCGGGCGTCGGCCGCATGAAGTTCAACCGCCGTCTGCGCCGCGAGGCTGATACCGGCTCCGGCGTACTCGATCGCGACGACATTCTTGGCGTACTGCGCGAGCTGATCAGTATCCGTAACGGCTTTGGTGACGTCGACGACATCGACCACCTGGGCAACCGCCGCATTCGCTGCGTGGGCGAGATGGCCGAAAACCAGTTCCGCGTGGGTCTGGTGCGGGTCGAGCGCGCGGTGCGCGAGCGCCTGTCCATGGCCGAAAGCGAAGGCCTGATGCCCCAGGACCTGATCAACGCCAAGCCGGTCGCGGCGGCGGTGAAGGAGTTCTTTGGCTCGAGTCAGCTTTCGCAGTTCATGGACCAGAACAACCCGCTGTCCGAGGTCACGCACAAGCGCCGGGTTTCCGCGCTTGGGCCGGGCGGGCTGACACGGGAACGCGCTGGCTTCGAGGTGCGCGACGTCCACGCCACCCACTACGGCCGTCTGTGCCCGATCGAGACGCCGGAAGGCCCCAACATCGGCCTGATCAACTCGCTGGCGACCTATAGCCACACCAACAATTACGGCTTCCTCGAGACGCCGTACCGCAAGGTGGTGGACAGCCAGGTCACCGACGAGGTGGTCCACCTCTCCGCCATCGAGGAGGGCGACTACGTGATCGCCCAGGCCTCGGCCGCAGTGGACGAGAACGGCCGGCTGAACGACGACCTGGTCCAGGCGCGCCACCGGGGGGAAACCACCTTCATGCGCCCGGAGCAGGTGACGCTGATGGACGTGTCGCCGCGCCAGGTGGTGTCGGTTGCTGCCGCGCTGATCCCGTTCCTCGAGCATGACGATGCCAACCGCGCGCTGATGGGCGCCAACATGCAGCGTCAGGCGGTGCCGACCCTGCGCGCCGACAAGCCGCTGGTGGGCACCGGCATGGAGCGCTTTGTCGCCCGTGACTCCGGCGTCTGCGAAGTGGCGCGCCGCGGCGGCATCATCGACTCCGTCGACGCCCGCCGAGTGGTCGTCCGGGTCAACGAAGATGAAATCGTCGGCGGCGAAGCCGGCGTGGACATCTACAACCTGACCAAGTACGTGCGTTCGAATCAGAACACCTGCATGAACCAGCGCCCCATCGTGCAAACCGGCGACCGCGTCGCCGTGGGTGACATCCTCGCCGACGGCCCGTCCGTGGATATGGGCGATCTGGCGCTGGGTCAGAACATGCGCATGGCGTTCATGCCGTGGAACGGCTACAACTTCGAGGATTCCATCCTTATTTCCGAGCGGGTGGCCCAGGAAGACCGCTTTACCACCATTCACATCCAGGAGCTGACCTGTGTGTCGCGCGACACCAAGCTGGGGCCGGAGGAGATTACTTCGGACATTCCCAACGTCGGCGAGTCGGCGCTGTCCAAGCTGGATGAGGCCGGTGTGGTCTACATCGGGGCCGAAGTCGATCCGGGCGATATCCTGGTGGGCAAGGTAACGCCCAAGGGCGAAACCCAGCTGACGCCGGAAGAGAAGCTTCTGCGCGCCATCTTCGGCGAGAAGGCAAGCGACGTGAAGGACACTTCGCTGCGCGCGCCCACGGGCATGAACGGTACGGTCATCGACGTTCAGGTCTTCACCCGCGACGGCGTGGAGAAGGATTCCCGGGCGCTTGCCATCGAGGAAATGCAGCTCGACGAAGTGCGTCGCGACCTCCAGGAAACCTACCGCATCGCCGAGGAAGCCACTTACGAGCGCCTCAAGCGCACGCTGAGCGGGCAAACGGTCAACGGCGGCCCGAAGCTGTCCAAGGGCGACGTGCTGGATGACGCCTACCTCGACGCGCTGCCGCGTCAGGACTGGTTCAAGCTGCGCATGCAGGATGAAACCCACAATGAGCTGTTGGCCCAGGCCGACGAGCAGCTGGAAACCCGTCGCCGGGAAATGGACGAGCGCTTTGAAGACAAGAAGCGCAAGCTCACCCAGGGCGACGACCTGGCGCCGGGCGTACTCAAGATCGTCAAGATCTACATGGCGGTGAAGCGTCGCATTCAGCCGGGCGACAAGATGGCCGGCCGTCACGGCAACAAGGGTGTCATCTCGGCGATTATGCCGGTGGAAGACATGCCGTTTGACGAGCAGGGCGAGCCGGTGGACGTGGTGTTGAACCCGCTGGGCGTGCCTTCGCGGATGAACGTGGGCCAGATTCTGGAAACCCACCTGGGCATGGCGGCTCGCGGGCTCGGGGTCAAGATCGACCACATGCTGCGCGACGCCCGGGAGACCCAGGTAGCGGAAATCCGCGACTTCCTGGGCCAGGTGTATAACACTGAAAGTACGCTGAAGGTCGAGGATCTGTCGCAGCTGTCCGATGACGAAGTCATCGCGCTGGCGAAGAACCTCAAGGACGGCGTTCCCATGGCAACGGCGGTGTTTGACGGGGCCGAAGAGCCCGAGATCAAGCACCTGCTGCGCCTGGCCGACGTGCCGGAATCCGGTCAGCTGACGCTTTATGACGGGCGTACCGGTGAGCAGTTTGATCGTCCGGTCACCGTTGGCTACATGTACATCCTCAAGCTCAACCACCTGGTTGACGACAAGATGCACGCGCGCTCTACCGGCTCCTACTCGCTGGTGACCCAGCAGCCGCTGGGCGGCAAGGCGCAGTTCGGTGGTCAGCGCTTCGGCGAGATGGAAGTGTGGGCCCTTGAGGCCTACGGCGCGGCCTACACGCTGCAGGAGATGCTCACCGTCAAGTCGGATGACGTCGAAGGGCGCACCAAGATGTACAAAAACATCGTCGACGGCGACCACGCCATGCAGGCAGGCATGCCGGAATCCTTCAACGTGCTGGTGAAGGAAATCCGCTCGCTGGGCATCGATATCGAGTTAGAGAGCTAGGAGCCCCCAATGAAAGATTTGGTGAAAGTCCTCAAATCGCAATCACAGTCCGAAGAGTTCGACGCCATCAGGATTACCCTGGCGTCGCCGGACATGATTCGCTCCTGGTCCTTCGGTGAGGTGAAAAAGCCCGAGACCATCAACTACCGCACCTTCAAGCCGGAGCGGGATGGTCTGTTCTGTGCCAAGATTTTCGGCCCGGTGAAGGATTACGAGTGCCTGTGCGGCAAGTACAAGCGCATGAAGCACCGCGGCATCATCTGCGAAAAATGCGGCGTGGAAGTGACCAAGGCCGCCGTGCGCCGGGAGCGCATGGGCCATATCGAGCTTGCCTCGCCGGTGGCGCACATCTGGTTTCTGAAGTCGCTGCCTTCGCGCATCGGTATGTTCCTCGACATGACCCTGCGCGATATCGAGCGGGTGCTGTACTTCGAGTCCTTCGTGGTGATCGACCCGGGCATGACCACGCTCGAGCGCGGCCAGCTGCTCAACGATGAGCAGTACTTCGAGGCGCTCGAGGAGTTCGGCGACGACTTTGACGCCCGCATGGGCGCCGAGGCCGTCCAGGAGCTGCTCAAGGACATCGATCTGGAAGAGGAGATCAACCAGCTGCGCGAAGAGATTCCGCAGACCAACTCCGAAACCAAGATCAAGAAGCTGTCCAAGCGCCTGAAGCTGTTGGAAGCCTTTTACTACTCCGGCAACGCGCCGGCGTGGATGGTCATGGAAGTGCTGCCGGTGCTGCCGCCGGACCTGCGCCCGCTGGTGCCGCTGGACGGCGGCCGCTTTGCGACCTCGGACCTGAACGACCTGTATCGCCGGGTGATCAACCGCAACAACCGCCTGAAGCGGCTGTTGGATCTCAGCGCGCCGGACATCATCGTGCGCAACGAAAAGCGCATGCTCCAGGAAGCGGTGGATGCGCTTTTGGACAACGGCCGCCGCGGCCGGGCGATCACCGGCTCCAACAAGCGCCCGCTGAAGTCGCTCGCCGATATGATCAAGGGCAAGCAGGGGCGTTTCCGCCAGAACCTGCTGGGCAAGCGCGTGGACTACTCCGGCCGCTCGGTGATCACCGTGGGCCCGACCCTGCGCCTGCACCAGTGCGGCCTGCCCAAGAAGATGGCGCTGGAGCTGTTCAAGCCGTTCATCTATTCCAAGCTGCAGTCGCTGGGCTACGCCTCGACGATCAAGGCGGCGAAGAAGATGGTCGAGCGCGAGACGGCGGAAGTGTGGGATATCCTCGCCGACGTCATTCGCGAGCACCCGGTGCTGCTCAACCGCGCGCCGACCCTGCACCGTCTGGGTATCCAGGCGTTCGAGCCGCTGCTCATCGAAGGCAAGGCCATCCAGCTGCACCCGCTGGTGTGTGCCGCCTACAACGCCGACTTTGACGGCGACCAGATGGCCGTTCACGTGCCGCTGACGCTGGAAGCCCAGCTGGAAGCCCGGGCGCTGATGATGGCCACCAACAACGTGCTCTCACCGGCCAACGGCGAGCCGATCATCGTGCCGTCCCAGGACGTGGTGCTGGGGCTTTACTACATGACTCGGGAGCGCATCAACGACCGCGGCGAAGGCATGATCTTCTCCGACCTCAACGAGGTCGAGCGCGCCTTTGGCACCCAGTCGGTGTCGCTCCACGCGCGCATCAAGGTGCGCCTGGACGAAGTCGACGTTGACGAAGAGACCGGCGAGAAATCCACCCATCGGCGCATCGAAGACACCACGGTGGGCCGGGCGCTGCTGTTCCGCATCCTGCCCGAAGGCGTGCCCTTCGAGCTGATCGATCAGCCGATGAAGAAGAAGGCCATCTCCGCGCTGATCAACGAGGTGTATCGCCGTTCGGGCCTCAAGCCCACGGTGATCTTTGCCGACCAGCTGATGTACACCGGCTTTCGCATGGCGACCTGGTCCGGCGCCTCCATCGGCGTCAACGACTTCGTCATCCCCGATGCCAAGGCAGAAATCGTTGCCGGCGCCGAGGACGAGGTCAAGGAGATCGAGGACCAGTTCTCCTCGGGCCTGGTCACCGCCGGCGAGAAGTACAACAAGGTCATCGACATCTGGGCCCGGGCCAACGACCAGGTGGCCAAGGCGATGATGACCGGTATTTCGAAAGAGAACGTCATCGACCGCGAGGGCAACGAGGTCGAGCAGGACTCGTTCAACAGCGTCTTCATCATGGCCGACTCCGGCGCTCGGGGCAGTGCCGCCCAGATCCGCCAGCTGGCGGGCATGCGCGGCCTGATGGCCAAGCCGGACGGCTCGATCATCGAAACGCCGATCATCGCCAACTTCCGTGAAGGTCTGAACGTACTGCAGTACTTCATCTCGACCCACGGCGCGCGTAAAGGTCTTGCCGATACCGCGCTGAAGACCGCCAACTCGGGCTACCTGACCCGTCGTCTGGTGGACGTCGCCCAGGATCTGGTGATCACCGAGGCCGACTGCGACACCGAAAACGGCATGACCCTGCACCCGATCATCGAGGGCGGTGACATTATCGTGCCGCTGTCCCAGCGCGTGCTGGGCCGCGTGGTGGCGCGCGACGTAGTAGATCCGCGCACCGAAGAGGTGCTGATCCCGCGCAACACCCTGCTCGATGAAGCCTGGTGTGCCGCGCTTGAAACCATGGGCGTGGATGAAGTCATCGTGCGCTCGACCATCACCTGCGACACCAACCACGGCGTGTGCTCGGCGTGCTACGGTCGCGATCTGGCCCGGGGCCATCAGGTCAACGTCGGCGAGTCGGTCGGCGTCATCGCCGCGCAGTCCATCGGCGAGCCGGGTACCCAGCTGACCATGCGGACCTTCCACATCGGCGGCGCGGCCTCAAGGGCCTCGGCCATCGATAGCGTCCAGGTCAAGCACGGCGGCAGCGTGCGGCTGCACAACATCAAGCACGTGGAGCGCGCTGACGGCAAGCTGGTAGTCGTATCGCGCTCCAGCGCCCTGGCCGTCGCCGACGATCACGGCCGCGAGCGCGAGTACTACAAGCTGCCTTACGGTGCGGTGCTCGACGTGCGCGACGGCGATGAAGTCGCGCCCGGTCAGGCGGTGGCCAAGTGGGACCCGCACACCCACCCGATCGTCGCCGAAATGGAAGGCCAGGCGCAGTTCGTCGACCTCGACGAAGGCGTCACCATGCATCGCACGGTGGACGAGATGACCGGCCTGTCCTCCATCGAGGTCATCGAGTCGGCGTCGCGCCCCATGTCCGGCCGCGACAAGCGTCCGATGATCATGCTCAAGGACGAAGCCGGCGAGTACGTCGCCATTGCCGGTTCCAACACGCCGGTACAGTACCCGCTGCCGGGCAAGGCGGTTATCTCCGCCGATGACGGCGCGCATATCGGCGTTGGCGAGGTGGTCGCGCGTATTCCGGTGGAGGCGTCGGGCAACAAGGACATCACCGGCGGTCTGCCCCGGGTGGCCGACCTGTTCGAGGCGCGCAAGCCCAAGGAATCGGCGATTCTCGCCGAGATCAGCGGCATGGTCAGCTTCGGCAAGGAAACCAAGGGCAAGCGCCGCCTGGCGATCACCCCGGAAGACGGCGATCCGTTCGAGATGCTGATCCACAAGTGGCGCCAGATCGCGGTGTTCGAGGGCGAAACCGTCCAGAAGGGCGAGGTGATTTCCGACGGTCCAAGCAACCCCCACGACATCCTGCGGCTGCTGGGCGTGGCGGAGCTGGCCAAGTACATCACCGCCGAGGTGCAGGACGTCTACCGCCTCCAGGGCGTGGGCATCAACGACAAGCACATCGAAGTGATCGTGCGTCAGATGCTGCGCAAGGTGGAGATTACCGACGCCGGCGACTCGGACTTCATCACCGGCGACCAGGCCGAACTGGTGCGCGTGTTGGAACAAAACGCCCGTCTTGAGCAGGAAGGCAAGTTCCCGGCCAAGTACCAGCGCCTGCTGCTGGGTATTACCAAGGCGAGCCTTGCCACCGAGTCGTTCATCTCGGCGGCGTCGTTCCAGGAAACGACCCGCGTGCTGACCGAAGCGGCGGTAACCGGCAAGCGCGACTACCTGCGCGGCCTGAAGGAAAACGTGGTGGTGGGCCGCTTGATCCCCGCCGGTACCGGGCTTACCCACCACGCCGAGCGCCGTCGCCAGCGCGACAGCGACGAGCGGTTGGCCAAGCCCTCGGCAACGGATGTCGAGCAGGAGCTTGGCGCCCAGCTGACCGCGCTGGACGACGACGAAGAGCTCTAGCAAGACGCCGGGCCGGCGCGGCGCCGGCGGGCAAAAAGCCCGCAGCGCTTGACGCCGCGCCGGCCCGGCCATTAGAATGCGCAGCCTTTAACAGTGGGGCGGGTACGTCCGAATCCGCTGTTAAAGCCAGGCAACCATTGGAGTCAGCTACTTACTATGGCAACGATTAATCAGCTAGTGCGCAAGCCGCGCAAGCGCCCCGTCACCAAAAATGACGTGCCGGCGCTGCAGGCCTGCCCGCAAAAGCGTGGCGTATGCACCCGCGTCTACACCACCACCCCGAAAAAGCCCAACTCGGCCCTGCGTAAGGTATGCCGCGTGCGCCTGACCAACGGCTTCGAAGTGGCGTCCTACATCGGCGGTGAAGGTCACAACCTCCAGGAACACTCCGTGGTTCTGATCCGCGGCGGCCGCGTCAAGGACCTGCCGGGTGTGCGTTACCACACCGTACGCGGCGCGCTTGACACCTCCGGCGTGCAGAACCGTCGTCAGGGCCGTTCCAAGTACGGCACCAAGCGTCCGAAGTCCTGATCGTTTTGGACTCGGTCGTTGGGCAGCGGCGCTAGCGTTAGCGCACGCGCTGCCAGATAACACATATTCAGAAACGGTCTGATAAGAGTAAGGTCGGGCGGTGCCGGCAGTCGCGGCGCGAGTCCCGGGTTTACCTGAAGGATCCTTGATAGAGGGCTTATCATGCCTAGAAGGAAGATTGTAGCGAAGCGCGAGATCCTGCCGGATCCGAAGTTCAAGAGTGAACGTCTGGCAAAGTTCATGAACCACCTGATGATCAGCGGCAAAAAGTCCGTAGCTGAGCGTATCGTCTATGGTGCGTTGGACAAGGTTGCCGATCGTAATAAGGAAGAGCCGCTGGAGACCTTCGAGAAGGCGCTGGAAGCCATCCAGCCCATGGTCGAGGTCAAGTCGCGCCGCGTTGGCGGTGCGACCTATCAGGTGCCGGTAGAGGTTCGCCCGTCACGCCGTAGCGCGCTGGCCATGCGTTGGCTGGCCGACGCGGCGCGTCGTCGCGGTGAGAAAACCATGGTTCAGCGTCTGGCCGGCGAGATCCTGGACGCCTCCGAGGGCAAGGGCTCCGCCGTGAAGAAGCGGGAAGACGTACATCGCATGGCAGAAGCCAACAAGGCTTTCTCTCACTTCCGCTTCTGATAGCGGCGCTGAGCGGAACATGCCGGTTTCGCGTTTTGAGGGCCCGCGCCGCTGCCTTTCCGGCAGCGGCGATAAGTGCCTTTAGGCGTCGCTAGCTGGATCAACGAGCATTGCCAACAAACGGGAGTTACCACCGTGGCACGCAAGACTCCACTAAATCGCTACCGCAATCTTGGTATCGTCGCCCACGTCGATGCCGGTAAAACCACCACCACCGAGCGCGTGCTGTTTTACACCGGTATCAACCACAAGCTGGGTGAAACACACGAAGGCGCGTCGACGACTGACTGGATGTCCCAGGAGCAGGAGCGGGGTATCACCATTACCTCCGCTGCCGTGACGACATTCTGGAAGGGCATGAGCCACCAGTTCGACGAGCACCGCGTCAACATCATCGACACCCCGGGGCACGTCGACTTCACCATCGAAGTTGAGCGTTCCCTGCGCGTGCTGGACTGCGCGGTCGTCGTGCTGTGCGGCAGCTCCGGCGTTCAGCCGCAGACGGAAACCGTCTGGCGTCAGGCCGACAAGTACGAAGTGCCGCGGCTGGTGTTCGTCAACAAGATGGACCGCACCGGCGCCGACTTCTTCAACGTGGTCGATCAGCTGGGCGATCGCCTGGGCGCCCACGCCGTGCCGATCCAGATCAACTGGGGCACCGAGGAAGACTTCAAGGGCGTCATTGATCTCATCGAGATGAAGGCCATTCTCTGGAGTCAGGACGATTTCGGCGCCTCCTACGAGCTGCTGGACATTCCCGCCGAGCTCCAGGAAGCCGCCGACAAGTACCGCGAGCAGATGGTAGAAGCCGCCGCCGAAGCCTCTGAAGAGCTGATGGACAAGTACCTCGAAGAGGGCGAGCTGTCCAACGCCGAAATCAAGGCCGGCCTGCGCCGTCGTACTCTCGACAACGAGATCGTGCTGGTCACCTGCGGCTCGGCGTTCAAGAACAAGGGCGTTCAGGCCGTGCTCGACGCGGTGATCGAATACCTGCCGTCGCCCACCGAGGTCAAGGCCATCGAAGGTGAGCTTGACGACAAGAACGGCACCATCGACACGCGTGAGGCCGACGACAAGGCACCGTTCTCGGCGCTGGCGTTCAAGATTGCCACCGACCCCTTCGTCGGAACGCTGACGTTCATTCGCGTCTACTCCGGCGTGCTCAATTCCGGCGACAGCGTGTACAACTCGGTTCGCGAGAAGAAAGAGCGTATCGGCCGTCTGGTGCAGATGCACGCCAACTCCCGCGAGGAGATCAAGGAGATCCGCGCCGGTGATATCGCCGCCTGTATCGGCCTTAAGGACGTGACGACCGGTGATACGCTGTGCGATATCAACAACAAGATCATCCTTGAGCGCATGGAGTTCCCTGACCCGGTTATCTCGGTCGCCGTGGAGCCCAAGACCAAGACTGACCAGGAGAAAATGGGCACTGCCCTTGGCAAGCTGGCCCAGGAAGACCCGTCCTTCCAGGTAAAAACCGACGAAGAGACCGGCCAGACCATCATCTCCGGCATGGGTGAGCTGCACCTGGATATCATCGTTGACCGCCTGCGTCGCGAGTTCAAGGTCGATGCCAACATCGGCAAGCCCCAGGTTGCCTACCGCGAAACCATTCGCGGCAGCGTCGAGCAGGAAGGCAAGTTCGTTCGCCAGTCAGGCGGCCGCGGCCAGTACGGCCACGTGGTCATGCGTATCGAGCCCTTGACTTACGAAGAGAAGGGCGAAGGCGACGACGAAATATTTTTCAAGTTCAACTCCGAAATCGTTGGCGGCGTGGTTCCCAAGGAATACGTGCCTGCCGTCGAGAAAGGGGCCTATGAGCAGCTGCAAAACGGCGTTATCGCGGGCTACCCGATGATTGACGTCAAGGTCACGCTGTTTGATGGTTCCTACCACGACGTGGACTCTAACGAGACCGCGTTCAAGATTGCCTCTTCCATGGCAGTCAAAGAAGGTGCCAGAAAGGCCAAGGCCGTGCTGCTGGAACCGGTGATGAAGGTCGAGGTCGTGACCCCCGAGGAATTCATGGGTGACGTCATGGGCGACCTGAACCGTCGTCGCGGTCTGGTGCAGGGCATGGATGACACATCCGCTGGTAAAGTCATCCGCGCCACGGTGCCGCTGGGCGAGATGTTCGGTTACGCAACCGACCTGCGCTCTCAAACCCAGGGCCGTGCAAGCTACTCCATGGAGTTTGCGCAGTACGACGAGGCGCCCTCCAGCATCGTAGAAGCCGTCATCAACCAAAACGGTTAACCGTTAGCTAACGTAAAGAGGTTATAGCAGTGGCTAAGGAAAAATTCGAACGTTCCAAACCGCATATCAACGTCGGTACCATCGGTCACGTCGACCACGGTAAAACCACGCTGACAGCCGCCCTGACTCGCGTTTCCGCCGAAGTATTCGGCGGCGACTGGAGCGAGTTCGCGGCCATCGACAACGCGCCCGAAGAGCGCGAGCGCGGCATCACCATCGCCACGTCGCACGTCGAGTACCAGTCAGAAGACCGTCACTACGCGCACGTTGACTGCCCTGGGCACGCCGACTACGTCAAGAACATGATCACCGGCGCGGCTCAGATGGACGGCGCGATCCTGGTCTGCTCTGCCGCTGACGGCCCCATGCCGCAGACTCGCGAGCACATCCTGCTGTCTCGCCAGGTTGGCGTTCCGTACATCGTTGTGTTCCTCAACAAGGCCGACATGGTCGACGACGAGGAGCTCCTCGAGCTTGTCGAGATGGAAGTTCGCGAGCTGCTCAGCGAGTACGACTTCCCGGGCGACGACACCCCGATCATCACCGGTTCTGCGCTGATGGCGCTGGAAGGCAAGGACGACAACGGCATGGGTACCACCGCCGTTGCCGACCTGATCAAGGCGATGGATGCCTACATCCCCGAGCCCGAGCGCGCCATCGACCAGCCGTTCCTGATGCCGATCGAAGACGTGTTCTCCATCTCCGGTCGCGGCACCGTAGTGACTGGTCGCGTCGAGAGCGGCATCGTCAAGGCCGGTGAAGACGTGGAAATCGTGGGCATCCGCGATACCGCCAAGACCACCGTTACCGGCGTGGAAATGTTCCGCAAGCTGCTCGACGAAGGTCGTGCCGGCGAGAACATCGGCGCGCTGCTGCGCGGCACCAAGCGTGACGATGTCGAGCGCGGCCAGGTACTGGCCAAGACCGGCACCATCAAGCCGCACACCGAGTTTGAAGCCGAAGTCTACGTGCTGTCCAAGGAAGAAGGCGGTCGTCACACGCCGTTCTTCAAGGGCTATCGTCCGCAGTTCTACTTCCGTACCACCGACATCACCGGTACCTGTGAACTGCCGGAAGGCGTCGAAATGGTCATGCCGGGCGACAACGTCAAGATGGTTGTCAGCCTGATTGCCCCGGTTGCCATGGACGACGGTCTGCGCTTTGCGATCCGCGAAGGCGGCCGCACCGTGGGTGCCGGCGTCGTCGCCAAGATCCTCAAGTAAGCAGACCCTTCGCGGGTTCAAGGGGGCTCGCCGAGCCCCCTTTCTTCGCA
Source organism: Halomonas garicola (assembly GCF_055382465.1). Classification (NCBI taxonomy): domain Bacteria; kingdom Pseudomonadati; phylum Pseudomonadota; class Gammaproteobacteria; order Oceanospirillales; family Halomonadaceae; genus Halomonas; species Halomonas garicola. The sequence continues at coordinate 265,141 of NZ_AP043931.1, forward strand.
CTGGCGAGAAGTGTTTGACACCTCCCGTCTGCGTGCCTACAATGCGCATCCTTTGAATGCGTGGGTAGACGGCTCGCGCCGTCGACATCCATTGGAGTTTAGGGCAAATGCAGAACCAGAAGATTCGCATTCGGTTGAAAGCGTTCGACCATCGCCTGATTGACCAGTCCACCGCGGAAATCGTTGATACCGCCAAGCGCACTGGTGCTCAGGTTCGCGGTCCCATCCCGCTGCCGACCAATCGCGAGCGCTATACCGTGCTGACCTCGCCGCACGTCAACAAGGACGCGCGCGATCAGCTCGAGATCCGTACGCACAAGCGTGTGCTTGACATTGTCGAGCCGACTGAAAAAACAGTCGATGCGTTGATGAAGCTCGACCTCGCCGCCGGCGTTGACGTGCAGATCAAGCTCGACTAACCACACTAGTCACACGCGGCCCAGCGTTCACCCGGTACTTTTTTTGTGGGGTGATCAGCAGCCGCCGCGCCGTGAGGCGCCATACAATGTGCTAGTGGAATGCTCTGGAAAGGGCAGCCATAGCGGGTGATAGCCCCGTACACTATAGGAGAACTGAGAATGACTATCGGTTTGGTCGGTAAGAAGGCCGGGATGACCCGCGTCTTCACCGAAAGCGGCGCCTCAGTGCCCGTAACCGTTATTGAGGTTGAGCCTAATCGCATCACGCGCGTCAAATCCGTCGAATCCGACGGCTACGCGGCGATTCAGGTCACAACCGGCTCCCGCAAAGCCAAACACCTCACCCGTGCGCAAGCTGGTCAGTTTGCCAAGGCAGGTGTCGAGGCTGGTCGTTCGCTGATGGAGTTTCGCCTGGCAGAAGGCGAGGAAGCTCCGGAAGTCGGCGGCGAACTCACCGTATCCCTCTTCGAAGCTGGTCAGATGATCGACGTGACCGGCACCTCCAAGGGTAAAGGTTTCCAGGGCGGCGTTAAGCGCTGGAACTTCAACACCCAGGACGCCACCCACGGCAACTCGCTGGCTCACCGCGCGCCGGGTTCCATCGGCATGTGCCAGACGCCGGGTCGCGTATTCAAGGGCAAAAAGATGGCCGGTCAGATGGGTAACGCCCGCTGCACCGTACAGAGCCTTGAAGTCGTCCGCATCGATGCCGAGCGCAACCTGCTGCTAATCAAGGGCGCCGTTCCGGGAGCAACCGGCAGCGACGTGATCGTACGCAGTGCCGTGAAAGCTGGCTGAAGAGGATAATACCCATGAATCTGAATCTTGCTGCAGGCGCGGGTACTGTTGAAGTCGCCGACGCCACCTTTGGCAAAGAATTCAACGAAGCGCTGGTTCACCAGGTCGTTACGGCATATCTTGCCGGCGGTCGCCAGGGCACTCGTGCACAGAAGAACCGCTCTGACGTGCGCGGCGGCGGCAAGAAGCCGTGGCGCCAGAAGGGCACCGGTCGCGCTCGCGCCGGTACCATCCGCTCGCCGATCTGGCGTGCCGGCGGCGTCACCTTTGCAGCGCGTCCCCAGGACCACTCGCAGAAGGTCAACCGCAAGATGTACCGCGCGGCGATGCGTTCGATCCTGTCTGAGCTCGTGCGTCAGGAACGTCTGGTCGTGGTGGAAGAGTTCGCCGTGGATGCGCCGAAGACCAAGCAGGTCGCTGCCAAGCTCAAGGAGCTTGAGCTGGACAAGGCGCTGATCGTCACCGAAGAGGTTGATGAAAAGCTCTATCTGGCCGCGCGCAATCTGCCTCACGTTGACGTGGTGGACGTTACCGCCGCTGACCCGGTGAGCCTGGTTGCCTTCGACAAGGTGCTGGTCACCGTCTCCGCCCTGCGTAAATTCGAGGAGAAGCTGGCATGAACCAGGAACGCGTATTCAAGGTTCTGCTCGGACCGCACGTGACCGAAAAGGCCGCGATGGCAGCAGAGCGCAATCAGTACGTTTTCAAGGTGGCGAGCGACGCTACCAAGCCCGAGATCAAAAAAGCCGTCGAAGCGCTGTTCGAAAAGAAAGTGGACGGTGTTCAAGTGCTGAACGTCAAGGGCAAAACCAAGCGTACGGCACACGGCATGGGGCTGCGTAAAGGGTACCGCAAGGCGTATGTAACCCTGGCTGCGGGCGAAACGCTCGAAGACTTCGCTGGCGCCGAATAAGGGCAGGAGTACGGACAATGGCAATCGTCAAGACCAAACCCACATCCTCCGGTCGTCGTCACGTCATCAAGGTCGTGAGCGCCGAGCTGCACAAGGGCCGCGCCTACGCGCCGCTTCTGGAAAAGCAGTCCAAGACCGGCGGTCGTAACAACAACGGTCGTATCACCAGCCGTCACATTGGTGGTGGCCATCGCCATCACTACCGGCTGATCGACTTCAAGCGCACCAAGGATGGCGTTCCCGCCACCGTCGAGCGCATTGAGTACGACCCGAACCGCAGTGCGCACATTGCGCTGCTCAAGTACGCCGATGGTGAGCGTCGCTACATCCTGGCACCGCGCGGCGTCAAAGCCGGCGACGTGCTGGAATCCGGTGTCAACGCCCCCATCCGCAAGGGCAACGCCTTGCCGCTGCGCAACATCCCGCTGGGTTCCACCGTTCACGGTGTCGAGCTCAAGCCGGGCAAGGGCGCGCAGATGGCTCGCAGTGCCGGTACCAGCGCTCAGCTGGTCGCTCGTGAAGGCAACTACGCCACCCTGCGTCTGCGCTCCGGCGAGACGCGCAAGGTGCTGGCCGAGTGCCGCGCTACTCTGGGTCAGGTGAGCAACTCCGAGCACAGCCTGCGTCAACTTGGCAAGGCCGGTGCGAAGCGCTGGAGAGGCAGGCGTTCGGCCGTTCGCGGTGTCGCCATGAACCCGATCGACCACCCGCACGGCGGTGGTGAAGGTCGCTCGAGCGGCGGTCGTCACCCGGTCACTCCGTGGGGCGTGCCGACCAAGGGTTACAAGACCCGCAAGAACAAGCGCACCGACGCACTCATCGTTCGTCGCCGCAAGGCCAAGTAACAGACATTAAGGGGTAACGGCTGTGCCACGTTCACTAAAGAAAGGTCCCTTCATTGACCTTCATCTGTTGAAGAAGGTCGAGACTGCAGCGGAAAAGAACGACCGCAAACCGATCAAGACCTGGTCGCGTCGTTCGATGGTTCTGCCCAACATGGTAGGCCTGACCATTGCAGTTCATAACGGTCGCCAACACGTCCCGGTGCACGTCTCCGAGGAAATGGTCGGCCATAAACTGGGCGAATTTGCTGCCACCCGCCTTTATCGCGGGCACGTGGCGGACAAGAAAGCCAAACGGTAAGCCAGAGAGGATTAGAGATGGAAGTCACAGCTAAGCTGCGTGGCGCTCGGTTATCCGCCCAGAAGGCCCGTTTGGTGGCTGATCAGGTGCGGAACAAACCGGTCGCCGAGGCGCTCGACCTGCTGGCCTTCTCGCCGAAGAAGGCAGCCACGCTGGTCAACAAGGTGCTGCAGTCCGCCATTGCAAACGCGGAAGAAAATAACGGCATGGATATCGACGAGCTGCGTGTCTCGACCATCTGCGTCGATGAGGGCATGACGCTCAAGCGTATCAAGCCGCGTGCCAAGGGCCGCGCGGACCGTATCTTGAAGCGCACCTGCCACATCACCGTCAAGGTAGCCGAGAAGTAGGAGTCGACCAGATGGGTCAGAAAGTCAATCCAATAGGTATGCGGCTGGGCATCGTCAAAGACCATGCTTCTGTCTGGTATGCCGAGCGCGGCGCCTATGCCGATAAGCTCAACAACGATCTCGAAGTGCGCAGCTTCCTGGATGAGCGTTTGAAAAACGCCTCCGTGAGCCACGTGCACATCGAGCGTCCGGCGAACAACGCCCGTATCACCATTCACACGGCCCGCCCGGGCATCGTGATCGGCAAGAAGGGCGAGGACGTTGACCGTCTGCGCCGGGATCTTGCCGAGCTGATGGGCGTACCGGTCCATGTGAACATCGAAGAAGTTCGCAAGCCGGAGCTGGACGCCAAGCTGGTCGCGGCCAACGTCGCCGGTCAGCTCGAGCGCCGGGTGATGTTCCGTCGCGCCATGAAGCGCGCGGTACAGAACTCCATGCGCCTGGGCGCTGGCGGTATCCGCATCCAGCTGTCAGGTCGTCTGGGCGGTGCTGAAATCGCCCGGACCGAATGGTACCGCGAAGGTCGCGTTCCGCTGCACACGCTGCGTGCGGACATCGACTTCGCCACTTACGAAGCTCATACCACCTACGGCATCATCGGTGTCAAAGTGTGGATCTTCAAGGGCGAAATCCTCGGCGGTATCGAGGAAGTGCGTGCCAAGGCCAAGCAGTCGGCCGGCAACGCGCCCAAGAAGAAAGGTTCCAGGTAAGGGGAGAGCGAGTCGATGTTACAACCCAAGCGTTTAAAATTCCGTAAGGTGCAGAAAGGCCGTAACCGTGGTCTGGCGCATCGCGGCAGCCGGATCAGCTTCGGGGAATACGGTTTGAAGTCCACCGGTCGTGGCCGCGTTACCGCGCGCCAGATCGAGGCCGGCCGTCGTGCGATCACGCGTCACGTCAAGCGTGGCGGCAAGATATGGATCCGCGTATTCCCGGACAAGCCGGTTTCCAAAAAGCCGCTCGAAGTTCGTATGGGTAAGGGTAAGGGCTCTGTCGAGTACTGGGTTGCCCAGATCCAGCCGGGTCGGGTGCTCTACGAGATTGAAGGCGTTTCTGAAGAGCTTGCGCGCGAAGCGTTTGAGCTTGCCGCCCAGAAAATGCCCGTATCCACCACCTTTGCGAAACGGACGGTGATGTGATGAAAGTCCAGGAAATCCGTGAAAAATCCGTCGGAGAACTTAAGGACCAGCTTCTTGAGCTCCTCCGCGAGCAGTTTAACCTGCGCATGCAGAAGGCCACCGGCCAGCTGAGCCAGACTCATCTGCTCAAGCAGGTCCGTCGGGATATTGCCCGCGTGAAGACTGTGCTCAACGAGAAGGCAGGTGACTGAGATGGCCGAAGAAAAGAAAACCCGCACGCTTACCGGTACGGTAGTGAGCGACAAGATGGACAAGTCCATCGTTGTGATGATCGAGCGCCGTGAGCGTCACCCGCTTTACGGAAAATACGTCAAGCGCTCCACTAAACTGCACGCCCACGACGAGGCGAACCAGGCCAAGGCCGGCGACACGGTTTCCATCAAGGAATGCCGTCCGCTGTCCAGGAAGAAGTCCTGGGCGCTGATCGAAGTGGTCGAGCAGGCCAAAGGGTAATCCCTGCGGCTGTTCAATCAGTGCAGTCAGATTAGGTTTGGAGAAAACCGATGATTCAGACTCAGACAATGCTGGATGTCGCTGACAACAGCGGAGCGCGCCGGGTGCAGTGCATCAAGGTGCTGGGCGGCTCGCATCGCCGCTACGCCCGCGTTGGTGACATCATCAAGATCTCAGTACGCGAAGCGATTCCGCGCGGCAAGGTCAAGAAAGGCCAGGTCATGAAGGCCGTTGTCGTGCGTACCAAAAGCGGCGTCCGTCGTCCCGACGGTTCGCTGATCCGTTTCGATGGAAATGCGGCGGTTCTGTTGCAAAACGTTAACGAACAGCCGGTCGGCACGCGTATTTTCGGGCCGGTCACTCGTGAGCTGCGTAACGAAAAGTTCATGAAGATCATTTCCTTAGCGCCTGAAGTGCTGTAAGGAGCGAGGCGGATATGCAAAAGATCAAACGTGACGATGAAGTCATCGTCCTCGCCGGAAAGGACAAGGGCAAGCGCGGCACGGTGAAGCGGGTACTCGAAAACCGTTTCGTAGTGTCCGGTGTGAACATGATCAAGCGTCACACCAAGCCAAATCCCATGGCGGGAAATCAGGGCGGTATCGTCGAGCGCGAGGCTCCGATTCACGCGTCCAACGTAGCCATCTTCAATTCGGAGACCGGTAAGGCGGATCGCGTCGGCTTCCAGGTAAAGGAAGACGGTACCAAGGTACGTATCTACAAGTCGACGCAAGCGCAGATCGACGCCTAACGTGAGTCGGGTAGCAAAATGGCGAACTTGAAAGAACGTTATCAAAACGAGGTGGTGGGTCAACTCCAGGAGGAGTTTAGCTACGCCAACGTAATGCAGGTGCCCCGGATCACGAAAGTGACCCTGAACATGGGCATCGGCGACGCGGTCAGCGACAAGAAGCTGATCGACAATGCCATCGGCGACCTGGAAAAGCTTTCCGGGCAAAAGCCGCTGGTAACCAAGGCACGCAAGTCCGTTGCAGGCTTCAAAGTGCGCGAAGGCTGGCCGATCGGTATCAAGGTCACGCTGCGCGCCGAGCGCATGTGGGACTTTCTGGACCGTCTGGTGAACATCGCGATTCCGCGCGTGCGTGATTTCCGTGGTCTCAACCCGAAGTCGTTCGACGGTCGTGGCAACTACTCCATGGGGGTGCGTGAGCAGATCATCTTCCCGGAGATCGAGTATGATAAAATCGATCGCATCCGGGGGATGGACGTCACCATCACCACTACTGCCAACACCGACGAGGAAGGCCGTGCGCTGCTGCGCGCGATGCGCTTCCCGTTCAAGAAATAAGGTTGGGAACATGGCAAAGAAAAGCATGGTAGAGCGCGAGCTCAAGCGCGCCAAGCTGGTCGAAAAGTACGCGGCCAGGCGTGCCGAGCTCAAGGCGATCACCGTTGATGTGAACGCTTCTGACGAAGAGCGCTTCGAGGCGCAGCTCAAGCTGCAGCAACTGCCGCGCGATTCAAGCCCGGTACGCCAGCGTAACCGCTGCCGCGTCACGGGTCGTCCGCACGGTGTTTACCAAAAGTTCGGCCTCGGCCGTAATAAGCTGCGTGAAGCCGCCATGAGTGGCTACGTCCCGGGACTCAAGAAGTCCAGCTGGTAAGGGCCACGTAGAATCATCAGGAGCGCACATTAAATGAGCATGCAAGACACTCTGGCGGATATGTTTACCCGTATCCGCAATGCGCAGATGGCCACCCTGGAGACGGTAAATCTGCCGTCCTCCAAGCTCAAAGTGGAAGTGGCCCGCGTGCTGAAAGAAGAGGGCTACATCGCCGATTACGCGGTGGCTGGCGACAGCAAGCCCGAACTGACCGTTTCCCTCAAGTACTTTGAGGGCAAGCCGGTTATCGACCACATCCAGCGGGCTTCCAAGCCGTCCCTGCGCAGCTACAAGGGCAAGCACAACATGCCCAAGGTGGCCGACGGTCTGGGTATCGCGATCGTCACTACCTCAAGCGGGGTGATGACCGATCGCGCCGCGCGCCAGGCGGGTGTCGGTGGTGAAGTCATCTGCACCGTATTCTAGGAGGCTGGAATGTCCCGCATAGCGAAATATCCGGTTACACTGCCCACCGGCGTCGAGGTTGATATCGACGCCGACCAGCTGACCGCCAAGGGCAGTCTGGGCACGCTTTCCATGGTGGTTCACCCTGACGTGGTGATCGGCCAGGAAGACGGCAAGCTGACCTTCGCTCCGTGCGAGTCGGCTAAAAGCTGGGCGCTGGCCGGCACCACCCGTGCCCTGGTACAAAACCTGGTCACGGGCGTATCCGAGGGCTTTACCAAGACCCTCGAAATTGTTGGCGTCGGTTATCGTGCCCAAGTAAAGGGCCAGACGCTCAATCTTTCACTGGGCTTCTCGCACCCGGTCGACTATGAACTGCCTGAAGGTGTCACGGCGGAAGCGCCCAAGAACACCGTGATCGTGCTGAAAAGCGCGGACAAGCAGAAGCTCGGCCACGCCGCTGCGGAGATCCGCGCCTTCCGTCCGCCCGAGCCGTACAAAGGCAAGGGTGTCCGGTACGCCGACGAGCAGGTGCGTCGCAAAGAAGCCAAGAAGAAGTAAGGCAGGGTTATGAACGCGAAGAAAGAATCCCGTCTCCGTCGTGCCCGCCGCGCTCGTGCCAAGATCCGCGAGCTAGGCGCGTTCCGCCTGTGCGTCAACCGTACTCCGCGCCACATCTATGCGCAGGTTATCTCGCCGGATGGTGGCAAAGTGCTGGCCAGTGCATCTACGCTGGACAAGGCGCTGAGCGAGGGTGCGACCGGCAACGTCGAGGCCGCCACGAAAGTCGGCGCCCTGATTGCCGAGCGCGCAAAGGAAGCAGGCATCACCCAGGTAGCCTTCGATCGTGCCGGTTTCAAGTTTCACGGTCGCGTCAAGGCTTTGGCCGACGCCGCTCGTGAAGGCGGCCTGGAATTCTAAAGGGTTTTACGATGGCGAAGAACGAACAGCAAAACGGTGATCTGCAGGAAAAACTGGTGCAGGTCAACCGTGTCGCCAAGGTGGTCAAGGGGGGCCGTGTGTTCGGCTTTACCGCCCTGACCGTCGTCGGCGATGGCAACGGCCGTATCGGTTTTGGTCGCGGCAAGGCGCGTGAAGTGCCGGTCGCGATCCAGAAAGCGATGGATCAGGCGCGCCGCAACATGGTCAAGGTCCGCCTCGCTGGCCAGACGCTGCAGTACCCGGTGAAAGCCCGTCACGGTGCTTCCAAGGTGTACATGCAGCCGGCCACCGAAGGTACCGGCATCATCGCCGGCGGCGCCATGCGCTCCGTGCTTGAACTTGCCGGCGTCCACGACGTCCTGGCCAAGTGCTACGGCTCCACCAATCCGATCAACGTAGTGCGCGCAACGGTCAACGGCCTTGCGTCCATGCACGCGCCGGAAGACGTGGCGGCCAAGCGCGGCCTGCCAGTCGAAGCGATCACGGGGTAATTCAACATGGCAGCTTTGATTAAAGTTACCCAGGTCCGTAGCACCATCGGCGTGCTGACCAAGCACAAGGCCACGGTTAACGGTCTGGGTCTGCGTCGCATCGGTCACACGGTTGAGCTGGAAGACACCCCCGCCGTTCGCGGCATGATCCACAAGGTCAACTACCTTGTGCGTGTAGAGGGAGAGTAATCCATGAAACTTAACAGCCTGAGCCCCGCAGCGGGTTCCAAGCACGCCGAAAAGCGCGTGGGGCGTGGTATCGGCTCCGGGTTGGGCAAAACCGGCGGCCGCGGCCACAAAGGCCTCAAGTCGCGCAGCGGCGGCAGCGTAACGCCGGGCTTCGAGGGCGGTCAGATGCCCTTGCAGCGCCGTCTGCCGAAGTTCGGCTTTACCTCGGCCAAGTCGCTTGCCTCTGAAGAAGTGCGCCTGACCGAGGTTGGCCGGGTCGCCGGTGACGACGTCACCCTGGAGACCTTAAAGCAGGCCAACGTGCTGAAGAATGCCACGCGCTACGCGAAGATCATTCTTTCCGGCGAACTGAACAAGGCGGTTACCGTCCGCGGACTCAAGGTCACCAAGGGTGCCCGGGCCGCGATCGAAGCCGCCGGCGGCAAGGTAGAGGACTAAATGGCCAAGTCAGGAAACATGCCGGCGATGGGTAGCGGACTGAGTGAACTCTGGGCGCGCTTGCGCTTCGTGCTTCTCGCCATCGTGGTGTACCGTATCGGTGCCCATATCCCCATTCCCGGTATCAATCCTGACCAGCTTGCTGCCTTGTTCAAGGAGCAGCAGGGTACCATCCTTGGCATGTTCAACATGTTTTCGGGTGGTGCGCTGGAGCGCATGAGTGTTCTCGCCCTGGGCATCATGCCCTACATTTCGGCGTCGATCATCATGCAGCTGATGACTGCGGTTTCACCTCACCTTGAGCAGCTCAAGAAGGAAGGTGAAGCCGGCCGCCGCAAGATCAGTCAGTACACCCGCTACGGCACGGTGTTACTGGCCTTCGTCCAGGCCATCGGCATGTCGGTGGGTCTGGCGAGTCAAGGCATTGCCTATAGCGCTGATATCAGCTTTTATTTCACTGCGGTTATCACCTTTGTGGCCGGCGCGACATTCATGATGTGGCTGGGCGAACAGATCACCGAAAAGGGCATCGGCAACGGCATTTCGCTGCTGATTTTCTCGGGGATCGTCGCCGGGCTGCCAAGCGCCGTGGGGCAGGCATTCGAGCTTGCCCGCAACGAAGGGGCATGGAACGTGCTGCCGCTGTTGGCGCTGTCGGCGCTAGGCATTGCCACCGTGGCGTTTGTGGTGTTCATCGAGCGCGGTCAACGCCGCCTCAAGGTGAACTACCCGCGTCGCCAGGTCGGCAACAAGATGTATGCAGGCCAGAGCAGCTACCTGCCGCTGAAAGTGAACATGGCTGGCGTTATCCCGGCGATCTTTGCGTCAAGCATTCTGCTTTTCCCGGCGTCCATCGGCCAGTGGGTCGGTGCCGGCGAGGGCATGGAATGGCTGCAGCGCGCGTCCCAGGCGCTAGGCCCGGGCCAGCCGCTTTACATCTTGCTTTTTGGCCTCGCGGTGGTATTCTTCTGCTTCTTTTACACAGCGCTGGTCTTCAACCCCAAGGACGTGGCTGACAATCTGAAAAAGTCAGGCGCTTTCCTGCCGGGTATTCGCCCCGGCGAGCAGACGGCTCGCTATATCGACAAGGTCATGACGCGTCTGACCCTGTTCGGTGCTTTATATATTACCGCCGTTTCCCTGATGCCCCAGTTCCTCATCGTGGCGTGGAACGTGCCGTTTTTCTTCGGCGGTACCTCGCTTCTGATCGTGGTCGTGGTGATCATGGACTTCATGGCCCAGGTGCAGTCGCACCTCATGTCGCATCAGTATGACTCGGTAATGAAGAAGTCCAACCTGAAAGGCTACGGTAGCGGCGGCATCATGCGCTGAGGCGCGTCGCAGCCGGTTTGGAGAAAGAACGATGAAAGTTCGAGCTTCCGTAAAAAAGATGTGCCGTAACTGCAAGATCATTCGTCGCAACGGCGCCGTGCGCGTCATTTGCAGCGAACCGCGGCACAAGCAGCGCCAGGGGTAATCCCTAGGCTGCATCAAGTGGGTGCCGGCATACCCCTATACGCGTGCCATTGCACGGACGCGTTCAAAGGGGTATGCTGTTGCGCCTTTTAAAGATGAACAACGAGCAAGCCGCTCACATTTCGGAGTAAGCTGATGGCCCGTATTGCAGGCGTCAATATCCCGGACAACAAGCATGCGGCGATCTCGCTGACCTATATCTTCGGGATCGGCCGGACTCGCGCGCAGGACATCTGTACCTCCGCGGGTATCGCGCCGACTGCCAGGATCCAGGAGCTGTCTTCTGAAGAAGTCGACACCCTGCGGTCTGAAGTTGGCAAGTACACCGTAGAAGGCGACCTTCGCCGTGACGTTACGCTTAACATCAAGCGTCTCATGGACCTGGGTTGCTATCGTGGTCTGCGTCATCGTCGCAGTCTTCCGCTGCGTGGTCAGCGGACCAAGACTAACGCGCGTACCCGCAAGGGCCCGCGTAAGCCGATCCGCAAATAATACGCACGTTATGGCGTAAAGACAGGAAGAAACATCAACATGGCTAACCCGCGTACTAATCGCAAGAAGGTTAAAAAGCAGGTAGTGGATGCCGTTGCGCATATCCACGCCTCTTTTAACAACACGATCGTGACGATCACAGACCGCCAGGGCAACGCCCTTTCCTGGGCGACCGCCGGTGGTTCGGGTTTTCGTGGTTCTCGCAAGAGCACCCCGTTCGCTGCTCAAGTAGCAAGTGAACGTGCAGCTAATGCTGCAGCCGAGTATGGTGTGAAAAACGTCGACGTGCTGGTCAAGGGCCCAGGACCCGGCCGTGAATCCGCCGTGCGCGCACTGAATGCCGCCGGCTTCCGCGTGCAAAGCATCACCGACGCGACGCCCATCCCCCACAATGGCTGCCGTCCGCCGAAGAAACGCCGCGTTTAAGGAGACAGATTCATGGCTCGTTATATTGGACCCAAGTGTAAACTGTCTCGTCGTGAGGGTACCGACCTCTTTCTCAAGAGTGGCGTCACCCCCTTCGAGAAGAAGTGTAAATCCGAGCAGATCCCGGGTGTGCACGGCCAGCGCCGTCAGCGTCTTTCCGACTATGGCTTGCAGCTTCGCGAGAAGCAAAAAGTACGTCGCATTTACGGCGTACTCGAAAAGCAGTTCCGCAACTACTACAAGCACGCGGCTCGCCTCAAGGGCGCGACCGGCGAGGTGCTGTTGCAGTTGCTGGAAGCCCGACTGGACAACGTCGTCTACCGCATGGGCTTTGGCTCCACGCGCTCTGAAGCGCGTCAGCTGGTGAGCCACAAGGCGATCGCCGTGAACGGCAAGACCGTCAACATTGCTTCCTACCAGGTGAAGTCTGGCGACGTGGTTTCCGTTCGCGAAAAGGCGAAGAACCAGGCGCGCATCCAGAACGCGCTGGCCATTTCGGCCAACCGCGGCGATGTGGAGTGGATCGAAACCGACGCCAAGAAGATGGAAGGCACTTTCAAGGCTCTGCCTGAACGCGGTGACCTGTCTGCCGACATCAACGAAAACCTGATCGTCGAGCTGTACTCGAAGTAAGCGCGGTGCCTTATTGCACGCGTTCGTTGCCCGGGCCAGCGCCTTGTGCGCTCTGCCCGGGCAGTCGAGTACCACGTAACCGTTTGGCAGCCTGAAAGGTGTTCTTATGCAGCGTTCAGTGACAGAGTTTCTCCGTCCCCGCGATATCAAGGTCGAAGAAATCAACGCACATCACGCCAAGATCGTGCTCGAGCCGTTTGAGCGCGGATTTGGCCACACCCTGGGGAACGCGCTGCGCCGCATCCTGCTCTCGTCCATGCCCGGCGCTGCCGTGGTAGAGGCCGAGATCAAGGGCGTCGAGCACGAATACAGTGCGCTTGAAGGGGTGCAGGAAGATGTCATCGAGATCCTCCTGAATCTGAAAGATGTCGCGATCAAGATGCACAGCCGGGATGAGGCGGTGCTCTCGCTGAACAAGCAGGGCCCGGCCGTCGTCACCGCTGGCGACATTGCGCTTGATCATAGCGTCGACATCGTCAACCCGGATCACATCATTGCCCACGTCAACGAAGGGGCGGAGCTGGATATTCAGCTCAAGGTGGCGATGGGGCGTGGCTACGAGCCGGCCGACGTGCGCGACTCCGACGAAGAGACCCGCGCCATTGGCCGCCTGCAGCTGGATGCTACCTTCAGCCCGGTGCGTCGCGTTTCCTACGCGGTCGAGGCCGCCCGTGTCGAGCAGCGTACTGACCTTGACAAGCTGATCATCGACCTGGAAACCGACGGCACTCTGGATCCGGAAGAGGCTATCCGCCGCAGCGCGACCATTCTGCAGGAGCAGCTGGCCGCCTTCGTCGATCTGGAAGCCGATAAAGAGCAGGAAGTCGAGGAAGAAGAGGATCAGGTGGATCCGACTCTTCTGCGCCCCGTAGACGATCTTGAGCTGACCGTCCGCAGCGCCAACTGCTTGAAAGCCGAAAACATCTACTACATCGGTGATCTGATTCAGCGCACCGAAGTGGAACTGTTGAAAACACCCAACCTCGGCAAAAAGTCCTTGAACGAAATCAAGGATGTTCTAGCAGCGCGCGGCTTGTCGCTGGGCATGCGGCTGGAAAACTGGCCGCCCGCTAGCCTGAAGGACGACAAGACCTCCGCGTGAGCGTCGCCTTAAGTCCCAGTTTGGTAAGGAATCACAACCATGCGTCATCGTAAGAGTGGTCGTCATTTAAACCGCACCAGCTCGCACCGCAAGGCCATGTTCAAGAACATGTCAGCCTCGCTCGTCGAGCATGAAATCATCAAGACAACCCTGCCCAAGGCCAAGGAACTGCGTCGCGTCATCGAGCCGCTGATCACCCTGGCCAAGCAGGACAGCGTCGCCAATCGCCGTCTGGCGTTTGCCCGCACTCGGTCAAAAGACACCGTGGGCAAGCTGTTTGGCGAACTGGGGCCGCGCTACGCCGAGCGTCCAGGCGGCTACGTCCGTATCCTCAAGTGCGGCTACCGCGCTGGCGACAACGCGCCCATGGCGTACGTCGAGCTTGTCGACCGTCCCGCAGTAGAGGCCGCCGCAGACGAATAACGTGCTGCGTTTGGCCTGCCACAAGCGAAAACCGGCCGGACTTCCTCCTGTAAATTGATCAGGGTGGATTGTCCAGCCGGTTTTTTTGCGTTTAGCGAACATCCGCGTAGACCCTCGCCCAGTGCGGGCGGGGATACAAGCGGGAACCGCAGCGCGGTTCGTGTCTTGCTTGGCTGTTGCTTCAAGGCAAAGCTGGCGTATAGTGGATAAAATTACACTAGGCTGTGCAATACCCATGCTGAAAGCCACAAAAGTACGCATTTACCCCACTGTTGAACAGGCGGATATTTTGAATCGCCAGTTCGGCAGCGTGCGTTTTTGCTACAACGCTGGCCTTCGCATTATGTCGCACCGCTATCGGCGCCACGGTCAGTCGCTGAGTGCCAAGCACGATATTAAAAAGCTGCTCCCCGTCGCCAAGAAGTCACGTAAGTATGGCTGGCTAAAAGAAGCGGATTCCATAGCCCTCCAGCAGTCATGCATCAATCTTGACCAGGCGTTCCAGCGCTTCTTTGACCCCAGGAAGAAAGCCGGCTATCCGCGCTTCAAAAGCAAACGCGGCAAGCAGTCCAGCTATCACTGCGTTGGGGTCAAGGCCGGCGATAGCTGGGTCAAGGTGCCCAAGCTCGGCCCCATCAAGGCCCGCATCCACCGGCCCATCGAGGGCAAGCTGAAAAGCATCACCCTGTCGCGCACCGTCACCGGCAAACACTACGCGGCGCTGCTGTTTGAAACCGCACAAGACGCCCCGGAGCCGCTGAAGGACGTTGCCGCGAATAAAGTTGTCGGCCTCGACATGGGCTTGTCGCACCTCGCCATCGACTCCACCGGCCGCAAGGTTGCCAATCCGCGCTTTCTGAAGCAGGCGCAGAAGAACCTCAAGCGAAAGCAGCAGGCGCTGTCGCGTAAGCAAAAAGGCAGCGCCGGCCGGGCCAAGGCGCGGCGGCTCGTCGCCAAGGCTCACGAACGGGTGGCCAACGCCCGCAATGACTTCCAGCACAAGCTCTCTCGACAGATCGTTGACGACAACCAAGCGGTGATCGTCGAGACGCTGAAGGTCGAGAACATGATGAAAAACGGCAAGCTCGCCAGACATATCGGCGATGCGTCGTGGCATGCCTTGGTCACCAAATTGACCTACAAGACCAAAGAGCAGGGCAAACATCTGGTCAAGATTGATCCCTGGTTTGCCAGCACCAAAACCTGCCATGCTTGCCAGCACAAAGTGGATGCCATGCCGCTAACTATCCGATCGTGGGAATGCCCCGCCTGCCACGCGCACCACGACCGCGATATCAATGCGGCACAGAACATCAAGCATCAAGGCATCATCCGATTGAAGGCGGAAGGGCTGTCCGTCTCTGCCCATGGAGGCTCGCGTAAGTCCGGTGCGTCGCCGGCTGCTGCCTAAGAAGTGGGAAGCTCCGCCCGTGGCGCGTCAGCGCTTAGGGAGGAGAGCAGTCACATACAGTATCTGCTTGGTTATTGCACCGTTTGCACTACTATCTAACGTTTACGCCTAGCTATCGTTTACGCTGGCTTGCTTCTGGATCAACACCGTCTGCGCCAACATTGGGGGAACTTCCATGCCATACGCGCCGCTTTCTGCTTCGTCTGCCCGCTGCTGCCGATCTCCTGGACGCAGGGCCCTGGCCGTCGTCGTTATGTTCGCGGCGCTGTGTGCCGCCACCCTGATGACGGAGGCCAGGGCAGCCAACCCGCGCTACGCGGGCATCGTGGTCGATATGGACAACGGCGAGGTGCTGTACGCGGAAAACGCCGACGCCCGCCGCTATCCCGCTTCGCTGACCAAGATGATGACCCTTTACCTGACGTTTGAAGCGCTGGTGGACAACGACCTCTCGCTGGAGCAGCCGCTCAAGGTATCCGGCGCGGCCGCCGCCATGCCGGCCTCCAAGCTGTGGCTGGCCAAGGGCAGTACCATCACCGTGGACAAGGCCATCCGCGCGCTGACGGTAAAATCCGCCAACGACGTGGCGGTGGTGCTGGCCGAAGCGGTGGGCGGCAGCGAGGAGCGCTTTGCCCGCAAGATGACGCAAAAGGCGCGTGAGCTTGGCATGCACGACACCACCTTCCGCAACGCCTCGGGCCTGCCCGACAGCCAGCAGGCCACTACCGCTCGGGACCTGCTCACCCTGGCGGTCCACGTCATGCAGGATTTTCCCCAGTACTATCATTACTTCGGTCTGCAGACCTTTGCCTACCGCGGCAAGACCCACTCCAGCCACAATCGACTGGTGAAAAATTACCCCGGTGCCGACGGCCTCAAGACCGGCTTTATTCGTGCCTCGGGCTTTAACGTCGCGACCACCGCCGTGCACGACGGCCGGCGCATGGTCGGGGTCGTCATGGGCGGGTTTAGCTCCAAGTCCCGGGATACCCACATGACGGATCTGCTCGACCGCAGTTTCGCCCGCTCGACGCTGCGCGACCGGGGAACCTGGCTTGCCGATACGCGTTTTTCTCAGGAGTTCATGGCCTTTGGCGGGCTGGTCTCGCCCGACAAGCCGACCCAAACCGATCCGCGGTCGCTGCGGCCGATGCTCGCCGCCGTGGATACGGTAGAGGCCTCCGCTCCGCCGGCCGCGTCCCGTCCGAAGGCCCGATCGACGTTTGAGCCCGAGCGCCGCCCCGCCCCCCGAGAAGCGACGGCTGACAACGACGATCCGCTCGAGCCGCTGATGGCCGATGCCACCCCCGCCGTTGGCGACGCCGCCGGCGGCTGGGGCATTCAGGTAGGCGCGTTCAGCGAACAGGCCAGCGCCCGCCGGCTGGCCAATCAGGCTGCTAATCAGCTATCCGGGGGCGCCAGTGGCAAGGTTTCGATTGACGCCCTCGACGGCCCCGAGCAGGTGTTTCGCGCGCGGCTGGTAGCGCTGGGTGAATCTCAGGCGCGCCAGGCCTGCCAGCGGCTGAAAGCCAACGGCATGGACTGCATGGTGGTTAACGCCAGCCTGTAGCGGCAGGTTTTGTCAAAGGCACAAGCGGGTCAACCACAAGGAGGGCATTATGTCAGCCTCGCTCAGGGGCATCGGCTATATGTGCACTGGCGTCTTGTTTCTGGCGCTTGGCGATGCCGTATCCAAATGGCTGGGCGAGGTGCATTCGCCGCTTGAGATCGTTTTCTTCCGCAATCTGGTCGCCGTGCCGCTGATTGCTATGCTTGCCTACTTTGGCGGCGGGCTGCGCAACCTGGGCACGCGGCGACCCGGCGTGCATCTGCTGCGCGGGCTGATCTATACCGGCACCATGGGCTTTTTTGTGCTGGGGCTGACGCTTCTGCCGCTGGCCGAGGCTACCGCCATTGCCTTTGTCGCCCCGCTGTTTGTCACGCTGCTGTCGGTACCGCTTTTGGGCGAGCGGATCGCCCCGCCGGTGATGGCCGCCTCGCTGCTGGGTTTTGTCGGCGTGATGATCGTGGTGCGTCCGGGAGGAGACGCCTTCAACGCCGGCGCGCTTTCCATGGTGGCCGCGGCGGCTTGCTATGCGCTGACGATGATCACCGCTCGCCGTTACGGCGGACGAGAGAACTTCTGGGCGCTAGTGCTATATATTGCGCTGGTGCCGGCGCTGATCACCGCGGCCACGCTACCCTGGGTCTGGATAACGCCGCAGCCGTGGCACTGGCTCGGCTTTCTGGCATCAGGAATATTCAGCGTGGGCGCCGCGGCTTTTATTACTCTGGCGTTTCGCTATACACCTGCGGCCATCGCCGCGCCGTTTGACTACACCGCGCTGCTTTGGGCGGTGCTGCTGGGCTGGCTGTTCTGGGGGGAGCTACCGGATGTCTGGGTGCTGGTCGGCAGCGTGCTGATCATCTCAAGCGGCCTGGCGATCGCCTACCACGACCGCCGCACCAGCCTGAGCCGCCGCCCCACCTAGGGCGCTTCCGGCGCCGCCTGCCACCTTTTGGCAAGCGCTCTGGCCGCTTCTCGGGGGGAGGGCTGGCCGCAAATGGCCGATACCACCGCCATGCCCTCGGCGCCGCTTTGTTTGATGGCCTCGGCGTGCTCCGCCTTGACCCCGCCAATGGCAACGCCCGGCATCGGGCAGGCCCTGACCAGCGCGGCCAGGCCGTCAAAGCCGATGGGGGCCGAGTGATCGGCCTTGCTCTGGGTGGCAAACACCGGGCCAAATCCGACGTAGTCGAGTAGCTCAAGCGGCGCGTCTGCCAGCTGTTCGGCGTTGGTGATCGAAAGCCCGATGATGGCTTCTTCGCCCATGGCCTTGCGGGCATCGTGCACGGCGGTGTCGCTCTGGCCCACGTGCAGGCCGTCGGCGCCGCTTTCCAGGGCTACGTTAAGGCGGTCGTTGATGATCAGCGGCACGTACCGGCCGGTCAGCTCACTATGATCGTCCAGGGCCTCTTTCAGGCGCCGGGCAAGCTCGATCATGGCCTCGTCGGAGGCGAGCTTGTCGCGCAGCTGTACCATGCTCACGCCGCCCTGTATCGCCTCTTCCACAGTGTGTTCCACGCCGGCCTCATGGCACAGGTTGGTATCGGTCACTAAATAAACGGATAAGTCAAAATCCATGGCGGATCTCCAGCGAAAGGTGGTGGTCAAGGTCTTCGGCTTGCAGGTGGTAAAGCGCATCCAGAAACGCCGGGGTAAAGCTGCCGGGGCCGTCTGCCCCGGCGGCGGCGCGCTCCCCGGCGAGGGAAAAGCTGCCAAAGGCCGTGGTGGCGGCGGCGAAGCAGCTTTCGGGAGTCGCGTCGGCCACGCCCAGAAACGCCGCCGCCGTGGCGGAAAGTCCGCAGCCCAGGGTGGTAATGCGCGGCATCAGCGCGTGCCCGCCGTAGACGCTTGTGATGCGCTCGCCGTCGGTGATCAGGTCCACTTCGCCGCTGACGCCGACAAGGCAGCCCTGGCGGCGGGCCAGCTCGACGGCGGCGTCGCGCGCCTCAGCGGTACTGGCGGTGCTGTCCGCGCCGCGCCCGGGGTTGGCCATGCCGTTCAGGCATAAAATTTCCGAGGCGTTGCCGCGAATCAGCGTGGGCGAGCGCTCCATCAGCTCGGCGCACAGCCGCCGGCGGTAGGCGGTGGCGCCCACGGCTACCGGGTCGAGCACCCAGGGCGTGCCGTTGTCGCAGGCGACACGGGTGGTCGCGCGCATGCCGTCGGCAAAGTCGGGGCTGACCGTGCCGATGTTGATCGACAGCGCATCGGCCAGGGCGGTAAATTCGCCGGCTTCCTCCCGGGCGTGGAGCATTGCCGGGGAGGCGCCCAGGGCAAGCAGGATATTGGCGCTTGAGTTCATCGCCACAAAGTTGGTAATGCAGTGCACCAGCGGCGTGTGCGCCTGCAGGGTCTGCAGGTAGCCTCCGGAGGTGAGTAACGCCATGTCATTCTCCCGTCAGGGTGGCTGTCAGGGAAGGATACCTGATGGGCGCGACGGGCATCGACGAACAGCATGCCACGAAGGAGCGTGGCATGCTGTTTGGCAGGCAGCGTAATGGCTACCTGTGGGGGCAGTTAGCTTGCTCAAGTCTTCTTGTCGCCTGCCAGATTCAAGCGCAATGCTATCGCGGTGGACTGGGAAAGGTTGGCCACTTCCAGCGCATGCATCGTCATTTCGGTTTCCAGATGCTCAAAAGCGGCCGGGTCTTCCTGGCGCAGCTTGTACAGCGTGTTCTCGGTATACTCTTTCTCGCCCAGGTGATCCTTTGCCGCCTTGCGCAGCGCGGTTCCCTGCTCCCCGGCTGCCAGATCATGGAAGGCATCGTCTTCCAGGCCGTTGTTCAGGATGGTAATTTCCATTCCTTGTCCTCCTTTCTAGTAGACTCGGGCGCCATCAAGGCCCGTTCAGGACTCCGGCTCCACTTAACCGTATTGGATTCTTGACTTATATACCAGGAAGAGGCCGGTCGGCAAACCCCTCTTTTTTGGCTATGTTAGGGCTACATCAGCGCAAACTACATGACCGGAGGTGTCCGTATGGCGAATCAAGACGCAGTGCTGGGTGAAGAGTATCCCCACAAGGTAACGGCGGAATACGATAATCAGTCAGACGCAGACCGGGCGGTCAAGGCGCTGGCGGATCAGGCGGGGGTACCGCCCGCCCAGGTAAGGATCGTGCAGCCCCACGGCAGCGCCGACATGGCGCGCAAGATGGAGCCGGAGTCGCGGGGAATAAGGCAGTCACTGGTCAAGTCGCACCTGCGGCTTGGGCTGGCGGGGCTGATCCTAGGGGTGGCGCTTGCCGGCGTGCTGGTCGTCTTCGGACCGACGGCCACCCAATCAAGCCCGCTCATGACGTTTATTGCCCTGGGATTCTTGTGTACGGTGCTGGCGCTGCTGCTGGCCGGCGCGATCTCGATGCGCCCCGACCATGATCGCGTGCTGCACAAAACGCGGACGGCGACAGAGGCAGGCCAGTGGACGGTGGTGGTGCACTGTGCCGATAACGAGCAGAGAGACCGGGTAAAAGATACCATAGGCCATAGCGCGCAAACGCTGTAAAGCCATACCTTCAATCCGCCTGTTTTCCCGTACGACGGTAAAGGAGAAAACGCATGTCGTTTCACGGTGAGTCGCAACCCGGCGCTGTCCCCACGCCGCCCGAGACCGAAGGATTTCGCTTCAACCACTCCATGCTACGCGTCAAGGATCCCGAGCGCGCGCTGGCGTTTTATTCCGGCGTGCTTGGCATGCAGGTGATGCGCCGGCTGGATTTCGAAGAGATGAACTTCTCGCTGTATTTCCTCGCCCACGTGGACGAGGCGCGCAGCGTGCCCGAAGACGTGGAGGCGCGCACCGCCTGGACCTTCAGCCAGACCGGCATTCTCGAGCTTACCCACAACTGGGGCACCGAAGACGAGGAAGACTTCGCCTACCACGACGGCAACGCCGAGCCCCAGGGCTTTGGCCACATCTGCATTAGCGTGCCCAACCTCGAAGTCGCCCAGGCTTGGTTTGACTCCCACGACGTTACCTTCGTCAAGCGCGCCGATCAGGGCAAGATGAAAGACGTTATCTTCATCAAGGACCCGGACGGCTACTGGATCGAGATTGTCCAGGCCGACCGCATGGCCGCCAAGGACGACTGAGCGTGGCGCGACTGCTGTTTCACCTGCGCCACGTCACCGACGAGGAAGCCCGCGAAGTGCGCCAGCTGTTGGGCGATCGCGGTTTCGACACCTACGAGACCCAGGCGGGCATTTTCCGTATGGGCGTGGATGCCATCTGGCTGCGTAACGAGCACCAGCTTGAGGCGGCCAAAGAAGCGCTGGCTGACTACCAGCGCGAGCGCCTGGCACGGGCCAGGCAGGAATATGCCGACGCGGTGCAGCGCGGCGAGCAGCCGACGCAATGGCGCCGGTTTCTGGCGCATCCGCTGCAGGTCACGCTGGTGATCGTGGCAGTAATATTGATCGTGCTTATCACCCTGGCGCCGTTTGTCAGCGGCATCAATCCTGCCTGAATCGGCCCGGGCCGCCGCTTAGTCGTCGGCCGGGCCTTTATCGGCTCTACCGGCCAGCGCCTCATGCAGCACCCGGGCGTTGTGGCGCATCATGCCGATGTAGCTTGCCGCCTCGCCCTCGCTTGTCAGGGCGTCGGCGTATAGCGTGCCGGCGATAGAGAGGCCGCTCTCTTCGGCGAGCTGGTCGATCGTATTAGGGCTTGCCATGTTTTCGTAGAACAGCGCGCGCACGTTTTGCGCCTCGATTACGTCGATCAGCTCCGCCATGCGCGCGGCGCTGGGGGCGGAGCTGGTGGCAAGCCCCTCCGGCGCCAGAAAGCGCAACCCGTAGGCGTCGGCAAAATAGCCAAAGGAGGCGTGGCCGGTAATCACGGCGGTATCTTCGTCAATGGCCTCGAGCCGCTGGCGTATGTCGGCGTCGGCCTCGTCCATCCGGGCCAGGTAGTCGTCGGCGTTGGCGCGGTAGTCGGCGACGTTATCGCCGTCGGCGCTCACCAGCCCGTCGCGGATGTTGGCCACGTAGGTTTTTGCCCGGTTCATGTCCTGCCAGGCGTGGGGGTCGGCGCTGTCCCGGTCGTGGCCATCGTTGTGGCCGGCGTGCTCCAGCGGTTCAATCCCCTCGGTGGCGACGACTTTCCTGCCCCGATAGTCGCTGGTTTTCAGCAGCCGCTCCATCCAGCCCTCAAAGTTCAGGCCGTTAAACACCACGACGTCCGCCTGGGAGAGGGTGCGCACATCGCCGGGGCTCGGCGAATAGCTGTGAGCGTCGCTGTCCGTGCCAATCAGCGGCGTCACCTCGACGTGCTCGCCTCCCACCTGCTTGACCATGTCCGCAAGGATGGAAAAGCTCGCCACGACCCTCACCTCGGTGGCCGCCGCCGCGGGCGGGAGAAGGGCGAGCGTAGCGAACAGCGTAGCCGATAGCGCCAGCGCGTAGGCACTGCGCCAAGCAGCCGATAAACGCATGGGTGATCTCTTCACAGACGGTATCCTCACATCAGTCCCGCACAAGCGGCGCGGCCCGGCGGCGAAAGCGTGCGGCCAGGCTGTGGTAGCGGCCAAACAGCGCCGAGAAAAAGTATCCCGCCCCGGCAAGCAGAATAATGCTCGGCCCGGACGGCAAATCCAGATGAAACGAGAGCAAAAGCCCCCCGGTGCTCGCAAGCATGGCCAGCACCACGGCGATGCCCATCAGCCCCTCCAGCCTTTTGCTCCAGAAGCGCGCCGAGGTGGCCGGCAGCATCATCAGGCCTACCGCCATCAGCGTGCCGAGCGTCTGAAAGCCCGCCGTGAGGTTAAGCACCAAAAGCCCCAGAAACACGCTGTGTACCCAGCCGCTGCGCCCGCGCCGGCTCTGGCCACGCAGGAACAGCGGGTCAAGGCACTCCACCACCAGCGCGCGAAAAATCACCGCCAGCGTTAACACAATGACGCTGCTGATCCCGGCGATCAGCAAAAGCGCGGTCGAGTTGATCGCCAGCACCGAGCCGAACAGCACGTGGGTCAGGTCCACGCTGCTGCCGCCGAGCGAAATCAGCATGACGCCGGCGGCCAGCGAAATGATAAAAAAGCTCGCCATGGCCGCGTCTTCGCGCTGCCCGCCCATCCGCGATACCGCCCCGGCCAGCAGCGCCATGGCCAGGCCGAACAATACGCCGCCCAGGCTCATCATCGGCAGCGAAAACCCGGCGAGCAAAAAGCCCAGCGCCACCCCGGGCAGAATCGCATGGGCCATGGCATCGCCGATCAGACTCATGCCGCGCAGCACCAGAAAAACGCCCAGCGGCGGTGCGGCCAGCGACAGCGCCAACCCGCCGACCACCGCCCGGCGCATGAAGCCGTAGTCGAACGGCGCGATCAGCCAGGCGTGTAACAGATCAAGCATGGGACGCTCCCGCGCAGACATGGGCGGAGGCGGCCGGCGAGGCGATGGCGCCAGGCGATAGCCATTCGCCGCCGCCGGCGCGCAGCAGCAGGACGCTATCAGCCAGGCGCTTCAAGTGCTCCATGTCGTGAAGCACCACGATCACCGTGGCGCCGTCGTCGGCCATCTGGCGCACAATGGGGATCAGGATATCCACCGTTTCGCCGTCGACGTTGGCAAACGGCTCGTCGAGCAGCAAAAGCGCTGCCTCCTGCATCAGCGTCCGGCCGATCAGCGCGCGCTGGCGCTGGCCGCCGGAAAGCTCGCCCAGCGGCCGGTGGGCCAGGGCAGAAATCCCCAGCCGCGCCATGATCTCCCGGCCCCGGCGATAGTGCGCCGCGCAGTAGCCTTTAAGCGCCCCGTGGCTGGGCCAGGTGCCAGTCATCACCAGTTCCTCCACGCTCATGGGGAAGGTTAAATCCAGCGCCAGCTGCTGGGGTAGCCAGGCCCGCCACGCCCTGGGTACCGTGCAATGCACCTTACCGGCAAGCGGGCGCAGCTCGCCCATCAACGCCTTGATCAGGGTGCTTTTGCCCGCCCCGTTAACGCCAATGAGTGCGGTGACCGCGGCGGCGGGCACCTCGCCGTCAATGCCTTCCAAAACGCTGCGCTGGCCCTGGGCCAAATGCAGGTTTTCCAGCCGAAGCGCTGGCTCCTGGGCCATTACAGCCACCCCGCCGCCCAGGCCACCAGCGCCCACAGCGCCAAAAGCGGCAGCGCACACAGCAAAATCCGCCGCCCCGCCGACAGCGACATCAGAGAAAAGTGGCAGGGGCCCTCGCGGTTGTGCTGATGGGCGTGCTGTTGAGGGCTTGAGCGGTGCGCAGGCATGGCGCCTCCCGGCTGTGGCGCGTAAATAAAAGGCGGCGTGAAAAAAGACGATTGTTATAACATAACAAATCCTGAGGAGGGAATTGCCCCGCGCTTTTTTCTACCGCCTCGGATCAGAGGCTACCCGCGGCGAAAGCATGATTGACGTCATGGAATGGCTGAATGAACGTGGGCTATATAGTTTACAGTTTGTAAAGCTCAGGCTGGGGTGCTTAGCTGGGACAGATAAAAATTATATCGCAGGAACGCAATGTATTACGCACACTCAACAACGACTCTCAATGCCTCAAGTGAGCTCGATAAGTCTGACTGGCAAACGTTGGCAAACCATTTAACCGCCGTCGGACAAATGGCCGGTAAGCGCGCTGATCGATTTGGCGCTGAGCCTTGGGGGCAGGCAGCAGGCCTTCTGCATGACCTGGGGAAATATACAACACCGTTTCAGCGTCGTCTTGAAGGTGTTAGTGAGCGAGTCGATCACTCGACCGCCGGAGCGCATATAGCTATTGAACGCTATCCACAGCTTGGCTATCTGTTGGCTTATCTGATTGCCGGCCATCATGCGGGTCTTGCTAATGGACGCGATAAGTGGCTATTCAAAATTAATCGCGTGATCCACTCCATAACCTTCGAGTAGGCGATGAACCTCATCGCAGAGACGACCGAACGAGCGATAGGCGGTCAAGGGCAGCCAGGCATACTTCATCTGCCGCCACAAAATTTCGATCAGGTTCAACTCCGGCGAATAGGCAGATAGATAGACCAGGTGCACACGATGTGACATCCATTCCAGTATCTTCCGTCTGAAGGCCCTGGAGCGATGCATGCTGGCATTATCGAGCACCACGACAACAAAGGTGTCAGGGGCTTTCCGAGCCACCAACTGATCAAATGCCTCAATGACGGTCTCCGTCGTAACCGACTCGGTGGTGGTGTGGTAAACCAGCTTCCCGGCTCGGCTGAGGAACCCCAGTACGTTCAGCCTTCGGCTATGGGAATAGGCGCTCACCTCGCAGGGCTTACCAACGGGGCTCCACGCGTACGGCACCGACGATGACTGTGAAAAGCCCGATTCATCAAAGTAATAGAGCTCGTGTTCACCCCGGTCTTCCCGCTGCTGAAGCGCCTTGAGGAGGCCCTGTGTATTGCGGAAATCCGTTTCGTCACGTCGTGCCTTCAGTGAATGCCGAATGCGCTTGAAGCTATGGCGATTTTTTTTTCAACGCTCGGCGAAGTGTCACCGAGCTAACCGTCTTGCCGGTCTCTTCTTGCAGGCGAGCCTGCAAGGATCGAATTTGATGGGGATGCTCGGCGATCAACTCCTTCAATCGCTGGTGGTCGTGCTCGTCCAGAAGGGGCGGCCGACCACTCCGCGGCTTGTCGATGATGCCGTCGAGGCCCGACGCTTCCCACTGCTTGAGCCAGCGTGATACAGCATCTCGGCGTACCTGCAGTATCTCACTGATTTGATTGATCGTATGACCCTGGTCACTCAGCAGAATGGCGTGCGCACGCCGGCGTAGGGCTCGCTTGTCACCGTGGTGATAAGCCGAGGTCAATCTCTGCTGCTCAGGCTCGGTTAGAGGGGCAACGAAGCGACGCTTTGCCATGGGGTCATCCGTGTCAGTGATTCAAACCGCTACGTTACACGAAAATTTAAGGCCAAGCACTTAGTGGTGAGCGAACGCCATTGAAAAATCGTCTGGAAGCTGAATTGCCCTCGCTAGAATGTATCTGGCAGCAAGAGGTAGGCGAGCTGTTGCCGGATAGGCTGCTGCCTCCGGCTCATTTCCAATCGCGTCGCGATAGGGCGTTTTTCCAGTATGCTTTTTTAGCCAGGATGCTTTTTTCCTGCCTGGTTGATGCCGATTTTATCGATACGGAAGCGTTTTATGCTGTGCATGGGCATGGCGCAGCCCATATACGTGGCGGCGGGCCGTCGCTTTCGGTACTGCGTGACTCCCTGAATCAACATCTGGCTACGTTCAAGGTCGACACTGAAGTGAATCGTCAGCGTAGCCAGATCCTGACCCATGTGCGCGCTCAATCTGAGAAACAGCCTGGTAGGTTTACACTCACGGTGCCCACCGGCGGTGGCAAAACGCTAGCTTCCCTGGCCTTCGCGCTGGATCATGCCATTGCCCACGGCATGGACAGAGTTATTTACGTGATTCCGTTCACCAGCATCGTGGAGCAAAACGCCGCCGTATTTCGCCAAGCGCTGGGTGAATATGGCGAGGCGGCGGTACTGGAACACCACAGCTCCTTTGATGCCGGCAATCACCGTGATCGTGAAACGATCGATAAGCTGCGTCGCGATAGTGATAACTGGGATGCGCCGATTGTGGTTACCACGTCTGTGCAGTTCTTCGAAAGCTTGTTTGCCGCGAAAACATCGCGTTGCCGCAAACTGCATAATATTGCCAATAGCGTGGTGATTCTGGACGAAGCACAGACCATGCCGCTGCCGCTATTGCGCCCCAGCGTGACGGCGTTGGATGAGCTGGCACTGAATTATCGCACCAGCATTGTGTTGTGCACGGCAACCCAGCCGGCGCTGGTCGAAAGCGATGATTCCGAGCGTAGCTTTGAGGGTGGCTTGCGCAATATGCGCGAGCTGGCGCCGAATCCTGAAACACTTTATCGCGACCTCAAGCGCGTTACCGTGCGTCATATAGGCACTTTGGATGATGAAGCACTGCACGATGAGCTGCTGAGAACCCAGCAGGTACTATGCATTGTCAATAACCGCCGCCATGCGCGAGCGCTATTCGAATCTATTGCTGATGACCCCGGTTCTTATCATCTCACTACATCCATGTATGCGGTTCATCGACGCCGAGTATTGGCCGAGATACGGCAAGTGCTGAAAGACGGTAAGCCGTGCCGGGTGATATCCACATCGCTGATAGAGGCGGGGGTTGACGTTGACTTTCCGCGGGTATTGCGTGCCGAAGCAGGGCTGGACTCTATTGCCCAGGCAGCCGGACGCTGCAATAGGGAAGGCAAATATGAGGTGAGTGACAGCGAGGTGGCTATTTTTGCTACCGCCAACGACGACTGGGCTCCGCCTCCGGAATTAAAGCAGTTTGCCCAGGTAACCAGGGAAGTGCTGCGGCAACGCGGCGGTGACCCCCTGTCGCTATCGGCCATTGAGGCTTATTTCCAGCTTTTGTATTGGCAGCAAGGACCGCAGAAATTGGATCGTCATGGCCTGCTAACGTTGGTTGAGAATAGCCGTTTGGAAGGACTGCCGTTTGAAACCATCGAACAGAAATTTCGCATGATCGAGAATACCCAGCGTGCCATCATTATCGCCACCGATGAGGACGGCATTGCGCGTAAAGCTTTGGAAGACTTGTCATTTTCAGAAAGCGTCGGCGGTATCTCGCGAAAACTCCAGCCATATACGGTGCAGGTACCGCAACAAGGTTTCTCAGCGCTGGAGCAGGTGGGGGCCGTGGCGGCCCTTGAGCCTGATAAGTTCGGCGACCAGTTTATGCAGTTGATCAACGAAGATCTCTACGACGAGCGCATGGGACTGGACTGGAATAATCCAACGTTTCGTGCCGGTGAATCCAATATCTGGTAAGCAGGCCGTACGAATAAGAGAAAAGGAGAGGGGCATGACATACGGAGTTCGCTTACATATTTGGGGAGAACGGGCATGTTTTACGCGTCCCGAAATGAAAGTTGAGCGCGTTTCCTATGATGTGATCACACCTTCTGCCGCCCGTGGTATTTTGGAAGCCATCCATTGGAAGCCAGCGATCCGTTGGTGTGTGGATCGTATCCATGTTCTCAAACCGATTCGCTTTGAGTCGCTGAGGCGTAACGAGGTAGCAGGAAAGCTTCCTGCCTCAACGGTTAGCAAGGCAATGAAGACAGACCGCGTTGATGATGTCGCTTATTATGTTGATGAGCATCGCCAGCAGCGTGCCGCTACCATCCTGCGCGACGTGGGCTATGTGATTGAAGCACACTTCGAGTTCACTGAGCGAGCCGACAAGAGCGATACACCCGGTAAACATCTGGATATTTTCAACCGTCGTGCCCGCCAGGGACAGTGTTTTCACATGCCATGCATGGGCACGCGTGAATTTCCTGCCAACTTCTCGCTGATTGAAGACGATGCTGAAATGCCGACAGCTGATGATCAATTAAACGGTCAATTTGATTTGGGCTATATGCTGCACGATATTGATTTTGCCAACGGTAAGGTGCCGCACTTCTTTCGCGCGAGTATGCAGGATGGTGTCATTGAGGTACCGCCTTTTCAGGAGGCTTTGGCATGATTCTATCTGCGCTCAATGAGTACTATCAGCGGCTGGCAGAAGAAAAGAAGGTACCGCCACCGGGTTTCAGTAGTGAAAGAA
Source organism: Halomonas garicola (assembly GCF_055382465.1). Taxonomy (NCBI): domain Bacteria; kingdom Pseudomonadati; phylum Pseudomonadota; class Gammaproteobacteria; order Oceanospirillales; family Halomonadaceae; genus Halomonas; species Halomonas garicola. The sequence continues at coordinate 293,572 of NZ_AP043931.1, forward strand.
TCAGTTTCTGCCTGGTGTTCTCAGAGAAGGGGGTGCCACTTCAAATTGTAGATCTCCGCGATACTTCCGGTAAGAAGCCCAAGTCAGTGCCCTATCAGGTGCCTGTGGATAAACGTCGGACTTCGGGTATTCATGCCTACCCGCTGTGGGATAAAACTGCCTATGCTCTTGGCGCAACGGCAGGTGAAGGCAAGCGGCTTACCGATGAGCACGCGGCATTTAAAGATCGGCAGGCTGACCTTTTTAGTTCTAGCGATGACTTCGAGCTGCAAGCATTTTTAACGTTTTTAACGCAGTGGTCGCCCGAAAAGCTGACTAGGCTACCCGGGTATAGTGAAGACGTTCTAGATGCCAATATTGTTTTCCGCTTGGATGGCACGCACCACTATTTACACGATAATAAAAATGCACGCCAACTATGGAGCATCACGTTAGAAAATGATGATGAGACGATCGGCGAGTGCCTGGTTACGGGAAAAGAAGCACCGTTAGGTGTGGGCCACCCTGCCATTCGAGGAGTTAGAGGGTCTCAGTCGTCAGGTGCATCGTTGGTTTCATTTAACAGCGATGCATATGAATCCTATGGCCATAAAGGTCAAGCGAATGCAGCGATTTCCAAAGAGGCTATTTTTGGTTATTCAACGGCACTGAATTATTTACTACGCGGCGATGCAGAGAACCATCAACGTCTACAGCTCGGTGATACTACGACAGTATTCTGGGCCAAGTCACACGATAGCAAGCATGCGGAAGCTGCCGAGGGCTTTTTTGCTATGCTCAACGAACCGCCTAGCGATGAGCAAGAGTCGGCTAAGCTCGCAAGCTTGCTGTTGAAGGTTGCCCAGGGTCGACCACTGGCAGAGCTGGATCCGATGCTGGACGCTGACACGCAGTTTTTTGTGCTGGGGTTGGCACCCAACGCAGCGCGTCTTTCCGTGCGCTTCTGGTATGTCGATAAGTGCTTACGCATAATTAATCGTGTGTTCCGTCCCGTAACCTTTGAGCAGTCGATGGACTTCATCGCAGAGCCGATCAAATGATAGATAGGCATCGAGGGGCAGCCAGTGGTATTTGACCTGCCGCCAAAGGATCTCGATTAAGTTCAGCTCTGGCGAGTAAGCGGATAGGTAAACCAGATGCACGCGATGCGACATCCATTCCAGAATCTTGCGCTTAAACGCTTTGGAGCGATGCATACTGGCATTGTCCAGCACGACGATGGCGAAGGCCTCGGGGTCTTTCTGAGCCACAAATTGATCAAACGCCTCGATGACGGTCTCCGTGGTGACCGACTTGGTGGTCGTATGGTAGACCAGCTTCCCTTTTCGGCTCACAAAGCCCAGCACGTTCAGCCTATGGCTATGTGAGTACGCCGTCACTTCCCATGGCTTGCCGACGGAGCTCCATGCATAAGGTATCGATGACGACTGGGAAAAGCCGGATTCATCGAAGTAGTAAAGCTCGTGTTCGCCTCGATCCTCTTGCTCTTGGAGCACTTTCAGAAGGCCCTGGGTATTGCGAAAATCCGTCTCATCGCGTCGGCCCTTTAGTGAGTGCCGAATGCGCTTGAAGCTATTTTGATTTTTTTTCAATGCCCGGCGCAAGGTGTCCGTGCTGAAGGTTTTTCCTGTTTCCTCCTGAAGCCTAGCCTGCAGGGTGCGTAGCTGATGAGGATGCTCCTCCACCAAGGTCTGTAGCCGCTCTCGATCGCTGTCATCAAGAATTGGGGTGCGGCCACTACGGGGCTTATCAACGAGCTCTTCGAGACCGGAGGCTTCCCACTTCTTGAACCAGATCGTCAAGGTATTTCTTCCGACCACTAAAATGTCGCCGATCTGGGCGATGGTGTAGCCTTGGTCGCTCAAGAGGATCGCATGAGCGCGACGGCGCGAGGCGCGTTTCTGCCCGTACTGATGGACATGGGTCAACGCCTGTCGGTCGGTTTCTGTCAGAGGAGAGATGAAGCGCCTTACCATGCTGCCGTCCTAAGCTGATATTATACCGACATTATGCATGAAAATATTTGCCTAGGCACTTAGCTTGGAACGCTTGGCGCAGCATTACGCTTGGCATCATCAGGATTTGAAGCTTGAACCTGCTCCCTGGAAAGGTGTTGCACCCGCGATTTGGCGGCTTTTATACGCTACGGCACCGAGCCGTAATGGAAAAGCCAAAGCAGAAGATATTCCACCGCAGCTAGCGGGAGAGTTAGCTAGAGCTATTTTGACCGGCAGCCGTTATCCATACTCTCTGCTTTCCAACATCATCATGCGGATGCGTAATGATGGCGATATCGATGGTGTTCGTGTCGCACTTTGCAAAGCCGTACTGGCGCGAAAAGGACGTCTTTCCGCGTATTCGAACGCAACTACTCAGGAGGTGCCCGTGAGTCTTGATCGATATTCCACTCATCCCGGCTATCTGCTCGGCAGGCTTTTTGCCGAGCTGGAAAATGCCCAACGCGGTGCGCTAGGAGGGCAGGTTAATGCCCCTATCCGTGATCGTTACTATGGCGCTGCCTCCGCAACACCGGCCAGTATTTTTCCCATGCTGCTGCGCAATGTACAAAACCATTTGTCAAATATGCGCAAGAAAGAAAAAGGCGGGCTGGCGCACACTATAGAAAGTGAAATGGCTGACATTATTGATGGGCTGGGAGAAAAATTTCCTAAAAGCCTGCATATCGAAGACCAAGGAAGATTTGCAATTGGCTATTACCATCAGTCGCAGGCTAGGTTCTCAAAAAAGGCTAAAAAATTGGAAGAATCCGAAGTTGCACAAGGAGATGAATAATGAGCGCCATTGCTAATCGTTATGAATTTGTACTGCTGTTTGACGTGAATAATGGCAACCCCAATGGTGATCCAGATGCGGGAAATCTTCCACGGCTTGATCCCGAAACCAACCAGGGGCTAGTTACAGACGTATGCCTCAAGAGAAAAATCCGCAATTACGTCGAGCTAGAAAAAGAAAACGATGCTGGTTACTCGATTTACATGAAGGAAAAGTCTGTTCTTAATAACCAGCACAAAAAAGCCTATGAGGCGCTGGGGATCAAGCCTACGCCGAAGAAGCTTCCTAAAGAGGCGGAGAAGGCCCACGCACTGACCGAATGGATGTGTAACAACTTTTTTGATGTGCGCACTTTTGGCGCCGTTATGACGACTGAAGTTAACTCCGGCCAGGTGCGTGGGCCGGTGCAGATGGCGTTTGCCAGCTCCATTGACCCTGTTGTGCCCATGGAAGTTTCCATCACGCGTATGGCGGTAACTAACGAGCGTGACCTTGAGAAGGAGCGCACTATGGGGCGTAAACATATCATACCCTATGGCCTATACCGGGCTCATGGATACATCTCTGCCAAACTTGCTGAGCGTACAGGGTTCTCTGACGAGGATCTTGAGCTTTTATGGCGCTCATTAATCAATATGTTTGAGCATGATCGTTCTGCATCTCGGGGTGAGATGTCGGCACGGAAGCTGATTATTTTTAAGCATGATAACCCCATGGGTAACGCGCCGGCTCATCTGCTGTTCGATAGTGTGAAAGTCGAACGCGCCAATGGCGAGAATGAATCTCCGGCCCGCGATTATAGTGATTATCGCGTTTCTATCAATACTGAGCGCTTGCCGAAGGGCGTTAGCGTCGAAGAAAAATTATAGGATAGGAAAATGGAGAATGATGCTCGCTTAGTTCCTCTATCAGCACTGCAGCATATGCTTTTTTGTCCACGCCAGTGTGCACTGATTCACCTTGAACAGCAGTGGGCAGAAAATCGCTATACGGCGGAAGGGCGTATTCTCCATGAGCGTGCCGACCATTTCGGGCATGAGCGGCGGCGTGGTATCCACACAGCTATGGCGCTGCCATTATCCAATAAAGCCTTGGGTTTAACCGGAGTAGCAGATGTCGTTGAATTCGACGAGACCTCCGGAAAGACCACTGTCACTCCGGTTGAGTACAAACGTGGGCGACCCAAGGCGCACCGTGCTGATGAAGTTCAGCTTTGTGCACAGGCACTTTGCCTGGAGGAGATGTTGGATCTCACCATAGAGCACGGAGCGCTTTACTATGGTAAAACGCGACGCCGTAAAACCATCGGGTTTGACGATGTTTTACGAGATCTGACATTGCGGGTCATTGCCGATACTCTCGCACTTTTTGATAGCAATCGTACCCCAGCCGCTATCTATGAAGCCAAGCGCTGCGATCACTGTTCGCTGATAGATATTTGTCAGCCACAAGTGATGGGAAAGCAGCGTTCAGCGAGCCAATGGCTGGTGCGCCAGCTGCAATCGTTAGATGAGTAAGCCTTATGCGTCGTCAGCTAAATACGCTATATATTACTACGGAAGGAGCGTGGCTAAAGAAGCACGGCGCCAATATCGTCATGATGGCCGAGGGTAAAGAGCGGGCAAGACTGCCGGTCCATATGCTCGAGTCACTGGTCTGCTTTGGCCGCGTGCTGGTGTCTCCACCGCTAATGGGTTTCTGTGCCGAGGAAGGCATCACCATTACACATTTGTCACCAAACGGAAAATTTCTCGCGCGTGTTGAAGGGCCGGTATCCGGCAACGTTCTTTTACGGCGCGCTCAGTACCGTATTACCGATGATGAAAACGGCTGTGCAGGTGTTGTTCGTCACGTGCTGGCCGGGAAAGTACATAATCAGCGAGCAGTCGTTGCTCGGGGACTTCGTGATTATGGCTCTAAGCTGGAGATCTCAGAGCGCCAACGTCTGGAGAGAACGAAAACGCGGCTGGGGCGAGTTGCACGCGACTTGCTAAACGAGCCTTTGACGAATGGCTTGCGTGGGTTGGAAGGCGAAGCTGCGCAAACGTATTTCAGCATTTTTGACAGCCTGGTGCGTAACGATAGTAAAGCCTTTCGTTTTACCGGGCGCAACCGTCGCCCACCGCGTGATCGTATCAATGCGCTGCTGTCTTTTTTCTACACCCTGCTGACTCATGATTGTCGTTCCGCACTGGAAAGCGTGGGGCTGGATCCTGCAGTAGGTTTTTTGCACCGTGACCGCCCTGGGCGTCCTAGCTTGGCGCTGGATCTGGCCGAGGAATTTCGTCCGCTTTTGGGAGACCGTTTAGCATTATCGCTCGTGAATCGTCGTCAACTTCGCGAGAAAGATTTTGTGGTGGCTGAGAGCGGTGGGGTAGTGCTGACCGAGGATGCACGCAAAAAGGTGCTAACAGCCTACCAGGAGCGGAAACGAGAAGAGCTATATCATGCTTTTATAAATGAAAAAGTGCCGATAGGTATGTTGCCAATATTGCAGGCTCAGCTATTGGCGCGCCACCTTAGAGGCGACCTAGATGCTTATCCGCCTTTTTTGTGGAAATGAGATGAGTGTCTGTTCATAACTAATCGTGCATTATTGACGTAGCACTTGAACAGCCACAGACGCTTCCAGGCGATCGGTGGGTCTACTATTACGCGTCAAAATATCTGAGCAGCCACTTAACTCTAGGGAGAACGGGCCATGCTGGTTCTAGTTAGCTACGATGTTAGCACCTCATCGGAAGGTGGTAATAGGCGACTGCGTCGGGTGGCCAAAGCCTGTCGGGATGTTGGCCAGCGTGTACAATTTTCCGTATTTGAGATCGAAGTTGATCCTGATCAGTGGGTACGTCTTCGCCAGCAGCTGATTGGTCTGATTGATGAAGACCTTGATAGCCTGCGTTTTTATTTTTTGGGCCGGAACTGGCAAAAACGCATTGAGCATATTGGTGCCAAACCTGCTTTGGATATGCACGGACCCCTTGTGTTTTAGCAAAACACTTGGCTTGCGAACCCTTAGCGTCTCGCATATTGCCGGTAGGTTCGCAGATCTTTAATAACTTGTTTTTGTTGGTTTTTTATCTCTGGCATTATTTATGCAGCAAGTTGTGCTTCATGATTGACGTGTTTCGCGAATTTTTAGGTATTTCCTTTTATTTAACAACGCGTTATAACGGAGCAGTCGCGGCCCGCTCGGGTCGCGCGGATAGAAACCGGCGTCTTCCGCTGCCACCGTAGCATGTTCACGTCGCGGCCCGCTCGGGTCGCGCGGATAGAAACGTCATCGGCTGGCCATTGCAGCCGGTCGGACAGGTCGCGGCCCGCTCGGGTCGCGCGGATAGAAACATCAACCAAGGTTGGCAAGCTGCCGACCTCGCCTCGTCGCGGCCCGCTCGGGTCGCGCGGATAGAAACGTCGCTCAGGTAGTGCCCCAGCGCCGTCCATTCGGGTCGCGGCCCGCTCGGGTCGCGCGGATAGAAACACCGCTGATAACGCCGTCGAGGTGCTGCTGGACAAGTCGCGGCCCGCTCGGGTCGCGCGGATAGAAACAGCGCGCTTGCGCTCAGCCTTGATGGCGGGCTCGGGTCGCGGCCCGCTCGGGTCGCGCGGATAGAAACGGCATCCGTAACCGCGAGATCGTCAACCTGATGCGCGTCGCGGCCCGCTCGGGTCGCGCGGATAGAAACGATGATGCCGGTACCGAACTGGCGATAGACAGCGGTCGCGGCCCGCTCGGGTCGCGCGGATAGAAACGCCAGCGTCTATTATGTCGGCGGCAACCAGGGTAGCGTCGCGGCCCGCTCGGGTCGCGCGGATAGAAACAGCGTGGCGGATACGTCGTCGCGCTGATCAACAGGGTCGCGGCCCGCTCGGGTCGCGCGGATAGAAACGGCACGCAGATGAAGACAGCCGACTGCTTGCAGGTGTCGCGGCCCGCTCGGGTCGCGCGGATAGAAACCTCGACGGCGACATCGAGCGCACCCACTACACCGAGTCGCGGCCCGCTCGGGTCGCGCGGATAGAAACGATGTCATGCTGATGATGATGCAAGACTCAGCTGGTCGCGGCCCGCTCGGGTCGCGCGGATAGAAACCCTCGCCCGGCGTGATGCGCGGATGAAAGCCGAGTCGCGGCCCGCTCGGGTCGCGCGGATAGAAACTTGGCGGACGACATCCTCGATGCCCCCTGATAACGTCGCGGCCCGCTCGGGTCGCGCGGATAGAAACAACCAGCTTACTACCGCATGGCAGCGGCAGACGGTCGCGGCCCGCTCGGGTCGCGCGGATAGAAACTCAGTCCGCGCACTCGGCCCCCAGCGCTGACCCGGTCGCGGCCCGCTCGGGTCGCGCGGATAGAAACGGGCCTGTAGCGGCTCAAGCTCGTTGATCACAAAAACGTCGCGGCCCGCTCGGGTCGCGCGGATAGAAACGTAAAGCCCGCGCATGTAGAGCTCGTAGGTGTCGCGTCGCGGCCCGCTCGGGTCGCGCGGATAGAAACTACACCATGACCACGCCGTCACGATTCCACCCGGGTCGCGGCCCGCTCGGGTCGCGCGGATAGAAACTTCACGCCGCAGGCCCAGCGCAGCCAGTCCGCACAAGTCGCGGCCCGCTCGGGTCGCGCGGATAGAAACGCCACCTATAGCAACTCGATCAACCTCAAGGAGATCGTCGCGGCCCGCTCGGGTCGCGCGGATAGAAACACGCTCGGCGACGGCGAGACGGACTACACGTTCGTGTCGCGGCCCGCTCGGGTCGCGCGGATAGAAACGATCCTGTCTTGCCCATCCCGCGCGGGCTTTTTTGTCGCGGCCCGCTCGGGTCGCGCGGATAGAAACCATCCCTCAGCGCCTTGGCCGACCCCTCGGCAGAGTCGCGGCCCGCTCGGGTCGCGCGGATAGAAACGACCAACACGGCGACCCTATCCAGCCTGGCACCGAGGTCGCGGCCCGCTCGGGTCGCGCGGATAGAAACATAAAGCTGGTTGCCCTGCCGCTCGATACGGCCAAGTCGCGGCCCGCTCGGGTCGCGCGGATAGAAACTTCATGGAGGCGCTATGCCGCGCAACGCATTTGGTCGCGGCCCGCTCGGGTCGCGCGGATAGAAACTTGATAACGGCGGCAACGCCGACAGCATGGTGCGGTCGCGGCCCGCTCGGGTCGCGCGGATAGAAACCGCGCCCAGCACCGGCTGGACGGCACCGTCACCGCGTCGCGGCCCGCTCGGGTCGCGCGGATAGAAACCTCACCAATCCCGGTGACGTCCAGCGCTACATGAGCGTCGCGGCCCGCTCGGGTCGCGCGGATAGAAACACGCCGATATCGACCCCACCGACCGTCTCAAGCAGGTCGCGGCCCGCTCGGGTCGCGCGGATAGAAACAGCGCCAGCAGACCCAGGCAATCAACCAGACCCAGGTCGCGGCCCGCTCGGGTCGCGCGGATAGAAACACGGTCGATGCCGGCGATGCCGCCGCCCTGGACGGTCGCGGCCCGCTCGGGTCGCGCGGATAGAAACTCACGCTCGACGAGTCCGTACAGTACACGACGCAGTCGCGGCCCGCTCGGGTCGCGCGGATAGAAACTACCACTTCAAGCTCTGCACGCCCGCCGCCCGGGTCGCGGCCCGCTCGGGTCGCGCGGATAGAGACTGCCAGTGGGTGCAAGCCGATAACCTGGCACTCAGGTCGCGGCCGCTCGGGCCGCGTGGATCTAAACAATAATATCGGCTAGTTTTCCTATTGAAGCGAGCTTGTCGCAGCCTATAACAAGGTTGTGTGGATTGAAACTCTGAACTGCCGGGGCGACAGCGGACCTGTACGGAGCCGCCTTGCACCTTTTGTTATTAGCTGCCGCCCAGGCAGCTCAGAAACGATCCCCGCACCCGCGGGGATGATCCGCTATGTTCGCTGCCGCCCAGGCAGCTTATGCAGGGCCCTACTCCGCAGGCCTCCGGCCTGCTTCGCCCGGCATAGCCGGCCTCTTACGCAAGCTTGGTTGCTTAGGTAGGCCGCTGTACCTCCACCATTAACCCTCCCACGTGCAATTCTTTTGAGCACCTGAAACAATGTCCGGGTTTTCGCCGCCTGGAAATGTGTTAGGCGCTCGGTAGCCATGTGCTACAAAATGGCCACAGTTTTTCCGTGCGGGTCACCGCGCCCGCCGGCACGTTTTCAAGCCAAGTGACGCTTACCCGGAGGCTACGATGTCAGCCAAGACGCTCGCCCTGATTGAAGAGCACGATGTGAAATGGATCGACCTGCGCTTTACCGACACCATCGGCAAGGAGCAGCATGTGACCATTCCGGCGCGTGACGTGGACGATGATTTTTTTGAAGACGGCCAGATGTTCGACGGCTCGTCGATGGCCGGCTGGAAGGGCATTAACGAGTCCGACATGGTGCTGCGCCCGGAAGACGGCACGGCCTACCTGGATCCGTTCACCGAAGATGCGACCCTGGTGCTGCGCTGCGACATTATCGAGCCGGCCACCATGCAGGGTTATGACCGCGATCCGCGCTCCATCGCCAAGCGCGCCGAGGCCTACCTGCAGTCCACCGGCCTTGGCGATACGGCGTTTTTTGGCCCGGAACCGGAGTTCTTCATCTTTGACGAGGTGCACTGGAAGACCGATATCCAGGGCTCGATGTACAAGATCACCTCGGAAGAGGCGGCATGGTCTGCCGATCACGCCATCGAGGGCGGCAACCTGGGCCATCGCCCGCGGGTGAAGGGCGGCTACTTCCCCGTACCGCCGGTGGACAGCTTCCACGACATCCGCGGAGCGATGTGCAACACCCTGGAGGCCATCGGCCAGAGCGTGGAAGTGCACCACCACGAGGTGGGCACCGCCGGGCAGAACGAGATCGGCGTCAAGTTCAACACCCTGGTGAAGAAGGCCGATGAAGTTCAGGAAATGAAGTACGTGATCCACAACGTGGCCCACGCCTACGGCCGGACCGCGACCTTTATGCCCAAGCCGCTGGTGGGCGATAACGGCTCGGGCATGCACGTGCACCAGTCGTTCTGGAAAGACGGCGACAACCAGTTTGCCGGGGACGAATACGCCGGGCTTTCGGAAATGGCGCTTTATTACATCGGCGGCATCATCAAGCACGCCCGGGCGCTGAACGCCTTTACCAACGCCTCGACCAACTCCTACAAGCGGCTGGTGCCGGGGTTCGAGGCGCCGGTGATGCTCGCTTACAGCGCGCGCAACCGTTCGGCGTCGATCCGCATTCCCTATACCGCCAACCCCAAGGGCAAGCGGGTGGAGCTGCGCTTCCCCGACCCCACGGCGAACCCCTACCTGTGCTTTGCCGCGATGCTGATGGCGGGAATCGACGGCATCAAGAACCAGATTCACCCCGGCGATGCCATGGACAAGAACCTCTACGACCTGCCGCCGGAAGAGGGCAAGCAGGTGCCAACCGTGGCCACGAGCCTGGAGCAGGCGCTGGAAGCGCTGGATGAGGACCGGGCTTTCCTGACCGAGGGCGGGGTGTTCAGCGAAGAGATGATTGATGCCTACATCGCGCTCAAGATGGAGGATGTGAACTACCTGCGCATGACCACCCATCCCGTGGAGTTTGAGCTGTATTACAGCTGTTAAGGTTTTCACTACCGGGGACGCAATGAGGCGAAAGCGAGTCGGGTGGCTTGTCGGCATGCTGATGGCAGCGCTTGCCTGGGGGCCGCTTCAGGCGCAAACGGTGTACCGGGTGGTAGACGAGGCGGGTAACGTGACGTTTACCGACGATGCCGAGAGTGGCGGCAGCGAGGTAGCGCTCAAGCCGCTGCAGGGGGGCAGTGCCTCGACGTCGAACACGCCTTCGGAAGCGTCGCCGGGCGCACCGTTCATGCCTTACGACCGTTTTGTCATTGACCGGCCGGCCAGCGCGGCGACTCTGCCGGAAGCGCCGTTTCCCGTAGAGGTGGAGGTGCTCCCGGCGCTGCGTGCCGACCATCAGATCCGCCTGCTGGTAGACGGCAGCCTGAGCCAGTCGGCGCTGCGCAGCGAGGCGTTCTGGGTGCCGCGGCTGGCACCCGGCAGGCACCGGCTGCAGGCCGAGCTGCTGGATGCCCAAAAGCGCGTTCGCCACCGCACGCCGGAACTTGAGGTGCGCGTGGCGCCGGGCGGCTAGCCGGTGTCCAGCTGCTCCATGAAACCGGCCGTCGGCGCGGGCGAGGCTTCGAGCAGGTAGAGCGCATCGGCAAGCCCCGGTGCCTGGGGCCGGCAGGTATCGGCGGGCACCGGCAGCAGCGTCATCTGGCGGTGTACGCCGCGCTTGTCGAGCTGGTGGGCCACGCCGTCGCTGTACTGCATGTGCCCTCTGCCCATGAGTCCCACGGCCAGTTTGCCGCCGGCGCTGGCTCGGGCAAGGGCGTCGGCCATGGCGGTATCCCAGGCTAGCTGGGCGCGCAGAAAGGTGGCGAACGGCTGCTCCAGCGGATGGGCGTCGTAAACCGCGCGCAGGCGCCGGCGATAGGCCGGGCTGGGAGTGGCCGGCGGAGCAATGCCGTGGCGCTCGGCGGCGGGTACGGCGTCAAAGCCTTCGTCCGCCAGTCGGCGGCGCAGCTCGGGGGCAATGTTCAGCGCCACCAGCGGAATGCGGTTCATCCGCGCGAAGTGAAAGATCGGCAGGTACATGGCCGCTTCAAAGCCCCAGACGTCGTCCCAGCGGCTTTGGCGCAGCAGTTCGTCTTCGCTCAGCTCGCCGTTGACCCAGGCATCGAGCACCGGCTGGGCGCGGCGGGGCAGCATCTCAAGGCCGATTACCATGTCGTCGCGGTGGGCGGCGAGGCCTGCCAGGGTGTTGAGCTCGAAGCGGTGGTCGGCCATTTGGTCGTGGCGCTCGCCGATCAGCACCACGTCCTGGTCGGCGGCCCGGCTCAGTACGCGAGATGCCGGGGTGACGGCGCCGAGCTGCCACCAGTCGCCGGGGGCCAGGCAGTCGTTGGCATGGGCCGGTACGGTAAGGGCCGCGAGCATGAGTCCCAGCGTTAAAAGGCGCAGTCGGCGCATGGGGCGTCCTGTAGGCAAAAAGGCGGAGCCGGGTTCACTCGCAGCCGGCAAGCGCTTCACAGTGGTGTAGGAAGCGTTCGAAATCGCCAAGGATGATCGAAAGGCTCGCGTGCAGGCGGTGATCGTCGTCGAGCAGCCGCAGGGACAGGCGCTGATCCCGGGCGTAGTCAATTACCGGGCCGGGGGCCACGACGTCGTCCTGCCAGCCGTGGATGAGGTGGCAGGCTTGGGCCTTGAGCACCGGCGAGGTCTCCGGGTAGCCGGCAATGCCCAGCGCCGGCGCCAGCAGAAAGCAGCCAAGCACCGCGTGCTCGGCCCCCAGCATGGCGCTGACCCAGCCGCCGAGGCTGGAGCCGGCCATGACGCAGCGGGCGGGGTCGTCGCCGCGCTCGGCCAGGGTGCGGCGCAGGTGTTCGAGGCGGTCGCGAGGGTCGGGCTGCTGGCGGTAGTCCATTACCACGGTATCGACGTTGTCGAGCCGCTCGGCGACGCCCTTGAGCGCCTGCACCTTGAGCGCGCCGGGCCCGCTTTCCAGGCCGTGGGAGAGGTAAACGGTGATCATGGTCGCTCCGCGCAGTGAAAGCCGATGAGCCGGGTGCCGGGGCCAAGGGCCGCCGGCGCGTTTCAGCCTTTAACATAAACCCTAGCGGGTTCGCCGACGGCTGCCAAGCGGGCCTTATGAGTTGGCGGCCTCAAAATCGCGCAATAGCTGATTGCCGCGGCTCACGGCGTCATCGGTGGCTTCTTCGCCGCTCTTTTTACCGTTCATGACGGCTTCCATCTCTTCGGTGATGATCTTGCGAATCTCCATGAAGTTACCCAGGCGTGTTCCCTTGGCATTGGCCGTGGGCGCCTTGAGGGTCAGCTGTTCAAGGGCCACTGACGCGCCGGGGTTGGCTTTATAGAACCCCTGCTCTTCGCTAAGCTCTTGAGCTTTCTTGGTGATGGGCAGGTAGCCGGTTTTCTGGTGCCATTTGGCCTGTACGGCGGGCTTTGACAAATAGTCGAAAAAAGCCGCGACGGCCTCGTATTCCGCGTCGGTGTGGCCGCGCAGTGCCCACAGCGACGAGCCGCCGATGATGGCGTTTTGCGGCGCACCTTCGACGTCGTCGTAATAGGGTTGCCTGGCGTAGCCCACGTCAAAGCTTGCGTTGTTCAACACGTCTGCCCGGGCCGCCGAGGAGCCGAGAAACATGGCGCAGGCCTGGGCGTAAAACATCGGCTCGGCATTGGGGCCGTCGTCGGCGCCGCTCCAGCGGAAGACGTCGCTGCCCTGCCAGATGTGCAGGTTCTCCCAGTGGCGTGCCACCTCCTCGTTGTTGAACGCAAGCTTGGCGTCCAGCCCGCCAAAGCCGTTCTGCTGAGTGGCTATCGCCAGGTTATGCACGGCGGAGAAGTTTTCCAGCATGATCCAGCTGGGCCAGGCGGCGGTGAAGCCGCACTCGGCGGCGTCCGCGTTGGTAATGGCCGTGGCGGCCTGGGCAACCCCGTACCAGGTGGTGGGCGGCTCGTCGGGGTCGAGCCCCGCTTCTTTGAATACGTCGCGGTTGTAATACATGACCGGCGTGGCAACGTTCAGCGGAAACGACGGCATCTTGCCCTGGGCGTCGCGGTAATAGGCCGCAATCGCCGGGAGAAGGGCTTCTGTATCGAGGGGCTGGCTGTGCTCCTCCATCAGCTCATGCAGCGGATAAACGATGCCCTCATTGTTTCGCATCAGGGTGCCCGTGCCCGCGTCGGGCACCTGAAGGATGTGCGGCTGCCCGTCGCCACTAACGGCGTCAATGGCCTTGGTGACGGTCTTGCTGCCGGTGCCGCGAAAGCTGGTGAAGACGCGGTATTCCTCCTGGGAGCTATTAAACGCCTCGGTTATTTCCTCGAGGATGGCCTCCCGCTTGCCGTTCAGGGAGTGCCACCATTGAATGTCGGTCACGGCCTGGGCCGGCAGGCTGAGGCAGGCGAGGGCGATCCCGGCGGTAGCGGCATGAAGTGAAAAGCGGGGCATGGTGTGTCCTGTTCGGTGGTATCGAGCGCAATGAGTCGCGAGGCGCGCCGGGGAAACAGTCCCATAAGCAGTGTAGGCAATGGTGTAGGCGATAGTGTAGGCGATATTTTGTCGGGTGCGAGAAGAAAGAAGCCGGCCGCGGCCAGCGTAGGCGCACCGATGCGCGAATGGTAGGCTCTGGCGAAGACATTGGCCATTAAATCGGAGTGAGGCATGGAGCAGGCAGTGGCGTTGCTTGAGGATCTGGTGGCGTTCGATACCACGTCGCACCGTTCCAACCTGGCGCTGATCGAGTACGTCGAAGCGTACCTGGCGCGCTACGGCGTGACCGCCGAACGGGTGACGAGCCCCTGCGGGGAAAAGGCCAACCTCATGGCGCGCATCGGCCCCGAAGCGCCGGGCGGGGTGGTGCTGTCCGGCCATACCGACGTGGTGCCGGTGGCGGGCCAGCCGTGGTCGAGCGACCCTTTCACCCTGCGCGAAGGCGGCGGCGATCGGCTTTACGGGCGCGGCACCTGCGATATGAAGGGTTTTATCGCCTGCGTGCTGTCCCGGGTGCCCGAGTGGACGAGGGCCGCGCTCAAGCGGCCAGTGTATCTGGCGTTTTCCTACGATGAGGAAGTCGGTTGCGTCGGCGCGCCGGCGCTGATCGAAGGCTTCATGAAGCGCTATCCCCATGCGCCAAGCGCTCACGTCATCGTCGGCGAGCCGACGGACATGCGGCCGGTCGTGGCGCAAAAAGGGGCGACCAACCTGCGCACCACGGTGACCGGGCGCGAGGCCCACAGCAGCCAGGTGGATCAGGGCGTATCCGCTGTTCACGTGGCCGCCCGGCTGGTGACCTTTATTGAGGACACCATGACCGAGCTGGTGGCGGAAGGCCGGGTGGACGAGGCCTTTAACGTGGCGCATTCCAGCCTGCACGTAGGCAAGATAGAGGGCGGCACCGCGATCAACATTACCGCCCGGGAGTGCACCTTCGAGTGGGAGATTCGCCATTTGCCAAGCGATACCTTCGAGGCGCTTTACCGGCGCTTCGAGGCGCGCTGCGAAGCGCTGATCCGCGAGGTGAAAGCCGCCGATAAGCCGCTGACGATCGAAACGAAGGCGCTCAACGTGACCGTGCCGGGGCTTGCCGACCGCGATAACCGCCAGGTGCTGGCGCTGGTCGAGGCCAACCTGCCCGAAACCTGCGGGCGCCACGCCGTGGCCTACGCCACCGAGGCGGGGCAGTTTCAGGGAGCGGGGCTCGAGACGCTGATTCTGGGCCCGGGCAGCATCGCCCAGGCCCACCAGCCTGACGAATACGTCGAAAAGGCGCAGCTCGCCGCCTGCCTCGAGTTTCTGGGGCGCATGGGCAGGGCGCTTGAGCAGGAAAGCGGGGGCGAGGCATGAGCCAGGCTGGCGCGCCCGCGGCGGCGCCCTGGTACCTTTACCTGCTGGAGTGCCGGCGCGGCACCTACGCCGGTATCACCAACGATTTGCCCCGGCGCTACCGCGCCCACTGCGCCGGCAAGGGCGCACGCTATACCCGGGCCAATCCGCCGGTGGCGCTGCTGGGGGCGCAGCCCTTTGCCGGGCGCGCCGAGGCCAGCCGGGCTGAATACGCGCTCAAGCAGCAAAGCCCCGCCGAGAAGCGCCGCTGGGCGCAGCGCTGGCAGGCGCCGGCGTTGACGGCTAGCGGCCGCGGGGTAGATGACAATAGCGCCTGAATCGGGCAGGCTAGGGTGCCGGGCGTATACTCATGTTCAGAACAGCGTCCATAAGAATATGCCTGGCAACGTTAATGGCAAAGGAGAGCAGGCAGGTGGCAGTTTACGGTGGGATACAGGCCCACGAGCTGGGCTATTGGCTGACTGCGTTGACCAACGCGGCCTATGACCCGCGCCGCCCGCTGGCCAGCGTTCACGGCGGCTGTGCCCGGGCGCGAACGGCCCGTCAGGACCTGCTGGATATTGCCGGCTGCTACCGCAGCAACCAGAAAAGCGCTGACGCCGCCGCCGCTGCGCTTTCCCGCTGGTGTTTGCACTATCTGGACGAAGCCGAGTGGTACCGCCTCACCGGCGAGCGTCACGACCCGTCTGCCGCCGATCACAGCGATGCCTCCCCCGAGGCGCCAAGGCGCCACCGCGTCGGCTAGCCGCCGCGTTTCCTTACGCTATGTTATTACCGTACGTCATACCGTTACCGCACGTTATACCGCGACGGCACGTCTATCATGACGCCAGCGGGTCAGAGTAACGGCAGCCCGCCACTGCCGCCGTTACCGTCAATTATTACTGTCAGGAGTCTCTTGCATGGCGGCCACCTACCGCGCGCCGGAACAGGTCATTACTTCGCTTCTGGATACCGACTGGTACAAGCTCACCATGATGCAGGGCGTGCATCACAAATACGCCAACGCCAGCGTGGTGTGGGAGTTTCGCTGCCGCAACGCCGAGGACTTAAGCCCCTATCTGGACGAGATACGTGCCCAGGTGGAAAGCCTGCGCTCGCTGTCGCTGACCTCAGCCGAGTCCGAGTATCTGGGCAGCTTTGCTTACATGTCGCCGGATTTCATCCGCTTTCTCGAGCTGTACCGCTTTTGCCCCGAGTACGTGTCCATGTACATGGAGGGCAGCGACCTGTGCATCATCATTGATGGCCCCTGGACCCACAGCATCCTGTTTGAAATCGCGATTCTGGCGATCATCAGCGAGGTGCGTAACCAGGTGCTTTACCCCCACGCCACCGTGGACCAGGCGGTTACCCGGCTGCGGAGTAAATTCGCCGCGCTGCGCCGGGACTATACGCCGACCCAGCTGGAAAACTTCCGCCTTGCGGACTTCGGCACCCGCCGGCGGCTGTCCCAGCCGGTGCAGGAGGCCGTGGTCGACGTGCTGGCCGAGGAGTTTCCCGGCCAGTTCGTGGGCACCAGCAACGTGGATCTGGCCCGGCGCTACAACCTTGCCCCCATGGGCACCATGGCCCACGAATGGGTCATGGCGCACCAGCAGCTGGGCAGCCGGCTGGTGGACAGCCAGCGCGCCGCGCTGGAGTCCTGGGTGCAGGAATATCGCGGGCACCTTGGGATAGCGCTGACCGATACCGTGACGCTGGATGCCTTCCTCGAGGATTTTGATCTCTACTTCGCCAAGCTGTTTGACGGCCTGCGCCACGACAGCGGCGATCCGCTGGTCTTTGCCGAGAAATGCATACGCCACTATGAAGAGCTGGGCATTGACCCCAAAACCAAAACGCTGATTTTCAGCGACGGGCTGACGTTTGATAGCGCCATGGCGACCAAGTGCGCACTGGAGGGCCGCATTTCCACCAGTTTCGGCATCGGTACCAACCTGACCTGCGATCTTCCCGGGGTGACGCCCATGAATATCGTCATCAAGATGGTCTCGTGCAACGGCCAGCCGGTCGCTAAAATATCCGACGAGCCGGGCAAGGCCGCCACCCACGATCCGGAATACGTCCACTACCTGAAAAGCGTGTTCAACGTAGCGGAGTAACGTAGCGGAGTCATACCGACGTCTTCATTCATCGACAAAAAGGCAAAGTGTTACATGGCCGAGACAAATGCCAAGACCATCCGAGTCGCCATTGCCGGCTACGGCAACCTCGGGCGCGGCGTTGAAGCCGCCCTGGGGCAAAACCCCGACATGCAACTGGTAGGCGTGTTCAGCCGCCGGGACCCGGCAAGCGTCACGCTGCTGGACAGCCAGGTGCCGGTGTACTCCATGAGCGACGTGGAACAGTTCAAGGACGAAGTGGACGTCATGGTGCTCTGCGGCGGCTCCAAGACCGATCTGCCCGAGCAGGGGCCGTACCTGGCGCAGTTTTTCACCACCGTGGACAGCTTCGACACCCACGCCACGGTAAACGAGTACCATGCCGCGCTGGATGCCCCGGCCAAAAAAGCCGGCACTATCGCCCTGATGTCGGTGGGCTGGGACCCGGGCCTGTTCTCGCTCAACCGCGCCTTCGGCGAAGCCGTACTGGCCGAGGGGGAAACCTACTCCTTCTGGGGCAAGGGCCTGAGCCAGGGGCATTCCCAGGCCGTGCGTAGCGTCGACGGCGTGAAACAGGGCGTGCAATACACCCTGCCCTCCGACGACGCCATTGCCCGGGTGCGCAACGGCGAGCAGCCCACGCTCAGCACCCGGGAAAAGCACGTCCGCGAATGCTATGTGGTGCTGGAAGAGGGCGCCGACGCCGACACCGTGCGCGAAACCATCGTCACCATGCCCCACTACTTCGCCGACTACGACACCGAGGTCCACTTCATCGATGAAGAAACCTTCGCCCGGGATCACAGCGCCATGCCCCACGGCGGCTTTGTCATCCGCAGCGGGGTCACCGGTGACGGCAACAAGCAATCGATCGAATATTCGCTTGCGCTTGGCAGCAATCCCGAGTTCACTGCCAGCGCGCTGGTCGCCTACACCCGCGCCGCGCATCGGCTGGCGAGCAAAGGCGAATCCGGCGCCCGCTCGGTGTTCGACATCGCCCCGGGTCTCCTCTCGCCCAAGGATCCCGCCCAGCTGCGTAAAGAGCTGCTTTAAGAAAGTGCCGTAAGTCGAGTACCGTGCCGGTGGGAGCGCAATTTATTGCGCGAAAGCAGGCCGTAGGCCTGCCGTTTAATACGCCAATTCCCGCCGGTTTATGGCTGCCCTAGCTACCCATTATGGTAACGATGACCCACAAAAAAGGGCTTACGCCGCAGCGTAAGCCCTTTTTCTGATGTTGGTCGGAATAGCAGGATTCGAACCTACGACCTCTGCCTCCCGAATCCATTTCCCTCTCTTGTAAGCCTATAAAATCAACATCTTATAGCGCCCCTTCCCGTGAAAACGTGACCCTTCGTGACAATAGTGGCCAGAACGTGACTGACGTAAGTCACGTTTTAGTCACGTTGGCAGATCGCCCGGATGGTGAGCAGAAGCTGCATATAGCCGTCCCGATTTGTCGGCTTGGGCAGGTCGATGGACAGCAGTGCGTGCCATTCCTGATCGGTGACACCTATGGCTTTGACGAAGGCATCGTCACAGGCCAGTGCGCGAAGGCCAGCCGGAATATCAGGGCCGATGATGATGTGATGCTGGATGCTGGCTTCCTGGTCAACGCCGCGTAGGTATTCGGTGGTGACATGGAGAATGCCGGCGATGCGGTCGAGAAGGTCGTCGGAGAGTCCCCGAAGCCCCTTTTCGATGTGTGAGACGTGGCTTTGCTGGATGCCAGCTCTCTCTGCCAGCTGCTTTTGTGTCAGCTGGCTATTTCGCCGGGCGGTACGAAAACTGTGCGGATCGACGTTCATGGGTCTGCATGCTTCAAAGTGAGAGAGAGAAAGTGCTGCATTATGCGGGCGAATCATATTTTGCGCCCAAAAAAATTACTGCATTACTCGATAATATTACTACCATGGAGGAGGTGAGGCCATGATGCTGCGCGAAATACGGCGGGCCAAAGGATGGTCCCAGACGGAATTAGCCTACCGCCTTGATTGTGACCAAAGCATTATCAGCCGGATCGAACGGGGAGAGCGCTCGGTCACGCTGGAGCGTCTGCGGAGCATTGCAGCAGCGCTGGAAGTGCCGCTGTCTGCGCTCATTGCCGACGAGGTAGCCTGATGGCTGTCCCGGCGCATGCCTGGATGCCAACGGCCGCGTTTACTGATCGCCGGCTGGGCGCTCGGGATCTGCGCGTACTGGGCGTGCTGTACGCCCACGCCGATGCTGACCGCGCCTGCTGGCCGGCAGTGGCAACGCTTGCGCAGCTGACCGGCATCGACCGACGCGACGTACAGCGCACGCTCCGGCGTCTGGAAGGCTTTGGCTGGCTGACGATTGAGGCCGGCGGTGGACGCTCCGCAACGTCACGCTACCGACTGTGGCAGGTAATGCAAACGGCGGGTGAATCGCCACAAAGGGCGGGCAATATACCCGCTGAAACGCAGGAAAGGGCGGGTGAATCGCCACAAAAAGGCGGGTGTTTTACCCCCGAAACGGCGGGTGAAATGCCCACCCGAACATACCAGGAACAGAGCAAGAACAGAGAACCCCTGTCTTGCGCTTCACCGGAGATTGAGCTGAATGCGTCAGCCGAGCCGCAGGCGAAAAGCGGCAAAGCTGCTCAGGAAGAGTCCTTTGCGGTGTTCTGGGCGGCGTACCCGAAGCGCCGTGGCAAGTCGGATGCGCGCAAGGCGTGGCAACGGCTGCAGCCTGATGACGCGCTGACCGAGCGAATCCTGCACGCCGTGGCGATGGCCCGGGCGTCACCGGATTGGCGCAAGGAGAGCGGGCAGTTTATCCCGTACCCGGCAACCTGGCTGCGCCGGCGCGGGTGGGAGGATGAACTGGAAACGGATATCGAGCCGTTGGCGGCCACCGCCCAGCGGCCGCGACACGGTGAAGCGCAGCGAATTGGCGGCACGTTGGAAGCGCTGGACTCGCTGTTTGCAGGAGGGCAGGAGTATGCAGAGCACGACGTTTCAAAAAGGCATGGCATATCTGGCGGCCGCGTATGGCACTGAGCTGAGCCGCGAGCGCCTGGCGGTTTATTGGGACCAGCTGCGGCAGCTGGACGACCAGACGTTTCTCGGCGTGACCAAGGCCATTGTCGCGCAGCAGCGCTTTTTCCCTACGGTGGCAGAGATTCGTGAGCGTTACCGCGAGGCCTGTGCCCCACAGGTGCAGGTGTATCGGCTACCACGCCCCAAGCGGCAGGACGCCGCGTATGCCCGGTCTGTTTTACAGGCATTGAAAACGGAGGTTCATCGACCATGAAAAACAGGGCAACGGAACATCAGGAGCAGGCGACTTTGTTCAGCTGGGCGGAGTTTCATACGCACCGCTGGCCGGAGCTGGCCCTGATGTTTGCCATTCCAAACGGCGGCAAGCGCAACAAGATCACCGCCGCCATGCTCAAGGCCGAAGGCGTCAAGCCGGGCGTGCCGGACATTTGCCTGCCCGTCACACGCCCGCCCTGGTCGGGGCTGTATATCGAGATGAAAACCGGCACCGGCCGGCTGTCATCGACGCAGCGCAGCTGGTTGCTGGCACTTATCGCGCAGGGCTACCGAGCCGAGGTGTGCCGAGGCTGGCAGGAAGCGCAGCAGGTGATTGTTGAATACCTGGGCGGCGATGAAGGCGAGCCGCTGATGGATACCGTGCCGAGTCCGCACATGCTGCCCGGCCATACCGCTCAACAAGCCGTTTTACATTAGAAAGGACGCTAATTATGACCGCTACATCGCGCCATGAAGGCAACATGATTCACATCAGCCCGGACGGCCAGACGCTGCCCGTCGAGTCGCGGGTGGACGAGCTGACCACCAAGGTCAAGAAGATCACCACAACCGACGAAGGCAAGCTGCAAATCGTGCTGGAATCCGAAGGCATGGATAACGACGCGCTGGCCCAGGTGAAAGAGCTGCTGGTACTGCAGCAGTCGTCGCTGGTTCTGGTCAGCATGCAGCCCACGCAGCAGGATATGTTCGGATGATCCGCCCGGCAGGCATGGCGGCCGCCGTTGCACTGGCCGCTCCACTTTTCGCTCATGCCGCGCCGCTGGATGATGCCTTGGCGCTGGTACACAAAGCCCACCCGGTGCTGCAGGCACATCGCAGCGAATACCGCGAGACGACGCGGCAGCGCGACTGGTCCAGCGACATCACGCTGGGCTGGACTCAGCGAGGCACGACTGAAGGCGGTGCCGCCGGAGCCAACGCCGGTATTCGTGTCACCATCCCGCTGTTTGACCGTAGCCATGAGCTGCGCAGCGCCACGGCGCGTAGTGCCTGGGTAGAGAAGCGGGCCTTGATCACCACGGCCTTCATGGCCGCACTGGCTGAGCTGGAAACGCTGAGTGCTGCGGCACTTGAAGCCGAGACCATGCGGGATTTTTACCGCGATCAGCTGGAGTACCGGCAGCGGCAGGTTGAGGAGGGCATCAGCGAGCCGGATACGCTGTGGAGCGCGACGGAAACCGCCCAGCGCACCGAGATGGAGTATCAGAAAGCGCAGCAGGCGCTCAACGCCGCCCGGGACCGCGTGGCGCGAGAATACGGAGGCCGTCAATGGATGACGTTACGGGATTTATTGGCCGCGCACACGACGCCGACGCTGCACTAGATGCCATCCGGCGTGGCGCCAATGTCCTGATAACCGGCCGCGCCGGCATCGGCAAGTCGGCGTTCTTGCGGCACCTGCGTAGCCGGCTTGGAGACAGCGAACTGCCGGTGCTGTTCGTGCCTGCCGGCACAACGAAAAGCACGCTGTTGGCCTTGGCCGGCCAGATCCATGAATCCTGTGGCCTTGAAGTGCCGGCGGCATTGCTGCCGCCGCGCACTTTGGCGCGTGCCCGGCGCGAGGGCAGCCTGCCGTGGACGGATTTGGTGCGGCCTCTGCGTCGCTTGCCGGTGGCAGACACCATGGCGCTGCTGGAAACCAGCCTGCGCAAGCGGCGCTTTCTGGTTCTGTTGGAGACGCTGGAGGTGCCGCCCAGTCAGGCGGAGCTGTTTACAGTGCTGCTCGACTGCGCCCAGATGGTGGCCTGCATGGACGAAAGCAACCGTCGCAGCCGCATTGAGCAGCTGGTGTGGCGCTTCCAGACTACCGTTGAGCTCAAGCCGCTGCCGCTGGCCGAAAGCCGCCAGCTGGCCGAGCGCTGGATGGCACATCATCCGCTGCGATTTTCCGACGAGCCTACCCGTGACCGGTTCCTGCGCCACGTTGCCCAGGCCAGCGGCGGCGTGCCGGCGGCGATCCGGGGGCTGATGGAGGAGGCCAGCAAGGAGCCGGAAATCACGCCGGCCAAGGCACGCTCGCTGTACCACCAGGCAGGCATTCAATACGTGGACATGACGCCGCTGCTGGTGGTGATACTGGTGATTTTCATGGCAACTCGCTACATCGCCCGTGGCGTAGGTGAGGTGGAAATGCTGGTGTTGTCTGGCGTGGCCACTGCGCTGTTCATGGGGCTGCGATTCTTTTTCTTCCAGATGCGGAGCCGGCGCTGATGCTGACTCCCACACACCTTGTTATCGGGCAGACCACCTTTGTTGCCGTGAGCCTGGCCGTGAGCCACGCGCCCAGCTGGCCGGAGGCGTGTCTGGCCGCGACTGCCGCGCTGCTACCCGACCTCGACAAGCGACAAAGCCATATTGGCCGTTTGTTCCCGTGGATATCCGAGCCGCTGGAATATCGCTTCGGCCACCGCACCCTGACTCATTCGCTGCTCGCCTGCGTCGTGCTGGCATTGCTGCTGTGGCCGCTGCTGCCGCGCGGCGCATGGCTGGCCGTGGTGGCCGGCTATGCCTCGCATGCTGCGGCGGACATGCTGACGCCGGCCGGTGTGGAGTGGTTCTGGCCGGCGCGATGGCGTTGCGTGCTGCCCGGTAACGAGCGCTACCGCATGCGCGCGATGGGCTGGGGGGAGCTGGTGTTTGCCGTGGTGCTGATCGTGGCAACGGTGCCGATGATTGGACTTGCGCAGAGTAAGCCAGGCACCGGCGGGGTGATTACCGCCGCGATTGGTGACATGGCCGCCGCTCGCGCCCGCTACGATGCGGAGAAGGGCGAGCATCGTTGGGAGCTGCGGCTGGCCGGGCGCGATAACCTGACGCTGGAAGATGTGGGCGGCGACTATCCGATTATTGGTCCATGGCAAAGTAGTGGGCTGCTGGTAGCGACATCGAGCGGGCCGCAGACGGTGTGCCGTGGTGGTGGCTGTGACTGGTACGCGGATAGCGCCGTAGCGGTAAAGGGTGAGGCGCAGATCACGACGACCCGCGAGCTGACGGCATCGCACACCTCGCCGGCGGCGTTGGTGGCCGCTTTGGAACCGCTGCAGCCGCTGGGAGAGGTTTACCTGATTGGCAGCCTGACCGCGAAAGGGCTCAAGGAGCAGCTGCCCAGCGTGGCAGTCAGCGGTGATACGGTCAGCCTGACTTACGCTGCGCCGGAAATGCTGGAGACCTGGGGCGCACGGCCATTGCGTGACGTGCTGCTGACGGTTCAGGTGCGCCACGCCCCCGGCGTTGGGGTGCCGAATCTGGCATTGAATGATGAGGTCGTGGATCTGATTCCCGCTGAGTTGCGCCCGTGGATGCTGCAAAATGGCAAGATTTCTCGTGACAGGTAGGAGACATGGATAAAACACGCACAATATACCGTTCCGTGCAGAGAGGAGTGCGGTATATCCGGCACCGGCGCATCGTGCTGTTCTGGGGCGTGGCTGCCGCCAGCCTGAGCCTGCCATGGATCTGGCCGGAGTTCGCGGCCACCGGTGAGCAGGTGGCTACAGGCAGCGGTGAGTGCCGCGTGCTCAAGATTTATGACGGTGATACCATCACCGTGAGCTGCAGCGGCAAACAAGAGCGCGTCCGGTTGTACTGCATCGACACCCCCGAGATGGAGCAGCGGCCCTGGGGGCAGCGCAGCCGTGACCACTTGCGACAGATGATGCCGCAGCGCGTGCGTATTATCGAACACGACCGCGACCAGTACGGCCGCTTGGTAGGCGAAGTGATGGCAGGGCAGACCAGCCTGAATCTGGCGATGGTCGAGGCCGGGCAGGCGGCTATGTACCCGCAGTATTGCAGCGAAGCCCGCTACCGCCGCGCGAATGAGGCGGCGCGGGAAGCGGGCCGTGGCGTGTGGGCTGAGCCGGGGCTACAGCAGCGACCGTGGGAGTGGCGGTAGCGCTAAAGATCGTTTATGCAGCGAACAATATGATTGAATGTTTCGTCTTTAACCTTGGCCGAGCTAATATGGCTGTGTGCCCATTGGATAATCATGTGTCGCTCTATACCGTTTGTTGCAGCAACAATGCTCGAAAAAAAATCATTCACGTTAATAAAATGTAGGTTGATGCCTTTATTCAGCCAGTAATGGATGATGGACTCTTCAGTATCTTTTATAAGCTTGCCATTAGGTCCTTTTAAAAATATCAATGTATCTAGATTGGTTCGAGATATTTTATTTACCGCATGCTGTACATCGCTAAAATTAAATTCTTTATCTTTAACTTCGGCGCTGAACACCAAATTTTCGTTTTCAAAAACGTCTATGTCTGAGACTTCTCTGGAAGAAGCGCCGGATTGGTTTACCTTGTGGGTTATGACATTTAAGGATCTTTTTGATACGTCTCCCAAAATGTTGAAGGTTATTCCAGCCAATATTGCAGCTGTCTCGCCTTCAAAAGATTGTTGGGTCAAATTTTGTGAAAAAATTGCTAGAGATGCTGGATAAAAATGGCCTTCTTTATGCTTCACGCTTGATATTAGTTCTCTAGGCTGGCGTTGAAGAATCCAATATATGCATTCTTTTAGTGCTAGTGACGCTTCACGATTATTACGGAGGCTCTGTATAATCGCTATGGATTGCGATAAAATAAATGTGTCTCTGCCTTTCCTTACGGAGTTTTCTTCTGAAAGTTCTGTGAATCGTGCAGGTTTGTTTAAGAATGGTTCGTTAGACTCGCCAAGCCTACCTGCAAGAAGCTCGCGCTCTATAGGGACAATAACATTGTGACATAGTGATCTTGCGTCGAAAGCACCGTTTAATTTTGCACCGGACTGTAAGGATAAAGGATTGCAGGTTGGATTTGCTACTTTGGCTAAAATGGCGTTGGTGAGTATGTATCTATAGGTTTTATGAGTTCCTAGTATAACACTTTTTATTTTTTCCGATCGGCGTCCAGAAGGTTGCCAGTTGCTGTTTTTTACCTCATGTATCACTTCTCTCAAAATGCTTTCAGCTAAGTTTTTATCTATAGTGACATTCATGTATGCTGTTCCATATTTTGTTAAAAAAATCCTTTTCGCCAGATGATATGGCGTTTAATATATCTATGCATTCCGTAATGTCTAGGCGGCGTTCTAAACGCTCAATCTTTGAAATATCTGGTTGCGTGAAGCCAACTAGTTGAGCTAAATCAGACTGAGAAAGGCCAGCTTTTTTTCTGGCATTTATTATAGTTTGAATCGCTTTTTGATATCTTTGGTCGTGTATAGTTGAAGGCTTAGGCATTGGATGATCATTTGGCTCAGAATGTTGTTGTTGAACGGATCTTGACATTTTGTACAAAATATGCCAAAATCGAATAAATGCATTGATTTTGCTTGGTAAAGCTGACATGGACATGCAGAATAAAACTGCTATATCTCTTTTTTGTGGCGCCGGCGGCATGGATGTTGGCTTTAAGAAAGCTGGCTTTGAAGTGTTGTGGGCAAATGATTTTGATAGCGATGCATGCGCAACATATCGGGAAAATTTAGGCTCGCATGTTGTCTGCGGTGATATTAATGGCCTTATCTCAGATCTCGATGACTTTCAGGGTGTGGACTGTGTCTTTGGTGGCCCTCCTTGCCAAGGTTTTTCTGTAGCAGGCAGGATGGATCCAGCAGATGAAAGAAGTAAATTAGTGATGAGCTTTATGGAGGTGGTAGAAAAAGTTCAACCTTCTTCTTTTGTTATGGAGAATGTGAAGTCCTTAGGCGTTCTCGATAAGTTTAAGCTGGTAAGAGAGTCGATTTTTAAACAGGCGAAGAGCTTGGGTTATCATGTTGAGTTGCTTATTCTTAACTCTAAGGATTTTGGAGTTCCGCAGTCCCGAGAGAGAATGTTTATAGTGGGTTTTAAGAGTAAGAAATATGTAGGTAGTTTAAGTGATTTCTTGGGTGGTTTTTATAGAAAGAGTCCCGTTGTGAGGGATGTTATTGCACGTTTGGGTCCTGCGGGTAGCGAAAATAACCCTAAAACCGTCAAGGCAAGAATTTCTCTAGCTAAAAACCCGGTGCTCAGGAAGTCACCTTATGCAGGGATGTTATTCAATGGTCAAGGCCGACCAGTAGACCCCGACTGCTATTCAAGCACTTTGCATGCAAGTATGGGTGGTAATAGAACACCAATAATTGATGAGAAACAGTTGTACGAAGGTGCGGAAGGATGGGTGATTAAGTATCACCAGCATCTTATGGAAGGTGGCGCGCCTTTTGAAAAAGATGAGGCACCAAACTTCTTACGAAGAATGACTGTTGACGAGGCCCACTTGCTTCAGACATTCCCTGAAAATTTTCATTTTGCCGGCAAGCAAAGCTCAGTCTTTCGCCAAATAGGAAATGCGGTGCCATGCAATCTGGCCCAGTCAGTGGCCGAGATGGTTATGGATGCCTTGAACGGTAATTTGAGGCTAAATCTTAATCGTGATGAAGTTCAAACATTGCCGCTGGCGATTTGACTGAAGTGCATAAGTGAAGTGGCGCTGATATGCCGGTTTTTTTGCATGCGCTGTAGCCAAGGAGGGCGCATGACCACACCTCAAGATCTATCCCGCCAGGCCCATGAGCTGCACAGCAGAGCCTCAGCTTGCAGCAAATCGCCGCCGAGCTGGACACCAGCGGCGACCGCGCCTCCCAGCTGATAGTAGCCTATGAACAGCAGCTAGATGAGTAATCACTGTGCTGGTAATCGGGGGTGTCACCTCATGCACGGCCGTACTGACGTAGTGTACGGTTATCGCCTTGGTCTTTTACATTTGGGAGTCAGCATGAAACAAGGATGGATGATTCGCGCCGGTGAGGGTGGCCGGCTTTTCGATAATTTTGAGTCCCGTAGCTGCGTGGCTGTGGGGTGGAACGCGCTCGGTGACCTCGGCCAATACAGCACCGATGATGAGCTGCGCCAGGCATATATAGAGCACCACGGCAACGCCAAACCCGGCCGCACCGGTAATGCTGTGGCTATGATCCGCAAGTTTTGCGATGTGGTTCAGGCGGGCGATACCGTCATCACTTATAGCCCGGAGCATCGTGAGTACCTAGTAGGCATTGACAAAGGGCATTACGAGTTTCTCTCGGCAGACAATCAGGTCGAAGATTACGCCCATGTGCGCTGGGTGAAATGGGAGGGCAAGGTTCCCCGTGATGCGCTTACTCAAGCAACGCGTAGCTCCCTTGGCTCGACCTTGGCTGTTTTCCGCTTGTCTGATGCAGTTATTGAAGACATGCGCGCAGTGCTGACAGGTAAGGCCGCCGAACCAGCCCAAGAGCCGGAAGAAGTTGAAGCAGACTATGTTCAGCTCAGCGAGAATATCCGTGCGCAGAGCCATGAGCTGATTAAGGACCGTATTCAGCAACTGTCACCGGAAGAAATGGAGCATTTTGCCGCAGCTATCCTTCGCGCAATGGGCTACCACACCAAGGTTTCTCCCCGTGGTCCTGACCGTGGTGTTGACGTGGAAGCATCGCCGGATGGCCTTGGGCTGACCAAGCCGCACATCAAGGTAGAGGTAAAGCATCGTGCTGGCAGCATGGGATCAGCTACCGTGCGCAGTTTCATTAGCGTGGTGCGTAGCGGTCAAAATGGAATATTCATCAGCACTGGTGGTTTTACACGCGAAGCCCGCTATGAAGCCGACCGTGCTCCCAATCCTGTTGCCTTGGTTGATATCGACGACTTGGCAAATCTAGCGGTAGAAAACTATCAGCATTTCGACACAGAAGGCCGCGCGCTGCTGCCACTGATGCATGTTTATTGGCCTACAGAATGACTAACTTGCCAAGGAGGGCAGATGACCATACCCCGCGATCAATCCCGCAAAGCCCATGAGCTGCAGCAGCAGGGCCTCAGCCTGCAGCAAATCGCCGCTGAGCTGGACACCAGCGACGACCGCGTCTCCCAGCTGATCGCAGCCTACCAGAAACAGCAGCCTGCCGAGCCGCAGCAGCCCTGGTGGCACGGGCTTTCGCCCCACACGCGGGTATTCCTGCAGGAGCAGGGCATGCACAGCCGTGCTGATGTTGAGCAGGGCTACCGCGATGGGCTGTTCACACGCGGCCATCCAAATGCGTTCAGAAGCATTACGGCCCATCTTCGGCGCCGCATCGTGGAGTGGCTGAACCAGCCGGTGCAGCCATATCGCGTCTCCCAGGCTGAGTATCCGATGGATGAGACGATCACGCTGCGCTTGCAGGCCGATACCGTGCGCGAGCTTGAGCGCATAGCGAAGAAGGCAGGCACCAAGCCGGATGCGCTTGTAGAGGCGTTGATTATGCGGGAAGCTGAATGTAAATGACTCGATGAGAGCACTGCATGAAAAAAGCGTCCACGGCCCTGGTTGCCGCTTTAGCCCTCGTGCCGCCCGTTGCGCTGGCAGATACCATCATCGGCAGCTGGAATATCAAGCACCTTGGCTGGAATAACGACAAGGCCATGGCTGAGGTGGCTCATGTCGCCCAGCATGCGGATTTTTTGGCTATTCAGGAGCTGATGGACCCCGCCGCACTGGCCGAGCTTGAGCGAGCCGTCGAAGCCGCCAGCGGCGAATCATGGTCCAGCATGGCTAGCGATGCGCTTGGCCGCAGCACGTACCGCGAGAGTTATGGCTTCCTGTGGCGAGACAGTGAGATCGAGTACGATAGAGGCGCGGTGGTCTTTCTGGACAGCCAGGATATTTTTGCGCGGGAGCCGTACTCGGCTCAGTTCATCGAGCTGGATAGCGGTCAGCAGTTTGTAGCGGCCACCGTGCATGTGACCTACGGCGACGGAATCAGCGACCGGCTGCCAGAGATCGAGGCGCTGGCCGACTACTGGGGCTGGCTTGAGGAAGTTTATCCCGGCACGCCGCGTCTGCTGATGGGCGACTTCAACCTGTCGCCGGATCATCCCGGCTGGGCAGCCCTGCGCAAGCTGGGGGCATCACCGGCGATTACCAACGGTGCTACGACGCTCGGCACCACCAACGGCACCTGGAGCAACCTGTACGACAACATCTGGCACAGCGACAGGCTGAACATCACCGACAGCGGCATTATCCGCTTCACGGATCTGCTGCCCGGCGATCATGTGAAAGCACGGGATGCCGTATCGGATCACGCGCCGGTCTGGATCGCGCTGGGTGATGCTGACATGGAGCTGATGACGCTTGACGGTAGCGACTACGAAGCCGCCAGCGAGGCCGCCAACGATGCGACGTACTGCATTGACTTGAACGAAGCCAGCGCCGAGCAGCTGGCGGAGCTGCACAACGTCGGACCTGCCCGCGCCAAGCAGATTATCGAGATGCGGCCTTGGGGCAGCGTGGATGAGTTGACCCGGGTGAGCGGCTTGGGAGCGGGCAGCGTAAAAATGATAAGAAATAACGGGCTGGTATGCCCGTGACAAAAAAGGGAACGACATGAAAAAGCAAGGGCTGACTACTGCTGTGCTGACCAGCATGGCACTGGCTACCGTACCGGCCTTCGCCGCCGAAGACAGCACGCGGCTATTCAAGGACTGGCACTACGGCCAGCATGTAGACGATTTTCCCCGCAGCCAGGGCTACTATGACTGCTCGGGCGATCTTGGCGTTTTCGCGCTGTGCCATGACGGTGTGACGTTTCTGGAATATCCATTCCAGGGGCAGCTTTTTTTTGGTGACGACAACCGCTTGACGCACGCAACCGTGGTGGCGGATTACAGTGACGATCTATACGTCACCGTTATTGGTGCCCTGACTCGCAGCTTTGCAATCGTGTCCGCCGAGGGGCCGTATGAGACGCTGGACATTATCGAGCGGGCCAAGGCCGGTGCGTTCAGCAGTGAGGAGGAAATGCAGGCGGCGCTGGTCGCGTTCGAGGCAGAGCAGCACCGGCAGGGCTATTTCGGCATGACGCTGATGGAGCAAGAAGGAATCCTGGAAGCGAAGCAAGATATACAGAACGCGCAAGAATTGATGATGAACGCCCCAGAAGGAGTGCGCGTGGCTGAGATTGCTGTGTACGAAGACGACTGGGGGCCGCTGGTGGAGACTTCCTTTTATCTACCTGAGCGTCAGCTGGGGCGTGCCATAGAGAAGGCGAAGGATGCGCCGGTTGAGGATTTTTAAACCAGCGTGTCGCCATACTTGGCGCTGATACCTGTTTGCGTCTACAGTAGCTTGTGCAGCACCTAACCATCCACTCGCTGAGAAGCGACAGGAGAGCAATTATGGCTACTGGTTACATCCAACTAAGCCAAACCCAGCCACCCGTTGACGTGCCCATCATTTGTCGGTTTTACCATCCTGAAATGGAAACGTCGTTATATGGCCTGCATGGCCGACCCAATGCCATAAGCAAGGCCATCCGGCGGGCTGACGGCAAGATCTACTACCACGCGGATACCAACCCCGGTCTGGGGGAGATCAAAAGCTCATGGATCGAGTGGAAGCGTTGCTGGTGGTAGGTTTATTCCAGGGACAAGGAGAAACGCCATGACCCACTTTGACGGCGGGCGCGGCAACGACGCCAAGCCCAAAGCGTAGCGCCCGTGCCGCGCTCATTCACCCAGCCGCCCGAGTGGACGTGCAAGCCCGGCGGCTGGGACACCACCGGCACCCGCGAGATATTCCCCAGCGCATCGCCGTTGGGGGTTCCCGACATTCTTCCCCAAGACTTCACCGAGCTGCCACCCGCATTTCGGCTGCTGCCGTACCGCAGCAAACGCAGTTTCGAGCTGCGCGATGTCTGCCATTTCTACCTTGATGACTACCGCTTCGAGACGGCCTGGAACCGGCCCAACGCCGCGGCGAATCACCTGCGCCGCTACTGGGCCGCGCTGACGCCGGACTTCAGCCTTTACCCGCAGTGGCCCGCCGTGGTGAATCAGTGGAATACCTACCGCAGCCGATGGCTGGGCCGCTGGTGGCAGAGCCAGGGTCTGCGCGTGATACCCACGGTGAACTGGTGCGACGAGGCGAGCTTTGCCTACTGTTTCGACGGCATCCCGCCCGGCCAGA
Organism: Halomonas garicola; assembly: GCF_055382465.1. Classification (NCBI taxonomy): domain Bacteria; kingdom Pseudomonadati; phylum Pseudomonadota; class Gammaproteobacteria; order Oceanospirillales; family Halomonadaceae; genus Halomonas; species Halomonas garicola. Next base: position 325,139 of record NZ_AP043931.1, read on the forward strand.
TCGTGAGTATCGGCGTGCCGGATGCCCGCCGGGCGCATGTGGTGGAGCGTTACCGTGCCGGCGTTGAGGCCATGTGCGAGCGGCTTCAGCCGCGCTTGGTGCTGGTGTACGGCGACAGCCCCGTGGAGATCGACGCGCCGGTGCTTGAGATCGAGCCTGACTGGCATCGCCTGCGCGGCGTGAGTCGCCGCCCCCGGGCGAAGGAGAAGCGAAGCTGCTCAGAAAGAGTCAGGTGCAGCCCGCATCGTGCAGTGCCATCCACCGCGCCCACGCTGCCGCGTCGGCTTGACCCCGGCCCGCACGGCTGACGCCATGCTGCCCCGTGCCGGACTTCACCGCTCGCGCCGTCTCGGGCAGCGCCACGCATACCGCCGCCTGGCGGCTGCCCGGCCGGCACGACGCTGGCATCGTGCGCGTAGCGAGTGTGGCCCCGTAGCTCGCTTGCGCCGTTGTCATGCGGGCTCGCCAAACCCCCGGCCAGCCGCGCATGCCAACAGCACGGCGCTGGCTCAGTGGAAGTGGCCGCGCAAAGCGCCGCCACCGTGCGCATGGCCGCTGCCGTGCCGTCACTCCCACCGCCCCCGGCGAAGCCGGCGGCTGCTCTGATGCCAATTTTTGCGCTTCGTGGCATGCTGCTTGAATTGCCGCCGCGACTCATGGATGACGTATGACGCAATCCGCTTACCGCCATTATCCCAGCTTTACCCGCCGCTACGTGCGCTCGGTGGTGAAAATGCTTGGCCTGCCGAAAAAGGCAGCAACAGAGCGCGAAGTGTTGGTCCAGATGCTGCACGATGAGCGTGTTATCAGCTCGATCAACGGCGAAATCTTGATGCTCGAATGGCACCACGCGCGTGAGGGTCATGTGGTGGTGCCCGAGCCTGCGCTGTCTCAGTGGCTGCAGTCGGTGCAGTTGAGCCGAGTACAAGGGGATGCCTGGGCGTGGCCCTGGGAGTTCAGCACGGTATCGTTTCCCACCGGGCAGACCTTTAACGGGCATCCCGTCGAAGGGGCGCTGGTGGCGTGGGTGGATTCGACCACGCTGCCGGCCCGCTATGAAGCGTTACTGCGTGCTCACGGTAGCCCGAACCTGATGGAGATGAAGGAGCTGGGGGAGCCGTGGCTGGTGGTGGCGATTCACAATCCGCTGGATACCAATACCAGCACCAATCCCACCATGCTTCGCGGTGCCTTTACCCCAAGCCAGATCAGCGGCTTTATCAACCGTGAGGCGGTCGATCACGCCGGCGACTACGCGCGAATGATGGACGATGAGGAAGGGCAGGTATTACGCGCCGTGGTGCGCTATGTGCTGTCGCTGGGCATGTACCTGTCGGCCTACCCCGAAGCGCAGACGGCCGGCATACCCGAGTGGATGAAGAACAAGCACCCCGCGGCGAGAAGCGGCGTGCCGTTTGCCCAGGTTAGCGCTGATCGAGCCGACCGCGAGCTGACGGCGGCCATGGCCGCGCCGCGCACCGTCGCTCCCTACTGGCGGCAGCTGCGCGACAAGCGCTTTTATCGCGGCAAGTGGGCGGAGCAGCGTCCCGGTAGCCGCTACGTGCTGGTCAGCGGCTACGAGGTGGGAGCCGAGAGGACGGTAGGTGTTGAGCGTGCGTAAGAGTAAAGGTAGCAGCCGACCGTGACACGAGGGCGCACTGGATGCGCTTTTCTGCAAAGAATCTCCAGCGAAAGTACAAGATTTCAACCAATAAGAGGAAAGGTAGGCATGGACAGCAATCAGGAACGAAAAGGCGCGTCAGCGAGCTACCGGAGACTCGCCGGCCCCGGAGAAGACAACAGGGATCTGGCCTCTACGGAGGTGGTGCGGCGCATCCTCGGACGCTTTTTGGCCGACTTCACCGATTGCTCAACTGAGCATGAGGCATCATTGCTGATTGATCGTGTGGCTGGGATATTCTCCGGTGTTGCCAGAGGCTACCAGCGTGTGCCGGACTGGGCTTCCCGGGAAGGCATTTTCTGTGCGCTGGCGATTACCTACGGTGTCGATGACCTCAAATACAAGCACAATGTCGTGCGCGATGCGCTTGCTGTCATTGCCTGCGAGCTGATCGACATGATGGTGGAAAACGACGGCGATGATGAAGGGCTCCAGCGTGGGACAGACGCCATTCTTGATAAGGCGACTATCGCTTTTACGGGGCCGCTCACCCGCCTGCCGGAAATCAGCGGGCCGCATGAATAGGTGCGGGAGGTTTAACGACCACCCGTGTGCCCCCGCCAGCTTCGCTCGCGGTCGGGCTGCTACAGGTTCCGCTTCGCTTCAACCGGCAAAGCCGGTCGCTTACGCGCCTTCTGCATCCCTGGCACTCTTGCGCTCCGCGCGCTAATACGTGCCGGCTCGTCCCTCACCGCCCTGATGGGGCAGGCTTCGCCCGCCCCTTGAACCCAACCCCTTCAAAGATGCCGGCGCAAGCGCCGCTTTTATTTGCCCCGGCTGCCTTTTCCCGCCGCAGCAGATGACCGTGCCTACGTGGCCTCATCGAGAAGGTCAAACCCTGCCTCGCCAGCGGGCAGCCAGGGGCCGGTCCGCAAACCCCCGCGGCCGGCCCTGGCCGGGGTCAGCATTCGGTGCTCAGCGCCGGCAAGCGGCAAATCGGAACCCCACGCAAACCGCCGCGCGGGGCCCCCGCGATTTGCCGCTTGTCCTGCGCCCAAACTCTAGTGCATTCCCAAGGCATTGTTTTATTCGAAAAAATCGGTAATTTTACTATACTTATATACAGTAAATTGGCTTTTCGAGGGGGTGCTTTATGTCGTTTCAGTCGGGTGGTTTTGCCTACGGTGGCGGCGTGGTTCAGCAGCAGGGGCCGCGTGGTTGGGTGTGGTCACAGCGCATGGCACGGCGCGGCTTAAATCCTGCGCCGGCTTGCGTGTGCGTGCCGCTCCGGTCAAAAGCGGCGGCGCTGGCGGCTAGCTGGGTGCTGCGCCGCCAGGGTTGGCAGTGCTGGCCACGGCCAGGCAAGCGCACCGGTGCCAACATCGAGTTGAAAGTTGCCGTGCCGCCCGGCTGGTCGGCATCTCAGCTGCGTCAAGCATTAAGCTGGCTAATCTTTTAGAAACTATCAACGGTCGCGCAAAGCGACCGTTTTTATTTCCAAAAATAATCAATAAAAACATAGGCTTGAATCGTTTTTATCATAATAAAAAGACATTTAACTATGCGAAAACGGTATGCAAAAAGGGCATAAATGCCTGGCAGATGGCCCTGCATAGGCTAATATTACTAACGAGAGTAATATATTACACAACGTAGTGATTATCTCTCCGCGTTTTTTTACCCGGTCGGTTCGGGCGCGATAAAGGGAAAAACCGGGGCCTGTAACTGCACTCACATACGGAATTTGGAGGTGTTTTATGTCTGGCTTGGAGCGGGGCAGTGTAGCTGCCAGCCGAGTACGCCAAAGCGTCGCGCAGTATGAGCCGGCGCTTGTAGCCCAGGCGCGCGAAATCGCACTTGGGCAATCACAGGAACCTGCAACGCCGGAGCATTTACGCATATTGCTGTGCTGGCTGGACGGCCACGCCATGCGCCCCGAAGGGGCTACTACCCACTAGAAGGAGTCTGGAAATGAATATTCAAAGCAATTTTCACCGCGTGAAAAAAGTCGTGCCCGAAGCCATACGGAAACACCATATGGATGACGGAAGGATTTATTACACGCGCAAGCTGCAAATCTGGATCGCTGAGGATGAAATTAGCCACACGTTGTTTGCCGATACTCGGGAGGCGCTAGAGCTGCCCGGAGAAGCCGAGGAGCGGCAAATCAAGGGGCTAAAAGCGGCAATCAGCGAGACGCAAGCGCTTTTGCCGTATGCGGATCACGGCGCGTATAGCCAGGACTTGGCGCGAATCAGTCAGATGGAAGGCGAGGTCACGCAGCTGGAGAGTCAACGTAGCAGCAGGCTTGCGTGAGAGTGGCCCGTGGTCAGTGTAGGGGCTGGCTACGGGCCGGGTATGACCCAGTGCGAGGATCACATCATGGATATTAGACACGTATCACCGGAATGGCAAGCGCGCCAAGACTGGCGTGAAGAAGGCGTATTCCGGCCCGAAAAGCTGATCGGCCTGGCGGCGCAGCGTTACTGCCGCGAAGCCGACCGTATCGAACGCGAATGGAGTCAGGCGTTTCGCCAGGGAGGGCAGCACCATGTCGAATGAAGTCATTGAGCACACCGCGCAACCGCAGGCGGCCGCTGCGCAAGCGGCCGTCGTCGCCACTGCCGCCGCGTCGCCGCTGGATCTGCCGGCTGAAATGTTCAAGGCCGGGCTGGATCGTCGCGGCGAGAACCGCCGGGCGCTTATGGAGTGGGTACGCTCGGCGCTGATCGAAAACGTCGATTTTGGCCGCATCCCAACGCGGCGCGGGCCGTCGAAGCCGTCACTCTGGAAGCCCGGCGCTGAAAAAATCTGCGGCATGCTCGGCGTGACGATTCACTACCCGACGCTTGGCGACTACGAGCAGGCCGCGCTTCACGGCGTGGCCCTGGTTCACGTCATTCTGCGCTGTGAGATCCAAGATGCCGCCGGCAACGTCGTTGCCGATGGCGTGGGCGCGCGCAGTCTCAAGCAGGACGGGAACGACTTGAACAAGGCGCTCAAGATGGCCGCGAAATCGGCACACATTGACGCGACCCTGCGAATGGCGGGGCTAAGTGAGGTGTTTACGCAAGATTTGGAGGACATGGCACATGGGCAAAACGTGGAAAAAGCGGCCGGCAACGCGCACCAAGGTGCGGCGAAAAATCCAACACCAGCGGCGCACCAGGCGGCAGCACCGTCGCAAAAATGCATCACGGAAGCGCAGCACAAACGCTTAGAAGCGCGTATTGCCGAGCTGCAGCTTGACCGTGAGCGCGTGAAGAGCTGGTTGCAGCGTGCCAGTCACGGCCAAATCAGCAGCTTTACGGAGCTGACGCCGGAAATGTACCGGCAGCTGGACAAGCGCTTAACCCAGTGGGCCACCCATTGATTCATCTTAATCCCGAGAAAAAGCTGTCAGCCGCGGTGCGGCTGGCAGCCCGGCACCGCTGTTATCTGGTGCTGGAGGCCGGCAGGCCGCACTTGATACGCCAACCGCGAAAGGAGCTTCGACATGGCACAAGCAACCCACGACCTCAGCGTTAAAACCGGCGAATACCAGGATCGACAGACCGGGCAAATGAAGAACCGCTGGCAGCGCATCGGTACCGCGTTTCAGCACGATGACGGCGGGCTATCTATCAAGCTCGACTGCGTGCCGGTCGGTCAGGACTGGGATGGCTGGGTCAGCATGTTCCCGCGCGACCAGGGCCAGCCGCAGGGCTATCAGCAGCCGCAAGCCGGCCAAGCGCCCTACAGCGGGCAGATGCCGCCGCAGCAGTTCAACCAGAATCCCCGCTATTAATACTCAGCCGCCCCGGCGCTGCCGGGGCCAGGAGAGCAACATGGCACTGCCCACACTTTACGATATCCGCGCCGATTACTTGGAAGCGCTGGAAACCCTGACCGATCCCGAGCTTGATCTGCCGGCCGAGGCCGTCGCCGACACGCTGGAAGGGCTGGAAGGCCAGCTGCAGGAGAAAGCCACCAACGTCGCGGCTTTCATGCAGCACCTGAAAGCCACGGCTGAGGCGATCAAGGAGGCCGAAGCGAAGATGGCGAAGCGCCGCCGGGCAATCGAGAACCGCGCCGCGAGCCTGCGCGACTATTTGCACGACAACATGGAGGCGGCAGGCATCAGCAGGATCGAGTCGCCGTGGTTTGAGCTGAAGATCCAGAACAACCCGCCGGCGGTAGCCGTGGAAGACGAGCAGTCGCTGCCGGATCGGTTCAAGCAGGAGGTGACGACGATCAAAGTGGACCGCAACGCGATCAAGGCGGCATTGAAGGCCGGTGAGGCGGTGCCCGGGGCCACGCTGACCGCAGGGACGCGGCTGGCTATTCGATAAGAGGATGCAGTCATGGCAGACGAGATTCTATTGAGCCTGGACGAGACGGCGCGCCGCTTGGGTGGCGTGTCGCCACGCACGGTTCGCAGGATGATCGAGCGCGGCGAGTTGGACGCCGTACACGTTGGCCGACGCATCACCGTGCCCGTAGCAGTAGCCAATGCCTGGGTAGCACGCCAGATGGCACCTGAGCATAATGACAGCGGCACGGGACTGGGTGCGCAAGGAGGTAACAAATGCCGAAGCGCAAAATTAGCCGTGGTAAAGACGGCATCTATGAACGTGAGGACTCCTCGTGCTATTGGGCCTCGTACATCGACGCACGCGGCAAGCGAGTTAGGTGCTCGACTGGCATCAAAAAATCGGCAGCCGGCCGGAAAGAGGCCGAGGCGCTGCTGAGCAAGTGGCGCCTGGAATCTCACATGGAGAAGCAGTGGGATGAGCAGCCGTCGCGCACGTTCGATGAGCTGATGCTGGCCTATCTGGATGAGCTGGACAACATGGGGCGAGCGACGGAGCGGCACACTTGGAGCTTGAAGAAGCTGTATCCCGTATTTACGGGGTGTGATTTGCAGCAGCTGACGGCACGCGATATCCGGGATTATATCGTCGGTCGCCGTAAGGAAGGCGTGAGCGCCGGGACGATCAACCGTGAAATCGGGTTGATGTCCGCCGCGTTGAACCATGCACGCAAGGAGTGGGACTGGGAAGTACCGAACCCATGCGAGAAGCGGCGACTCAAGGAACCCGAAGGCCGTATAAGGTGGATCACGCGGAAAGAGGCGGGGCGCTTGCTGGCTGCTGCCCGCGATCCCGAAAGGCCCCACTATCTTGAGCCTTTTATTGCCTTGGCGCTGAATACGGGGTGCCGACGTGGTGAGCTGCTTGGCCTGGAGTGGGAGCGTGTTGATCTAAAGGCGCAGCTTATTCATCTGGAGGCCGAGCATACCAAGGCCAAGCGCCGGCGCAGCGTGCCGATGAACAATGCTGCACGGCAAGCGATGCTGTCGCTGTTGCAGTTTCGCATGCGGTACTGTGCGGATACGCCATGGGTATTTTGCAACCAGAACGGTCAGCGTATCGCGGACATCAAAAAGACCTGGGCTACCGTATGCCGTAAAGCCGGTATTCAGGATTTTCGTGTCCACGACATGCGCCACACCTGCGCAGCTTGGCTGGTTACGTCAGGAGTGCCGTTGGCAGAAGTGCGAGATCTGCTAGGTCACTCTAGCATCACGATGACCGAGCGCTACGCGCATTTGGCACCGGAGAATATACGTTCTGCCGTTGCCCGATTGGATGAAAAGGAGGATGCAGAAACAAAAAACCCCCGGATTTTCCGAGGGTCTTAAGTCACGTTTTGGTCACGTTAGACTCAGGTGCGACAAGAGAGAATGGCCTAAGTCATTGAAATGTTTGGTCGGAATAGCAGGATTCGAACCTACGACCTCTGCCTCCCGAAGGCAGCGCTCTACCAAGCTGAGCTATATTCCGAAGCGCTGTCGGCCGTGGGCCGTCAACTGGTGGCAGATCATACGCCGCTTGCGGCGGCGTTTCAAGCTTTTTCTGGCCGCGCGGTATGGAAGGCGGCGGTCAGGCCTTGCGCTCTATGGCGGCGCGGGCGAGCGTTTCCATGGTGTCGCGGAACTCGCTTTCCGGCAGGGCGGCCAGCTGGGCCAGGGCCTTTTCGGCCATCGCTTCGGCGCGCTCCCGGGTGTAGTCCAGCGCGCCGGTGGCGCGTACGATCTCGAGCACGGCGTCGAGCTGGTCGAGCCCGCCCTTGCGAATCGCCTGGCGGATGAGCTTGGCCTGCTCCGGGGTGCCCTTTTCCATGGCGCGCAACAGCGGCAGGGTGGGCTTGCCCTCGGCGAGATCGTCGCCGACGTTCTTGCCCATGGCGTCGGCGTCGCCCTGGTAGTCGAGCAGGTCGTCCACCAGCTGGAAGGCAAGGCCCAGGTAACGGCCGTAGAGCTTGAGCGCTTCTTCCTGCTCCGGGGTGGCCTCGGCGATGATGGCGCCGGTCTGCGAGGCGGCTTCGAACAGCTGGGCGGTCTTGCCCTGGATGGTGGCGAAGTAGTCGTCCTCGCTCACCGAGGGGTTGCCGATGTTGGTCAGCTGGCGGACCTCGCCTTCGGCGATGATGCAGGTAGCGGCGGAGAGGATTTCCATGATGCGCATGGAGCCCACGTCGACCATCATCTGGAACGAGCGCGAGTAGAGAAAGTCCCCCACCAGCACCGAGGGTGCGTTGCCCCAGGCGTCGTTGGCGGTCTGCTTGCCCCGGCGCAGGTGCGACTCGTCCACCACGTCGTCGTGCAGAAGCGTCGAGGTGTGCATGAACTCGATCAGCGTGGCAAGGGTCACGTGCTTGTCGCCGCCGTGCTGTTTGCTACCGTAGCCCAGCGAGCGCGCGGCCAGCAGCACCAGCAGCGGGCGCAGGCGCTTGCCGCCGCTTTCGATGATGTAGCCGCTGATGGCTTCGACCAGCGGCACCCGGGAGCTCAGCTGCTCGATGATGGTGCGGTTGACCGCGGCAAAGTCATCGGCCACCGCGGCGTGCAGCGGCGATGAACTGGCAGGCGTGGAAGCGGGAGTCTCGGTGGTCATGGGATCCATTCATCGCGGCAGAGGTGGAGGCAGACGCGCGCGAATCATGCCGGTGACAACACGAAGCTAATGAGCAGGCACACGCCGGGGGCCAAAGCTTGATAACGCCGCTTATGCTATGGGGGCGCCGGGTGGTCGTCAAGGTAACGGCCCGCCGCGGTTGATTTTAATCGGCGGTTGTGCGCCCGCGCGGGGGTCGCTATAATACGCGGCCGCTTGTCATGCTCCCTGTCAGATGGTTGCCAAAAGGGGCGCCACTCGCCGCAGGTCGATTGTGCGCGTATCGAACAAGAGCCAGGCGCGATGAGCAAGGCGGCGCCGGGCGCCGCCACTAGAATCCGTTTCGGAGAAAGACATGTACGCAGTAATCAAAAGCGGTGGCAAACAGTACCGCGTTCAGGAAGGCCAGACGCTCAAGCTTGAGAAGCTGGAAATCCCTACCGGCGAAACCATCGAGTTTGACGAAGTGATGCTGGTGGCCGACGGTGATGACGTCCAGATTGGCGCGCCGCTGCTCAGCGGTGCCAAGGTGGCGGCAGAGATTGTCGATCACGGCCGTGGCGACAAGATCAAGATCATCAAGTTTCGCCGCCGCAAGCACAGCATGACCCGCCAGGGCCATCGCCAGTGGTACACTGAAGTCAAGATCACCGGAATTACCGCGTAAGCGGTTGTTTCCCTGCTAGGAGGTATTAACCATGGCACATAAGAAAGCCGCCGGTTCCACGCGTAACGGTCGCGACAGTGAATCCAAGCGCCTTGGCGTGAAGCTCTTTGGTGGCCAGGCGGCAACGCCGGGCAACATCATCGTGCGCCAGCGCGGCACCAAGTTCCATGCCGGCGCCGGCGTGGGCATTGGCAAGGACCACACTCTGTTCGCGCTCGACGAAGGCGTGATCAAGTTCGAGACCAAGGGTCCGAAGAACCGCAAGTTCGTCAGCGTCGTCTCCGCGTAAGCGACACCGCTTCCCCGAACGACCGCTACGAACGACAGGCCCCGCCACGGCGGGGCTTTTTTGTCTGCGCAGCTTGGCTTTCTGTCAGGGCAGCTGTTGCAGCACGGCGCAGAGCGCCACAAAATGCACAAGGGGTGCTCGCAGGGCATCCATTGGGATAAACGGCGGCGAGAGCGGCCAGGAGCAACAACCATGCAATTTCTCGATGAAGCCTCGGTGATTGTCGAGGCGGGAAATGGCGGCAACGGCTGCTTGAGCTTTCGCCGCGAAAAGTACGTGCCCAAGGGCGGCCCGGACGGCGGCGACGGCGGCCACGGCGGCAGCGTCTACCTGATCGGCGACGACTCGCTGAACACCCTGATCGACTTCAAGTACCAGCGCTTTTACAAGGCGGAAAACGGTCGCCCCGGCCAGGGCCGCCAGATGAGCGGCCGCGCCGGCCACGATCTGCACGTCAAGGTGCCGGTGGGCACCACGGTGATCGACGAAGACACCCTGGAGGTCATCGCCGACGTCACCGAGGGCGGCCAGGTGGTGCTGGTGGCCGAAAGCGGCCGCCGGGGCCTGGGTAACATCCATTTCAAATCGTCCACCAACCGCGCGCCGCGCCGGACCACGCCGGGTACCGACGGCGAGCGGCGCAACCTGCGCTTCGAGATGAAAGTGATGGCCGATGTGGGCCTGCTGGGCCTGCCCAACGCGGGCAAGTCCACGCTGATCCGCGCGGTGTCCGCAGCCAAGCCCAAGGTCGCCAACTACCCGTTCACCACGCTGGTGCCCAACCTCGGCGTGGTGAAGCTCGGCCTGCACGAGCACTTTGTCATGGCGGATATTCCCGGGCTGATCGAGGGCGCCTCGGAAGGCGCGGGGCTCGGGCTGCGTTTCCTGAAACACCTCACGCGCACCCGCCTGCTGCTCCACGTGGTCGACGTCGCGCCCTTCGATGAAACCGACCCGGTGGCGTCGGCCAAGGCCATTGCCCGGGAGCTTGAAGAGTTCTCCCCGGCCCTTGCCGAGCGCCCGCGCTGGCTGGTGCTGAACAAATTTGACCTGCTGCCCGAAGACGAGCGCGAGGCCCGGGCCCGGGAGATCGTCGAGGCGCTCGGCTGGGAAGGGCCGGTGTTTTCCCTCTCGGCCATCAGCCAGGACGGTACTCAGCCGCTGGTCCAGGCGGCTTACCGCTGGCTCGAAGAGCAGCAGCGTCTTGAGCACGAGGACGAAACCGCCTACGCCGAGGAGCAGGCCATGCGTCGGCGCATGGAAGAAGAAGCCGTGGCGCGCACCGAAGCCCGCCTGGGCCGCAAGCGCAAGCCCCGGGACAAAGACGGTGATGACGACGACTTTGACGACGACTACGATGTCGAAGTGGAATACGCGCCCTGACCGGGCGCTCTAAAACGCCGGGTGACAGGCAAGGAGCTTTGCTGTGAACAATGAGCAGGAGCCGGGGCGCGAGGCGCTTTCCCGAGGGCGACGGGTGGTGGTCAAAATCGGCAGCTCGTTATTGACCAACGACGGCCGCGGGCTCGATGAAGCGGCGATCGGTGGCTGGGTCGACCAGATCGCCGCGCTGCACCGGCGCGGCGTGGAAGTGGTGCTGGTGTCGTCCGGCGCGGTGGCGGCGGGCATGCTACGACTGGGCTGGCAGGCGCGCCCCGGCGAGGTTCACGAGCTGCAGGCCGCCGCCGCCGTGGGGCAGAACGGCCTGACCCAGAGCTACGAGCAGCACTTTGCCCGCCACGATATCCTCACCGCGCAGATCCTGCTCACCCACGACGACCTCTCCAACCGCAAGCGCTACCTGAACGCGCTGTCAGCCCTGCGCACGCTGGTTGCCATGCGCGTGGTGCCGGTGATCAACGAAAACGACACCGTGGTCACCGACGAAATCCGCTTCGGCGATAACGACACCCTGGGCGCGCTGGTGGCCAACCTGCTGGAAGCCGACGCGCTGCTGCTGCTCACCGACCAGGAAGGGCTTTTTGACGACGACCCGCGGCACAACCCCGACGCCGCGCTGATTGCCGAAGGCCGCGCCGACGACCCGCGGCTGGCAGCCGTCGCTGGCGACGGCGGGGCGCTGGGGCGCGGCGGGATGAGTACCAAAGTGCGCGCGGCGAGGCTTGCCGCCCGCTCGGGGGCGGTGACGGTCATCGCCGGCGGCCGCCAGCCGGACGTGCTCACCCGTCTGATGGACGGCGAAACGCTGGGTACGCTGTTGCGCCCGGTGCAGGCGCCGCTGGCCGCACGCAAGCGCTGGCTGGCCGGACAGCTCCAGGTGCGCGGCACGTTGACCCTGGATGCCGGGGCGGTCAAGGTGCTGCGCGAGCGCGGCTCCAGCTTGCTGGCTGTGGGCGTGCGCCGGGTGCAGGGCACTTTCCGCCGGGGTGACGTGGTGGCCTGCGTGGACGAGCAGGGCACCTTGGTAGCCAAGGGGCTGGTTAACTACGGCGCCGACGAGGCGCGCAAGCTTGCCGGTAAACCGAGCCACCAGATCGAGGCGCTGCTGGGCTACGTTGAAGCGCGCTCGCTGATCCACCGGGATAACCTGGTAGTCATACGGACAGCGCAGTAGCCGTTTAGCTCAGCCGGTCGGCGGCAGCGGAATCTGCCGCGGCCAGTCGTCGGGGACGATAAACACCCGCCGGGTCTTGCCCCGAGGCGGCAGATAAACCATCAGCTGCTGCGCCACCGGCGCCTGTTGCAGCCGGGCAAGCGCGGCGTCGGCGGCCTGCCCAAGCGGGACAAAGGAGGCAAGCGGCGGCGGGGCCAGCCAGCAGGGCTTGGGCAGCCAGGCGCCCAGGGCGGACGGCGCCAGGGTGGCCTTGAGCGCCGGCCAGTCCCGGGCATAGCACCAGAGCCCGCGGTAGTGCTCCGCGGTGCTGCCTTCGGGCGCCGGCAGCGCCGCGTGAAAGGGGTAGAACAAAGCGCCCGGCATGGCGAACTGCGCCCCGGGCGGGGTCAGGGCTTCGCCGGCATCTCGGGGCGCGAGCCAGTGGCGCAGCGCCCTGCGTGCCGCCGGGGTGGCGGAAAACGCCAGCTGACGGCGTGCCATGTGGGTGCTTTTGAGCGCCAGGCTGTCAAAGCCGCCGGGGCCGATCCAGCGGCTCTGGCTTGTCGCCGCGCTCGGGCCCTCGGGCAGCCCCAGATAGAACTTGATCGCCACTTCCATGTGGATGGGCGCGGGGTCGCGGCGGGTGCGATAGATCATGTCCATCTCGCCCAGGGTATGGCGCCGCTCCACCACCCGCACGCTGTGGGCCAGCAGCCGCGTCTGCGGCGCGTGATCCAGCAGATAGTGCCAGAGCCTTTCGTGGTAGTGCCCCAGGCGCGCCAGGCGCAGCCGCGACCACTGCGCTTCGCCGGCCTTGGGCGCCTGTTGCGCCAGCCAGTCGGAGACCGCCGCGGGCGTGGCAAGCCCCAGCGCGGCGCCGTTCGGCCGGCCGGGGTAGCCCGGCAGGGCCACCAGGTCCGGCGCTTGGCACAGCCAGGCCAGGTCGCGCAGCGCCGGGGCGGCAAGCGCCTCGTCGACGCCTTCAAGGCACGCCGGTGCCGAGACCCTTGAACCTGTGGCGTTCCGTCCTGTCAACTGTTCTCCTTTGTTTTCAATACTAAAGTTTTTTGTCACCAGGGATGTGCCATGTCGTATTCTCCAGCAGATATCGCCGAGCAGCCGGATGCGCCGGCCGCCGGCAATGCCGACGAGAGCGGCTTGCCCGACGTGCTGGTCGGCCCGCTGCTGCGCCGGATATCGCCCCGCCGCTGGGTGATGTGGCTGGTCACCTGCCGGCCGCTTGATCTGATGTTGACGCTCGCTCCGCGCGGTGGCAAATCCCGCCGCATATCCCTGGCGGACCAGCCGTGCCTGGCGATAGGGCGCCACGCCTTTATTTACCCGGTGGATGTCGCCCTGGACGAGCCGCTGCCCCAGGATACGCTGATCGACTACGACGTCAGCATCTGCCGTGACGACGGTATCCAAAGCGGCATTGCCCAGTGGGCGCCGTGGCTTTGCCATACAGGCGCCGCCATGCCAAGCGTGGCGATTGCCTCGAGCCACCGTCGACTGATGCACGGCTCGTGTCGCAAGCCGCACCATCCGGTGGCTGACGGCCTGGTGCGCGGGGACGACTGGCTGGCCGACGACGTGGACGACCCGGCCCGGCGCCCGGCCTGGCTGTTGATGACCGGCGATCAGATCTACGCCGACGACGTCGCCGGACCCATGCTCTGCCACATTCACGCGCTGATTGCGCGGCTGGGCCTCTGGGACGAAGATCTGAGCGGCGCTACGCTTCCGGACAGCCCGGCGCTTTATGCCGCGGACGACACCTATTACCACCGCGACCTTCTGTTGCCCGACGTGGAGAGCAGCGCGGCGCTGCGCAAGGGCTTTTTCGGCGGCGCGAGAAAGCCGGTGTTTACCACGGCCAACGCGCACAACCACCTGATGACGCTAGCAGCCTGTCGGACTTTCCACCCCCAGACATGAGATAATGCTGACATCAACCTGACCACGGACCCGCCATGAGCCACTTTCGTTCTGTCGATCGTCACACGGCCTACCTGCTTCCGCCATCCGTTGACGAGTGGTTACCCCAGGACCATCTGGCTCGCTTTATCGTCGAGGTCGTGGACGGCCTTGATCTGCGCGCGATGGTGAGCGCTTATGGCGGGCGCGGCAGTGCGGCCTATCACCCGTCACTGCTGTTGTCGCTGTTGATCTATGGCTACGCTACCGGCGTGTTTTCCAGCCGCAAGATCGAGCGGGCAACGTATGACTCGGTGGCCTTCCGCTTCATCGCCGCCGGCTCGCATCCCGACCACGACACCCTCGCCACCTTCCGCCGGCGCTTTCTCGACGATCTGGCCGGCCTGTTCGTTCAAGTGCTCGAAGTCGCGCAGGAGATGAAGCTGCTCACGCTGGGCACCATCAGCCTGGATGGCACCAAGATTCAGGCCAACGCCTCCCGCCATAGCGCCCTGTCCCATGGCCACATCGAGAAGCTGGAAGCCCAACTCCAGGGGGAAGTGCAGGAACTGCTCGCGCTGGCCGAGCAGGCCGACCAATCCCCTGTCCCGGACGGGGTCAGCCTGCCGGCAGAAATTCAGCGTCGGGAAGATCGGCTTAAGGCGATGGCAGAGGCCAAAGCGAAGATCGAAGCCCGGGCGAAAGCGCGCTTCGAGCGTGAGCAAGCCGACTACCAGGCCAAGCTTGCCGCCCGGGAAGAGAAGCAGAAGAAGACCGGCAAGAAGCCGGGCGGCCGTCCGCCCAAGCCACCCACCGCCGGCCCCAAGGCGCAGGACCAGATCAATCTCACCGATGAAGAATCGCGCATCATGCCGGTGTCAGGCGGTGGCTTCGAGCAGGCCTACAATGCCCAGGCCGCGGTCGATACGCACAGCATGCTGGTGATGGCGCCGGCGGTTACCCAAGCCTGTAACGACAAGGAACAAGTCGAGCCGATGCTTGAGCAGCTGGCCGCCTTGCCGGACGCGTTGGGCACTGCCGACACGCTGCTGGCCGACACCGGGTATTTCAGTGCCACGAATGTGGCCGCCTGCGAACAGGCCGGTATGGATCCGCACATCGCCGTCAAGCGGGAACGTCACCACCCGCCGCCGCTGGTGCGGTTCGCCGAGCCGATGCCGCTAGCCGAGGGTAGCTCGCCGGTTATGCGGATGACGCACAAGCTAAAGACTCAATCGGGACGCGCCGCCTATGCGCTGCGCAAGCAAACGGTCGAGCCGGTCTTCGGCATCATCAAATCGGTGCTCGGCTTTCGTCAGTTCTCGCTGCGCGGACTGAACAGCGTGAGCGGTGAATGGGCACTGGTTTGTCTGGCCTGGAATCTGAAACGCATGGCCGTATTGCGCCCGAAATCCGCCCAATGGGCATGAAAGGCGGGGAAATCTGCTCATTTTGAGGTTGTTGGGCGCTGAAGGCCGAAAAAATGCATCATGATGGTGCAAAAATCTGTCAGGGCCGGTGGGGTTAATTGCCTGCCGACGCTAAGCCCGACAGGCTGCTAGGCGAAATACTCGCCATGTACTGCCTGGCGTGGTCGCCTACGCCCTGGCAGCTGGCGGCGTGCGATATGCCCGCGCTGAGCGAGGAGGATACCGAGCGCTATCGCCGGGAAGGCAAGGCGATCGACGGCTTTCGCGACGGGCTTGGTCAGTGCGCCCGGCTGATGGCCCACCTGCCGGCGCTAATGATCTTCGACGACCACGACGTCACCGACGACTGGAACCTCCACGCCGACTGGGAGCACAATGCTTACGGGCACGCGTTTTCCCGGCGGATTATCGGCAACGCCCTGATCGGCTATGTGCTGTGCCAGGGCTGGGGCAACGACCCCGACGGCATGGCGCCGCTAGCCGAGCAGGGCCGCGATCTGCTGGAAAACGCCGCGGCCTCCGGCGGCTGGCTGGACCCGGAGCGCCAGGATGCGCTGATCAACGCGCTGCTGAACTTCGAGGGCTATGCCTATCAGGTAGACGAGGCCACGCCGCCGCTGATCGTGCTGGATACGCGCACTCGGCGCTGGCGCAGCGAGCGCAACCCCAAGCGCCCCTCGGGGCTGATGGACTGGGAGGCACTGACGGAGCTGCAGCAGATGCTGCTGGACGCCCCGGGTGCGGTGATCGTCTCGCCGACGCCGATGTTCGGGGTCAAGCTGATCGAAAGCGTGCAGCAGGTGTTTACCTGGCTTGGCAAGCCGCTGATGGTGGACGCCGAAAACTGGATGGCCCACCGCGGTGCGGCCAACGTGCTGCTGAATATCTGGCGGCATTCGCGCACTCCGGGCAACTACGTGATCCTCTCCGGCGATGTCCACTATTCCTTCGCCTACGACATCGTGCTGCGCCACCGGCAGCGCTCGCCGCGGCTGTGGCAAATCACCTCGAGCGGCATCAAGAACACCTTCCCCGATACGCTGCTGGACGTGTTTGACCGGCTCAACCGCTGGCTGTATGCGCCCTGGTCGCCGCTGAACATTCTCACCAAGCGCCGCCGGCTGCGCATCTATCCGCGCGTCCCCGACCGCGGCAAGGCCGGCGAACGGCTGTGGAACGCAAGCGGCCTGGGGCTGGTGACGCTGGACGATCGGGGCCGCCCGGAGCGGATCATCCAGCTCGACACCCGCGGCGACGAGGTGGATTTCCCGCCGCCCTAGCGGCTGGCTGCTACGCTTGTCGTACGCGCCCCCGCAAAACCGGAGTCCCACCATGATTCGCCTTCATCACCTGGAAAAGTCCCGCTCTCACCGCATCCTCTGGCTCTTGGAAACCCTCGAGCTCGACTACGAGCTGGTGGAATACCCGCGCAACAGCGACGGGCTGGCGCCGGAGTCGCTCAAGCGCGTTCATCCGCTGGGCGCCTCGCCGGTGATCACCGACGGCGAGCAGACCCTGGCCGAGTCCGGTGCGATCATCGAGTACCTGCTGGCGCGCTACGGTGAGGGTCGCTGCCAGCCCGAGGCGGACGACACCGCCGGGTGGGTGAACTACCGCTACTGGCTGCACTACGCCGAAGGCTCGCTGATGCCGCTTTTGGTCATGCAGCTGGTGTTCGGCCAGCTGCCCGCGCAGTCGCCGTGGCCGGTTCGCCCCGTGGCCAAGGGCATCAACAAGGCCGTCAACCAGCGCTTTCTGGCGCCCCGGCTCAAGCAGCACCTGGCCATGATCGAAACGCACCTGGATCGCCACGACGAGTTTGCGCCGGGCTGGCCGAGCGGGGCGGATATCCAGATGAGCTTTCCGCTGCAGGCGCTGGCCCTGTCGCGTTCGCTTGACGACTACCCCGGCATTGCCGCGTTTATTCGGCGGATCGAGGAGGATGCGGCCTGGCAGCGGGTGGTGGAGCGTGCCGGGCCGGTCAGCCTGCCCGGCTGAGGCGCCGGGCAGAGAGGAGAGGTCAAGCAGCGAAGCTGCCGGCGTTAATCCACATGTGCAGCAGGATGCTGGCGACATAGCCGAGGAAAATGACCGGCATCCAGCGCAGGTGGCCCATGAAGGTGTAGGCGCCGCGCGCTTGGCCCATGACCGCCACGCCTGCCGCCGAGCCAATCGACAAAAGGCTGCCGCCGACGCCCGCGGTCAGGGTGATCAGCAGCCAGTGGCCCTGGGACATATCGGGCTCCATGGTCAGCACCGCAAACATCACCGGGATGTTGTCCACCAGCGCGGATAGCGCGCCCAGGGTGACGTTGGCCCAGGTGGCGTCCCAGCCGCCGTACAAGGCTTCCGACAGCAGGCCCAGGTAGCCCATGAAGCCGAGTCCGCCGACGCACATCACCACGCCGTAGAAGAACAGCAGCGTGTCCCATTCGCTGCGCGCCACCCGGCTGAAGATGTCAAACGGCACTACGCTGCCCAGCTGGGCGAGCTTCTTTTGGTCGCCCCGGCGGCTGTAGCGTTCGCGCTTGCGCTCGAGCGAGCGCGGCAGGCTCTGGCGGAGGAAGTAGCCGAAAAACTGCAGGTAGCCAAGCCCGGTCATCATGCCAAGCACCGGCGGCAGCCCGAGCAGCATGTGGCAGATGACGGCCGTGGCGATGGTCAGTAGAAACAGCAGCACGATGCGCCGGGCGCCGCGCTTGAGCCAGACGTCTTCGTGGATGCTCGACGGTTTGTCGCTTTTGATGAACAGGCTCATGATCGCCGCGGGGATCAGAAAGTTGGCCAGCGCCGGGACGAAGAGGGCGAAAAACGTATGGAACTCAAGGATCCCCGCCTGCCAGACCATGAGCGTAGTGATGTCGCCAAACGGGCTGAAAGCGCCGCCGGCGTTGGCCGCTACCACGATGTTGATACAGGCCAGGTTGATGAAGCGCTTGTCGCCTTCGGCCACCTTGGTGATGACGGCGCACATCAGCAGGGCCGTGGTCAGGTTGTCGGCCACCGGAGAGAGCACGAAGGCAAGCCCCCCGGTCAGCCAGAACAGCGAGCGATAGCTGAACCCCTTGAGCAGCATCCACGAGCGCAGCTTGTCGAACACGCGGCGCTCTTCCATGGCGTTGATGTAGGTCATCGCCACCAGCAAAAATAGCATCAGCTCGGTAAATTCCAGCAGCGTGGTGCGAAACGCCTGCTCCGACGTCTCGGACATGCCGTTGCTGACGTATACCCAGCCGATCAGCGCCCAGATGATCCCCGCGGCTACCAGCACCGGCTTGGACTTGCGCATGTGAATCTTTTCTTCGGCAATGACCAGCAGGTACGCCAGGACAAACACGGCGATGGCCATCACGCCCACGCGGGTATCGGTCAGATCAAGCTCGCCGGTCATGGCCTGGCCGGGCAGGCTGACAAGAAGCAGGGGAATAGCCAGCAAAAAAAGCCAGCGGCGAGAGGATCGCAGCTGGCCGGATGCTGTATATAGCTGGGACATGGTGACGGTTTCCTTGGGCGTGCTCGTCAAGAGGAAGGGTGGATAAGTACATCGGCATTTTACCAGTTCGCGGGGCGGCGCTATATAGACCAAAAGTGAGATAGATCAGTGAAGCGGCAGTTATTCCTGCCGAGACAGGGCTATCGTAGCTGGCTATGTCCAGAGAAGCTGGGAACAGGTCGTAAGAGGGGGTTCTACGCCAGGGATGGCGTAGGTAGCGTCCAGGGATGGGTTCACAGCGCCCCCTCGCAGACCTGTTGCCGGTTCGATCCGGGTGATGGGGGCTAATGGCAATGAGCTTGAGGTTTTCCGCGCATGCTAGCCAGCCTATAAAGCGCGTGATAGACTGCGCCATCCTCTCAGACATGCCCGTATCGACAGGCGGCCAAACGGCCCTGTTGACCTTTTTGGCGAACGGCGGTCTGCTGCGCATCGCAGGCCGGCCGTGTCGCGGATGTCACGTCGCTGCACAAGCGGCAAATATCGCGTTAAACCGTTGTCGTTGAACGGCAACCCTATTTCTCCAAGGAGATACCCTGTGGCGAACAGCAAGCAAGCCCGCAAGCGCGCCCTTCAGGCCGAGAAGCGTCGTGCCCTGAAATCCAGCCAGCGCACCATGGTCCGCACTTACGTCAAGCGCGTGCTCAAGGCCGTGGAAACCGGCGACCACGCCAAGTCCATGGAAGCGTTTCAGAAGGCGCAGCCGGTCATCGACCGCATCGCCGACAAGGATGCGCTGTCCAAGAAAAAGGCCGCGCGCCTGAAAAGCCGCTTGAACAAGCGCGTCAAGGCACTGGCGGCGTAAGCCGGCAGGCGCCTGAAAAAACCGGCTGCGGCCGGTTTTTTTGTGTCTGACCAGCCAACGGGTGTGGGAAGCCAGCTATGAGCACGCAAACATCGGCAGACGATACGGCTCCGCCGCCGGCGCGCAAGGGGCTGATGGGCTCAGGGCTGGTGGTCAGCACCATGACCATGCTCTCCCGGGTCATGGGGCTTGTGCGCGACGTGGTTATCGCCACGCTGCTGGGCGCCGGCAGCGGGGCGGACGCGTTTTTCGTCGCCTTCAAGATTCCCAACTTCCTGCGCCGGCTGTTCGCCGAAGGGGCGTTCAACCAGGCCTTTGTGCCGGTGCTGTCGGAATACTCCGCCCGGCGCACCCGGGAGGACGTGCGCGAGCTGCTCAACGCCACCGCCGGCAGCCTGGGGGCGGCGCTGGCGCTGCTCACCGCGCTGGCTATTTTTGCCGCGCCCTGGCTTGCCTGGCTGTTTGCTCCGGGCTTTGGCCGCGACCCGGAAAAGCTGGCGCTGACGGTGGACATGCTGCGGCTGACGTTCCCCTATCTGCTGCTGATTTCGCTGACGGCGTTTGCCGGCAGCGTGCTCAACACCTGGGGGCGCTTTGCGGTGCCGGCGTTTACCCCGGTGCTGCTCAACCTCTCGCTGATCGGCGCGGCGCTGTTCTTGACCCCGCTGATGGAAGTGCCGGCCATGGCGCTGGCCTGGGGGGTGCTCATTGCCGGGGCGGTGCAGCTGGCCTTTCAGGTGCCGTTTCTGTCGCGGCTGGGGCTTTTACCGGTCCCCTGGCCGAACTTTGCCCATTCGGGCGTCAAGCGTATCCTGAAGCTGATGGCGCCGGCGCTGTTCGGCGTTTCGGTGGCCCAGATCAACCTGCTGCTGGATACGGTGCTGGCCTCGCTGCTGGCCGCGGGCAGCGTGTCCTGGCTATATTACTCCGACCGCCTGGTGGAGCTGCCGCTGGGCGTGTTCGGCGTCGCCATCGGCACGGTGATTCTGCCGGCGCTGTCCCGCCGCCACGCCGAGCAGTCAACGGCGCACTTTTCCGCCATGCTCGACTGGGCCGTGCGCCTGGTGCTGCTGCTGGGGCTGCCGGCGGCCCTGGCCCTGGCGGTGCTCGCCGAGCCGCTGTTGATTACGCTGTTCCACTATGGCGCCATGACCGATCAGGATATTCACATGGCGTCCATGAGCCTTAGGGCCTATGCGCTGGGCCTGCCGGCGTTCATGCTGATCAAGGTGCTGGCGCCGGGGTTTTTTGCCCGGCAGGATACCAAGACGCCGGTCAAGGTGGGCATTGTCGCCATGGTGGCCAACATGGCCTTCAACCTGGCGCTGATCTGGCCGCTGGCCCACGCAGGGCTGGCGCTGGCCACGTCGCTGTCGGCCTTCTTGAATGCCGGGCTGCTGGCCTTTTTGCTGCGCCGCCAGGGCGTGCTGGTGCTGCAGCCCGGCTGGGGGCGCTTTGCCGTACAGCTGCTGGGCGGCTGCGCGCTGATGGTGGCGGTGCTCGGGCTGCTGGCGCCCGGCGTGACGGTCTGGTTCGACGCCGAGCTTGTCTGGCGAGCAGCCTGGGTGGCGCTGCTGGTAGCGGCCGGGGCCGGCGCCTATTTTGCCTGGCTGGGACTTTTGGGGCTGCGCCCCGGGCATCTGCGCATGCGCGGCTAGCCGCAGGGCCTACAACCCGGCGTGCGGTGGGTTATACTCCCCGGTTTGGGCGCCGGAAAGCGTATTCGGCAACAATCAAAGGCTTGAGTGGTATGCGCGTCATACGAGGTTTGCACAATTTACAGGCGTCCCACCGGGGTTGCGTGGCAACCATCGGCAACTTTGACGGCGTGCACCGCGGCCATCAGGCGATTTTGCAGCAGTGCCGCGAGCACGCCGCGCGCCTTGGCGTGCCCCTGGCCGTGGTGGTGTTCGAGCCTCAGCCGCGCGAGTATTTTGCCGGGGAGCAGGCGCCGCCGCGGCTGACCCGGCTGCGCGAAAAGGTCCGCCTGCTGCGCCGCCACGGCGTCGACCAGGTGCTCTGCCTGCCGTTCAACGAGGCCCTGCGCAGCCTCACCGGGCGCGAATTTATCGACCAGGTGCTGCTCGCCGGCCTCGGCGTGCGCCATCTGGTGGTGGGCGACGACTTCCGCTTTGGCTGCGACCGCCAGGGCGACTTCGCCCTGCTCGAAGCCGTAGGCCAAGAGAGCGGCTTTAGCGTCGAGCATACCCGCAGCTTCGAGATAGAGAACCAGCGCGTTTCCAGCACCCGGGTGCGCACATTGCTTGCCAGCGGCAACTTCCGCGCCGCTGCCCGGCTTTTAGGCCGGCCCTATACCCTTGATGGCCGGGTAGTGCGCGACCAGCAGCTGGGCCGCACCATCGGCGCCCCCACTGCCAACCTGCCGCTGCTTTCCCAGCCGCTGACCCTGCGCGGCGTGTTTGCCGTGGTGGCCGAGCGGGAAAACGGCGAGCGCTACCGGGGCGTGGCCAACGTCGGCTTTCGCCCTACGGTAGGCAGCACGCGGCCGATACTCGAAGTCAACCTGTTTGACTTCAGCGGCGATCTCTACGGCCAGCGGATGACGGTGTACCCCTGCGCGCGGCTGCGCGGCGAGGTCAAGTACGATGACTTCGCCGCGCTCAAGGAGCAGATCGCTCGGGATCAGGCGAGCGCCCGGCGCTATCTCGCTGCCACCGCCATCGATGACGACCGCGCGCTACCCCTGGCCTCGGCTCCGCCCGGCGGCCAAGCGGCCGGCTCCGACCCCATCCCTTTTGATTCTTCCTCGGCGGGTAGTGCCGCCGACGCTAACGACGGCTGACCGGACTATGGACTATAAGCACACGCTGAATCTGCCTGAAACCGATTTTCCCATGCGCGGCATGCTGCCCAAGCGTGAACCGGGGCGCGTGTCGCAGTGGCAGGATCTGGATATTTACCAGCGCCTGCGCGAGGCGCGCGCGGGCAAGCCGCTGTTTGTGCTCCACGACGGCCCTCCCTACGCCAACGGCAGCATTCATATCGGTCACGCCGTCAACAAGATTCTCAAGGACATCGTCGTCAAGTCCAAGACCCTGGCGGGCTTCGACGCCCCCTACGTGCCGGGCTGGGACTGCCACGGTCTGCCCATCGAGCACAAGGTGGAAACCACCCACGGCAAGCACCTGGAGCCCGCCCACGCCCGGGAACTGTGCCGGGAGTACGCCGGCGCCCAGATCGAGACCCAGCTGACGGATTTTGTTCGCCTGGGCGTGGTCGGCGACTGGGACAACCCCTACCGCTCCATGGACTACGCCAACGAAGCCGGCGAGATCAGGGCGCTTGGCGACATGGTCGAAGCCGGCTATGTGTTCAAGGGACTCAAGCCGGTGAACTGGTGCTTCGACTGCGGCTCGGCCTTGGCCGAGGCCGAGGTCGAGTACGCTGATAAGCAGTCCGACGCCATCGACGTGGCGTTTCCGGTGGAAGATGCCGACAAGCTCGCCGCCGCCTTCGGCCTTGAGGCGCTTGGCAAGCCCGCGGCCGTGGCCATCTGGACCACCACGCCCTGGACCGTTCCCGCCAACCAGGCGCTCAACGTCCACCCGGACTTCACCTACGCCCTGGTCGACGTGGGCGAACGCCTGCTGCTGGTCGCTGAAGAGCTGGTGGAAAGCTGCCTCGAGCGCTTCGGCCTGGAAGGGGAAGCCATCGCCACCGCCCAGGGCCGCGCGCTTGAGCTGATCCGCTTTCGCCATCCGCTCTACGCCCGGTCGTCGCCTTTGTACCTGGCCGACTACGTCGAGTGCGAAGAAGGCAGCACCGGCATCGTGCACTCCTCGCCGGCCTACGGGGTGGACGACTTCAACACCTGCCGGGACTACGGCATGGACTTTGACGACATGCTGAACCCGGTGCAGGGCAACGGCGTCTACGCCGACGATCTCGGGTTCTTCGGCGGCGAGATGATCTGGAAGGCCAACCCCCACATCGTCGACAAGCTCGATGAGGCGGGCGCGCTTTTGGCGCACATCCCCATCATCCACAGCTACATGCACTGCTGGCGGCACAAGACGCCGGTGATCTACCGCGCCACCGCCCAGTGGTTTGTGGGCATGGATTTGGCTGGCAAGGACGGCAAGACCCTGCGCCAGCGGGCGCTTGAAGGTGTGGACGCCACGCGGTTCACCCCGGCCTGGGGCCAGGCGCGGCTGCACGCGATGATCGCCAACCGCCCGGACTGGTGCATCTCCCGCCAGCGCAACTGGGGCGTGCCGCTGCCGCTGTTTCTGCACAAGCAAAGTGGCGAGCTGCACCCGCGCACCGTGGCGCTCATCGAAGAGGCCGCCAGGCGGGTCGAACAGGGCGGCATCGACGCCTGGTTCAACCTCGAGTCTTCCGAGCTTCTGGGCGCGGAGGCCGACGACTACGAAAAGGTCACCGACACCCTGGACGTCTGGTTCGACTCCGGCACTACCCACCGCCACGTGCTGCGCGGCTCGCACCCCCACGGGCACGAGACCGGCCCGCGTGCGGATTTGTACCTGGAAGGCTCGGACCAGCACCGCGGCTGGTTCCACTCCTCGCTTCTGACCGGCTGCGCCATCGACGGCCAGCCGCCGTACCGCGAGCTTTTGACCCACGGCTTCACCGTGGACGCCAAGGGCCGCAAGATGTCCAAGTCCACGGGCAACGTGGTCGCCCCCCAGCAGGTCATGGACAAGCTGGGCGCGGATATCCTGCGCCTCTGGGTCGCCTCGACCGACTACTCCGGCGAAATGGCCGTGTCGGACGAAATCCTCAAGCGCACCGCCGACGTCTACCGCCGCATCCGCAACACCTCGCGCTTTCTGCTGGGGAACCTCACCGGGTTCGACCCTGCCGCAGACGCCGTGCCCTTTGCCGATATGCTGGCGCTGGACCGCTGGGTAGTCGATCGCGCCGCCCGGCTCCAGGCGCGCATCCATACGGCCTATGAGGAATACCGTTTCCTCGACGTCTACCAGCAGGTGCACAACTTTTGCGCCGGAGAGCTCGGCGGCTTTTACCTCGACGTGATCAAGGACCGCCAGTACACCACCCAGGCGGACTCGCTCGCCCGGCGCAGCGCCCAGACGGCGCTTTATCGCGTGGTCGAGGCGCTGTCCCGCTGGATCGCGCCGATCCTTTCGTTCACCGCCGAGGAGATCTTTGAGCACATCCCCGGCGAGCGTAGCGACAGCGTGCTGCTGGAAGAGTATTACGCCGAGCTTTCCACGCTCGAGGATGACGCCGAGATGGGCCGGGCGTTCTGGGCCGAGCTCCTCGACGTCAAGAACGCGGTGAACAAGTGCCTGGAAGACGCGCGCAACGCCAAGATCATCAAGGGCAGCCTGGCCGCCGAGGTCACGCTCTACGTGGACGACGCGCTGAACGCTACCCTTGCCCGGCTGGGCGACGAGCTGCGCTTTGTCATGCTGACAAGCGAAGTGCACCTGCAGCCGCTGGCGCAGGCCGAAGGCGTAGAGCAGACTGAGGCAACCGTCCTTGACGGCCTGAAGGTCGCGGTCAGCGAAAGCCCCCACGCCAAGTGCGAGCGCTGCTGGCACCATCGCCCGGACGTGGGCAGCCACCCGGAACATATCGACCTCTGCGGGCGCTGCATCGCCAACCTGCCCGAGGGCGAAGGCGAGACCCGCCGCTATGCCTGATACCGCCGCCTCCCCCGCATCGGCGGCGCCCATGCGCCGCCCCCAACGCTGGCTGTGGCTGGCGCTTGCCGTGGTGGTGCTGGACCTGGCCACCAAGTATGCCGCCAGCCACCTGCTGGGCTATGCGCGTCCGGTGGAAGTTCTGCCGTTTTTCAACCTGACGCTTTTGCATAACACCGGCGCGGCGTTCAGCTTTCTGGCGAGCCACCCGGGCTGGCAGCGCTGGCTGTTCGCCACCATTGCGGTGGCCGCCTGCATCGGGCTTGGCGTGTGGCTTACGCGCCTGAAGGCCGACGAGAAACGCCTGGCCTGCGCGCTTGCGCTGATTATCGGCGGGGCCCTTGGTAACCTTTATGACCGGGTGGTCCACGGCTACGTGGTGGACTTTCTCTCGTTTCACGCCGCCGGCTGGTACTACCCGGCGTTTAACGTAGCCGACATCGCCATTACGCTGGGAGCCATCGGTTTGATCTGGGAGTCGGTCATGGGCGATCGCCGACGCCGCATCCAACAAGCGAGGCATTAAATGAGTGACGACCTTAACCAAGCGAGCCACGACCCTGCCAGCCACGCCTATACGATTGGCGAGGGCATGGAAGTGACCCTGCACTTCACCCTGAAGCTTGAAGACGAGACGGTGGTGGATTCCACCAAGGACAAGGACCCGGCCACCTTCGAGTTCGGCGACGGCAACCTGCCGCCGGGGTTCGAGCATCCGCTCAAGGGCCTTGCCGCGGGCGCCCACGAGCGCTTCACCATTCCGCCCGAGCACGCCTTCGGCCAGCACAACGAGCAGAACATCCAGTTTCTCAAGCGCGAAGACTTCGGCGATCAGGAGCCCGAAGAGGGGCTGATGCTCTCCTTTGCCGACAAGGCGGGAACCGAACTGCCCGGCGTGGTCAAAGAAATAGAGGGCGAGCGCGTGGAGGTCGACTTCAACCACCCGCTGGCCGGGCGCACCTTGACCTTCGAGGTCGAAGTCATCAACGTAAGGCCTGCGACTACCCATTGAGTTTTCATCAAGGCGAGACCATGCAAACTGATTCCGTGCAGAGTCATCCGGTACAGTCCGGCGCGGCAGAGGCGCAGCCGGTGGCCATCAATCTGGCCAATCCGCGCGGCTTTTGTGCCGGCGTGGATCGGGCCATCGATATCGTCAACCGGGCGCTGGACGTGTTCGGCCCGCCCATCTACGTGCGCCACGAGGTGGTGCACAACCGCTACGTGGTGGAAACCCTGCGCGAGCGCGGCGCGGTGTTCGTCGAGGAGCTCGACGAAGTGCCCGACGACGTCATCGTCATCTTCTCCGCCCACGGCGTTTCCCGTGCCGTGCAGCAGGACGCCGAGCGCCGGGGGCTGAAGGTCTTCGACGCCACCTGCCCGCTGGTGACCAAGGTGCACATGGAAGTGCTGCGCTACGCCAAGCGCGGCCGCGAGTGCGTGCTCATCGGCCACCACGGCCACCCCGAAGTGGAAGGCACCATGGGGCGCTATGACACCACCCACGGCGGGCAGATTTACCTGGTGGAAGACGAAGGCGACGTCGCCAGCCTCGAAGTGAATCACCCCGAAAAGCTGGCTTTCGTCACCCAGACGACGCTCTCCATGGACGATACCGCGAAGGTGATCGACGCCCTGCGCGAGCGCTTTCCCGAGATCCAGGGCCCGCGCAAGAACGACATCTGCTACGCCACCCAGAACCGCCAGGACGCGGTGCGCGAGCTCGCCGCCGAAAGCGGCCTGGTGCTGGTGGTGGGCAGCCCCAACAGCTCCAACTCCAACCGTCTGCGCGAGCTTTCCGAGCGCATGGGCACGCCGGCCTACCTGATCGACAACGCCGAGCAGATCGACGCGGGCTGGCTCGACGGTATCGACCAGATCGGCGTCACCGCCGGCGCCAGCGCCCCGGAAGTGCTGGTCAAGGGCGTTATCGAACGCCTGCGCGAGCTGGGCGCCAGCCTGCCCGAGGAGCTCGCCGGCCGCGAGGAGGACGTCACCTTCTCCATGCCCCGGGAGCTGCGCGAAGAAGAGGTCATTGCCAAAGGCTGACCGCCGGGCAGATGCAATGCGCCGCGGCTTGGGACATACTGACAGCGTATAAGCCGACCGCAGGGAGCCTTTATCGTGCTTTATCGCCTCGCTTTTCCCCGCGCTGGCTGTCCGGATGACGGCCAGCGCGGCTTTACTCTGATCGAAGCGCTGGTGACGCTGGCCCTCGTCGGCATTCTGGCGTCTATCGCCTATCCTTCCTATACGAAATACGTCGAGCGCTCCGTGCTGAGCGATGGCAAGGCGGGGCTGTTTGAGGCTGCCTCCATGATGGAAAGCTGCTATACCAAAAGCTATAGCTACAGCGGCTGTCTTTCGGAAGAAAAGTCCCAAGCAAAACACTACATCATTACCCAGGAAAAGAAATCGGAGGACGGGGGCTATACGCTAACCGCCAAGCTTCAAGGCAGCAGCAATAGCGACGGCTGCGATAAAGACCTGACGCTCAATGCCAAAGGCGAGAAAATACCTAAAGAGTGCTGGTAATGCGGCGAGCGCGCGTCTTTACCCTGATCGAGCTGCTGGTCGCCCTGGCCGTGGCGATACTGCTGATCACGGTGGCGGTGCCCGGCTTTACCGGTCTGCTTGCTCGCCAGCAGATGGCGGGCGACGTAAACCAGGTGACCTCGGCGTTTCAATTCGCCCGCAGCGAAGCGATCAAACGCCGGGCCGAGATGACCGTCGAGTGGCAATCGGACGGTGACGGCTGGCTTATTGATATAAAGGATGCAACAGGCGATAAAGTCCGGCGCGGGCGGCGCGAACGTTAGCTTTGACCCGGCTAAGATGACGGTAACGTATGGCCCCTTGGGCATGGCGGAAGGCGAAGGCTGTCCGTGCGAGCTGAAGATTGAGCCTGCCGGTAGCGGGGCAGGTAAGCCGCGCACTATCGAGATCAACAGTGCTGGTAGGCTAAAAGTAAAGGACGGTGCCGATGCTTAAGCAGGGCGGATTTACGCTAATCGAAGCGCTGGTAGCGCTGGCCATTCTCGCCTTCGGGCTGATGGGCAGCGCCGCCCTGCAGCTCAAAGCCCTGCACAGCGCGACCCGCAGCTACCAGCACTCGGTTGCGACGCTGGCCGCCGTGGACGCCCAGGAACGGCTTTGGGAAGAGCTTGGGAAGGTACTACTGGAAAGTGGCAATGACTGTACCAATCTCGACCTGAGTCAAGTTAAATCCGATTGGAAGGATCATTGGAAACCGCCAAGCACTACTCAATCGCCTCCGCCACTTCATCATGCTGATTTGCAGATTGAACCAGGGAGTGGGATCTGCGTATACGACGTTTCCGTCACGCTGGGTAATGAAGGGGACGACGGCTACGGCAAAGTGGAGTATAAGGTCCGCCTGCCGTCACAATCGGGAGGTGGGGGATGATGCGTGCTTCCCGACAGGCCGGCTTTACCCTGGTGGAGCTGATGGTCGCCCTGCTGATCGGCAGCGTTATCGTGCTGGGCGCCGGTTCGCTGTTTTTGACCACCCTGCAGACCTTCCAGAAGGTAGACGAGCTCAGCCGCAAGCAAGAGGCGGTGATCTTTGCCGCCCATACCCTAAGCGAGCGTATACGAATTGAGAAGGACAATTACGAGCTGACATGCAAGGTCAAAGACAGCCAGTGCAAATGTACGTTGGATAATACCGAAGAAGAGGAGCCAGTGGTAACGTTCCATCGACCATCCGGAAGCGGCTGTGCCGAGAGCGACTTGATTAATAAGCAAGGTTCAAAATTTGTAATTTCGCTGCCGCTAGAGCAGAACGGCGAAAAACTTACTTTTCAGGTAACTCCACGGCAGCCGGTTATTGATGAGCTCTAAAAACAAATTAAGAGTCATGCACAAGGCGATGATAACTAGAAAGCAGCCGCGCGAGGTGACGCGATGAACCAGGGAATACAACGGCAGCGGGGCGCTGCGCTGGTCGTCGTGCTGGCGCTGCTGGCCGGCGCGCTGATTGTGGGCGCTTCCGGTCTGCAAAGCTCGCTGATCGACGAGCGGCTCGCCGGCAACTACCGCGCCTCCGCCCAGGCGCAGATGAACGCCGAGGAAGCGGTAGCCGAAGCGCTTGCCGAAGGTGTTTTCGCTTCAACAAACTGGACGGACCTATCTTTACCAGAATGGTTCAAGAAAGACAGTTGGGGGGATGGCTGGAGAGAAGAAGTAAAAGAAGTAAGTTACGGAAACCTTGAAAAAGAAAAAAGTGGCAATCTGTGCAACGATAAAGATATTCCGGGTTTTCAAACCTGCTTCTACTTCCCCTTGAAGGTGACAGGTGCGCATAATCCCGGCAACTACGTGGTCGCCGTGGGGGCAGTAAAAGATAAAGCGGGAAAGCTGCTGGCAAGCCGAGTTATATTGATTGAAAATAAAAAGCAAGTTCCTGATATCATCCCCGGCGAGATGGGAAAGGTCTTTTCTAATTATATTTTTTGCTCAAATAAAACCTCTAAGGTATATGGAGTTAAAGGTGGTTGTAGCGATGTCCTTCGTAAGAATTACGGGTATTTTTTTAATGACTTGAGTAGTAGAGGGATTAGCTGTGACACTCCGCCGAACGACTTGAAAGGTAAAGTGTATAAGTGTTCAGAAAAAACAATTAAGCATCTTGATATAAAAAATGGGACTGTTATTTTCCCTAAAGGCGTGGAAATAGAGGGGTCCGTTAATCTTTCGGATGTGGTGTTTGCATCAAAAGGCGAGATTAAGTTTTCCTCAGAGGGAAGTGATTCCGTTATTAAAAATTCCTATATTTTAAATAAAAGCAAGATTTATACGTATTTTAAGGGGGATTTGTCCATCGATCACGGCTATTTTTATGCTGGTGAAGAAATAGAAATCAAATATGGAAGCACTTCCGGAGAATTTTGTGGATCAATAATTGCGGAAGGGGAAATTAAGATGGATGACTCAAGAAATTTCGAAGGGTGTGCTAGGGTGTGTTAACAATCATTAGTTTCGTTTAAACTGATTTAGTATTCATAGATTTTGGTGGGCCATGAGTCGGTTGAAGTTACGCGATGATCAGTGGGAGCGAATCGAGCACCTGCTCCCCGGCAAAGCCTCAGACTGTGGGGTAACTGCCAAGGACAATCGCCTGTTCGTGGAAGCCGTGCTCTGGATCGCTCGGACCGGCGCCCCGTGGCGTGATCTTCCCGAATCTTTTGGGCGCTGGCACACCGTCTACATGCGGTATAACCGTTGGTCACGAAAGGGCGTTTGGCAGCGTATTTTTGACACAGTAGCCGACGATCCCGATCTAGAGCAGCTGATGATCGACGGTAGCATCGTCAGGGTGCACCAGCATGGAGCGTCAAAAAAAACACGCAAGACGTCGAAGCCATGGGCAAATCTCGAGGCGGATTGAGCACCAAAATTCATGCCGCAGTCGATGCGTTAGGTAACCCAGTACGATTGGTTCTCACACCGGGCCAGGCGTCGGAGTATGGTGCTGCTCCCGCTCTACTGGAAGGTTTTTCCCCGCAAGCAGTGCTGGGCGACAAGGGGTATGACTCCACTGCTCTGCGGGACATGATTCAGGCCGCAGGTGCCGAGCCGGTGATTCCTCCGAAAAAGAATCGTTTGGCGCGCATTGAAGTAGACTGGCACTGTTACCAAGATCGCAATCTGGTGGAGAGGTTCTTTCAGAAAATCAAGAAGTTCCGGCGGTTATCTACACGCTATGAGCGACTGGCAAGAAACTACCAGTCACTCCTCTGCCTCGTGTCAGCCGCCATATGGCTGGCCTAATTGTTAACGCCCCCTAGGGGGGATAAACTTTACTGGCACTGACCGCCGCCGGGCAGGAGTACCGCAGCGTATGGCAGAGCCGGGACAGGTCGCAAAGGGGTTCTACGCCAAGGATGGCGTAGGTAGCGTCCAGGGATGGATTTACAGCGCCCCGTGCAGACCTGTCCCCGGCTCGGCTCAAGGTTTACGGTTAACTGTGTGATAATAGCCGCCTGACTTCGTTGACAATAAGTGCGTAACCATGACCGATTCACCGAAAACCCGCGTGCTGACCGGCATCACCACCACCGGCACGCCGCACCTGGGCAACTACGTGGGCGCCATCAAGCCCGCCATCGAGGCAAGCCAGGACCCCAGCGTGCAGTCGTTCTACTTCCTCGCCGACTACCATGCCCTGATCAAGTGTCAGGACCCCAGGCGCGTGCAGCAGTCGCGGCTGGAAATCGCCGCCACCTGGCTGGCGCTGGGGCTGGATACCGACAACGCCATTTTTTACCGCCAGTCCGACATTCGCGAAATCCCCGAGCTCACCTGGATGCTCTCCTGCGTCTCGGCCAAGGGCCTGATGAACCGCGCCCACGCCTACAAGGCGGCGGTGGCCGAGAACCAGGAGGCCGGCAGCCAGGACGCCGACAAGGGCATCACCATGGGGCTTTTCGGCTACCCGGTGCTGATGGCGGCGGATATCCTGATGTTCAACGCCAACCGCGTGCCGGTGGGCCGCGACCAGATCCAGCACATCGAGATGGCCCGGGACATCGCCGGGCGCTTCAACCACCTCTACAAGGGCGAGTACTTCACCCTGCCCGAAGCGGCGGTGGACGAAAGCGTCGAGGTGCTGGGCGGGCTCGACGGGCGCAAGATGTCCAAAAGCTACAACAACACCATTCCGCTGTTCGTCTCCGAGAAAAAGCTGCAGAAGCTGGTGCGCAAGATCAAGACCAACTCGCTTGAGCCCGGCGAGCCCAAGGACCCGGAGAGCTGCACGCTGTTCCAGATCTACGCGGCCTTTGCCACGGCGGAGGAGACCGCCGCCATGCGCGAACGCTACGCCGAGGGCATCGGCTGGGGCGACGCCAAGAACGCGGTGTTCGAGCACCTCAACGCCCACTTAAGCGGCCCCCGGGAGCGCTATAATGCCCTGATGGAAGATCCCGGCCATATTGAGGCAGTGCTTGAGAAGGGCGCCGAGCGCGCCCGAGAAGAGGCCGCCGTGACCATGGACAAGCTGCGCCACGCCGCGGGGCTTGGCCGCTTTATCTGACGCTTGCTCGATTCATCACTGCTCCATCCACAATGGTGCAGTCAACAACGGGACGAATGCGATGAGTGACGCTTCTGTAGGCGAGCCCCGTCCGCCGGTGGCGCGCTACCGCATCGCCGGGCTGGCAACGGCCGCGGTGGTGCTGGGCAGCGTGCTGCTCGGCGCGCTGTTTGCTGCCAACGTCGGCCTTTTGCTGATTGTCGGCGGGCTCTTTGGCGCGGTGCTATACCACGCCGCTTTTGGCTTTACCTCGGCCTGGCGGGTGCTGATTACCCGGCGCCGGGGCCGCGGGCTGCGCGCGCAAATGCTGATGCTGGCCGTGGCCGTGGTGCTGTTCTTCCCTGCGCTGGGGGCGGGTAGCCTGAACGGCGTCGCGGTGGAGGGCTTTGTCGCCCCGCTGGGCATCTCGGTGCTGGTGGGCGCTTTCCTGTTCGGCCTGGGGATGCAGCTGGGCGGCGGCTGCGCGTCGGGCACGCTGTTTACCGCCGGCGGCGGCAACGCCCGCATGCTGATCACGCTTGTATTTTTTATCGTCGGCTCGGTGATCGGCACCGCGCATTTCCGCTTCTGGACGGAGCTTCCGGCGCTGCCGCCGGTGTCGCTTGTCGACGTTGGCGGCGCCTACGGCGGCATGGCGATAAGCCTTTTGCTGTTCGCCGCCATTGCTGCGGCCACGGTGGTGCTGGAAAAGCGCCGCTACGGCGAGCTGGAGCGCACTGCCCCGGCGCCGCGGCGTGGCCTTGAGCGGCTGCTGGCCGGCCCCTGGCCGCTGCTGGCGGGGGCGGTTGGGCTGGCGCTTTTGAACTTTGCCACCCTGGCCCTTGCCGGGCGGCCCTGGGGCATTACCGCGGCGTTTGCGCTGTGGGGGGCCAAGGGCTTCTCGCTGCTCGGCGGCGACGTTACCCAGTGGGGCTACTGGCAGTCGCCGGGCAACGCCGCCGCCCTCGAGGCAAGCGTCTGGGGCGACATTACCACGGTGATGAACGTCGGCATCATGCTCGGCGCGCTGGCGGCGGCAAGCCTTGCCGGGCGCTTTGCGCCGAACTTTCGCATTCCGCTGCGTTCGGTCGTGGCGGCGGTGATCGGCGGCCTGCTGCTGGGCTACGGCGCGCGGCTGGCGTTTGGCTGCAACATTGGCGCCTATTTCAGCGGCATTGCTTCGGGCAGCCTGCACGGCTGGCTGTGGCTGGTGGCCGCCTTTGCCGGCAATATGCTGGGGGTCAAACTGCGCCCGTTGTTCTTCACCGGCGAGGCGGCGCGGCGGCCCGTGGCCAAAACGTCCTAGCCTGTCACCAATACGCTATGCCAACTGAGGATGACCCCGGTTTTTGCGTCGCCGGCGTGTTACATTAAGCGAGACTGTTTTCAAAAACGTTTTCCACAATCGGTTTTCACAGCCGGTATTCAAGACTGGTGGGCCGCTCCGGCCAAGGGCGTCGTAATGCGCCCTGGCCGCCACTGCCGGCCGCAACGGTTAGTCGATTCATCTGGTAGAGAGTAGCCATGACCATGAGCAAGCGCCCATTATATATCTCCTACGCCGGTCCGTCCCTGCTGGAAATGCCGCTGCTGAACAAGGGCAGTGCGTTTTCCGGGGAAGAGCGCGTGGCCTTTAACCTCATCGGACTTTTGCCCCAGGACCGGGAGACCATCGAGGATCAGGTGGAGCGCGCCTATCGCCAGTACCAGCAGTGCAACAGCGACCTGGAGCGCCACATCTACCTGCGCGCCATTCAGGACGACAACGAGACGCTGTACTTCCGCCTGGTGACGGAACACCTGGAAGAAATGCTGCCGATCATCTACACCCCGACGGTGGGCAAGGCGTGCCAGGAGTTTTCCAACATCTACCGCAACCACCGGGGGCTTTTCATCAACTACCCCGACCGCGAGTACATGGACGACATCCTGCGCAGCGCGACCAAGGAAAAGATCAAGGTCATTGTGGTGACCGACGGCGAGCGCATCCTGGGGCTTGGCGACCAGGGCATCGGCGGCATGGGCATTCCCATCGGCAAGCTCGCCCTCTATACCGCCTGCGGCGGCATCAGCCCGGCCTATACGATGCCGATCACGATCGACGTGGGCACCAACAACCAGGCACTGCTCGACGACCCCATGTACATGGGCTGGCGCCACAAGCGCGTGAGCCAGGAAGAGTACGACGCCTTCATGGACGAATTCATCGCCGGGGTGAAGCGTCGCTGGCCCGACGCGCTGGTCCAGTTCGAGGACTTTGCCCAGGCCAACGCCGTGCCGCTGTTGGAGCGCTACCGCGACGAGCTGTGCTGCTTCAACGACGACGTTCAGGGCACCGCTTCTGTGGTAGTCGGCACGCTGATGGCCGCCTGCCAGGCGCGCCAGGAGACGCTTGCCGACCAGCGCGTGGTGTTTGTCGGCGGCGGCTCCGCCGGCTGCGGCATCGCCGAGCAGGTGATCGTCGCCATGCAGACCCAGGGGATGAGCGAAGAAAAGGCCCGGGAGCGGGTTTACATGGTCGACCGCGACGGGCTGATGACCACCGACCAGGACTGGCATCGGGACTTCCAGCGCCGGCTGGCTCATGACCCTTCGGTGGCCGCCGAATGGCAGGGTCAGGGGCTCGACGAGACCGTCGCCCAGGTCAAGCCGACCGTGCTGATCGGCGTGTGCGGGCAGAAGGGCATCTTCACCGAGCGCGTGGTTCGCACCATGCATGAGCACTGCGAGAACCCGGTGATTTTCCCGCTGTCCAACCCCACCTCCCAGGCGGAGGCGGTGCCCGAAGATATCCTTGAGTGGACCAACGGCGCTGCCCTGGTCGCTACCGGAAGCCCCTTTGAACCGATCGTGCACAACGGCCGCAGCATTCCCATCGCCCAGTGCAACAACGCCTATATTTTCCCCGGCATCGGCCTTGGCGTGGTCTCGGCCAACGCCTCCAAGGTCACCGACGAGATGCTCATGAGCGCATCCAGAGCGCTTGCCCGGGAAGCGCCGCTGGTCAAGGAGGGCAAAGGGGCACTTTTGCCGCCGCTGTCGCGCATCCGCGAGATCAGCATGGCCATTGCCTTCGAGGTGGCCGCCCAGGCCCAGCACGACGGCGTGGCGCTGAAAACCGACGGCAACCGGCTGCGCGAGGCCATTCAGCACAACTGCTGGGAGCCCGAGTATCGCACCTACCGCCGTAGCGCCGTATAAGCGCTCGGCGCTTTGAGGCGGCGCGCCAGTCTGCGATGAAGCAAAAAAAAGCCCCCGCCAGCCAAGCTAACGGGGGCTTTTGCATGACGGCATTCAAGCCGTGGCAGCGATACGCTTACGCCGCGCCGATCATCTTGCGCAGCACGTAGTGCAGGATGCCGCCGTGGCGGTAGTACGCAAGCTCGTTGTCGGTGTCGATGCGGCATTTGGCGTCGAGCTTGTGCTCTTTGCCGTCGGCGGTCTTGATGGTGACCTTGACGTTGCCGCCCGGGGTCAGGTCGGAGAGCCCCTCGATGGAGACCTCTTCGTCGCCGGTCAGGCCCAGCGCCTTGCGGTCCTGCCCCTCGGGGAACTGCAGCGGTACCACGCCCATGCCGATCAGGTTGGAGCGGTGGATACGCTCGTAGGACTCGGCGAGTACGGCGCGCACGCCCAGCAGGCGCGTGCCCTTGGCCGCCCAGTCCCGGGAGGAGCCGGTGCCGTATTCCTTGCCGGCGATGACCACCAGTGGGGTATCCTCCTCCTGGTACTTCATGGCGGCGTCGTAAATCGCCATCTGCTCGCCGCTGGGCACGTGGCGAGTTTGGCCGCCAACCACGCCGTCGAGCATTTCGTTTTGAATACGCACGTTGGCGAAGGTGCCGCGCATCATCACTTCGTGGTTGCCGCGCCGGGAGCCGTAGGAGTTGAAGTCCACCGGCTTGATGCCGTAATCCTGCAGGTAGCGCCCTGCCGGGCTGTCGGGCTTGATGGCACCGGCCGGCGAGATGTGGTCGGTGGTGACCGAATCGCCGAGCATCGCCAGCACCCGAGCGTTTTTCACGTCTTCGACGGTGTCGGGCTCGCGCTTCATGCCGTCAAAGAAGGGCGGGTGCTGAATGTAGGTGGAATCGGGCCATTCGTAGACCTGGCTTTGGGGCACGTCGATGGCCTTCCAGGTCTCGTCGCCTTCGAACACCGCCGAGTATTCCTTGTGGAACATTTCGGTGTTGACCTGCTCTACGGCCTTGGCGATCTCGGCCTGGGACGGCCAGATGTCCTTGAGGTAGACCGGGTTGCCGTCGCTGTCCTGGCCCAGCGGCTCTGTGCTGAGGTCGACCTGCACGTTGCCAGCCAGCGCGTATGCCACCACCAGGGGCGGCGAGGCCAGCCAGTTGGTCTTGATCTGGGGATGGATGCGGCCTTCGAAGTTGCGGTTGCCCGAGAGCACCGAAGCGACGGTCAGATCGCCGTCGTCGACGGCCTTCTCGATTGCGTCGGGCAGCGGGCCGGAGTTACCGATACAGGTGGTGCAGCCGTAGCCCACCAGGTGGAAGCCCAGGGCGTCCAGGTCGTCGTTGAGTCCGGCGGCGGCGAGGTAGTCGGTGACCACTTTGGAACCGGGGGCCAGCGAGGTCTTCACCCAGGGCTGGGTTGCCAGGCCCTTTTCCCGGGCGTTGCGCGCCAGAAGCCCGGCGGCCATCATCACGCTGGGGTTGGAGGTGTTGGTGCACGAGGTGATCGCGGCGATGACCACGGCACCCGGGTTGAGCTTGAACTCCTGGCCGCGGTAGTTCACCGGCTGGCTTTCGGGCTCCTCGTAGCTGCGCTCGACGCCCACGGCGGTTTGTCCGCCTTCGGAAAACAGGCGACCTTTCTCTTCGGACGCGGTGCGTTTGACCCCGGGCGTGGTCTCCTTGGTTTTCTTCTCGTCTTCGAGGATCCGCTCGAAGGTTTTCTTCATGTCGCCCAGTGCCACCCGGTCCTGGGGGCGCTTGGGGCCGGCCAGGCTGGCTTCTACGTCGCCCATGTCCAGCGCCAGGGTGTCGCTGAAGACCGGCTCGGCGCCGGGCTCGCGCCACAGGCCCTGGGCCTTGCTGTAGGCTTCGACCAGCTCAATCTGCTCGTCGTCGCGGCCGGTCAGGCGCAGGTAGCGCAGGGTTT
This sequence comes from Halomonas garicola, assembly GCF_055382465.1. Classification (NCBI taxonomy): domain Bacteria; kingdom Pseudomonadati; phylum Pseudomonadota; class Gammaproteobacteria; order Oceanospirillales; family Halomonadaceae; genus Halomonas; species Halomonas garicola. Next base: position 362,664 of record NZ_AP043931.1, read on the forward strand.
CTTCGTCCACCGGGAAGAAGCCGCAGGTGGCGCCGAATTCCGGCGACATGTTGGCAATGGTGGCGCGGTCGGCCAGGGGCAGGTCTTTCAGGCCGTCGCCGTAGAACTCGACGAACTTGCCCACCACGCCCTTGTCGCGCAGCATCTGGGTCACGGTCAGCACCAGGTCCGTGGCGGTGATGCCTTCGCGCAGCTTGCCGTCGAGCTTGAAGCCGACGACTTCGGGAATCAGCATGGACACCGGCTGGCCGAGCATCGCGGCTTCGGCTTCGATGCCGCCCACGCCCCAGCCAAGAATGCCCAGGCCGTTGATCATGGTGGTGTGGGAGTCGGTACCCACCAGAGTGTCGGGGAAGGCGTAGGTTTTGCCGTCGACTTCCTTGGACCAGACGGTCTTGCCCAGGTACTCAAGGTTGACCTGGTGGCAGATACCGGTGCCCGGCGGCACCACGCGGAAATTGTCAAAGGCGTGCTGGCCCCAGCGCAGAAACTCGTAGCGCTCGCGGTTGCGCTGCATCTCGATTTCCACGTTGTTGGTAAAGGCCTGGGCATTGCCGAATTCGTCCACCATCACCGAGTGGTCGATGACCAGATCCACCGGCGATAGCGGATTGATACGTGCCGGGTCGTCGCCGAGCGCCTGCACCGCGTTGCGCATGGAGGCCAGGTCAACCACGCCGGGCACGCCGGTGAAGTCCTGCATCAGCACCCGGGCAGGACGATAGCCGATCTCGCGGCTGGACTTGCCCTCTTTCTGCCAGTCGACCAGCGCCTGGAGGTCGGCGGCTTCGACGCTTTCGTCGTCGGCGAAGCGCAGCTGGTTTTCGAGTAGAATCTTGAGCGTCTTGGGCAGACGGTCGATGTTGCCCAGCGCCTCAGCTGCCTTGGGAAGGCTGTAGTAATGATACGTCTGGCTGCCGACATCGAGTGTCTGGCGCGTATCGGGTATCTGGCTCATGCCTTTCTCCTCTGCTGACTAGACCACGGATGGCCTGGCGCGACAGGCGCTCGCGTTGCCCGTTACGCTATGGGGCTGGCACGGGCACGGCGTCCGGCGCGGCGGCCGTTGTTCTTCTTTAGCGGCTTTCCTTTAATATGGCTCATCCTAGCCATAGTAGATGGGTGCTGGCGAGGGCGGTTTCAAGGATCTACGCCCAATGGCTAAGGTCCAACCGGCCTCGGCCTTGCGTATCTGCGGCGCCGGGCGCACCCTGCACGGGCCCGGCGCGCAGCGCCCGGGCCGGCTCACGAGCCCGGTTGGCTCATGGCCCTGTTGGACTCATTACCCTGTTGACGAAGAAAGGTGTTTTCATGGAAACGCGGCACGAACGTTTGATCATTCTCGGCTCCGGCCCGGCCGGTTATACGGCGGCGGTGTACGCGGCGCGTGCCAACTTGAAGCCGCTGTTGATTACCGGCATGCAGGCCGGCGGGCAGCTGACCACGACCACCGACGTGGATAACTGGCCGGGCGATGCCGAGGGCGTGCAGGGCCCGGCGCTGATGGAGCGCATGAAGGCCCACGCCGAGCGTTTTGATACCGAGGTGCTGTTCGATCACATCAATGAGGTAAGCCTGGGCGAGCGGCCCTTCACCCTGACCGGTGACAACGGCGTTTACACCTGCGATGCGCTGATCATCGCCACCGGCGCCAGCGCCCGCTACCTGGGCCTGCCCTCCGAGCAACAGTTCATGGGCCAGGGGGTCTCGGCCTGTGCTACCTGCGACGGGTTTTTCTACCGCAACAAGGAAGTCATCGTGGTGGGCGGCGGCAATACCGCCGTGGAAGAAGCGCTGTACCTGACCAACATTGCCTCGAAAGTCACCCTGGTACACCGTCGCGACTCGCTGCGGGCGGAGAAAATCCTCCAGGACAAGCTGTTTGAGAAAGCTGAAGAAGGCAAGGTGGTGCTGGAGTGGAACTACACCCTGGACGAGGTGTTGGGCGACAACACCGGCGTTACCGGCGCGCGGCTCAAATCCACCCGGGACGACAGCGCCAAGGAGCTGGACGTCCCGGGCGTGTTCATCGCCATTGGCCATAGCCCCAACACCGACATGTTCCAAGGCCAGCTGAAGATGAACGGCGGCTACATCGAGGTGACCTCGGGGCTTAACGGCAACGCCACCGCGACCAGCGTGCCCGGGGTGTTCGCCTCGGGCGACGTCATGGACCACGTCTACCGCCAGGCCATCACCTCCGCGGGCAGCGGCTGCATGGCGGCACTCGACGCCGAGCGCTACCTGGACGGCCTGGCTTAAGGCGCCGCTTGGGCCCGGCTAGGAGGCAGCGCAGACGCCGGGGGTGTGACTCACGCTGGTGCGCCCGAGCTGGCTGAGTACCAGGGTGTTGTGGCCGCCGGAAGCTACATTGCCCGCGGGGCACAGGGTAAAGGTGCCGTTGTGCCCGCTGCTGTGGCCCAGCGGGCTGAAGCGCACGCGCCGCCAGCCGCGGTTGTAGGTAATCCGGGCTTCCACCTTGGGAAACACGCGCACAATGCGCTCCGCCGGCAGCGGCGCGCGGGTGTCGCCGGTGACGACCAGCAGGGTGCGGCCCCAGTCAAGACCGCAGGCGTTGCGGCTGCCGGCCCGGGGGCAGACAAACACGCGCTCGCTGCGGGTGATGGCCGTATGCCGGGCCAGCGCCAGCGCGCTCTGCAGCTGGCCTAGCGCCGCCCGCTGGGCGCTGCGCTCTGCCAGGCCGCGCATTTGCGGATAGCCCACGCTTGCCAGCAGCACGACCAGTGCCAGCACTACCAGCAGCTCGAGTAGCATCGTCCCCCGCTGAGCGCTCGCTGCCATGGCGCACCTCCCCGTTTGCCGTGGCCCGAATCTCGGGCCATGGGGTCATGCTAGGAGCGCAAGGTCGGGCGGGCGTAAGACAAAGCGGATAAGGGCGGTAGGACATCGCCCGGCGCCGGCGGGCGGCTGAGGCAGGCTGTGGAGGGCACAAGACTCAAGGCACAGGCGCAGCGGGCGTTCAGGGCGAGGGCTTGTCCTGCTCGGCGAGGAAGCGATCGCGGTGGGCGGGGCAGCAGAACCATTCGGCGCGTTCGCGCAGGGCTTCGTTTTCCGGCACGTGGACGTCGCACCAGCGGCAGCGCACCATCTTCCCGCCTTCGTGGCGGTTTTCGCGCTCAAGGCGCGCCTCGCGTTCGAGTTTCCATTCGCGGTAGATGCCGTAAAGCTTCAGGCCGGCGAAAAATATGACGCCAAAAAGAATCAGCCGAATGATCAAGAGGTTCATCCTTAGTGTCTCCCGAGAGTCGTGCGCGCCTGGCCTTTGCCAGCCGGCAGTGCTTGCGGGACAATGCCACAAGACGCCGTGTAAAAACAGCGGTGAACGCCTGAGCCGGTGCCGCCGTTGGCGCTGCTTGCGCTCGGCCTTCCGGTTCTCCCGACTTCAGATTTTCAAGAGATTTCAACGCCCATGCAAGATTTGACGCTGGTGATGGCGCAGTTCGACCCCCTGGTGGGAGACATTCCGGGTAACGCCGCCCGGGCCGTTGAAGCCGTGCGCGAGGCGCGCATCGAGCATGGGGCGGATATCGTGGTCTTCCCGGAGCTGTTTCTGTCCGGCTATCCGCCCGAGGACCTGCTGCTTCGCCCCTCCATGGAGGCGCGCCTGCGCGAGGCTCGGGCCGTCATGGCGGAAAAGGTCTCCCCGGATGTGATGGTGATCATCGGCTACCCCGGCGTGCGCGAAGGCAAGCGCTATAACCTCGCCGGCGTGCTGTACAACGGCCAGTGGGAGGCCGAGTACGCCAAGCAGGTGCTGCCCAACTATCAGGTGTTCGACGAGCAGCGCTATTTCACGCCTGGCGAGAAGCCTCTGGTTCACGAGCACCGGGGCGTGTCGCTTGGCCTTTTAATCTGCGAGGACCTGTGGGACGAGGCGCCGCTGGAGGCCGTGCGCGACGCCGGCGCCGACGTGATCGTGACGCTGAACGCCTCGCCCTACCACCAGCAAAAGCCCGCCGAGCGCCTGCGCCTGATGGAAGCCCGCGCGGCCCAGGCGCAGTGCCCGCTGGTGTACGTCAACGCCATTGGCGGCCAGGACGAGCTGGTGTTCGACGGCGGCTCCTGCTGTTTGGACGGCGAAGGCGAGCTTGCCGTGCTGGCGCCTTACTGGCAGCCGGGGCTGATGCCGGTGGCGCTGCGCCAGCAAAGCGCCAGCGCCTGGACGGTGATGTCCGGCGAGGTCGAGCCCGACGTCGAGCCCGAAGAGAGCCTTTACTGCGCGCTGGTGACCGGCCTGCGTGACTACGTCAACAAGAGCGGGTTTGACGGCGTGGTGCTGGGGCTTTCCGGCGGCATCGATTCGGCGCTGTCACTGGCCATCGCCGTGGATGCGCTGGGCCCGCAGCGGGTGCAGGCGGTGATGATGCCCTACCACTACACCGCCGATATCTCCCGGGAGGACGCCGCCCGGCAGGCCGATATGCTCGGCGTGCACTACGACGTCATGCCCATCGAGCCTATGGTGGAATCCTTCATGACCTCGCTTGCCGGGGTGTTTGAGGGCACCGAGCGCGATACCACCGAAGAAAACCTGCAGGCGCGCTGCCGCGGCGTGCTGCTCATGGCGATTTCCAACAAGAAGGGCCTGATGGTGCTGGCAAGCGGCAACAAGAGCGAAATCGCCGTGGGCTACACCACGCTTTACGGCGACATGGTGGGCGGCTACAACGCCATCAAGGACGTCTACAAGACCTGGGTTTACCGCCTGGCGCGCTGGCGCAACACCGAGTCGCCGGCGATCCCCGAGCGGGTCATCGAGCGTCCGCCGTCGGCGGAGCTGGCGCCGGACCAGCAGGACAGCGACTCGCTGCCCGGCTACGACGTGCTCGACGCTATTCTTGAGCGCTACATCGAAGGCGACATGAGCGCCGAGGCGATTATCGCTCTGGGCTTTGAGCGCGACGACGTCTATCAGGTGGTCAAGCTGGTGGACCGCTGCGAATACAAGCGCCGCCAGGCGCCGGTGGGCGTGCGCGTGACGCCCCGGGGCTTTGGCCGCGACCGGCGCTACCCCTTGGTCAACGGCTGGCAGCCCGGCGACTAGATCCGGCGGGGCAAGTATTCCGCCAGGAAGTGGGAGCGGACTTCAGTCCGCGAAGAGGCTGCCTTGACACAGCGTTCGCGCAATAAGTTGTGCTCCCACGATAAGTTATCAATGCTTGGGCTTGAACGCGCCGTTTTTCAGCTGCTTGTGGTCCGGGGCGTTGTCCTTGAGTACCTTGAGCACCTCCCGGGCGCGATCGTCCATGCCCAGCCCCTGGTAGCCTTCCACCATGGTGGCCAGGGCGTCGGCGCCGGCGCTGGACTCGGGATAGTTTTCCAGCACCCAGCGGCCGCGCTTCACCGCCGCGACAAAGGCGCCCCGGCGCAGATAGTAGTCGGCGACGTGCAGCTCGTGGCGGGCCAGCAGGTCGCGCAGGTAGACCACGCGCTGGCGGGCGTCCGGGGCGTAGTCGCTTTGCGGATAGCGGGTAAGCAGGTCGCGAAAGTCGTTGTAGGCGTCCCGGGTGGCGCCGAGGTCGCGCTTGGAAATATCGACCACGCGCATCCGCTCGAGGCTGAAGCGCCCGGCCTGCCAGGCCGCCAGGCCGCGCAGGTAGTAGGCGTAGTCGGCCTGGGGGTGGTCAGGGTGCAGGCGCACGAAGCGGCTCGCCGCGGCGCGGGCTTCTTCCCACTTGCTGTTTTCGTAGTAGGCGTAGATCAGCTCCAGCTGGGCCTGCTCGGCGTGTTTGCCAAACGGATAGCGCGAATCCAGCGCTTCCAGCCGCTCGATGGCGGTGGTGTAGAGGCTGCGGTCGAGCGCGTCCCGGGCAAGCTCGTAGAGTTCGCGTTCACCGGTGTTGGCGTATTTCCCCTCGTCAACGGAAGAGTCGGTAGCGTTACTGGCACAGCCGGCGAGTAGCGTAAGGCTGAGCGCGACGGCGCCAAGCCGGGTCGCTGCGGAAAAAGCGCGCATGAAGTTCCTCGTGACAATCAAGCCGTGATCACCGAAATGCGGCGATGGCCGTGGTAGAATGGACGCAGTTGATACACTATAAAACACCTCGAGGCAAAACGCAGGCATCGCCGGCGTGCTCGGGGGCAAGGAATTCTTATGACCCGCACCGTTGACGCCACCGCGCGCGTGCCGACCGGCCTTGCCGGTGCCCGCTTGGACCAGGCGGCGGCCGAGCTGTTCAGCGACTATTCGCGCGAGCGCTTGAAAGCCTGGATCAACCGCGGCGAGCTGACCGTGGACGGCGCCCGGGCCAAGCCCAAAGCCAAGCTCATCGGCGATGAAACCCTGACGCTTAGCGCCACTCTGGAAGAGGAGCAGCGCTTCGTCGCCCAGGACATCCCCCTTGACGTGGTGTTTGAAGACGACCACCTGCTGATCGTCAACAAGCCCGCGGGCATGGTGGTCCATCCCGCCGCCGGCAACCCCGACGGCACGCTGTTAAACGCGCTTTTGCACCATCATTCGCCCGTGGCCGAAGTGCCCCGGGCGGGCATCGTCCACCGCCTGGACAAGGACACCTCGGGGCTTTTGATGGTGGCCAAGACGCTGGCCGCGCAAACGTCGCTGGTCGAGCAGCTCCAGGCGCGCACGGTCTCCCGCCAGTACGACGCCGTGGCGATCGGCACGCCGGTCGCCGGGGGCACCGTGGACGCGCCCATCGGTCGCCACCCCAAGGACCGCAAACGTCAGGCGGTGAACGCCTCGGGCAAGCCGGCGGTGACGCACTTTCGCGTGGTCGAGCGCTTTCGCGCCCACACCCACGTGCGCTGTACCCTGGAAACCGGGCGCACCCACCAGATACGGGTGCATATGGCCCACGCCCGCTACCCGCTGATCGGCGATGCGCTGTACGGCGGCCGGCCCAAGCTGCCGCCGGGGGCGTCGGATACGCTCAAGGAGATCCTGCGCGAGTTCCCCCGCCAGGCGCTGCACGCCCGCCGGCTGGGCTTTGTGCACCCCGAAAGCGGCCAGGAGGTGACCTTCCGCGCACCGCTGCCGGATGACCTGCTGATGCTGCTCGACTACCTGCGCGAAGACCACGAGACGATGCGATGAGCCGGGAGGGCACGAGATGAGCGACGCGCCGGATTTGACGCCAACCCTGATTACCCCCGACTGGCCGGCGCCGGCCAACGTGCACGCCTTTGCCACCACCCGGGAGACCGGCCCCAGCCAGGGCGCCTTTGCCGCCTTCAACGTCGCCACTCACGTCGGCGATAACGCCGACCACGTGGCCCTGTGCCGGCGCCTTTTGGCCAGGGAAACCGGCGACGAACGGCCGTTTCTGTGGCTCAACCAGACCCACGGCGCCCGGGTGCAGCAGCACTACCCGCGGCGCACCGCCCTGCAAAGCGAGATCCCCGAGGCCGACGCCGCCGTGGCCGACAGCGCCGACTACGCCTGCGTGGTGCTCACCGCCGACTGCCTGCCGGTGTTTTTCTGCAACCGCGCCGGCACCCGGGTGGCCGTGGCTCACGCCGGCTGGCGCGGGCTTGCCGGCGGCGTGCTCGAGGCAACGGTCGCCGCGCTCAATACCCGGGCGGAGGACGTTATCGTCTGGCTGGGACCGGCCATTTCCAACGCCCAGTTCGAGGTCGGCCCCGAGGTATTCGAGGCCTTCGTCGCCGTCCACCCCGAGGCCGAAGACGCCTTCGACCTGAGCCCCTACCGGCTGGGCCATTACATGGCCGACCTTTACCGGCTGGCCCGGCTGCGCCTTGAGCGGCTGGGCATCGACGAAGTCAGCGGCGGGCATTTTTGCACCGCCAGCGAATCGCGTTTTTACTCCTACCGCCGGGACAACGGCCAGACCGGACGCATGGCCAGCGTCATCTGGCTAAGCTAGCGCCGTCCTCTTGAAACGCCCGCCCACAGCCGCCATCTAGTCAAGCATACCGATACCGCCGCAAGGTGCCGCGTGACGGCGTTTTCCCGGCGGACAATGCTTTAAGAAGAGGATGGCACAGATGCGATTCGACAAGTTTACTGCCAGGCTGCAAAACGCCATTGCCGATGCCCAGTCGCTGGCCGTTGGGCAGAGCCACAACCAGATTGCCCCGGTTCACCTGCTGCTCACGCTGCTGGACAACGCCGATACCGGGATGAAGTCCCTGGTGGAAAAAGCCGGGGGCAGCGCTTCAACCCTGCGCGATACCCTGACCGACCAGCTGGACGACCTGCCCAAAGTGGGCCAGTTCGACGGCGACGTGCAGCCGTCCAAGGAGCTGATCAAGCTTTTCAACCTCACCGACCGCGAGGCCCAGAAGCGCGGCGACCAGTTTATCGCCTCGGAGCTTGTGCTGCTCGCCGCGCTTGAAGCCGGCGGCGAGACCGGCCGCGCGCTCAAGCAGGCGGGCCTTGCCCGCCGGGCGTTGGAGACCGCCATTGACGGCGTGCGCGGCGGCGAAAACGTCACCGACCCCAACGCCGAGGAGTCCCGGGAGGCGCTGGACAAGTACACCCAGGACCTGACCCAGCGGGCGCTCGACGGCAAGCTCGACCCGGTCATCGGCCGCGACGACGAGATTCGCCGCACCATCCAGGTGCTCCAGCGGCGCACCAAGAACAACCCGGTGCTGATCGGCGACCCCGGCGTTGGCAAGACCGCCATCGTTGAGGGGCTGGCCAGCCGCATCGTCAACGGCGAAGTGCCCGAAGGGCTGAAGGACAAGCGCGTGCTGTCGCTGGACCTGGGGTCGCTGCTGGCCGGGGCCAAGTTCCGCGGCGAGTTCGAGGAGCGCCTGAAGGCCGTGCTCAAGGAGCTGTCCGAGGAAGAGGGGCGCATCATCCTCTTCATCGACGAGCTGCACACCATGGTGGGCGCGGGCAAGGCGGAAGGCTCGATGGACGCCGGCAACATGCTCAAGCCGGCGCTGGCCCGGGGCGAGCTCCACTGCGTGGGCGCCACCACTCTCGATGAGTACCGCCAGAACATCGAAAAGGACGCCGCGCTCGAGCGCCGCTTCCAGAAGGTGCTGGTCGACGAGCCCAACGAGGAAGACACCGTGGCGATTCTGCGCGGCCTCAAGGAGCGCTACGAGGTCCACCACGGCGTGGACATTACCGACTCGGCGATCATCGCCGCGGCCAAGCTCTCCACCCGCTACATCACCGACCGCAAGCTGCCCGACAAGGCCATCGACCTGGTCGACGAGGCGGCCTCGCGCATCCGCATGGAGCTGGATTCCAAGCCCGAAGAGATGGACCGCCTCGACCGCCGGCTGATCCAGCTCAAGATGGAGCGCGAAGCGCTGAAGAAGGAAACCGACGCCGCCTCGCAGAAGCGCCTCGACGCGCTCAACGAGGAAATTCACGAGCTGGAGCGCGAGTACGCCGACCTCGACGAAATCTGGAAGGCGGAAAAGGCCAGCATCCAGGGCGCGGCGCAGTTCAAGGCCGAGCTTGAGCAGGCCCGGCTGGACATGGAGCAGGCCCGGCGCCAGGGCGATCTCGGGCGGATGTCGGAGATCCAGTACGGCACCATCCCCGCGCTTGAGAAAAAGATCGCCGAAAGCAGCGAGAGTGAAGAGGCTGATACCTCCACCCACCAGCTCTTGCGCTCCAACGTCACCGAGGAGGAAATCGCCGAGGTGGTGTCGCGCTGGACGGGTATCCCCGTGGCCAAGATGCTTGAAGGCGAGCGCGACCGGCTTTTGCGCATGGAAGACGCCCTGCACGAGCGGGTGATCGGTCAGGCCGAGGCGGTGCAGGCGGTGTCCAACGCCGTGCGCCGCTCCCGGGCGGGGCTTGCCGACCCGCATCGGCCCAACGGTTCGTTTCTGTTCCTTGGCCCCACCGGGGTGGGCAAGACCGAGCTTTGCAAGTCGCTTGCGCACTTCCTCTTCGACACCGAAGAAGCCATGGTGCGGGTGGACATGTCCGAGTTTATGGAGAAGCACTCCGTGGCCCGGCTGATCGGTGCGCCCCCGGGCTACGTAGGCTACGAGGAGGGCGGCTACCTCACCGAGGCCGTGCGCCGCAAGCCCTATTCGGTGCTGCTGCTCGACGAGGTGGAAAAGGCCCACCCGGACGTGTTCAACATCCTGCTCCAGGTGCTGGAGGACGGCCGCCTCACCGACGGCCAGGGCCGCACGGTGGACTTTCGCAACACCGTGATCGTAATGACCTCGAATCTTGGTTCGGACATCATCCAGCGCATGGGCGGCGACCAGAGCGATGCGGGCGGCGGCGACTACGACGCCATGCGCAGCGCGGTGATGGAGGTGGTGGGCAGCCACTTCCGCCCGGAACTGATTAACCGTATCGACGAAGTCGTGGTCTTCCACGCGCTGGGGCAAGAGCAGATTCAGGCCATTGCCGGCATTCAGCTTGAGCGCCTGCGCGCGCGGCTGGCCGAGCACGACCTGGGCCTTGACGTCAGCGATGACGCCATGGCCCAGCTGGCGGTGGTCGGGTTTGACCCGGTATTCGGTGCCCGGCCGCTCAAGCGGGCGATCCAGAGCCGGATCGAAAACCCGCTGGCCCAGGATCTGCTGGCGGGCAAGTTTGTCCCCGGCAGCGTCATCCGCGTGACCGCCGAAGACGGCGCGCTGCGCTTCACCACCGCCTGAGCACGGTGAAGGCGGCGCTGCGGAATCTCACGCCGCGGTGCCACTTTCGTCGGAGCGCTTTCGTCAAACGCCCTGTCGCCTGCTGCGACAGGGCGTTTTTGTGCTCGTTTTCCCGCCGTGGCGGGCCCCGGCGGTTGACAAGCCAGAGCGCTAATGGAATCTTGAGGGTTCCTGATTTGCGGGCGCGGAACCCACGGGCAACCCCCTATCCCCGCGCGAAGGGTAGGCGTTAACGCCTCTACCCGCCGAAGGACTTCCGGGCTTGGGCTGACCGCCCGACCTGGCCAACGCCCCGACGCGGTAAACCGCCGTGAGAGAGTGCAGACCCTAACCGGGTCACATGCCAGGGTTTGGCATCAGGTGCCGGCGTAACCGGCAGCGGCATATCGCCGCACTCGACATGGTGGGCAACTGCCTGCCGATGGCACTCGAGACCTTCAGGGGAGAAACACTGTGGAACTGCTTTCCGGCGCAGATATGATCGCCCGCTTCTTGCAAGATGAGGGCGTCGAATACATTTATGGCTACCCAGGCGGGGCGGCGCTGCATATCTATGACGCGCTCTTCCGTCAGGACAAAGTCAAGCACATCCTGGTGCGTCACGAACAGGCCGCCACCCACGCCGCCGACGGCTACGCTCGGGCATCGGGCGAGCCAGGCACGGTGCTGGTCACCTCCGGCCCCGGCGCGACCAACGCGGTCACCGGCATTGCCACCGCCTACATGGACTCGATTCCCATGGTGGTGCTGTGCGGCCAAGTGGCCAGCAACCTGATCGGCGAGGACGCCTTTCAGGAAACTGACATCGTTGGCGTGACCCGGCCCATCGTCAAGCACAGCTTTGCGATCCGCCACCCGTCCGAGATTCCCGAGGTGCTGAAAAAGGCCTATTACCTGGCCTCGACCGGCCGCCCGGGCCCGGTCGTCGTGGACATTCCCAAGGACATGACCGCGCCCACCGAGCGCTACGAGTACGTTTACCCCAAAAAGGTCAAAATGCGCTCGTACAACCCGGTCACCCGGGGCCACACCGGCCAGATCAAAAAGGCCGTGGAGCTGATGCTCAAGGCCCGCCGCCCGGTGTTTTATACCGGCGGCGGCGTGGTGCTGGGCAACGCCGGCGACGGCCTGACCGACCTGGTGCAGAAGCTCGGCTACCCGATTACCACCACGCTGATGGGCATGGGCGCCTACCCCCAGAGCGATAATCAGTGCCTGGGGTGGCTTGGCATGCACGGCTCGTATGAATCGAACATGGCCATGCACCATGCCGACGTGGTGATCGCCATCGGCGCGCGCTTTGACGACCGGGTGACCAACAACGTCTCCAAGTTCTGCCCCACGGCCAAGATCATTCACGTGGACGTGGACCCAAGCTCGATCTCCAAGACCGTGCACGCCGACGTGCCCATCGTCGGGCCGGCCCAAAGCGTGATCAACGAGATGATCAGCCTGGTCCAGGGCAAGGATATCGCCAACCCTGACGCTATCAGCGACTGGTGGGAGCAGATCGAGGACTGGCGCGCCGAGCGCGCGGGCAAGCTCTACGAGCCGTCCCGGGACGACGAGATCCTGAAGCCCCAGGAAGTGATCGAAGCCGTCTGCCAAAAGACGCACGGCGAGGCGTTTGTCACCACCGACGTCGGCCAGCACCAGATGTTTGCCGCGCAGTACTACAAGTTCGATAAGCCGCGGCGCTTCATCACCTCCGGCGGGCTTGGCACCATGGGCTTTGGCTTCCCCGCGGCCATGGGCATCAAGCTTAACTACCCGGACGACGACGTGGTGTGCATTACCGGCGAGGGCAGCTTTCAGATGATGATGCAGGAGCTGTCCACCTGTAAGCAGTACGGCATCGGGGTCAAGATCATCAACTTGAACAACGCCTCGCTTGGCATGGTGCGCCAGTGGCAGGACTTGAACTACAAGTCCCGCCACGCGCACTCCTACGTCGAGTCGATGCCCGACTTCCATCTGCTCACCCAGGCCTACGGCTTCACCGCGATTACGGTGAACACCCTGGATGAGCTGGCGCCGGCCCTTGAGCGGGTGTTTGCCGACAAGCACGAGCTGGTGTTTTTGGATGTCAAAGTCGACCCCTTCGAGCACGTCTATCCGATGCAGGTGCCGTTAGGCTCCATGCGTGACATGCTGCTGTCTAAAACGGAGCGTACCTGATGCGTCATATCATCTCGATTCTGATGGAAAACGAACCGGGTGCCCTGTCGCGTGTGGTCGGTCTGTTTTCGCAGCGTAACTTCAACATTGAAACGCTCAACGTAGCGCCCACCGATGACGAGTCGCTGTCGCGGCTGACGGTCACCACCGTCGGCGACGACCGCGTGGTCGAGCAGATCACCAAGCAGCTGAACAAGCTCATCGACGTGGTCAAGCTGGTGGACCTGACCGAGGGCAACCACATCGAGCGCGAGCTGATGCTGGTCAAGGTCAAGGCGCTGGGCGCTGCCCGGGACGAGGTCAAGCGCACCGCGGACATCTTCCGCGCCCAGGTGGTCGACGTAACGCCGAGTCTCTACACCGTGCAGATCACCGGCGATGCCACCAAGCTTGATGCCTTCCTCCAGGCCATGGCCCCGGTAGGCATCTTGGAAGTGGCGCGCACCGGCGTCTCCGGCATTGCCCGGGGCGAAAAGGTGCTGACGCTGTAGCGAGCCCTTTCCCCGTAGACAAAAGGCCGCTTTTTAGCGGCCTTTTTCATGCGCATGTACATCACGTTTGGTGCGATGTCATCACGAGTCGCGAAGCGACGTGGTGATCTCCTCACTGTGCCGCTAGCAAGGAAACCGAGATAGCCACGCTTCGCTCGCTATGACAGGAGAAGAACGCACAGCGTCGCGTTGAGATTAATCAATGCGCCGGGCGCTGGCTTGAGTGGAGCATCTCCCGGGCGTGGGCCAGGGTCTGGTCGGAGAGATTGACGCCGCCGAGCATGCGCGCCAGCTCGCTGACCCGCCCGCCTTCGTCCAGCAGGGCCATCTCGGTGCGGGTGGTGTTGCGCCGGGCGCGCTTTTCGATGTGTAGATGAGAGTGGGCCTGGGCGGCGACCTGGGGCAGGTGGGTCACGGTCATCACCTGGCCGCTGTCCCCTAGCCGGCGCAGCAGCTGGCCGACGATTTCCGCCGTGGCGCCGGAGACTCCGACGTCTACCTCATCAAAGATCAGGCTGGGGATGGTCGAGTGGCTGGCGGCAACCACCTGAATGGCCAGGCTAATGCGCGAAAGCTCACCGCCCGAGGCCACCTTGGCCAGCGGCCGCGCCGGCTGGCCGGGGTTGGCACTGATGTAGAACTGCACCCGTTCGAGGCCTTCGGCAGAGGGAGTGTTCCGGGCCTCGAGCTCCACCTCGAAGCGCGCCTTGTCCATGGCCAGAAACGCCAGCTGCTGCTGGACCTCGCTGGCAAAGGCCGTGGCGGCGCGGCGCCGGGCCTCGCCCAGCGCCTTGGCCAGCTGCCGGTAGCGCTCGCCGCACTCGTTGACCGCTTCGCTCAGGGTATCCAGGTCGTTGTCGCCGGCGTCGAGCTTGTCCAGTTCGGCGCGCAGCGCGGCGTGCAGGCCGGGCAGCTCTTCCGGGGCCACCTGATGCTTGCGGGCAATGCGGTGGGCATCGCCCAGACGGTCTTCCACAAAGTTCAGCCGTTCGGGGTCAAGCTCGGTGCTGGCGGCCAGGTGGTTGAGCTCGCTGGCCGCTTCTTCCAGCTGAATGCGGGCGTCATCGAGAATCGTCAGGGTGTTGGCCAGCGCCCCGCGGTCGCTGCCCGGCAGGTCGCTTAGCCGGCCCTGGGCCTGCTGCAGCAGTGCAAGGGCGCCGCCGTCTTCGCTTTCGCAGCAGTCGGCGGCGAACTGCGTATCGCGAAGGATATCCCCGGCGTGGGCCAGCGTCTGCTGCTCGTCTTCCAGGCTTGGCAGTTCGTCGTCGGCCAGGGCGAGCTGGTCGAGCTCCTCAACCTGATAGCGCAGCAGCTGGCGCCGGGCTTCCACCTCGTCGCCCTGATCGCGGAGCTTTTTCAGCTTGCGACGGGCGTCCTGCCAGTCGCGAAAGGCCGCGGCCAGCGCGCCGGCGTCGTCATTGAGGCCGGCGTAGTCGTCGAGCAGCGCCAGGTGGGTCTCTTCGCGCAGCAGCGCCTGATGGGCGTGCTGGCCGTGGATCTGGATGAGCCGCTCGCCTAGCGCCTTCAGGTCGCTGATGGCGGCGGGCTGGCCGTTGATCCACGCCTTGCTGCGCCCCGCGGCGCTCACCACTCGGCGCAGCAGGCATTCGTCGGTGGGCAGCTCGCGCTCGGCAAGCCAGGCCTTGGCTGCCGGCAGGCGGCTGATGTCGAAACGCGCAGAAATATCGGCGCGCTCGCAGCCGTGGCGCACGCTGCCGGTGTCGGCGCGGCTCCCAAGACAGAGCCCCAGCGCGCCCAGAAGGATGGATTTGCCCGCCCCGGTTTCTCCGGTGATGGCGGTCATGCCGCCCTGGATATCGAGCTCCAGGCGGTCAACGATGGCGAAATCCTGGATTGCGAGCTGGGTGAGCATGGGGCCTCCGGGTGCCGGTGAGCGCGGTTGCCAGCGCGGAAGAAGGCAAGAGGTGGATGAACATTCAGTATTTGGTTTTTTATACAGTAGATGAAGTTTGCCCGCAATACCACGCAAGACGGCACTTGAGATGACGCACATGATCCCCATATACCGCTCAGACCCAAGACGTGAATGGGCTGAATCACAGCCGCTTTCCTCAGGAGACACCGATGGCTAAAGATCCCCAGACCCCGCTCGACGACGAGATGGAACGCCACGACCAGGACGACGCCCAGACGCCGGAAGGCGAAGCCGAGGCTCGCGCAGCTGCCGAGAAGGCCGAGCCGTATCCCGCTGAGGCGGAGCTTGACAGCGTGATCGACGACGAAGGCGACACCGTCAGCACCGAGGCGGAAAGCGACAACCCCGAAGCGGAAATGCTCGCCGCCAGGGTGGAAGAGCTTGAGCAGGAGCTGGCCGATACCAAGGACCAGGCGATGCGCACCGCGGCCGAGGCGCAGAACGTGCGCCGCCGGGCCGAGCAGGACGCCGAGAAGGCGCGCAAGTTCGCGCTGGAGAAGTTCGTCAAGGAGCTGCTCCCTGTCATCGATAGCCTGGAGAAAGCCCTCGACGCCATGGGCGAAGACGCCACCGAGGCCCACCGCGAAGGCGTTTCCATGACGCTCAAGATGCAGCTGGACGTGCTCGGCAAGTTCGGCGTCGAGCCGGTGGACCCCCACGGCGAGCCGTTTGACCCCCAGGTCCACGAGGCCATGACCATGGTGCCCAATCCGGAGATGGAGCCCAATACGGTGATGGAAGTCATCCAGAAAGGCTATCTGCTCAACGGCCGCCTGGTGCGCCCGGCGATGGTCGTGGTGAGCAAAAAAGCCGAGTGATGCGGCTAAAACAGCCCTTGAAATGCCGCCGGCGACCCCCAAATAACACAGCAGCCCGGCGGTAATCGCCAACGCACAGATTGGCTGACGCCATTTTTTGTCACGACGCCGCCCACCGCGACGGCGCGTCATCAACAAATTCGAGGTTTCTTATGGGACGCATAATCGGGATTGACCTGGGTACTACCAACTCTTGCCTGTCGGTACTCGACGGCGACAGCCCCAAGGTCATCGAAAACGCTGAAGGCGGCCGCACCACGCCGTCGGTCGTCGCCTACGCCGAAGACGGCGAGATTCTTGTGGGTCAGGCGGCCAAGCGCCAGGCCGTGACCAACCCGGAAAACACCATCTATGCCATCAAGCGCCTGATCGGCCGTCAGTTTGACGATAAGGTCGTGCAGAAAGACATCAAGATGGTGCCCTACAAGATCGCCAAGGCCGACAACGGCGACGCCTGGGTAGAAGTGAAGGGCGACAAGATGGCGCCGCCCCAGGTCAGCGCGGAAATTCTCAAGAAGATGAAGAAGACCGCCGAAGACTACCTCGGTGAAGACGTCACCGAAGCGGTCATCACCGTGCCGGCCTACTTCAACGACAGCCAGCGCCAGGCCACCAAGGACGCCGGCCGCATCGCCGGGCTTGAGGTCAAGCGCATCATCAACGAGCCCACGGCGGCAGCCCTTGCCTACGGCATGGACAAGTCCCGCGGCGACCGCACCATCGCGGTTTACGACCTCGGCGGCGGCACCTTCGATATCTCCATCATCGAAGTCGCCGACGTCGACGGCGAAACGCAGTTCGAGGTGCTGGCCACCAACGGTGACACCTTCCTCGGCGGTGAGGACTTCGACCTGGCGCTGATCAACTACCTGGTCGACCAGTTCAAGAGCGACAGCGGCATGGATCTGTCCGGCGACAACCTCGCCATGCAGCGCCTCAAGGAAGCCGCCGAGAAGGCCAAGATCGAGCTTTCCAGCGCCCAGCAGACCGACGTCAACCTGCCCTACATCACCGCGGACAACACCGGTCCCAAGCACCTCAACGTCAAGGTGACCCGGGCCAAGCTGGAAGCGCTGGTGGAAGACCTGGTCGCCCGCTCGCTGGAGCCGTGCAAGATCTCGCTCAAGGACTCCGGCCTGTCCGCGTCTGAAGTCGACGACGTCATCCTCGTCGGCGGCCAGACCCGCATGCCCAAGGTCCAGGAAAAAGTGGCCGAGTTCTTCGGCAAGGACGCGCGCAAGGACGTCAACCCGGACGAAGCCGTAGCCATGGGTGCCGCGATCCAGGGCGGCGTGCTCGGCGGCGACGTCAAGGACGTGCTGCTGCTCGACGTCACTCCGCTGACGCTGGGTATCGAGACCATGGGTGGCGTGATGACGCCGCTGATCGAGAAGAACACCACCATCCCGACGAAGAAGACCCAGACCTTCTCCACCGCGGATGACAACCAGACCGCCGTGACCATCCACGCGGTGCAGGGTGAGCGCAAGCAGGTGTCGCAGAACAAGTCGCTGGGCCGCTTTGACCTGGCCGACATTCCGCCGGCGCCGCGCGGCGTACCGCAGATCGAAGTCTCCTTCGACCTCGACGCCAACGGCATTTTGAACGTCTCCGCCAAGGACAAGGCGACGGGCAAGGAACAGTCCATCGTCATCAAGGCCTCCAGCGGTCTGACCGACGAAGAGATCGATCAGATGGTCCAGGACGCCGAGGCCAACGCCGACGAGGACAAGAAGTTCGAGGAGCTGGTGACCCTGCGCAACCAGGCCGACGGCATGGTTCACGCCACGCGCAAGACGCTTGAAGAAGCCGGCGACAAGGCCACCGACGACGAGAAGCAGAAGATCGAGACCGCGATCACCGAGCTTGAAGAAGCCAGCAAGGGTGACGACGTGGACGAGATCCAGAAGAAGCTCGACGCGCTGACCGAGGCCTCCGGCGAGCTGGCGCAGAAGATGTACGCCGAGCAGGAAGGCCAGCAGGCCGGCGGTGAAAGCGCTGAAGACGCCGGCGCCAAGCAGGAAGACGACGTGGTTGACGCCGAGTACGAAGAAGTCAACGACGACCAGAAAAAGCAGTAATGCGCTTTCTGTAAAAGCAGGCGGCGACGCGGGGGGCAACTCCCGCGTTGCTGTTTGCGCAGGCCGTATTCAAGCTAACCAGTGCTCAAGCTAACCAGGAGGCGTGGGACGCATGTCCAAACGCGATTATTATGAAGTCCTGGGGGTCGATAAAGGGGCCGATCAGAAAGAGATCAAAAAGGCCTACCGCCGCCTGGCGCAGAAGTATCACCCCGACCGTAACCCGGACGATGACACCGCCGCCGAGAAGTTTCGCGAGGTGTCTGAAGCCTACGAAGTGCTGTCCGACAGCGAAAAGCGCGGCGCCTATGACCAGTTCGGCCATGCCGGCGTAGACGGCCAGGGCGGCGGTTTCGGCGGCGGCGGCTTTGGCGGCGGCGCCGGCGACTTCAGCGATATCTTCGGCGACGTGTTCGGCGATATCTTCGGCGGCGGCGGCCGGCGCCGCGGCCCCAACGCGCCGGCGCGCGGCTCCGATCTGCGCTACAACCTGGAGCTGGACCTCGAACAGGCCGTGGCCGGCACCAGCGTGGATATCCGCGTGCCGCGCCACATCAACTGCGACCGCTGCGACGGCGACGGCGCCGAGCCCGGCTCCACCAAGGAGACCTGCCCGACGTGTCACGGCATTGGCCAGGTGCGCATGCAGCAGGGCTTCTTTGCCGTGCAGCAAACCTGCCCCACGTGCCACGGCGGCGGCGAGCACATCAAGGTGCCGTGCCACAAGTGTAACGGCGAAGGCCGCGTTCGCGAGACCCGCACGCTCTCGGTGAAGATTCCTGCCGGCGTGGATACCGGCGATCGCATCCGCCTCAACGCCGAAGGCGAAGCCGGCATCAACGGCGGCCCGCCGGGGGACCTGTACGTTCAGGTAGCGATCAAGCCGCACCCCATCTTCGAGCGCGACGGCCGCCACCTGCAGTGCGAGGTGCCGATCAACTTTGTCGACGCGGCGTTCGGCGGCGAGCTGGAAGTGCCTACGCTTGAAGGCCGGGTGAAGCTCAAGATTCCGCCCGAGACCCAGACCGGCAGGCTGTTTCGCATGCGCGGCAAGGGCATCAAGCCGGTACGCGGCGGCGCCCAGGGGGACCTTCTGTGCAAGGTGGTCGTGGAAACCCCGGTCAACCTCAACGACGAGCAGAAAGACCTGCTGGGCAAGCTTCAGGAAAGCCTTGATAGCAGCAATAGCCACCATCACTCGCCGAAGAAGACCAATTTCTTCGACGGCGTGAAAAAGTTCTTCGAGGACATGAAGTCCTGACGATAGCCTGACATGCTATCCTCGCTTGAATGCCGGCACCGGATGTGCCGGCATTTTTTATTGATTCTTGCCGGGAGCGGATGATGCGTGAACATGCGGGCATGCTGCTGTGGGCCTTTCTGGTCGGGCTCTCTTTTCCGGTGGTGGGCTGGCTTGACGCGCTGCCGCCGCTTTTGCTCACCGCGCTGCGCTTTGCGGTCGCCTGCGCGGGGCTCTGGTGGCTGGCCCGGCGCTCGCCGGATTTCTGGCCGGCGTGGCGGACGCTTCCGCTCTACGCGGTGATGGGCCTTTGCCTGGCGGGGTTTTTCAGCGCCATGTTCTGGGCCGCGCATCACGCCACGGCGCTCTCCATGGCCACGCTCTACGTCACCGTGCCTCTGCAGGCCTACGCCATGGGGCTTGTGCTCGGCGTGGAGCGCCGCGCCTGGCGCATGCTCGCCGTTTTGCTGCTGGGCGCCTGCGGCGCGCTGCTGCTGGCGGTGGCCGAGTCCGTGATCGAGGGCGGCGCCCTGCAGTTTGGCAAGGGTGAAGCGGTGTTCTTTCTCGGCTGCGTGGCCTCGGCGCTGTATCCGGTCATCAGCAAATGGGGGCTTGCCAGCGGCCGGCTGTCGGCATCGGCGGCGGTGCGTACCTTCTGGAGTCTGGTGCTTGGCGGGGGGCTGGTCGGAGCCATGGGGCTGGCGCTTGAGCCCGTTGGCGCACTTGCTCTTATGAGCCTGAGCGATGCGCTACTGCTGATCTATCTGGGCCTGGGCTCCAGCGCGCTGACCTTCTGGCTGATGCAGCATGCCACCGCCGCGCTGACGCCGGGAGCGGTTACCGCCTACGGCTATCTGGTGCCCTTTGTTTCCATGCTGCTGCTGTTTGCCCAGTCGCCGGAGACGATCAGCTGGGTATGGCTGCCCGGAAGCGCGCTGGTAGTGCTGACCATCGCGCTGCTCGCCAGCGGCAGGGCGGCGCGCTGACCCGGCCAGGCGCCGGGTTTTGTTACACTGGGCAGACGCTTTTACCCGCTGCCGTTTCCTTCTTGTTTACCTTTTTGCAGGAGCCTACATGACCCGTATTGCCATTGTCGGCGTCGCCGGCCGCATGGGCCGCACCCTGGTCAACGCCGTCGAGCAGGACGCCGACGCCACTCTTGCCGCCGGCATTGTTGCCTCCGGAAGCTCCCTTGCCGGCACGGATATCGGCGAGCTTGCCGGGCTGGGCAAAAAAGGCATGACCGCCGTGGACAGCCTCGATGCCTGCGTCGACGACTTCGACGTGCTCATCGACTTCACCGCGCCCGCCGTTACGCTTGAGAACCTGGCGTTCTGCGCCGAGCACGACAAGCGCATCGTCATCGGCACCACCGGCATGAGCGACGATGATATCGCCACTCTCGACGGCTACCGCGAGCGCCTGCCCATGGTGTTTGCCCCGAACATGAGCGTCGGCGTCAACCTCACGCTCAAACTGCTGGAAACCGCCGCCCGTGCGCTTGGCGACGAGGGCTACGACATCGAAGTGATCGAGTCCCACCACCGCCACAAGGTCGACGCCCCCTCCGGCACCGCGCTGAAGATGGGCGAGGTCATGGCCGACGCCCTGGGCCGCAACCTGAAAGAGCACGGCGTGTTCGAGCGCGTCGGCCAGTGCGGCCCGCGCAGCGACGAGGAAATCGGCTTTGCTACCGTCCGCGCCGGCGACATCGTCGGCGAGCACACCGTGATGTTCGCCACCGAAGGCGAACGCATCGAAATCACCCACAAGGCCTCCAGCCGCATGACCTTCGCCAAGGGCGCCGTCCGCGCCGCCCGCTGGGTCGCCCAAAAGCCCAACGGCCGCTACGGTATGCAGGATGTGCTTGCCTTAGAGGCATAACCGCGCTGCCGTGGCTTTACTGCAATGGCTTCATCGGGGGTATCCGGGGCTAGCGTCTTTGGCTCATATCCTGTAGCATCCCTAAGATTTTGGTCGAGTGGTTCACACAGCCGCGCTTGTTGCGCAGGCCGGCCTGGCGGCCGGAGAAGAGGTCGCCGCGGCCGGGCCGTTTTGGCGAAGAACAGCAAGCGGGATGAAACCGGTTTATTTCCAATCGGCTTCGTCCCGCTTTTTTACGACCCGACGTTTGTAACGCAAACGCCGCTATGACGGATGCCGCTGTCGTGACAGGGGTGTTTTCACCAGCCTTGGGAGGACTTGTCTTGAATAACCCCGCATTGAACGAACCCGCGATTCTGGCGCTTGAGGACGGGAGCGTGTTCCGCGGCATCGCCATTGGCGCCGAGGGGCAAACCAGCGGCGAGGTGGTCTTCAATACGGCCATGACCGGCTATCAGGAAATCCTCACCGACCCGTCTTATACCCGCCAGATCGTCACGCTGACCTACCCCCACATCGGCAACACCGGCGTGAACAGCGACGACGTGGAGTCCGGCGCCATTGCCGCCGCCGGGCTGATCATCCGCGACCTGCCGCTTGCCGCCAGCAACTTCCGCTGTGAGCAGAGCCTTTCCGACTACCTGAAAGGCCAGAACGTGCTGGGCATTGCCGAGATCGACACCCGCCGGCTGACGCGCCTGCTGCGCGACAAGGGCGCCCAGAACGGCGCCATTCTCGCGGGCCGGGAAGCCGAAGGCGACGACGCGGTGGAGCGCGCGCTGGCCGCCGCCCGGGCGTTTCCCGGCCTGGCGGGGATGGATCTGGCCAAGGTGGCCAGCTGCCAGTCGTCCTACGAATGGAGCGAGGGCGAGTGGGTGTCGCCGGGAAAAGGCTATCAGGCCGGCGAGAGCATCGAGCGGCCGTTCCACGTGGTTGCCTACGACTACGGCGTCAAGCGCAACATTCTGCGCATGCTGGTATCGCGCGGCTGCCGGGTGACCGTGGTGCCCGCGCAGACGCCGGCCTCCGAGGCGCTGGCGCTTGAGCCGGACGGCATCTTTTTATCCAACGGCCCGGGCGACCCCGAGCCCTGCGACTACGCCATTCGGGCGCTCGAAGAGCTGCTGGACACCCGCATTCCGCTGTTTGGCATCTGCCTTGGCCACCAGCTGCTGGCGCTGGCCAGCGGCGCGCGCTCGGTGAAGATGAACCACGGCCACCACGGCGCCAACCATCCGGTGCAGGACCTGGCCACCGGGCGGGTGATGATCACCAGCCAGAACCACGGCTTCGCTTCGGACGAAACCACTTTGCCGGATACCCTGCGGCCCACCCATCGGTCGCTGTTTGACGGCACGCTGCAGGGCGTTGAGCGCACCGACTGCCCGGCGTTCAGCTTTCAGGGGCACCCGGAGGCGAGCCCCGGCCCGTGCGACGTGGCGCCGCTGTTCGATCGCTTCATCGCCATGATGCAGGCGCGCCGCTAGGGCCCGCGGCGCCCTGACCGGCGCCCTGACCGGCGCCGCTGCTGTTTACGCCGTTATCTTGTTGCTCATCGTCATTTTTCTGCGGGAACCGTTATGCCTAAGCGTACCGACATCAACAGTATCTTGATCATTGGCGCTGGCCCGATCGTCATCGGCCAGGCCTGCGAATTCGACTACTCCGGCGCCCAGGCGTGCAAGGCGCTGCGCGAGGAGGGCTATCGCGTCATTCTGGTCAACTCCAATCCGGCCACCATCATGACCGACCCGGTCATGGCCGACGCCACCTACATCGAGCCGATTACCTGGCAGGCGGTGGAGAAGATCATCGAGGCCGAGCGCCCGGACGCCATCCTGCCCACCATGGGCGGCCAAACCGCGCTCAACTGCGCGCTGGAGCTGGACAAGCAGGGAGTGCTGGGCAAGCACGGCGTAGAGATGATCGGCGCCAACGCCGACGCCATCAACAAGGCCGAAGACCGCGACCTGTTTGACAAGGCGATGAAGAACATCGGCCTCGAATGCCCCAAGGCCAAGGTCGCGCACACCATGGACGAGGCCTGGGAGATCCAGGCGGAGCTTGGCTTTCCCACCATTATCCGCCCGTCCTACACCATGGGCGGATCCGGCGGCGGCGTGGCCTATAACAAGGAAGAGTTCAAGGAGATCTGCCACCGCGGGTTCGACCTCTCCAACAACCACGAGCTCTTGATCGACGAGTCGCTGCTGGGCTGGAAAGAGTACGAAATGGAGGTGGTGCGCGATCACCGCGACAACTGCATCATCGTCTGCTCCATCGAGAACTTCGATCCCATGGGCGTGCACACCGGCGACGCCATCACCGTGGCGCCGGCGCAAACGCTGACCGACAAGGAATACCAGGCTATGCGCAACGCAAGCCTGGCGGTGCTGCGTGAGATCGGCGTGGAAACCGGCGGTTCCAACGTGCAGTTTGGCGTGGATCCCGATACCGGCCGCGTGGTGGTCATCGAGATGAACCCCCGGGTGTCGCGCTCCTCGGCGCTGGCCTCCAAGGCGACGGGTTTCCCCATTGCCAAAATCGCCGCCAAGCTGGCGGTGGGCTACAGCCTGGACGAGCTTTCCAACGACATTACCGGCGGACGCACCCCGGCGTCGTTCGAGCCGTCCATCGACTACGTGGTCACCAAAATTCCGCGGTTCACCTTTGAGAAATTCCCCCAGGCCAACGACCGCCTGACCACCCAGATGAAGTCCGTGGGCGAGGTCATGGCCATCGGCCGGACTTTCCAGGAGTCGCTGCAGAAGGCGCTGCGCGGGCTGGAAACCGGCGTCGACGGCCTGGATCCCATCGTCACCCACTTCACCGACGAGGCCATGGCCCGGATCAAGGGCGAGCTGCAGGCGCCCGGCGCCGACCGTATCTTCTACGTGGCCGACGCCCTGCGCGCCGGCATGAGCGTCGACAGGCTGTACGAGCTGACCCGGATCGATCCCTGGTACCTGGTGCAGCTGGAAGACCTGATCGCGACCGAAACGGCGCTGGCCAAGCGCTCGCTCTCCGAGCTCTCCGCCGATGAGCTTTACCGCCTCAAGCGCAAGGGCTTTGCCGACGCGCGGCTGGCGAAGCTTCTTGGCGTGTCGGAAAAGGAATTTCGCAAGACCCGCCAGAAGGCCGGGATTCGCCCGGTGTACAAGCGGGTGGATACCTGCGCTGCCGAATTCGCCTCCGACACCGCCTACATGTACTCCACCTACGAGGAAGAGTGCGAGGCGGACGTTTCCGACAAACCCAAGATCATGGTGCTCGGCGGCGGGCCCAACCGTATCGGCCAGGGCATCGAGTTTGACTACTGCTGCGTGCACGCGGCGTTTGCCATGCACGACGACGGCTATGAAACCGTCATGGTCAACTGCAACCCGGAAACCGTCTCCACCGACTACGACACCTCTGACCGGCTGTACTTCGAGCCGGTGACGCTCGAGGACGTGCTGGAAATCGCCGACAAGGAGCAGCCCGAGGGCGTGATCGTGCAGTTCGGCGGTCAGACGCCGCTCAAGCTGGCGCGCGAGCTTGAGGCCGCCGGGATGCCCATCATCGGCACCACGCCGGACGCTATCGACCGCGCCGAAGACCGCGAGCGCTTCCAGCAGATGATCGATAAGCTGGGGCTCAAGCAGCCGCCCAACGCCACCGCGCGCAACTTCGAGGAGGCGTTTGCCAAGGCCGAGGCCATCGGCTACCCGCTGGTGGTGCGCCCCAGCTACGTGCTCGGCGGGCGCGCCATGGAGATCGTCTACGACGCCTCGGAGCTTGAGAACTACATGACCCACGCGGTCAAGGTCTCCAACGATTCCCCGGTACTGCTCGATCACTTTTTGAACGCCGCCATCGAGATCGACGTCGACGCGGTATCCGACGGCAAGCACGTGGTGATCGGGGGGATCATGCAGCACATCGAGCAGGCCGGGGTGCACTCCGGCGACTCGGCGTGCTCGCTGCCGCCGTATTCGCTGCCCGCTGAGGTGCAAAATCAGATGCGCGATCAGATCAAGCGCATGGCCGTGGAGCTGGGCGTGAAGGGTCTGATGAACGTGCAGCTCGCCTGGCAGGACGGCGAGATCTACGTCATCGAGGTCAACCCCCGGGCCTCGCGCACGGTGCCGTTTGTCTCCAAGTGCATCGGTACCTCGCTTGCCCAGGTGGCCGCGCGCTGCATGGCGGGTACCACGCTTGCCGAGCAGGGCTTCGAGC
The DNA here is from genome assembly GCF_055382465.1 of Halomonas garicola. Classification (NCBI taxonomy): domain Bacteria; kingdom Pseudomonadati; phylum Pseudomonadota; class Gammaproteobacteria; order Oceanospirillales; family Halomonadaceae; genus Halomonas; species Halomonas garicola. The sequence continues at coordinate 388,100 of NZ_AP043931.1, forward strand.
GCGAGATCGTGCCGCATTTTTATAGCGTCAAGGAGGCGGTTTTCCCATTCAACAAGTTCCCCGGGGTGGATCCGATCCTGACGCCGGAAATGAAGTCCACCGGTGAAGTCATGGGCTCGGGTGACACCTTCGCCGAGGCGTTCTACAAGGCGCAGCTGGGCGCCGGCGAAGCCATTCCCCCGATTGACGGGCCGCGCAAGGCGTTCCTCTCCGTGCGCGAGCCCGACAAGGCAGGGATTATCGAGGTGGGCCGTTCTCTGCTAACATTGGGCTTTACGCTATGCGCTACGCGAGGTACGGCGGCCGCGCTGGAAGCCGCCGGCCTTGACGTTGAGCGCGTCAATAAAGTCTACGAAGGACGTCCGCATATCGTCGATCTGCTCAAGAACGACGACATTGCCTATATCGTGAATACCACCGAAGGTCGCCAGGCGATTCTCGATTCTTCGGTCATCCGCCGCACCGCTCTTGCCCGCAAGGTGGCCTATGCAACCACCTTGGCGGGCGCTAATGCTGTATGCATGGCGCTGGCGTATGGTCGGGAGATTACGGTACGGCGTCTTCAGGAATTGCACGCAGGAGCCAGTGAATGAACAAGGTCCCGATGACGGTTGCGGGAGAGAAGCAGCTTCGCCAGGAGCTCGAAGAGCTGAAGAGCGAAGCGCGCCCTCGGGTGATTGCGGCCATCGCCGATGCGCGCGAGCACGGCGATCTGAAGGAAAACGCCGAGTATCACGCCGCGCGCGAGGAGCAGGGCTTTATTGAAGGGCGCGTTCAGGAGATTGAGGGCAAGCTGTCCGGCGCCCAGGTGATTGACGTGACCAAGCTGCCGAAGACGGGCAAGGTGATTTTTGGCGTCACCGTTGAGCTTTTGCGCGTGGAAGACGAGGCGTCGTTTACCTATCGCATCGTCGGCGAGGACGAGGCGGACATCAAGGAGCGTCGCATTTCCGTGACGTCGCCCATTGCCCGGGCGCTGATCGGCAAGGAAGAAGGCGACGTGGCCGTCGTGAAAACCCCCGGCGGCGACGTCGAGTACGAGATCGAAAGCGTCGAGCACCTGTAGCGCGCGAATGCTTCGTGATTGCCTCCGTCCTCGCAATGCGTCACCGCGAGCGATAGCGTGGCGGTCTCCTTGCGGTGGGGTGGCAACAAACCCCGAGATTGCTTCACTACGTTCGCAATGACGCGGGGGTGAGAGTCGCAAGGACATGTTCGCAGGCTCGCAATGACCCAGTCCGGTTCTGGCCTGCCCATAAAAAACGCCCCTGCGGGGGCGTTTTTACGTTAACTGCCTGACATTCGGTGATCAGCGCCGGCCGTGGTGGTTCTCGAAACGGGCAATGTTGGACAGTTTGGGATTGGCCTGGGGGTTCTTGCGGTAGAGCAGCGCCGTCTTGCCGATGGACTGAACAAGCTCGGCGCGGCCGTCGGCGGTGAGCTCTTCGATCATCAGCGCGCGGTCTTCGCGGTCGGGCAGGGCCAGCTTCACCTTGACCAGCTCGTGGTCGCGCAGGGCGCGGTCGAGCTCGGCGATCAGGTTCTCCGAAATGCCGTTTTCCGATACGGTAACCACCGGCTTTAAATGATGACCGATGCTACGCAGTGCTTTCTTTTGTGCCTGTGACAAGCTCATGGTATCTTGCGGTATCCCAAGTTTGCGCTTAACGCTCCATCTTACGGCGAAACGCCGCCGGGTGAAAGCGCCCGCTTTCTCTTTCACGTTCTCTTTCAAGCGCCAGATTCTCTTCATGCAGCACAAGCCGAAAGGCCGTAAACGCCAGGCCAGCAAGTCCAGCGGCAGCTGGATGCAGGAGCACTTCGACGATCCCTACGTCAAGCAGAGCTGGGCCGACGGCTACCGCAGCCGGGCCAGCTACAAGCTGCTGGCGCTGGACGAAAAGGATCAGCTTTTTCGCCCCGGCATGACCGTGGTGGACCTGGGGGCCGCGCCCGGCGGCTGGAGCCAGGTCGCCGCGGAGAAGGTCGGCCCGGCGGGCAAGGTCATCGCTTCGGACATTCTCGCCATGGACGCGCTGGCCGATGTGGACTTCGTCCAGGGCGATTTTACCGAAGATCACGTGCTCGACGCGCTGCTGGAACGCCTGGGCGGTAAAAACGCAGACCTTGTGATGTCGGATATGGCCCCCAATATGAGTGGCATGGCGGGTATCGACCAGCCCCGGGCCATGTATCTGGTAGAGCTGGCGCTGGATCTGGCCCAGCAAACCCTGGCGCCCGGCGGGCGCTTTGTGGCCAAGGTGTTTCAGGGCGAAGGCTTTGATGAGTACTTAAAGACCCTGCGCGAGCAGTTTACCCGGGTGGTCACGCGCAAGCCCGAGGCCTCCCGGGCGCGCTCCCGGGAAGTCTACCTGCTGGCCAGCGGGTTTCGCGGATAGGGTGTCGCGGATAGGGTGTCGCGAATAGGGTGTCGCGAATAGGGTGTCGCGAATAGGGCAAGGTATCGCCAATGCGGGCAAAAGCGAGGGTAAATAGTAAGGATTTATCAGGGTAATTGCCGGACACGCCGCGGCAAGGTGTGCCACAGTAGGCAGCAAACCGCTTATAGAAAATGAATGAACGCATGCTGCGCAGACGATGTCTCAACTAGCAGCGTTAACTGACGGATTCTTGTAATGAGGGTAGCCCCTTGAACGATATGGCAAAGAACCTGGTTCTGTGGTTGGTCATCGCGGCCGTTCTGCTGACCGTGTTCAACAACTTCAGTACGGAAAGCTCGCCTCAGTCCACGAACTATTCGCAGTTTGTGGAGCAGGTGCAAAATCAACAGATACGCAGCGTCACCATCGATGGCTATACCATTGAGGGGGAGCGCTCGGACGGCACGCGGTTCCAGACCGTGCGGCCCGCGGCCGAGGACCCCAAGCTGATGGATGACCTGCTGGCCAACGACGTTACCGTGGTCGGCAAGGAGCCCGAACAGCAGAGCATCTGGTCGCGGCTGCTGATCGCCAGCTTCCCGATCCTGCTGATACTCGCCATCTTCATGTTCTTCATGCGCCAGATGCAGGGCGGCGGTGGCGGCAGCAAGGGCGGCCCCATGAGCTTTGGCAAGTCCAAGGCCAAACTGCTGTCCAACGACCAGATCAAGACCACCTTTGCTGACGTCGCCGGCTGCGACGAGGCCAAGGAAGAAGTCGAAGAGCTGGTGGACTTCCTGCGCGACCCGAGCAAGTTCGAACGCCTGGGCGGTACCATCCCCCGCGGCGTGCTGATGGTGGGCCCGCCGGGTACGGGTAAAACCCTGCTGGCGAAGTCCATCGCCGGCGAGGCCAAGGTGCCGTTCTTCTCCATCTCCGGCTCCGACTTCGTCGAGATGTTCGTCGGCGTGGGCGCCTCTCGCGTGCGCGACATGTTCGAGCAAGCCAAGAAGCAGGCGCCGTGCATCATCTTCATCGACGAGATCGACGCCGTGGGCCGTTCGCGCGGCGCCGGCATGGGCGGCGGCAACGACGAGCGCGAACAGACGCTCAACCAGCTGCTGGTGGAAATGGACGGTTTCGAGGCCAACGAAGGCGTTATCGTCATCGCCGCTACCAACCGTCCGGACGTGCTTGACCCGGCGCTTTTGCGCCCGGGCCGCTTTGACCGTCAGGTCACCGTGCCCCTGCCCGATATCCGCGGCCGCGAGCATATCCTCGGCGTTCACCTGCGCAAGGTGCCGCTGGCCGAGGACGTCAAGGCGTCGCTGATCGCCCGCGGCACGCCGGGCTTCTCCGGTGCCGATCTGGCCAACCTGGTCAACGAGGCGGCGCTGTTTGCCGCCCGTGGCGACAAGCGCCTGGTGGGCATGGACGAGCTCGAGGAGGCCAAGGACAAGATCATGATGGGCTCCGAGCGCAAGTCCATGGTCATGACCGACAAGGAAAAGCTCAACACGGCCTATCACGAGTCCGGCCACGCCATCATCGGCCTGGTCATGCCCGAGCACGACCCGGTGTACAAGGTCACCATCATCCCCCGCGGCCGAGCGCTGGGCGTGACCATGTTCCTGCCGGAAGAAGACCGCTACAGCTTCTCGCGCCAGCAGATCATCAGCCAGATTTGCTCGCTGTTCGGCGGCCGTATTGCCGAGGAAATGACACTGGGCCCCAACGGCGTGACTACCGGCGCGTCCAACGACATCAAGCGCGCCACCGAGCTTGCCCACAACATGGTGGCCAAGTGGGGTCTGTCCGAGGAAATGGGCCCGATCATGTACGATGAGGACGAGTCCCATCAGTTCATGGGCGGCGGACAAAGCGGCGGTATGCTGAAGTCCGGCGACACCACCACGCGGCTCGACAAGGAAGTGCGCAAGATCATCGACGGCTGCTACGAGCAGGCCTACCAGATACTGGAAGACAACCGCGAAAAACTGGACGCCATGGCCGAGGCGCTGATGAAGTACGAAACCATCGATGCGCACCAGCTCAAGGACATCATGGACGGCCGCGATCCGCGTCCGCCCGAGGGCTGGCACGACGACGATGCGCCCGGCGGCGGCTCCCCCGTGGATAGCCGCACGCCCGCCGCGGGGGCCGCCGGTGAGGCACCCAAGGGGCCCGAGGACGACGGCGACGAGGATGACGATAGCCGCCGGCGCCGTCCGTCCGACCCGCTGGGAGGCCCGGCAGGCTCGTAACAACACGGCGGAGATTGCGTAACAGGCGCCTCACTTTGAGGCGCCTTTTTTGCTATTCTGCCGGTCACCATGTCGCTTCATTCATCCTTACCTGTTAACTGAGCCCTCCATGCAACCACCCTTTGCCGCGCCGCCCGGCGATGCTGCGCCGATTATCTGCGGGCCTCATCGGCTCGATCTTTCCGCTCCCCGCGTGATGGGCGTGCTCAACGTGACGCCGGACTCCTTCTCCGACGGCGGCTGCTATACCGCACGGGACGAAGCGCTGCGCCAGGGCGAGCGCATGCTGGCCGAGGGGGCGACGATTATCGACGTGGGCGGCGAATCTACCCGACCCGGGGCGGCGCCGGTAACGGCTCAGCAGGAGCTTGACCGGGTGGCCCCGGTGATCGAGGCGCTGTCTCGGGAGCTGGGCGCGCTGGTCTCGGTGGACACCAGCAGTGCCAAGGTGATGCGCGAAGCGGGCGCGCTGGGCGCCGGCATGCTCAACGACGTGCGCTCGCTCGAGCGCGAAGGAGCGCTTGAAGCCGCCGCCCAGAGTGGCCTGGCGGTCTGTTTGATGCACCGTCAGGGCGAGCCGCAGACCATGCAGGACGCGCCGCATTACGATCAGCCCATCGAACAGGCGGTCGGCGACTTTCTGCTTGAGCGCATTGCCGCCTGCGAAGGCGCGGGGCTTGAGCGCGAGCGGCTGCTGCTGGATCCCGGCTTCGGTTTCGGCAAGACGGTCGAGCATAACCTGCGCCTGCTGAATCGCCTGCAGGCGCTTGACGAGCTTGAGCTGCCGCTGTTGGTGGGCATGTCGCGCAAAAGCATGATCGGCAAGGTGCTCGACCGCCCCGTCGACCAGCGGCTGGCCGGCGGGCTGGCGCTTGCGGCCCTTGCCGTTGAGCGCGGGGCGAAGATTTTGCGGGTGCACGACGTGGCCGCAACGGTGGATGCGGCCAGCATGGCCTGGGCCGTGATCAATGAAAGCGGCAGCGATAACATTCGGGAGAGAAACGCATGACACGGCGCTATTTTGGTACCGACGGGATCCGCGGCAGGGTAGGGCGCGCGCCCATTACCGCCGACTTCATGCTCAAGCTGGGCTGGGCCGCGGGGCAGGTGCTGCACCGTGACGACGGCCGCACCCGCGTGCTGATCGGCAAGGACACGCGCATTTCCGGCTATATGTTCGAGTCGGCGCTGGAAGCGGGGTTTTCTGCTGCCGGCGTCGACGTCGCCCTGCTGGGCCCCATGCCCACGCCGGGCATCGCCTATTTGACGCGCACCTTTCGCGCCGACGCCGGCGTAGTGATTTCCGCCTCGCACAATCCCTTCGACGACAACGGCATCAAGTTTTTTGACGCCGACGGCACCAAGCTGCCCGACGCCGTCGAGGCACGCATCGAAGACATGCTGGAGCAGCCGCTGACCACCGCTGAAGCCGCTGAGCTTGGCAAGGCCATGCGTATTCACGACGCCCCGGGGCGCTACATCGAGTTCTGTAAATCGACGCTCCCCGAGCGGCTCAGCCTGCACGGACTGCGTATCGTGCTCGACTGCGCCCACGGCGCGACCTACCACATTGCGCCCAACGTATTTCGCGAGCTGGGCGCCGACGTCAGCGTGATCGGCGCCGACCCCGACGGCATGAACATCAACCGCGACGTCGGCTCAACCCATCCGGCCTCCCTGCGCGCGGCGGTGATTCACCGCGGGGCGGACCTGGGCATTGCCTTTGACGGCGACGGCGATCGGCTGCTGCTGGTGGACCACGACGGCCACGAGGTCGACGGCGACGATATCCTCTACCTCATCGCTCGGGATCGCCAGCAGCGCGGCCTGCTCAACGGCGGCGTGGTGGGTACTCTGATGAGCAACTTCGGCCTGGCCATGGGGCTGGAAAAGCTCGGCATTCCCTTCGAACGGGCCAAGGTCGGCGATCGCTTTGTCATGGAGCGCATGGCGGCCAACGGCTGGACGCTTGGCGGCGAGCCCTCCGGCCACGTGGTGTGCGCCCACACCCAGACCACCGGCGACGGCATCGTGTCGGCGCTGCAGGTAGTGGCCATCATGATTCGCGATAAGGCCACGCTACCCGAGCTTTTAAGCATCCTGGAGAAAGTGCCCCAGGCGCTGGTCAACGTGCGCCTGCCGGCCGGCACCGATGCCCGGGCGGTGCTGGAAAAGCCCGAGCTGGCCCGCGCCGTGGCCGATACGGAAAGCCGGCTGGGCGAAGAGGGGCGGGTGCTGCTGCGCCCGTCGGGCACAGAGCCGCTGATCCGGGTCATGGTAGAGGGCCGCGCCTATCTGGACGTGGACAGCCTGGCCGGCGAGCTTGCCGAGAAGGTGCAGGCGCTTCTGGCCTGATGCCCCGCGGTCGGCGGTTGTCTTGCCCCGGCCGCTCCTATACCATTTTGCGCAATCTTGAAAAGGAGCTTGGATGCGTACGCCCCTCATCGCCGGTAACTGGAAGATGAACGGCTCCGCCGAGCGGATCCGTGCGTTCGGCGACGCCTTTGCCGGTGACCGGCTGCCCGCGGCGCTGGACGTCGCGGTGATGCCTCCGTTCCCCTATCTGCAGGCCGCCCAGCACGCCTTTGCCGGCACGCCGCTGGCGCTGGGCGCTCAGGCGCTGAACCCCGAGCCTGCCGGCGCCCATACCGGCGAGGTCAACGCCGCCATGCTGGCGGAGTTCGGCGTGGCCTACGTGCTGGTGGGGCACTCCGAGCGCCGCCAGCATTACGGCGAAACCGATGCCGATGCCTGCCGCCAGGTAGAAGCGGCGCTGGCTTTCGGCCTGACCCCGGTGCTGTGCGTGGGGGAAACCCTGGCGCAGCGCGAGGCCGGGGCGACCCGGGAGGTGGTGCTGGGGCAGGTGGCCGCCGTGCTGGACCCGCTCGAGGCGGCGCTGCGTAAGCGCCTGGTTGTCGCCTACGAGCCGGTGTGGGCCATCGGCACCGGGCTTACCGCCACGCCCGAAGAGGCCCAGGCCACCATGGGCGACATACGCGCCTGGCTGGAAACGCGGGACGCTGAGCTTGCGCAGTCGCTGCGGCTGCTTTACGGCGGCAGCATGAAGGCCGACAACACGGCGGCGCTTTTGGCCCAGCCCGATATTGATGGCGGTCTGGTCGGCGGTGCGTCGCTCCAGGTCGATGAATTTTACGCTATATGCCAATCAGCAGGATAATTTCATGCAAGCTGCAATTCTCATGATTCACGTAGTTCTGGCGATCGCTCTGGTCGTCCTTATCCTGCTTCAGCAGGGCAAGGGCGCCGATGCCGGCGCCTCCTTCGGCGGCGGTTCGTCGCAAACGGTATTCGGCGCCCAGGGCAGCGGCAATTTCCTGGCGCGCTTTACCGGCGTGCTCGCGGCCTGCTTTTTTGTCACCTCGCTGACGCTTGCCTACTTTGCCAGCCAGGCGGGTGACGCCCCGGACGCGGGCATTCCCGATGCCAAGCTCGTCGAGCAGCAAAACGCCGCGGACGACGACTCGACAAAATCCCTTGACGGGTCCGAAGATGACGTGGATAATGCAGCGCCAGTGCTAGAGGAGAGCGGCGAGTAGCTTGCACGGCAAGCGAATCAGCGGCCCTTTTAGCCTCCCCTGTTGCCGAAGTGGTGGAATTGGTAGACACGCTATCTTGAGGGGGTAGTGACCTAACGGTCGTGCGGGTTCAAGTCCCGCCTTCGGCACCATTGATAAACCGCCAAGGCTTAGGCGTTGAGCAGTGAGTCAGTGGCAAGCAGCAAGGCAGCACTGAAGTTGAAGCACGCATCGCGTGCGGGACATAAAAGTCGCTTGACGCAGAACCAGCAAGCGCTTAGTATCGTCCCTCCAGATTGATGCGGGGTGGAGCAGTCTGGTAGCTCGTCGGGCTCATAACCCGAAGGTCATCGGTTCAAATCCGGTCCCCGCTACCATTTTTAGGCGCGTTGCGCCATAAATGGTATTACAGGTTTTCTTGCAAAAAGCCCCTTCCTGTGAAGGGGCTTTTTGTTAGTCGCCCTTTTATTGGTCGCCGGTCGCCGCCGCAGCGGTAATCCTTGGCGTGCCGGCGCGCTGATGAAGGGTATGTCTCACTAGCGGATGTCTACCGGGTTACCGGAGGCACGTTGCCGGTCAACGCCGATCAGCCACCTAGCTTTTCCTGTGACTCCTGGCCAGGTGCCTGATGCAACGGCTATAGGAGCTTTGTCTGTGGCCACGAAACACGCCGCGCTTCACGCGCTGATTGAGCCGGTGGTTGCCGCCATGGGCTTTGAACTATGGGGCATCGACTATCTTTCCCAGGGCAAGCACTCGCGCCTGCTCATCTATATCGAGGGTGAAAACGGCGTCAGCGTGGATGACTGCGCCGATATCAGCCGTCAGATCAGCGCCGTGCTGGACGTGGAAGATCCCATCGCCGAGGCGTACCGCCTGGAGGTTTCCTCGCCGGGCATGGACCGCCCCCTCTATACCCTTGATCATTTCCGCCGCTTTCAGGGTCACCAGGTAGCGCTCAAGCTGCGGTCGGCGTTTGACGGCCAGCGCAAGTTTCGCGGCCTGCTCGCCGGTATCGAGGGCGACGAGGTGCTCTTGCAGATGGACGGTGAGGAGTACTGCTTTCCCATCGAAAGCATTGATAAGGCGAACATCGTGCCCCGGTTCGACAAATAACCGGGCGACGCAACCGGCGCTTGGCCGGCTCGAGCACATAAGGACAGGTTTTGGCGAGGCAAACGCATGAGTAAAGAAATCTTGATGGTCGTTGACGCGATCTCGAACGAAAAGGGCGTCCCCCGGGACGTGATTTTCGAGGCGGTCGAAGCCGCGTTGGCCAGCGCCTCGCGCAAGCGCTTTGATCGTGAAGAAGCCAGCGTGCGGGTGCGTATCGACCGTCGCAGCGGCGAGTACGAAACCTTCCGCTACTGGACGGTCGTCGAGGACGACGAGTTCGAGACCCCCGACTACGAAATCAAGCAGAGCGTGGCCGAGCAGCGCACGCCGCCGCTGGCGCTGGGCGACGAAGTGGAAAAGCCGATCGAAAACGCCGAGTTCGGCCGCATTGCCGCCCAGACCGCCAAGCAGGTGATCGTGCAGAAGGTGCGCGAAGCCGAGCGGGCCGAGGTGGTGCGCCAGTACGCCGACCGCGAAGGCGAGCTGGTCGCCGGCATCGTCAAGCGCACCACCCGGGACGGGCTGATCATCGATCTTGGCGACAACGCCGAGGCTTTCCTGCCGCGCAACGAGATGATCCACGGCGAGCGCTACCGCATGAACGAACGGGTGCGGGCGCTTTTGGTCAAGGTAGACCCCGAAGCCAAGGGGGCCCAGCTGCAGCTGTCGCGTACCTGCCCGGAGCTGATCATTGAGCTGTTCAAGATCGAGGTGCCGGAAATCGCCGAGCAGCTGATCGACATCAAGGGGGCGGCACGCGACCCGGGCTCCCGGGCCAAGATTGCGGTGAAGACCAACGATCGGCGCATCGACCCGGTGGGCGCCTGCGTGGGCATGCGCGGCTCGCGGGTACAGGCGGTGTCCAGCGAGCTTGAAAACGAGCGCGTGGATATCGTGCTGTGGGACGACAACCCCGCCCAGCTGGTGATCAACGCCATGGCACCGGCCGATGTCGCCTCCATTCTGGTCGACGAAGACGCGGTGTCCATGGACGTCGCCGTCGCCGAGGATAACCTTGCCCAGGCCATCGGGCGCAGCGGCCAGAACGTGCGGCTGGCCTCCGAGCTTACCGGCTGGCACATCAACGTCATGACCGAAGACGAAGCCGATTCCAAGCACGAACAGGAAATCGACACCCTGGTCGACTCGTTCATCCAGCACCTTGACGTGGATGACGACGTAGCGCGCCTGCTGGTGGATGAAGGCTTTACCACGCTTGAAGAGGTGGCCTACGTGCCCCTGGAAGAGATGCTGGAAATTGAAGAGTTCGACGAAGAACTTATCAACGCGCTACGCGCGCGAGCAAAAGACGAGCTGTTGACGCTGGCCATTGCCTCGGAAGAAGCGCTGGACGGTGCCCAGCCGGCCGACGACCTGCTCGCCATGGAGGGCATGGAGCGGCACCTGGCCTTTACCCTGGCCAGCCGCGGCATTGTCAGCATGGAAGATCTTGCCGAGCAGTCTGTCGACGATCTGGTCGATATCGAAGAGTTGGACGAAGCGCGCGCAGCGGCATTGATCATGACTGCCCGTGCGCCCTGGTTCGAAGACGGCGACAGCGAATCGGATTCGAACACACAGTAAACAGGTCACGGGCTGAGGAGGGTCATAATGTCAGACATGACAGTAAAAGATTTTGCAGCAAAGGTGGGCCGCGATACGTCCCGCCTGCTCGAACAGATGAAAAACGCCGGGCTTTCGCACACCTCGGAAAGCGACGTGGTTTCCGAAGCGGACAAGCAGACGCTGCTTAACTCGCTGAAAAAGAACCACGGCGGCAGCGGCGATGCCAACAAGAATCGCATCACCCTGACGCGCAAGACCCGCAGCCGGATCAAGACCGGCGAGCGCGGCAAGACCATTGACGTCCAGGTGCGCAAGAAGAAAACCTACGTCAAGCGCGCCGAGGCCGAGAAGCCCAAGGCGCCGGAGCCCGCGCACACCGGCCCGCGCCAGCTGGTCGGCGATATGGCCGAAGCCGAGGCGGAGCGCAAGGCGCGCGAAGCCGAAGAGCAGAAAGCCGCCGACGCCAAGCACGCCGCCGATGAGGCCGAGCGCAAGCTTGCCGAAGAAAAGGCCAAGAGCGCCGAGACGCCCACCGATCTCGAGATTCCGGTACCCGACTTTGACAGCGGCAGCACCTCGGGCGAGGACGCGCCCCCGGCGCCGCCCAAGGAAGGCCGTACCGATCGCCGCTCGGCACCGGCGAAAAAGGCGGCCAAGAAGAAGGGCCGTCGCGACGAGCAGGATTCCCGCAGCGACCGCGAAGAGCGCCGTCGCGGCGGCAAGAAGGCCAAGCGCGCCGAGCGTCGTGGCGGCAGCCGCCGCGGCGGCGGCCAGAGCGGCGGCAAGCACGGCTTCCAGAAGCCGACCCAGCCGATCGTGCGCGAAGTGTCGATCCCCGAGTCGATCAGCGTGGCCGAGCTTGCCGACAAGATGTCGATCAAGGCCAACGAAGTGATCAAGGCCATGTTCACCATGGGCGCGGCGGTCACCATCAACCAGACCATCGACCAGGACACCGCGGTGATCGTGGTCGAGGAAATGGGCCACAAGCCCAAGCTGGTCAAGGACGACGCCCTGGAAGCCGAAGTGCTCGAGAGCGTGTCCTACGAAGGGGAAGAAATCACCCGTGCCCCGGTCGTCACCGTAATGGGCCACGTCGACCACGGTAAGACGTCGCTTCTGGACTATATCCGCAAGGCCAAGGTTGCCACCGGCGAAGCCGGCGGGATTACCCAGCACATTGGCGCCTACCACGTGGTTGGCAACAACGGCGGCGCGACTTTCCTGGATACGCCCGGCCACGCGGCGTTTACCGCCATGCGCGCCCGCGGTGCCAAGGCCACCGACGTGGTAATTCTGGTGGTGGCCGCCGACGACGGCGTGATGCCCCAGACCATCGAGGCCATCGAGCACTCCAAGGCAGCCGAAGTGCCCATGGTTGTCGCAGTTAACAAGATCGACAAGCCGGCGGCCGACCCGGACCGAGTGAAAAACGAGCTGTCCCAGCACGGGGTTATCTCCGAAGAATGGGGCGGCGACACCCAGTTCGTTCACGTTTCGGCGAAAAGCGGCGAGGGCATCGACGCGCTGATCGAGGCCGTACAGCTGGTCTCCGAAGTGCTCGAGCTCAAGGCCGTCCCCGAAGCGCCCGGCAAGGGCGTGGTCGTGGAGTCGCGCCTGGACAAGGGCCGCGGCCCGGTCGCCACCGTGCTGGTACAGAACGGGACGCTGAAAAAAGGCGACATCGTGCTCGCCGGCCTGCACTACGGCCGCGTACGCGCGCTGACCAACGAGCTCGCCAAGCAGGTGGATGAAGTCGGTCCGGCCATGCCCGTGGAAATCCAGGGGCTCGACGGCACGCCCGAAGCCGGCGACGACTTCATGGTGGTAGACGACGACAAGAAGGCCCGCGAAGTGGCCAACTTCCGTCAGGGCAAATACCGCGAAGTGCGCCTGGCTCGCCAGCAGAAATCCAAGCTGGAGAACATGTTCAGCCAGATGGAGAAAGACGAGGCGGCCAAGGTCAACGTGGTGCTCAAGGCCGACGTCCAGGGGTCGCTGGAAGCGATCCGCAGCGCGCTTGAAGAGCTCTCCACCGACGAGGTCGAGGTGGCCGTGGTGTCCTCCGGCGTGGGCGGCATCACCGGCACCGATGCCAACCTGGCGCTGGCCAGTGAGGCCATCGTGGTCGGCTTTAACGTCCGTGCCGACGTCGCCGCGCGCGACATCATCGAGCGCGAGGGGCTGGATCTGCGCTACTACAGCGTAATCTACCACCTGATCGACGAGGTCAAGCAGGCCATGAGCGGCAAGCTCGCGCCGGACTGGAAGGAAGAGATCGTCGGCGTGGCCGAAGTCCGCGACGTCTTCCGCGCGCCCAAGATCGGCGCCGTGGCCGGCTGCATGGTGGTCGAAGGCAACGTCCACCGCCACAAGAAGATCCGCGTGCTGCGCGACAACGTGGTCATCTACGAGGGCGAGCTTGAGTCGCTGCGCCGCTTCAAGGACGACGTCAACGAAGTCCGCAACGGCATGGAGTGCGGCATCGGCGTGAAGAACTACAACGATGTCCAGGTCGGCGACAAGATCGAGGTCTTCGACCAGGTCAAGGTCGAGCGCACGCTCTAAGGCGCTTAGGAGGCAACATGCGGGAATTCAAGCGCACCGACCGGGTAGCCGACCAGCTCCAGAAGGAGCTGGCGGTGCTCATCCAGCGCGAGGTGAAAGACCCTCGCTTAGGGATGGTCACGCTGAGCGGCGTCAGCGTTAGCCGGGATCTGGGCTACGCCGACGTCTATTTCACCCTGCTTGGCGAGCAGGACCCGGCACGGGTGAAGGAAAACCTGCAGGCGCTCAAGCGCGCGGGCGGCTTTTTGCGCAGCCAGGTGGCCCGCCGGATCAAGCTGCGCCACGTGCCCGAGCTGCGCTTTCACTACGATGAAAGCGTGGTCCGCGGCCAGCACCTGTCGTCGCTGATTGACGAGGCGGTGCAGACCGACCGCGAGCGCAATGCCGGCCAGGAGGGCGAAGGCGACGACGAAAGCGGCAACGGAGAGCGTAGCTGATGGCGCGTCGTCGTCGCGGGCTGCCGGTCAACGGCGTGCTGCTGCTGGACAAGCCCGCAGGGCTTTCCAGCAACCATGCCCTGCAGCGCGTGCGCCGGCTGTTCCAGGCGCAAAAGGCGGGTCACACCGGCACCCTCGACCCGATGGCGACCGGCCTGTTGCCGATCTGCCTGGGGGAGGCGACCAAGTTTTCCGCCTGGCTGCTTGAAGCCGACAAGGCCTACCGCACCCGGGTGGAGCTTGGTGTGATCACCGACACCGGCGACGCCGAAGGCGACGTCGTGGAGCGTCGCGAGGTGCCCGCGCTCGACGAAGCCTCGATCGAGGCGGTGCTCGCGCGTTTTCGCGGCGAGATCGACCAGGTGCCGCCGATGTATTCGGCGCTCAAGCACCAGGGGCGCAAGCTTTACGAGCTGGCCCGGGAGGGCCGCCACGTGGAGCGTGCAGCTCGGCGCATAAGCGTGTATGATGCCCGCCTCACGGCGTTGGATACCGTCCCGGGCAATGATACCGTTCCGGGAAACCGCGCCTTTGAACTGGACATCCGCTGCAGCAAGGGTACCTATATACGTACCCTGGCAGAGGATATCGGCCTTGAGCTGGGCTGCGGCGCCCACATCAGCGCGCTCAGGCGCCTTGCCACCGGCGCGTTCGACGCCGGCGGCATGTGGACGCTCGAAGCGCTTGAGGCGCTGGCGGATCAGCCCGCGCGGGAAGCGGTGCTGATGTCGCCGGACGTGCTCGTGGCACACCTGCCGGCGCTTGCGCTGGATGACGTCGCCCACGGGCGGCTGATCCACGGCCAGCAGGCCACTCTGGAAAGTGAGCTGGCCGAGGCGGCGACGGCAAGGCTTTACCACCAGGGGGCCTTTATTGGCCTTGGGCGTGTCGTCCGGCAGGCAGACGGCGCTGCCACGGTGGCGCCACAACGGCTGATAAGCCACCCGGCGGAAACGCCGCGCAGCTAAAAATCGAGACTGCAAATATGCGTGGTCTCACCCCTTACATTTTCAGGCATATTGCTTACTGGAGAGACAGATGGCATTAACCGCTGAACAGAAAGCCGACATCGTCAACGAATACGGCCGCGGCGAAAACGACACCGGATCCCCCGAGGTTCAGGTGGCCCTGCTGAGCGCCAACATCAACGGCCTGCAGGATCATTTCAAGACCAACAGCCAGGACCACCACTCCCGTCGTGGCCTGATCCGCATGGTCAACCAGCGTCGCAAGCTGCTGGACTACCTGCACCGCAAGGACTACGAGCGCTATCGCTCCATCATCCAGCGTCTGGGCCTGCGCCGCTAAGCATTGCGTCACCCCCTTTCCCAGGTCGTTTCCAAACGGGTAGCCCCTTGCGGGGCTGCCCGTTTTGTTGTGCGCCAGGCATGGCGCGTAGCACCGACAGGTGCTGTTCCCGGGGGTAGTGCCCCGGGATGACTTGGGGGTGAGAGTCCCCTACGGACCTTGATAGCGGGAACCGTTAGCCGAACAGCAAGGGTGTCCGTCGCGAGGCGGAATCTGAAGGAAGCTGCAGGCAAACTCCCGGCCCGACGAACAGGAATCGCATATGAGGCAGCCACATCTGGGCGAGAGGGCAATGAGACTCGAAGCCCAATAGCTATCCGGAAGGTGTGGAGGTAAATGCGGCGGGTAGATGGGAGGAAGGTCGCGCGTCTTACCCTGGGAGGTCTGGTGGTCTGCCACAGTGCTACCGGCGTCGAGAGGTGACGGGATGGACCGCCAGACGTCAGCCGAGGCCATAGTAAGTGCCGACTCACCCCGGCACCAAGGGCCGAACATGAAGAACCGCGAGTAGGCGATGACGTCTCGAGGATCGATCATGAAGACAGAAAGTGGCGCTAATACCGTCACCCACCCAGAGGGGCAGGGGCAGTACCCCGAGCTCCAGCCGGTGGGCGTCGAGACGGTCCCGGCGTCGTTATCGTGGACGAAAGCGGAGTCCGCCTCGCTCATGGAAGCGGTGGTCGCCACCGACAACATGCAGCGGGCTTACCGGAGGGTGGTCGCCAACAAGGGGGCACCGGGTGCCGATGGCATGTCGGTGGACCAACTGGCCGACCACCTGAAGCAATACTGGCCGACGCTGCGCGAGCGGCTGCTGGCCGGAGAGTACCACCCCAGCCCGGTCCGAGCCGTCGAGATCCCCAAGCCCAAGGGCGGGACGCGTCAGCTCGGCATCCCCACGGTCAGTGACCGGCTGATCCAACAGGCGCTGCTGCAGGTGCTGACGCCGCTCTTCGATCCGGGCTTCTCCGCATCGAGCTACGGTTACCGCCCCCAACGCAGTGCTCAGCAGGCCGTCTCGGCCATGAAGGACCATGTCGCGGCTGGCCACCGTTGGGTGGTCGATCTCGATCTGGAAGCCTTCTTCGATCGGGTGAACCACGACCTGCTGATGGCGCGGGTCGCGCGTCGCGTCCGCGACAAGCGGGTGCTGCGCCTGATTCGCCGCTACCTGGAGGCCGGCATGTTCCAGGACAGCCTGGTCTCACCACGTCGGCAGGGAACACCTCAGGGCGGACCGCTGAGTCCGCTGATGGCGAATATCCTGCTGGATGACGTGGACAAGGAGCTGGAACGCCGCGGCCACCGCTTCTGCCGTTACGCCGACGACATACAGGTGTATGTCAGGAGTCGGCGAGCGGGCGAGCGCGTCATGGCCAGCCTGAGTGATTTTCTCGAGAATTCGCTCCGGCTGACGGTCAATCGCGACAAAAGTGCGGTGGACCGACCCTGGAGCCGGGGATACCTAGGCTACACGCTGACTCGGCACAAGCTGCCGAAGTTGACGCTGGCCAAGGCCAGCCTGCAGCGCCTGGTGCAATGTGTCCGCGATATCCTCAAACGCGGCAGGGGGCGCAGCATTCGGCGTATCACCAGAGAGCTGGCTCCCGTCCTGCGGGGCTGGGCCAGCTACTTCAGTCTCGTTGACGTGAAGCGACCGCTGGAAGCGCTGGATAGCTGGGTACGTCGCCGACTGCGTTGTGTGATCTGGCGGCAGTGGAAACGTCCAAAGACCCGGCGCCGCAAGCTTCTGGCGCTGGGCTTGGATGGTCAGCGTGCCTGGAAGTCAGCGGGGAATGGGCGAGGTCCCTGGTGGAATGCCGGCGCCTCGCACATGAATCAGGCCCTGCCACGCAAGTGGTTCGACCGGCAGGGCCTGATCTCGGTACTCGATACGGTAAGAGGGCTTAGCCGTTCTTCATGAACCGCCGTATACCGAACGGTACGTACGGTGGTGTGGGAGGGCGCCGGGGGTAACCCCGGCCCCTACCCAATTTCCCGCCTTGAAAGGGCGCCAGCGGTGGTCGCCGCGCGGCCCAGCGCCTAGAATGGCCGGGAGACTGAAAAGACGATGTATCGACAAGTAGATTTCAACGCGAAAGGAAGAAGCTGCCGTGAATCCGGTTAAAAAGACGTTCCAGTACGGTGACAGCACCGTTACGCTCGAAACCGGGCGTATTGCCCGCCAGGCGTCCGGCGCCGTCATGGTGACCATGGACGACACCGTGGTGCTGTGCACCGTGGTAGCCAAAAAAGACGCCAACCCCGCCCAGCCGTTTTTTCCGCTGTCGGTGCACTACCAGGAAAAAACCTACGCGGTGGGCAAGATCCCCGGCGGCTTCTTCAAGCGCGAAGGGCGCCCCACCGAGAAGGAAACCCTGACCTCGCGGCTGATCGACCGGCCCATCCGCCCGCTGTTTCCCCGAAGCTTCATGAACGAGGTTCAGGTGGTGTGCACGGTGCTGTCCGCCGACCGCAACCAGGATCCGGATATCGCCGCGATGCTTGGCACCTCGGCGGCGCTGGGGGTTTCCGGCGTGCCGTTCAACGGCCCCATCGGCGCGGCGCGGGTGGCGTTTAACGAAGATCGGGGCTATTTCCTCAACCCAAGCGTCGAGGAGCTCGCCGCTTCCGAGCTGAATATGGTGGTCGCGGGCACGCAAAACGCCGTGCTGATGGTCGAGTCCGAGGCTCGGGAGCTGCTCGAAGACGAAATGCTCGGTGCGGTGCTTTACGGCCATCAGGAAATGCAGACCGCCATCGGCGCCATCAACGAGCTGGTGGCAGAGGCCGGCAAGCCGCGCTGGAACTGGCAGCCGGTGCCGGGCAACCGCACTCTGGCCGCCACGCTTGCCGACGGCTTCCGGGACAAGATCGGCGATGCCTATCGCATTACCGACAAGATGGCCCGCCAGGACGCGCTTTCCGCGCTGAAGGACGAGGCCGTCGAGGCGCTGGGTGAGGGCGACGCCGGGCCTGAAGAAGGCCGCTTCCCCGAAGGCGAGATCAAGGGCTCCTTTGCCGCGCTGGAAAAGCGCGTGGTGCGCGCTCGGGTGGTGGACGGCGAGCCGCGCATCGACGGGCGCGACAACCAGACCGTGCGCCCCATCGCCATTGACGTCGGCGCGCTGCCCAAGACACACGGCTCGGCGATCTTCACCCGGGGGGAAACCCAGGCGATCGCCGTGGCGACCCTGGGCACCCTGCGCGACTCCCAGCTGGTCGAGTCGCTGGAGGGCGAGCGCAAGGATCGCTTCCTTTTGCACTACAACTTCCCCCCGTACTGCGTGGGCGAGGCCGGCTTCATGGGCGGGCCCAAGCGCCGCGAGATTGGCCACGGGCGCCTGGCGCGCCGGGGCGTGCAGGCCATGCTGCCGGACGAAGACGCCTTCCCCTACACCATTCGCGTGGTGTCGGAAATCACCGAGTCCAACGGCTCAAGCTCCATGGCCTCGGTGTGCGGCACCTCGCTTGCGCTGATGGACGCCGGCGTGCCGCTCAAGGCGCCGGTGGCGGGCATCGCCATGGGGCTGGTCAAGGACGGCGACAGCTTCGCCGTGCTCACCGATATCCTCGGTGACGAAGACCACCTGGGCGACATGGACTTCAAGGTTGCCGGTTCCGAAGAGGGCGTGACCGCCCTGCAGATGGACATCAAGATCGAGGGCATCAACGAAGAGATCATGGAAACCGCGCTGCAGCAGGCGCACCGGGCGCGCCTGGAGATTCTCGGGCAGATGAACGCCGTGATCGGGGCCAGCCGCGAGGAGGTGTCCGACAACGCGCCGTCCATGCTCACCCTGCAGATCGACGCCAAAAAGATCCGCGACGTGATCGGCAAGGGCGGCGCGACGATCCGCAAGATCACCGAAGACACCGGCGCCTCCGTCGACCTCGATGACGACGGCACCGTGCGCATTTACGCCGAGGACAAGAAGGCCGCCAAGGCCGCGATGGATACCGTGCTCGAGATCACCGCGGTGCCGGAGATCGGCAAGCTGTACCGCGGCAAGGTGGTGCGCATCGCCGACTTCGGCGCCTTCGTCAACATCATGCCGGGGACCGACGGCCTGGTGCATATTTCCCAGATCGTACCCGAGCGGGTAGAGAACGTCCGCGATCACCTCAACGAAAACGACGAAGTCGTGGTCAAGGTGCTGGACGTGGACAACCGCAACCGGGTGAAGCTCTCGATCAAGGAAATCACCGAAGAAGACAAGGCGGCGCTGGCCGCCGCTGAAGCCGAGGCCAGCGCCGACGACTGATTAGCGCCTGCGCCTCGCTTGCCGCCCTTGTAGCGCCGCGCTGCAGGGGCGGTGGTGTTTCAGGCGGCGTAAAATACTTTCGCCGCGTAGCGCAAAGGCGA
The DNA here is from genome assembly GCF_055382465.1 of Halomonas garicola. Lineage (NCBI taxonomy): Bacteria > Pseudomonadati > Pseudomonadota > Gammaproteobacteria > Oceanospirillales > Halomonadaceae > Halomonas > Halomonas garicola. Next base: position 407,642 of record NZ_AP043931.1, read on the forward strand.
CGCGGCGGGGAACCGGACGGGAAAGCGCACCATGAAAGAACCACTACCCGAGGCTAGCGCTGCGGCCAACCCCTGGTGGGGCGTGGCGGCGGTGATGGTTGGCATCTTTTTGCTGGTCACCGCCGAGCAGCTGCCCATCGGGCTGCTCTCCCAGGTGGCCGTGGCGCTGGACGTCACTCCGGGTACGGCCGGGCTGATGGTGACCGTGCCCGGGGTGGTGGCGGCGTTTTCCGCGCCGCTGTTACCCGTGGCCGTGGGCCGGCTTGACCGCCGGATCATGCTCACGCTGATGCTGCTGCTGATGGTGATCGCAAGCGCGCTGTCGGCGATGGCCGGCAACTTCTGGCTGCTGCTCGCTGCCCGAGCGCTGGTGGGCATGAGCATTGGCGGCTTCTGGGCCATTGCCGGCGGCCTGGCGCCCCGGCTGGTGGCGCCTGCGCAGGTGCCCCGGGCGATGACCGTCATCTTTGGCGGCATCGCCGCCGCCTCGGTGCTGGGCGTGCCGCTGGGCACGCTGCTCGGCGAGTGGACCCACTGGCGGGTAGCGTTTGCCGCCCTCGGCGGGCTCAGCCTGGCGACCGCTATTGCCCTCTGGTGCTGGCTGCCAAGCCTGCCGCCCCGGGAGCCGGTGCGTCTCGCCACCCTGGGCGAGCAGCTCGCAACCCGGGGTGTGCGGGTGGCGGTGATGACCACCGGGCTTGTGGTGATCGGCCATTTTGCCGCCTACACCTTTATTAGCCCGGTGCTTCAGGAAATCAGCGGTATCGGGATCGGCCAGGTGGGCAGCCTGCTGCTGCTGTACGGCGCCGCGGGCATTATCGGCAACGTCGCCGCGGGACTGTTTGCCGGGCGGCACCCCTACACCGCGGTGCTTGTGATTCCGTGCGCGCTGCTGGCAGTGGTGGGCAGCTTTCCGCTGGCAGGCGTGGTGCCGGCCAGCGGCATCGCGCTGCTGATGCTATGGGGCGCGATCTTTGGCAGCGTGGCGGTGAGCATGCAGACGTGGCTGCTGCGCACCGCCCCCAACACCGAGGCGGCCAATGCGCTGATGGCTTTTGTGTTCAACTTCTCCATCGGTACCGGGGCGCTGTTCGGCGGCCGCCTGGTCGACGGCATTGGCCTGGCCGGCACCCTCTGGGCGGCATCAGCGCTGTTTCTGGCCGGGGCGCTGCTAATCATTGCCACGCCGTCGAAGCTGCTGGACGGTGAGCAGAAAGCGACCGGCTAGCGTTCAATGGCCAGCGCCACGCCCTGGCCGCCGCCGATGCACAGGGTGGCCAGGCCCCGGTGCGCTTCCCGGGCGAGCATTTCGTGCACCAGAGTGACGAGTATGCGACAGCCCGAGGCGCCGATGGGGTGGCCCAGGGCAATGGCGCCGCCGTTGACGTTGATGCGCGAGGTGTCCCAACCAAGCTCCTGGTTGACCGCCAGCGCCTGGGCGGCAAAGGCCTCGTTGGCTTCGATCAGGTCAAGTTCGCCAATTTGCCACCCGGCTTTTTCCAGGCAGCGCCGGGTGGCCGGTGCCGGGCCGATGCCCATGACCGCCGGATCCACCGCGGCGTTGGCGTAGCCGGCGATGCGCGCCAGCGGTTCAAGGCCCAGCGCCTCGGCCTTGGCGGCCGAGCACAGCATGACCACGGCTGCGCCGTCGTTGATGCCCGAGGCGTTGCCCGCGGTGACGCGGCCGTCGGGCTTGAACGCCGGGCGCAGACCGGCCAGCTTCTCGGCGGTCAGCGACCGGGGTCCTTCGTCGGTCTCAAAGTGGGTGACGTGGCCCTTGCGGCCGGGCACGGCAATGGGCGTAATCTGGCTGGCAAAGCGGCCGTTTGCGATGGCGTCGCGGGCCTTCTGCTGGGAAGCGGCGGCAAAGGCATCCATGGCCTCGCGGCTGATGTCGTACTGCTCGGCCAGGTTCTCGGCGGTGATACCCATGTGGTAGTCGTTAAACGCGTCCCAGAGGCCGTCGTGGATCATCGAGTCCACTGCGGTCCAGTTGCCCATGCGCTGGCCGTGGCGCGAGTGGGGCAGCAGGTGCGGGGCGGCGGACATGGTTTCCTGGCCGCCGGCCAGCACCACCTCGGCGTCGCCGCAGCGAATGGCTTGGGTGGCCAGATGCAGCGCCTTGAGCCCCGAGCCGCAGACCTTGTTGATGGTCATGGCCGGCACGCCGTGGGGCAGCCCGCCGCCGATGGCCGCCTGGCGCGCGGGGTTCTGCCCGGTGCCGGCGGTGAGTACCTGGCCGAGGAGCACCTCGTCGACTTCCGCCGGGGCGACGCCGGTGGTGCGCATCACGTCTTCAATAACCTGGGCGCCAAGCTCGCTTGCCGGCATATCCGCCAGCGAACCGCCGAACGTGCCGATGGCGCTGCGCTTGGCTGCCACGATAACGACTTCTTGCATACCCGCCTCCTGGGCTTCGTTGGGTGATGTCTGACCTAAGCCACGCCGCGTTACGCCAGCTGTACGGGAATGGCGTTGCTGGTGTGGCTGACCTCGTTGCCCTCGGCCAGATAAACCAGCGAGGGCCGGTGCGAGTCCAGCTCGCTTTCCTCGTAGTGGGCGTAGCTGCAGATGATAACGCGGTGCCCGGGCTTACCGTGGTGGGCGGCGGCGCCGTTGATGGAAATCATCTTCGAGCCCGCTTCGCCGCGAATTGCGTAGGTGGTAAAGCGCGCGCCGGTGGCGACGTTATAGATCTGCACCTGTTCATTTTCGCGGATCCCCGCCATGTCCAGCAGCTCGCCGTCGATGGCGCAGGAGCCTTCATAGTGGAGCACGGCGTGGGTAACGCGGGCCATGTGCAGCTTGGCCTTGAGCATGACGGTGTGCATGGCAACATCCTTTGAAGCGGGGAAAGCCCTTGGGGGTAAAAGCCTTCAGGGGTAAGCAAAAGACCAGTGTAAACAATGGCCGCATCGGCAGAAAAGCCGGCGGCCCGCGCCTGCCGGAAAAGCGCGGCCTAGGAAGCCGGGAGTTCAAGGCTGAGGTTGTCGATCAGGCGGGCGGCGCCCAGCTGGGCGGCGGCCAGCAGTACCGCTTCGCGGGTGCGCGCGGTGACCGGTTCGAGATGGCGATCGCGCAGGGCCAGGTAGTCCGGGGTGAAGCCGGCCTCCTGCAGCGCCTGGTGGCCGTGTACCAGCACGGTATCCTGGTCCTCGCCGGCGGCGAGCCGGTCGCGCATGGCGCACAGCGTGCGGTAAAGCGCCGGCGCCCGAGCGCGCTCGTCTCCGCTTAAATAGCCGTTGCGCGAGGAAAGCGCCAGGCCGTCGTCGGCGCGCACAATGGGCACGCCGTGGATTTCCACGGGCAGGTGCAGGTCGGTCACCATCTGGCGGATCACCGCGAGCTGCTGGTAGTCCTTCTCGCCGAAGCAGGCAAGCCCCGGAGCGGCCAGGTTGAGCAGCATGGCCACCACCGTGGCCACGCCGTCGAAGTGGCCGGGGCGCGAGCCGCCGCAAAGGCCTTCGCTGACGCCGGGGACGTGGATGCGGGTGGCGCTCTCCAGGCCCCGGGGGTAGAGCGTCGCGGCGTCGGGGGCGAACAGCACGTCGCAGCCCGCCTCTGCAAGCGCCGCCTGATCGTCGGCGAAGGTGCGGGGGTAGGCGTCGAGGTCTTCGCCGGGGCCGAACTGCAGCGGATTGACGAATAGGCTGGCGACGACTACCTCGGCGCGCTGGCGCGCGTGGTGCACCAGCGCCAGGTGCCCGGGGTGCAGGTTGCCCATGGTCGGCACCAAGGCGATGCGCTGGCCGCGCCGGCGCGGCTCGGCCAGGGCGTCGTCAAGGGCCTCGGCGGTTTGCAGGGTATGCATAGTTAAAACCGTGTGCGGGAAAGCCGGGGCTTAAGCCCCGGACTTCAGAAACAGTGGGCGTCGGTGGGGAAGGTGCGCTGCTTTACCTCGCGGTGATAGCGCGTAAAGGCGTCCTGAATACTGTCCGCCTCGGCCAGGTAGTTCTTGACAAAGCGCGGCGTATGCCCGGTGTTGATGCCCAGCACGTCGTGCATGACCAGTATCTGGCCGTCGGTATCGGGCCCTGCGCCGATGCCGATAACCGGGACGTCCAGCGCCTCGGTAACGGCGCGGCCGAGGCTTGCCGGGACGCATTCGAGCAGGATGATCGAGGCGCCGGCGTCGACCAGGGTGCGGGCGTCTTCGATAATACGCTCGGCGTGGGCGGCATCGCGGCCCTGCACCTTGTAGCCGCCCAGCTGGTGGACGGTCTGCGGCGTCAGCCCCAGATGGGCGCATACCGGTATGCCCCGGCGGCTCATTTCGCGTACGCCGTCGGCCATCCACGCCTCGCCTTCGACCTTGATCATTTCCGCGCCGGCGCGCATCAGCGCCGCGGCGTCTTCCAGGGTGCGCTCGACCGTGGCGTTGCTCATGAACGGCAGGTCGGCCATCAGCAGGCTGGCGCCCTTGCCGGCGGCGGCGGCCCGGGTGTGATAGCAGATGTCGGCAAGCGTGACCGGCAGGGTGCTCGGGTGCCCCTGCAGCACCATGCCCAGCGAGTCGCCCACCAGCAGAACCTCAATGCCGGCCTGGCTTGCGGCGTGGGCAAAGGAGGCGTCGTAGGCGGTCAGGCAGCTGAACGTTTCTCCGCTGCGTTTGTGCGCGCGCAGGGTGTTCAGGGTGACGGTTTTCATGGCGTGCTCTCGATGATTAATGGAGCCAGTTAGCCGGCGCCCGCAGCGGGCACGGGGCGGTATCAACACGGGCTCGAACGCATAGGATACGGGCGCTAATTGTTACCCGAATACGCTACCGGTGTCGAGAGGTGTGGCGAACGGTAGCAAAAGCCGTGGCTCAGTCCAGCGGCGTGACGTCGTCGTCGAGGGCGTCCAGCCAGCGGCCGAGCGGCTGGCCGTGAAGCGTGAGGTGCGGGGCAATCTCCAAAAGCGGGCGCAGCACAAAGGCGCGCCGGTGCATTTCGGGGTGCGGCACCTGCAGCCGCGGACGGGTAACGGTGGCGGCGTCGAAGAGGAGGATGTCGAGATCCAGGGTGCGCGGCCCCCAGCGGCGTTCGCGCCGGCGGCGGTGGCGTTGCTCCAGCGCCTGGAGCTGGTCGAGCAGGGCCAGCGGCGAAAGCGGCGTTTCCAGGGCGGCGACGGCATTGACGAAATCGGGCTGGTCCTGGGGCCCCACCGGGCGGCTGGCATAGAGCCGGGAGGCGGCGGTCACGCGGCCAAGCGTCAGCGCGTCGAGTTCGTCAAGGGCGGTGGCCACCTGCTGGCGGGGAGTGGCCAGGTTGCTCCCCAGGCCGATGTAGGCAAGCGACGGTGAGCGCGACATACAGGGCCTCTACTCCGTTTTACTCGGTTTGCGGCGACGCTTGCGGCGCTTGCCCTGGCTTGCCGGGTCGCTGCCGACCTTGTTCAGCAAGCGGCGCTGCTCGTGCTCGTCGCCCTGCTGGAAGGCCGTCCACCAGTCGCCCAGCCCGCTGGGGATTTCGCCGGCCTCTTCGCGCAGCAGCAGCAGGTCGTAGGCGGCGCGAAAGCGCGGGTGCTCCCGGGTCTGGAAGGCGCGTTTGCCCTGGCGCTTGGTCAGGCGCTCCTGGAGGTCCCAGATGTCGCGCATGGGCATGCCAAAACGCTTGGGAATCGAGACGTGCTGCAGCTGGCGTGAAACGACCTGCTGGGCGGCAGCGTGCGTGGCCGGGACGCCGGGCATGCCGTCCTGCTCCAGGGCCGCCTTGCGCTGCGCCACCGCCGGCCAGAGAAACGCCGCCAGCAGAAAGGCCGGGGTGACCGGGCGGCCCTCGGCAATGCGACGGTCGGTGTTGGCAAGCGCTGCTTCGATCAGCTCCTCGGCCCAGGCGGCGTCGGCCATGGCTTCTTCGGCTTCGGGGAAGAGCATGCCGAACAGGTCGTAGTGGCTGAGCAGGCGGAAGGTCATCAGCCCGTGGCCGGCCATGAACAGCTTGAGCACTTCGTCAAACAGCCGCGCCGGCGGAATTTGCAGCAGCAGCGGCGCCAGGTCATAAATCGGTGTTTCGCTGGATTCGTCCAGCAGAAAGTCCAGCTTGGCGGCAAAGCGCACCGCGCGGAGCATGCGCACCGGGTCTTCGCGGTAGCGGGTTGCCGGGTCGCCGATCAGGCGCAGCGTACGGGTTTCGATGTCGCGCGCGCCGTCGGCAAAATCGTGCAGGCTGAAGTCAGCAATGCTGTAGTAGAGGGCGTTGACGGTAAAATCGCGGCGCAGCGCGTCTTCTTCGATGCTGCCCCAGACGTTATCGCGCAGCAGCAGCCCGGCATCGGACTGGCGGGCAATATGGTCGGCGTGTTCGTCCTGGGGCTTGCCGCGAAAGGTCGTGACCTCGATGATTTCGCGGCCAAAGCGCACGTGCACGATGCGAAAGCGCCGCCCGATCAGCCGCGAATTGCGAAACAGGTCGTGCACCTGCTCCGGCGTGGCGTTAGTGGCGACGTCGAAGTCCTTGGGCATTTTGCCCAGCAGAGCGTCGCGAATGCAGCCGCCTACGAGATACGCCTCAAAGCCCGCACCGTCAAGGCGGTAGAGTACTTTCAGCGCGGCGTCGCTGATGTGCTGGCGCGAGATGGGGTGCTCAGCGCGCGGAATGATGCGGGGGGCTGGCAGGCCGGGCTGGCCGTCTTCATCGTGGCGGGATTTCAAAGGGTCTCCGGGAATTAAAATAGCGTAATACGTTCTTTAAAAAAGCGGTCTGGAAACGCGTTCCTTGAGCGCGGCGGCTGGAAAGCTGCGCCGTGCACAGGCGGCGGTTTTGTCTCGCAGGATACAAGACATGACCTAACAAACGCTCAAGTGTAGCCGACGCTCGGAGCCTTGCAAAGCATCGGCGCCGACACCGCAGGGCTTACGGGCCAGGGGCCGTGTGCGCAGGCAACAAAAAGGGGAGCCCGGTGGGGCTCCCCTTGGAGGTGGATGCGTAGGCGTCCTTGCCGCTATTTTTTTTCGGCTGTTTTTCTTCGTGTTGGCGCATCGCCCTGAATACGCACCGCAGTCGGCAGGTGTGAGAGTCATGGTGATCCCGACCGCCTCGTATTCAAAGCAATAATCCAATCGCGAATACCTTCCCCCGGCTATTGTTATTGTTGCCGGGGCCACGTCGATGGCCGCTGTCTTTCTTGTTGTTGTTGGCTGCTTTATTGTCTTTTTTGCCGCTGGCCGTCGCGTGCTTCGCGTCCTCCTACCGGGCGTCTTGCTCATCGGCACCTGTTGTTATTGTTGGCGGTGCCGGGGGCAAGGCGAGAAAGTACCCGTTGTTGTTATTGTGCGGGTCCGTCTCTTTATTTTTGCGTGTTCTGCCGTGTTGTTGTTGTTCAGGGCAGAAGCGAAGGCGGCGATCGCATTGTTGTTGTTAGCGCTGCGGTTGAGCGTTTGGGTCGCCTGGCCCAGTGTGTTGGTTTATTTTTCTTACCCTATACGTTGCATGTCTCGTGCCAGTTTCTGGTATTTCTATTTTTATCAGTGAGTTATCGTTTTATGTAGAGAAAAAGGAAAAAGCGTTACCGCCGAGTGTTACCGCTTTGAGGGGGTGCGGATGAGGCCTCTGTGTGCTGGGGTAACAGGGCGGTCAGAGGCGCCGGTGCGAGAACAGGCAGAGCGCCGCCGGCCAATGGGACATTCGTCGAAGGCGGCGGGCGGCACCTGTGTCAAACGGTAGGGCGAGGCGCCCGGGAGACAGGAAAAAGGGGCGTCAGGAGGAGGCGCGCCGGGCGTTTTTCTTGCGCGGTATGCCCAGCCGCTGGCGGCGCTCCCAGAGGTTCTTGCGGCTGATGCCGAGCTTTTGCGCCAGCTCGGTTTCGCTCATGTGATCCTGATGCTCGAGCACAAAGTGCTGGAAATAGTCCTCGAGCGATACGCCTTCGGCGGTGTCGCCGGGGTGGGGGGCCTCGGCGGGCGCGTCGTCGGCTGGCGTGTCCGCAGGCGTAGCCGGGGCGGGCTGGGGGCGCGTGGCGGCCGGAGCCAGGCCCAGGTCGTCGGGATGAATCAGGTGGCCTTCGGCGAGGATGGCGCCGCGCTCCAGGGCGTTTTCCAGCTCGCGCACGTTACCCGGCCAGGGGTAGTCGCGCAGGTCCTGGCGCGCCGCCCGGGACAGGCGCAGGCCTTCGCGGTCGTGACGCTTGAGCGCCTTGTCGAGCAGAATGTCGGCGATCGCCAGGACGTCGTCTTCGCGTTCGCGCAGGGGCGGCAGGTCGATTTGCATGACGTTGAGCCGGTAGTAAAGATCCAGGCGGAACTCGCCGGTTTTGGACAGCGCCGCCAGGTCGCGGTGGGTGGCGGCGATCAGGCGGACGTCGACGTGGCGGGTTTCCACCGAGCCGATCTTGCGGATTTCGCCCTCCTGCAGCACGCGCAGCAGCCGCGCCTGGGCGTCCAGTGGCAGCTCGCCGATCTCATCCAGAAACAGGGTGCCGCCGTCGGCGGCTTCGACCAGGCCGGTGCGCGAGGCGCTGGCGCCGGTAAAGGCGCCTTTTTCGTGGCCGAACAGCTCCGACTCGATCAGCGTTTCCGGGATCGCGGCGCAGTTGACCGAGATCAGCGAGGCCGCGGCGCGCTTGCTCTGCTGGTGCAGGGCGCGGGCGACAAGCTCTTTGCCGGTGCCGGACTCGCCCAGGATCAGCACGGTGACGTCGGCCGGGGCGGTCTTGCGAATGCGGGTATAGACCTGCTGCATGGCGTCGCAGTCGCCGATCATGATCTGCTGGCTGCCGCCTTCGTCGGTGATTTCCGGCGGCTCGCCCTGGCGCATGGCCTGCTGATGGAGAATACGCGAGACGGTCTCCACCAGTTCGGCGTGATCAAACGGCTTGGCGATGTAGTCCACCGCGCCCTGTTTGAGCGAGTCGATGGCCGAGCGCATGCTGGCGTAGCTGGTCATGATCAGCACCGGCACCGGGGCGGCGCGCTCGATCAGCACCGTGCCTTCTTCGCCCGGCAGGCGCAGGTCGGTGATCACCAGGTCAAAGCGCTGCGGGTCCAGGGGCTCGGCTTCTTCGGCGCTTTCCGCTTCGCTGACGGCGTAGCCGTGGCGTTCGAGCAGGCGTTTGAGCGCGCTGCGGATGATCGCTTCATCTTCAACAATCAGAATCTGTTGCATGGGGCGGCGGCTCGTCCTGTTGATAAAGCGGTAGCCATAGGGTGATGGCGGTGCCGCGGGAATGGCCGGGGGGCGGCGAGGCAACCTCGATGTTGCCCTGATGCTCGCTTGCGATCTGATAGGCAAGCGAGAGCCCGAGCCCGGTGCCTTCGCCGGCAGATTTGGTGGTGGTGAACGGCTCGAACAGGCGGTGGCGTACGGTCTCGGAGATGCCGTGGCCGTTATCGGTGGCGCACCACCAGGCGTAGTCGCCCTGGCGGCCGGCGCTGACGGTGACCGTGCCGTCCGGGGCGCAGGCGTCCCGAGCGTTGCCGAGGATATTGAGCATGACTTGAATCAGCCGCTGGGCATCGCCGCGCACGATCAGGTCTGCCGGACAGTCGTTGTGGAAGCGGACGGCTTCGTCGGTACGCGCCAAGTGTAACAAATGCAGGGCTTCTTCGCTGATGCGGGCAAGCTCGACCGGGGAGCGTGGCAGGGCCACCGAGCGGCGGCCGCCGTGGGCAAACTCCACCAGCGAATTGACGATGCGGGTGATGCGTTCTGTCTGGGTCTGAATGTGCTCGGCGGTTTCCAGCACGATCGGGTCGTCGGTGTCGTAGCGCAGGTTTTGCGAAAGCGACGAGATGGCGGTGACCGGATTGCCGATTTCGTGGGCGACACCGGCGGCCAGCTGGCCGATGGAGGCCAGCCGGGCGGCGTGGACCAGCTCGTCCTCGAGCCATTTCATTTCGGTATGGTCTTCAATCAGCACTACGCTACCGCCGTGGCTGTCGTCGCCGTCCAGGGTGGCCTTGTTCAGAGTGAGAAAGTAGTCGCGCTCGTGGAGGCGCGCGGCCTGCTGGTAAAGCGTGACGCTCGAGCTCTCCAGGGCGTTTTGCATCAGCGTCGGCCAGGGCTCGGGCAGGCTGTCGCGGTGGGCACCGATGACGCTTTCGCCGCTGATGCCGGAGAGCTCGGCGAGCGCCCGGTTCCACATGACGATTTCGTCATCGTTGCCAAACAGGCAGAGCCCCACGGGCAGGTTGGTCAGCGTCTGGCGGTGGTGGCGGCGCAGGCCGTCAAGCTCCCGGGCAAGCCCGGTCAGCCGCGAGCGGTAGGCCTCGAGCCGGCTTTCGACGAAGTGGATGTCGTCGGTGACCGGGGCGTCGTCGTGGCGGTAGGGCAGGTAGCGGTCGACGATGTCCCGGGCCACCGACGGCCCCATCAGCCCCGAGAGGTTGGCCTGGATACGGTCGCGCAGGCGGCGCAGAGCGTAGGGGCGGTATTCCTGATGGGTGAGGTTGAGGGCCGTTAGCGCGCGGTTGACTTCGCGGTCGGCGGCTTCGTCGCCCAGCGCTTCGGCCAGCTGGGCGGTAAAGTCGGCCACCGTGGCGGCCTGGAGCGGCAGCCGCTTGGAGCGGATGACGGCGTCCACCGAGCAGGCCTCGGCCGCCGCGCTTTCGCCGTCGGAGGTGCGGCTGAACAGCGACACGACGATCAGCGCAAGAATATTGGCGGCAAGCGACAAGAGCGTTACCTGATACCACGTAGGCTCGCCGGGCAGCGGCGACCAAAGCGCCGGCAGCGGGATAAACAGCGGCAGCCATAGCCCCCAGAGCCACGCGGCGCTGCCGACGGCAAGCCCGGTAACAAGCCCCTTGCGGTTGGCCCCGGGCCAGTAGAGCAGGGCGAGCATGCCCGGCAGGCACTGCACCATGCCGGCAAAGGCGGCGAGCCCCAGCGCCATGAGGTCGTGGCGCCCGACGCCTGCATGAAACAGCCAGCCGCTAAATATCACCGCGACGACCAGCCCCCGGCGCAGCCAGCGCAGCCAGCCGTAAAGATCCGCCCGGGCCTCTGGCGGGCGCGCCACCAGCACGATGTGGTTGAGGATCATGCCCGACAGCGCCAGCGCAATCATGACCATGGTGCCGCTGGCGGCGGCCAGCCCGGCGATGAACGCCAGCGCGCCGACGCCCGGGTGCTCGCTCATTAGGTAGACGGCGTAGGCGGTGGCGCTGATCGGCGCGCCGGCCACTTTCTGCGCGGCCCACCAGATCAGCGGCACGGGCAGTGCCATCAGCAGCAGGTAAAGCGGCAGCGTCCAGCTGGCCTGGAGCAGGGTGTGGCGCGACAGACTTTCGGCAAAGGTGACGTGAAACAGGTGCGGCATCATGAAGGCGGCGGCGAAGAACAGCAGCAGCAGCGTGCGCCAGTGCGCCGGGTCGAGGGTGGGCGTTTGCGCAACCAGCGCCTGGCCGTCAGCGCTGGCAAGCCACTGCTGCAGCTGCTGGGGGCCGTCAAAGACCCCCCACAGCGCCACCGCGCCCAGCGCCAGCATCGCCCCGAGCTTGATCAATGACTCAAGGGCGATGGTAGCCAGCAGGGTGTTGTGGCGCGTAAGCAGGTGGCTCGAGCGGGCGCCGAACAGCACCGCGAAGGCGGCAATCCCCAGGCAGAAAAGCAGGGCGACCGAGCTTCCCGCCCCGCTCCCGGTTATGGCGTTGATCGCCTCGCTCAGGGTCTTGACCTGAATGCCCAACAGCGGCATCACGGCGAGGGTGCTGACCAGGGTCACCAGGGTGCCCGCCCAGCGGGTGCGAAAGCGGAAGGCGAACAGGTCGGCCAGCGAGGCCAGCTGATAGGTGCGGGTAATGCGCTGAATGGGCACCAGCAGCACCGGGGCGAGCAGGAAGGCGCCGGCCGCGCCCAGGTAATAGGCCAGGTAGCCAAAGCCGGCGCCGGCGGCAAATTCGACGCTGCCGTAGACCGCCCAGGCGCTGGCGTAAACGCCGAGCGCAAGCGTATACACCGCCGGATGGCGCGTTATCCGGGAGGAGACCCAGCCGCGCTCCACGGCGACGGCGCAGCCAAACAGCAGGGCAAGATAGCCAAGCCCCAGCAGGACGATTGCCGCCAACTCAACGTTCATCGAGCTTCCTTTTCTGTTCGAGCCACACGGTCAGGGCAATCAGCCCGCCCCAGATCAGAAAGGGCCGGTACCAGGCAACGTCGGGGTCGCCCCAGCCGCTCATCAACAGCGGCGAGAGCAGATAGCCCCCGAAGACCAGAAACAGCATGATGCGATAGACGTACACGGCTATACCTCCTCGGGGGCGGGGCGCGTGGGGGCCTTGGCCAGGCGCGCGGTTGACCAGTGGGAAACGGCCCAGGCCAGCTGCTCGGCGACAGGGCTTTCGGCAAGGGCCGCCGGCGGCGCCTGATCCAGCGCTTCAAGGGCGGCCGAAAGCTGCCGGCGAATGCCGTCCGGGCGTGTGGCAAGCGTAGGCGCGAGGTTCTGCTTGGAAAGCTTCTGGCCGTTGGGCGCGACGACCAGCGGCAGGTGCAGATAGCGCGGGTGCGGGTAGCCGAGCGCCTGCTGCAGCTGGCGCTGCCAGGGGGTGTTGTCGAGCAGGTCCACGCCGCGTACCACGTCGGTCATGCCCTGGTCGGTGTCGTCCACCGCCACGGCCAGCTGGTAGGCAAAAAGCGCATCCTTGCGCTTGAGCACTACGTCGCCAAGGGCGGCCGGATCAAAGGTCAGGCGGCCCAGCAGGCGATCGTCGAAGCGCGCCGGATGCTCGCCCAGGTCGCTTCGCAGCCGCCAGGCAACCGGCGCGTCCGGACGGCAAACGCCGTGGCGGCACCAGCCGGGGTAAACGGCGTAGTCTCGCCACTGCTTGCGCGAGCAGCTGCACGGGTAGGCCAGCCCCGCCTCTGCCAGCCGTTCAAGGGCGGCCTGGTAGGCGCCGTGGCGGCTATGCTGCCAGAGCACCTCGCCGTCCCACTCAAGGCCGAAGGCCTCGAGCTGGCGCAGGATGGTATCGCCAGCCCCCGCCGGGCAGCGCGGCGGGTCGATGTCCTCAATGCGCACCCGCCATTCGCCGCCCGCCGCCCGGGCGTCCAGGTGGCTACCCAGCGCCGCGACCAGCGAGCCAAAGTGCAAAGGGCCCGAGGGCGTGGGCGCAAAGCGGCCGCGATAGCCCGCGCCCGGGCCGGGGGATGATGAAGAAGGTGTCATGGCGGCCATGATAACAGCGCCGCTGCCCGAGTGAGGGGGTAAAAACGCCGGCGGGCACCCGCAAGTGCCCGCCTATCGCCTATTGTGAACGTGGCGCTTTTAGCTGCCGAGCTGCTTTTCCTTGAGCTCGTCCAGGGTCTTGCAGTCCACGCACAGCGTGGCGGTGGGCCGCGCTTCGAGGCGGCGAATGCCGATTTCGATGCCGCAGGCTTCGCAGAAGCCGTAGTCGTCATCGTCGATTCTCTCGATGGTTTCGTTAATTTTTTTCAGCAGCTTGCGCTCGCGATCCCGGGTGCGCAGCTCCAGATTAAAGCCTTCTTCCTGGGTGGCCCGGTCGGCCGGGTCGGCGTAGTTGTTGGCCTCTTCCTGAAGATGGCGAACGGTACGATCCACCTCTTCCATGAGCTCCTGTTTCCAGTCCAGGAGCAGCTGGCGGAAATGCGCCAGCTGCTGCTCGTTCATATATTCCTCACCCGCCGCCGGTTCGTACGGGGTGAAAGTCTTGGACGCTTCCGTATTGTTGTCCGCTACTGGCATGGAGTGCCCCTTACGTAAATGACTGCTGAACGACCATCAGGTGATCTAATGATGTCGCGCCAAAGGCATGCTTGTTTAGCGCAAAATCAGGGGGAATGCAAGCATGATGCCGCGGGGAAACCGTGGCAGGATAGCGCGCCCGGGCGTTTGCGCCCGATACGTAAAGGAGAACGGCATGACAAATCCCTTGCCCGGGAAGCCCGGCGAATGGCGCTATCCGGCGCTTGAGCCCGGCACGCTGCTACGCCGCTACAAGCGCTTTCTCGCCGATGTGCGCCTCGACGACGGCCGCGAGGTGGTGGCCCACTGCCCCAACACCGGGGCGATGACCGCGGTCAACAAGCCCGGCTGCCGGGTGTGGCTTGAGCCAAACGACAACCCCAAACGCAAGCTGGCCTGGACCTGGGAGCTGATCGAGCTGCCCGCTGAAGGCGACGGCGTGGCCACGGCCTCAGTAAACACCGGGCGGGCCAACCGCATTGCCGAGCAGGCGCTCGTTGGGGGCTTGATCGAACCGCTTGCCGGCTACGCCCGCTTGAAGCGGGAGGCAAAAGTAGAGGAGGCGCGGCTGGACTTTTTGCTCGACGACCCGGCCCGGGGGCAGGCCTACGTCGAGGTCAAACAGGTGACGCTGAAGGAAGCCGATGGCCTGGGCTACTTTCCCGATGCGGTGAGCGTGCGCGGCACCCGGCACCTGCGCACCCTGGCCAGGCTAGCGAGGGAAGGCCAGCGGGCGGTGCTGCTGTTTTGCGTGGCGCACGAGGGCATTGCCAGCGTCGGCGCGGCGGCGCATATCGACTCCGCCTACGCCGAAGCGCTGGCGGAGGCTGCCGCCAGCGGCGTGGAGGTGCTGGCCTACGGCGTGCGCTTTACTCGGGCAGGCGGCGTGCCCGTAGCGGTGGCGCTCGAGCGGCGCCTGAAGGTGCGGCTTTAACGCTCGAGGTAGAAGCGCTGGATGAAGCTTACGGTATCGGGCTCGGCGTTGCGGTCGGCGCGCACCTTGAGGGAGAAGTGCATCGGGGCGTCGTGCTCCAGGCGGAAGGTGGCCAGCTGGTAGACCGCGCCGTCATCGCGCACGGTGCGAAAGTCCAGCGTGTCGGGCGCCTTTTCCAGCAGGCCGACCTGGCCCTTGACCTCGGCGTTGACCGGGCGAATGGTGCCGTCATCCCGGTATTCGCGGACGCTTACGTTGACCAGCCCCAGCCCGGCACTGCGCTGTATCCCGTAGTCCTCGGCGACTTCCGGGGCCAGAAAGCGGGTGCCGATCGCGCTGTAGTGGATGACGTAGTTGCCGGCGCGCTGCTGCTGCTCGCCGTAAGCTCCAAGGGCGACCAGGCTCAGTGCCAGACAGGCGGTGATGCGGATCAGCCAGCGTTTCGCCATGACAGCGTACCTCCTCAATAAAGCAATGTTCGGGATTCCCGCCTGCGGCGCCCGGGCCTTATGGCTGCCGGCGGACGCGAAAAATCGCGATTTCGCCGAACAGGTTGGGCCACCAGCGGGACGTCCAGTGGCCCCGATGGTTGCCCACGCCCACCGCGCGGTCAACGATGACCAGTCCCTGATCCCGGCACAGATGCTCGAAGTCGTTGAAGGTCGATAGATGAATGTTGGGCGTGTCGTACCAGGCGTGGGGCAGCGACTTGGACACCGGCATGTAGCCGCGCAGCCCCAGGTGCACGCGGTGGCGCCAGTAGGCAAAGTTGGGGAAGGTGATGATGCCCTCGTCGGCCACGCGGAGCATTTCGTGAAGCATCAGGTCCGGTCGGCGCAGGGCCTGAAGCGCCTGGGTCATGATCACCTGGTCGTAGCTTTGATCGTGAAAGCTTGCCAGGCCGTCGTCGAGGTTGTGCTCGATGACGCTCACGCCCCGGGCCACGCAGCCGGTAATGCCGTCGGTGTCGATTTCCAGCCCGTAGCCGGTGACGCCCTTGTGCCGGGCAAGCGCCTCCAACAGCACGCCGTCGCCGCAGGCCAGGTCGAGCACGTGGGCGTTGGGGGCTATCCAGTCGTAAATGATGGTGAGGTCGGCGCGCATCATGGCTGGGGCTCCTCTGCAGTATCCTCGGGGCCGGACGCCGGCGCTGCGCGCCGCATGAAGGCGCTGAAGATCGCCAGATAGCGCGGCTCGGGCAGCAAGAAGGCGTCGTGGCCGTAGGGCGAGACGATGGTGGCGTAGCTGACCCGCTTGCCGGCGTGGATCAGGGCATCGACCAGCTCCCGGGAGCGCGCCGGCGGAAAGCGCCAGTCCGACGAAAAGCTCAGCACCAGAAACGGGCACTGCGCCGGGGCCAGCGACCGGGCCAGATCGCCGTCGTGGGCGGCGGCCGGGTCGAAGTAGTCCAGCGCCTTGGTCATCAGCAGGTAGGTATTGGCGTCAAAGGTGGTGGAGAAGGTGTCGCCCTGATAGCGCAGGTAGGATTCCACCTGGAACTCCACGTCGAAGCCGAAGTGCAGGTCGTTGCTGCGCAGGTCGCGGCCGAACTTGGAGCCCATGGCGTCTTCCGACAGATAGGTGATGTGGCCCACCATGCGCGCCAGCTTCAGCCCGCGCTTGGGCACGGCGTCGTGCTCGGCGTACCAGCCGGCGTGAAAGTCGGGGTCCGAGCGGATGGCCTGGCGGGCGACCTCGTTGAAGGCGATATTCTGCGCCGACAGCCGGGGCGTGGCGGCAATCACCGCCGCACTGGCGATACGCTCGGGGTAGTCGATGCTCCACTGCATGACCTGCATGCCGCCGAGGCTTCCGCCAATCACGGCGGCAAAGCGCTCGATGCCCAGCCGGTCGGCCAGCCGCGCCTGGCTTTTCACCCAGTCGCGCACCGTGACCACGGGGAAGTCCGGCCCCCAGAGGCGGCCGGTTTCCGGGTTGTGGCTCAGCGGGCCGGTGCTGCCGTGGCAGCCGCCGAGGTTGTTGACCGACACCACAAAAAAGCGGTTGGTATCCACCGGCTTGCCCGGGCCGATATAGGCGTTCCACCAGCCGGGCTTGCGGTCGTCCGGGTGATGATAGCCGGCGGCGTGGTGATGGCCGGACAGCGCGTGGCAGACCAGCACGGCGTTGCTGCGCTCGGCGTTGAGCGTGCCGTAGGTTTCATACACCAGGTCGTAGGCGGGCAGCGCCTTGCCGCAGGCAAGCTCGAGCGGCGTATCAAAGTGGGCGACCTCGGGGATGACCAGCCCCACCGAGTCCGGCGGCAGCTGGCTGTCCGGGTCGGCCGAATGTGAATCAGGCATGAAAGATCGTCGTATTAGGCAAAGGAAATCGTGACTCGGGACATTATAACCCGACCAGCCTACCGGAAATGCCGGCGGCGCGGGTCAGCGCACCCACGACCAGCCCGTCCAGCAGGTTGATGCCGATGAAGACCACAATGGGCGAAAGGTCGATCATGCCCAGCGGCGGAATGACCCGGCGCACCGGCGCCATGATCGGCTCGACCAGCTGCATCACCAGCAGCGCGCCCGGGTGGCTGGCGTTGGGCGCGACCCAGCTGAGGATGATCATCACGATGAGGGCAAAAAAGTAGATCTTGAGGATGGCCCCGAGCACCGCGGCCACCCCGGCAATCAGCACGCCGGCCAGGGGCGGCATGCCGATGCCGATGATCATAAAAATGGCGATGATGCTGAGCACCTTGAGCACAAAGCCGGCGGCCAGGGTGGCAAGGTCAAAACGCCCGGCCACCGGGCCGAGAAAACGCTGGAACGGCTGCACCACCGGCTGGGTGATCTTGACCACCGACTGGCTCATGGGATTGTAGTAATCGGCCCCTGATGCCTGCAGCAAAAAGCGCAGCATGAGAATAAACAGGTAAATGCCGATGAGCGTGTTGATCAGCATCAGCCCGGCGTTGCCGAGTTGGTTGCCCATGGTGAAATCTCCGTGGTGGTGGATGGTGCTAGGGGGTTGTCGGGTGTATCGGCACGGCTTTCGGCAATCAGCGTTCGCCGCTCAGCTCTGCGGCCATCTGCCGGGCGCGTTCGGCGCAGGCCTGCATGGCGTCATCCATGGCCTGGCGCAGGTTGGCATCTTCGAGCGTGGCAATGGCGCGCTCGGTGGTGCCGCCCGGCGACATGACGTTCTGCTTGAGCGTGGCCGGGTCGTGCTCGCTCTGCCCGGCCATGGTGGCCGCACCCAGCGCCGTTTGTATGGCCAGCCGGCGGGCGGTGTCGGCGGGCAGGCCGAGCCGGACGCCGGCGTCTTCCATGGCCTCAAACATCAGGAAGAAGTAGGCCGGCGCGCTGCCGGACACCGCGGTGACGGCGTCGAGCAGCGACTCGTCGTCGACCCACTCGACCAGGCCCACGGCCTGCATCAGCCGGGTAGCGGTGTCGCGCTGGGCGTCGCTGACGCGGTCGTTGGCGTACAGGCCGCTGGCGCCCTGGCCGACCAGCGATGGGGTGTTGGGCATGCAGCGCACCAGGGCGTTGCCGCCGCCGAGCCAGCCGTCGATGGTGGTGGCATCAAGCCCCGCGGCAATGGAAATGACCAGCGGGCGCGCCTGCTGCACGCTGTCGGCAAGCCCCTGGCATACCTCGCGCATGAGCTGGGGTTTGACCGCCAGCACCAGCACGTCGGCGGCGTCCGCAGCGGCGGCGTTGTCGGTCGTGGTGTGAATGCTCAGGCGCGCGCCGATGTCGGCCAGCTGCTTCTGGTCGGGCGCCGTGGCGGTAATGCAGCCTGCGGAAGTGCCGCCTTGGGTTAGCCCGCCGATGATGGCGCCGGCCATGTTGCCCGCGCCGATGAATGTTATTTGTGTGTCCATGTGGTTATCCTGATGTCATTATCCGAAGCGTTAGCGGGTGCCGAAGACGGCGGTGCCGAGTCTCACCAGCGTAGCGCCTTCCGCGATGGCGGCCTCAAGATCGCCGCTCATGCCCATGGATAGCGTATCCAGGGGGGCATCGAGCGTTTTTTTGAGGTCATGCAGGCAGGTGCGCAGCTCGGCCAGCGGCTTACGCTGGGCGTCGAACGTCTCGGCCGGGGCGGGGATGGCCATCAGGCCGCGAAGCGAAAGGCCGGGCAGCTCCGCCACGGCCCGGGCAAGCTCGCCGAGCGCTTCGGGCATGACGCCGGACTTGGAGGCCTCGTGGCTGACGTTGACCTGCAGGCAGATATTGAGCGGCGGCAGGGCGTCCGGGCGCTGCTGGCTTAGGCGGCGGGCGACCTTGAGGCGATCCACGCTGTGTACCCAGGAAAAGCGCTCGGCGACGGCGCGGGTCTTGTTCGACTGCAGCGGGCCGATGAAGTGCCAGACGATGTCATCCAGGTCGTCAAGCTCGGCCTGCTTGTCCATGGCTTCCTGCAGGTAGCTTTCGCCAAAGTGGCGCTGATTGAGCCGGTGGGCATGTCGGATCGCCGCTGCCGGCTGTGTCTTGCTCACCGCCAGCAGGCAGGCATCGTTCGGCGGCCGCCCGGCGCTTGCCAGCGCGCGAGCCAGGCGCTGGCGCACGCTGGCAAGAGAGTCGGGAAGGGCGTCGTTTGTCATGCTCAACACATTACCGTAGCTGGGGAAAAAGATGGATATTACTGAACTGCTGGCATTTGCGGCAAAGCAGAACGCCTCTGACCTGCACCTGTCGGCCGGTTTGCCGCCCATGATACGCGTTGATGGCGACATGCGAAGGCTGGATGTGCCGGAAATGGATAATACCGCGGTGCGCCAGCTGATCTACGAAATCATGAATGATAACCAGCGCCGCGACTACGAGGAGCATCTGGAGACGGACTTCTCGTTCGATCTGCCCGGCGTGGCGCGCTTTCGCGTGAACGCCTTCAACCAGGCGCGCGGGGCAGGCGCGGTCTTTCGTACCATCCCAAGCGAAGTGCTGTCCATGGAGGACCTGGGGATGGGACAGGTCTTCGAGCAGCTTGCCATGCTGCCGCGGGGGCTGGTGCTGGTCACCGGCCCCACCGGGTCGGGCAAGAGCACAACGCTTGCGGCCATGGTCGACCACGTCAACCGTCATCGCCAAGAGCATATTTTGACCATTGAAGACCCGGTGGAGTTTGTCCACACCAGCAAGCGCTGCCTCGTCAACCAGCGCGAGGTGCACCGCGACACCCGCAGCTTCGCCAGTGCCCTGCGCAGCGCCCTGCGCGAAGACCCCGACGTTATTCTCGTGGGCGAGCTGCGCGACCTGGAGACCATTCGCCTGGCCCTGACCGCGGCCGAGACCGGCCATCTGGTGTTCGGCACGCTGCACACGACCTCGGCGGCCAAGACCATTGATCGTATCATCGACGTCTTTCCCGGGGCGGAGAAAGGCATGGTGCGCTCGATGCTGTCCGAATCGCTGCAGGCGGTGATTTCCCAGACGCTGCTCAAGCGCCAGGACGGCGGGCGCGTGGCCGCCCACGAAATCCTCGTGGCCACGCCGGCGGTGCGCAACCTCATCCGCGAAGACAAGATCGCCCAGATTTACTCGGCGATGCAGACCGGCGGCAGCCTGGGAATGCAGACGCTTGACGCAGCGCTGATCAACCTGGTGCGGCACGGCGTTATCAGCCGCGAGCAGGCGCAGTCCCAGGCCAAGGCGCCGCTGGCGCTGTAAGACCACCGGGCAAGGACGGCTTCCAGGGAAGGCGCAAGGCAAGAGTGCGTAAGGGGAGAGCGCGTATGGAAAGTACCGCCGGCGCGTCAGCGGCACAGTTTGTTCACACTTTGCTGACGACCATGATCGAGCGTCAGGCGTCGGACCTGCTGATTTCGGTCGGCGTGCCGCCAACGCTGAAAATGCCTACCGGGCTTGAGCCCGTGACCGAGCAGCCGCTGGATGTCCAGCAGGTGACCGATCTTGTCATGTACGTTTTGCCCGCGGGGCTGCGCGATGAGTTTGAGCAGACCCGGGAGATCAACTTTGCGCTGAGCCTGAGCGGCACGGGTCGCTTTCGGGTCAATGCGTTTCAGCAGCGCAACCAGGTAGCAATGGTGGTGCGGCGCATTGCGCTGGAAGTCCCCCGGCTTGCGACGCTCGGGGTGCCCGGCTCGCTTGCCGGCCTGGCGCAAAAAAGGCGCGGGCTGGTGCTGGTGGTAGGCGGCACCGGCACGGGCAAGTCGACGACCCTGGCGGCAATGGTTCAGGAGCGCAACGAAACCGTCGGCGGGCACATTATCAGCATCGAGGATCCGATCGAGTACATGCACCCTCACAAGCGCGGTATCGTCAACCAGCGCGAGGTAGGCATCGATACCGAGTCGTTTGAGGTAGCGCTGAAAAACACCTTGCGCCAGGCGCCGGACGTGATTTTGATCGGCGAGATCCGCACCCGGGAAACCATGGAGCACGCGCTGACCTTTGCCGAGACGGGCCATCTCTGCCTGGCCACGCTGCACGCCAACAACGCCAATCAGGCGCTGGATCGTATCCTGCACTTTTTCCCCTACGAGCAGCACGAGCAGATCCTCACCGATTTATCGCTCAACCTGCACGCGATTGTGGCGCAGCAGCTGTTGCCCACCCCGGAGGAGAAGCGCTGTGCGGCCATTGAAATCATGCTGCGCTCGCCGCGCATTGCCGACCTGATCCGCAAGGGGCGAATCGGTGACATCAAGGATGCTATGGCCTCCTCGCGTGATGGCGGCATGCAAACCTTCGATCAGGCGCTGTGCGACCTGGCGCGCGCCGGGAAAGTCAGCGAGAGCGTGGCGCTGGTCCACGCCGACTCGGCCAACAATCTGCGGCTGATGCTGACGTTCGGCGCCGAGCCCGACGCCGTACAAAAAGGCACGACGCTGGAAAGCCGGGTGCCGAGCGGCCTTTCCCTGCGCGACGCCGACGACTTTTAGGTAGACGACGTTCGGGGAGCATAAACGCCGCCGAGCACCCGCTCGCCGGCCGCGCCGGTTACGCTCGGCAGGTTACCGGGCAGGTGGTGCAGGCGGCGGTAGGCCAGCCAGGCAAAGGCGCCGGCCTCGATCCAGTCGGCGGGCCAGCCCCAGTCGTTTGCCGAGCGCAGGGTGGCGCGCGGCAGGTGGGCGGCCAGCCGTTGGCGCAGGTGGGTGTTATGCGCGCCGCCGCCGCCGACTATCAGCGTAAGCGGCCGGTTATCCAGTAGCTGGCCAATGCCCTGGGCGACGCTTGCGGCGGTAAGTTCGGCAAGCGTGGCCTGCACGTCCGCCGGGTTTTCCCCACCGCTTAGATGAGCTTCCAGCCACCCCGGATGAAACAGCTCGCGCCCGGTGCTGCGCGGCGGCGGCTGGTGGAAAAACGGCTCCGCCAACAGGCGTTCGAGCAGTGCCGAGTTGACGCTTCCCGAGGCGGCCCAGGCGCCGCCTTCATCAAAATGGCCGTGCCCGTGGCGTTGGCACCAGGCATCCAGCAGCACATTGGCCGGGCCGGTATCAAACCCCAGCGGCGCGCCGCCGTCCTGGGGTAGCCAGGTAATATTGGCAAAGCCGCCCAGATTCAGTACCACTCTATCTTCCCGGCGATCATGAAATAGCGCCCGGTGAAACGCTGGTGCCAGCGGCGCGGCCTGCCCGCCGGCGGCCAGGTCGCGACGGCGAAAGTCCGCCACCACCCGGCAGCCGGTGAGCTCGGCCAACAGGCTGGGGTTATCCAGCTGCAATGTATACGCCGGCCCACCGCGATGACCGCCGGGAGCGTGCTCGACGGTTTGGCCGTGACTGCCAACGGCCGTCACGGCGTCGGCGGCAACGCCGTGGTGCCCAAGCAGCGCCGTTACGGCGCGCGCCTGGAGGTGGCAGAACGCATGCTCCGCGGCGGCCAGCTCGGCAAAGCTGACGGAGTCGGCGTGGCACAGTGCCAGCAGCTGCCCGCGAAGCGCGGCGGGCATGGGCTCGGCGTGGGTGGCGAGCAGGCGCGGCGGCGCGTCCGGCGCCAGGGCCACTAGCGCGGCGTCGACGCCGTCGAGGCTGGTGCCGGACATCAGGCCGGCGTAGAGGGCTGGAGGGTTTTCCATAAGGCGGTCCTTTCTCCCGGGCGAAAGCTTAACCACAAAGGCTGGGCATGATAACATCGTGCGCCGTTTATCATCGTCGCCCGCTATCAGGCGGCCTGAACAGTCAGTGGAGAGAAACAGATGAGTGAGGTGGATCAGGCCTTGGCGCTGCTGGCGCGTGGCGCTAACGAAATCTTGCTGGAAGACGAGCTCAGGGAGAAGCTCGCCTCCGGCCGCACGCTGCGCATCAAGGCGGGGTTTGACCCCACCGCGCCGGATCTGCACCTGGGCCATAGCGTACTGCTGACCAAAATGCGCCAGTTTCAGGATCTGGGCCATACGGTGATTTTTCTGATCGGGGACTTTACCGGCCGCATCGGCGACCCGTCGGGCAAGAATGTGACGCGCAAGCCGCTAACCGAAGAGGAGGTCAAGCGTAACGCCGAGACCTACAAGGCGCAGGTGTTCAAGATTCTTGACCCGGCCAAAACCGAGGTGCGCTTCAACGCCGAGTGGTTCAGCGAGCTCAGCGCCGCCAAGATGATCGAGCTTGCCGCCCAGAGCACCGTGGCGCGGATGCTCGAACGCGACGACTTTGAAAAACGCTACCGGGCCAATCAGGCCATTGCCATCCATGAGTTCTTGTATCCCCTGGTGCAGGGTTACGACTCCGTGGCGCTGGAAGCCGACATCGAGCTTGGCGGCACCGACCAGAAGTTCAACCTGCTGATGGGGCGCGAAATCCAGAAGCATTACGGTCAGGCATCGCAGGTCGTGATGACCATGCCGCTGCTTGAGGGCCTCGACGGCGTGCAGAAGATGTCCAAGTCGCTGGGTAACTACGTCGGCGTGAACGAGGCGCCGGGGACCATGTTCAACAAGCTGGTGTCCATGCCCGACAGCCTGATGTGGCGCTACTATGACCTGCTTTCGCTCAAGTCCAACGAGGCCATCGACGCGCTGAAGCAGCAGGTCGACGAGGGCGCCAACCCCCGGGATATCAAGATGGAGCTGGCCCGGGAGCTGATCACCCGCTATCACGGCGAAGAGGCCGCCGCCACGGCGCACAGGTCGGCGGGCAACCAGCTGGCCGACGGCGAGCTGCCGGACGACCTGCCCGAGGTAGAGGTTGACTTCGAGGGGAGTCCGGAAGCGCCCCTGGCCTCGGTGCTTAATCGCGCCGAGCTGGTCAAAAACAGCGCCCAGGCGAAGGACATGTTGAAAAACGGCAGCGTCAGGGTCGACGGCGAAATCGCTGCCCAGGACGCTATGCTGGCGACCGGCCAGGCCTACGTGATCCAGGCCGGCAAAAAGCGCTACGCTCGGGTCACGCTCAAGTAGGTACGGCTTCCCGATAGCCATATAAAAGGTCTGGGCAAAACTTTTTGCCCAGACCCCTTGTCAAACACCCTGTCAGATCCTATAGTACGCATCCGCTGCCGACGACGCCAAGCGTCACCGGCGGTGAAGGGGCCCGAAAAGGCCTTGTTTGTCAGCAGGTTAGCGATCGGCAGAAATGTATTATTGCCGAAGCCGAATGGCTAAAGAAAGCATTCAGCCGTTGACAAGCGCTTCAAGGCGTGTAGAATACGCCTTCCTCGCAGCCGCCGCGGCAGGTCATCGCCGGCGAGTGGTGTTAGCGAGACGCTCTTTAACAAGTTGATCAGGTAATTCATGTGGGCGCTTGCCTGGGTGGGTGACAAATCACCTGCTATCAAGGCAAGCGACTCGTCAGAATTTGGAAATCTCGATTTCTGGATTTTTTGAGAACGTTTGAAACCTTGAGCCAAGTTTGATCCGCTTTTTCCAATGCCCTCGGGCAGCGGAAAGCAAGGATCACAATGATCGTAAACCGAAGAGTTTGATCATGGCTCAGATTGAACGCTGGCGGCAGGCTTAACACATGCAAGTCGAGCGGAAACGACAGGAGCTTGCTTCTGGGCGTCGAGCGGCGGACGGGTGAGTAACGCATAGGAATCTGCCCGGTCGTGGGGGATAACCTGGGGAAACTCAGGCTAATACCGCATACGTCCTACGGGAGAAAGGGGGCCTTGGCTCCCGCGATCGGATGAGCCTATGTCGGATTAGCTGGTTGGTAGGGTAACGGCCTACCAAGGCAACGATCCGTAGCTGGTTTGAGAGGATGATCAGCCACACCGGGACTGAGACACGGCCCGGACTCCTACGGGAGGCAGCAGTGGGGAATATTGGACAATGGGCGGAAGCCTGATCCAGCCATGCCGCGTGTGTGAAGAAGGCCCTCGGGTTGTAAAGCACTTTCAGTGAGGAAGAACGCTGTCGGGTTAATACCCCGGCAGGGAGACATCACTCACAGAAGAAGCACCGGCTAACTCCGTGCCAGCAGCCGCGGTAATACGGAGGGTGCAAGCGTTAATCGGAATTACTGGGCGTAAAGCGCGCGTAGGCGGCGCGATCAGCCGGTTGTGAAAGCCCCGGGCTCAACCTGGGAATCGCATCCGGAACTGTCGCGCTAGAGTGCAGGAGAGGAAGGTGGAATTCCCGGTGTAGCGGTGAAATGCGTAGATATCGGGAGGAATACCAGTGGCGAAGGCGGCCTTCTGGACTGACACTGACGCTGAGGTGCGAAAGCATGGGTAGCAAACAGGATTAGATACCCTGGTAGTCCATGCCGTAAACGATGTCGACCAGCCGTTGGGGTCTTTGAGACCCTTGTGGCGAAGTTAACGCGATAAGTCGACCGCCTGGGGAGTACGGCCGCAAGGTTAAAACTCAAATGAATTGACGGGGGCCCGCACAAGCGGTGGAGCATGTGGTTTAATTCGATGCAACGCGAAGAACCTTACCTACCCTTGACATCCTGCGAACCCGAGAGAGATCTCGGGGTGCCTTCGGGAGCGCAGTGACAGGTGCTGCATGGCTGTCGTCAGCTCGTGTTGTGAAATGTTGGGTTAAGTCCCGTAACGAGCGAAACCCTTGTCCCTATTTGCCAGCACGTAATGGTGGGAACTCTAGGGAGACTGCCGGTGACAAACCGGAGGAAGGTGGGGACGACGTCAAGTCATCATGGCCCTTACGGGTAGGGCTACACACGTGCTACAATGGCCGGCACAAAGGGCTGCTAACTTGCGAGAGTGAGCGAATCCCATAAAGCCGGTCTCAGTCCGGATCGGAGTCTGCAACTCGACTCCGTGAAGTCGGAATCGCTAGTAATCGTGCATCAGAATGGCACGGTGAATACGTTCCCGGGCCTTGTACACACCGCCCGTCACACCATGGAAGTGGACTGCACCAGAAGTGGTTAGCCTAACTTCGGAAGGCGATCACCACGGTGTGGTTCATGACTGGGGTGAAGTCGTAACAAGGTAGCCGTAGGGGAACCTGCGGCTGGATCACCTCCTTAACCGATGCGTCTACCCGCCCGGCAAGTGCCCACAATGAATTACCTGATCGATGTGCCCCTGAGCAGTCATAAGCCCCGTGAAATGCCACGACGCTTATGACTGCTTTCAGGCAGTGCTCTTTAACAAGATATATCATGCTGATAAAACGATCTTCCTTGAGAAGATCATGTGATACGTCTCAAGCGTATCCGGCAATATCGTTGTCATTGCGACCCCGACTCCTTCGGGTTATAGGGTCAAGCAATGAAGCGCACACGGTGGATGCCTAGGCAGCCAGAGGCGATGAAAGACGTGGAAGCCTGCGATAAGCGTCGGCGAGGTGGCAAACACCCTTTGACCCGGCGATCTCTGAATGGGACAACCCACTCATCACAAGATGAGTATCGTATCCTGAATCCATAGGGATACGAGGCGAACCGGGGGAACTGAAACATCTCAGTACCCCGAGGAACAGAAATCAACCGAGATTCCCCCAGTAGCGGCGAGCGAACGGGGAGTAGCCCTTAAGCGCGTGACCGATTAGACGAAGGCCCTGGGAAGGGCCGCCATAGTGGGTGATAGCCCCGTAGTCGAAAATCCGATCGCGTGAAATCGAGTAGGTCGGGGCACGAGAAACCTTGACTGAAGACGGGGGGACCATCCTCCAAGGCTAAATACTCCTGGCTGACCGATAGTGAACCAGTACCGTGAGGGAAAGGCGAAAAGAACCCCAGTGAGGGGAGTGAAATAGATCCTGAAACCGTGTGCGTACAAGCAGTGGGAGCCCCATCACTAAGCTTCTTCGTGATGAGCTCATCATTATCACATCCGCTTGAGGGTTAACGTTGCCTGCAACGTTCAACCCAAAAATCAAGCAGAGGTGGCTTAGTGATGGGGTGACCGCGTACCTTTTGTATAATGGGTCAGCGACTTATTTTCCGTAGCGAGCTTAACCGTGTAGGGGAGGCGTAGCGAAAGCGAGTCTTAACAGGGCGACAAGTTGCGGGGAATAGACCCGAAACCGGGCGATCTACCCATGGCCAGAGTGAAGGTTGAGTAACATCAACTGGAGGCTCGAACCCACGTATGTTGAAAAATGCGGGGATGAGCTGTGGGTCGGAGTGAAAGGCTAATCAAGCCCGGAGATAGCTGGTTCTCCTCGAAAGCTATTTAGGTAGCGCCTCACGTATCACCACCGGGGGTAGAGCACTGTTTCGGCTAGGGGGTCATCCCGACTTACCAACCCGAGGCAAACTCCGAATACCGGTGAGTGCCAGCGTGGGAGACACACAGTGGGTGCTAACGTCCATTGTGGAAAGGGCAACAACCCAGACCGTCAGCTAAGGTCCCCAAATTCTGGTTAAGTGGGAAACGATGTGGGAAGGTTTAGACAGCTAGGAGGTTGGCTTAGAAGCAGCCATCCTTGAAAGAAAGCGTAATAGCTCACTAGTCGAATCGGCCTGCGCGGAAGATGTAACGGGGCTAAACCAGATACCGAAGCTACGGACGTGTCTTTTTAGATACGTGGTAGAGGAGCGTCGTGTAAGCCGATGAAGGGAGGCTGAGAAGCCTGCTGGAGGTATCACGAGTGCGAATGCTGACATGAGTAACGATAAAGGGCGTGAAAAACGCCCTCGCCGGAAGACCAAGGGTTTCTGTTCGACGCTAATCGGAGCAGAGTGAGTCGGCCCCTAAGGCGAGGCCGAAAGGCGTAGTCGATGGGAAACGGGTCAATATTCCCGTACCTCACAGTATTGCGATGGGGGGACGAAGAAGGCTAGGTGAGCCAGGCGACGGTCGTCCTGGTGAAAGTCCGTAGGCTGAACCATCAGGGAAATCCGGTGGTTCAAGGCCGAGAGACGAGACGAACAGCCCACGGGCTGGAAGTCATCGATGCCACGCTTCCAGGAAAAGCCTCTAAGCCTCAGATACTGCGAGACCGTACCCCAAACCAACACAGGTGGTCAGGGTGAGAATCCCCAGGCGCTTGAGAAAACTCGGGTGAAGGAACTAGGCAAAATGGTGCCGTAACTTCGGGAGAAGGCACGCCGCCGGTACGTGAACCCCCACGCGGGGGGAGCGGAAGGCGGTCGAAGATACCAGGTGGCTACAACTGTTTACTAAAAACACAGCACTCTGCTAACGCGCAAGCGGACGTATAGGGTGTGACGCCTGCCCGGTGCCGGAAGGTTAAGTGATGGCGTTAGCTTTGGCGAAGCGCTTGATCGAAGCCCCGGTAAACGGCGGCCGTAACTATAACGGTCCTAAGGTAGCGAAATTCCTTGTCGGGTAAGTTCCGACCTGCACGAATGGCGTAATGATGGCCACGCTGTCTCCACCCGAGACTCAGTGAAATTGAAATCGCCGTGAAGATGCGGTGTACCCGCGGCCAGACGGAAAGACCCCGTGAACCTTTACTATAGCTTCACACTGGACGCCGATGTTGCTTGTGTAGGATAGCTGGGAGGCTTGGAACCCCGGTCGCCAGACCGGGGGGAGCCACCCTTGAAATACCAGCCTGGCATCATTGGCGTTCTCACTCCGATCCGTGATCCGGATCGAGGACCGTGTGTGGTGGGTAGTTTGACTGGGGCGGTCTCCTCCCAAAGCGTAACGGAGGAGCACGAAGGTACCCTCAGCACGGTTGGACATCGTGCAGTGAGTGCAAGAGCACAAGGGTGCTTGACTGCGAGACAGACACGTCGAGCAGGTGCGAAAGCAGGTTCTAGTGATCCGGTGGTTCTGTATGGAAGGGCCATCGCTCAACGGATAAAAGGTACTCCGGGGATAACAGGCTGATACCGCCCAAGAGTTCACATCGACGGCGGTGTTTGGCACCTCGATGTCGGCTCATCACATCCTGGGGCTGAAGTCGGTCCCAAGGGTATGGCTGTTCGCCATTTAAAGTGGTACGCGAGCTGGGTTTAGAACGTCGTGAGACAGTTCGGTCCCTATCTGCCGTGGGCGCAGGATGTTTGCGAAGGGCTGCTCCTAGTACGAGAGGACCGGAGTGGACGCACCTCTGGTGTTCCGGTTGTCACGCCAGTGGCATTGCCGGGTAGCTAAGTGCGGACGGGATAACCGCTGAAAGCATCTAAGCGGGAAGCCCCCTTCAAGATGAGACATCCCCGAGGCCTTGAGCCTCCTGAAGGGCCCAGCAAGACGAGCTGGTTGATAGGCCGGGTGTGGAAGCGCTGCAAGGCGTTGAGCTAACCGGTACTAATGTGCCCGTGAGGCTTGACCCTATAACACCCAAGGGGTCGGGTCGCAGGACAACGATGAAGATGTCAAACAAGACAGGACGGATACGCGAGACGATCACGAACAGCATGATATATCACCGGTTACGCCTGACGGCCATAGCGAGCGGGAACCACCTGATCCCTTGCCGAACTCAGCAGTGAAACCGCTCAGCGCCGATGGTAGTGTGGGGCCTCCCCATGCGAGAGTAGGACATCGTCAGGCACCAATACGCAAAGAACCCGGCCAAGCGCCGGGTTTTTTGTGTGCGGCTGTGTCATGGCGAGCGGAGCGTGGCCATCTCGGGGTTTGCCGACGGCGCCACCGCCCATACGAGATCGCCACGGCGTTAAAACGCCTCGCGACGACGGTAGCGGGCTGTGAGGACCGCACCCGCCACGTCATCGCGACCCCCTGGGTCATGGCGAGCGAAGCGTGGCCATCTCGTGGTTGGTCGGTGCGTGCAGCAGAGCTACCCCCGGGGAGTCGCGCGCAAGGAAAGGCGGTGCAGGTAATATGAAAGCATCAGGGGTGGCATGACGCTTCAGGCGCGCTCTGGTATCTTTCAAGAGAGGTTCATCAAACGGATTGTTTTTAACGCCCGAAGGAGTAGCAGGTTATGAAGGTAACGATGAAGCAACTGGCGGTAGTGCTTGGCATATTGATGATGGCGGGCGGTCTGGCGGCATGCGAAGATCAGGGCCCGGCGGAGGAAGCCGGTGAAAGCATCGATGAAAGCATGGAAAACGCCGGGGAAAGCCTGGAAGAGGCCGGTGACGAGATTCAAAACTCGGCTGAAGACGCGGCCGAATAACGCTTTGCCTAACGGCTTTTAACCCTGACGTTCTTGAAGAAACGTTGAGGGAAAGTGTTGAAGGAAAAAGCCGCTTACAGAGTGGCTTTTTTTGTCTCTTGGCGACGACCGGCCTGCCCGGCACGCTGGTTCGAGCCTGTCAGCGGAGTTCGATATGCGCCTGAATCGTAAGGATAGCCTGTTGCTGATCGTTGACCTGCAGGCCGGTTTGCTACCGGTAGTGGATGGTGGGATGCAGGCGGTACGCGAGGCCGGCTGGCTGGCCGGTGTGGCAGAGCTTGTTGGCGTGCCGGTCTGGGTGACCGAGCAGGCACCGGAAAAAATCGGCGCGAGCGCACCCGAACTGCTGGATGTCCTGGGAGACTACGAGCTTTTCCACAAGCAGCATTTCAGCGCCATGGAGGACGCCGGCTTTCGCGATGCCCTGGCGGCAGCGGATGCATCGCAAATCGTGATCTGCGGTAGCGAAGCGCACGTGTGCGTACTGCAAACGGCGCTTGGGCTGCTGGCGGCAGGCTACCGTGTTTACTGGCTGAGCGAGGCAACGGCAAGCCGTCGGCCGGATGAGGCTTGGCTTGCCAGGGAGCGCGCCGTTACCGGCGGCGCAGTAAGTATCACGGCGGACATGGCCGCCTATGAGTGGATCGAGCGCTGCGATACGCAGATCTTCAGCCAGGCGCACCGGCGGTTTTTGAAGCAGCGCTCGGCGCGCCCGCTGACGTTTTTCTAGCCGTGGCCGCTACCCTCGGGGACGATCCTCTTCGCGCCGGGTAAACACCAGGGTATTGCCTTCTGACGCCGCCGCATCAAAGCCGTAACCGGCGACGTTGAAGTCCTTGAGCCCCTCGGCGTCGTCCAGCCGCTCGCGGATCATCCAGGCGCTCATTAGCCCCCGCGCCTTCTTGGCGTAAAAGCTGATGATCTTGTAGCGGCCGTTTTTCTCGTCCTTGAACACCGGCGTGACGATCCGGGCATCAAGGGCCTGGTGATCCACGGCCTTGAAATACTCGTTGGAGGCCAGGTTAACCAGCACTTTGGAGCCGCTTTGGGCAATGGCGTCATCCAGCGCTCGGGTAACGGTGGGCTTCCAGAACGCATAGAGATCCTTGCCCGCGGGGTTGGCCAGCTTGGTGCCCATTTCCAGACGATAGGGCTGGATGAGATCCAGCGGGCGCAGCAGCCCGTAAAGCCCCGAGAGGATACGCAGATGCGACTGAGCAAAGCGGTTGTCGGCGTCGCTGAAGCTTGCCGCCGCCAGGCCGGCATAGACGTCGCCCTGAAACGCCTGGGCGGCTGGCTTGGCGTTATCCGCAGTAAAGGGGGTATGCCATTCGCCAAAACGCGCCGCGTTGAGGCCGGCGAGTTTGTCGCTTATGCTCATCAGCTCGCTGATCTGCTGCGGTGAATATTCGCGCAGGATATCGATCAGCGTTTGGCTGTGGTCGAGAAAGTCGGGCTGGCTGTGCTCGGCGGTGGTGGCCGGGGTCTCAAAGTCGAGCTTTTTGGCAGGGGATACAACGCTTAGCATGGGCACTCCGTGAACCGTTGAAGAAAGCAGTAAACGCTTGGCGTTATGCTATCAGGCCTCGGCCTGGCCCGGGGCTATTATCCTGATAGCGGCGGTGCCGGCAGGCGATAAATGCCGGGGGTTGAGTCCTTGACGTGCCCGGCGTATGCTTGCCAGCCCGTTAGCCGGCCAGAGGCCGGACTATGGCAGAATAGGGTAGCCGCAAGCCCTTTGTTGGCGGCTTTTCCGGGTTCAACTTGAAGGCAAGGTGGTTCGCCATGCTGCAGGCATCATCTTTGTTTACGCGTCTTGAATATCGTCTGGCCGACAGGCTGTTTCACACTCGCTGGCTGCTGCCGCGCTCAAAGCGCACCCAGCGACTGACGCTCAGGCTGTTCAAGCACTGTGCCGAGGCCGGCCATCCGGACGCGCTCTCGGTGTATGGCCACATGCTGTTCCATCGCAGCGCCTCGCCCCAGGACAAGGCCCGCGGCGCCCGCTACGTGGTAGAAGCCGCTCACGCCGGCGACCTCAAGGCCCAGTACCAGGTGGCGCGCATCTATGAATACGGCTGCGCGCAGTATCCGCGCCGGGACGAGTACGCCGTGACCTGGTACGCCCGGGCGGCCAAGGCCGGCCATTATCTCGCCGCCGAGCGGCTGATGCAGGCCTACCGGGAGGGCGACCTAGGCCTTGCGGTAGACCCCGAACAGGCACAATACTGGCAGCAGCTGGCCGAGGACTCGCTGCCGGCCGGCGCTGCGTAAGCCCGAGGGCCTGCCCCTCTTTTTATCCCCATCGCGCGCTTCACAGGATGCCAACGCCCGTGACCGAGACGCTACCCACACTGCTGGATATCGAAGCGTCCGGCTTCGGGCGCGGCAGCTATCCGATCGAGGTGGGTATTGCCCGCCGCGACGGTAGCCGCTGCGCGCTGCTGATTCGTCCCCAGCCGGAGTGGACCCACTGGGACCCCAAGGCCGAGCGGCTCCACGGCATCTCGCGCGCGCGCCTTGCGCGCGAAGGCCTTCCTGTAGGCCAGGTAGCCGTCTGGCTCAACGAGGAGCTCGGCGGCCTTGACAAGGTATACAGTGACAGCTGGGGCTTTGATAACACCTGGCTTGCGCTGCTGTTTCACCATGCCGGCATGCTGCCGGCGTTTCGCCTGGAGGCGCTGCACCTGCTGCTCAGCGAAGATCAGCTGGCTCTGTGGAGCCAGACCCGAGAGGCGCTGATGGCCGAGCGCGGCATCCAGCGCCATCGCGCCGGCGACGACGCCCGCCTGCTGCAGCTGACCTACGCCTATACCCTCAGGCTCACGACGACGCGCTGACCGCCAGCAGCATCTTGCCCGCGTTGGCGTTGTCGGCCATGCAGGCGTGGGCCGCATCGGCCTGCTCGATTGGCCAGCAGCGGTCGACCTGAGCGCTGATCTCGCCGCTCTCCAGCCGCGGCCAGACGTGGGCGTATAACGCCTGCATGACGTCGCCCTTGGCCGCCGACGACTTGGCGCGCAGGGTAGAGCCAATCAGGCGCTGACGCTTCATCAGCATCCGTCCCATGTCCAGCTCGGCGTGCCGCCCGCCCATGAGGCCGATAAGCACCAGACGCCCGTCGGCGTTGAGCACGCGCTGGTTGTCGGACAGGTAGCTTGCGCCTACCGGATCCAGGATCACGTCGGCGCCGTCCCAGGCTTTTACCGCGCTAACAAAGCTGCCGTCGTGGCGATTGAAGCCGGCTTCAGCGCCCAGCGCGGAGCAGGCGTCGAGCTTCGCTTGGCTGCCGGCGGTGACAAAGCAGGGATGGCCGAAAGCCCGGCACAGCTGAATCGCCGCTCGGCCCACGCCGCTGGCTCCGGCGTGGAGCAGCACGCGCTGGCCCTGTATCAGGCGGCCTTCCATGAACAGGTTGAGCCAGGCGGTAGCAAAGACCTCGGGCAGCCCGGCGCCCTCGCGCAGGGACAGTCCCTGGGGCAGCGGCAACGCCTGACGGGCGTCGACGTTGACGTATTCTGCATAGCCGCCGCCGGCCAGCAGCGCGCACACGTCCTGGCCGACGGCCAGCGAATCGACGCCGGGGCCGGCGGCGGCGATTGTGCCGCTGACCTCAAGGCCGGGGACGTCGGTGACGCCCGGCGGCGGCGGGTAGTTGCCTTCGCGCTGCATCAGATCGGCGCGGTTGATTCCGGCGTAGGCGACCCGGATCTGCACCTCGCCCGGCCCAGGCGGGGCGAGGTCGGGCACTGACTGCCAGCGGGCCTGCTTCTGGCTGAAATTAACGGCGTACATGGCAAACTCCTTGTGGACGGGGCTTTAGCCTTGCAGCCGGCCTTCCAGGGCGTCAAGCAGCGTCGTGGGCGCGTCGGCGTCGAGCAGCATCTTGCGGGTCGCTGCGTTCAAAAAGCCGTGGCCGGCGGTCGCGTCGAGAAAGGTCAGCAGCGGGGTATAAAAGTCTTCGACGTTGAGCACGCCCAGCGGCTTGTCGTGCAGGCCCAGATAGCTCCAGGTCCAGATTTCAAACAGCTCCTCGAGCGTGCCGATGCCGCCGGGCAGCGCCATGAACGCATCGGCGTTGGCGGCCATGGTGGCCTTGCGCTCGTGCATGTCGCGCACCCGAATAAGCTCGGTCAGGCCGAAGTGGGCCTGCTCGCGCTCCACCAAGTGGTCGGGCATCACGCCGATGACCTCGCCGCCGGCGTCAAGCGCGGCGTTGGCAAGCTCGCCCATCAGGCCGATGCGCGCGCCGCCGTAGACCAGCGTATGGCCGCGCCGGGCGATAGCGGTGCCTAGCGTTATCGCCGCCTGGCGAAAGGCGGGGTGGTTGCCCGGGCGGGAGCCAAGATAAGCGCAAAAACGTGCCATGCCGGAATCCTTGTCGTATCAGTTTTGTGGGTAGGTAGAGGGACGCAAGCGCTCAGGGCAGGCAGCGATCCAGCTGATAGGTATCGTCCAGCCACTGGCCGATAACGTTGTGGCTGCCCAAGTGGTGGGCGTACTGGGTGTGCAGGCAGCGCACCTGGTCCCAGTTGCTGATGCCGCCCACGCCGCGTTCGGTGAGCACTTGGGTATAGCCTCGGCGGGCCACCTCGGCCTTTTGCGCCTCGCTCATCCACGACCAGCGCTCGGCCACGTAGTCGCGGTGGCTCTGATGGTAGGCGGCGAGAAAATCGGCGTCTTCCTGGAGCCGCTGCTCCAGCTGCTTGATCACGCCGGCGGCTTCCAGGTGCGAGATTTCCACTTTCAGCTGCCCGCTGCACAGCCAGTAGAGCGTGGGAAACGGCGCGTCGTTGACCATCGGCGCCATGCGCAGGGCCAGCGGCGTGCCTTCGCCGTCCACCGCGGCAATGGCCTCGAGGCCGCGGGGCGCACGCCCCAGCTGGCAGGTGATGATATCAAGCTCGGACGCCGAGGGGGCGTGCGCGGTTCGGATCAGCATGGCGGTATCTCTTGCGGGGCGTATGGGTTGAGCGTGGCGTATGGGCACTCGCCGAGCGCAGTAAGGCAGCGCTAGCCGGGCGTGTCGGTCAGGATCTTGTTGGAGCGGCCCACGGCGCGGAAGAAGCAGCGGCTGAGCTGGGCGGGCGTAGCCACATATCCCCAGTGGCTTTCGCAGTGCTCGGCGGCACGGGCGAACAGCACGTCGTAGAGCCGGTTGAACGGCGCATCATAGTCGTAGGGGTCGTCATCGGCCAGAGAGATATGCGGGTAGTCGGCAAAGCGCGCCATGAAATAGCGCTCCAGCTCGGCTTCCATGGCGCGGTGCTGGGCCGTATTATCCGGATCCAGCCAGAGGTTGTAACGAATGGCCATACGGATGGCTCCTGAGCGTTCTTGACTCCTCGGGTTGCCCGGCGCCGGTCGCCGCGGCATGCTGCGGGCACGATGATACTCCCATGATGACGCATGTCGGTGATCCTTGTCGGTAATCCTTGTTGGTGATTCAGGGCATCAGCGATACACAACAGCAGAGGGCTAACATGGCGTTTGATTTTGCCACGCCGATCGAGCGGCGCCACCCCGACGGCGGCTGGTCGTCCAAAAAATGGCATCGCTACGGCGACGATGTGCTACCGCTTTGGGTGGCGGATATGGATTTTCGTTCGCCGCCGGCGGTCATCGACGCGCTTGAGCAGCGCGTGGCCCACGGCGTTTACGGCTACGCCCATGTGCCTGACGGGTTGCAAGCGGCGCTGTGCGACTGGAGCCGGCGCCACTACGGCTGGGCCATCGAGCCCGAGTGGCAGCAGTGGCTGCCCGGCGTGGTGCCGGCGCTGCACCTGGCGAGCCTGGCGCTGACCCACCCCGGCGACGGCGTGCTGACCGTCACCCCCATCTATCCGCCGTTTTTGAGCGTAGCGGAGCATACCGGGCGGCTGGCTCAGCAGGCCGCACTTGCCGAGCCGCAGGCGCCCGGCGGCGATTGGCGGCTGGATCTCGAGGCCCTGGAAGCCGCGATTACCCCGGAAACCCGCCTGCTGCTGTGGTGCCAGCCGCACAACCCCACCGGGCGGGTGTGGCGCGACGACGAGCTTTCCGGGCTGGCCGAGCTGGTGGTGCGCCACAACCTCTACGTGGTCTCCGATGAGCTACACTGCGACCTGCTGCTCGACGAAGGCGCGCGCCACCGGCCGCTGGCGGCGGCCTACCCCCATCTTGCCGCGCGAACAGTGACGCTCTGGGCGCCGTCCAAGACCTTCAATCTGGCGGGGCTTTCCACGGCCTGCGCGGTGATTCCCGACCCGGCCCTGCGCCAGCGCTTCAGCGCCGCGGCAGCGGGGCTGGTGCCCGAGTGCAACGTGCTGGGCCTGAGCGCGGCCGAGGCGGCCTACGCCAGGGGGGAGCCATGGCGCCAGGCGCTGCTTGATACCCTGCGCGGCCACCGCGCGCGGATTGCCGAGTACGTCGCCCGCTGGCCCGGGGTGAGCATGAGCGCGCCCGAGTCCACCTACCTCGCCTGGCTTGACATGCGTGACGCGGGCCTCGGTGAAACGCCACAGAAGGCGCTTTTAGAGCGCGCCGGGGTGGCGCTTTCTGACGGCGCGGATTTCGGCAATCCCGGCTTTGTACGCCTCAACTTCGGCACTACGGCCGCCGAGCTGGAAGCCGCCCTCGAGCGTATGGATACGCTGCTCAAGGCTGACGCTTAACGCTTAATAAAGCAGCGCAAACAGCCGGCGGCGGTAGGCCACGGTCAGCGGATGCTCGGCGCCCAGTGCGTCGAACACCTGCAGCAGCGTCTTGCGCGCGGCGTCGTCGCCGTAGCCGCGGTCGCTTTGCATCAGGCGCAGAAGGCCCTCGAGCCCGGCTTCGTACTGGCCGTCGGCGAGCTGGCGCAGGGCGCGCTGGAAGCGGGCTTCGCTGTCGTCGCGCTCGCCTAGCGCCTCGATCTCTGCGTGGGGCAGGGCGCGGTCGCCAAACTCGATGCTTGAGCGCACGCCCCGGGCCGGCGCGGCGTCGCGCTCCTCCGGCGGCAGGTTGTCGATGACGCGGCGGGCCTCTTCGGCGCGACCTTCGGCGACCAGCGCCCGGGCCAGGCTGACCTGGTAGGCGTAGTGCTCGGGATACTGCTCCACCTGGGTCTGATAGATCTCCCGGGCGGTGGCCGCGTCGCCGGCGTCAAGGGCGGCCTCGGCCAGCTCCTCGGGGCTTGCCGGAGCGTCTTCCGGCGGCTGAAAATAGCGGCCGAGCCACTCGCGGATCTCTTTCTCCGGCAGCGCGCCGGTAAAGTTGTCGACCAGCCCGCCCTGGCTTACGAGCTTGACGTCGGGCACCGAGCGTACGCCCAGCTGGCCGGAAATATCCGAATTGGCCTCGACGTCGAGCTTGGCCAGGATAAAGGCGCCGCCGTATTCCACCGCGAGCTTTTCCAGCACCGGCGTCAGCGTCTTGCACGGCTCGCACCAGGGCGCCCAGCAGTCGAGCAGCACCGGCACCCGCATCGAGGCTTCCAGAATCTGCTGAATATTGCCGGCGTCCGCGTCGATAATCACGTCCTCCGGGCGCACTTCGGCCGCTTCGCCCTGCTGGGCGCCGGGCTGGGCAGCGGCGTCGGCGGGTGCCGTCGTGGTCTGGTCAACCGGCGCCGTCAGCGCCTCGCCGGTACGCGGATCAATAATCGACATGGCGACTCTCTACTTAATGGGAAGTTTGGCTAGGATATGCAGGCGAGCCCGGGGGTATTCAAGGTGCTACTGCAAAGTACTACTTCAAAGTGCTATCCGATTCCGGCCAGGCTTTTATCTTCGAACCACCCCGGGCGTGCGCCTGACTTGCCCGGCCGGGTATGGCCCTTGAGCATGTCAATAAACAAGCGTTTGATTTATTCTTGAGCCTTCGACTCAAGCCAGCCCCGAGAGATTTCCATGCGCCAACTAGCTGCTTTTTTGTGTGCCGCGCTGCTGCTGGCGGGCTGCGGTGATGCGACGACAAACGGTGGCGATGCCGCTGTCCGGCGCGTCAAGACCGCACCGGTCGCCGCGGTGACCGCGCCCGTTATCCGCCTGACCGGGGTGGTTCGCGCCCGTTACGAAACGCCCCAGGCGTTTCGGGTCAGCGGCCAGATCGTCACCCGCCGAGTGGACTCGGGCCAGCGGGTAGCCCAGGGGGACGTGCTTTTTACCCTCGACGACAGCGACCTGCGCCAGTCATTGACCGCCGCCCAGGCCGAGCTGGCCTCGGCCAGCGCCTCGGCAGCGGTCGCTCAGTCTGATCTAGCGCGCGACCGCAAGCTGTTTGAGCGCGACTATCTCAGCCGCCAGGCGTTTGATCGCGCCAAGCTCTCGGCCAAGCAGTCCGACACCGAGCAGGCGGCCGCCCGCACGCGGGTGGAGCAGGCAAAAACCGCGCTTGAGCACGCCGCCCTGCGCGCCGAAGCCGACGGCCTGCTCACCCGGGTCAGCGGCGAGCCGGGTCAGGTAGTGGACGCCGGCCATCCGGTGGCGCGGCTGGCCAAGGCCGGCCCCCGAGAAGTCGAGGTGGCGTTTCCTTCGGACGTGCGCCCGCCGGCCACCGGCGAGCTTTTGCTGGATGACCGGCGTATTGCTCTTGAGCGCCGCGAGGTTTCCGGCTCGGTGGACCCGGCCAGCCGTACCTGGCAGGCGCGCTACCGGCTGGCAGACGAGCTTCCCGAGGCAGTAGGCCTTGGCGAGGTGGTCAAAACCCGCTTTGAGACCGCAGCCGCCCGGCTGGCGACGGCGTCCGACTCGCCCCGGCTATACCGCGTGCCGGTAGCCGCCGTGGACGAGCGCGGCGAAGGCGCCCAGGTGTGGCACCTGGTGGACGGCAAGGCCCGCGCACTTAACGTAAGCGTCGCCCGGGTGGGGCGCGACCGGGCGCTGATCAGCGGCGAGGCGCTGGAGGAAGGCATGGCGGTCATTGCGCTGGGCACCCATCTGTTGAGCCCGGGGATGCCGGTCAGGGCGCTTGAGCAGAGCGCCGCCGCCAGGCGCGAAGCGGTAGTAGAGAAAGGGCAGAAAGAAGAGAAAGGGGAGATAGAGGAGCCGGCGCCGTGAGCTTTCCCAACCTGTCGGCGCTTGCGGTGCGCGAGCGCTCGGTGACGCTGTTCTTTTTGCTGATTGCCTTGGCGTCGGGGCTTTACGCCTTCGTTTCCATGGGCCGGGCGGAAGACCCGGACTTCACTATGCGCGTGATGATGGTGTCCGCGGTGTGGCCCGGCGCCACCCCGGAAGAGGTGCAAAACCACGTCGCCGACCCGCTGGAAAAGCAGATCCAGGCCGTGGATAACGTCGACCGGGTGGAAACCACGATTCGCCCGGGGCGGGCGGACATGCAGATCGAATTCGAGGAATCCACCCCCGGCGAGGTCGTTCCCCAGCGCTTTTATCAGGTGCGCCGGCGCATGCAGGACGTCGCCGGCGACCTGCCCGATGGCGTGGTCGGGCCGATCATCAACGAAGACTTCGGCGACGTCTACTTCTCGCTGGTGGCGCTCACCGCGCCCGAGCTTTCCATGCGCGAGATGCTGCGCGAAACCGAGGGCATCCGCGACCGCCTGCAGCGAGTGGAGGGGGTCAACCGCGCCGAGGTGTTGGGCGAGCGCGACGAGCGCGTGCAGATCGATTTTGACATCGGCAGGCTGCAGAGCCTGGGGATCGCCCCCCAGGACGTGTTTGACGCTATCGAGGCGCATAACAAGCTGCTGCCCGCGGGCTATCTGGAAACTGCCGGGCCCCGGGTATATCTGCGCCTGGGCAACGACGTCTCCGACCCCGAGGTGCTTGCCGACGTGCCGCTGCGCATCGACGACGAGCTGATTCGCCTGGGCGATATCGCCGAGGTGTCGCGCGGCTATGAAGACCCGCCGGACTTCATGGTGCGCGCCTTTGAAAAGGACGCGCTGCTGCTGGGCGTGGTCATGCGCGAGGGCGAAAACGGCCTGGAGCTCGGCGAGCGGCTGGACGACTTCTGGGCCCGGGAGCGCGCGCGCCTGCCGCTGGGCATTTCGCTTGACGTGATGACCAACCAGGCCGACGCCATCGCCGGAGCGGTCAATCTCTTCCAGGTGAAGTTTTTCGTCGCGGTGGTGGTGGTCATGCTGGTGACCATGATCGCCGTGGGGCTTCGCGCCGGCGTGGTGGTGGGCATCGCCATTCCGGTGACGCTGTCGATGACCTTTGTGGTGATGAAGGCTATGGGCATCAACCTCGACCGGGTGAGCCTGGGCGCGCTGATTATCGCCCTGGGGCTGCTGGTGGACGACGCCATCATCGCCATCGAGATGATGATGGTGAAGATGGAGCAGGGCTGGGACCGTGTGAACGCGGCCGCCCACGCCTGGAAAGTCACCGCCGCGCCGATGCTTTTCGGCACCCTGGTCACCGTGGCCGGCTTTGTACCCATCGGCTTTGCCCGTTCCAACGTCGGCGAGTACGCCGGTAATATCTTCTGGGTGCTGGCCATCGCGCTGCCGCTGTCCTGGCTGGTGGCGGTGGTGTTCACCCCCTATCTGGGCGTCAAGCTGATGCCCGCGCGGCATAAAAACGCCACTACCGAGGAAAACGCCTACCAGTCTGCCCACTATCGCCGCCTGCGGCGGGGCGTTAGCGCCTGCGTGCGCTATCGCAAAACCGTGGTGGGCGGCACTCTGGCGCTGTTGCTGCTGGCTATCCTGGGTATGCTCGGGCCGGTGGAGCAGCAGTTTTTCCCCAGCTCCGACCGCCTGGAGGTGCTGGTGAGCATCGACCATCCCGAAGGCACCTCCATCGAGGCCACCGACGCCACCGCGCAACGGCTGGAAACGCTGGTGGATCAGGCCGACGGCGTAGCCTCGCTTTCCGCCTACGTAGGGCGCGGCGCGCCGCGGTTTTTCATCTCCGCAAGCCCCGAGCAGCCCAACCCGGCCTTTGCCGAGCTGATCGCCGTAGCCGATGATATCGAGGCCCGGGACGCGCTGATCGAG
The DNA here is from genome assembly GCF_055382465.1 of Halomonas garicola. NCBI lineage: Bacteria > Pseudomonadati > Pseudomonadota > Gammaproteobacteria > Oceanospirillales > Halomonadaceae > Halomonas > Halomonas garicola. The sequence goes on from NZ_AP043931.1 coordinate 448,513, forward strand.
ACGCTGAATCAGCACGTCGATGACGGCGAGTTTCCCGAGGCCCGGGTGCGGGTGCAAACCCTGCTCTACGGCCCGCCGGTGGAGTGGCCGGTGAGCGTGCGCGTGCTGGGGCCCGAGCCCGACCGGCTGCGCGATATCGCCCACGACGTGCGCGACGTCTTTGCGCACCATCCGGCGACCCGGGACCCGCACCTGGCCTGGGACGGCCGGGTGCCGGTAGTGCGCTTAGGCATGGACAGCCACCGGCTGAGCCTGCTGGGGCTTTCCCCGGACGACGTGGCACGCCAGCTGCAGTTCCAGCTCGACGGCGTCACCATTACCCAGCTGCGCGACGGCATTCGCCTGGCGCCGGCCGTGGGCCGCGCGGCGGCGAGCGACGTGGAAACGCTGGAAAGCCTCGAGGTGCAGACCCGGGACGGCAAGCGCGTGCCGCTGGCTCAGCTGGGCGAGCTGGAAGTGTCGTTCGAGCAGCCGGTGATCAAGCGCTACAACCGCGAGCCGTTTGTGGCGGTCTACGCCGAGGTGGAAGGGGCCCAGGCCAAGGACGTCAGCGGTGACGTCTGGGCGTCGCTTGCCGAGCTGCGCGCCGGCCTGCCCGAGGGCTACCGGCTGGAGATCGGCGGTTCGGTGGAGCAGTCGGACAAGGCCGAGGCCTCGATCACCGTGCTGCAGCCGCTGATGGTCATTCTCATGCTGACGTTCATCATGCTGCAGATGCGCTCCTTCGCCGGGACCTTCATGGTGGTGGCGACGGCTCCGCTGGGGCTGATCGGCGCGGTGGGAGCGCTGTTGCTGTTTGGCCAGCCTTTCGGCTTTGTCGCCATGCTGGGGCTTATTGGGCTTGCCGGCATCCTCATGCGCAACACCCTGATTCTGACCCAGCAGGTGGCGGACAATCAGCAGCACGGCATGGCGCTGCACGACGCCGTGGTAGAGGCCGGCGTCCAGCGCGCCCGGCCGGTGGTGCTCACCGCGCTGGCGGCGATCTTTGCCTTTATCCCCCTGACCCTGGACAGCTTCTGGGGGCCGCTGGCCTTTGTGCTCATCGGCGGCGTGGCCGCGGGCACGCTGATCACGCTGTTGTTTGTGCCCGCGCTGTATGCGGTCTGGTTCCGTATTGCCGCCGACTCCGAAGCGGACTAGCGGCTGCTGTCCGAGCCGCGGTGATCGCGATCGCGCTTGCGCTTGACGGCCAGCGCGTAGCGGTAGGCGCGAAGCACGCTCCGGGCGAAGTGCTCGATGCGGTGGCCGGCAGCAAAGTCCGCCGCCTGGCGCCCCATGCGCCGGCGCTTGTCGGCATCATTCAGTAGCTCGGCCACCGCCCGGCTCCAGGCCTGGGGGTCAGGCGGTGTCTTGTGGCCGTTGCTGCCCTGGCTGACGATATCCTCGATGCCGCTTGAGCGGATCACCACCACCGGCAGGCCGGCGGCCATGGCCTCAAGCACCACCATGCCCTGGGTTTCCGAGCGCGAGGCGAAGACGAACAGCTCGGCGGCGTGGCAGTACAGCGGAATCTCCGTCGGGGGCACCGCACCGGCCAGGGTGACGTGTTCGGTGAGGCCGAGCGCGTCAATCCGGGCTTCAAGGCGGCGGCGGTCGTGGCCTTCGCCCACCAGCAGCAGGTGGGCGTCGTGCTCGCCGCTATCGTGCAAAAGGCGCAGGCCGTCGAGGAGAAAGTCGACGTTTTTCTCCTGGCTCAGGCGTGAAATCGACACCAGCACGCGCTTGCCGGCAAGGCTGTGGCGCGCCCTGAGCGCCGTCACCGCCTCGGCGTCGACACGGGCAAAGCGCTCGTATTCGATACCCGTAGGCTGGACGAAAATCGGCTTTTTCACCCCGATGAGGCGCAGGTACTCTTCCACCGAGCTTGTCGGCACGATGACGACGTCGCAGCCGTTGGCAAAGCGCTTGACCAGCGCGTGGGAGATGAAGTTGCGAAACAGCGGCCCGGGCAGCGGCACGTAGTGGGCGTAGTGCTCCAGGCGGGTGTGGTAGGTGTAGACCACCGGCACGCCGAGCAGTCGGCCGAGCAGCTGGCCGGCCCGGCCGATCCAGAACGGGTGATGGACGTGGATCAGAGTCGGGGTAAAGGCGCGCACCCGGGACGCCATGCGCGGGCTGAAGATATTGGCCAGGCGAAACTCCTGGTGCTTGCCCAGCGGTAGCAGGGAGCGCAGGCGCAGCACGTCGTCTTCGCCTTCCGCCGGCGGGCTGCCGTAGCGCGGGGCGACCACCATGACCGGGTGCCCCAGGGCCTCAAGCCCGCGCTTGAGGCGCTCGATGGAAATGGGCACGCCGCCGATGAACGGCAGGTAGTTGTTGGTGAACATGGCCGTGCGCAGGGGCGTGCCGTCGTCGGCGTCCGGGTCGATGTCAAAGTCCGGGTAGTAGTCGGGTTCGGTGAAAATCCGCCGGTGCAGCCAGAGCGCGACGGCCACCAGTACGGCCACCAGCAGAATGAAATTGAGGTAGCCCACGTAAAACAGCGAATAGATGAAAAACCACAGGCTCTCGACGGTGCGCCAGAACGGGTGCTGGCCGATATCCAGGGGCTTTTCCTCGATGGTAACGCGCTCGCCGTCCACCTCCACGGCGACAAAGTGGTAGCGGCTGCGTCCGCGGTTGAGCACCAGCCCGCCGGCACCGCCGGTGACCACGTAGTCGGTGCCGCTGTGGGTCTGGCGGTCGAACAGAGCAAGTTCGCTTGAGAACACCGCGTCGACGCCGGCGTCTTCCATCAGCCGGGTAAAGGCCCGGCGCAGGGAGTCGGGAAACAGGTAGTCGTCGTCCAGGCGCAACAGGCCGGAATAGTCCACCGGATACAGCGGATAGGCGCTGAAGACGAAGTGGTTGGCCGCGCGCGAGGTGCCAAGCAGCTCGTCGAGCCAGCGCTGCTGCCAGCCGTAGCCGGTGGTGCCGGTGCTGTCGAGGAAGGTAAAGCGCGTGTTGCCGGCGGCGAAGCTGAAGTGGTAGGGGCCGAAGTGGTCGTAGAAGCGGAACCCGCCGATGCGGCTTTCTTCGTGGGGACCAAACGTCAGCAGGTAGGGCATGTCCAGCCGGGAAAGGGTGCCAAACAGCGCTCGGTACTTGTCCTCGCCGCCGCTGGAGACGGCATTGCCCGCCGAGACGACGAAGTCGTAGTTGCCGTCGTTGAGCAGCGGCACGATCTTGCGCTCGAAAATCCCCACGGAATTGTTGATATTGCCCAGCACGGCAAAGCGGTAGTGCGCCTTGTTATCCAGCAGCGCTTCTATTTCCTCGACCTGGACCGCATGGTTGGCGGCAAAATTCTGCTCAAAAAAATTGAGATACACCTTGTAGCCCAGCAGAGCCGCAATCAGCGTCAGGTTAAGATAGAAAATCCACGGGATGAGTCGCTGGCGTCGCACGCGCTTGGGTCTCCTCGAGCGGGCAGATAATGCCGCAAAACATAGCATGAAATGCCGTGGGCTTGCCCGCTGCGGGCGGCCCCGGCGATCCACGCCACGGCCACTGAGGTAGAGACACCATGAAACGATCGCTCACCATCGCGCTGGGTACGCTGCTGCTGCTGCTGGCGCTTACCGGGCTGTGGCAATGGCTGGCGATGCACGACGTGTTGACGGTGTCGCGGGTGCGCGACTGGGTGGCGCTTACGCCGCAGTGGCGAGATGCCCCCTGGGCGTTTATCGCCGTGGCCGGGGTTTACGTGGCAGCGCTTTTGGTGATGTTTCCGCTGAGTATTCTGGTAGCGGTCACCGGCCTGGCGTTTGGCCCGCTGTGGGGCTTTGCCTATGCCGCTCTGGGGACGCTGTGCTCGTCCGTGGTGTCTTACGCGGTGGGGCGCTGGCTGGGGCGGGAGGCGCTTTTGCACTACGGCGGCCGGCGCCTGAACGGCCTGTCGCGCTATCTGGCCGGGCGCGGCGTGCGCGCCATGGTCATCGTCAATCTGCTGCCGCTGGCGCCCTTTACCCTGACCAACATGATGGCTGGCGCCTTTCATCTGCGATTTCGCGAGTACATGTTTGGCTCGATCCTGGGTATCGTACCCGGGCTTGCCGGGGTGACGCTGCTGGGCAGCCAGCTCGGGGCGCTGGCTACCGCCAAGGATCATAGCGACATACTCTGGGCGCTGGGCGGGCTGGCGCTGGGGGCTGTGCTGCTCTATGCCCTGCGCCGCTACTCGGCGGCCCGCAGCGCTTCACGTCGCGGCAGCCGCCCCGCGTCTCGAAAGCCGAACTAGCGGCGGCTCGCCTGCAGGCAGCCGCCGACCACCAGCGCCCCGGCAATGGGCAGGCGCCAGTCGAGCACGCTCATGCCGGCGAGCACCAGAAACGCCGCGGCCAGCACCGGCACGCCGTAGGCCAGGCTACCGATGACGCTCGCCTTGCCCAACCGCAGGGCCTTGTCCCAGGCCACCATGGCGATGCCGAACGGCCCCAGGCCGATGGCGATGCCGGCCAGCAGGGTGCCGTGGTCGGGCAGGGTAAAGCTGCCTTGGGCAAACGGCAGCGCTGCCGCCGCGGTAATGACGCTGGCGATCAGCAGGATGCGCGGCATCAAAGGCGTCAGCGTGACCGGTGTGGCCTGGCAGAGCCAGGAATACAGCGCCCAGCACACCGCCGCCAGCAGGGCAAAGCCGTAGCCGGCGAGCGAGCCGCTCTGGCCGCTGCCCGCTTCGGGGACCATCAGCAGGGCGGCACCGGCAAAGGCAATCATGGCCCCCAGCACGCTGGCAAAGCGGACTTTGCCGAAGGTGAGCCACTGGCTGAGCAGGATAAACAGCACCGGCCAGGTGTAGGTGATCAGGGCCGCGTCTGACGCCGGCGCCAGGCGCATGCCGATGAAGTAGCTGCTCACCGCGCCGGTGGTCAGCAGCGGAAGCCCAAGCCAGATAGCCGCGCGCCAGCTCGGGCTCAGGTGGCCGGTGGGCTCGCGCCGGGTGAGCGGCAGGGTAGCAAGCGCCCCGGCCAGCAGCGTCAGCGCGGCCAGTGGCAGCGGGGCAAGGTCAAGCGCCTGCTCGGCCAGCAGCGGGGCAGAGCTCCAGAGCACAACGGCAACTAACGCAGCGGCAACGCTGAAATGACGAAGCGTAAAGAGATGAATTTGATGCATACGAAAGCTCCTTGCCTTGAACGTTACTCTCGTAGCATAGCCCTGAAGAAAACATCATAAAATCGATAGTTTTTGATAGTATTGATCAAGCTTTGTGATGTTTGTTGACCAGGAGACACCATGCGTGCCCCTACGTTTGATCTCACCCTGCTGCGTACCCTGGTGGCGGTGGCCGATACCGGCAGCGTTACCGCCGCGGCGCGGCGGCTGTCCTACACCCAGTCCACGGTGAGCATGCAGCTAAAGCGCCTGGAAGCGCAGCTCGACGTGACGCTGCACGAGCGCGTGGGGCGCACGCTCAAGGTGACCGCCGAAGGCGAGCGGCTGCTGACCCACGCTCGGCGCCTGCTGGCGGTGAACGACGACGCCTGGCAGGACATGCAGGCCCGCCAGGTGAGCGGCGGGCTGCGTCTGGGGATCCCCGAAGACTACGCGCTGCTGCTGCCGGCGGTATTCAGCTACTTTCATCAGCTCTATCCTGGCGTGACGCTGGAGGTGATCTGCGGCACCAGCGCGGATCTGGTGACCCGGGTGAAACGCGACGAGCTGGATCTAGTGCTGGTCACCCGCCAGCGCAACTCGCCGGGCGGCGAGGTAATCCGTCGGGAGCCGCTTCTCTGGGCGGTGGGGCTGCAGCACCAGCCGCTGCTGCGCGATCCGCTGCCGCTGGCGCTGTATTCCCGCGGGGCGGACGTTTTTCGCGAGGTGGCCGAGCAGTCGTTGGAAGCCGCCGGGCGGCAGTGGCAGGTGGCCTATACCAGCCAGTCCATGAGCGGTCTTGCGCCGCTGGTAATGGCGGGCCTTGCTATCGTGGTGATTACCCGCAGCATGCTCACGCCCATGCTCAAGCCGCTGGATGAGTCGAGCGGCCTGCCGGCGCTGCCGAGCATTGAGCTGGCGCTGCACTGGGCGCCCCACCGCCCCTCGGAGCCGGCGCGACGGCTGGGCGATCTTATCCGCCGCCAGCTGGCCGAGCAGCCGGCGGACGATTGACGCCTCGGCGAGGTCGGAGGGAGGAAGAAAGGCGGGATCAGGTCAGGTGGTTGTCCCAGTGCAGGGGCAAATCGGCAAGCGCTTTGGCCTCGGGATCGCCCGGGGTAATGCGGTAAAGCCCGCCGCGCCCGGACGACACCATAAAGCCACCCGCGCCGTCGCAGCGGGCGCCGGCGGCGTCGGGCAGGGTGTATGCGGCCAAAAGCTCGCCGCTCTGGTGGTCGAGCAGCAGCACCTTGTGGCCTCGGGGGGCGGTCACCAGCGCCAGCGGCCGGCTTCGGCTAACGGCGACGCTTGCGGTGTACTGCTGAAGGCTCGCGGTCAGCGCGTCATCAAGCGAAAGCTCGCTAAAGGTGCCGTCAGACCCCAGCCGGCAGAGCAGCGGGTGGGTTTCCCATTCCGGCCCCTGAAACTGATAGCCGGCGATCACCGTGCCGTCGGCGGCGACGTCCAGGTGCCGGCAGCTGAGCTGGTGGTGGGTCGGACGGTGGCGGGCGGTGACCTTGCCGCTGTGGCGGTTGACCAGCAACAGCGCCGGGTCCATCTCACCCAGGTTGAGCTTGACCCGGCCGTAGTCCGGGTGAGTCTTGATACCGCCAAGCCCCACCGCCAGAGTGTTGCCGTCGGGCAGCAGGCGGATCTCGTGGGGGCCGATGCCGTCAAGCTCGATATCGCGCCGGTGGCGGTAGTCGTCCTCGGCGTCGTAGACCCGGATAAGCCCCATGGCGTCTTCCAGCCGGTTGGCGGTGACGTAAAGGTAGCGTCCGGTGGGCTCGAACACGCCGTGGCCGTAAAAATGATGGCCCTCGCCGGCGGCGACTCGATGGCTCACCTCTTGCGCCTCGCCGTCCACCACGTAGAAGTGCTGCCCCGGCCGGCGGGCAAACACCACCGCCCGGGACGCCGTGGGCGACAGGCAGCCGCCGTGGCAGCGCTCGGGAATGCTTAGGGTAAAGTGGCGTTCGCCGTTTGGCGTAATGCCGGCGATGCAGTGGCGGCCCTTAGCGTCATCCACCGCGCTGAACAGCCAGTCGGCGCTTTCCCGCCCGGGCAGCGCCCAGGCAATAGACGGAAGCGCCGGCAGCGCGAGCGCCCCGGCACCGGCGGCGAGCAGGCGGCGGCGTGATTGATTGACGGCCATGGTTCAGTCTCCGTCGCTTGAGTTAAAGCCCCGGCGCAGCCCGGTGGCGGCGGCGACGTCCCGGGCGAGCAGCCGACGCAGCTGGCTTACCTGGACGTAAAAGCCCTGGAAGTCGGCAAAGGCGGCTTTTTTATCAAGGTCAGAGGCCTCGTCCTCGATAGCCGGAGCCAGGCCGTCGGGCAGCGTATTTGCCCGGGCGATGACTTCGTTCATCTGCTTTTCCAGCTTTTGCACAAGCTCGGCGTGGCCGCGGCTTTCGAGCAGCGCCGTCAAGCCCCGCATCAGGCCATCTTTCAGACCCTCAAGGCTTGCCCGCATCAGCGCCACGCTTTCGCCGCTGCGCCAGGCCTCAGCGCGATAGCGGTTGGCCGGCTTGCCGCGTAGCCCCAAGGGGCTTGCCAGGCACTTTTCCTCCAGCAGCTCCACGCTTTGGATCGCGCTTTGCAAAAGCGTATGGGTGTAGCTGTCGGTCTCGACAAAGTGCTCGCCGAACGCCTGCCAGTCGTCTTCCAGCGCCCGGGTGACGCTTACCAGATTAGTGCTCACCGCCTGGTAAAGCCCGCAGGCGTTGGGGCTTTTAAGCGCATCGCTCTCCATGGCGTCGTCGTACAAAAGGTACTCAAGGGCGGGAAAGCCCTGCAGCGCCACGCCGGCCTGCTCCACGTCCTCGAGCGTCGCCGGCGTATCGGCGTTCAGCCGGGTTTTGACCTTGCGCCCGACGAGGTTTTTACCGTCGGGCCAGAACTGCAGCTGCCAGCCCCGGCTTTGCTGCTCAATAGGGCCGAACTGGATATAGCGTACCGCCTGCCAGCGCCGGTAGGCGGCAAGCCACTCGGTTTCGAGCTCCGCGCGGGCCTCGTCGTCTGGGTTGGCGCAGTAGTCGGCTGCGCCCTGCTCGAGGGTTTCGGCGGCGTCGGTCAACGCGGCGTACTGCTGCGCGGCGCTTTGGTGCCAATGCTCGCGCGGGGTGGACGGGTCGGCGCCGGCCGTGCCGGCGGCCAGCAGCAGCGCAGCGGCCAGCCCGGCGCGATATAGAGAGCTTGGATGAGCCATGCAGGTTCCTTGATAAAAAGGGGGACAGTTAAAGCAGGGCTATCGCAGTTGGTTTAATTACGTTGATTGAACCGGTAACAGGTCGCCGAGAGGGCGCTATGGATCCGTCCCTGGAAGCTACCTACGCCATCCATGGCGTAGAACCCTCTCTTTAACCTGCTCCCGGTTCGATTGGTTATCTCCAACTGCAATGGCTCTGGGGGTTACAGAGATTCCAGAAAGCGCAGCACGCTTTGGCGCTTGTCTTTTGGCAGCTGACGATACTGCTCCCGGGCGTTTTCGGCCTCGCCGCCGTGCCAAAGAACCGCTTCCTGTAGCGTTCTGGCGCGGCCGTCGTGCAAAAAGCGCGCTCGGGGGTTTACCGTTTGCGCAAGGCCAATGCCCCACAGCGGCGGGGTGCGCCATTCCTGCCCGGAGGCCTCGAACTCGGCGCGATTGTCCGCCAGGCCTTCGCCCATGTCGTGAATCAGCAGATCGGTGTAGGGCCAGATGGTCTGGCCGGCAAGCGCCGCGCGCGACGCGTCGTCGGCGGTTTGCTGGCGCGGGGTATGGCAGGCCGCACAGCCCAGCCGGTTGAATTGCTTGGCACCCTGGGCCACGGCCTCGTCGCCCATGTTCCGGCGCATGGGCACGGCCAGGCTTTCGGCGTAGAAGGTGATGAAGTCGGCGATCTTGTCGCTGACCTCGGGCTCGCCGCCGCTTTCGAATTCATCGCAGCTCTGCGCGGCGGCGCAGTCGGTGGCCGGCGCCAGGCTCGAGGTCAGCCCCATGTCGCCGGCGAAGGCGTGCATGCTCTGCTGCTCGACGCTGGGCTCGCCGGCCTTCCAGCCGAAGCGGCCCACCACGGTCTTTTGGCGGCGCTCGTCCCAGACATGATTGACCCGGCCGGAGATACCGTCGCCGTCGGCGTCGTCCGGGTCAGCGGCGGCCAGCAGGTCGTCTTCGGGAACGGCGGATAGAAGCCCTAGCCCGACCATGGTCGGGGCCAGCCGGGGTGAGGTTTCCAGATCCTCGGGAAGCCCCTCGTAGGCCGGGTTATCGATGCGGTAGCGCGGGGCCTGAAGCGTGACCGTTTCGCCGCCTTCAAGCGCTACCTCGCGGGGTTCGTGCTCGATGACCAGCTTGCCTTCGGGCTCGGCGCCGGGGATGGCGGCGGTCTGCAGCTGGCGGCCGTAGCTCGGCACCGGCACCACGCCGAGCTGCCTGAGCGTTTTCTCGTCGCCCCGGTCGGCGGGCAGCGAGAGACGCAAAAACAGCGCAATGGGCGTCTCGTCGCCTTCGGGCGGGTGGCCGCGGCCGTCCTTCAGGTGGCAGCCCTGGCAGCTGTTGGTGTTGAACAAGGGCCCCAGACCGTCCCGGGCGGTGGTGCTCGACGGCGCCACCACCCAGGGGTTGCGGAAAAAGCTGTTGCCCACGCTGAAGTCGAGACGCTTGGTCATCGCCAGGTTGTCCAGCGGCAGCGAGTAGGCGTTGTGGTCGAACTGCTCCACCGAGCCGGCGCCCCCGGAGAGCCGCGCCTTTTGCAGCGGGTAGCCGCCGGCCTTGTCGGCGTCGGCAGCGGAAGCGGGGGCGGCGAGCGTCAGGCCGGATAGCGCAAGCCCGGCCAGAAGCGTCAGAGAGTGCGGTGTCATGGGCTGTCTCGCAGGAGGTATAGGCCTTGACGGCAAAAACCGCCCTGGCGGCGGGGCCACCGGGCGGTTGTCAGTAAGCGGGAGTCAGGCGGCGCCTAGAAGCGGTGGCCGGCGGTATCCGGCTGCAGCGAGGTGACATCAAGCGCGCCGGCGGCCTTTTCCAGCGAGGCGGTCTGGGTGACCAGCGCAAGAATGGCGTCGTTGATCATCGCACTGCCTTCTTCGTTGCCCGGGGCGATCATCATGTCAAAGGCCATGGGCGACTGCTCGGCTTCGGCGGCCTGCTTGATCACGTTAAGCTTGTCCATGCTGGTTTCCAGCTGGCCGCGCAGGGTGGTGGCAAGCTCAGGGTTTTCCTGTTCCACCAGGTCGGCAACGGCCGGGCCGGAGACGACGCTGCCGTCGATGCGCTCGTAGGTGCCGGTGTAGACGTTCTGAATGCCCTGGCCGTTGTAGTAGTGCGAGTTGTGGGTGTTATCGCTGAAGCAGTCGTGCTCGTCTTCAAAGGAGTTGGCTTCAAGCGCGACTTTCATGCGCTCGCCGGCAAGCTCGCCAAGGGACAGCGAGCCCAAGCCGAAGAGGATGCGGCGCAGGCCTTCTTCGTCGCTTTCGGCGAGCAGCTCGGCGCGGTAGTTGTCGTCCTGGTCCTCGGCCCACTGCCCGGTCATCCACTCAAGGTCTTCGACCAGCAGGTCGGATACGGCGTCGAGATACTTGCCCCGGCGGTCGCAGGGGCCGTTGGTACAGTCGTCGCCGGCGGCGTAGTCGCTTGCCGGGCGGTCGCCGCTGCCGGCGTCAAAGCCGTTGAGGTCCTGGCCCCAAAGGAGAAACTCGATGGCGTGGTAGCCGGTGGCGACGTTGGCCTCGGAGCCGCCGATCTCGTTCAAATCAGCCAGCACCTCGGGGGTCAGCTCGCTTACGTCGACGTCCTTGCTGCCCACGGTGACGGCGTCGTTGGCGACGATGTTGGCGGTGGCGCCCTCGCTTCCCAGCTCATGCTGGTAGTCGTCGGTCTCGACGTAGTCGATCATGCCTTCGTCCAGCGGCCAGGCGTTGACCTGGCCTTCCCAGTCGTCGACCACGGCGTTGCCGAAGCGGAACACTTCGGACTGTTGATAGGGCTCCCGGGCGGCAAGCCAGGCCTTGCGAGCGGCGGCCAGGGTCTCGACGGTGGGGTTTTCCAGCAGCGCATCGATGCGCTCGTTGAGCGTTTTCGCCGCGGTCAGCGAATCCTGGTAGGTGGCGTGGGCGATGTCGGCGTAGTGCGAAACGACCGCGTCAGGCGTGGCCTCGTTGGCCGCCTGGGCGGCCAACGGCATCAAAGCGGCAAGCGAAACGGTGGCAACGAGCGGGTGTCGGTTCATGCGACGCTTCCTCGGTATTCGAGTCGGAATGTTTGCGCACGTTACCGCATGAGGCAAATGATATTCAATACTATTCGACACATCCGCGCGGCGGCGGCGCTAGCGGGTGCCGACAATCACGCTCGAGGCCTTGAACATCGCGCTTGCCGGTGAGCCTTCGGCAAGGCCCAGGTGCGCAACGCTTGAGTTGGTGATGATCGCCGCCAGGCGCTCGCCGCCGTCAAGCGCAAGCACCACTTCGCTGTTGACAGCCCCCGGCACCAGCCGCTCTACGGTGCCGGCCAGGCAGTTGCGCGCTGACAGGCTGGCGCCCTCGGTCTCCACGGCGAGGATCACCGATGACGCCTTGATCAGCGCGAACGCCTCGCTGCCTTCGGCCAGGCCAAGGGAGGCCGCGCTTTCCTGGGTGATTACGGCGACAAGCCGCTGGCCGCCGGGCAGGGTCAGCTCGACTTCGTCGTTGACCGCGCCCTGGCGGAGGGCGGAAACGGTACCGCTGAACTGGTTGCGTGCGCTGCTTTTCATACTGAGTTTCCTTAACAGTGGCAGGTTTTCGCTGAGGCCTTCGGCCTCGCGGTTGAGCCGTTCGACGAAGTCCCGGTGCAGGGCGTCGAGGGTCTTGAAGTCTTCGACGAGCTTGGTGCCCGCGGGGGTGAGCCGAGTGGTGCCGCCGCCCTTGCCGCCGGCGTGGCGCTCAACCAGCGCCTCGCCGGCGAGGTTGTTCATCTGGTCCACGGCGTCCCAGGCGGCCTTGTAGCTCATTTTGATGGCTCGGGCGGCGGCGGAAATCGAGCCGGTCTCGGCGATGGCGGCCAGCAGCCGCATGCGGCCGTGGCTGGCAAAGCGCTGCTCGCCGGCGTTGAACCACAGCTGGCCCTCAAGCGTCAGGGGCTCGTGAACAGGGGTGTTGGAAGCGGGCGTGTCGTGAGAAGAGGTGGCCGCCATGGCAGTCTCCTGGCAGGGGCAAGCAAATGAAAACGGGCCACCAGCCTATCGCCAGCGCGTATCAAAGGCGACGCTTCGGATCAGCGCGGTGACCGCCTGGCCTTCTTCAAGGCCCATGTCGTCTCGGGATTTGCGCGTCAGCCGGGCGCGCAGGCGCTGCTCGCCAAGCGCGAGGACCACCTCGACGGCGGTTGAGTCGTCGGGGAGTGGGGCGATGGTTTCCACCCGGGCGGCAAGCCGGTTGCGGTAGCTGGTGCCCTCCGGGGCGGCGAGCGCCAGCGCTACGTCCCGAGCGGGGAGGCGCAGGCGCAGCGCGGTGCCCGCGGGGGCGTCGTGCAAGGGCACGGTCAGGCGGCGCTCGTCGTCCAGGGCAAGCTCGGTCAGGCCGTAGTCGCGGTCGTGGCCGACCACCCGGGCGTTAAGCATCGAGGCGGCGTCAAAGCCGCCCAGCTGGCGGGTGAGGTCCACGCGCAGCAGCACCTTTTCTAGCGCGTCGCTTGCCAGCACGCCGCCGTCTTCCAGCACCACCAGATGGTCGGCAATGGCGGTGAGCTCCTGGGGGTCGTGGCTGATGTAGACGATGGGAATATTCACGTCGCGCACCAGCGTCAGGATGAAGTGCAAAAGTTCCTGCTTGCGCGCGCCGTCAAGCCCCGAAAGCGGCTCGTCCATGAGCAAAAGCTCCGGGTCGGTCAGCAGCGCCCGGCCGATGGACACCCGCTGGGCCTCGCCGCCGGAGAGCGTGCCGGGCATGCGTTCGAGCAGATGGCCGATGCCGAGCAGCTTGACGATAGCGTCAAAGCGCGGGCGGGCCGAGGCCGGCATGCCGTAGGTGAGGTTGCCGCGCACCCGGTAGTGGGGGAACAGCCGGGGCTCCTGAAATACCACGCCGATGCGGCGCCGGCTGGGCGGGAGAAAGGTGCCGCCCTGGGTGTCCACCAGCGCTCGGGCGCCGAGCGTGACGTGGCCGGCATCGGGCTTGTCCAGCCCGGCGATCAGCCGCAGCAGGCTGGTTTTACCGCTGCCCGAGGCGCCAAACAGCGCGCTGACGCCCTTCGCCGGCAGGTTGAGATCGGCGTCTAGGGTAAAGCGGCCCTGGCGCTTTTTAACGCTGATCTGAAGTCCGGTGGTCGTCATGGCGTCGCCTCCTGGCCGTCGCGCTCGCTCATCCGCCGGCGGGCGTTGCGCGAAAGCCACTCCGACGCCACCAGCGAGATCATGGCGATAATCACCGAGATCACGCACAGCCGCGCGGCGGCGGCTTCCTGGCCGGGGGTCTGGATCAGGCTGTAAAGCGCCAGCGGCAGGGTGCGGGTTTCGCCGGGGATGTTGGAAGCGAAGGTGATGGTGGCGCCAAACTCGGATAGCGCCCGGGCAAAGGCCAGCATGGTGCCGGTGACCAGCCCGGGGACGCAAAGAGGCAGCGTGACGGTGAGAAAAATCCGCCAGCGGCTGGCCCCCAGGGTGTGGGCAGCGGCCTCAAGCTTGGGGTCCACCGCTTCAAGCGAAAGCCGCACCGCGCGGACAAACAGCGGAAAGGCCATCACGCCGCTGGCCACCGCTGCGCCCTGCCAGGTAAACGGCAGCGACATGCCGGCAAACTCGTGGAGCCACTGGCCGATAACGCCGCGCCGGCCCATGGAGACCAGCAGCAAATAGCCGATCACCACCGGCGGCAGCACCAGCGGCAGGTGAACCACGCCGTCGAGCAGCGCCTTGCCGCGAAACTCGCGCCGAGCGAGCAGCCAGGCCACGGCAATGCCGGGAATCAATATCCAGCCCACCGCGCTTAGCGCAATGCGCAGGCTGAGCTGGATGGCGTCCCATTCCGCCGGTGAAAGCATCAGGTCTTGTCCCGGTTTAGAGGTGAGTGGTCAACAATGAGCGATTAATCATCGAGCGCCGAGGCAAAGCCGTGTTCTTCAAAGATGCTCATGGCTTGACTGCCTTCAAGCCAGGCGCGGAAGGCCGCCGCATCGTCGTTATCTCCACTGTCAATCAGCGCCGCCGGGTAGACAATGGCGTCGTGGGTCTCCAGCGGGAAGAGCCCCAGGGTGGCGACGCCGTTGCTTGCCCGGGCGTCGGTCTGGTAGACCACGCCGGCGGGGGTTTCGCCGCGCTCGACCAGCGCAAGGGCGCTGCGCACGTCGCTTGCCCGGGCCAGGCGCGGCTCAAGCGCGTCCCATTCGCCCAGCGCCTCAAAAGCCTGCTTGGCGTAGATGCCGGCGGGGACGTGGGCCGGGTCGCCCACGGCCAGGCGCTCGCCGTCATCCAGCAGGCTTGCAAGCTCGCCGCTTTCGCCGGGGGTGAAATCGTCGCCGGCTTCGTCCGCCGGGGCGACCAGCGCCAGGCGGTTTTGCAACAGGTCGACGCGCTGGGCAACGTCAACGCCTTCGTCTTCGAGCCAGTCCATCCACTTCTGGTTGGCGGAGATATACACCTCGGCCGGCGAGCCGCTGGCGATCTGGCGGGCAAGCGTCGAGGACGAGGCGTACACCGGCACGATATCTACCGCCTCGTGTTCGGCGGTGTAGGCCTCGATGGCGTCATTCATGGCGTCGGTCATGGAGGCCGCGGCGGCGACGTGCAGCGTGCCCGCCTGGGCCGCGCCGGCCACGCCCAGCGCCGTGAGGACGGCCGCCAGGCGCAGCGGTTTGAGTGAAGAAAAGGGCGAGGAAGAAAGGAGCGGGGAAGTCAGCGAAGACGCGTTATGCATGGGGAAAGCGTACCGTTATGTAGTGAAGTATATAGCGAAGCTAACGCGGTGGTTGGCGAGTTGCAAGCGGGGTCGCGTCAAGCGGGTAAAATATGCACCCTTTACGACGAAGGCATGAGACGCCAGCGCGAAACGGGCGATGTGTCAGCCGTTAGCGCATGCTATTCTGAATGTGCAAACCAGCAGGGCCGCGCGTGCGGCATCCTATTCATGTTCATGCCGGCAAGGTGCGCCGTGCCCGGCAGTGACAGTTGCAATATCCGGTGGGCCGCTGCGCCCAGGCTCCCCCAAGAGAGCGGCAGGGACTGGCATACCGGGAGCAACGAGAGGAGAGTCCGCGATGGAAATGAATCGTCGGGAATTTTTCAAGTTTTGCGGTGCGGGGATCGGGGCATCCAGCCTTGCCGCGCTGGGCATGGCGCCGGAACCGGCCTATGCCGAGTCGATCCGCCATTTCAAACTGGCCAACACCAAGGAAGCGCGCAATACCTGCCCTTACTGCTCGGTAGGCTGCGGCATCATCCTCTACAGCCGCGGCAGCGGCGGCAAGAACGTCAGCCAGGATATCTTTCACGTCGAAGGCGACGCCGACCATCCGGTGAACCGCGGCACGCTGTGCCCCAAGGGCGCCGGGCTTGTCGACTTCATCCAGAGCCCCAACCGCCTGCACTATCCCCAGGTGCGCGAGCCGGGCAGCAACGAATGGAAGCGCATCAGCTGGGACGAGGCGCTTAACCGCATCGCGCGGCTGACCAAGGACGACCGCGACGCCAACTTCATTGAAAAGAACGACAGCGGCGATACCGTCAACCGTTGGCTTTCCACGGGCTTTCTGGCGGCTTCCGCCTCGTCCAACGAAGCCGGCTACATGACCCACAAGGTCGTGCGCTCCCTGGGGATTCTTGGTTTCGACAACCAGGCGCGCGTTTGACACGGCCCGACGGTGGCAGGTCTTGCCCCGACGTTTGGCCGTGGTGCCATGACAAACCACTGGTGCGACATCAAGAACGCCAACCTGGTGCTGGTAATGGGCGGCAACGCCGCTGAGGCTCACCCCTGCGGGTTCAAGTGGGTGACCGAGGCCAAGGCGCACAACCAGGCCAAGCTGCTGGTGGTGGATCCGCGCTTTACCCGGACCGCCTCGGTGGCGGATACCTATGCGCCGATCCGTACCGGTACGGACATCGCCTTTTTGGGCGGGCTGATCCATTACCTGATGGAACACGGGCGGATCCAGCACGAATACGTGCGTAACTACACCGATATGCCGTTCATCGTGCAGCGCGGCTTCACCTTCGAAGACGGCCTGTTCAACGGCTACGACGCCGACAAGCGCGCCTATCCGGACAAGAGCTCCTGGGATTATGAGCTTGACGACGACGGCTATGCCCGAGTCGACATGACCCTCGAGCACCCGCGCTGCGTGTACCAGCTGATGAAAAAGCACTACAGCCGCTACACGCCGGAAATGGTCAGCAGCATCTGCGGCACGCCGCTCAAGCGCATGATGAAAGTGTGGGACGATATTGCCGAGACGTCGGTGCCCGGCAAGACCATGACCATCCTCTATGCGCTGGGCTGGACTCAGCACTCGGTGGGCTCGCAGATGATCCGCGCCGGCGCCATGCTGCAGCTGCTGCTTGGCAACATCGGCATGCCCGGAGGCGGCGTCAACGCCCTGCGCGGTCACTCCAACATCCAGGGGCTGACCGACCTGGGGCTGCTCTCGAACCTGCTGCCGGGCTACATGACCCTGCCCCGGGACGAGGAGCAGAGCTACGAGGACTACATCGCCAGCCGTGCCCAGCAGCCGCTGCGCCCGGGGCAGATGTCCTACTGGCAGCACTACGAAAGCTTCCACGTCAGCCTGATGAAGGCCTGGTACGGCGACGCTGTCACCGAGGACAACAACTGGGGCTACGACTGGCTGCCCAAGCTCGACGAGCCGCTTTACGACGTGCTCAAGTTCTTCGACATGATGTATGAGGGCAAGGTCAACGGCTATTTCTGTCAGGGGTTCAACCCCATCAGCGCCTTCCCCAACAAGGCCAAGATCAGCGCGGCGCTGTCGCGGCTGAAGTACCTGGTGGTGATGGATCCGCTGAAGACCGAAACCTCGGAGTTCTGGCAGAACGTCGACGAGTACAACGACGTCGATACCGCCAATATCCAGACCACGGTGTTCCGTCTGCCGACGACCTGCTTTGCCGAAGAAGACGGCTCGCTGGTCAACAGCGGCCGCTGGCTGCAGTGGCACTGGAAGGGCGGCGAGCCGCCGGGCGAGGCGCGGCCGGACATCACCATCATGGGCGGGATGTTCCATCGTCTGCGCGATCTGTATCAGCGCGAGGGCGGGGTCTTCCCCGAGCCCATTATCAACCTCGACTGGTCCTACCAGCGCCCCGACGAGCCGTCGCCGGACGAAGTGGCCAAGGAGTTCAACGGCTACGCCATTGAGGATTTGCGCAACGAGGACAGCGATGAGGTCGAGGTGAGCGCCGGCAAGCAGCTTTCAGGCTTTGGCCAGCTGCGCGCCGACGGCTCCACCGCCAGCGGCTGCTGGCTGTTCTGCGGGTCCTGGACTGAGGAAGGCAACCAGATGGCTCGGCGCGACAACGCCGACCCCTATAACATGGGCCAAACCCTGGGCTGGGCCTGGTCGTGGCCGGCCAACCGTCGGATCCTCTACAACCGCGCCTCAGCGGACGTCGCCGGCAATCCGTGGGACAGCGATGACAAGCGCCTGGTGTGGTGGGACGGCAGCAAGTGGACGGGCACCGACGTGCCGGACTTCCCCGTGAATTCGGCGCCGGAAGAGGAAATGAGTCCGTTCATCATGAACCCCGAAGGCGTGGCGCGTTTCTTTGCCCGGGATAACATGGTCGAAGGGCCTTTCCCCGAGCACTACGAGCCGTTCGAAACGCCCATCGGCCGTAACCCGCTGAACCCGGATAAGCCGGAGGTAACCAGCAACCCCGCCGCGCGGGTGTTCCGCAACGACATGGAGCTATTCGGCAACGCCGAGGAGTTCCCCCATGCGGCCACTACCTACCGGCTGACCGAGCACTTCCACTTCTGGACCAAGCACTGCCGGATCAACGCGATCATGCAGCCCGAGCAGTTTGTGGAAATCGGCGAGGTCATGGGTAACGAGCTGGGGATCAAGGCCGGCGACCGGGTGCGGGTATCGTCCAACCGCGGCTACATCGAGGCGGTGGCGGTAGTCACCAAGCGCATCAAGCCGCTGGAGGTGGACGGCAAGACCGTGCACCACGTGGGCATTCCGCTGCACTGGGGCTATGTGGGGCTGGCCAAGAATGGCTACGTCACCAACACCCTGACCCCCTTCGTGGGCGACGGGAATACCCAGACGCCGGAGTTCAAGTCGTTCCTGGTGAACGTGGAGAGGGTTTGATATGGCGACTCAAGACGTTATCGCGCGTTCGGCCACCACCACGCCCAGCCCGTCGGTGCGCGAACAGCAGGACGTGGCCAAGCTCATCGACACCTCGCTGTGCATCGGCTGCAAGGCCTGCCAGGTGGCGTGCATGGAGTGGAACGAAGTCCGCGACGAGATCGGCAGCACCGTCGGGGTGTACGACAACCCCGACGATCTGACGGCCGACTCCTGGACGGTGATGCGCTTTGCCGAGCACGAAACCGACGAAGGCGATCTGGAGTGGCTGATCCGCAAGGACGGCTGCATGCACTGCGTCGAGCCGGGCTGCCTGGAGGCCTGCCCGAGCCCCGGCGCGATCATCCAGTACGCCAACGGCATCGTCGACTTCAACCAGGACAACTGCATCGGCTGCGGCTACTGCATCACCGGCTGCCCGTTTGACGTGCCGCGCCTCTCCGAGAAGGACAACAAGGCGTACAAGTGTACCCTGTGTTCCGACCGGGTGAGCGTGGGGCTGGAGCCGGCCTGTGTGAAAACCTGCCCCACCGGCGCCATCGTCTTCGGCTCCAAGGACGACATGAAGGAGCACGCCGACGGGCGCATTGCCGACCTGCAGTCGCGCGGGTTCGACAACGCCGGGCTTTATGATCCGGCCGGCGTAGGCGGCACCCACGTGATGTACGTGCTGCACCACGCCGACAAGCCGGGGCTTTATAGCGGCTTGCCCCAGGATCCGAGCATCAGCCCGATGGTCGGCGCCTGGAAGGGGCTGACCAAGCCGCTGGCCATGCTGGCCATGGGCGCCACGGCGCTCGCCGGGTTCTTCCACTATGTGCGGGTGGGCCCCAACCGCGTCGAGGAAGATGACGTGGACGACGCAACGCCGCCGCCGGCTGCCGAGCGTGACGAGCGCCACGACGCTGACCGAGGAGGGCACTGACATGAAACGGGATATCCAGCGGTATACGGCCAACGAGCGTAGCAACCACTGGGCGGTCGCGCTGCTGTTCATACTGTCGGCGCTCTCTGGCATGGCGCTGTTTCATCCGGCGCTATTCTGGCTCAGCCACCTTTTTGGCGGCGGCCCCTGGACGCGGATTCTCCACCCCTTTATCGGCGTGGCGATGAGCGTGCTGTTTGCGCTGATGGCCTGGCGCTTCGCCGGGCGCAACCGCATTCACCCCCGGGATCGCCAGTGGCTTTCCCGCTGGCGCGACGTGGTGGCCAAGCGCGACGACGAGCTGCCACCGGTAGGCAAGTACAACGCCGGCCAGAAGCTTCTGTTCTGGGTGCTGCTAGCAAGCCTTGCCGTGCTGCTGCTGACCGGGATCGTGATCTGGCGCGAGTACTTCAGCGGCGCCTTTGCCGTGGGGCTGATCCGCTTTGCGAGCCTGCTGCACGCCTTCGCCGCCTTTGTGCTGGTCACGTCCATTATCGTGCACATCTACGCCGCCATCTGGGTCAAGGACTCGGTGGGCGCGATGCTTCACGGCAAGGTCAGCCAGGCCTGGGCGCGCAAGCATCACTCCCTGTGGCACGATGAGGAAATGCGCAAGAAAGAGCGCTGAAACGCTACGCCCCGCCGCCGGCGCAATGCCGGCGGCGGGGTGTAATCCGCATGCCGATCTGATAAGGAGGGCCGCCGTGTCTTCCCCCATTCTCGAGCCGGGGCAGATTGAAGCCTCGGCTACCACGCCACCCTTTGTCCAGCTGCCGCCGGAAGCGCAGTTCCGCTTTCGCGCCGAACGGCTGGACAAGCTGGCCGACGGCCACGCCATGGGCGACTACCTGGCGCTCATGGCAAGCGTGGCCCGGGCCCAGCAGCAGGTGCTGGACGACCCGCCCGACGTGCCAGCGCTTGCCGCGGGTGACCTGGACGCCGCGTATCGCCACGACATGCCGCCGCTGGCGGTGGATACGCTGGTGCAAAATCCCGGCTGGCAAACCCTGCTGGATGCCTGGCTCGACGCCTTTGACGCCGAGCAGCCCACACCCGCTGCCGCGGTGAGCGAGGCGCTTGCTGCGCTTCGCGATGCCGACGGCGAAACGCGCAAAGCCTGGGCCCAGGCGCTGCTGGGCGGACGCTTTGGCGACGTGCCTGCGGCGATGGCGCCCTTTATCGGGGCGGCGCTGCAGCTCGCCTGGCGCTACTGGCTCAACCAGGTGGATGCCAAGGGCATCCGCGAGCGCGAAGACCAGACGCTGTGCCCCTGCTGCGGCTCGCTGCCCGTGGCCGGCGTTATTCGCCATCGCCGCCCCATCGACGGCGTGCGCTATCTGCTGTGCTCGCTGTGCTCGACCGAGTGGCACTACGTGCGCCTCAAGTGCAGCCACTGCCTGAGCACCAAGGAGCTTGACTACCTGCACTTCGACGACGCCCCCTACGGCATGAAGGCCGAGGCCTGCCCGGAGTGCCATACCTATCTCAAACAGCTGTATCTGGAGCAGGCACCGGAAGGTGAAGTGGTGTCTGCGGACCTTGCGAGCCTGGATCTGGACCTGCGCCTGGACGAGCAGGGCTATCGGCGGCGCGCGCCCAACCTGATGCTGATTCCCGGCGGCCAGGAGACGCCATGAGCGCACCGCCCGGGCCGCGCCCGCCGGCGGTGGATCGCCTGTTGGGGGCCGATGGCATGGCCGAGCTTGAGGCACGCTTTGGCCGTCAGGCGGTGCGCGACGCGGCCCGGGGCGAGCTTGCCGACCTCGGCGCCGCTTTTCGCCGCGGCGCGCTAACGGCGGAAGCCGTGGAACTTCCCGGTCTGGTCGAAGCGCTGGCGCGCCGGCTCGATACCCGCCAGAGGCCCCGGGTGCAGCGCCTTTTCAACCTCACCGGCACCGTGCTGCATACCAACCTTGGGCGCGCGCTGCTGCCCGACGCCGCCGTCGAGGCGGTGGTACAGGCGGCGCGCTACCCGCTCAACCTGGAATTTGACCTCGCCGACGGCCGGCGCGGCGACCGCGATAGCCTGGTCGAGCCGCTTCTGTGCGAGCTCACCGGCGCCGAGGCGGCCACCGTGGTCAACAACAACGCCGCCGCGGTGCTGCTTTCGCTCAGCGCCCTGGGCGCCGGGCGCGAAGGCGTGATTTCCCGGGGCGAGCTGGTCGAGATCGGCGGCTCCTTTCGCATCCCCGATATCATGGAGCAGGCCGGCGTCACCCTGCGCGAGGTGGGAACGACCAACCGCACCCACCCCCACGACTACGCCGATGCCCTGGGCGAGCAGACAGGGCTGATCGCCCGGGTGCACCCCAGCAACTACCGTATCGAAGGCTTTACTCGCAGCGTGCCCAACGAGGAGCTTGCGGAGCTGGCTCGCCGCCACGGCGTGCCGCTGGTGGAAGACCTGGGAAGCGGTAGCCTGGTGGATCTGTCGCATTACGGCCTGCCCCGGGAGCCGCTGGTGCAGGAGTCGCTTACCGCCGGCGCCGACGTGGTGACCTTCAGCGGCGACAAGCTGCTCGGCGGCCCCCAGGCCGGGGTGATCGTTGGCCGGCGCGACCTGATCGAACGGATCAAGCGCCACCCCCTCAAGCGCGCGCTGCGGGTGGACAAGCTGACCCTGGCCGCCCTGGAAGCCGTGCTCGGGCTCTACCGCGACCCCGACCGCCTGGCCGAGCGCCTGACCACCCTTGCGCTGCTGGCCCGGCCGGCCCAGGCCATTCGTGCCCAGGCCGAGCGCCTGGCGCCGCGGCTGGCCGGCTGGCTGGGGAAGGGCTGGCGGGTGGACGTCGCCGACGCCCAGGGCATGATCGGCAGCGGCGCCCAGCCGGTCGCCCGGCTGCCCAGCGCCGCGCTGTGCCTGACGCCGGACTGCCCCCGGCGAGAAGTCGGCGGAAAGCTGGCCGCGCTTGCGGATTCGCTTCGCGGCCTGCCGATTCCGATCGTTGGGCGCATCGAGGCCGGGGCGCTGTGGCTCGACCTGCGCCAGCTGGATGACGAAGCGGCGTTTCTCTACCAGCTGACCGCAAAGCAGGCGCCGCACCCTGCCGAGGAAGGAGTGGACAACGCATGATCGTGGCTACCGCCGGACACATTGACCACGGCAAGACAGCGCTGCTCGCCGCCCTGACCGGGGCCGACGGCGACCACCGCCGGGAAGAGCGCGAGCGCGGCATGACCATCGATCTTGGCTACCGCTACGCGGCGCTGGACGCCGACACCACCCTTGGCTTCATCGACGTGCCGGGGCACGAAAAGTTTGTCCACAATATGCTGGCCGGCGCCGGGGGTGTGGATATCGCCCTGCTGGTGGTGGCCGCCGACGACGGCGTGATGCCGCAAACCCGGGAGCATCTGGCCATTCTTGGGCTGCTGGGTATTGCCCGGCTGTGGGTCGTGCTGACCAAAACGGATCGCGTCGACGCCGTCCGCGGCGAGGCCGTCAAAACCGACGTTCGCCGGCTGCTGGCCGAGGCCGGGTATCAGGACGCGCCGTGCTTTGCGCTGTCGAGCCACACCGGCGACGGCGTCGATGCGCTGCGCGAAGCGCTTTCCCGGCAGGCCCGGGAGACGGCCGCGCGAAGCGACGAGGGCGAGTTTCGGCTTTCCGTGGACCGGTCTTTCAGCGTGGCCGGGGCCGGCGTGGTCGTTACCGGCACGGCGCTTGCCGGGCGCATAAGCGTCGGCGATAGCCTGTGGAGCGAAGACGAGGACGGCCGGGCGCGCCGGCTCCGGGTGCGCGGCCTGCACGCCCAGAATCGCCCGGCAGAAACGGCCACCTCGGGGCAGCGCGTCGCGCTCAACCTCGCCGGCGAGCGTCTGCGCCCCGAACACGTGCCCCGGGGCAGCTGGCTGGTGGGCGAGGCCCTGCGCGGCACCGGTCGGCGGCTGGATATCCAGCTGCGGGTGCTCGACGACGCACCCCGGGCGCTGGCCCACTGGACGCCGGTGCACGTTCACCTCGGCGCCCAGCGGCTGATGGGCCGGGTGGCGCTGCTGGCGGGCAAGACGCTGGCGCCGGGTGAGGAAGCGCCGGCCCAGCTGGTGCTCGAAGGCCACGTGCATGCGGTGCACGGCGACGCCGTGGTGCTGCGCGACCAGTCGGCCTGGTTCACCCTGGGCGGCGGGCGCGTGCTGGACCCCCAGGCGCCCGCCAGGGGCCGGCGTACCCCGGCGCGGCTGGCCGAGCTTGAGCGGTTGGCCAGCGGCGGGCTGGAAGCGGCGCTGCTTGCCAGGCTAAAAGCCGCCCGCAACGGCCTCGACCCCGACGCCCTGGTGCGCCAGTACAACCGCCCCGGAGCTCTGCGGCAGCTGCCCGCCGAGGTGCGTTCGGTGACCACCCGGCGCGGCGAGCGGCTGTTTGCCGAAGCGCGCTGGCAGGCGCTGGGCGAGGCGCTGACGGCGGCACTGGGGGCGTTTCACGAGCAGCAGCCCGACGAGCCGGGGCCGGACCGGGCGCGGCTGCGCCGCTTTGGCCTGGCGTACCTGGAGCCGGCGGTGTATACCGCGCTGGTGGACGAGGCCCTGGCGGCCGGCGCGATTCGGGCGTCCGGCCCCTGGCTGCACCTGCCGGACCACCGGATACGCCTGAGCGCCGAGGAAGAAGCGCTCAGGGCGCGGCTGTGGCCGCTGCTCGAGGCGGGCGGCAGCAATCCGCCCTGGGTGCGCGACCTGGCGCGCCGTGAAAACGTCGACGAAGCCCGGGTGCGCGCGCTGCTGCGCAAGCTTGCGCGCATGGGCGAGCTGCACCAGGTAGTGCGAGACCTGTTTTACCCCGCCGCGGTCGTGGATGCGCTGACGGTAGAGGCCGTGGCGCTTGCCGAAAGCGACGCGGGCCTGAGCGTGGTGGCGTTCCGCGACCGGCTGGAACTGGGGCGCAAGCGCTGCGTGCAGCTGCTGGAATACCTTGATCACATCGGCGTGACGCGCCGGTTTGGCAACCTGCGCCGCCTCCGCGAGGAAAGCAGCATGGTTCAGCGCGTTAGAACGCGTTAAAGTAGGCGACAACGCGTATCGAGGAAGGCAATCGCATCCGGTGGTGCGGCCGGACTTCAAATCCGGTTGGGGGCGGCAGCCGCTCCCGGGTGGGTTCGACTCCCACTGCCTTCCGCCACTTTCTATCGCCACTTTCTTCCACCGCTTTCTTCCACCACTTTCTTCCACCACTTTCTTCCACCCTTTCCGCGTTTTTCTTCTTTTCCCTTGCCGCTTTCTCTTCCCCTCTTTTTATCTTTTCTTGCCTGTCCCTTACGGTCGCCCGGCGTGAGCGTTGGCGATGCAGCAAGCGCTCACTCCCCGCGCCGGTACGCCTGCACGCTGGTATCGTCGGGGTCGAAGCCGTCGCGTTCGGCCTCACGTTCGAAGGCGGCAACGGCGCTGTCGCTGCGCAGCAGCCGGGCCCGGGCGGCGGGCCAGTCTTCCGGCGTCAGGCGGATCATCCAGCCCTCGCCGTAAGGGTCCAGGTGAACCAGCGCCGGGCGCTCGTCCAGCAGCGAATTGTGCGCGCTCACGGTGCCCGAAAACGGGCTTTTGGCCGCCGCCGCCGCCTTGGCAAACTCCACCACGCCGAAGCTGCGCCCGGCTTCGATGCGCAGACCTAACCGCTTGGGGGTAAAGGCAAAAATCTCGCCGTAAAGCGCCACGCCGTAGTCGCTCAGGCCCAGGGTAATCTGGCCGTCGGGCTCTTCACGCAGCCACAGGTTGTGTTCGGGGGCGTAAAGGCGATCGTCGGGAAACGTCAAACCGTCGAGTTTCACAGGGAAAGCACCTTGTCGTATTCCAGAATCATGGCCGCCAGCTCGCCGCCGCTGCCGTAGTCGTCGACTTCCTCAATCAGCGCCTCGGGCGCCGCTGGCGCCCGGCCCGGCGCCGGCGGCTTGCGGCAGAGATAAAGCCCGGCGCCGGCCTGTTTGGCCTGGCGCATGAAATGGATCACCGGCGCGCCGTCGGGCTCGGCATATAGCGCCTCGGCAACGCCGGGGCGGGAAAGCTCGGCGGCTTCGCCGGTCAGGTAGAGCGTCACCTCGGCGTCAAGGCAGGCCAGCAGCGTGGCAATATGAAAGGGTGCTGCGCAGCGCGCCGGCGTGCTCGGGCCGCTGACGACCAGAATTAAAACGCGTCGGGCCGTTTCGGCCATGGCCACCTCCGCTATCAAAAACGTGCCGGTTAACGCCGGGCGAATGCCGGGCAGACCGCCATTTTGAGCAACTTGCCCCGCGCCGGCAAGCGCCGGCCGGTTGGCTATAGGGCCATCGCAGTTGGTAATCCAGTGGAGCCGGGAACAGGTCGAAGAGGGGGTTCTACGCTAAGGACGGCGTAGATAGCGTCCAGGGAGGGATTCATAGCGCCCCCTCGCAGACCTGTTGACGGCTCAACCCAGGCGACTGGAGCTAACTGCAATCGTCTTGCGGTTGGCTATGTCTGCCTTTTTGAAGCCTGAATTCATAGAATAACTGCAGCACGATTAGCCGTGAGTTGCGCCGCAACGCGACGGCCAGTGGCTATGATCCCGAACAGGCTCAGGCTTGTAGCGATTACCGACGACGCGCCGCCCGGAAATGGACGAAGCGCTTGCCCAGCTTGGTCGCTGCGGTGGCGGACCGACTGCGTGAGGAGTGGAGCCCAGAGCAGATCAGCGGATTCATGGCACTATTAGCCGGCGTAGGCGTCAGCCATCAATGGATCTACTCCCTGGTCTGGGATGACAGGGCCCGCGCGGCACTCTTTGGCAGCATCTCCGGCAGCCCAAGAGACGCAGCAAGCACCGTGCTCACGCCAAAAGCGCAGGGCTTGGCAAGATACCTGATCGCGTGGGTATCGAGCATCGCCCGGCCGAGGTTGAGAAGCGGCGCTATATCGGCCACTGGGAGGGTGACACGGTACTGCAGGGGGATAAGCAATCAGGCATCGTCACGCTGGTTGAGCGCCGCAGCGGCTATCTGCTGGCGGCACGGCTACCCAGCATTACAGCGGCGTTGACGAAAACGGCCATGATCCGCCTGCTGAAGCCTCGTCGAGGTGCGGTGACAACCATCACGCTGGATAATGGTTCGGAGTTTTCGGAGCACCAGACCGTGGCAAAAGCCGTAGCAGCGAGAACATACTTTTGCGACGCCTACTGCTCGGGACAACGTGGAACCAATGAAAACACCAACGGCTTGATTCGGCAGTATTTTCCCAAGGGAACCAGCTTCCGCCAAGTCACTGATGCCGAGCTACGCAGGGTGGTGAGAAAGCTAAATGACCGACCACGAAAACGACTCGGCTATCGAACATCGGCACAGGTGTTTCTGGGGGAGTACTCTGGAGCACTGAATACCGCAGGTGCTGCGCTTATTACTTGAATCCGGGAAGCCAAGCTGTCGAGAAAGCGTCACGGACGCTGCCCCGCTATCGCGCTGTCCCGATTTTGGCAGTGGGTGGCGCGTAGCCCTTCCAGCCAGGCGCAGGTGGCGTCTGTCTGGTTGAAGGTGTAGACGTGCAGGCCGGCGAAGCCGTCCGCGCTGCCCAGCGTCGGCAGCAGGTCTCGCACCAGGTCGTCGGGGCGGTAGGGGGCGGGACGCAGCAGGCGCCCGATCAGCGTCCTGTGGCGCCCGAGCGCGCGGATCGAGGGCCCCAGGCCGATGCGTATGGCCACCGACAGCAGCCGCGCCTGGCTCATCACCCCGGGAATACCCGCCTGCACCGGCAGCGTCAGCCCGCGCTGGCGCTGTGCCGCCAGCCACGCCAGCAGCGGCGCCGACTCGAAGCACATCTGGGTGACGGCGTAGTCGGCCAGCCGTGCCTTGGCCTCGAGATCCCGCTGCAGGACGGCGTCATCGAGTCGCGGATGCCCCTCCGGATAGGCGGGAACCCCGAGCCGCGAGGGCCGTGAAGGCATCGCCGCCAGCGCCTCCAGCAGGGCCAGGCCTCCAGTATACTCGCCCGCCGCCTCGCTGGCGTCGCCGCCCACCACGAAGGCGTCCTCGATGCCGGCGGCTGCCAGGCGCGACACGATGTCCGCCAGCTGGGACTTGTTGCGGATCAGCCGCGCGGCGAGATGGGGCACCGCGCGGAACCCGGCCGCCGCCAGCCACTCTGCTGCCTCCAGGGTGCGATCGATGCCGTGGCGCGGCGAGCAGGTCACGGTAACTCGGGCCCCGGTCGGGAGGCGGCGCGCCGCCTCCCGCATCTCGCTGAGCGGCAGCAGCTCAAAGCGCGGGTCAGCCAGGGCCGCACAGCGCCCGATGGGCGGCTCCGATGCCGTGGCTTCCCGCACTTCTGCCTTCAGTGGTTCCTTCATGGCTCAGCCCTTGGGAATATCCTTGCGCGGATCATGGAACGGCTTGGGCACCACCACCGCGTCCTGCATGCCGGTGTTGGCCTCGATGCGCAGCGGCGTGCCGAGTTCGGCGTGAGTCGCCGGCAGCATGGCATAGCCGATGTTGCGCTCCTGGCGCGGCGAGTGGGTCGCCGACGTCACCTCGCCGATGAGCTCCCCAGCGTCGTCATGGACGGGGAAGGTGTCGATCATCGAGCCGTCGGTAAAGTAGCCGATGTTCGGGCCCTCGATCTCTACGCCCACCAGACGACGCGAGACGCCTTCAGCCTTGATGCGCTCCAGGGCTGTCCGGCCGACGAAGTCGTCGTCGCCGCGCAGGTCGACCATCCAGTCGTAGCCCATGCCCACCTCGAAGGGGTTGGTGTCGTACCAGATGTCGCAGCCGAAGGCCAGGATGCCCCCTTCGATGCGGCGGATATGGCAGGGACCGATCACCTGCATGCCGTGAGGACGTCCGGCCTCGAAGACCCGCTGCCAGAGCGCCTCCCCGTAGCGGCTCGCCTCGCGCAGGTAGATCTCGTAGCCGATCTCGCCGGAGTAGCCGGTGCGCGAGATCACCACCGACATGCCGTCGAGCTCCGCCTCCATGAGATGATAGTAGGGAATCTCCAGAACCCGCTCGCCGAAGAGGTCTACCATGACCGGCTTGGCATGCGGTCCCTGTACCTGCACCGGGGCCACGTCGACTTCGCGGATGCTGACGTCCAGGCCGGCGTGGTAGGCCAGCCCCTGGCACCACAGCAGCACGTCGCTGTCGGCCAGCGACAGCCAGAAGCGGTTCTCCTCGAGGCGCAGCAGCACCGGGTCGTTGATGATGCCGCCGTCGGCGGCGGTGACGAAGACGTACTTGCACTGGCCGACCTGGCACTGGCGCATGTCGCGGGGCACCAGCCGCTGGGTGAAGGCGAAGGCGTCGGGGCCGCTGATCTCGATCTGGCGCTCCACGCCCACGTCCCACAGGGTGACGCCCTCCACCAGCGCCCAGTACTCGTCGACCGGGTCGGTGTAGAGACGCGGGTGATAGTGGTGGTTGTAGACGCTGTATTTGCGCACCCCGTGCCGCCGGGACGCGTAGAAGAACGGCGACTTGCGGATCCGCGGATAGAGCAGGATCTCCGGCGCCGCCTGGGTATGCTCGATGCTTTCGATGACCTGTGACATGGCGATGTCTCCTTTGCAGGCTCCTGGGCCGTGGCGTAGTGCCTCGGACGGCGGTCTGCAGACCGCCCTTGACTCCGAAGCTAGCCCTGCCGTCTCCTCTTCGTGGCGCCGCCGACGACGGTCACTTTGCTGTTTACGACACCTCGCCCTCTCGGGTACCGGCGGCGGTCGCTGCAAGGCAAGTCCCTGTCGGCCCGGGGCAAGGGCGGGCTCTCGCCTGGCTTATGGTGAAGCGGTAAAGGGGCGATAGAGTATCGGAGGGCGACATGGCAACACTACCCAAGCGCGCGGATGCGGTAATCATCGGTCAGGGCGGCATCGTTGGCGCCTCGGTGGCCCACCACCTGATTGAGCTGGGCTGGGACAACCTGGTGGGGCTCGAGAAGTCCGCCATCCCCTCGGACATCGGGTCCACCTCCCACGCCTCGGACTTCTGCTACATGACGTCCCACGACAAGATGACGTGCTACACCACGATCTACAGCCGCCGCTTCTACGAGCGCCTGGGCCGCTACGCCAAGATCGGCGGCCTCGAGGTGGCGCGGGTGGGGGACGACCAGCGGCTGCAGGAGCTCAAGCGCAAGGTGGCCTCGGGCAAGGCCTTCGGCTCCCGGGCGCGCCTCATCGGCCCCGACGAGGTCGCCGAGCGCTTCCCGCTGGTCCAGAAGGAGCTGGTCCAGGCCGCCCTCTGGGACCCCGACGCCGGGCTGATCGTGCCGCGCTCGCAGCAGGTCGCCGGCGAGCTGGTCGAGCAGGCGGTCGCCTCGGGGCGGCTCCAGGCCTTCGCCGACACTCCGGCGCTCGACATCGATGTCCGGGACGGCCGCGTGTGCGGCGTGGAGACTGCCCGAGGCTATATCGCGACCCCGGTGGTGATCGTGACCTCGGGCATCTGGGGACCGATCCCCGCGGCCATGGGCGGTGTTCGCCTGCCGCTGATGCCGGTCGAGCATCCGCTGCTGTTCTTCGGTCCCTTCGGGGCCTTCGCCGACACCGGCGTGGAGATCGGTTATCCCTTGTTCCGTGACCAGGGCAACTCGGCTTACCTGCGCGACACCGGCGACCCCAGGAGAACCGAGGGCGGGCAGCTCGAGTGGGGTTACTACGAGACTACCGCCCCGCGTCTCGTTCCCCCCGGCGAGATTCTCGAGCGCGATCAGGCCCGGCTCTCGCCCTCCATGCGCGACCTCGAGCTTGATCAGGTCATGGACGCCTTCACCCGCGCAGTGGAGCTGACACCGGTGCTCGGTGAGCTGGGCTGGGACGAGAAGCACTCCTTCAACGGCCTGCTGTCGGTCACCACCGACGGCGGCTCCCTGGTCGGCGAGGCGCCCGAGACCCGCGGCCTATGGCTATGCGAAGCGGTCTGGGTCAAGGACGGCCCGGGCATGGGCAAGGTGCTGGCCGACTGGATCACTCAGGGCCGGCCGGCGCTCGATCCCCACGCCATCGATATCGCGCGCCTCTATCCGCTGCAGAAGACGCCGGACTACGTCTACGGGCGCTGTGCGGAGGTCGCCCGGAAGATCTACGATCCGCCGGTGCATCCCCGCGAGCCCTTCGAGAGCGGGCGCAACCTGCGCCGCAGCCCCTTCTGGCCGCGCGAGAAGGAGCTCGGCGGCTACTTCATGGAGGCGGCGGGCTGGGAGCGCGCCCACGGCTACGCGGCCAACGAGGCGCTGCTGGAGCGCTTCGGCGACCGCGTGCCCGAACGCCCCGAGGAGTGGGACGGCCGTCATTTCTGGAAGGTCTCCAACGCCGAGCACCTCGCCCTGAGCGAGGGCGTGGGCATGGTCAATCTTTCCCACTTCGCCATCTTCGACGTCGTCGGGCCCGACGCCGAGGCGCTGCTGGAGTACCTCTCGGTGGCCCGTGTAGGCGGCAAGACACCGCTGGGCAAGGGAGTCTACACCCACTTCCTGGACGACGCCGGCGGCGTGCGCGCCGATCTTACCGTGATCCGCCTCGCCGCGGACGGCTTCCGGGTGGTTTGCGGCGGCGATACCGGCCATCGCGATTACGTGTGGATGACGCGGATGGCCGAGGATCGGGGGCTGGCCCGCCTGCACGTTGAAGACCGCACCGACACCTTGGCCACCCTGGGGCTCTGGGGGCCCGAGGCCCGCCGCACCCTGCAGGCGGTCGCCGACGACCCCCGGGAGCTGGACGCCGAGCGCTTCCCCTTCGCCATGGCCCGTGAGATCCGGGTGGGCGGCCTGCCGGTTTGGGCCTTTCGCATCTCCTATGTGGGCGAGCTGGGCTGGGAACTCTACACGCCCTTCAGCGTCGGTCTCGCCCTCTGGGATCGGCTCTTTGAGCAGGGGGTGACGCCGGTGGGCATCGAGACCTACGCCAGCAGCCGCCGACTCGAGAAGAGCCTGCGGCTGCAGAACGTCGACCTGCTCACCGAGTACAACCTTTTGGAGGCGGGCCTGGCGCGTCCCAGGGTCAAGCCGGCGGCATTCCACGGCAAGGCCGCCCACCTGGAGCAGCGCGAACGCCGGCACCAGCCCGCCTACCTGTGTACCCTGACCCTGGGAGACCATCACGACGCCCGGGGCGTGGCTCGCTACCCCGTGGGCCACTCGCCGATCCTCGACCCGGATAGCAGGGAGGTGCTGGTGGATACGCTGGGGCGTCGCTCCTACGTGACGAGCATCGCCTATGGTCCCAGCGTGGGCAAGATCATCGCTCTGGGCTACCTGCCGGCGGCGCAGGCGCGGGTCGGGGCCGTCTTCGCCATGGAATACCTCGGCGAGCACTATCCGCTGACCGTCGAGGCCGTCGGCTACCGCGCGCTGTACGACCCCGAGAACCGGCGGCCGAAGGGATGAATGAAAGGCCAATAGAAGGCCTGAACCGCTTCGCTATCAGGCCTCGTCGGACGCCGGGGCAGGAAGCTGCGTCTCGTCCTCGGCAGTCGCATCCCCGGCCAGACGCTCGCTGCGCCGTGTCCGCTCGCGGCTGGGAGAGTGGCCGAAGCGGTCGTGATAGGACTTGGTGAAATGCGATGGCGAGATGAAGCCGCACGCCAGGGCCACGTCGGTGACCGGCATGTGCGTCTGGCGCAGCAGCAGGCGCGCGCGCAGCAGGCGCAGGTCCATGTAGTACTTCAGCGGCGGGCACTCCACGTAGCGCTGGAAGAGCCGCTCCAGCTGGCGCCGCGAGAGTTCGGCGTAGGACGCCAGCTCATCCAGGGGCAGCGGCTCCTGCAGGTTCGCTTCCATCAGGGTCGCCACCTCCTCCAGCTTGGGGTGGCTGCGGCCGAGTCGTATCCGCAGCGGA
Source organism: Halomonas garicola (assembly GCF_055382465.1). Classification (NCBI taxonomy): domain Bacteria; kingdom Pseudomonadati; phylum Pseudomonadota; class Gammaproteobacteria; order Oceanospirillales; family Halomonadaceae; genus Halomonas; species Halomonas garicola. The sequence continues at coordinate 480,556 of NZ_AP043931.1, forward strand.
ATGCGCTGGCGATCCCCGACGTCGCGGATGCGCTCGTGGATGAACTCCTCGGCGATCGACTCGGCCAGCGCCAGCCCCTGCTGCCGGGTGATCAGGTTGAGCATCATGTCCAGTGGCGCGACGCCGCCGGAACTGGTATGGCGGTCCCGGTCGATGACGAACAGCTGGTGGGTAAAGGTCACGGCGGGGAACATCAGCGCTTCGTGAATGCTCGAGAAATGCTCCCAGTGCAGGGTGGCGCGATAGCCGTCGAGGACGCCGGCCTGGGCGAGCACATAGCCGCCGGTGCAGACACCGCCCAGCGGGATGCGGCGCCCGGCCAGCCGCCGCAGCCAGCCAAGGGTGTCGCGGTCACAGCAGTGCTGGACCCCCGCGCCGGCGCAAACCACCATCAGGTCCAGCGTCAGTCCCTCCTCCATGGCGCAGTCCACCGCCGTCGTCAGGCCGCTGCTGGCCGCCACCGGGTGGCCGTCGCGGCTGATCAGGTGCCAGGTATAGAGCCGGCGCTCGGCAAGATGGTTGGCCATGCGGAAGGGTTCCAGCGCCGAGGAGAAGGCGAGCTGGGAAAAGCCGGGCAGCAGCACAAAGCCGATATCGTGAAGTCTATCCGGCGCTGTGGGTATGGGAGCCATCGTTCACCCTCCTCGCGACAACCCTCTCCCTCGACTCTAGCCAAAATTTCGACGTGGCGACAGCGGCGCGACTTGCCCGCCCGCGATCGGGACTGTTTTTCGCAGCGTCAGGCGCCGACGACCCTGCCGCGTCGTTGCCCGTCCCGGTGTCGCTGTGGCCAAGCCCGCCGACGTCGGCAAGCAAGCCCGCCCTCTGTCAAAGGCGAACACTGTGGCTATCGATGACTCGCTTATTGATGACCCGCTGAACGGCGCAGGAGAGGTGGCGATGACGATTCAACCGCAAGACTTCGGCCAGGAGCCTCGGCAGCCGATGCCGGATAACCTCAAGATCGCCCGCGGCGTGCGGCTCTGGCCCATCGAGGAGATCGCCCACCGCCTGGGAGTGCCCGGCGAGGCGGTAGAACCCTACGGCCGGGGGATCGCCAAGCTGGACCTATCCGCCGCGGATGCCGCCGAGGAGCCGCGGGCGCGCTACGTGGTGGTTTCGGCCATCACGCCCACCCCGCCCGGCGAAGGCAAGACTACCACCGCCATCGGCCTCGTCCAGGGCCTGCAGCAGCTTGGCCACCGCGCCAGCGCCGCTTTGCGCCAGTCCTCCATGGGCCCGACGCTGGGCACCAAGGGCGGTGCCGCCGGCGGCGGCTACAGTCAGGTGGTCCCCATGGAGCGTATCAACCTGCACCTGACCGGCGACATCCACGCGGTCACCGCCGCCCACAACCTGCTGTCGGCGATGGTGGACAACCACCTCCACCATCGCCACGCCTGCGACCTGGATCCCAAGAACATACGCTGGCAGCGGGTAATGGATATCAACGATCGCGCCCTGCGCCACATCGTCACCGGGCTCGGCCCGGCCGCCGACGGCGCCACGCGCCAGAGCGGCTTCGAGATTACCGCCGCCTCCGAGGTCATGGCGGTGCTCGCCTTGGCGACCTCGCTGGCCGATCTCAGACGCCGCCTGGGGCGGATACGGGTGGGCTATACGCGCGCCGGCGAGCCGGTCACCGCCGACGACATCGGCGCGGCGGGCGCCATGACGGCGCTGCTCAAGGAGGCGATCAAGCCCAACCTGTTGCAGACCGTCGAGCACGCCCCGGCGCTCATCCATGCCGGGCCCTTCGGCAACATCGCCCACGGCAACTCCTCCATCGTCGCCGATCGCATCGGTCTCCATGGCGGGGACTATCTCGTCACCGAGGCGGGCTTCGGGGCTGACATGGGCGCGGAGCGCTTTTTCAACATCAAGTGCCGCGCCTCGGGAATGACGCCGGACGCCGCGGTGCTGGTGGCCACGGTCCGGGCACTGAAGTTCCACACCGGGCGCTACGTCGTGACTCCGGGCAAACCGCTTCCCGCCGAGATGCTGACCGAAAGCCCCGAGGACGTTCGCGCCGGCGCCGCCAATCTCGTCAAGCAGATCGACAACCTGCGTGCCCACGGCGTCACCCCGGTGGTGGCCATCAACGCCTTCCCCTCGGACCACCCCAGCGAGCACGCCGTGATACGCGATATCGCCGAGGCCGCCGGGGTTCGCGCCGCCGTCTCGACTCACGTGCGCGACGGCGGTGCCGGCGCCCTCGAACTGGCCCAGGCCGTCGCCGATGCGGCCGAGGACGGCAGCAGTTTCCATTTCCTGTACCCGGACGAGATGCCCCTGGACGCCAAGATCGAGCGTATCGCCACCCGGCTCTATGGCGCCGCCGACGTCGCCTTCAGCCCCGAGGCCCGCCGCCAGATTGACGCCTACCAGCAGCAGGGCCAGGGCCATTTGCCGGTGTGCATCGCCAAGACCCACCTGTCGCTGTCATCCGATCCGACGCTGCGCGGCGCTCCTACCGGCTGGACTCTGCCGGTTCGCGAAGTGCGGCTCTCCGCCGGAGCGGGCTTCGTCTATGCGCTGTGCGGCGACATCCGCACCATGCCGGGCCTTGGCCGCGACCCCGCCGCGGCGCATATCGACATCGACGACAACGGCGAGATCACGGGGCTGTTCTAGGGCCTGCAGTCCTTGCCATCGCCCATCTATCTGGTTGATCAACTGGGTACGCTGTTTGATGTGCCTTTCATTGATAGCCCTGCGGCGCTGGTATCGAAGCCGATAAAAACGTATTTTAACTCCATGTTATCAAAACGCATTTCCCGCCGTTTTTCTGCTCCCCGGGCCGGCCAGCGCGGCGCTCCGGCGTCCCGCCGGGGCGACCGCGTACCGGCCTGGCAGGCGTTTTTCCCGCTGGCGGCCTGCCACGCGGCGGTGTTCGTGCCGCTGTCGCTTGCGGCAATGTACGGCATGCTGCCCTGGCTTACGCCGCTGGCCACGCCGGCCGGGCACGCCCGGGAGCTGCTGTTCGGCTTTGCTCTGGCGGTGATTGCCGGCTATTTGCTGGGCCCGCTGGCCAAAAGGCAACTGGCAGCGCTGGCGACGCTGTGGCTCATCGGCCGGCTGGGCATAGTGGGCGGCGGCTGGCTGGTGGTGGCGAGCCTGGCCGATGCGCTCTTTGCCGCCGCCGTGGCGTGGCTGGTGGTGCCGCGCTTTTTCGCCGCCAGGAAGTGGCGCAACCGCGTGCTGGCGCCGCTCATCGGACTGATCTGCCTGCTGGCCGTGGCCACCCTGGGGTCGCGCTATTTGGCCGGCTGGCCGGCTTTCCTGCTGCTCGAGCAGGGCGTGCTCTGGCTTACGCTGCTGATGGCGTTCATGGGCGGGCGGCTGATTGCCCCGGCGGTGAACGGCTATCTGAAGCGCCGCTTCAACAAAAGCGGCGCCGGGGTGCAGCCAAGGCTCGAAGCGGCGCTGATCGTGCTGCTGGGGGCGCTTCCGGCAACGCTCTGGCTGCCCGGCGGGCGGGTGCCGGCGGCGCTGATGGCCGCGGCTGCCGGAACGCTGGTGCTATATCGGCTGTGGTGCTTTGCCCCTTGGCAGTGCCGAGCCCGGGCAGATCTGCTGGCGCTGATGGCGGGCTATGCCTGGCTTGGCGCGGGCCTTTGGCTATACGCCGCAGCGGTGGCGGGCGCGCTTCCGGTGAGCACGGCGCTGCACGGAGTTACCGTGGGGGCGCTGGGCACGCTGGCAAGTTCGGTGATGCTGCGCCAGGCGGTATCTCGGGCAAAAGCCCGCCCGGAAAGCGAGCGGGCGTTCATGCCGCTGGCGCTGCTGTTTGCCGCCGCGGCAGGGCTGCGGTTCGGCGGCGGTCAGGCCGCGCTCTGGGGCGCGGCGCTTTGCTGGAGTACGGCCTGGCTAGCGCACGCCTGGCGGCTTTTGCGCTGGGTCAATACGACCAGATGATGGCCATCAGCAGGCCCCAGGCGAGCACCCCGGCGGCCATGATGGTGTAGGTGGCCGATAGGGTAGTCATGTCCTGGCCCTGGCGCTCGCAGAGGGCGCCCAGCCCCTGATAAACGAGGCTGCAGGAGATGCCCAGCGCCACCAGTACCGCCAGCACGTTGAGCAGCAGGCTGGGGATGAGCAGCACCACGGCGGATGACCACAGCGGCAGCGGCGCAAGTGCTGCCAGCAGATAGGCGTCCTGGTAGTCGATGGTCATGTCATCGGCGATGTTGACCACGGTATGGATCAGCCAGCCCATGACGAAGAACGTCAATAGCTCGGACAAAAACAGGATGGTGGTAATAAAGCGCCACTGGCGGTCGCCGAATCCGGCGACGAAGGCGTCGCCGTAGTGAGTGCCGGCGTAGTACAAAAGCACCGGCGGAATCAACGACATGGGCAGCACCAGGCCAAAGGCCAGCTTGGCGATGGACGGCCGGCGGCGCTGCAGTTCTTTCCAGCCCGCCCGGCGCGTGAAGGGCAGCTTGATCACGGTAGTGGGGTTCATGGCGGTGTCCTCGAGGGTGGGTGGAGAAGAGGATGGCAACAAGGGCTAGCACCACACATAACACAATGAAGGTGGCTCGTCAGGCGGCTAAAAGTATCATATTATGATGTTTTATGTTGAAACCACTAGGGTGTGTTAACAATCATTAGTTTCGTTTAAACTGATTTAGTATTCATAGATTTTGGTGGGCCATGAGTCGGTTGAAGTTACGCGATGATCAGTGGGAGCGAATCGAGCACCTGCTCCCCGGCAAAGCCTCAGACTGTGGGGTAACTGCCAAGGACAATCGCCTGTTCGTGGAAGCCGTGCTCTGGATCGCTCGGACCGGCGCCCCGTGGCGTGATCTTCCCGAATCTTTTGGGCGCTGGCACACCGTCTACATGCGGTATAACCGTTGGTCACGAAAGGGCGTTTGGCAGCGTATTTTTGACACAGTAGCCGACGATCCCGATCTAGAGCAGCTGATGATCGACGGTAGCATCGTCAGGGTGCACCAGTATGGAGCGTCAAAAAAAACACGCAAGACGTCGAAGCCATGGGCAAATCTCGAGGCGGATTGAGCACCAAAATTCATGCCGCAGTCGATGCGTTAGGTAACCCAGTACGATTGGTTCTCACACCGGGCCAGGCGTCGGAGTATGGTGCTGCTCCCGCTCTACTGGAAGGTTTTTCCCCGCAAGCGGTGCTGGGCGACAAGGGGTATGACTCCACTGCTCTGCGGGACATGATTCAGGCCGCAGGTGCCGAGCCGGTGATTCCTCCGAAAAAGAATCGTTTGGCGCGCATTGAAGTAGACTGGCACTGTTACCAAGATCGCAATCTGGTGGAGAGGTTCTTTAAGAAAATCAAGAAGTTCCGGCGGTTATCTACACGCTATGAGCGACTGGCAAGAAACTACCAGTCACTCCTCTGCCTCGTGTCAGCCGCCATATGGCTGGCCTAATTGTTAACGCCCCCTAGGCCGAGCCCGCTCGTTTGTCAAGGCGGCGAGCCGGGGCGGCAACCGCGGACAGCGCCATGAGTGATGTATCTCTTTCCCCGCAGGATTTTCAGCAGCTGTCGGCGTTTCGCTATCAGCTGCGCTGTTTTTTGCGCCACAGCGAGGATGTCTGCCGTGAGCACGGCGTGACCCCGCTGCAGTACCAGCTGCTTTTGCACCTGCTGGCCGCCGAAGGCCGCCAGTGGGCTACCGTCGGCGAGCTTGCCGAGCGGCTCCAGGCCAAGCATCACGGCACGGTGATGCTGGTGGATCGCTGCGAGCAGTCCGGCCTGGTCAGGCGCGCTCAAGGCCGTGAGGACCGCCGCCGCAGCGAAGTTCACCTGCTGCCCCGCGGCGCTGACCTGGCCCACGCGATCGCCGCGCAGCACCAGCCGGAGCTGCGCCAGTTCAGGGACACGTTTTGCCTGTCCGACCCTCCCGGAGGCGATTGACCGGACCCCAGGCCGCTTTGACCTGAGTCAAACGGGCAGCGGCCGGCGCGTGGTTCCCTGAGCCTTGCCTGTTTCTCAACAACGTTGTTTTTCATCAACGTCTCTCACCCCATGTCTCTCACTCACTGCTCAGGAGGCAATATGAATACCCCCCGTCAGAACGACTGGGACCCGCACTCCGACGCGGTCCAAGCCGACCAGATACAAGCCTACGACGAGATGCGCAGCCGTTGCCCGGTGGCCTTCAGCGACTATCTGCAGTGGTCGCTGCTGCGCCACGCCGACGTCATGCGCGTGCTGGAAGACCACGCCACCTTCAGCAACGCCGCCAGCCGGCATCTGTCCGTACCCAACGCTATGGATCCGCCGGAGCACACCGGGTTTCGCCGGATCATCGAGCCCTATTTCAACAAGGCAGCCATGGAGGAGTTCTCGCCCCGCTGTCGAGCCATCGCCGAAGGCGTGGTTGATCGCCTGCCGGCTGACGGCGAAGTCGAGGCCATGTCGGCCATGGGCCAGGATTTCGCGCTGGAAATCCAGTGCGCTTTCATGGGCTGGCCCTCGAGCCTGCACGAACCGCTGCGCGACTGGGTCAAGCGCCAGCAGGCAGCGACCCTTGCCGGCGACCGCGACGCGTTGGGCAAGCTGGCGCTGGAGTTCGACGGCGTGATCCGCGAACGCCTGGAAGTGCGCCGCGCCATGGATACGCCGCCGGACGACGTCACTACCCGGCTGATGAACGAAACCGTCGACGACCGCCCGCTCACCGATGAAGAGCTGGTCAGCCTGATGCGCAACTGGACGGTCGGGGAGCTTGGCACCATTTCGGCAAGTATCGGCATCCTGATGCGCTTTCTCGCCGCCAGCCAGGACTGGCAGCAGCGCCTGCGCGACGAGCCGGCGATCGTCTCTGAGCTGATCGATGAAATCCTGCGCCTGGACGCGCCGCTGATGTCCAACCGGCGTGTGGCCACCTGCCCGGTGGAAGTCGGCGGCCGCAAGATCGATCAGGGCGAGAGGCTGACGATTCTGTGGGGCTCGGCCAACCGCGATGCCGATGTCTTCCCCGAGCCCGGCCAGGTGCGGCTGGACCGCGACCCCAAGCGCAATTTGCTGTATGGTGCGGGCGTTCACGTCTGCCCCGGCGCACGGCTTGCGCGCATGGAGCTTGTGTATTTCATCCAGGCGCTGATGGGCGCGACCCGGGAAATCCGCCTGGTAGACGATGATCCGGCAGTGCGCGCGCGCTATCCTGCCGGCGGCTACGATCGCGTGCCGCTTTACGTCCGCCGCTGATGCGGCGATTTATCGCGCCTTTTTGATCTTTATCAACGTTTTCCGAAAGGCATATGCTTTATAATAAAGATGCATTCAAGGTGCATCTTAAGAACCGAAGGCCGGCGGCTACTGCTACCGCCAGGCGAGCAAAGGGGGGATGATTCATGGCCGAAGGACTCACCAGGTCGGCGGCCCGCAATATTTTCTATGGCGGGTCGCTGTTCTTCTTTCTGCTGTTTGCGGCGCTGACCGCGCACAGCCACTGGTACATGGTGAATACCTCCACCGACAGCGCCGGGCTGACCGATTCGGTCAAGCACGGCAAAGAGGTGTGGGAAAAGAACATGTGCATCAACTGCCACAGCATTCTGGGCGAGGGCGCCTACTTTGCCCCGGAGCTTTCCAACGTGTGGGAGCGCTACGGCGGACATGAAAGCGCCGAGGCCGCGCGTGCCGGGATCGAAGCCTGGATTCGCGCGCAGCCGCTGGAAATACCCGGGCGCCGTCAGATGCCGGCCTATGACTTTAGCGACGAGGAAATGCAGTCGCTGATTGATTTCCTCAAATGGACCGACGGCATCAATGCGCAAGACTGGCCGCCGAACTCTGCCGGCTGATCCAAGGAGAACCCATCAATGAAATACGAAACGCAAAAGGTAGCGCTACCGTTCTTCATGGTCGCCATGGCGCTATTTGCCCTGCAGATCATCTTCGGGCTGCTGTCCGCGACGGTCTATGCCTGGCCGGACTTCATGACCGGCATTATGCCCTTCAACATCATGCGGGTAAGCCACACCAACCTGCTGATCGTGTGGCTTCTGATCGGCTTTATGGGCTGCACCTACTACCTCATGCCCGAAGAAGCCGAGCATGAAATCGCCAGCCCGACCGTTGCCTACCTGCAGCTGGCTATTTTCGCCTTTGCCGGCGCGGCCGCGCTGATCGGCTACCAGTTTGGCATCCACGAAGGGCGCGAGTTCCTCGAGCAGCCGTTCTGGGTCAAGGTGCTGATCACCATTTCGTTTTTGCTGTTCTTGTTCAACACCAGCGCGACTCTGGCCAAGGGCCGCAAGACCGCCATCAACATGGTGCTGATGCTGGGGCTGTGGCTGGCGGCGATCTTCTGGCTTTTCGCCTTCTATAACCCCTCCAACCTCGCCGTGGACAAGCTCTACTGGTGGTGGGTCGTCCACCTCTGGGTGGAAGGCGTGTGGGAGCTGATCATGGCTTCCCTGCTGGGCTACCTGGTGATCAAGATGACCGGCGTGGACCGCGAGGTAATCGAAAAGTGGCTCTACGTGATCGTCGGCCTGGCGCTGTTCTCCGGCCTTTTGGGCACCGGGCACCACTACTACTGGATCGGCGCGCCGAGCTACTGGCAGCCCATCGGCAGCATCTTCTCCACCCTTGAGATCGCACCGTTCTTCACCATGGTGCTGTTCGCCTTTACCATGTTCTGGAAAGGCCGCCGCAACCACCCCAACAAGGCCGCCATGCTGTGGACGCTGGGCTGCCCGACCGTGGCCTTCTTCGGCGCCGGCGTCTGGGGCTTCATGCACACGCTGCACTGGGTCAACTACTACAGCCACGGTACCCAGGTCACCGCGGCTCACGGCCACCTGGCGTTCTACGGCGCTTACGTGATGATCATCCTTGGCGTGATGACTTTCGCCATGCCGTCGCTGCGTCGCAGCCAGCCGTATAACCAGGTGATGAACATGTGGGGCTTCTGGATCATGACCGGCGCCATGTGCTTCATGACCTTTACGCTGACCTTTGCCGGCGTGGTGCAGACCCACCTGCAGCGCGTGCTGGGTATGAACTACATGGAAGTTCAGGACCAGCTCGGCCTGTTCTACGCCATGCGTCTGGGCGCAGGCGTGGCCGTGGCGATCGGTGCCGGGCTCTTGATCTACGCCTTCTTCGGCCCCCGGCGCCTCCAGGTGCCGGATAGCGGAACGCAAATGACCGCAGGCCCCGAAAGCGCCTGAAGCCAATAAATAAAGGGCCCCGTTCGCGGGGCCTTTTGGGCTACGCCTTCAGACTCGTCCAAGTTTTTCCTGTTGCCGGGAGTGTTTCATGTCTTTATCTACCGCTTTTGCCCCCGAGGCTGATGCCGCGGTGCCGTACTACCAGAACGTGGGCAACGAAACCGAGATGTTCGAGCAGGCCTTTGCCCAGCGCCTGCCGCTGTTGCTCAAGGGCCCCACGGGCTGCGGCAAGACCCGCTTTATCAGCCACATGGCGGCGAAGCTTGGCAAGCCGCTGCACACGGTGTCCTGCCACGACGACTTGACCGCCGCTGACCTGACCGGCCGCTACCTGCTCCAGGGCGGCGAAACCCGCTGGGTGGACGGCCCGCTGACCCGCGCCGTGCGCGAAGGCGGCATCTGCTACCTCGACGAAGTCGTCGAGGCGCGCAAGGACGTGACCGTGGTGCTTCACCCGCTCACCGACGACCGCCGAGTGCTGCCGCTGGAGCGCACCGGCGAGCTGCTCGAAGCGCCGGACGACTTCATGCTGGTGGTGTCGTACAACCCGGGCTACCAGCACATTCTCAAATCGCTCAAGCCCAGCACCCGCCAGCGCTTTGTCGCCATGTCGTTTGACTTTCCGCCGCCTTCGGTCGAGCGCGACATCGTTGCCCGGGAAAGCGGCCTGTCCGCGGAGCGCTGCGCGGCGCTGGTCAACCTCGCCGCCAGCCTGCGGGGGATGAAGGGCCAGGACCTGGAAGAGGGCATTTCCACCCGTCTGCTGGTCTACTGCGCCACCCTGATTCGCGCCGGTATGCCCATCGTCGACGCCGCCCGGGCAACCTTGGTCGAGCCGCTTTCCGACGACGCCGACGTCCAGGAGGGGCTGATGGAGGCCGTTCGCGCCACCTTCGGCTGATCTTTTGCTCAGGAACCTGCGACCAGGAGGCCGCCATGCTGGATTTTCTTGAAGTTGAGGAGTTTGTCGGTCGTCACTGGCACCGCTGGGCGTCTCGGGCGGAGAGCTATCCGGATCACCCCGACGCCGCGGTGCTGCTGGACGACATGCAGCACCTGCTCGGCGTGTTTTTCCGCGCCGCCGGCGGCGATGCCGGGGTGGAGGTCGCCGCGATCAAGCGTCGCGCCTCCCGCCATCGGCTGAGCCTGCGCCAGCGGCTGGGGCTGGACGAAGAAGCCCTGGACCAGGCCCGGCGGGACGAAGAGCACCTGCTGCTGCCGCCCCGGCTGGCGCTGTTTCCCGACGCCGAGCTGAATCGCGATCTGTACCTGTGGCTCACGGCCTACCTGGCCGAAGTGCGCCCGGTGGCGCTGCCCGACGACCCGCTGCAGGCGGACCTGCGCCGGCTGCAGGAGGCTCGGCGCACTTGGCAGGCGGCGCTTACGCGCTTTCCCGGGCTGCAGCATCGCTACATGGCGCTGTGCGCGGGGCTGCTGGCGATCCGCCCGCGGCGCCGGCGGCTGCCGCCGGTGGAAGCGGCGCTGGAAACCGCGCTGTGCGCCGAGCTCGGCGCGCCGGATCCGGAAAGCGGGCAGGCGCTCGACTTCCAGCGCGCGATTCGCGACCCGGACATGCCGCTGGACACGTTCCGCGCGCCTCAGGGCTACCGCCCGCCGCTGCCGGTGCCGCTCTGGGGGCAGGCCATGCACATGGGCACCCGGGACGCCGAGGAGGACGCCGTGGAAGACGACGACGGCGCCGAGCTCAAGACCCGCCATGAGGACGAGGACGATCAGGGCAAGCGCCAGGCCGACCGTCGCGAACAGGACCAGGCCGACCGCGACGACCCCTTCATGCTCAACGCCTCGGAAAAAATGCTCTCCTGGGCCGAGATGGTCAACCTCAACCGCGACGTGGACGACGAAGACGAGGATGCCCGCCAGGCCGCCGACCAGATGGAAGAGATCGTGCTCTCGCCCAACCGCAAGAAGGCGGCGTCCAAGCTCAAGCTCGACCTTGACCTCGCGCCGGACGAGGCCACCGGCGGCCGGCTGAAAGGCCGCCACGTCTACCCGGAGTGGAACCATCGCAAGCAGGCCTACCTTCCCGACCACTGCGTGGTCTATAGCGAAGAGCAGAGCGAAGAGGGCGAGGACTGGACGCCGGACGAGCTTACCCGCCGGCGCATCCGCCGGGTGCGCCGGGAGTTCGAGGCGCTAAGGCCCCGGCGCGAGCTGCTGCGCGGTCAGCTGGACGGCAGCGACCTGGACATGGACGCGGTGATCCGCGCGCGCTGCGACCTGGCCGCCACCGGGGAATCCAGCGACCGGCTCTACGTGGATAGCCGCACCCAGGCCCGGGATCTGGCGGTGTCGATTCTGGTGGACGTCTCGCTCTCTACCGAGGCCTGGCTTGACGACCGCCGGGTGCTGGACGTGGCCAAGGAGGCGCTTTTGGTGCTGGGCCATGGCCTGGACGGCTGCGGCGACGACTACTCCATCCACAGCTTTACCTCCCAGCGGCGCCACAAGGTCTTCGTCAATACGCTCAAGGACTTTGACGAGCCCATGGGCGACAGGGTGACCCGGCGCATCTCGGCGCTGAAGCCCGGCAGCTATACGCGCATGGGGCCGGCCATCCGCCATCTCACCGGGGGGCTGGCCAAGCGGCCCAACCGCCATCGGCTGCTGTTGATGCTCACCGACGGCAAGCCCAACGACAACGACTACTACGAAGGCCGCTACGGCATCGAAGACACCCGCAAGGCGGTGCTCGAGGCCCGGCGTGAAGAGGTGCGCGTGTTTGGCGTGACCATCGATCGTCAGGCCGGCCAGTATATACCGCGCCTGTTCGGTCGCGGCGGCTATGCCATTGTCGAGCGGCCGGAGCATTTAGCGTTGGCGCTGCCGGGGATTTATCGCCAGATCATTGCCACCTGAGGGGGAGGAAAGCACTTTGCGTCCATCATGGATTCAATCGTTCAGTCGTTCGCGCCTGTGCCTGGCACTGGCGGGGTGGCTGGCCTGCGCGGTGGCGGTGATGCTGCCGCTGGTGTGGCTGATCAACAACCGCGACTGGGGCATTGCGCTGATGCTGATCATGCCTGTGGTGGTGTACGGCCTGATGCGGCTAGCCCGGCGGCTGGAGCACTGGGCCAGAGTGCCGGCTTAGACGAGGCGCCTCGCGCCCTGCGTCATTGCGAGGCGCTTGCGCCGTGGCAATCTCCCTACCGTGCTGAGTGCAAGACACCCCGAGTTCACTTCGCAAGCTCGTGATGACACAGTGACTATATTACCAACACCTACACCATCAGCCGGGCGTAGAGATAGCCCGCGCTGATCAGCACAAGCGTTAGCGTAATGATGCCAATAAAGGCGCCTTTCCAGGCGCCGGTGGACTGGCGCAGGTTCAGGTAGACCAGCAGTATCTGCTGGGCCTTGAAGCCGGTGACCAGCACCACCAGCGCCGCCGACCACAGCGGCAGCGCCTGCCAGCCGTCCTGGTCCAGCCGGGCCGAGACCATGGAGACCACCGTCAGCGCTATCAGTACGCCCCAGGTGATCAGCAGGTGGCGTTTGCCGGGCAGCGTTGCCATGACACTCTCCTTTGAAAAAGGCTGTCGCTCAGCGCAGCAAATACAGCAGCGGATAGAGCAAAATCCAGATCAGGTCGACCATGTGCCAGAAGGCGGCCGCGGTTTCGACGTTTTCCAGGCTGGTTTTCCAGCTGACCAGGCCCAGCAGCACCAGCCCGAACAGCACGTGGGCAAAGTGGAAGGCGGTGAGTCCGAAATAAAAGCCGAAAAACGTATTGGTCTCCGGGGTAATGCCGACGGCAAACTTGCTCGTATATTCGAACACCTTGATAGCGCCGAAGAGCACCCCGAGCCCTGCCGCGCAGGCAAGCCACTGGCGGGTACGGCGTATCTTCCCTGCATCAACGGCTTCCACGGCAAAGGCGACAAAGAGCCCGCTGGTCAGCAGCACCATGGTGTTGAGCCCGCCCATGAGCGGATCCAGCTGCTGCTGGGAGGAATCAAACAGCGACAGCTGGGCGGCGCGCTCGGTGATGTAGAGCACGAAAAACGCCATGAAGACTACCAGCTCGCTCAGGATCAGCACCCACATCAGGGGGTTGCCGGGCAGGGCGGAAAGCGGCCCCCAGCCGGGGTTGGGCAGCGGGCGGCCGGGTTGGGGCTGGTCGTACTGACTCATGAGTCAGCCAGGGTAATACCGGCGCCGCCAAAGGCCGGGCTTTTGGGGTGCGGGATGGGGCGGTTGGTCATCAGCCGCGAGACGCCGACGCCGCAGCGGCCCACCAGCCAGATCAGACAGACGGTAAAGAAGGCGTAGCCCATGGCCCAGGGCGTCAGCGGAGAAATGCCGATCACGCCCAGCAGCTCCCAGGCAAGGATAAAGGCGACGCCGCCCAGCACGCCCAGCCAGAAGGTGCGCAGCTGAAACTGCAGATGGCTTTGCACCCAGGGCGCGGCGTGGCGGTAGTGGCGGTGTGCCAACAGCGCGCCGATAGGCGCGGTGATCACCGTCATGATGCTGCCCAGCAGCAGCCAGTAGACAATCACTGCGATACCGCGGCCGGGCGCGTTTTTATCAAGCGTCGGATGGTCGGTATCCGGAGAAGCAGCGTAAGCGCTATCGGGGGCGTCAGCCATGGGTCACCTCGCGGGTCAGCGGCCGGCGCTGCCGGCCTAATGATGTATTCCATATACTACTATATAGGCGGCGCCATTCGGTAGTTTGGCCTGGATCCATATTGACGCACCCGGGCGGATAAAACTCGGGGACGGCACATAAAGAAAAGGCCGGCGTAAGCGCCGGCCTTGACGGTGAGATATGCCGCGTTAGCGTCGGCCACTCTGTTATTGCACTGCCCCTGGAATGGGCTGCATCGATTCAGCCTGCTGCATCGCATGCGGCGCGAGGTTCGCCTGCGCCTGGGAGAGGCCGACAAGGGTAAGGGCGGCGGCGAAAAACAGCGTAAGTAGGACAGTGCGTAGCATGATGGCTCCTGACGTCGACGTATCAAATAAAGACGTTGCATATTGCGGGAGTGGCTTTGCTTGTGCGGAGTGGGCGTTGGTGTAAAAACGACTCGCCTTGAGAAAAGCCATCGAGCATGTTTCACGCGTGATTGTACGAATAAAATGTTGTAAAAACAATGGCGTTGGCGGAAAAGCGCCGAAGTGGCGCCTGGGGATTAACTTCCCGGCGCGTCATGGGCACACTGGGACGTTGCAGCACTACCGGCCATAAACGGTAGCCCCAACGCACGTCAGTGCATTGATCAAAGGAGTCAGACGTAATGAAAGCGGTTGCGCTAACGCGACACCTGCCCGTGGACGACCCCCGGGCGCTGCTGGACGTCGATTTGCCCAAACCCGAGCCGCTGGGCCACGATCTGCTGGTCGCGGTCAAGGCCGTTTCGGTCAACCCCATCGACACCAAGCTGCGTGGCCCCAAGGGTAAAGGCGCCGAACAGGAAGAAAGCTCGCCCCGGGTGCTGGGCTTTGACGCCAGCGGCGTGGTCGAGGCCGTGGGCCCGGACGTGACGCTGTTCAAGCCCGGCGACGAGGTGTATTACGCCGGCGATATCACCCGCTCCGGCTCCAACGCCGAATACCAGCGCGTGGATGAGCGCATTGTCGGCCCCAAGCCAACCTCCCTGAGCTTTGCCGAGGCCGCCGCGCTGCCGCTGACGACGATTACGGCCTACGAGGCGTTTTTCGAGCGGCTGGGTATTGACCCGGACGGCGCCAATAAGGGCGAAAGCCTGATGATCGTCGGCGCGGCCGGCGGCGTGGGCTCCATCGGCATCCAGCTGGCGAAAGCCGCCGGGCTCGAAGTGATCGCCACCGCCTCCCGGGAAGAAACCACCCGCTGGGTGAAAGAGCTTGGCGCCGATCACGTGGTCAACCACCGCGAACCTATGGTTGAGCAGGTGCGCGCGCTGGACTTCGAGCACCTGGATCACGTCGCGATCTTCAACGACATGGGCCACTGGGACGCCGCCGTGGAGCTGATCCGCCCCCAGGGCGGCATTGTCAGCATCGACGATACCGAGCAGCCCATGCCCATGGCCGGGCTGAAGACCAAGGCGGCGAGCCTGCACTGGGAGTTCATGTTTGCCCGGCCGATGTTCAAGACGCCGGACATGGTCGAGCAGCACCGGCTGCTGAGCCGCGTGTCCCGGGAAGTCGACGCCGGCCGTATTCGCACGACGCTCGAGACCGTGCTGAGCCCGATCAACGCCGAGAATGTGCTCAAGGCCCACGCGCTGATTGAAACCGGCACGGCCAGAGGCAAGGTGGTCGTCGAAATATTTGCCTGACGGAGTTGCCCAAACAGAAATCCCCGCCCTGCAGAGCTTGCAGGGCGGGGATTTTTTTATGCCGGCCGGCTAACGACGCCGGCCGTTAGGTTAGCGCGTGTAGCGTCTTACCAGTCTGAAGGCTGCTCGGGGCTGGCAAGGTTGTGGTCGGTCACGGGCAGCTCGGTCTTATGCTGGGTATTTTGCATCAGGGCAAAGGTGGTTTCGGTCATTGCCGCGCTGTGACCCAGGATGTTGGCGGCATCAACGCCGGCCTTGACGTGCTGGGTCGCCGTGGTAGTAGTGGCAACCGGTTCCTGGATATTCTGGTTGGCCTGCTGAATGACGACGCTGGCGCTGGCCGCAGCGGGTAGGGTAGCGGCAATAACGAGGGAAAAAAGCAGTGACTTCTTCATGGTGTAACTCCGTAACGATGGGGGCGCTTGGATGACCGCGCCGCCCGTGTGGTGGCCATATACTGCGCTTGCGTACGGGGTCGTGGCGAATGAAGTTTATTTATCAGGCTAATTAATAGTGACCCATAGCGATACGAAATACATGCTTTGTATAAAAACCAAAGCTTGCCTTGAAGTATTGTGTCTGTAATTCTAGACAGATGGATAAAACACACACCCTCGACGTTCTCGCCGCCCTCTCGCAGCCCACGCGGCTTGATGCATTTCGTCTGCTGATGCGCCATGAACCCGACGGGCTATCAGCAGGAGAGATAGCCCGGCAGCAGGGCGTGCCCCACAACACCATGTCGGCGCACTTGGCCACGCTGCAGCGCGCGGGGCTTGTCACCTCGCGGCGGCAGAGCCGATCGATCATCTACCGCGCGCGGCTCGAAAGCCTCAACGAGACGCTGACATTTTTGCTGCAGGACTGCTGCGCCGGCGCCCCCGAGCGCTGCGCCTTGCCTGCTGCACCACTTGACCTGCAGGGAGGTTCCCCCATGACCAGCGTTATTTACCACAACCCCGCTTGCGGCACTTCGCGCAATACGCTTTCGATGATGCGCCAGTCCGGCGAAGAGCCCCACGTCATCGAGTACCTGAAAACGCCGCCGTCGCGGCAGAAGTTGGTAGAGCTGATCGCGGCTATGCAGATCGCGCCGCGCGAGCTGCTGCGCGGCAAGGACGCCCCGCGTGTCGAGTTGAAGCTAGATGATCCTGCGCTCGACGATGACGCGCTGATCGACGTCATGCTGGAACATCCGCTGCTGATCAACCGCCCGATCGTGGTGACGCCCAAAGGCACACGCCTGTGTCGTCCCTCCGAGGCCGTGCTAACGCTTCTGGCCACGCCGGTGGCCAGCTTCACCAAGGAAAATGGCGAAACCGTGTGCCTTGATGACGCTAACCGCTAGCCACGTCGGCCGTTGATGGCCGGTAACGCAAGGCCAACAAAAGGAGTTCGCCATGCTCGCGCTGGCAATATTTGTAGCCACGCTCACGCTGGTCATCTGGCAGCCCAGGGGGCTCGGTATCGGGGTCAGCGCGCTGGGCGGCGCGGCGGTGGCGCTGGCCGTCGGCGTGGTCAGCTGGGCAGACGTCGGCGTGGTGTGGGGCATCGTCTGGGACGCCACCTTTACCTTTGTCGCGCTGATCATTATCTCGCTGATACTCGATGAAGCCGGCTTTTTCGCCTGGGCGGCGCTGCATATTGCCCGCTGGGGCAACGGACGCGGGCGGCTGCTGTTTCCGCTGATTGTGCTGCTGGGCGCGCTGATTGCTGCGGTATTCGCCAACGACGGCGCGGCGCTGTTGTTGACGCCCATTGTGGTGGCCATTTTACTGCGGCTGTCGTTCACCCCCGCCGCGGCGCTGGCGTTCATTATCGCCACGGGCTTTGTGGCGGACACCACCAGCCTGCCGTTGGTGATTTCCAATCTGGTCAACATTGTCAGCGCCAACTACTTCGACATCGGCTTTGACCGCTACGCTGAAGTCATGGTGCCGGTGAACCTGGTGTCGCTTGGCGCTACGCTTGCGGTGCTGGGCGTCTACTTTCGCCGGGATATCCCTAAGCGCTACGATGTTGATCGGCTGGAAGCACCGGCCAGCGCTATCCGCGATTACTACGTGTTTCGCGCGGCGTTTCCGCTGTTGGGCCTGTTGCTGGCGGCGCTGTTTATTACTGCCCGCTGGCCGCTGCCGTTCAGCGTCATTATGGGCGCAGCGGCGCTGGTATTGATGGCGATTGCCGGGCGTGTCTGGGCACCGACCCGGCCGCGGCCGGTAGCGCTGGGTAAGGTAGTTAAAAACGCGCCGTGGCAGATCGTGCTGTTTTCATTGGGGATGTATCTAGTGGTCTACGGACTGGGCAACGCCTGGCTAACGGCATCAGCGTCCGGGGTGCTGGAATGGCTGTCACGCCAGGGCGATATCATCGCCACGCTGGGCACGGGGAGCGCCGCCGCGCTGCTGGCCTCAATCATGAACAACATGCCGGCCACGCTGATCGGCGCGCTGGCGATCGATCAGGCGCAGGTGCCGGCGATGACCCAAGAGCTGATGGTCTACGCCAACGTTGTGGGTAATGACCTGGGCCCCAAGTTTACCCCCATCGGCAGCCTCGCCACGCTTTTGTGGCTGCACGTGCTGGCGGGCAAGGGGTATCGCATTAGCTGGGGGCAGTACATGAAAATCGGCGTGGTCATCACCACGCCGGTATTGCTGGCTACGCTTGCCGCGTTGGCGCTATGGCTGCCGGTTATTACCGACGTGTAATCTCTGAACATCAGGTGTCAAACCAGTCGCGGGGCTCGCCGCGATCACACTTTACACAGCCAAGTTTCAACCCCAGCCGCGAGCGCCGGCCGGCCTCGGTCATCACCCAGGGCCGCTCGGTCCACGGCGGCTGGTGGCGCACGTGCTGGTTGTGGCCGCAGGCGAGCTTGGCCACCCAGTGGTCCTCCTCGTCCTTGTGATAGCCGACAATCGGTTGTTGCATTTAAGCCTCCGACGACGGCGCCCAGATATTCACCCCGCCCTCTACGGCGTAGCGGTCAATTTCCGCAAGCTCGTCTTCCGTGAAATCCGGCGCCTCCAGCGCGCCCACGCAGTCAGTGACCTGCTCCGGGCGGCTGGCGCCGATCAGCGCCGAAGTTACCCGGCCGCTGCGCAGCACCCAGGCAATGGCCATTTGCGCAAGCGTCTGGCCTCGGCGCTCGGCAATGGCGTTGAGCGCGCGCACGTGTTCCAGGTTTTCCTCGGACAGGTGCCCGGCGCGGATGGTCTGGCTCCGGTCCGCCCGGCTGCCCTCGGGCACGCCCTTGAGGTACTTGTCGGTCAAAAGCCCCTGGGCCAGCGGCGAAAACACGATGGAGCCCATGCCCAGGTCATCCAAGGTGTCCAGCAGGCCGTCGTCCTCGATCCAGCGGTTGACCAGCGAGTAGCTCGGTTGGTGGATCAGACAGGGCGTGCCCAGCTTGCGCAGAATGGCTACCGCCTCCCGGGTGCGCTGAGTATTGTAGGAGGAGATCCCCGCGTACAGCGCCTTGCCCTGACGCACGGCGTGATCCAGCGCACCCATGGTTTCCTCAAGCGGCGTCTCCGGGTCAAAGCGGTGGGAGTAGAAGATATCCACGTGGTCCAGCCTCATCCGCTTCAGGCTGTTGTCCAAGCTTGAGAGCAGGTACTTGCGGCTGCCCCATTCGCCGTAGGGGCCAGGGTGCATGTAATAGCCCGCCTTGGTAGAAATCACCATTTCCTCGCGCAGGCCGGCAAAGTCGGTTTTGAGGATGCGGCCGAACTGCTCCTCGGCGCTGCCCGGCGGCGGGCCGTAGTTGTTGGCCAGGTCAAAGTGGGTAATGCCGTGGTCAAAGGCCGTGCGGCAGATGGCCCGGGCGTTGTCCGCGCGGGCGTTTTCGCCGAAGTTCTGCCACAGGCCCAGCGAAATCGCCGGCAGCTTCAAGCCGCTTCTTCCGCAGCGGCGGTAGGGCATGCGTTCGTAGCGGTGTTCATCGGGCATATAGCGCATTGCGACATCTCCTTGCCGTAAAAGGCCGTGAAGCCAAAGCACGGGACCATTATGCGTCGGGCGCAATAGAGAAAAAACAGTGCAGGATTAGGGCCTGTTGACGTTTCACATTGGTAGCCATAAAAAGCCGCATGCCAAGGCCACCATGCTTTCGTAATTTCGTTTGAGCTTATCGTAGCGCGTCGCAATGGCGCGATACGGTTTCAATCGAGCAAAGGCATTCTCAACCAGATGCCGGTAGCGATATAACCCTCTGTCCAGATTGGCATTTCCTTTTTTCGAGTTACGCCTGCGTGGAATGACGGCAGCCATTCCTTTGGCTTCGACCTGCTCACGGATACGTTCACTGTCATAGCCTTTGTCAGCCACCAGCGCGTCACCTGCCGGCAAACCGTCAATCAATGCCTGGGCTTCCGTGCTGTCGTGCACTTCACCCCCGGTTATTCTGAAGGCGATCGGCAACCCATAAGCATCCACGGCCAAGTGGATCTTGCTGGTATTGCCTGCACGACTTTTGCCAATGGCTTCTGCATCTTCCGTGGCAGCCCCAGTGCTATCTTGGTGAGCCTTGACGTAGGAACCATCAATAAATAGCCACTCGACATCAGGATCTTCCACCAGAGAGATGAAAATCCTCATCAGCTTTCCACTCGCTGACCAGGCGTTGAAGCGCTTGTAGACCGTGTTCCAGGGGCCAAACGCCTCCGGTAGGTCCCGCCACGGGCAGCCGGTTCGCATCCGATAAAGGATGCCTTCCACCGTGGTACGCAGATCGGTCTTGTCATAAATACCTTGTTGAAGCAGGATAGATTTCAGCTTCGGCCAGTGTTCATCCGTGAGCATTTGTCGGGGCATGGCAGGCTTGCAGTTTGTTGGCTTAGGAACCTTTATTCTGTGAGCTTGCCCCTATCCTGCCAATACCCCTGCCATGAAACGTCAACAGACCCTAGGGCCTGTTGACGTTTCACATTGGTAGCCATAAAAAGCCGCATGCCAAGGCCACCATGCTTTCGTAATTTCGTTTGAGCTTATCGTAGCGCGTCGCAATGGCGCGATACGGTTTCAATCGAGCAAAGGCATTCTCAACCAGATGCCGGTAGCGATATAACCCTCTGTCCAGATTGGCATTTCCTTTTTTCGAGTTACGCCTGCGTGGAATGACGGCAGCCATTCCTTTGGCTTCGACCTGCTCACGGATACGTTCACTGTCATAGCCTTTGTCAGCCACCAGCGCGTCACCTGCCGGCAAACCGTCAATCAATGCCTGGGCTTCCGTGCTGTCGTGCACTTCACCCCCGGTTATTCTGAAGGCGATCGGCAACCCATAAGCATCCACGGCCAAGTGGATCTTGCTGGTATTGCCTGCACGACTTTTGCCAATGGCTTCTGCATCTTCCGTGGCAGCCCCAGTGCTATCTTGGTGAGCCTTGACGTAGGAACCATCAATAAATAGCCACTCGACATCAGGATCTTCCACCAGAGAGATGAAAATCCTCATCAGCTTTCCACTCGCTGACCAGGCGTTGAAGCGCTTGTAGACCGTGTTCCAGGGGCCAAACGCCTCCGGTAGGTCCCGCCACGGGCAGCCGGTTCGCATCCGATAAAGGATGCCTTCCACCGTGGTACGCAGATCGGTCTTGTCATAAATACCTTGTTGAAGCAGGATAGATTTCAGCTTCGGCCAGTGTTCATCCGTGAGCATTTGTCGGGGCATGGCAGGCTTGCAGTTTGTTGGCTTAGGAACCTTTATTCTGTGAGCTTGCCCCTATCCTGCCAATACCCCTGCCATGAAACGTCAACAGACCCTAGTGTCAGCTGTAACACGAAGCATGAAGCCGGGGGTGATATGCCCACCGCGTAACACTCTCCGTTGTCGACGTTATCCAATGTGTAGGGAAGAGCTTTATGAGTAATATCAAGCAGTCGCTGCTGGCGCCCGTTTTTATCGTAACGGCGCTGGGCCTGGCCGCCTGCGACGGCGGCTCGGACATGCCCGCAGAGCCCGAAACGGGCAGCCCCGATGGCGGGCAGATGCAAGATGACCCAATGCAAAATGATCAAATGAACCAGGATCCTGCCGACAGCGGCATGGGCGGCAGCGAACCCTCAGCAGGCGGCGGCAATACCGGTACCCCTGAATGATGTCCCTCCAGCGGCACCTCTGGCGTGCCGCTTTTTTGCTGCCTGCCTCCGGCCAGGCGCTGCAGCCCTGCCCCTATTGCCTGAGTTCATGTCGTAAAATTTGAGCGGATGCCTTGCCAAGCCGTTTGCGTATGCTTTATACAGAGCCCCGCGCTTGAACAGCACGGCGAGCCCTGCCGCTTGCTCGACGGCGAGTCCGCTTAATGCCTTAACCGATCACTAGCCGCATAGTGATGTGGAGCCAACATGAACGACCTGCCAAACGACGGCCGTGCCCAACGCGAACGCACTTTCTTTGGCCACCCCTGGCCGCTTGCGACGCTGTTCGGCATGGAGGTCTGGGAGCGCTTTTCCTTCTACGGCATGCAGGCGATCCTGCTGATCTACCTGTATTACGAGACGTCCCGCGGCGGGCTGGATATCAGCCAGCCGGTGGCGATTGGCATCGTCGGTGCTTACGGCAGCGGGGTGTATCTGGCGGCGATTCTCGGGGGCTGGTTTGCCGATCGGGTGTTCGGCGCCGAGCGCACGCTTTTTTACTCCGGCATTATTGTCATGCTGGGGCATACGGCCCTGGCGCTTATTCCCAGCGTCCACGGCGTGGCCGTGGGGCTTGTGTGCATCGCGGCGGGCGGCGGCGGGGTCAAGGCGACCTGCTCGTCGCTGGTGGGCTCGCTCTACGCGCCGGGGAGCCCGCGGCGGGACGCGGGGTTTTCCCTCTTCTATCTGGGCATTAACGTCGGTGGTTTCGCCGGGCCGCTGCTCACCGGGTTTTTGCAGCAAAGCGCCGGCTTTCATTACGGCTTCGGCATCGCCGCCCTCGGCATGGCCATTGGCCTTTTGCAGTATGCCAAGGGGCGCAAACGGCTGCCGGAGGCGCAGAAGGCCGCGCCGACGCCGCTGGCCGAAGGTAGCGCCAAGCGCTATGCCATTGCCGGCGTTGCTGTCGTTGCCGGTCTCGCGCTAGCCATCGCCGCGGGCTGGGTTCGCGCCGACAACCTTGCCGCTGTGCTGCTGGGCATCATTGCGTGCGTGTCCGTTGCCTACTTCTATGTGATCCTGCGCTCCGATCGGGTGACCGACGAGGAAAAGCGTCGGGTTTACGCCTTTATTCCGCTGTTTTTGACCAGCGCGGTTTTCTGGGCGCTCTACAGCCAGTTCTATACCGTCATTACCGCGTTTTTCGACCAGCGCGTGAATCGCGACCTCGGGGGCTGGACGGTGCCGGTGGGCTGGCTGGTGTCCGTGCAGGCGTTGACCATCATTGTCTTTTCCGGCGTGTTTGCCTGGCTGTGGACCAGGCTCGGCAAGCGCCAGCCCTCGTCCGCGGGCAAGTTCGTGCTGGCCATGGGCATCATCGGGCTGACCTTTCTCGGCTATGTGCCGTTTTTGGGTAGCCTGGCGGACAGCATGCCGCTGGCCGTGCTGGTCGTGCTGCTGCTCGGCTTTACCTGCGCCGAGCTGTGCCTCTCGCCGATTGGCCTGTCGGTCTCGACGAAGCTTGCGCCCCAGGCGTATCAGACGCAGATGCTGGCGCTTTTCTTTATGTCGATGTCGCTGGGCTTTGCCTCCGGCGGAGAGCTGGGCGGCCTCTACACCCCGGAAACCGAAGTGACCTATTTCATTACCATGGCGGCCATTGCCCTGGGGAGCGGGGCGCTGCTGCTGGTTTGCCTGCCGTTTATCCGCAAGACCATGCGGGGGGTGGACTGACGCCCGGACGCGGCTAAAAGCTGGAAAGCCCGGTGGCCTCCATCAGCCGGTAGCGCCAGCGCTTCCACGGGCTGGCGGCGGGGTCTTCCGCCAGGGCTATGCTGGTGCGCCGTGACGCCGGGGAAAGCCACTGGCGTTCAAACAGCTCGGCGGCCCGGGCGATCGCCGGGGTGGCGTCGCTGCCCGCAAGCGACACGCTGGTTTCCAGGTTGAGGTTGTCGAGATTGCGCCGGGTGAGGTTGGCCGAGCCCAGGATCAGCGTCGCGTTCGCCGGCGAGGTGTCCGTGGCTTGTCGGTGCAGCAGCAGCTTGGTGTGGCACTGCTCGCCCTGGGTAAAGCACCAGCGCACCTGGGTGCCGGCCCCGGCAAGTTCGGCAGCCACCGGCCGGTTGGGAATGCCGCTTTTCTTGATTCCGAAGGCCTCGCGGTTAGGGTCCAGCAGCACTCGCACGGCCACGCCCCGGGCGCTGGCGGCTTTTAATGCCTCGACGGTGGCGCGGTGGGAAAGGTAGAACATCGCGATATCCAGACGATCGCCGTCGCCGGCCTGTTGGATGTGGCCGAGCGCGGCATCGCGGATCGCCGCTTCGGTGAGAAGGCGCAGGCGCGCGCTCTCGGTGCCTTCCGGCGCGGTTTCCGCCCGCTGTCTGGCGGTTTTGGCCGAGGCCGCCGGCCAGGCGTTCGCGTCAGGCGCTTTTCCGCTCTTCGACCAGCCGGCCAGAAGGCGCTCGGAGGCCAGTAGATCGAGCGCCGCCGGGCCGCTAAAGCGCAGGGCGACGTTATCGTGGCGGCTGCTGGCGTCGTGGGGGTTGGCGCTGGTCACCAGCCCGGCCCAGTCGTTGCCCTGGTCGACCACCAGGGTCTTGCGGTGGTTGGCGCGGAAGTTGGCCAGCGTCAGGTAGCTGCGCAGGGTGATGCGGCCGTCACCCAGGGGGTTGGGCAGCCAGCCGCCGCCTTGATCGTTGCCCAGCCGGTTCAGCCCCAGGTGCCAAAGGCCCGACCACAGCGGATTGGAGGCGCGCAGCCGGGACAGATCGGTAATGATCAGCTCCACGCCGGCGTCTTTCAGCCGCGCCAGGTGCTCGGGCAGCAGGGCGCCGTAAAGCGTATTGAGCGGGTCGGTGATCAGGCGCACGGTCATCCCGGGGTGCCGGCGCTTTTGCGCAATCAGGGCATTGGCCAGCTCGTCGGAGAGCGGGCGCACGTCGTCGTTATCGGCGCCGGCGGCAAAGTCGTTGAACAGGAACATATCCACGACGATGAGCCGTCGGGCCTGGGCGATCATGCCCATCACCTCGTCAAAAATGGCCTGGCGGCGGTGCTGGCGGCCGTCGGCGTCGTACCAGGTTTCATCCGTCAGCAGGCGCACGTCGTCAGCCGGCCGCGCGGGCCAGGCCACGCCGACGCCGTCGGGCAGCGGCTTGTAGCGCTGCCACAGCCCCATGGCCAGCCAGGCAGCCGCGAGTAGCAGCAGCGCCCAGAGCATTATGCGTTTGCCTCGCCGGCGCCGGTCATGGCTCATCCTCAGCTGGGGCATCGGGGGTGCCTGTTCAAAGAAGTAAAAGGGTCGAGCCGGTGGTGCGCCGCTCGGCCAGCGCCCGCTGGGCATCGCCTGCCTGGCTGAGCGGATAGCGCTGGGCGATATCGATGCTCACCCGGCCGCTTTCCAGCATAGCGAACAGCTCGCCTGCCATGGTCTCTAGGCGCTCTCGGGTCGTGGCATAGCCGTTGAGGCTCGGGCGGGTGACAAACAGCGAGCCCTTCTGGTTGAGAATGCCCAGGTTGACGCCTTCTACCGGGCCCGAGGCGTTGCCAAAGCTCACCATCAGGCCCCGAGGCTTGAGGCAGTCCAGAGAAGTCTCCCAGGTATCCTTACCCACCGAGTCGTAGACCACGTCGCACATGGCGCCGTCGGTGATCTCGCGCACGCGCTCGACGACGTTTTCACTGCGGTAGTCGATGACTTCCTGGGCGCCGTTGCGCCGTGCAAGCTCGGCTTTTTCCGCGGAGCTGACGGTGCCGATCAGGCGCACGCCCAGCGCCTGCGCCCACTGGCAGGCAATCGAGCCGACGCCGCCGGCGGCAGCGTGCCAGAGAACGGTTTCACCCCCCCGAAGCGGGTACGTCTGGCGCAGCAGGTACTGGGCGGTAAGCCCTTTGAGCATGCAGGCCGCGGCGGTCTCAAAACTCACCGCCCGGGGCAGGGCAATCACTTTGTCGGCGGGCAGGGTGTGGTAGTCTGAGTAGGCGCCCAGCGGCCCCTGAGCATAGGCGACCCGGTCGCCTTCGCGCAGATGGGTGACGCCCTTGCCCACGGCGTCGACCACGCCCGCGCCTTCGGTGCCCAGCCCCGAGGGCAGCGAAGGCGCGGGGTACAGGCCGGTACGCACGTAAATATCGATGAAGTTCAGGCCGATGGCCTTGTTCTGCACGCGCACTTCGCCGGGGCCGGGATCCGCCGGGGTGGTTTCCACGAGTTCGAGAACCTCGGGGCCGCCGGGGCGCGAAAACTGAATACGCTGGGACATGGTAAAAAAACCTCGTATAAAAGACGGGCAGGGCATCGTCCAGTCAATCGCGGGGAAGGCGCGGGATCAAGGCGGCGGCCTTACAGCGTCGCGGGGAAATTCGCCAGACCGTCCGTAAAGCGCTGCTTATAGCTCTCGAACAGCGTTGGGTCCCGCTTGAGGCTCTGGGCCACGGCGTCGTCGTCTACGCCCAGCGGCGGCGACAGGTCGTCAAGGCCGGTGGCCGGGTGCCGTTCGTTCAGGCCGATGTGGGTCCCTTCGGGGCCGGCAAACCAGCGGCTGATACCGGCGCGCTTGAAGCGCTCCCGTTCGGCGCCGTCGCCGGTTTCGATACGCAGCGGGGCGCGCAGGGCAAGCTCACTGATCAGCCGCAGGGTCGGAGAGCTATCCGACCGGGCGTCAAGGTCCGCCATCAGCATCGGCGTCATGCCCTGGTTGGCCTTGTCCAGTACCAACAGCGCCAGCGCAAGGGGGTGGGCATTAGCGTCCACTAGCGCCAGAACCCGGGCCGCCTGCTGGTCAAACAGCACGCCGGCGACGCCGGCAAAGCGCAGCAGTGGCGTCAGGCCGGCATCGCTGCCGAAGGTGTCGGCACACAGCCGCGCGAGGCAGGCCTCGCGCTGGTCGGGTTCATTGACCTGAATCACTCGCATGGTTTGCTTATCTCCTGAGCGTGCCCGGCACGCGCCTGACTGCCGATACGTCGCGAAAAACGACGGGGAAAACAGGCAGAGCCTAGCACAGACGGGGCGGAGACAGGCGCCCGCCCGCCGACTCACTATTTTGGCCACATCAACCAAGGAGACACCATGGCGGAGACAGCGCAGGAGTCAACATCGCCGGCGGTGATCGTATTCGACGTAAACGAGACGCTGCTGGATATTACCCACCTGGCGCCGCTTTTTGATCGCGTCTTCGGTGACAAAGCGGTGCTGAGGGAGTGGTTTGCCCAGCTGGTTCTTTACTCGCAGGCCCTCACGCTTGCCGGCCTCTATACGCCCTTCGGCGAGCTGGGAGCGGGCGCGCTACGGATGGTTGCCGATATTCACAAGGTGAACCTGGCCGAGCCCGATATCGCCGAGCTGAAAGAGCGGCTGAGCACCATGCCGGCCCACGCCGACGCGGCCCCGGCCCTTGCCCGGCTGCGCGATGCCGGCTTTCGCCTGGTCACCCTGACCAACTCCGCCGGCGGCGCTTCGCCGACCCCGCTGGCCACCGCCGGGCTAAGCCAATTTTTCGAGCGCTCGTTCAGCGTTGACGCGGTCAAGCAGTTCAAGCCGGCGCCCGACACCTACCGCTTGGTGGCTAAGGCGCTGGCCGTCGAGACGTCTGACCTGTGCCTGGTGGCGTGTCACCTGTGGGATACCATCGGCGCCCAGGCGGTGGGCTGTCGCGGTGCCTGGGTCGCCCGCTCCCACAACGCCATTCTACCGGCACCCGGCGTGCCGCTTCCGGATATCGTCGCCTCGGGGCTTTCTTCCCTGGCCGATCAGCTGATCGCGCCGGCGGACCGCCGCGGCTAGCGCCGCTTGAAGCGGTTAGGCGCTGCCCGTATCTTATGCTCCCCGCACCGGTTCAACCAAGGAGCGTGCCATGCGCACCGTCAAGGATCGTATCCGCCATGCGCTGTCGTTTGAGGTCATCGGCATACTGCTGGTGATTCCGCTTGGCGCCTGGGCGTTCGACAAGCCGGTAAACGATATTGGCGTCCTTGCCATCGTCGGCGCGACCATAGCTACCTGCTGGAACTACGTCTACAACCTGGGGTTTGACCACGCCATGCTGCGCCTTTCTGGAAGCGTGCGTAAAACGCTGCTGATCCGCGTGGTGCACGCGCTGCTGTTTGAAACCGGCCTGCTTATTGCCCTGCTGCCGTTCTTTGCGTGGTACCTCGGCATTTCCCTCCTGCAGGCGTTCCAGATGGATATCTCTTTCTCGGTGTTCTATGTCGTTTACGCCTTTGTCTTCAACTGGGCCTACGATGCTCTCTTCCCCGTGGGGTTGGAGAGTGGGGCCGCCGGGCATAAACCCTGTACGCATTAAAACCCTTTGGCCTGGCCGCGCGGGCGCGCCGGCTGGGGCTTGTCGCACTCGAGGAACTCGCCGTAGCCGGCGTCGATCTCGGGCTTGCCGTCGCGGGCGACCACGCGGCCGCGGCATAGCGTCAGCACCGGGCGCCCGGTGAGCTCGATGCCTTCGTAGGGCGTGTAGTCCACGTCGTGGTGCAGCTCGGCGTTGCGAACGGTGCTCTTGGCCGATGCGTCCCACAGCGTGAGGTCGGCATCGCTGCCGATAGCGATGGTGCCCTTGCGCGGATACAAGCCGTAGATCTTGGCGGGGTTGGTCGCGGTCAGCGCTACAAAGCGGGTAATGTCGATGCGCTCCTTGACCACGCCTTCGGAGAACAGGATCGGCAGGCGCGTTTCAAGCCCGGGGATGCCGTTGGGGATGTGCTCAAAATGGGCGTTTTCCCCGCGCAGCTTTTTCCCTTTTGGATCCTCGAAGCGAAACGGCGCGTGGTCCGAGGAGAAGATCTGAAAGACGCCGGACTCGAGCCCCTCCCAGACGGCCTCCTGGGCGGCCGGGTCCCGGGGTGGCGGGCTGCACACGTACTTGGCGCCGTCGAAGCCGTCGCGGTCCAGGTCCTCGGCGGTGAGCATCAGGTACTGGGGGCAGGTCTCGGCGTAGACGCGCAGGCCTCGGCTCTGGGCCCAGCGGATCTGTTCGATGGCCTCGGCGCCGGAGACGTGGACGATCAGCACCGGGACGTCGATCAGCTCCGCCAGCGAGATCGCCCGGTGGGAGGCCTCGCGCTCGCCGATGCGGGAGTGGGCCACGCCGTGGTAGTAGGGCCCGGTGTTGCCGCTTTCGGTCAGGATCTCGGTCAGGTAGGCGATGCAGTCGGCGTTTTCGGCGTGGACCATGACCATGGCGCCTTCGCGCCGGGCCAGCGCCAGCACGTTGAGGATCTCGCGGTCGTTGAGCTTGAGGTCGTCGTAGGTCATGTAGATCTTGAAGGAGCTGTAGCCTTCTTCGATCAGCGCCGGGAGCTCGTCTTTCAACACCGCCTCGGTAGGGTCGGTGACGATCATGTGAAAGGCGTAGTCGACGCAGGCCTGATTATCGCTTCGCCGGTGGTAGTCGTCCACGGCGGCGCGCAGGCTTTGCCCCTTGTGCTGGGCGGCGAAGGGGATCACCGTGGTGGTGCCGCCGCAGGCCGCCGAGCGGGTGCCGCTGTAAAAGCCGTCGGCCATCACTGCGCCGTCGCCCATGGGCTGGTCCAGGTGGCAGTGCGCGTCAATGCCGCCGGGCAGGATCCGAAGGCCGTCGGCGTCGATGGTGTCCGCGGCGTCGCCGAGCTCGTGGCCGAGGGCGGCAATGCGGCCGTCCTTAATACCGATGTCGGCGTAGAAGGCGTCGACGGCGGTGGTGATCAGGCCGTTTGTGATCAGGGTGTCAAAGCGCGGCATCTCGCTGCTCCTTTTTTGTCGTTGTATCTTGCTGTCGCTTTACTGTCTGTTAGCCGGCCGTCAGCTCTGGGACTGCCGGCCCGCCTGGTAGGCAAGCCAGCCGCCGCTGTGGGTGATGTCCACGACGTCCGGCCCGTCGATCAGCGACTCTCTCAGGCGCATGCTCAACGAGCCCGAGCCGTCTTCCAGCTCGATGACCATCAGCTCCAGCTCCACCGGCTCATTGGGCAGCAGGCTTTCCCGCAGCTGGGCGTAAGGCAGCTCATAAAGCTCACCGGGGATGCTGGCGCCACCATCCTGGGCGGGCACCAGCCCGGGGAACTCGTCGCGCACGGCATAAAAGCGGTAGCTGGGCGCGGTGTTGGCCTGGCCGAGGAAGGTGCTGCCGGCCAGGGCAAAGCTGATCGAGCCCCCGGCCAGCGCCTGGCCGTTTACAAACATCCGCACCTTGAGTTCCTTATTGTTCTGCATAGCTGCCTCTGTTCAGGGGAAAAATTTAGGGGAAATGTTCAGGGAAAAAGTGGCGGTGCGCCCGTTCGGGCCGCCGATACGCCCCGCCAGGCCCGCTTAGCGGGCGCTATTGGTAATGGCTTCGCCGGTATGGCGCACGTGATCGGATAGCAGCCGTTGAGCCTGCTCGCCGTCCCGTGCCTTGAGCGCCTCGAGAATGGCACGGTGCTCCTCGGTGGACTCCTGCCAGCGGCCGATGCTGTTCAGCGCCAGGTAGCGTGCCCGCTCAAGGCGTCCCAGCAGGCGGCGGTGAGTTTCTTCCAGCACCGGGTTCTTGGCACCGGCCACGAGCAAAGCATGAATGCGCTGGTTGAGCTCGAAATAGCCCGTTTGATCGCCTTGGACATGGAGTTTTTCCAGGCGCTCCTGTAGCGTTTCCAGGCGCTTGAGTTCGGTATTGGTCAGGCGGCTGGCTGCAAGCCCCGCCGCGAAGCCTTCAATGCCCGCCTCGGCCTCGAACAGATGCTGCAGTTCCTGGGAGTCGATCAGCGTCACCACGGCGTTGCGGTTGTGCCGGATCGTCACGAGCCGGTCGCTTGCCAGCATGCGCAGCGCTTCGCGCAGCGGGGTCCGCGAGATATCCAGCTGTTCGCACAGTTCCGGCTCGACGATGCGCTTGCCCGGGGCCAGCTCACCGTGAACGATCATCCGCTGAAGTATCTGATAGGCCTCCTGGGCCAGAGATCTGGACTGAACGCGGCGCTGCGGGGGCGGGGTTTCGGCCATATCGGATGCCGTAGGGGAGCCGGTGGCATTGCTCATTGCGCAGAATCTCCTGATCAACATGATGTTCAGAGGCCGGTGGCTTTCCCTAAGGCGTGGGCGGACCAACGCCTTAGGGCATGCTTTATACTTTATATCAGTGTTTTATCTAAGCGGTGTTTGTTCAACCTTAAGTACCGATCGGCTGGCGGCCAACCAGTTCGGCAAGCGAGGCTTCAAGCCCCTGGCACGGTTTGGTCGGCGGTTGGGCATAGCTGCCGGCGGTGGGGGTTTTGGCGGCCATGTCGGCCATGGCCTGCGCCTGGATCACGGCACAGGTTACGCCGTCCAGGGCCGGTACCGGCATCTGGTCGGCCACGGAACGGGCAAGCCCGGCCAGGGGGGCGCCGGCCAGAATCAGCACGTCGGCGCCGTCTTCTTCTACGGCGCGCCGGCCCAGCTCGATCAGTCGCTCGCCCTGGTTTTCCTGTACCTGACCGATATGCTGTAGCGGCTCATCCAGGGCGCGAATGCTCGCCAGGCGCCCCTCAAGACCGTAAGCCGCGACGCGTTCGCGGTACCAGGCCTGAATGCGCTGGGAAATGGCGATGATCGAAAAGCGCCCCCCTTGCTGGCAGGCGCTCATCAACGCCGCCTCGGTCATCCCGACCACCGGAATCGGCATGATCTCGCGCAGGGCGTTGAGGCCCGGGTCGCCAAAGGCGGCGACCACGATGGCGTCGTACTGGCGGTAGTGCTGCGCGGCAATCTGCAGGGTGGCGTAGCCGCCGATCAGCGATTCTGCCCGGGTCTCGATATAGGCCACGCCAAAAGGTGCGGTGGCCATGGAAAGCTCGGTGGCGGGGCGAATGCTGCGCGAGGCTTCCGCCTCGATCAGGTTCGTTACGTCCTGGGAAATGTTGGGATTGATGACCAGTAGTTTCATGGCAAACTCTTTCGCGTGAATAAAAGACGGCGTCGCGCCTGGCTCAGTAGCCAAGGGCCCTGGGCAGCCAGGTCACGATACCGGGGAAAAGGAAGCAGGCGGCCAGCACGGCGTACTGGAAGACAATGAACGGCCAGGCGCTTTTCATCAGCTCGCTCAGGTTAATGTTCGAAATGCCGCACATGACGAACAGCAGCACCCCGACAGGCGGCGTCATCATGCCGACCACCAGGTTCATGACGAACAGGAAACCGAAGAGCAGCGGGTCGATGCCGTAGGCCAGGGCAATCGGCGCCAGCAGCGGCACCAGCATGATGTAGGCGGCGTTGGACTCGATGAACATGCCCACCAGGATCAATAGCCCCATCACCAGCAGCAGGAAGACCTGCGGGTCGGAGGTGAAGTCCTGCAGCCAGTTGGCCAGCTGGATCGGCACCAGGTCGATAGTGAAGGCAAACGTCATGGTTGAGGCAAAGGCAATGAGCGCGCCGACCATGGCGGCGGTGACCGCGGCGTTGAACATGGCCTTGGGAATATCCGACAGCCGCAGTTTGCGGGTGACGAAAAAGCCCATGAATATGGCGTAAACCACGGCGATGGCCGCCCCTTCGGTGGCCGTGAAAGCCCCCGCCACGATGCCGCCGACGACCACAATGGGCATCAGCAGGATCGGCAGGGCGCGCCAGGTCTGAACCAGCACGTGCTTCAGCCCCAGGCTGCCGCCGGTGAGCGGATAGCGCCGCTTTGCCGAAATAAAGGAGGCCAGCCCCATAAAGCCCACGGCAAGGATGATCCCCGGCACTACGCCGGCCATGAACAGCCCGCCGACGGAGACGCTGGAACCGGCCATCAGCGCATACACGATCATGGCGTTACTCGGCGGAATAATCGCCCCGAGGTTGGCCGCAGAAGCCACCACTGCGCTGCTGTAGCCGGTACCGTATTTCTCGCGCATTGACGGCACCAGCGAGCTGCCCAGCGCGCTAGCGCTGGCAACGGCGGCGCCGCTGACGGCCGCGAGCACCATGCCGGCAAGAATGGCCACGTGGGCCAAGCCGCCGTGTACCCGGCCGATCAGGGAGTTGGCGAAGTCGACCAGGCGCTGAAGAATACCCGCGGCCACCATGAGCTCGCCGGCCAGCATGAACAGCGGAATGGCCATCAAGGGGAAGTTGTCGATGGAGTGCATCATGCGCTGGGGCATGACGGAAAAATCCATGTCGCCGACAAAAAGCCCTACCAGCGACGCCAGGCCGAGCGCAAAGGCAAGCGGCATGCGCAGGAAGGCAAAAACCAGAAAAGTAATGACGATGGACAGGGTCATGAGGTTGCTCCCTCCTTGACCGCCGCGGGGGCGCTGGGCAGCGGCTCAATCAGCAGCATTTGCGCTATCAGGTGCAAGAGGCTGTGGCCGGCGCTGATCAGCACGGCGATATAGAAGATGGCCGCCGTCACGGGGATGGTGGGCATCAGCTGCTGCCATTTATCCGCGACGGCGCCAAGCGACAGCCACACCAGAGCGATCATCACCAGGGCGCTGGCCAGGGCCATCAGCCGCGCGAGCTGGCGCTGAACCGCCCGGGGCAGCAGGCCCACGAAGACGTCGATGCCGACGTGGATGCCTATTTTTATCCCGTGAGGGATGGCCAGAAAGATCGCCCAGACGAAGAACAGCCGCGACAGCTCATCCGCCGAGTCGATCGATGCCGAGAGGACGTAGCGGGCAAACACCTGGGCGGTGACCAGGATTGTCATCGACGCCATGGCCAGGATGATGGCGTAGTAGGACGTGCGATCGATCGCCAGCATCGTGACAAGAAAACGCTTTTTGGCGGGGCTGGAAGCGTGCGCTTCCAGCCATGGCGCTCTGGGTTTCATTTGTCCAGCTCCGCCTGAACGGTTTCCACGAACTCTGCGCCAATGTTGTTCTTGACGTCATCGACGACACCTTGGGTTGCGGCGCGCAGCGCTTCGCGGGTCTCGTCGGAGAGCGAGGTGAATTCCATGCCGCGATCGACAAGCGTCTGGCGTGCGGTTTTGGCTTCCTCGGCGGCCTTGCTGCGCTGCCACTCGACGGCAACGTCCATGGACTCGGTTACGGCTTGCTGCTGCTCGTCGCTCAGGCTCTCAAACTTGTCCAGGTTGGCGATGATAACGATGTAGTCGTAAAAGTGGCGGCTATCCGACAGGTATTTCTGCACTTCGTCGAGGCGGCGGGTGGCGATCACGCTGTAGGGGTTTTCCTGGCCGTCGATGACGCCTTGCTGGAGCGCTCCGTAGACTTCCTTGATGCCCATGGAGACAGGGTTGGCGCCCAGATCACGGAAGGTATCCAGGTGGGTCTGGTTGGGCTGCAGGCGAATCTTGAGCCCTTCAAAGTCGCCGATTTCCTTGATCGGGCGCTCATTATTGGTCACGTTGCGAAACCCCAGTTCCATATAGCCAAGGGCGGTGAAGCCCTTTTCCGCCAGCTTCTCGTCGAGCATTTCACCCACCTCGCCGTCGATGACGCGAAAGGCATCCTCGCGGCTGTCGAAGGCAAAGGGCAGGCTCATCGCCTCGAATTCCGGCACGATGCGCGACAGGTAGGCGATACCTACCCAGGTGCCCATGATTGCTCCGGAACTTACCTGGTCGATGTTTTCGCCCGCGCCTCCGAGCTGCATGCCGGGGAAAAGCTGGGCCGTGAGGTTGCCCTCGGTGCGGCTGTCCAGCTCCTCCTTGAAGATTTCCATGGCTTTACTGCTGGAGTGGTCGTTCGGAAAGTTGCCGCCAAAGCGCATGGTATCGGCGCTGGCAAACGCCGGGGCGCTGAGCCCCAGGGCCAGCAGGGCCGTGCAGCAGTGGCGGGTTAGGCGTGTTGTTGTTGTCATCATGACGGCTTCCTCGCTGTGCGATTTATTCAGTGTTGCGCGATTCAAGGCATGAAGGGATGCCTCACAGAACCGTAGCCGAGTTTTGGAAAAATACAAAATACAAAATACTGTTTTTTTATAATATCTTTTAAAACAAGCACTTAATATTTTATATAAGCATAAGTTGTATATTTTTTAGGAATTTATATATTCCTTTAAAAATTAATTCGCATATTTGTTAAACTTTAGGCGTAAGATGGGCGTGGCTGCGGAGCCCCGCTGACCGAAGGGGGACACAAAAGCTAGCTTCAGAATTCCGGGAAGCCGGGTGAGGAAAATCAGCATCGGGACCCCTAATTCGCAAAGTGAATGTCCGCTGGCAAGAGGCGAGTCAGTCGGGCTAACGCAGCGCCGTAAAATACTGGGCGGGCGGCTTGCCCAGGGATTTTTTGAACATGGTGATAAAGGCCGTGACCGAATCATAGCCAAGGGTGCCGGCGACCTGCTGCACCGTGGCGCCCCCGGCAAGCTCGCTCAGGGCGACAAGTAAATGGAGCTGCTGGCGCCAGCGCCCGAAGGTCAGCCCCGTTTCCCGCTGCACCAGCCGGGCAAGCGAGCGTTCGCTCATGGCAAGCCGGCTGGCCCACTGCGCCGCGGTGGCGCGATTGGCGGGGTTCTGCTCCAGGGCATCGGTCATCAGACGGATCTTGGGGTGGTCCGATACCGGAAAGTGCAGCTGCTGAACGGGAGCCCGGGGCAGCTGCTCGAGTAGTACCGCCGCCAGGCGCGCCGTGGGGCCTTCGTGCGGGTAGTCCGGCGTTTGCGCAAGGTGCTGGATAAGTTCGCGTACCAGCGGACTGATCGCCAGGGTGCAACATTCGTCCGGCAGGGCGGCGCCGCCGGGCTCGATGAACAGAAAGTAAATATGCGCGTTTTCCGTGGCGCGGTTGCTATGCGGCATGCCGCCGGGGATCCACACCGCATGGTGCGGCGGTACTATCCAGATGGCATTGGGCACGTCGCACGTGACGCCGCCGCGCAGCGCCAGTACCAGCTGGCCCTTGCGGTGCCAGTGTACCGGCTGCTCCACGTCGTTCTGCGTAACCTCTACCTGCAGCGCCACCACCGGCCGGTCATGAGGATCCGGCTTGAAATGCTGCAGTAAGTCGGTCAGTCCGGTGCTTTTTGTCATGATTTAGCGATCGATGGTCATTGTTGTGATATTAAAACATGAAAATGCTGGCTACAGTGCAGCCCTTTGTCGCAACAGAGCGTGTCATGACTCACTCGATAGACCGTAAAGTGGCCGGCAACGGTGTCTTGCTGGCAGGCATTCTTCTAATCGCCGCCAACCTGCGTGCGCCCTTCACGGGCCTGCCGCCGATACTGGGCTACCTCAACGAGGCGTTTAGCCTAAGCACCATGGCCGCCAGCGCGCTGACCACGCTGCCGCTGTTGGCGTTTGCCGTGGTGTCGCCGTTTAGTGCCCGAGTAGCGCGCGGGCTGGGAATCGAGCGCGCGCTGTTTGTGGCGCTGGTCGTCGTGGCGGCCGGCATTGGACTGCGCTCATCAGGCCCGCTATGGGGGCTATACGCCGGCACTGTACTGATTGGCATGGGCATTGCCGTGGGTAACGTGCTGCTGCCCAGCCTGATCAAGCGCGACTTCCCCCAGCATATCGCCATGGTCACCGGCGCCTATGCGCTTTCCATGGGCGTGGCCGCCGCGCTGCTTTCGGGCCTGGCGGTGCCGTTGGCTGAGCGGTGGAACTGGAACGGTGCACTACTGGCCTTTATGGTGCTGCCGCTGGCGGCGCTGGCCGTTTGGAGCACCCAGCTGAAGGCGGCGCCCGCGCCGCAGGCAGGAGGTCAGGCCACCGCGCCGGCTCAAGGCGTGAGCATCTGGCGCGCGGGCCTGGCCTGGCAGGTCACGCTGTTCTTCGGGCTTAACTCCACCATCTATTACGTGGGCATTGGCTGGCTGCCGTCGATTCTGGCGGAAGCGGGCATGTCGCCGGAACGCGCCGGCACCGTTCACGGCGCGCTGCAGTTTGCCACCGCCGTGCCCGGGCTGGTGCTGGGGCTACTGCTGCGCCACATCCAGGATCAGCGCCTGCCCGCCGCCGGCTCGGCGCTGATGTCAGCCGTTGCCCTGCTGGGGCTGATGCTGGCGCCGCAGCAGGCGCTTTGGTGGTCGTCGCTGTTCGGCCTGGGCACCGGGGCGGGCATTATCATGGGGCTTTCGTTTATCGGCCTGCGCACCGGCAGCGCTCGGCAGGCGGCTTCGCTTTCGGGCATGGCGCAAAGCGTCGGCTATACGCTGGCCGCTGCCGGGCCGCCGCTCATGGGCATGCTGCACGACGCCCAGGGTGGCTGGCAGCTATCGCTGGGCATATGCGCCGTGCTGGCCCTGGTGATTGCCGTGATGGGTATGCTCGCCGGACGGGATCGGCGAATCGAAGTGTGATGAAGGTTGAGCTGCTATAAGCGCCCCCATAACTTCCCGGTCATCATGTCGCGAGACCGGGCTTGGGGTCGATATGCAAGAAGAAGGGGTCGGCGAGCTCCGCCTGGAGCTCGCCCGCGCGCTTTCTGGCATCGGTCGGGGTTATCTGGAAGGTTTCGCGAAACAGGCGTGAAAAATGTGCCGTGTCGGCGAAGCCGCAGCGCTCGCCGATGTCGGTCACGCTCTTCCCGGTATAGCTGAGCAGCCAGAGGCCATAGCGCAGGCGCAGGTCTCGCGCGAACTTCTGCGGGCCGACGCCCAGCTCCTCGCGGAACTTGCGCTCGATATTGCGCCGCGAGGTGCCCACGCGTCGGGCCAGCTCGTCGACCGAGATCATTTCACCGAGGTGCTGCTCGACGATCGTAATGGCGCGGCGAACGACCCGGTCGGTAACCTTTTCGAAGACGACCGGCTGGGGTTGAGGGTGGGCCCCCTCGCGGGCCTCGTCGATCAACATGATATGCAGACTTTTCTTGGCCCACGCCCGCCCCAGGTGGCGCTCCACCAGGTAGGCAGCAAGATCCGCCGAGGCGATGCCGCCGGCACAGGTAAGTCGATCACCGTCATCGATGAACAGCCGGTCGGCGACGGGGTCGATCTCGGGGAAGCGGCTCACCAGGTCGCGGTGGTGGTACCAGCTGATGCAGCAGCGACGGCCCTTCATCAGCCCGGCCTGAATCAGCGAAAACACCCCGGTGCAGACGCCGACCAAGGGAACGTCGCGGCTCGCCGCCTCCCGGAGGTAGTCGAGCGCCGCCTCGTCCCTCGTCTCGCCCCGCTCCAGGACGCCACCGATCACCACGATATAGTCGAACTCGCCCGGATCCCGGAAAGGCTGGCAGGCAGTGGTCGCACCGCAGCTGGAAGTCACCTCCTGCGCGCCGCCGGTCATAAAGGCCCAGTGGCAGCGCAGCTGTCGGCTACGGTCACCCTCGTCGGCCGCCAGACGCAAGCAGTCGACGAAGGCCGCGAAGGGCAGCAGAGTAAAACGCTGCAGCAGAACGAAGCCGACGGCAAGCGGTGGACCCGGAACGGAATCGGTCATGGGAGGCTCCTTGCGGCACCCACGCGCAGGCGCAGCCCGCCATGGGTACGCATGGATGACGTGCCTCTCGGACTCTAGCGCACTCCTGCCAGTAAGCAAACCAGGCTCTTAACGCCTAAGTTATGCTTGAGTTATGCTTGGCGCAAAAAAAGCGAGGCGCTGGTGGAGCGCTAACGGGCACGGGCCACGGCAGGAATATTCCGCCGTGGCCCGTCCTTCCATCGATATCCGTTCACTGGTGGGCTGGGACCGTGGCCAGGCGTACACGGTGGGTAAAGAACGAAACCCCCACGTAGCATACCGAGGATACCGCACAGCCGGTCAGCGGCCCGATCAGCCAGCCCACATCGGCGAACAGCATCATGTAGCCGCTGGTGACGAAGCCGACCAGCATGGCCACCAGCGCGCCCCAGGCGGAGCCCTGCCAGAAGGTCGAAATGAAGACGGGGCCGATTAAGCTGGCCAGCAGCGTACCGGTGCCCAGGATGCCCAGCCAGGAGAGCATGAAGGGCGGTGCGTACAGCATCATCAGCAGCGCCACGATCCCCAGGGCGACGACCGCGAAGCGATTGATCCACAGCACCAGCGAAGGGCTCTGGATGGCATCGCGGAACAGCGCCAGGCGTAGATCGTGAGAAGTCGCCGAGGCCACAGTATGCAGCAGAGAGTTGGCAGTGGACTGCATGGCAAAGAGGATAAACAGCGTGATCAAGCCTTCCAGAGCGGGGTGCATGAAATGTTGAAGGTAGAGCGGCATGGCGCTGTCCGGATCCGTCAGTTCGGGCATCTGCATGCGCATATAAAGCCCGACGATCGGCACCAGGCTAAGTAAAGCGCCGAATATAGCTACATAAATCGCCATCTTGTGCAGCTTGACACCTGGTTTGAAAGCCAGAAAGCGCACTGCCATGAAGGGCAGCACCGCTGCAAACAGAAACGCATAGGGCAAGACCAGGAATACCGCCGCCGGGCTGTCGCCATAATGGGCCCCGGTGGTGGGGTTCAAAAGCTCGGGATCGATGGTATTGAGGGCATTTTGCCATTCGGTCAGGTCAACAGTGGTCAATACCTGTATAACGATGATCACTGCGGAAAGGCTCATGCCGATGACCATCACCGTATCCGTCCAGGCCACCGCGGCAAGCCCGCCCAGCATGGTGTAGATGATGATGACGCCGATCATCAATAGCGCACTGTTGGTCAGTTCGATATCCAGCCAGCTGGCTCCCAGCAGCGCCACCGCCTTGATCTGACTGGTCAGAAATACCAGCAGCAACACGATGGTGATCAGGGCAGCCACACCCTGTACGACACGCCCCAGGGAGCCGCCGCCATGAATCTGGGCGATATACTCCGGAATCGTGTTGCTGCCCATATGCTCCGCCCTGCGCTGCAGGAAGCTTGCGAAGTAAAGCACCGCAATCATGATCGCCGGTGCGAAAAAGAAATTACCCAGTATTTCGATCGCACCAAACTGATAGGTGGCGCCGGGTGAGCCCACGAAGCCCCAGCCGCTGTAGCCAGTAGCCACCAGCGTTCCGGCACCGACAAACGCCCCCAGGGAGCGCCCTGCCAGCAGGAAGCCTCCTTCATCATCCTTCTTCATCATCTTCGAGGACAGAAAGCCCAGATAGATCATCAGACCGAAGGTGATAAACAAAAGGCCCCAGTTGAAAATTTGATAGCCATCCATAACGCTTACCCTCTCTGTCTCTGTTGTTCACGTTGTTCTTTTCTCTTACGCTTGAGCTCGCGGCGCAGGTAGGCGGCGCCAGCGTGCACCAGCGTATAAGCAGTCAACACCAGAAAGGTGGACAGTACCCAGGAATCCATGGACTTTTCCTCTTGTTGTTAAATGGAAATAGTTGAATGGAAAGGATTAGTTGGGTGTGTTGAAGTGATCCGGCGAAGAGGTAAAAGGCTATGTTTCACCTCAAAAATGAGGGTATGTCGTGCTACACTCGGCTGCCAATCAGTAAGGCAAATGCACCCATCACACATCCAAATGAGGGGAGGAAATGAAAAATATTCCTACCGACTTGTTAAGAACTTTCGTTACGATACAGGATCTTGGCGGCTTCACCAGTGCTGGTGAGTTTCTGGGAAGATCGCAGCCTGCCATCAGTCTTCAGATCAAGAAGCTCGAGGAGACACTGAATACCAAGCTGTTCCTGAGGGGGTCGACCCTGGCACTGACATCAAACGGGGACTATGTATATCACTTGGCAAAAAAAATGCTGGAAACCAATGACGAAATCGTCAATAGAGTTACCGGCGAGAATGTCAAGGGTAAAGTCAAGATAGGTATACCCAACGATCTTGAGTTAACCTTTCTACCCAAGGCCCTACGCAGCTTCTCCAAAATATACCCGAGTATATCCGTAGAGGTTGGCTGTGATATTAGCAGGGTTATCCAGAAAAAATACCAGCAGAATTTCTACGATATTATCCTGGTTATGGAAGAGGTGAATAGCCAGGAAAAGAGAGACAGCAGAGATTATCGTATCGAGCCGCTCGAATGGGTCATGTCACCCGACTACAGCATCCTGGAAGGCGAAGCCTTGTCCCTGATTACGCATCCACAGGGTTGCCTCTATCGGAAAATATCGGAAGAGGCGCTTTCCACTCAATGTCGACCCTATAGAACGACCTATACCAGCACCAGCCTGCTGGGCCTGCTGTCAGCAGTAGAAGCCGGCCTAGGTATCACGGTAATGGCCCAGTCTACGGTTCCAGAGCGCCTGAAGGGAACGCTCGGAACGTCTGAGCTCCCTCCGCTTGCCAACGTCAGTATTGGGCTCTACTACAATAAAGAAGCGCTTAATGCCGCCGCTCAACGCGTGGTTGATTTCCTGCGTTCCGGCATCGCCAACCTTGAAAAAAATGAGCACCTATAGAAACCTGCCGCCGGACAATAACTTCCGCCGGCAGGCTTAAATATTGACTCATATGGCTTTTAATATGGCTTCTATAATCCCTTCATTTATTTGATGATGTTGTGCTCAGGCCCATACGGGAAGCCGGTGATGTTATCGGCGCCGTGCTCGTTGAGCACCAGGATATCGTGCTCGCGGTAGCCACCGGCACCCGGCAGTCCCTCGGGCAACATGACCATCGGCTCCATGGAGACCACCATGTTGGGCTCGAGCACGGTGTCGATGTCTTCGCGCAGCTCGAGACCCGCTTCGCGGCCGTAATAGTGGCTCAAAGTGCCAAAGGAGTGGCCGTAGCCGAAGGTGCGATACTTGAGCAGGTCATGCTTGGCGAAGATTTCGTTAAGCTCATGGGCAATGTCACAGCAGCGCACGCCCGGCTTGATCAGCTCCTGGCCACGAGTATGCACTTCGCAGTTGGCTTCCCAGATGCGCAGGTGTTCGTCGGAGGCATGCCCGAGGAACAGGGTACGTTCCAGCGCCGTGTAGTAGCCTGAGATCATCGGGAAGGTGTTCATGCTGAGAATATCGCCGGGCTGCACGCGGCGGCTGGTCACCGGGTTGTGCGCACCGTCGGTGTTGATGCCGGACTGGAACCACACCCAGGTATCCATCAGCTCGCTGTGGGGATAAGTCTTGGCGATTTCACGTACCATGGCACGCTGGCCGGCCAGCGACACCTCATATTCGGGCACGCCCGCACTGATGGCATCGCGCACCGCGACGCCGCCCACATCGGCAACGCGTGCGCCCTGGCGGATCAGCGCGATTTCCTCCGCCGACTTGACCATGCGCATCTTCATGGTGGGTTCGCCGATATCGGCCAGCTCCACGTCGCCGAGCGCATTCAGCAGCTTCTGCTGGTACTGCAGAGTCAGGTGATCAAATTCCACGCCGATGCGCTTTTTGCCGGCACACAGCTGCTTGACGGCCTTGAAGAAGTTATCTTTCTGCCAGTCGGTGTAGACGATGTTGTCGCCCAGCCGGTTGCGCCGGTAGGGCTGACCGCCGTCGATGTTAGCCGTCACGGTAGTAAAGCTGTCCTGGGTTACGACCAGGCCGTACTCGCGCCCGAACTTGCAGTAGACGAAATCGCTGAAGTAGTTGATGTTGTGGTAGGAAGTAAATACTACGGCTTCGACATTTTCGGCGGCCATGTAGGCGCGAAGACGCTCAAGACGCCCTTTCATCTCGGCATCGGAGAAAGTGGGAACGACTTTGTCGCCGTTGGGGATATCGATAAGAGAAGGCATCTGCATATTATTCTCCTGAAGGTATTTGTTGGGGATTGTCGATAGCGCCCCGATTCCTGGCGGGTGAATTGAGGGCTGGCACTGATGACTATCGGCAGTGAGGCAGGCCACGGCAAATTACAACTCCAAATGCCCTCATTTGGAATAAATAAAAATATTAAATATCAATAGATTACATCGATTTTCCAGCGGCGCCTGCCGCATTGCGGCAGGCGATGGGCCGGCGTTCCCGACCTTTCGGCCGCTTCACAGCGCTCGTCTGTCACCTGCGCTAATGGGGCGGTGTTAAGCCATTGAAAAACGTATCGCGATTTATTTTGTAAAGCTTGTTCAATAAATTTGGCGCGTTTATTCAATCTATGCGCGTAGTGCTCCGCTATTACTAGCAGAGGCTCCATACAACGGTGCCAGGCAAAAGGCGCAAGTCTTCATTTATCCCCTACGACATATACCCGAGGGCAGCCACCATGATTGCAACCTGCCGCAAGCCTGGCTTGCTTTTGGCTTTGCTTCCCATCGCGCTTACTTTCCTGGTGCTGGGTACACAGCTATTCGTGTTCGACACCTTCACGCCCCATGTGCCCCTGGTGATCGGTATCGCCATCACCGCGGTGATGGGTCGCTATCTGGGCTGCACCTGGAAGGACATGGAGGAGGGCATGCTGCACGTGGTCAGCGTGGGCCTGCCGGCGGTGGGTATCCTGATCCTGGTGGGCATGATCACCGGCGTATGGATTTCCAGCGGTACCGTGCCGACGCTGATCTATTACGGCCTGGAGGTGCTCAGCCCGCAGGTGTTCCTGGCGGCGGCAGCGCTGCTGTGTGCGGTAGTTTCGGTATCTCTGGGCACCTCCTGGGGCACCGTGGGCACGGTGGGCCTGGCGCTGATGGGTATCGGTGCGGGCTTCGGCATTCCCGCCTACTGGACCGCCGGCGCCGTGGTGTCTGGTGCCTTCTTCGGTGACAAGGTCTCACCGCTGTCGGATACCACCAACCTGGCGCCGGCGGTGACCGGGGTGAACCTGTTCGACCATATTCGCAACCTGATGCCGACCACCTTGCCGGCCATGCTGATCGCCTTGGTCATCTATACCGTCGTCGGCTTTAACCTGGTAGGTGACGAGGCCGCCTCCTTTGAGCGTATTGCCGCTATCAATACGGGCCT
Source organism: Halomonas garicola (assembly GCF_055382465.1). Lineage (NCBI taxonomy): Bacteria > Pseudomonadati > Pseudomonadota > Gammaproteobacteria > Oceanospirillales > Halomonadaceae > Halomonas > Halomonas garicola. The sequence goes on from NZ_AP043931.1 coordinate 523,743, forward strand.
GGCGGACAGCTTCACCCTTAGCTTATGGACGGTATTGCCGGTGGTGCTGGTGATCGGGTTTGCGGTGATGCGCATGCCTGCCATGCCGGTGCTGTTTACCGGTGTAGTGCTGGGCGGCCTGACGGCGGTGTGGTTCCAGGATGCTCCCGTTAAGGAGGTCTTTGCCTACGCCTTTTCCGGCTATGAAATCGCCACGGGTGTGGCCGAGATCGACGGCCTGCTGAACAGCGGCGGCATTCAGTCGATGACCTGGGTGATCACCCTGCTGCTGATTGCGTTGTCCTTCGGCGGCATCCTGGAAAGTACCGGCAGCATGAGGGCGATTATCGAGGCGGTGGTCAAGCGCGTGCGCAGCTTCGGCGCCCTGCAGTCCTCCGCCATCGGCAGTTCCATCGCCACCAACCTGGTAGCCGGCGACCCCTACCTGTCGATCGCCCTGACCGGGCGCATGTTCGGTCCCGTCTATCGCGGCAAGAAATACTCAATGCTTAATCTGTCTCGAGCGACGGAAGAGGGCGGCACTCTGGTATCGCCCTTGATCCCCTGGAACGCCGGAGGGGCCGTGGTTATCACCTCGCTGGGCCTCGGTATCTACAGCGGCAATATGGAAAATCTCTTGTATATCCCACTGGCCTTCGTCTGCTGGCTATCGCCTTTGATCGGCATCCTCTACGGCTGGACTGGCTGGTTCTCACCCAAGGCCGGTGAAGCAGAGCAGGCCCGCTGGGTCGAGCAGGGCGAGGAGGTCATGGATGTCGACCAGGTTCATGATGAGATGAATCGGACGCGAAGCAGCGTGTATCGCGTCAACTAGCATCAAATGTTCGCATTTGGATTACTGATTGGTACCCGCGGGACGGTCCCGTTAACTTGCATGAAAGCATATGCCCATTGACTACGCGGCCATCATAAGGCGTCACCGGCCAGCGTTTCGCCCAACAACAAGGAGCACGTCATGACGACTATGAAACCTTCCATGAATACCCAGCGGCTGAGCGATTTCGATCCACGGATTGCCGCTGCGATTCGGGATGAAGAGGGGCGCCAGGAGGCGCATATCGAACTGATCGCTTCCGAGAACTATGCCAGCAAGGCAGTTATGGAGGCTCAGGGCACCCAGCTGACCAACAAGTATGCGGAAGGCTATCCCGGCAAGCGCTACTACGGTGGCTGCGAGTACGTCGATGTGGCTGAGCAGCTGGCCATTGATCGTGCCTGCGACCTGTTCAGTGCAGACTATGCCAACGTCCAGCCGCACTCCGGCGCCCAGGCCAACGCCGCGGTTTTTATGGCGCTGATCAAACCCGGCGATACGGTGCTGGGCATGAGCCTGGACCACGGTGGCCACCTGACCCACGGTGCGGCGCCAAACTTCTCCGGCAAGCATTACCACGCGGTACAGTACGGCCTGAACCCGGAAACCGGCGAAATCGACTATGAAGAGGTCGAGCGTCTGGCGCGCAGTCACAAGCCGAAAATGATCATCGCCGGCTTCTCCGCCTATGCGCGCGTTGTTGATTGGCAGCGTTTCCGTGCCATTGCCGATGAGATTGGCGCCTGGCTGCTGGTGGACATGGCGCATGTCGCCGGTCTGGTGGCGGCGGGTTACTACCCGAGCCCGGTTCCCCATGCCCATGTGGTTACCACTACAACCCACAAGACCCTGCGCGGGCCCCGGGGTGGCTTGATTCTTGCCGCCGGCGGTGACGAGAAACTGTACAGAAAGCTTAATAGCGCAGTGTTTCCGGGCCAGCAAGGGGGGCCGTTGATGCATGTGATTGCCGCCAAGGCGGTGGCCTTCAAGGAAGCCATGAGCCAAGAGTTTGTGCAGTATCAGCGCCGCGTGATCGATAACGCCCGCGCCATGGCGGAAACGGTCATCGAGCGCGGCTACGAAGTGATTTCCGGCGGCACCGATGACCATCTGTTCCTGCTGTCGCTGATCCAGCAGGGAGTAACCGGCAAGGATGCAGACGCTGCCCTGGGGCGCGCCCATATCACCGTCAACAAGAATGCGGTGCCCAACGACCCGCAGAGTCCTTTCGTAACGTCGGGGCTGCGCATCGGGACGCCGGCAGCTACCAGTCGCGGCTTCGACGAAGAAGACTGCAAGGCGCTTGCCGGCTGGATTTGCGACATTCTTGACGTTCTGGCCGACCAGGGTAATACCGACGCGGTCGAGGCCGAGGTCCGGGAAAAAGTGGCCGCGCTATGCGAGCGTCATCCGGTCTATGCCGGACAAACAGATAGCGTTCGCGAAACCGCTGGCGCCTAAGCACAAACGTCTGGGAGACTTCCTATGCAACGTTATTCCGGCTTCGGGTTGGTCAAGCATGCGCTAAGCCATCATGCGAATTGGCAGCGTCAGTGGCGCAACCCCACGCCCAAGAAGCAGTACGACGTGATCATCGTTGGGGGCGGCGGCCATGGCCTGGCCACCGCCTACTATCTGGCGAAGAACCATGGCATCAAGAATGTCGCGGTGGTGGAGAAAGGTTGGCTGGGCGGCGGTAACACCGCCCGCAACACTACTATCGTGCGCTCCAACTATCTGTGGGACGAGTCGGCGCGGCTTTACGATCACTCTCTGGACCTGTGGAAGGGGCTGTCTCAGGAGCTCAACTACAACGTCATGTTTTCTCAGCGTGGCGTGATGAACCTGGGGCACAATCTTCAGGATATGCGCGATATTCAGCGCCGGGTGCATGCCAATCGGCTGAACGGCATCGATAGCGAGGTGATTCTCGCCGATCAGATCAAGGAAATCGTGCCGATTATTGACACCTCCAAGCGCGCTCGCTACCCGATACTCGGGGCTTCATGGCAGAAAACCGCCGGCGTTGCGCGTCACGACGCGGTGGCCTGGGGCTACGCCCGGGCGGCAGATGCTCTAGGGGTCGATATCCTGCAGAACACCGAAGTCACCGGCTTCAAGATCCGCGATGGACAGGTGTACGGCATACACACCAATCGTGGCGACATTGAGTCCAAGACCATCGGTTGCGTGACGGCGGGTAACTCCGGCGTGGTCGCGGGAATGGCCGGTCTCAAGCTGCCGCTGGAGTCGCACCCGCTACAGGCGCTGGTCTCTGAGCCGATGAAGCCGATCCTCGATACCGTGGTGATGTCCAACCACGTACACGGCTACATGAGCCAGTCTGACAAAGGTGACCTGGTGATCGGCGCCGGTATCAACGGCTATCTTGGCTACGGCCAGCGGGGCAGCTACTACACCGTAGAGCATACGCTGCAGGCCATTGTGGAAATGTTTCCGACCCTTTCTCGAGTACGCATGAATCGCCAGTGGGGTGGCATTGTGGACACCTGCGCGGATGCGTGCCCCATCCTTTCGAAGACCAAAGTCAAGGGGTTGTTCTTCAACTGCGGCTGGGGTACCGGCGGCTTCAAGGCAACGACGGGCTCAGGACACGTATTCGCGGCAAGTCTTGCCAAAGGCGAGATGCATCCCCTGGCTGCACCATTTTCCATCGATCGCTTCAATACCGGCGCGTTGGTGGATGAGCATGGCGCCGCGGGCGTTGCGCACTAAGGAGAAAATTATATGTTCTACATTAACTGTCCTTACTGCGACGAATATCGCGACGAAGAAGAGTTTGCCCCCAAGGGGCAGGCGCATATTGCCCGCCCGGCGGAGCCGGAGAGCTGCTCGGATGAGGAGTGGGGTGCTTATTTATTCTTCCGCGACAATCCGCGGGGTGTGCATCATGAGCTGTGGGTGCACGCGCTGGGCTGCCGCAAGTTCTTCAACATCACGCGTAACTCGGCAAGCTACGAGATCTTCGAGACCTACCGCATGGGCGAGCAGCCCCAGGTTACGGCACAAAGCCTGGCGGATAAGGCCAAACAGTCTGGCGCACAGGCGGCGGACGGCGGTTGGCAGACCGTTGGTTCACGCCCTGAAAACGAAACGCTCAACAAAAGCAGCGATACATCCGATGCGACCAGCAAGGAGGGAACGGCATGACCCAGGCAAATCGTCTGCAGCAGGGCGGTCGTATCGACCGCTCCCGCTCACTCAGCTTTACCTTCAACGGCAAGACCTATCACGGGCACGAAGGCGACACCCTGGCCTCGGCCTTGCTGGCGAACGGCATCGATATCATTAACCGCAGCTTCAAGTATTCTCGCCCTCGCGGCCTCGTCGCCGCCGGTGCGGAGGAGCCCAATGCGATTGTCCAGCTGGGCAATACGGAAGCCGCCCAGGTGCCCAACGTGCGCGCCACTCAGCAGGGGCTTTATGAGGGGTTGAGCGCGCGCTCGACCAACGGTTGGCCGAGTGTCCAGCGCGACCTGATGAGCTGGGTCGGCAAGCTGGGCGGTGGCTTCATGCCGCCGGGCTTCTATTACAAGACCTTTATGGCCCCGGCCTCCATGTGGATGACCTATGAGAAGTATATCCGCAAGGGGGCGGGTCTGGGGCGTGCGCCCAGTGAACTTGATCCGGACATTTATGACCACCTTAACCAGCACTGCGATGTCCTGGTGGTAGGCGCCGGCCCGGCGGGTCTGGCGGCGGCGCTGACGGCGGCTAACAGCGGCGCCCGGGTTATCCTCTGCGACGAGCAGGAAGAAATGGGCGGCTCGCTTTTGGACAGCCGCGACACCCTGGGCGGTGCGCCAGCGGCTCAATGGGTGAAGACGACTCTGGAAACCTTGGCCGGCTGGGATAACGTGACCCTGCTGCCGCGTACTACTGCCAACGGTTATCACGACCATAATTTTGTGACCCTGCACGAACGGCGTACCGAGCATCTGGCAGATACCGCACCTTTGGTCAACAATCGCCGCCAAGCGCGCGCGCGTTTGCATCGGGTGCGTGCCAACCGGGTGGTGCTGGCTACCGGCGCGCACGAGCGCCCGCTGGTATATGGCAACAACGACGTACCCGGCAATCTGCTGGCCGGTGCCGTGTCTAACTATATTCATCGCTACGCGGTGGTGCCGGGCAGTAAATTGGTGCTGTCCACCAGCAATGACCACGCCTATCGCGCGGCGCTGGATTGGTTCGATGCCGGGCGCGAGGTGGTGGCGATTGTGGATGCGCGGGCCAATCCGGAGGGCGATCTGGTCAAGGAAGCCAAATCCAAAGGCATTCGCGTGATCACCCGCTCCGCCGTGATCGAGGCCAAGGGGGCCGAACGTGTCAAAGGAGCCCGAGTCGCGCAGGTCGATTTGGAACGCTTTGCCGTTACTGGCCAGGTAGAAGAGCTTGCTTGCGATACCATTGCTACGTCCGGCGGTTATAGCCCGGTGGTGCACTTGGCGTCGCATACCGGATCGCGTCCCACCTGGCGAGACGACCTGCTGGGTTTTGTGCCCGGCGAGGTGAAGGGCATGTACCCGGTGGGCGGCGCTCATGGCATCTACGCGCTGAGCGATGTGTTTGCCGACGGTAAACAATACGGCGCGCAGGCGGCCGAGGCCAGCGGCATTGATTCCGTCGTTGAGCCAACACTGCCGCAGATAGAGGCACATCTGGACTCGCCGGCCTGTGCCCTTTATCAGGTGCCCCACGAGAAAACGACCCTGCGTGCGCCCAAACAATTCGTCGATCAGCAGAACGACGTCACCGCGGCGGGTATTGAAGTCGCGACCCGTGAAGGCTTTGAATCCATCGAGCACGTCAAACGCTATACCGCCATGGGCTTCGGCACCGACCAGGGCAAGCTTGGCAATATCAACGGCATGGCTATCGCTGCGCGGATGCTCAAGCGCACCATTCCGGAAGTGGGCACTACGGTGTTTCGCCCCAACTATACGCCGATCACCTTCGGCGCCATTGTGGGTCGTCACGCCCGTGAATTGTTTGAGCCGGAGCGCTACACCGCCATGCACGAGTGGCACGTGGAAAACGGCGCCGAGTTCGAGGATGTCGGTCAGTGGAAGCGGCCCTGGTATTTCCCCAAAAAGCAGGCTGGCAAGACGGAGTCCATGGATGACGCCGTGGCCCGTGAGAGCCTGGCGGTGCGCACCGGCGTCGGCATTCTGGACGCCTCGACCCTGGGCAAGATCGATATCCAGGGCCCGGATGCCCGGGAGTTTTTGGGTCGTATCTATACCAACAAGTGGGCCAAGTTGGCGCCGGGCCGAGTACGCTACGGGCTGATGTGCAAGGACGACGGCATGCTGATGGACGACGGCACGACTAGCTGCCTGGGCGAGAACCACTTCCTGATGACCACCACTACCGGCGGCGCTGCCGGCGTGATGGAGTGGCTGGAGCTGTGGCACCAGACCGAGTGGCCGGACATGCAGGTGTATTTCACCTCGGTGACCGACCACTGGGCGACGATGACCGTGACTGGCCCCGATGCTCGCAAACTACTCTCCGAGATCACTGATATCGATCTTGCTAAAGAACAGTTCAAGTTCATGGACTGGCGTAACGGCAAGGTCGCTGATGTGCCGGCCCGGGTGTTCCGCATCTCCTTCACCGGCGAGCTGGCCTATGAGATCAACGTCCAGGCGAACTATGCCATGCACGTGTGGAAGACCCTGTTCGAGCACGGCAAGAAGTACGACCTGACGCCGTACGGCACCGAGACCATGCACGTGCTGCGCGCCGAAAAGGGCCTGATTATCGCCGGGCAGGATACCGACGGCTCGGTGACACCGGAAGATTTGGGCATGTTCTGGGCCATTGGCTACGACAAGCCGTATTCCTGGATTGGCAAGCGCGCTTTAACGCGCCCCGATACCGCGCGCAAGGACCGTAAGCAGCTGGTGGGGTTGCGGCCTACCGACCCCAAGGTAGTGCTGGAGGAGGGCGCTCATATCGTTCTCGATAAAGACCAGCCCATTCCCATGGATATGCTGGGGCATGTGACCTCGAGCTATTACAGCCCGAATCTGGAAAGTGGCTTTGCCCTGGCGGTGGTCAAAGGTGGCCGGGATCGCATGGGCGAGAAGATCTATCTGCCCACGAGGGACGGTCAGGCTCATGAAGCCGAGATCGTCAGCACTGTATTCATCGATCCCAAGGGAGAGCGCCAGCATGTCTGATATTACTTACGGCAAGGTCGCGACCTTTGATACCCGCCCGGCTACCTCGATTCCCATGGAGTCACCGCTGTCCGTGGCCTACCACCGGGGCAGCGCCCCAATGCCGGCTCAGGACAGCCAGGTCGTTCTCGAGGAGAAGCCTTTCCTTGGTCATCTTATCCTGCGCGGCGGCGCTATCGTCCTTGATGAGGCGGTGCGCGATGTGCTGGGTATCAGCCTGCCTGGCCAGCCGTTGGGGCTGGCGCTGGATGCCAGCGGCGAGCGTAGTGTGCAGTGGTTGTCGCCGGACGAGTGGCTGGTGATTGTGCCCGGCGGCGAGGAGTTTGAGCTGGAAAATCGCCTCCGCGAGAAACTTGGCGATGCCCACTTCGCTATTCTCAACGGCAGCGGCGGCCAGACCCTCATCGAGCTGACCGGTGACAAGGCGCTTGAACTACTCATGAAATCGGTGACCTATGACGTTCATCCCAGCAATTTCCCGGTAGGCAAGGCGGTCAGTGTGCAGTTCGCCAAGGCCAGTGCCATTCTGCGTCATCCCAGCGAAGACCGCTTTGAACTGGTGCTGCGCAGAAGTTTTGCCGACTACTGCTATCGCTGGCTGCTGGATGCCGGTGAGGAGTACGGCATCGGCGTCACGCGCTGAGGCTGGGCAAGCGCTGAGCGCGGAAGCCGTTCCCTGTTATGACTCTTAAGAAGGAAAGATTATGTCTATCAAGATTAAAGCACTGCGTGATGCACAGCCGGACGTACTGCTGGACGCTACGCCGTGGGAAAAGCTCTCGGGTGAGCCGCATACCGTTAATCTCAACGCCTATGCGTCGGAAGACGGCACCAAGACTATGGGAACCTGGATCTGCACGCCAGGCAAATGGGCAGTGGACTATGACAAGTGGGAATACTGCGATTTCCGCGAAGGCTACTGCATTCTCACGCCGGAAGGCGGCGAACCTATTCACCTCAAGGCCGGCGATATCTTCATTGTCGAGCCCGGCTTTAAGGGGACTTGGGAAGTGGTAGAGACGGTGCGCAAGTACTTCGTTTTTGCCTAAACGCATTCGTCGCTCCCACCTTTTACGTTCAAAGGAGTTAAGCTCATGGGTCGTCGCACGGACAGCTGGATTCTGACTGCCCAGTGCCCTAGCCGGCTCGGCACCGTGGACGTGGTAACACGCTTCCTCAAAGAGAGCCGCTGTTACATTACCGAGCAGCAGTCGTTCGACGACCGTCTGAGCAGTCGCTTCTTTATTCGTACCGAGTTTTGGCCTGAAGGTGACGCTGACTTCGATGCCGACGCCTTTCGGGCCGGCTTTGTGGCGCGGGCCGCCGAGTTCGGCATGACCTTCGAGCTGACCCCGCCGGGACGGCGGATGCCAGTGGTCATCATGGTTTCGAAGGCCGATCACTGCCTCAACGACCTGCTTTACCGCTATCGCACCGGACAGCTTTCCATCGATATTCGCGCCATTATCTCCAACCACCCGGACCTGGAGTCACTGGCCGAGTGGCACGCGATTGCCTTCCACCACCTGCCCATTACCCCCGCTACCAAGACCGAGCAGGAGGCGAGGGTTTGGCAGGTGGTCGAGGAGAGTGGGGCCGAGCTTGTGATCCTGGCGCGTTACATGCAGGTGTTGTCCAGCGATATGTGCACCCGGCTGGCCGGACGCGCCATCAATATTCACCACTCTTTGCTGCCCGGATTCAAGGGGGCCAAGCCCTACCACCAGGCCTTCGAGAAGGGCGTCAAACTGGTTGGCGCCACGGCCCACTACATCAATGAAGACCTTGATGAAGGGCCGATCATCAGTCAGGGCGTGGAGCCGGTCAGCCACGCGGACTACCCCGAAGACCTGGTGGCCAAGGGGCGTGATGTCGAGTGCCTGACCCTGGCCCGGGCGGTGGCCCTGCACGTGGAGCGCCGGGTCTTTCTGCACGCCAGGCGAACAGTGGTGTTTGACCGTTAAGGGGTAAGAAAACATGTCAATCAGCGTTTTCGATTTGTTCAAGATTGGTGTCGGGCCGTCGAGCTCGCATACCGTGGGCCCCATGCAGGCGGCCTATGACTTTATCGATGAGTTAAAGAATCAGGATTTGCTCGAGCGCGTTGTTCGTCTCGAGATCCAGCTCTACGGCTCCCTGTCGGCCACGGGTATCGGCCACGGCACCGACCGGGCTGTCATAATGGGGCTGATGGGCGAGCGGCCCTACAGCATTGACCCCGCCCACATCGGGCCTTGTATAGAAGAGCTTCGGCAGTCCGCTACGCTACGTCTGGATAGCCGCTACAACGTATCCTTCCTGTGGGATCGCGATATGCAACTGCTGGAGGAAAGCCTGCCGTATCATCCCAACGGCATGCGCCTGATCGCCCATGGCGATACCGGCGAGCTGTACCGCAATACCTACTATTCGGTGGGCGGAGGCTTTGTCGTGGACCAGGCTCAGGTCGACCAGGGCAACCTCAATACGACTACCACCGAGTTGCCCTATGAATTCAACAGCGGTGATGAACTGCTGGCACTGTGCCGACAGCATGATCTGAGCATCAGTGAATTGATGCTGGAGAATGAGAAGGCGTGGCGCAGTGAGGCGGAGGTGCGCGATGGCCTGTGGCAAATATGGGAAGCCATGCAGGCCTGTGTCCAGCAAGGGCTTCTAGGTGAAGGGGTGCTGCCAGGCGGACTCAATGTCAAGCGCCGTGCGAGCGATCTGTATCGCCATCTGGAGGCAGCAGAAGGCGATAAAAGTCTGATCTCTACCACCTTCTCGGCCATGGATTGGGTCAACGTCTATGCCCTGGCGGTCAACGAAGAAAATGCCGCCGGCGGGCGTATGGTCACTGCGCCGACCAACGGCGCGGCCGGCATCATCCCGGCGGTACTGCACTACTACATGAAGTTCCAGGCCGATGCCGACGAGCGCTGTGTGGTGGACTTTCTGCTGGCCGCGGCGGCGGTCGGCACCCTATGCAAGAAGAATGCCTCCATTTCTGGCGCCGAGGCGGGCTGTCAGGGCGAGGTGGGCTCGGCCTGCGCCATGGCCGCCGCCGGCCTTACCGAAGTACTCGGGGGGGCTCCGGCCCAGGTAGAAAATGCCGCCGAGATCGGTCTTGAGCATAACCTGGGGCTGACCTGCGACCCGGTGGGCGGCCTGGTGCAGGTGCCCTGTATCGAGCGCAACGCCATGGCCTCGGTCAAGGCGATCAACGCCACCCAGCTGGCGCTGCACGGCGACGGCAAGCATTTCGTCTCCCTGGACCAGGTGATCCGCACCATGCGCGACACCGGTAACGACATGAAGGACAAATACAAGGAAACCTCTCGGGGCGGCCTGGCGGTGAATACTATCGAATGCTGAGGCAAAGAGCGGGGCACGCTCGCGCGTATTGTTGGATTGCGTTGCGCCGTGCTTGCGCAATGGTTCAAAAGCCTACGAGGCTGCCGTGGTCATTGAATGCGGCTACCCAGGTCGCCCCACAGAAGTAGACGTAGGCCACATGGCTGAGCTATGAGCGCTGAGTGATGGTGCAGTGCGACGTCGTTTATGTGCCTGGATTGGACATGTATAACCACCTCTAATGGACTGTTTATGATGAGCCCTTTAATAACAATCTCACGGCTTGTTCAAAGGCGCTGAAGCGTTCACCGGATAGGCCGATAAAGACGAGCCTGGTTTCCTTGGGCGCGCGCAGCGCGGGTTGCCAATGCAGCCTCCCTCCGGTGAATTGCAATAGTTCGATATCGCCACTGGCTTCGACAAGCATAAAGCCCTTGGCACGAAAAAGTACGTCCTGGTATGCCTCAAGCAGCGCCGAGAGACGTGTCTTGTCGATTTGTTCCTGGCCGGACAGGCTGAAGGTATGCCACTGACTGTGCGACGCGGCGTGGTGGCTGGATGGGCCTGGAGGGCGAGAAGAAATGGACGGCTGGGCAGGTGGGCTGCTCGGTGTTTCTTCTGCCTCGTACTGGATAAGGGCGTGTGGGTTGAACTGCCTTAACCACTGTTCGAATTCGCGTTTCCCGTGGGGAGTCAGACGGTTGATTCGCAGGGTATCCGCGGCCTTGACCTGGTCGTGCCAGGCATCACCTACCAGCGGGTCTGCTGCGTGTTGCCGCGCCCGGGAGCCATCGACGATGCACGCTACCTCGGCCAGGCGCAGCCTATGAGAAACACGAGCAATATCGGCAATACGTGCCGGGTTCGCGACACCGCTTGCCTCGATGATGATCGCTCCGGGCTCTGTACGGATACGCAACGCTTGAGCGAGCTGCTCTGCCAGAGTGCCGCCCAGGGTACAGCAGATACAACCATTGCTGAGCTGCATGACATTGTCATCACGATATTCAATCAGCGCCGCATCGATATTGATGTCGCCGAAGTCGTTGACGACGATCAGGGCATCCGGGGGCAAACCGCCTTGGATCAGGCGGTTGAGGTAAGTGGTCTTGCCCGTGCCGAGGAAGCCTCCGATGACCGTTACAGGAATCGGCGCGCACTTAGTCGTCGGCATGTACCTCGCCCCCCAGGACGGTGGCTTTCACACGGATATCCTTTAGATGGTTTGGCTCACAGGCCAGCGGATCCTCCTCGAGGACAGTAATATCAGCAAACTTGCCGATTTCCAGACTGCCGACCACATGATCCAGCCGCAGCGTATAGGCAGCGCCAAGGGTAATCGCCTCCAGCGCTTGCGGAACCGTGAGCTTCTCCTGTTCGCCAAGCTGAACTCCCGAGGCGCTACGCCGCATGACCGCACACCAGGCCGTGAAAAGCGGTCCGAGCGGCGTGACGGGTGCATCGCTGTGAATAGCCAGGGGAATATTCAAATGCCTGGTGGAAGCCAGAGGCTCGAGGCGCTGGCAGCGCTCAAAGCCCAGCGTGCGGGAAAGGTGGATATCGCCCCAATAATAAAGGTGGTTGGCGAAAATGTTCAGGCAGATGCCAAGCCGGGCAGCACGCCGCAGTTGCGCATGATCCATGATTTGACAGTGCTGCAAGGTGTGACGGTGATCGAAACGTGGCCAGAGCTCCTGGGCCTCCTCAATGGCATCGAGCATCAGCTCTACGGCCTCATCGCCGTTGCAGTGGATGTGCAGTTGAATACCGGCTTGATGGTAATGATGGACGATATCTTTCAACTGCTGCGGCGGTGCGTTCCAAATGCCGTTGGGGCTGCCATCATGATAATAGGGCCATTTCAGCCGTGCGGTGTAGCCCTGAATGGAGCCATCGGTCATTAGCTTGACGGGGCCGAAGTGGAGCTTGTCGCTGCCGCGGTGCTGACAATCGCGTAGTCTCGCCACGCCCTCTTCCGGAGACCAGTTCAAAGCCGCCATGGCAGGTACCATCCGTACCGGGTAGGCGGTATCAGCAGTGGCCACTTCCAGAGCAGTTATTCCTTCATCGGAAAGCGGGTTGTATAGGTCGGTAATCGTGGTAATGCCACTGTGTCGCGCGATGCGCGCGTAGCGTTGCAAGGTTTCGGTGGAGGCCACCAGATCGAAGATACTGAAGCCCAAAGCGTCGAATACCACATGCATGGCGGCCATTTCCTGTAGCTCGCCATCGGGTTTGCCATCCTCTCCCAGGCGAATGCCTTGGGTATCTTCTACCTGCTCGATACCGGCCAGCTTAAGCATGGCAGTATTGACCGTCAGAACGTGAAGGTTGGCATGAAACACCACGACCGGGCGTTCGCTGACGGCGGCATCCAGCACATGCCGATCCAGTCGTTCGCCGGGGAAGTAGACCGGGTCGAACCCCCAGGTGATGATCGGCGATGCCTCATCCACCGTGGCGGCATATGCCTTTAGCCGCTGCTGCATCGCTTTGATGCTGCGTAAGCCTTCCCAATAGCGCCCATCAGGATCGGTGCGTCCGAAATACCCCAGGTAACCGTAGTTCCATAAGGCGCCTTCCAACGCATGGCTATGCCCTTCGACGAAGCCCGGTAGAAGAATGTCGTTGGCAAACCGCGCGTCGTGATGGGCGCCCTTAAAATCTTGCATGGAATCCTGGGTCCCAACGGCTAGGATACGCCCGTCGCGTACAGCGATATGGGTGGCCTCCGGCTGGGAGGGGTTCATGGTAATGATGCGTTTGGCAGAATAGATTGTCGTCATGTTCATTATACTAGCCTTCCCATACATCACAGTTGATCTTTATCAGCATTTTTTTCACTAGGGTGAAGTCTTGATTTTGCAGTAGGAAGGTCTTCCCAATAAATAGCTTTAACACTTTCGTCCCTAGCGTGGTCAGTGACGAGGCTCACGCCAACAAGGAACACTAGTGAGACAAGAAACCCAGGGATAACAGGATCGATATTTGTACCAAGGAAGGGCCAAGCTATAGTGGTGATGGTTGCTAATGTCATGCTCATCAAGCAGGCGGTACCGGTAGCCCGACGCCAAAACATGACGGCAAGAAAGGGGATAACCAACGTTGTAGCGGTTATCCGCAGGGCCCACTGATACATGGTGATAATGTCTGTCACCAAGTATGCTAATAACACTGCTGATAAGGATATCAGTATCACGCTAAGCCGAGCAGCGAACATCTTGTTTTTTTCATCTGCGCCGGGGTTGATCATGCGATGATAGAAGTCCTGGGCGAGATTGGAGCTTCCCTGAAGAATAAAAGAGTCCGCGCCGGTCATTAATGCTGACAACAGGCCTACTATCACAATGCCGCCGATGGCGGGATGTAATAGCTCTACCGTGACATAGGAAAAAATTAAATCAGCGCGCATATCCAGGGGAACAAACTGTCTTGCAATAACGCCTATCATGTACGGCAATAAAGAGATACCCAATACTATTCCAAAGCCAGTCATTCCGGCCTTTATTGCCACGGCTTCGGTGCGGGAAGCAAAAATACGCTGCCATGTTGACTGCCATACTAGGTAAAAAGGCGCTACGGTCAGAGCGAAGATAAGTATTTCACCCAAGCCTTCTTTTCCTGTAGGGGATAAATATTCTTTAGGCGTGTTGGCTATAATATTATTAAGGCCTCCGCCAAAGGATACGGCGGCAACTGCCAAAATGATTATCCCTGAAAAAACGATGATGCTTTGCATTGCATCGGTTACTATAGTAGCAACCAGTCCGCCTAGTATAGTAAATCCCAGGATGAGTGCAAAAGAAAGCGCAATTCCGTAATTGAGAGGGATGTTGAAGACAATATTGAAGATTGTGCTCATTCCAACAATTTGTAGTGCAGTAGTAGGAATGGAATATACTATGGCAGAAAATATAGAGGGAAGTATTCCTGCTTTATGCCCAAATCGTTCGCTAAATAAGTCGGCCAATGTGTAAAGTCGCTGCCGTCTAAGCGGTTTGCTGAAAAAATAAATGAGAAGCATGCTGACAAGTATTCCGGGGAGTGCAAACTTAAAATAACCTGACATGCCAACACTAAATCCCATGCCAACCCAGCCAATAAAAACGGCAGCGCCACACCAAGTGCTTATGATTGTTCCGGCTATGCTCCAGAAGCCCATGTTCCAGCCAGCAATCAGGTAGTCATCAAATGTTTTTATCTTGGTAAAATAGTAGATTGCAATTGAGAACATGAATATAAAGTATGCAACTGTATAAGTTAGATACCAAGCCATAGAGTTTCTCCATTGTGTTTATTTTTATGATTAATAGTTTTCATTATTGATTTTGCTGTTTTTATCCTGCTTGTGTAACAATGAAAATTGTTGGTTTTGTTGAAAGGTTCAACGAGCTAACTTGAGCAATGCAAGAAGCAGTGTATTAGCGCCAGCGGAAAGGTCTTCAGGGGTAGCGCTTTCTGCTTCGTTGTGACTGAGCCCCCCAGCGCAAGGGACAAAGATCATGCTGGTAGGCGCTACGCGAGCTACATGACAAGCATCGTGGCCCGCACCGGAAAGCATGCGCCGATGGGGATAACCCAGTTGACGGACAGCTGATGAGACGGCATCAATGCAAAGCGTATCGAAGTAAACGGATGGCGTATCCATTATCCGCTGTATCTCGACTTCCGTACTTTCCTGATGCGCGGCCGTATTAGCCGCTTCATGAAGTTGGGCCTCCATGATATCGAGCGTTTCGATGGTGGCGTGGCGCATATCGACGGTAAGCGCTACTTCACCAGGTATGGTGTTATGGGAATTGGGTAAGCAATCGATGCGCCCTACGGTCGCAACGGCGGATGGCGCCTGCCTTTCTGCGATCTTCCTGACCGCATCAATCGTTTGAGCTGCGCTGAGCAGGGCATCACGACGGCCCACCATGGGAGTGGAGCCCGTATGCGCGTCCTGGCCGTGAAAAGTCACCCGATACCAGCGAGAGCCCTGGACACCGGTGACCACACCGATAGTTTCCTCTTGTCGCTCAAGGATTGGACCCTGCTCAATGTGCGCCTCGATGAAGGCACCGAAACGGTGATCGCCACAGGGTAGCGTTCCCGTATACCCGATATTTTCCAATGCTTCGCCAAGCGTGATGCCATCGGCATCCTCCCGACTGAGACCATAGTCGAGTTCATAGGTGCCGCCAAAGACCCCCGAGGAAATCATGGGTGGAGCAAAGCGGGCGCCTTCTTCGTTGGTCCAGACGCAGATTTCCAACGGAGCGGCGGTTTCAATATTTTGATCGTTTAGCGTTTCAAAAATTTCCACGCCGGCTAACACGCCATAGACGCCGTCGAATTTTCCGCCGTGGGGCTGGGTGTCGAGATGGCTGCCGCAGGCGATCGGCAGGCGCTGCGGATCAGTACCGGGGCGTCGGGCGAAAATGTTGCCCATGCGATCAATGCGAATTTCGCAGCCAAGCGCGCGGCACCACTCGATGAACAGATCGCGGCCTTGACGATCCTCCTCGGTGAGCGCAACCCGGCAGCTGCCGCCTGCAGGCGTGGCGCCGATTTCCGCCATGCGCATCAACCGCTGCCAAAGACGATCCTGATTAACTTTGATTTCTTCGGCCATAAAGCTTCTCTTGTCAATTGTTTTTGCTATTACCAAAGGGGCGATAAAGCGATTACCGCTTTAATGACAGTAGTAGAAGGTTTGCTGATACGTATAATATCAATATTCTATCCTTTGATGTTTTTAAGGTATCAGTGATGAGACATTTCCAGCCGTATGTTCGTCATTTTGTTGCGGTAGCGGAGGAGCTGCATTTCCGTCGCGCGGCGGAACGTCTGCATATTGCGCAGCCGGTACTGAGTCGAGCGGTTCAGCAGCTTGAGGAAAAAGTAGGGGTGGTACTGCTGCAGCGCAGCCGTCGGCACGTCGCCCTGACTGCCGCTGGAAAACTTTTTCTGGAAGAGTGCCGTGCTGCCCAGCGGATCATGGAGCGCGCGGAAAGGCGGGCAGTCAAAGCGCACCTTGGAGAGATGGGAAAATTAGTGATTGGTTATACCGATTTCGCCATCAATGGCCGTTTACCTTCGATCCTGGCGGCTTTTCATGACGCCTTGCCTGCGGTAGATATCGACTTGGTTCGGCGAGATTCCCATGAGCAGCTTGAAGATATCGCCAGCGAACGCCTGGACATGGGGTTTTTGACGGGGTCAGTCAGCGGAAATGAACTGCAGCACTACCCCGTTCATCAAACGCCATTTGTTGCAGTTTTGCCTGCTAATCATCGACTCGCCGCTTTAAAAGCCGTGCCGGTCAAGGCGTTAGCTGAAGAACATTTTGTGCTGGGGGAAATATATCAGTGGCGGCACCTGGTGCCACAGATCCAGGCTTTATGTCTGCAGGCCGGATTCGTGCCCAAAATCGCCCGGGAGGCCCCTAACAGCGATAGTATTTTTGGTCTGGTGGCTGCAGGGATGGGGGTTACCCTTTATCCGGATTGCCATCTCAATTATGACAGACCGGGTGTTGTTATACGGCCGCTCGCGGATAACGATACGAAGCTCATCACAGAGATGGCCTGGTTATCAAATAGCACAAATCCGACGGTATATCGGTTCATCGAGATAACCAGGGCACTACTGGAATAAGAGCGGCTTACCCTTGGTATCTGGGCTTGGTTTACTGGACTCGCTAGGTGTAGGAGCCGCTTTGTGGCCTTGATCGTGAGAGTTCAAGATGAGCGTAAGTTGTTGAGCCGGTGCATGGATCCGCTGGCCTAAGGGCACAGACCAGAGACAACTGCTGCCAGCGCGCTATAGCGCCGAGAACTTGATGTGCTCTTGCTCCAGGCGCAGGTGGCGGCCGGGCTCCAGGGTGCCAAGCAGGTAGTAAACGGTCTGCTCGTCGGCCGTCAGGTTGGGTAGCTCGCCGGTGTACGGTGAGGGCTCGGTGCCCCAGAGATGGCGGTGGTCTGTCAGCGTGGCGGTGTCCATCAGCAGAGAGCGGCTGTGGGGCAGGGTGTTGCGGAGCTGGCTGAGAATCCGCAGGCCGTGGGTGTCGATGTCGCCCCAGTAAAGCACCTCCTTGTCCTTGAGCCAGTGGGCATCGGCAAGCTGGTGGCCGATGCCGTAGCCCTGACCGAAGATCACCAGCGCCGACGGCGTAGGCGGAAAGGCCAGGGCGGTGATGTCGTTTTCCACGATATACACCCTGCTGACCGACAGGCGGAGCGCGGCAAACTGCTCAACGGGAATTTCGATATCGTCGAGTCCGGCCAGGCGGTGCGCGCTATCCAGAAGGCGCAGGCGCAGGCGGGAAGGCCGGCGGCGAAAGCCGTAGCGCTGTTCGAAGCGGCGCGCGCCGGTCGCGTCACGGTCAATCGCCTCTTCCGGCAGGAGCTGATCAAGCAGCTCGCCGAGCAGCCCGCGGTTGCCTTCAATAAACTTGGTGTGCACGCCGGGGATTTCCAGCTGGCGAATATATAGCCCTGGCCTGGGGTGCTGCGCCATCCATTCCAGCGTGGCCAGCAGGGCAGGCCATTGGGCCTCAAGCGCCAGCACTTTCAGCGGCTTGCGTCGGCACCAGTGGGCAAGCAGCGGAAAACGCCGGATGATATCGGCGGCGAGCGTTTGATATCGGCGAGCGTCGTCCCGCCGGCCGATCTGGCGCAGGGCGGCGTCAAGCGTGGGGATGACCACGGCCACCGGCAGCGTATTACGCCCCAGCTGGCGGTGGTTGACGGTGCGCCATTCCGGCACCAGGTCCTGGCCGGCAGCGTTTTGCCAGTGCGTGGCCCAGCGCCGGGCGTCGTGGAAGTGCTCCAGCAGCCCGCCCGCCGTGGGCTTGTTCAGCACCAGGCGAAGCGGAAAGGTATCGTCCGGCTGCTCGCCGGCGCGCAGCAGATCGCCTTTTTGCCAGCGCCTTTCCAGCTGCCGGCGTATATCGGATAAGCGGGTCCAGCGGGGTTGACTCATGAGTGGGGCCTGCCTTCTTCCCTTGCCGCGCGCTCTTCGCGAAAGGCCTCGATGGTGAGGTTACGCAGCAGCGACTCCCGGCCTTCGGGGTTGGCCACAAAGCTGACGTGGGAGACGTAGGGCTCAATGATGTGAATTTTTTGCAGCGGCGTGACGATCAGCAGCTGCAGGTTGAGCTGGCGGAACAGCTCCAGGCCGAAGCGGGCCGACTCGTCGGAGCCGCGGCCAAAGGCTTCATCGATCATCACGAAACGGAAGCTGCGCGAGCGCACTTCTCCCCACTCCAGCCCGAACTGGTAGACCAGGCTGGCGGCAAGCACGGTATAGGCCAGCTTTTCTTTCTGCCCGCCGGATTTACCCCCGGAGTCGGTGTAGTGCTCGTACTCGCTGCCGTCCTCACGGTAGCGTTCGGAGGCGGCAAAGGTGAACCACTGGCGCACGTCGGTTACCTTGCGGGTCCAACGCTGGTCCAGCTCGGTCGTGCCTTCGCGGCCGCGAAAGCGTTCGATAATCGCCTTGACCTGGAGAAACTTGCGCTCGTCGTACTGGTCGTCTTCAACGCCCAGGGTGGTGTTTTCGGTACAGGCCTTCAGGCTTTCCTGAAACTCGCGGATGTCCACGTCGGTATTGGGCTGGGCTTCCAGCAGGATGTAGCGCCCGGGGTTGTATTCGATATCGGCCAGCGAGCGGTTGATCTGGTCGATACGCTCGCGAATCAGCTGGCGTTCCTTGTGCAGCTGGCCCTGAAAGCTGGCAATTTCGTTGATGGTGTTTTCCTGCAGCAGCTCCTGGAAGCGCTGCTCGAAGCGGGGCAGGTTGTCGGCCTGCAAGGCGTGCAGCATGGCGCGGTATTCGGGCACGGCGTCGAGGCTTGCGTCCACCTCCTGGGTATCCAGCGGCCAGTCGTGCTGAAACCGACTCATGGCCTTGAGAATGCGCGCTTCCAGACGTCCCAGCTGCCCGGTTTCGTTGTCGATTTTTCGCTGCAGCCATTCGCGAAACTCCTGCTCGCGGTTGGTGCACGACTCCACCGTCAGCTGCTGCTCGCCCAGCGCTTCGGGGCGCAGGGCATCCAGTTCCTTGAGAGCCTCGGCCTGTCCGGGCTCCCGTTCTAAAAGCGCCTGGGCCTCTTCCAACGCCTGCTGCGCATTGCGCTGCTTGTCTTCGGTGCGGCCCAGCTCGCGGTTGAGCTGGCGCTCGGCGTCTTCCTCTTCGCGGATATGCGTTTCCAGCGCCGTTAGCTGCTCGGTCAGCATCTGCAGCTGGCTGGAGGCGGACTCCAGCGCCTGCTTTTCCCGGGTCAGCTCGGCGATGCGCTGTGCCGGAGTGTGCCAGTCAATCTCGCTGAAGCTTTGCACCTGCAGCAGGGCGGTGATGGCGTCCCGCTGGGCGGTCAGCTCACGGCGGCGGGTGTCGATCTCGGTCAGCTGTGTGGCCAACGCTTCGAGGGCTTTTTCCTGTTCGGCCTGGCGGTTTTCCAGGGCGGCGATTTTCTGCTCGTTGCTCCAGCCGAGGACAAAGCGGCTGCGGTCATCCAGGCGGTGGCGGTCGTCCTTTTCGTGGCGGTGATGGCCGGACTTGATCTGCCCGGAAGCGGTGAGGGCCCGAGGCTCACGGCGGAACTGCTCCAGGTCGTCGCAGCAGGCGTAGTCGAACCGGCGGGCCAGCTCCTGCTCAAGCCAGGGGAAAAAGGCCGAATCGGGGCGGATATCGAGCTTGTCGATCAGCGACCGGGCGTGCCGCTCAGGCGGCGCGGTCGCCTGGGGGCGGCGCACCCGGAAGTAGACCAGCCGCCCGCGCAGGTTGGTGGACTCGACCCAGCGGGCGACGCTGGCGTAGTGCTCGTCGGCGACCAAAAGCGACAGCGCAAAGCCGTGGAGCACGCGCTCGGCCGCGCCTTCCCAGGCGCTTTCCTGCTCGCGCACGCGAAGCAGCTCGCCGGCAAAGGGCAGATTGTCGGCGTCCAGCTCGAGGGCCTGGCACAGGGCGTCACGAATCCCCACCTGGTGCGAATGAATATTGGAGCGGCGCTGGCGCAGGGAGGACAGCTCGTTTTCCAGCGCCTCGTGCTCTTTGCCGTACGCTCGGCGCGATACCTCAAGCTCCGTGCGGCGGTTGTCCAGCTCGGCGGCCAGATCCTGAAGCTCGTCCTTGCGTGCGTTGAGCGTGCCCAGCTGGCGGGTAAAGGTGTCCAGGTCGGGCTGGCGTGTCATGTCCAGGCCGTCGGCAAGGCGCGCGTAGTCGTCGGCTTTTTGCCGGCGCCGCTGGCGTTCCTGGCCCTGCCGGTGGATGTCGGCAGCCAGCTGCTCCAGGCGGTCGCCGCCCTGCTGGGCAATGGCTTCCTTGATCTGGTCACGCTGGCCGCGCTGTTCGGTCAGGGCGTCGGCCTGCTGCTGCAGGCGACGGCGCTGGCGCTCGTGCTCGGTTTCCAGATGGCCAAGACGCTTTTTCAGCAGCTGCTGGCGATGCCAGGCAAAATAGCTTTTCAGCGCATCCCGGCTGTTTTCCCAGCGCTGGCGCAGGCTAACGCTTTGCGCGTGCCGGTCGCCGTCGGCCACCAGGGGCGTCAGCGCCTCAATCTGGCGGCGGGCCTTGAGCACGGCGGCATGGGCCCGGCTCAGGTCGTCAAAATGGTGGAGCAAACCGTCAATGCGCGGCTGCACATCGAAGGCTTCGAGCATGTGTTCGCGGACAAAGTCGGTCAGGTTGCCCACGGACTTCATCGACACGGTCTGGTGAAACAGCTCCAGCGCCTGGTTGTTTTTCAGCCCGAACAGCCGGCGGAAGGTCGCCTCGTAAGGCGGAAAACTATCGAACAGCTGAACGCCCGGGCGGGTGCGCAGCTGCTTGCGCAGCGTGGCGAGGTCGTTGTTGAAGTGGGCCAGATGCTCGCGGATCGTCAGGGCGTCTTCGGCGACCAGGTAAAAGCGGTCGGGCTGGCCGTGCTTGTCCCGGTGCCAGAAGACCTGGGCCAGGGTGACCTGCTGGTCGTAGCCTTCGTTGCCGAATACGGCGAGCAGCACGGAATAGCTGTTGTGGTCGCGCAGGGCGACGGGTTTGGCGGTGTGGCCGCTGTCGCTGCGCTCGGACTTGTAGTAGCCCTGAACGTAAGAGCGCAGCGAGCGCTCCCTGTGCTGCGCCCCGGCGGCCTTGTTGTAGGCTACGCGCTGGGTGGGCACCAGCAGCGTCGTCATGGCATCCACCAGGGTAGACTTGCCGGAGCCGATATCGCCGGTGAGCAGGCCGTTGTCGCCGTTGGCCTCCACCCGCCAGACCCGGCAATCAAAAGTCCCCCAGTTGAGCACCTCGAGGTATTGCAGCCGAAAGCCGGCGCGGGTGTCGCTCTCCACCATGTCAAGCAGCTGTTCCTGCATCAGTCCTGGCCCTCTTGTGTCGCTGACGGGTCGCCTGCCGGCGTGATGTGGCGCTGATAGTCCGCCAGGCGCTGGTCGAATTCGTTCAGCCACTGGGCGTCGACGTAGGCCTTGATGATCCGGCGGATTTCAATTTTATCCGGCTGGTCGCGCAGGCGGCGGATAAACCCCAGCTCGGCGACCCTGTTGAGGTGGCTGTCGATCCGGTCGACCAGGCGCGCCTCGTTGGAGCTTTCGGGGAGGAAGGTGCGCATCAGGCTGACTACCTCCTCGCGGTCCAGAATGACCCGGACGTCGCCGCCGGAGGTATCCGCCTCGGCCAGTTTGCGCCGCAGCAGGGCGATCAGTAGGCTGACCGGATAGGAAAGCTGGCGGCGGCTCATGAGCCGGGGCAGCGCCGCGGTGCCGGTATCGTCCTCCCGGGTGGCAAGCCAGGCGTAGCCCTCCGCCTCGTCCAGCTGGAAGGCGAGCCCCAGCACGGCCACGTAATCGCGGATGCGTGGCTGCAGCGTCATGATCTGCTGCCACAGGTCGGGATCGTCATCCCGGTAGACCACTCCCTTGAGCAGCTTGATCACGGCCAGGGACAGCGCGTTATCTGAAGCGGTGTCGTGAGGTTCGGGCGCGGTCATGTCAGCAGGGTCTCCACGGCAGGGGGAGGTAAGGATAAGATAACGCCAATACCCGGCCTAACGGGTAAAGATGACGCGTTGAATTCGCGCCAGGCGTCCGGTGCCGGTATCATCCATCCAGCGGATGCTATCCTGACGGCTGTCGTCAAAGCTTGCATGGCTATCCTCGCTGGCGATGCTGAGATAGGTAACCAGTTCGGCGAGCCCTACCTGCAGGGGGTGGCGCTGGATCACGTCGGCGAGCGTGGCCTGGGGGCGATTGCGCAGGGTATCGCGGATATGGCTTTCAAGGCGCTGGCGATCCACGATCAGCTGATTGAACAGGGCGTCGGGATCCACATCCGACTCGTCTCCGACGTCGACCTCGGACTCGATCACCGGCTTTAGCGGCGGCGAAAACAGCGGTCGCTCCATGGCCAGGTGTATGCCGGCCTGGGGCGATTCCATGGTCATCAGCGTGGCCTCGGGCGGCGTCTCGCGCAGCTCCAGCGCCCGGCCTTCCAGCGATTGGATCAGCTGCATGATACGCTTGTTTTCCAGGTAGGTCTGGTCATCCAGAAAGCGCCGCAGCTGCCGGGAGAGACGAGCCACGGTGCGCTGGGTCTGCTCGCCGGCGTCCAGCCAGTCAAAGTGAATCCGCTTGAAGCGTGCATCCGGCCGGAGCCTTTGCACCGCGTCCAGCTCGAAGACGCGAGCAAGGCCCTCAGACAGCTCCTGCTGGCGCGTAGGCGACATCAGGAACTCCCAGAAAGCGCGAAAGGTCCGCCCCTGGTCGGTGTCGGCAATGGCGTCGCGCTCGCCGAATATCTGCTCCAGCAGTTCGCCCTTGCTGCCCTCCCAGGCGGTAATCTGCTCCCGGGCTTCGCGGTCCAGCTGGCGGAAGTTATGTTCCACTTGACGAAAGTCTGCCAGCAGCTCCCGGGCGGTACCGCTCAGCTGTTGGAAGCGCTCGCGCTGGGCAGTGTCATCCATGATGGCGATTTCGCCGGCTTCCACCCGGGCGATCTCACGGTCAATGGCCGCGCGGCGCGAGTGCAGGTCGTCCAGCCGGGCCTGCTGGTCGGTCTCGGTCCCGGCGATCATCTGCTGGAGCAGGTCGAACACGGTGCGCAGGCGCGACTCGGTGCCCACAAACTGGCGCTGGGTGAGGCTTTCCAGCCAGCCGAGAGCCTTTTCCGTGGCCGGGGTCAGATCAAAGTGGGCCTCGTCGCTGCCCAGCGGGTAAAACTTGCGCAGCCAGCCCTTGTCGTTGTCTGCCCAATCATTCAGGTAGTCACCGGCGCTACGCGGAAAGGCCGCCTCGCCGTGGGTTTCCCGCAGCTGAAACAGCAGGTCTTCCAGCTGCGAGCGCAGCCCGGCCTCGGCCAGGGTGCGCGCATTGGGCTGGATAAAAGCCGCGTCGAGAAAGCTGATGATCAGCGCAGCGTGGTCGGCCAGCAAAAGCCGCCAGGCAGGGTGGAGGCGGCGTAGCTGACTGAGAGAGGCGTAATCCAAGGCGCGTACCTTAAAGGCGGTGACAAACATCGGATGATAGGGCAGACGGGCGTCGGGTTAAAGCCGGCCGATGGTGTGGACTCTGCCATCAATCATGACTTTCTCCGGCTTTCTGTATAGCGGAGCTGATTGGATGACCTGAAGCAATACACTGGCGAAAATGCCCGGATAGTGCACCCTGCTCCTGCGAGCAAAGTGGTAATATAGGTGCACCTTTTCAACAGCTCCAGGTGGACACCATGACCTCCGATTTGAACAGCCGCTACGGCTTGAACCCTGCCCACAGCGAAGTGGTAGAAGCGTGCAAGGTGATTGAGCCCTGCCATGCCCTGGACATGGGCTGCTCCAGCGGACGCAACGCGCTATATCTGAGCGGGCTCGGCTTTGACGTTACCGCGGTGGACAGTAACCCCGGTGCGATCAGTAGCCTGCAGCAAATGGTTGATGCGGAAGGCATCACCAACGTCAAGGCGCAGGTATACGACATCAGCACCGCTGCCCTTGACGCCGATTACGGCTTTATCGCCTGTACCGTCACGCTGATGTTTCTCAACCCGGCAAGCGTTCCCGCGGTGCTGGCCGACATGCAGGCACACACCCAGCCCGGCGGCTACAACCTCATCGTCTGCGCCATGAGTACCCAGGAACACCCTTGCCCGATGCCTTTCCCCTTTACCCTGCAGGAAGGCCAGCTACGCGAGGCCTATGACGGCTGGGAGCTGGTCAAATACAACGAAGCTCTGGGCACCATGCACAACGGCGCGCAGCTGCAATTTTCCACCATGCTGGCGCGTAAGCCGGCGTAGGGGCTTCAGCTTGAAACGGGCGCTGAAGGGCAAAACGCCCGTTGGTTTTATTCTTGAATGCGGGCAGGATGAGCCCGAGAGTTTTCATGAAGATTCTATTCTCTACTTTCCGGGGCCATACGCCTAGCGCTTGGCTCTTTCCGTCAAAGCGCACGGGCTAGCCAACGACAATCACGGCGCAGGACGCCACATGCATCACCCGGTAGGAAACGCTGCCTACCACCAGACTTTTGATGTTGCTATTACCCCGGCTTCCCATCACGACGGCCTCAACGCCCAGGCGCTTCGCTTCCGACAGGATGACCTGCGCCGGCTTGCCTGCACGCACGATGGGCTGCACCTGGGGGCTATCGATCTCGACCTGCTGGCAGACCTGCTCGATGACGTCCAGCCCTTTCCGCTGCACGAGTTCCTCCGCATTGAGCGCGGGCACCCCTACTACTTTGCCTATGCCATCCTCGGCGGGAGGCGCCTCCTGAGTATTCAGCACGTACAGGCCCCCTGCATCGGCAGCAACAAGCTTGGTAGCTACTTCGAGCGCTGCGCGGGACTGATCTGAGCCGTCAACGGGCACCAGGATAGACTGGTACATAATGGCCTCCGAAATATCTCAAATTATGGTAGCTAATATTGCAAACCAACCTACCATAGCAAGGGGGTTCCTGCCTGACCTGGATCACAAATGCGCTCAGGCAGGGGGCAGGGAAGCTTCAGAAAAGACGGCGGTCTCAAGTTCCAGGTCCAACGAGTTATGGAACTCGTTATGCTGTCGGGTCCCGCCTGATTAATTACGCGGGACCCGACACTTAAGAAACTGCCGTCATTTTTTATTTTTTGATCAGAATTTTTCTGACGCGTGCCATCTCCTGCATGTCGGTTGTTCATTGGGACCAAATCATACCGGATGGGTGGATGTTGCACTTGCCCATTGAGGGCGCCAATATTGTCTCGCCTATTTGCCACATAGAAGTGTTTCATGTCTTCCTTCTCTACCGCTGCGGCAGCTCCGCGTTTCTTTCCTCGTCCGCTGGCTTTGCTGGTGTTGATGGGCGTGGCGACGATGTTTGCCGGCAATCATGTGGCAGCGCGGGTCACTTTCGATAATGGAACGGGACTCTTGTTGGCGATCCTTGTGCGCGCTGCTGTCGCGGTGATGGTGTTGGGCGCCCTTGTGGTCGTGCAGCGCAAAAGCTTGGTGTTACCGACACAGAGTCGACCCTGGCTGATGCTGGCAGGGTTGTTGATTGCGGTACAAAGCCTATTCCTGTATTCGGCAGTCGCGCGGATTCCCGTCGTTGTGGCGCTGCTGTTGATGAATACTTTTCCTATCCAGCTGGGAGTGCTGACTTGGGCGCTGGGCGGACCAAGGCCGAGCGGGCGAATGGCGCTGATCATGGCGATTATTCTGGCAGGGCTGGTGGTGGTGCTTGAGGTGCCGGCATGGCTCGCCAATTCGGAGGCCATGGGACCCGGCTGGCTGAGTGGTGTTGGGCTCGGGTTGGGGTCGGCGACGGCTTATGCTGGTGCGCTATGGCTCACTGAGCACCGGCTCGGTGGAGTCAGCAGTACCTTGCGAAGCTTGTTAACCATGGCCACGGTGCTGCTGGTCATGGTGCTGGCAGGCGGGTTAGGGCTGGTGCCGAGCGGCATGGCGCTGCCGGAATCAGCCCGGGGCTTGTGGAGCCTCGTCACGCTGGCCTTGCTTTACGGCGTGGCCTTTTCGGTGCTGTTTATTTGCCTGCCGCGCCTCGATATCGCGCGTAACGCTCCGGCCATGAACGCAGAGCCCGTGGCTGCGCTGGTGCTGGGGTTTTTGGTGCTGGGACAGGCGCTTTCCAGCATCCAGCTTGTCGGGGGCGGCATAGTGATGGCTGGCATTGTGCTACTCGGGATGTCGCGCCAAGCGTGACATTACCTTGCCGTCGGTAAACAGTAAGCGCCGCGCGTATCTCACGAGGCGTTTATTCCCCAGGCAAAAGGATCGTTTTCATCGATGATGAGCGTTGTATCGGCGCTCAGATAAGCTTGCCCGCGGATGTAGGGGCGCACAGAGTTCTCCTCCCGCTCGTAATACGCATCAAACTGGCTGCCCGTGACGCTCGCTTGCCGCCAGTTTTGTCTAGGCGCCAGTTTGCCATCTTCAGCTAGGCAGGCCAGTTTGGCACTGGTTCCAGTGCCGCAGGGCGAGCGGTCATATTGCTTGCCCGGGCACAGCACGAAGTTGCGGCTGTCGGCGTTAGGTGTTCAGTCCCGAAGTGTAATGGTCCATGGTATGAACCATTGTCCGAGGAGGATCCATAGCCCAAATACTTCATAAGTGCGTCAAGCCCCTAACCAATATCCCGCTGCCAAGCAAAATACGAGCGCTGGGTCACACCGGTGTCACATATATGTCACAGGCGGTTTTTCTTTCACCCAGCACAAAAAAGGCAGACCAGTAAGTTACTGATCTGCCTCTCGAAATATTGGTAGCGGGGACCGGATTTGAACCGATGACCTTCGGGTTATGAGCCCGACGAGCTACCAGACTGCTCCACCCCGCATCAACGTGGGGCACAGTATAGTGGGTTTTTGTGAGATGTCAAACATCTTTATGTTCAGCGGACGCTTCGTTGCCCTGGCCGCCGGAGAGCTGATGCACCAGAGCGTCGAAGTCGTTGACGTTGGCGCCCCAGAGCTCCCGCGGCATGGGGCCCAGGGCGAGCAGGTCAGCGAGGAGGCTGCCCAGCTCGTCGGCGGTGCTGCGCTCGTGACCCAGCCCTAGCCCCTCGTTGAGGCGCTCCACCTGGATGGCCAGGCGCAGCGGCTCATCGCTTTGGCGCACCTGGCCGGTGGCCAGCAGCGAGAGGTGTACGCGCAGGCGAGCGAGGCTATCGCGCTGAGATTCATGAGCGCGGGCGTCAAAGCGCTCCGCCCGGTGGCGGCTGGCGTTGCGCTGGCGGTGGGCCTCGGTAAAGCGCTCGAACAGCGGGGCGTCGAGCGCCTGCGCGGCGTCTACTTCGCGGACGGCGTCGCCGTCCAGCGCGGCCTGGTCGGCCGCCAGATGGGCATTGAGCAGCGGGACGCTTTGCTGCCAGCGGGTAATGACAGCATCGGTTTCGAGCTGATCAAGCCGCTCGCGCCGGGCGCGAGTGATGCCGGTCAGACGCTTTCGCATGCCGTCGCTGCGCCGGCCCCGGGGCAGGGGCTCAAGCGCTTCGGCTTCCTGTAAAAAAGCCTCCAGCGTCGGCGCGTCGGTGCTGTGCTGGGGCTGCCAGGCATCCATGCGGTCAAGCAGCGCCTGCATGGCGTCCAGGCGCTGCTGCTGGCGCTCGGCGCGCTCGGTCCTGTGCGCGTCGCGCGCGGCGAACAGACGGTCGCAGGCGCGGCGGAAGGTGCGCCACAGGGGCTTTTCTTCGCCCTTGGGCGCGCGGCCGAGCTGGCGCCACTCCTGCTGCAGGGCCTTGGCCTGTTCGATGCGCGCGTCGAGCGGCTCTGTGCCGTGCTCAAGCGCCTGGGCCTGCTCTACCAGGGCGCGTTTCTGCGCGGCAATGTCCCGGGCGCGCCGGTCGATCAGCGCCTGCAGGCGGTGGCGGGCACGGCCGAAGCGTCGGCCCACGGCTTCAGAGTGCTGGCGGGGGACCGGGGAGTATTCTCGCCACTGATAGCGCGAGCGGTCGCGGATCTGGCGCAGCGCGTCGGGGTCGGCGTTGTCGGCGGGCTGTTCCAGCAGCATTTCCAGCTGTTCGCAGAGCGCTTCCCGGGCGGCCAGGTTGGCGCTGCGCTGCTGGTCAAGGCTCTCGCGCCAGGGCTTGAGGCGCTGGTGAATACGGTCCGAGGCGGCGCGGAAGCGGTGCGACATCTCCCGGGTGGCGGCGGCGTCGCCCAGGGCCTTCCACTCCTTGACCAGCTGGCGGTGACGGCGATCCAGCGCGGTGTCGGTGAGGTCGGCGTTATCCGCCAGCGTTTCAATGCTGGTGCACAGCTGCTCGCGTTTGGGGCCGGCGACAAAGCCGCGCCAGTCGCGCAGCTCGGCAAGCCTTGCGCCGAGCTGTCTCAGGCGTGCCTGGAGCGATTCGCTGTCGGGGCCGCGAAGCGCCTGAACGCGGGGCTTGAGCTGCTGGTGCAGGCGGCTGGCCTCGTTGAATTCGCCGCGCTCGAGGTGCTGCTCCAGGGTGCTAAGCGCCTGGCCCAGGGTGTGCGGCTCGGCATCGGTCCTGGGGGCGTCCTGTTGCTGTGCCTGCCGCCGGGCCTGGGCAAGCAGCGGCGGCAGCGGCAGCTCATCCGGCCACTGGCAGGCGTC
Organism: Halomonas garicola; assembly: GCF_055382465.1. Classification (NCBI taxonomy): domain Bacteria; kingdom Pseudomonadati; phylum Pseudomonadota; class Gammaproteobacteria; order Oceanospirillales; family Halomonadaceae; genus Halomonas; species Halomonas garicola. The sequence goes on from NZ_AP043931.1 coordinate 552,658, forward strand.
GGCTTGCTCGGTAAGCGCCCCGCTATCGGCGTTATCCAGCGCGTTCTGAAGCCCGTCGGCGGCGTCGAGGTAGCGCTGCCAGGCGGCGCTATAGCGCTCGTAGCGCTTCATGGCCCGGGCGTAGCGCTGGCGGGCGGGTTCGTCGGGCGGGTGAATGTCGGAGAGCGCCTGCCACTGCTGGCCGGCGAGCCGGCGCTGGGCGCGCAGGCTATCGAAGTTCTGGGCGCTCGGTGCCTGGCCCTGGCAGAGCTCGTCCAGGCTGTTTTCAAACGCCACAAGAAGCGTTTCGCGCTCGTCTTCTGCGGACCGTTGACGGTGCTGATGCTGTTCCCGGGCGTGCTCTTCGGCGGCGTGATCGTGGAGCGTTTTTTCGCCGCGCGTAACGGCGTGCTGGTAGCGCGCCTCGGCGTCGCTGCCCGGCGGGTGGGCAAGGGCCTCCCACTCCTTTTGCAGGTGGCGCAGGCGGGCCTGGTAGTGCGGCTCCCACACCGAGCGGGCGAGGCTTTCCAGCTGCTGAAGCAGGGCGTCGCGGCGCTGCTGTTGGTCGCGCACCCATTGAGCATCGGCCTTCAGGCGATTAAGGTGCTCGCGTGCCCGCTGGGCCACCTGGCGGTCCCGGCGCGACTCTTTCATCAGCCGCTTGAGCCCGGCTTCGCTCGATACGCGCTGCGCCGCTCGGTGGCGAACCGTGGCCACCCGGTTGTGGCAGGCCTGGTCAATCAGATCGCTTTCGTCGTCGAGGCGGGCAAGGGCGGCCAGGCGTAAATCGAGATTGTCCCCTTGAAAGGCGACGTCGCGCAGTAGCCGGGCATCGTCAAGCTGTTCCAGCTGGCGCTGGCGTTCGGCAAGCGGGCTTTGGCCCTCGCGGCCGCACAGCCGCGCGATTAGCGCTTCCCGCCAGGCGTCATCGTCGGACCGCTCGGCAAAGGCGTGCGCCAGGCCCGGGAGGTCGTCCAGGGCGCACAGCGCCGCCAGGCGGATGTCGGCGTGGCTGTCCCGGGTCAGGGTTTCAAGCCCGCGGCGGTCCTCGGGGCGGCTAGGGTCGAGTTGCTCGAGCGCCCGGCGGCGGACGTCGGAGCTAGGGTGCTGCCAGCGAGGGGCAAACAGGCGACGTAACAGTCCTTGCATGTCTCATCCTGCATAAAAAAGGGCCGAACGTGAAAAAAACAAGCCATTGGCAGTTGGTGGTTGCAGTTGCCCACGCTGTCGCTTAGCTTTGGCGGTGGCATGGTCGGTGTTGCGGGGAGTATCGCCCCACCGTCCGGCGCATGTGACGGGTGCGCTACCGTTTATTTTACCGATCCCAACATGGAGTTTCGGCCATGAGCCTCAATGTGGATGGTGCCGAAGAGGCCTTTACGTTTAAAGGCGGCATGCTGCCCATGACCGTGATGGAGCTTGGCAGCGCCGACCCCGAGCGTATCCGCCAGCAGCTGGAAAGCAAGCGTAACCAGTCGCCCGCTTTCTTTCAGCATACACCGGTCGTGCTTGGCGTGGAAAAACTGGATGAACCGCATCTGGCCCTGGAGCGCATTTGCGCGGTGTGCCGGGACCACAAGCTGTTGCCGGTTGCCGTACGCGGCGGCGCTGACCCGGTACGCCAGTCGGCCTGGGCGCTGGGCCTTGGCTGGTTTGCGCCGGTCGAAGAGCAGCGCGCCCGGCGGTTGACCAGCGTGGAGAAAACCCCCGAAGCCGCCCCCACCGAGGCGCCTGCCGAGGCACCGGTGGAGCCCGCGGCCGCCGAGCCGCCGCCGGACATGGCGCCGGTGGTGGGGGCCCGGCTGTACCGCGGCACGGTGCGCTCCGGCCAGCAGGTCAGCTCGGCCGACGGCGATCTGGTCGTGATCGGGGCGGTCAACGCCGGGGCAGAAGTGCTGGCCGCCGGCAATATTCATGTGTACGGCGCCCTGCGCGGGCGGGCGCTGGCCGGCATTCACGGCGATCTGGAAGCGGGCATTTTTTGTCGCGAGCTGAAGGCGGAGCTGTTGTCCGTTGCCGGCAATTACAAGCGCCTGGAAGACATTGACCCGCAGCTTTTGGATGCGCCCGCCGAAGTGCGTTTTTATCATCAGCAACTTGAGATCAAGCCCCTTGCATAGCGCAGGCGCTTGTCGTGTGAGCCGTGCGCAGCAGCCTGCGCGGCAGACGATGTGTTGCCATCTGCGTATGCGATGGGCGTTACCTAAAGGACAGTAACCTTGGCCAAAATCATTGTAGTGACCTCAGGCAAAGGAGGGGTCGGCAAAACCACCAGCGCGGCCGCCATTTCTACCGGGCTTGCGATGCGCGGCAAGAAAACCGTGGTCATCGATTTTGACGTGGGCCTGCGCAATCTGGACTTGATCATGGGCTGCGAGCGTCGGGTCGTTTATGACCTGGTCAACGTCATCCAGGGCGAGGCAGGGCTCAATCAGGCGCTGATTCGCGACAAGCGCGTGGAAAACCTGTTTATCCTCCCGGCGTCGCAAACCCGCGACAAGGAGGCGCTCACCCGGGAAGGTATCGAAGAGGTGTTCGACAAGCTCAAGGAGCAGTTCGACTACATTATCTGCGACTCCCCCGCGGGGATCGAAAGCGGCGCCCAGCTGGCCATGTATCATGCCGACGAAGCTATCGTGGTGACTAACCCCGAGGTCTCGTCGGTGCGCGACTCTGACCGTATTCTGGGGCTGCTGGCGGCGAAGACCCAGCGCGCCGAGCAGGGGGGAGATCCGGTCAAGGAGCATTTGCTGATCACTCGCTATAACCCCAACCGCGTGACCAGCGGCGACATGCTGACCCTTGACGATATCCGCGAAATTCTGGCGATTGACCTGCTGGGGCTTATTCCCGAGTCCGAAGCGGTGCTGCGGGCGTCCAATCAGGGCGTGCCGGTCACCCACGATTCGTCCAGCGATGCCGGCCTGTCTTACACTGATACCGTGTCGCGTCTGCTGGGTGAAGATATCCCGCTACGTTTCCATGAAGCCCAGAAGAAGGGCCTGCTAAACCGCATGTTCGGAGGAGGTCGCCGGTGAAACTGCTGGAGTTTTTAAAGCGCGAGCGTAAAAAGTCGGCGCCGGTGGCAAAAGAGCGCCTGCAAATCATCGTGGCCCACCAGCGTAATCAGCGTGGCCAGCCGGACTATATGCCCAAGCTGGAGCGCGAGCTGGTCGAAGTCATCCGCCGCTACGTCGATATCGACGACGATGCCGTGCAGATTTCCATGGACAGCGAGGACAGCTGCTCGGTGCTGGAGCTTAACGTGACCCTGCCCAAAACCTGAGGGGGAGACTGATTTTTCATGGCGCCATCCACTGCCGCCCCGGCCAGTTTTCTCTGGCACGACTACGAGACTTTTGGTGCCGATACGCGCAGGGATCGGCCGGCCCAGTTTGCGGCCATCCGCACGGATGCCGCGCTCAACGAAATCGGCGAGCCGGTGGAGCTTTACTGCAAGCCCGCCGATGACGACCTGCCGCACCCCGTGGCGTGCCTGATTACCGGCATTACGCCGCAAAAGGCGCGCCGTCACGGCCTGCCGGAAGCCGAGTTTGCCGGCGAGGTGCTGCGCCATATGAGCGAGGCCGGCACCTGCGCGTTGGGCTATAACAGCCTGCGCTTCGACGACGAAATCACCCGCCAGCTGTTTTACCGCAACCTGATCGACCCCTACGCCCGGGAGTGGCAGAACGGCAACTCGCGCTGGGACCTGATCGACGTGGTGCGGGCGTTTTACGCGCTGCGCCCCGACGGCATCGAGTGGCCGCTGCGCGACGACGGCGCGCCCAGCTTCAAGCTTGAAGACCTGACCGCGGCCAACGGCATCGAGCACGCCGGCGCCCACGACGCCCTTGCCGACGTGCGCGCGACCATTGCGCTGGCGCGGCTGATGCGCGAGAAAAACGCCGGCCTGTTTGACTACCTGCTGGCCCGGCGCGGCAAGCGGGCCGTATCCCGGGAGCTGGATTTGCCCGGTGCCAAGCCGCTTTTACACATCTCGAGGCGCTACCCGGCCAGCCGCGGCTGCAGCGCGCTGGTGATGCCGCTGGCCGAGCATCCCACCAACCCCAACGGCGTTATCGTCTACGATCTGAGCGTTGAGCCGACCGCCATGCTCGAGCTTTCCGCCGAGCAGATCCGCGAGCGGGTGTTTGTCAGCCAGGCGGACCTGAGCGAGGGGGAAACGCGCATTCCGCTCAAGGTGATTCATATCAACCGCTGCCCGGTGCTGTTCCCGGCGAGCTTTTTGAAGGATATCGACGGGCCGAAAAAGGGCGAGTACGGCGATATCGTCGCGCGGCTGGGGATCGACCTGCCCCTCTGTCGCCGCCACTGGAAGACGCTGTACGAGGCCTCCGGCGTTGCCGCCAAGGCAGCCGAGGTGTTTAACGCGCCCTACGCTGACGAGGTGCAGGATCCGGATCTGATGCTGTATTCCGGGGGCTTTTTCTCCAAGTCCGACCGCCAGCAAATGGAGCGCGTGCGCCAGACCCCGGCCTGGGACCTGGTGGGCGAGCGCTTTGCCTTTCAGGACTCGCGGCTTGAGGAGATGGTGTTTCGCTACCGGGCGCGCAGCTACCCGGAAACCCTGGAAGGCGAAGAGCTTGCCCAGTGGGAAGCGTTCCGTTGGGAACGTTTGAACGACCCGGCGCTTGCCGGCTTTACCCTCAAGGATTTTGCCCGGGAGATCGAGCAGTACAACCAGCAGCCGCTGGATGACCGCGCCCGGCAGATCCTCGAAGAGCTGGTGATGTTTGTGGAAGCCATGCTGCCCGCCCAGGCGTTTGAGGGGTAAGCAAAACCAGGCAGGCTCTACAGCAGGTTTTCGTAGGAGGCCGGCTGTGCCGGGCGATGCAGACCGCAGGGTTGCCTGAACCAGCTGCCGCACCTGAAATCGAGTCATCGCAAGTACCCGGAAAGCGGGCATAAACTTCGCGCGGCGATCTCCTTACTCTGCCGGCAACAGGAAACCCCGAGATTGCTTCGCTGCGCTCAATGAAAGGGACTCCTCCCCACTCCGATGCCTCATCGGGCAGAATGGCGTTGAGACCACCAAAAGAGGGGGAAGAGTCATGAACCAGCATACGGCGATTGGCATTGATTTGGCAAAGCAGGCGTTTCAGGTGTGCATCGTGAATACCCGTCAACAACGCGTTCGTACCAACAAAGTGCTGAAGCGCGCGGAGCTGCTGGATTACCTGCGGCGTCAGCCAAGCTGTCGCGTCTTCATGGAGGCCTGCGGCGGCTCGCATCACTGGTCGCGGCAGTTCCAGGCCATGGGGCATGAGGTACGGCTTATTGCACCGCAGTTTGTCACCCCGTTTCGCAAGGGGCATAAGACCGATGCCAACGATGCGCTGGCGATCGTGGAGGCCGGGTTGCGACCCCACATGCGTTTTGTGCCTCAGAAAAACCTGGAGCAGCAGGACCTGCAGAGCCTGCATCGCATCCGAGATCGTTACATCAAACAGCGCACCCAGCTGATCAACCAGGTACATGGCCTGCTGCAGGAATACGGCATTGTCTCCGGGCGCGGTCAGGCGGCCCTGAAGCGGACCCTGTGGCGTGTGCTGGAGGACGCGGAGAACGAACTGACGTTCACGATACGCGAGCTGCTGGCCGACCAAATGGCCGAGCTGGACCATCAAAATGAGCGCATTCACCGCCTGGACAAGCAAATGGAGCAGCTGAGCCGCGCCATTCCGGCGTGTCAGCGGCTGCAGGCCGTGGAAGGCGTCGGCCCCGTCGTTGCCACCCAGCTCTACAGCGCCCTGGGTAACGGCAAGGCGTTCAGCAAAGGACGACAGGCGTCGGCCTACCTGGGCCTGACACCGCGCCAGTTCAGCAGCGGCGGCAAGGTGGCCATGACGGGGATAGGCCGAACCGGCCAGATCTCCCTCAAGGCCGCGCTGATCCGCGGGGCGCATTCGGTAATCCAGCGGCTGGGCGACAAGCAGGACAGCAAAAGCCACTGGCTGAGAGCGCTGGTCGACCGCGTGGGCAAGAACAAGGCGGCCGTTGCCCTGGCCAACAAAACCGTGCGAGTGGCCTGGGCGCTGCTGCACGGCAACACGACGTACCGGGCGGATGATGTAGACACCGAATTCCAGTGCTGATGGCCGGTTGGCCACCAGTACAGGGGATGCTGGCACGCTAGTGCCATCACCTTGTTGCCGAGCCACGAGGGATGAAAAACAGGTCAGACCGACCTTCTCAAAACCTGATCATTGCGATGGCTGAAAGGCCTAATGCTCGTTGAGGAGAGAAGGTGCGCGACGTTCATCAGGGTCAGGGGATAGCGACCCCGTATAAAGACCGACTATACGCACGCATCGGCTGTGTTTTTCAGGCTTTCGAGGCTTGCAACCGGGGAGGAGTCCCTATACGCAATGACGCAAGAGAGTAAGTGCTCGCCATAGCGTATCAAGGGCATGGATAAACAGAGTTGGAATAAAAAAGGCCGCTACCCGGAGGTAGCGGCCTTTTGCGTTGTGCGCCAGGCATGGCGCGTAGCACCGATAGGTGCTGTTCCCGAGGGTGGTGCCTCGGGATGACTTGGGGGTGAAAGTCCCCTGCGGACCCTGATAGCGGGAACCGCTAGCCGAACAGCAAGGGTGTCCGCCGCGAGGCGGAATCTGAAGGAAGCTGAAGGCAAACTCCCGGCCCGACGAACAGGAATCGCATATGAGGCAGCCACATCTGGGCGAGAGGGCAATGAGACTCGAAGCCCAATAGCCATCCGGAAGGTGTGGAGGTAAATGCGGCGGGTAGATGGGAGGAAGGTCGCGCGTCTTACCCTGGGAGGTCTGGCGGTCTGCCACGGTGCTACCGGCGTCGAAAGGCGACGGGATGGACCGCCAGACGTCAGCAGAGGCCATAGTACGTGCCGGTTGACCGCGGCACCAAGGGCCGAACATGAAGAACCGCGAGTAGGCGATGACGTCTCGAGGACCGATCATGAAGACAGCAACTGGCGCTAATACCGTCACCCACCCAGAGGGGCAGGGGCAGTACTCCGAGCTCCAGCCGGTGGGCGTCGAGACGGTCCCGGCGTCGTCATCGTGGACGAACGCGGAGCCCGCCTCGCTCATGGAAGCGGTGGTCGCCACCGACAACATGCAGCAGGCTTGCCGTCGGGTGGTCGCCAACAAGGGGGCACCGGGTACCGATGGCATGCCGGTGGACCAGCTGGCCGATCACCTGAAGCAATACTGGCCGACGCTGCGCGAGCGGCTGCTGGCCGGAGAGTACCACCCCAGTCCAGTTCGAGCCGTCGAGATCCCCAAGCCCAAGGGCGGGGCGCGACAGCTCGGCATCCCCACGGTCAGCGACCGGCTGATCCAGCAGGCCGCCTCGGCCATGAAGGCTCACGTCACCGCCGGCCACCGTTGGGTGGTCGACCTCGACCTGAAAGCCTTCTTCGACCGAGTGAATCACGACCTGCTGATGGCCAGCCTGAGTGATTTTCTCGAGAATTCGCTCCGGCTGACGGTCAATCACGACAAGAGCGCGGTGGACCGGCCGTGGAACCGGGGGTATCTGGGCTATACGCTGACTCGGTACAGGCTGCCGAAGTTGACCATCGCCAAGGCCAGCATGCAGCGCTTGATGCAGCGTGTCCGCGATATCCTCAAGCGCGGCAGGGGGCGCAACATTCGGCGTATCACCCAAGAGCTGGCTCCCGTCCTGCAGGGCTGGGCCAGCTACTTCAGTCTCGTCGACGTGAAGCGCCCCTTGGAAGCGCTGGATACGTCGCCGACTGCGTTGCGTGATCTGGCGGCAATGGAAACGTCCGAAAACTCGGCGCCGCAAGCTTCTGGCGCTGGGTCTGGGTAGCCAACGTGCCTGGAAGTCAGCGGGGAATGGACGAGGTCCCTGGTGGAATGCCGGCGCCTCGCACATGAATCAGGCCCTGCCACGCATGTGGTTCGACCGGCAAGGCCTGATCTCGGTACTCGATACGGTAAGAGGGCTTAGCCGTTCTTCATGAACCGCCGTATACCGAACGGTACGTACGGTGGTGTGGGAGGGCGCCGGGGGTAACCCCGGCCCCTACCCAATTCTATAGCGCTAAGCGATTAGTCGTCAGCGGTAAACGTCTTCAGCTCGTCGCGGTAGGCGCCGACGTCGCTGGGCTCGTCGCCCGGGTCAAAGCGGATGTCCAGGCGGCGCTTTTGCAGCTTGGCCCAGAGGTTGCGCAGCTCCTCGACGCTTACCTCAAGCGCCTCCTCGGCGCGGCGCTCGCGGCGGTCAAAGCGGACGTCTTCAAGGGCGGTGGCCTGCCAGTAGCGGTCGGCCAGCTGGCCAAGGCCGGTGGCGCGCTCGCTGAGTTTGCTGTGCACCGCCTGGCGGTAGGGGGCAAGGGCCTCATCGTCCAGGGACTTCAGGCGTTCGTCCACGTCGGCCATAAAGGTGCCCATGCGCTCGGCAACGGTGGCGCTGTCGCTGCCCGGGGACTGCACCACCAGGGCCAGGCCCGGGGCATCCAGCAGCGGGTAGTAGCCGGCGTTGACGATGTAGCCCAGCTGCTCCTGGGTGCGCAGCTGCTGATAAAACGGCGTCTGCAGCCACTGGGCCAGCACGCTGACGGCAGCCTGCTGGCGCGGGGTAGCGTTGTCGCCCTGGAGGTAGCGCAGCACCAGCGCTTCGTCTCGGGTGCTGTGGGGGCGCAGTACGCCGTCGTCGGCGCTGACGGCCAGCGGCTCAAGCGCGGGAATGGCCTCGCGGGTCAGGCGCGGATTCAGCTGCTTTTTGATGCTTTGGGCCTGTTCCCGGGCCTGATCGGCGTCGAGGTTGCCCACCGCCATGGCGTCAACGTAAAGCTCGCCGAGAAAGCGCTGGCGGAAGTCTTCCAGATGGTGGCGCTCAAGGCGCTGGCTGGCGGCAAGCAGCTCCTCTACGGACCACTGCGGGGCCAGCAGCGCCTGGTTCAGGGTGCGCCGCGCCTGGCCAAACAGCGCCGAGTCCGGGGCATTGCGCCACTGGCGCTCGAGCCGATGCTGCACGCGCTCAAAGCTACCCGGGGTAATATCGCCGCGCTGTATCTGCTCGATCACCCGGGTGATCAGCGGCGCCTGGCCGTCGCGCCAGCCGGAAAAGGCGAGCGTCATGCCCCGGGCGTGGGCGTAGGCGCTGAACGACTGCCCGGCGAGCCGCGCGGGGTAGAGCGCCTCGTTCAGGCTATCGTTGAGCCAGCCGGCCAGCAGGCGGTCGAGCACGGCTTCCTCGGCGGAGCGCCGCACGCTTGGGTGCTGCAGACTAACGCGCCATTCCACCTTGGGCGTATCGAACCGTTCGACCTGCTGGTGCCAGGCGGTGAAGCGGGGGGTGTCTTCCACAATGCTCGGGGCGTCATCGTGGCCGCTTTGCAGGGTCAGATCCTTGGCGATGAAAGGGTTGGGCTCAGGCAGCGCCAGCCCCTGTAACGCGGTACCGCCCTCGGCGGCCGGGGTTTGTTGCCACTGGGTATCGAACCAGGGCGAGACGCGCTCGCTTTCGACCTCGGGGCCGGAGTACACGCGGATCATGCGGTCCGGGGTCAGCGCGTCCAGGTAAGTGCGGGCGCGCTCGGCGTCAAAGCCGTCCATGCGGTAGGGCGCGTACTGCACGTCCTTGACCGGGTAGCGCGACAGGCGCATGGCAAGCTCGGAGGCTTCATGCTGGGGCGAGCCGTGCTGCTGGAAGCGGAACGACTGCTGCTCGAGGGCGGCCTGCTCGTCGTAGCGCCATGCTTCCAGCCCTTCGGCGGCGACGTTGTCGATCGCGGCAAAGAGCGTCGCCTGAACGTCGTCCAGCCGCTCGGCGCCGTCGGGGGTGAGGCTTATGCTGACGGTGAACAGCGCGTCCTTGCCGTCGCGGCGGCCCACGCCGGCCGACAGGCCGTCGGCAAGCCCGGCGTCGCGCAGCGCGGCCAGCACGCTGCCTTCGCCCTCATCGCCCAGCAGGTGGGCCAGCAGCTGGGCGGGCTTGTGGGCGTATTCCTCCAGCGGGTCGGGCACCGGGAAGAGAAAGCGCAGCTGGCGATTGTCGGTCAGCGTCTGGCGCTCCAGATAGACGGGAAGCGAGTCCTTGTCGATCAGCGGCTCGTCGATGGTCGGACTTTCGAGCTCGTGGTCGGCAATGGCGGCAAAGCGGTCGATGACCATCTGTTCAAGCTCGTCCAGCGGCTGGGGCGCGACTACGGCTAGGTGCATCACGTTGGCGTCGTAGTAGCCGCGATAGAAGTCGATGACCCGCTCGCGCAGCGACGGCTCGCCTGCCGGCCGATCGGCCAGGGTCTCGACGCTGCCCACGGAGAACTGCGTGCCGGGATGATCAGGGTTGAGCACCTGGTTGAGCACGTCGTTTTCCCGCCGGCTTTCGTTGCGCCGGCGCGCCTGGTATTCGGAATCCACCACGCTGCGCTCGCTTGAGAGCTTGTCGGCGTTGAACAGCGGCGAAAGAAAAAAGGCGCTGAAGCGGTCAAGCGCCCCGGGCAGGGCAGAGGGCTCGATGTCGAAGAAGTAGTTGGTGTCCTGGGGGGCGGTAAAGGCGTTGTGCGCGCCGGCGTGCCGGGTGATATAGGTCTGGTAGGCCTCGGGCTCGGGGTAGGGCTCGGTTCCCAGAAACAGCATGTGCTCGAGCAGGTGGGCCAGGCCCTGGAGGTCGTCGGGGTCCTGGGCGCTGCCTACGCTTACGTTCATCGAGGCGGCGGCCTTGTCGGCCTCGGGGTCGCTGACCAGCAGGGCGGTCAGGCCGTTTTCCAGCGTGAGTACGCGGTAGTCGCGGCTGTCAAAGGGGCTGGTGATCGGCGCCTGGACCTCGGCAATGCGCGAGTCCGGCGACGACGAGTCGGCCTTGGCAGGCAGCCCGGCGGTACCGACAACGAGCACAGCGCCCAGCGCCAGCGGGGCGCGGCGCGTCAATGATCGCGTTAGAGAGGGGGGAAGAAAACAAAAGCGTGACAGCATCGTGTCTCCTGTAATCAGGGTTGCCAGGTCAGCATCGGGCCGACGGGATGGGCGCAGCTCGGAGACTGGTTAGCGGGGTTATTGACCTGCCTTGATACCGGGAAAGCGCCCAATAGTTCCAGCGGGGCCGGGGTCAGCAAGGTTTTTACCTGCTCAACAGGCGTATCCGGGTTCAGCCAGCATCCGGCGTCGGCCGGGTCGATCACCGCCGGCAGGCGGTCGCTCAGCGGAGCAAGCCAGGGGCTGGCGGGCACGGTGATCAGCGCCGCGGAGTCGTTGAACGCGGTGAGCGTGGTGTGGTAGCGACACCACAGCCCGGCGAGCAGCAGCGGCGCGCGGCTGACCTGGGTGATCATATACGGCTGCTTGCCCCGAGGGCTTGGCTTCCACACGTAAACGCCGCCCGCGGGGATCAGGCAGCGCCGGGCGTGAAAGGCATCGCGGAACATGGCGCGGGACTCAAGCGACTCGGCCCGGGCGCAGTGGGGCGCGTGGTCGAGCACCTCGAGCCAGGGGGGCGTCAGCCCCCAGAACAGCGGCGACAGGCGATTTTCGCCCTGCTCCTGGCGCACGGCCGAGACCGCCCGGCGCGGGGCCAGGTTGGGCGAAGTCGTCAGCGTGTCGGCGGCGGCCAGGTCGGGCAGCAGCCGAGGCAGGTCCAGCGGGGGAACATAAAGGCGTCCGGTCATGTGCGCCTCAGCGGTAGTGGATGGCGCCGGTGCCGATGACAGCACGCGGTTAGGCGGTAAAGCGACTCGAAAACGCTGTTCGATCTGGGGTATCCTAAGCCCTCGTTCGTCCGTGTTAAAGCGCAAACGCCAGAGCACGGATCAACGTGCCGGTTTCGCCGTTGTCGCCAACGCCCTTACGCCAACCCGATGAGATTGCCATGGCCCGTCCAAGACAGCATGCGCCCGATACCCTCCATGCGCAGGTGATGGCGGTCTGCGATAGCTGGTTAGCCTCCCGGCCGGTTCACGATTTGTCGCTGCGTGCCATTGCCCGGGAAGTCGGCTGCGCGCCGAGTACGCTGCTCAAGCTGTACGGCAGTTTTCACAACCTCTTGCAGTACGTCAACGTCGAAACCCTGTCGCGGCTGCAATATATCATCAGCAACCTCAAAACCGACGCGCCGGAGCCCTGGCTGCGCTCGCTGGCCCATGCCTACTGGCAGTTTTCCGCCGAGGACTGCTTCCGCTGGCAGCTGCTGTTTGACTATCCGCTGGCCGACGGCGGCGAGCTCGACCAGCGCCAGAGCGGGCTGATTGAGGCGCTGTTCGTCGAGGTGGAAACCTGCCTGCGCAACTTCCAGCCGGCGCTTGGCGAGCTCGAGGCGCGCCAGCTGGGGCGCATGCTGTGGGGCAGCGTCCACGGCCTGGTGCAGCTCGGGCTCAACGAGCGGCTGGGCTACTGGCAGGGCGAGCAGCTCAAGATCGACGAGCTGCTGGACCAGCTGCTGACCACGGTACTGGCCGGGCTGCGCGATCGGGGGCCGGCCGAGTGACACCCAGGCCGCGAAGACAGCGCCTGGTGGTGCGCCGACTCATCCGCTACGTGATCCTGGCGCTGGTGCGGCTTTGCTATCGGCTGACGGTGCGCGGCCGCCGGCACGTGCCCCGCCAAGGGGCGGCGCTTCTGGTGTGCAACCACGTAAGCTACATGGACGCGCTGGTGCTGGGCGGCGCCTGCTCGCGCCCGCTGCGCTTTGTCATGGATCAGCCAATCTACGACTCGCCCTGGCTCAAGTGGCTGTTCCTGCTGGTGGGGGCGATTCCCATCGAGTCCGAGCGGCGCAACCCCGGCTCCTTGCGCCGGGCGCTGGACGACATCAGCGAGGCGCTCGCCAACGGCGAAGTGGTCATGGTGTTTCCCGAGGGGAAGCTGACCACCGACGGCGAGGTGCAGACGTTTCGCCGCGGGCTGGAGACGATTCTGGCGCGCAATACGGTGCCGGTGATCCCGGCAGGGCTTGCCGGCCTCTGGGGCTCCTGGACGTCGCACTGCGGCGGGCCGGCGCTGAGCCACCCCCCCGGGCGCTTTCGCGCTCGGGTCAGCCTGCATTTTGGCGAGCCGGTTGATCCTCAGGCGGTGCAGAACGAGGCGCTGTGCCGCTATTTTGAAGCCCGGGTGCGCGTGCTCAAGGCCGGCGCCGACGAGGAGATCCGCCGCGGCGGGGTCGACTAGCGCCGCGCCGGCTGCCAGCAGCGCGCCGCGGTGATCAGGTTGCCGCGGATGTCGATGATTTCCAGCCGCACGCTGCCAATCTGCAGGCTGGCTGGGCCCTGGGGAAACGACTCCAGGTGCTCAAGGATCAGCCCGTTGAGCGTCTTGGGGCCGTTGGTGGGCAGATCCCAGCCCAGCGCCTTGTTGACCTCGCGGATGTTGGCGGTGCCTTCGATGATGTGGCTGCCGTCGTCCTGGGGGTAGATCTCCCGGGCCTCGGACACGTCGGTGGTGAACTCCCCCACGATCTCTTCGAGAATATCCTCAAGCGTCGCCAGCCCCTTCACGTCGCCGTACTCGTCCACCACGATGCCGATGCGGCGCTTTTGCTGCTGGAAATTGAGCATCTGGGTATGCAGCGGAGTGGACTCGGGAATGAAGTAGGGCTCCCGCGCCTCCTGGACAATCGCCGCCTTGGTGATTTCGGCGCGCGATAGAAAGCGCGCGGCGTTGCGCAGGTGCAGCATGCCGATGATGTTGTTGATGTCGCCCTTGTAGACCGGCAGGCGGGTGTGCTGGCTGGTGCGGATCTGGGTCAGGATGGCCTTGAGGCTGTGATCAAGATCGATACCGATGACCTCGTGGCGGGGCACCATGATGTCGTTCACGGTGACGTTTTCCAGATCGAGAATCGACAGCAGCATCGCCTGGTGGCGGTAGGGAATCAGCGTGCCGGCTTCGTGGACCACGGTGCGCAGCTCCTCCTGGGTGAGACTGTCGCCGCCGCCGTCCACGCGCTTGACGCCGACCAGTCGCAAAAGGCCGTTGGAAATCATGTTGACCAGCCACACCAGCGGGTAGAGCAGCTTGAGCAGCGGCTCGAGTACGTAAGACGCCGGATAGGCAATGCGCTCGGGGCGGATCGCGGCGTAGGTCTTGGGCGTGACCTCGGAAAAAATCAGGATGGCAATGGTCAGAAGCGCGGTGGCTATGGCCGGCCCCGAGACTTCGCCGAAAAAATGGATGGCGATGATGGTGGCGATGGAGGCCGCCAGGTTGTTGATGAAGTTGTTGCCGATCAGGATCATGCCGATCAGCCGGTCCGGGCGCGCGAGCAGGCGAACAACGCGACGGGCGCGGCTATCGCCGGCGCTGGCGTGGTGGCTCAGGCGGTAGCGGTTGATCGACATCATGCCGGTTTCGGAGCTTGAGAAAAACGCCGATAGCAGGATCAGCAGCGCCAGCAGGCCGAACAGTAACCCCAGAGGGAAGTCGTCGTTCAAGTGGAAGGTTCCTCTGTCGCCGTTTCAGGGTCGCGTTTCAAGCTTGATTGTTAAAAGCCCCGCTGCGGGGTGTCAAGCAAGGTATCAAGGCGGGAGTCAGCGGCTCAGGGGGTGAGCAGGATTTCAAGGACGAACTTGCTGCCGAAGTAGGCGAGCAGCAAAAAGCCGCAGCCCCAGAGCGTCCACTTCACCGCCCGCATGCCCCGCCAGCCGAAGCGATAGCGGCCGGTCAGCAGCACCGCCAGCACGCCCCAGGCGACAAAGGAAAGCACGGTCTTGTGCACCAGGTGCTGGGCAAACATGTTGTCGATGAAGATCAGGCCGCTGACGATGGAGATGCTGAGCAGCACCATGCCGGCCCAGATCAGCTCAAACAGCACCCGCTCCATGGTGGTTAGCGGCGGCAGCGACTGGACGATGCCGCGGATATGGTGATGGCGCAGCGCCTGGTTCTGCAGCCCCACCAGCACCGCCTGGGCCGCGGCGATGGCAAGCACGGCAAAGGCTAGCGTCGAGGTGACGATGTGCAGCAGGATGCCCGACGTAATGTCGCCCTGAATGCCGTGGCTTGGCAGCCCCGCGGCGAGCACCAGCGCCACCCCGGCCAGCGGAAAAAGCGCAATGCCGGCGTTGAGCACCGGCTTGAACAGGCTGGCGACCAGCACCACGTTGGCGGCCACCGCCATGAACAGCGCCACGCTGGTGGTAAAGCCGGGCAGAAAGCCGGGCGTGCGGCTCAGCAGTTCGATAATCGCGGGGATGTGCAAAAGCAGCGCCACCACGGCCAGCAGGCGGACAATGCCCTGGCGCGGGGGCACCCGACGCAGAAGCGTCATGCCCTGCCAAATGGCGGCAGCGAGATAGAGAACAAGAGCAATCGTGGCGAAAGGCAGCGCCTGCATGATGCCATCCGTGCGCTCGGTGGCGCAGTGTAGTGGGAACGAAAGGGACAACCGCTGCGCCGCGCGGGCAATCATAGAGGTATGCCGCCAGCTTACGGTAACTGATCGCCTACTATAACGAATCCTTGCAGTCTCGCACAGCGGTGGCGGATGGAGACTCGCGGCGCCAGCGCGTATAATGGCCGCCATCTTGTCCAGGGCGCTTGCGTCTGGTGACCAAAAGGGGGACTAACGCCCATGTTTGAAAATCTTAGCGACCGTCTATCGCAGACGCTGAAGTCGATCAAGGGTCAGGCGCGCCTGACCGACGATAACATCAAGGATACCCTGCGCGAGGTGCGCCGCGCGCTGCTGGAGGCCGACGTCGCCCTGCCGGTAGTCAAGGCCTTTGTCGACCGCGTGCGCGAGCGGGCGGTGGGCCAGGAAGTGTCGAAAAGCCTCTCGCCGGGCCAGCAGTTCGTCAAGATCGTCCAGCAGGAGCTGGAAGCGATCATGGGCGAGGCCAACGAGAGCCTGGTGCTCAAGGGCCAGCCGGCCTCGGTGCTGATGGCCGGCCTCCAGGGCGCGGGTAAAACCACCTCGGTGGCCAAGCTGGCGCGCTTTCTGCGCGAGCGCGAAAAGAAAAAGGTGCTGGTGGTGTCCGCCGACGTTTACCGGCCCGCCGCCATCGACCAGCTGGAGACGCTAGCGAAGGAAGTTGAGGTGGACTTCTTCCCTTCGGACTCCGGGCAAAAGCCGGTGGATATCGTCAAGGCGGCGATGCACCACGCCAAAATCCAGTTCCACGACGTCGTGCTGATCGACACCGCCGGCCGGCTGGCCGTCGATGAAGCGATGATGGAAGAGATCCGGGCGCTGCACCAGGCGGTGACACCGGACGAAACCCTGTTCGTGGTCGACGCCATGACCGGCCAGGACGCGGTGAACACCGCCAAGGCCTTCCACGAGGCGCTGCCGCTTTCCGGCGTGGTGCTGACCAAGGCCGACGGCGATGCCCGGGGCGGGGCGGCGCTGTCGGTGCGCCACATTACCGGCAAGCCGATCAAGTTCATGGGCATGGGCGAGAAGGTCGACGCACTGGAGCCGTTCCACCCTGACCGGGTGGCGTCGCGGATCCTTGGCATGGGCGACATGCTCTCGCTGATCGAGGAAGCCGAGCGCACCGTCGACAAGGACAAGGCCGAAAAGCTCGCCAAGAAGGTCAAGAAGGGCAGCGGCTTTGATCTGGAAGATTTCCGCGAGCAGCTCCAGCAGCTCAAGAAAATGGGCGGCATGGGCGGTCTGATGAGCAAGCTGCCGGGTATGGGGCAGATGGCCGAAATGGCCCAGGGCCCGGGGCCGGAAAAGGAGCTTGGCAAGCTGGAGTCGCTGATCAACTCGATGACGCCCAAGGAGCGCCACAAGCCCGAGATCATCAACGGCTCGCGCAAGCGGCGCATCGCCGCCGGCGCCGGGCTGCAGGTGCCGGACCTCAACCGCCTGCTCAAGCAGCACAAGCAGATGCAGAAAATGATGAAAAAGGCCGGCAAGAAAGGCGGCATGCAGAAGATGATGCGCGGCATGGGCGGCGGTGGCAGCATGCCCGGAGGTATGGGCGGCCCCGGTGGCATGGGCGGCCCCGGAGGCATGGGCGGTCCTGGCGGCATGGGTGGCCCCGGCGGCATGGGCGGCGGCCCGGGCGGTGTACCCCGGCGCTGACGCTGCCGGCTTTTCGCCGCGCAGGCTTTCCAAAACCGGCGCGGTTACGTAGAATGCGGCCTCTTCATGCGTGGGTGATGCGCTTTGGCGCCGCCCGTGAAGGCGTTAACAAGCACTTATATCCCGACAGAGCGCGCGTGTCCGGTACGGGCATACCCCGCGGCGGCGCGCTCTAGTCACCTCAACCGAAGGATATTGTTCGTATGGTTACCATTCGTTTGGCACGCAGCGGCGCCAAAAAGCGTCCTTTTTATCACCTGTCCGTGACCGATTCGCGTCGCGCGCGCGACGGCCGCTTCATCGAGCGCGTGGGCTTTTTCAACCCCGTCGCCCGGGGCCAGGAAGAGCGTCTGCGCATCGATCTGGACCGCATCTCCTACTGGCAGGGCCACGGCGCGCAGCTGTCCGACCGCGTGGCCGAGCTGGTCAAGGAAGCCGGCAAGCAGGCCTGAGGGCGCTGCCGTGCTGTTAGGTGAGGTGCTTGATGTCTGATCCCGCGCGCCCTACATCCCCGTCCGACGCAAGTCGCGTGGCATCGGAGGACTGCGTGGTGCTGGGCCAGCTGACAAGCCCCCACGGTATTCAGGGGTGGCTTAAGGTGTACGCCTACACCAGCCCCGCTGACAGCATTTTTGACTACCCCGAATGGTGGGTGCGAAAAGGCGGTCGCCTTTTATGCTACCGCGTCATTCAGGGGCGCCGGCAGGGCAAGGGGCTGGCGGTTCAGCTTGACGGCGTGAATGATCGCAGCGCGGCAGAAGCGCTGGTGGACGCAGACATCGTCATGCCCAAGGACGCGCTCCCCGAGCTTGCCGACGACGAGTACTACTGGCACGAGCTTGAGGGCCTTGCGGTCTTCACCCGTGCCGGCGAACGGCTGGGGCGGGTTGCCGGCCTGTTCGAGACCGGCGCCAACGATGTCATGATGGTGCGCGGCGACCGCGACGCCATTGATCGGCGCGAACGCCTGCTGCCGTATCTGCCCGGTGACGTTATCACCGCAGTGGATCTGGACGCCGGCGAGATGCACGTCGACTGGGATCCGGACTTTTGACGTTGGCTAATGCCGCAGCGCCGGGCCTATGGGTCGGCGTAGTGTCATTGTTCCCCGAGATGTTCGGCGCCCTGACCGGCCACGGCGTGACCGGCCGGGCGGTGGAAAAGGGCCGGCTGGCGCTTGAGTACTGGAACCCCCGGGACTACGCTACCGACCGCCATCGCAGCGTCGATGACCGCCCCTACGGCGGCGGCCCGGGAATGTTAATGAAGGTCGACACCCTGCGCGGCGCCATTGCCGATGCCCGCGCCCGCGCCGAAGAGGCCACCGGCCTTGCGCCGACGGTGATCTACCTCTCGCCCCAGGGCAAGAAGCTCGACCAGCAGGGCGTGCAGGCGCTGGCCGCCCAAAGCCCGCTGGTGGTAGTGGCGGGGCGCTACGAGGGCATCGACGAGCGCGTGGTCGAGCGTGACATCGACGAGGAATGGTCGATCGGCGACTATGTGCTGAGCGGCGGCGAGCTGCCGGCCATGGTGCTGATTGACGCGGCGGCAAGGCTGATCCCCGGGGTGCTCGGGCATCAGGACTCCGCCGTCGAGGATTCATTCAACCAGGGGCTTTTGGACTGCCCGCACTACACGCGCCCGGAAGTGATCGACGGCGCGCGCGTGCCCGAAGTGCTGCTAAGCGGTGACCACGAAGCCATCAGGCGCTGGCGGCTGAAGCAGTCGCTCGGGCGTACCTGGCTGCGGCGACCGGAGTTGGTCGACCGGCAGACCCTGGAGAAAGCGCAGCGCCGGCTGCTGGATGAATTCATCGAAGAGAACGCGTTGTCCCCCCGCTAGACGGTTGGCCAGCTAAACGGCCGGCCGGAGGGGGCGCGCGGCGGTGCAGGGCGAAGGCCGGTAGCCACGCACCTGCGTCACCCATGACGACTCCCGCGCACTCGCATCGAGCGCCGGGATCACGGTTTGCCCACCCACAGCAGTACGCGGCAGGCCACCACGACATATCAGGAGCAAGACGATGAGCAAGAACAAGGTGATCCAGGCGCTTGAAGCCGAGCAGATGGAAAAGGAAATGCCGGCCTTTGCCCCGGGGGATACCATCTCCGTGCAGGTCAAGGTAAAAGAAGGCAGCCGCGAGCGCCTGCAAGCGTTTGAAGGCGTGGTGATTGGCAAGCGCAACCGCGGCCTGAACTCCGCTTTCACCGTGCGCAAGGTCTCCCACGGCGTTGGCGTCGAGCGTACCTTCCAGACCTACAGCCCGCTGGTGGATTCCATCCACGTCAAGCGCCGCGGTGACGTGCGTCAGGCCAAGCTCTACTACCTCCGCGAGCGCAGCGGCAAGTCCGCGCGCATCAAGGAAAAGCTGGCGTAAGCCCGCCTTTCGCCAAGCCTTCGGGCCGCTTGATGACCCCGTCACCGCTTTGCGGGGCGGGGTTTTGCTTGTCTGCCCGCCTGGGGCATGACTCCCCCAAGCCAAAGGCCGGTGCCCATGGATCTGATTGATGCCTTCCTCGATGCCCAGTGGCTGGAGCGCGGCGCCAGCGAGCATACCCTGGCCGCCTACCGGCGCGACCTGACGGCGTGGTGCCGGGTGCTGAACGACGCCGAAGAGTCCCTGAGGGCGCCGCCGCCGGAGAGGCTGGTGGCGTGGTTCGAGGCGCGCAGCGCCGAAGGCTACCAGCTGCGCAGCAACGCCCGTCTGCTTTCGACCCTGCGCAGTTTTTACCGCTGGGCGCGGCTGACCGGGCAGGTAGCAAGCGATCCGCTGGCGGGCATTCGCCTGCCGCCGGTGCGGCCGGGCCTGCCCAACGTGCTCGACGAAGACGAAGTCGAGCGGCTCATGGCCGCCCCGGACACCGGCGCGCCGCTTGGGCTGCGCGATCGCACCATGCTGGAGTTGCTCTATGCCTGTGGCCTGCGCGTCTCCGAGCTTGTAGGCTTGAGCGTTGACGCCGTGAACCTGCGCCAGGGGGTTGTGCGGGTGCGCGGCAAGGGCGACAAGGACCGGTTGGTGCCGCTGGGCGCCGAGGCCGCCCACTGGCTTGAGCGCTACATCGACGCCGCGCGGCCGGCGCTGATGCAGGACGTCACGCGCCCGGCGCTGTTTCCCGGGCGCGGCGATAAAAGCATGACGCGCCAGACGTTCTGGCACCGCATCAAGGCCCATGCGCTGCGCGCGGGCATCGCCACGCCGCTGTCGCCGCACACCCTGCGCCACGCTTTCGCCACGCATTTATTGAATCATGGCGCCAATCTGCGTGTCGTACAGCTGCTGCTGGGGCATAGCGACTTGTCCACCACGCAGATTTACACGCACGTTGCCCAGGCGCGTCTTGAGCAGCTGCACGCTGAACACCATCCACGAGGTTGAACGATAATGGGTCGACATTTTCTTTTCCGTCTGGCGTTTGCCGGCGCGCTGCTCCCAGGACTTGCCGCCGCTGCCCCCGCGCCCGATACGCTGACCGATTCGCTGCGCATCAACGGCCAGAAGGTGCCGGTGGAAAGCGTAAGCGACACGCCGCTGGACGGCATTTACCACGTTGAGCTCAAAGGCGGTGAGTCGTTTTACGCCAACGCCGACGGCAGCTACTTCGTGGTAGGCGATCTGTACCATAACGAGGGCGACAAGCTCACCAACCTCAGCGAGCAGGAAAAAAACCAGGAGCGCGCCGAGGCGCTGGCGGACGTGCCGGACAGCGAACGCGCGATCTATCGCGGCGTGGATGAGCCGCGCGCCACCGTCACGGTGTTTACCGACACCAGCTGCCCGTACTGCACCCGGCTGCACGAAAGCATCCCCGAGCTCAACGAGCGCGGCATTGAGGTCGACTACCTGGCCTTTCCGCGGGGCGGCATGCAAAGCGCGGCGGCCCGGGTCATGCAGCAGGCCTGGTGCAGCGACAACGTAAGCGAGGCGCTCAGCCAGGCGTTTGACGATGAAACGCTCAGCGCCGGTGCCGGCTGCGACAATCCGGTGGCCAAGCAGCACCAGCTGGGCCTGGAGCTCGGGGTGAAAGGCACCCCGGCGATCGTTCTGCCCGACGGCACCATGGTGCCGGGCTTTGTGCCGCCCGAGCGGCTGGCCGCCATGCTGGGGCTTGACAGCTAGCCAGGCCCTGGGCCACAGCGCTAACCAAACGCAACGTGACATCATGCTGACTGCACCGGTCGATGGCCTTATCAGGCGCCGGTGCGCAACAAAAAAGGGGATTTATTGTGAAACCGGTGAGAGTAGGCATCTGTGGTCTGGGCACCGTGGGCGGTGGCACCTTCAACGTACTGACGCGCAACGCCGAGGATATTGCGCGCCGGGCGGGCCGGCCGATTGTGGTGGAGCAGGTCGGGCATCGCAGCATTCATCCGGACTGCGACATCACCGGTATCAAGGCCACCGGCGACGTCTTTGAAGTGGCCGCCAACCCTGACATCGACGTCATTGTCGAGCTCATCGGCGGCTACGACCTCGCCCGAGAGCTGGTGCTCACCGCGATTGAGAACGGCAAGCACGTGGTCACCGCGAACAAAGCGCTGATCGCCGTTCACGGCAACGAGATATTCCAGGCCGCTCACGAGAAGGGCGTTATCGTCGCCTTCGAAGCGGCCGTCGCCGGCGGCATTCCGGTGATCAAGTCGCTGCGCGAAGGCCTGGGCGCCAACCGCATCGAGTGGGTAGCCGGCATCATCAACGGCACCGGCAACTACATCCTCACCCACATGCGCGACGAAGGCCGCGCCTTTGAGGACGTGCTCGCCGAGGCTCAGGCGCTGGGCTACGCCGAAGCCGACCCCACCTTCGACGTCGAAGGCATCGACGCTGCGCACAAGCTGACCATCATGGCTTCCATCGCCTACGGCGTACCGCTGCAGTTTGACAAGGCCTACACCGAAGGCATCGGCCGCATTACCGCTGAAGACGTCGAGCAGGCCGATAACCTGGGCTACATGATCAAGCACCTGGGGATCGCCAAGCGCACCGATAACGGCCTGGAGCTGCGCGTGCACCCCACGCTTGTGCCCAAGGAGCGCCTGCTGGCCAACGTTAGCGGCGTGAAAAACGCCATTGCGGTGATGGGCGACGCCGTCGGCCCGACGCTTTACTACGGCGCCGGCGCCGGCGCCGAGCCCACGGCCTCGGCGGTGATTGCGGACATTCTCGACGTCGCCCGCGACATCAACACCGCGCACCCGTACCGCGTGCCGTACCTTGCCTTCAGCGGCGTCAATGAAGACATGGACGCCCCGGCGATCATGCCCATGGAAGAGATCACCACGGCCTACTACCTGCGCCTGCTGGCGGTGGACCGCCCCGGCGTGCTGGCCCGGGTGGCGACGATCCTTGCCGAGCACGGCATCTCCATCGAGGCGCTGATCCAGAAGGAAATCACCGAAGGCGAGCTGGTGCCGATCATCATGATGACCCACCGCACCAAGGAGCGGCAGATGAACGACGCCATCCGCGAGATCGAGTCCATGGCCGATATCGCCGGCGCGGTTACCCGTATCCGGGTGGAGAGCCTGGACGAAGGAGAATAACGCCATGCGCTATATCAGCACCCGGGGCGAGGCCCCGGCGCTCTCCTTCGAGGAGGTCGTGCTCACCGGCATGGCAAGCGACGGCGGCCTCTACGTGCCGGAAACGCTGCCGTCGTTTACCCGTGACGCTCTGGCCGACATGGCCGGGCTGTCCTACGCCGACATTGCCTTTCGCGTGATCAAGCCCTTCGTCGGCGGTGAAATCGACGACACCACCCTGCACCAGCTGGTGGCGGAGGCCTATGCTACCTTCAGCCACGACGCGGTGGTGCCGCTCAGGCAGCTGGACGCCAACCACTTCCTGCTCGAGCAGTTCCACGGGCCCACGCTTGCGTTCAAGGACGTCGCCCTGCAGCTGCTCGGCCGTATCCTCGATCACTTTCTCAAAAAGCGCGGTGAGCGCGCGGTGATCATGGGTGCAACGTCCGGGGATACCGGCTCGGCGGCGATCGAGGGCTGCCGCCACTGCGACAACCTCGATATCTTCATCCTGCACCCGCACCGCCGCGTGTCGGAAGTGCAGCGCCGCCAGATGACCACGGTGCTGGCGGACAACGTCTTCAACGTCGCCATCGAGGGCAACTTCGACGACGCCCAGGCCATGGTGAAGGCAAGCTTCGCCGATCAGACGTTCCTCAACGGCACCCGGCTGGTGGCGGTGAACTCGATCAACTGGGCGCGCATCATGGCGCAGATGGTCTACTACGTCGCCGCCGGCGTCGCCCTGGGCGCGCCCCGCCGCGAGGTGAGCTTCTGCGTGCCCTCGGCCAACTTCGGCAACGTCTTTGCCGGCTATATGGCCTACAAGATGGGGCTGCCGGTGAAGCAGTTCATCGTTGCCACCAACGCCAACGACATTCTGCACCGCACCCTTGCCGACAACGACTTCTCCAAGCGCGAGCTGGCGGCGACCCTGGCGCCGTCCATGGACATCGTGGTGTCGTCGAACTTCGAGCGCCTGCTGTTTGACGCCTACGACCGCGACGGCCGCGCGGTGGCCGCGCTGCTGGAGCGCTTCCAGCACGAGCCCGCGGCCCTTGCCGACGCGCCCCTGGCCAAGCTGCGCCAGAAGTTCTCAAGCCACAGCGTGGACGACGCCACGATCCTTGAGGTCATCCGCGAGGCCCACCGGCGCACCGGCGAGCTGCTCGACCCGCACACCGCCACCGGCTACCGCGCCGCCGAGCGCGCCCGGGCGGACGCCGCCACGCCGATGATTACGCTTGCCACCGCGCACCCGGCCAAGTTTGCCGACGCCGTGATCGAGGCCGGCTTCCCCGGCGTTGAGCTGCCGCCGCACATGGAAGGTCTGCTCGAGCGCGAAGAGCGCTTCGCGGTGCTGCCCGCCGAGCTTGCCGCCGTGCAGCGCTTCGTTGCGGAAAACCGCCGCTGATGAGCGTACTGGCAGAGCTACCCCAGAGCATGGCCCGGCCGCGCCTGGAGCCGCGACCCCAGGACCCGGACGTCTACGCCCGGGCGAAGGCCGAAGGGCTCACCGCGCTTCAGGCCCGGCTTCTGGCCTCGCGGCTGCCGGGCTACGCCGAGCCGCTGGGCCCGCTGGTGACCCCGGGGCTGCGCTATCTGGCGCACCCGGAAAAGCTCGCCGACGGCCGCCGGGCTGCCGAGCGCATCGCCCAGGCGGTGACCGAAGGCGAGCACATCGGCATTCTTACCGACTACGACGTCGACGGCATTACCTCCCACGTGGTGATCCGGCGCACTTTGGTTGAGCTGTTTGGCGTGCCGGAAAGCAAGCTCCACAGCCTGATCGGCCACCGCATTCACGACGGCTACGGCATCAGCCTGCCGCTTGTCGAGCGCACGCTGAACCTGACGCCGCGGCCGACGCTTGTGATCACCGCCGACTGCGGCAGCTCCGACGAGCCGCGCATTGCGCGCCTGGCGGCGGAAGGCATCGACGTGGTGGTCAGCGACCACCACGCCCTGCCCGAAGAGGGGCCGCCGGCCTCGGCCTACGCCTGCGTGAATCCCACCCGCAGCGACTGCGACTACCCCGATGCCACCATCGCCGGCTGCATGGTCGCCTGGCTTGTGGTGTCGCTTGCCCGTGGAGTGCTCATCGAATGGGGCGCGCTACCGGCCGCCACGCCCAAGCTCTCGCCCTGGCTATCGTACGTGGCGCTGGGCACCGTGGCCGACTGCGTGTCGCTCGGCGCAAGCCCGGCCAACCGCGCGGTGGTTACCCAAGGGCTCAAGCTGATCAACCGCATGGAGGCGCCGTGCTTTCGCGCCATGGCCGAGCGGCTGGGACCGGACAGCGTGCCGTTCGACGCCGAAACCCTGGCGTTTCAAATGGGCCCGCGCATCAACGCCCGCTCGCGCCTGGACGACCCCTACGCCGCGCTGCACTTCATGCTCGCCGAAAGCGACGCCGTGGCGGCCCGCCAGCTTGGCATCCTTGAAGACGACAACCAGTCGCGCAAGGCCATCGAGGCGGAGATGGCCGCCGAGGCCCGGACGCTTGCCGCCGAGTCGCTCGCCGCCGATGAAAAAGCCATCGTGGTGTTTGTCGAAGACGGCCACCCGGGAGTGCAAGGCATCGTTGGCTCGCGGCTGGTGCAGGCCTACGGCCGCCCGGCGCTGGTGCTCACCCGGGCATCGGCGCCGGGCATGCTCACCGGCTCCGGGCGCTCGATTGACGGCCTGCACCTGCGCGACGCGCTCCAGCGCACCTTTGAGCTCGCCCCCGAGGCGCTGCCGCGCTTTGGCGGGCACAGCGGCGCGGCGGGCATCGGCCTGCCCGAAGAGCGGCTGGCCGAGTTCAAGGCGGCGTTTTTGCGCGCGGTGGAAGAGCAGCTGGGCGATGCGCCGCTTTATCCCAGGCTCTGGACCGACGGCGAGCTTGAGGCCGGCCAGCTGGACCTTGCCACCCTTGGCGAGCTGGAGGCGCTCGGCCCCTACGGGCGCGAGTTCGACCCGCCGCTGTTTGAAGGGCGCTTTATCGTCGACTCCCTGCGCCCGGTGGGCGCCGACGGCACCCACCTGATGATGGAGCTTTCTGCTGGCCCCATCACGCTCAAGGCCATCTGGTTTCGCGCGCTGACTCCCGGGGAGCTTCCGGCTTTCGCCATGGGCGATACCCTGCACTGCGCCTACAAGCTCAACCGCAACCGTTTCCGCGGCCGCGAGAGCCTGCAGCTGATGGTCGAGCACGCCGAGCCGCTTTGAGCTCCCACGGTGCCAAGCGACGTATTGACTGACTCAAGGACCGGCTGATGCCCGTATTGTCGAATACTCATGCGCCGTCGCCGCTGGCCTTTCTGGGCCCGGCGTTTGCCTTTCTGGCGGTGATGCTGGGCACCACGCTGCCCACGCCGCTGTACCCGATCTATCAGGCCGAATACGGCTTTTCCCAGCTGGTGATCACGGTGATTTTTGCCGTCTACGCCATCGGCGTGATCGGCGCGCTGGTGGTGACCGGGCGCTGGTCCGATCAGCTGGGCCGCCGGCCAATGCTGCTGGCGGGGATGCTGATCGCGGCGGCGAGCGACCTGGTGTTTCTGGTCGGCGATAGTCTGGGCATGCTGCTTGCGGGGCGAATGATCTCGGGGGTGTCGGCGGGGATTTTTACCGGCACCGCAACGGTGGCGGTGATCGAGCTTGCCCCCGAGGCGTGGAAGCCCAGAGCAACCCTGGCCGCTACCGCGGTTAACATGGGCGGGCTGGGGCTTGGCCCGCTGGTTGCCGGCATATTGGTGACCTGGCTGCCGGCGCCGCTTGCGCTCTCCTACGCGCTGCACCTGGCGCTGCTGGCCGTCGGTATGCTGCTGGTCTGGCGCGCGCCGGAGACCGTGGCCCGCAAGGCATCTTTGGACCTGCGCGTGCAGCGCCTGCGCATTCCGCCCCAGGTGCGCCGGGTGTTTGTGCCCGCCGCGCTGGTGGGCTTTGCCGGCTTCGCCGTGCTCGGGTTTTTCAACTCCATGGCGCCGGCCTTCATGCAGGAAGTGCTGGGCGAGCCGAACCTGGCGCTCATTGGCCTGGTGGTGTGCCTGGTGTTTATCGCCTCGACGGTGGGGCAGTCGCTGCAGGGACGGGTGGCGCCCCAGTGGCGGCTGCCGCTTGGGTGCATGACGCTGCTGATCGGTGCTTCGCTGATCGGCGCGGGGATTTTTGCCGCCAGCATGGCGACGTTTTGCGGCGGCGCGCTGCTGGCCGGCACCGGCCAGGGAATCGGCTTTCGCGCCGGCATGGGGGCCATTGCGGCGGCTTCGCCGGCGGACCAGCGCGGCGCGGTGACGTCGGCGTTTTTTGTCGTCGCCTACGTGGCGCTGTCGATCCCGGTGGTGGGCATCGGCCTTGCCACCAGCCGTTTGGGGCTGGTGGCCACCGGCACCGGGTTTGCCGGGCTGGCCGCGCTCCTGTGCGGCGTGGCGCTGGTGCTGGTGCTGCGCATCCCGCGTGGCGATACCTGACCCCTTCAGCGTGAAGTTGCTTTGCGAGCGATTTTTACCCCGCCGTGGTCGCCCTGACCGCGGCCTATGTCGATTGGCTCAGCCAGAACCAGTAGACGATAAAGCCGATCAGGCCAAGGCCTGCAAGGTTAACGATGACGTTCATGCGGCCTCCTTCTGTTCCCGAGTCTCGGTGCCGTTGCCGGTGCTGCCGTCGGCAGCGCCTTGGCTAGCGGCGCTTTCCTCGCCGCGCGGGGTGAACAGCCGCAGGCGGTTGGCGTTGCTCACCACGGTGATCGACGAAAGCGACATGGCGGCACCGGCGATCATCGGCGAGAGCAGCATGCCGGTCAGCGGGTAGAACACCCCGGCGGCAATGGGAATGCACAGGGCGTTGTAGCCAAAGGCCCCGGCCAGGTTCTGCTTGATGTTGGTAAGCGTGGCCTGGCTGAGCTCGATCGCCGTGGCGACGCCGTGCAGCGAGCCGCGCATCAGCGTCATGCCCGCGCTTTCAATCGCCACGTCGGTGCCCTGGCCGATGGCAAAGCCGACGTTGGCCCGGGCCAGCGCCGGGGCGTCGTTGATGCCGTCGCCGACCATGCCGACGATGTGGCCTTCCTTTTGCAGCCGCTCGATTTCCTCGTGCTTGTCCTCGGGCTTGAGGCCGGCGCGGCAGTCCTCAATGCCCACTTCGTCGCCCACGGCGCGGGCGGTGTGGCGATTGTCCCCGGTGAGCATGATCACGTGCAGGCCGTCATCCTTAAGCCTTGCAATGGCGCTTTTGGCATCGTTGCGCACCGGGTCGCTGATGCCGAACAGCGCGGCGAGCTCGCCGCCCACGGCAAGGTAGACGATAGTGCGCGCCTTGTGCTCGAGCGCCCGGGCGCTGTCGCTGCCGGCACTGAGGTCAATGCCTGAGTCTTCCAGCAGCCGGGCGTTGCCCAGCAAGAGCTCGCCCTCATCGCTTTGGGCCTTGACGCCGCCGCCGGTAACGCTGTCAAAGTCGCAGATGGCGGCGGCTTCGGCGCCTTTTTCTTCCTGGCAGTAGCTGAGCAGGGCGGTGGCCAGCGGGTGCTCGGAGCCTTGCTCAAGTGCGGCAACCAGCCCGAGGACTTGCTGCTCGTTGCCGGCGCGGCCTGTATCAAGTACTTCCGCCTCGGTGACGCGGGGGTTGCCTTCGGTCAGGGTGCCGGTTTTATCCACCACCAGCGCGGTGAGCTTGCTTGCGGTTTGCAGCGCTTCGCCGTTTCTCACCAGCACGCCGTGCTCGGCGGCCTTGCCCACGCCGATCATGGTGGAAATCGGCGTGGCCAGCCCCAGCGCGCAGGGGCAGGCGATGATCAGCACCGAGGTGGCCGCCACCAGCATGTGGATCACCCGCTCGTCCGTGCCGAAGTTGAACCAGGCAAGAGCGGTGAGTACGGCGATGATCATCACCGAGGGCACAAAGACGCTTGAGACCCGATCGGCCAGATCGCCGATGGGCGGGCGCGAGCCCTGAGCGCTTGCCACCTGCTGGGTAATTTGTCCCAGGCGGGTATTGTCGCCCACCCGGGTGGCGCGGTAGACCAGCCCGCCCTTGCCGTTGACCGTACCGGCGCTGACCTCACTGCCTTCGTTCTTGGCCACGGGAATTGGCTCGCCGGTGAGCATGGACTCGTCGATGTGGCTCTGGCCTTCGGTGACGTCGCCGTCCACCGGCAGGCGCTCGCCCGGGCGCACGCGGATATGATCGCCTTCCTGCACGGCGTCGATATCGACTTCCTGCTCCTCGCCGTCGCGGATCACTCGGGCGGTGCGGGTCTGCAGGTCCAGCAGGCGCTTGAGCGCGTCGCTGGTGCGTCCCCGGGCCTTGAGCTCCATGGCGTTGCCCAGAAGGATCAGCCCGATGACCATGGCCGAAGCTTCAAAATAGATCCCTCGGGCGGCTTCGGGGAGCCAGGGGCCCAGCAGCACCACGACCATGGAATAAAGCCAGGCGGTGCCGGTCCCCATGGCCACCAGGGTATCCATGTTGGCCTGGTGGCGCTGGGCGTTTTTCCACGCGCTGGTGAAAAAGTGCCGGCCGGGAAAGGCCATGATGGCCAGGGTCAGCGCGCCGATCACCAGCCAGTAAAGCCGTCCGCCGCCGACCGGGTCGGGGTGGTAGACAAACATGCTGGCCATGAGCGGCACGGCCAGGGCCAGGGAAGCGATGCTGCCCCTGAGGCGCTTTTTGTAGTCCCGAGCTTCCTGCTCCGCCCGGGTGATTTCGGCGTCGCGCACGTTCACTATCGGCTCGGCGTCGTAGCCGACGCCCTGGACGGCATCGATCAGCGCGCTTTCTTCGGCGCTGCCCGTCACCTCGGCGGTGTGGGTGCCGAAGTTGACCGCGGCCGAAGTCACGCCCGGAGTGCGCTCGAGCGCCTGTTGCACGGTTTTCACGCAGCTGGCGCAGGTCATGCCGCTGACCGCCAGGCGCGTTGTCGCGCCGTCGGCGGATTTCCCGTGGCTGTCGGCAGTGCCGGCGGCGTCCTTGGCCGGCGCTTCGGCGCGATCAGCGTCGCTGGCCACAGGGACATCAGGGTCGCCGGGCGGAAAGCCGGCGTCCGCCAGGGCGCGGTCGAGAGCGTCACCGTCAAGGGCGGCGGTCACGTCCAGGCGCTTTTCGGCCGGGGTGCCGACCACCTCGGCGCAGTCATCGTGGGCCTCAATAGCCTCACGCATGCGCTTGACGCAGCCCTGGCAGTTCATGCCGGGCACGTAGCGCGTTAGTGTTTGCGACTTCATGGCGTCTCCTCGGGAAAGCTTTCGATCAGGCGGCATACGCTGTGGCCGTCCGGGGTGCCGTCGGGCATATCCTGCCAGCTGACAAGGGCCGCCTCCATGCGCGTGGCCAGGGCCTCGAGCTCGGCGATGCGGGCGCGGATGCGCGGCAGGCGCGAGGCCAGCAGGTCGCGCACCAGCGGGCAGGGCGAGTCGCCCTGGTCGGCGTGGGCCAGGATGTCGCGGATTTCCGCGACGCTGAAGCCCAGCATACGCGCCCGCTGGATGAAGCCCAGGCGTTCAAGATCGTAGTCGTTGAACAGCTGATAGCCGTTATCCGGATGACGCTCGGGCGAAAGCAACCCCTCGCGCACGTAGTGGCGCACGGTTTCGGCGGTAACGTCCGCCCTGCGGGCAAGTTCGCTGACTTTCACTGGCGTTCCTCCTGGCGGCATCAAGCTAAGTGTGCTCGTAGTATAAAACCCTTGTGTTACACAAAGGTCAAAGGATGGCGGCGAGATGTGCCATGGCCATCGATACCTGCAGGTTTTTAGTTTATGACAATGAGGCGAATAATCTTTATTATTGGCGCTTTCTTAGGGGGCGTTAACAATTAGGCCAGCCATATGGCGGCTGACACGAGGCAGAGGAGTGACTGGTAGTTTCTTGCCAGTCGCTCATAGCGTGTAGATAACCGCCGGAACTTCTTGATTTTCTGAAAGAACCTCTCCACCAGATTGCGATCTTGGTAACAGTGCCAGTCTACTTCAATGCGCGCCAAACGATTCTTTTTCGGAGGAATCACCGGCTCGGCACCTGCGGCCTGAATCATGTCCCGCAGAGCAGTGGAGTCATACCCCTTGTCGCCCAGCACCGCTTGCGGGGAAAAACCTTCCAGTAGAGCGGGAGCAGCACCATACTCCGACGCCTGGCCCGGTGTGAGAACCAATCGTACTGGGTTACCTAACGCATCGACTGCGGCATGAATTTTGGTGCTCAATCCGCCTCGAGATTTGCCCATGGCTTCGACGTCTTGCGTGTTTTTTTTGACGCTCCATGCTGGTGCACCCTGACGATGCTACCGTCGATCATCAGCTGCTCTAGATCGGGATCGTCGGCTACTGTGTCAAAAATACGCTGCCAAACGCCCTTTCGTGACCAACGGTTATACCGCATGTAGACGGTGTGCCAGCGCCCAAAAGATTCGGGAAGATCACGCCACGGGGCGCCGGTCCGAGCGATCCAGAGCACGGCTTCCACGAACAGGCGATTGTCCTTGGCAGTTACCCCACAGTCTGAGGCTTTGCCGGGGAGCAGGTGCTCGATTCGCTCCCACTGATCATCGCGTAACTTCAACCGACTCATGGCCCACCAAAATCTATGAATACTAAATCAGTTTAAACGAAACTAATGATTGTTAACACACCCTAGTGAAAACACCGGGCCGGAAGCGGTTCTATCCACTTGAAAGGGGTATCCATGGCGATTACGCGCAGGGATTTTCTAAATGGCGTTGCGATCACTATTGCCGCAGGCGCAACGCCGCTAAGCCTGCTAAAAGCCAGTCCGCAGTCAGAGCACCGCTATCCGCCCCTGCGTACGGGCATGCGGGGCAACCATCCGGGCTCTTTTGAAGCGGCGCACAAACTGGCCCGCCAGGGCCACCGTTTCGCCCTGGGTGGGCTGGAGGTGCAGGATGCCTACGATCTTGTCGTGGTGGGCGCCGGCATCAGCGGTCTGGCGGCAGCCTGGGTCTACCGGAAGCGCCATCCCGACGCGAGCATCCTGATCCTTGATAATCATGATGACTTTGGCGGCCACGCCAAGCGCAACGAGTTCGAGGTGGGCGACCAAACCCTGCTGAGCTACGGCGGCAGCGAGTCGTTTCAGTCGCCGGATTCGCTTTTCAGCGACCAGGTCAACGGGCTCTTGGAAGCACTCGGCGTTGAGCACGAGCGCTTTCGTGCCTACTTTGACCGGGGCTATTACTACCGGCAGGGCATGAGCCGTGGGGTCTTCTTCGACAAGGCGCATTTTGGTGTCGATAAGGTTGTTGGCGGCAATCCCGAAATGAGCGTGGCCGATGATTTGCGCCCGGAGCTGCTCAACGGTCGTTCGCTCGAGGCCTATATCCGCGACTTTCCCTTGTCGGAGGAAGCCACGAAAGAGCTGCTCGAGCTGCACCTGGATCCGCCGGATTACCTACCGCAGATGTCGATGGATGAAAAAGTCGACTACCTGTCCGGCATCAGCTATTACGATTTCCTGAAAAATACGGTCGGCCTGAGCGACGAGGCGCTGCTGTATTTCCGCTCCACCAGCAATGAGTTCTACGGCTACGGCGTTGATGCCATTGCGGCAATCGACGCTCACGAGGTGCGCTATCCCGGCTTTTCCGCCATGGACCTGCCCGAGCCCGGCGAAGACGTGAAGGCCGAGCTGGATGATCCTTACATCTACCATTTCCCCGACGGTAATGCCTCGGTGGCCCGGCTTCTGGTGCGGGACATGATCCCCGAGGTGGCGTCCGGCAGCACCATGGAAGACGTGGTGATGGCAACCTTTGACTACGGCAAGCTGGACCGGCCCGGCAGCGACGTTCGCCTGCGCCTGAACAGCACCGTGGTGCGGGTCGACAACCCCGATGGGCCGGTGGATGTGGGCTACCTCAACGAGGGAGAGCTGCGGCGGGTACGGGGCAGAAACTGCATCATGGCCTGCTACAACATGATGATCCCCGCCATGGTGCCGTCGCTGCCCGCACGGCAAAAGGAAGCGCTGCATCGCAACGTCAAGGCGCCGCTGGTGTACACCAAGGTAGTGCTGAAGAACTGGCGGGCCTTCAAGCGCCTGGGGATACATTCCATGTATGCCCCGACGGCCCCTTACAGCCTGGTCAAGCTGGACTATCCGGTCAGCATGGGGGGCTACGAGCACGCCTCCGGCCCGGACGATCCGATTGTGGTGCATATGGTGCAGGTGCCCACTGCGGCCAATACCGGCTTGCCCGTCCGCCAGCAGCTGCGTATGGGGCGGGCCGAGCTTTTGGGACGCTCGTTTGCCGATATGGAAGCCGAGGTTCGCCAGCAGCTGGCGGCAACCCTGGCAGTATCGGACGCCGAGCTTGACGAGTTAATCAGCGCCATCACCGTTAACCGCTGGTCTCACGGCTACAGCTATGAAGAAACCAGCCTGTTCGATACCACGCCCGAAGCGGAGCGCACCATCAAGCTGGCGCGTCAGCGCCATGGCCGCATAGCCATTGCCAACTCGGACGCCGGCTGGAGCCCCTATATGCACGCTGCCATTGACCAGGCGTTTCGCGCCGTTGACGAACTGACCGGTGAAGAGGGCTGAATGATGATGAAACCTGCTACCTTCATGATCGCCGCCGCCTTGAGCACTCAGGCCTGGGCGGCAAGCGATGCCCAAATTGAGCATGGCGAGTACCTGGCCAAAGCGAGCGACTGCGCCGCTTGCCATACGGCCCCCGGCGGTGAGCCCTTTGCCGGGGGCCTGGCCATGCCAACCCCGGTGGGCGACATCTACACCACCAACATCACTCCTGACGCTGATACCGGCATCGGTGACTATACGCTCGAGCAGTTTACCGCCGCGCTGCGCGAGGGGCAGTCGCCCCACGGGCCCCTGTATCCGGCCATGCCCTATACCAGCTATACCAAGATGTCGGATGGCGATATCGAAGCGCTTTATGCCTACTTCATGAACGCGGTTGAGCCGGTCAGCCGGGAGAACCAGCCGTCCGATATTACCTGGCCGTTGAGCATGCGCTGGCCGCTGCACGCCTGGAAAGCCGCCTATCTCGACGAGGGCGAGTTTCAGCCGGATGCGTCGCGCACGGAGGAGTGGAACCGCGGCGCCTATCTGGTCCAGGGGCCCGGGCACTGCGGTTCCTGCCACACGCCTCGAGGCATCGGTTTTCAGCAAAAAGGCCTGGACGAAAGCGATGACGCCTTTCTTGCCGGTGCGGAGCTGGACGGCTGGTGGGCGACTAGCCTGCGCGGCGACTGGCAAACGGGCATCGGCTCGTTATCGGTTGACGACATTAGCCAGCTGCTGGCAAGCGGCATGGGCGGACAGGTATCAGTGTCCGGGAGCATGGCGGAGGTAGTGCGCCATAGCACCCAGTATCTGAGCGATGAGGATCGCCTGGCCATCGCGGTGTATCTAAAATCGCTGGCGCCGGACAAGGAGAGCCTGGCCACCAACGTCGATCAGCCTACCCAGAACGGCGCCGAGCTTTATAACGAATACTGCGCTACCTGCCACGGCGATGACGGCTCGGGCTATTCGGACGTCACGCCAACGCTTGCCGGCAATGCCACCGTCAATGCCGACAGCCCAAGCTCGCTTGCGCGAATTATTCTGGAGGGCATTGAAACGCCGCTCGCAGGCCCCGGGCACACTCAGCGCTTGATGCCCGGCTATGGCTGGAAGCTAAGCGATGAGCAGATTGCCAAGCTCATCACCTTCATGCGCAGCCGCTGGGGCAACGCCGCGGATCCGGTGTCGTCCGGTTTTGTCGGTAAGCATCGCTAAGCGCCTGCCCGCCGGCATACGACCAATGGATAAGCCACAAACGCCCCAAAATCAGCGCTTGCCCTTGAACCCGGGTGCCGGGTGCGAGAAAAAGGAGCTACGTTAAACGTACGTATGAGTCGGGTGATTTTCCGGCCCGGCGTATGCCGCGCCAGCCTTTATCGCTTAACGGCCGGCGCGCCTCACTTACGGCAGCGTCCGTAGGCTTCTCGGGGAAAAGGGATCGGCCATGAATAACAATGTCAATAAAATCAATGCCAATAAAATCAATGCCAATAAAATTAATGCGAATAACGCCAGTGCTAATAACGATGCCTTCGTTGGCGTGGGTGCTGCCAGA
Source organism: Halomonas garicola (assembly GCF_055382465.1). Lineage (NCBI taxonomy): Bacteria > Pseudomonadati > Pseudomonadota > Gammaproteobacteria > Oceanospirillales > Halomonadaceae > Halomonas > Halomonas garicola. The sequence goes on from NZ_AP043931.1 coordinate 587,233, forward strand.
CATACCGCAACCCTCGCGCTGACGGCCGCCGTGGCGGCCGCGGCGCTGACGGCCGGGCAGGCCCAGGCAGGCGGGTTTCAACTCAACGAGCAAAGCGTGAGCGGCCAGGGCTACGGTCACGCCGGGCGCAGCTCCAACGTCCACGATGCCACTATCGTGTTTGGCAACCCGGCGGGGATGTCGTTTCTTGACCGCGCGCAGATTTCCGTGGGTGGGACCTATCTGAAGGCGAAAACCGACATCAGCAATGCCCGGGCGTCGCAAAGCAGCCCGGCCTTTTTGCAAGCCACCGGCGGCGCTACCGATACGCTGCCGGTCGCGGGCTCCAACGAGGGTGACATGGTGCCGGGTACCTTTGTGCCCTTTGCCTTCTATGCCCACCCGGTCAACGAAAGGCTTGCCTTTGGCTTTGGCGTCTATGCGCCGTTCGGCTCCAAGACGGACTACGAAGGCGGCTTTCAGGGGCGCAACCAGGGCGATTACACCTCGGTAGAGGTCAAGAGCGCCCAGCCGACGGTGTCCTACCGCTTCAACGACCAGTGGTCGGTGGGTGCCGGCGTCAGCTACAACCGCGTGGACGGCGAGCTGCGCCGCCAGGTGCCGGTGGTGACGCCGCTGGGCGCGGCCGAGGTGGACTCCCGGGTCGAGGGCGACGACGAGGCCTGGGGCTATAACCTCGGGGTGATGTATCAGCCGGTGCCGGAAACCACCCTGGGGCTGACCTATCGCTCCAAGGTGGATTATACCCTGGAGGGGGATTTCACCGCCTCGTCGCCGGCGCTCGACCAGCTGGGTATCGGCACCGTGACCGACGATGCCACCCTTGATCTGACCACGCCGGAAACCGTCAACTTCTCCGTGACCCAGCAGATGAGCGAAAAGCTCAAGCTGATGTTCGGCGCTTCCTGGACGCGCTGGAGCCAGTTCGAGCGGATCCTGGTCGAGGGCGCCGACCGCGGGGAGGTGACCAACGAGACGCAGAACTATTCCAACGCCTGGGCGTTTGCCACCGGCGGCGAGTATCAGCTAACGCCGGCGCTTGCCCTGCGCGCCGGTTTGACGCTGGATTCCACGCCGACAAGCGATGAGCACCGCAGCGTGCGCATTCCGTCCGACGACCGGCGGATCTTCTCGCTGGGCGCGGGCTGGACGCCCGTGGATGATCTGACCGTCGACGTGGCGTATTCCTACCTCACCGAGCGGCGCACGGAAATCAGCCAGACCAAGACCGACAGCTTCACCGTGGCCGGCCAGCAAACGCCCCCGGTGACGTCGAACTACAGCGCCGACTACAAAAACGAAGCCCACGGCTTTGGCGCCCAGCTGACCTACCGCTTCTAAACGCTGGCGAAAAGCCCCCGCAACCCGGCCATCAGGCCGGGTTTTTCTTTCCGCCTTGGCGGCGATGGATGCGGTGCGCTCAGGGTTTCGCTACAATGCCGGTTTTGCCAACGACATACAGCTGGGGCGAATCCATGTTGGAAACTAACCCGATCCATCAACAAATCAAGGATCTGTCGGAGCGGACAGGCATTCTTAGGGGGTATCTTTGACTATGCTGAACGCAAGGATCGGCTGGAAGAAGTAACCCGAGAGCTTGAGGATCCCGACGTCTGGAGCGATCCGGAGCGCGCCCAGAAACTGGGCAAGGAGCGCGCGTCGCTGGATACCATCGTCTCCACCATCGACACGCTCGAACAGAGCCTGGGTGACAGCGAAGACCTGCTGGAGCTTGCCGAGATGGAAGACGACCAGGACACGGTGGACGAGGTCTGCAAGGAGCTTAACGCCATGCAGGCGCGTCTGGAGAAGCTCGAGTTCCGGCGGATGTTTTCCGGCGAAATGGACGAAAATAACGCCTATCTCGACATCCAGTCCGGCTCCGGCGGTACTGAAGCCCAGGACTGGGCCAACATGCTGCTGCGCATGTACCTGCGCTGGGCCGAGCACCACGGCTTCAAAACGGACTTGCTCGAGGTATCGGCGGGTGACGTAGCGGGCGTCAAGTCGGCGACGATTCACGTCCAGGGCGACTACGCCTTCGGCTGGCTGCGCTCGGAAACCGGCGTGCATCGCCTGGTGCGCAAGAGCCCGTTTGACTCCGGCGGCCGGCGGCACACGTCGTTTACCTCGGTGTTTGTTTCCCCCGAAGTGGACGACAGCTTCGAGGTGAACATCAACCCGTCCGACCTGCGCACCGATACCTACCGCTCCAGCGGCGCCGGCGGCCAGCACGTCAACACCACCGATTCCGCCGTGCGTATCACCCACGAGCCCACGGGGATCGTAGTGGCCTGCCAGAGCCAGCGCAGCCAGCACGCCAACCGCGACTTTGCCATGAAGCAGCTCCGGGCCCGGCTCTGGGAGCACGAAATGGACAAGCGCAACGAGGCCAAGCAGGCGGCGGAAGACGCCAAGTCAGATATCGGCTGGGGCAGCCAGATTCGCTCCTACGTGCTGGACGACCAGCGCATCAAGGACCTGCGCACCGGGGTGCAGTCAAGCAGCTGCGACAAGGTGCTCGACGGCGATCTGGATCCGTTTATCGTCGCCAGCCTCAAGCAGGGCCTGTAGCGTTTTCCGCTTCATCGACTTTTCAAGGTTCATATTGCAAGGGTGCCCGAATGGCCAACCAGGACGCGTCTTTTGACAACGAAAATCACCTGATCGCCGAGCGCCGCGCCAAGCTGGCCGAGCGCCGCGAGCAGGCCGAAGCCCGGGGGAAAAGCGCGTTTCCCAACGACTTCCGCCGGGACAGCCTGAGCGCTGAGCTGGAGGAGGCGCTGGGCGACAGGGACAAGGCCGAGCTCGAGACGCTGGACCGCCAGGCGGCGGTGGCCGGGCGCATCATGCGCAAGCGCGGCCCCTTTATCGTGATTCAGGACGCGGCCGGGCAGATCCAGCTCTACGTGGACAAGAAAGGCCTGCCGGAAGCGGTGCTCGACGATATCAAGAGCTGGGACATCGGCGATATCGTGGCCGGCCGCGGGCCGGTGCACAAGTCCGGCAAGGGCGACCTTTACGTCAAGATGAACGAGGCCGCGCTCCTGACCAAGAGCCTGCGCCCGTTGCCGGACAAGTTTCACGGCCTGACCGACCAGGAGGCCCGCTACCGCCAGCGCTACGTGGACCTGATCATGAACCCGGAGTCGCGCCGGGTGTTCGAAACCCGGGCGGCGATCATCAGCGCCATGCGGCGCTTCTTCGAGGATCGCGGCTTCATGGAGGTGGAAACCCCCATGCTCCAGCAGATCCCCGGCGGTGCCACCGCGCGGCCGTTCATGACCCACCACAACGCGCTGGATATCGACATGTACCTGCGCGTGGCCCCCGAGCTCTATCTCAAGCGGCTGGTAGTGGGCGGCTTCGAGAAAGTCTTTGAAATCAACCGCAACTTCAGAAACGAGGGGCTTTCCACCCGGCATAACCCCGAGTTCACCATGGTCGAGTTCTACTGGGCCTACGCCGACTACCACGACCTCCTTGACCTCACCGAGGCCATGCTGCGCACCACCGCAGAAAAAGTGCTGGGCACCACCACGGTGACCTACCAGGGCGAGGCGTACGACTTTGGCAAGCCGTTTGATCGGCTCACCCTGCGCGACGCCATTCTCCGCCACGGCGACGGCATCACCGCGGCCGACCTGGATTCCCCCGAGGCGGCCCGGGCGCTGGCCGGCAAGCTGGGCATTCCGGCCAAAGACAGCTGGGGGCTTGGCAAGCTGCAGACGGAAATTTTTGAAGAGGTGGCCGAGCCCCGGCTCGATCAGCCCACCTTCATCATCGAATACCCGGCCGAGGTCAGCCCCCTGGCCCGGCGCAACGACGCCAACCCCTTCGTCACCGACCGCTTCGAGTTTTTCGTCGGCGGCCGCGAGATCGCCAACGGCTTCTCCGAGCTCAACGACGCCGAAGACCAGGCCGAGCGCTTCAGGGAGCAGGTGGCGGAGAAGGACGCCGGCGACCTGGAAGCCATGTACTACGACGCCGACTACGTGCGCGCGCTGGAGTACGGCCTGCCGCCCACGGCGGGCGAGGGCATCGGCATCGACCGGCTGGTGATGCTGTTTACCGACAGCCCCTCCATCCGCGACGTGCTGCTGTTCCCGGCCATGCGCCCGGAAGCGGAAGCGTGAGCTGAGCCCGGCAATAGGCAGTGCCGGGCGTTGGCAAGTCGGCGCGCAAACGCCCATAATGTTTCCGTTTGCATGCCTGTGATCGTCCCGTGAGGCATCGTTCTGTGAGGAGAACCCCATGAAACTGCTTAACCGCTCCGCCCTGAGCGTTCGGCCGACCCAGGAATTCGTGGACTGGATCAACGCGCTCGAGCCCACCATGGGAGACGATGACCTGACGCTTGACGACGTTGACCGTGAGAGCACCGTCTACCTGATTCCCGAAATGGACACGCCCGAAGCGCTGAATGCCTACATCCGCGAGCGCTACGTGGAGATTTTTGAAATCGAGCTGCGCGCCTGGGAAGAGGACGAGCGCCAGTGGCCCGAGTCCCTTGACTGGGCGCTGTTTGAGGACTTCCTGCGCATCGAGCACAGCTTCCTGGCGGTAGATCTTGACGACGAGACGGCGCTGGAAATCTCCGAAGTGGACGATGCGCTGCTGCTCGACAACGATCCCGACTAGCTGCCCGTAGACCAGGCGCCCGTAACGGGGCAGCGCCAGCGTAGATAAAACCGGCTGCGGCCGGTTTTGCTGTGTTCCCCCGAGGACTTTCCCATGTGGCTGTTTGAAACGCGCGAAGGCGACGACGGCCTGCCCGGCCCGGAGCGCTTGCTTGCCGTACTGGCGCTGGTCAGCGGCACGCTGATGGCGGTGGTGGATACCACCATGATCAATCTCGCGCTGCCCTCCATTGCCGCCGATCTTGAGGTGGCGTCCGCCGACGTGGTGTGGGTGACCACGATTTTCCAGGTGGTCAGCGCCGCTTTTCTGCTGGTCTTTGCGGCCTTAAGCGAGCTTGTAACCCGCCGGCGGATCTATCTGTTCGGGCTGGGCACCTTCGTGCTCGCCGCGCTTGGCTCGGCGCTGTCGCGACACCTTGAGCTCCTGCTGGCGTTTCGCGCGCTGCAGGGGTTGGGAGCGGCGGCGACGCTATCCATCGGCGCCTCTCTCTACCGGCTGATTTTCCCTTCAAGGCTGCTGGGCAGCGCTTTGGGCCTCTCCGCGCTGGTGGTGGGCGGGGGCTACGCCGCCGGCCCCACGCTTAGCGGGCTGATGCTGTCGTTCACCCATTGGCCCTGGCTCTTTGCCCTCAACGTGCCGCTGGGGCTCGTCTCCCTGCTGTTTGCCTATCGCGCGCTGCCCAAAGAGGCGCCGCGCCAGGGTAGCTTCGATCTTCCCGGCGCGCTTTTTTCCATGCTCACGCTCGCCGGGCTGTTTCTCACCATGGACGCTATCGGCCATCGCGCGCCGCTTTGGCAGTGGGCCGGGTTTGGCGCCGCGGCGCTGGCGGGGGCTGCCGCGTTTATCCGCCGCCAGCGCCGGGCGCCGTACCCGCTGCTGCCGCTTTACCTGTTTAACGAAAGACGCTTCACCCTGGCGGTGTCGGCCTCGGGGCTTGCGTTTATCGGCCAGGGGCTGGCGTTTGTCGCGCTGTCGTTTCTGTATCAGGAAAAAATGGGTTTCAGCCCGCTGCTCACCGCCTGGCTGTTTACCCCCTGGCCGCTTGCGCTGATGGTGGTGGGGCCGATGGCCGGCCGCCTGGCCGACCGCGTTAACCCCAGCGTGCTCTCGACCACCGGCCTGGTGCTGGTGATCACGGGCTTCGTTGCCCTTGCGCTGGTGGATGAAAACACCGGCATCGTCGGAAGCCTCTGGCGGGTGGCGCTGTGCGGCCTTGGTTTTGGCCTTTTTCAGCCGCCCAACAACCGCGAAATGATGGCCAGCCTCCCCGCCGCGCGCAGCGCCAACGTGTCCGGAGTGATGAGCACCACGCGCACCGTGGGCCAGTCGCTTGGGGTGGCGCTGGTGGGCGCGGTGCTGGCGCTGGGGCTTGCCGTGCAGGTGACGCTGTGGCTGGGGCGGTGACTTCGCTGCTCTCGCTTGTCGTCAGCGCCGCGCGCATTCCGCTGGCGCGGCGCGCCATGCAGGAGCGCACATCGTCGCGCGTCGCATAAGCGCGTACAATTGGCTTTGTCGCTTCCGGCGGCGTCGTTGCGGCCGGACGTTGTCGAGTCAGCCAAGGAGGTCACTGTGACACTGCAGGAACAGATCGGGCAAAAGCTCAAGGCGCTTTCACCCACGGTGCTCGAGGTGGAAAACGAAAGCCATCGGCACAGCGTGCCGCCCAACTCCGAAACCCACTTCAAGGTCACGCTGGTCAGCGAGCGGTTTGACGGCCTGCTGCCGGTCAAGCGCCACCAGCAGGTGTACAAGCTGCTGGCCGACGAGATGTCGGGGCCGGTGCACGCGCTGGCGCTGCACCTTTATACCCCGGAGGAGTGGGAGGCCCGGGGCGGCGAACGCCCGGACTCCCCGGACTGTCGCGGCGGCGGCAAGTGAATCCGGAGGTCGTTCGCCGGCAGTATCTCGACGCCATGGGCATTACCGCCTACGCGTCGCGCTACCGCCTGCCCAACGCGCTGGCCACCCAGGCCTGCGAGTGGGACGATGCGCCGCCGGAGCCCGAGTCGCCGGGAAAGCGCCTGCACGCGCTGCTTGACGATGCCCAGCAGGTTGAAGCCAGCCGCCGGGCGGCGCCGCCGGCCGAGCCCTCGGCTAACCCCGCCGCGCTCAAGGCGCTGCTGAATGAGGAGCGCCCGGCCCCGCCTTCGGCGCCGGTAGAAGCGCCGCCGAAGGCGCCCGCTGCCCCCGCCGCGCCGCTGCGCTTTACGCTGTCCTGCGTATGCCTTGGCGGGCGCTGGCTAAGCCTGCACGAAGGCGAGCCGGGGGACGCCGCGCGCCGGCTGCTTAGCAATCTCTGCCGCGCGGCGGGTATCGATGTGGCCAGCCTCTCGGCCTGGCACACCCTGAGCTGGCCGCCGCTTGTCGGCGGCCCCGCGCCGGAAGCGCCGCTTGAAGAAGCCCGGGAGGGGCTCTGCGCCTTTGTCGACGGCGCGGCAAGCCGCAACGGCTGGAAGCCGACCCGAGTGCTGTGGTGGGGCGGGGATGACGCCTCGCCGCTTGCCCGGGTGCTGGCCCCGGAAGAGGAGCGCGGCCGGGCCGTCTCCCAGGCCCTATCGCTGCCGCTGTGGCAGGGGCCGGCCCTTGAGACGCTGCTGGAAGACGGGGCGGCCAAGCGCGATCTATGGCCGGCGCTGGCGGCGCTGGGCGCGCAGTGGCGCAAGGAAACGGCCGATGGCTGAAAACGGAGCGCAAAAGTGTGCGCCATGGCGGGTCGAGACGCTCAGCGCCCGCGATGCCGGCAACGTCATGTCAGGGGGCAGCATTGCCGGCAGCGGTGCCGTGGCAGCCGCCCTGTGCGAGGCCATGGAAACGAAAGACGGTCGGGTACTGGGCGTCATGGCCGCCGGCGCTTCCGGGCAGGCGCCTTTACTGGCCGGCTATCTCTGGTTGGCGCGGCTGCCGTTTGACGCCGAAATCCAGGCGCTAGGCGTTGTGCCCGACTATCGTGGCCGGGGCGTCGGGGATGCGCTGGTGCGCGCCGCTTGTGAGGCGGCCGGGCACTGGCAGAGCGAGCGCCTGCTGCTGGAAGTGCGCGCCGGCAACGCCGCCGCCATTGCGCTTTATAAGCGCCACGGCTTTGGCGTGGACGGGCGGCGTCGGGACTACTATCCGCCCCTGTCTCCGGCCGCCGGCAGCGGGCGGGAAGATGCGCTGCTGATGTCGCGCGCCTTCGGCGCTCAGGCCGCGAGCCGTTAGCTGCTGCTGCTGGAGTCGTCGAATTTCTGCAGCAGGCCGTTGAGCCGGCGCTCCCACTCTTCACGCTCCTGCTTGAGCGTTTGGTTTTCTTCGCGCAGCTCGTCGTTTTCCAGCTTGGAAAGCTCGAGCGCCTCTACCGTGGCGGTAACTTTTTGCTCGAGCTGATTGAACAGTTCCTGGCTCATGGATCTCTCCGACAATAAACAAATAGACAAGGCTGGTCTGGGCCAGCGCCTGAGCGTAACGCCCGGGCGGCGCGGCGGCAAGCTGTGATCTCTCGGTAGAGCAGTTGCAGTGGGCTATGTCCGGAGGAGCCGGGAGCAGGTCGAAGAGGGGGTTCTACGCCAGAGATGGATTCATAGCGCCCCCTCGCAGACCTGTTGACGGCTTAATTCGGGTGGCTGGGGCTAAGGCGCTGATAGAGCCGCGCCGTGGTGTCGCCGGCGCCGGCCTGCCGGTGCAGCAGCCAGCTGCCGGGCACTGCCGGCGTCAGGGTGGCTTCCGCCTCCAGGTAAATCCGCGCGCCTTCCGCCAGCCAGCCGCCGCGCTCAAGCGCGGCGCAGCAGGGGGTGATCCAGCCCTGGTGAAAGGGCGGGTCGAGCAGCACCAGGTCAAAGGGCTCGCCGGCGTTGCCGGCGGCGAGAAACGCCCGGGCGTCAACGCTCAGCACCCGGCCGCCGAGGGCCTTGAGGGTGGCCAGGTTGCGCTCCAGCTGGGTCGCGGCGCGGCCGTCCTGCTCGATGAACGTCACCTGCGTAGCCCCGCGCGACAGCGCCTCGATACCCAGCGCCCCGGTGCCGGCAAAGGCGTCGAGCACGCGTTCGCCAGCAAGCGTTTGGCCCAGCCAGTTGAACAGAGTTTCGCGCACGCGGTCAGGCGTCGGGCGCAGCCCCGGGCGGTCGGGCACGGGCAGCTGGCGACGGCGAAACTCGCCGCCGATCACCCGCAGCTTGCCGCCCTGGCGGGCGGCGGCGTGTCTGGCGTCCGGGCGGCCCGAACGCGAGGAGCGTTTTCGTTTCATGGGCGGGGATTGTAGCGCCCCGCGTGTCCAAAGTCTTGATGGGCGGTGGTAGGATAGAGGCCAGCCTGGCCGCCCGGATCCCGTCGGCGATCGTTTTTTACCTTCTTTTTATCATGCTCTGTGCGGAAGTTAGTGCCCATGTTTGGTTTTTTAAAGCGCAAGAAGAAACACGATAACCGCGAAACGGTGCCCGAAGACGACAGCGCGCTTGACCGGCAGCCGGCGCCGGATGAGGCCGACGAAGCCCCCGCGCCGCCCGCTGATGAAGAGGGTGGCGTTCGTCAGGAAAGCCATGCCGGTGACCTCGACGCGACGCCGGTCCCCGAAGCCGAGGCCAAGCCGGATCCTGAGGCCGAGTTGGCGCCCGACGCCGAGCCGGCGTCGACCTCCGAGCCGGCCGCTGATGCGCAGGCCGCGCCGGCGCCGGAGCCTGTTTCCGAACCCGAACCCGAACCCGAACCCGAACCCGAACCTCAGCCGGCTCCCGCCGACCGTCCGGAGAAAAAGGGCTGGCTTTCGCGCATCAAGGCGGGGTTGGGGAAAACCCGGGCCAACTTTACCGACGGCGTGGCCGATCTCTTTCTGGGTAAAAAACAGATCGACGACGAGCTGCTGGAGGATCTTGAGACTCAGCTGCTCATGGCCGACGTGGGGATCGAGGCCACGACCACGATTATCGAGCGGCTGGAAGCGCGGGTGTCGCGCAAGGAAATCAGCGACCCTCAGGCGCTGTACCAGGGTCTTCAGGAAGAGCTTGCCGCCATGCTGGAGCCCGTCGCTACCCCGCTGAGCCTGGAGAAATCCGGCGACGGTCCCTTTGTGATTCTTGTGGTCGGGGTCAACGGCGTGGGCAAGACCACCACTATCGGTAAGCTTACCCAGCGCTTCCAGCGCGAGGGCAAGAGCGTAATGCTCGCCGCCGGGGACACTTTCCGCGCCGCCGCGGTAGAGCAGCTCCAGGTGTGGGGCGAGCGCAACGGCGTTCCGGTCATCGCCCAGCACACCGGGGCCGACAGCGCCTCGGTGGTCTACGATGCCGTTGCCGCGGCCAAATCCCGCGGCGTGGACGTCGTCCTTGCCGATACCGCCGGGCGGCTGCACAACAAGGGGCCGCTGATGGAAGAGCTGAAAAAGGTCCATCGGGTCATGCAGAAGCTTGATGCGACCGCCCCCCACGAAGTCATGCTGGTGCTGGATGCCGGCACCGGTCAGAACGCCATCAGCCAGGCCAGCACCTTCAACGAAGCGGTGCCGGTGACCGGCATTACGCTGACCAAGCTCGACGGCACCGCCAAGGGCGGGGTGATTTTTGCCCTGGCCAACCAGCTGGAAACGCCAATTCGCTTTATCGGCGTGGGTGAAACCCTGGACGACCTGCGCCCCTTTGTCGCCCGGGAGTTTGTCAGCGCGCTGTTTGATCGTCCGGACGACGACGCCCGCGGATGATCGCCTTCGAGCGCGTGGGCAAGCGCTACGGCGGGCGCTTCGAGGCGCTGTCCCACCTGAGTTTTCACGTCAGGCGGGGCGAAATGGTGTTTCTCACCGGCCACTCCGGCGCCGGCAAAAGCTCGCTGTTGCGCCTGGTCATGCGGCTTGAGTGCCCAAGCCGAGGGCGCGTGGTGGTGGCCGGCCACGATATCGCTCGGCTGCACGCAAGCCAGGTGCCGTTTTATCGCCGCCAGATCGGCGTGGTATTTCAGGATCACCAGCTGCTTTTCGATCGCTCCATCTTTCATAACGTGGCGCTGCCGCTGGAAATTCAGGGCGCGCCGCCCCGGGAGTCGGCGCGCCGAGTGCGGGCGGCGCTGGACAAGGTCGGCCTGCTGCACCGCGAGCGTGCGATCCCCATTGAGCTTTCCGGCGGCGAGCAGCAGCGCGTGGGCATTGCCCGGGCTGTGGTCAACAAGCCGGCCCTGCTGCTCGCAGACGAGCCGACCGGTAACCTCGACCCGCAGCTGTCGGCGGATATCATGGCGCTGTTTGAAGACTTTAACCGCATCGGTACCACGGTGATGATTGCCAGCCACGACCTGGCGCTGATTACCCGGCTGCGCCATCGCATGCTGCGCCTCGCCGACGGACGCTTGGTGGCCGACGAGGGGGCACGATGAACACACCGCGCAAACCGGGTGCGACGTCCCGCAGCCGGGCCGCTACGCCGCGCCGGGGCGCCCAGGCCAAGGCCGCTGCGAACGCCCCGCCGCCCCGGGCAGCCGGCTCAGCGGCGGCGGGGCCGGGGGCTTCCAGCCGCTTTCGCGCCTGGGGCCGGCACCACCGCGCCATGGCGCTGGACAGCAGCCGACGGCTGGTGCGCCACCCCGTGGGCAGCCTTTTGACCATGCTGGCCATTGCTATCGCGCTGGTGCTACCCGCCGCGCTGTGGCTGACGCTGTCCGGGGCACGCCTGCTCGACGCCGAGGTGGACGACGGCGCCACCCTGACGGTTTACCTCGAGCCCCGCGTCGCCGCCGAGGAGGCCGGGCGCGTCGAGCAGGCGGTGACCGCGGATACCGCCGTGCAGCAAACCCGGCTGATCAGCGCCGAGCAGGGCATGGCCGACTTTCAGCAGTCGCTGGGGCTCGACGATGCCCTTGACGGCCTCGAGGACAACCCGCTGCCGGCAAGCATCGTGGTGACGCCGAAGGACGCTTCGCCGGAGGCCATGGAGGCGCTCGCCGCCCGGCTGGGCGAGGTTTCCGGCGTCGACGAAGTGCGCTTGGACCTCGCCTGGGTCGAGCGCCTGCGCCATCTGGCCGAGCTTGGCCGGCGGATCACCCTGGCGCTGGGGATGCTGTTTAGCCTGGGCGTGCTGCTGGTGGTGGGCAACACCATCCGCCTGGCGGTGGAAAGCCGGCGGCGGGAGATTGAAGTGGTCACGCTGATCGGCGCCACCCACGCCTTTGTGCGCCGGCCGTTTCTGTACAGCGGCGCCTGGTATGGCCTGGGCGGCGGGGTGCTGGCGCTAGGGCTTTTGACCCTCGGCGGGCACTGGCTGGCGCTGCCGGTTCAGGCGCTGGCGGCAAGCTACGGCGCCACTTTCACGCTGCCGGCGCTGGGCGTTGCCGGCTCTACAATCCTTCTATCCTGTAGTACCATACTTGGCTGGCTGGGCGCCTGGGTTGCGGTGAGCCGGCATCTGGCAAGCATCGGGCCGCGATGATGCGGCTCGGAAAACTCCTTTGCGCTACGCATACTTTTCTTGAATAGCCGTTAATGTCGCTTAAAAACATCGAAAAACACGATGATAGCGCGCTGTGGCCGGGGCGAAACGGAACTTTTCAACCCCGCCGAGGTCTATTATATTAAGCGCCACTATGTTCAGCGGCATCCATCACAGCGACTGCGTTTTATATAGCACGAGTTATAGTATCAGGGTTCATACAGTCAGCGTCACGTATATTGGGGTTATCAGGGAGACCATCTGCACATGAGCAACAGTCTTCTACCGGTGGGTCAGCTTTCTCCGGGTAATGATCTGGGCGGTTATATCAACGCGGTCAGCAGCATTGCGGTGCTGACCGCCGACGAAGAGCGCGCGCTCGCCTGGCGCCTCTACGACGACAGCGATTTGGAAGCGGCGCGCCGCCTGGTGCTTTCGCACCTGCGGTTTGTGGTACACATCGCACGCAGCTATTCCGGCTACGGCCTGGCTCAGGCCGACCTGATTCAGGAAGGCAACGTCGGGCTGATGAAAGCCGTCAAGCGCTTTGATCCCAACCAGGGGGTACGGCTGGTGTCCTTTGCCGTACACTGGATCAAGGCGGAAATTCACGAGTTCGTGCTGCGCAACTGGCGCATCGTCAAGATCGCGACGACCAAGGCCCAGCGCAAGCTGTTCTTCAACCTGCGCAGCGCGAAAAAGCGTCTGGCCTGGCTCAACAACGACGAAGTGAGCGCGATTGCCAAGGATCTCGACGTCAAACCCGAGGTGGTGCGCGACATGGAAGGGCGGCTGTCGTCGTTTGACGCAGGCTTTGATGCTTCGCCGGGCGAGGACGAGGACAGCGCCAGCGCGTACCGGGCACCGGTCAACTTCCTCAACGACGAAGCCGCCGACCCGGCTACCCAGCTGGAAGACAGCGACTACGAGCAGGACGCCTCGCAGCGGCTGCAGTCCGCCCTGCGTGGGCTGGACGCGCGCTCCCGGGACATTCTCCAGCGCCGCTGGCTGGCCGAGCACAAGTCCACGCTGCACGACCTGGCCGACGTTTACGGCATCTCCGCCGAGCGCATCCGCCAGCTGGAAAAAAACGCCATGAAAAAGCTGCGGCATAAAATGGGCGATACGATCTTCGCCTGAGCCTGGCGCAAAGCCGATAGCAAATAGGTAGTAAGCCCACCGCAAAACGGCGCCCGTCTCGGGCGCCGTTTTTATTGTGCGCCAGGCATGGCGCGTAGCACCGATAGGAGCTGTTCCCGAGGGTGGTGCCTCGGGATGACTTGGGGGTGAAAGTCCCCTGCGGACCCTGATAGCGGAAACCGCTAGCCGAACAGCAAGGGTGTCCGCCGCGAGGCGGAATCTGAAGGAAGCTGAAGGCAAACTCCCGGCCCGACGAACAGGAATCGCATATGAGGCAGCCACATCTGGGCGAGAGGGCAATGAGACTCGAAGCCCAATAGCCATCCGGAAGGTGTGGAGGTAAATGCGGCGGGTAGATGGGAGGAAGGTCGCGCGTCTTACCCTGGGAGGTCTGGCGGTCTGCCACGGTGCTACCGGCGTCGAAAGGCGACGGGATGGACCGCCAGACGTCAGCAGAGGCCATAGCACGTGCCGGTTCACCGCGGCACCAAGGGCCGCACATGAAGAACCGCGAGTAGGCGATGACGTCTCGAGGACCGATCATGAAGACAGCAACTGGCGCTAATACCGTCACCCACCCAGAGGGGCAGGGGCAGTACTCCGAGCTCCAGCCGGTGGGCGTCGAGACGGTCCCGGCGTCGTCATCGTGGACGAACGCGGAGCCCGCCTCGCTCATGGAAGCGGTGGTCGCCACCGACAACATGCAGCAGGCTTGCCGTCGGGTGGTCGCCAACCAGGGGGCACCGGGTGCCGATGGCATGCCGGTGGACCAGCTGGCCGATCACCTGAAGCAATACTGGCCGACGCTGCGCGAGCGGCTGCTGGCCGGAGAGTACTACCCCAGTCCAGTTCGAGCCGTCGAGATCCCCAAGCCCAAGGGCGGGACACGCCAGCTCGGCATCCCCACGGTCAGCGACCGGCTGATCCAGCAGGCCGCCTCGGCCATGAAGGCTCACGTCACCGCCGGCCACCGTTGGGTGGTCGACCTCGACCTGAAAGCCTTCTTCGACCGAGTGAATCACGACCTGCTGATGGCCAGCCTGAGTGATTTTCTCGAGAATTCGCTCCGGCTGACGGTCAATCACGACAAGAGCGCGGTGGACCGGCCGTGGAACCGGGGGTATCTGGGCTATACGCTGACTCGGCACAGGCTGCCGAAGTTGACCATCGCCAAGGCCAGCCTGCAGCGCCTGATGCAGCGTGTCCGCGATATCCTCAAGCGCGGCAGGGGGCGCAACATTCGGCGTATCACCCAAGAGCTGGCTCCCGTCCTGCGGGGCTGGGCCAGCTACTTCAGTCTCGTCGACGTGAAGCGCCCCTTGGAAGCGCTGGATAGCTGGATACGTCGCCGACTGCGCTGCGTGATCTGGCGGCAATGGAAACGTCCGAAAACTCGGCGCCGCAAGCTTCTGGCGCTGGGTCTGGGTAGCCAACGTGCCTGGAAGTCAGCGGGGAATGGACGAGGTCCCTGGTGGAATGCCGGCGCCTCGCACATGAATCAGGCCCTGCCACGCAAGTGGTTCGACCGGCAGGGCCTGATCTCGGTACTCGATACGGTAAGAGGGCTTAGCCGTTCTTCATGAACCGCCGTATACCGAACGGTACGTACGGGGGTGTGGGAGGGCGCCGGGGGTAACTCCGGCCCCTACCCAATTACATGAGGGGGAGGAAAAGCGTGAAAGGGCCAACGAAGGCGCTAGGGCCTGTTGACGTTTCACATTGGTAGCCATAAAAAGCCGCATGCCAAGGCCACCATGCTTTCGTAATTTCGTTTGAGCTTATCGTAGCGCGTCGCAATGGCGCGATACGGTTTCAATCGAGCAAAGGCATTCTCAACCAGATGCCGGTAGCGATATAACCCTCTGTCCAGATTGGCATTTCCTTTTTTCGAGTTACGCCTGCGTGGAATGACGGCAGCCATTCCTTTGGCTTCGACCTGCTCACGGATACGTTCACTGTCATAGCCTTTGTCAGCCACCAGCGCGTCACCTGCCGGCAAACCGTCAATCAATGCCTGGGCTTCCGTGCTGTCGTGCACTTCACCCCCGGTTATTCTGAAGGCGATCGGCAACCCATAAGCATCCACGGCCAAGTGGATCTTGCTGGTATTGCCTGCACGACTTTTGCCAATGGCTTCTGCATCTTCCGTGGCAGCCCCAGTGCTATCTTGGTGAGCCTTGACGTAGGAACCATCAATAAATAGCCACTCGACATCAGGATCTTCCACCAGAGAGATGAAAATCCTCATCAGCTTTCCACTCGCTGACCAGGCGTTGAAGCGCTTGTAGACCGTGTTCCAGGGGCCAAACGCCTCCGGTAGGTCCCGCCACGGGCAGCCGGTTCGCATCCGATAAAGGATGCCTTCCACCGTGGTACGCAGATCGGTCTTGTCATAAATACCTTGTTGAAGCAGGATAGATTTCAGCTTCGGCCAGTGTTCATCCGTGAGCATTTGTCGGGGCATGGCAGGCTTGCAGTTTGTTGGCTTAGGAACCTTTATTCTGTGAGCTTGCCCCTATCCTGCCAATACCCCTGCCATGAAACGTCAACAGACCCTAGAAGTTGGCCCAGGGCGGAGAGGGCTTAAGCGCTTCGCGCCGCCGGCTGCATGAGCCTGGCCGAGAGCAGCGCCCACTGGTCGTCCCAGTAGGCGGTGGGCAGGTGCTTGAAGTCGCTGCGCACGTACTGGGAGATCCGCCCTTCGGCGTGGGCCATGAGCAGGTTGGCCGCCGCGGCGGCGGGGATGCCGGGGCGGCGGCCTTCGTTAAGCTCGGCCTCGCGCAGCGTCTGCTTGAGCGCAAGCTCGAGGCGCTCGAACAGCTGGTGGATGCGCAGGCGCAGCCGGGCGGTTTCGCCGGTCAGCGCATCGCCACCCATGACCCGGGCAAGCCCGGGATTCTTTTCCGCAAAGCCCAGCAAAAGCGAGACAACGGCGCCGCAGCGGCCCTCGGCGTCGGGCACCTCAGCGGTGATCCGGGTGACCCGGGTAAAAAGGCTCTGCTCGATAAAGTCGATCAGGCCTTCATACATGCGCGCCTTGCTGGGGAAGTGGCGGTACAGCGCGGCCTCCGATACGCCCACCTGCTGAGCCAGCGCGGCGATGGTAATGCGCTTGCCGCGGTCGTCTTCCAGCATCTGGGCGAGCGCCTGAAGAATCTGCTCGTGGCGATTTGGCTTGGGTTTCCCGCTCATGCTCGTGCCCTCCCTGGCCCTTATTCGGTATCGGTAATCAGCGTACCCACCCCGGCATTGGTGAAGATTTCCAGCAGTACCGCATGGGGAACGCGGCCGTCGATGATGTGCGCGCTCTGCACGCCGCCCTTGACCGCGTTCAGCGCGCAGCGGATCTTGGGCAGCATGCCGCCGTGGATGGTGCCGTCGGCAATCAACGCGTCGACCTGCTCCGTGGCAAGCCCGGTCATCACCTCGCCGTCGGCGTTCAAAAGCCCGGCGACGTTGGTCAGCAGCATCAGCTTTTCGGCGGCGAGCGCCTCGGCCACCTTGCCGGCCACCAGATCGGCGTTGATGTTGTAACTCTTGCCGCTGTCGTCGACGCCGATGGGGGCGATCACCGGGATGAAGTCCCGGGCGGCGAGCATTTCAATCAGGTCGGTGGAGATCGACTCCACCTCGCCGACGTGGCCGATATCGATGATTTCCGAGGCTCTGTGTTCGGGCTCCTGGGGCTTGACCTGGAGCTGGCGGGCGCGGATCTGGGCGCCGTCCTTGCCGGTCACGCCGATGGCCTTGCCGCCGCACTGGTTGATCAGGTTGACGATGCTTTTGTTGACCAGCCCGCCGAGCACCATCTCAACGACGTCCATGGTTTCATCGTCGGTGACGCGCATGCCGTTGATAAAGCGCGATTCGATGTTGAGCTTGCCCAGCAGCTCGCCGATCTGCGGGCCGCCGCCGTGAACCACCACCGGATTGATGCCAACTTCCTTCATCAGCACGATGTTGCGGGCGAAGGAGTCGATCAGGGTGTCTTCGGTCATGGCGTTGCCGCCGTACTTGACGACCACGGTCTTGCCGGAAAACTGCTGAATATAGGGAAGCGCCTCGGTTAGCACTTCCACAACGACCTGGGGATCGTGACTGGCTGCGTTCATCTGCGTTCTCTTTGGGGCTACGGTAATGGCGGCGCTAACGGCTGGCGGGCAGAACAAGCGTTGGGTCGAGCGCCTGCAGCGCGGCGGCAAACTGCCCCTTGATGCGCGCAAGTGCCGCCTCGGTTTTGCCTTCAAAGCGCAGCACCAGCACCGGCGTGGTATTCGAGGCGCGGCACAGTCCCCAGCCGTCGGGGTAGTCGACGCGGATGCCGTCGAGGGTGGTCTTGATACCTTCGCCGAAGTCGCCTTCCCGGGCAAGCTTGTCGACCAGGGTGAACTTGGTGTCGTCGGTGACCTCGATGTTGATTTCCGGGGTGCCCACGTCCAGCGGGAAACCGGCGAAGAAGGTGTCGGCATCGGCGTTCTGGCCGGCGAGTATTTCCACCAGCCGCGCGGCGGCGTAGAGGCCGTCGTCAAAGCCGTACCAGCGTTCCCGGAAGAAGACATGGCCGCTCATTTCCCCGGCCAGCGCCGCTCCGGTTTCCTTCATCCGCGCCTTGATCAGCGAATGGCCGGTGCGCCACATCTCCGGCTCGCCGCCGGCGCGTTCGATGACGCCGGTAAGATTGCCGGTACACTTGACGTCAAAGATGACTTTCGCCCCGGGGTTGCGGCCGAGCATGTCGGTGGCAAAGGCCATGAGCAGGTGGTCGGGGTAGATCAGCTTGCCGCTCGGGGTTATCACGCCCAGGCGGTCGCCGTCGCCGTCAAAGGCCAGCCCGATGTCGGCGTCGGTCTCCTTTACCTTGGCGATCAGGTCCTTGAGATTTTCCGGCTTGCCGGGGTCGGGGTGGTGGTTGGGAAAGGTGCCGTCGATGTCGTCGAACAGCGGTACTGTATCCACGCCCAGCCGGCGGATGAGCTCGGGGCCGAGCTCGCCGGCCACGCCGTTACCGCAGTCCACTACGGCCTTGAGCGGGCGCTTGATGCTAATATCGCCGACGATCCGGGAAAGATACGCCTCGCGGAGGTCGTCTTCGCTCACCCGGCCTTCGCCGTGGTTTGTGTGAGGATAGGCCAGGTCGCCGTCGACAATACGCCGGTACAGCGCGGTGATGGCCTCGCCGGAGAGGGTTTCGCCGCCGAGCACGATCTTGAAGCCGTTGTAGTTCGACGGGTTGTGGCTGCCGGTGACCATGACGCCGGAGGCCGTGCCGTCGAGCACGTGGGTGGCAAAGTAGAGCACCGGAGTGGGCACCATGCCGATATCGATCACGTTCTGGCCGGCGGCGGTCAGCCCGCGAATCAGCGCGGCCTGCATGCGCTCGCCGGAGAGGCGGCCGTCTCTGGCGACGACCACGGTAGTCTCGCCCCGGGCGCCGGCTTCGCTGCCGATGGCGTGGCCGATTAGCGTTACGCCCTCATCGGTCAGGGTGTCGTCAACGATGCCGCGGATATCGTAGGCGCGGAAAATGGAGGCGTTCAGCGTGGGGTGGGGCATGGTCGTCTCTGGTTGAAAGCTGGGCTTGAAAAACAGGGCTTGAATAGGTAGCGGGGCGCGATAAAGCGCGCCAAAGCCTAGTGCGCGCCGGTGCTGCCGAAGCCGCCGGCGCCGCGCTCGCTGGGGGTAAAGTCGTCCACGACGTCGAGTTCGGCCTGGACCACGGGGACCACCACGTATTGGGCCAGGCGTTCGAACGGCTCGACGATGAAGGCGCGCGGGCCGCGGTTCCACACCGAGATCATCAGCTCGCCCTGGTAGTCGGCGTCGATCAGCCCCACGAGGTTACCCAGCACAATGCCGTGCTTGTGACCGAGCCCCGAGCGCGGCAGGATCATGCCGGCGAGCCCCGGGTCGCGAAGATGAATGGCAAGGCCGGTATGGACCAGCTGGCAGTCGCCGGGCTTGAGGGTCAGCGGGGTGTCGAGCAGGGCGCGCAGATCCATGCCGGCGGAGCCTTGGGTGGCGTAGGCGGGCATGTAGTCGCGCAGGCGCTCGTCGAGCAGCCGGCATTCCAGGCGCGAGCGGGGGGCAGCGGTCATGGGGTCTCCCGAGTGTCTGGCCGGCCGGGGAGCAGCGCAAGGGCGCGCTGAATTACGGTCCGAGCCAGCTGTGTCTTGGGTTGAGGCGGCTGATGTTCGCTTGCGCTGCCCTCGGGCGTGCGCCATAAAAGCCAGGCGGCGTTGTCGTCGCTGCCAAAGCCCAGCCCGGCGGCGGAGACGTCGTTGGCCACGATCATGTCCAGCGCCTTGCGGGCGAGCTTGTCTTCGGCGTAGCGCCTGACGTCCCGGGTCTCGGCGGCAAAGCCCGCTACCACCGGCGGGCGCCGTGCGGGCTCAAGCCCGGCGACGTCGGCGATGATGTCGGGATTTTTCTCAAGCGTCAGCGTCAGGGTCGCCTCGTCGGCGGTTTTCTTGAGCTTGTGCTCGGCGGCCTCGGCGGCGCGGTAGTCAGACACCGCCGCGCAGCCGACGAAGACGTCGGCCTCTGGGGCCAGCCGCAGGGCTTCCCGGTGCATCTCGGCGGCGGAGGCGACGTCGATGCGTTGAGCCCCCGGGGGCGTGGCAAGCGCCACCGGGCCGCTGATCAGGGTAACGTGCGCTCCCTGCTCAAGCGCGGCGGCGGCCAGCGCAAAGCCCATTTTTCCCGAGCTACGGTTGGATAAAACGTGCTTGGAAAGATAGCGCACCGGGTCAAGGGCTTCCCGGGTGGGGCCGGCGGTAATGACGACGTGCCGGGTGCCGGCAGGGCGGTCGACGCCCGCTGCCGGCGGGGTCAGAGCCAGGCAGCCTTCCACGGCGGTAACGATGGCTTCGGGCTCGCTCATGCGCCCAAAGCCGGTGTCGCCGCAGGCCTGGTCGCCGGCGTCGGGGCCCACCTGCTGCCAGCCGTCTTCGATGAGCGTGGCGGCGTTGCGCTGGGTGGCAGGGCTTCGCCACATGGCCTGATTCATCGCCGGGGCGATCAGCCGGGGGGCGTCGCTTGCCAGGCACAGAGTGGTGAGCAGATCGTCGGCGAAGCCGTGGGCAAGCTTAGCCATCAGGTCGGCGGTGGCCGGAGCAATCAGCAGCACGTCGCCCCAGCGGGCAAGCTCGATGTGGCCCATGCCGGCTTCGGCGTCGGGGTCGAGCAGGGAAGTGCGTACCGGCTCGCCAGATAGCGCCTGTAGCGTCAGCGGCGTAATAAAGGCCTCGGCGCCGGCGGTCATGACCACGCGCACCTCGGCACCGGCCTGTTTGAGCAGGCGCGTGATCAGCGCGCTTTTATACGCGGCAACGCCGGCGCTGACGCCCAGCAGCACCCGCTTGCCCGATAGGGTCAAAGCAGCCATGGCAGGAATACACCTTTGTCTTTCAAGGGGGCTACCATACCATTTGCGTCGCCGCTTTGGCATGCTGAGCGCAAGGGTAATGCCGGGGCATTGCCATGGATCGGCGCCAGGGAAAGCGGCGGGGAGGGGGTATGGGGATCAATCACTGGCCGGAAGGCGAGCGGCCGCGGGAAAAGCTGTTGCAGCTGGGCGCGCCGGCGCTGTCGGACGCCGAACTACTGGCGATCTTTTTGCGGGTGGGCGTGCCCGGGCGCTCGGCGGTGGATCTGGCTCGGGATCTGCTGTCCGGGTTTGGCGGGCTGAGGCCGCTGCTTGAGGCCGACCAGCAGGCGTTTTGTGCGGTCAAGGGCCTGGGTAGCGCCACCTACGCCCAGCTGCAGGCGACGCTTGAGCTCTCGCGCCGCCACCTGGCAAGCCAGCTGGCTAGGGGCAACGCGCTGACGTCGCCGGCGCTGGTGCGCCACTACCTGACCGCCCAGCTCCGCCACCTGGGCCACGAAGAGTTCGCCGCGCTGTTTCTTGACACCCAGCATCGGATCATCCGCTTTGAGTCGCTGTTTCGCGGTACCCTGGACAGCGCCTCGGTGTATCCGCGGGAGGTGGCAAAGCGAGCGCTGGAGCTTGGCGCCGGGGCCTTGATCCTTGCGCATAACCACCCGTCGGGGGTGGCCGAGCCAAGCGACGCCGACCGGCGCATCACCCGGCGGCTGAAGGAGGCGCTGGAGCTTCTCGACATCCGCGTGCTCGATCACTTTGTGGTGGGCGACGGCGAGGTGGTATCGTTTGCCGAGCGCGGCTGGATGTAGCTTCAGGCTCGTGACCGTCGCGGTGAAAACGCGGTTTTCCTTGCCGCGGCTGGCGGTCTCTGGTATAAAGTGCCCCCTTTGAACTTAGGTTGAAAGAACTTGGGTTGAATAGCGGGCCTGGGAAAGTCGAGGCGATCAAGCGCCGGCTGCCGCCCTGCTCCGGTCTGCCCGACGTTTTTGAAAACGGTTTTGCACCACTCGCCAAGCGGTTGGAGACTCTCATGTCCAATATTTGTCAAGTTACCGGCAAGCGCCCGGTATACGGTAACAACGTTTCTCACTCCCAGCGTAAAACGCGTCGTCGTTTCGCGCCTAACCTGCATTCGCACCGCTTCTGGGTCGAGTCGGAAAACCGCTTCGTCAAGCTGCGCGTTTCCTCCAAGGGCATGCGCATCATCGACAAGAAGGGTATCGACAGCGTGCTTGCCGATCTGCGCAAGCGCGGCGAAGCGTTCTGATACGCCTTTAACCCGGGGTTGGGCCGGCCCTTTTCCGGCCAGACGTGTTGAGTCAGGATTTTTTGGGAGAGTTACACCATGCGCGACAAGATCAAGCTGGTATCCAGCGCCGGTACCGGCCATTTCTACACCACCGACAAGAACAAGCGGAATACCCCCGACAAGTTCGAGTTCAAGAAGTACGATCCGGTGGTACGCAAGCACGTGATCTACCGGGAAGCCAAGATCAAGTAAGCGCTTTTGATCGGCTTTCTCCGCAGGCGAGGACCTGTTGCAAAACCCGGCTTCGTGCCGGGTTTTTGCATGCCTGCCGCCTTGTCACCCACCACTGCCGTGCCGGCCTGACGCCATGCCCGAACTGCCCGAAGTGGAAACCACCCGCCGCGGGATTGCTCCCTTTATCGCGGGGCGAGAAATCACCGAGGTGCGCCTGCGCCATATGCGCCTGCGCGTACCGGTGCCCGCGGATCTGCCCGACCGGCTGACAGGGGCGCGCCTGGGCACGCCCCGACGCCGGGCCAAGTACCTGCTGCTGCCGCTTGAAAGCGCCCAGGGCACGCTGCTTTGGCACCTGGGGATGTCGGGGAGTTTGCGCATAGCCCGGGTGGGAGACGCGCCGAAAAAGCACGACCACATCGACCTGGTGCTTGAAAGCGGCCGGGTGCTGCGCTATCACGACCCGCGCCGCTTCGGCTTTGTCGACTGGCTGCAGGCCGACGAAGCGCACGACTCGCGCTTGGCGCACCTGGGCCCGGAGCCGCTCTCGGCTGCCTTCACCGGTGAACGGCTGTTTCAGCGTTCGCGCGGCCGGCGCATGGCGGTCAAGCCGTTTTTGATGGACAACCGCGTGGTGGTGGGCGTGGGCAACATCTACGCCGCCGAGGCGTTGTTCATTGCCGGGATCGACCCGCGCCGGGCCGCCGGGCGCATTGCCCGGGTGCGCTACGAGCGCCTTGCCGGCGCCGCCCGGGAGGTGCTGGCCGCAGCCATTACCCAAGGCGGTACCACCCTGCGCGATTTCGTCAGTGGCCAGGGCGAGCCGGGCTATTTTGCCCAGCGGCTCAACGTCTACGGCCGTGAGGGTAAACCCTGCCGGCGCTGCGGCGCCTTGCTAAAGCGCGTAGCGCTGGGCCAGCGGGCAAGCGTCTACTGCCCCGTCTGCCAGCGCTAGGCCCCGTATCACCTCTGTTCGGGAGACACCCGTGAGCCAACCCCTGCGACTCAAGAAAAACGCCGACCGCCGCTTGAAGGCGGGGCACCTGTGGATCTATTCCAACGAAGTGGACACCCGCGAAACGCCGCTCAAGGCCTTTCAGGCCGGCGAGCTTGCCCGGGTCGAGGCGTCCAACGGCCGCGCCCTGGGCGTGGCCTACGTCAACCCCGGCTCGCTGATCTGCGCCCGGGTGATGTCCCGGGATCCGGCGATGGAGGTGGACCGTTCGCTTTTTGTCCACCGCTTCAAGCAGGCGCTGGCGCTGCGCGAACGCCTTTATGCCGGGCCGTTTTATCGTCTGATTCACGGCGAGGGCGACCTGCTGCCGGGGCTGGTGATCGACCGCTTCGGCGACGTGGTCGTGGTGCAGCTCAATACTGCGGGGATGGAGGCGCTCGGCGAGGCGATCGTCGATGCCCTGGAGAAGGTCATCAAGCCTGCCGCCATCGTGTTTCGCAACGACACCGGCGAGCGCCGCCAGGAAGGGCTAGACGCCCAAGTGGAAGTCGTCAGGGGCACGCTTCCCGACGAGGTGCTGATCGAGGAGAACGGCGTGCGCTTTGCCGTGCCGGTGCTCGACGGCGATAGCACCGGCTGGTTCTTCGGCCACCGCGACAGCCGCGCCTGGCTGAACCGCCACGTGGCCGGCAAGCGCGTGCTCGACCTGTTCAGCGGCGCGGGCGGCTTTGGCGTCCAGGCCGCCGCCAGCGGCGCTTCGGAAGTGCTGTGCGTGGATACCTCGGGAAGTGCCCTGGAGCAGGCGGCGCATAACGCCGAGCTCAACGGCGTGCACGAGCAGGTGGCCATCGGCGAGGGCGATGCTCTGGAGGCGCTGGCCGCGCTGAAGGCCGACGGCGAGCAGTTCGACGTGGTGGTGGTGGACCCGCCGGCGCTGATCAGAAAGCGCCGGGACAGCAACAGCGGCGAGCGTGCCTACGCCCGCTACAACCGCGAAGCCATGCGCCTGCTGGGCCGGGACGGGCTGCTGCTGTCGGCCTCGTCGTCGATGCACCTGGCGCCGGAGCGGCTGATGGACGTGGTGCGCGGCGCGGTGCGCCATCAGGACCGCCACGGCCAGGTGATCTTCCAGGGGCATCAGGCGGCCGACCATCCGGTGCACCCGGCCATTGCGGAAACGTCGGCCCTCAAGGCGCTGGGCGTGCGCGTGTTCCGCGACTAGCCCCTCTCTGATAGGGCGGCCGCTGGCTAATAGTGCGGCGGCACCTCGTGTTCGGGGCCGCTCCCGGCGGTGCCCGCCGCGTCGCTATCGGCTCGCCCGTATTCGCGCAGCCGCTCGCGCATCAGAGCGCTAAGCTCTTCCAGCGCCTGCAGCCGGCGCTGCTGTTCGATAACGGCCTGGTCGAGGGTGTCGAGCCAGTCCTCCTGGAAGGCAAGGCGGGACTCCAGGGCGTCAAGGCGTGCGCCCAGGGCGGCAGGCGACAGGTCGTGGGGCATGATAACATCGCAGTCTTGTAGAGTATGGCCGGCGGCGCCTTTACGCCGCCGGTCGAAAACGGCATTGGCCGCCGTGTAAAGCGGTAAATGTCGCGTATCGGGACGACGTATTGTCCTTCCTTTGTCATCTATACAACAAGCGAGCTTTTTCTATCCATGAATCCAAAAGTCGTGTTGCGCTGTATTCTCATCAGCCTGTTACTGGCCGCGCCGGCGCCGTTTTTGCTGACGGGCATTTTTCAGCTGGTCAGCGCGCCGCTCATCAATGAGTGGGTTGCCGAACTTGCCCTGGTTGGCGGTGCCGGCGTGTATTTTGCCACCGCGCTGAGCTGTTTTGTGCTGCTTTGCGTGGGCACCGTCGCCGCTGCCGCGCTGGCGCCGCCCATGGTCGTGCGGGCGCCTCCCGCCTCGGTGAAGGAGGCAGCGAGCCCGGCGCCCGCCGCGCACCCATCGGCGCCCGAGCCGGTCGAGGAAGACGAGTTCGATCATGAAGATAACGTCATCGACCCCGACGACGGGCGCGAAGAAGGCGACGTCAAATGGTTCAACACCAACAAGGGCTACGGCTTTATTACCCGGGACAGCGGCGAAGACGTTTTCGTCCACTTCCGCGCCATTCGCGGGCGCGGCCCGCGAATGCTGCATGAGGGCCAGGTGGTACGCTACCAGGTGATCCGCAACGAGCGGGGCCTGCAGGCCGACGACGTCAGCATCATCGAATAGCGCCCGTCATAGCACACGTCATAAAAAAGACGTGCCCCAAGACGAAAACCCCGCTCCGGCGGGGTTTTTGCGTTGCTAGGCGGCCCGGATTTTTTTAAGCGTCAGTTGCGAATGAAGCCCGACATACGGCTTCACTGCAGCGAGGTAATTGACAGAATTCTTGTTTTTATTAGGGCCTGTTGACTGTGCCCCAGGCTGGTGATCGCAACACCGGCAATGGCGTCCAGGTATTCGTGCCCTGTTCGTCCCACAGGAGGGCGCCGCTGCTGCGGACAAATGACACGGGTTGGCGGGCATAAGCCCTGAGGAATCCCCATGAAATGGGTAATAAAATCAGCATGATAGGATTGAAAAAGCCTGCATGAGTCATGCATGTTGTGAGTTACGACACACAACAACATGCGAAGGAGACCCATGCAGGCCCCTCGATTCTTGCATAACTTGCTGACGTCTTCACTCTCCGTGATCCATGCCAAGCGGCTACAGACCGTCCTCGATACCGTTGGCGCTCTGCTGGGCGAGCGACGTCTGGGATTAACGGCCATTGGCCGTGCGTTGCCGAGCTCGACGGATGCCAAGCACGCCATCAAACGAGTCGATCGACTATTAGGCAACCCTCACCTTCATCAGGAACGACCGCTGTTCTATTGGCTCATGGCCTCGCTGCTGATCGGCCATACAACGCGCCCACTGATTCTGGTGGACTGGTCGCCGATTGATGACCGCGGCAGGCATTTCCTGCTGCGTGCGGCGGTGCCCTTCGCCGGGCGATCGCTGCCCATCTTCGAGAAGGTTCATCACAAGGAAGGATGCCCATACTGTGAAGCCTATCTGCTGGATGCGCTGGCAAGGATCCTGCCCGACAAGGCCACGCCGATCCTGGTGACCGATGCCGGCTTTCGTAACCCGTGGTTTCGGGCCGTTGAAGCGCGCGGCTGGTATATCGTTGGACGGGTCCGTCAGCCCGCCCGTTACCAGGCGTCAGGCGAAGCATGGCAACCCGTGAAGACCCTGTTTCAACACGCGACATCGGAACCGCAGGCGTGGGGCTCCGTCCGGATCGCCGAAAACCATCCGTTCCGCGCTCAGATGGTGCTCTATTATCGACCGCCACGGGGACGTAAGCATCGCAATAAACAAGGCCGGATCTCTCGGGACGGCGGCAGCCGGACGATCGCCCGGCGTCAGCAGGAGCCCTGGGTGCTGGTCAGCAATCTGCCGGACCGCTCAACGCTGGCGAATAAAGTGGTAACGATCTACCGACAGCGCATGCAGATTGAGGAAGGGTTCCGCGATGTCAAAAGTCCCTTGTTCGGGCTGGGCTTCGGCATGCATCAGTCTCGCCAGGGCAAGCGCATCGAGGTCCTGCTGCTGATCGCCATGTTGGCGAACGTGGCCATGATGGTGGCCGGCCTGGATGTCCGAGCCCGGGGGCAACAGCGGCGCTATCAGAGCAACAGTATCCGGCACCGGAGCGTGCTTTCCGTGTGGCGCCTGGGCTTGGAATGTCTTCGTCGTCATCAACCCGACGCCGTGCCTTGGCCTGCTTGGACAACCCTCCGAGCACGACTTCGCGAGGAAGTCAGGGAGCAGAGCCTATGCGGCGAGTAGCAACATATTCGTGGGGATTCGTCAGGCATAAGCCCGCATCAGGGGAGAGGTTGCTGGTTTCATGAGGTATCCCCGGATTGGATCCGATAGGTAAAGTGGCGTATGTATTCATGCCTCTGTCCTGCGTCGTTGCCGTGGCCCTTTGCCCTCGGTGGCAGCAGGAGTTCGGCGCAGCGCTTCTGATCCGTATGGCGCAATGCGCGCATGACCTGGCGGCACGCTTGCGCAGTGGCTTCTGGCAGGCCGGCACCCTTGATCCAGTGCCCGGTCAGGGTGGCGCAGAACAGATCGCCAATGCCCTTGGGTGAGGCGTGAATGAAGGGATGCGCAATAACCTCGGCTTGCGTGCGGGTCACGAGCACCACCTGCACCTCATTCCCAACCCGAGTATCGGGCGCAGTGCTGGTTACCGCGACCCACTGCGTGCGCCCCGTCAGCAGCGTGCGGGCAGCGGTAATGGCGCTGTCAACGTCGTTCACCGCCAACCCGGTCAGATGCCCCAGTTCAAAGCCGTTCGGCGTTAACCCATCGGCCAGAGGCAGCAGGCTGCGGTAGGAGTCGATCAGCTCCGGATCGACGTAGATACCGTGGTCGTGATCGCCGATCACCGGATCGATCACGATGCGCAGGTTGGCATGCTCTATCAGCAGCCCTCGCACCCAGCGCTCCAGGGCCTGCGCCTGCGCCGGGTTGCCAAGATAGCCGACCAGAATGGTGCGTAGCGCATTCAAGGCTCCGCGCGCGGAAAGATCCTGCAAATAGCCATCGAACCATTCGATGGGCACCGCGCCGCCGTGTATCGTCGGGTAGTGCGGCGTGTTACTGAATATCACGGTGGGTACAGCGGCCACCGTCAAGGCCAGCGCCTCCAGGGCCGGAACCGCAACGTTGTTGCCCACCCGCCCATAAACCACCTGGGACTGCACCGAGACCACATCCAGCTGCATTGGGTGCAGTGCGGATACAGAGGCTGCTTCGGTCATGATTGGTCCCCAGTGGGCTCTCCCGGCCAGTAGTGACTATCCGGCAGGTCGCGGGCACCAAAGATGGCCTGACCGACGCGCACTACCGTGGCGCCTTCTTCGATGGCGATTTCGAAATCGCCGGACATTCCCATGGATAACGCGTCCAGCTCGATGCCGGCAGGCGCGCTTTGCCGCAGTCGATCACGCAGGGTGCGCAGCAGCACGAAGCATTGGCGCACCCGTTCGGCCTCGCTGGAGAACAGCGCAAGCGTCATCAGACCGCGCACGCGAAGCGCGGAAAACGCCGGCAAGGCCTGGATAAAGCTGGGCACGTCCTCGGGGGCCAGTCCGTACTTGCTCTCCTCGCCGGACGTGTTGACCTGTACGAACACGTCCAGAGAGCGTCCCTGCATCTGCAGGCGACGATCCAGCGCTCTGGCCAGGCGCAGACTGTCCAGCGCCTGAAACTCAGTAGCGAAGCGTGCCACCAGCTTGGCCTTGTTGGTTTGCAAGTGGCCGATAGCGGACCACTGCAGATCGGTCAAATCCTGCATGGCCTCCCACTTGCGATAGGCTTCTTGCACCTTGTTCTCGCCCAGCATCCGACAGCCCGCCGCATGGGCCATGCGCAGGCTGGCCTCGGGCTTGGTCTTGCTGACCGGCAGCAGACGTACCGTTGCCGGATCACGGCCAACGCGATGGCAGGCTGCATCGATACGTGCCTGTACCGCTGCCAGGTTGCGCCGGAAGTCCTCGACCGTGACGGCCTCTGGATACCGGCCGTGCCGGTCATGGTGGGTCTGTATATCGGAAGGAGTCGGCATGGCGGTACTGGGCCTCCTTAAAGTGGACGGATAACTACGCATGGGAGCTATCTTTGTAACATGCTTTTGGTCCGTTTAGTCAGTACGCTTTCAGTAAGACAACCAGACCACTTGGGGCACCTATGACCCGACAATTCGAGCTTGAAACGCTGAAGATGCGGATGAACGATGCCGACCTTCAGCCTTTGACTCTGCACCAGCGAATTCAGCGTGCCCTGCGCACGCTGATTCTTGACGGCGCACTTGATCCCGGGGTCAAGCTGCCGGCGACCCGCGCTCTGGCCAGATCGCTTGGCGTTTCTCGGGATACCGTGGAAAACGCTTATGTGCAACTGCAGCGTGACGAATTCATCGTGCGCTGCGGCGGGTCAGGAAGCTATGTGTTAGAGACCCTGGGTACCGAGCTGCGCGGGATAGCGCAAGGACGCAGGAAGCTACCATCTTACAGCGGCGCTATCGATGCGGCTGGCGCAGGCCTCAGCCAGCGGGGCCGGATGATTTTCGAAAGCGGGGGCGTTACTGACCAGCAGAGCATCAGGGCGTTCGCCACAGGGTTGCCCGAAACGCGAAACTTCCCCACCGGTGTCTGGGAGCGCTTACAGCGAAAGGCCCTGAAGGACTATCGGTCCCATGTATTGCTGCACGGGGATCCGCAAGGTGCCGAGCCGCTGCGTAAAGCCATCGCTACTTATTTAAGCCTCGAGCGGGGCGCGAAGGTCTCTGCCAGCCAGATTCTCGTGTTAAGCAGCACCCGGCAGGCACTGTTTTTATGCGCCCAGCTATTGGTTGACGCCGGCGAGTCCATCCTGATGGAGAATCCGGGTTACCTGGGCGCCAAGCGGGCATTTGAAGCGGCCGAGGCCAAAACGGTCCCCGTCGACGTTGACGCTCAGGGCATTCGAACCGATCAGCTGCGAGCGGATCGGAGCGGTGCAAACTGTGTGTTTGTCACGCCGTCACACCAATATCCTACCGGGGCGATACTTTCGCTGGAGCGCAGGTTGGACTTGACCCATTGGGCCGTAGAAAACGGCGGCTGGATCATCGAAGACGATTACGACAGCGAGTTTCACTATGAGGGTTTACCCACCGCCTGCGTTCAAGGTGTTGATCAACATCATAGAACTATCTATTTGGGCACGTTCAGCAAGACCCTCTATCCCGGCCTCAGAATAGGCTACATGGCCTTGCCGGAGGAGCTGGTAAGCGCCTTCACCTACGCGAGAAGCATCATGGACGGGCACACGCCACAGATCCTTCAGTTAACCCTGGCGCGATTTATGGACGAGGGCCATTATACCTCCCACGTTCGCGCCATGCGTAAGCTCTACGCGGATCGCAGAGAGGTAATTCTTGATGCGATTGCCAACCATCTGGATGGGATTGTCACCGCCTTACGTCCCGCCGGCGGATTGCAGATTCCTTGTTTTCTGGCTTCAGGATGGTCGGAGCTGGAGACCATCCGCCGCGCAGCCACCGCTGGAGTGCTGTTACCCGGGCTCAGCCGCTTGTATGCGGGAAAGGAGAAGCAGCAGGGATGGCTATTGGGTTATGCCTCGTTGACCAGTCACGAAATTGAGTCTGCCATATTGAGTTTGTCCGACTCACTCAGAAGGTGAGCGGAATGCCCCGCAGGGCTATCGCTGCTATGACATAGTGGGCATGGGCGCTTTCCCCGCTGCAGTCATCGCGAGTCGCGCAGCGACGTGGCGATCTCGTAGTTGCGGGGGGACAGTAGAAAACCCCGAGGTGGCCATGCTGCGTTCGCAGCCAGCCCCGCCTCCCCCCGTCATCCGCGCTGAGCCGGGACGAAAAGCGCTTCGAGAATGGCCGTGTAGATGTCCCCGAGCGTCTCCAGGTCGTCGGCGCGAACGCGCTCGTTGACCTTGTGGATGGTGGCGTTGGGCGGTCCGAGCTCGACCACCTGGGCGCCGAGGGTGGCGATGAAGCGCCCGTCCGAGGTGCCGCCGGAGGTGGAAAGCCGCGGGCGCTCGCCGGTCACGGCTTCTATGCCCCGGACGGTGGCGTCCACCAGCGCGCCTTCGGCGGTGAGGAAGGGGTTGCCGTTGAGCGCCCAGTCAAGCTCGTAGGTCAGCCCGTGGGCGTCGAGCAGCGCCTCGGTGCGCGCCCGGAGCGCCTCCTGGGTGATCTCCGTGGAGAAACGGAAGTTGAATACCGCCTCAAGCTCGCCGGGAATAACGTTGGTGGCGCCGGTGCCCGCGCGCAGGCCGGCGATCTGAAAGCTGGTGGCAGGGAAGAAGTCGTTGCCGCTGTCCCAGTGCTCCCGGGCTAGCGCATCCAGCGCCGGCATGGCCTGATGGATGGGATTTTGCGCCAGATGGGGGTAGGCCACGTGGCCCTGAACGCCCTTGACCCGCAGCGTGCCGCCAAGCGAGCCGCGCCGGCCGTTCTTGATCACATCCCCCGGCCGCGCCGTGGACGAGGGTTCGCCGACCAGGCAGTAGTCCAGGCGCTCGTGGCGTTCGCGCAGGTGTTCGACCACGGCTCGGGTGCCGTCAACGGCGGGGCCTTCCTCGTCCGAGGTGATCAGAAAGGCGATGCGCCCGTCGTGGTCCGGGTGCTCGGCGATAAAACGCTCGACGGCGATGACCATGGCGGCAAGGCTGCCTTTCATGTCCGCCGCACCGCGCCCGCAGAGCATGCGGTCGGCGTCAACGCAGGGCGCAAACGGCGGGTGTTCCCAGGCGCTTTCCGGGCCGCTGGGCACCACGTCGGTGTGCCCGGCAAAGGCCAGCACCGGACCGTGGTGGCCGCGCACCGCCCAGAAATTATCGACGTCGCCGAAGGGCAGGCGCTCGACGTGAAAGCCAAGCGCTTCCAGGCGCTCGATCAGCACGGCCTGGCAGCCTTCGTCGTCGGGCGTGACCGACGGCCGGCGTATCAGCTCAAAGGCGAGCCTGAGCGTCGGCGAGAGGCCGGCCGGCTCAGTTATGCACATGCAGCGCCTCGTTCAGCGCCACGGCGCTCTGGTTGGTCAGGCACTCGATGCGCCCGCTTTGGGAGTGGCGGCGCAGCAGCAGGTCGCTCTGGCCGGCGAGCTCCCGGGCGGTGACGACGCCGGCCTCCTCGCCGTCGGCGTCGATCAGCGTGACTCTGGCCCCGGCGGTGACGTAGAGGCCGGCTTCGACGGTGCAGCGATCGCCGAGGGGTATGCCGACGCCGGCGTTGGCGCCGATCAGGCAGTCTTCGCCCACCCTGATGATAAGGTTGCCGCCGCCGGAGAGCGTGCCCATGGTCGAGCTGCCGCCGCCGAGATCCGAGCCCCGGCCGACAATGACGCCGGCGGACACGCGACCTTCTATCATGCTTGGGCCCTCGCTTCCGGCGTTGAAGTTGACAAATCCTTCGTGCATGACCGTGGTGCCCTCGCCCAGGTAGGCGCCCAGGCGCACCCGGGAGGCGTCGCCGATGCGCACGCCCTCGGGCACTACGTAGTCGGCCATGCGGGGGAACTTGTCCACGCTTGCTACGCTCAGGGCGCGGCCCTCGAGGCGGGCCTTCAGCCGGCGGGCGGGCAGCTCGTCGACGTCGATGGCGCCTTCGCTGGTCCAGGCCACGTTGCGCAGCAGGCCGAACATGCCGGTCAGGTCAGCGCCGTGGGGCTTGACCAGGCGGTGGGACAGCAGGTGCAGCTTGAGATAGACCTCGGGGGTCGTCTGCGGCGGCCGGTTGGCGTCCACCAGCATGGCCACCAGCGGGCGCCGGCTGGCGGCCAGCGCCTCGGCAAGGTCGGCCTGCTCGGGGTGGCCGGCATCCTTGAGCGCCTCGGCCAGGGCCGCGCAGTCCTCGGGGAGAAAGCTTACGGCCGCGGTGCCCTTTGGTGCGTCGAGCGTTTTTTGCACCGCGGCGACCAGGCTGGCGTCGGGATGCACAAGCGGCGCCGGGTAGTAGATCTCCAGCCAGTCCCCCCGGGTGTTCTGGGTGCCGATGCCGAGAGCAAAGCTGAGCATGTGCGTCATCCTCCATGCGGGTCGTCAGGGGCTGGGGTGGCGGGCTATACGCCCAGCACCTCGGTCAGGCGTTCGCGCAGCTGATCCTGGCGTTCAGGGTCGGTCAGCGGCTCGCCGGCTTTGGTGGTGATGAAGAAGACGTCCTCCACGCGCTCGCCGAGGGTGGCGATCTTGGCCGCGGAAAGGGCGATGTCCTGCTCCATGAAAATGCGCCCCACTCGGGCCAGCAGGCCGGGGCGGTCCGGGGCGGTGAGCTCGAGCAGGGTGCGCTCGTTGGCCGGGTCCTGCTCGATGAGCACGGTGGTGGGCACCTTGAAATGCTTGAGCTTGCGCGGCGTATGCCGGGTGACGATGCGCGGATAGTCGTCCGGGTCGTCGAGCTCCTCGACCAGATGGCGGCGCATTTCTTCGATGCGCTCGTCGTCGCGGATGGCCTGGTGCTGGTTATCCAGCACGATGAAGGTATTCAGCGTCCAGTCGTTGCGCGAGGTGGCGATGCGGGCGTCGTGGATCGAAAGCCCCAGCTGCTCCATGGCCGCGGCGGTGGCGGCAAAGAGATCGTCCACCGAGCGGGTGTGGATGAACACCTGGGTGCCGCCTTCGGCGGTGCCGTCGGGGGCGCTGATCAGCACCAGCGGCAGGTGCGTTTCCCGGTGGGCAAGAATACCCCGGGTCTGCCAGCTGATCTCGCCGGGGGCGTACTGGAGAAAGTAGTCTTCGCCAAGCGACGCCCACAGCGGGTCGATGTGCGCGTCGTCGATGCCGGCGTCGTGGAGCAGCGCGCGGGCTTCGTCCCGGGTTTCGCGGACCCAGTCGTCGCGGTCCGGCGGGTTGTGCAGCCCCCGGCGCAGCGCGCGCTTGGTTTCGGCGTGAAGCTGGCGCAAAAGCGTGGCCCGCCAGCCGTTCCACAGCGACGGGTTGGTGGCGTTGATGTCGGCCACGGTGAGCACGTAAAGATAGTTCAGCCGGGTTTCGTTTTGCACCGTGAGGGCGAAGTCGCGGATGACCTCGGGGTCGGTAATGTCGCGCTTCTGCGCGATCATCGACATCAACAAATGATGCTCCACCAGCCAAGCGGCAAGGCGGGTGTCGTGGGGGGACAGCCGGTGGCGCTGGCAAAAGGCTTCCACGTCCCGGGCGCCGATGATCGAATGATCGCCGCCGCGACCCTTGCCGATATCGTGAAAGAGCCCGACGATCCACAGCACGTCGAGCTTGGGCAGCCTGGGCATCAGCTCGGCGGCCACGGCGAAGTCCGTTCGGGCTTCGGGCTTGCGAAAGCGGTGCAAAAGCTTGAGCAGCTTCAGGGTGTGGGCGTCGATGGTGTAGAGGTGAAAGAGATCATGCTGCATCAGCCCCACCGCCCGGCCAAAGTCGGGCAGGTACTTGCCCAGAATGCCGTAGCGGTTCATCCGCTTAAGCTGGCGCGGGACGTTGCCCGACGAGCGTAGAAGCGCCATGAACAGTCGCTGGTGCTCGGGGGCGTCGCGGTAGTTGTCGTCGACCAGGTGGCGATGGTCGCGGATCAGGCGGATGGTGTCGGCGCGCACGCCTTCGATCTCGGGGTGCTCGGCCATGAGCAGGAAGAGCTCGAGAAGCGCCTCGGGGTGCTCGCGGAAAAGGCCACGCGAGCGCGCCTGGATATAGCCGCCCCGGGTTTCGAAGCGCGCGTTAAGCGTGACCGTATCGAGCGCCTCGCCGCCGCGCAGGATGACTTCGTCAAAGTGCTGCAGCAGCATGTCGTTGAGCCCGGCAAGCGCCGTTACGTGGCGGTAGTAGCGCTTCATGAACTGCTCGACGGCGAGGCGCTCGGCGGTGTCCCTGAAGCCAAATAGCTCGGCGATGCGGCGCTGGTGGTCAAACAGCAGCCGGTCTTCGGCGCGATCGGCCAGCATGTGCAGGGCGTAGCGCACCTGCCACAAAAACGCCTGGCCCTGGCTGACAATGCGCAGCTCGGCGTCGTTCATGAAGCCTTTGGCGACGATGTCGGCGTAGTATTCGGTAGCAAAGTGGCGCTTGGCCACCCAGCCGATCATCTGGATGTCGCGAAGCCCCCCGGGGGAGCTTTTGATGTTGGGTTCGAGATGGTACTCGGAGTTGTTGTAGCGCTGGTGACGGGCGATCTGCTCGTCGCGCTTGGCGGCGAAAAAGCGGTCCGCCGGCCACAGGCGCTCGGCGCCCAGGCGCTCGCGCATGGCCTTGCGCAGGCGCTCGGGGCCCTTGATCAGGCGCGTTTCCAGCAGGTTGGTCATGACCGTGACGTCGGCTTCGGCTTCGCGCTCGCAGTCGTTGAGCGAGCGCACGCTGTGGCCGATTTCCAGGCCGATATCCCAGAGAAAGGTGATAAAGGCGGTGAGCGGCTCGCGGTAGGCGCGATCGTCGTCGCCTTCGAGCAGCACCATCAGGTCGATGTCGGAATGCGGGTGCAGCTCGCCGCGGCCAAAGCCGCCCACGGCGAGCAGGGCGATGCCGTCGTCGGGCCAGGCGTGCTGCTCCCAGGCAATGGCCAGCAGCCGGTCGAGGTGCCAGGCGCGGCCGCGCACCAGGTCGCGGATATCCGCGCCTGCGCGAAACCGCGCGTCGAGCCGTTCCTGCAGGGATTCAAGCGCGGCCTTGAACGGCGCTACCGGCGAGCGCGAGCCGGCAAGCTCGGCGCGAAAGGTGTCAAGGTCGAGCAGGGTGGTGTCCGGCACGAAGCGGTAATGGTGGAGTAGCATCAGCGCTCGAGAAAGCTCAGGTCTTCGTCGCCGCGCGCGGTGAGCACTTCCACGCCGGTGTCGGTGACCAGCAGAGTGTGCTCCCACTGGGCGGAAAGGCCGCGGTCCCGGGTGACCGCCGTCCAGCCGTCGCGCAGCACCTTGGTCTTGTAGCTGCCGACGTTGATCATGGGCTCGATGGTAAAGCACATGCCGGCGGCAAGCTCGATGTCGGCTTCCGGGGCGTAGCCGTCGTAGTGGAGAAACTGCGGCTCTTCGTGAAAGCCCGCGCCGATACCGTGGCCGCAGAAGTCGCGTACCACCGAGTAGCCGTGATCCTCGGCGTGGTCCTGGATGACCCGGGCAAGCTGTGACAGGCGCACGCCGGGCTTGATCGCCGCCATGCTTTTATACAGGCATTCCTGGGTCACGCGGCTCAGCCGCTCACCCTGGATCGACTCGCCGACGATGAACATGACGCTTGAGTCCCCGTGGTAGCCGTCGGCGGTCTTGACGGTGATGTCGAGGTTCATGATGTCGCCTTTCCTGAGCTTTTTGGCGTCATCGGGAATGCCGTGGCAGACCACGTGGTTGATCGAGGTGCAGGTGGCCTTGGGAAAGCCGTGGTAGTTCAGCGGCGCCGGGGTGGAGCCCAGCTCGTCAACGATATACTCGTGGCACAGCCGGTCGACTTCCCCGGTGCTGATGCCCGCCTTGACGTGGGGGGTGATCATTTCAATCACGCTGGCGGCCTGGCGGCCGGCTTCGCGCATCTTGTCGATTTCGGCGGGCGTTTTAATCGGAACGTTCATGGACACTCGGTTGCAGTAAGGGTGGAAAACGCAAGGTGATAAACGGCGGGGGCCGCGTGCTGCCCGGCCCGGCGCGCTATATGGCGTGCCTTGTCAGCCGGTTTACAAAGGCGCAGCGACTTCATCTTGACGGGGATCTATGGTATAAAGCCGCGCGCTTTCCTGCAATCGTCCGCCTGTCGGCAAGGCCCTGATGGGATACCATGTCCGGTCGCTGGCGGCTGAAGAGAAGCGCAGCGGCAATTCGCGCCGTGCGCGGCTGCCACCACTACATTAACAGCAAGCCTTGAAAACACACATGCACCGGCACATGGTCCCGGGTGCCGATGAGCGCCACTTGGCGTCACCGGTCGGATCCATGGGGTGCGTGGAGGCCTAACCCGAGTTTCAGGAGTTTTACCATGGCACATGTCAATATGCGTGACCTGCTCAAGGCAGGCGCCCACTTCGGCCACCAGACCCGTTACTGGAACCCGAAGATGGGGCAGTACATCTTCGGCGCACGCAACAAGATTCACATCATCAACCTTGAGCACACGCTGCCGGCGCTGAACGAAGCGATCGACGTGGTGACCAAGATGGCCGCGGCCAACAACAAAATTCTGTTTGTGGGCACCAAGCGCAGCGCCAGCAAGATCATCAAGGAAGAAGCCAACCGCGTGGGTCAGCCGTTCGTCAACCACCGCTGGCTCGGCGGCATGCTGACCAACTTCAAGACGATCCGGCAGTCGATCAAGCGCCTGCACGATCTGGAAGCCATGCGTGAAGACGGCACTTTTGACAAGCTGGTCAAGAAAGAAGTGCTGATGACGACCCGCGAGCAGGAAAAGCTCGAGCGCTCCATCGGCGGTATCAAGCACATGAACGGCCTGCCGGACGCGCTGTTCGTGGTCGACGTCGATCACGAGCGCCTGGCCATCAACGAAGCCAACAAGCTGGGCATCCCGGTCATCGGCGTGGTGGATACCAACTCCAACCCCGACGGTGTCGACTACGTGATCCCGGGCAACGATGACTCCATCCGCGCCATCCAGATCTACGTCAAGGCCATTGCCGATGCCTGCGCCAGCGCCAAGGAAGGGGACCCGGACGAGTTCGTCGAAGTGACCGACGAAGCGCCCGCCGCCGAAGAGGGCGCCGCTGATCAGAGCGCCGCCGCCGAGTAAGACGGCTCGCCCGTGGTACCGGCCAGGGGGCTTAGGCTCCCTGGCCCTGGCGTTTCATCATTCAGTCAGACTCATTAGAGGTGAATTTCCATGGCAGCTATCAGTGCCTCTCAGGTCAAGGAACTGCGCGAGCGCACCGGCCTTGGCATGATGGAGTGTAAAAAAGCACTCACCGAAACCGACGGCGATATCGACGTCGCGATCGAAAACCTGCGCAAGAACTCCGGCCTCAAAGCCGCCAAGAAAGCCGACCGTACCGCCGCCGAAGGTGCTGTGGTGACCAAGGTGGCCGACAACGGCAGCTACGGCGTCATGGTCGAGATCAACTCGGAAACCGACTTCGTCGCCCGGGACGATAACTTCACCGGCTTTGCCAGCACCATCGTTGATGCCTTCTTCGCCGCGAAAAGCGACGACGTGGCCGCGGTCATGGACGGCGAGCTGGAAAAGACTCGCGAAGAGCTGGTGCAGAAGATCGGCGAGAACATCAGCGTACGTCGCGCCGTGGTCGTGGATCCCGGCGAAGGCAGCATCGTAGGCGAGTACGTCCACGGCGGCCGCATTGGCGTGCTCACCGTGCTCACCGTGCTCAAGGGCGGCACCGTTGACGCCGCTCGGGACGTTGCCATGCACGTGGCGGCGATCAACCCCGCAGCGACGCGTCCGGAAGACATGCCCCAAGAGCAGCTGGACGAAGAAAAGGCGATTATCATGGCCCAGCCGGACATGGCCGGCAAGCCGGAGAACATCGCCGAGAAAATGGTTCAGGGCCGTCTCAAGAAGTACCTGGCGGAAAACAGCCTGACCGAACAGGCGTTCGTCAAGAACCCCGACCAGACCGTGGCCGAATACGTCAAGGAAGCCGGCGGCGAAGTGACCAGCTTTACCCGTTTTGAAGTGGGTGAAGGCATTGAGGTCGAGGAAGTCGATTTTGCCCAGGAAGTGATGGAACAGGCTGGCCGCGCGTAAGGTCAGACGTTTCAACGCGCAAGGCGTGCGTCTCGGCGCACGCCTTCGTGTATCTGCTCCCCTCAGCCGGGAGCCATTGCCATACCATCCGGTGTTCAGGCCTGCTGCAGGAGAGTTGCCATGCCCAACGAGACGAACGAACCGCTGACCCCCGCCGCGCAACCGGCTGAAAGCTCGAAGGCGAGCGATGCCAAATCGAACTACAGGCGTATTTTGCTCAAGCTGTCGGGCGAGGCGCTGATGGGAGATCACGAATTCGGCATTGATCCCAAGGTGCTTGACCGCATGGCGCTGGAAATCGGCCAGCTGGTCGGTATCGGCGTCCAGGTGGGGATCGTCATCGGCGGCGGCAACCTGTTCCGCGGCGCAGCGCTCAACGAGGCCGGGATGGATCGCGTCACCGGCGACCACATGGGCATGCTGGCGACGGTGATGAACGCCCTGGCCATGCGCGACGCCCTGGAGCGCTCCAACATCCGCTCCCGGGTCATGTCGGCCATCCAGATGAGCGGCGTGGTCGAGCACTACGACCGCCGTTCGGCGATTCGCTACCTGACGTCGGGCGACGTGGTGCTGTTTTCCGCCGGCACCGGCAATCCGTTTTTCACCACCGATTCCGCCGCCTGCCTGCGCGGTATCGAGGTCGACGCCGACGTCGTGGTCAAGGCCACCAAGGTCGACGGCGTCTACGACAAGGACCCGGTAAAACACGCCGATGCGGTGAAGTACGAGCAGCTGAGCTACGATGACGCCCTGGAGCAGAAGCTTGGCGTTATGGATTTGACCGCTATCTGCCTGGTACGTGACCATAATATGCCGGTGCGGGTATTTGACATGAATAAGCCCGGGGCCCTGTTGAATCTGGTCGTCGGGGGCCGGGAAGGCACGCTGATTAACAGAGGGTAGACGTAATGGAAGACATCAAGAAAGATGCCGCAGCCCGCATGAAGAAAAGCGTGGATGTGCTGCACACCAACTTCAACAAGATCCGTACCGGTCGCGCTCATCCGAGCCTTCTCGACTCGGTCACCGTAGACTATTACGGCGGCGAGGTGCCGCTCAACCAGGTCGCGTCGATCAACGTGGAAGACGCGCGCACGCTGGCGGTGAGCCCTTGGGAGGGCAGCATGGTGCCCAAGATCGAGAAGGCCATCATGACCTCGGATCTGGGGCTCAACCCGGCAAGCGCCGGCCACGTGATCCGCGTGCCCCTGCCGATGCTGACCGAGGAGACGCGCAAGGGCTATATCAAGCAGGCGCGCAGCGAAGCGGAAAACGCCCGGGTTGCCGTGCGCAACGTGCGTCGCGATGCCAACGCCACCTTCAAGACGCGGCTCAAGGACAAGGACATCAGCGAAGATGACCAGCGCCTGGGCGAAGAAGAGATCCAGAAGCTGACCGACAAGCACATCGCCGAAATCGACAAGGCGCTGGCTTCCAAGGAAGACGACCTGCTGAAGGTATGACATGCGGCCGCACGCCGTTTTTTTACGCACGATTACGGGGCCGAGACGCTATGACGCCACCGCCGCTTTCTGATGAGCCGCTTGCTGATGATACAGGGCCGGCCAGCGCCGGCGTCTCCGGCGCACCCTCGGGCGCACCGCCGTTGCCTGCCCACGTGGCCGTGATCATGGACGGCAACAACCGCTGGGCCAAGCAGCGCGGCCTGGCCGGCGTGCGCGGCCACCGGGCCGGCGTCGAGTCGGTTCGCGCGGTCATCAAGCGCGCCGCCGAGCGGGGCGTCGCCACGCTTAGCCTGTTCGCCTTCTCCAGCGAGAACTGGAAGCGCCCGGCGTCAGAGGTCAACGCGCTCATGGAGCTTTTTTTGATGGCGCTCAAGCGCGAGGTCAAAAAGCTTCACGAGCGCGGCGTTCGCCTGACCGTGCTGGGTGATCGCGGGGCCTTTTCCCACGCCATCCAGCAGCAGATCCAGCGGGCCGAAACGCTGACCCGGGACAATACCGGTATGCACCTGGTGATTGCCGCCAACTACGGCGGCAAGTGGGATATCGCCTGCGCCGCCCGGCGCCTGGCCGAACAGGTGGCGGCCGGAAAACTCGATGCTTCCGAAGTGGACGCCGAGCGCCTGGACCAGGCCATGGGGCACTCCGGCGTGCCGCCGGTTGACCTGTGTATCCGTACCAGCGGCGAGCAGCGCCTGTCCAACTTCATGCTCTGGCAGCTGGCCTACGCCGAGCTGTACTTTGCGCCGCTTTTGTGGCCGGACTTTGGCGCCGAGGCGCTGGATGCCGCCCTTGACGACTTTGCCGGACGCAAGCGCCGCTTTGGCAAGACTCACGAACAGATAGAGGCCCGGGGTGCTTAAACAGCGCATTATTACCGCCGCCTGGCTGGCGCCGCTGGCGCTTGCCGGGCTGTTCGGCCTTGACGGCGGCGCTTTTGCGCTGTTTGCCGGCGCCATTGTGCTGCTGGCCGGCCGGGAGTGGGCCAATCTGGCCGGCGTCACGACGTCGCTCGGGCGCGGGCTTACGGTAGCCGGCCTGGCCGGGGTGCTGCTGGCGCTGTGGTTTGCCGGCGCGGCCCGCGCCGCCTGGCCGCTGGCGCTGGGGGCGCTGGGCTGGGCGCTCAATTTTTACTGGGTGTCGCGCTATCCCGTGGGCACCGCCCGGTGGGGCTCGACGCCCCGGCGACTCGCCATGGGCCTCTGGGTGCTGGTGCCGTGCTGGGTAGGCTTTAACGTGCTGCGCGCCACCGAGCCAGGCGGCGTCTGGCTGCTGTTTGTGCTGCTGCTGGTGTGGGCGGCGGATATCGGCGCCTACTTTGCCGGCCGGCGCTTTGGCCGGCGCAAGCTCGCCCCCGGCGTCAGCCCGGGCAAGACCTGGGAGGGCGTGTGGGGCGGCATGGGCGCCACGGCGCTGCTGGCGCTCGGCTTTGCCGTCTGGCAGTCGCTGGAGGCCGCTGCCGCGGCCATGCTGCTGGTGATCGCCGCCGGCGTGACCCTGGTATCGGTGCTCGGCGATCTGCTGGAGAGCATGCTCAAGCGCCACCGCGGCATCAAGGATTCAAGCACGCTGCTGCCCGGCCACGGCGGCGTGCTCGACCGCATCGACAGCCTGACCGCGGCGGTGCCGATATTTGCGCTTTTGTATCTGCAGGTGCTGCCGCTATGACCGACGCCGCCGTTCGCCGGGTCACCGTGCTTGGCGCCACGGGCTCCATTGGCCAAAGCACGTTAGACGTGATCGCCCGCCACCCGGAGCGCTACCGGATGCATGCGCTGACCGCCCACCGCTCCCGGGAGGCGCTTCTCGCCCAGTGCCTGGTGCATCGCCCGGCGGTGGCGGTGCTCGGCGGCGAAGAAGACGCCGCCTGGCTTCGCCGCGAGCTTGCCGCCGCCGGGCTGGCAACCGAGGTGGCGTCAGGCGCCGAGGCGCTGTGCGACGTCGCCCGGGACAGCGCCGCTGACACCGTCATGGCGGCGATCGTCGGCGGCGCCGGGCTTTTGCCCTCGCTCGCCGCGGCCCGAGCCGGCAAGCGCGTGCTTTTGGCCAATAAGGAAGCGCTGGTGATGAGCGGGGCGCTGTTCATGGACGCCGTAGCGGCGTCCGGCGCGACGCTGTTGCCGATCGACTCGGAACATAACGCCATCTACCAGTGTCTACCCGCCGAGCATCGCGGGGGGCTTTCCCGCCACGGCGTCTCGCAGCTGCTGCTCACCGCCTCGGGCGGGCCGTTTCGCGACCTGAGCCGCGACGCCCTGGAGCAGGTGACCCCCGAGCAGGCCTGCGCCCACCCCAACTGGTCCATGGGCCGGAAGATCTCGGTGGACAGCGCCACGCTGATGAACAAGGGCCTTGAGCTCATCGAGGCCTGCTGGCTGTTCGACGCCGAGCCTGGCCAGGTGCAGGTAGTGGTACACCCGCAGAGCGTGGTGCACTCCATGGCGGCCTACGACGACGGCTCGGTGATTGCGCAGATGGGCAATCCCGACATGCGCACGCCCATTGCCTACGGCCTGGCCTGGCCCGAACGCATCGATGCCGGGGTGCAGTCGCTTGATCTTTTCCAGGTCGCGCGGCTGGACTTCGAACGCCCCGACGAGGCGCGCTTTCCCTGCCTGCGCCTGGCCCGGGAGGCCATGCTCGCCGGCGGTACGGCGCCCGCGGTGCTCAACGCCGCCAACGAAGTGGCCGTCGACGCCTTTCTGCACCACCGGCTGGGGTTCGCCGCCATTGCCCGGGTGGTGGAAGACGTGCTCGCAAGCCAGCCGGTGGCCGCCGCGGAAAGCCTTGACGCGATTATCGACGCCGACCGGCGGGCACGCGAGAGAGCCGGCCGGCAGCTTCAGCGCCACGCCGGCGCGCCGCAAGCTTAACCGCGCAGCAAGCGCAGGAGACACAGCCGATGGGTCTGGTACAGAACATTCTTGCGGTCATCGTGGTGCTGGGGCTTTTGGTTACCTTCCACGAGTTCGGCCACTTCTGGGTGGCGCGCCGCTGCGGGGTCAAGGTGCTGCGCTTCAG
Source organism: Halomonas garicola (assembly GCF_055382465.1). NCBI lineage: Bacteria > Pseudomonadati > Pseudomonadota > Gammaproteobacteria > Oceanospirillales > Halomonadaceae > Halomonas > Halomonas garicola. Next base: position 629,933 of record NZ_AP043931.1, read on the forward strand.
CGTGGGGTTCGGCAAGCCGCTGTGGTCCCGGGTGGACCGCCACGGCACCGAGTTTGCCGTGGCCGCGATTCCGCTGGGCGGCTATGTCAAGATGCTCGACGAGCGCGAAGCGCCGGTGGCGCCGGAAGAGCAGCACCGCGCCTTCAACCGCAAGAGCGTTTGGCAGCGTATCGCCGTGGTGGCGGCGGGGCCGGCGGCCAACTTCCTGCTGGCGATCGTGGCCTACTGGGCGCTGTTTGTGGTCGGCACCAGCGTAGTGGTACCCAAGGTTGGCGCGGTGGCGCCCGAGTCGCCGGCCTTTGAGGCCGGGCTGCGCCAGGGCGACGAGCTGACCGGCGTGGCCGGAGAGACCGTGCGCTCCTGGGAAGACGTCAACCTGGCGCTGGTGGGCCAAATTGGCCTTGACGGCGAGCTTGCCGTCAAGGCGCGGCCGGAAGGGGCGAGCGCCTCCCGGCGCTACACGCTGGCGGTAGAGCGCTACCTGGTCCGCCAGGACCCGCCAAAGCCGCTCAAGACCCTGGGCATTACGCCCTGGCAGCCGGCGTTTCCCCCGGTGCTTGGCCAGGTCATCGACGATGAAGCGGCGGCGCGCGCCGGGCTTGAGGCCGGCGATCGCATCGTCGCGGTCGACGGCGAGCCGGTCGACGACTGGATGAGCTTTGTCGAGGTCGTTCGCCAAAGCCCGGGCCGGAACCTGGCGCTGCGCTTCGAGCGCGGCGGCGACACCCGGGAAACGTCCCTGACGCCCGGCGAGCAGACGCTTTCCGGCGATACCCGGATCGGCTATATCGGCGCCGGCGTCGCCCCCGCCGAATGGCCCGAGGAGATGCGCCGCGAGGTGCGCTTCGGGCCGGTGGCCGCGGTAGGCCGGGCGGTGGCGCGCACCGGCGAAATGACGCTTTTGACCCTGGACTCCATCCGCAAGATGCTGGTGGGGCTGATCTCGCCGTCGAACCTGTCGGGGCCGGTGACCATTGCCAAGATCTCCGGGGATTCCGCCCGGGCGGGGATGGACGCCTTCGTCGGCTTTCTGGCGTATCTGTCCATCAGCCTTGGGGTGCTCAATCTGCTGCCCATCCCGGTGCTCGACGGCGGCCACCTGATGTACTACGTCGTCGAGCTGGTGCGGGGGCGGCCGGTGTCGGAAAGGACCCAGGCTCTGGGGCTCAGAATCGGCCTTGCCATGGTAGGAACGCTGATGCTGATGGCGCTGTACTTTGATCTGATGCGCCTGTGGTAATGACGTGTGTCGTGGTAGCGTGCCTTGTCATCTGCCCGCACAAATGTATAAGGTGCCTGTCTGATACGGTGGGCAGACCAACGCGAGCGAACTGACTGCATGAAAATAAAGTCCCTTGGAATGGCGGTATTCCTGCTGGCCACGGCCGGCAGCGCCCAGGCACAACCCTTTGACGTTTCCGATATACGTGTAGAAGGACTCAAGCGGGTTTCTGCCGCCTCGGTCTTTAACGCCTTTCCGGTAAGCGCAAGCGATACCGTCACCGAGCGCGAGCTGGCCCGTGCCTCCCGGGAGCTGTTTGCCACCGGCCTGTTTGACGACGTTTCCCTGGCCCGGGAAGGCAACGTGCTGGTGATCAAGGTCGTTGAACGACCCACCATCGCCCGGCTGGACATCAGCGGTAACGACCAGATTGCCGAAGACGACCTGCGCAAGGGCCTGACCGAGGCCGGGCTGTCCGAAGGCCAGGTGCTCGAGCTTTCCACCCTGGAAGAAATCCAGCGCGAGCTGGAAAGCGTGTACCAGGCCCAGGGGCGCTACAGCGCGCGCATCGACGCCAGCGTCGAGGAAATCGATACCGGCCGGGTCAAGGTCAATATCGACATCAACGAGGGTGAAGTCGCCAAGATCCGCCAGATTAACATCGTCGGCAACCGCGCCTTCGACGACGACACCCTGCGCGATCTGTTCGAGCTCGAGGACAAGCCGGGGATGTTCTTCGGCTGGTTCTCAAGCGACGAATATTCCCGCCAGGCGCTGGGCGGCGACATCGAGCGGCTGCGCTCATGGTATCTCGACCGCGGCTACGCCAACTTCGAGGTGACCTCGACCCAAGTCTCCATCGGCCCGGAAAAGACCGATATCTACATCACCCTGAACGTGGACGAGGGCGAGCAGTACCGGGTGGGCGACATCCGCTTCGCCGGCGACATGGCCATTTCCCAGCGCGAGGCGCGCAACCTGCTCGAGATCCAGTCCGGCCAGCAGTTTTCGCGCAGCAAGCTCAACGCCTCTACCGAAGCCCTGCGCAAGCGGCTGGGCGCCGAAGGCTTCGCCTTTGCCGAGGTCAACGGCCGGCCCGAGATGCACGACGACGGCACCGTGGACCTGATTCTTGACGTCGAGCCCGGCGAGCGCACCTACGTGCGCCGCATCGAGTTCAAGGGCAACACCACCACCCAGGACGAGGTGCTGCGCCGGGAAATGACCCAGATGGAAGGCGCGCCGGCCTCCACCGACGAGATCACCCAGTCGCGCCAGCGCCTCAACCGCCTCGGGTTTTTCAGCCAGGTCGAGGTGGACACCCAGCGCGTTCCCGGCGAGCCCAACAAGCTCGACGTCACCTACGAAGTGGAAGAGCAGCCCTCGGGCTCGGTGTCGGCGAGCATCGGCTTTTCCCAGAGCGCCGGCGTCATCTACGGCGCCTCGCTGTCGCAGAAAAACTTTTTGGGCACGGGCAACCGCGTCAACCTCGGTGCTCAGCGCAGTGACACCTTCACCAGCGTCAACTTCGGCTTCACCGACCCCTACTGGACGATCAACGGCATCTCCCGGGGCTATAACGTCTTCTATCGCGAAACCGACTACGAAGATTCGGATATTTCCACCTACTCCACCGACGCCTACGGCGCCGGCATCAACTTCGGCTACCCGATCAGCGAGCTTTCAAGGCTTAACTTCGGCGCCAGCGCCGAAGACCTCAAGGTCAAGACCTACTACGATACCGCCTCGGAAATCGAGCGCTACGTCGAGGACGAGGGCGACAGTGCCCAGACCGTGAAGCTCACCGCCAGCTGGACGCGCAACAACCTCAACCGCGGCATCATGCCCACCGACGGCAGCTATCAGCGCCTGTCGCTGGAGGCCGCCGCACCGGGCAGCGACGTCAGCTATTACAAGCTGCGCGGCCGGGCCCAGAAGCTCTTTGCCCTGGACGACGACGATCTCTGGTCGCTTAAGTTTTCCGGTAACCTCGGCTATGCCGAGGCCTTTGGCGACGACCCGTTCCCCTTCTACGAAAACTTCTACGCCGGGGGCCTGGGCTCGGTGCGCGGCTTTACTTCCAACACCCTGGGGCAGCGCACCACGCCCAAGTATGTCGGCGGGCGCGACCGCACCCTGGGCGGCAACGTGCTGATGGAAGGCAGCGCCGAGGTGCTGTTCCCGATGCCGTTCGTGGAAAACCAGGACTCCATGCAGACCTCGCTGTTCGTGGACGGCGGCAACACCTTCCTGACGTCCTGCTACGACGTGCTCGAGGTCGATGCCGGGCGGCAGAACTGCAGCTCGGGCGTGGATCTGGGCGACTTGCGCTACAGTGCGGGTATCGGGCTTTCCTGGCTGACGCCGGTAGGCCCCTTGACCTTCAGCGTGGCGAAGCCGATCAACGACGAAAGCGGGGACGACACCCAGTTCTTCCAGTTCTCGCTGGGCCAGTCGTTCTGACGGGCTGAAACGGCGCATGCAGGCAGTCCGTCATGACGCCGGCCGGTAATAACAAGCGGTATTAACGAGGAGACAAGCATGCGCAAACTGATAGCGGCCGTTACGCTGTGCGTCATGGCGGCGCCGGCGTACGCAGCAGAGGTGGCCGTGCTTGACTGGCGTGCCGCCTTGATGAACACCGACTCCGCCCAGTCTTCGCTGAGCCGGCTGGAGAGCGACGTGGGCTCCCAGCAAAGCCAGGCCAAACGGCTGGGCGATGAGCTTAAGCGCCTGCAGCAGCGCCTGCAGGACGAAGGCGACGTGATGTCGGATGCCGAGCGCCAGCGGCTGATCGAAGAGCTGCAGCAGAAGGGCAGCCGCTTTGAAAGCCTGCGCCGGGAAGTCATGACCGCTCAGCAGCGCTCGGAAAAGCAGTTCCTTGAGCAGGCCGAGCCAACGCTTGAGCAGGCCGTTGACCGGGTCATCGAGCGCCACGGCATTGATATACTGGTGGAGCCTCAGGGCGTTCTTCACTCTTCCATGGACCTGCCTAACCTCACCGACGAGGTCACGCAGGAGTTCAATTCGCTGAATTAACCTTATTCAGTGCGGGGTGCCGCACTGCCAGCATGTTTGGGCTCTTATGACGCACGCTCCTCACTTTTTGACCCTGGCCGATGTTGCCCGCCACCTGGGCGTCACCCTTGATGGCCGCGGGCAGGCGCCCATTCGCGGCCTGGCGACGCTCAGCGACGCCGGGCCCGACCAGGTGGCATTTCTGACCAACCGCGCCTACCTCAAGGATCTGGCGGCGACCCGGGCGGGCGCCGTGCTGCTGCATCCCGAGCACGGCGAGAGCTGCCCGGTGCCGCGCCTGGAGATGGACAATCCCTACCTTGGCTATGCCCGGCTTTCCCAGCTGTTTGACCCCTTGCCGTCCCGGGACCGGCCGGGCATTCACCCCGCGGCAACGGTGGCTGACGACGCCCGGCTGGGCGAGGGCGTGTGCGTGGCGGCCAACGCCGTGATCGAGGCCGGCGCGGTGCTGGAAAGCGGCGTGGTAGTGGGCCCGGGCAGCGTCATCGGGGCCGACAGCGTGCTTGGCGAGGACACTCGCCTGCACGCCAACGTCACCGTCTGCCACGGCGTGGTGATCGGCAAGCGGGTCATTCTGCAAAGCGGCTGCGTGATCGGCGGCGACGGCTTCGGCTTTGCCCACGACGGCGGCGCCTGGCACAAGATCGTCCAGCTCGGCGGCGTGGTGCTCGGCGACGACGTGGAGGTGGGCAGCTGCTCCAGCATCGATCGCGGCGCGCTTGGCGACACCCTGATCGGCGACGACGTCAAGATCGATAGCCAGGTCCAGATCGCCCACAACGTTCAGATCGGCGACCACAGCGCCCTTGCCGGCTGCGTAGGCATCGCCGGCTCCACCCGGGTGGGCCGGCACTGCATGCTGGGCGGCGGCGTCGGGCTTTCCGGCCATCTCACTCTGTGCGACGGCGTTCAGGTGACGGGCATGAGCCTGGTCACTAACTCCATCCATGAGCCCGGTGTGTACTCCTCAGGCACCGGCGCCATGGACAACCACCAGTGGCGCAAGAACGCGGTGCGCTTCAAGCAGCTGGACGACATCGCCAAGCGGCTGTCGCGGCTGGAAAAGCGTCGCGACTGAACGGCCGTCGGCGCATTGATACGGTGGCGCGCTTGAGGCTCTCGATTAGCGCGGTATAATCCACTGCTTTTTTACCGGCGGGAGCGCTGGAGCGCCCGGGATCTTCCCGGGTATCTTGTCATACAGAGGTCGCTACGATGGCTATGGATATCAACGAAATTCGCGAATATTTGCCCCACCGCTACCCGTTTTTACTGGTGGACCGGGTAACGAAGCTGGTGGAAGGCGAAACCATCGTTGCCTACAAGAACGTCAGCATCAACGAGCCGTTTTTCAACGGCCACTTTCCCCATCATCCGATCATGCCCGGCGTGCTGGTCATCGAAGCGCTGGCCCAGGCCTGCGGCATCCTCGGATTCAAGACCGTCAACAAACGCCCCGCCGACGGCTACGTGTATTACCTGGTGGGCAGCGACAAGGTGCGCTTCAAGCGCCCGGTCATGCCCGGTGATATGCTGGTACTGGAAGCCAACGTGATTCGCGGCAAGCGCGGCATCTGGAAGTTCGCCTGCCGGGCGACAGTAGACGGCGAAGTGGCCTGCGAAGCCGAGATCACCTGTGCCGAGAGGAAGGTGGCTTGATTCATTCGACTGCCCTGGTTGACCCGTCGGCGAGCCTTGCCGGAGACGTCGAGGTCGGTCCGTTCAGCGTGATCGGCCCCGACGTTACGATCGGCCCCGGCTCCGTTATCGGGCCCCACGTAGTGATCAAGGGCCCCACGGTGCTCGGGGCGCGGACGCGTATCTTCCAGTTTGCCTCGGTGGGTGAGAACTGCCAGGACAAGAAGTACGCCGGTGAGCCTACCCGCCTGGTAATGGGGGACGACAACGTCATCCGCGAGGGCGTGACCCTACACCGAGGCACGGTCCAGGACCGCGGGGAAACCACCATCGGGTCGCGCAACCTCTTCATGGCCTACGTCCACGTGGGCCACGACTGCGTGATCGGCGACGACTGCATCTTGGCCAACCAGGTAACGCTTGCCGGCCACGTTCACCTGGGGAACTTTGCCATCATCGGCGGGCTTTCCGCCGTGCACCAGTTCTGCCACTTCGGCGAGCACGCCATGGCCGGCGGCGGGTCCATCATCACCAAGGACACTCCCGCCTTCATCATGATCAACGGCAACCCCGCCCAGGCCCACGGGCTCAACGCCGTGGGACTCAAGCGCCGCGGGTTTGACCGCGAGGCGATCAAGGCGCTGACCGATTCCTACAAGCTGATTTATCGCCAGGGGCTGACCGTGGACCAGGCGCTTGTCACCATGCGCAAGCGCTATGCCCTCGATGCGGTGGAGCGCTTTGCCGCGTCCATCGAATGCTCAACCCGGGGCATTATCCGCTAGTAACCGCCCGCCCGACGGCGCGCGTTAATCGACCGCTTTGGCGAGGCTTGCCATGATGCTCAGGCGAATTTACTTAGTGGCCGGGGAGCTGTCCGGCGATATCCTCGGCGCGGGGCTGATGCGCGAGCTTAAGCAGCGCCATCCGGGCGTCGAGTTTCGCGGCATCGGCGGGCCGCGCATGCTGGCCGAAGGCATGCACGGCTACTTTGCTCTGGAAACGCTTTCGGTGATGGGCCTGGTCGAGGTGGTCAAGCACCTGCCAAGGCTTCTGCGCGTGCGCCGCGAGCTCACCGCCGACGCGCTTGCCTTCCAGCCCGACGTCATGCTGGGCATCGACGCCCCGGACTTTAACCTGGGCCTTGAGCGCCGCCTGCGCGAGGCCGGCATTACCACCGCGCACTACGTCAGCCCCTCGGTCTGGGCCTGGCGCCGGGGCCGGGTCAAAGGCATTGCCCGCTCGGTGGACGCCATGCTGACGCTTTTGCCGTTTGAAGCCGATTTTTACCGAAAGCACCGCGTGCCGGTGGCCTTTGTCGGCCACCCCCTGGCCGACGAGATGGCACTGGAAAATGACCGGTCGGCGGCTCGAAGCGCGCTGGGCCTGGACCCGGAAGCGCCGACGCTTGCTGTGCTTCCGGGCTCGCGCAAAAGCGAAATCGGCTTTATAGGGCCGACCTTTCTCGCCGCCGCCGAGCGATTGTGCCGGCGCTGTGCGTCGCTGCAGGTAGTGATTCCTGCGGCCACGCCGGCCCGGCGCGACGAGCTTGAGGCCCTGCTTGAAACGCTGCCGACGGATTCGCCGGCACGCGATCGCATAACGCTGATTGACGGACAGTCCCGCCAGGCCATGGTGGCTAGCGACGCCGTGCTTCTGACCTCGGGCACCGCCGCGCTCGAAGCCATGCTCTGCCACCGGGCGATGCTGGTGGCCTACAAAATGGCGCCGGCCACTCATTGGCTGGCGCGCCGCCTGGTCAAGACCCCGTGGATTTCGCTGCCCAACCTTATCGCCCGGGAGACGCTGGTGCCCGAGCTGATCCAGGACGCCGCCACGCCGGAGGCTATCAGCGATGCCCTGGGCGCGATGCTTGACGGCGCCGGCGAGCGCGCCGCCCTGGAAGCCCGCTTTGCCGCTATGCACGCCGAGCTTCGGCGCGGCGCCAGCGCCCGCGCAGCGGACGCCATCGAGGCGCTGGCCGCCGGGCACAGCGTTGAGGCGAGCGTCGAGGAGCCAGCCGATGAGAAAACCGATGGGTAAGGCTGAAACCGGCGCGAAAAAGGCCGCCGAGCCGGTGCCCCTTGAGATCGCCTATGCCGGCGAGCGGCTGGCCGGCGTCGACGAAGTTGGGCGCGGGCCCTTGGTTGGTAGCGTGGTCGCCGCCGCGGTAATACTCGATCCGGCGCGCCCGCTCGACGGGCTTGCCGACTCCAAAAAGCTCACCGCCCGGCGCCGCGAGGCGCTGGACGGGGAAATTCGCCAGCGGGCGCTGGCCTTTGCCGTGGCCGAGGCGAGCGCCGCCGAAGTCGATACGCTCAACATCTATCACGCCACACACCTGGCCATGCGCCGGGCTATTGACGCCCTGGCACCGCAAGCGGAGTATCTGCTGGTGGACGGCAACCGCCTGCCGGGGCATGCCCTGCCGGGCCAGGCCGTGGTCAAGGGCGACGCCCGCCACGACGCCATCGCCGCCGCCTCGATACTGGCCAAGGTGGCCCGGGACGCCCAGATGCTTATTTTGGACGCCCGCTATCCGGCCTACGGCTTTGCCCGCCACAAGGGCTACCCGACAAAGGCCCACCTGGCGTCGCTTGAACGGCACGGCCCGGTGCCTGAGCACCGCCGCAGCTTTGCCCCGGTGGCCCGGCAGCTGGCGCTATGGTAGCCGGCGCCGAACGGTTTTCTTTTCCCGCGTTTTACCGAGATTGCCATGACGGTTCCCTTTGTACATCTGCGTGTCCACAGCGAGTTTTCCCTGGTGGACGGCCTGGTCAAACTCAAGTCGCTGGTGAGCACCACCGCCGAGCGCGCGGCGCCGGCGGTGGCGCTGACCGACGAAGCCAACCTGTTTGGCCTGGTTAAATTCTATACCGCCGCCCAGGGGGCCGGGCTCAAGCCGATCATTGGCGCCGATCTGTGGCTGGCCAACGCCCACGACGAGGCTCATCCGTACCGCATCACGCTTCTGGCGATGAACGAGACGGGCTATCGCAACCTCACCGAGCTGATTTCCCGGGGCTGGACCGAAGGCCAGCACCAGGGCCGGGCGCTTTTGCAAAAAAGTTGGGTGCTCGAGCAAAGCGAGGGGCTGATTGCGCTGTCCGGCGGCCGCGAAGGCGACGTCGGCCGCCACCTGCTCGCCGACCACGAGCGCGACGCTCGCCGGCAGCTGGACGAGTGGCAGGCGGCGTTTCCCGGGCGCTTTTATCTGGAGCTTACGCGCACCGGCCGGGCGCTCGAGGAAGACTGCGTGCACAAAAGCGTCGAGCTGGCGCTTGCCACCGGCACGCCGGTGGTCGCCACCAACGACGTGCGCTTTCTCGAGCGCGACGACTTCTGGGCCCACGAGACCCGGGTGGCCATCGGCGAAGGCAAGGCGCTTGCCGACCCGCGCCGGGAGCGCCGCTACAGCGAAGAGCAGTATCTGAAAAGCCCGGACGAAATGGCCGAGCTCTTCGCTGACATCCCCGAGGCGCTGGAAAACAGCGTGATGATTGCCAGACGCTGCAGCGTGGACGTGCGCCTGGGCGAGATATTTCTGCCCGAGTTCGGCATTCCCGAAGGCATGACCCAGGACGAATACTTCCGCAAGGTGTCCCACGACGGCCTCACCGAGCGGCTGGATTTTCTTTACCCCCAGGCAGACTACCCCCGGGATGGCGAGGCCTACCGCGAGATCGACGCCCGCTACCGCGAGCGGCTCGACTTCGAGCTCGACATCATCCTGCAGATGGGCTTTCCCGGCTATTTTCTGATCGTCATGGACTTTATCCAGTGGGCCAAGGACAACGACGTGCCGGTGGGGCCGGGGCGCGGCTCCGGCGCCGGGTCGCTGGTGGCCTACGCGCAGAAGATCACCGATCTTGACCCGCTGCGCTACGACCTGCTGTTCGAGCGCTTCTTGAACCCCGAGCGCGTGTCCATGCCCGACTTCGACGTCGACTTCTGCATGGAGAAGCGCGACCGGGTGATCGAGTACGTCGCCCACCGCTACGGGCGCGACGCCGTGTCCCAGATCGTCACCTTCGGCACCATGGCGGCCAAGGCCGTGGTGCGCGACGTCGCCCGGGCCCAGGGCAAGCCGTATTCGCTGGGCGACAAGCTCTCCAAGCTGATCCCCTTCGACGTGGGCATGACCCTTGCCAAGGCCATCGAAGCCGAGCCCGCGCTGAAGGAGTTTATCGACGCCGACGACGAGGCCGAAGAAATCTGGGAGATGGCGGAAAGGCTCGAGGGCATCACCCGGGGTACCGGCAAGCACGCCGGCGGGGTGGTGATCGCGCCGACCAAGCTCACCGATTTTTCGCCGCTTCTGTGCGACGAGGACGGCTCTGGACTGATGGTGCAGTTCGACAAGAACGACATCGAGGATGCGGGGCTGGTGAAGTTCGACTTTCTCGGCCTGCGCACCCTGACCATCATCGACTGGGCGCTGGAAATGGTCGACAAGGTGCGCGCCGTGGACGGCGAGGCGGCGCTGGATATCGACGCCATCCCGCTTGACGACAAGCCCACCTTCGAGATGCTCAAGAAGGCCGAAACCACGGCGGTGTTCCAGCTCGAGTCCCGGGGTATGAAAGAGCTGATTAAGCGCCTGCAGCCGGACTCGCTGGACGACATGATCGCACTGGTGGCGCTGTTTCGCCCGGGGCCCCTGCAGTCGGGCATGGTCGATGACTTTATCAACCGCAAGCACGGCCGCGCCGAGGTGTCCTACCCCCACCCGGACTACCAGCACGAGCTGTTGAAGCCCGTGCTCGCGCCGACCTACGGCATCATCCTCTACCAGGAACAGGTGATGCAGATCGCCCAGGTCATGGCCGGCTACAGCCTGGGCCAGGCGGACATGCTGCGCCGGGCCATGGGCAAGAAAAAGCCCGAGGAGATGGCCAAGCAGCGCGCCGGCTTCATGGAGGGCTGCGCGGCCAACGGCATCGAAAAGAACCTCGCGGGCAACATCTTCGACCTGGTGGAGAAGTTCGCCGGCTACGGCTTCAACAAGTCGCACTCCGCGGCCTACGCGCTGGTGTCCTACCAGACGGCGTGGCTCAAGGCGCACTACCCGGGGCCTTTTATGGCCGCGGTGATGTCCACCGAAATGGATAACCTCGACAAGGTGGTGCCGCTGATCGAAGAGTGCCGCCACCAGGGGCTGACCGTGACGCCGCCGGACGTCAACGTCGGCGCCTACCGGTTCAGCGTGGATGAAGAAGGCCGCGTGGTGTACGGCCTGGGCGCGATTCGCGGGGTGGGCGAAGGCCCCATCGGCGCCATCGTCGAGGCGCGCCAGGAGGGCGGCGCCTTCGCCGACCTGTTCGACTTCTGCCGCCGGCTCGACCCCAGGCGCATCAACAAGCGCACCCTGGAGGCGCTGATCCGCGCCGGCGCCCTGGATAACCTGGGCCCCAGCCGGGCGGTGCTGGCCGCGGCCATGGAAGACGCGCTCAAGGCCGCCGCGCAGAACCACACCAACCAGAACGCCGGCATGCTCGACATGTTCGGCGAGGCCTTTGCCCCGGTCGAAGACCGCGACGTCTACGCCGACTACCGCGGCGTGCGCGACTGGCGCGACCGCGAGCGGCTGGCCGGCGAGAAGGACACCCTGGGGCTCTACCTCACCGGCCATCCCATCGACGAGTACGAGCGCGAACTCAAGCGCTTTGTGTCGACACGCATCAGCGATCTTAACCCCTCCCGGGAGCCCCAGCGCGTGGCCGGGCTGGTGATCGGCGTGCGCACCATGAAGTCCAAGCGCGGCGATACCATGGCGTTCATTACCCTGGACGACCGTACCGGGCGCATCGAGGCGTCGCTGTTCGGCGAGCTTTACGACGCCCTGCGCGGCCAGATCGACACCGGCGAGGTGATCATCGTCGAGGGGGAGGTCTCCACCGACGACTACTCGGGCGGCGTCAAGCTGCGCGGCAAGGATGTCACTCCGATGACGGCGGCCCGGGTGCGCTACGGCCAGTCCGTGGATCTGGCGCTGGACGCCACTCGGATCAACGGTCGTCTGGTCGACAGCCTGCGTGATAGCCTGAGCCCACACCGCGACGCCGAGGGGCTACCGGTGCGCCTGCAGTATCGCCACCCCGACGCCACGGGCTGGCTTAAGCTCGACGACAGCTGGCGGGTAGCGCCGAACGACGAGCTGCTGCTGGCATTGCGCGACGTTGAGGGCCAGGTCGGCGTCAAACTGCGCTACGACTAGCCTGGCGGCAGCGACCGCCGGCTGCCTTGCGTGGCCGCACCAAGCTGCGATAATGCCACCCGGATACGCTCGATCGACAAGGTTTGCTTTTTCCCTACAGGTTTTTTACAGGCAACGTCCATGAATCCCAACTACCTCGATTTTGAACAGCCGATTGCCGAGCTACAGGCAAAAATTGAAGAGCTGCGGCTGGTCAGCTCCGACAGCCAGGTCAATCTTGCCGACGAAATCGAACGTCTGGAAGTCAAGCACCGCAAATTGACCGAATCCATTTTCCGCGATCTCACTCCCTGGCAGGTATCCCAGCTGTCGCGCCACCCCAAGCGTCCCTATACCCGGGACTACCTGGCGCACGTCTTTACCGACTTCGACGAGCTCCACGGCGATCGCCGCTTTGCCGACGATGACGCTCTGGTTGGCGGCGTGGCGCGCCTCAACGACAAGCCGGTGATGGTCATCGGCCACCAGAAAGGCCGCGACGTCAAGGAGAAGGTGCGGCGCAACTTCGGCATGCCGCGCCCCGAGGGCTACCGCAAGGCCTGCCGGCTGATGGAAATGGCCGAGCGTTTTCGCATGCCGGTGCTGACCTTTATCGACACCCCCGGCGCCTACCCGGGCATCGACGCCGAGGAGCGCGGCCAGTCCGAGGCGATTGCCCACAACCTGGCGGTGATGTCGCGGCTGAAAACCCCGATCGTCTCCACCGTGGTAGGCGAGGGCGGCTCCGGCGGGGCGCTGGCCATCGGCGTATGCGACGAACTCGCTATGCTGCAGTATTCCACCTACTCGGTGATCTCGCCGGAAGGCTGCGCCTCGATTCTGTGGAAGAGCGCGGATAAAGCCTCCGAAGCCGCCCAGGCCATGGGCATTACCGCCGAGCGCCTGCAGGAGCTGGGCTTCGTCGATACGCTGATTGAAGAGCCTCTGGGTGGCGCCCACTGCTACTACGAGCAAACCGCCGAGCGGGTGAAGGAAGCGCTGGGTCAGAGCCTTGAGCGGCTGGAAGGGCTGGATACCGAGACGCTGCTGGAGCGTCGCTACGAACGGCTGATGAGCTATGGCGCGCCCGCCGCATAGTCAACGGCTGCTAACCCTGCTTGAACGCGCCCTGGCGGAGGTCCCGCCGGGGCGCTGCGTTTGGGTGGCGCTTTCCGGGGGCATGGATTCTTCGCTGCTGCTTGCGCTTGCCGCCAAGCTTTGCCGCGACCGCCAGCGCGCGCTTCGCGCCCTGCACGTCAACCACGGCCTGCAGGAGGCCGCCGGGGCGTTTGAGGGCCATTGCCGCGCGCTGTGCCGGTGGCTTGACGTGCCGCTGACGGTAACCCGGGTGAGCGTCGACGCCCGGGGCCGCGGCGTAGAAGGGGCGGCCCGCAAGGCCCGCTACGCCGCCTTTGCCGAGCAGGTGCCGTCGGGCGATACGCTAATGCTCGCCCAGCACCGTACCGACCAGGCGGAAACCTGGCTGTTGGCCGCCATGCGCGGCAGCGGCGTGCGCGGGCTCGGGGCGATGCCCGAGCGCCGGGTACTGCACGATATTACCCTGGCCCGCCCCTGGCTCGACGCGGGGCATGCCGAGCTTGCCGCCGTGGCCCGGGCGCTAGCGGAGGAGGGCCGGCTCGGCTGGTGCGACGACCCCACCAACGCCGATACCCGCTTTGAGCGCAACTATCTGCGCCACCGGATTCTTCCTGCCCTGAAAGCGCGCTGGCCGCACGCCGAGCGCTCGCTGGCGGCTGCCGCCGGGCATATGCAGGACGCCGACGCGCTGCTTGAGGCCTACGCTTTTGAAGAGCTTGCCACGCTGCAGGTCGGCGAAGAACAGCTTGACGCCGCGGCGCTTTACCGGCGCTCCCGGGCCCGTCAGCGGCTGCTGGTGCGCACCTTTTGCCGCCGGCTGGGGCTTGCCACGCCGCCCAAGCGCCGGCTTGACACACTGCTCGAGCAGCTGGGCGCCGCGGCGGATGCGCAGGCGCACGTGGCCTGGCCCGGCGGCTGTGCCCGGCTATGGCGGGGGCGGCTGTATCTTTTACCCGAAGCGCGCGAAGCGGCAGAGCTCGACTGGGACACGACCTGGGACGGCCGCGCGCCGCTCGCTACGCCGCTGGGCGACGTGGACGTCGCGCTGGTAGCAAAGGCGGCAGGGGCGACGCTACCGCTGACCGTCGGCTGGCGCCGGGGCGGCGAAGTCATCCGCCTCGCCGGGCGCGGCCGGCGGGATCTCAAGCGGCTTTTGGCCGAGGCCGGGGTGCCGCCCTGGGAGCGCCATGCGGTCATTGTCGTCCGGGCAGAAGAGGCGTGCGTGGCGGCGATCAAGGCGCCCGATACGCTACTCTATCAGGCAGCGGGCTGGCGGTTTGCCGCGGTTCGTCCGGCAGCGCGCTGAGCATGTCGTGCAGCATGCCCTCGCGCAGGGCGCCGTCGACAAAGCGCAGCTGCTGAAGGTCAAAAGCCTGGAAAATGGCGCTGACAATGGCGATGCCGGCGGGGAAAATGCCGGCTCGATTGGCTTTAAGCCCCTTGAGCGCCAGGTCATCGAGGTGGCGGTAGCGCAGCACCCGGGCGCGCAGCTGCTCGAGCCCCGGGCGGGTGATCAGGCCTTTTTCGCGGCTATCGCCGTAGGCGTAAAGGACGCGCGCCACCGACTTGAGCGTGCCGCTGGTGCCGACGGCTTCGTCCCAGCCGGCGCGGCGGTAGCGCGCCTGGACGGGCGACAGCTGCTCGAGCGCGGCCTGCTCGGCGGCCTGGAGGTTGGCCTGATTGAGCACGCCGCCGGGAAAAAAGCGCCGGGAAAACGTCACGCAGCCCATGGCCAGGCTTTCCAGCAGCTGCGGCGCCATGCCCTCGCCGATCACGCATTCGCTGGAGCCGCCGCCGACATCCACCAGCAGCCGGCGCCCGCTGAACGCGCGCGCGTGGCCGGCGCCGAGGTAGATCAGACGAGCCTCCTCGCGCCCGGAAATCACCTCGACGGGCTGGCCCAGCAGCGCGGCGGCGCGGTCGAGAAAGGCGTGGCGGTTGCCGGCATCGCGCAGCGCGCTGGTGCCGACGATGCGCAGCTGCGCGCAGGGCGCCTTGTGCAGCATGGCGGCAAACTGCCGAAGGCACTCAAGGCCGCGCTGCATGGCGTCGCGGTCGAGGTTGCCGTCGGCGTCGAGCCCGGCGGCCAGCTGCACCTTGACGCCGCGTCGGGTGACGATGTGCGGGCGTTGGTTGACCACGCTTGCCACCAGCAGGTGAAAGCTGTTGGAGCCAAGATCAATGGCGGCGAGCCGCCGGGCGGCCCGGCCCGGGTGGCGGGAGACGGCGCGTCCGGCAGCGGCGGAAAAAGGCGTATCCTTGGGCATGGGCAGTCCTTCCGGGTGGTCCGGGCAAGGTTGCGTGGCCCCTGCCGGATTGTCAATTGGCAAGGCTTGCGTTTACTTCAGGGCTTGACTACCATCCGTTTACTGGCTTGAATCGAAATGACGCCGTGATACGGCATGGCTAGCCACCGGCAGCACGCCAGCGTTACTTTCGTCCTTCTCAAGCTTTACCCAACCTCATCCACGCCGAGCCGGGCGTTTTCTCGTTTCCCATGGCGTCGCTACGCGCCTGACGTTGATGCAGCATGGCGTCGACGTCGTGACGTTCCCGGCGCGCCGAGCCGTTCGGCGGTTTGGCACGGGGGTGTTGTACGGGGGGTAAAGTCCGCCAGCTGTCCAAGTCGTCAGATAGCCCGTTTGTCCGGCCCATCCGGTGCCGGCCTTGAAATCAGGAGTTGAGCCGTCGAGCTGAATCCGATGCGTTCGGGTCAGTCAGGCTTCCTGCATATCGAGCGCGTGTCTTGTCGGGATCTGAACGCATCATACGGCGCATTACTGCCACGCCTCCTTTCTTCTTTGCGGCGCCTGGCGCTCGCTTTCATGAGCAACGTTCTAACACACCGATGAATCTTACCGAACTCAAGCAAAAATCCGTTCCCGAGCTGCTCGATATCGCCCGCCAGATGGGGATCGATAATCTGGCCCGCTCGCGCAAACAGGACATCATTTTCGCCATCCTCAAAAAGCACGCCAAGAGCGGCGAGGACATCTACGGCGACGGTGTGCTGGAAATTCTCCAAGACGGCTTTGGCTTTTTGCGCAGCGCCGACAGCTCCTATCTGGCCGGCCCCGACGACATCTACGTCTCGCCGTCGCAAATCCGCCGCTTCAACCTGCGCAAGGGCGATTCCATCGCCGGCAAGATCCGCCCGCCCAAGGATGGCGAGCGCTACTTTGCCCTGCTCAAGGTCAGTCAGATCAACTTTGACCGGCCGGAAAACGCCAAGCACAAGATCCTGTTTGAAAACCTCACGCCGCTGTTTCCCGACGAGCGCATGCGCATGGAAATGGGCAACGGCTCCAAAGAGGATCTGACCGCGCGGATCATCGACCTCACCGCGCCCATCGGCAAGGGCCAGCGCGGCCTGCTGGTATCGCCGCCCAAGGCGGGCAAGACGCTGATGCTGCAGAACATCGCCACCTCGATCACGCGCAACAATCCCGAATGCCACCTGATCGTGCTGCTCATCGACGAGCGCCCGGAAGAGGTCACCGAGATGTCGCGCACCGTGCGCGGCGAAGTGGTGGCCTCGACCTTCGACGAGCCCCCGGCGCGCCACGTTCAGGTGGCCGAAATGGTCATCGAAAAGGCCAAGCGGCTGGTCGAGCACAAAAAGGACGTGGTGATTCTGCTCGACTCCATCACCCGCCTGGCCCGGGCCTACAACACCGTGGTGCCAAGCTCGGGCAAGGTGCTCACCGGCGGCGTTGACGCCCATGCGCTGGAAAAGCCCAAGCGCTTCTTCGGCGCCGCGCGCAACATCGAAGAGGGCGGCAGCCTGACGATTCTCGCCACCGCGCTGGTGGATACCGGCTCGAAGATGGACGAAGTCATCTTCGAAGAGTTCAAGGGCACCGGCAACATGGAAGCCCACCTGGACCGCAAGCTGGCCGAGAAACGCGTCTTCCCCGCGTTCAACATCCGCCGCAGCGGCACCCGCCGGGAAGACCTGATCGCCTCGGAAGAGGAAATGCAGCGCATGTGGATTTTGCGCAAGCTGCTGCACCCGATGGATGATATCGGCGCCACCGAGTTCCTGATCGACCGCCTGAAGGATACCAAGACCAACCTGGAATTCTTCGAGGCCATGAAGCGCCGCTAGGGCGCTGAGCTGCCGGTGAGTGCCTAGATGAGTGCTGAGAAAAGTGCCGAGGACAAGGGAGACCTGCCGTGAAATACCGCGATCTTCGCGAATTTATCCAGGCGCTTGAGGCTCGGGGCGAGCTCAAGCGTGTCAGCGCCGAGGTCGACCCCTATCTGGAAGTCACCGAAATCTGCGATCGTACCCTGCGCGCCGGGGGGCCGGCGCTGCTGTTTGACAACGTCAAGGGCCACGACATGCCGCTTCTGGGCAACCTGTTCGGCACGCCCGAACGGGTGGCCATGGGCATGGGCGAAGACTCGGTCGAAGCGCTGGGTGAGATCGGCAAGCTGCTGGCGTTTCTCAAGGAGCCCGACCCGCCCAAAGGCCTGAAGGACGCCTGGCAAAAGCTGCCGATTTTCCGCCAGGTGCTGAGCATGGGGCCGAAAACGGTCAAGCGCGCGCCGGTGCAGGACGTGGTGGAAGAGGGCGACGACGTCGACCTGGACCGCTTGCCCATTCAGCACTGCTGGCCCGGTGACGCCGCCCCGCTGGTGACCTGGTCGCTGGTGGTGACCAAAGGCCCGCACAAGGAGCGCCAGAACCTGGGGATTTATCGTCAGCAGAAGATCGGCAAGAATCGTCTGATCATGCGCTGGCTCTCCCACCGCGGCGGCGCGCTGGACTTTCAGGAGTTCCAGAAGGCCCACCCCGGCGAGCCCTTCCCCGTGGCGGTGGCGCTGGGCGCGGACCCGGCCACCATCCTCGGCGCGGTCACCCCGGTGCCGGATACGCTCTCGGAGTACGCCTTCGCCGGGCTTCTGCGCGGCTCGCGCACCGAGCTTGTCAAGTGCGGCCACGCCGAGCTTGAGGTGCCGGCATCGGCGGAAATTATCCTTGAGGGCTACATCTACCCCGACGACACGGCCCCGGAAGGCCCCTTTGGCGACCATACCGGCTACTATAACGAGGTGGAGACGTTTCCGGTGTTCACGGTCACTCGCCTGACACGGCGCCGGGATGCCATCTATCACTCCACCTACACCGGCCGCCCGCCCGACGAACCGGCGATACTGGGCGTGGCGCTCAACGAAGTCTTCGTGCCCATCCTGCGCAAGCAGTTCCCCGAGATCGTCGACTTTTACCTGCCGCCGGAAGGCTGTTCCTACCGCATGGCGGTGGTGACCATGAAAAAGCAGTACCCCGGCCACGCCAAACGGGTGATGATGGGGGTGTGGAGCTTTTTGCGTCAGTTTATGTACACCAAATTCGTGGTGGTGCTCGACGACGACGTCGACGCCCGCCGCTGGGAAGACGTCATCTGGGCGATGACCACGCGCATGGACCCGGCCCGGGATACCGTCACCGTGGAGAACACGCCCATCGACTACCTGGATTTCGCCTCGCCGGTGTCGGGGCTGGGTTCCAAGATGGGCTTTGACGCGACCAACAAATGGCCCGGCGAAACCGACCGCGAGTGGGGCGAGCCCATCGCCATGGACAGCGCGGTCAAGGCGCGGGTCGACGAGCGCTGGGAATCGCTTGGCATCGGTATACCGCTGCCGCCGGCGCGAAGCGGCGGCAACTGACATTCACCCCGTCGCATCGCCTCGATGGGACGCTGAACAAGAGGTTTGCATGAGCGCAAGGACGATGACCTGCCGGGTCACCGAAGTGGAGGATCTCAATCCCGACGTCTTTGGCGTTACCCTGGAAGGGCGTGCCGAGGCCTTGGCGCACGCGCCGGGACAGTATCTGGAGCTTGAGCTGGACGAGTCCACCTGGGTGCCGTTTTCCATTGCCAGCGGCAACCGCGACGACGGCCGGCTGGAGCTTCACGTGCAGCACTGGCCCGAGCGCAGTAACTCCGCGCGGCTGCGCGAGCTGCTCCGGGAAACCGGCCAGCTGACCGTGCGCCTGCCCGGCGGCGACTGCGTGCTGGAGGAAAACAGCACCCGGCCGCTTCTGCTGATTGCCGCCGGCACCGGCTTTGCCCAGATGAAGGCGCTGATTGAGGCGGCGCTGGCGCGCCATCCCGAGCGCCGGATTGACCTCTGGTGGGCCGCAAGGGAGCATCGCGAGCTGTATCTTGAGCCGCTCGCCACGCACTGGGCGCAGACGTATCCGCAGTTTACGTTTCATGCGGTGACCGAGTTTCCGCTTGCCGAGCCGCTGGCGGAAGGCGAGCGCCTGATTCACCACCAGGGCCGCATCGACGAAGCGCTGGAAGCGGCGGACCTGGATCCCGTCGAGTGCGATATTTATCTCTCCGGATCGCCGGGCATGGTATACGCCTGTCTGGATATTCTGGAAGACAAGGGCATCGACGAGGCCCGGGTGTTTTCCGACGTCTTCAGCTATGCCCCGCGGGATAAAGCCTGAAACGGCGGCGGGGAATTTGCTAGACTGGGCGTGTATTGACGATATCAACGCCGATTGCGTCTACGCGCTACGCAGTTCGCGCATGACAGGACACCGAGGAGGTTTGTATGGCCCGCGACGAAAACTCTTACGACGATACCGGCTTTCTGGCCATACTGGCCGGGCTGGTCGTGCTGGTCGGCATGGCTTGCCTTCCGGCGACCATCGCCTGGATCCAGACGTTCACCGGCTGATGGCCGCTTGTCAGGCAGCCCGTTATCGGGCTACCCTGACTTTCGCTACACGATATATCACGACAACCCGGCTGATTAGGCAAACCCCATGCATACCGCAGCATTTCCCTACACGGCAGGCATTTCATCGGTGCACGGCACCGCGCCTGGCGGCGGTTATGGCTATGGTGATTGGTTTAGCCAGGGGATGGCCGTGGCCGGCGATTGAGCCGCGCCAACGGGCATCCCGCCGGGTTGCCTGCCGCGAAAAGCCCCGGTGGGTAAACCCCCGCCGGGGCTTTTCGCGTTTAAGAATCCCGGTTCATTGCGGCAGTTGAGCCGCTATCACGCTAGATCGCTTACGTTACACAGGAGCTGCACCATGAGTTACCGCGCACCGGCCAACATCGCTACCCCCGCCCTGTACGGCTATCCGGCGTATGGCTACGGGTGGCGATTTAGCCCCGCGCGGCCGGCAGCAGCTGCCACCTCCGGCCGTGTTCACCGCGGTGGCGAGAGCCCACGATGTCCCTTGCCGACGGAGCGATAACCGATGAATGCGACTGCCACTATCCTCAAGACCGCCACTGCCCCGCAAACGGCGACGGCGCCCGACGCCGTCACCGCCCGTAAGCCCGCCGCGCCGGCCGACCCGCGGGCGCTGCCCGCCCCGGACGCGCTGCACGCCGAGTATCCGCTAAGCCCGGCGCTGCGCGAGGGCATCAAAGCCCGGCGCACGGCGGTCAAGCGCATCCTCTCGGGCGAAGATTCGCGCCTTTTGCTCGTGGTCGGACCCTGTTCCGCCCACGATCCCCGCGCCGTGCGGGAATACGCCGAGCGCCTGGCGCGCCTGGCCGACGAAGTCGCCGGGCAGATCGTGCCGGTGATGCGCGTCTACGTGGAAAAGCCCCGCACTACCGTTGGCTGGAAGGGCCTTGCCTATGACCCGGACCTCGACGGCCGCGGCGATATCGCCCGGGGGCTTGCGCTTTCTCGGGAGCTGATGCGCGACGTAGCCGAATGCGGCCTGCCGGTCGCCACCGAGCTTTTGCAGCCCATGCTGGCGCCGTACCTGGAAGACCTGCTGAGCTGGGTGGCCATTGGCGCCCGGACTACCGAGTCCCAGCTGCACCGCGAGCTTGCCAGCGGTCTCAACGCCGCGGTTGGCTTCAAGAACGCGACCAACGGCGGCGTTCAGGTTGCCGTTGACGCCATGGGCGCGGCGGCCCACCCGCACCAGCGCTTCGCCATGGATGCCGCCGGCCGCCCGGTGGTGGCGCAGACGCCGGGCAATCCGGATACCCACCTGGTACTGCGCGGCGGCAGCGGCGAGCCCAACTACCGAGCGGAGCACGTTCGGGCGGCGACGGCGGCGCTGGAAAGCGCCGGGCAGAACCCGCGACTGATGGTCGACTGCAGCCACGCCAACGCACGCAAGGACCACCGCCGCCAGAGCGAGGTGATGCTTGACGTGCTCGCCCAGCGCGAGGCGGGCAACCTGAACCTGGCCGCGCTGATGCTGGAAAGCTTTCTCCACGAAGGCAGGCAGCCCTTGACCCCCGGCGCGCTGCGCCACGGCGTCTCCATCACCGATGCCTGCATCGGCTGGGAGACCACCGAGCGGCTGCTCAAAACCGCCGCCGAACGGTTGGCATAACGTTTTACGCATGACACAAGAGGCCGCCCCATGGCGCGTTTTACACTGCAGCACCAGGATGCCCACGCCTACCGGCGCAAATCGCGTATCATCAGCCTGGTCATGGCCGGGCAGTTTGCCGTGCTGGGCATGCTGTTTGCAATGCTGCTGACGGCGGCCTTCGGCTCAAGCCTGGCGCTGAATGCCCTGGGCATGGTGCTGGGGCTTTTGGCCACCAGCGCGATGTTTGCCGTGCTCAAGGATCGCCCCTGGATGAACGAAGTGCGCTATGCCTGGCAGCTCAAGCACCACCTGGGCCAGGTCAGCGGATATCTGGTCACCCTGCGCCCGGCCGTTGAGCAGGACGACACCACGGCGCTGGATATCCTCACCTTTTATCATCAGGGCATGGAGCAGCTGGCCGAGCTCAACGGCCGTACCACCGACGACGACGCCGAAAGGCTGGCGGAAAAGATGCAGGTCAGGCTCAAGCGCGAAGCCCTCGACCTGCCCGAGGCGGTAGCAAGCTTCAACCCCGACGACCTGCGGCGCTACCGGCGCGCGTGAACGCCGGCCGCGCGCGTTACCAAAACCGTTTGTAAAACTGTTTGTAAAACCAAGGATCAGGGAGACTGGATGGGAACCTATCGCGACTTTTGGCCGGCGGCCGTGGCCGGCGCGCTGCTCATTGGCGGCTGTGCTGCCCCGGGCGCCGGGCCGTCTGCTACCGGTGGGTCGGCGGAGAGCACGTCAGGCAAGCCGTTGGGCGCCGACGTCTCCACCGCGCCGCTGCTGCCGCCGGCGCTCTTTCCCGGCGAGGGCGAAGGCTTCGAGGCCTGGCGGTGTGCGCCGGCCAACCAGCATATGGTCACCGCCTTCGGCGATGAGACGCTCAAACTCTGGTCGCTGCACGGCGCCTGGCAGCTGCCCCAGGCGGTCGTCGCCAGCGGCGCGCGCTACCAGAATGGCGAGATCAGCTTTTGGAACCGCGGCGACAAGGCCCAAGTGGAAACGCCCCGTGGCCAGCTTAAATGCCAGCTGGCGCACAGCCGCGACGCGCGCACCCGGGACAATCACCCCGGCGTGATGTTTTTCGCCCACGGCAACGAGCCGGGCTGGACCGTCGAGCTGGACAACCACGAGCCGCTGCTGACGCTTTCCACCGACTACGGCGACACCACAGAAACGCTGCCTTATATGATGAGCGTCATGGACAACGACGCCGGTCGTGTAGTGCTGGAAAACGCCAACGCCGGGCGGTTTTTCCGCGTGCGCATCGAGGCCGCCGCCTGCTTTGACGACATGAGCGGCAATCCTCATCCGGCCCGGGTGACGCTCTCCATCGACGGCGAGCAGTACAGCGGCTGCGGCGAAGGCATCGCGCCCTGAGCTTGTTAAGTATCGGCCGCGGCGTTAGCCTTTAAGCGTTTGCACTTTATCGTTGAGGAGAGTCATGCGATATCTTCACACCATGGTCCGGGTCAGCGACCTGGACGCCGCGCTGCATTTCTACTGCGACCTTTTGGGGCTCAAGGAAATGCGCCGCAAGGACAACGACAAGGGCCGCTTTACCCTGGTATTTCTGGCAGCACCCGAAGACGAAACCCGCTCGGCTGAGGAGCAGGCGCCGGAAATCGAGCTGACCCACAACTGGGACCCGGAAACCTACGACGGCGGGCGCAACTTCGGCCATCTGGCCTATGAGGTGGACGATGTTTACGCCCTGTGCCAGCACCTCCAGGATAACGGCGTCACCATCAACCGCCCGCCCCGGGACGGCCGCATGGCCTTCGTGCGCTCCCCGGACGGCATTTCGGTAGAGCTTCTGCAAAAGGGCGAGCCGCTGGCGCCCGCCGAGCCCTGGGCCTCCATGGACAACACCGGCACCTGGTAGGCGCCGCAACGAGGAAACCACATGACGCCCCCCGTCTCGAAGCCTTCCTTTTTTACCCGCCGCTGGTCGGCCGCCGGCGCCCTGGCGGCGGCCGTCACGCTGCTGGCCGCCTGTTCCAGCACCCCGCCGGCATCAACGCCCGATGAGGCGGGCGGCGGCAAACCGCTCAGCGGCGAGGTGGTCGACCAGCGCTGGAATCTGCTGCTCATCGGCACCCACGAGCGCCTGGACCTGCCCGAATCGGCGCACTTTCGCATCGCGCCGGACGGCCGCATCAGCGGCAGCGACGGCTGCAACCGCTTTACCGGCAAGGCATCGCTTGGCGACAAGCAGCGCATCAGCATCGAGGAGCTTGCCACCACGCGCAAGGCCTGCCCCCAGCTTGACGATGCAAAGCGCGTGACCGATATGCTGGAAAACGCCTACCGCTACCTGATCGACCACGACCGGCTGGTGTTCTTCGGCCCGGATAGCCGGGTCATCGGCGGCTGGCGCAAGGCAAACTAGCCGTCAGCGCTTCGGGTCAGGGTTAAAGCGGGCGATAAAGCGCCCGTCGATGCGCTCTTTTAAGCGCCACGCCCAGCGCCCGGCCGCCCCGAGCGGGCCGTAGCTTGCCACCGCGCGGCCGTCGCCGGTGCCGATCAGCGAAAGCACGCGCCGGGGCGGCCGCCAGTCCTTCGGGGCCTCGCCCCGGCACGCCCGGCGCAGGTTGGCCGCCAGGGGCGGGCCCATGCGCACCGCGTAGACGCCGGCCTTGGGCAGGGCGGGGGTGAACGCCGCGCCGTCTCCGGCGGCGAACACCCCGGGCGCGCCCCGCGCCTCAAGGCTTTTGCCCACCTCAATAAACCCCCGTTCGTTAAGCGCAAGGTCGCTCTCTTTCAGCCAGCCGTGGCCGATGGCACCGGTGGCCCAGAGCACGATATCTGCCGGCACCGGCGCGCCCTGTTCAAGCATCACTGCCTCTTCCCCAAGCTCGCTTACGCGCACGCCGGTGCGCAGCGTCACGTCGGCTTTTTTCAGCGCCCGAGCCAAAAGCGCTCGGGGCAGCCGGCCCGCGTCGGGTAAGAGCGTTTGCCCTCCGCTGATCAGCGCGCCGTCAAAGCGCACGTCCGAGCGGCGCGCGCGCAGCGCCGCGAGCACCGCGAGCAGGGTTTCGCACCCGGCGGCGCCTCCACCAACGCTGACGACGCTTTGCCGACTGCCGGCGGGCAGGGCGTCAACCCGCGCGCACAGCGCCTGCCAGCGCGACGGCAGTTTGGCAAGCGGGCGCAGGGCGAGCACGTTGGGCGCCTGCGCCGCTGTTTCGGGTTTATAAAGCGTTGCGCCGACGTTGATCGAGGCCGCGTCAAAACCCAGGCGTTCGCCGCCGGCAAGCGTCACTTCCCGCGTCTCGGCGCTGAACGCCGTCGCGCGCTGCTCGATCAGCCGGGCGCCGGCCCGGCGGCACAGCGCGGCGAGGTCGATTTGGGTATCAGCAAGCGTGCATTTCCCGGCAAGCCAGGCGGGCACCCGGCCGGAATACGCCGCGAAGCGGCCTTCGCTGATCACCGTCAGGCGAACGCCGGGTTCCGGGCGGCGGGCGAAGGCTTCGAGCACCAAGGCGTGGGCGTGGCCTCCGCCGATCAGCACCAGCTCTTTTTTCGCTCCTGCGTTCATACGTGGCGACGCCAGGCGAAGTAGCGCTCAAGCAGGCTGAGCACGCGCTCGGGCTTGTGGGCGTTTTTCCATGCCCCGGCGGTGGCCTTGGCCGCCTCGCTCAGGGTGGGGTAGGGGTGAACCGTGCCCAACAGCTTGTTCATGCCCAGGTTGTGCTTCATCGCCAGGCTGAACTCGCCGAGCCATTCGCCGGCGTTTTCGGCCACGATAGTCGCGCCCAGAATCTTGTCCCGGCCGGGGACGGTGAGCACCTTGATAAAGCCCTCCGTGGCGCCCTCGGCAATGGCGCGGTCGCTCTCATTCATGGCGTAGCGGGTCAGCTCATAGGCGATGCCCTGCTCTTTGGCCTCGCGCTCGTTGAGCCCCACCCGGGCGATTTCCGGCTGGGTGTAGACCACGGCGGGGATAAATCGATAGTCGACGTTGAAGCGCTTGAGCTCGCCGAACAGCGCGTTGACCGCGGCGTGCCAGGCCTGGTGGGCGGCGGCGTGGGTGAGCTGGTAAGGGCCGGCGACGTCGCCGCAGGCCCAGACGTTGGGCAGGCGGGTTTGCAGCTGGCGGTTGAGCGCCAGAGTGCCAGTATCGGTTGCGATCCCCAGCGCCTCGAGCCCCAGCCCTTCGACGTTGGCACGGCGGCCCACGCACACCAGCAGATAGTCAAACTCGACGCTTTGTTCGCCGCCGGCGGCGGTACTCAGGTGCAGCCGCTGGCCGCCGTCGTGGCTGATGCGCTCGGCGCGGGCGCGGGTCAGCACGGCCACTCCGTCCTGCTCCAGGGTGTTGGCCATGTGTTCGCCCACCTCGGCGTCTTCGCGGCCCAGCAGCTGCTCGCCGCCTTCGACCAGCGTGACCCGGCTGCCAAGCCTGGCAAAGCTCTGGCCGAGCTCGCAGCCGATGGCGCCGCCGCCGAGCACCGCCAGCCGCCCGGGCAATTCTTCAAGCTGCCAGAGGTTTTCCGAGGTCAGCACCCGGGCCTCGTCGATGCCGGGAAGCGCCGGGATGGCCGGCCGCGCGCCGGTGGCGATGACGATATGCCGGGCGCTCAGGCGCTTGCCGCCGGCCTCGACCTCCCAGGGCGTAGCGAGCGTAGCGTGCGCCTTGTGCACGTCGACGCCGAGCGCGGTATAGCGCTCGACGCTATCGTGGGGGGCGACGGTGGCAATAGCCTTGCGTACGTGGCCCATCACCCGGGAGAAATCCACCGCGGGCGTGCCGGCGTGGCCTACGAGAATGCCAAAGCGCTCGGCGTGGCGCACCTCGTGCGCGGCGCGGGCGGCGCGAATCAGCGCCTTGGAAGGCACGCAGCCGGTGTTCAGGCAGTCGCCGCCCATGTCGCCGGCTTCCACCAGCGCCACTTTGGCTTTGACCGCGCTGCCGATATAGGCGCTCACAAGCCCCGCGGAGCCAGCGCCGATGACCAGGATGTCGTAGTCAAAGCGCTTTGGGCGGGTAAAGCCCCGATAGACCTGGCGGCGCTGAACCAGGCGCATAATTTTCCGCGCGATCCAGGGAAAGAAGGCCAGCAGCACAAAGGAGGCGAGAAGCCCCGGGGAGACCACGTCGCCCAGGCGCTCGATTTCGCCCAGCTGGCCGCCGGCGTTGACGAACACCGCGGTGCCGGGAAGCATGCCCACCTGGCTGACCCAGTAAAACGTCCGCGCCTTGATTCGCGTCAGCCCCATCACCAGGTTGATGACGAAAAACGGAAACGCCGGCACCAGCCGCAGGCTGAAGAGATAAAACGCGCCGTCGCGGTCCACCCCCCGGTTGATCGCCGCCAGACGGCGGGGAAAGCGCCGCTCGATGGGGCCGCGCAGCAGGTAGCGCGAAATCAGAAACGCAAGCGTCGCCCCGATGGCGCTGGCAAAGGAGATCAGCAAAAGGCCCAGGGGCAGGCCGAAAAGCGCCCCGCCGAGCAGGGTAAGAATCGCCGCCCCCGGCAGCGACAGCGCGGTGATGATCACGTAGACGGCAAAAAAGGTCCCGGCGATCTGCCACGGCCGGCGGTCAAACGCCGCCTGGAAGTCGCTCTGGTAGGCCTTGAGCGTATCCAGGCTGAACCACTGGTGGGCGCCGGTGGCAAAAAAGGCGCCGATGGCGAGCAAAAGCAGGGCGGCGATCAGCAGGCGTTGTCGGTTCACGGATATCTCCGGCGAGTGGGGTGTCGTGGGTAAGGCGTATTCAGCGGTGGCCCGCGCTTGTGACCCGGGCTTTGAGGCAGGCGGGCCTGCCCTGCTTTTTCAGCTGTCGGCTCATGGCGATGTCTTCTCGTGGCGGCCGTTCGGGAAAGCCCCCGACGGCGGCGAAGGCTGCCCGGGTCATGAACATGGCCTGGGCTCCGGTAGCAACGCCGGTGAGCCGCGAGCGCGCGTTGATCAGCGCGGCGATGACGCCGGGCCGGTGTGTCAGGGAGACGTCAAAGCGGCCCCAGCGGTGGGTAGAAAGCGCCTGCTGGATCCGCTCCGGCGCGCCGTCCGGCAGCCGGGTGTCGGCGCGGAGAAACAGCAGCGTGTCGAAGCCTGCGGCGCTGGCGCCGAGGTTCATCTGCGCGCCGCGGCCGGGCGGAGCGGTCATCACGGTATCGGCCAGCGGCAGGGCCAGAGCGGCGCTGCGATCCGTGCTTTCGCCGTCGACCACCACCAGCTCCGCACCCCGGCGGCGCAGAGGCTGCAGGCCTTCAAGCGTTGCCGCAAGGGTCGCTGCTTCGTTGAGCACCGGGATGACGATGCTGAGGTGGGCCGGGTTGAGTGTCGCGGTGTCAGCCAAGCGTAGCGTCCTCTTTAACAGTCTGTGTCGTGTGCTTTGCCGCGCCCAGGCGCCCGGGCAGCGTGGCGGCGAGGGTAAAGCCCACCAGCGGCAGGGCGGCCTGCACCAGCGCCCAGACGCTGATCAGCCGCCGGTTGCCGCCCGACGCCAGCGCCACGGCCTCGGTGGTGACGGTCTCGACCCGCCCCGCGCCGAGAAGCCGGGTGGGCAGGTACTGGCCAATGCTGATGGCAAGCCCCACGGCGAAGGCGGTAGCAAGCGGGGCGGCCAGCAGCGGCAGGCGCACCCGCCAGAAGGCGGCGTTGCGCGAGACGCCGAGCGTGCGGGCGATTTCCAGCCAGCGCGGGTCGAGCCGCCGGTAGGCCTCGGCAAGCGACAGGTAGACGTAGGGCAGCACAAACAGCAGGTGCCCGGCAATCACCAGGCCGAGATTGGGGCCGATGCCGGCGCTTTCGGCGGCTACCACCAGGCCGAAGAGAAAGGCGATCTGCGGTACCAGCAGCGGCGCGTACAAAAGCCACAGCGCTCGCCAGGGCTTTATGTTGCGCCGGTGCTCGTTTTCCAGCACGGCGAGTACCAAAAGGGTGGCCAGCAGCGTGGCCGCCAGCGCAATCCCGGCGGTGTTAACAAGCGCCTCGCCGAGCATCGGGGTGAAGCGCCGCCAGTGATCAAGCGTCAGCGTTTGTGGCAGGGCATCCGGAAAGCGCCAGAATCCGGCGAAGGAAAACAGCACCAGCCCGGCGAGAGCGGCTACGGCGGTAAGGCTCGCGCCGGCTAACCCCGCGCGGCCGATCACGCGCAGCGTCGCCTCGCCGCGCCGGCGGCCGCCCCCGGTCAGCCAGGGGCGCAAAAGCCGGGTGACAAGCCGCTCGCCGAGCCACCAGATGGCAAGGGCGACAAGCGTTACGCCCAGCTGCAGCACCGCCGCCGCCGAGGCCATAAAGCGCTGGCTTAAGTCCGGGTCGTTGAACCACTCAAGGATCGACACCGCAAGCGTCGGCGGGAGCGCCGGGCCGAGGATCAGCGCCATGTCCACGTTGGCGGTGGCGTAGGCGATGACCGCATACAGCGGCAGGCGGATCAGCGGGTAGAGCGCCGGCAGTACGGTCTTGAGCCAGCCAAGGGTGGGCGCATAGCCAAGCGATCGGGCGATTTCCACGCGCTTTTCCGGCTGCAGCCGCTCGAGGGCGGCAAGGCTCATCAGCAGCAGAAACGGGATTTCCTTGAGGATCAGCCCGGCCATCAGCGAAAGCCCCAGCGGGTCGTTGACGATCAGCGCGTCCGGCGGCTGTTCGGCGCCGGTAAGCCAGGGCGATACCAGGCGCATGGCAAGCCCCGACGGCGCGATGAGAAACGCCAGGCCAAAGCCCAGCGCGGCGTGGGGGACGGCGAGCAGCGGCGACACCAGCCGGCGCACGCTGCGCGCCAGTCGGCCGCTTTGCCCGGCGGCAAGAAACAGCACCACGGCGGCAAGGGCGACGGCCGGCGTGACCAGCCCGCTTGCCAGACTCAGCGCCGCCGAGCGCCCGAGCCCCGGCTGGTCAAGCAGCTCCCGCCAGGGCGCGAGGCTGACCGTTTCCCCGCCCAGCGCCGGCAGGTAGCCAAAGGCCGGGAGCACAATCATGGTAAGTCCCGCCACCACCGGTAGCGTCAGCAGGGCGATCACCAGCACGGGCGCCAGCCGCAGCACGGCTAGTTCACTCCGTAGCGCTTAAGCCAGGCGTCCTGCAGCGCGCCCGTCCAGCTGGGGTGGGGCTCGGCCAGGGTGTTGGCCAGCGCGCCAGGAGGCGGCAGGGCGGGGCTATCGTTTTGCGTTCGAAATAGCGCCCGGTCGTCTTCGCTCAGCCGGGTGAGGTCGAGCACGGTGCGATCGCCCCAGACGTCCAGCGACTGCTTTCGCGCCTGGGCGTCCGGGGAGAGCAGGAAGTTGGCCAGCGCCATGGCGCCGGCCTTGTGCGGCGCGTTGTAGGGGATCGCGACGAAGTGCACGTTGCCCAGGGTGCCGCCGTCGAAGACGTAGCTGCGCACGCTCGGCGGCAGCTGATATTCCTTCACCGCAACGGCGGCGTCGGTAGGGTAGAAGGAAAACGCCAGCGATAGCTCGCCGTCGCTCATCAGAGTGCGCAGCCGGGGGCCGGAGGCGGGGAAACTCCGCCCTTCGCGCCACAGGGTGGGGTGCAGCGCGTCAAGGTAGTCCCACAGCGGCGCGGTGACGCTGTCAAAGTCGCTTTCCGTCACCGGCGCATAGAGCGCCTCAGCGCTATCGGTGAGCTCGATCAGCGCCTGCTTCAGAAAAGTGCTGCCGGTGAAGTCCGGAATGCGCGGGTAGGTGAAGCGCCCGGGGTTTTCTCTGGCCCAGCCGAGCAGCTCGTGCATGCTGCCCGGCGGCGCCTGATCCGCGCTAAAGCCCGGCGCGTCGCTATCGTAGTAAAAGGTGATCTGGGCGCGGCCCCAGGGCGACTCAAAGCCATCAACGGGCAGGGTGAAGTCGGTGGCCACCTCGGGGTTGTCCGCGGGGTTGGTCAGCGCAAAGTGGGGCAGTGACTCGGCGAAGGGGCCGAACAGCAGGCCGCTTTCGCGCATGGCGGCGAAGTTTTCGCCGTTGAGCCAGATGGCATCGATGCTACCGTCTTCGTCGTTGCCCGCCTGCTTTTCCGCCAGCACCCGGGCAACGGCGCTGCCGGTGTCCTCAAGCTTGACGTGCTCGACGTTAACGCCGAAGCGCGCTTGCATCTGCCCCGCGACCCAGTCGACGTAGCGGTTGACGCGGGAGTCCCCGCCCCAGGCGTTCCAGTACACCGTCTGGCCCTCGGCGCGCTTGAGCACCGCGCGCCAGTCGTCGGGGTCGGGTGCCGCCGGCGCGGCGGCAAAAGCGGGCAGCGAGAGCATGGCCAGCAGGCCGGCGGTGGCCAGCGAGCGGCGGCGGTAAGGCTCGGTCATGCGGGGTCCTTGGTATTAGCGGCAGCAGTCAATAGAGCACGTCGTCCAGGTAGGCGAGCTCGTTCTCCGCGGCGTCAATGGCCGGCAGCGACAGATAGTGCTCCACGCGATCGCGGACGTCTTCGCCCTGCGCCGGATCGTGCGGGCTGCCGCGCGCCTGTAAACGCTGCGTGCGCCACTTGGCACACCAGGTCAGCGAACGCAGCCACATGGCCCGGCGGCAGGCGAGCAGGGTCTCGACGCTGGGGATATTTTCGCCCTGGGTGGCGCTCATTTTGCGCTGCCAGCGCTGATAAAAGTCGGCGACGTCTTCCGGCGTGAGCACGGCGTAGCTGGCGGTATCCCAGGGGGTCGAGGTAGCCAGGCTGGCGTGGGCCAGGTCGAACCCGGCGAGGCCGTAGCGGCAGCTGTCCAGGTTGAGGAACAGGGCGCGCCCCCGCTCGTCGATGAGAAAGTTGCTCGGGTGGGCTGCCAAGCTGATCAGGCAGGGGGTGGCGTAGTAAAGCTTCGTTGGCAGCGCCTTAAACGCGCGGTGTATGCGCCGGCTGACGGCGTCGGGCAGCTGGGCGGTATCCACGAACAGCGACTGCTCGGCGATCTCGCGGTACAGGGCGCGCCACGGATTGGCCGGCGCGGGCAGCGGCGGGCGATGCTCGGGCGCGGGCAGTGCCAGGTTATGAAGCGCGGCAAGCGCTGCGGCAATGCGGGGCAGGTCGTCGGGCAGCGCGGCCGGCCGGCCGAGCACGGCGTCGACCACCAGCCCGCCCTGGGGCAGGTGGTCGTCCGGGGGCAGTACCGCATGCAGATGCGGCGCGTGCCCGCTTTCCGCGGCTCGCCGGTAGCACGCGGCCTGGTGCGCCAGGCGGGCCTCGGGTGTGGAATCCAGCCGGCCCGGTTTGGGCAGGCGTATCACCCGGTCGTCGACGCCGTCGTCGCGAAGCCAAACGTGATCGTGGGCAAGTCCAGTATCGGCCATGGGCTCAAGGTGATGCCAGGCGATTCCGGCGTGCTCCAGCGCCGCCTCAAGCGGCTTGATGGCGATAGTCATAAGCGCTCCCTGGCAGGGGGTTGAGCGTGTCCGGCGAGGCTTTTATGGCTTGACGATTATGATACAAGAGTTGCACATAGTATACACGCTGAGGCGCCGGGCGGCGCCCGGGCTTTCAACGCTTTCGTCACGGCGCCGCCGAAAGCGCCACCCGTTGGCTCGGGGGACGGTAAAACGCCCGCGCGGAGCGGGCGTTGTGCCTGGGCAGCTGTGGCCGAGAGGGTTAGAGCGAGTCGATTTTCTGCCGCTGCTCTTCCAGCAGAGCCCGGGCGGCGCGCACCTCGGCGAGCTTGCCGCGCTCCTTTTCCACCACGGCTTCGGGGGCCTTGGCGATAAAGCCCTCGTTGCCGAGCTTTTTCTCGATGCCGTCGATCTGCTTGTTCTGCCTGGCGATTTCCTTGTCCAGCCGAGCAAGCTCGGCGTCCTTGTCGATGAGCCCGGCCATGGGCACCAGCACCTCCATGTGGCCTACCAGCTGGGTGGCACAAAGCGGCGCGTCGTCGGGGTTGTCAAGCCAGGTGGCGCTTGAAAGCTTGGCCAGCTTCATCAGAAACGGCCGGTTTTGCTCAAGCCGCGCGGCGTCTTCGGCGCGTCCCTTGGTCAGCAGTACGTCGATCTGCCGGCCCGGGGCGATGTTCATCTCGGCGCGGACGTTGCGCACCGCGACGATCACGCCCTTGAGCCATTCGATGTCCCGCGCGGCGGCGTCATCGATCAGGCCCTCGTCGGCCTCGGGCCAGGCCTTGGCCATGATGGAATCGCCGTCGCCTGAGTGGGTGCCGGCGAGCGGGGCCACGCGCTGCCAGATCTCTTCGGAGATGTAGGGCATCATCGGGTGCGCCAGGCGCAGCACGGCTTCGAGCACGCGCACCAGCGTCTGGCGGGTGCCGCGCTTGGCCTCAATACTTTCCTGTTCACCCCAAAGTACCGGCTTGGACAGCTCCAGGTACCAGTCGCAGTACTCGTTCCAGACGAAGTCGTAAAGCGCCTGGGAGGCGTGGTCGAAGCGGTAGTCGTCGATGTAGCGGGTGACGCTGGCCGTGGTTTTTTGCAGCGCCGAGAGAATCCAGCGGTCGGCCAGCGACAGCGTCACTTCACCGCCATCCACGCCGCAGTCTTCGCCGTCGGCGTTCATCAGCACGTAGCGCGAGGCGTTCCACAGCTTGTTGCAGAAGTTGCGGTAGCCGTCGAGACGGCTCATGTCGAACTTGATGTCGCGCCCGGTGGTCGCCTGGGAGAGGAAGGTAAAGCGCAGCGCGTCGGTGCCGTGGGGCTCGATGCCGTCCTTGAACTCGGCCCGGGTAGCCTTGGCGATGGCTTTGGCCTTCTGCGGCTGCATCATGTTGCCGGTGCGCTTTTCAACGAGCTCGTCGAGGCTGATGCCGTCGATCAGGTCGATGGGGTCGAGCACGTTGCCCTTGGACTTGGACATCTTGTTGCCCTGGCCGTCGCGCACCAGGCCATGGACGTAGACCGTCTTGAACGGCACTTCGCCGGTGAACCTGAGCGTCATCATGATCATCCGCGCGACCCAGAAGAAGATGATGTCAAAGCCCGTGACCAGCACGCTGGTAGGGTGGAAGGTGGCAAGCTCCGGCGTCTGCTCGGGCCAGCCAAGCGTGCCGAAGGTCCACAGCGCCGAGCTGAACCAGGTGTCGAGCACGTCGTCGTCCTGGGTCAGGGTGACATCGGCGGCGATGCCGTGCTTCTCCCGGGCTTCGGCCTCGGTGCGGGCGACAAAGACGCGGCCGCTTTCGTCGTACCAGGCGGGAATACGGTGGCCCCACCACAGCTGGCGGGAGATGCACCAGTCCTGCAGGTCGCGCATCCACGAGAAGTACATGTTCTCGTAGTTCTTGGGCACAAACTCGATATCGCCGTCTTCCACCGCCTTGATGGCGGGCTTGGCAAGCTCCTCCACGGCGACAAACCACTGGTCGGTCAAAAGCGGCTCGATAAGGTCGCCGGAGCGGTCCCCAAAGGGCAGGGTGTTGCTGACGGTTTCGACTTCCTGCAGAAGGCCCGCGGCGTCCATGTCGGCGACGATCCGCTTGCGTGCCTCGAAGCGGTCGAGCCCGGCGTATTTGGCCGGCAGGCTTGAGTCTTCGCCGGGCTGGATTTGCCCCTTGAGATCGTAGATCTCGGCGCGCTCAAGGACGGTGGCGTCCTGGGAGAAAACGTTGATCAAAAGATGCCCCTGGCGCTTGCCGACTTCGTAGTCGTTGAAGTCATGGGCCGGAGTGATCTTCACGCAGCCCAAGCCCTTGTCCATGTCGGCGTGCTCGTCGGCGACGATGGGGATGCGCCGGCCCACCAGCGGGAGCTCGACGAACTTGCCCACCAGCGAGGCGTAGCGCGGGTCTTCCGGGTTGACCGCCACGCCGGTGTCACCCAGCAGCGTTTCCGGGCGGGTGGTGGCAACGACGAGATGGTCCTGACCGGCGTCGGTTTTGACGCCGTCGGCCAGCGGGTAGCGGAAGTGCCAGAAGCTGCCCTGCTGGTCGCGGTTTTCCACTTCCAGGTCGGAAATCGCGGTGTGTAGGGTGGGGTCCCAGTTGACCAGCCGCTTGCCGCGGTAGATCAGGTTGTCCTCGTGCAGGCGAACGAAGACTTCCTGGACGGCCTGGTAGAAGCCGTCGTCCATGGTGAAGCGCTCCCGGGACCAGTCCACGCTTGCACCCATGCGGCGCAGCTGGCGGGTAATGTGGCCGCCGGACTCTTTCTTCCACTCCCAGACCTTGTTCATGAAGGCGTCGCGGCCGAGGTCGTGGCGGGTCTTGCCTTCCTCGGCGGCGAGCTTGCGCTCGACCAGCATTTGCGTGGCGATGCCGGCGTGGTCGGTGCCGATCTGCCACAGGGTGTTGTTACCCTGCATGCGCTTGTAGCGGGCCAGGGTATCCATGATGGTGTCCTGGAAGGCGTGGCCCATGTGCAGGCTGCCGGTGATGTTGGGCGGCGGGATCATCATGGAAAACGGCGTGCCCCTGCCGGAGGGCGCAAAGCGGTTGTCGGCTTCCCAGCGCTGATACCAGCGGGTTTCGATGCTTTCGGGTTGGTAGGTCTTTTCCATGGGTTCACTCATAGCAAGGATGCCGCGCCGGGGCATCGCATTGATGTTGTGGGGCAGCAGGCGAAAAATGGCGTCGAGTATAACCCCTGAGGCCGTCCGGCGTCAGGCCTCGCCCCCGCGGCAGTGGCTTCCCGGCCGGCGGGCGCTGCCGCCCATAGCGAGAAGCCCGAACGCCGGGCCGGGCAATAGCCACCAGAGCACGGCCGGGCCGTGATCGGCCCACTGCGTCGTGACCAGCGCGATGGCGGGGATGGTCAGGGCAAAGCCGATGGCGTTCATCCCGGCAAGGGCCGCACCCAGCCGCTCCGGCGGGGCGCTTTGGGAGGCCAGCGCGGAAAACTGCGCCGAGTCGGCAATCACGCTGATCCCCCAGACGCCGAGCAGCGCGATCAGCAAAAGCGGCGGGGCGCTGCCCAGAAGCGGATAGCTCAGGCACAGCGCGCCGGAGGTGGCCAGCGCCGCGCGGGCGACCGCCGGACTGCCGTAGCGGCGGCTGGCCCGGCCGGCCAGAATGCACCCCGGGGTGCCCAGAGCCATAACGGCGAAGCTGAGCCAGGCCACGCCCGCCAGCGGAGCGTCAAGGCGCTCAAGCTCCCGGGTGACGAGCAGCGGCACCAGCGCCCAGAAGCCGTAAAGCTCCCAGGAGTGGCCAAAGTAGCCCAGCGCCGCGGCGCGAAAAGGGCGCTGCTTGAAGGCGCGCGCGCCGGCCCAGGGCGGCCCGGCGGGCGCCTTTTCCGGTAGGTGCGGCCCCACGCCCAGCGCCAGGATGAGCGCGGCGGCGACCACCGCCAGCAGCGAGGCCAGCAGCAGCGGCCACTGCCAGGGGAGAGCCAACGTGAGCCCGCGCAGCAGGTGCGGCGAGGCGGTGCCCAGGGTGAGCATGCCGACCAGCCAGCCCAGCGCGGCACCCGCCTGGCGGGGCGTCCAGCTGACCACCAGCTTCATGCCCAGCGGGTAGATGCCAGCCAGGCACAGCCCGGTGAGAAAGCGCAGCAGCACGCCGAGCGCCAGCTGGTGGGCGGTGAGGATAAAAGCACCGTTGACCAGCGCGCCGGCAAGCGCGGCGCTGGCGAAGAGGCGGCTGGCGCGCACCCGGTCGGCAAGGCCCGTGGTGGCAATGGCGAGGGTGCCGCTAATAAAGCCCGCCTGCACCGCAATGGTCAAAAGCCCCAGGTCGCCGTCGGTGAATTCCGCGGCCCATTTCAGCGCCTCGCCGACGCCGTTGACGCTGAACCACAGCGAGGTGCCGAAGAGCTGGGCGATGACGATGGTCACCAGCGGAAAGCGAGCAAGCCGCAGCATAGGTTCACCGCAAAGAAAAGCGAATGGCGTCCCAGCCGGCCGTTAGCCCAGCTGGTGCGGTACCACCTCGTGGCCCAGCGCCTTGTAGCGCTGCCAGCAGGCGCGCTTGGCCATGAGCACGGCCTGGTGCTGGTTGATGATCTCGGCCACCCGGGCGTAGCGCTCGAAGCCCTCGGGAATATCCGGGTGCAGGTTTAAAAGCGCCGTTTCTCCCTTGGGGGCGGGCAGGTTGCCCCACCCCAGGGTGACCGGCACCTCTGCCGCCATTTCGCTGTCTTCCAGCGCGTGGGGCAGGTAGGCGTCCGGGCGAAAGTCCCACAGCGCGGCGTCGGCCTGCTCGGCAAGGGCGCGGTCTTCGCAGTGCAGGTGCAGCCGGTAGCCTCGGCGCCAGATAGTATCCGAAAGCTTGCAGGCAAACGCCAGCCGCGCGTCCAGGGTGGTGTCCGGCAGAATGTAGAAGTCGATACGCGCCATAGGGGCTCCTGCGCTGCCGGCGCTTATACCAGCCGGGTCAGCCAGCCGCGGGTGTCTTCGCTCCGACCGTACTGCAGGTTCAGCAGCTGGGTGCGCAGGCGCTTGGCCACGGCGTTGTCGCCGCCGGCGGTCAGGCGGATGCGCTCGTGCTCGGTAACCAGCTCGCTGACCGGGGTAATCACCGCCGCCGTGCCGCAGGCAAAGACCTCGGTAATCTCGCCGGACTCGGCGCCTTCGCGCCATTCGTCGAGACTCACCGGGCGCTCTTCCGGGGTCAGGCCCTCGTCCCGGGCAAGGGTCAGCACCGAGTCCCGGGTGACGCCTTCGAGGATGGTATCGGTCAGGCGCGGGGTCACCAGGCGGCCGTCGCTGAAGACGAAAAACAGGTTCATGCCGCCCAGCTCTTCGATCCAGCGGTTCTCCGCGGCGTCGAGAAACGCCACCTGGCTGCAGCCCTGGGCTTCGGCCTGCTTTTGCGCGGCGAGCGAGGCGGCGTAGTTGCCGCCGCACTTGGCAAAGCCGGTGCCGCCCGGGGCGGCGCGCTTAAAGTGGCTGGAAAGCCAGATCGACACCGGCTCCACGCCGCCCTTGAAGTAGGCCGCCGCCGGCGAGGCGATGACGTAGAAGTCCACTTCGTGGGAGGGGCGCACGCCGAGAAACGCTTCGGTAGCGATCATGAACGGGCGCAGGTAAAGGCTGCACTCGTCGGCGGCGTCGGCCGGGGTGGGCACCCAGGCGTGATCCTGGGCGAGCAGCGCCTTGAGCGCGCCGATAAAGTCGTCGTCGGAGAGCTCCGGCAGCGCCAGGCGGCGGGCGCTTTTGCGAAAGCGCTCGGCGTTTTTCTCCGGGCGGAAGGTCCACACCGAGCCGTCGGCGTGGCGGTAGGCCTTGATGCCTTCGAAGATTTCCTGGCCGTAGTGCAGCACCGCGGCGGCCGGGTCCAGGGTCAGCGGGCCGTAGGGAGAAATGCCGTGGGCGTGCCAGCCGGCCTCCAGCGTCCAGCGGATGTGCGCCATATGATCGCTGAAGTGGGTGCCGAACCCCGGGGCCTGAAGAATGCTGTCGCGGACGTTGTCGGGCACGGGCTGGTTGGACGGTACCAGTTGAAAGGCGTCGGCAGGATATGAGTCTGAAGGCACGGGCGTGTTCTCCGCTGAAAACCAGCGCGGGGCTGGCGGATAAAAGACGGGCGTAAAACCGGAGTGAAAAGCCGGCGCGGGCTTGCCGGCACAGAGGACCGGCAAGCCCTGGGGCTTTCCATGTTAGCGCTCGACGTCTTCCACGTCAGCCTCGTTTTGCCGATCCAGCAGGTACTGGGTCAAAAGCCCGACCGGGCGGCCGGTGGCGCCTTTCTGCTTGCCGGAGTGCCAGGCGGTGCCGGCGATGTCCAGGTGCGCCCAGGGGTAGCTTTGGGTGAAGCGCGAGAGAAAGCACCCTGCGGTAATGGTGCCCGCCGGCTTGCCGCCGATGTTGGCCAGGTCGGCGAAGTTGGAGTCCAGCTGCTCCTGGTATTCGTCCCACAGCGGCAGGTGCCAGGCGCGGTCCCAGGCGGTTTCCCCGGCGTCGAGCACGTCCAGGGCGACGTCGTCGTCGTTGGCCAGAAGCCCGCTGGCGTGGTGGCCAAGGCCGATGATCGCCGCGCCGGTGAGGGTGGCGATGTCCACGACGCTTGCCGGCTCAAAGCGTTCGGCGTAGGTCAGGGCGTCGCACAGCGCCAGGCGGCCTTCGGCGTCGGTATTGAGCACTTCGACGGTGAGCCCCTTGAGGGTGGTGACGATGTCGCCGGGCTTGGTGGCCGCGCTGCCGGGCATGTTTTCCGCCGCGGCGACGATGAACACGAGGTTCATGGCGGGGCGAATGCCGAGCATGGCTTTGGCCGTGCCGAATACGCTTGCCGCACCGCCCATGTCGAATTTCATTTCGTCCATGCCGGCGCCGGGCTTGAGCGAAATGCCGCCGGAGTCGAAGGTGATGCCCTTGCCTACCAGCACGTGGGGCGCCTCGTCAGGGTTGTCGGCGCCCCGATAGTGCATCACGATCAGCCGCGTAGGCTCGACGCTGCCGCGCCCCACCGAAAGCAGCGATCCGGCGCCGAGGGCCTCAAGGGCGTCTTCGTCGAGGATCTCGGCGGTGAGCGCGCCGTCGGACTCGGCCGCCAGGGCTTCAGCCTCGGCGGCCAGGTAGCGCGGCGTGCAGACGTTGCCGGGCAGGTTGGCAAGCGTGCGGGTATGGTTGATGCCTTCGCCAATGGCGCGGCCGATGGCCGCTCCCTGTTCGATGAGCGCGGCTTCGTCGCTGTCCCGGGCGCAGAGCGCGACCCGTTCAAGAACGGGAGACTCGGCCGGCGACGTCTTGAAGCGGTCGAAGCGGTAGCCGGCGCCGAGCACGGCCTCGAGCACCTTGCGCGCTTTCCAGGCGCTGTCGCGCTCGTCGAGCGGCACGTCGGCAAAGGCGATCACGGCGTCGTCGGCGGGCAGCTTGATCAACGCTTCGCTGGCGGCGTCCAGCGCCTTGAGGAAGGCCGCTTCCCGGCAGTCTTTCCGCTCGCCGAGACCCACCAGCATCAGCCGCTCGGTGCAAAGGCCGGGGGCGAAAGGCACCATCAGCACGTTGCCCAGGGCCGCGTCGAAGTCGCCGCGCTCCATCAGCTGGCCAATCAGCCGCTCGCTGGCGTCGTCCAGCCTGGCGGCGGCGGGCAGCAGCTCGCCGTCCTTAAACACCGGGACGACGACGCAGGCGGTTTCGGCTTTGGCGGGGTTGGCGGTCTGAACGGAAAATTGCATGGCGTCTCCAAACAAGACAAGCATCGAGAGATTCAGGATAATGCCCGCCAGTGTACCCAAGCCGTGGGCGCATTGCATGGCATCCCGCAAGACTGGCCGGAGATCACGTTGATTTTATTTCGCTATCTGACCCGTGAAGTGCTGCTCACCATGTCGGCAGTGGCCGGCGTTTTGCTGCTGGTGGTCATGGGCGGGCGCTTTATCCGCTATTTTGGCAAGGCGGCAGAGGGCGACTTCCCGGTGACGGTGCTTGGCAATCTGATGCTCTTTCATCTGCCGGGGTTCATGGAGCTGGTGCTGCCGCTGGCGTTTTTTCTGGGGATACTGCTGGCCTACGGCCAGCTTTACATGAACAGCGAAATCACCGTCATGGTGGCCTGCGGGGTAAGCCCGGGGAAGCTTTTACAGATTACCCTGCTGCCCTCGCTGCTGGTGGCCCTGCTGGTGGGCCTGTGCAGTATCTGGCTGACGCCCTGGGGCAGCATGCTCAACGAGGAAGTGATTCAGGAGCAGCGCAGCCGGCTGGATGCCTCGATACTGGCGCCGGGCCGCTTTCAGAACTTCGGCCAGGGGCGCACGGCCTACATCAGCGGCTTTTCCCGGGACGGCCAGCAGATGCAGAACGTGTTCGTCCATCAGCTCGGCAGCCGCGGCGAAGAGGTGCCCAACTACGTGACCCGGGCCGAGCAGGGCCATCAGGAGGTGCGCGACGAGACCGGCAGCCGCTTTCTGGTGCTGGAAAGCGGCGATCGCTTTGGCGTGACGCCGGGTGAGCACCAGGCCGAACACCTGGCCTTTGAGCGCTATACCATCCGGCTGGGGGTAAGCGGCGATCGTCAGGAGCTGGATGCGGCGGAGTTTCAGAGCACCGCCTCGCTGTGGCAAAGCGGCGAGCCCGAGGCCATGGCCCAATGGCAGTGGCGCATGGGCGTGCCGCTGATGGTCTTCGTGCTGGGGCTGATCGCCCAGCCGCTTTCCCGGGTCAACCCCCGCCAGGGGCGCTTTGCCAAACTGCTGCCGGCGGTGTTTCTGTATGTCGCTTATCTTAGCTTATTGCTGGCTGCGGTGGACGCCGTGGGTAACGCAACCCTGCCCGCCGCGATTGGCGTCTGGCCGGTTCACGGCGCCTTTCTGGCGCTGGGGCTGGGGCTTTTATGGCGTTCGCAACGCAAGGGGATGCGCTAATGCTGATGGATCGTCTGGACCGCTATATCGCACGCAACGTGCTGGCCTCCATTCTGGTGGTGCAGGTCGTATTGCTGGGGCTTGACCTGATCATCGCCTATATCGACGACCTGGACGACGTCCAGGGCGCCTACTCAAGCCTGGACGTGCTTTTGTATCTGAGCATGCGCCTGCCCTGGCGGTTTTACCAGTACGCCCCGGTGGCGGTGCTGATCGGCGCGCTGATCGGCCTTGGCAGCATGGCCTCGAGCAACGAGCTGACCGTGATGCGCGCCGCCGGGCGTTCGCTATCGCGCATTGTCTGGGGCGTGATGAAGCCGGTGCTGCTGGTGGTGGTGGCGGTGCTGCTGGTGGCGGAGTTCGTCAGCCCGCGCACCGAGCAGTTTGCCGAGGCCTGGCAGTTCGAGCAGCGCCGGGGCGAGGGCGCGCTGCTGACCAGCCGCAGCGCCTGGCAGATCGAGGAGGACAGCATTTATCGCTTCGGGGCCATCCGTGCCGACAACGTGGTGCTCGACCTGCTGCGCTACCGCTTTGACGACCGCCAGCTGGTCGAGGCGTCCTACGCCGAGCGCGCCTACTGGGAAAACGGCGAGTGGCGCCTGAGCAACGTCTCGACCACGCGGTTTTATCCCGACCATACCGAGGCCGCTAACCGCTCAAGCGAGCGCTGGGAGACCGCGCTCACGCCCAAGCAGCTTGAGCGACTGCTGCGCGACGTCGAAAGCCAGTCGCCAAGCGAGCTCTATGCCTATGCGCAGTTTCTCGAGTCCCAGGGGCGCAGCGCCGAGCAGCCGCTTTTGTACTTTTGGCAGAAAATGCTGCTGCCGCTGACTATGGGGTCGCTGGTGCTGATCGCGGCCTCCTTCGTGTTTGGCCCGCTGCGCACCGTAGCCGCCGGCACCCGGGTGTTTTACGGCGTGATTACCGGGCTTTTGTTCAAATATACCCAGGACCTGCTCGCCCCGGCGTCGACCATCTTCGGCTTTTCGCCGGTATGGGCGGTGCTGGTGCCCATTCTGGCCTGCGCGGCGGCGGGGCTTTTCCTTTTGCGCCGCAACGGCTGAGGCGACGCCACGTTTTTCGAGAGAGACCCATGACCCAACGACGTTTTACCCAGCTGGATAGCGTAACCCCGGCGACGCTGCCCCGGCGGCTGGCGGCGATGCTTTACGACGGCTTTCTGGTGCTCGCCATCTGGCTGCTGGTCACGGTGGCGCACACGGCTTTCATGCGCTTCGTGCTCGGCCGCAGCGCCGAAAGCATCGGCACCGGAAGCCTGGCTGTGGCAACGCTGCGGCTGCTGCTGGTGTGCTCGACGGCGGCATTTTTTGCCTACTGCTGGCGCCGGGGGGGGATGACCCTGGGGATGCAGGCCTGGCGGCTCCGGGTGCAGGACGCCCAGGGAGCGCCGATCAGCCTGGCTCAGAGCCTGATCCGCTGCATGGCGGCCTGGGTGTCGCTTGCCGCGCTGGGGCTCGGGTACTGGTGGGTGCTGTTTGACCCCCAGAAAAGGAGCTGGCCGGATATCGCTTCCGGGACGCAAACGGTGGTGCTGCCCAAGAAAGGGCAGGGCGAGTCGCCGAGAAAGGCCGGCGGGCGGCGAAAAAAGCAGTGGCAGGCAGCGCAAAAGGGGCAGAACAACGGCGGAGGGTAAAAAGGCGGAGGGTAAAAATAAGAGCCGTTGCTATTGCGATTAACTATGGGAATCATTTACATTAACCTCGTGTATTGAGCGAGGTGTGCCATGTACGTTTGTATGTGCAAGGGAGTCACGGATCACCGGATCCGCCGTGAGGTCGATGACGGCGCGCGCAGCTGGCGGGAAGTCCGCGAAGCCACCGGCTGCGGCACCCAGTGCGGCAAGTGCGCCTGTACGGCCAAGGCCGTTACCCGTGAGGCGCTAAGCGATGCGCGGGCCGACGCCGAC
The DNA here is from genome assembly GCF_055382465.1 of Halomonas garicola. Classification (NCBI taxonomy): domain Bacteria; kingdom Pseudomonadati; phylum Pseudomonadota; class Gammaproteobacteria; order Oceanospirillales; family Halomonadaceae; genus Halomonas; species Halomonas garicola. The sequence goes on from NZ_AP043931.1 coordinate 672,488, forward strand.
ATGGGGCTGGCCTACGCCATTTGACAGTTGGGGGCGCTGATCCCGACGCCCTGTGACGCGAATCTTTCTTGTTTTTGTTGCCTTTAGCAACATTTTGATTTAGTTGAGTTTTCGTTATTTTAGCCTATACTCTCGGCATCTCCGGGAGTAGGCTTGTTGCGCCCTGTCTCCTGGTTGCTTAAGCCTTGACGGCGGTGTCATGCTCCGTCAGGCGCGTTATCGACGGCGTTATGACCTGCAACGTTCAACCAAGAGGTGTGTCATGAAAGGCGATCCGAAAGTTATCGAACATTTGAACATTGCGCTGGGCAATGAGCTGGTAGCGATCAACCAGTACTTCCTGCACGCCAAGATGTACAAGGACTGGGGCCTCAAGGCGCTGGCCAAGTGGGAGTACGACGAGTCCATCGAAGAGATGCAGCACGCCGACAAGCTGATCGAGCGCATCCTCTTCCTCGAAGGCATCCCCAACCTTCAGGACCTGGGCAAGCTTTACATCGGCGAGAACGTCAAGGAAATGCTCGAGAGCGATCTCAAGATCGAGCACGACGGTCGCCGCGATTACATCGAAGCGATTACCTACGCTGAAAGCGTCAAGGACTACGTTAGCCGCGATCTGCTGCGCGACCTGCTGGCCGAAGAAGAAGACCACATCGACCACATCGAAACCGAGCTGCACCTGATCGAGCAGGTAGGTATCCAGAACTACCTGCAGCGCCAGATGCAGATGGCCGGCGACGAAGAGTAATTTTCTTTGCTGCGCTGCGCGCAGCAAAGGATCAAAAAAACGGGCAGGCCGCTATGGGGCCTGCCCGTTTTTGCGTAGTGCGACCGCCGGCGGGCCGGCGATGACGGCGTGAGTTACTGTTCTACGCTTACTGTTCCACTACGCCGCAGGCGACGCGGGAGCCGCCGCCGCCCAGATGGGGCTCGTCGGAGTAGTTATCGCCGCCTGCGTGGATCATCAGGCTGCGGCCGTCCATGTCGTCAAGGCTCAGGCGCGGTGCCAGGGTGGGCAGGTTGGCCTCGCCGCTGTCATCGACGGCGAGTGCCGGCAGGTCGCCCAGATGGCCGTCGCCGTAGGGGCCCTGGTGGGTCTCGGTGGATTCAGGATCGTAGTGGCCACCCGCCGCCAGCGCGGCAACGGTTTCGCCGTTGTCGTCTTCCTTGGGGTCACAGCTGGCGTTCTGGTGGACGTGAAAGCCGTGGATGCCGGCTTCCAGGCCTTCAAGTGAGGGCGTCAGCAGCAGGCCGTGATCGGTCTGCTCGAGGGTGACGGTGCCCATAGCGTCGCCAACGCCGTCGGCGCTGACGCTGTGAACGTCAACGTCGAGCGTATCGGCGGCGTGGGCCGAGGCAGCGAGCAGCAGCGATGCGGCAATACCGGTAAGCGGTGCAATGTAGCGCATGAGGTTACCTCCTTGCTGATAAAATACTGCCCGCAGGGGGCAGCGTTGGCTTGAAAGCCTGCTTCGAGCCTAGCAAAGTTTTGCTCCGTGACCCAATGCCGCACCGAAATGCCGGAGCCGGTTTCCCCCGGGCGAATCCCCCTGCGGCTGCCGGCGGTCCTGCCATTCAAGCAAACAGGTGCTCAATGTTCTGGCTGTATCTTACCCTGGCCGCGCTGGCTGGCCTGGCGGCGGTTGCCGCGCTTGCCACGCGGCTAACGTTTCGTTTGAAGGATCTGTCGGCGCTGGACCGGCAGGCGTATGCCGTCCGGCAGCAGTCGCCGGGCCCCGAGAATCAACGGGTGCGCGAGCTTGTCGAACAGGCGCACGGCGTCGCCAAAAGCCGCGCCGGGAAAGCCGGAATAGTGGCGCTGCGCGACCATATGGACGCGCTGAGCGATGACCTGGTGCTGCACTCGGCGCTGCGGCTTCAGGAAACGCCGAAAGGCGAATGGATGGTTGCCCCAGAGGCGGATACCCGGCGGCGAGTGCTGTATCTTCACGGCGGCGGCTGGACCGCCGGCAGCCCACGCAGCCACCGGGCGATCACCGATCGGCTGTCTCGGGCCACTCGGGCCGCGGTGTTCGCCGTGGACTACCGGCTGATGCCGGAGCACCGCTTCATGGACGGCGTGAAAGACTGCCGCGAGGCCTACCGCTGGCTGCTCGACAACGGCCCCGAGGGCGCCGCCGAGGCCGAATTCATGCTGGTCGCCGGCGACTCCGCCGGCGGCAGCCACACCCTGGGGCTGCTGGCCTGGCTGCGCGACAGCGGCCTGCGCCAGGCCGACGGCGCCGTGGCGTTTTCCCCCTCCACGGACCTGACGCTGACCGCGCCCAGCAACCGCCGCAATATTGCCACCGATTGGCTGCTGGGGCCGATGTTTGGCCGCTTCGCCAGGCTGCCCCGGCCGCTGGTGTGGTGGGCCGTACTGGCGCTGTTTCGCGTGTCGCCGACCCACCCTCAGGCGTCGCCGCTACGCGGTAGGCTGGCCGGCCTGCCGCCGACGCTGATTCAGGCAAGCGCCGACGAAATGCTCGTGGATAACGCCCGGCGCTACGCCGCCAGGGCTACCGCTGAGGGCTCGCCTGTCACGCTGCAGCTCTGGCCCGGCATGGTGCACGTCTGGCAGATTTTTGCCCCGCTGCTGCCCGAGGCCGACGAGGCCTTTGCCGAGGTGGCCGCCTTTGTCGCGCAGATGGAGGCGAAGCAGGCGTAGCTAGCCGCCGGCGCAGAGGTGACATCCGCTCGCCAAGCCGCGACAATAGCCCTCTGCTTTCCCGGAGTTGCCATGCCCTCGTTGACGCTGCTGTATCAGGACGAATACCTTGTTGCCGTGCACAAGCCGGCGGGGCTTTTGGTCCACCGCACGGCGCTGGCTCGGGGCGAGCGCGAGTTTTTGCTCCAGCGTCTGCGCGACCAGATCGGCCAGCGCGTCTACCCGGTGCACCGGCTGGACCGGCCGACGTCCGGGGTGATGGTGTTTGCGCTGACGTCAGACATCGCCGCGCGGCTGTGCGAGGCCTTTGCCGGGCAGCAACTCGACAAGCGCTATCTGGCGGTGGTGCGCGGGGTGGCCCCGGAGAGCGAGCGGCTGGACTACGCGCTGCGCGAGGAAAACGGCAGTCGCCCCAAGGCGGAAATGCCGGCGATGCCGGCGGTGACCGATATCACCCGGCTGGACAGCGTCGAGCTGCCGGTGCAGGTGGATCGCTACCCCCAGGCGCGCTATTCGCTGGTGGAGGCGCGGCCGCTGAGCGGGCGGCATCATCAGATCCGTCGGCACCTGTCTCGGCGCGGCTATCCGATCATCGGCGATACCAAGCACGGCAAAAGCGTGCACAACCGCTTTTTTGCCCGCCACCTGGAGGCGCCCCGGCTGCTGCTGGCGGCGACCCGGCTGGCGTTTGAACACCCGGTATTAAAGCAGCAGCTGATACTTGAGTGCGCCCTGGACGCCCCCATGGCCGCGCTGTTTGCGCACTTTGGCTGGGCCGGCCACCTGCCGGTTGACCGCCAGCGCCTGGCGCCGATACCGGCCCGCGACCTTCACGTTTAACGTCACTACGTCATGAGAACCCCAATGGCTGCAACCGAGACAATACCGGCGCCCGTTGAAGCGCCGGCGCCGGCCGATGACTATAGCCTGCGCTTTGGCGGTATCCGCCGGCTTTACGGCACCCGGGCCGCCGAGGCCTTTCGCCACGCCCATGTGGTCGTGGTCGGCGTGGGCGGCGTCGGCTGCTGGACGGTCGAGGCGCTGGCCCGCTCCGGGGTGGGCAAGCTCACCCTGATTGATCTGGACGACGTCTGCGTGTCCAACGTTAACCGCCAGCTGCATGCCCTGGACGGCACCGTGGGCCGGCCCAAGGTCGAGGTGCTCGCCGAGCGCTGCCGGCTGATCGCTCCCGAGATCGAAGTGGTGGCGGATGCCGCCTTTGCCACGCCGACCAACCTGGAAGCGCGCATTCCCCAAGGCGCCAGCCACGTGGTCGACGCCATCGACAGCGTGGTCGCCAAGGCCGCGCTGATTGCCTTTTGCAAGCGGCGCAAAATACCGCTGACCGTGACCGGCGCGGCCGGCGGGCAGACGGATCCCACGCGGATTCAGGTGGCGGATCTGGCGCGCACTCAGCAAGACCCTCTGCTGGCCAGAACCCGCGCCCGGCTGCGCCGGGAGTTCGGCTTTTCGCGCAATCCCAAGCGGCGCTTTGCGGTCGAGTGCGTCTACTCCGACGAGCAGCTGACCTACCCGGCCCCGGACGGCGAGGTGTGCGGGCAAAAGCCCGCCGGCGGGGAGTCCATGCGGCTTGACTGCGCCAGCGGCTTTGGCGCCGCTACTTTCGTGACCGGCACCTTCGGCTTTACGGCCGCCTCCCGGGTGCTTGCTCGGCTGGCCAAAAACGCCCGGGCCCGAGGCGAGGCGACGGCCGGTGCTTCATCCACTCTGTCGGTAGAGGGGTAGCCATGAACCCGGTTCCCGGTATTTATCGTCACTACAAGGGGCCGCTGTACGAAGTGCTGGGCGGCGCGCAGCACAGCGAAACCGAAGAGCGGCTGGTGGTCTACCGCGCGCTTTACGGCGACTACGGCCTCTGGGTGCGCCCGCTTGCCATGTTCAACGAAACGGTGGAAAAAGACGGCAGGCGGCAGCCGCGCTTTGCTCTGGAAAAGGCGTTTTAACGGCTTTGGCCCCGATTTTTATCAAGGATTCTGTCATGCGGATCAGCTTCTGGAAGCGCCTTGCCTTCTACATCCTGGTGTCTCTGGTCATCATGGTGCTGTTAAGCCTCTTTGCCGAGGACAGCGACGCCCGAGCAGGCATGGCGATAGCCGACGCGACGGCGTGCGCTAGCGCGCTGCCGGCGGCGCCTTGGTGGCGATAAGCGCGCGCACCACCGAGCCCATCAGCACCGGCGTGTCGCGCTTGACGGTAAAGCCGGCGTCCTCGAGCAGCGGCGTGGCCCGGCGGGTAATGTCGGTGGCGATGGCCGAGGTGGCGGCGTTGAGCAGGCGCCGTCCGGCCCCGGCGGGGCGGTGATCGGGCTGGAACTTGTCCAGCAGGCAAAGCTGGCCGCCGGGTTTGAGCACCCGGTACGCCTCCGCCAGCCCGCGGGCCGGGTCGGGCATGACCGCGAGGATAAAGTGCATCACCACGACGTCGAAGTACGCGTCGGGATAGTCAAGCGCCTCGGCGTCCATCACCTCGCAGTCCAGGTCGCGGCCCAGGCGCGCCGCCCGGTCGGCGGTGCGCTTGATCATGGCCGCCGACAGGTCGGTGGCGTGCACTCGGGTATCTGGCGGCAGCAGCGGCAGATCGAGCCCGGTGCCCGCGCCCGTGAGCAGCACGCGCATGCCCGGCTCCCAGGCCACCTGGCTCAGCGCCGCTTCCCGGGGCTTTTGCAGCACCCGCGCCGCCACCGCGTCGTAAACCGGGGCGTAGGCGGTATAGCGCAGGCGATTCCAGGCGGTGGTGTTGAACATGGCAGGAGACCCTCAAGGCCGGAAGTGTGACGTCGGGTCGAGTCTAGCCCAGCGTCGGGGTGAACCCCAGACGTAAAAAACCCCGAAGGCCGAACGGGGCGTCCGGCTAGCGGGGTGTCTTGCTGCGAGGCATTCGATCTTGCTACGTCAAACAGCAGGCTAGCGCCCTGTCAGGCGGTTTGCCGCTTAAAAGTCATACTGGGTGGCGAACAGCACGCGGTTGGCTTCGCTGGTATCGCCGCCCCGGGTTTCCTGGTGATAGTAGCCGTACTCGACGCCCATCATGACGTTGTTCACCGGCGTCCACTGGTAGTTGAGCATGGCGTTCTGGTTCTTTTCGGCGGCCTCATTGGTCATGGCGCCGGCGGACACCGCGTCGTCCAGATCCAGCTTGGTCATGCCGTAGCCCAGGTTGATGCTGCGGCCCTGGCCAAGATCCAGGCTGGTACCCAGCGAGCCGCCGTAGCCCTTGATGGTTTCGATGTCGCTGCCGTCAACGTAGGCGCTGGAGCCGTAGAAGTTGTTGCCCGAGCGGTACAGGTAGTCGTTGGCGCCGTCGGTCGCGTTCACCGCGCCGTGCACCGCGATCATGTCGTTGAGGTCGAGCGTCAGGGCGCCGAAGACGCCGTAGCCGATGGCGCTGTCGTCGCTGGTAGCGTCGTCGGCGCTTACGCGGTTGACCAGGCCCGCGGCGGAGTAGGACACCGCTCCGGCGGAGTCTTCAACGCGCGCGGTGAGCACCGGCGCCGACTGGCGGGTGTCGGCGAAGTTTGCAACGCCTTCGCGGTCCAGTTCACTATCCGGGCCTGGGGTGCCGGCGGCAATATCGGGGCCGCGTACGGCGTCCTCCAGGGAGAAGGACAGCGGGCCGGTGGTATAGCGGACCTGCTCAGTACGGTCCTGGAGGCCGGCAAGCCCCGCCAGGCTGTCAAAGTCCAGCGTGGGGGTAGCGCCGACGAAGCTGTTGTAGTTGGACCAGGTCCGGCCCGCGAGGAAGCCGCGGTATTCGCCGTAGGCGTGACGCAGGCGGAAGTCACCGCCGTCGCCGCCGCGGAAGCCACCCTCTACGGTGAGGTCGACGCCCGTGGCGTGCTTGACCTTGACGCCCAGGCGGCTCTGGTAAGCGTCAGCGCCGAAGTGGCCCTTGTCGTCGTTGTCCATGTCGAAGGTGCCGGCGCGGGTGCTTACCGCGTTGTCGCCGTCAAAGTCGTAGCTCATGTTCAGGCGCGCGAAGCCGTAGAGGCTGACCTCCGTGTCATCGGTGACGTTCAGGTCAACGGCGCTGGCCTGGCCGGCGAAACCAAGTGCCGTCGCAACAGCGGCCGTTTGGATGGCGAACTTGAGCGTGTTCTTCTTTGGCATGGTCTTTGGCATGGTTATCGTTCCCTTTTCCTTCTGTTTTGTGGAGTTAGAATGATTTATTATGTCTTTTTGTAATATAGATAGCCTAACGAAGTTTTTTTATGTTTCAAGGGTCGTGTTTTAACAAACGCTTTAAAAGCCGTTTTTTTATCCCATGTTTTACAAATCGTGTTTTTATAAACTGTTTTACGACTTTGTTTTAAGAAGGCGCCGATAAAGGCGACGTTAACCGCCGATTATTATCCGCTTGCGATAGCATCGGCGCGAACGTAAATAGACGGCGAGGAGGCCGCATGAGCGACTTGCATTTTGCCCCGCTAGCCGGGGAAGCGGCTGAGGAAGAGGCCCGGCGCTGGTACGCGGTCAACGACGGCGTGATGGGCGGCGAATCGAAAAGCGGCTTTCAGGTGGCACAGGGGGAGGGGCGCTTTGTGGGCGAAACCTCGCTTGCCAACGGCGGCGGCTTTGCCTCGATCCGCCGGGAGCCGACGGCTTTCGAGCCGTCGCTGGCAGGCGCCGGCGGCGTGGCACTACGCGTCTACGGCGACGGCCGCACCTACCAGCTGCGGTTGAAAAGCCGCGCCCTGGACGAGGGCAGCGCCTACCGCGTGGCGTTTACCCCGGAGGCCGGCGAATGGCAGACGTGGCGCTTTGCCTGGCACGAGTTCGAAGCCGTCCGCCGGGGCAAGCACCTAAGCGATGCGCCGGCGCTGGCGCCGGGCGACATCTATCAGCTGGGTCTGCTGATCGCCGACCGCCGGGCCGGCGCGTTCTGCCTGCGCCTGGCGCACATCGCGGCTGTGGCCTGACGCTTTCGGTGCCACCAAAGTCGTCTCGTACGCGAGCGCCGCTTCGGCGAAGCTTTAGGAAACGCACAGGAGGCGCCCGTGAAACTTTCCGCTGCCTATCGCCTTGCCGCGACCGTGCTCCACGGCTTTGACGAATACCGCGCGCGCTTTCAGGCCATTACCCGGGACGCCAGCCGGCGCTTTTGCACCGCCGCCTGGCAGGAAACCCAGCGCGCCAGCGCCGAGCGCATCAACCTGTACAGAGAGAAGGTGGACGGCACCCGGGAGCGTTTGCAGCGCACCTTCAGCCGGGACGTGCTGACCGACTGCGAATACTGGCGCGAAGCGCGCGGCCACTACGCTGAGCTGATCAGCCAGCGGCTTGACTACGAGCTTGCCGAAACGTTTTTCAACTCGCTGTTCTGCGCCGTTTTCAAGCATCGCCACATCCGCAACGACTGGGTGTTTGTCTACAGTTCCCGGGTTGATGCGGCGCGGCGCTCGGGGATCGAGCTTTGCCGGCGGCGGCGGGTCGACGGCGACTGGCAGGCGGCGCTGGTCTGGGCGCTTGACGAGGCGCCGCTGGCGCTGCCCTTTGCCGATCTTTCCCGGGATACCGGCCTTGGCGCGGCCTTTCTGCGCGAGCATCTGCCCCCGGCCATTCTCGGGGCGGACGATGCCGAGCTTGAGCTTTTGCACAGCGTATTTTACCGCAACAAGGGCGCGTACCTGGTGGGGCGGATCCGCGGCGGCGGCGAGCAGGTGCCGCTGGCGCTGCCGGTGCTCCACGATGGGGCTCCCAACGAGCAGCACCGCCTGAAGCTGGATACCGTGCTTATCGAGCCCGACGAAGTCTCGATTCTGTTTTCCTTCACCCGGGCGTATTTCCAGGTCGACGTCCCCGTGCCCGGCGAGTTCGTCAGCTACCTGCAGGATTTGATGCCGCGCAAGTCGGCAAGCGAGCTTTACGCGGCGATCGGTTTTTTCAAGCACGGCAAGACCGAGTTTTTCCGCACGCTCAACCGCCAGGTAGCCCGGCGCGAAGACCGCTTTATTCTCGCCCCGGGGATCCCCGGCATGGTGATGGCGGTGTTTGTGCTGCCGTCCCACCGCACGGTGTTCAAGATTATCCGCGACGTCTTCGATCCGGCCAAGGACATTACCCATCAGGGGGTCCGGGAAAAATACCGGCTGGTCAAGCGCCACGACCGGGTCGGGCGCATGGCCGACACCCAGGAGTTCTCCAACTTCATTACCCGCAAGGATCACTTCGACCCGGAGTGTCTTGACCACCTGCTGGAAACTGCCCCCTCCAAGGTTTCGATGAAGGGCGACAAGGTGCTGATCCGCCACTGCTATACCGAGCGCATGATGACGCCGCTCAACCTCTACCTGGAGCAGTGCGACGAAGAGGAGGTGCGCACCGTGCTCAACGACTACGGCAACGCCATCAAGCAGCTGGCGGCGGCCAATATCTTCCCCGGCGACATGCTGCTGAAAAACTTCGGCGTGACCCGCCACGGCCGGGTCATCTTCTACGACTACGACGAAATCAGCTATCTCACCGACTGCTGCTTCCGCGCCATGCCGCGCACCCCCGGCGGGCAGCTGGCCGACGCCTCGGGGCTGTCCATCGGCCCCTACGATATTTTCCCTGAAGAGTTCGGCCCTTTCATGATTGCCAACCCGGAGCGCCGGGCGCTTTTCTACCGCCTGCACCCGGAGCTTTTTGATCCGGCCTACTGGCAGGGGCTGCAGCAGGACGTGCGCGACGGCCGGGTGATCGACGTATACCCCTACCGCAACAAGCAGCGGTTTAACGGCGGCGCTGACGCGCTGGTACACTGACCGCCGTCAACCATCAACGGGAGCGTAAGATAACCATGAGCAAAGCGCCGCATCTGGTGGTATTCAGCGGTTCGGGGATCAGCGTGGAAAGCGGCATCAAGACGTTTCGCGCAAGCGACGGCCTCTGGGAAGAGCATAACGTGCAAGACGTGGCGACCCCGGAGGGCTTCGAGCGCGACCCGGCCCTGGTGCTCGAGTTTTATAACCGCCGCCGGGAGCAGGTGCGCAAGGCGCAGCCCAACGCCGCCCACCGAGCGCTTGCCGAGCTTGAGGCCGCGGGGTTTCGCGTCAGCGTCATTACCCAGAATATCGACGATCTGCACGAGCGTGCCGGCTCGCAGCAGGTGCTGCACCTGCACGGCGAGATACTGAACGCGCGCTCGAGCGTGGACGAGCGCATGCGCTATCCGCTCGCCAAGGGCGGCATTGCTCTGGGTGATCTGTGCGACAAGGGCAGCCAGCTGCGCCCGGACGTGGTGTGGTTCGGCGAGGCCGTGCCGCTGTTTGAGGAGGCCTGCGCGCTGGTGGCCGAGGCAGATTTCCTGCTGGTGGTGGGCACCTCCCTGGCGGTGATGCCGGCGGCCACGCTGCTTTACTACCTGGGACCGAAAGTGCCCTGCGCGCTGGTGGACCCGAGCGCCGACGCGCTGAGCCCGCCGGGCGTGGCGCCGATAAGCGCCGCCGCCGGGCAGGGCGTGCCGGCGCTCGTTGAGCAGTGGCAGCGCGCGGGAAGCCTGGCGCTGCCAACAGCAGACGGGAAGTAGCACGCCCTTTTCCAGGGCGTGCCGGGGTCAGGCCGCGCCGGTCGGCGGGTCGAAGGCGGTAAGCTCGGGGGCGGTACCGGTGAATTTCTCGAACTCCACCAGCGCGGTATAGCCGCAGGTGCCCTGGGCGAGCTTGGACGTGCCGCGGTCGACGACCAGTACGTTCATGTTGCCGTTCTTGCACAGCGCGTTGTCGCTGTCGTCGGCGGGGTCGTACCAGGCGCCCTCGTGTATGGCGATCACGCGCCGCTTGATGCCCTCATCGAGCACCGCGCCGCAGAGGATCTGGCCGCGGTCGTTGTACACCCTCACCAGGTCGCCGTCGGCGATGTCCCGCTCGGCGGCGTCGTCCGGGTGGAGGAACACCGGCTCGCGGTTGGCCACGGCGTACTCGTCGCGCAGGCGGGTGTAGTTGAGCTGGGAGTGCAGCCGATACGCCAGGTGCGGAGTCATCAGGTGGACCGGATGCTCCGGCGTGGCATTGCCCAGATACTCCACCGGCTCGAGCCATGAGGCGTGGCCCAGGCAGTCGTCGTAGTTCATGGCGTCGATGGTCTCGGAAAAGATCTCGATCTTGCCGGAAGGCGTGCCCAGCGGATTGAGGATAGGGTCCTCGCGGAAATCGGCGTGGCGCACCCAGTCGGCGCGGCTCGAATCGACCGGGTTCTTGATAATGGCGTTTTCTTCCCAGAACTGCTGGAAGCGCGGCATCCGCACGCGCTGGGCGCGGGCAACGTCTGCCGCCTGTTCATAGAAGTGCTTGACCCAGCCAATTTGCGTCCGGCCTTCGCTATATTCCTGCTCAACGCCGAACCGCGCGGAAAGCTCGCGAAACACTTCGTAGTCGTCCCGGGCTTCGTGCTGGGGCTCGACCACCTTTTTCATCGGCACGATGTGCATGTTGGAGAAATCACCGGTCATGGTGATGTCGTCGCGCTCGTAGCTGGTGGTGATCGGCAGCACGATATCGGCGTGCTTGGCGGTGGCGGTCCAGTAGGGCTCGGAGACGATGACCACCTCGGGCTTTTGCCAGGCCTGGCGCAGGCGGTTGGTGTCCTGGTGGTGGTGGAAGGGGTTGCCGCCGCACCACCAGATCAGACGGAGGTCGGGCAGCGTCACCTTGCCGCCGTTGTAGTCCATCTGCTCGCCGGGGTTTTCCAGGGCGTGAACAATGCGCGCCACCGGCAGCGTGTATTCGCTGGTGTCTTCGATCTGGTCGGCCAGGTGCGGCGCGTCGGGCGTGGCGCTGATGCCCGGTACGACGATGGCTTCGTGGGGCGGGACGCCGCCGTTGGAATAGTGGTAGCTGAAGCCGAAGCCGCCGCCGGGCAGGCCGATCTGGCCGAGCATGGCGGCAAGCGTCACCAGCGTCCAGTGGGGCTGCTCGCCCTTGTCGGCGCGCTGCATCGCCCAGCCGGCCATGAGCATGGTGCGGTTGTCGGCAAACAGCGCGGCCAGCTCGCGGATCTTGTCGGCGGGCACGTCGCAGATGGCCGCGGCCCATTCCGGCGTTTTCTCGGTGCCATCGTCCTCACCGCGGAGGTAAGCGGCGAAGCGCTCGAAGCCCACGGTGTATTCGTCGAGGAAGGCCGGGTCGTGGCGCTCGGTGGTCAAAAGCTCGTGGGCGATGCCCAGCATCAGCGGCACGTCGGTGGTCGGGTTGGGCGCTATCCACTCGGCGCGGTCGCCGAAAAAGCGCGCGGTTTCCGAGTACATGGGGTCGACGATGATGATGCGCTTGCCGCTGTCGCGCAGCTTTTCGAAATACAGCCGGCCTTTCTCGTCGGAGCTGGTCCAGGCGATCTCGAGGGTGTTCATCGGGTTCGCGCTCATGATCATGACCACGTCCGAGTGCTCGAGGATCACCGGCCAGGTGGTTTGCGGCACGGTGGTTTCGGCGTTGCCCATCACGTGGGGCATGATCACGCTGATCGCGCCGGTGGAGTAGGAGTTGACGCGGTCGACGTAGCCGCCGGTGAGCCGCAGAAAACGCTGCAGGAGCGTTTGGGCGGCGTGCAGGCTGCCCGACGAGTACCAGCCGTAGGAGCCGCCCCAGATCGATTTGGCGCCGTGCTCCTGGCGTACGCGGCGCAGCTGCTGCTCGACCAGGTCGTAGGCGCGCTCCCAGCTCACGGCGACAAACTCGTCCTTGCCGCGCTTTCCATCGGGGTTTTCGACGTCGTCGAGGCCGTCGAGAAAGCCCTTGCGCACCATCGGCTGCTTGACGCGCACGCGGTGGTGTACCTGGTCGGCGACTACGCTCTGCAGGTAGTTTTCCCGGCGGTCAGCCAGCGCCGGCCCCGACTCGGTGATCCGCCCGTTTTCGACGGTGACTTTAAGCGGCCCCCAGTGCGCGGCGGTGATGACGGTTTTTGCCGGCTCCTGGGCAAAGGCGCGCAGGGCGCTGGCGGGTGATACAAGCGCGGCCGCGGCGACGAAGCTGCTGCCGCCCTTGAGAAAAGTGCGTCGCTTCATGTTCCAGAGGGTATTCATCAGTGAGTCTCCTGCTTGGGCATGTCGTTGGCATGGATTTGCAGATAGAACGTCAACAGGGCTTTGTCGTCGTCGCTGATCGAGGTGCGATCGGCGTAGGCGTCAACCATGCTTGGCCACTGGTTGGCGGTGTAGTCCTTGGGCCCCTTGACGGAGTGGCAGCTACCGCAGTAGGCGTTGTTGAGCTCTTCGCCGTAGTCCCAGATCGCCTGAGCGTCTGCGACCATGGCGTCGGGCTGGACCCAGCCCGTTAGCTGCGCGTGCTTCCAGCCGGCGTCGTTGTCATCCGCCTCAACGCTCAGGCGCTGCTGCCCGGCATCGGCGATGGAGGCCGAAAGAATGCGCTTGCCGGGGTGGCGATAAAGAACCCGGTCGGCATCCGGCGGCTGATAGCCTTTGAGGCGAACCTGGCGCCAGTCGCCGTCCTGCTCGAGGATGTCAAGCGGTGTGCTCGGCAGGATGCGGGCCATTGGCGCGTTGTCATCGCGGTGCTCGAACAGCGCGTGCTGGCGGATGGGATAGAGCGTATCCGGGCTTTTCGGCAGGTTGGCGGCCAGCTGGCTGAGCTTGCCCGACGCTGCCTTGGCTTCGTCGCCCAGATCAGGCGGAAAGTGCGCGATGCCGCGGTGGCAGCTGATGCAGGTGTCGCCGCTGTCCGCCATGGAGCGGTGTTCGCTTGCCGCCTTGGGGCTCTGTTCGTAGAGATCCCAGTGCTCGCTGTTGTGACAGCTGCGGCAGGTGCGCGAGTCGTTGGCCTCCATCTCGGCCCACACCTTTTTCGCCATCTCGGCGCGCTTTTGCTCGTAAGCGTCGGCGTCGGAAATGCCGCCTCTCATTTCAGCGATCACGTCGCTGATGCCGCTGGTCATCTTCTTTTCCAGATAGGCGAAGCCCTCGTGGGGAATGTGGCAGTCGGCGCAGCCGGCCTGGATGCCCTTGGCGTTGGCAAAGTGGTTGGTGCCTTGCCACTCCTCGTAGGGAACGTCCATGGAGTGGCAGCTGACGCAGAACTCGTTGGTCGAGGTCGCCTTGAGCGACCACTGCGTGCCGTAGAGGGCTGCTGCACCGATGCAGGCGCCGATGGCGAGCAGGCCGGCCCCCCACACGAAGCTCTTGCGGCGGGGTTTTTTTTCTTTCATGTGTTTTCCTTCATGCTGTGCCACGGACTGACTCTGTTTATTAACAATATATCAGCTTATATGAAAATATAGATTGATTTATGTCAGACTTGCGTCGTAACACGGCGTATTCCCGACGTTAAAAGCGGTTGGGCGTTGTTTATTGGGATATCCTGCCACGCCGATTCCGCCCTGGGCGGATTGAATACCGTTTTATCGCGGCCGCAACCGGAGAGAGTCCATGCAAAACATTGCCGCCATCTGGCAGGCGTCGCGCCCCAGCTTTCTTGTGTTGGCCCCGCTGTGCGTGCTGCTGGGAGTGGTCGTGGCGGTGGCCCAGGGAGCGGCCCCCGCCGGGCAGAAGATAGCGCTGGTGATGCTGGGCGGTCTGCTGGGGCACGCCGCCGTCAACTGGCTCAACGAGTACGACGACTATCGTTCGGGGCTTGACTTCACCACCGCGCGCACGCCGTTTTCCGGGGGCAGCGGGACCCTGCCGGCAATGCCGTCAGCGGCCGTTTGGGTGCTTGCGGCCGGCGCGCTCAGCCTGCTGGGGGTGGTGCTGATCGGCGTCTATTTTATCTGGCTGCGCGGGGCGGCGCTGCTTTACCCGGGGGTGCTGGGTATTGCGCTGGTGGTGGCGTATACCCGCTGGCTGACGCGCTCGCCGGCGCTGTGCCTGCTGGCGCCGGGGCTGGGCTTTGGCCCGGTCATGGTCGTCGGTACCGTGCTGGCGCTGGGCGGGCATCTCGACGCCACCGCTGCCTGCGTGGCGCTGGTGGCCTGGCTTTTGACCAGCGAGCTTTTGCTGGTCAACCAGTTTCCCGATGTCGAAGCCGACGAGGATCACGGGCGGCGCCACTTGCCGATTCTGCTGGGGCGGCGGCGGGCCTCGCGCTGGGTCACGGCCATGCTGCTGGCAAGCTATGCGGTGGTGGCGCTGGGGCTGCTGCTGGGGTGGCTGCCGTGGCCCACAGCCGTCGCGCTGCTGCCGCTGCCGGTCGCCGTGTGGCTGGGGCACGGGATCAGCGCCGACTGCGACGCGCCGTCCCGGCTGCCGTTCTGGATGGGCATCAACGTGGCCACGCTGCTGGGCACGCTGGCGCTGCTGAACCTGGGGATCGTGCTCGGCTTTGTCTAGCCGGCCGGTCGATCGCGGTGCGCCAAAAACCAGGCTTTCATCACGTCGGTAATGGTCGTCATTTGCGCTTCGGTGGTGATGTAGGCGGGCATGGTGTAGAGGTAGCGGTTAAAGGCCCGCAGCCACACGCCGCGCGCTCGAGCGAAGTCGCGCAGGCCGTCGAGATCCGCCGCGTCGTGGACCTCGATCACCGCCGCCGCGCCCAGCACGCGCACGTCCGCTACCGCGGGATTCGCGGCAAGCTCGGCGTCTTCGCAAAGCTCCCGGGTTAGCACCGCGCTTAGCCGGGCGATCTTCTCCAGATAGTTCTCCTCCTCAAACACCGCCAGGCTCTCCAACGCCACCCGGCAGGCCAGCGGGTTGCCCATGAAGGTCGGCCCGTGCATCAAGGCGTGGATGTCGCTTTCGCCTCTGAAGGCGTCGTGTACGCGGTCGGTGGCCAGGGTCGCGGCGTGGCCGAGATAGCCGCCGGTGAGCCCCTTGGACAGCACCATGATGTCCGGCGTCACCTCGGCGTGGTCGGCGGCGAACAGCTTGCCGGTGCGGCCAAAGCCGGTGGCTACCTCGTCAAACACCAGCAGCACGTTGAACTCGTCGCACAATTTGCGCGCGCCGCGCAGGTAGTGCGGCGAGGTCATGTTGAGCCCGCCGGCGGCCTGCAACAAAGGCTCCATCAGCAGCGCGGCGATCTCGTGATGGTGGGATTCCAGCACTTCGCGCAGCGCGGCCAGGTCGCTCTCGACGCCTTCGGGCGCGGCGTCAAAGGGGGCCGTGGGCGCGGGAGCAAAATGGTGCTGGGGCAGCAGCGGGCTGAACAGCTTGTGCATGCCGTTGTCCGGATCGCACACCGCCATGCAGCCGCTGGTATCGCCGTGGTAGCCGCGCTTGAGCGCGAGCATGCGGGTTTTTTGCGGGCTGCCGGTGAGGATGTGGTACTGCAGCGCCATTTTCATCGCCACTTCCATGCCCACCGAGCCGCTGTCGATGAAAAATACGTGGTGGAGCCCCGCGGGCGTGACGCGCACCAGCGCTCGAGCGAGCCGTTCGGCGGGATCGTGGGTCAGCCCCGCGAGCATCACGTGGCTTAGCGTCTCGGCCTGCTCGGCGATGGCGCGGGTTAGCCGCGGGTGGCGGTAGCCGTGGATCATGCACCACCAGGAGCAGCAGGCGTCCAGCAGCCACTCGCCGCCCTCAAGCTCAAAATAGACGCCGTCGCCGCCGACTACCTTGGGTGGCGTAGCGGCCTGATCGGTGGAATGGCTCAGGCGTTGGTAGGGGTGCCAAACGGGGGAGGTCATGCGGGCTCCTGTGCGGTCAGACAAGAAAGGCTGAGATAGTGAGAGGCCGCCTCGGCGCCGGGGGCGTCAAGGTGGGGAATCACGCCGAGACACGGCGCGCCGAGCCGGTCTTCCAGCAGCTCAAGGTTGGCGCTAAAGCGCGGCGTGTCGGCGGCAAAATCGGCTTCCAATACGCTGCCCGCCCAGCCGGCAAGGGTCAGACCGTCGGCGGCGATGGCTTCCGCCGTGAGCCGCGCGTGGTTAATACAGCCAAGGGTTAGCCCCACGGTGAGAATCACCGGAAGATCCAGCCGCGCGGCCAGGTCGGCGAAGTCTTCGGCCTCGTTGAGCGGCACCCGCCAGCCGCCGGCGCCTTCGATCAGGCACAAGTCCCGCGGGTGGCGCTCAAGGGTGCTGTGTAGGCCGTTGGCCAAACCGCCGGCGCTGAGCGTGCAGCCGGCCTCATCCGCCGCCAGATGCGGGGCAATAGCCGGCGCAAAGGCGTGGGGGTTGACGGTGTCATAGCTCACCGCCGGCACGCTTTGCGCCTGCAGCGCCAGCGCGTCGGCGTTGCGCAGGCCGCTCGGGGTGGCGTCGCTGCCCGAGGCCACGGGCTTGAGCCCCAGCGTGCTCAAACCCTGTTGCCGAGCGGCGCACAGCAGCGCGCTGGTGACCAGAGTTTTGCCCGCGTCGGTGTTGGTGCCGGTAACAAAGTAGGCGTTCACGGGCGCTCCAAGGTAAGCGTTAAGCAGCGGTAGCTGACGGGCAGACCTTCGGGCGTGCGCCGCTGCTCCATGCGTTGGGTGGCCGCCTTGAGATCCCGACGGGTTAGTCCCTTGCTTTGCGGGCGGGCGATTTGCGCGCCCACGCCCTTGATCGAGGCCATCACCGCGGCCATGTCCGGGTAGTAAAAGCGCTCAAGGTGGGTGCGCTCGCGGGTCAGCCTGAGCCCTGCGGCATCGGCGGCACAACGGTGGTCGGCCCGGCTTGTATAGTCGAGTAATGCGCCGGGGCGATTGAAGGCCGCGCCGATTTCTTCAAGCGTGCCGGCCAGCAGGGTAGTGAATACCGCACGCCCGCCGGGGGCGAGCACCCGGGCGAACTCGGCCATGACCGCGTCAATGTCCCGGCACCACTGCAGCGCGAGGTTGGAAAAAATCAGCTCGACGCTCTGGTCGCCTGCCGGCAGGGCCTCGGCGCCGCCTTCGCGAAAGCGTACCCGCCCGCCGCGCTTGCGCGCCTGGGCGAGCATGCCCGGGGCGATGTCCACGCCGGTCACGGTTGCCGCTGGGTAGCGCTCGGCCAGCCTTCGCGTCCAGCCGCCGGTGGCACAGCCCACGTCCACCACGCTTTGAGCCGTGCCCGGCAGGCGCTGCCACAGCCCCTCGCCGATGCGGCGCTGGGCGCTGGCGCGTTCATCATAGAGCTCGGCCGCGCGGGAAAACGCCCGGGCCACGCGCGCCTGCCAGTCGCCGCTGGGTGCGTTGGTGGTATTGTCCAATAAGGCAAGGGTGCTCATGAGGCCTCCCCAGGCTGGGTCATTTCAGCCGCGATGCGGCACAGCGCGTCCACTAATGCCGCGGGCTGGGAAACCATCGGGCAGTGGCCGGCTTGAGCCATTTGCTCGCCTGCCGTCGTCTCACCAGCGGGCGGCTGATTTAGGAAGGGGTCGTTTTCCCCGGCAAGCGTGGCCACGGGGCAGGGCAGCGTTTGCAGCCGTTCGCGGTTATCCAACGTTTCCAGAAAGCCAAGCCCCGCGGCAAGGGTGGGGGTATCCGCCGGCGGGGTTTTGCCTAAAAGCGCGTGCAATCGTTTTAGGGCGGTGCGGGGCTCGGGCTCGCCGCTGCTTTGCCAGCGCAGAAAGTGCCGCCAGGCGGCGCTGGGGCTGCGCTGAAAGGCGGAGGTAAACTCGGCAAGGGCTTGGGGGGTAACGCCGTTAGGCGAGCAGAACTGTGCGCCGGCGCCGAGCAGAATAATGCCCTGGGGCGGCGGCAGGTGGTCGGTCATGGCCACGGCCAAAAGCCCGCCCAGCGACCAGCCCACCCACACGCTGTTTTGTGGAAGGCTCGCGGCCATGGCGCTGGCCGTGGCGGCAATATCGGCGCTGGCAGAAAGATCGGCCGTGGTAGAAAGTTCGGCCGGGTCGGCAAGGGCAGGGTGGCTTTCGTATCCCGGCCAGTTGGGGGCAGCGACGCCCACGCCTTCTGGCCAGTGGGGCTGCAAAGGCTGCCAGACGCGGGCGTCCACGCCCCAGCCGTGGAGTAGGGTAAGCGTTAAGCCTTGGCTCATGGGGCGTCCTCCCGCCGGCAGCGCCCAAGGCCGTCAAGCAGCCGCTTGATATCGGCCCCGGTGTGCCGCGCGCTTAAGGTTATGCGCAGCCGCGCCTGGCCCTTTGGCACCGTGGGCGGGCGAATCGCGCCGACCGCTAAACCGGCGGCTTCAAGTTCGGCGGCCCAGCGCAGGGTGCGCGCTTCATCGCCCAGCATCAGCGGCTGAATGGGCGTGATGGAGTCGGCCAGCGGCAGGTTCAGGCGCGCGGCTTCGCGGCGGAAGAGCGCGACGTTGGCCTCAAGGCGCGCCCGACGCTCGGGCTCGCCGCGCACGATATTCAGCGCCTCAAGGGTGGCGGCGGTGACGGCGGGCGGCTGGGCGGTGGTGTACACGTAGCTGCGGGCGAACTGGGTAATATGCTCGATCAGCCCGGCGTCGCCGGCGACAAAGGCCCCGCCGGTGCCCAGCGCCTTGCCGAAGGTGCCCACCAGTAGCGGCACCTCAGCCGCACCCATACCTTCGGTGCAGCCGCCGCCGGACTCCCCCAGCACGCCGACGCCGTGGGCATCGTCGACCATCAGCAAGGCTGAGTGACGCTTGGCGGTGGCGGCCAGCTCGGCCACGTTGGCGATATCGCCGTCCATGCTGAACACGCCGTCGCTGATGACGAGCTTGCGTGCGGCACCGCTGCGCGACAGCAGCCGCTCAAGATCTTTGCCGTCGCGGTGGTGAAAGCGCCGCGAGCGCGCGCCGGCAAGGGCCGCGCCGTCGATCAAGGAGGCGTGGTTGAGCCGATCCTGAAAAATCGCCGTGTCGCGGTCGGCCAGCGCTTGAATCACGCCGAGGTTGGCCATGTAGCCGGTGGAGAATAAAAGCGCCCGCTCGCGCCCCAGCCACTCGGCCAGCTTGCGCTCAAGGGTTTCGTGTACGGCCAAATGCCCGCTGACCAGGTGCGAGGCCCCCGCGCCCGCGCCAAAGCGGCGGGCTCCCTCGGCGGTGGCTTCGCGCACTCTCGGTTCAAGCGCAAGGCCGAGGTAGTCGTTGCCGGCAAAGTCCAGCGCGGCATCCAGCATCACCCGGCGGGTGCGCCAGCGGTTGGCCTGCTGGCGCTGGTGTCGGGCGTTTGCGAGGTGCTCATGCCACGGCTGCGGGGCACTAGCGGGGCGTTCTGCGACTGGCTCAGGCACTGGCGTCCACCGCTAGCGCGTTGGCTTTGGCCAGGTGCAGCTGCCGGGCCAGCTGGGCGGCCTCGGCGTCGTCTGCGCCGGCGTGGACGGCGTCGCGGGTTTCCGGGTGCAGGCCGAGCTTGTGAAACAGCGCGCGGTCGCGGTCGGCCTGAGGGTTGTCGGTGGTCAGCAGCTTGTCGCCGTAAAAGATCGAGTTGGCCCCGGCCATAAACGCCAGCGCCTGGGTCGATTCGCTCATGTTCTCGCGCCCGGCAGACAGCCGCACGTGGCTTTGCGGCATCATGATCCGTGCCACGGCAATGGCGCGGACGAACTCCAGCGGGTCGAGGTCTTCGACGTTTTCCAGCGGCGTGCCCGGCACCTTGACCAGCATGTTGATGGGCACGGACTCCGGGTGCGGGTTAAGGCTTGCCAGCTGCTGAAGCAAAGCGCTTCTGTCGCGATGGCTTTCGCCCATGCCCAGAATGCCGCCGGTGCAGACCTTCATCCCCGCGCTGCGCACGTGGTCGAGGGTTTCCAGCCGCTTGCCGAAGGTGCGGGTGGTGATGATCTCGCCGTAGTATTCCGGCGAGGTGTCGAGGTTGTGGTTGTAGTAGTCGAGCCCCGCCGCGGCGAGCTTTTCGGCCTGCTTGTCGCTGACGCTACCCAGCGTCATACAGGTCTCAAGCCCCAGCGCCTTGACCTGGCGGACCATTTCTTCCACCGCCGGCATATCGCGCTCGCGCGGGCTTTTCCACGCTGCCCCCATGCAGAAACGGCTGGCGCCGGCCGCCTTGGCCGCCCGTGCCTGGGTCACGACCTTGTCCACCTCCATCAGCTTTTCCTTCCCCAGCCCGGTGTTGTAGTGGCCGGACTGGGGGCAGTACTTGCAGTCTTCCGGGCAGGCGCCGGTCTTGATCGACAGCAGCGTGGAAATTTGCACCGCGTTGGGCTCGAAGTGGGCGCGGTGAGTTTGCTGGGCGCGCAGCAGCAGATCGTTAAACGGCAGGGCGAACAGCGCGCTGATCTCGTCAATCGACCAGTCATGGCGCTGCCGGGAGGCGGTTGCGGGCATGAGTAAACCTTTTTCGTATTTAAAGTTGACGGAACTTTAGCGATGCGCCGTATTCCGTGTCAACCCGAAAAAATAAAATGGTTTACATAGCGAGCCATGGATACGGCTGATGCGAACAGGCCGCGTGCTAATAGCGTCGTCACGCTGGGGCGGCTGCTTTATACTGCGAGTCTTTTGCCGACTCGGAGGCCGTATGAATACGCCCGACGCCACCTTTACCCGGGGCGAATTCAAGGCGCGGGGCAGCTTCGTGGTGCGCTGCGAGGGCTGCAACCTGCCGGCGCTCAACTGCCTCTGCCCCTACCGGGTGAGCGCCCCAAGCCGTGCTCGGGTGTGGCTTTTAACCCACCGCATGGAGCATTACAAACCCACCAACACCGGCCGGCTGATCGGCGACGTGTTGGAAGATACCCGGGTGTTTACCTGGCATCGTACCGAGCCCGACGCCGAGCTTTTGGCGCTTTTGCAAGACGAGCGCTACGCGCCCTTTGTGGTATTTCCCGACGATCAGCCCGACTACGATAATGACCGGATGGTGGATAATCGTGCGGTCGGCAAGGCGCAGAGAGAGGGCCGCGTGCCGGTGTATCTCCTGCTCGACGGCACCTGGCGCCAGGCCCGGCGGATCTTTCGCAAAAGCCCCTATCTGGACGCCTTGCCGGTGCTGCCGCTGCGCACCGCGCGGCAAAGCCGCTACCGGCTGCGCAAATCCGCCCTGGCCGAGCATTTAAGCACCGCCGAAGTCGCCGCGGAGCTGTTGCGCCAGAACGGCGATAGTGAGGCCGCCAGCGCCCTCGACGACTACTTCGAGGCGTTTAACGAAAGCTACGCCGCCAGCCGCGGCCACCGCAAAATCGACGCGCCCAGCCCCGCCATGCAGCGGCTGCTGGCGAGGCAAACCCGAGTAGAGGATGACAGCAATAATGCAGTATTTTGAGCGCTTTAACCGGCTTTTCCCCGTCTGGGCGGTGCTCTTGGCCGCCGTTGCGGCCGTAGTGCCGGACTGGTTTACGGGCATGTCGGGGCAGATCCAGCTGCTGCTGACGGTGATCATGTTTTCCATGGGGCTGACGCTTTCCGGGTGCGACTTTGCCCGGGTGGTGAAATCCCCCGCGCCGATTCTGGTGGGCGTGGCGCTGCAGTTTCTGATCATGCCGCTGGCGGCGCTTTTAATCTCGCTTTTGCTTTCGCTCTCGCCCGAGCTGACCCTGGGCATGGTGCTGGTGGGCGCCACGGCCGGCGGCACCTCGTCCAACGTCATGGCCTGGCTTGCCGGCGGGCGCGTGGCACTATCGGTATCGATGACCATGGTGTCAACGCTGGTTTCGGTGGTTGCTACGCCGCTGTTGACGCTGCTATTGATCGGGCACAGCGTCGACGTGCCGACCCTGGGGATGCTGGCGAGCATCGCCCAGCTGGTCGTGATACCGGTGGCGGCCGGGGTGGTGGTGCACCACTTTCTGGGGGCGCGTATCCGGGCGGTAGAGCCGGGCCTTGCGACGCTTGCCATGCTTTCCATCGTGCTGATTATCGCCATTGTGGTGGCGCTGAACGCCGACCGCTTGCTAACGCTGGGGCCGACGGTGGCGCTGGCGGTGGTGCTGCACAACGGCGTGGGGCTTGCCGGCGGCTACGGCATGGCCAAGGCGGCGCACTTTGACGAACGCACCGCGCGCACCATTGCCTTTGAGGTTGGACTGCAAAATTCGGGGCTGGCGGTCAGCCTGGCGAGCCAGTTCTTTACCGCTGGGGCGGCGCTGCCGGGGGCCATTTTCTCGGTGTGGCACAACGTCTCGGGTTCGGTGCTCGCCGGCTGGTGGAAGCGTCGCCCGGTGCCTAAAGCAGAGGAGCCGGGCGCCGGCGCGCCGGGGGAGTGAGCAAAGCCAGCGCCGAGCAGTGCTTTACGCCGGGCTGCGGCGCAGCGCCGAGACGATCCGGCGCCAGCGGCTGATCAGCAGGGCGGCAAAAATCAGCCCGCAGCCGCCAAGCTGCAGCGCAGTCATGGTCTCGCCGAACCACAGGGCGGAAAACAGCGCCGTCCACACCGCTTCCAGCATCAGGATGACCGAGGCATGGCTTGGCGTGGTCAGGCTTTGCCCCTTGATCTGGAGGAAAAACCGCAGCGCGGTGGCGGGGATGGCGCTAGCCAGAAACCAGCCCAGAACGGCCGGCGTCAGCTGGTAGCTCCCGTGCTCCAGGAGCAGAGACGTCGGGGTGAGAACCACGCCAACCACCAGCAGCTGCAGGGCGGTGAGCGGCAGCGCCGGCAGGTGGCGCACCACGCGGATGTTGGCGTTGATCAACAGGGCAAAGCACGCTGCCGAGCACAGCATGAACAGCTGGCCCGCCTCGAGCCGGAAGCCGGCGTTGAGCGACAGCAGCGAAAAACCCAGGAGGGCCACCGGCAGCGCGACCCAGGTGGGGCGCGGCGGCTTCTCGCCGAACAGCAGCAGGGCGACCACGGGCACCATGAGGATGCCCAAACTGTTGATAAAGGCGCTTTCGCCCAGGTGGCTCGAGTGCGCAAGCCCGAGCACCCAGAAGCCAATGGCGGCGCTGAACAGAAGCCCCACCAGCAGCCCGCGATAAAGCGCGGAGCGGGACAGCTGCCGCAGCCCCGACCAGGCCATGCCGGCCAGCAGGAGGCCCGCCAGTAAAAAGCGCGTGCCGATAAAGCCCACCGGCGGCATCCCGGCCAGCGCTTCCTTGGAAAAAATCCAGCCGGCGGCGGCAATCATGGTGACGAGCAGCAGCAGGGCATCGGCCTGCCATAGCGTGCGGGGGCGTTGCATCAGCGTTATCCGAACAGCGCGCCGGCGATGCGGAAGCCGGCGATCCAGGTGCCGGCGGCGGAGCCCAGGGTCGCGAGCAGAAACACCAGCAGGGTGCGCGAGACCCGGTTTTGCCACCAGCCCTTGAGCCGGGTGACGTCGTGGCGCAGGGTGGCGAAGTCGCGCACCTTGGGCCGGCGCATATAGAGCTCCACCCCGGCGGCAACGAAGCCCGCGCCGATGGTGGGGTTGAGCGAGGTGAGCGGCGCGGCGAAGAACGTCGCCACCACGGTCACCGGGTGGGCAAGGGCGGCAACGGTGGCGCCGGCAGAAAGCACGCCGTTGATCAAAAACCACTCGCTGACCAGCTGCCAGCCAAGCTCGGTATTGCGCGAAAAGCCCAGCGCAAAGCCGGCAATCACCAGCGCCGAGATCACCCAGGGCAGCGCTTTCCAGAGCTTCGACGGCGGCGGAGTGGCCTCCAGGGTTTCGCGCTCTTCCGCCGGGCTTTCCGGCAGCGGCGCCGAGAGGTGCTCTTCGGTGCCCTGGAGGTGGCCGGCGCCCAGCACCACCAGCACGTTAGCGTAGCGCCCGGGCGGGGCGGTTTCGGCCAGGCGCAGGGCCATGTAGCGGTCGCGCTCGCGGATCAGCGGCGTGTAGAGCGCCTCGGACTCGGCGGCGAACTCGCTGAAGGTGGCCTCGAGCACGTCGCTTTCCTTGAGCTTTTCGATCTCTTCGCCGGAAATTTTCTGGCGCGACAGCACGCTGCCGAGAAGCCCCGACAGCAGGCCGAAACGCTGCCACCAGGGCACGCTGTGATACACCCGCTTGAGTGTGGTGCCCACGTCGCGGTCGATCAGCAGCAGCGGCAGCCGGGTGCGCTCGGCCTGCTCCACGGCGGCGCGCATTTCCGCGCCGGGCTGAATGCCCGACTGGTCGGCAATGCGCTGCTGGAAGGCGCCCAGCGCCAGGCTTGCCGCCACCATGCCGGCCTTGCCCTGCTTGAATACCTGGAAGAGATCCTGCTCGCCCATGGCGTCGGGCTGGGTCAGGCTCTGGTGGCGGGCGGCGCACAGCTCGATGGCCACGGCGTCGAAGGCCCCGGTGGCAAGCAGCGCCTCGACGTCGTCGGCGCTTTCCCGGGAGACGTGGGCGGTGCCCAGCAGCGTGTAGTGCGTGTTGCCCACGGTGACGGTGTGCAGCGGCCCGCTGGTCGCGGGCAGCGCCTCTGGCGCGGGTGACAGAACGTGATCTTCGCTCATGCAGGAGGTCTCAATCGTCGACAAATGAACGACGCCGCTAGCGGCGCCAGAAAGCGGGGGTAAACAAAACCAGGACGGTAAAGATTTCCAGGCGGCCAAGGAGCATGGCCAGCACCAGCACCCACTTGGCAAAGCCGGGCAGGTTGCCGTAGTGGGTGCTGGCCTCGCCCAGCGCCGGGCCCAGGTTGTTGAGCGCCGAGCCCACGGCGGACCAGGCGGTAATCTGGTCGACTCCGGTGGCCATGACGCCCACCATCATCAGAAAAAACAGCATCACATAGACCGAGAAAAATCCCCATACCGCCTGGGCCACGCTGTCGGGAACGCTGACCTTGCCCACCTTCACCGCAATCACCGCGTTGGGGTGAATCAGCCGCATGATTTCGCGCATGCCCTGCTTCAGGATCAAGATGATGCGGATGACCTTCATCCCCCCGGCGGTGGAGCCGGAGCAGCCGCCGACAAAGGCCGCCACGAACAGTAGAAACGGCAGCGCCCCGGGCCAGGTGGAGAAGTCCGCCACGGAAAAGCCGGTGGTGGTGGCAACCGATACCACCTCAAACAGCGCGTGGCGCATCCCCAGGGGGCTTTGGTAGGTCTGGGTCAGCCACAGGGTGAACACCGTGATGCTGACCAGCCCCAGCAGGAACAGCATCAAAAACCGCGCTTCGGGATCCTGAAAATAGTGCAGCAGGCGCTTTTCCCGCCAGGCAATAAAGTGCAGGCTGAAGCTGAACGCCGAAATCAGCATGAAGCCGGCGCAGATCAGCTCCACGGCGGCGCTGTCGAAAAAGCCGATGCTGGCATCGTGGGTGGAGAACCCGCCGATGGCCACGGTAGAAAAGCTGTGCCCCAGGGCGTCGAACCAGCCCATGCCCGCGGCCATGTAGGCCAGCATGCAGGCCACGGTCAGGGTGGCGTAAATGTACCACAGCGCCTTGGCGGTCTCGGTGATGCGCGGGGTGAGCTTGGAGTCCTTCAGCGGGCCGGGTATTTCGGTGCGATAAAGCGCCATCCCGCCCACGCCAAGGGTCGGCAGAATGGCGACGGCGAGCACCACGATGCCCATGCCGCCCAGCCACTGCAGCTGCTGGCGGTAGTAGCGGACGGACTCGGGCAGAAAGTCGATCCCGGTGATCACCGTGGCGCCGGTGGTAGTGAGCCCGGAAAACGACTCGAATACCGCATCGGTAAACGACAGCGCCCCTTCGCCGAACAGCATCAGCGGCAGCGAGCCGAAAAGCGCGAGCACCGCCCAGAACATGGCCGCGATCAGAAAGCCGTCGCGGATGCGCAGCTCCTTGCGCGCGCGGCGGTTGGGCAGGTACAGCACCAGGCCGGTGAACACGGTGATCGCGATCCCCAGGCTGAAGGCATTCCACACGCCGTCGCGAAACCACAGCGAGATCAGCATCGGCGGCAGCATGGTAAGGCTGAACAGCATCAGCAACAGCCCCAGAATACGCAGAATCACCCGCAGGCTCATGGTCGGCGCGGCTCCTTGTGATCGCGGTGGCGCAGCACGTGTGGCATGGCAGAAAACGGCATGTCAGAAAAAGGTCAGCCCGACCTGGAACAGGCGCTCGACGTCGCGGATGCGGCGCTTGTCGATGACGAACAGGATGACGTGATCGCCTGACTCTATCACGACGTCGCGCCGGGCAATCATCACTTTGCGGCGGCGCACCACCGCGCCGATGGTGGTGCCTTCGGGCAGGTCGATCTCGCCGATGCTGCGGCCCACCACCCGGGACGACTGCTTGTCGCCGTGGGCGATGGCCTCGATGGCCTCGGCCGCTCCCCGACGCAGGGAGTGGACGTTGACGATGTCGCCCCGGCGTACGTGGGTGAGCAGGCTGCCGATGGTGGCCTGCTGGGGCGAGATGGCGATGTCGATTTCGCCGCCCTGAACCAGATCGACGTAGGCGGCGTTGTTGATCAGGGTGAGCACCTTCTTGGCGCCCAGGCGCTTGGCCAGAAGCGACGACATGATGTTGACCTCGTCGTCGTTGGTCAGCGCGCAGAAGATATCGCAGTCTTCGATGTTTTCTTCTTCCAGCAGGCGCTTGCTAGTGGCGCCGCCGTGAAGCACCACGGTGCGGTCCAGGCGCTCGGAGAGCTGGGTGCAGCGCTTGAGGTTATGCTCGATGATCTTGACCTGGTGGTTGTGCTCGAGATGTTCGGCCAGACGCTCGCCGATGTTGCCGCCGCCGGCGATGACGATACGGCGGAAAGTACGCTCGAGGCGGCGCAGCTCGCTCATCACCGCGCGGATATCCCGCCGGGCAGCGAGAAAGAAAACCTCGTCGTCGGCCTCGATGACGGTGTCGCCCCGGGGGATGATCGGCCGGTTGCGCCGGTAGATGGCGGCCACCCGGGTATCGACGTTGGGCATGTGGCGGCGCAAAAAGCCCAGGTTCTGGCCCACCAGCGGGCCGCCGTAGAAGGCCTTGACCGCCACCAGCTGGACCAGCCCGCCGGCAAACTCGAGCACCTGAAGCGCCCCGGGATGCTCGATCAGCCGGCGGACGTGGTCGGTGACCACCTGCTCGGGGCTGATCAGCACGTCGATGGGAATGGCCTCGTGGGCAAAAAGCCCCTTGCGCGTGAGGTACGCCGTGGTGCGCACCCGGGCGATCTTCGTCGGGGTGCGAAACAGGGTGTGCGCCACCTGGCAGGCGATCATGTTGATTTCGTCGGTGTTGGTCACCGCGATCAGCATGTCGGCGTCCTCGCAGCCGGCCTCGCGCAGCGTGTTGGGGTAGGAGCCGGGGCCGACCACGGTGCGGATGTCGAGCCGGGTATGCAGCCCGCGCAGGCGCTCGCCGTCGGTGTCCACCACGGTGATGTCGTTTTCTTCGCGGGCCAGGTGTTCCGCCAGGGTGCCGCCGACCTGGCCGGCCCCGAGAATGATGATCTTCATCGCGTCTCAGCGTCTGCAGCAAAAGGACGGCGCTTTCGCGCCGTCCCGGGTAAGGCGGCCGGCCTGAACCGGCCGCGGAGGAAAGAGCAGGCCGCCCTGGCGGGGCGGTTATTCAATCGTGAAGCCGACCTTGACGGTAACCTGCCAGTGCGCGACCCGGTTGTCTTCGATGTGCCCCCGGGTTTCGACGACTTCGAACCAGCGCATGTTGTGCAGGGTTTCCGCGGCCTTGGTAAGGGCGCGCTGGACGGCGTCTTCGATACTTTTTTCCGAGGTGCCGATCAGCTCGACGTGTTTGTAAACGTTGCTCATTTCTACTCTCCTTTACGAACCGAATAGCGCTTGGTGATGGGCCGCTCAGGCGGCCGCTTTCACGAGTCTGGCATAGAAAAAGCCGTCGTGTCCGTCATCGAGCGGCAACAGCTGGCGGCCACCGCCGCTGGGCTGCCCCCAGGCCACGTCGTCGGGCGTGGTGTTCCGGGCGTCCGGGGTGCGGGCAAGAAAGGCGCTGATCTGGTCGGCGTTTTCTTCCGGCAGCACTGAGCAGGTGGCGTAGAGCAGGGTGCCGCCGGGGGCCAGCAGCGGCCAGAGGTTGTCGAGAATGCGCGCCTGCAGGGCGGCAAGTTTGACGATGTCCGAGGGGCGGCGCAGGCGCTTGATGTCCGGATGGCGGCGGATGACGCCGGTGCCCGAACAGGGCGCGTCGAGCAGGATGGCGTCGAATTCGGTCTGGCTCCAGTCGCCGCGCCGGGTCGCATCGGCGTGGTGCAGTTCGGCATTGAGCCCCAGCCGCTCCAGGGTGTTGTCGACCCGGGCCAGGCGTTCGCCGTCGCTGTCGAGCGCGGTCAGGGCGATGTCGAACTGTTCGAGCAGGTGCGCGGTCTTGCCGCCGGGGGCGCTGCAGGCGTCCAGCACCCGGGCTCCCGGGCGCGGGGCAAGCGTAGGCCCGAGCAGCACTGCGCTGAGCTGGGCGGCTTCGTCCTGGACGCTTGCATGGCCTGCCTCGAAGCCGGGCAGGGCGGCGACGTCGCAGGGGGTGACCAGGGTGATGCCGTCCGGGGCGTGGGCGCAGGCCCGCGCTGTCATGCCCCGCTCGGCAAGCGCGGCAAGGTAGGCTTCGCGGTGGCCGTGGCGGGCGTTGACGCGCAGCGTCATAGGGCCGGGCCGGTTGTTGGCTTCGGCTAGGGCGCGCCACTGCTCGGGCCAGGCGCTTCTGAAGGCGTCCAGCAGCCATTCGGGGTGAGCCAGCGCCACGCTTGGCGTGCGGTCGACCTTGGCCTGGAGCGCGGCGGACTCGCGCTGCAGGCGGCGCAAGCAGCCGTTGAGCACCCGGGTGGCCCAGGCCTTGCCCAGGAGCCTCGCCGCGCCGGCGGTTTCGCCCACGGCGGCGTGGGCGGGAATGCGCATGTACAACAGCTGGTAAATCCCCAGCAGCAGCAGCGCCTGGACGTCCTGATCGCGCTTTTTTAGCGGCTGGCGCAAGAGCTCGCCGGCCAGCGCCTCCAGACGCGGCAGGTGGCGGCAGGTGCCGAAGCACAGCTCCTTGAGCAGGGCGCGGTCCCGGGGGGCAACGCTTGCCTCGTTGAGGCCGGCAAGCGAGCCCTGGTCCTTGAGCACCGGCGCCAGCCCGCGGGCGGCAGCGGCGCGAACGTCCGTGCCGGTAGCGCCGGCGGGCGTTTCCCGAGTCATGACGTGGCTCCTTTGGCGTAGCGGCCCAGGCGGTTGCCTTCGGCCAGGCGCGGGGACTGGGCGTTGAGCAGCTCGCGCACCGCAAGCGCCTTGCCGCCGGGCAGCTGGGCCCGGGTTACGCGCAGCACCTGATCGCCGTTCTCGCCGCAGGCGATGCGCAGGGCGTCGGCGTCCGGGGGCAAAAGCGTCCCCGGCGGCTGGGCCGTGCCGGCGGCTTTATCGGCGCTTGCCATCAGCAGCCGCAGGCGGGCGTCGTCATCGCCAAGCGTACACCAGGCCACCGGCCAGGGGTTGAAGGCGCGCACCCGGGCGGCAAGCTCGGCGGCGGGGCGGGTAAAATCGAGCTCGGCTTCGGCCTTGGAAAGCTTGGCGGCGTAGGTCACGCCCTCCTCGGGCTGGGGGGTGGCGCTGGCGCGGCCTTCCGCCATGGCGTCAAGGGTGGTGGCGAGGGTTTCGGCGCCGAGGTCGGCCAGGGTGGTGTGGAGCTCGCCGCCGGTGGTGGTATCGGTGATCGGCGTGCGCGCCTCGGCGAACACCGCGCCGGTATCAAGCCCGGCGTCCATCTGCATGATCGCCACCCCGGTTTCGGCGTCCTGGGCTTCGATGGCGCGCTGAATGGGCGCGGCGCCCCGCCAGCGCGGTAGCAGCGAGGCGTGGACGTTGACACAGCCAAGCCGCGGAAGGTCCAGCACCGCCCGGGGCAGCAGCAGGCCGTAGGCGACCACGACCATGACGTCGGCGTCGAGCGCGGCAAGCGCTTCCTGGGCGTCGGCGTCTTTCAGCGTGGCCGGCTGGTAGACGTCCAGCCCCTGCTCCAGAGCCAGTGCTTTCACCGGGCTCGGGGCCAGCCGCCGGCCGCGGCCGGCAGGGCGGTCGGGCTGGGTATAAACGCCCACCACGCGGTGGCGGCTTTGCAGCAGCGCCCGCAGGCTCGAGGCGGCAAAGTCCGGCGTACCGGCGAAGACGACGCGCAGTGATGACATGGTGATGTCCCTGAAGCGAAAGGTGCGGATAGATTCGGCCGCCGGGGCCGACGGCGAAAAGCCGGAAAACCGCGCGGTGCGAGGTGATCCGGCTCGGCGAGACGGCGCGGGCTAAGCGTCCAGCAGCTGTTTTTGGCGCTTCTGCATTTTCTTCAGCACGCGCTCGCGCTTGAGCGGCGACAGATAGTCGACGAACAGCACGCCTTCCAGGTGGTCGCATTCGTGCTGAATGCAGTGGGCCAGCAGGTCGTCGGCTTCGAGCTCGTAGGGCTCGCCGTCGCGGCCGGTGGCGCTCAGCCTGACGCGCAGGTGGCGGGGCACCTCGGCGTAGTACTCGGGGATGGACAGGCAGCCTTCAGACATCGGCGCCTGCTCATCGCCCAGCGGCTCGTAGGTGGGGTTGATGAGCACCAAGGGCTCGTTGCCCGACTCGCTGACGTCCATCACGATGACCCGGCGGTGGTCGTCCACCTGGGTGGCGGCAAGGCCGATGCCGCGGGCGTCGTACATGGTCTCCAGCATGCTGTCGACCAGCGCGCGCACCTCGTCATCGACGGCCTCGACGGGCGCGGCTTTTGTCCGCAGCCGGTCGTCAGGAAAGGTCAATATAGGTAGTTTAGCCATAGCGTTATGTGTACCGTTATGCTGATTCGGGTAAGGCGCCCAGGCGCTGTGCGTTGCTGTCCGGGGGAAGGCCGGTTGGGGCGCTTTGCTGCCGGCCATTATATCACGGTCGTCCGGGCATGCCGACAGCGGGCGCCAGGCGCCGCATGAGCCATCACAGGGAGAAGCAGAAGCATGAAAGGATCTGAGGGAGCGCGCCGCGGCCGGGTGCTAAGGCTGGCGGCTGCCGCCGTCATCGCCCTGCTGGTAGGCGGTACGGCCGTGGCGGACGAGGTGCGCTGGCGCCAGGACGCGCCGGCGCGCTATACGGTGAAAAGCGGCGATACCCTGTGGGACATCGCCGGCCACTTTCTGCACGCCCCCTGGCGCTGGCCCGGCGTGTGGCAGAAAAATCCCCAGATCGACAATCCCCACCTGATTTACCCCGGCGACCGGATCACGCTGCGCGACTGCGACGGCCGCCCCTGCCTGGGTCTCGAGCGCGGCCAGGACGTGGTAAAAATGACGCCGAAAATGCGCGCGCTGCCGCGCCGTGAGGCAGTCCTGCCGTTGCCCATGAGCGTGCTGAAGGCCTTTTTGCGCGAGCACCGCGTGGTCGACAAGCCGGAGTCGCTGGACGAGCTGGCCTACGTCGTCGGTACGGAAAACAAGCGCCTGATCAGCGGCGCCGGGGATCAGATATTCGTTCGACCCGTGGAGGCCTCGGCGACGGCCGAGCTTCAAAGCGGCCAGCGGCTGGGCATTTTCCGCCGGGGCGAGGTGTACCGCGACGCCGCCGGCGAGCCCCTGGGGCTTGAGTTGATCAGCATCGGCGAGGGCGTGCTGGCCAGTAAAAGCGCTGACATGATGCGCATGAACGTGAAGCAATCTTCTCAGGAAGTGCGCAGCAACGACATCATCCTGCCCCTGGAAACGCGCCTCGACGCGGCAGAGATGGACCCCCGGGTGCCCCAGCGTGACGTGGCCGGCCATATCGTTGGCGTGCCCGGCGGCGTGCGCTTTATCGGCCGGCTGCAGGTGGTCGCCGTTGACCTGGGGACCGAAGACGGCATTCAGCCCGGGCACGTGCTGAGTATCGAACAGCAGGGCGAGCGCGTTGTGGACCCGCGCACGGAAGAGCAGGTTCGCCTGCCCGGTGAGGTAGAGGGCACGCTGGTAGTGTTCCGCCCCTACGACCGGGTGAGCTACGCTATCGTCATGGAAGCCACCAGCACGCTGGCGGTGGGGGATGCTGTCCACCCACCGCGCTGATTGGGGCGAAAAACTTGAGCGGGTAGCGCCCGCAAGGAGCCGCAGTGGATACCCGGGACTGGCTTGCCGTGTTCTTCCTGCCGGGGCTGGGCCCCCAGGGCCTGGCCAAACTGCAGGAGCGAGCGCCGGCGTGGCCCGAAGGCTGGCTGGCGCTATTACCGCGCCAGGCGGCGGCTGCGCTGCGCCTGTGGCTGGATCATCCGGCGAGAAGCCCCCTGACGCCCGCCGTCGAGGCGAACCTTGACTGGGAGCGGGCGGCCCCGGGGCGGGCGATCCTGCACCGCGATCATCCGGACTTCCCGCCGCTGCTGGGCGAGATTGCCGACCCGCCCGCGGTGCTTTGGGCCCAGGGAGATCTCGGCGCGCTGAGCCAGGCCGGCATTGCCGTGGTGGGCAGCCGCCGGCCTACGGGGGAAGCCGCGGCTAACGCGCGCACCTTTGCCCGGGAGCTTGCCCGGCGCGGATTCTGCGTGACCAGCGGCATGGCCCTGGGCATCGACGCCGAGGCCCAGCGCGCCGCGCTGGACGCCGGCGGGGCCAGCATTGCCGTGCTCGCCACCGGCATCGACGTCATCTACCCCGCTCGCCACCGGGAGCTCTATCAGCAGCTGGGCAATACGCCCGGCGGGCTGCTGCTGGCCGAGCACCCGCCGGGGACGCGCGCCCACCCGGCGTTTTTTCCCCGGCGCAACAGAATCGTGACCGGTCTTTCGCTGGGCACGCTGGTGGTGGAGGCCGCCGAAAAAAGCGGCTCGCTGGTAAGCGCCAGGCTGGCGCTGGAGCAGGGGCGCGAGCTCTTTGCCCTGCCGGCCTCGCTCAATAACGTCCAGGCCAGAGGGTCATTGCAGCTACTGCGTACCGGCGCCAGCCTGGCGCGCGACGCGGAAGATATCGTCGCCGAGCTATCCCACTGGGGCGGGCACTACGCCGCCTGCCGGCCGGATACCGGGGGGCGACCCGCGCTGCTGAAGCAGGCGCCCCAGGCGCCGGCAACACCCGCAGAACCGGCCGACCCGCTGCTGGCTGCGCTGGGAGCGAATCCCGTGCCTATCGACGTGCTGGTGGAGCAGGTCGGTTTGACGGTGGGCGAATGCCAGCAGCGGCTGCTAATGCTCGAACTTGACGGCCTGGTGGGCCACCAGGCCGGCGGCTGGGCGCGCCGCTGAGGCGAGGCGATGGCGGGTGCTGCTATGATACGATGGCCGCCGCCCGTTTGATGCCGCGAGGAGAGCCCATGCCAACGGCTGACCGCCACCCTGATACCCCTGACGCCACCGCGCTTGCCAAGGCCGCAGGCGCCCTGCGCGCGGGCCAGGTGATTGCCTGCCCCACCGAGGCCGTATGGGGGCTTAGCTGCGATCCGCACAGCGAGGCGGCGGTCGCCCGGCTGCTGCGGCTTAAGGCCCGGGATCCGGCCAAGGGGCTGATCGTGGTGGCCGCCAGGATGGCCCAGCTGGCGCCCTGGCTTGAAGGGCTCGACAAGGCGCTGTATGCGCCCCTGCGGGCGAGCTGGCCGGGGCCGGTAACCTGGCTGGTGCCGGATAACGGCACGGCGCCCAAGCTGGTGCGCGGCGAGCACGATAGCGTGGCCCTGCGGGTGACTGACCACCCCGGCATGCAGGCGCTGTGCGACGCCTTCGGCGGCCCGCTGGTGTCCACCTCGGCCAACCGCGCCGGCGAGCCCCCGGCCATGACCGCGGACGAGGCGGGCGCGATGTTTGGCGAGGCGCTGGGTGGAGTTGTACCCGGCAGGCTCGGCGGGCACGAGCGCCCCAGCCAGATCCGCGATCTGGCAAGCGGGCGCGTGCTGCGCGACTGACGCCCGGCGCCTTGCCGTTACCGGCTATCCTTTCCGTTTCATTCTGCCAGTTCCCTGGAGCAAACCGTGGCTCATGAACACCTTGACGACGTAAAACGCTACCTTCTCGACCTGCAGGAGCGCCTGTGCGACGGCATCGCCGACGCCGACGGCGGGGCGACTTTCCAGGAAGACAGCTGGAACCGCGAAGCCGGCGGCGGCGGCCGTTCCCGGGTGGTCGAAAACGGCGCCGTGTTCGAGAAGGGCGGGGTCAACTACTCCCACGTCTACGGCGATACGCTCCCGCCCTCGGCCACCGCGGCCCGGCCGGAGCTTACCGGGCGCAGCTTTCACGCCGTGGGCGTGTCCTGGGTGCTGCACCCGGAAAACCCCCACGTGCCCACCAGCCACGGCAACGTACGCTTTTTCATCGCCGAGAAGGCCGGCGAAACGCCGGTGTGGTGGTTCGGCGGCGGCTTCGATCTGACGCCGTTCTACCCCGTACTCGAGGACGTATGCCACTGGCACCGGGTGGCCAGGGCCGCCTGCGAGCCGTTCGGCGAGGACGTCTACCCGCGCTACAAGGCGTGGTGCGACGACTACTTTTACCTCAAGCACCGCGACGAAACCCGGGGCGTGGGCGGGCTCTTCTTCGACGACGTCACTGCCGGCGGCTTTGACGAGTGCTTCGCCTTTCTGCGCGCGGTGGGCGACAGCTTCCTCGACGCCTACCTGCCCATTGTCGAGCGCCGCCGGGGTACGCCCTACGGCCAGCGCGAGCGCGACTTTCAGCTGTATCGCCGGGGGCGTTACGTAGAGTTCAACCTGGTATGGGACCGCGGCACCCTGTTTGGCCTGCAAAGCGGCGGACGCACCGAGTCGATTCTGATGTCGATGCCGCCACTGGCGCGCTGGGAATACGCCTACGCCCCCGAAGAAGCTAGCGCAGAAGCCGAGCTGGAAGCGTTTTTGACCCCCCGGGACTGGCTGGCGGAAGCGCCCGGCCGCTCTTTTGACCAGACCCCTCAGGATTCGGAGTAAATCATGGCCGATCGCTACGCCGTATTCGGCAACCCGGTGGCGCACTCCAAGTCGCCGCTGATCCATGCTGCCTTTGCCGAGCAGACCGGCCAGGCGCTGACCTATACCGCCGTCGAGGCCCCCGCGGATGACTTTGCCGGCGCCTGGCAGCGCTTTGCCCGGGAAGGCGGGCGCGGCGCCAACATCACCGTGCCGTTCAAGGGCGATGCCTACGCCCTGTGCGATACGGTAAGCCATCGCGCGCGCCAGGCCCGGGCGGTGAATACGCTGATCGTGGGCGGCAACGGGCGCCTTTACGGCGATAACACCGACGGCGTCGGCATGGCGCGGGACCTTGCTCATCACGACGTGGCGCTGAAGGGCAAGCGGGTGCTGATAGTGGGGGCCGGCGGTGCAGTGCGCGGGGTACTCGCGCCGCTTCTGGCCGAAAAGCCCGGGGAGGTCGTAATTGCCAACCGCACGGCGGCAAAGGCGACGGCGCTGGCGGAGGCGTTCAGCGACGCCGGGCGCGTGAGCGGCGGCGGTTTTGAAGAGATCAATGGCGCGTTTGACGTGGTCATCAACGGCTCAAGCGCAAGCCTTGCCGGCGACATGCCGCCGCTGCCGGATACCCTCTTCGCCAAGGGCGCCACCGCCTACGACATGATGTACGGCGCCGCGTCCACGGTGTTTTTGCGCTGGGCCGAGGCCCGGGGGGCACGACCCGTGGACGGGCTGGGGATGCTGGTCGAGCAGGCGGCGGAGTCGTTTTTCCTGTGGCGCAGCGTGCGCCCGGAGACCGCCGCCGTACGCGCCACCCTGCGCCGGACGCTGGCAGAGGCCTGACGTCTGAACCCTGGGGTTACCGCTTGCGCCGCTGGGCGAGCCCGACCATGCACAAGAGCAGGCCGACGATTGAAGTCATCATGCCGCCGTTGACCAAAAACGGCGCGCGCTCGACCCAGGGCGCAAAGTCCTGGGCCGAGTCGCGGCAGACGCTGGCCACGTAGTCCCAGTGGCCGCCGTCGAGCTCGCAGGCGCGAACGTCAGCCAGCTCCCAGAAATAAAGGCCGAGCATCAGCAGCGGCGGCACAATCAGTAGCAGTAAACCTAAGCGAATCATGAGGTCCTCGAATCAAGAGCGGGCGACGCTGCCAGCGCCGAGCGGCCGAGCCCGGGCCGGCTCAGGGCCGCGGGCAGTCCGGCGTGCGCCCGGCACTACGGGCGTTTTCGTAGGCGTCGAGCGCCTGGGGCATGCTGGCTTCAAGCCCGCTGATGCGGCTTCCCTGGCTTGGGTGAGTGGACAACCACTCGGGCGGGGCACCGCCGCCGGCGCGCTGCATGTTTTGCCACAGCGTCACGCTTTCCCGCGGGTCGAAACCGGCGTTGGCCATCAGCTCAAGCCCGATGGTGTCGGCTTCGCTTTCGTGGCGCCGGGAGAAGGGCAGCAGGATACCGTACTGCGCGCCCATGCCCAACAGGCCCATCAGCTGCTCGCCGCCGGCGGACTCCACGCCGGAGGCGCTCGACAGGACCGAAAGGCCAAGCTCGGTGGCATTTTCGGTGGAGGCGCGCTCGTTGGCGTGGTTGGCCAGCACGTGGCCGACCTCGTGGCCCAGCACCGTGGCCAGCTGGGCCTGGTTCTCGGCGA
Source organism: Halomonas garicola (assembly GCF_055382465.1). NCBI lineage: Bacteria > Pseudomonadati > Pseudomonadota > Gammaproteobacteria > Oceanospirillales > Halomonadaceae > Halomonas > Halomonas garicola. Next base: position 709,196 of record NZ_AP043931.1, read on the forward strand.
CCTTGAGCATGCCGCTGTTCACGCCCATGTAGCCGCCGGGCAGAGCAAAGGCGTTGGGTTCATCGGCCTGAAACACTTCCACTTCCCAGTTCTGCCGGCGCTGCTCGGCGGGCAGTTCGGCGACGATCGCCTGGGCCACGCACTGCACGTAGCGCTGGCTTTGCGCGTCGGCGGCGGGCAGCTTCTGCTGATACTGGTCGAACGCCTTGGCGCCCATCTCGCCGAGCTGGTCGTCGGACATCAGCAATAGCTGGGAGCGGCCGGTGGGTGAGGTGGTGCAGGCGGCAAGCCCCGTCAGCAGGGTGGTACAAAGGGCGGTGACGGCAAGGGGACGAAACCAGCGCATAAACGTTTCCTTCTCGGTCAGTAAACGGTGGGCGGGTGGGCCCTATCAGCAGTTGCCAGATACGAACAGACTCGCAGGATACCAATCAGCGAGTGTAACGCTAGCATAATCGACAACGGAGGAAATTCGATGGATGCCGAGTTGACGCATCGACTGACCCAGCTGCTGGACCGCGTCGAGCACTGGCTGCCGCCGGCCCCCGAGCAGGTAGACTGGAACATCCACGTGGCCGCCCTGTGGCAGCGCCACCCTCTGGGCGGGCGGCTGGTGCCGGTGCCCGTGCGCGACGGTGTGACCCTGGACGACCTGCTGGGGATCGAGCGCCAGAAGCTGGCGCTGGTGGATAATACCCGGGCCTTTTTGCAGGGCCTGCCGGCCAACCACGCCCTGGTATGGGGCGCGCGGGGCAGCGGCAAGTCGTCGCTGGTGCGGGCGCTGCTCAACTCGCTGGCGCCCGAGGGGCTGCGCATGATTCAGGTCGACCGTCACGATCTTGGCCGCCTGCCGGCGCTGGTGGAAGAGCTGCGCACGCTGCCGCACCGCTTTGTAGTGTACTGCGACGACCTGTCGTTCGAAGGCCACGACGACGCCTACAAGGCGCTCAAGAGCGTGCTCGACGGCGCGCTTACCGGCCCGCCGAAAAACGTGCTGCTGTACGCCACGTCCAACCGTCGCCACCTGCTGCCGGAATCCATGGATGACAACCGCGAGTCGCACCTGGTGGGAGACGAGCTGCACCACGGCGACGCCGTGGAAGAGCGCATATCGCTGTCCGACCGCTTCGGCCTGTGGCTGGGGCTGCACCCTTTCAACCAGGATATGTACCTGCAGACCTGCGCGCACTGGGTGAGCCAGCTGGGAACGCCGGCGGACTGGGACGACGCCGCCCGGGCCGAAGCCGTACGCTACGCCACCCTGCGCGGCGGGCGCAGCGGCCGGGTGGCCTGGCAGTTTGCCAACCACTGGATCGGCACCCGTCGCCTGCACGCGGCAGAGCGGTAAGGTTTCGGCTGTTCCTGGCTTAATCATGAAAAAAGCCGGAGACGAGGTGCCTGTCTCCGGCTTTCACGTATTCGCGTCGCGGGCGAAGAATGCTTGTGATGCGCTATTTATAAGTCGGGAAAACGCGCAGAGGCATAGTCGCCGTGACAGCGTACGCAGCCTTCCATCAATTCATTAAACTGCTGCAGCTGAAGCGCTGTATTCTGGTCGCGGCCGGCTTCGGCCAGCGTCTCGCTGAGTTTATGGAGCGCCTGGTCCTGCTCGAGAAACTCATCCGGCACGGCGGCGAGGAGGGCCTGCTCGTCCTCCTCGGTCATTTCCTGCTCCATGATGAAGCTGTCATGAATCGCCTGGGCTTCCTGGGCCACGGTTTCGTGGTCGCCCTGGACAATGGCCGCCTGAATTTCCTGGCTGGCAGCAAGGATTCCCTGCATTTCCTCGATCAGCAGCCCCCGAACCTTTGGCGGCAGCTGTTCCCCAACGTTAATCCCGCCCGATTCTTCGGCATCGGTGGTGGTATCTTCGGCACTGGCGGCGGTAAAAGTGCCCAGCCCCGGTATCGCCAAGGCAATGGCTAATAGCGTCGTTCTCATCTTGCTCACCTTTTGGTTAATGAACCAGCGGTCATGATTAAAAATAAAGCTATTAGGCGTGGGCATAGTTGTCAAAGTTATAGCATGAGCCTGGCAGGGGGCGCGATATGCGCCGGATCAAACTGCTTGCGAGGCGATAAGACAGGAAAAGTACCGTTAGCGCTCTGGCTCGGCCTTGCCGCATAGCTCTCTTGTCAGGTATCAGGCGCCATGCGCCAGATATCCTCCCATTAATGCCTTGACCTTGGGGCGGCTCACAGGTGCTAGGGTGCCTCCCGTGGTGATTTAAGTAAAACAGGCTATATATAAAAGAGCCACTTATTCAGGGAGAAGGCATTATCATGGAACTGTTCGCCCTTCTACTTATATTGTTAATGAGTCTGGGTGGTGGTTTGTTGATTCAGCGGTGGCCAGGCCACCGTCAAACTGTGCCTACGTATCCGCAACGCGCTCCTTTTCTGGGCGGAGGCACGCCAGATACCCACGCCTGGAGCCGCTATCATATTCGCTACTATCCCATGACGCTTTTGCTGATCGCCTTCGAGATGGAAATGATGTTCATGTACCCGTGGGCGGTAGTGTATGTAGAGCAGGGCCTGATAGCGGTGGCGGAAATGGGGATGTTTCTCTCCATCCTCGGCGTTGGCATTCTTTATGGCTGGCGAGAGGGGGTGTTCAAGTGGCAGTAGGCTGGCTTTCGCGTCTGGCCATGCGCGGCCCGGCAACGGTGTTTCCTGCCCTGGGAATGCACGGGGAAGAGGCCGTTTACCGGCTGGCACAGGCGCCTGGCATAACGCTGGTTGACACCCCGCGCCACGCCACGATTCTGCTGGTGGCCGGCGGCGTGCCGCCACACTTCCACGACTCACTGCGCCGGGTGCACGACCAGCTGCCGGCCCCGTTTGCCACGCTTTGGTATCAAAGCGAGCCGCTGCTGGAGCTGCAGCAGCCGGGCATCGGGAAAATGGATGATCTGGAAGCTCTGCCCGGTGCGGTCATGGATACCTGGCGCCGGGTAATAGCGGGCGAGCAGGGCACGGCTTCCCGGCTGCTGCCGGACACGCCGCCCAACCCGTGGCAGGGGCTGGGAGACGATGGCCGCGGCGGCGAGGGCATGATGGGCGGGGTGCCTTACGGCCGGCCCATGGCCATGCCGCCGGCGCCGGATCTGCGTGACGGCCTGGCGCTGGATATTCTGACGGTTCGCCTGGGGCCGTTTTTTCCGCTTTGGCCGGCGGGGCTCGAAGCCGAGGTGACGCTGCAGGGCGATATCGTGCAGCAGTTTTCCGTGCTTTCGGCGCCGTATCCCCGCGCCGTGCCGTCGGTCTTCCTTGAGGCGCAAAGCAGGCCGGTTGCCATTGCGCGGCTGGAACGCAAGCGCATGCAATACCATTTGCGCGCTTTATTTCACGCCCTGCGCCTGGCGCACCTGCCGGATCTTGCCTGGCGCGCGCTGGGCTTGGCGGAAGAGTGCGATAGCCGGCCGGTGGAGAAGCTGGGCAAGGCCTTTAAGGCATTTGCGCGCGCGCTTGCCCGCCGCGGCTTTTTTGCCCTCTACCTGCCGAAAGGCGGCACGCTGGATAGCGAGCACGCCCGTACCCTGGCCGGCTTTGCTGCCCGGGCGGCCGGCGTAGAAGACGATGCGCGCCAGGCGGACGAAGGCTATCGCCGCCTGGGGTTCTCCGTGATTACCCAGCAGGCCGGCGACGTGCCGGCGCGGTGGCGGCAGCGCCTGGCCGAAGTGGAGCAGTCGCTGGCGCTGATCGCCCGCGCGCAGCAGAGCGACGCCGTCACGGCCTCGACCGAGGCGATAGAACTGCCCCGCGGTGCCGGTAATGCCGATAACCTGCTGGAAAACCTGCTGCCGGGGCTTGAGTGGAGCGAAGCGCTGGCCACCCTGGCAAGTCTTGACGTAGCGGAGGTGTCCCCATGGCCGCATCCGTGATGCTTGAGCAGCTGGTCTGGCCGCTGGCGATGGTGTTTGCCGCTTTGGGTGGCGGGGTCTATCTCTGGGCGGTGCTCGACGGCCTGGCAGCGCGCTCTTTCGGTTTGCCCCGGGCGCAAAGCGTCTGGCAGCGGCCCTTGAGCCGAGGCGCCTGGCTGCTGATCCAGCAGTCCAATAATACCGAGGCACCTGACCGCTGGGGCTGGCGCCTGGCGCCGGCGCTCTATTTGGCGTTGGCAGCGGTAGGGCTGGCGCTGGTGCCCTGGTCCCGGGACTGGGTGGCAACGGATCTGGCAACCAGCCTGGTGCTGTGGGGGAGCGTGGAGGCGCTTGCCACCGTGGTGATTTTTCTGCAGGGCTGGTCAGCCAACAGCCATTTTGCCCTGATGGGCGCCTACCGCTACGTGGCGCTGGGACTCTCCTATATTCTCATCAGCATGTTCGTTCTGATTGGGGTGGCGCTGCCGGCGGAGTCGCTGGCAATTACCCGGATAGTGGCGTCTCAGCAGGACGTCTGGAACGTAGTGCGCCAGCCGCTGGGCCTGCCGCTGTTTCTGCTGGTGGGGCTGGCGCTCACCTTTCGCGGCCCGTTCAATCTGGCCGATAGCCAGGATCTTGCCGGCGGTACCAGCGTCGAGGTCTCGGGCCCTCCGCGCCTGGTCTGGGAGCTGGCGCGCAGCGCCATGCTGGTGGCCTTTAGCGGCATCGCGGCCACCGTCTTTCTGGGCGGCTGGCTGGGGCCGTGGCTGCCCGGGCCGCTGTGGGTCATGCTCAAGATGCTGGCGATACTCGCCGTGCAGGCCTGGCTCGGGCGCTGGTTTGCCGTCATCACGCCGTCCCGCTGCCTGAGCCTGATGTGGCTCATTCTTTTGCCGCTGGCGTTTATCGACCTTATCTGGGCGGGAGTGGTGGCGCTTTTATGAATACGTCCGTCGTTGTTGATGTGGCCTTTTGGCTGCTCGCGGTGTTTGCCGTCTATACGGGGTGGCGGGTATTTCGCACCGACTCCATGGTGCGAGCCTCGTTTTTTCTTCTGCTTTCCTTTATTGCCGTCGGCGTGATCATGCTGCTGCTGTCGGCGGTGTACCTGGGCGTGGCGATGTTTTTCATGATGGGCGTCGAGATGATGGTCATGGCGCTGTTCATGGTGATGTTCATGATGAACCCGGCAGGCCTCAACCCCATGATGATGGTGCACCAGCACAGGCTTTCCATCGGTGCGGGCATTGCCAGCTTCGTGATACTGGCGGCGATGGCGTTGCTGGCCGGCTTCCCCCAGCGCCCCCTGCCGGATGACCTGGAGCCCGTGGTGGCTCTGGGCAATGAGCTGCTGGGAGATTCCATGCTGATCTTTGAGTCCGCCGGTGTGGTGCTGTTGGCCACCATGATTGGCGTGGTGGTGCTATCGAGCCAGCGAGGGCGCTTTGGCTCGGCCGAGCACGGCTCGATGCCGCCCGGGCTCGAACCCGGCGGTGATCCGGCGGGAATGCCCGACGACGATGAAGAAGCCGGCGGGCATCACCACCACGGCCATCACCACTGCCATTAAAAGGAGCTGACCATGACCTTGACCGCGGTATTGCTGCTGGCAGCCGCCCTGATCGGTATCGGCGTTTACGGCGCACTTTCCCAGCAGTCCTTTGTGATGCTGATGATGGGGCTTGAGCTGATGCTTAACGGCGTGATGCTGGCGGCTATCGGTTTCTGGGCCATGAGCGGTGCCGGCGCGCCCGAAGGGCAGCTGCTGGCCATTGTGGTCATGGCGGTGATGGCGATTGAAATGGCCATGGGGTTTGCCCTGGTGGTGGCGGTTTATCGGGGCAAGCAGGCGGATGTCACGGAGTCTATCGCGGACTTGAAGGGCTGAAAACATGATGCTGTGGATAGTGCCATTACTGCCGGTGCTCATGGCACCGCTGATCTATCTGAGCGGCCGCCGGGAAGGGTGTACCGGGGTGACGCTGCTGGCGCTATCCGCGCTGATAGCGGTTATCGGTGCGCTAGCCCTGGCGATGGCCAATGACTGGCAGGGGAGCTACGCGCTGAACGCCGCGCTGGTGCTGCAGGTGGGGCTGGTACCGTCAAGTCAATTCGTGGCGCTGGCCATACCCATCATGGCGCTTCCGGTGCTGCTCTTCGCCGGCGTACATGAACAGGCCCCGCTCGGGCGGCTACTGGCGATCATGGTGGCATTTGTCGGTGCCATGGAGCTGCTGGTGCTGGCGCAGGATATGGTGACCCTGCTGGTCGCCTGGGAGCTGATAGGGGCCTGTTCGTGGGCGCTGGTGTCTCATTACTGGCGGGACAGGGATACGGTGAAAAATGCCGTTCAGGTATTTCTGGTCACGCGCTTTGGCGACCTGGGGCTTTATATAGCGGCCGCGGCCGTGTTTGCGGGTAGCGGTGGCTTTGGCTATTCGCAGCTTGCCGGGCTGGACGGCAGCCTGATGCAGGTGGCGGCCGCGGGTATTTTACTGGCCGCCATGGCCAAGTCGGCGCAGGTGCCCTTCTCGGTCTGGCTGTTTGCCGCCATGTCCGGCCCGGTCTCGGTATCCGCTCTGCTGCACGCGGCCACGCTGGTGGCCGCCGGGATGTACGTCCTGGCACGGCTGCAGCCGCTGCTGGCAGACGTCGCCTGGCTCATGCCGGCGATTATGCTGATCGGGCTGACGACGGCGCTGCTGGGAGGGGTGGTAAGCCTGGTGCAGGGCCACGCCAAAAAGCTGCTGGCGGCGTCGACCTCGGCACAGTACGGGCTGATGTGGGTGGCGATAGGTGCCGGATTTCCCGGCGTGGCCCTGCTGCATTTTCTGAGCCACGGCTTTTTCAAGGCCGGCCTGTTTCTGACCGCCGGGGTAGCCGAGCGGCAGGCGGAGAGCTATCAGCTTGAGGATATGCGTTTAGGGGGCCGCTTGCCGGGTAGCGCCTTGCTTGGCGGCATCTTTGCTCTGGCGCTTGCCGGGATGGTGCCATTGGGGGCTGCCTGGACCAAAGAGCAGATTATTTCGGTGGCTTATGCGGCGTCGCCGTGGCTGACGGCCGGCGTGGCGCTGGCCGGCGGGCTAAGTGCCGTCTATGCCACCCGGTTTCAGCTCGCTATGTTTGGCCCCGTTCGGTTCGGGCGTACCCAGCAGCGCAGGCCGCCGCTGTCAGGCGCTTGCCGGCTTGAGTTGTTGGCGCTGAGCGGTCTCGCCGCGCTGACGCTGGGGCTATCGCTTTTCTGGTGGCCCGGGGTCCAGCGCTGGCTACAGCAGCAGCCGGGGTGGGAGCTTGCCGACGTTCATCTCTGGCTGCTGGCGGCGTCGCTGGTGCTGGTTGTGCTGGGCATGGCCCTCGGCGCGGTGCTGGTTCAGCGTGGTCAGCTTGACGGGCATCAGGGGTGGCGGCGCTCCGCTTTTTGCTGGTGGGGGCTTGAACCCTTGACGCTTGGCGTGGGTGCCACCCTGGTGAAGCTGAGCGCTCGCCTGGCGCGCTTTGATCGCGACGTGCTGGAAAGGGCCACGCTCCTTTTATCGAGGCAAGCGTCGCAGACCGCTTCTGCCCTGGCCCGGCGCGATGCGGACGGCGTCGATGCCAGCCTGTACGGCAGCGCTTCTGCCGTAACGCGGATAGCAGATTTTGGTGCCACCGCCGGCGAAGCCTTGTCGGAGCGGCTGCCCGGTTCCCTTTCCGGGCTGGTGAATCGCGGGGGCGGCCGGGCGCGCCAGGCCCAGTCCGGACAGACCCATCATTACTACGCCGGTATGGCCATCGGCTTTGCCGTTTTATTGACCCTGCTGTTACTCGGCGATGCGCTGTAAGGAGCAAACCCCGCGATGTTGACATTGGCCTGGTGCTTACCGCTGTTGGGTGCGTTACTGCTGGCGTTTGTACCGCGCTGGACGGAGCGCAACGCACGCGCGTTTGCGACCCTCATCGCCGTAATCTCATTGCTGATCCTGATAGGGGCCTGGTTTGGCTTCGACCCCGACGGCCCGCTGTTTCAGCACGTGTGGGAAGTCCCCTGGGTGCCGTCCATCGGCGTTGCCTATCGGGTCGGGGTCGACGGTATCGCGCTGGCGGTGGTGACCATGAGCGCTCTGATTTTTGTGGCGGCCATTGCCTATCCGCTCGATACCCGGGAAGACAGTCAGCGGTCGCAAGCGCATCAGTACTACGGCTGGATGCTGTTTTTGATGGCCACGTCCCTGGCGGTATTTGTGGTGCTGGACCTGCTGCTGTTTTACGTGTTTTTTGATTTAAGCCTGGTGGGCATGTATTTCCTCATCGGGCGCTGGGGGCACGGTCGGCCGCAGCTGTCTGCCCTGACCTTCTTTCTGTTTACTTTTGCCGGCTCATTGGCGCTGCTGCTGGCGATCATTGGCCTGTATCTCTCGCTGGATTCGCCCAGTTTTGATATACGCCTGCTCATCGAACAGCAGCCGCTGGCGGGCGGCGGCCTCTATGCGGGACTCGTGTTTTTCGGTTTGATGCTGGGGCTGGCGATCAAGACACCGCTGGTGCCGCTACATACCTGGCTGCCCCAGGCGCACGTGGATGCGCCAGGCCCTGCCTCCGCGATTCTTGCCGGCGTACTGCTGAAGATGGGCACCTACGGCATGATACGCCTGCCGTTGGCCATGCTGCCGGCGACGTTTGAGCGCTATGCGTTACTTGTCGGTCTGCTCGCGCTGGTGGCGATTCTCTACGGGGCCCTGGTGGCGCTTGGCCAGCGTAATCTCAAACGGCGTATTGCCTACACGTCCATCAATCACATGGGCTATACGGTGCTGGGCATTGCGATAGCCGCCAGCTTCAGCGACAACCTGATGGCGAAGCAGCTGGCGCTGACCGGGGCCACGGTGGAAATGGTCGCCCACGGCCTGATCACCGGCGGTCTATTTCTCATTTGTGGAAGCTTTTGGTATCGCACCGGCACCTATGATCTGGACGGCTACGGTGGTCTGGCGCACAGGGCCCCCAGGCTTGCGGGGCTGACCATACTGCTGGCGTTTGCCAGCCTGGGTATGCCCGGCCTGGCCGGTTTTGTGGCGGAATTTCAGATCTTTGCCGGCACTTTTGCCGTCTATCCCTGGCTTGCCGTGCCGGCAGTAGTGGGGATTCTGGTGACCGCCGCGCTTTTTCTGGACATTTTGCGCCGGCTGTTTTTCGGCAAGCTGCCTGCCTCTCTGGACCAGTTCAAGGAGCTCGACCGCATTGAGTTCACGGTACTTAGCGTGCTGGGGCTGGGTGTTGTTGCGATCGGGGTGTATCCCGGTTTTCTGCTGGAAGTCATCGATAGCGCCAGCGTGCTACTGACCGGAGGCCGCTAATGCCCCTCGGTAGTCTGCTTCCCGAAATTGCGCTGCTGCTGGGCGCGGTGGCGATTGTGCTGCTGGCGTCTTTTGCTCCACGGCACCGTCAGGTCTGGGCGGCAGCGCTGGCGTTGGCGACGCTGCTGGTGGCAGGAGTGACGACGCTTGCCCAGTGGGAGTCGCCGGCCGGGCTGATATTTTCCGGCGTATGGGCGCTGGACGGCATGGCCATTTTCGCCAAGCTGTTGATGCTTTTCAGCGCCGCGGTGGTGGTGGCGCTGTCGCCGGACTGGATGCGAAGCGATCCTCGCCACGGCGAATATTACGCGCTGTGCCTGTTTTCGCTGCTGGGTGCGATCATGATGGCGTCTGCCCATGACGCCATGGAGCTGGTGGTGGGGGTGCTGCTGTCTTCCGCCGCCAGCTATCCGCTAGCGGCCTACCATCGTGGCTTCACCCCGGCGCTGGAAGCGGCGATGAAGTATTTTCTGATTGGGGCTCTGGCCAATGCGCTGTTGACCATTGGCGTGGTGATTCTGTTTGGCCTGGTGGGGGATACCGACTATGTTCAGACCGCAGAGGTCTTTCAAGCCGGCACGGACTCGATAGCGCTCAGCGTAGCGGTGGCCTGCATCATCATGGGGCTGACCTATAAGCTCGGGGCGGTGCCGGCTCACGCTTGGATGCCGGATGTGGCCCAGGCGGCACCGGCCCCCGTGGCGGCGTTTCTAACCGTGGTGCCCAAAATCGGGGCGGCGGTGGCCCTTGCGCGGTTTGTGATGCTATTGCCTGACACCCTGATGTGGCCGGGCGTTGTCGCGCTGATCTCCGCGGCCACCATGACGCTGGGCAACCTGGCGGCGCTTGCCCAGACAGACCTCAGGCGGCTGCTGGGCTGGTCGAGCGTTTCCCAGTCCGGCTATATGTTAATGGCCATTGTCGTCGTCGGAAGCGGTGGCGGCGCGCTGCCGGCACTGCTGGCTTTTCTGGTGGCCTATGCGCTGGCCAACCTGCTGGCTTTTGCTATTGTCACCCACCTTAGGGGGCGGACGGACATCGAGCACTATCACGGCCTGGCCTATCGCCGGCCGCTGGTTACCGCCGCACTGATTGTCTCTCTGCTGTCCCTGGTCGGCATCCCGCCCCTGGTCGGCTTTTTCGGCAAGTTTCTGCTCTTCGAGGTCACCATCGAGGCGGGATATATCTGGCTTGCCGTGGCGGCGGCGCTTAATACGCTGATATCTCTCTACTACTACCTCAGAGTGATAGCGGTGACCGTGTTCAAGGAGCCCCGGGGCGAGGTGCATGTGCTGGGCCGCTGGTCCGGGGTGACGCTATTTATCACGCTAGCGCTTTTGGTGGTGATAAGCCTGGGCTTTGAATGGGTGCTTGATGCGCTTGAGCCGATAGCCCTGGCTGCGCCATAGGTTTTTATATGTAGGGTGCCGGAGGTTCAGGCTAAACCCACATGAAACGTCGAAGAGCTCTTAATTTACACTTCAATGAAAAAAATAAGAAATTTTCATTTAGGGCCTGTTGACGTTTCACATTGGTAGCCATAAAAAGCCGCATGCCAAGGCCACCATGCTTTCGTAATTTCGTTTGAGCTTATCGTAGCGCGTCGCAATGGCGCGATACGGTTTCAATCGAGCAAAGGCATTCTCAACCAGATGCCGGTAGCGATATAACCCTCTGTCCAGATTGGCATTTCCTTTTTTCGAGTTACGCCTGCGTGGAATGACGGCAGCCATTCCTTTGGCTTCGACCTGCTCACGGATACGTTCACTGTCATAGCCTTTGTCAGCCACCAGCGCGTCACCTGCCGGCAAACCGTCAATCAATGCCTGGGCTTCCGTGCTGTCGTGCACTTCACCCCCGGTTATTCTGAAGGCGATCGGCAACCCATAAGCATCCACGGCCAAGTGGATCTTGCTGGTATTGCCTGCACGACTTTTGCCAATGGCTTCTGCGTCTTCCGTGGCAGCTCCAGTGCTGTCTTGGTGAGCCTTGACGTAGGAGCCATCAATGAACAGCCACTCAACATCAGGATCTTCCACCAGAGAGCTGAAAATCCTCATCAGCTTTCCACTCGCTGACCAGGCGTTGAAACGCTTGTAGACCGTGTTCCAAAGGCCAAACACCTCTGGTAGGTCTCGCCACGGGCAGCCAGTGCGCATCCGATAAAGGATGCCTTCCACCGTGGTACGCAAGTCGGCCTTGTCATAAATACCTTGTTGAAGCAGGATAAGTTTCAGCTTCGACCAGTGTTCATCCGTGAGCATTTGTCGGGGCATGGCAGGCTTGCAGTTTGTTGGCGTAGGAACCTTTATTCTGCGAGCTTGCCCCTATCCTGCCAATACCCCTGCCATGAAACGTCAACAGACCCTAGCCTGCGTTAGACATGGCTCCAGTGCCTGACGGATGCTGTTCCCGAGGGTGGTGCCTCGGGATAACCTGGGTGTGAAAGTTCTCCGTACGCTCGGTAAAACGGCGCTGGCGGTGCCGTGACGACGTCCATGGCCGACCGCATGCACGCCACATATCTACTGACCACGCTCACTTTTGGGTAGGGGAAGGTGCTGCTTGCGGCTCTTCAATTCTTTCGTCTTGGCCTGGATGATCTCCTCATCGTAGCGCTTGAGCTTTGCCCCTCGTCGTCATATCTGGACTGCATCGCATGCTCAAGCGGAGCGTGGTGCCAATACTGAAGGATCTGATGCAACAGGGCGCTGGTGACAACGATAAACCTCAATCCTAGGGTGTGTTAACAATCATTAGTTTCGTTTAAACTGATTTAGTATTCATAGATTTTGGTGGGCCATGAGTCGGTTGAAGTTACGCGATGATCAGTGGGAGCGAATCGAGCACCTGCTCCCCGGCAAAGCCTCAGACTGTGGGGTAACTGCCAAGGACAATCGCCTGTTCGTGGAAGCCGTGCTCTGGATCGCTCGGACCGGCGCCCCGTGGCGTGATCTTCCCGAATCTTTTGGGCGCTGGCACACCGTCTACATGCGGTATAACCGTTGGTCACGAAAGGGCGTTTGGCAGCGTATTTTTGACACAGTAGCCGACGATCCCGATCTAGAGCAGCTGATGATCGACGGTAGCATCGTCAGGGTGCACCAGCATGGAGCGTCAAAAAAAACACGCAAGACGTCGAAGCCATGGGCAAATCTCGAGGCGGATTGAGCACCAAAATTCATGCCGCAGTCGATGCGTTAGGTAACCCAGTACGATTGGTTCTCACACCGGGCCAGGCGTCGGAGTATGGTGCTGCTCCCGCTCTACTGGAAGGTTTTTCCCCGCAAGCGGTGCTGGGCGACAAGGGGTATGACTCCACTGCTCTGCGGGACATGATTCAGGCCGCAGGTGCCGAGCCGGTGATTCCTCCGAAAAAGAATCGTTTGGCGCGCATTGAAGTAGACTGGCACTGTTACCAAGATCGCAATCTGGTGGAGAGGTTCTTTCAGAAAATCAAGAAGTTCCGGCGGTTATCTACACGCTATGAGCGACTGGCAAGAAACTACCAGTCACTCCTCTGCCTCGTGTCAGCCGCCATATGGCTGGCCTAATTGTTAACGCCCCCTAGGGCTGCCTTCATATCAATAATATTCGCTATATCTTATTAATCTAAAAATATAATACTAGGCGATTCAGTTTTCAGCATTTGCCATCTATATCGACTTGAAAGAGACGCTGGCGCGAGCGCTGTTGCCAGGCTTTGAGCCCCGCGTCCAGATAAGGAATGAACCGCTGACAATGTCGTGATGGTGGGTGAAAGCGTGAGGTAATCAGGGCAATCTCTAGGTCAATGGCTGGTTCGAAGGGGACTATCGTTACGTGGCAATCGCGCCGTTGGAGAAAACTGTCAGCTGATACTGGATCCACTAGGGCATGACCGAGACCAGCATTGACCAAGCTGATGGCCGAGGGGAACAGATGGGTCTCAATCATGACCTGAAAGCGTGCGCCTGCAGCGTGAAAGATTTGTCTCAGTTTGAGGGTGCTTTGGTGGTGCTCATCCAAGGTAATCAGCGGCAGGTTATTTAAGTCAGCCGCCGTTACTACGCCATGCTCGGCCAAGGGGCTTGTGGGCGGCAAGGCCATGTGCATACGGAGTTGGTAAGGAGTGACATCCAGCGCATGTAGGTCGTCCTGAAACTCGACGACTCCTAGGTCGAATTGGCCCTCGGCTACCCAGTCGCGGACCTTTGTCGAACTGAAGGTCTGCAGGGAGAGCTGGCTGGTGGGATGATCGTGGAGGTAGTTGGCCATGATCTGCGGCATGGCTGAGGGCGAGAGCCCAGGCATGCATCCAAGCATTAATTTGCCAGCCTGTCCTTGACGTAGGCCTTCTGATAGTTCGCCGAGATGCTTTACTGAGGCCAGTACTTTATCTGCCCCCTCGGCTAGGTGCCGGGCCTCCGGCGTCAACTCGGTGCCGTAGTGGTTGCGCCGAAAGAGCAGGAAGCCCACCTCCTGCTCGAGATTGGCAATAGCGATACTGACCGCTGGCTGACTGAGGTCTAATCGGCGTGCTGCCTTGGATAAGCTGCCGGTTCGCGCCACCGCCTGGAAAATCTGTAGCTGCCGCAGGTTGTGCCGAATTTCCATGGTAAAGACTCTAAATGCTGTTTATGACTTCATAGGTTTGATTCAGTTGTTTTTATAGCATAGCCCAACGATGCTGGGAAAACCTACAACAGTAATAAAGGTGGCTCCATGAATCCGATTGACCTCCTCGGGCTTCTAGTGTATTTCGCAATACTAATCGCGATTGGTTATCGTAGCGCCAGAAAAGTCTCCGATAGTGCCGATTTCGCTGTGGCAGGTAATAAAATTATTTGGCCAGTGTTATTTGCTACTCTGGCCGCATCCTTTTTGGGTGGCGGTGCTTCTATGGGCCGTGCTGGCGAGTCCTTTAAAGAAGGTTACGCTTTTATGTTCGCAGCATCGGCCTTTCCTATAGCTACAGCTTTAGCCGGTCTTTTTGTTGCGCCACGTTTAAAGCGTTACGCAAATGCCCAAACAATGGGTGATATCATGGCGCATCATTTTGGTAGTGGTGCGCGATTGTTTACCGGTATCTTTTCGCTGATATTCTGTGTCAGCCTTCTCGGTGCTCAGGCGCTGGCCGTGGGCACCGTCTTCCATACTATCCTCGGCATTGAGGTCTCCACTGGCATTCTTCTGGGTATGTCGGTGGTGCTTTTGTACTCCACTGTCGGTGGTATGTGGGCAGTAATTCAGACTGACGTTGTGCAGTTTCTGATGTTAGCGGTGTTCCTGCCGCTGACCATGTTAATTGGCATCCACGATCTGGGTGGGCCCTCGGCCTTAGTGGAGCAACTACCCGATGCGCACTTCAGCCTGATGGGTGACTATTCCGTCGGTATGTTTGTGGGCATTTTCGTCGCTTTTTTGCTCGGCGAGTCCTTGGTGCCACCTTATACTCAGCGAGCTTTGTCGGCACCGGATTCCCGTCATGCCCGCATCGGCTATTCGGTAGCTGGTGGCTTCGGTCTACTGTTTTACTTCGTCAGTGCCACTATTGGGCTAATTGCTCTAGTGCTGTATCCGGATATTTCTCCCGATCAGGCTATGCCGGCTTTGATTCGTGATGCATTGCCAATCGGTATTACCGGCCTAGTACTAGCATCCTTATTGGCTGTAGTTATGTCTACTGCAGACTCCTATCTCAACTCAGCGGCAGTTATTTTCGTTGGTGATATCTACAAGCCCTTTATTGAGCCAGGCGTTAGCGATAAGAAACGGTTGTGGATAGAACGGTTGGTAAACTTATTAATCGGCATCGGCGCAATAGTCTTTGCTCTCTATGCTACCTCTATCATTGATGCGCTTCTGATGAGCTATTCCCTTTGGGCGCCGACTATCTTACTACCATTTGTGTTTGCCGTACTCTTCGACCTGCGATGCTCGCGCTCGGCAGTTGCCGCTATGCTGAGCGGGGCCTTGGTGACCATCGTTTGGGAGTGGGGACCCTTGGATCTTCAGGCTATCACTGGACTTACCGCTCTGATTGCTGGCGTGATCGCCAACCTTGCGGTATTCACCCTTGTATATCGCCGCTTCCGCGGCACCATGCCCGACACTAATCACTAATATCATTAAAGGTGATAACTATGACTGCTTATGCCTTCGCTCTCTATGCCGCCAGCGGGATCATCATGATGACCGCGGTTGGCGTAGGTATCGCCTCTTGGCGCTTTTATCGTGACAACTAAGTTCTATCCGCTAGGCACTTTGCAGCAGCCACGACACTTTTCCCCATGCCGTAATGCGCCGCTGTATAGCCTCGCAACGACCGCTGAATTGGCCATCGTGAGAATAGATAAGCGTTATGGCCAGGTTTCTGCTCAGTGCCTTGAACTTTGTTGGGATTTTGAGAATGCAACATAGAAACCACTCCAGCGGGCATCACTACGGCGATACGCCATTGGGCGTACTTTGCCTAGAGTCGTGGTTTACTAAGCCACGCGGCCACCTACGTAATCCACAAAGCTTTAACTACCCAGTGGTCTATGAAGTCATGGGGGGTGTCGGTATTCCAGAACTCCTGCATGCTCCTAACGATAAGTTGCTGAAATCAATGATTGATCGCGCGCTCTGTCTTGAAAGCCAGGGTATTAAGATAATAGCCGGGAGTTGCGGCTTCATGGCGCGTTATCAATGGCAGGTTGCCGAGGCAGTATCTGTGCCAGTTGTGCTATCTAGTCTGGCTCTTTTGCCTTGGCTGGAACTCGTGTATGGCAGCACGGCAGGGCTGGGGCTCCTGACTGCGGATGCTAATGCACTCGGTAAGGAACATCTGCGAGGTATAGGATGGGAGCGAGAAATGTCGGCGCTCAGTATCGAGGGGCTGCAACAAGCTCCCGAGTTTCGTGAGGTCATCCTGAAAGGAAGACGCCATGATCTTAACATGGAAGCTATGATTAACGAGGTCGCTGCGGCTGCCCGCCGGCTGCTGGCAAGTGGCCCTCTTGACGCTATCGTGCTTGAGTGCACGGATCTTTCTGCCTTCTCGGGCGTGGTCAGGAAAGTCTCTGGTTTACCAGTATATGACATCATCCAGGCAATTGATTTGATAGCTGCAAGCCTGGGGCATTCAGCGGTTCACAAGGATTATTCTATATGACCACTATCGCCGTGATTGGTGCCGGTATCGTTGGTCTTGCCGTTAGTCGGTCGCTACGAGCTCGAGGGCATGACGTCAGGCTTATTGATCCCGAGCCGCCGGGGGGAGGGGCCTCATTCGGCAATGCCGGACTGATCGCCAACTACGCCACAGCGCCTATGGCTAGTCTGCAGACTCTCAGACAGATGCCGGCTATGTTAGCGCAACCTGACCGTTCTATCGCTATTGATCCCAGGTATATGCCGACCTTGGCCGGCTTCGGTTGGCGGTTTCTGCGAGCCGCCATACCGGCGAATTTCGCGCGCCACAAGGCCGATTTGGTGCAATTGATCCGTGAGGCGGTCGCCGCCCAGCATACATTGCTTGACACTTTGGGTGGCGAGCGTCTGTACCACGCAAATGGTTGCCTGCAGATTGTCCGTGACAGCCGATGCCAAGCGTCGACGCTAGAGGCCATGGCTGCAACAAAGCGGGCTGATGGCATAGCCTGTGAGGCTCTTTCACCTGGGGAAGTGCGAGAGTTGGAGCCTGAGCTGAAAAGCAAAGGTCTCCGAGGAGCGCTCTACTTTCCCGAGATACGCTCACTACGCGACCCGTTGAGCCTAAGTCAATGCCTGTACCAGCGCCTGCGAGGCGAGGGTCTAACCCATATGGTCGCACGTCTCGAATCGCTAACGCCTCTTAAGGAGGGAGGATGGCGCTTGAAAGCTGGAGAGAGCTACTTAGACGTAGACCGCGTGGTGCTATGTGCCGGTATCGCCAATAATGGCCTGCTCAAGGAACTTGGCACCCGGCTGCCTGTGGTTAGTGAACGTGGTTATCACATTATGCTTAAGACACCACCGTCCCTCAACCGACCGGTTGGTTGGTTGACCCACCATTTCTATGCTACGCCCATGCAGGAAGGAATACGGATGGCCGGTACTACGGAGTTCTGCCGACCGGATAAGGCGCCGAACGCCCGACGCTGGTCTCAGCTCGCTGACTGGGGAACCACGCTGTTCGGCCGATCGGTTGAGGTTGAGCAGGAGTGGGTAGGGGTGCGTCATTCGACGCCGGATGGTCTGCCGGTTATTGGAGAAGTACCAGGGCATCCAGGACTGATCCTGGCTTACGGCCATGGTCATCTGGGTCTTACCTTGTCGGCTCAAACGGGTCGGCTGGTAGGAGGGCTAATTGATGGTGAAGCCCTGCCGGAATATGCTCAAGCACTATCACCCACGCGATTCCTGGGACCACACTAGGCGAAATGACCAGCAAATACTAAACGGTATTTTCTGGGTGTTGTGCTTTGGTGCCAAATAGCAAGTTGTGGCAGAAGGCTGTGGTCCGAGGACCAACGTGCATGACCCCTTCCATCACTGACGGGACCATGCAGCTAGAAGCGGTCGCCGCCGCGGTCTTGGTGCCTGTGCTGTGTTATTTTCCTGCCAGTGGTGATTACGATGCTGCCTGTGCCGACTGTCATTGTGGTGATGCTGGTGCTGGCTATCGTGGCCGTGGTGATGCGGGTTGCTCGAGGTACGGCTGTCGTCCTGATGGGCCATGGCGTCACAAGCTGTTAGCACGGTAGCAGACGCGAACACAGCGGGCAGCTTTTTAAGCATTAGCATCCTCTTCCTGTTGACATTATTCAGGGTGCTTATTTATAACAATTACAAGCGCGTGATATAGCCTCAGCGCATGGTTTTCAGCGCTTTGGCCCACCGGGCCAGGGTCTCAAGCAGGGTTTGCGCGCTCTGCTCATGAAGCGCCGGGGGCGTGAACGTGCTTGCCGACCCAGCCGGGACGAGTGCTGGTTAGAATGATGGTCAGTTTCATCGCTTGGTCCTCTTGTCAGCTGCCAAGCGCCAGGGAAGGGGCGGCGGCATCAGCCGGTCGCCGTCGAATTCGGGAACTTCGCCGAATCGCGCAGCGCCGGCCACCCATTCTTGCTGCGCCTGCGAAATCTCGACTTTGCTGTGCCCGACGAAGTTCCACCAGATGAAGATCTCTTCGTTCAGCGGCTCGCCGCCCAGCAGCAGCACGCGGGTACTGGCGTCGAGTTCCAGCGCGATATCGTCGAGCCCGCAGCCCAGATAGGCCAGTTCGTTTGGCGCGAATCTATCCTGACCGATGCGCAGCCCGCCCTCGAGCACGAGCACGCCGTATTCGTAGTGGCTGTGCAGGTTCAGGCGGACGGTCGCCTCGGCGTCAGCGAACAGATCGGCGCCAACCAGCGGCGAGAAGGCGAGGATAGGCGCTTCCCGGCCGTTGAGCGCGCCGGTGAGCAGGGTAATATCGACGCCCTGTTCCTGCCACCGTGGCAGGTCGGCATAATGATCGAAGCGGGGCTGGGTGTGCCGATGGGCGTAGGGCAGCGCGACCCATAGCTGCGCCGCGTGCAGCCGGGATTCACTCGCGAGCGATTCTTCGGTGTGCGCAATGCCGCGACCGGCGGTCATCAAGTTGACTTCGCCCGGGCGAATGACCTGTTCGCTGCCGAGACTGTCACGGTGCAGGATGTTGCCGGCCAGCATCCAGGTGAAGGTCTGCAGCCCGGTATGCGGATGCGGGCCGACGCGCATGCCCTGACTGTCCACGGAAAATACCGCAGGCCCGGCGTGGTCCAGAAAGCACCAGGCCCCGATCAGGCGTCGCCCGCGCTGGGGCAGAACCCGATTGATGGGAATGCCGCCTACCTCAGCCGTACGCGACGCGAGGTGCTGAATCAGCCGTTGACCGTCAATGACGGGGCACTCGCGCGATTCGAACAGCGCAGGGTTTGATTCGGTGTTGCTCATGGCATCGGTGTCCTGGATAGATCGCTCAGCTCAGCTGCCGACCCGGATGATTGGCTCAACCATGTATTAAGGGCTTCGTATTAAGAACTTATCGTCAGTCGATAACCCAACAGTCAGCCAGCGTTCGGTTTGGCAGCCCTGGACTCAGGGTCATGTTTGGTCCGCAGTCGATCCAGGCTCCATTCACCACCGCCGGCGATGAACAGGTAGAGAAACACGAAAGAGTAAAAGACTGCCAGCTGACCACCGTTCGCCAATGGCCAGAAATCCTGCGGTGCATGCGCCATGAAATAGGCGACCGCCATGAAGCCCGAAAGCACAAAAGCGGTGGGGCGAGTGAGCAGGCCGATGAGGATCAAAAAGCCGCCCACCAGCTCGAGTATGCCGGCAGCTCCGCTCAGCGAGAACAGATCGAAGGGGGCACGCTGATCGACCGGGAAGCCAAGGATTTTCTGGCCCCCGTGCTGCATGAAAAGAAGGCCGGTCACGGCGCGAAGCAGGCTCAGAACATGCGGTTGCCACGTCGAGAAGAAGGTGGTCATTATCTTTTCCTTATGCTGTTGAAATAGGTTAAGAAACGCTGGTGTGCCCGGGCCTTGCTCAGCCCGGGCCCGCCGATGGTGCAAGGCTGCTATCACCACTGATAGCTCAGGTCTTCGTGCGCACGCCCCGCCCCGTCAGGCGCTCGCGGTCGTGGGGACGATCAAGGTCAAGAAGCGGCCCCTTGGGCACGATGCCGTTGGGGTTGATGGTGTCGTGGCTCATGTAATAGTGGCGCTGGATATGATCGAAGTTCACCGTCTCCTTGACCCCCGGCCACTGGTACAGCTCGCGCAGGTAGTGGGACAGGTTCGGGTAGTCTTCAATCCGGCGCAGGTTGCACTTGAAGTGGCCGTGGTAGACGGCGTCAAAGCGCACCAGGGTGGTAAACAGGCGAATATCGGCCTCGGTCAGCCACTCGCCGGCAAGATAACGGTGCTCGGCAAGCCGGGCCTCCATGCGGTCCAGCGCCTCGAACAGGGCCACGACGTGCGTCTCGTAAACGTCCTGCTCGGTGGCAAAACCCGCCTTGTAGACGCCGTTGTTGATGTGATCGTAGACATCGGCATTGACGCCATCGATGGTCTCGCGCAACTCTTGCGGATAGAAATCGAGCCGGTTACCGGTGAGCCCGTCAAACGCCCCGTTGAGCATGCGCACAAGCTCCGCCGACTCGTTGTTGACGATGCGCCCGTCGCGCTTGTCCCACAGCGCCGGCACTGTCACCCGCCCGGTGTACTCCGGGTTGGTCAGGGTGTAGAGCTGGTGATGATAGTCAACGCCGTTGACCGCATCGCCGCTGGAGCCTTCGTCCAGGTGGTAGGTCCAGCCCTTTTCTCGCATCAGCGGGCTTACGTGGGAGACGCCGAACAGCGGCTCCAGCCCCTTGAGTTTGCGCATGATCAGCACGCGATGCGCCCAGGGGCAGGCCAGTGACACATAAAGATGAAAGCGGTCCGCCTCGGCTGCCACACCAGGGTGACCATCCGCCGCAGGTTGACCGTCCGACGTCACCCAGTCGCGCAGCTTGGCGGATTCGCGCACAAACTCGCCGCCGTGCTTTTTGGTGTCGTACCACTGATCGTGCCATTCGCCGTTGATCAAAAGACCCATGGTGATTCACTCCGTATGCAAATTATCTGGGTGGGGTGTCAGGCCAGAAGCCGTGAGGGAGAGCGCTGCCCTCCCTCCACCACTCGGACTTAGCGGCCGAGCTTAGAAACTGAGCTTAGCGACTGAACTTAGCGACTGAACTTAGGGTGTGTTAACAATCATTAGTTTCGTTTAAACTGATTTAGTATTCATAGATTTTGGTGGGCCATGAGTCGGTTGAAGTTACGCGATGATCAGTGGGAGCGAATCGAGCACCTGCTCCCCGGCAAAGCCTCAGACTGTGGGGTAACTGCCAAGGACAATCGCCTGTTCGTGGAAGCCGTGCTCTGGATCGCTCGGACCGGCGCCCCGTGGCGTGATCTTCCCGAATCTTTTGGGCGCTGGCACACCGTCTACATGCGGTATAACCGTTGGTCACGAAAGGGCGTTTGGCAGCGTATTTTTGACACAGTAGCCGACGATCCCGATCTAGAGCAGCTGATGATCGACGGTAGCATCGTCAGGGTGCACCAGCATGGAGCGTCAAAAAAAACACGCAAGACGTCGAAGCCATGGGCAAATCTCGAGGCGGATTGAGCACCAAAATTCATGCCGCAGTCGATGCGTTAGGTAACCCAGTACGATTGGTTCTCACACCGGGCCAGGCGTCGGAGTATGGTGCTGCTCCCGCTCTACTGGAAGGTTTTTCCCCGCAAGCGGTGCTGGGCGACAAGGGGTATGACTCCACTGCTCTGCGGGACATGATTCAGGCCGCAGGTGCCGAGCCGGTGATTCCTCCGAAAAAGAATCGTTTGGCGCGCATTGAAGTAGACTGGCACTGTTACCAAGATCGCAATCTGGTGGAGAGGTTCTTTCAGAAAATCAAGAAGTTCCGGCGGTTATCTACACGCTATGAGCGACTGGCAAGAAACTACCAGTCACTCCTCTGCCTCGTGTCAGCCGCCATATGGCTGGCCTAATTGTTAACGCCCCCTAGCGACTGAGCTTTGCCGCCACCTTGGCCACGTGCTCGCCCTGGAAGCGGGCAATGGCCAGTTCGCGCTCGTCGGGCTGGCGCGAGCCGTCGCCGGCGGCAATGGTCGAGGCACCGTAGGGCGTGCCCCCGCCGACCTGAGAGATATCAAAAAGCTCAGAGGTTGCGTAGCCGATCGGCACAATTACCATGCCGTGGTGCGCCAGGGTGGTCCAGGTGGACGCAATGGTGGTTTCTTCACCGCCGCCGGTGCCGGTCGAGGTAAAGACGCTGGCCACCTTGCCCACCAGGCCGCCGTTGACCCAGAGGCCGCCGGTCTGATCGAGGAAGGTGCGCATCTGGCCGGACATGTTGCCAAAGCGCGTGGGCGTGCCGAAGATAACCGCGTCGTACTCGGCAAGTTCCGCCGGTGAAGCGACCGGGGCATCCTGATCGGTCTTGCCGCCGGCCGATGCAAAGGCGTCAGCCGGCATGGTTTCGGGGACGCGCTTGACCGTGACTTCGACGCCGTCTACCCGGCGTGCGCCTTCGGCGACGGTGTTGGCCATGGTTTCGATATGGCCGTACATGGAATGATAGAGCACCAGTACCTTGGTCATTGTTGTTGCCTCCTGGGGAATATCCCCTGCTGTTTGGTTTACAGAACCTAGCCTAGCTGTTCTATTGCGTGAGAAAGTGGCACTATTCCACGCATAAAGAACGGATAATTCGATCAATTGCCGTATCGTTCGGCCATGCGCGGTGATATCCAGCCAGCGCATCGATCCGCGAGTGTTTCATGATCCAGAGAGTTCCCCGTATCAGCCTCGAGCAGTGGGCGATACTGCAGGCGGTGGTGGATGAAGGCAGCTATGCCAGGGCCGCCGAGGCGCTCAGCCGCAGCCAGTCATCGGTCAGCTATGCGCTGAAAGGCCTGCAGGAACAGCTGCCTGTTGACGTGCTGACGATTCAAGGGCGCAAAGCGGTACTGTCGCCGGCAGGCGAAACGCTGCTGCGGCAAGCCCGGGTGTTGATTGAAGACGCCTTGAGTCTCGAGTACCTGGCCAGCAACCTGGCCGAGGGCTGGGAAACCGAGGTTCGCCTGGCGGTAGAAGCCATCTTTCCCACGGATCTGCTCAGCCGGGCCATGGCCGCTTTTGTGCCTGAGAGTCGGGCGTCAAGGGTGCAGCTCATCGAGTCGGTGCTGTCCGGCACCCAGGAGGCCCTGCTCAACGGGGAAGCGGATCTGGCCATTACCCACCGCCCTCCGCCCGGTTTTCTCGGGCAGCCGCTGCTGGACGTGACCTTTCTCGCGGTGGCCCATCCCCGGCATCCGCTTCACCAGCTCGAGCGCGACCTGACCCACCATGATCTGCGCGCCTATCGCCAGTTCGTGGTTCGGGATTCGGGGCTCAGGCGCCGTCAGGATGCGGGCTGGCTCGCCGCCGAGCAGCGCTGGACCGTCACCCAGCTCAACACCTCGGTGCAGTTCGTCAGGGACGGACTGGGGTTTGCCTGGCTACCCTACGGCCACATCCGGGAAGAGCTGGAAGCGGGCAGCCTGAAGCGCCTACCGCTGATCGAAGGCGGCCAGCGCAAGGAGGCGCTGTTTCTGGCCTACGCCAATCGCGACGCGGCAGGCCCGGCCACTCGGGCCCTGGCGCGCTCCCTGAAAGTGGCCTGCCGACAGCGAGGGTAAACCTTCTGTTACGCTGCACGCCCGCACCCCGTCATCGCCACCATGGAGATTCGCATGAAAATCCCTGCTTTTCTGACGCTTGCATCAACCCTGCTCGTTTCCGCCTGCGCCAGCACCCCCCAGGAGAAGGCGGATGCCCCAGCGCCCGAAGCGGCAGCGTCAACGGCCACCGTGCATACCTATCGGTGCGAGAGCGGCGAAACCATCGCCGCCGCTTATCCCTCCACCGACTCGGCCAGGGTCGAATACAAGGATCGTCGCGACGACATGCAAATCGCGGTTTCCGGCAGCGGCGCGCGTTACGCGGGTGACGATCTGGAATGGTGGACAAAGGGGATCAGCCCCGGCTCCGAGGGGATTCTTTTCCGTCACCTGGCCGACGGCACCACCGGTGAGCGCCTGGAGATCTGCGAGGCATCCTGAGAGAGCGGTCGGAAAGGGGCTCAGGGATGAGCGAGGCTCGTACAAGGCTTGCGCTGGCAGCATCGAGCCAGGTCATTACACCACACAGACTGAACAACGGGAGGCAGCATGGCACGGGTACTCTGTCAACTACCTCTGCCTAAAGGCAGAGGCTTGTGAAAGCAAGCCCGGTTGACCAGGGAAAGCGGTAGCCAGTCCGCTACGTTGATAATAGGTCGTCAAGACTCACCAGTGGATGCTTCCTCAGTCTGCTGCTCTGAAAGGTCGGGATCATGCTGGCGCAAGGTAAAATGCCGAAGGTCTTGACCGCTGCCGCCAAGCAGGAGCCGGTTATCGACATTCCCGAGGGGAGACAGGGCGCAAGCCCTGCGTCACAAGGCCCGTAAGGGCACTTATCAAGGAGGAAATCGCATGGCGGTTTTCGTATTGGACAACCGCAAGCAGCCGTTGATGCCGTGCAGCGAAAAGCGTGCTCGGTTGCTGCTGGAAGACGGTCGCGCCGTGGTGCATAAACGCTACCCGTTCGCGATCCGGCTCAAGGATCGGGTGGGCGGCGACACACAACCGCTGCGTTTGAAGCTTGATCCGGGTAGCAAGACCACGGGGCTGGCGGTGGTGCGTAAAGCCGGCGACGGCCAGCATGTCCTGTGCCTGTTTGATCTGGTGCATCGCGGCTTTCAGATCAAAAAAGCCCTGGAGCAACGCGCCACGTTTCGGCGTCGCCGCCGCTCGGCCAATCTGCGCTACCGCGCCCCGCGCTTTGATAATCGCATTCGGCCCAAAGGTTGGCTGCCCCCTTCATTGCAGCATCGGGTCGATACCGTCACAGCTTGGGTGGAACGGCTACGCAGACTCGCTCCCATCACCGCGCTGGATCAGGAGTTGGTGCGCTTTGATACCCAGCGGCTCGACAACCCCGAGATAAGCGGCGTTGGATACCAGCAAGGGACGCTGTTGGGGTACGAGGTGCGCGAGTACCTATTGGAGAAATGGGGCCGGGAATGTGCCTATTGTGGGGCCACGGACACACCGCTGGAAATCGAGCATGTTGAACCACGCAGCCGTGGCGGTTCCAACCGCGTCAGCAACCTGTCATTAGCCTGCCATGCCTGCAATCAAGAAAAGGATCGGCAAGCATTGACTGATTTTTTTGCCACGGCGAGGGGGCTTCGTCGCCGCTTGAAACAACATGGACATACCGCTGACATACGGCTTGAGCGAGTACAGCGCCAACTCAAGCAACCGCTACGCGATGCCAGTGCGGTCAATGCGACCCGTTGGGCGCTGTTCACCGCGCTCAAGGCCATCGGCTTACCTGTCACGGTCGGCACGGGTGGCCGTACCAAATACAACCGCCAGCGCCTCGGTATTCCCAAAACTCACGCCCTGAATGCCGCTTGCGTCGGCCCAATGGACGCCCTGCACCACTGGCAGGTGCCCACTCTGACGATCAAAGCCACCGGGCGCGGCG
Source organism: Halomonas garicola (assembly GCF_055382465.1). Taxonomy (NCBI): domain Bacteria; kingdom Pseudomonadati; phylum Pseudomonadota; class Gammaproteobacteria; order Oceanospirillales; family Halomonadaceae; genus Halomonas; species Halomonas garicola. The sequence goes on from NZ_AP043931.1 coordinate 734,513, forward strand.
GTTATCAACGCACTCGGCTGACTCGACACGGTTTTCCTCGGGGTTACTTGATGCGCCAAAAGCAGGTTAAAGGCTTTCAAACGGGCGATATGATCACGGCCCTCGTGCCCACAGGTAAGAAAGCCGGCACGCATATCGGTCGTGTGGCCGTGCGCAAAACCGGCAGCTTCAACATCCAAACCCAACAAGGGGCAGTGCAAGGCATTTCGTACCAATACTGCACCCTGATTCAACGCGGTGATGGCTACGGCTATCACTCCACACCATCCATTAACCACCAGGGAGGAGCGGGACAGACGGTGGTGTAGTCCAGGTCGCCCTGCGGGCGACGCGTTATCCCTCCCGGCACTCAACGTACCGGGTATCCCGCGCAAATTCTGATGAACTCTGCGGCATCGAGGAAGGGCTGCGTTTCTCGCCTTTCTGCTGGCGGATTCGCTATGCGCTGGCGCACAAGGGGCTCGAGGCGGAGACGCGACCCTGGCGCTTCACCGAGAAGGAAGCGCTGGCCTTCGCCCGCCACGACAAGGTGCCGGTGCTGGTCGACGGGGACGAGGTCGTCACCGATAGCTACGCGATCATGAGCTATCTGGATCGTCGCTACCCCGAGGCGCCGCTGCTGGGGGAAGGCATGGCCGAGACGCCCGGCGCATTGTCGATGTCGAGAAGGGCTAGCGATGTCGAGAGTGCCTAGCGGCGCCGTTTGCGCGACTCCCGGGTGCGGTTGAGCTCGCGCTTTTTGGCCTTGGCCTTGTCGCTTGAGTCGGCCATGGGGTCGTAGGGGTTGTCCCCCGAGCGAAACTCGAAGCGCATGGGCGTGCCGCGCACCTTGAGCACCTTGCGGAAGGTGTTGGTGAGGTAGCGTCGGTAGGCGTCGGGCAGCGCGCCGGTCTGGTTGCCGTGGACCACGATGATCGGCGGATTGCTGCCGCCCTGGTGGGCCATGCGCAGCTTGATGCGCCGGCCGTGAACCATCGGCGGGGCGTGCTGAGCGACGGCGTCCTGGAGCAGGGTGGTCAGCCGGTTGGTGGACCAGCGGGCGTTGGCGGCCTCGAAGGCGCGCTCGACGGACGGGTAGAGATCGCCCACTGCAGTGCCGTGCAGCGCGGAGATGAAGTGCAGCTCGGCGTAGTCGGCAAAGCCCAGCCGGCGCTTGATCTCGGCGCGCATCTTGTCCCGGGCCTCGCTCTCAAGCCCGTCCCACTTGTTCACCGCCAGCACCAGCGCCCGGCCGGTGGTGAGCACGTAGTCGAGCAGATGCAGGTCCTGCTCCACCAGCCCGGTGCGGGCGTCGAGCACCATGACCGCGACGTGGCATTCCTTGATGGCTTCCAGCGCCTTGATGATCGAGAACTTCTCGGTGGCTTCGCGCACGTTCTTGCGCCGCCGCACGCCGGCGGTATCCACCAGCACGTAGGGCTTGCCGCGCCGCTCGAAGGGGATCTCGATGGCGTCCCGAGTGGTGCCGGCCTCATCAAACACCACCACACGGTCTTCGCCAAGCAGGCGGTTGACCAGCGTCGACTTGCCCACGTTGGGCCGGCCGATCACGCCGATGCGGATGCCCTTGGTGCCGGTGTCGGCGGGGATCGACTCGTCGCGCTCGGGAAACGGCTCGAGTACCTGATCGACCAGCGCGGCGACGTTGCGCCCGTGGGCGGCGGCAATGGCGTGAGGGTCGCCAAGGCCCAGGGTCCAGAAGTCGGCCATGGCCGAGTGCTCTTCCAGGCCGTCGGTCTTGTTGACCACCAGCCAGGTCTTTTTCTGATTGACCCGCAGGTGGTTGGCGATGGCTTCGTCGGCGACGTTGAGCCCCGCCCGGGCGTCCACCATGAACAGCACGATATCGGCTTCGTCGATGGCGGCCAGGGACTGCTCGGCCATGGCCGCGTCGATGCCGTGCTCGTCGCCGCTGATGCCGCCGGTGTCGATGACCGTGTAGGCTTTGCCGCCGAGCATGCCGTTGCCGTACTTGCGGTCCCGGGTCAGGCCGGGAAAATCGGCCACCAGCGCGTCGCGTGAGCGCGTCAGGCGATTGAACAGGGTGGATTTACCCACGTTGGGGCGGCCGACTAGCGCAATAACCGGTGTCATGGGGAGACGTCCAGAGTTTCCAGGGTGCCGTCGTTGGCGAGCACGTGAATCGTGCCGCCTTCGGTGACGGGGGTGATGCTGATGCCGGAGCGGTCAACGCGGGTGCGCCCCACAAGCTCGCCCTGGCGGGCGTCGAGCAGGTGCAGATAGCCTTCGAAATCTCCCACCACCAGGCGGCCGTCGGCAAACGCCGGCGCGGTTAGCCAGCGGCCGGTGAGGTCGTCGTTTTGCCACACTTCATCGCCGCTCTGGGCGTCCAGGGCAAGCACGCGGCTGTCGTCGGTGACCACGAACAGATAGTCGCCCACCAGCAGCGGCGTATGCCGGCTGGAGAGCTCGCGCTCCCAGATCAGCTGGCCGCGGGTGGCCTCCAGGGCAATCAGGCGGCCGTTATAGCTGGTGACGTAGAGCCGGCCATCCGGGGTCAGCAGCGGCTGGCCGGTCAGATCCACCAGGCGGTCGACTTCGGTGCGCCCCTGGGGAATGGCCACCTGCTGCTGCCACAGCGGCTCGCCGGTGCGGTTGTCCAGGGTGACCAGGCGGCCGTTGGCAAAGCCGGCAAAGGTGACGGGGTCAATGGTCTGCGGCGTGCCGGTGCCGCGCAGGGTCAGCGACGGCGGGTTGCTTTCGTAGGACCAGCGGGTCTCCCCGCTCTGGCGGTCAAGGGCGGTGATCTGGCCGTCGGTGCTCTGCACGATCAGCAGGTCGCGGTTGGGCTGAGGAGCGGCCAGCACTTCGCTTGAGACCCGCGCGCGCCACTGCTCGCTGCCGTCTCCCTGCTTGAGGGCGATGACGTCGCCGTTCTTGCTGCCCAGATAAACGTGGCCGGCAATCGCAGAAAGCCCGCTGGAGACGGCGCTGTCGAGCGTGGTTTCCCAGTCGCGCTTGCCGCTGTCGGCATCCAGCGCCACCACCAGCCCGCGGGCGTCGGCGGCGAACAGCGTATCGCCGTCCCGGGCCGGCGTCAGCGGGTAGCGCGCTCGGCCAAGGCCCTTGCCGATGCCGGTGTCCCAGCGGGTATCAAGGGTGGAGGTAGCGTCAATGTCGGAGAGCGGCTTGGGCGTGTAAAGCGGCTCGCCTTTGCTGGCGCAGCCGGCCAGCAGGGCAATGGCGCCGGCGCCCAGCGTCAGGCGCAGGGTGCGGGAAAAACGGGTGGCGATCATGGCGTGGCCTCGCGGGTATCTGGAGTATCGCTGCCCAGGTCATCAAGTTTCAGCGTGACGCCGTAAAGGGGGCGGCCTTGCTCTTCGGTCAGCGCCTGCGCCTGCTGCCAGGCGGCGCGGGCCTCGTCGTTTTGACCGAGGGCGAAATAAGCGTCGCCGTGCACGCTGTGGCGCTGGGCGGCGAGCGGGGCGACCACGTCGTCTTCCAGCCGGCCGAGCGCCTGCTGCGCCTCGCCGGCGGCAACGTCAAGCCGCGCCAGGCGCAGCCGAGCCAGGCCCTGAACGTAGCCCCGCGAGGAGTCGTCAAGCGCCTGCTCCAAAGAGGCGCGGGCGCCGTCCAGGTCGTCCTGCTGTACCGCCAGGCGGGCGTCGAGCAGCAGCGCAAGCTCGGCGTAGAGCGAGCCGCCGTGGCTTTCGACCAGCTCGTCGGCGGTGCTGCGGGCGTTTTGCAGCGACTGCTCGTCGGCTGATTCGGCGGCATCCTGGCCGGCGGTTTCGGCAATCAGCTGCTGGTAGCGCAGGGACGCGGCTTCGGCCTGGCCGTCCTGGTAGTTCTGCCAGGCCTTGAAGCCAAACACGCCGGCGCCGGCGATTATCAGGCCGGCTACCAGCGAGGTGCCGTTTTCCTTCCACCAGCGCTTGATCGCGTCCATCTGTTCTTCTTCGGTTCTCAGCTCCGCCACGGGCGGCCTCCTTGAAACTGTCTATGACGGCTATGACGGGCAAGTTTCCACGCCGGCGAGCGGCTCAGGGGTTGGCCCGGGTGAATCCCAGCTGGGACGCCAGCGCAGGGGCCAGCTCGCTTTGCGCTACGCGCCGCTGCTCGCGGTCGTCGCGCAGAAATTTCAGCGTGGCGGCCTGTTCGGCGCGCTCGTCCTCGCCCAGCAGTATGGCCAGCGGGGCACCGCTCTTGTCGGCCTTTTTCATGCGGCTTTTAAAGCTGCCGCCGCCGCAGTGCAGGGTCAGGTTTAACTCAGGCAGGGCGGTTCGCAGCCGCTCGGCCAGGGCCAGCGCCTCGGGAGTCGCGGCGTCGTCCATGGGCACCAGATAGGCATCGCAGCCGCCAAGGGCTTCGTCGGGAATCAGCGCCAAGGTGTCGAGCAGCAGAATCAGCCGCTCGATGCCCATGGCAAAGCCCACCGCCGGGGTGGGCTTGCCGCCCAGCTGTTCGACTAGGCCGTCGTAGCGGCCGCCGGCGCACACGGTGCCCTGGCTGCCCAGCGCATCGGTGGTCCATTCGAACACGGTGCGCGAATAGTAATCCAGCCCGCGCACCAGCCGCGGATTGATCACGTAGCCGACGCCGGCGGCGTCGAGCATGGCCTTGAGGCGCTCGAAGTGCTCCCGGGAGGCCTCGTCCAGGTGATCGATGAGCCGCGGCGCGCCGGCGATCACCTCAGCTAGAGCCGGGTTCTTGGAGTCCAGAATGCGCAGCGGGTTGGTGGTCAGGCGGCGTCGGGAGTCCTCATCGAGCACCTCGAGGTGCTGCTCGAAGTAGGCCACGAGCATCTCGCGGTAGGCTGCCCGGGCCTCGGCCGAGCCCAGCGAGTTAAGCTCGAGGGTGACGTGATCGGCAAGCCCCAGCTCCTGCCACAGCCGCGCCGACAGCAGGATGACTTCGGCGTCGATGTCCGGGCCGTCGAGGCCGTAGGTTTCCACGCCGACCTGGTGAAACTGGCGGTAGCGGCCCTTTTGCGGGCGCTCGTGGCGAAACATCGGCCCCTGGTACCACAGCCGCTGGGTCTGGTTGTGCAGAAGGCCGTGCTGCATGGCCGCGCGCACGCAGCTGGCGGTGCCCTCCGGGCGCAGGGTGAGGCTGTCGCCGTTGCGATCGTCGAAGGTGTACATCTCCTTTTCGACGATGTCGGTCACTTCGCCGATGGAGCGGGCAAAAAGCGCCGTCTGCTCCAGAATGGGCGTGCGAATCTCGGCAAAGCCGTAGCGCGCCATCAGGTCGCGGATCCGGGCTTCAAAAAACTGCCAGCGCGGGCTTTCGTCGGGCAGCAGGTCGTTCATGCCGCGAATCGCCTGGATCTTGCGGGCGGTGTAGGGGGCTGCGGTCTGGCTCAATGGAAACTCCTTGTGTGTCGCAGCAGGCTACACGCTGCGGGCGATAGTATCTTCTTCGCGCTGCTGTTTTTCGCGCACCTTGTCGCGGATCAGCCGCTCAAGATCGTCAACGAGGTTGTCGTTGCGCAGCTTCTGCGCCGGCTTGCCGTCAAGATACAGCAGGTTGGCGGGGCTGCCGCCGGTGAGGCCCAGATCGCTCTCCTTGGCCTCGCCCGGGCCGTTGACGATGCAGCCGATGATCGACACGTCCAGCGGCGTCATCACGTCTTCCAGGCGCTCTTCGAGCTGGTTCATGGTGTCGATGACGTCAAAGTTCTGCCGCGAGCAGCTGGGGCAGGCGATAAAGTTGATGCCCTTGGTGCGCAGCTTGAGGCTCTTGAGCATGTCAAAGCCGACCTTGACCTCTTCCACCGGATCGGCGGCAAGCGATACCCGCAGAGTATCGCCGATGCCGTCCATCAGCAGCATGCCAAGGCCGATGGAGGACTTGACCGTGCCCGAGCGCAGCCCGCCGGCCTCGGTGATCCCCAGGTGCAGCGGCTGTTCGATGCGGCTGGCCAGATCGCGGTAGGCGGATACGGCCATGAACACGTCGCTTGCCTTGACGCTGACCTTGAAGTCGGGGAAGTCCAGCCGGTCAAGATGGTCAATGTGGCGCAGGGCGGACTCCACCAGCGCCTCAGGCGTGGGCTCGCCGTACTTGCGCTGCAGGGATTTTTCCAGCGAGCCGGCGTTGACGCCGATGCGCATGGGGATGCCGCGGTCCCGGGCGGCGCTGACCACCGCGCGCACGCGGTCTTCGCGGCCGATGTTGCCGGGGTTGATGCGCAGGCAGTCGACGCCCAGCTCGGCCACGCGCAGGGCGATCTTGTGGTCGAAGTGAATATCGGCTACCAGCGGTACGTTGACCGCCTGGCGGATGCGGCCGAACGCCTCGGCGGCGTCCATGCTGGGCACCGAAACGCGGACGATATCGGCGCCGGCGGTTTCCAGCTGGCGCACCTGGCGGACGGTGGCCTCGACGTCAAGGGTGTCGGTGTTGGTCATGCTCTGGACGGCAATCGGCGCATCGCCGCCAACCGGAACGTTGCCGACGTGGATCTGGCGTGAGGCGCGGCGTTGAATAGAGGACGGGGCGTGCATAGGGCGGATCACTCTCCCAGGGTAAAGCGGGCGACGTTATTGGCGCCGGCGTGCCGGGCAAGGTCGACGACCTCGCCCCGGTAGCGCAGTTCGACGCCGGTAGCGTTGCCGACGGTTAAACGAAACGGCGGCTGGCCTTCTACGCTTGCTTCGGTGCCGGGCTGCTGTAGCCCGACAAACACGCGCTCGTCGTGGGCATCGAAAATTTCCGTCCACGACTGCTGATTGAACGTCAGCGCCAGGGTGGTGGCGTCGGCGCCGCTGTCGGCGTCGGCGCTGGAGTCTTCGGCTTCATCGGCGCCGGCCACGCGGGTGGCGGCGGCCAGGGCGCTATCCGACGGTGCGGCGGGAGCGGTGTCGGCGGAGCCTGTTTCGACAGAGTTCTGGACAGAGTCGGCTTCGGCAGCGCTGTCGGCGTTAGCCGTGGTTTCAGCGGCGCTTTTGGCGGCGGCGTCAATCTCGTCTGTGGCGTCGTCGGTAGAGGACGACGTTTCCGCCGCCGCCGAGGAGTCGGGCGCCGTCACGGCGCCGTCGTCCAGGCTCGGCGGGGCGTTCCCGCCGCGGCTTTGCCACCAGGTCACGGTGACGCCGATCAGCCCGGCGATGACTAAAAGCGTCACCAGCTTGAACAAAATGCCGCCCAGCCGCGAGGGCGGGCGGGTCACCGATACCGGCTTGATGTCGCGCGCGGTATCCGGGGCGCCGTGGCGTGCCTCGTAGGCCCTGAGCACCGGGGCGTCATCCATGCCCAGGTAGCGGGCGTAGGTGCGCAGATAGCCGCGGCGGTAGGTGGCCACGGGGATTTCGGCGTAATGATCCTGCTCCAGCCCTGAGACTACGGCCGGGCGCAGGTGCAGGGCGTGCGCGGCGTCCCTGAGGGCAATACCCTGGCGCTCCCGCTCCCTGCGTAACAGTTCGCCGGGGGAATCCCCGGGCTGATCGTCAGCGTATTCGTCGTTATGTGTGTCGCTCATGGCTGAGCATCCTCAAAACGGTGATCAGGGCGTATCGCCCGTGCTTGCAAGCTGGCGCCGATACTTGCCGGCGAGTTCGCTGTCGCCGCGCTCAAGGGCCAGCTCTGCGGCCATTTCCAGCGCTTCGCGGGTGGGCCGGCCAAGCCGCAAAAATCGCTGTAGCGGCGCCCAGGCCCGGGCGTGATTGCCCTGACGGTACTCCAGTTGGGCCAGCAGCCAATAGCTGCGTGCGTGGCGCGGGTCGATCTTGCTGGCCCGCACCAGGCTTTCCCGGGCACGCTGCGTCTGGTCCCTGGCGGTATAGCACTGTCCCAGATTAGTGAAAAGCCGCGCCCGGTGTTCGTACTGGGGATCCTTGGCTGCCGTTTCGAGCTGCTGGCAGGCGCGCTGATAATTCCCCTGCTGATAAAGAAAGGCGGCGTAGTTGTTGCGCGCGCGGGTAAAGTCCGTGTTGGCGGCGAGCGCCTTCTTGAACTGCTCGGCGGCCAGGTCGTTTTCGCCCTGACGCTGGTAGACAAGCGCCAGCGCCTGCAGCGTTTCGGGATTGCCGGGGTCAAGCTCTTCGGCCCGGTCCAGCGCGTTGAGCGCGCGCTTCAGGTTGTTCTGCTCCAGATAGGCAAGACCCAGCCGGGTGTAGGCGCTGCCGGCCTCCGGCGTATCCGGAGAGGAAAGCAACGACGAGGCGCAGCCGGACAGCCACAGCGTGCCGAAAAGAGCCAGAATGGCAGGCGCTTGGGCAATACGCGGTAGCGGGCGGCGGCAAAGCATCGGTATCCTCATGGTGGCAGTCCAAACGGCGCAGTGAGTCTTGGCGCAAAAGCGCGAAGCGACTCCTGCACCGCACCAAGGGCGCGTTTATCAAAGCGCTGTGCCCGGCACAAGTCAAGGCGGTGCTGGCTAGCTTTAGGCTGGTTGGCGTCAAGCTAGTTGGCGTCAAGCTGTACCGACTGAATGTAGCGGGCCTGGCGCTTGGTGCGATCCTTCACTCGGCCGACCAGCTGGCCGCAGGCGGCGTCGATGTCATCGCCCCGGGCCATGCGGATCGGCGCGGTGTAGCCCAGCTCGTCAAGCCAGCGCTGAAAGCGCACGCACTGGTTGCGCGACGGCGTTTCGTAGCCCGAGTGGGGAAACGGGTTGAACGGAATCAGGTTGATCTTGCACGGCAGCCCTTCAAGCACCTCGGCAAGCTCGGTGGCGTGTTCCTGCTGATCGTTGACCCCCGCAATCAGGGTGTACTCGACGGTGACCTGGCGGTTCTCCGGACTCTTGTCCAGGTAGCGCCGGCAGGCGTCCAGCAGCGTGGCGATGTTGTACTTGCGGTTCAGCGGCACCAGCTCGTTGCGCAGCTCGTCGTTGGCCGCGTGCAGCGAAATGGCCAGGCTTACGTCGATGTCGTCGCTGAGCTTGTCGATCTTGGGCACCACGCCCGACGTGGAAAGCGTCACCCGGCGCTTGGACAGGCCGTAGCCGTCGTCTTCGAGCATCAGGTGCATGGCCGGCACGACGTTATCGTAGTTGAGCAGCGGCTCGCCCATGCCCATCATTACCACGTTGGTCACCGGGCGCTGGCGGCTGTCGTTGCGCGGCACGTCGCTGCGCGAGGCCACCCATACCTGGCCGATGATTTCTGCGGCGGTGAGGTTGCGCTGAAAGCCCTGCTTGCCCGTGGAGCAGAAGCTGCAGTCAAGCGAGCAGCCCACCTGGGACGACACGCAAAGCGTGCGCCGCTTACCGTTATCCGCGGGGATCAGCACGGTTTCCACGTAGCTGCCGTCCTCGACTTCCAGTACCCACTTGCGCGTGCCGTCCTTGGAGGCGCCTTCGTAGACCACCGACGGGCCGCGCACCTCGGCCAGGCGCGCAAGCTTTTCGCGCAGCGCCTTGGACAGGTTGGTCATGGCGGCAAAGTCGTCGCAGCCTTCGTGGTGCATCCACTTCATCAGCTGGGCGGCGCGGAACTTCTTTTCGCCGATGGAGAGAAAAAACGCCTCCAGCTGCGCCCGGGACATGCCCAGCAGGTTGACGCGCTCGGGGGCCTGCCCCGGGGCGACGGACGTCGCGTCAGGGGAAGTGGTAGTAGATGCGTCTTGGAAAGCGGCAGTGGTCATGGCAGTCAGCGTCGGAAGAAAAGGCGGGAGCCGGGCTCCCGCGAAAATGGCCGGCAACGTGCAAGCTGCCTTGCAGCGCGCTTAGCGCGGGCAGATTTCGTCGTTGTCGAAGAAGTAGGCGATTTCGCGCTCGGCGCTTTCCACGGAGTCGGAACCGTGAACGGCGTTAGCGTCGATGGTTTCGGCAAAGTCGGCGCGGATGGTGCCGGCTTCGGCTTCCTTGGGGTTGGTCGCCCCCATCAGATCGCGGTTCTTGGCGATGGCATCTTCGCCTTCCAGCACCTGTACCACTACCGGGCCCGAGGTCATGAAGCCGACCAGATCGTTGAAGAAGGGGCGCTCCTTGTGCTCGGCGTAGAAGCCGCCGGCGTTGTCGTTGGAGAGCTTGATCATCTTGGCGGCAACGACCTTGAGGCCGGCTTTTTCAAAGCGGGCAATGATCTCGCCGATGGCATTTTTGGCGACAGCGTCGGGCTTGATGATGGACAGCGTGCGTTCGTTCGCCATGTAACAAATCTCCTGGATCGGACGTAAAAAATAGGGCGTAAAAAGTCGCGTTTAAAGCGAGAAGGCAAAGCACCGCCGCCGGTACGGCAGAACCGGGCCGGCGGCGGGGAGGCGCGATTATAGCGCTTCATCAAGGCCGTGAATACTGCCCGTGCCGGCCCCGCGGTTAGATGGTGAAGCTTTCGCCGCAGCCGCACTCGTCGGTGACGTTGGGGTTGTTGAAGCGAAAGTAGCGGTTGAGCCCTTCGTTGACGTAGTCGACTTCGCTGCCGTCGAGCATGGTCAGCGCGTCCGGGGCGACAAATACCTGGGCGCCGTGATCCTCGAAGTGGGCATCGTCCGGGGCGGCCTCGTCGGCAAAGTCGAGCACGTAGCTGTAGCCGGAGCAGCCCGAAGGCTTGACCGATACGCGCAGGCCAAGGCCTTCGCCGCGTTCGGCGAGGACGTGCTGAATCTGCTCGGCAGCAGCGGGCGTAATGTTGAGCGTGGCCATGGTGACCTCCTCCTGTTGAAGCCGTCGTTGTTTCTACTGTTGTTTCTACTGTTGTTTCTACTGTTGTTTCTACTGTTGTTTCTACTAGCTAGCGTGGTGACTCTTGGTGAACCGCGCCGCGGAGGGCTAAGCCGCCCGCAGGCCGGTGACGGCGTGCTGCAGCACGCCTACGGCGTGGTCGATATCGGCCTCGGTGGTAAAGCGACCGAAGCTGAAGCGAAGCGAGGCAAGCGCCAGCCGGCGCGGCACGCCGACGCCCAGCAGCACGTAGGACGGATCCACGCTTGCCGAGTTGCACGCCGAGCCGGTGGACACCGCCACGTCGCGCAGCGCCATCAGCAGCGATTCGCCGTCCACGCCGCCAAAGGCGACGTTGATGATGTTGGGCAGGCTTGCCTCGCTTGCCGCATTGCGATGAACGTCTTCCAGTTGGGCAAGCCCGCCGAGAAAACGTTCGCCCAGCGCCGCGATATGCGCCTGGTCGGCCTCGCTTTCCTGAATCATCAGGGCAAAGGCCTCGCCCATGCCGGCAATCTGGTGCGTGGGCAGCGTACCCGAGCGCATGCCGCGCTCGTGACCGCCGCCGTGAATCAGCGCCTCCACGCGGATGTCCGGGTGGCGCTTGACGTAGAGCGCGCCCACGCCCTTGGGGCCGTAGGCCTTGTGCCCGGAAAGCGACATCAAATCGATACTCTGGGCGCCGACGTCCAGCGGTACGCGGCCGATGGCCTGGGCGGCGTCGGTATGGAAGGCCGCGCCAAACTCGTGAGCAACGTCGGCAAGCGCCGCCGTATCGTTAACGCTGCCAAGCTCGTTGTTGACCGTCATCAGGGATACCAGCGCGGTGTCGTCGCGCATGGCGCCGCGCAGCTGCTCGGGGGTAACGCGGCCGTCGCCGCCGGGCGTTAGCCAGGTCACCTCGAAGCCTTCGGCCTCGAGGGCATGTGCGGTATCCACCACGGCCTTGTGCTCGATGACGGACGTCACCAGGTGCATGCCGCGCTCGCGATTGGCGCGCATGAACCCGGTGAGCGCCAGGTTGTCGGCCTCGGTGGCGCCGCTGGTCCAGACGATTTCGCGCGGGTCGGCGCCGATGGCGTCGGCCACCTGGCGGCGCGCCTGCTCGACCACCTGTTCGGCCTGCCAGCCCGGCATGTGGCTGCGCGAGGCGGGGTTGGCGTAGAGCTGGTCAACCGTTAAATAGCGCTGCATCACCGCGGCTACGCGGTCATCCACCGGCGTAGTGGCGGCGTAGTCAAGATAAACGGGCAGCGTGGGTGTGGTTTGTGGCATCTTGATTCACATCGGTCAGTGGGCGCGGGCAGGCTGGCGCTAGGGGGCTGACGCGAGAATGGCGTCGTCCACGCGCACCTGCTGGCGCCGGGCAATATGCTGTATATCGGGGCGCGCCGACAGCTGTTCAAGCGTCACCGCGTCGAGAAACCGGCGGATCTGCCCGGAAAGCTCGCACCACAGGTGGTGGGTCAGGCAGGTGTCGCCCTGCTGGCAGTCGGAAAGTCCCTGGCAGCGGGTGGCGTCCACGCTTTCGTCGACGGCGTCGACGATGCTGGAAACGCAGATGGCGCCAGGCGCCTGCGCCAGCAGGTAGCCGCCGCCGGGGCCGCGCACGCTGTTGACCAGGCCGGCCCGGCGCAGCCGGGCAAACAGCTGCTCCAGATAGGCAAGCGAGATGTCCTGGCGCCGGGCGATATCGCCAAGGCTGATAGGCGCGGTATCGGCGTTGATCGCCAGATCCAGCATGGCGGTAACGGCGTAACGTCCTTTGGTGGTTAAACGCATAGGCGGTTCAAACGCATAACGGACCCCGGCTGCTCCACATGAGCGCGCTGATGGCAAAATCTGGCCCATTATGGGAAAGCCCGAGCGCAGGGGTCAACCTTTGCCCGAGGCGTCGTCGGGCGTATCTTCGCTTTCGCTGCCGGGCGAGCGGGTCCGCCTGCGGTGGTTGGCCGTGTGGTCGGCGCATTCGCTGGCGGCTTCGCCGAGCACGTCGGCAAAGTCTTCGCTGCGCAGCTCCGGCAGCTCGCCCTTGCGGTAGCTGGTATCCAGCCGGGTCAGGGTCGAGCACATTTGCTCGATGCGCTCATCTACCGCGTGCATGTGGTCGAGCATGGCCTGCATCGAGCGGGCCACCGGGTCGGGCATATCCTGGCTGACGCCGTAGGCGTCAAAGCCGAACTTCTGGCGCATGGCCTCGCGCCGGTCGGGGTCGACGTCCATGGACTGTTCGGTGTCGGGCTCGGCGCGCTTGACGATCTTGCCGGGTATCCCCACCACCGTAGCGCCTTCGGGGACGTCCTTGGTGACCACGGCGTTGGAGCCGACCTTGACCCCGGCGTCAAGGGTGAGCGGGCCGAGTATCTTGGCCCCGGCACCGATGATCACGCCGTCGCCCAGGGTCGGGTGGCGCTTGCCCTTGTGCCAGCTGGTGCCGCCCAGAGTGACGCCGTGGTAAAGGGTGACGTCGTCGCCGATCAGCGCGGTTTCGCCGATGACCACGCCCATGCCGTGGTCGATGAAAAAGCGCCGGCCGATGGTGGCGCCGGGGTGAATCTCGATGCCGGTTAAAAAACGGGCAAAGGTCGAAAGCGTCCGCGCCAGCCACTTGGCGCCCTTGTTCCACAGCCAGTGGTGGAAGCGGTGCAGCAGCAGGGCGTGCAGGCCGGGGTAGTTGGTCAGCACTTCAAAGAAGTTGCGTGCGGCCGGATCGCGGACAAACACGCTGTTGATATCTTCGCGCAGGCGTTTAAACATGCGACCTTTCCTTTAGTGGGTGGGCGTCCGGCGGCGAGGCCAGAGGCAATAGACTGGCGGCGCCGAGCGCCGGATTCAAGGGCGCGGCGGCCGGTCGGCCCTGTCGGCGGCGGTCTTGTCCGTCGCCGACAGGATGCCGCGCAGGATATTGAGTTCGATCCGGCGCGGGCGGGCGCGCAGGTACAGCCGGCGCAGGCGGGCCATGAGCTGGCGCGGCTTTTGCGGGTCGTGAAAGCCGATGGTCGTCAGGGTCTGCTCGAGGTGGGCAAAGTAGCGTTCCAGATCGGCGTGGGAGGCGCGCTGCTCGTCGGCCCCAAGGGATGCTTCCGCCTCGTCGGCATCGCTGCCCCCGGATGACGCCTGCTGCTCGAGCCACGCCAGGCGGCATTCGTAGGCCACTACCTGAACCGCGGCGGCCAGGTTCAGCGAGCTGAAGTCGGCGTTGGTGGGAATATGCACGTGGGCGTGGCAGCGGTGCAGCTCGTCGTTGGTCAGCCCGCTGTCTTCGCGACCGAATACCAGGGCGATGCGCGCGCCCTCCTGGCGGCACTCGTCGGGCAGGCGCCGGCCGAGCTCCCGGGGGGAAAGCATCGGCCAGGGCAGGGTGCGCGAACGGGCGCTGGCGCCGACCACCAGAGTGCAGTCGGCCACGGCCTCGTCAAGCGTCTGGCTCACCCGGGCGCCGTGGAGCAGGTGATCGGCGCCCGAGGCCCGGGAAATGCTGTCCTGATGGATGACCTCGCTGCGCGGGGCGACCAGCGCCAGATCGCTAAGCCCCATGTTGTGCATGGCGCGGGCGACACCGCCGATATTGCCGGAGTGGCTGGTGCCGATAAGGACGGTGCGAAGGCGCTCGAGCATGGCGTGACTCAACGGTTGGATCGAAGGGCGGAGAGGGCGCAAGTTTAGCACGACTGCATGGCGCCCGGGCACGGGCTCTGCTAGAATCGCCGCCCAGCGCGGCACCGCCTGCCGCCCCGCGCATTCTGCGCTGCATTGTTATCCTTTAGTGGTTATCCGCTAGTGCTTGATCAGGTACTGCCTGCACCGTTCTTTAACAGCCCTGTCTTTCCCCTTATCGTCACAAGGTTCTCGCCCATGAATCCGATGGTCCAGTTCACGCTGCGCGCCACGCGCAAGGCCGCTGATCAGTTTTTACGTATCCGCGAGCGTATTGAAAACGCTCACGACGAAGCCAATCTCGAGCGCCTGTTGGCTGATGCCGCCGGCAAGGCCGAGGCCATCATTGTCCAGCAGCTCGAGCGCGGCTATCCCGAGCACGGCGTCGTCGGGCGCTTTACCTCGCACCGCGAGGGGGAAGGCGAAGGGCGCGATACCGTCTGGCACATCGAGCCCATGCACGGCTACTCCAGCCTCGCGGTCGCCGGGGCGGACTTCGCGATCTCGGCGGTCTGCCGGGTAAAAGGCCGGTCTGAGCACGCGGTGATCGTCTGCCCCTTTGCCGACGACGAATACCTAGCCACCCGGGGCGGCGGCGCCCAGCACAACGGCAAGCGCATGCGCGTGAGCAAACCCAGCGCGGTAGCCGGCACGCGCACGGCGCTGAGCCTGCCGCCGGCCTGGCTGCGCCGCCGCCATCTGCCCGCCTACCAGACGCTTACCCAGCAGCTGGGCACGGACGTGGACACGCTGATCGCCTCGGGGAGCGGCCTGCTGGATATCTGCGAAGTGGCCACCGGCCGGGTCGACAGCGCCTTTGTGGTGGGCCTCGAAGAGCAGGACTTGTATGCCGGCACGCTGCTGCTGAAGGAAGCCGGCGCGCTCATCGGCACCCCGGACGGCCAGCCCGCGATCAAGCCCGAAGGCGTGCTGATGGCCGCCGGCCCGCGCCTTTACAAGGCCCTGGTCAAGCAGCTGACGCCGCACTTCTGATCGTCAGCCGCGCTTCCGGTTGATTGACATTGTCATAAAAAAGCCCCTGCCGGTGCGTCCGGCAGGGGCTTTTGCGTTGCAGGGGAGACGGTCGAGTTACGGCAGTTCCTCTTCCTCGTCGTCCTGGGTTTTCTGCGGCGGGATCAGGTCTTCGCGGCTGAGCTTAAGCGGAATCAGCAGCGCGCCGGAGATGTAGACCGAGGAGAACGTCCCCACCACGATGCCGATGAGCAGGGCGATGGCGAAGTTCTCGATCATGTCGCCGCCGAGAAACAGCAGAGCGAGCAGCACCAGCAGCGTGGTGCCCGACGTGGCCAGCGTCCGCGACAGCGTAGCGTTGATCGCCTCGTTGAAGATCTGCGCCATATCGGTGATCTGGGATTTGCGAATGGTCTCGCGAATGCGGTCGTAGACCACGATGGTGTCGTTCAGCGAGTAGCCGATGACCGCGAGTATGGCCGCCAGCACCGTCAGGTCAAACTCCAGCCCGAACAGCGCAAACACGCCGATGACCACGACCACGTCGTGCATCAGGGCGAGCAGCGCGCCGACGGCAAACTTGTACTGGAAGCGCAGCGCCACATAGAGCATGACCACGCCCAGCGCCACCAGCATGCCAAGACCGCTCTGGTCGCGCAGCTGGTCGCCCACCTGAGCGCCGACGAACTCGGCGCGCACCAGGTCGACGCTGGCGCCGCTATCGCGCAGCAGGGTAACGATGTCGTTGCCCACCTCGGCATCGAAGGCCTGCTTCAGGCGAATCAGTACCTCGGTTGAGGCGCCGAAGGTCTGCACGGCGACGTCCTCGAAGCCGTTTTGCTCGAGTATCTGGCGAATGCCGTCAAGCGCCGGGGCGCTTTGGTAGCGCACCTCGATCAGGGTGCCGCCGGTAAAGTCCAGCCCCAGGTTGAGCTGCTGGGTGAACATGGCGCCAATCGCTACCAGCAGCAGGATGCCGGAGAGGATAAACGCCCAGCGGCGCCCCCCCATGAAGTCGATTTGCCGGTTTGTCAGGGATTTCATTACCACCTCTTAAGTCTGTGCTGTGCGCCGGGAGTCGGATCCAGGGTTTAAATCCAGAGCTTTTTCACCGGCTTGCCGCCGTAGGTCAGGTTGACCATGGCGCGGGACACCAGCAGCGCGGTAAACATGGAGCTCAAAATGCCGATGGACAGCGTGACGGCAAATCCCTTCACCGGCCCGGTGCCGATCGAGAACAGAATGATCGCGACCAGCAGCGTGGTGATGTTGGCATCGATGATCGAGGTGAAGGCGCGCTCGTAGCCGGCGTGGATCGCCTGCTGGGCGGACAGCCCGTTGCGCCGCTCTTCGCGAATGCGCTCAAAGATCAGCACGTTGGCATCCACCGCCATCCCCAGGGTGAGCACGATACCGGCGATGCCCGGAAGCGTCAGCGTCGCGCCCAAAAGCGACATGACCGCGACGAGCAGCGTCAGGTTGAACGCCAGGGCGATGTTGGCAAATATCCCGAACACCTTGTAGCGCAGCAGCATGAAGGCGACGACCAGCAGCAGGCCCAGCTGAACCGAGAGCAGGCCGCGCTCGATGTTTTTCTGCCCCAGGCTCGGGCCGATGGTGCGCTCCTGGGCAAAGTAGATGGGCGCGGCAAGCGAGCCCGAGCGCAGCAGCAGGGCAAGCTCCGAGGACTCGGAAGATGACTCCAGCCCGGTAATGCGGAAGCTGTTGCCAAAGGCGCTCTGGATGGTCGCCAGGCTGATGATGCCGCGCTCGACGTAAGGATCGCGGACCGTTTTGGTTTCCCCGGTTTCCGGGTCGGTCACTTCGCGGTCTTCGCTCTTGTGCTCGATGAACACCACCGCCATGTTGCGGCCGATGTTGGCCCGGGTGGCGCGGTTCATCAGCGTGCCGCCGGTGCCGTCGAGGTTGATGCTGACCTGGGGGCCGCCGTTTTCATCAAAGCTCTGGCTGGCGCTGGACACGCTGTCGCCGCTGATGATCACGTCGCGCAGCACCGTGGCGTCGCGCTCGGGGCTGCTGCGAAAGGCGATGGTTTCGGTTTCGCGATCCGGGGTGTCGGAGCGCGCCTCCAGGCGGAACTCCAGGTTGGCCGTGGCGCCGACGATGCGCTTGGCAGCGGTAGTGTCCTGAACCCCGGGCAGCTCAACGACGATGCGGTTGGGCCCCTGGCGCTGGACCTTGGGCTCGGCCACGCCCAGCTCGTTGACGCGGTTGCGCAGCGTCGTGAGGTTCTGGTTGATGGCGTAGTCCTGGATCTCGTTGACCTTCTGGTCGGTGAGCGCCATGGAAAGCGTCGCCCCTCGGCCGTCGCCTTCGCTCTGATAGTCAAAGTCGGGAAATTCCTGGCGGATCAGCCGGCGGGCGTCGTCGCGATCCTCAGCGCTGGCAAACTCCAGCGACAGCGAGCGGTCGTCGATCTCGGTATTGCGGTAGCGGATGCGCTCGTCGCGCAGCAGCTCGCGCATGGCGCTGGCGTTGACTTCCAGGCGCTGGGTGAGAGCGGCTTCCATGTCGACTTCGAGCAGGAAGTGAACGCCGCCGCGCAGGTCGAGGCCGAGCGTCATGGGGGAGGCGTTGAACGCCTTGAGCCAGCCAGGCGTGGCCTCGGCGAGGTTGAGCGCCACGGTCACGTCGTCGTCATCCAGGGTGTCGTTGATGAGGTCCCGGGCGCGCAGCTGGTCCTCGGCGTTGTTCAGCCGCAGCAGCCACTGGTCGTCCTGCTGCTCGGCGCGCTTGATGGCGATGTCGTTGTCTTTCAGGGCATCGGTAACGCGGTCACGCTGGCTTTCGCTCAGTGCACTGCCCTGGGTGCTGATCTGGACGGCGGGATCTTCGGGGAAGAGGTTGGGAAGCGAATAGATCAGCCCGGTCACCAACACGACCAGAATGAGTAGATACTTCCACAGGGGGTAACGGTTGAGCATGTAAGCCCTGCCTTGAATAACAAACGGAACGCTGCGCGCCGCCGGGCAGCGCGCAGCAAGGCGTGCCATCGTTCACCGTGGCATCCCTGCCGGGTGCTGGCTGGCGGCGCCCGGCAGGGCAGAGGCGGATCAGATGGACTTGATGGTGCCCTTGGGCAGCACGGCGGCCACGGCGCTTTTCTGTACGTTGACCGTGGTGCCGTCGGCCACTTCCATGCTCAGAAACTCGTCGCTGACCTTGGTGATGCGCCCGACCAGGCCGCCGCCGATGACGATTTCGTCACCCTTTTCCAGGTTGGCGATCAGCTGTTTGTGCTGCTTGGCGCGCTTGGCCTGGGGGCGCCACAGCAGGAAGTAGAAGATCACCACAAAGCCGACCAGCATGACGATCTGGGCGATGCCGCCACCGGCACCGCCGGCATCCTGGGCGTGGGCCGAGGAAATGAAAAAATCCAGCATTCAAAGCACTCCTGGGTTGACGAGCAAAAACGTGTGCGAAAACGATGCGCCGGCCTGGCGATGTTTATGCGGGTGCAGGCGGCACGGGCAGGCCACGCCTGGCGTAGAATGTCTCCACGAAGGGCGTCAATGTACCCGCTTCGATTGCCGCGCGCAAATCCGCCATGAGGCGCTGGTAATGGCGTAAATTATGCATGGTATTGAGCATCGAGCCGAGCATTTCGTTGCACCGATAAAGGTGGTGCAGATAGGCCCGGGAGAAGTGCCGGCAGGTGTAGCAGTCGCAGCCCTCTTCCAGCGGGCCGGTGGCAAAGCGGTGGGCGGCGTTGCGGATCTTGACCGTGCCTTCAGCGGTGAACAAATGGCCGTTGCGCGCGTTGCGGGTGGGCATCACGCAGTCGAACATGTCCACGCCCCGGCGCACGCCTTCCACCAGGTCTGCGGGCGTGCCCACGCCCATGAGGTAGCGCGGGGTGTCGTTGGGCATCCAGCCGGGCAGGTAGTCGAGCACTCGGAGCATCTCTTCCTTGGGCTCGCCCACGGAGAGCCCGCCGATGGCCAGGCCGTCAAAGCCGATGTCCATAAGCCCCTTGAGCGAACGCTCGCGCAGGTCATCGTGCATCCCGCCCTGGATGATGCCAAACAGCGCCGAGGGTGAATCGCCGTGGGCTTCCCGGGAGCGCTTGGCCCAGCGCAGCGAGCGCTCCATGGAATGCTCGGCCTCGGCATGGGTCGCCGGGTAGGGGGTGCACTCGTCAAAGATCATCACCACGTCAGAGCCCAGCGAGCGCTGTACCGCCATGGACTCTTCCGGCCCCATGAAGACTTTCGCCCCGTCCACCGGCGAGCGGAAGTGCACGCCGTCTTCGGTGATCTTGCGCGTCTTGCCCAGGGAAAATACCTGAAAGCCGCCGGAGTCGGTGAGAATGGGTTTATCCCACTGGGCAAAGTCGTGCAGATCGCCGTGGGCCTTGACCACCTCGACCCCCGGGCGCAGCCAGAGGTGAAAGGTATTGCCAAGGATGATGTCGGCGCCGATCTCCTTGACCGACTCAGGCGTCATCCCCTTGACCGTGCCGTAGGTGCCGACCGGCATAAAGGCCGGCGTTTCGACGGTGCCGCGGGGGAAGTGCAGCCGTCCGCGGCGGGCGCGGCCGTCGGCGGCCAGGCGCTCAAAGCGCATGAAGCATTCGCTTCGCTTAAACGGGTTTTGCATGGCAGGGCTCGTCAATCCGGTTGCTCACTCGATTCAGTCGTTCGGTTCGTTCGTCGCGGGGCCTCGGGCGCGGCGCGCGTCAGCAGCATGGCGTCGCCGTAGCTGAAAAAGGCGTAGCGCTCGGCGACCGCGGCGCGGTAGGCGGCAAGGGTGGTCTCGTAGCCGATAAACGCCGCGACCAGCATCAACAGCGTCGATTCCGGCAGATGGAAGTTGGTGATCAGCGCATCCACGCAGCGCCACTCGTAGCCCGGGTAGATAAAGATATCGGTGTCGCCGCGGTAGGGGGCGATGTCACCGCTAGGCGCCGCCCGGCTTGCGCTTTCCAGGCAGCGCACGGCGGTGGTGCCCACGGCGATCACGCGCCTGCCGGCGGCTTTGGCCGCGCGCACCTTGTCGCAGGCGGCCTCGTTTACCTCGATCCACTCGCTGTGCATGTGATGATCGCGGATGTCGTCGGCGCGCACCGGCTGAAAGGTGCCGGCGCCCACGTGAAGCGTAACAAAGGCGCTTTCCACGCCCTTGGCCGCCAGGGCGTCGAGCAGCGGCTGATCAAAGTGCAGCCCGGCGGTGGGGGCGGCCACCGCGCCGTCGCGGCGGGCGTAGACCGTCTGGTAGCGTTCGCGGTCGCTCCACTCGTCGTCCCGGGTAATGTAGGGCGGAAGCGGCATGTGGCCGTGGCGCTCGAGCAGCGCGATCATCGGGGTGTCACCGAGAAAGCGCAGCTCAAACAGCGCCTCCCGGCGGGCCTCCACCACGGCGCGGACGTCGCCCTCAAAGACGATCTCGGTGCCGGGCTTGGGCGCCTTGCTGGCGCGCAGGTGGGCAAGCCCCCGGTGGGCATCCAGGGGGCGCTCCAGCAGCATTTCCACCCGTCCGCCGCTGGCCTTGTGGCCGTGCAGCCGGGCAGGGATCACCCGGGTGTCGTTGAAGACCAGCAGGTCGCCGGGGTTAAGCATGTCGAGCAGCTCGGGGAAGCGGCGGTGCGCAAGCCGGCCGTCGTCGTCGGCGCACAGCAGGCGGCAGTCGCTGCGCTGCTCGGCGGGGTAGCGGGCAATCAGCTCCTCGGGGAGCTCGTAGGCAAAGTCGGCACGCTGCATGACAAGGCTCGTGTAGAGTCCGGGGCGCTTCAGACGGGATGCCCGGACGGGATAAAAGCGGCGCACAGGATAGCGCGTTGGCGCGCTAAAGTCAGGCGTTACGATTGACGCCAAAAGCGAGAGCCGTATAATGCTCGCCTGTTGCCGGTGTGGCGGAATGGGTAGACGCAGTGGATTCAAAATCCGCCGCCCTCACGGGCGTGCCGGTTCGAGTCCGGCCACCGGCACCACCTTTACAGAACGAACATCTACAGACCGAACATCGTAAAAAGGGCCTGACGCACGCGTCAGGCCCTTTTTTCTTTATTGGCGCTCGTGCTCAGGGCGCGGGCTTCTTGCCGCTGCGTTTTTCCACCGGAAAGCGGGTGTCGCGCAGGCTGTCCTTGATCTTTTTCAGGTGGGGCAGGAAGTCCTCGCCCCGGCGCAGGGTGACGCCGGTGGCCAGGGTATCCACCAGCGCCAGCTGGATCATCCGCGAGGTCATGGGCATGTAGTGGTCGGTGTCTTCGGGGGTGACGACTTCGAGCACGGCGCTGCACTCCCGGGTCAGCGGCGAATTCGGGGCGGTGATGCCGAGCACCACGGCGCCGGCGACCCGGGCTACCCGAGCGATGTCTACCAGCTCCCGGGTGCGCCCGGTGTAGGAAATCACCACCACGACGTCGCCGGTATGGCAGGCGGCGGCGACCATGCGCTGCATGAGCACGTCCACGTAGGCCATGACCGGCAGGTTGAAGCGGAAAAACTTGTGCTGGGCGTCCTGGGCGACGGCGCCGGAAGCGCCGAGGCCGAAAAAATGGATCTGCTTGGCCTGGGTCAGGTAGTCCACCATGCGCTCCACGGCGTCCATGTCGATGATCCGGCGGGCCTCGTCCAAAGCGGCAATGGTGGCGCCGAAAATCTTGCTGGTGTACTGGCTGGCGTTGTCGCCGGGCTCCACCGCTCGGGTGACGTAGGGGGTGCCGCCGGCGAGGCTCTGGGCGAGCTTGATTTTGAAGTCGGGGTAGCCCTTGGCGTCGAAGTTGCGGCAAAAGCGGTTAACCGTGGGCTCGCTGACCCCGGCGGCCTGAGCGAGGCTTGCGATGCTCAGACTGGTAGCGGCGGCGGGATCGTCGAGAATCACGCAGGCAACCTTGCGCTCCGAGCGGTTGAGGTCTTCCAGGCGCTGGCGCAGGCGATCAAGCAGGTCGTGGGCCATCAGGGTCTCCGTGGATGGGGGGCAGGCGGGGCGCGGCGCGCCTTCCCGGCGGCGGCAGAATAGAGGCACGTCCGGATGCATGAGTTAACCGGATGATACCGGAAGAACGCCCGCCGGCTTAAGCCTTGCGCGCCGTTGGCGGATAAATTATCCGCCAACGGCGTGGCCGCCTGCGCGGAGTTGATGGCATAATGCGCCGATTTAGGGGCGGTAGCGTCCGGCTTTGCGAAGCCTCTTCTCGACGGACGATATCTTTTCAAGATGGGTCAAGGTAGGCCAAGACAGGCGTATGCGGTGAGTAGCAAAACTCGAACATGGCCGATGCACAAGTGGCTCGTGCTGGGGCTCTGTGCCCTGCTGGCGCTGCTGCAGTACAAGCTGTGGCTGGGGCGCGGCGGCGTGCAGGAGCTGCACCAGGTGCAGGGCCGGGTGGCGGCTCAGGAAGCCGTCAACGCGCCCATGCGCGAGCGCAACGACCGGCTGGCGGCCGAGGTCAGGGACCTGAAGACCGGCCTTGATGCCGTAGAAGAGCGCGCCCGCAGCGATATGGGCATGGTGCGCGCTGACGAGCAGTTTTTCTGGGTGCCCGGGGCCGAACAGTGAGCCAGACGACCTGGCTTGTGGTGCCCGCTGCCGGCCAGGGGCGGCGCATGGGCGGCGACCGCCCCAAACAGTATTTGCCGCTTGCCGGCGAGGCGATGCTCGCGCGCACCCTGGGCCGCCTGCATCAGGCGCTGCCTGACGCGCGGCTGGCGCTGTGCCTGGACGACGGCGATCGCTGGTTTCGGCCCGAGTGGGTGCCGTTTGCCCGCTGGCAGCGGGTCGCCGGCGGCGCCGAGCGCATGGACAGCGTGCTCGGCGCGCTGCGCGCCGTTCCCGCCGCCGCCGACGATACGGTGCTGGTGCACGACGTGGCGCGGCCCTGCGTGATGCCCGGTGACGTCCGCGCGCTCGCCGGCGCTGCGGCAAAGAGCGTAGACGGGGCGCTGCTGGCCATGCCGGTCGCCGATACCATGAAGCGCGCCACGCCCGAGGGCACCTGCGCGCACACCGAGCCCCGCGACGGCCTGTGGCACGCGCTGACGCCCCAGGGGTTTCGCTACGGACTGCTGCGCCGGGCGCTGGAACAGGCGTTTGCCGGCGGCGCGGCAGTCACCGACGAAGCCTCGGCGGTTGAGGCGCTGGGAAGACAGCCCCGGCTGGTGGCCGGGCGGCGGGATAACCTCAAGGTGACCCACCCGGACGACCTGGCGCTGGCCGCCGCTATCCTCGCGGCCCAGGGGGCTCAGCTATAAACGGCCCCGACGCTGTAAACAGACCCTGCCGCGTCAGCCGTCAGGGGGAGAGAGACGTTTTGCTATCAGGAGGTTGCCATGCGCATCGGCCACGGCTTTGATGTCCACCGCTTTGGTCCCGGCGATCACGTGATGATCGGCGGCGTCAGGCTGCCCTTCGAGCATGGGTTTGTCGCCCATTCCGACGGCGACGTGCTGCTGCACGCGCTGTGCGATGCGCTGCTGGGCGCCTGCGCGCTGGGCGATATCGGCCGCCACTTTCCCGATACCGACCCGGCCTGGGCGGGCGCCGACAGCCGCGACCTGCTGCGCCGGGTGCGAGCGCTGGTCGAGGACGAAGGCTTCACACCGGTCAACCTGGACGCCACGCTGCTGGCCCAGACGCCGAAGATGGCGCCGCACATCGACGCCATGTGCGAGGCTATCGCCAACGACCTGCAGCTTTCGCTTGGCCAGGTCAACGTCAAGGCCACGACCACCGAGCGGCTGGGCTTTACCGGCCGCGGTGAAGGTATCGCCGCCGAGGCGGTTGTATTGCTGGCCCGTCGCGGCTCATGAGCCAGATACCCGACTGGGCGCGCTGCCTGGACGCTGCGTTCGGCCCGCCGCTGTCCGGCGAGTATCGCGCCGCGCCGGAAGACTTCCTCGTCGACGAGGTGCTCGACTTTGCCCCGGAAGGCCACGGCGAGCATCTCTGGCTGCGCATCGAAAAGCGCGAGCAGACCACGCTTGACGTCGTCAGAGCGCTTGCCCGGCTGTGCGGCGTCACGCCGCGCGAGGTGGGGTATTCGGGAATGAAGGACCGCTTTGCCATCACCCGCCAGTGGCTCAGCGTGCACCTGCCCGGCCGGGGCGCTCCGGACGCGCTGGAAGCGCGGCTCGAAGCCCTTGGCACCGCGGTGCTCGAGCGGGGGCGCCATCCGCGCAAGCTCAAGCGCGGCGTGCACCGCGTCAACCGCTTTGCCCTGCGCGTGGGCGGCGAGGCCGTCGACGCCGAGGGCTTTAGCGCGCGCTGGCAGGCGCTGTGCGAAGGCGGTGTGCCCAACTATTTTGGCCCCCAGCGGTTCGGCGCCGGAGGGCGCAACCTTGAGCGGGCGCAGGCGCTGCTGGCCCGGGGCTGGCGCAAGCGCGACGACCGCCAGGGCATGCTGCTGTCCAGCGCGCGGAGTTTTCTGTTCAACGAGCTGCTGAGCGCACGGCTGACGGCAGGCTGCTGGGCGACGCCGCTTGACGGCGATACGCTGATGCTCGACGGCACTCATAGCTTATTTACCGCTGACCACGCTGACACCGAGATAAAGCGCCGCGTCGCCGAGCTTGATCTGCACCCCACGGGCCCCCTGTGGGGGAAGGACGACGGCGCTGCGGATGGTGAGTCCGGCGCGCCCGCGAAGCGCTTTGAAGCGCAGCTGCGCCTCGACCACCCGGCGCTGTGTGCCGGCATCGAGAGGGCCGGGGTCGACAGCGCTCGGCGGGCGCTGCGCCTGCGCCTGGGCGAGCCGGCGCTGACGCCGCTGGAGGCCGGCGCGAGGCTTGAATTTTCGCTGCCCCGGGGCAGCTTCGCTACCGCCGTGCTGCGCGAGCTGATCGCCCACCCGGACTTTGCCCCGCTGCCCGGCGCGTGACGCCGGGCGCATAAGGCACCATGGCAGGTTACGAACAAGGAGTGACATCATGCGACGACTGCTGCTTTCCAACGATGACGGCGTTCACGCGCCGGGGCTGCGGGCGTTGTACGACGGGCTGATCGCCCATGCCAACGTGCGCGTGGTGGCGCCCGACCGGGATCGCAGCGGCGCGAGCAACTCGCTGACGCTGTCGCGCCCGCTTTCGCTCACCGCGCTGGAAAACGGTTTTTACAGCGTCGACGGTACGCCCGCCGACTGCGTCTACCTGGGCGTCAACGGCGTCTGGGATGAAAAGCCCGATCTGGTGATTTCGGGCATCAACCACGGCGGCAACCTGGGCGACGACGTGCTCTATTCCGGCACCGTGGCGGCGGCCATGGAAGGGCGCAACCTGGGCATGACGGCGATTGCGGTATCGCTTTGCGGATGGCGCCACTTCGACAGCGCCGCCCGGGTGGCGGCCACGCTGGTGGGGGCGGCGGGCAACCTGTCGCTGCCGCCGCGCACGCTGCTCAACGTCAACGTGCCGGACCTTCCCTGGGACGCTATCCAGGGCGTGAAGGTGACCCGCATGGGCTATCGTGGGCCGGCGGCAAAGCCCGTGGAAACCCGCGATCCGCGCGGGCGCACGCGCTACTGGATTGCCCCGGCAGGCGCCAACGCCGACGACGGCGAAGATACCGACTTTGCCGCCGTCGAGGCCGGCTGGGTGTCGATCACCCCGCTGCAGACCGACCTGACGCGCCACCCGGCGCGCGCCGACGTGCAGGACTGGCTGGATGCATTCGCCTGATGTTGATGCTCACAAACGACGCGGGCGAGGCATGACCTCCCAGCGCACACGAAACCGCATGGTCGCGCGGCTTTCGCGCCAGGGCATCCGCGACTCGGGGGTGCTCGAGGTGATGGCGGAAGAGCCGCGCCACCTGTTCGTCGACGAGGCGCTTGCCCACCGCGCCTACGAAGATAGCCCCCTGCCCATCGGCTTTGGCCAGACGCTCTCCAGCCCGCTTATCGTGGCGCGCATGACCGAGCTTGTGCGCCAGGAAGCGCCCGAGCGGGTGCTGGAGCTGGGCACCGGTTCGGGCTACCAGGCGCTGCTGCTGTCGCGGCTGGTGCCTGAGGTCTATTCCGTAGAGCGCATCGCGGCCCTGCATCGCCGTGCTGCCCGGCGTCTGGCTGGGCTTGAGTCCTCGGCGCGCCTCAAGGTCGCCGACGGCACCCAGGGCTGGCCAGAGGCTGCGCCGTTTGACGTCATTTTGCTCACCGCCTGCGCGCGCACGCTGCCCGAGGCGCTGCTTGAGCAGCTAAGCGACGGCGGCAGGCTGGTTGCCCCGCTGGAAACCCCCGGCGGCGAGCAGTCGCTGGTCCAGGTGCGCCGCCAGGGCCGCACCTTTGAACAGCGCCGGCTTGCGTCCGTGCGCTTTGTCCCCCTGCTGGAAGGAGTTGTGGAGTGAACCGTTCCACCCTGCGCGTATTTATCACCGGCGCCGGCATGGGGGCAGCCGACGCGGTGCCCGGCGTGTCCGGGGGTACCATTGCCTTTATCAGCGGCTTTTACGCCGAGCTGATCCACACCATTCGCCAGTTCGGCCCGGGCGTTTTTGGCGTCTGGCGGCGGGGCGGGCTGAAAGGCGTTGCCCGCCACCTGAACCTGGCCTTTCTGCTGCCGCTGCTGGCCGGGGTGGCGCTTGCCGTATTCAGCGTGGCGCACCTGGCCGTGTGGCTGATGGAGGCCTATCCGCTGCTGCTGGACGGCTTCTTTTTTGGCCTGGTGGCGGCCTCGGCGCTGGTGGTCAACGATGCCCGGGAGCGCTTCAAGTGGCGCTACCTGATTACGCTGGGGCTGGGGCTTACGCTGGCCCGGGCGCTGCCGTCCCTGATGCCGCTGATGCTGGCCGTGGGCAACGACTCGCTGATGCTGGTCATGGCCGGCAGTATTGCCATCAGCGCGATGCTGCTGCCGGGGGTGTCGGGCAGCTTTCTGCTGCTGTCCATGGGGCTTTACGGCACCGTCATGCAGGCCGTGCGCGGGCTGGACCTGCCGGTCATCGCCTTGTTCGGCGGCGGCTGCGTGATCGGGGTGATGTTGTTTTCACGCTTGCTGTCATGGCTGCTGCAGCGGCATCATGCCGCCACCATGCAGCTGCTGCTGGGATTCATCCTCGGCTCGCTGCCGCTTCTCTGGCCGTGGCGCGAGCTGGTACGCTACCAGATGGGGCCGGACGGGCAGCTGATTCCGCTGGCGCACCGCTACCTGCTGCCCGGCGACTACGCTACGCTTACCGGCGCGTCGGCGCAGACTCTTGGCGTGCTGGGCCTGATGCTCGCCGGTGCGCTGCTTGTAGTGATGCTCAACCGCCAAGCCAACCGAACAAGCGCTGATCAACAGGAGACATAGTCGCATGCGCAAGATTTTCGTGATGTCCGTGCTGGCCCTGGCCATTGCCGGCTGCGCCAACCAGCAGCAGTCCCGCCCCCAGGTGCGCGACGTAAGCGATGCTCAGCAGGCGGTCGAAAGCACGCCGGGGTATACCGTCAAGGCAGGGGATACCCTCTACGGGATTGCCTGGGAGCACAACCTCGACTATCGCCGCCTGGCCGCGCTTAATGATATCGACCCGCCCTACAACATTTATCCGGGGCAGAAGATCCGCCTGCGCCAGGGCGAACAGACCGCCGACGACCGCCGGCTGGCCGGGGCCGATACCGCGGCGAAGAAGGACAGCAAAGCCGTGACCACCGGGCTGGATGCCTCTTCGGGCACGGCCGGGCAGGGCGGCGCCGACAGCCAGGAAGTTGACTGGCTGCTGCCCGACGAGCCGGTGACCGCCGACAAGGAGGAGCGCCAGGACGAGGATCGGAACAAGAACCGGGACAAGGATCAGAAGCCCGCCGTGGCCGAAAGCGAGAAGGACACAGCGCCTGCTGATCGCGACGCCGACAGGTCAGACGACAAGGCCGACAAGGCCGACAAGGCCGCCGCGGCCAAGGACACCGCCGACGACACCGGGCAGGTCGCCACCGCCGGCGAAAGCCAGGAGGCCGATAAGACCGAGAAAGCGGCGGCGTCGGCTGAAAAGCGCGACGAACGCAGCTACACCCCGGCGAAAACTATCGACTGGCAGTGGCCGGTGAACGGCGAGCTGGTCGGCCGTTTTGATGACGATGCCGGCATTACCGCGGGCATTGATATCGCCGGGGAAAAGGGGCAATCTGTCAAGGCGGCCGGCCCGGGTATTGTGGTCTACGCAGGCAGCGGCGTACGCGGCTACGGCAACCTGGTGTTGCTCAAGCACAACGATCAGTTTCTGTCGGCGTATGCCCATAACGACAGCTTGAACGTCAGCGAGAACGACGTGATCAAGGCGGGCGAAGTGATTGCCACCATGGGCAGTAGCGATGCGGAAAGCGTCAGGCTGCATTTTGAGGTGCGCAAGGACGGCGAACCGCAGGACCCGCTCGAGTACCTGCCTTCACGCTAGTTCCCGCTTGTTTCCGCTGTCCCACGGCCTGCGGGCCGTGGCTGCCGGGCCGCCGCAAAACAACAACAACGCCGGACATGGCGCGCGGGCATCGCCACCGGCGTGCCGGACGGATTGCCCGGTGAAAAGCGCCAGGCTGGCGCTGGGGGTAAGGGATGAGCACGGTAGAACAAGACTTGCAGGAAGTGGATCTGAACGCGGTGGAAGAAGCGCTGGAAGCGCTTGACGACAAGCAGACCGCGGCGGAAGAGGCGGCCTTCGAAAAGGCCCTCGGGCGGGAAGATAAATCGCGCGCCCAGAGCCTTGACGCGACTCAGATTTACCTCAACGAAATCGGCTTCTCGCCGCTTCTTACGCCGGAGGAGGAGGTGTTCTACGGGCGCCTGGCGCGCCAGGGCGACCCGCTGGGCCGCTCGCGAATGATCGAGTCCAACCTGCGGCTGGTGGTCAAGATCGCAAGGCGCTATCTCAATCGCGGCCTTACGCTGCTCGACCTGATCGAGGAGGGTAATCTGGGGCTGATCCGCGCGGTGGAAAAGTTCGACCCCGAGCGCGGGTTCCGCTTTTCCACCTACGCCACCTGGTGGATCCGCCAGACCATCGAGCGGGCGCTGATGAACCAGACCCGCACGATTCGCCTGCCGATCCACGTGGTGAAAGAGCTCAACATTTATCTGCGCGCCGCTAGGGAGCTGACCCAGCGCCTGGACTACGAGCCCGCGGCGGAAGAAATCGCCGAGCACCTGGACAAGCCAGTGGCCACGGTCAAGAAAATGCTGGGTTTCAACGAGCGGGTCTCGTCGGTGGACCACCCGGTGGGCGGCGACAGCGACAAGCCGCTCATCGACACCCTGGCCGATGACGACGACATCGGCCCCGAAGGCGCGCTGGTCGACGGCAACGTCAAACAGCTGGTGGACCACTGGCTGGGCTCGCTTGGCGAAAAGCAGCGCGAAGTGGTCGTGCGCCGCTTTGGCCTGCGCGGACACGAGGCCGCCACTCTGGAAGAGGTCGGCGCGGAAATCGGCCTGACCCGGGAGCGGGTGCGCCAGATCCAGGTCGAGGCGCTGAAAAAGCTGCGCCTGATGCTGGAAAAGCAGGGCCTGTCGCTGGACGCCATTTTTGAAAGCTGATTTGAAAGCAGAGGAGTAACGCTGCCCTTCAGCGAGCCGTCCTTCAACGAACCGTTTCTTAACGAGCTGCCTTTCCACAAGGCAGCTTTTTACCGAGATAGCCTTTTATCAAGACGGCCCTTATCAAGAAAGCCTTTTATCAAGACAGCCCCTATCGAGATAGACCATGCGCCCCCTGGTAGCCCATATCGACCTTGACGCCCTGCGTCATAACTATCGCGTTGCGCAGCGCTGCGCGACCCAAGGCCAATCGGTCGCCGTGATCAAGGCAGACGCCTACGGCCACGGCGCGCTTCGCTGTGCCCAAGCGCTCGAGGACGAAGCGCCGGCGTTCGCCGTGGCAAGCCTTGAGGAGGCGCTGGTGCTGCGCCGCGGCGGCATCGACACGCCCGTTATCCTCTTGGAAGGTATCTTCAGCGCCGACGAGCTTGAGGCCGTCGACGCCCACCGGCTGTGGATGGCCGTGCACAGCCATTGGCAGCTCGAGGCGCTCAAGGCCTCTACCCCGCACGCGCCGATCCCGGTCTGGGTCAAGGTAGATACCGGCATGCACCGGCTGGGCTTTAGCCCCGACGAGGTGGGCGCCGTGTGGCAGGCGCTGCGCGCCGCCCCCCAGGCGGGGGAGCTTCACCTGATGACCCATTTTGCTACCGCCGATGCAACGCACAGCCCCCACTATGCCCGCCAGCTCGACTGCGTAAGCGAGCTTGCCCGCCGGCTGAATGCGCCCCTGAGCCTTGCCAACTCGCCGGCGACGCTTGCCCACGCCGACGCCCACGGGGCGTACAATCGCCCCGGGGTGATGCTCTACGGAAGCGACCCGCTGGAGCGCGCCAACGACGCCTCGCGCGCGCTTTTGCCGGTGATGACGCTGCGCTCGGAAATCATTGCCCTGCGCGATATCGCCCCCGGCGAACGGGTGGGCTATGGCGGGCGCTACCGCGCCGAGGCCCCCACGCGCATTGCCGTGGTGGCCGCCGGCTACGGCGACGGCTACGACCGCCACGCCGCCGACGGCACCCCGGTGCTGGTAGCCGGCCAGCGCACCGCCCTTGCCGGCAAGGTCTCCATGGATATGCTTACCGTTGACGTGACCGGCATTGCCGACGCGCGCATCGGCAGCGAGGTGGTGCTCTGGGGCCGGGCGGCCAACGGCGCGGTGCTGCCGGTGGACGAAGTGGCCCGCCACTGCGCTACCATCAGCTATACCCTGCTCACCGGCGTGCTGCCCCGGGTGCCCCGGTGCTACCATCCGGTGCCCTAGCACCTCCTCGACGGTTCTGACCTGATTTATGGCGAAAACGCACTATCCCCGCTCCTTTGCTCACCCGCGCTACTGGCCGACCTGGCTGGCCATTGGCGCCATGCACGTCGCTGCTCGGCTGCCGTGGCGGCTGAAAATGGCCGTGGGCAGCGGCATTGGCCGGCTGGTCTGGCGGCTGGCCAAGCGCCGGCGCCACATTACCGCGACCAACATCGCCCTGTGCTTCCCGGAAAAAAGCGCCGAGGCCCGGCGCCGGCTGGTGAAGGATACGTTCATTGCCAACGGCATTGGGCTTGTGGAAACCGCGACCGGCTGGTGCGGTAACGCCGAGGCCATGCGCCATCGCGCGGTGTTTCTGGGTCAGGAGAACATGGCCCGCGCCCAGGCCCGGGGCAAGGGCGTGTTGATCATCGGCATTCACTTTTCCACTCTGGATCTGGGCGGGGCGCTGCACTCGCTGTTCTTTCCTGCGGACGTGGTTTATCGCCCCCACGATAATCCGCTGTTTGAGCGCTTCATGACCCGGGCGCGGCGGCGGATTTTTGGCGCCACCATTGACCGCCACGACCTGCGCGGCGTGGTCAGACGGATCAAGGCCGGGCATTCGGTGTGGTATTCGCCGGATCAGGATTTTGGCCGCGAGGCGAGCGTGTTCGCGCCGTTTTTCGGCCAGCAGGCGGCGACCATTCGGCTAACGGCCAAGATCGCGCGGATGACCGGCGCGCCGGTGGTGCCGCTTAGGTTCCACCGCAATCCGGATAACGCTACCTATACCCTGGAGGCGCTGCCGGCGTTCGAGGACTTCCCCAGCGGCGACGAGGTCGACGATGCGGCGCGCATCAACGCCTTCATCGAGCAGGCCATTCGCAAGCATCCGGAGCAGTATCTGTGGCTGCACCGGCGCTTCAAGACCCGCCCCGAAGGCGAGGCGGGCGTTTACTGAGCAGGGGGCTTGGCGAGAGTGCTCCCGGTCAGGCCTCGGCGATGTCGTAGGAGTGGGAGATCTCGACGCCGCCGTTGGCCAGCATGATGGAGGCGCTGCAGTACTTCTCGGCGGAAAGCGACACCGCCCGCTGCACCTGATTGTCCTTGAGCCCGCGGCCGGTGACCACGAAGTGCACGTGGATTTTGGTGAAGACCGAGGGCACGCCGTCGGCGCGCTCGGCCTCAAGCTCGGCCACGCAGTCGGTAACGTCGGCGCGGGCCTTGTCGAGGATGTTCAGCACGTCAAAGGCGCTGCAGCCGCCCATGCCCATGAGCATCATTTCCATGGGCCGCGAGCCGCTGTTGCGCCCGCCGTGATCCGGCGGACCGTCGATGACCACGCTGTGGCCGCTGCCGGATTCGGCGACAAACTGGCGCCCGTCGGTCCATTTTACCCGTGCTTTCATGCGTTACTCCGTGTTCAACAGATTCGTGTTCGAGCCTATCAGGGTCTGCGACAACGCAGGTGCTTGTCCAGCGCGGCCAGCCGCTCGGGCGTGCCCACGTCCACCCAGCGGCCGCTAAAATGCTCGCCGCTGACGCGATCGTCTCCGATGGCGGCTCTCAGAAGCGGCGCCAGGGCAAAGGCGCCGGGCGGCTCATTGGCCACCAGCGAAGGGTCGATCACGGCAAGGCCCGAATACGTCAGCCGCGCCTCGCTGCCGGCCGCTTTGCCCTCAGCGACCACGCGGCCGCGCCGCAGGCAAAAGTCGCCCTGGGGGTGGTGGCCGGGGTTGTCCACCAGCAGCAGATGGGCCAGATCGCCCTTGCCCAGGGCGCGCAGGTCGGGCAGCGCTTCGCACCAGACGTCGCCGTTGACCAGCAAAAACGGCGCCTCGCCCAGCAGCGGCAGGGCGGCCTGAATGCCGCCGCCGGTTTCAAGCGGCGCGGCCTCGCGGCTGTAGCGAATCGATAGCCCGAAGCGCTCGCCGTCGCCCAGGGCGCGTACGATCTGCTCCGCGCGGTAGCTTATGTTGATGACCACCTCAGCAATGCCGGCCCGGGCCAGCCGCGCCAGGTGATGCTCGATCAGGGGCCTTCCGTCCACCGGCAGCAGCGGCTTGGGGCAGGTGTCGGTGAGCGGGCGCATGCGCGTGCCGAGCCCCGCGGCCAGAATCATCGCCTTCACGGGGTGACCTCCGCGGCGGCCAGCTTTTCCATGACCGCCGGGCGCAGCGTGCCTTCGACCCAGCGGGCGAAAGCGGCGTGCTCGGGAAGCGCCGCCAGGCTGTCTTCCAGGTGGTCGAGAAAGCGCGGCAGGCGCTCAAGATAGCAGGTCTTGCCGTCGCGCAGGGTCAGCCGGCAGAAGATACCCAGCACCTTGAGGGTGCGCTGGGCGGCCATGGCGTTGGCCTGGTGGACAAACGCCTCGGCGCCGGTGGCCGCGCTCAGCCGGCCGTCGGCCCGGGCCTGATGGTAGAAGCGTTTCACCAGCGCGGTGAAGTCGTCCCGGGTAAAGCGCCAGTAGCGCCCGCGCAGCATCGACACCAGGTCGTAGCTCAGCGGCCCGGCCACGGCGTCCTGAAAGTCGATCATGTACACCGTGCCGCGGTGGGGCATCAGGTTCATGGCGTCAAAGTCGCGGTGTACGGTGACCGTTGGCTGGGCCAGCGCCTGCCCGACCAGCGCCTCGCCAAGCGGGGCGTACTCCGCCGGCGTTTCAATACCTAGCCAGGCGCCGAGGCACCACTCGGGGAAGAGCGCAAGCTCGTGGCCCAGCAGGGCGGCGTCGTAGGCCGGCAGGTCGTCCGGGGAGACGCGGTTTTGCATCTCAGCGAGCAGCGCAAGGGTTGTATGGTAGTGCGCCATGACCGCCGCGTCGTCGGTAAACAGCGCCTGCAGCGGCGTATCGCCCAGGTCGTCGAGCAGCAGAAAGCCGTCCTCGAGGTTGGCGGCGTGCACTTCGGGCACCGGCAGGCCGGCGGCGGCAAAGCGCCGGGCGACGCTGACAAAGGGCGTGCTGTCTTCCTGCTCGGGCGGGGCGTCCATGAGGATCTGGCTTGCGCCGCCCGGCAGCAGAAGGCGAAAGTAGCGGCGAAAGCTGGCGTCACCGCCGGCGGGGGCCAGACGAATTTGCTCGGGCGGCAGGCCGTGATGGCGCGCCGCCCAGGCCGTGAGGGTGGTAAACCGGTAAGAGGACATGCAAGCTCCTTGCTGGTCGGGCATCATGCGAACTGTATAATACGCCTTCTCGACGCCAAGGATAACGAACATGGGCAAGCGATTTATGCGCGCGGCGCCAATCACGCAGACGCTCGCCGGCAGCGTGATGGCCGGGGCGGCGCTGTCGGCGCAGGGCCAGAGCGAGCCGCTGCCGGCCCAGGCGCTCGACTGGCAGCCGTGGAGTGACGAGCAGGCGGCCGATCAGGTATGCGGTGGGCGCTACGTAATGCCCGCCTACCGGCTACCGGAAAACGACAGCCCCCAGGAGCTTGGGGTGGAAACCCGCGAGTCCGACTACTCCGCCGAGGGCGAGGCGCTGCTGCGCGGCGACGTGGTGCTGCGCCGGGGCAACACCGAGCTTGAAGCCGAGCGCATTTTTGTGCCGGCCAATCGCGAGCGCGTCGACGCCGAAGGTGATCTCGCCCTGCGCGACGGCCAGGCGCTGGTGCGCGGAAGCGAAGCGACGCTTTCGCTCACAAGCGACCGCGGCCAGGTCAAGGACAGCCACTACGTGCTCTACGAAGAGCGCCTGCGCGGCCAGGCCTCCCAGCTCGAGCAAACCGGCGACCAGCAGTACCGCCTGCGCAACGCCAGCTTTACCACCTGCGCGCCCGGCGCCAATACCTGGCAGCTGGTGAGCAGCGATATTCGCCTGAACCAGAAAAGCGGCTTCGGTACGGCCAAAAACGCCCGTCTGGAAATCAAGGACGTGCCGGTCTTCTATTCGCCGTGGCTGCGCTTTCCCATCGACGAGCGCCGCCACACCGGCCTGCTGACGCCGACCATCGGCTTTTCCAGCGACCAGCTGGACTATGCCCAGCCGTTTTACTGGAATATTGCCCCGGACCGCGATGCCACCATCGTCCCGCGCTGGGTCAGCGACCGCGGGCTGCTGCTTGGCGGCGAGTATCGCTACCTGTTCGAGCAGAGCAGCGGCACCGTGGAGGGCGCCTGGCTGAATGACGACCGCGGCGGCTCCGGCGGCGACGCCAACCGCTACGAAGGCGAAGACCGCTGGTACATAGAGGCTAACCACGCCGGGCGCGCCGCGCCGCGCAGCACCTACCAGCTGCGCTACGGGGCGGCGAGCGACGGGCGCTACTTTGACGACTTTGGCGGCAACTTCGGTGAAAGCGACCGCTACGGCATGGAGCGGCTGGCCCAGATCGACTACCGCGGCGACACCTGGCAGCTCGACGCCCGGGCCCAGGGCTACCAGCGGCTGGATGACCCCTTGAGCGACAGCGACAAGCCCTTTTACCGCCTGCCGAGCTTCACCGCCAACGCCCGCTGGCAGCTGGGCCACGGCTTTTACAGCCAGTGGCGCTCCAACGCCACCTATTTCTGGCGCGACGTGGACGAAACCCGGGTGCCCGAGCGCGAGGCCGCCACCGGTAGCCGCGTGCACCTGGCGCCGGTGGTCGGGGCGCGCTTTGAGCGCCCCTGGGGCTACGTCGAGCCCCAGGCCGAGCTGTGGAACACCGCCTATTCGCTGGACTACGGCAAGCGGGACACCGCGCTGGATACCACGCCGACCCGCAGCGTAGCGCTCAGCTCGGTGGACGCGGGGCTGACCTTCGAGCGCGAGCTGACGCTCGGCGACGACGGCTACCG
Source organism: Halomonas garicola (assembly GCF_055382465.1). NCBI lineage: Bacteria > Pseudomonadati > Pseudomonadota > Gammaproteobacteria > Oceanospirillales > Halomonadaceae > Halomonas > Halomonas garicola. Next base: position 770,196 of record NZ_AP043931.1, read on the forward strand.
CCAGACCCTGGAGCCGCGGCTGAACTACGCCTTTGTGCCGCGCACCGACCAGCGCGACCTGCCCGAGTTTGACAGCCGCGAGCGCGCGTTTTCCTGGGAGCAGCTGTGGTCGCCGCACCGCTTTTCCGGCGTGGACCGCGTGGGCGATCTCAACCGCCTCTCGTTTGGCCTGCAAACGCGGCTGCTCGAAGACGACAGCGGGCGGGAAAAGCTCTCCGCCGGCATCGGTCAGAGCGCCTATTTCGACGACCGCCGGGTGGGCCTTGACGGCAACGACGAGACCCTGCCGCCGCGCCCCGAGCGCAACGCCGACGTCAACCCGGAAAGCTACTACCAGGCCACCCGGGACCGTTCGCCGGTGGTGACGCGCCTGGACTGGCAGATCAACCCGCGCTGGAGTACCGGCGCCGAGTGGCTTTACGATGACCACCGCGACCTGACCGAGCGCTCGAGCGCGGAGCTGCGCTATCGCCATCCCGACGGCCACGTGGTGAACCTGGGCTACCGCTGGGAGATCGAAGGGTTTGCCCCGAGCCTGGAGCCCGGCGATGACGCCTATCGCAACTACGACCGCGAAGAGATGGACCTGTCCTTTGCCTGGAACGCCAGCCCCGAGATTGATTTGATCGGCCGCTACCTGCACGATCAGACCAATCATCGCGCCCTGGAGCAGCTCGCCGGCGTGCAGTGGAACAGCTGCTGCTACGGCCTGCAGGTGGTGTGGCGCCGCTGGGTGGACGACAACGACACCGCGCGGGCGGACGACGATTTCAACGATCGCGGCCTCTTCTTGCGCTTTGTCCTCCACGGCCTCGGCGGCGCCGGCCAGGACGCCGACAGCTACTTTGAACGTACCATTCCGGGCTACCGCCCGCCGGCGCTTTAGTGCCGGCGGCCAAGGCCCCAAGAGACGAACATGCTATGACCAAGACGACGCCCTGGACCAAGACCACGCCCTGGACCAAGATAATGCCCCGGGCCAGGACAGCGCCCTGGCGTTTTCGCGCTATCCCCTGTGCCACAGCGCGCACGGCGCTTCTGTCGCGGACGCGAGCCGCTCTGCTGCCGGGCGCCCTGGCCCTGTGCCTGGGCGCCGGCGGCACGCTGCCGGCGGCCGCCCTTGCCCAGCAGGCAACTCTGGATGAGCCGTCCACCAGCACCCAGCGCCAGCAGCTTGACCGCGTCGTGGCGGTGGTCAACGACGGTGCCATTATGCACAGCGAGCTTGAGGACCGCATGGCGCAGGTAGCGCGCCAGGCCGAAGCCCAGGGCAGCGCGCTGCCGCCGCGCGGCGAGCTTGAGCAGCAGGTGCTGGAGCGTATGGTGCTCGAGGAAATCCAGCTGCAGATGGCCCGCGACGCCAAGCTGAGCGTGGACGACACCCAGCTCAACCGCCAGCTCCGTAGCATTGCCGAGTCCAACGGCGTGTCGCTCGAGGCCTTTGCCGACCGGCTGGAAGCCGACGGCGGAAGCCTCGGCGAGGTGCGCGAGCAGGTCCGCCGCGAAATGCTCATGCAGCAGGTGCAGCAAAGCCAGATCGGCCAGCGCGTGTCGATCAGCAACCGCGACGTTGAGCGTACCCTGGAGCAGCAGGGCGACGGCGCGAACCGCGAAACCCGCGCGCGCCATATCCTGATTGAAGTCAACGCCGAGCGCAGCGAAGAGCAGGCCCGGGAGCGGCTGCAGCAAGCCCGCCGCCAGATCGCGCAGGGCGAAGATTTTGCCGCCGTGGCCCGGGAGCTCAGCGACGACGAGGGCAGCGCGCTCAACGGCGGCGAGCTTGGCTGGCTGCGTCCGGGCCAGACGGTGCCGGCCTTCGAAGAGGCCATGAGCGACCTCGCCCCGGGGGAAGTCTCCGACCCGGTGCGCTCGCAGTTCGGTTTTCACCTCATCGAGGTTGAGGAGCGGCGCCGCCGAAACGTCAACCAGCAGGAGCAGCGCGAGCAGGCACGCCAGGCGATCTTTCAGCGCCGGGCCAACGAAGAGCTCAACACCTGGCAGCGCGAGATTCGCTCCCAGGCGTTTGTCGATATCCGGCTATAAGAGGCAGCGTCATGGCAGAGTCTCGAAGCGCCCCTCGTTCGCTGCCGGTGGCGATTACCACCGGTGAGCCGGCGGGCATCGGCCCCGAGCTTACGCTCAAGCTGGCCGCCGACGCCGCGCTGCCGGCGGGCAGCGTCGCCGTGGGCGATCCGGCGATGCTTGCCGAGCGCGCCGCGGCGCTGGGGCTTGAGGTAACGCCGACGCCGTGCCGGCCCGGAGAGCCGCTGCCCGAAGGGCAGGGCGTGCTGCCGGTGTGGCCGGTTATCCTCAAGGCGCCCTCTACGCCCGGGGTGCTCGACCCGGCCAACGCCGACTACGTGATGGGGACGCTGGCCGTTGCGGTCACCGCCTGCCGCGCCGGCCATGCCGCCGCCATGACCACCGCCCCGCTGCACAAGGGCGCGATTATCGACGGCGGGCACCCGGGCTTTACCGGCCACACCGAATGGCTGCGCGATGCCTGCGGGGTGGACGAGGTGGTCATGATGCTGGCCACCGACAGCGCCCTGCACGCCACCCGCGCCGACTTTGACGGCCCCTCGGAGCTGCGCGTGGCGCTAGTTACCACGCACCTGCCGCTGCGCGAGGTGGCCGACGCCGTGACCGCCGAGCGCATCGGCCGGGTGGCGCGGATTCTCGAGCACGATCTGCGCGAGCAGTTCGGCATTGCCGCGCCGCGCATCGCCGCCTGCGGGCTCAACCCCCACGCCGGCGAGGGCGGCCACCTGGGCCACGAAGAGATCGACACCCTGATTCCCGCCCTCGACGCCCTGCGCGCCGAAGGCCGGGATATACGCGGCCCCTACCCGGCAGATACCCTGTTCACCCCGCGCCACCTGGCCGAGGTCGACGCGGTGCTCGCCATGTATCACGACCAGGGACTGGCCGTGCTCAAATACGCCGGCTTCGGCAGCGCGGCCAACATTACCCTGGGGCTGCCGCTGGTGCGCACCTCGGTGGACCACGGCACCGCGCTGGATCTTGCCGGCAGGGGGTTGGCTTCGCCGGCAAGCCTGGGCGTGGCGGTGGCGCTTGCCCGCCGGCTGGCCGACCGGCGTAGGGCCGGCTAATCCTTTGTCACTCACCGCGTAACGCTATTCCGGGAACCCGTTTCATGGCATCAGTGCTGCATCACCGCGCCCGTAAACGCTTCGGGCAGAACTTCCTCCGCGACGCGGGCGTTATCGCGCGCATCGTCGGGGCCATCCACCCGCGCCCGGGCGAGCGCCTGGTGGAGATCGGCCCGGGGCAGGGGGCGCTGACCGAGCCGCTGCTGGACGCCGCCGACGGCCTCGACGTGATCGAGCTGGACCGCGACCTGATCCCCGGGCTGCGGGTGCAGTTTTTCAACTACCCGGGCTTTGTCATCCACGAAGGCGACGCGCTCAAGTACGATTTTGCCGAGCTGCGCGGCGACGGCCCGCCGCTGCGGGTGGTGGGCAACCTGCCCTACAACGTCGCCACGCCCCTGATTATTCATCTGCTGGGCGCGGGCAGCGCGGTGGCCGATATGCACTTCATGCTGCAAAAAGAGGTGGTCGAGCGGCTGGCCGCCGAACCCGGCGGGCCGGACTGGGGGCGGCTTTCGGTCATGGCGCAGTATCACTGCCGGGTCGAGCAGCTGTTCAGCGTGCCGCCGGAGGCCTTTGTGCCGAGCCCGGCGGTGGACTCGGCGATCGTGCGGCTCGCCCCCCACGCCGAGCTGCCCCACGTGGCGGACGATCCGGCGCTGCTGTTTGACCTGGTCAAGCAGGCCTTCGGCCAGCGACGCAAGACCCTGCGCAACAACCTCAAGGGCCGCGTGGGCGCCGACACGCTTGAGGCGCTGGATATCGATCCGCGCCGTCGCCCCCAGACCCTCTCCGTCGAGGAGTTTGTGCGCCTGGCCAACGCCGTGACACACAGCGAAGCATCCGCATCCCGGGAAGGAGACAGGACGTGAGCGAACATGACACCGAGCGCGCCGCCGAGACCGTTGATCCAAGCGCCGCCGAGCCGGCGATCCGTATCAGCGTCACGCCCCGCTACCGCGCGGACGAATCCCGGGAGGCCGAGTCACAGTACGTGTTCAGCTACACCATCACCCTGTATAACCAGGGCGGCCGCAGCGTCCAGCTGCTGGCGCGCTACTGGAAAATCACCCAGGGCAGCGGCGACGTCCGCGAGGTGCGCGGCAAGGGCGTGATCGGCCAGCAGCCGCTGATTGGCCCGGGCCAGCATTTCCGCTACACCAGCCGCGCGGTGCTCGACACCCCGGTGGGCATCATGGAAGGCGCCTACACGCTGCTCGATACCACTACCCAGCGGCCCTTTGATGCCCCGGTCGCGCCGTTTCGCTTGGCTCAGCCGGCCGCTATTCACTAACCGGCGCCCAGGAGGGTTATGTGAGCACCTATGTCATCGGCGACCTGCACGGCTGCCACGCCGAATTTGTCGACCTGCTGGAAGCGCTGTCGTTCGACCCGCGCCGGGACCGCGCCTGGCTGGTCGGGGACCTGGTCAACCGCGGGCCGGACTCCCTTGCCTGCCTGCGCGAAGTCCGAGCGCTGGGTGACGCCGCCCGCTGCGTGCTTGGCAACCACGATCTGCATTTTCTGGTCGCCGCCCGGGGCGGCAGGATAAAGCCCCGAAGCGCCTTTGCGTCTATCGTCAACGCCGCCGACGGCGGCGCGCTGCTGGACTGGCTGCAAAGCCGGCCGCTGACGGTGCGCCGGGACAATACCCTGATGGTCCACGCCGGGCTTTTGCCCGAGTGGGGGCTTGATCAGGCCCAAGCCCTGGCCGCCGAGGTGGAAGCGGCGCTCGCCGCCGAGCAGGCCGGGGCCTTTCTTGAGCGGCTGTTTGGCGATGAGCCCAGCCGCTGGCGCGACGATCTGGAAGGCATGGACCGGCTGCGCTTTATCGTCAACGCCATGACGCGCATGCGCTTTATCGACGCCGACGGGCGGCTGGAGTTTACCGCCAAGCGCGGTCTGGCAAGCGCTCCTGACGGCTTTGAGCCCTGGTTTCGCTTCCCTCGGGGGGACGACGCCACCCTGCTGTTCGGCCACTGGGCGGCCCTTGAAGGCCAGACGCCCGGCGCTCGGGTCGATGCCCGGGCGCTGGATACCGGCTGCGCCTGGGGCGGCACGCTTACCGCGCTTGAGCTCGAGACCGGGAAACGCACCCGGGTGCCCAGCCGCCAACCCCAGGAGGCCTGATGCCGCGGCCGAAAGCGAGCAAGCCCGCTCCCGAAGCGGGCCTTGAGGTCTACCGCGTGGGCGGCGCGGTGCGCGACGCGCTGCTTGGCCGCCCGGTGTGGGATAACGACTGGGTCGTCGTCGGCGCCACGCCCGAGGAAATGCGCCGGCGCGGCTTCAAGCCCGTGGGCCGGGATTTTCCGGTGTTTCTCCACCCGGAGTCCGCCGAGGAGTATGCCCTGGCGCGCACCGAGCGCAAGGCCGGCCACGGCTACTCGGGCTTTACCGTTCACTCAAGCCCCGACGTTACTCTGAAAGACGATCTGGTCCGCCGGGATCTGACCATCAACGCCATCGCCGAAGCGCCGGGCGGCACGCTTGTCGACCCCTACGGCGGCCGCGATGACCTTGAGCGCCGCGTGCTGCGCCACGTTTCCGCCGCCTTTGCCGAAGACCCGCTTAGGGTTTTGCGCACCGCGCGCTTTCTCGCCCGCTATGCCCACCTGGGCTTCACCGTAGCCCCGGATACCCGGGCGCTGATGCGCGAAGTGAGCCGCAGCGGCGAGCTTTCGCATCTGGCCGCCGAGCGCGTCTGGACGGAAAGCGAGAAAGCCCTGGGCGAGCAAAGCCCCGACGCCTACTTCAAGGCGCTTGCCGAGTGCGAGGCGCTTGCCGTCTGGTGGGCAGAAATTGCGGCGGCACCCGGCAGCGTTCCCGAAAGCCGGCTGGACGCCTGCCTCGCCGCCATGCAGACAGTGCCGGACTGGCCGGCCATCGCGCTTTCCCACTGGCGCTATGCGCGGCTGGTGACGCCGCTTTCTGACGCGGAGCGCGAAGCGCTTGCCGCGCGCTTGAAGCTGCCCCGGGCGGTGGCGCAGCTGGCCCGCCAAAGCGCGGCCACGGCGCGGCTGGTCGGCGAGCCGCTGACGACACAAGCGGTAATGGCCTGGCTTGACGGCCAGGACAGCTGGCGCAAGCCCGAGCGCGCCCGGGCCCAGCTGGCGCTGGTCAAGGTGCTGGCGCCGGAGCGGCGGCACGCGGTGCTGGAAGCGGCCCTTGACGGCGCCGCCGCGGTAAGCCCCCAGGCGCTGATGGCCGAAGGCTATCGGGGCGCGGCGCTGGGCAGACAAATCGGCATCGTTCGCCGGGAGGCCGTTGCCCGGGCGCTGGGTGACGCCGGCTAGCGGTTAAAGGCCACCGGCCGCAGCGGCTGCCGGGCAAACCGTTCGCTTGCCCGAGCGCGCTGCCAAAGCTCGGCGTAGACGGTGCCTTCCCGCGGGTGGCGGGCGTCGGGCAGGAGCTCGGCCAGGGGCCTGAGGACAAAGGCGTGGCGCAGGATGTCGCCGTGGGGCAGGTCAATGGCGCCATCTTCGCTTTCAAACTCGCCGCGCAGCTCGCCCACGGCGAGAAGGTCGATGTCGATGGGGTGGGTGCTCGCGCCGGCGCTTTGGGGCAGGCGGCCCTGGGCGCGCTCCTGCGCCTTGCCCCAGGCTTTTATCTCCGCCGGCGAGGCGTCGCTTGTAAACGCCACGACCATGTTGTGGAAGACGGGGCTATGGGAAATTACGCCGTGAGAGGCGGGCGCAGGCCCTGCGTCGGGAGCGGTCACATCAGCGCTTTGATACACCGTTGACGCCTGAATCTCGCCAAAGCGTGCCTCAAGGGCGCCAAGGCAGCGGCGCAGGTTGGCAAGCGCGTTTTCGTTGCTGCCCAGACTCAGCAGAATTTGACGTGACTCGCTCACGTTTCAGCGCCGCCTTCTGTATGCGCCGGCGCGGCAAAGCTGCCTCGAGTCATTTTCAGCCCCACGCTTGCCGCCGCGGGCACCGCACCGGGCTTGCGCAGGGTAAGCGTGACGCCGGCAATGCCAAACTCCTCGCGCAGCGCGGCCACTAGCCGCTCGGCAAAGGTTTCCACCAGCTCGAAGCGATGCTCGGCGGCAAACGTCTGAATGCGCTCGCAGAGCGCGGCGTAGTTAAGGGTCAGCGCCAGATCGTCGGTGGCCGCCGCCGGACGAATGTCCGTGGCAAGCTCCAGGTCCAGACTGAGACGCTGCTGAATCGTGCGCTCCCAGTCGTAGACGCCGATTACCGTCTCCACCTCAAGCGCTTCGATTAGAATACGGTCGCTCATGGTGCCGGGGTCTCCACTCTGGTATCGGCGCTGCCGGGCGCGCGCAGCTGTTCGAGCGGCCAGCGCGGGGTGGCCTGCATCCGGCCGGCGGTGTCGCGCTCGCCGGCTTCCAGGCGCCGGGCGCCGACGTAGGCAATCATTGCGCCGTTGTCGGTGCAAAAGCGCCCGCGGGGGTAGAAGGCCCGGGCGCGGCGTTTGCTGCAGGCCTGATTAAGCCCCTCACGCAGCCGCACGTTGGCGCTGACTCCGCCGGCGACCACCAGCCGCTTGAGGCCGGTGTCGTCAAGCGCCCGGCGGCATTTGATCACCAGGGTGTCGACCACGGCGTCCTCGAAGGCCCGGGCGACATCCGCCCGGCCCTGGGGCGTAAGCTCGCCGGCGTCGTCGAGCTTGCGAATGGCGGTCAGGGTGTGGGTCTTGAGTCCGGAGAAGCTGAAGTTAAGCCCCGGGCGATCGGTCATGGGCCGGGGGAAGCGAAACCGCCCGGGGTCGCCCTGTTCGGCAAGCTTTGCGACGTGAGGGCCGCCGGGGTAGGGCAGGTCGAGCATCTTGGCGGTCTTGTCGAAGGCCTCACCGGCGGCGTCGTCCACGGACTCGCCGAGTAGCCGGTAGCGCCCCAGCTCCTGAACTTCCACCAGCTGGGTATGCCCGCCGGAGACCAGCAGCGCGACGAAGGGAAACGCCGGGGCGTCGTCTTCCAGCATGGGTGCGAGCAGGTGGCCTTCCATGTGGTGCACGCCAAGGGCGGGGATATCCAGCGCCCGGGCCATGCCGTGGGCGGTGGCCGCGCCCACCATCAGCGCGCCGACCAGGCCCGGGCCCGCGGTATAGGCGACGCCGTCAAGCTCGCGGCGGGTCATGCCCGCGTCTGCCAGTACCTGCTCCACCAGCGGCAGCAGTTTGCGGGTGTGATCGCGCGACGCAAGCTCCGGTACCACGCCGCCGTACTCGGCGTGCATGGTCACCTGGCTGTACAGGGCGTCGGCCAGCAGGCCGTCGCCGCCGTCAAGCGCGGTGTCGTAAACGGCCACGCCGGTTTCATCGCAGGACGTTTCGATGCCCAGTACGCGCATAGCGGATTTCCCCGTGACGTAAAGACCTGAAGACAGGCGGAGTAAACCGGCGAGTTTAGCATCTTCGTGTGCCGGCGTTGAGGGGAAATCCTCGGACCTATTTGCAAAAAAAGGGGTTCGCTACTAGAATATTGTGCGCTGTAAAAATCAGATCGTGCACGAAAGGTGTCTAACGCGCCTTGCGCGTGTACGGACTATCCGCCATCAAGACTCCTTAAGGTAGGTGAGTGCTTAATGCCTTCTGTAAAAGTACGCGATAACGAGCCGTTTGACGTCGCCCTGCGTCGTTTCAAGCGTTCCTGTGAAAAAGCCGGCGTTTTGTCCGAGGTTCGTCGTCGCGAAAGCTACGAAAAGCCGACGGCCGAGCGCAAGCGCAAGGCGGCTGCCGCAGTCAAGCGCCACGCGAAGAAGCTTCAGCGTGAGCGTAAGCGGTTCGAACGGCTCTATTGATCCGTACCGGAAGGGTGGCCAAGGCCACTCTTCCTGGAAGGACGCCAAACGGCCGCCGTCCGGTGGCCGTTTGTTTTTTTATCCGTCAATAACCGCCGACGGGCTGCGGTGATGCCATAGATGATGATGCCATAGGCGATACGGTGGTCTCTGAGGCTATGGTATCTGAGGCGATGGTCGCTGAGACTGTGGCATCACCTCAGCCCGGCAGCATCCCTGGCCCGGCACTTGCGGGCCGCGACGGTCGGAGGCAGACAGTCCATGGCTGGCCGTATTCCACAGCATTTTATCGATGACCTGCTCGCCCGGGTGGACGTCGTGGAAGTCGTCGGTGCCCGGGTGCAGCTGAAGAAGGCCGGTCGCAACCATGCGGGGCTCTGCCCCTTCCACCAGGAAAAATCGCCGTCCTTTACCGTTAGCGCCGACAAGCAGTTTTACCACTGCTTCGGCTGCGGCGCCCACGGAAATGCCCTACGCTTTTTGATGGAATACGAACGGCTGGGCTTTCCCGACGCGGTGGAGCAGCTGGCCGCGAGCCTGGGGCTTGAGGTCGAGCGCGAAGGCGCCGACGACCCCCACGCCCAGCAGCGCGAAAAAAAGCGCAAGCAGGGCGTCAATCTGCTCGAGCTTGCCGCAAGTTTCTACCGCGAGCGGCGGGTGATGCCCGAAGGCCAGGCGGCGCGCCGCTACCTGGAGGAGCGGGGCCTGTCGGCGGAGGTGATCGACACCTACGGCATTGGCTACGCCCCGGACAGCTGGGAGGCGCTCAAGCGCCACCTCGACGAGCGCGGCGTCAGCGAAGCGGTGCAGATCGAGTACGGGCTGCTGATCCACCGCGAAGACAGCGGGCGCACCTACGATCGTTTCCGCGACCGGGTGATGTTCCCCATTCGCGACGGGCGCGGGCGTACCGTTGCCTTTGGCGGCCGGGTGATGGGCGACGCCAAACCCAAATATCTGAACTCGCCGGAAACCCCGGTGTTTCACAAGGGGCGCGAGCTTTACGGCCTTTACGAAGCGCGCCGGGCGCCCCAGCGGCCCGAGCAGCTGGTCATCGTCGAGGGCTACATGGACGTGGTGGCGCTGGCCCAGTTCGGCGTGAGAAACGCCGTGGCGACCCTGGGCACGGCCACCACCGAAGAGCACCTGAAGCGGCTCTTTCGCCTGGTCAACCGGGTGGTGTTCTGCTTTGACGGCGACCGCGCCGGGCGCCAGGCCGCCCGCCGGGCGCTGGAAACGGCGCTGCCGCAGATGCTCGACGGGCGCGAGGCGCGCTTTTTGTTCCTGCCCGAGGGCGACGACCCGGATGACATGGTGCGTCGGGAAGGCGCCCAGGCGTTTACCGACCGCGTGACCTGCGCCATGCCGCTGTCGGAGTTTCTGTTCGAGCAGGCGGCAGAGGGGCGCGATCTGCAGGCGGTGGAAGGGCGCGAACGGTTTGCCAGCGACGTGCTGGCGGCATTGAACAAAATGCCCGACGGCATGCTCCAATCCATGCTGCTTGAGGAACTGGCCGAGCGCAGCGGCCTGCGCCAGGCGCAGCTCGAAACGCTGCTGGCCCGCCAGCAGCAGGCCCGGCCAGGGCCCGCCGCCGAGCCGGTACCGCCCTCCCGGCCGCCGCAGACGGCAGGGCCGGTCGAGGAGGCGTCGGCGGAATCGCCGGCGCTCGAGGTGCTCTCGCCCGAGGGCCGGGTGCTGCAGCTGCTCCTGCACGAGCCGCGCCTGGTGGAGGCGCTGCCCGAGGCGCTCGAGTGGCTGCCGGAAAGCGCCGCGGGGCAGCTATGCCGCGAGCTGATCGCGCTCTTGCAGGCCGGGCGCTACACCAGCCCTCAGGTGGTGCTGTCGCACTTTCAGGGCAGCGCCCAGGGCCGCACGCTCGGGGCCCTGGCCCGGCGGGAGCTGTTGATTCCGCGCTCGGCGCGCAGGGCCGAGCTCGAAGGGCTGGTGCAGTATTTGCAGCGCACCCAGCGGGCGCGCTCGCCGCGGGAAGAGTACGAGGCTTTGCTGGCCCGGGAGCGGGCCGGAGAGAAGCTGGATAAAACGCAGAAGCAGCGTCTGGCAAGCCTGCTGGTGGAGCTCGCCGGGGCGCAGTGATGCAGCCGGCGAGGCGCGCAGCGGGAGCGTTGCGGGCACCCGAATACCGGGTCCGGGGTTGAATTTGCCGCTCTTTGCTACCACATAGTTGACCAATTGCCAGATGCTGGCTAAACCAAACAAGCTAACACACCTGAATAGCGGCGCAAACAAACCGTGCTGGAAGGCGCCCGCGGCCGACGCTATACTGTTCGGCTTTCCGGGCGCTTCTGGCACGTCACTTGCGCGTCAGGTGCTTCATTCTTCTTCGTCGAGATAGGGTTTCTATGGCTGGAAATGCGCAGCAGCAGTCGCGTCTGAAGGAGTTGATCGCGAAAGGTAAGGAGCAGGGCTACCTTACCTATGCCGAGGTCAACGATCATCTACCCGAGGATATCGCCGATCCCGATCAGGTGGAAGACATCATCGGCATGATCAACGACATGGGGATCAGCGTCGTCGAAGTCGCTCCTGACGAAGACACCCTGATGATGTCGGATCAGTCCACCGACGAGTCCGCGGCCGAGGAAGCGGTTGCCGCCCTTGCCGCCGTGGAAAGCGACGTCGGCCGCACCACCGACCCGGTGCGCATGTACATGCGCGAGATGGGTACGGTGGAGCTTCTGACCCGGGAAGGCGAGATCGAGATCGCCAAGCGCATCGAGGAAGGCACCCGCGCGGTGATGTCGGCGCTGGCTTACCTGCCCGGTGCGGTAAACTCGATTCTCGACGCCTACGACGCCACCCAGGACGAAGAGGCGCCGGGCCGGCTGTCGGACCTGTTTTCCGGCTTCATCGACCCCGACGGCGGCATTCCCAACGTCGCCGAGCCCGAGGAAATCGAGCCCGAGCCCAGCGACGATCCCGACGAGGAAGAAGAGACCACCGCCAACGAAGGCGGACCGAACCCGGAAGAAGCCCGGGCGCGCTTCGAGCAGATCCGCGAGAAAAACGCAGCCGTCGAGGCCGCGTTTGAAAAGTACGGCCGCGGCAGCGAAGAGCTCAAGGCGCGTCAGGCACGCCTGGCCGAGCTGTTTTCGCCGATCAAGCTGGTGCCCAAGCACTTCGAGCGCCTGGTGGGGCAGGTGCGCATCAGCGTGGAGCAGGTGCGCGCCCAGGAAAAGGGCATCATGCAGCTGTGCGTGAAAAAGGCCAAGGTGCCGCGCAAGACGTTCATCAAGGCGTTTCCCGGCAACGAGTCGCGCAAGGACTGGCTGGACGACTTTCAGGAAGCCTCGCCGCGCTACGCCGACCGCCTCGAACCGCTGCGCGCCGATATCCGTCGCTACCAGCGCAAGATCGCTTTCGAAGAGAACATGGTGCGGCTCAACGTCGGCGAGCTGAAGGAAGTCAACCGCAAGCTTTCCATCGGCGAGGCCAAGGCGCGCCGGGCGAAGAAGGAAATGGTCGAGGCCAACCTGCGCCTGGTGATCTCGATTGCCAAGAAGTACACCAACCGCGGCCTGCAGTTTCTGGACCTGATCCAGGAGGGCAATATCGGCCTGATGAAGGCGGTGGACAAGTTCGAATACCGTCGCGGCTACAAGTTCTCGACCTACGCCACCTGGTGGATCCGCCAGGCGATCACCCGCTCGATTGCCGACCAGGCGCGCACCATCCGCATTCCGGTGCACATGATCGAAACGATCAACAAGCTCAACCGGGTATCGCGCCAGATGCTGCAGGAAATGGGCCGCGAGCCGACGCCGGAAGAGCTGGGCGAGCGCCTGGAAATGACCGAGGACAAGGTGCGCAAGGTGCTCAAGATCGCCAAGGAGCCGATCTCCATGGAAACGCCCATCGGCGACGACGACGACTCGCACCTGGGCGACTTCATCGAGGACAGCACCATGATGCTGCCCATCGATCTGGCCACCGGCGAGGGCCTGGTCGAGTCCACGCGCAACGTGCTCGGCGGGCTCACCGCGAGGGAGGCCAAGGTGCTGCGCATGCGCTTCGGTATCGACATGAACACCGATCACACCCTGGAAGAGGTCGGCAAGCAGTTCGACGTCACCCGGGAGCGTATCCGCCAGATCGAGGCCAAGGCGCTGCGCAAGCTGCGCCATCCGAGCCGCTCGGAGCCGCTGCGCTCCTTCCTCGACGAGTAGCGTGCGTCCGCTGCCCGTTTCGCCCTGGAAACGGGGCGCATGAAAAAAGCCCGCCGGTGAGTCACACGGCGGGCTTTTTACGGCGTCTGCTGCGTGGCCGGGGCCGCGTCAGCTGTCCGGAGCGGTCTGCTGACGGGCGTGGTAAATGCGCCGTGCCAGCAGTAAAAGCTCGATCATGGCAAACAGGATCAGGCTGTAGCCCAGCAGCTCCACGACTTCTTCCGCCATGCTTTTGATGTCGCCCAGATAATGGTCTTCCATGATGGCCTGCCAGAAGATCTTGCGCCCGTACAGCCGGGAAAAGGCGTAAGTGGTGAAAAGACCGGCGGTAAACAGCCCCAGCGAAAAGCTGTTGCTGTATTCATAAAGCTCGTCAAGAAAGCGCCGCCAGTGAATCCCGACCCACACCACAATGGGGAGGATGACGATCGTGACGAGTATCTTCCAGACGTGCCTGCCGGCGTAGTGGTCGAGCAGCGCATCCTGCTCGCGAATCAGCGACGAGCCGATAAACGCCAGCAGCAATAGCGTGACCATGGGCCATACCTGAAGCCGCTGGCGCACATAGAGCAGGAGGCCGCAGGAGAGCGCCAAAAAGACCGTCTGGTTGAGCTCAATGAAGCCCAGCTCGGAAAACTGCAGCGTTTTGGGCAGATACAGAGCCTCCATATAGGCCCCCTGGGCAATGGCGCCGGTGACAAGGAGATACAGCGTGGCGCGCAGAAAGAGCGCGCTGGTATGAATGGGCCACGAAGATTTGGGATAGTGCATCATACGTCCTGAAATGCGCACCGGCGTATGCCGGCAAGCTCTGGTCGGTGGTTAAACATGCAAAGATGTATGTGAGTATATCGCGTTGTGCCCCGGCGCGCATCCAGCCATGCCGGCAAATTTGCAGATTATACAGGTGTGAAGTGATAGGTATGAAATGATAGGTATGAAGGAATAGGTATAAAGAGAAGCGCCTGCCGGCTATCTTGACAGTTAGCCTGAAAGTCGGCGGGGACAACTCGGTGCTCTGCCGCGAGCGCAATGCCATTGCCTCGGTCAAAGCGAGCAACGCCGCGCGGCATGGCTGCAAAGATGGCAAGATGCTGTAATATATAGAAGATATCAGGTGCCAATGCCCGACCTCGGAGGTCGTGGCGGTACCCTCGACAAGGAGACAGATAATGAAATCACGTGCTGCCGTGGCGCTGGAAGCCGGCAAGCCGCTGGAGCTTGCCGAGATTGATGTGGAAGGGCCGAAGGAAGGCGAGGTGCTGGTGCGGCTGGTGGCTACCAGCGTGTGCCACACTGACGCTTACACGCTGTCCGGCGCCGACCCGGAAGGCAACTTCCCGGCGGTGCTGGGCCACGAAGGCGCGGGCGTTGTCGAAGACGTTGGCCCCGGGGTCAGCAGCGTCAAGCCCGGCGACCACGTCATTCCGCTGTATACCGCCGAGTGCGGTAAGTGCAAGTTCTGCCTGTCGGGCAAGACCAACCTGTGCGGCGCGGTGCGCGCTACCCAGGGCAAGGGCGTGATGCCCGACGGCACCTCGCGCTTCTCGCTGGACGGCAAGAAGCTTCACCACTACATGGGCTGCTCCACCTTCAGCGAATATACCGTGCTGCCCGAAGTGTCGCTCGCGGTGGTGTCCAGGGAAGCGCCGATGGACAAGATCTGCCTGCTGGGCTGCGGCGTGACCACCGGCATCGGCGCGGTGATGAACACGGCCAAGGTCGAGCCCGGTGCGACGGTAGCGGTGTTCGGCCTCGGCGCCATCGGCCTGGCGGTGATTCAGGGCGCGCTGATGGCCAAGGCCAGCCGTATCATCGCCATCGACGTCAACCCGGAGAAGTTCAAGCTGGCCGAGCAGTTCGGCGCCACCGACTTCGTCAATCCCAAGGACTACAACGACTCGATCCAGGAAGTCATTGTCGATCTGACCGACGGCGGCGTGGACTACTCCTTTGAATGCATCGGCAACGTCAACGTCATGCGCTCGGCGCTTGAGTGCTGCCACAAGGGCTGGGGCGAGTCGATCATCATCGGCGTCGCCGGCGCCGGCGAAGAAGTTGCCACGCGGCCGTTCCAGCTGGTGACCGGCCGTGTCTGGAAAGGCTCGGCGTTTGGCGGCGTCAAGGGGCGCACCGAGCTTCCCGGCTATGTCGACCAGTACATGAAGGGCGAAATCAACATCGACGATTTCGTTACCCACAACATGCCGTTTGCGAAAATCAACGAAGCCTTTGACCTGCTGCACGCCGGTGAAAGTATTCGCACCGTGCTGCACTATTGAGCGTGACGGCTAACGTCACCCGCGCTTGGCAACAAGCGTCAGTTCCATTCGCGCGGCCGCGTGCCGCGCTTTGCGCATCGCTGCGCCAGGTATCAACAGGAGCCTGCCATGAGCATGAGTGAAACCTTGGAGTTAGTGTCGGAAAATCGTAGTTTTGGCGGCTGGCACAAGCGCTATCGCCACTACTCGAGGGCGCTTGATTGCGACATGATCTTCGCCGTCTATCTGCCGCCCCAGGCCGAGGACGAGCGGGTGCCGCTTTTGTGGTGGCTGTCGGGGCTGACCTGCAACGACCAGAACTTCATGGAGAAAGCCGGAGCCCACCGCATGGCGGCGGAGCTGGGTGTGGCCATTGTCTGCCCGGACACCAGCCCGCGGGGCACCAACGTTCCCGGCGAGCACGACAGCTTTGACCTGGGGTCGGGCGCGGGCTTTTACATCAACGCCACCCAGGCGCCGTGGAAAGCCCACTACCATATGTATGACTACCTGGTAGAAGAGCTGCCCTCGGTAGTCCGCCTGCAGTTCCCGGTGAACGGGCGCGAGTCCATCAGCGGCCATTCCATGGGCGGTCACGGTGCCCTGATGCTGGCGCTGCGCCACCCTGGCCGCTTCTGCTCGGTCTCGGCGTTTGCCCCGATGGTCAACCCGATGGAGTGCCCCTGGGGACAAAAGGCCTTTACCCACCTCCTGGGCGAGGACGTATCCAGCTGGCGCCAGTACGACGCCTGCGAGCTGGTGGCCAACGGCGCTTCGCGCCAGCGGCTGTTCATCGATCAGGGCGAGGCCGACCAGTTCCTCGAAGAGCAGCTCAAGCCCGAGAATCTGGAAGCGGTGTGCGCCAAGCACGACCATCCGCTGACGCTGCGTCGCCAGCCGGGCTACGATCACAGCTACTTCTTCATTGCCTCGTTCATTGAAGACCACCTGCGCTACCACGCCGAGCACCTGTATAAATAAACCCAGCCGGCCGGCTACCCGCTCCCGGCGTCAGAAGGGAGCCGGTAAGCCTCGTTCATCCACCGCCCGGCAGGGGGCCACCCCCCGCCGGCAGGAGCGCCTGCGCCTCGCCGCCGGACGGCTTTGGCAGCGGGTGGCGCGGCTGCTATGGCGCCTGGCGCTGGCCTTTGTGCTGGTCTCCGTGGCGCTGGTGCTGCTGTTTCGCGTCGTGCCGCTGCCGGGGTCGATGGTGATGGTCGAGCGCAAGGTGCAAAGCTGGGTAGCGCGCGAGCCGCTCTCGATCGACTACCGCTGGCGCGGCCGTAGCGCGCTGAGCGACACGGCGCGGATCGCCGTCATTGCGGCCGAAGACCAGCGGTTTCCTCGGCACAGCGGCTTTGACTTCGTGGAGATCCGCCGGGCGCTGGATACCAGCGGCAACGGCGGGCGGCTGCGCGGTGCCAGCACGCTCAGCCAGCAGACCGCCAAGAACGTGTTTCTGTGGAGCGGGCGCAGCTGGCTGCGAAAGGGCTTCGAGGCCTGGTTTACCCTGCTGATCGAGCTTTTCTGGGGCAAGCAGCGCATTCTCGACGTCTATCTCAACGTCGCCGAGTGGGATCGCGGCGTGTTCGGGCTGGAAGCCGCCGCGCAGCACTACTTCGGCGTGCCGGCAAACGAGCTTGACGGCCGCCAGGCAAGCCTGCTGGCGGCCATTCTGCCAAGCCCGCTGACGCGCAGCGCCGCCCGGCCCTCGGCAAGCGTGGAGCAGCGCAGCCGCTGGATTCGCCGGCAGATGGGGAATCTCGGCGGCACCGGCTATCTTGAGCACCTGACCCAGCCGTAACCCTTCGTTTTCGTTCGTATCAGCCTGTGCCTTGCCCCTGGCCGTGGACCCAACGGTCGGCTGCCGGGGGTTAGGTGTGTTTGCTGGCGGCAGGCGCGGTACGGGCTACCAGAACCACGCCGCCAATGGCGATGGCCATGCCCACAAGGCCCGGCCAGGGCAGGCGCTCGTCAAACAGCCACCAGGCTTCCAGCGCGGTAACCGGCGGCACCAGATAAAACAGGCTCGCCACCCGCGACGCTGCGCCTTTTTTTATCAGCGCCAGCAGCAGCAGGATCGCGGCGATGGATAAAATCAGAACCAGCCAGCCAAGGGTGAGGATAAAGGTGGGCGTCCAGATGACCTGGCGCGTCTCGAACAGCCCCGCTCCCAGGGTGAACAGGGCACCCGCGGCCAGGTATTGAATGACCGCGCCGGAGAGCAGCGGCATGTGCGTGCAAAAGCGCTTCTGGTAAAGCGTGCCCAGGGAGATGCCCAGCAGGGCGACGGTGACGCTTGCCAGCGCTTTGATGCCGAAGCCTTGAAACAGCGAGTCGCTGAAGTCGAGCTTGCTGCCCAGCACCAGGCTGATACCGACCAGCCCCAGAGCGAGCCCCAGCCACTGAAGCCGGCCCAGCCGTTCGCCCAGCAGCGGCCCGGCAAAGGCCGCCGTCAGCAGCGGCTGCAAGCCCACCAGCAGGGCCGTGAGCCCGGCGGGCATGCCAAGCTCGATGCTGTAAAACACCCCGCCCAGGTAGGCGCCGTGGACCAGCAGCCCCGAGACGGCAATGTGCCCCCAAAGCCTCGCGCCCGACGGCCAGGGCATGCGCCTGACCAGCACCAGCGGCGCCAGGACGAGGAGCGTAAAGGCGCAGCGCAGCCACAGAAAGGTGAGTGGTTCCGCGTAGGGCAGGCCGAACTTGGCGCCGATGAAGCCCGTGCTCCACAGCAGCACGAACAGCCCCGGCATGGCCGCCAGGCCAAGCGCGCCGGGCTGGCGCAGGGATGGATGGATCATGTCGCTTGTTGCTCCAGGGCCAATTGTTTCAGGAAGATCATTCCAAAAAGAGTGGGGCCGGAGGCCGGCTACTGCCGCCGTCCGGCACGTTGATAAACGGCTTTATTACATTTTGAAACATGAAAGAGGGAACCTGTACGATAAAGCGCCGTCACAGGGACACATTCAACATGCATCACATGAGGTTTTATTTCATGCCACGTTTTACTGCCTTGTTCTCCGCAGCCCTATTCGCCACCGGTCTGATGGCGGGCACCGCCCAGGCGCAGCAATCCGCGGACACTGCCCAGAGCCAGGCGCCCAGCGCCGAAGCGCAGGCGCAGGACTTCAGCGATCAGCAGCTGCAGCAGTTCGCCGATGCATCTCAGGAAATCGCCGTTGTCTCCCAGGAGTATACCGAGCGTCTGCAGTCGGCTGATGACGAAGAATCACAGCAGGAAGTTCGTGCTGAAGCCAACGAGAAAATGATCCAGATCGTCGAGAACAGCGGCCTGGACGTCGACACCTTCAACGCCATTGGTCAGGCGATCCAGCAGGATCCCGAAATGATGCAGCGCGTCCAGGAGATGGCCGGGCAGTCCTGAGGCATTCCCCGCTTCGGCGCCTCCGCGCCGGCAGCCTCGCTTGTAAGCTTTGCCTTTGGCAGGGCATGAACAATCCCGGCGTGTTGCGCCGGGATTTTTTGTGGGCGCCCGCTGCGCGCTTTACCGGGGGCGAAAGGCGTTCCAGAATAAGCCCACGCCGCTACCGATAACGCTCAGGAGGCAGTATGGACGCCGAGCTGATGGAAATTCGCCAGCACATGAGCCAGTTCCCGCCCTTCGATGCGCTGAGCGAGGCGCTGCTGGACGAGCTGGCAGGTCACATCGAGGTGCGCTACTTCAAGACGGGTAGCGATATACTGCTGCTCAATGCCCACGTCGACGAATTTTGCTATATACGCAGCGGCGCGGTCGAGGTCTACCGCCGTCAGGGCGATTTGTACAACCGCCTGGGTGAAGGCGACATCTTCGGCCACTTTCACCTGCTGCGCGATCACGTGGTGCGGTTTCCGGCCAGGGCCATTGAAGACACGCTGATCTATTTTATCCCCGATGCCGTGTTTCAGCAGCTGTGCGACGCCGATGAACACTTTGCCGACTTTGTTGAGCTGGAGCGCCCGCGGCTCGAGTCCGCGGCCGAAGAGCAGCGCGAATCCAACGACATGATGGTCACCCGGATACGGCGCCTTTTGTCGCGCGCGCCGGTCATGGTCAACGTGGATACCAGCGTCCAGGACGCCGCCCGCCAGATGAGTGAAGACCAGGCCTCGGCGCTGCTGGTCACCGAGCCGTGCACCGGGGATACGCTGCGCTGCTTTCACGACGGCAGCGAAATGCGCCGGATCCGCGGCATCATGACCAACACCGACTTTCGCACCCGCATCGTCGCCCGGGGGTTATCGGCACAGACGGCAATAGGCGATGCGGCATCGCAGGTGCTGGTCAGCGTGCAGGCGGACGTCTCGATCTACGAAGCCATGCTGGTCATGCTGCGCAACAACGTGCACCACCTGCCGGTGCTTCACCGCCGGCGGCCCCTGGGCATCGTTCATTTGTCCGATATCATTCGCTACGAAACCCACAGCGGGCTCTACCTGGTCAGCAATATTTTCAGCCGCCTGAGCGTGGAAGGGCTGGCGCGGCTGGCGCCGGACGTCCGCGCGGCCTTTGTGCGCATGGTAGAGGAGGGCGCCAATTCGCAGATGGTTGGCAGCGCGCTTTCTACCGTCGGGCGCAGCTTCACTCGCCGGCTGTGCGAGCTTGCCGAGGACTCGCTGGGCCCGCCGCCGGTGCCCTATGCGTTCATGGTCAACGGCTCCATGGCGCGCAACGAGCAGGGTATCGTCACCGATCAGGATAACGCCCTGGTGCTTGATGATGCCTTTGATCCGGAAGAGCACGACGACTACTTCCGCCGGCTGGCGACCTTTGTCAGCGACGGGCTGGACACCTGCGGCTACACCTATTGCAAAGGCGATATCATGGCGACCAACGCCCGCTGGCGCCAACCGCTGGAGGTTTGGAAAGGCTATTTTCGGGGCTGGATGAGCGAGCCCACGCCCGAAACTCTGCTGCACAGCTCGATCTTTTTTGATCTGGACAGCGCCTACGGCGAAGCGGAGCTGGTCGAGGAGCTGCAGGACCTGGTGACCGAGCAGGCGCCGCGCTCGCCGCAGTTTCTCGCGGCCATGGCGCGTAACGCCCTGAACCGCACGCCGCCGCTGGGGTTTTTCCGCACCTTCGTGATGGAGCAGGACGGCAAGCACAACAACTCCATCAACCTCAAGCGTCGCGGCACCGCGCCCATGGTGGACCTGATTCGCATCCATGCCCTGGCCTGCGGCTCGAGCGCCCAGAACTCCTTCGAGCGGCTTGACGATATTCATCAGACCCGGCTTCTGGCCTCGGGCGTTAGCGACAAGCTGCGCTATGCTTTCGAGTTTTTGTGCATATCGCGTCTGCGCCACCAGGCCATCGATATTGGTAAAGGCCGGGAGCCGAACAACAACATCGAGCCGGAAAACGTCGAAAGCAGCGAGCGCCACACGCTGAAAGACGCTTTCCAGGTGCTGAGCAACGCCCAGAAGTTTCTCAAGTTCCGCTATCCCATGGTCGGCGGGCAGACGGAGCGGCGTTAATGCCGGCTATCCGGCCGCGCCAGAAAATCGTCAGGGCTGACTGGGCCGCCTACATGCGCGCCCGCGCCGATAAGGCCCGGGACGCCGCCGTGAAACGCTATTTCGCCACGCCGCTACCGTCGTGGGACACGCCGATCTCCGAGGTGCCGATGGTAGCGCTTGATATGGAAACCACCGGCCTGGACGAGCGCCGCCATGCCATTGTCAGCCTCGGCGTGGTGCCCTTTACGTTTTCGCGCATTACCCTCGCTCGGCGGCGCTATTGGGTGGTGAAGCCGTCGCGGGCGCTGGTTGCCTCGTCCATCGCCCATCATCACATCACCCACTCGGAAATTGCCCGCGCGCCGGATTTCGACGCGATCATCGACGAGCTGCTGCCGATGCTTGCCGGGCGGATCGTGGTGGTGCATTTTCGCAACATCGAGCGCCCCTTTCTGGAAGCTGCCGTGCGCGTGCGCCGGGGGGAGGGCGTCCTGTTTCCCATGATCGACACCATGTCGCTCGAGGCGCGGCTGTACCGCCAGACTCGGTGGGCCCGCTTTCGTCGCTGGCTGGGGCACCCGCCGGTGTCCATTCGGCTGAATGCCAGCCGCGCCCGCTATCACCTGCCCGCCTACCAGGGGCACCACGCGCTGGTCGACGCCCTGGCCACCGCCGAGCTTTTGCAGGCGCAGGTGGCGACCCATTATCACCCGCAGACGCCGCTGGGCGATCTGTGGTGCTGACCCGTACGCCAGACGTAAAAAAGGCAGCCCTCGGGCTGCCTTTTTTTGCTTTCTTGCATTTTACGTTTCTTGCGCTGTGCTCCGGTTATACGGTGCGCGGCTCGCTCATCAGCGCCTTGATCAGCCCGTAGCAGCCGAACAGCAGCACCACGGTAAACGGCAGGCCGGTTGAAACCGACGCCGCCTGCAGCGCGCTCAGGCCGCCACCCAGCAGCAGCGCAATGGCAATACCGCCTTCGATGATGGCCCAGAACATGCGCTGGGGCTTGGGCGCGTCGACCTTGCCGCCGGCGGTGATCGAGTCGATGACCAGCGAGCCGGAGTCCGACGAGGTCACGAAGAACACGATCACCAGCACGATACCCACGAAGGACGTAATGGCAGACAGCGGCAGCTCGCCGAGCATGGCAAACAGCTGCAGGTCCAGCTCGGCGTCCTGGACGGTGGAGATGCCCTGGGTAACGATCTGGTCAATGGCCGTGCCGCCAAAGGCCGTCATCCACAGAACGGACACCAGCATGGGGACCAGCAGTACCGCGATCAGGAACTCGCGCACGCTGCGGCCGCGGCTGACCCGGGCGATAAACATGCCGACAAAGGGCGACCAGGAAATCCACCAGGCCCAGTAGAAGGCCGTCCAGCTTTGCACAAAGGCCGAGTCTTCACGCCCGAAGGGATTGGCCAGAGCCGGCAGGTTTTTCGCGTAAGCGCCGAGGTTGCTGAAAAAGCCGGTAGCAATGGCAAGCGTCGGCCCTACGGCAATCACGAACACCAATAGCAGGAAGGCAAGCGCCATGTTGAGCTGGGACAGGCGCTGTACGCCCTTGTCCACGCCGGCCATCACCGAGCCCAGCGCCACGGCGGTAATGCCGAGGATCAGCACCACCATGGTGGTGTCGGTGTTGGGGATATCAAAGAGGTAGTTAAGCCCCGTGGAGGCCTGGGTGGCACCCAGCCCCAGCGAGGTGGCCAGCCCGAACAGCGTGGCAAACACGGCCAGCGTATCGATGATGTGGCCCGGCCAGCCCCAGATGCGCTCCCCGAGGATCGGGTAGAAAATCGAGCGCATGGTCAGCGGCAGCCCCTTGTTGAAGGCAAAGATGGCAAGCGACAGGCCGACGATGGCATACGCCCCCCAGGGGTGGAGGCCCCAGTGGTAGATGGTTGACGCCATGGCCAGCGTCGCCGATGCCTCGGCGTTGCCCTCGGCGCCGCCCAGCGGGGCTGCGTCCGAGCCGCTCATCGCCGTGCCGAAGTGGGACAGCGGCTCGCCCACGCCGTAGAACATCAGGCCGATGCCCATACCGGCGGCAAACAGCATGGCAAACCAGCCCGCGTAGCTGAAGTCGGGCGTTGCTTTGGCACCGCCGATGCGCACCTTGCCCAGCGGCGACAGCACAAGCCCCAGTGCCACCAGGACAAAAACGTTACCGCCCAGCAGAAACACCCAGCTCAGGTTGCCGGTCAAATAGTCAAACGTACCGGTGAACACCGGCGCTACCTGATCCTGCAGCGCCAGGGTGATCACCACGAACAGCAAAATCACCAGCGAGGATACGGTGAAGACCACGCTGTGAAGGTCGACGGGGACCCCGAACCGGCTGGTGGCGATGTTGTCCTGGCCGATCACGTAATCGGTATCAATCAGATTGGCTGCGCCCTCCGGCGCGGGAATGCCTTCCGAGGCGCTCTGTTCTGATGCCTCCGGCGTTTCTTTGTTGGCCATAAGCGGTTTTCCTTCAAAGTAGACAAGAAGTGAGTCGCACAGGCGCCTCATGCGAGAGCGTGATAAAACGCCCCAGGCGTGACGATGGGCTTATCGGTAATAGTGTTGCAGACCCGGTAGTCTGGAAACTGCTCCGCTCAGCCCTGGTCGTGGCGCAGCAGAAAGACCGACGCGGACGCGCGCGACGCCAGGGTGCCGCCGTGGGCCGGAAGCACGATATCCAGCGAGCGGGGCAGATGGGTGGCCATGATGACCAGATCCGCGCCGACGTCGTCAACGGCCTTGAGCAGCAGGTCGTCCAGGTTGGCGATAGGGTCGGTGGAGCGGTAGACCTTCGCCGCCACCGGACGGCCGTGAGCCGCATGGCGCTTCTGCGCAAAGGCTTCGAGCTTTTGCTGATATTCTTCCGGCGTGCGGGCTACGCTGTTGGGCGAGTTGGAAGTGATGCCCACGTAGGTGATGGTGGCATTGTAGTGGCGCGCGAGATCGGCCACCTTGGCAAGCGCCGGTTCGAGGGTTTCCACGTACTTAAGGTCGATCGGCACCATGATGTGATCAAACATACACAACTCCTTTGCCGGCTTGAGGCAGAGACAAGGCATAAAAACAGCCACGCTGGAGCGTGGCTGTAATCAAAGGGCTTGAGCTTAGTTGTCAAGCCATTCTTCGACCTTGTCCGGGTTCTCGTCGACCCACTTTTCAGCGGCTGCCGCAGGATCATCACCCTCTTCCTGCATCAGCATGACCTCGTTCATGTCGTCCGAGGACCATTCGAACGCGTCCAGAATCGCATAGGCGCCGGGCATGTCGTCTTCAAGGCCCTGGCGAGCGATGGTGTGGATCTTTTCGGCACCGCCGTAGGTTTCCTTCGGGTCGTCGAGGAACTTGAGATCCCAGCGAGCGAGCATCCAGTGCGGCGTCCAGCCGGTCACGGCAATATCGTCATCGTTGTCGATGGCGGCCTTGAGCGCGGCGGTCATGGTGGCGCCGCTGCCGCTAACCAGGTCATAGTCCAGGTCGTATTCGTCGATGGTCTTTTCGGTAAGACGCATGACGCCGGCGCCCGGATCAATGCCGGTAATCTTGCCGTTGAAACTGTCGACGTTGTCGTTCATGTCTTCGATGGAGTCGACGTCGCTGTATTCGGGCACCACCATGCCAAGCTTGGCGCCTTCAAGGTTGGGGCCAAGGTCGTCCAGTTCATCCTTGAGCTTGGCGTAGTAGTCTTCGTGGGTGGCGGGCAGCCAGCCGGCGAGGAAAGCGTCGGTATCGCCGCTGGCTACGGATTGCCACATGGCCGCGGCCGACAGCGAGGTGGCGTCAACCTCGTAGCCTTCCTGCTCCAGCACGACCTTCATGACTTCGGTGGAGGCGACGGTAGACGCCCACTCGACGTAGGACAGGTTGACCGTGCCCTTGTCCTGGGCATGGGCGGTGCCGCCGGCTGCCAGGCCTGCGCCGGCGAGCAGGGCAAGCGAAGTGACGCGAACGCGTTTTGTCAGCATTGATGTTGTCATAAGCGTTGCTCCCTTGGTGATAGACAGGCGCCGCTCGGCGACGCTCTGGTTTTATGATACAGCACTGTTTTCGCTGCATCACTCCGGTACAGGATGGCAAAGCCCTCGCGACTTGGCAAGCCGGGCGGCATCGCCATCGGTGGAGCTTAGCGGCGCAGCGACTGGGTCAAACGGTCCAGCAGCATGGCCAGAATCACCACGGCAATGCCGGCTTCGAAGCCGTCACCCGGGCGCAGGCGCTGGATGGCGCGCCAGACTTCGCTACCCAGGCCGTCAGCGCCGATCATCGCGGCGATGACCACCATGGAAAGCGCCAGCATGATGGTCTGGTTGATCCCCGCCATCAGCGTCGGCAGGGAAAGCGGCAGCTGCACCTTGAACAGCTTCTGGCCGCGGGTCGCGCCGTAGGCGTCGGCGGCTTCGATCAGGTCCACCGGCACCTGGCGAATCCCCAGGGTGGTAAAGCGGATGGCCGGCGGCATGGAGAAAATCACCGTGGCGAAGATGGCCGAGACCGAGCCGATGCCGAAAAACGGAATCGCCGGGATCAGATAGACAAACGCCGGCATGGTCTGCATGAAGTCCAGCACCGGCATGATCGCTCGGTAAAGCCGCTCGGAAAGCGCCGCGGCGATCCCCACCGGCAGCGCGATGACCACCGCGACCAGGGTGGCGATAACCACCAGCGTCAGCGTTTCGATCATCGGAAACCAGAGGCCCATGTTCCAGATCAGCGCCAGGCCGACAGCGGCGCCGATGCCCAGGCGGATGGAAGAGGCCCGCCAGCACAGCAGCACGACAATCGCCATGAGTCCCCATTCGGGGAGCCACATCAGCGCATCGTTCAGGCCGTCGATGCCGGTTTGCGTCACCCGGGAAATGCTCCGGGTGACCACGGAATATTCGCTGGTCAGCCAGTCCAGGCCGCCTTCGATCCAGTCCCCGAGGGGAATGCGTACGATATCCATCATTGATCTCCTGTCCGTGCGAGTTCATCCAGGACGGCACCTTTCACCACAACGCCCAGCAGGCGCTGCTCGTCGTCTACCACGGCGATGGGAAAGCTTTTCTCGGTGAACAAGGCAAACAGGTTCTGCATTGGCTCGTCGGGCGTGACGCTGCGGAAGTCCTGGGTCATGTAGTCGGCGATGGTGTCGGCGCCCTGGTCGGCAGCCTGGCTTGCCGCATCGACCTCGAGCAGGCCGAGCAGCTTACGGTTACGGCCGGTCACGTAGATGGAATCAATGCTGTTTTCACGCATCTTGTGGAGCGCCGTGCGCGGCCCGTCGGTACTGCGAGCGGTGGAGCGTACCCGGCGCATGGCGCTTTCCGCGGTGAGGATGCGCGACATGTCCACGCCTTCGATGAAGCGGCGCACATAGTCATCGGCCGGCTTGGTCAGGATCTCTTCGGGGGTGCCGATCTGGACGATCTCGCCGCCCTTGAGCAGCACGATGCGATCCCCGATGTTGAGCGCCTCGTCGAGGTCGTGGGTAATGAACACCGTGGTTTTCTGGGTTTCGGCCTGCAGCTGCATCAGCTCTTGCTGCATGTCCTTGCGGATCAGCGGGTCGAGCGCCGAGAAGGCCTCGTCCATGAGCAGGACGCTGGCGTCGTTGGCCAGCGCCCGGGCAAGGCCGACACGCTGCTGCATGCCGCCGGAAAGCTGATTGGGGTAGGCATCTTCCCAGCCGTCAAGCCCAACCTGATGCAGAGAATCCCGCGCCAGCTTAAACCGCTTGTTTTTGCTGATGCCGCGGATTTCCAGGCCAAATTCGGCGTTTTTCTGCACCGTGCGGTGGGGGAACAGGGCAAAGTTCTGGAATACCATGGAGAAGTGTCGGCGGCGGCATTCCAGCAGCGCCTTGTCGCTAAGCTTGGGGATGTTTTCGTCGTCAATGACGACTTCCCCTTCGGTGATATCAATCAGGCGGTTGAGGCAGCGAATCAAGGTCGATTTGCCCGAGCCTGAAAGCCCCATAATGACCAGCAGCTCCCCTTCATACACGTCGAAATCGATGTTGGAAAGTGCCAGCGTTTGGCCGGTCTTATCGAGGATATCGGTACGTCCCAAGCCTTGATCACGCAGCTCCAAGGCTCTTTTGGGGTGTTTGCCAAAAACCTTGCTTAACCCGCGCACCTTAATCTTGACGTTTTGTGTGTCGTCCATCAGCGATGCCTGGTTGGTGAAAAGAAAACACGCCCTCATATAAAGGCACGACCCAAGCGTGCTGCCCCGGGATCCTCCGGAACAGCCCGCCTGGTGCCGTGCACCATAATGAAAAAAGGCGTGCAATACGTAAGCAGTATTATCGTTTATTATACATAGATGCCGCGACCCTGTCACAAGACCCGGTTAACGGTTTTTGGCCGGTGCGCGTAGCGCAGACGACTGCCCGCCGGCCACCGGGCCCTATGTTCAAGGCTGAGCGTCAGGGCTGAGCGGGCGACCCGACGGCGCGCACCAGCCGCGCATCCAGGGTCACGGGAATGGCGTTGCGTATATTGTCGTAGCCCAGCAGGGCCAGCACGCTGCGCCCCACCGGGTCATCGCGGACTTCCCGGGCGTCCAGCGACAGCGGCTCGGCCTGGGTCACGCGAATGCTTTCTTCATCCAGCCGGCTGAAGCGCAGCCGTACCGGCGCCTGCTGCCCTTTGGCGTGAAACATCACGCTCTCCACCAGCTCGCTACCCGGCGTCAGGGCGTCCAGACGGCTCGTGTCCACGCTTGCCGTCAGCGTTACCAGTGGCCTATCCGCCAACCCTGCAAGCCAGGGCGGCAGCTCGTCAAAGCGATCCAGCACGTCGAGCTGGTTAAGCCGCAGCGGCAAGCGCAGCGTGCCGTCATCGTCTACCTCGCCGGCAAGCCCGCGCAGCCGGTGCTGGTGAGGTATCGACTCCGTCGCGGTACGTTCGGTGATTGTCACCCCCACCTGGGAAGCTGACGGCGCCAGCGCCCACTGCGCCTGTACCGGCAACGCGACGCTGAAACACGCCAACCCCCATATCGCGGCCCAACGACAACTGTGATGCCACATAGGCAAACTCCTGTCCGGTCGCCGGGACGCCCGGCGAGGTGTAAACAATCCAACGCGATTTTGACAGCGGAAGTCTGGTCTCGGTTTCCTTCGTCCGGTATGATACGCCCCCGTATATGGGCCTATAGCTCAGTGGTTAGAGCAGGGGACTCATAATCCCTTGGTCGCTGGTTCGAGTCCAGCTGGGCCCACCAATGAAATCAGTGTCTTACGAATTTTGCCTGGTGAGTCCCATGGTCCAAGGGTACAGTTTCGGTACAGTGCCGATCCTTCAGCCCCCTGGAGACTTCCATGGCCACCATCGTCAAGACCCCTGCCGGTAGCTGGAAAGCCGTCATCCGCAAGACCGGCTGGCCCACCACCGCCAAGACCTTCCGCACCAAACGAGACGCCCAGGACTGGGCACGCCGCACCGAAGACGAAATGGTGCGCGGTGTCTATATCCAGCGCAGCGCTTCGGAGCGCATGACGCTCGAAGCAGCCCTCAAGCGCTACCTGGCCGACGTCACACCCACCAAGAAGCCCAGCACCCAAAAGAGCGAGCGCCACAAGGCCAGCACGCTGATCGAGCACTTGGGCAAGTACTCCCTAGCGGCCCTGACGCCGGAGCTGATTGCCAACTTCCGTGACACCCGCCTGAACAGCATTGGCCATCGTGGCCAGCCTATCAGCGCCAATACCGTGCGCCTGGAGCTCGCCTTGCTCGGCCATCTCTACACCGTGGCCATCCAGGAATGGGGGCTGGGCCTGACCTACAACCCCGTCCAAAACATCCGCAAACCCAGCCCTGGAGAAGGGCGCGACCGACGCCTGAGCGCCGACGAGGAGAAGCGCCTGTTCGCCGTGCTACGGCAGCACAGCAATCCCATGTTGGCCTGGATCGCAAGAATCGCCCTGGAGACGGGCATGCGCTCCTCAGAGATCCTGACCCTCACTCGCTCCCAGGTCGACGTGAAACGCCGCGTGGTGCGCCTCACAGACACCAAGAACAACGAAGCCCGCTTGGTGCCGCTGACTCAGGCCGCCACCGAGGTGTTCAAGCAGGCGCTGAACAACCCGGTGCGCCCGCTCGACTGCGACCTGGTGTTCTTCGGCGAGCCTGGAAAGGATGGCAAGCGCGGCCCCTATGCCTACACCAAGCTCTGGAACCAAGCGAAGAAGCAGGCGGGACTCGATGACTTCCGCTTTCACGACTTACGCCATGAGGCCGTCAGTCGGTTGGTTGAGGCCGGTCTGTCTGACCAGGAAGTGGCGGCGATCAGCGGGCACAAGTCCATGCAAATGCTGCGGCGGTATACGCATTTGAGGGCTGAAGATTTAGTAGTAAACCCGGCCTATTCATGAGGCCGGCCTGAAAACGAAGATAGCGGATGGTATTCTCTTGAAAATTCAATGTGTTCCGCCAAGAACCTGAACCAAGAGAGCCATCCGCTATGGGTGAAAGCCTATCTACCTGGACGCCCTCGTGCAACGGCTCCGTCCGTGTCGAGCTGAGCGGCCACCGCACCACCAGTGACAGCGGCGCTCTGCTGCTGCGTGAAGCCCTCGACAACAGCGGTGTGATCGAGGCGCTCGAAGACAATCTGGTCGATCAACGCCACCCGCTACGCATCCGCCACTCGCTGGCCAGCCAGCTGCGAACCCTGGTGCTGCAGCGCGCGATGGGCTGGATCGACCTCAGCGATACCGACACGTTGCGGCGTGATCCCCTCTGGCAGCTGGCCTGCAGCGATGCGCGTGGAATGACGCCACTGGCCCAGGACCGGCCGTCTCAAGCCACGCTGTCGCGGCTGCTGACTTGCCTTGGACGCAACGACAACATCGATGCCGTGCATGAAGGCCTGCTGCGACTGGTAGTCTGGCGCCTGACCTCGCTGAAGAACGGCGAGCGACCCAAGCAGTTGACCCTCGACATCGACGGCCTGCCGATCGAGGTCCACGGTCACCAAGGTGGCTCGGCCTATCATGGCCTTTACGGGGTCCGCATCTACTCGCCGCTGGTCGCCTCGCTGGCCGAAACCGGTGACATGGTGGGCGGCCTACTACGCGAAGGCAACGCCGGCCCGGCCGAGAACGCCGATACCTGGATCCCGCACCTGGTGAAGCGGCTCAACGAAAGCACCGGCGCCCAGGTTCGGGTGCGTATCGACGCCGGGTTCACCGACAACGACACGCTGGAGGCGTTGGAAGATCGCGGCATCGAGTACCTGGGCCGGCTGCGCAGTCACACGGGGCTGCAGACACTGGCGGCGCCGTACCTGAAGCGGCCCCGAGGTCGGCCGCCCGAGCAGCCACGGGAATGGTGTCATGACCTGGAGTACCAGGCCGGCACCTGGCCTGAACCACGGCGCGTGGTACTGGTCGTGCAAGAGCGACCCGATGACCTGCTGTTGCATGCCTTCTTCCTGGTCACCAACCTCAACAAGTTCGACTGGCCGCCGGAGAAGGTCCTGGCACTGTACCGCAAGCGCGGTAGCGCCGAAGCGCACATGGGCGAGGTGAAATCAGCGCTCGACGTACACCTCTCGTCGACGGATCGTGGCGCCTCCACGGTTCAGGACGTGATGGCGCGTAACGAGGTGAGCCTGCTACTCAGCCTCTATGCTTACCAGGTCCTGCATGGTCTGCGTTGCCTGCTGGAGCGGCAGACTCGGCAAGGCTGGAGCCTGAGTCGGATGCGCGAGCAGGTGCTTAAGGTCGCCGCCACACTGAAGCTGCATGCCCGGCGGATCACCCTTCATCTGGGTGCCGCCGCCGATAAGTGGTGGCCGACGTTGCTGAAGGGGCTGCCGAAGCTGACGGCGCTGAGTTGACGCCCGGCGAGACGGCTTCAGGACCTGAAATCGAGCGACCGCTGCAGCGGCCGGCGGTCACGGCTGCTTTGACGGTCGCAATGGATTCCCAAGAGCTATAAGAAACCGGGAAGAAAGCCATGTTCGGGCATTACTCAGCGGCCTCTCGCGTCGGAGAGGCCGATCCTGATGAGCGACGCCGCCAGCCAGCCTCTTCACGCCGCCCAGTCAGCGTCTTCGTGAATAAGGCGGGGTAAAGCTAGATGGGATAAATCATGTGTAATATATTTATAGTTATTTGTGAGTTCGGTGTTCTTTTTATATTTTAATTTCTTTATTTCCTTAGTTTATTGTGTGATATTTGGTGGTCCTTCAGGATTTAGTTTATTGTCTTTTTAATAGTGAGGGTTTGAATGGGATTAAAAGCACAAGAAAAAGTTTATGGGAGTCTGTTGAGTTCTCTTCGGGCAGGAGGGGTCCATGTCGTCACAGGAAAGAATGGTACAGGAAAGTCTAGGTTCTTTAAATATGCATCAGAAAGTATTGCAAAGGCATTAAATGGCGATGGCTCACAATTCGATCGAATGATATGTTTATCTGGGACAATGCATGACAAATATCCCCGGTCTATATACATGGGGAAGAGCAAGAGTGATGCCGCAGTCTATCTTGGAAATAAAGTCAATAACAATATGGTGTCTGATATTTCGCCATTTCGAACCTTGGTAAATTATATTCTGGATCCTAAGCATGTTGTATATGATAATATCTCTTTGTTATTTGAGGTTTTTGAAAAGGTCTCCTTTGAGGGGAGGATGGTCCTTAAGTTTAGATACGGTAAGGGGAAGAAAAGTGATGCTATCGATGCGATTGGTTCAGAGTTAGAAGTAGAGTTCCATTCTCTGGGCGATTCGATTAGATATTTCAATTTATTCGAAGAGCATATCGCTAACGGGAATATTCTTCTCTCTGATATTTTGTTTTCAAGAAATGGTAAGTGGTATGGCCTTGCTGAGCTTAGTTCGGGAGAAAAGCAATATATTTTAACCCTTTTAGGGTGCTTGTTTTGCTCTGAAAAGAATTCCATATTGTTTTATGATGAGCCAGAAAATTCCCTTCACCCCTCGTGGCAGTCAAACATTGTAAGAGATTTGGTTAGTATTACAACCAGGTTGCACTCAAATACAACCATGTTAATAGCTACGCATTCTCCCTTGATTGCTAGCAGTATACGTAATGAGGGTTCATATTTATGTGATTTTCCTTCAGGGCAAAGTTGGTCACGAGTAAAGCTTTATGGGAAGACAAGTGATGCTGTATTGCGTGATCAATTCCATCTTTTTTCTGCAAGATCGCCTGAGGTTGCGGTTTTAGTAAGTTCGTGCTTGAAGCTCATTACAGAGAATGAACAAGATAGCCAAGAGTTTAGAGAAAAAAGAAGGTTGCTTGAGAGCCTCGACTTGGATCTGTCTCAAGATGATCCCTTGGTGAAAATCATTGGAACAATTCTGGGGTTCTAAAGTGGCTAGTTTAAAACCTATAATCAGAGTGGTTTTGAATAGGAAGGAATATCGTGATTCTATTCAGAAGTACTTAAGGGGTGATATTGAGTGGGGGCACCGCTCTCTATCTGATGTAAAAAAGCTAACAAGAGATATTCTGCGGGAAGAGCAAAATGAGATATGTCCTTATTGCCAAAGAATTATTGTTGTTGAAAGAAGAAACACCTTGGAAGATATCGAGCATTTTCTAGACAAATCTCGAGGCTATTATCGTCGGCATGCCTTCACTGCAACCAATCTAATACTAAGCTGCCATTCATGTAATATGGAGAAAGGAACGCGGGATCTTGGAGACTCTTCTATTAGAGAAGCTCGATATCTTTATCCCGGATTAGGAAGGTTTCGTTGGCCCCACCCATATTATGATGATATAGCAGCTTGTGTACGCAAAGAACCGGGGCCCGTTTACATTGTCGTAGATGGCTCAGGGCGAGAAGCTGAGGCTGAGAATATGATAAAAGATCTCAAGCTTAATCATCTTCGTAATATTGAATCTCGCCATCAGGTTCTCACACAGCGTTCGAGAAAAATTACCTCAATATTGGCAAGGTTTATCACTAGCGATCGAGAAAGCTGCAAGAGGAGATTGAAGTTGCTTATAGAGGTACAAGAAGAAATACATAAAGAGTTGTATTAGACTTGGCGGTGGCTGTAAGCAACTGATGCAAGCCACCGTTCGCCAGTCCGCTAGTCTCTCTAATAATAAGAATAATAATGTTATTATTATTCTTATTTCCCCGCTGTGGTCGAATTAGTTTCGCCGAAAAGAAATTGTAAAATTTCGTTAATCCTATAAGTTATTGTAATTCTTTATTTATCGTGAGCGTTGTTTCTTCAAATTAATACACTTTGATGATCAATGTTTAGCATCTTGATTACTGTGCAAAAAACGTTCGCTTGAGCTTTGATTTTACTTGGTTAGCATTGATTACGTCGATGTGTGATTGATGAGGTGCTAGCCATGAAAGTCGAAGATTATCTTATTGAAAGGTTCGGCCTACTGATGAGTATATCAGACCTGGCGGATCTCCTCGGCCGTTCGCCTGATGGCGTGCGGGTTTCTCTTTATTCAGATACTGAGGTCTCTCGAAAGCTGAAGCCGACGATGGTGAAGGTGGGGCGCCGTGTCTATTTCCGGACGCTCCAAGTCAAAGACGCCCTTAATTTGGAGCCTTCTGAATATGGCGCGTGTTAATCCATCGGTAGTGCAGGAAATTCTGGGTAGGGTGATTGCCTATTATACCGCATTCACACTTCTACCTGGTGTTTCGGTTCCTGGTGCAGTTTTTCTCAGTCAAGCATTTTACTGGAGTCGTAACTCAAAGACGAAAGCACGTAATGGATGGTTCTATAAAAATCAGCGAGGCGAAGATAGCTGGGAATCAGAAACTGGATTAACACCGAAACAGCAGGCCAATGCTAGAAAATCGCTAGTGGAAATTGGCGTTCTTGAGGAAGAGAGGAGAGATGTTCCTGCAAAGATTTGGTATCGAGTGAACTGTGAGCGCCTGCTTGAGCTTTTGACGGACCAGCTCGACGAAGGCTCTTCTGGAAGTGGTTGTAATTCCCAGTTTTTCCCTTTGGTCGATTCTACTATCCCTTCTGGCCAATCTGGTGATCAGGATGGTCAAACCTTGATTCGACCAAAGGGCAAATCTATTACAGAGAATACAACACAGAGTACATCAAGAAATAAAAACGAGGCGGCCAAGGTCGAGAGTCATCCTGGGGCCGAACCAAAATTAACGCGGGCCGAGATGGCTGAGTTGCTGGGCCAGCAAAGAGCAGATCTCATAGCCAGAAACTACGGCAGCGACAAGGTTGGAGCTCCTGCAGTAGAAGAAATGCGCAGAACCCTTCGCACATAGAATTCAAGCGGCGCGGAACGGGGGTGATGGCCCCGACCGCGCCTAACCACGACTGCCTGCATAGGAGGCATACATGGCTAACAGACAGGGTATCACACCCGCCTACACCGACAGTGGCCTGCCACGGCTATACCGATCACACGCGGTCGAACAACACGCCATCCAGAGTGAGATTCGAACTCTGATGATCATTGCCGGCTACGCTTGCGATTTTCTCACCGAAGGCTTGGAAGCCCTTCCTGAAGACTTCTTTACCTGCATCGAAGAGATGAAAGAGGTGATGGAGTCCATCGACTTGAAAAGTCTGGATTTTGAAAAACGGTCGCTCACGCTCAAGAGGACGAAACGGCGTTTGGAGGCCAAGGCGACCCGGCATAACCCTCAAAAGGAAGAATGATCATGAGCAACAACATTTCGTGCGCACGAAAAATCGCTGGTGTCGCTCTCGCGGCCACCATCGGTCTATCGCAGCCAGCCATGGCAGGTGGGATTCCCGTTATCGACGTGTCGAACCTGACCCAGCAGATTTTGCAGGTCCAGCACATGCTTAACCAAATCGAGCAACTGAAAAGCCAGCTCGAAACGGCCAACAAGGAGTTGGACAGCATGAGCGGCGTCCGAGGCCTGGGCAATGTCATCGACTCGGCCTATGACCCCGCCGTGACCGTCGATCCTAACCAGGTACTGAATGATGCCGGCATCAGGGGAGCGAACGAACACGGCCTGTCAGGTGACGTGGCGGACTTGTACGACAGCGGCAACCAGAACGCGGCGAACTGGCTTGGCCAGTCCCAAAAGTCCCTGAAACAGGCTCAGGAGCGTTTCAGCGAGCTGAGCGGCTTGGTGGCTGAGGTCAACAACAGCCCGGACCAGAAAGACGTTCTGGACCTCCAGGCTCGTATCGGTGCCGAGGAAGTCATGCTGCAAAACGAAATGGCCAAGCTGACCATGCTCCGCTCTCAGGCCGAGGCCAACCAAGCGCTTCACGCTCAGCGGGTTCAGCAGATGCGCGTCGCGTCATCAGGGGAACCTTTCGAACTTGATTGGTAAGGAGGCCTTATGGGTGCCAGGAAAATTTCGTGCGCACGAAATATTGCCGTTGTGGTTCTGGTCAGCGTTGC
This sequence comes from Halomonas garicola, assembly GCF_055382465.1. Lineage (NCBI taxonomy): Bacteria > Pseudomonadati > Pseudomonadota > Gammaproteobacteria > Oceanospirillales > Halomonadaceae > Halomonas > Halomonas garicola. The sequence goes on from NZ_AP043931.1 coordinate 805,349, forward strand.
GCTGACCGGGTGTTTCGATGACACCCCGGATACTGGCCCGGTTCAGACCGTGGACTGGTACAAAGTGCATGACGACAAGCGCAAGGTGACACTGGAGACGTGTGGCAACAACCCTGGTGAACTCCAGGGGACACCGAATTGCATTAATGCACTCCAGGCAGAAAGGGCACTGTCTAGCGGTGAGCCCTTCGAGCTCGACCTGTCTAGCCTCAAGAGCAAGGAGGACTCATGAACCTGTTTGAAGGCATGTTCTCCGTCATTGATCAGGCACTGGACCGGTACATCATCAACACGGCTACCGACCTCATCGCCTACATCACTCCGATGTTCACCAGCATGTTGATCGTCTGGATCGCCATCTGGGGCTATTTGATGATGTTTGGCAAGGTCAGTGAGCCCTTGCAGGAGGGCGTCTTTCGCATCCTTCGCATCGGCTTCATCATGACTTTGGGGCTGACGGTCGGTACCTATATGGGCGTCGTGGTGGACGTGCTGGCTTCACGGCCCGGAAAAGGTAGCAGCAGTCATCACGGGGTCCAATGGAGGCGCAGCGGCCATTTTGGACAGCCTGTTCTCCCGCGTTCTCGCCGTAGCTGATCAGGCCTGGAATAAAGCGGGAGTCATGAGTGGTGATTTCGGCATGTATCTGGTGGCAATTCTGATCATGGTGTTTGGTGGTGGTGTTGCCATCGTAGTGGCGTTTCTCCTACTGGTCAGCAAGGTGGCAACGACGGTTCTGCTGGCGATTGGTCCGCTCTTCATCATCGGTCTGCTGTTTAACACCACGCAACGTTTCTTCGAGAGCTGGCTGGGCATGGTGATCAATTTCGGCATGCTACTGGTTTTGGGTTCAGCCATTGGGCGCATGGTCATCGATGTCAGCGAGGCGTTCATGAACATCGTGGAGTCGTCGGCAAGCAGCATGGCCAGTATGACCACAAGCGCCTATCTGATTGCTTTTTTCGCCCTTGGCATCCTTGTGCTGAAGCAGGTTCCGGCCATTGCTTCTGCATTGGGCGGCGGTGTGGCAGTGGCAACTCAGGGTGCTCTGGGCTCTGCTATGTCCGCGATGCGCCCCTCAGCAATACGCCGTCAGTATCGCGGCGTACAACGCGATGCACGATTAGCAGGCAGTGCGGCAACCTCTCCTTACCGTGGCGCCAAGTCTGCCTATCGTGCCTACCAGAAGCGCTTCGGTGCTGGCAACGCGATCACAGGAGGCTAAGTCATGAATACCAATATCAAGTGGTTAGATACCTGGCGCGTCCGATGGACGCGGTTAAAGCGTGGAATGGGGCTGGTCATCTCGGGCCTGTTACTAGTGGTCGGTATCCTGTTGTCCGTGGCATTGCTCCCTGAACTGCCTGGTTTGGCCAGCGCCGCCCTTGCTGGCGATGGCGAGGCTGCTCGTACCCTGTTTGTCTGTGTGGCTGGTATTGCCGTTTGCATGCTCCAGTGGCGATGGCGCGCAGCGATATATCCCGAGCTCCGACGTGATCCATCTCAGAACGAGACCTCATGAGCTACCGGCGTTTGACACCCGGGGAGATCGAGGAACTGCGAGCCGAGATGCGCGCCGCCGGGCAGTGGATGAAAGCTGAGATGGCCAGACGCCGGCGCGAGCGGGGAGAGGCCCTTGAATATGAGACAAGTGCCTCCCCTATTACTAATGGCGAAGCCTCCCTATCAGCCCCAGGCGACGAGCATGTTTGAGACAGGTCCGTCCGTATTACTAATGGCGAAGCCCTGCAGATTGGGGACGACAACGCAGCCGGAAGGGCATGCAGCTTTTCGTGCGCACGAAACGAAGTAGTTCTAACGAGGCAAGTCCGAGAAGCTTGAGACAAGTCCGTGCGTATTACTAAGGGAGTGGCCTAGCGCATCCCTGAACCCATTTTCGTCCGTACGAAAAAGAGCGCGAGAGAGGGCACTGCCAGAGTCAAAATTTCGTGCGTACGAAATCCATGAGTGTTTTTTGAGCTAGGGCAGGATTCGCGAAGTGTCAGCCGTTGCCGACAGCGTGCTGGCATTTGGTACCAGATTCGAAGGGCAGCACGTGATGAAGGATGACGAAATGACAGAAACAGCAGTGGTCAAGACCAGGCTGACACTAGTCGAGAAGGAAGCCTGGCAGCGCCTTTGTGAAGCATCTGGCCGTTCGGAGTCAGACGTACTACGGGAGATGATTCAGCGCGCCTGTGGGGAGAGCATCGCCGAAGAAGGGCGAGACATGATGCGGGGCCCCAAGTCCTGCAAGTTATCGATTCGACTGACTCGCCAGGAGCAGGAGTTGATCGCAGAGCGAGCCGCCTATGAGGGGTTCCCAAATCGCACTCGCTGGGCTTCGGCACTGATTCGGGCCACGCTGCTACGCCAGCCAGTCATGAACGAGGAAGAGCTCTCGGCCCTGATCCAGGCCTCTCTTTCACTGACTGACGTGATTGAAAACTCGGGCGGTACTCGGCTGGGCTTACCCCGCATGCGTATCAAGGACCAAAGTCAGGGAGAAATCAGCATCAAACAGCTTCAGGACAAAGTATGGGAGGTTAACGAGCGCGTGATGGCACTGGCCTACGGTAGTCGCAAACGTTGGAACCTGGTTTGAGCGTAGGAGACGGAAATGCCGCGATATAGCTTCAAGATCGATCCGTGCCCTCCAGAAGAGGGCTACGGCTGGGTGCTTAGGTACTTCGAAGATGATTGGGAGATTCCGGGCTATGAGGGGGCGATCTCCAGTTCCAAGTGCAACACCTTATCCATCAGTTACCATGACTTATAGCTATCGCCACCTCACCGCTGAGGACCGAGCTAAACATATATGGTGCCTGTAGCTAATGTCTCGCTGAACTCGTCAAAGCTACCGCTTCGTTGCAGCGTACGTATCTGCCATAGATAAAACGCACGCAGCGACCTGCTTTCAGCGCCTATACTCTCGCGATACGCTTTCCCGCGTGAGATGAGTGCCGTCCCACAATTTCCACGAAGTTGTCTTGGTCGAGCCGGTCCCCACCCTGCGTTCCAGTAGCAAAGATCAGCGACGACCTGATTTTCTACCTCTACCTCTAGCTGTCCGTCACGAAGCGTGATCTCAACCTCATGCAAACCAGACATCGTCGGAAAGAAGAGCCGTGATGGATACAGATCATGCTGGAGGTAACCCATCCGGTCGAAGTCGAGCGTGCCGGCCAGCGGCCAAGCTTTACAAGCTTTGTCCACCAGTTGTTCGAGTGTCGGTGGAACTACGAGGGTCGTTGTGCTGAGTGGTTCCGGAGTTTTGCTGGAAAGCGCTTGCCTGCGTGTCCAGAAGGACTCAAGGTGAGCCGCCAAGTCCGCATCGTCAATGTTGCCGCCAGTGACCTGTGACCACCGTACCAGGGACACCTCCACACACCGTTCCATGGACATCACGACTGGCGAGTTGAAGGCGATTAGTTCGTCGCCATGACGTGCTGCCGCCACGCGGGCAAGGAGGGTACGAAATGATGTTTCGGTCGCTTCGGTATCGCCGTCGAAGTCAGTTGGTTCCGGGAACCAGTCTGGACGCCCTGGTTTAAGCAGAGCTAGAGTCGGATGGAGCGGTAGTGCTAAAAGAGATTCCTGATCCGCCAATTCCGGCGGCATCTTCCAGAAGTGTTTGGCCACCGCCATCGTACGAAGGTAGGCGGAAATGGCGCGAAGAGCGGTGCGCGTGGAAAGCTGGCCGATGAAGCCATCTCCCAGCGGCCGTATGAAGTGCCCTGCATCACCTTGGTACGGGGCATCTGGGTAAGCAGCTCGGTTCTCCGTCCATTCAAAGGCCATCTGCCGGACGAATGGAAGTCCGGAATAGGCTTCGAGCCTGCTCATGGAAGTCCGGAAGATCCTGGGCAAGTCCACGCCTTGTACGCCGTTGAAGTCATCCGGTATCTCGAAGTCCTCCGGCACTTCTTTCAGGCTCGCATTGTTGGCTTGAATCGACAGTCCACAACTCGTCACCAGCAGGTCTGAGAGGGGGGAGGGTTTCAGAATGCTCTCTGCCAGTTCTGCAGTGGGGGAGTAGCCGAGCCCCTTCGCCGCCATCCAAAAGATGCACAGTACCTCGACAACCTCGGCCTCAAGCTTGCGCGAGCGCAGCAACTGGAGCAGCGCGGATTCGGTTTCGACCCTCACAGCTGGCTCTCCCAACCGAGCTGCGAGCTCCTGCATGGTCCACCACCGTGCGGACGTGGAAGGCCACCCGAGACGGGCAATGAGAATGCGAAGGTCGTTCATCAAGCCCCCGAGACGGTAGACGAGACCAGCTCAGCCGCCCAGCGAGGCTGTTCCAGAGGCAGGGTACGGGTGTCTTCAATGACGCAGTTGACCATCGTCTCGGCGAAGTTAATGGCCTCTGTGGTCCGCTTTTGTTGCGCATAGAAGTAGACCATCAATTCCGTGGGCGCCACACGTGGCGGTTCGGGGTCGCCGAACATACCGTAGGTTGTCGCAGTTACAAATTCGTCGCAGCGCCGCGGATAGTGCTTGAGGATCAAATCGAGCCTGCTGCGGGTCTTCTCTTCGTTCTCAGCAAACCCGATCCAGGCACCGTTATGGATGTGTGCCTGGACAAGGTATTTCCATGCCGCATTCACGCCACTCAGCTTACGTCTCGTCTGAAAGGCCAGATCAGATAGTACCAAGATGCCCTTGCGCCGCCCCTCTTCTGACAGAAGCAATCCGTCGAGCGTCGCGAGCAGTTGCCTTCCCTGCCCAGCCTTGTCCCAGTGCTGATACCAAGTGCGAAGAAGCCTCGCTTGCTCGTTGTAGCTGGTCGATAGGCTGTCGAGCAGGTCGCCGAGTTGTTCCGGAGCAAAGGTCGTGACATCTCCCTTGTAAGGCTTGCTCTCGCTGTCGCTGCTGGGGTGCTCCGACCGTCGCAGCAGGCCGATGTCCCAACCAGCGTGCTCGCGAAGAACGCGCAGCCGCTCTGCAGCGCTTGAGCTGCCTTCCTGTGTAAGTCGATTCAGCACGTCATGAATCTCAGGATGCAGTCCGGTTCGCATCAACGCGTCCAAGGGCCAACCGTCGTTGATGGCTTGCTCCACGTATTCCCGCAGACTGTCTTCTGCTTGCGACCAGTCGCCTGCGTGCGTGTGCTCCTCGTACTTGATCACCAGCGCTGACGGTTTCAACCTTGCAAGCAGCCGATCGGCGGCCGCCAGAACGTGTCTGGTGCCTCTTCCGTCGGTATAGTTCAGAACGTGGTGAACCTGAGGCGCTATAAGACTGAGCAACCGTCGAGCGTCGTCCGGTGCGGCATCGACCAGGTAGCCGATGGCGTCGACCGTATTGTTCAGCGTAGGGTCTTTACGATGCGCATAGCCGGTTGTCAGCTCCCACGTTTGCTTGCACAATTCGCGAGCGCTGGTGCTCAAACCATGGTTTAGCGCAATGGCACAGAGCTGGAGTGGCGTCTGAAGATGTACGCTGGTTTCATGGCGGATTTCTGCATCAAGCTGGACACGCTGAGACTGGACGAACGTCGCCGCCGCTTCGTCACTCATCCTCGTTAGCAATCCAGCTGCGTACTGGGCGCGGAAGGATGCGTTGTCAAACCAAGTACACTGCCCAGCCGCTTCCATGGTTTCTTTCGTCAGAACCACATCGTCGGATTGATTCAGCAGGATGCTGCCCAGATGGATGTCGCAGGCAATGCGATGCAGTGCGCTCCGGAAGTCCTCGGCTGCAGAGCTCGAGTCATAGCTTTGCCTGAAATGTCTGAACTCTACTGTGTTGAGCAACTCGAAAAGCTCATGGAAATTGACTGACTCCCCCCTCCACCAATGGTGCGCAACCTGCGCCGCGGCCACAGAGAGCGCGTTGAGGAGTTCGGTGATGTTCCTCCTGTTTTCGTAGACGGGGGCACGCACGAACTCAAATGCGGTCTGACTTTCCGCAGCCATGCATAGGCTCAGCTGAACGGCACTGAAAAACCAGTGGTGCGCGAGTGTCGCCAGATCCTCCCTGCGTTCGTAGTAGTTGCCCTTGAGCCACTCAATGGGGATTGAGTTGTTCAACGGCTTTGAGGCCCGGGTGTAAGCTGCCTCTACGGCAGCGACAAAAGGGGTTCGGTCAAGCTCATTGAAGTCATCGCGCTCTGCGATGCTCACACCAGCAATCGCCGCCGCACGGACGCACGCATTACTGAGGATGCTCTTGCTCTGACCAGGAGCAAGCGAAGCAGCAGTCGCCATTAAGTCATCCAAATTGCCTTCCTTAACCAGCATCAGGATCCGTGGCAGCCAAACAACCGGCCTGTTTTTGGTAACCAGCCGTGCCAGCGCTGTCGAGGTCGCACCGATAGCACCAAGCCGCGCAAATGCGTCGATCAGAAACTGAAACTCATCAGAGTCGGCGTTCGACGAGTATCTGCTGGAGAAACGACTCAGGCCTCTGAAGCGACGAAGTGCCTCTTCACCGCAAGTTTCTGCCAGAACTTGATCGCCCCGCGATCGCAAGGCCAAACCAAGCGCGGCAACGCGCAGGATGTCCGTTTCATGTCGGGACGCAACAGCCTCACGTATGACGCTCTCCTCCGTAGTCAATGCCAACGTGTAGGAGATGAGGCGGGCTAGATCATCGTTCTGCATTTGGAATTCGCTGCCACCAACCATCCGGGCCTTTAGGTGCTCCAGACGATAAGCATCCGCGAACGCGGTGGTCTCAAGCGCTGCAACCAGGGCTTCTGACAGCAGCGTGTCGAACAGCGACTCTGGATACCCCTCTTCAAGGCGAAGCATGATCCAGTCGCGGGTGAGTCCCGTGATGAGGTTCTTGGGGTCACCCAATTTCGCTTGAACCGTCCAGAGCCAGTTCACGCGTAACGAAGTGGGAGCAGAATACTCGAGCCAGTTCGCGACTGCAGGCATCAGTTCCTGGATGCGGTCTTCGTAGTCAGCGGTCCCGCGCACGAAGACAGCCAAGCTCTCGTGGAAGACTTTCAGGCCGGCAGCTGACGAGTGGAGTAAGTGCTCCACGTTCTCGACTTCAGGCGTGGCAGTCTTGATCTCGGCGGCAATCTCAGTGAACGCCGTCCTTGGCCAGAAGAATGGGAAAGCACAGATTAGCCGCAATGTATCCTTTAGGCTTGGAAGAAGCCTTTCCCACAGCGATGCATAGTAGAACTTTGCGTCCTTGCTCAGATCTCCCTTCAACTGCTCAACATCCCAACTGGACAGCCTGCGACGAGCATGCTCAAGCTCTGCAGTGGCGTAGATAACGTGAAGGGGGTGGCCGTTGGTTCTTGAGCGGAGCGCGGACGCTGCACCTTGTAGTTGCTCTTCGGCCTGCCTATCATCCTCGAAGCCAGTTGTGAGCCTGCCCTCTTGAACCGCTTTACGGAGGTAGGAAAGGACTGCGTTCTCGGACATCGCCGGTAAGGTTCGCCATTCGGCCTTAGGTGCGGAGGCGATCAGATCAATCGGCAACTGGGCGTTATCCACAGGTTGAGTACCGACGAGCAATACCATGTTGTCCGGGCAAGGGATCACTTGGGAGAAAAGGTCGTCCAACGGCCGTTTGTCTCCAGCGTTGATGCGCCAAACATGATCCAGACCATCAAGGACGAGTACGAACGGCTTGCCAAACTCCTTGTAGTAGGACGCGCAAGCCTCCAAGAGTGCACGCAGGCCTCCTGTCGTCCTCGGGACATCCTCGTGAAACTGTTCGACCTGCGCCTGGATGGATTGCTCGACCACGTAGCTGTTAACCCGATCACGGCCACGCTCAGTCGTCGAGAGGAAGTAATGATGACGAACCGTAGGGATGTCTCGCTCAGCGAGCGTGTCGCACAAGGCGCTCAGGTAGGTGCTCTTTCCACGGCCAGGTGGCCCAGTCAGAACGATCGCCTTCCCAGCAGCTCCGATTGCGTCCCGGACAAACTCCTTGTGGAACGTCGCATCGGGCACTTCATACCCCTTGGGCACTATGAAGTCCTCGGGCAGCGGCGCGGGCGGTGACGCCTGCAGGATGGGGAGGACCTCTACCAGCGTGATCCAGCCGTCCGGGGGCGGAAAGCTCTTCTGCGTTGCCCAGTTCAGGGCAGCGTTCTTGAGGATTGCGATGCCTTCAGGGGTGCCATACATTCGGAGTCTAGCATCGACCTCGTGCTCCAGCTTGATGTATCCCTTATCGCTGTGCCGAATGCGCAACTGGCCGAAAAATGCTTCGCAGTTCTCAGTACTGCCAAGCTCAGTGATCACCTTCGAGCGCGTCGGCTCCGGAATCTTGGCAAAGGAAATCCTACCATTATCCAGGCAAGCCTCGATGGCGGCATCCGGCCGACGGTTCGTCGTCAGAGAAATCTCGCCAATGCGTTTCGGGTCAAGCTTCTTAAACGCATCGAACCACTTGCGGAGCATAGATCTCGAGCGCGCCGTCTTGCCGGACTTCTCAAGCATCCATTCCCACGACAGCAGATGCGCGTCAGGATTAGGGGTGAACTTGACCTGTTGAAGGTCTACGAGACCATCGCTTCGTTCGATGACGATATCATCCAGCCCTTGAGGCGCTTCGTTTTCGTCATCACACTCGAATTTCACCCGGCTATAGCGAGCCGGTGCGTCGAGCCAATCGCAAAGAACCTTGAGGCCTTGACGATTTTGATAAATGTACCCGGCCGCAGTGATTGCAGTGTTCTTGATGTTCTCAGACATGGTTGTGCAACGTGATGAGTTCAGTCTTTATCCAGGTGTCCAGTACGTCCACTTGCACGAACTTGGTCGGAACCGGGTAAGGTGGATGAACCATCCAATAGAACACGTCACGGCTTACGTAGAGTTCCACATTCCTGAAAGGCTTGGCTTCCGATTTTGGCCACTTTAGTAGCTCAAGCAGCCTTGAGCGGTTCTTTGCAAGAAATTGCCTCCGGCCGAGGATTCGACTGAACTGCCCAGCCCTGTCGCTCTCCGCTTTACCGAATATTTTGTCACGGAGTCGACGGCCATCCTTTATTGTGTAAGGCGGTTGGTTGTACTTGCACTCCACCGTCACAAGCAAATTCACATCTGGCCAGTAAGCGAATACATCGAAGTCACCAACGTCCTCGAATCCCTCGCCGCGGAACCTCCTGAAGAAGTCGATGCCTCTTTGGACAAACGGGGTGTGCCGGCGGAATATCTCCTCGGTGCGAAGCTCCAGCCGATTCTCGATGCTCTTCTTGACTGTTCGAATGACCGGTTCAACATGGGGCCACTTGAAGTCTGCAGGGAGGTGGCCGTCCCGCACCGCCGACATCCAGTTGTACATCGACCGGCTGGCTACCTCTGCGCCCCAACGCAAGTTTGTACCGTCGACAACCAACGGTCTGATCGCGTATCGATGGATTCGCTTACTATGCTCCCAGTACGGGACATCACTCTCGTCGACATCCTTCCCGGACAGTCTGCGAACGCCTTTCTCCGAGAGCGTGAGGAATGCCACAATCCTTTCGGCTTCTGCAAGCCCTAGTCCCTCAATACTATCGATCAGGCATTGCGCAACACAGTTTGGAGCCGCTGCATACGAGAGAGAGAGTTTATCGCCGAAGCCATATCTTTGGGCTTGTGACAAAACTGCTAGAGCGGTGAGCATGCTATGCAGGTCAAATCCCAAATCGGCTTCGAACGCATTCTTGAGCTTCTCTGATGACAGCAACTCCTCCGGCTCGCCCTCCACAGCATCTTCGCTGTTCGATCCAAGCCCCAGCCGTGACTTCGCATACTCGCGTGCAAAGTCCGCCTCTCGGTCGTTGGAGCCGGTCGAGTAAAAGACCTCTGGGATGTACGAGTCGTCTATCACAACACCACCAACGTCTATGCCGTTGTGAAGGACATCGCTGGCTCCGGTAAGTACCATGTACCAATCAACTAGGCCAACCAACTCACGTAGTACTTCGTCAGTGACTTCCTCGTTGCCGGGTATCGGTGAGCTGACAGTTTTTTCCAGTAAGTACCGATAGTGACGAGCTGCGGATCCGAACTCTTTTCGAGCTTGTTCAACGGCATCCGGTCTGTCGTAGTCCACATCATGAGCGAGGCTCTGACGGGCACGTTGTACCCTCATTCTCTCAGTGACAAGACACGCATCGTGCTGCTCAATGAATGCCTGAAGAAGTTGATGCCTGTCGAGCGATGCTAGCCGATTCTCGATGTGAAGGCGTAATCGTACGCTGGCAGGATCAATCCTGGTCTTGGCATCGGAAAGTTCATAGCGCCCTGGCACCAGATTGAGCGCCATGATTTCCGAAGCCAAGTGCTTGCGTGCAAGCTTGTAATCGGTGGGCGAGGGGATGACGGGTTCCACGTAGTCTGGGACATCAACGTTTCGGGCAACGACTCTCAAGTGGTAACGAGCCGGCTCTGTCGCTCTGCTACAAAGCCGGTATTTAACGCCGTCGAACAACTCCAATCCGCATGCGGCGTGACACCTTTCGAGCGTCTCCAGCAAGCAACGAACTTCAAAAGATCCGTCCTTGGCCGCGTTCAACCCTGCAAGCACTGCGCGAGTGTCAACTTGCAGGTAAAATAGCCCTTTGCGAACGGTATTCTCTTCCGCTGTAGTTACTGCTCGCGAGAATTCCTCAATTGGCTGAGGAGCTTCCTCCGTGCTAACAGAGCCACAGGGGGCAGGGCTGCAGACGAACAAGACATGCGGCTGTTGAAACAGCGGGACGTCCGATATCAGCTCGCGGCATCTATAGGTGCAGTCCGCAAGTAGTTGGGCGAAGAGGTCGACCATGCGAGCATCCTCAATCCCCATGCTCTCAGAGATTTGCACCAGGGATTGAACGGTGCAGGTGCCGACTGATGTTGAGTACGCGATTGCCTTGTGATGGCGAGATTGGAGCTCAACGACGCCTTTGGTTCCATGGGTCAGCCGCCAGCCCGCAGAGCCATCTGGAAATACACTTGGGGCACGCGACCAGAAGTCAGTAAGCGCTTTGAAACGCCAAGAGGTGCCCCAGTGAGGGTCCAATCCGATAAAGGTGGGTGAAATTGCTCCTTCGACAAGTACGCCATGTGTGTCCTTGAAGGATGCATACAAGTCTGCGGGCCCGGTAGAGAAGGGACTGAGAGACCGCCTTTGAGAATCGACGAATTTCCAGTAACGTTCCAACTCGTCGAGGTCATTCAGGCTATCGAAGATAGTGATGAAGTCCGCCAGCGGCAATAGGCGCGCGGGCCTCTCAGGCACGTCGATGGCGCCAAATGACGTGCCCGCCTGGGTAACTACAATAACGATATGAAGCTCGTCGGCGCTTGGTCCAGTGGATCCATCCTTGGACAACATGAGTCCGCGCCCGTCTGCGAGACGGAAGTGAATCGGTGCGCCGCGCCTCACCTTGGCGTATGTGCCCTTCGCTGCGTTTGACAGCCGCTCATTCGATGCATGGTCGCATGCGCAAATAAGGTACACGCCGGAGTCGGCTGATATGACGCAGCTGATAGGGAGGTCTTCACAGACGGCGTCACCGACGAAGAGCGTCAGCGGTCCCATAACTGTCCCTGGGAACCGCTCAGCAACGAACCGAGCGAGCCTACGATGTGTATGAGCATTGACCATTTGGCCAACTACTTCTTTGTTGGCCCAGTGGTCAATGACGACCCCTGGGGCGCTACGAACTGACATTGGTACCCAAGTGCCGTCGCTTTCGACCCCTAAAAAGGGGAGAGCCGCCCCCTGCATTACCGCGTCGCCGAAGGCGCTCGAGGTCAGCGGTGCTTTGAAACCGCCAAAGCGAGTCTCGAGCGCACCCCCCACCTTATCTCGCCAGTCAGCAATATCATCACCGACCTGTCGAAGCATGGCACTGCACGTCAGCCAGAAGTCCTCGGAGGGCACTTCGACATGGGCTACTTGCGCTTCCCCGGCCGTGGTGTTTCCCAGGTCGGGTATCGAATCAATGATACGAGCTTGCAACGCAACGGCGAGGTCCATATGGGCTTGGGCCTCAGGAACATGGGCGTAAGTAATGCGGAATGCTTCTACGAAGTCAGGTGTACGTTCAATGCAGCTACCGTAGAAAATCGGAACGAAGCTCTGGCCAAGGCGTACCTTGGTTTGCCCCCAGTCAGCCTCGGGTGAGAAGTCCTCAAGCATCGGGAACTCGGGCCATGCCTCGTACAGTGCACCCGCAAACGCCTTGAAGTCTGCATAGCTAGTGATCGACATTCCGCCTTGGTCACTGTGATGAAGATCTAGCAGAACGCCCCACGCGAAGATGTGCTTGATAGGGCTTCCAGTGTTGGCTGGCCATAGCTCGGAGACACTCAACGCAATCGCTGCATCAAGGCTCTCATACTTTAGGAGTAACGCTCGTGTTGCCTCCAGGCATTTTTGAAATTGATTTTCCTGATCTTTCTCGTCAGCGATCTGCCCGTGAAGCCCAAACATCTCACGCAAAGGAGACCCATAGTCGGTTCCCAGTCGTGCAAGTCTGCGCTCCCGCTTCTTTCTAGATTTCTTCCCCACGTCCCTGCTCCCGAATGAACTGCTGTAGAAGATCTCTGGCTGCCAGCAGAGGGTAACTGCTATGACTCATCTGATCATCAGGTACCACTCAACTGAGCCACGTCATCGACACGAACGCAAACGCTTCAAACGGTACATCAGCGGTACACACACCAGCTTCGTATGCTATCCTCAAATTTCGCTAACCTACTGATTCCAAATAATTGTACCTTTCGCTCGATTACGGTCGCTTTTCCTTGTGTGTCAGTAACTTGTTGTTTTAAAAGCCAACTCATAATCCCTTGGTCGGCGGTTCAAGTCCGCCTGGGCCCACCAGCCTAATATATATGACAGAACCCGCCTTGTGCGGGTTTTGTCGTTTGTGGGCGGGCGGGTACTCCGGCGTTGATAACTGTTATCGCGCGGCGAAGCCGCCTTCCTACCACAAGAGGCGGAAGCGTACAGGTTTCTGTAAGAGGCCGGTTTACCGGGCGAAGCAGGCTGCTATAGCCTGCCGAGAGAGTTGGTGGTGAGGCGCTACCGCAGATCAGCGCTCGTGGCAGATCTTCACAAGAACCAGCGCTTTACGGTTTGCCTGGCCTGTTCGGCATGCGCTTCCTTGATGTGTACCGCCACGATGCCGATGGCTGCTGCCAGTACGCCGAAATCATCCGTATAGCCCAGCACCGGCGTGAAGTCGGGGATCGCATCGATGGGGGATATGAAATACCCCAAAGCGCCGTAAATGGTGGTTTTGGCCCAGGCGGGCGTATCCGGGTCCTTGGCCGCGTAGTACAGCTTCAGGGCCTGGGTAATTGTGCCTTCTCCTGCCTTTTTGGCGTATTGGGTGATTTTCTTCCAGAAACCGGCTTCCGAGTAGTCTTTCTCGTGCTGCTTGATGTCTTCCGCTGTCTCGGTGCTCAAGCCGTCTGCCGGGGCCGGATCATTCATGGTGGAGTGATTGGTGCTCATGAGGTGTTCTCCAGGCATTACAAAACGCAGGGTGCGGCTGCTGACTATGACAGGTTCAGGCCATCAGTCGTTTTACCACAAGTGGCATGGAGGATACCCGCAGGCGCTGGATGGCCGTAAGGGACTGCTGCCGCTCCAGGTCGGCAGAGAAAGGGCAGGTGCGCCTCGGAGCTGCCTGCTCGCGCAGAGGTTAGGCCTTATTCCTCCTTTCTGGCAGCAGGTTTTTGACGTAAAATGCGCGGTTTTTCAGCATCTCCTCCGGCAGCGCACCCTCGCTGCCGGGGTTTTATGCGTTGCCGCGAATGATTTGAATAAACCAGCATGCTTGATGTTTGCCCAGGCAGGGGAGCCCGGGCCTCTTGAGGGAGTGACGATGAAGGATACACCGGCCGAAACGCCAAAGCCCGGCATGCGTAACGTGCTGATGTTTTTGTTGCCCTCGCTGCTGGGCATTTTTCTCTTCATGACGCCGGTCAGCTATCAGGGTGATCTCACCATCATGATAGCGGTGCTGGCCAAAAGCCTGCAGGCGGTGTTGGGCGGTGCGCTGCCCAGTATTGTCACGGCACTGATAACCGTCTCGGCGGTGCTGTCGCTGGTGGTCACGGTCTTCAAACCGAAGCGGGTGATTGCTCACCCTTTTTTGAATGTCCTGTTTAATATCAGCCCTGTGTGGCTGACCAGCCGGCTGGTGGGCGCGGCGTTTGTCGTGCTGGTCTACGCCCAGGTCGGGCCCGAGATTCTGTACGGCGGTGATACCGGCGGCCTGGTGCTGAACGATCTGCTGCCCGTACTCTTTGCGGTGTTTGTGTTTGCCGGCCTGCTGCTGCCGCTGCTGCTCGACTTTGGCCTGCTGGAGTTTATCGGCACCTTGCTCACCGGCATCATGCGCCCGGTGTTTCGCCTGCCCGGGCGCTCCGCTGTTGACTGCATTGCCTCCTGGCTGGGGGACGGCAGCGTGGGTATTCTGCTCACCAGCAAGCAGTATGAAAGCCGCCACTATACCCAGCGCGAAGCGGCGGTGATTGGCACCACCTTTTCGGCGGTGTCGATCACCTTCAGCCTGGTGGTGCTGGCCCAGGTAAGGCTGGAACACCTGTTTTTACCGTTCTACTTTGCGGTGTGCCTGGCGGGTATTGCGGCCGCCATCGTCGTGCCGCGCCTGCCGCCGCTAAGCTGGAAAAAGGATACCTTTATCAACGGAGCACCTCGCCCGGCAGGTAGCGAAGCAACGCCGGAGGGTTACTCGCGGCTAAGCCACGGCTATGCGCTGGCGCTCGCGCGGGCCGGCAAGGTCAATAGCCTGGGCCAGGTGGTTCGTACCGGCATTGGTAACGCGCTGGATATGGTGCTGGGCGTATTACCCGTGGTGATGGCGTTTGGCACCCTGGCGCTGATCATCGCTGAAACCACGCCGCTGTTCAGCTGGCTGGGTTTGCCGTTTGTGCCGCTGCTCGAGTGGTTACGCATACCCGAAGCCGCCGCCGCCTCGCAAACCATGGTGGTCGGCTTTGCCGATATGTTTATTCCGGCTATTCTGGCAAGCTCCATCGAAAACGACATGACGCGGTTTGTGATTGCCGCACTGTCGGTCACCCAGCTGATTTATATGTCGGAAGTGGGCGCCTTGCTGCTTGGCAGCCAGGTGCCGGTCAACGTGATCGAGCTTTTCGTTATCTTCCTGCTGCGTACCCTGGTCACCCTGCCGGTTATCGCGCTGGTGGCGCACATGGTGTTTTAGCGATTTGTGCTGCTTGAAGCACCAGATCTATTCGACAAAACCCGCCCTGTGCGGGTTTTGTTGTTTTACGGCAGGGACGGCATCGCTCAGAGGATACGGCTCACCATGAGCGGAATTAATGTTCATCATGAGAAACTTCAGCTTGCTTCATGAGCCCCCGGTTTCGATAATCTTTCGTTGATTTTCAGCGGCATATCAGCAGGCAAATGCCTTCGCTTCATGTCTCAGGCACCAGGATGGTAAGTCTCGATGAACAAAGATATTGCATTCACCGTTAAAGGTATTCGCTTCGATGAAAACTATCGCCCGTCGAACAATACCCGCATCACCACCAACTTTGCCAACCTGGCCAGGGGCGAAATGCGCGAAGAGAACCTGCGCAATACGCTGAAGATGATTGACAATCGCTTCAACGCTCTGGCGGATTGGGATAACCCCAAGGGCGATCGCTATACGGTCGAGCTTGATATTATATCGGTGGAAATGGCCGTTGATACTGCCTCTAACGATAGCGGCCTTCCTCTGATCGAAGTACTGAAAACAAGCATTTTTGACAAGAAAAATAACGAAAGGATTGAGGGAATCACAGGAAATAACTTTTCCTCTTACGTGCGGGACTACGACTTCAGCGTGGTTCTGAAAGAGCACAACGAGGGAAAAGAGGAATTTAGCGTTCCGAGTGATTTCGGCGCTTTGCACGGCAATCTCTTCAAGTCTTTTGTGAACTCTGATACGTACAGGGAGAATTTTAATAAGCCTCCTGTTATTTGTATCAGCGTGTCAAGCACCAGGACGTATCATCGCACAGAGAACTATCACCCCGTGCTGGGCGCCGAGTACGTTCAGGAAGCGTACTCCTTGACCGATGAGTATTTCAGCAAGATGGGGATGAGGGTTCGCTACTTCATGCCGCCCGGCAGCGTCGCGCCCCTGGCTTTCTATTTCAGCGGTGACTTGCTCAGCGATTACACCAATCTTGAGCTTATCAGCACCATCAGCACCATGGATTCTTTCCAGAAAATTTATCGTCCGGAAATTTACAACGCCAATTCTCCAGCAGGAAAAGTCTACCAGCCGAGCCTTGAGCAGCCGGACTACTCGCTGACGCGTATCGTCTACGACCGAGAAGAGCGTAGCCAGCTAGCGGCCGAGCAAGGCAAGTTTGTGGAAGAAAGCTTCATCAAGCCGTACCGCCATATTCTTGAGCAGTGGTCCATCAGCTACGCTTCCTGACGTCTGAATTCAGCACCCATTTATCGCGAGGTCTTTCATCATGGCAACACTGTTACCCACGTCGACCGCCGGCAGCCTTCCCAAACCGTCCTGGCTTGCCGAGCCGGAGGTGCTGTGGTCACCCTGGAAGCTGGAAGGCGAAGGGCTGATAGAAGGCAAGCAGGACGCCCTGCGCCTGGCCCTGCACGAACAGCGGCATGCGGGTATCGATATCGCAAGCGACGGCGAGCAGTCGCGCCAGCACTTTGTCACCACCTTTATTGAGCATCTCAACGGCGTGGATTTCAATCAGCGCGAAACCGTCAGAATCCGCGACCGCTACGATGCCAGCGTGCCTTCGGTAGTGGGGGAGGTATCCCGCCAAAAGCCGGTATTCGTCGACGACGCTAAATTTCTGCGCGAGCAAACCAACCAGCCGATCAAGTGGGCGCTGCCCGGGCCCATGACCATGATCGACACCCTTTATGACGGCCACTATAAAAGCCGCGAAAAGCTGGCGTGGGAGTTTGCCAGGATCCTCAACGAAGAAGCGCGCGAGCTGGAAGCGGCCGGCGTGGATATCATCCAGTTCGACGAGCCGGCGTTTAACGTCTTCTTTGACGACGTGACCGACTGGGGCGTAGCCACGCTTGAGAAAGCCATAGAAGGCCTTGAGTGCGAAACCGCGGTCCACATTTGCTACGGCTACGGCATCAAGGCCAATACGGACTGGAAAAAGTCCCTCGGCTCCGAGTGGCGTCAGTACGAGGAAGTGTTCCCCAAGCTGCAAAAATCCGGCATCGATATCGTCTCGCTGGAATGCCAGAACTCCCACGTGCCCATGGAGCTGATCGAGCTCATCCGTGGCAAGAAGGTCATGGTCGGCGCGATCGACGTCGCCACCCAGGCCATCGAAACGCCGGAAGAGGTCGCCGCTACGCTGCGCAAGGCGCTTGAGTTTGTCGACGCCGAGAACCTCTATCCGTCAACCAACTGCGGCATGGCCCCGCTGCCGCGCCGCGTCGCCCGGGCCAAGATGAACGCGCTGAGCGCCGGTGCGGAGATCGTGCGCAAGGAGCTCGCCGGCTAAGCCAGCACAAGGCCGAACTTTTAAGCCCCCGTAAGCGAGCGCCGCCTGTGCGTTTGGCTTGAGGGGGCTTTTTTGAGTTTCCTCTGAATAATGATATGTTTCTATGTATCAAGAACATCAAGTGATATAGAAAAGATAATCACATGAGCTTTGCAACCGAACACCTTGCCGAGCGCCTCAAGGCCGCGCGAGAAGCCAAGGGGCTGAGCCAGCGCGCGCTGAGCAAGCTTTCCGGCGTGCCGCAGTCGCACATCTCGAAAATCGAGAGCCACGCCGTTGACCTGCGTATTTCTAGCCTGGTCACGCTGGCGCACGCGCTTGAGCTGGAGCTGATGCTGGTGCCTCGCCAGGCGCTTCCGGCGGTGCGCTCGGTGACGCGTAGCGTGACGCCCAAACCGCTTCCCAGCCGAGCCGAGCAGCGGGAGCTTGCGCGTATCCAAAACAAAATCAACGACCTCGTCGCTAACGCACCCAGCGCGCACCTTGCTGCCTTGCAGCGCCGCGTTCGTGAAATCACCCAGATTCACAGTCAGCTCGACGTTGACGTGCTGCAAAAGGTGCGTCGTGCCGTGGAAGCGGTCGAGCCTTCAAGCAGTGATGCAACCATTAGGCAGGCTGAAGACGCCATCCATTCGCTGCGTAACCGGCTGGCACATAGCGCAGCGGCCTATAAAAAACCGAGTGCGCCCAGACCGGCTTATCAGCTTGAGGAAGATTCAGATGACTGATGTCGCTGTTCTTGAGGTACTGCTGCACGGGGAGCCTATCGGCACGCTGACGCATGTTGGCGGGGAACGTACGCTATTCGCGTTTTATGATGATTATATCGATAACCCGGACCGGCCGACTCTGGGGCTCTCCTTCAAGGATGAATTTGGCGGACTGCTGACGGAGTTTCGCGCTTATCGCAGGCGCGTCATGCCGTTTTTCTCGAACCTTCTGCCCGAAGGCCATCTACGCCAATACCTGGCGGAGAATGCCGGAGTGAAACCCGAGCGCGAATTCCACCTGCTTCAGGCGCTGGGGCATGACTCGGAGTCTGTCAACATAGTTGCCATATAAACCCGGCCTATTCATGAGGCCGGCCTGAAAACGAAGATAGCGGATGGTATTCTCTTGAAAATTCAATGTGTTCCGCCAAGAACCTGAACCAAGAGAGCCATCCGCTATGGGTGAAAGCCTATCTACCTGGACGCCCTCGTGCAACGGCTCCGTCCGTGTCGAGCTGAGCGGCCACCGCACCACCAGTGACAGCGGCGCTCTGCTGCTGCGTGAAGCCCTCGACAACAGCGGTGTGATCGAGGCGCTCGAAGACAATCTGGTCGATCAACGCCACCCGCTACGCATCCGCCACTCGCTGGCCAGCCAGCTGCGAACCCTGGTGCTGCAGCGCGCGATGGGCTGGATCGACCTCAGCGATACCGACACGTTGCGGCGTGATCCCCTCTGGCAGCTGGCCTGCAGCGATGCGCGTGGAATGACGCCACTGGCCCAGGACCGGCCGTCTCAAGCCACGCTGTCGCGGCTGCTGACTTGCCTTGGACGCAACGACAACATCGATGCCGTGCATGAAGGCCTGCTGCGACTGGTAGTCTGGCGCCTGACCTCGCTGAAGAACGGCGAGCGACCCAAGCAGTTGACCCTCGACATCGACGGCCTGCCGATCGAGGTCCACGGTCACCAAGGTGGCTCGGCCTATCATGGCCTTTACGGGGTCCGCATCTACTCGCCGCTGGTCGCCTCGCTGGCCGAAACCGGTGACATGGTGGGCGGCCTACTACGCGAAGGCAACGCCGGCCCGGCCGAGAACGCCGATACCTGGATCCCGCACCTGGTGAAGCGGCTCAACGAAAGCACCGGCGCCCAGGTTCGGGTGCGTATCGACGCCGGGTTCACCGACAACGACACGCTGGAGGCGTTGGAAGATCGCGGCATCGAGTACCTGGGCCGGCTGCGCAGTCACACGGGGCTGCAGACACTGGCGGCGCCGTACCTGAAGCGGCCCCGAGGTCGGCCGCCCGAGCAGCCACGGGAATGGTGTCATGACCTGGAGTACCAGGCCGGCACCTGGCCTGAACCACGGCGCGTGGTACTGGTCGTGCAAGAGCGACCCGATGACCTGCTGTTGCATGCCTTCTTCCTGGTCACCAACCTCAACAAGTTCGACTGGCCGCCGGAGAAGGTCCTGGCACTGTACCGCAAGCGCGGTAGCGCCGAAGCGCACATGGGCGAGGTGAAATCAGCGCTCGACGTACACCTCTCGTCGACGGATCGTGGCGCCTCCACGGTTCAGGACGTGATGGCGCGTAACGAGGTGAGCCTGCTACTCAGCCTCTATGCTTACCAGGTCCTGCATGGTCTGCGTTGCCTGCTGGAGCGGCAGACTCGGCAAGGCTGGAGCCTGAGTCGGATGCGCGAGCAGGTGCTTAAGGTCGCCGCCACACTGAAGCTGCATGCCCGGCGGATCACCCTTCATCTGGGTGCCGCCGCCGATAAGTGGTGGCCGACGTTGCTGAAGGGGCTGCCGAAGCTGACGGCGCTGAGTTGACGCCCGGCGAGACGGCTTCAGGACCTGAAATCGAGCGACCGCTGCAGCGGCCGGCGGTCACGGCTGCTTTGACGGTCGCAATGGATTCCCAAGAGCTATAAGAAACCGGGAAGAAAGCCATGTTCGGGCATTACTCAGCGGCCTCTCGCGTCGGAGAGGCCGATCCTGATGAGCGACGCCGCCAGCCAGCCTCTTCACGCCGCCCAGTCAGCGTCTTCGTGAATAAGGCGGGATAAAATGACTTCGGCTCTTTAAAATCCTGCGGCCTGTGGTACTGGGTCCCGTTCGGGATTCAGGTGCACTACATCCGGCAGGCTGAGTTTCCGGATCTCACCTGACCACCGCTCCGGGTGGCGCTGCTTCGCGGCTTCAAAAACCTCTCGGCGCTGCGTCAGAATGCCTTTGGCCTCGCCGTTGTGACGCTGGCTCGGCGTGACGTAGCGCAGGGCGCTGTGCCGGTGCTCATGGTTGTACCACTCGGTGAATTGCTGGACCCAGTCTTGTGCCTCGGCCAGCGTGGCGAAGCCGTCGGCGGGGAATCCCGGCCGGTACTTCAGTGTCTTGAAGGCCGACTCGGCGAAGGCGTTGATGCTCCTATATCTGTCAAGTCGCGTATTCAGCTACTTTGGGGCCATACCGTAGGAGACGATAAACCTCACGAATGATGTAACGCTTGAGGCACCTGACAATGTCACGTTTCGTCTTGCCTTCTGCGGTCCTTCGCGCAACGTACACCTTAGTTGGCTCGTGGCCTCGCATTCGCACAATCGCCGCGCGATAGATGGCAGCATTGAGCTGTCTGTGTCCACCCCTGTTGATTCTATATCGGCCTGATGTCATGCCTGATGAGGCGGGAATAGGGCTAATGCCGGCCAGCTTTGCCAATGCCGCCTCGGATTTGATCCTTTCAGGATTATCTCCCACAACAATCAGTATTTCTGCTGCCGTGTGAGTGCTGATGCCATACGACTCGACCAGCTGCGGTACGGCTTCTTGGACAAGGTCATAGATCATTTTATTCAATGCACCGGCTTCCTCATCCAGAGAAATCCAGCGCCGAGACAGGGAACGAAGCGTATGTTTAATGCTATCTGTCGTATTCTCCAACAAGCTGGGACGTAGCCTGGAAAATTTGTGTGCAAGCGCCAATGGCGTTTTCGCTTCAGCGCTAGCCCGGACATCGTCTGGTGCATGAACCAGCATGGCCTTCAGGGTCACCATGGCCGCTGTACGGGCTTTGACGGCCGTATCATAAGCCACCTTCAGCTGCCGAACCATTTCAGCAGTGCCATCGGTCACCTTGGGTATAGCGGTTGCCGTTCTGGACAGAACAGCACGGGCGGCATTCTCGGCGTCTAGGGTATCGGATTTTCCATTCAGCCGCCTGAGACGGCGATTGGGGCGACTCACCTCGATGACCAACGTGTCATGCCGGCGAATGAAGGAAGTCAGAGCGGCGCCGTAGGAACCGGTGCCTTCCACACCAAAGGCCAGGATTCGACCAAAAGAGCGTGCCCAGGCCAGCAGCTTTTCAAAGCCGTCACGGTCCGCCGTAACTGAAAGCGTTGATCGTAGGCCAGCGGTTGTATCTACAACGGTAGCAACATGGATATGCTTATGCGTATCCACCCCAACGACGATATGGCCGGAAGGTGCGATATCAGGTAACTGTAAAGCCGTCATGTCAGCCTCTGAGTATGTCGAGTTATGGTCTCCAGAATCGGCCAAGTGGACAGGACTGTCATGAGAGTATATGCCTTCAGGCTCCTATTAAGTCACAGCTTCGCCATACTGGATCAGGTGCCCGGTCCGGAGCTGACAGATCAACGCCAAGGCATGCAACGGCCAATCATTGCAAGAGTCAAGCCACCAAGACCAGGTCTTCCGGATCGATTATGAATCCGACGTATAAAGACTGACAGTCGTTGCTAACCCTTGGCCGGCTGTACGACGGGGTGATGCCCAGATCGTAGAGCTTCTCCAGGAAGGTCGCCGCCTTCATCGGACTGCCGTTATCGGAATGCAAAATCAAGGGTTTATGAGGGTCTGTCAGATGCTCTCGCCAGCAGGCTTTCTGGATCAGTTCGGCGGCCAGTTCGCCGGTTTCCGTTTCGTAGACCTCGTGCCCGACGATCTTGCGGCTGAAGATGTCCATGATCAGGTACAGGTACCACCAAGTACCGCGTGCAGGGCCCGGTAGTGGAGTAAGAAGCAGGGCGTAGTCGAGCTATTTCCCTACTTCTCCTCCCCGAACCGTACGTGCACCTCTCAGCGCATACGGCTCTCCATTCAAGTGTGGCTCAAAGCCATGGCAACATCTCGGTAGCGCGAAGTGACGGTGTTGCGTACCTCTTCCTGTGGCAGATAGGGATTTGCCTCAGGAAGCCGCCATCGGAAGGTCATCTTTCGACTGGTTACCAGACGTCTCAGGCTCGTTACGCAGAAAACACCTCTGCCATTTGGGCCAAAGAATTTCCATGTCTTGGCTTGTTTCTCTGTTGGTCTCAGGAAGTGTTTTCGCATCATGGACTTTATCGATGCGCGATACTTCCTTGATAGCCAGTGGCCAAATCGCCAGAAGACAATGCCATCTATCTTCCTGTAAGTGATCGCGGTGTAGTCGGTATGCTGGTAGAAATTTGCCCATCCCGCCAGTCGGCGATTCAGGCGGTCCACCATGTCAATCCTATTCGCGCTATGATTGCTAGACAATTCTTTCGCCAGTGATGCAGCGAAATTCTTTGCCTTTTCACGGGGGATGGACGTGACCGGGCGCATTGTGCCATTGGGACCGCGTTTACGGACTACTCTATGACCCAGGAAAATGAACCCATCATTCACATGTGTAACATGGGTCTTATCCATATTCAGAGTTAATGAGAGGTCGTCCTTAAGGAACAGTCGGCACTCCTCGCGGATAGCCTCAGCATGAGCCTTGTTTCCTTTAACAACCAAGACGAAATCATCAGCGTAGCGACAGTAAGCTACCGCTGGTCGCCAATGTCGTCTTTCTCGCATGGCGATTGGAAATTCTCGTTGGATGCTAGAGTTCCAGTACCAACGATCTTTGCGAGCCTTCTTGCCAAGATAGCGTTTCTCAAGCCATTGGTCGAATTCATTCAGCATGATATTCGACAGTAATGGTGAAAGCACACCACCTTGCGGAACGCCGTCGTGAGCAGCATGAAACAGCCCTTTGTCGACATGGCCCGCTTTGATGAATTTCCAGAGGAGGTCTAGGAAACGACTGTCACAAATCCGCCTGCGAACGCACCGCATCAGCTTTCGGTGGTGGACAGTATCAAAGTAGCTTGCCAAGTCGCCTTCTATGACCCAGCGGCCCTTTGTTTCTCCACTATCCGTAAGCTGCAATTTCACGGTTCGGATAGCATGGTGCACGCTTCTTTCGGGGCGGAAGCCGTAGGATAAGCGATGGAAGTCGCTTTCCCATATGGGCTCCATTGCCATCAGCATCGCACGTTGTACAATCCTATCTCGCAGTGTTGGTATCCCCAGTGGACGCTTCTTGCCGTTGGCCTTCGGAATATAGATACGACGAGCAGGCTGAGGCTGATAGGTTCCAGCCAGCAGCTCTGAGCGAATATCATCCACATAGTGGCTAATATCCTGCTCTACTACTCGTCGAGTCTCACCGTCTACCCCAGCAGTCTTGGCCCCCTTTGATGCCAGTGTTTTCCACGCAGCATCCAGGAGCCAATCGCGCCCTGCAATCAGCCTCAACAGTCGATCAATCCTACGATTCGGATCTTCTGTTGACCATGTTGCTAGCTTGCTCTGCATTTCCCTGATTATCAAAGGTCTTCACCTCTCTCAGTCAGGTAATTAGTGGAACAAGCCACTTGAACTGCCTCCCTTCGCCATGTGGTGGGCTTTCCCCACCTCGGACTACTACGGAGGCTCCGCCAGCTTGTTGGGCATCGGGGTCGCACTCCCTTACCATCCCATACAAGCCTTCCCTCGTTTACATGCTGGACTCAAGCGTATGGAGGAGGTTGCCGATCGCAATCTTTACCCTTGCATGCTGCAAGTTGGTGTACCCGGTACGGATTAGCTGCGCACTGTCCATACCTCTGTTGGCAACGACTTGGCTATTCGTTGCCCGCAGCAGAAGTGAGCCGTACCTGTACTCACTGCTGGGGTACACACCTCCAATAAGCCGTGTAGGAGGTGGCGACACGTTCAGCCCACAGACGCGGATTAATCGGTTCGTGTTCCTCAACCTTTCCATACTTAGCCTAGAGGTGCATCTTGGCGTAACGGCTTCGCCTCACACCCCGTTTCCCACGGGTTACATCACCCTGCCAGTGCACTGCAGGTCACTGCCGCTTCGGCTCATGCCCTCTCACAGCAGAGGGCAGCCCTTCACTAGGAGCATCCTGCTCGTCATGAAGGTATTCCAGTCATGCTCGTGCCCATTCAGCTACTTCCTGCTGCCTTCAGGGTCGAGGCACACACCAGCTGATATCCCAGCACCAAAGCCGGTTTGGCGCCGTGGCCTGGTGCGTGGTCGGCGGTCGCTTGCGCTGTGGGGCCTGCTGTCGGCCCCGATGGTGTTGCTGGTCATATTCATGAAGCACTCGGTACATCGTCGACTCAGAGGCCAGGTAGCGGCCCTTGTCCGCCTGATCGGCCACGATGAAGGCGGGAGGGCGGCTCCGATACTCCGGGGCGTTGCACAGCGCCACAACAGCCTCTCGTTCCTCGGGCGACAGCTTGTTGGCCGGCTCCGGGCGGTCGGCGTCGGGGCGGCGATCCGCCGTCACTTCGCCTTCCGCAACCCAGCGGTAATAGGTTCGCACATTGATGCCCATCACCTGACAGGCCTTGGCCAGCCGAGCACCGTCACGCTGGGCGTCTTGCACCAGAGTCACGATACGCTGGCGATCCGGGAGGCTGGTCAGTCGTCCTCGTCGTTGGTCGTGCCCCAGATCGCCTCGGCTTTTTTTGACAGGGCCAATAGCGCCGCCGTCTCGGCCAGGGCCTTGTCCTTGCGGTGCAGCTCGCGCTCCAGCTTACGGAGTCGCTTCTGCTCCGCCTTACGCGCCTGTCGAAGCTGCTTGGCCTGCGCTGCCGCATCATCGTTGGCGTTCATGCAGGCATCCCGCCAGGCCTCCACCTGCTCGGGGTAGAGCCCGCGCTCGCGGCAGTAGGCGCTGACTTCCGCCTCGTTCATCGGAGCTGTCTCCAGGACGATCTGGAACTTCTCCTGGCTGGTCCACTGATCGGGTTGGGTGGAACGTGATGGCAAAACCTGTCCTCGTGCTCTGGCCTGTTTCCGCCAATTGTAGAGGGTTGTCGCGGTGATGCCTTCCTGCTCGGCTAATTCCGGGATGGTCATGCTCATGGGCGGTGCCATCTTCTTGAGGATGGCTTCCTTACGCTCTGCTGGGTAACGCATGTTGATCACCTCTCAATCCGTTTGGGTGACAACTACGCTGGCAGATAGGGAACATCAAATGTGAAAAATCAATCTCTCAATGTTGATGGCGCATTTTACACAAATGAAGAGGATTTTAAGATTTGGACTCAGAGGGGAGTTCCACCTGAAGGTTCGATTTTGTTTACTCGTGAAGCTCCAGCGGGAGAAGTTTGTCTCGTGCCTAAAGACTTACCTATTTGCTTGGGGCAGCGAATGATGAATATCATTCCAAATGATAGCAGGGTTACACGCTTCGTCTTTGATTTTTTAACTTCTGATTGCCTTGCCCGCTACATCGATAGTGTGTCGCACGGAAGCACCGTTTCCCACCTTAGGGTTGAGCAGGTCTATGATATCCCAATAGCGGTGCCGCCTTTTGATGAGCAAGAGGCAATTGATAGTAAGGTTTCAGTTCTTAAAAAACATTTTAAAAAATTAATTAACGAAGCTGAGAGTGCGATTAAAGTGTTGGCAGAGCGTCGCTCAGCCCTAATATCCGCCGCCGTGACCGGCAAAATCGACGTGCGGGGCTGGCAGGCCGAAGAACAGGCCGAGCCGGAAGACATGCCCATGGCTGCCGAGCCGCGGGCGACTTACCAATAGGAAAGGCATGATTTCACGGCGTAGCGCCTACGCCTTGCCCCACACGCCCAAGCGCGTAAGCTGAGCCTTATATAGATAGATTCGCAGAGGACGCCATGGCCAGCAGCAGGGAAGCGCAGTTTCAGCAGGACATTATCGCCGCCATGGCCAAGGGCGGCTGGTTGACCGGGGCGGCCAGCGGCTACGACCGTGCAAGCGCGCTCTATACCGAAGACTTGCTGGGCTATGTGCAGGACGCTTGGCCCGAGCGCTGGAAACAGTTCTGCAAGGCAAACCCCCAGGCGCCGGAGCGGGCGTTTATCCAGCGCACCGTGCGGGAGCTTGAAAAGGCCGGCACGCTTGAAGTGTTGCGCCACGGCTTCAAGGTGCCGGGCATCAAGTTTGACCTGTGCAGCTTTCAGCCCGACCACGGCATGAACCCGGAATCCCTTGCCCGCTACCGTGCCAACCGCCTGCGGGTGGTGCCCGAGGTTTCCTATTCGCCCCACGCCAGCGAGAAGGGCGCGGCGAAAAGCTACAACCCGCGGCTGGACCTGGTGCTGTTCGTCAACGGCATTCCCACCGCGACGCTGGAGCTGAAAAGCCAGTTCAAGCAGACGGTGGAAAACGCCAAGCGCCAGTACCGCACGGACCGCCCGCTAAAAGACCCGGTTACCCGCAAGGCCGAGCCGCTTCTCACCTTCAAGCGCGGGGCACTGGTGCATTTCGCCGTCAGCCAGGCCGAGGTGGCGATGACCACCCGGCTGGCGGGCAAGGACACCTTCTTTCTGCCGTTCAACCGCGGCACCGAGGACGACGGCGCGGGCAATCCGCCGCCGGCAAACCCCGGCGACTACGCCACCGCCTACCTCTGGGAAGACGTCTTCGCGCCGGAGGCCTGGCTGAAGGTGCTGGGCCGCTTTCTGCATCTGGAAAAGAAGCCCGTCGAGGACTTTCACGGCCGCCGTTCCACGAAAGAGACGCTGACCTTTCCGCGCTATCACCAGTGGGAAGCGGTCAACAAGTTGGTGCAGGCGACGCTTCAGGAAGGCCCCGGGCAGCGCTACCTGGTGCAGCACAGCGCCGGCTCCGGCAAATCCAACTCCATTGCCTGGGCGGCGCATCAGCTGGCGAGTTTGTATACCGACGGCGGGGCGCGGCTGTTCAACTCGGTGATTGTGGTCACCGACCGCACGGTGCTGGATAGCCAGCTGCAGGACACTATCTACCAGTTCGAGCACGCCCACGGCGTGGTGCGGCCCATCACGCGGGATCTGGGAAGCCAGAGCAAGTCCGAGCAGCTGGCCGACGCCCTTGCCAGCAATACCCGCATCATCATCGTCACCATTCAGACGTTTCCCGCGCTGTTTGATGCCCTGGATAAGCGCCCCGCGCTTGCCGAGGGCAGCTACGCGGTGATCGCCGACGAGGCGCATTCCTCACAAACCGGCAGCTCCGCCACCAAGCTCAAGGCGCTGCTGGCCGCCGCCGGCGAGGATGAAGAGGGCGAGGCGGATGACGTTAGCGCTGAAGCCATGCTCGGTGCCGCCGTGGCCGCCCGCCGCCCCAGCGAGCGCATCAGCTACTACGCCTTTACCGCCACGCCCAAGGCCAAAACCCTTGAGCTGTTCGGCCGCCCGCGAGACCCAAGCCTGCCGGCAAGCGCCGACAACAAGCCCGAGCCGTTTCATCTGTACGCCATGCGCCAGGCCATTGAAGAGGGCTTCATCCTCGACGTGCTGCAAAACTACGTCACCTACAATACCGCCTGGAGGCTCGCCCACCCGGACGGCGACGAGTACGAAGTCGACGCCAAAAAAGCCTCGCGTACGCTGGCCCGCTGGGTGCGGCTGCATCCGTACAACATCGCCCAGCGGGTCGAGGTTATCGTCGAGCACTACCGCGAGAACGTGCGCCACCTGCTCGACGGCCAGGCCAAGGCCATGGTGGTCACCGCCAGCCGTCAGGAGGCGGTGCGTTACCAGCTGGCCATGCGCGAATACGTGCAGGCCCAGGGCTACGCCGACGTTCACCCCATGGTGGCCTTCTCTGGCAGCGTGGCGGAGGACGAGGTGATCCCCGAAGAGGTGACCGAAACCAGCCGGCTGCTCAATCCCGATCTCAACGGCCGCGACCTGGCCCAGGCGTTCGACACCGACGACTACAACGTGATGATCGCCGCCAACAAGTTTCAGACCGGCTTTGACCAGCCAAAGCTCTGCGCGATGTACGTCGACAAAAAGCTCCAAAACGTCGACTGCGTGCAGACGCTGTCGCGGCTTAACCGGCTGTTTCCCGGCAAGGAAACCTTCATCCTCGACTTCTACAACGACGAGGATGACATTCTCGACGCCTTCGCCCCCTACTACCGCAGGGCCGAGCTTGCCGACGTCTCCGACCCCAACGTGGTGTTTGACCTGCAGCGCAGCCTGGACGCCAGCGGCATCTACTACGGGGAAGAAGTGGAACACTTCGCCCACGCCTTTTTTGACCCCAAGGCCCCGGCCTCAAGCCTCAGCTACTACTGCCAGCCGGCCCAGGACCGCTTCAAGCAGCGCTACCGGTTTGCGCTGGAGCAGCTGGAAACCTGGCAGGACGCCCGCGACACCGCCGAGCAAAACGGCGACGACAAGGGCCTAAAGCGCGCCGGAACCTGTCAACCTGATTCGGACAGATCGTTAAAAATTAACGTCGATTTTGCAGCGGTATGGCTCGCCGCCGACAGTGTCGGGAAGTTCACTACGCTGTACGGCGCTGGGTCGTCATCATCGGGCTGCACCGGATTGATCGAGACACTGGCCGGCGGCATCGCCACCGTCGGGCGTCCTTGGCTAAATCGCTCGGGGTGCGCCTCAAAGCGCTCATCCAGGGCACGCTGGCGTACCTGCGCAATGGTTTGATAACGCCCAGTGAAGACCTGTTCTGGCGTGAAGCCGGCCAGCCCGCTGTGATGGTGCTGCAGGTTGTACCAATCGACATAGGCGCTGTACCACTGCCGGGCGTGCGCGATGCTCTCGAATCGTCCCGGGTAGTCCGGCTGGTACTTGCTGGTCTTGAACTGGCTTTCGCTGAAGGGGTTGTCATTACTGACCCGTGGCCGGCTATGGCTGCACGTCACCCCCAACTCTCCCATGAGGTCCAGGTAGCTGTGCGCGATCATCGGCGAACCCCGGTCCTGGTGGAGCGTCAGCGCTCCATGCGGAATGCCGTAGCGGTCGACCGCTTCCTGAAAGAGCTGCTGGGCCAATGCGGCATTCTCCTTGTGAGAGACCATCCAGGCCACGATGAGGCGGCTGTACAGGTCCAGTACGACGTAGAGGTTGAGATAGACACCACGGCGCTGGGTCGGCAATTTGCTCACATCCCACGTCCAGGCCTCGTTGGCGGCGCATGCCGTGATTCGCGGTATGGCATGGTGCTGAGGCGCACGTTGCGGGCGACGGTCACCGCTCTCCTTGGCTTCACGCAGTTGCCGGTACCAGGTGCTGAGCGAGCCGAGATAGATCCCTTGCTGCAGCAGGTCGTGGTAGATCTCATAGACCGGCTGATCCCGGTAGGCCTCACTATGCGCGATCTCGAGCATTTTTGCTCGCTCCTCGGCCGATAGGGCTCTGGGCTGCGGACAATGCCGACGCGACGTAGATGCCTCTGTGGCGGGCTCGTGGCGCCGTTTTCGCCAGGCATACACCGTGCTGCGGTTGATGCCCAGTGCTCGGCAAGCCATGGCCAACGGGAGATGCGCCGGGCGTTCTTCGAGCACCGTGATCATGGTTCGCTCCCATTGTTCATGCGATCGAGCATCGATAACGCTTTTTTTTGGAGCGAGAGGCAGTCTTCGGCGGTCGAGAGCTTCTGCTGAAGACGGGCGTTTTCACGCTCCAGTGCCTCGATACGCTTCTGCTCCGGGGTCTTGCTCGGGGGCGGCCCCGGGGCGGTCTTGTGAAGCTTCTCCACGCCGTTCTCGGCGAGTTCCTTGCGCCATGCGGTCAACTGGCTGCTGTACAGCTTTTCTCGGCGCAACAGTTCTCCGAGCTCGCCATGCCGGCAGGCATCAGCTTCCGCCAGGATGCGCAGCTTGTACTCCGTCGAGAACTGGCGACGTGTGCGCTTCTCCAGCTTGGGATTCGGCGTGACCTGGTGATCGGGCAGCTCGGTTGGCGGTTTAGGCATGATATGGGCTCCTGAACCTCGGGCTCTGAAATCGAGTTTAACTCACTGAGCCGGTGTATGGATTCAGGTTGACACACAGGGGCGCCGAGCAGGAGCTGAAAGAAGCCGGCACCACCCGGGACGAGCTGGATCTCTTTCGCAAGAACCTGCAAAGCTTTGTGCGCACCTACGAGTTTTTAAGCCAGATCGTCACCTTTGACGATGAAGAGCTCGAGCAGCTGTGCGTGTTCGCCCGCCATCTGCATCCGCTGCTGCGCACCGACCGCCTGCTGGAAGACGACAGCATCGACGTCAGCGAGCTGTCACTCACCCACTACCGCATGACCAAACGCGAAGAAAAGCGCCTACAGCTCGAAGTCGCCGAAGGCGACCCGCTAAAGCCGGTCAGCGACGTCGGCTCCGGCAAACCCCACGACCCGGAAAAGCAGCGCCTGGACGAAATCATCGAGCGGATGAACGACCTCTACGGCGCCGAAGTCAGCGACGACGACAAGATCCACTTCGCCACCGGCATCGCCGACCGCATCTCACGCGACGAAGCGGTGATGGCCCAGGTCAACAACCACACCCCGGAGCAGGTGATGCACGGCCTGCTACCGACAAGAGTGCAGGAAGCCGTGATGGACGCGATGAAAGACCAGGAAACCCTCACCATGCCGCTGCTGGAAAACGAAGAAACCGGGCGGCAGTTTGCGATGCTGGTGCTTAAGATGTTGGTGGGAAGTGATGTGCAGCGTCAAGCGTAACTTGTGGGGAGTTCAAGTGGTTGCGAGTGTATTAGCGCAGCCGCTTTTTCGGTAGTTTCATGTGGGTGGCGTTATTATTGGTGCTATACTGCCAAGCGGAAATTGAGTTTTAAGAGTTTCAATGACTTAATGAGAAAATGGTGAGCTAGATAATATTATTAAACGCGCCTACGTGTTCAAATGGAATATCGAGCGTGCAGTCTAATAGCTGTTAGGTAGAGGGAAAGGCTTAATGCAAGATCTTGCGTTGCTGACTGATGACCAGCTTTTGCGGCTCTACGCCTCTGTTCTACGCGTGTTAAAGAATCGAGGCGTGACTCGAAGTACAAATAACCCAGTGGCGGATTACGCCGAGAAACTCGTCGCTGAGGGGCTAAATCTCGATCTGGTGACGAAATCTAATGCTGGCTTTGACGCTTTGGACTCGGCCTCCGGTGCGCGTTATGAGGTGAAGGCTCGACGGCTAACGCCTGAGAATGGCTCGACTCAACTCAGCGCAATTCGTAATCTTGATAGCGCACCATTCGATTTCTTGGTGGGCGTGATATTCAACGAGGATTTCTCGCTCGCTTATGCGGCTATGCTTCCACTCAGAGCCGTAGAAGAGCTAGCTGTAGGGTCCCGGATGATCACATCGCCTATAGGAGTTATCCTCTGCTAGCCGCCAGAAAGCTTCTTCAGCAATTCATCCGGGAGCAGGTTCATGGACATCAAGCTGCATAAGCAGGCTACTACGACACCGAAGATCCGTGCCGACATCCAGGCAGCGCGCTCCAGCATCACAGATAGCGAGCTGGCCCGGCAGTTTGGCGTCACTACCGCCACTATCCGGCGTTGGCGGTATCGCGACGATGTCTATGACCGCTCCCATACGCGTCACAATCTGTTGGCCACGCTCACGCCCGAACAAGAGGAAGTGCTGATCGCCGCTCGCGAATTCCTCCGCCTTGGCTTGGATGACTTGCTCGTTGTGGCACGTGAATTCCTGAACCCTCGACTGTCTCGCTCAGGCTTGCATCGCATGCTCAAGCGCCGAGAAGTGCCGACACTGGCAGAGCTGGCTCGTCAGGACGCGGGCGATGACGAGAAACCACGGCATAAGCCCTTCAGGGACTACGAGCCTGGCTACGTGCATATCGACATCAAGCACCTCCCCCAGATGTCCGACGAGGATCAGAAGCGCTACCTGTATGTCGCCATCGACCGTGCCACGCGCTGGGTCTATCTGGAAATCAGGCGCAGTCAGTCCGCGAAGGATGCCAAGGCGTTCATGAAGAGAGTGGAGGAGAAGGCTCCCTTCATGATCCAGACGGTGCTGACCGACAACGGCAAGTCGTTCACCGACCGCTTTACACGGGCGGGAGAGCGCACGCCCAGCGGTCGACATCCCTTCGACCAAGAATGCCAAGCCCATGGCATTGAGCACCGCCTGATTAAACCTGGTCGACCGCAGACGAACGGCATGGTCGAGCGGTTTAACGGCCGCATCAGCGACGTGCTGAAGACTCGGCGCTATACCTCAAGCGAGGACCTGGAGCAGACGCTCAAACGCTACGCTTGGCTGTACAATCACCATATTCCGCAGAAGGCGCTTCATCATCAGTCGCCGATTGTTGCGATGAAAGAATGGCAGGACAAGCGGCCTGAGATATTTACCAAATTCGTGGTTAATCACACGGGACCCTACAGCTAGCTACTTATGTCGAGCACACCAACTCATACAAATTGATGCTTCGCAAATCGGTTTTAACTCATCCTGGCGTCGAAGATGTTACGGCGGCTATTTCAACCTAACGAGGCGCTGCAGTTGACCGCCCAAAGCGCTGCCGCGCTTTGGGTTCCCTCCGCGCTTCGCGCTCCGGCGGCAACTGAGCTTCGGCGTTATAGAACAGTGACTTAAGTTCTTAAGCAGACTAGAACGAGCTTTTGTTGATCGGGCTGGATCGGTTCGCATCGGCTTGCTAACCAGGAAACAGCAGAAAAAGGCCATTACTGAAGGCTTTGTCAACACCGACTTGTCGGTTGTTCGGCTTTCCATGGTTGGCCCTAAGGGCTGACGAATCCCCACGAATATGTTGCTACTCGCCGCATAGGCTCTGCTCCCTGACTTCCTCGCGAAGTCGTGCTCGGAGGGTTGTCCAAGCAGGCCAAGGCACGGCGTCGGGTTGATGACGACGAAGACATTCCAAGCCCAGGCGCCACACGGAAAGCACGCTCCGGTGCCGGATACTGTTGCTCTGATAGCGCCGCTGTTGCCCCCGGGCTCGGACATCCAGGCCGGCCACCATCATGGCCACGTTCGCCAACATGGCGATCAGCAGCAGGACCTCGATGCGCTTGCCCTGGCGAGACTGATGCATGCCGAAGCCCAGCCCGAACAAGGGACTTTTGACATCGCGGAACCCTTCCTCAATCTGCATGCGCTGTCGGTAGATCGTTACCACTTTATTCGCCAGCGTTGAGCGGTCCGGCAGATTGCTGACCAGCACCCAGGGCTCCTGCTGACGCCGGGCGATCGTCCGGCTGCCGCCGTCCCGAGAGATCCGGCCTTGTTGATTGCGATGCTTACGTCCCCGTGGCGGTCGATAATAGAGCACCATCTGAGCGCGGAACGGATGGTTTTCGGCGATCCGGACGGAGCCCCACGCCTGCGGTTCCGATGTCGCGTGTTGAAACAGGGTCTTCACGGGTTGCCATGCTTCGCCTGACGCCTGGTAACGGGCGGGCTGACGGACCCGTCCAACGATATACCAGCCGCGCGCTTCAACGGCCCGAAACCACGGGTTACGAAAGCCGGCATCGGTCACCAGGATCGGCGTGGCCTTGTCGGGCAGGATCCTTGCCAGCGCATCCAGCAGATAGGCTTCACAGTATGGGCATCCTTCCTTGTGATGAACCT
This sequence comes from Halomonas garicola, assembly GCF_055382465.1. Taxonomy (NCBI): domain Bacteria; kingdom Pseudomonadati; phylum Pseudomonadota; class Gammaproteobacteria; order Oceanospirillales; family Halomonadaceae; genus Halomonas; species Halomonas garicola. Next base: position 839,196 of record NZ_AP043931.1, read on the forward strand.
TCTCGAAGATGGGCAGCGATCGCCCGGCGAAGGGCACCGCCGCACGCAGCAGGAAATGCCTGCCGCGGTCATCAATCGGCGACCAGTCCACCAGAATCAGTGGGCGCGTTGTATGGCCGATCAGCAGCGAGGCCATGAGCCAATAGAACAGCGGTCGTTCCTGATGAAGGTGAGGGTTGCCTAATAGTCGATCGACTCGTTTGATGGCGTGCTTGGCATCCGTCGAGCTCGGCAACGCACGGCCAATGGCCGTTAATCCCAGACGTCGCTCGCCCAGCAGAGCGCCAACGGTATCGAGGACGGTCTGTAGCCGCTTGGCATGGATCACGGAGAGTGAAGACGTCAGCAAGTTATGCAAGAATCGAGGGGCCTGCATGGGTCTCCTTCGCATGTTGTTGTGTGTCGTAACTCACAACATGCATGACTCATGCAGGCTTTTTCAATCCTATCATGCTGATTTTATTACCCATTTCATGGGGATTCCTCAGTACTTAACCCGCGTTTGCAACCGTTGGACGGGATTTATCACCAGGAGTTTGTCGGAATGGCGCATAGCGATATTCCGCTCTCTGAGCTTGAGGCAGCTCGCCGCAAACTACTTTCACGGCTAGGGGGCGTTAACAATTAGGCCAGCCATATGGCGGCTGACACGAGGCAGAGGAGTGACTGGTAGTTTCTTGCCAGTCGCTCATAGCGTGTAGATAACCGCCGGAACTTCTTGATTTTCTGAAAGAACCTCTCCACCAGATTGCGATCTTGGTAACAGTGCCAGTCTACTTCAATGCGCGCCAAACGATTCTTTTTCGGAGGAATCACCGGCTCGGCACCTGCGGCCTGAATCATGTCCCGCAGAGCAGTGGAGTCATACCCCTTGTCGCCCAGCACCGCTTGCGGGGAAAAACCTTCCAGTAGAGCGGGAGCAGCACCATACTCCGACGCCTGGCCCGGTGTGAGAACCAATCGTACTGGGTTACCTAACGCATCGACTGCGGCATGAATTTTGGTGCTCAATCCGCCTCGAGATTTGCCCATGGCTTCGACGTCTTGCGTGTTTTTTTTGACGCTCCATGCTGGTGCACCCTGACGATGCTACCGTCGATCATCAGCTGCTCTAGATCGGGATCGTCGGCTACTGTGTCAAAAATACGCTGCCAAACGCCCTTTCGTGACCAACGGTTATACCGCATGTAGACGGTGTGCCAGCGCCCAAAAGATTCGGGAAGATCACGCCACGGGGCGCCGGTCCGAGCGATCCAGAGCACGGCTTCCACGAACAGGCGATTGTCCTTGGCAGTTACCCCACAGTCTGAGGCTTTGCCGGGGAGCAGGTGCTCGATTCGCTCCCACTGATCATCGCGTAACTTCAACCGACTCATGGCCCACCAAAATCTATGAATACTAAATCAGTTTAAACGAAACTAATGATTGTTAACACACCCTAGGGCAACTGATCACAGACGAAGACGTGCGCTTTCTTCTGTCGTTCAAGCGGGGAGTTCCCGAATGGCAGCGGCTATCGCTTTCTGGCGTTGACCGGCTGCCGGCCGTGAGGTGGAAGTTGGCCAACATGCGAAGATGCCACCGGAGAAGCACCGGCAATCCTTGGAGCACCTACAGCAAGCACTTGATGGTCTTCGACAGTAATGCGGGAAAATGCGCAGCTAAACACCTCTACCCACTCCCACCCACCGGCGTTTCCCGAAAAATATCGTTAAAAAACGCTTTGCCGGCGTCGGCGAGTACCAGGTGGCCGCGGGCGTTGTAGTAGGCGATGTTGCGGTCGACGAGGGCGACCTTGGCGGCTTCGGGTAGCGGACGCTCGATGTGGCAGGCGACGCGTGCAGCGCGTCCTGCGGCCGCTGCTGTACGGCTCAGGGTGGCGCGAGTATTCTGGAAGCCTGATTTCAACGGAGGCCAGGTGTTATGCGATCTGTCGTACTTCTTGACGGCGGTCTTGGGCAGGAGGTGTACCGGCGCGCACGTGATGTGAGCTCACCGCTTTGGTCGGTGGCGGTCATGCAAACCCAGCCCGAGATCGTGACGGCCGTGCACGCGGATTTTATCCGTGCCGGGGCCAAAACCCTGACGCTGAATACGTATTCCGCGACGCCGACGCGCCTGCGTCATCAGGGCATGGAAGAGCAGCTGGCCCGCGTGCATCAGCAGGCCTTTGAGGCGCTTCACCGTGCCATCGACGAAACCGCAGCCGACGTCGACGTGGCCGGGTGTCTGCCGCCCTTGGCCGCCAGCTATCGTGGTCGGCCGGCGCGTTCTTTCGAGGATCTGCAGGCGGAGTACGCCCAGCTGGTCGAGCTACAGGCGGCGGCGGACGTGTTTCTGATCGAAACCATGACCAACACTCTTGAGGCTCGCGCCGCCTGCGATGCCGCCCACCGGTTGGGCAAACCGTACGCCGTCGCGTTTCGGCTGGAGGCGGACGGCCGGCTGAAATCCGGCGAAACCCTCGACGAGGCCGCTGCGGCCGTTGCCTTTTATCGGCCGACGGCGATTTTGCTGAACTGCTGCGACCCTCAATGGATAGCCGACTCCATGCCGGCGCTGGTCGAGCGGTGCGCAGTCGCCGGTGGCTATGCCAACGCCTTCAAGTCCGTGGATGCGCTGATAAAAGACGGATTGGTGGATGCGCTGGAGGCGCGGGAAGACCTTTCTCCCGATGCCTATCATGCGTATATAAAGCAGTGGCTGGGCAGCGGGGCGACGGTGATTGGCGGCTGTTGCGACATCACGCCGGCGCATATCGCGCATACCGCGGCGCGGCTCGCGGAGGAATATGAGATCGTGCCGTTTTCCCGTCTCGGTGTGGGCACAGGCGCCGGGGCTTCGTCGTAAAAGCCTTCCGGTTCTTGCGGATCACGCGAGCGCGCTTTTAAGCCCCGCCGATACCAGAATAAAAAGAACGAAACCGCTAACGAAAGCCAGCGGCGAAAGGTGGGTATCGGTATCGCTTTCATGGGCTTCGGCGACCATGTCCTCGATAGCGGCGACCGTCAGCAGGCATATAGAGCATCCATGCTGCCGTTTGCCACCCTGGCAACCTCACATTCAGGTATTGAGCACCACGCCCCCGTTAAGGTGCAGGGTTTGCCCGGTCATGTAGGACGACTCTTCGCTGGCCAGATAGACGTAGGCCGGGCCTATCTCGCTTGGCTGGCCGGCGCGGTCCATGGGCACCTGGCCGCCGAAGCCCTCGACCTTCTCGGCATCGAAGCTGGCGGGTATCAGCGGCGTCCATACCGGCCCGGGCGCTACCGCATTGACGCGGATGCCTTTGTCGACCAGCGAGATCGCCAGCGAGCGCACCAGCCCTTGAATGGCGCCCTTGGTGGCGGAGTAGTCGATCAGGGTATCGTTGCCCTTGAAGGCGTTGATCGAAGAGGTGGCGATGATGGTGTCACCTTCCCGCATATGGGGCAGGGCAGCCTTGCTCATGTAAAAGTGGCTGAAGATGTTGGTCTGGAAGGTGCGCAGGAGCTGATCATCGGGGATCTGGGTGACGTCGTCCCAGTCGTACTGTTCCGCCGCATTATTGACCAGGATATTGACCCTGCCAAAGGTTTCGAGGGTTTGGTCAATCGCTTCCCGGCAGAACGCCGCCTCGCCGACGTCGCCCTGGAGCAGCAGGCAGCGCCGCCCCTCGGCCTCGACCAGCTTTTGGGTCGCCTCGGCATCGCGGGTTTCGTCCAGGTAGACAAGCACACAGTCGGCGTCTTCGCGGGCGAAATGCAGCGCAACCGCACGGCCGATACCGCTATCGCCCCCGGTAATCACGGCCACTTTGTCGCTAAGTTTGTCGCTTCCCCGGTAGCTCTCGCGAATGTACTCGGGCTCCGGGTGCATTTTGTGCTCGGCACCCGGCTGATGCGCCTGCTGCTGCGGGGGTTGTTGATGCTCTGCCATGGGCAAGCCCTCCTTCTTTGCACCTTCATTAACAGGGCCTGTCGCCGCAGGTAAGGCGACAGGTAAAAGGGCAGCGCTGTTGGTTGCGCTGCTCTGCTTGCCGCTATGAGCGCTTTTTGGCGTCTACGGGCTTGAGGGGGTCCCAGTTCTTGCGCGTAGCAAGAAACTCCGGGCGTGGCTTGTTACCGCAATACGGGTCGTGAAGCGTGTTTTTTACGCTGTTGTAGACAAAGAAGAGATTGCTTCTCGGCCAGCAGGACATGTTGATATTCGAGCCGTGGAGCGTGTTGCACTCGAACATGACCAGCGAGCCCGAGGCGCCCTTGGGTGCTTCGATGTCGTTTTCCATCATCAGCTTTTTCAGGCTGGCGGCATCCGGCACGCCGATTTCCTGACTCTTCAGCGACTCCTTGTAGTTATTCTCCGGCGTACGCCCCACGCAGGGAATAAAGTACTTGTGCGAGCCGGGGATCAGCATCAGCGGGCCGTTGAACTCGCCGTTGTCGGTGAGAATGATCGAGCAGCTCAGGGAGCGCATGCGCGGCATGCCGTCTTCGCTGTGCCAGGTCTCGAAGTCGGAGTGCCAGTCAAAGCCCTTGCCCTTAAAGCCCGGCTTGTAGTTGATGCGCGACTGGTGGATATAGACATCGCTGCCGAGGATCTGCTGGACCATGGCCAAAAGGCGGGGGTCGCGGGTCAGGCGGCTGAAGCGCTTGGAGACTTCGTGGATACCGAAGATGGAACGGATTTCCTCTTTCCCCGGCTCAAGAATAGTCCCCTCCGAGAGCTTCAGGTCGTCGTCATCCTCGTACTCGCGCAACTCCTGGATAAAGGCCTGCATCTCTTCTTCGTCAAAGAAATTCTCGAACGAGAGAAAGCCCTTTTCGTCGAATTCGTCCAGCTCCTTTTGGCTCAGTGGCCCGTCAGCGCGCTGTTTATCGTCGCTGTGGACGACGGGGTCAATGCGCTCGAACATGCCGAGCTTGCGTTCCAAACGGGTCGGAAAAAGATCCTGCGTATCTCGCATAGTGACTTCCTCCTAGTTTGTCTGAGTGACTAAAATTAGTGTAAAAACCACGATTTTATCAACTGCCTTGCTGGCAACCTGCGAAGGTTGCATATTTCTTGCATGGTTTTCTGATGCATGGTGCTCTGGTGAGCCATACCCACATCGTGGCCGAAGGAGGCGCCACGATGCTTGAGTAGATTGGCTTTTGACTACTTGCGATAGGCGGCATAAGTTCAGAGGTAGCCACACCCTTGAACAGCAGAGGAGGGAGCAGCATGCCGGCAAAATCAAAGGCTCAGCAAATGGCGGCTGGTGCCGCGCTGGCGGCCCGGCGCGGCGAGCAGAAAGTCAGCGAGCTCGACGGAGCCGCAAGGTCGATGTACGACTCCATGAGCGATGAGGAGCTGGAAAAGATGGCTGCCACCCAGCGTCGGGGCAAGCCTCGGCACAATCAGCAGTCGGACTGATCGGAGCCGGCGGGCTAATTCAGGCGCTGCTGAAGGCGTCTATTCAGGGGTTTCCGCCTGTTCTTCCTGAAAAATATCGTTAAAAAACGCTTGGCCGGCATCGGCGAGTACCAGGTGGCCGCGGGCGTTGTAGTAGGCGATGTGGCGGTCGAAGAGGGCGATTTTAGCCGCTTCGGGCAGCGGGCGGTCGATGTGGCAGGCGGCAAGAATCTGCTGCATTGTCGTATTGCTGCCGATCTGCTCCAGCAGCGCCGGGCTGGCGCCTGCCTCATGCGTGGTCAGCAGATCAAACATATAGCCGGCTTCCAGCACGCCGCGGCCGAGTACCAGCAGTACGCCCTGAATGGGGCGGATGGCGGCGGAGCTGATGGGGTCTTCGCTGTCGTCGCCGGCCAGCGAGCGCACGTAGAAAAACCCAGGCCGCTGTACCAGCTCCATGCCCATGTTGGCGTAGGCCCCGACGTAGTAGCGGTCGCGCTCTTTATACAGCTCCTGAAACAGCGGGTTGGCGACCGGCTCGCCGTCGCGGATGCAGTGCTGATTGATGACGCTGCCGGCGGTCAGCTGGCGAAATGCCTCTTGGCTCAGCCGGCGGTTGACCACGGGGCCCTGTGGGCTGTCGGGTGTGTCGTAGTCGTCATGCATGGGGCGTTTCCTTCGGTGTGGGCAGGGGCGTCAGCGGGTGGTAGGCCAGCTCCAGCTCGCCGTACGCCAGCACGTGGTGGCAAAAGCGCGCCCGGTAGCCAAGCTCGGGGCGGGCCATGACCCAGTCCAGCGCGTCCAGCAGGTCGTAAAGGGTGTAGTCGGCAAGCCGGGCCTGCAAAAAGTCGTGCAGCGCCTGGTGCAGGTCGCCGCAGCCGTGAGGTAGCTGCCAGCCTTGCAGTAATGCCTGTACTTCCTGCTGGCGGCGCTGCCGGGCCAGGTCGGCCTCGTTCAGGCCGGTGTGGGCCGGGTCCACGGTAACGGAGCCTTGCTGATCACGGGCGTCGCGCAGCTCGGCAATGCGGCGGTCGGTGAACTCTTCCAGGTCGGCTCGGTGGTCGATGTCGCGCCAGTCGAGCCCGGGCAGGCGCAGGCGTTTAATGCCGGCAAAGGTGCCGGGCCGCCGAATGGCCGGGTCGTTAAGCGGAATGTATTTGTCCCGCAGGCTGCCGTCGTGCAGGGCTTCGGTGGCCTCGCGCAGCCGGTTGAAGGCGCTTTCGACGGAGTCGTACTGCTGGCGCTGCCGCTGGTTCTGGCGCACGTAGCGCTCCAGCGAGCGGCGCAGGGCGTCAATATCCTTGATGTAGACGTGAATGGCGTTGGCGGCCAGCCGCAGCTCTTCGTCCAGCTCGGGGAGGCCGGCGTCGCGCATCAGATCGGCGATCCGGTAGATGGCGGTAATCGCCGGAATACCCTGTTTGAACGCCGTTTGCGGGTCAAGAAACTTGAGCGCCGGCAGAATATGGCGCTGGTAGATGCGGTTGATGTGCCTGAGCGCTTCGCGGGTTTGCGCGGCGTCTTCCAGGCGCGCGATGTCCTGATAGTCGACGATGCGGCCCAGGCGGTCGCTCTGGGCACCAAGGGTGGCGACGCTCGCCTGAATGTTGGCCAGGGTGTCCTGAGTGCGGCGCCTAAGCAGGCGCAGCTCGTCGCAGAAGTCTTCGTCGTCGAACGTCAGCGGCAGCTGTTCAAAGGCATCGAGGCTCTGGTTCAGGCCGCGGCGCAGGTCTTCCAGCTCGGTTTGGCTGAGCCCCTGCAGCCGGCTGACGTCGAAGTGGCGCAGCATTTCCAGCACGAAGGGGGCGAACATCAGGGTGCCCCGGGCTTGTTCCTTGCGCACAATCAGGCGTTCGTGCTCCAGGTTGTTTTCCGCAAGGGTCTGAAACACGCGCTCGCCTTCACGCTTGCTGACCGCCTGCGCGGCGGCATCGGCGGCCGCGCGAACCTGCCGGCGATACAGCCGCAGGGGGATCTCGGTGGTGCCGTGGTGCTGTTCCATGTGATCGACCAGCGGGGTGAAGTGCTGCCGGTAGTCGATCAGCTGTTTGAGGATATAGGGCGCCTTGACGATCATGACGGCAGCCTCTCGGGCGGCGGCTGACGCCGGCGGAGGCTGCCGGTTGCGCCAAACGATTCGCACAGGCCGTGGTGCACCACGCTGCGCTTGCTGGAGTAGGCGCGTTCGGCGTTGAACAGCCCCAGATGCACGTAGTTTTCCAGCACCTGGATGATGTTGGCGTCGCGGTTGGGGCTGGCCACAAAGAGGCTGTAGCCGTGGCGTTCGGCCATTTCCCGTGCGGTGCGCATGTTGCGCACTTCCAGCGAGCCGAACTCGTCCATCACCAGCGGCATACTCACCCGGGCATCTGGCGCCATCAGCCGTGAGATCAGCACTGACAGCAGGTTGGTAGTAATCATCATGGTGGTGCCGTTGGACTGGGCGTTACCCGTCCAGCCGTCTTCGCCCTGAAGGCGGTAGCGATAAAACACCGAGTGCAGAATCTGGTCCATGCTGAGCACGCTGCCCGTGCGCGCCGCTTCCGGGGAGAAGAAGTCCGCCTGAAAGGCCTGTAGCTGTTCGTAGACGTGCTCATCCTGAAGCTCATTGCCGAGCAGGTCGGCGCGGTCAAGGTCGTCGAGCAGCTGCTGAAAACGCGGGTGAAGCCGGTAGTCAATGCGCACCTCTTCCAGGTTGGAAATACGAAACTGCCCCAGCTCCTTGTTGATGCCGCTCATAAAGGCGCTGACGTAGTCCTTGGCCCGGCGCAGAATCTCCACCTGGGAATGGGTGGTCATGTTGTGCCGCTCGACGTTGTGGCGGTAGTGGGCGCGCAGGGTTTCCAGGTTGCTGTAGCGTTCGCGCAGCTGTTCGTGAAAGCGGCTGACGGCGGCGTCGTCAAAGGCCATGGTCATGTCGGCGCTGGCGTCATCCCCGAGCAGCCGGCGGGCCAGCAGCTGGCGCAGCTGAGTTTCCAGCTGCTGCCACTGGCCGCGCAGCTCGCGCACGTCGTTTTCCAGCGCGGTAACGGCGTCGTCATTGAGCGAACAGGGCGCTGGCTCCAGATGCCGGTGGGCGCGGCCGAAGACGCTGTCGGCATCCCGGCCCAGGGCGTTCAGGCGGCGCTCAAGGTTTTCGAGAATATCGCGCTCGCCCTTGGCGACGTTGTGCCGCTGCTGTGCTGCCTGGCGCGCTTCGTCGGCCTGGGCATGTTCGGTGGCGTTGCGGTTACGCTGCTGGCGGGCTTCCTCCAGCGTTTGGCTGAGCGTGTCGATGTCATCCGTCAGGGTTGTGGCCTGGTCTTCGTTGGCGGCCTTGGCCATAAGAGTCGAGCGTTCGCGGCGGGTGCTCTCTTCTGCTTCAGCGGCGTTCTGGCGGTGCCGGCGGATCTCGTCGGCGGTAAGGGTGGCGGCGCGCATCAGCTCGTCGCGCTGTTTGCTATCGCGGTCGATATGGTGCTGCAGCTGGGCAAGCTCGTGCTCGGCCTGCTGCCGATTGTGTTCGGCATCGTAGGCCTGCCAGACAATGCCGCCAAGGGTGATGTGGTCGGGCGGGTGGCCGAGCACCAGCACGCCGCTATCCGCGTAAAACTGCTCGCTGAAATGGCGGAAGGCGGCGAGCTGTTCCGGGCCTGGGGTGCCGTGAGTGCTGCCCAGCGCCGGGTTGAGGGAGTACAGAACTCCGGCGTCCCGCGCGGGGAGTGCGTCCAGCAGGGTGGGGCTGTGGTTATCCAGCGCGTGGCGCATCTGCTGGGCCTTGCGTTTGTTGCCCTCCAGGCGGCGGTTCACCTCGGCCAGCTGGTGCTGGGCGGCTTCCTTGCTGTCGTAGCTTTTGATTATCTCCTACTGCTGGTCGATGCGTTCCTGCAGCGCGGCCGCCGCTTCGTCCGGCGTCAGGCTGGGGAAGGCGTTAAGCGTGGCGTTGGCAGCGTTGATGTCGTGGCGTAGTTTGTGCGCCTGCTGCTGCAGGCCTTCCAGCCGGGTTTCGTGCTGGGTGACGTTGCGCTCAAGGGTGCTTTTGTCCCGGCGCAGGGTTTCTTCTGCGTTGGCGGCGTCTCGCAGCTCGCCGCCGGCGAGGCGCACGGCTTCGTCCAGGCGATCTTTTTCCCGGGTGACGCTCTGTGCCAGGTCGGCGTAGCGCTGGGCGGCCAGCCTGCGGTGGTCGCGCTCGCTTTGGTAGAGGACGTCAAATGCCTGCCATTCGTCCTGAGCGTTGACCAGGCGCGTAATGCGGTCGCCGTCGGCGCGCAGCTTACGCGCTTCGTCGACGATGTCGCTGATGTCCACGTCCAGCTGTTCCTGCCGGCGGCTTTTCTGGCCCTCCATAATGGTGGCCAGGGTGTCGGGCAGGGTGCGCTGGTCCTGGGCGGCAATATCAAAGGCCAGATGAATCAGCTTGCGCCAGGCTTCGATCTCCCGGGCACCGGCGTCGTTGCGCAGCGGCAACAGGCTAAAGCGGCCGGCGGTGGGGTGGTGGGGCTGGCTGGTGAACAGCCGCTGCTGGATGGTCTTGCGCTCGCTCAGCGGCTCGCCGCCCAGACGGCGCAGCTCGGCCAGGGTGTCTTTCAGCGTCATGGCCTCTACCGGGCCGCCAATGCCGCTGTCGTCGTCGGCTTCCATGTCCCAGAACAGCGGTTCTATCTCGCTGTAGGCGCAGGGCACCACCATACGCGCGTATTCCTGATTATCCGTGGCGCTGCCGCGGTGCAGCGCAATGCAGAAGGTGCCGTGCGGGTTTTCGGCTTCCAGGGTGATAAAGGAGCGATCTTCGGGAAAGTAGTAGCGAAAGCTGGCCAGCGCGTCATAAATCTTGCCGTTGGTGCCGCGGAAGTTGAACTTCTGCTGGCATTTGCGGAAGTTGATTTCGGGCAGCAAAAACAGCTTCAGGGCGTTGAGCATCGAGGTCTTGCCCAGGTTGTTGCTGCCAAACAGGGCGGTGTGCTGGTCAATGCGCACTCGGGTATAGGCGTAGGCGGCGCTGTTAACGAAAATCAGCTGCTTGAAGCGGAAGGTATCAAAACCCAGCGTCATGAAAGCTCTCCTGAGTGGGGTGGCAGGCCTGCGAGATAGGTTTCCTGTTCCAGGCTGCGTCCGCTGCGTCGGATAAGCTCGGCGACCTTGGCCACCGGCGGCGTGCGGCTGATATAGCGGGATAGCTCGCGGCGCTGTGCGGGGCTGACCAGGCGCGGCGCGGCGGCGCGCTGCAGGCGTTCTTCCAGGTTGCTGGGGGCGACGAACTGCAGGGGCGGAAGGCTGCCGCGGCGGAAGAGGGTGTCACACATGCGAATGCCGCCCGGGTCCGGATCAAACAGGCAGCCGATGGCCTGATAGCGCTGCAGGGCCGGGGTGAGCATGTGGTTGGTGACGCTGTTGCCGCTGCCGTAAAGCACGTCGGCCTGCTGCCATTCTGTGCCCAGCCCGCACTCGGGCAGCAGCGCGAGGGTAGCGTCCAGCGCCAGAAAGTTTTCCAGATTCTCCACCAGCAGCGCCCGGGGCGCAGGGGGAACGGGAAAGTGCGGCGTGTCGTCTTCGACCAGAATGACCTGAGGGTGGCGCTGGTCATGACGGCGCATCAGCAGCACGGCGCCGCTGACCCGCGCCCGATGGCTGTTGCCCAGGCGGGCGCCTTCGATGCGCTCCGAGGCGTGGGCTTCCTCCAGCCACGCCACCCAGTCGTCGAGCGTTGTCTGATGGTAGTCGTGAAAGCGTGCTTGCCGCCCGCGCACAAACTCGCGTCGGGCACCGCCCAGCAGCGCCTGCTCGTCCAGGCCCAGCTCGGCCATTCCGCGCTTGAACGCCGCTTCATCGACGCCTTCACCGACCGCCAGCTTGTGCAAATAGCCGAGAAAACGCCGCTTGCCAATTCGGTGTTTTGCGCTCATATCGCCATCCTTGACGCTGAACCAACTCCTGACATTAGCCAATAATCGCGGGCTTGAAAAGCGCCGCGCTGTGGCGGGTCGTGTCGGGTGATAAGTGCCTTCTCATTCATGCGGCGAAGCGCTACGCTCGCTCTCATACCCGGCCAGTCGCAGTGGGGCCGGTGGCCGGCAGCAGAGCCGGGGATACTTGCCGCTAAGCTGAATAATGAACGTGACGCCGAGACCTTGCCTTGAATACCCACAATAGAGCTCGGTAAGGAGCACCGCATGTACTACATAGATGGCCCCGAAGCGCTGCTGTGGGATGAATACAAGTACCGCCATGACCACATCTGGCAAAAGCTGTTTCAGATCACCATCGCCGTGGTGCTGCTGGGGGCGGTGCCGTACCTCAAGCCCGACATTACCCAGGTGCTGCAAAGCTGGATTCTGATCGCGCCGCTGCTGGGCAGTATGCTGGCCTTGATTACCCTGGTGCTGATGCACGTTGAGCTGACGCTGTTTGCCAAGATTGCTGCGGCGCACCGCGCCCACCAGGAAGACGCCGGCATTGTGAAGCACAGCCGGAACAACTATTTTCGCTATCTGGTGCTTACCTACGTCAGTTTTCTGCTGCTGGTGAGCTTCGCCAACGTTGCCGTGGTGCGCCTGCTGTGGCTATGACCTGAACAGAGGCCTGTTCTTCAGATTGGGCACCGGCTGTCGTTGAACGGTGATTCCTGGCGAGGAAACCCGACACGATGGTCGATGAATTGTATGATGACGCCACCGTTGGCCCAGCCCCAGGTGCCACGACCGTATTTTTCTGAAAAAGCGTCGCACGAATTTCCGAGGTAGATAACGGCATCCCCGGACTTCATGACAGCGCCGCTGTCGTTCATTGTCACGTTGTAGTTCCTGCCACTGCCGTCAGTCATGACATGGGCAAAGGCGTCACTGCTGAAAAAGGCCATCAGTAACAGTAGAAAAGTAACAGCGCTTCTGTCTTTTGCTTTTACCAACATATACGGCTGATATAACGAGGCACACCATGTGCGGCCGCTTTGCCCTTTACAGCGATGTTTCCACCCTGGCGCGTTCGCTCGGCATGCCGCTGGCGGAGCCTGAGCTTGCGCCGCGCTATAACGTGCCGCCGGGCACCTGGATCAGATCGGTGCGGCGTGGCGACGATGATGCGCCGTGCCTGGATGCGCTGTGGTGGGGCTACCGTCCGGGGTGGGCTGACGAGAAGGCGCCCCAGCCGATCAACGCCACCGCCGAAAAAGTTGCGACGTCGGCGTACTTTCGCGATGCGTTCGCTCACCGGCGTTGTTTGGTGCCGGCCAACGGCTGGTTCGAGTGGCTGAACGTGGACGGCCGCAAACAGCCGCACTACCTGACCCGAGAGGACGGCGAGCCGCTGTGGATGGCCGGCCTGTGGGCAGAGCGCCCGGACGGCCGTCTTGGCTGCGCGATTATTACCGAGCCGGCACGCGGGGCGGCAGCAGCGGTTCACCCGCGTATGCCGCTGGTGCTCGATCAGCCAAGCCTTGAGCCCTGGCTGGACGCCGAGCTGACCCAGCGCGACGCTATCCGCCGCCGGGTGCGCCACCTCACGCCCGAGGCGCTGATCCACTGGCCGGTGAGCGCTCGCGTCAACAAGCCGGTGGAGGACGACGCCGGGCTGATCGAGCCGGAAGGCTGAGGCCCTGTCGCTACTAGTGGCCCGTATCGCATTTGTTGCGCTTTCTATACGACCTTTCCGCCCAGCACGTTTTTCACATGTTCGAGCGCGACGTCGTGGCCGGGCTGGTTGAAGCTGGCCACGCCTTTTTCGCGCACCACGATATCGAAGCCCTTGTTGTAGGCATTGATCGCCGTGTGGAGGATGCAGATGTCGGTGCATACGCCCACCAGGTGCAGCTCGGTGATGCCGCGCTCGCGCAGCTTGGTTTCCAGCGGGGTGCCGACAAAGGCGCTGTAGCGGGTTTTGTCGAAGTAGTGGATGTGGGGCTTATCGCGGTGCCGGTCGTACACGTCGGCCAGCTTGCCGTAGAGTTCGCGCCCCGGAGTGCCCATGATGTTGTGCGGCGGAAACAGCTTCGATTCCGGGTGGTAGGGGTCGACCTCAAGGTGGGCGTCGATGGCGAAGAAGACGTCGTCGCCGGCTTCGATGAACGCTTCGGTGATCTCGACGATATCGTCTTCCAGCGCCTGGCCCGGTACGCCGCAGGAAAGCTTGCCGTCCGCGGCGACAAAGTCGTGGGTGTAGTCGATGTTGAGCAGCGCTTTCTGGCTCATATCCAATTACCTCCGTGCGGCGCCTTCATCGGCAAATCCTTGCCGGTATCGGCATTGAGCGATCAGGTTCAATACGGCTTTTGTTTCTCTACCATAGCGAAGTCGCTTGCGGGCAGGAAGCTGCGGGGCCAGCCTCTCCATTGGCCGTTAAGCCCAAGGGGTGGCCGTCCGTGGGAAGAAAGACTCGACAGACCTTGAAAACCAGGCCGATAGAAGGAGGCGCCATGCCAACCCCTACGACTATGCAAGCTGCTTTTATTCGTGAAACGGGCGGCGTCGTTCACATCGAGATCGGCGAGCTGCCGGTGCCGCGTCCGGGGCCGACGGACGCGCTGGTGCGCATGGAGGCCAGCGAAGTCAATCACGTGGACCTGTTCGTGCGCTCCGGGGCGTTTCCCACGCCCACGCCGTTTCCCTTTGTGATCGGCCGCGACCTGGTGGGCACCGTGGTTGAGGCAGGGTCTGGGGCAGCGGGTTTTGCGGTTGGCGATAGGGTCTGGTGCAACAGCCTGGGCCACGACGGCCGCCAGGGCGCGTTTGCCGAGTATGCCGTGGTGAGCGCGGAGCGGCTGTATCCGCTACCGCCGAAGGTAGCGCCGCTTGACGCGGCGGCGGTGCTGCACGGGGCGGCCACGGCGCATATCGGCCTGGTGCGCGAAGCCGGGCTTGCCGCCGGGGATACCCTGCTGGCGACGGGCGGCCGGGCGGTGGTCATGGCCGGACTGCAGGGGGCCGCACCGGCGCTGCCGGTGGGGGCGATGTATACTCGGGAAGTGTCCCTGCACGGGTTTGCCATCAGCAATGCCTCGGTCAGCGATCTGGCCCGGGCCGCCGGAACGATCAATCGCCTGCTTGCCGCCGGGCGGCTCAAGGGCCGTATCGGCGCGACCTTCTCGCTTACCGAAGCCGCCGAAGCGCACGACGCCATGGCCGCCGGCAAGGTGCGGGGGCGGGTGGTGGTTCGCTCTCCGTGAAGGCTGCGTGCATAAGCGGTTCAAAAGCAGTGCAAGCCGCCCGCGCGCCTTCAAACGTTGGGGCAGAAGTCGTTATGCTTGTTCAGGCCGCCGAGTGTATACATCGGCAATAGACAATCAGGGGCATTAGCCCGGGAGGTAGGTAATGAGCAAGTCCATCGTTGTCGGATCGACGCTTGCGGTGTTGGGTTTGGGTGGCCTGGCGTTTGGCGCCTGGCAGATTCAGGACCAGCCCACGGGGCCGGAGTACGCCGATATCGTCAACGTGCAGGAGATCACCCGCACCGTCGAAACCCCGCGCGAGGTGTGCGAAGACGTGCAGAAACAGGTGCCCGTGAAGCAGCAGCCGCAGCAGCAGGCCCAAAGCAGCGACCCGAACAAACTGCTCGGCTCGGCGGCCGGCGCGGTTGTCGGCGGCCTGCTGGGTAACCAGGTGGGCGGCGGCACGGGCAAGAAGCTGGCCACTGCAGCCGGTGCCATCGGCGGCGGCTTGGCCGGGCGCGAGGTGCAGGAACGGGTGGAAAACCGCCAGCGCGCCCAGGCCGGCCAGTCCCAGCCGCAGACGCGCACGGTTACCCGCGAAGAATGCCGCACCGTGGTGGATACCCACGAAGAGTCCGAAGGCTACAAGGTCTCCTGGAGCGACGATAGCGGCACCCACACCACGCGGCTGGACGAAAAGCCCGAGGGCGACCAGGTAGAGCTTGAGGAGGGGTCGCCCAACTGGCAGAAGACCCGCGCTGCCCAGCAGGAAGCATAGCGCTTAGCGGCTTACCCCAGCGCCATCACCACCGCCCCATACGTTGCCACGCCGGCTGCCACCGGCCAGCCCAGCGAGCGCACCCGCCGCCACACGGCCAGGGTCACCAGCACGCCAAGCCCCGTGGCCAGCCAAGAGCCGGCATCGGGGTGGCGCGGCACCAGCGACACGCCGAGCACCGCCGCGATCATCAATGGCCCTAGAATGCTGAGCCACTGGGGCAGCGCTTCGGCGTCCTCGGGGTCGCCGCGTTTGCCAAGCCGCCGGCGCATCCACAGCAGCGGCAAGAGCCGCAGCAGCAGGGTACCCAGCGCCGAGGCCAGCACGGCAAGCCAGAGAGCACTACTCATGAAAGCCTCGCGATAGGCTTGGGGCGTGCTTGACCAGGTAGAAGCACAGGGCGCCGCATAGAGCGGCGAAGGGGATGCCCGGGTTGGTCAGCCCCACCGTGGCGCTGGCCAGGGCCACGCCGATGCTGACGCTCAGCGCCAGGCCCCAGCGCGGGGAGGTGAAGCGCGGCGCCACCAGCACGATAAAGAGCGACGGCAGGGCAAAGGGCAGCACCTCGCCGAGCAGCGGCCAGCGCGACATCAGCCAGCCGCCGGAGAAGGCGCCGAGCGCGGTGCCGCCAACCCACCCGGCCCAGGCGAACAGCGAGACCCCGGCGAACCAGCCCAGGCGCCGATCCACCGGCAGCTGGGGCAGGCGCTGATGGGCCAGGGCAAAAACCTGATCGGTAAGGCCGTGGATCAGCCACGGCCAGCCGCGGCTCGCCGTCATCCAGGGGGCCAGGTTGGGCGCATAGACCAGGTGGCGTACGTTGATCAGCAGCGTCATGATGATGACCAGCCACAGCGGCGCGCCGCCGGCGACCATCCCCACGAACAGAAACTGCGAGGCGCCGGCGTAGAATAGCGTCGAGATGACAATCGCCTCCCAGGGGGCGAAGTCCGCCTGAACCGCAATCAGCCCGAACGAGACGGCCACCGGCACGTAGCCGCCCATCAGGGGAAAGGTCTCGCGTATTCCCGTGAGCGCCGGGTGGGACAGGGTAGCTTGCAGGGCCAAGAGGCGTCTCCTTGCTCGGCGTGAAACGTCACGCCAGTTTGCACGAAGCGCCGTGGAAGGACCAACCTTGGGGCTCGGCAGTGAAGGAGGTGGACGGATGAAACGCAAACGTACGACGCCGCTGAGCGATGATCATGTAAGCCCCGGCAGCTGTTCGGCCGAGCTGCGCGCGCAAATACTGGGCGACGCGCCGTATTTCCGGGGATTGCCGGCGCCGGCGCGGGACGCCGTTAATCGTCTGTTCCGCAGCGTCAACTACCCCACCGGCAGAATGATCTACCACGAGGGCGAGCCCGCCGAGACGCTCTTTCTGGTCGCTCACGGCAAGGTCAAGCTGCTTCAGCACAGCGTTTCGGGCGACGAGGTGGTGCTCGACCTGCTGAGCCAGGGCGACCCCTTCGGCGGCCTGACGGTGCTCGGCCGGCGCCGCTACCCCCAGAGCGCGGTAGCCCAGACGGCGTGCTGCGTGCTGCTGATCACGCTGGCGGACTTCCGCGACCTGCTGCACCGCTACCCGGCGGTGGCGCTGAGCGCCTTGGACGGCGTGGCGCGGGATCTCGAAGCGGCCCAGGACACCATCCGTTCCCTTAGCACCCTGCCGGTGGAGGCGCGAATCGCCCAGACGCTGCTCGACCTCGCCGAGCGGCTGGGCGAAGCCGACGAAAGCGGCGTTCTGATCCAGTCGCCGCTGTCCCAGCAGGACCTGGCCGCCATGGTGGCGACCACCGCGGAAACCGTGAGCCGGGTGATTTCCGGCCTGCGGCGCCGGGGGTACGTCGACACCGGCCGCCAGTGGATACGCCTGCGCGACCGCGCCGGGCTCGCTCGCCTGATCGAAGAGGCCGAACCCGGGCGCTGACGCCGCGCTTTTTGCCCTTATTTTGCCAATCGCTGGAGCAACTTGTTCCGGCGCATGTTGTGTTTCCTCCCCGTCGCCCATTCTGTCCCTGACACGCACAGAGACAGGAGACAAGCGATGAAAACCTTACTGCGTAGCGACGACCTGAACTGCCCGTCCTGCATCCCCAAGATCGAGAAAGCGCTGGGCCGGCTCGACGGCGTGACTCACGCCAAGGTGCACTTTGCCACCGGGCGGATCGAGGTCGAGCACGACCCCGAACGGGTCAAGGCCGAGCGCCTGGCATCGGCGGTGCGCGATGTGGGCTACGAGGCGCGCGTCAGCGCATTTTGAATTTGGGAGGCAATCCATCATGAATATAAGACGTTTGTTATCCCGCTGGCGCTCCCCTGCCCAGCGGCGCGGCACGGTGGCGCTGGTCGCCGGGGTGGCGAGCCTGAGCGGGGCGGCCAGCTACTTCCTCGGCGGCCCGGGCTGGCTCACCGACGCGCTGTGGCTTTTCGCCGCCGCCGTTGCGGGCACCGAAGTGGCCCTGCGGGCGTTTTCCGCGCTGAGGGCGGGGAGCATCAGCATCGAGCTGCTGGTTACCGTTGCCGCCGTGGGGGCGCTGTTTATCGGCGAGTACTGGGAGTCCGCCGCGGTCACCTTCCTGTTCGTGCTGGGCGGCTACCTGGAAGCGCGGACCCTGGCCAAGACCCGCTCGGCGCTCAAGGATCTGCTGGCGCTGGCGCCCGTTGAGGTCGTTGTGCGCCGGGAGGGCGACGAGGTCACGGTAGCGCCCCATGAGGTTGAGCCCGGGGAGACGGTGATCGTGCGGCCGGGCGGGCGCATCGGCGTCGACGGCAGCATTCTCGGCGGCCGCGCGGCCATCGACGAAAGCGCGATTACCGGCGAGCCCATCCCCGCCGAGAAGCAGGAGGCCGACAGCGTCTTTGCCGGCACCGTGAGCCACGACGGCTATCTCGAAATCCGCGCCGAAGGCGTCGGCGCCGACACCACGCTTGCGCGCATTATCCAGCGCGTCGAGCAGGCCCAGGAAGCCAAGGCGCCGACCCAGCGGTTCATCGAGCGCTTCGCTACCTGGTACACGCCGGCGATTATCGTCATGGCGCTGGTCGCCTACGCGGTCACCCGGGATGCGCCGCTGGCGCTGACGCTGCTGGTGATCGCCTGCCCGGGAGCGCTGGTGATCTCCACGCCGATCTCGGTGATCGCCGGCATCGGCCGCTCTGCCCGCGGCGGCATTCTGATCAAGGGCGGCGAGTACCTGGAAACCGCCGGGCGCATCCGCGCCGTGGCCTTCGACAAGACCGGCACCCTGACCGAAGGGCGCCCCGAAGTCATGACGGTGACGCCGCTTGCCGGCATTCCGGCGCTGCCCACTACCGGAGAAGATACGCAGCCGCGCCGGCGGCTGCTGCACTGGGCGGCGCTTGCCGAGAGCGGCTCGGAGCACCCGCTCGGCCGAGCGGTGGAGCGGGCGCTGTCGGCGGATTACAGCGGCCCGCGCGCCGACGACTTCGAGACCGCGGCGGGCGGCGGCATCAGCGCCCGCTGGCAAGGTCGGCGGGTGGAAATCGGCCGCCCGGACTGGCTCCAGGAGCGGGTCGACGAATGGCCCGACGCGGCGGCCAGGGCGCTTGACGAGATCCGCGAGCGCGGCGAAACCGTCGCCGCCGTGGCCGTCGACGGCGTTCTTGTTGGCCTGCTGGGCTTTGCCGACCGCATTCGCCCCGAGGCGGTGGAGGCGCTTTCCGCCCTGCGCGCCACCGGGGTCAAGCGGCTGGTGATGCTCACCGGCGACCACGCCGCCAGCGCCTGGCGCATTGCTCGCGAGCTGGGCATCGAGGAAGTGCAGGCCGGGCTCTTGCCCGAGCAGAAGCTCGAGGCTATCGAGGCCATCCAGCGCGAGAGCGGCACCACCGCCATGGTCGGCGACGGCATCAACGACGCCCCGGCCCTGGCCACGGCGGATATCGGCATCGCCATGGGCGCGGCCGGCACCGATGTCGCCATCGAGAGCGCCGATATCGCGCTGATGGCCGACGACCTGGGCAAGATCGCCGAGGCGGTGGGCATGGCCCGGGCGACGCTGAACAACATCCGCCAGAACGTGGTGATCGCGCTTCTGACCGTGGCCGGGCTGCTGGCCGGCGTCTTTGCCAACGAGGTGCACATGGCCGGCGGCATGTTCATCCACCAGGTCTCGGTGCTGGTGGTGGTGGTCAACGGCATGCGGCTGCTGCGCGCCCGTCCGGCCGCCAAGGGGCAGGCGTCAGCCGAGGCGCAGAAGCCGGCTCCGGCCGCCTGACGGTTCGCGCTTTTACTCACTGAGTCAGGAAGGCCTCGCTGCGGCGGGGCCTTCCTCGTTGCGCGCGCCGGAAGCCACAGGCGGAGCCGTTCGGGCCCGGGCGATGGTTTCCTCGTCGGCGGTGGCGTCGATCAGCCGGCCGTCGGCGAATTCGAGGGTGTATTCCTCGAGCAGGGCGGTCTCGCTTCCGCGCAGCAGCAGCGTCAGCCGGCTGCCGCTGAGCTTGGCCGTTTTCACCCGGGCCTTGCGGCCGTTGCACCAGGCGCTGGCGGTCACGCGCTGGTATTTCTGTTCGAGCGTGACGCGATACTGGCCGCCGTCCGGAGCTCGCCACTCCCAGGTGCCGGCGACCCGGGCAGGGACGATCCACAGATAGACGATGGCGCCGCTGAAGGTGCGCCGCTCGTCCGCCTGCCAGTCGCCCATGTTGAAAGCGTGGGAGACGATCCGCGTGCCCGGGGCAAGCTCGCTGAGCAGCTTGGGGCGCAGATCCACGTTGACCGAGTCGAGTAGGTAGAGGGTGACGACGGTGGCTTCGCTGATGTCGGCGGTGAAGATGTCGTCTTCGACAAAGTCGACCATGTATTCCACCCCCGTCGAGCCCGCATAGTCCATGGCGTCGGCCACGCGCAGCGGGTCAAGCTCGATACCCACGGCGCGCGCGTCGCGCTGCATGGCGGCGGCGACGACGATCCGGCCGTCGCCGGAGCCCAGGTCGTAGAGCACGTCCCGGCGGCCGACGCCGGCCAGACTCAGCATTTCGTCGACGACTTTTTCGTCCGTGGGCACGTAGGGCACATTCAACAGCAGGTCCGGCTCTACCGAATAGTGATCAAGATCGCTGACTAAATCGCTGAACAATGGCGTTACCTATATCTTTATTTGCTTATGTTTCCTCCGTGCCGGGGCAAAACAAGAGGTCGTTACCAGAGGTCGTTAAAAAAAGATCGTTACAAGAAACCTTTGGCTGCCGGGCGGCCGCGCGAGTGGTTGATCGCGGCGGGCTTCAGTGAGCTGGGGTATCTTCCACGTACCGGTTTCTGCCCGCGCCCAGCCCGGCAACGGTCAGCAGCGCATAGACGCCGATCATGGTGATGATGGGCCCGCTCCAGGTGCCGGTGAGGTCGTACAGAAAGCCGATCAGCAGCGGGCCGGTGGCGGCCAGCACATAGCCCACCGACTGGGCCATGCCCGATAGCCTGGCTGCCAGCACGGCGTTTCTCGTGCGCATGCCGAGAAAGGCCAGCGACAGGCTGATCGACGATCCCGATGCGAGCCCCAGGATAGTGATCCAGAAGACGATGAGCGGCATCGGGCCGCCGAGCAGCAGCCCGGTAAAGCCGACGATGCCGCCGCTGCCGATCAGGGCGATAATGCCCAGCTGGTGGGGGAATTTCTCGGCGAGAATCGGAGCGAAAAAGGTGCCCGGCAGGCTGATGAACTGAATATAGGAAAGCATCCACCCCGAGGCGGCCCTCGAGAAGCCGAAGTCGTGCATCATCTCCGGCAGCCAGGAGACGAGGACATAGAAAACGAACGACTGCAGGCCCATAAAGAAGGTGACCTGCCAGGCCAGAGGCGACTTCCACAGGCTGACGGGCGGCGGCGGCTGCACGGCCGGCGCCGCGGCGCTGCCGTTGCGGCGTTCGGTGCGGTCGATAATGACCCAGACGGCGATGCCCACAAGCGCCATCAGCCCCCAGGCGAGCAGGGAAAAGCTCCAGCCAAGCCCGCCGAGCCTGGCCAGGGGCACGGAAAGACCGGCGGCGGTGGCGGCGAGAATCGCCATGGCCGTGGAGTAGATGCTCGTCATCCGGCCCACGCGATGGGGCAGCTTGTCCTTGATGAAGGCCGGCAGGAGTACGTTCATCAGGGCAATGCCGACGCCGATGACCGCCGTGCCGACGAACAGCGTAGGCGTCCACGGCAGGGAGCGCACGGCGATGCCGCCGGTAAGCAGCAGCAGGCCGAGCAGAATGCTGCGCGCGTTGCCCAGCCGGCCGCCGATGGCCGGGGCCAGCGGGGACATGACGGCAAACGCCACCAGCGGCAGGCCGGTGAGGATGCCGGCGCTCCAGTTGGCCAGGCCCAGCTGGTCGCGGATGGTGCCCAGCAGCGGCCCCACCGAGGTGATGGCCGGGCGCAGGTTAAAGCCGACGAGGATGATGGCCAGCATGACCAGGGCATGCTGCCGGGACGCTCCCGCCTGTGCCGTCATCGATGTGTCTCCCTGCCGCGGGCTCAGCCTTGCCGGGCCTGAAAGCGCTCGAACGCTTCCCGGCTCTCGGGGTGGGGGAGATGAACCACGTCGATGCCCTGGCGGCCGAAGTCGCCCTGCATCTGCCGGTACAGCGCTTCGGTGGAAAAGCCGTAGGGGCCGCCCAGGTCGTCATCCGCGGCGAACACAATGCGCGCCACGCCGGCCTGGATCATCGCCGCCATGCACATGGCGCAGGGCTTGCCGCTGGCGTACATGGTCGTGCCCGGGTGGCGTGCCTGCCGTTCGGCTTTGCCTGCGTGGCGCAGCGCCTGGATTTCGGCGTGGGCGGTCAGGTCGTGGTCGATCCAGGCGTCGTTGACGCCTTCGGCGACGATCTCGGTCCCTCGGGTCAAAACGGCGCCGAACGGCTCCCCGCCCTTGTCCACGTTGGCCAGGGCCAGCGTGACGGCCTGACCGATCATCTGCTCATCGAAACGCGACGTTTCCGAGGTCATCAGCTATTCCTTTTTCTTGAATTCCCGATACTTATTATACATTAGGTTTTGTACGAAAAGTTGGCTCGCAAGCAACGATGTATGCACGCAAGGCATACCATGGCACGAAAACTGCGAGCCAACTTGTCATAGCGTGTCGCAATACGCCGCAGCTCCTTGAGCCAGCCAATGCAACGTTCCACGGCATTACGCTCACGATATTTCGGCTTATCAAACCCATGGGGTAAGCCGGGCCGAGGTTTACGATGCATGTTGCGCTGAGGAATGATCGGCTTCATATGGTGGCGATCGCAGTACCGGCGCAGAGACTCGCTATCATAGCCTTTATCCGCCACCACATAGCGACAACGCTTGCGAGGCCGCCCGCGGTATCCGGGTAGGCGAACGCTTTCCAGGGTGGAAACAAAGTGGCGTGAATCGGCGTCCTGTCCGGGCGATACACTGAAGGTTAGGGGCCAGCCGTGACGATCACATAGCAGATGAATTTTGGTGGTCAATCCGCCACGACTACGGCCCAACGCGTGATCTAACGGTTCGTTTGAGCCCCCTTTTTGCCACCTCCCGAGGCAGCCCGCGTGGCACGAATGGAGGTGGAGTCGACCATCCATGTATCCAAATCCATCAGCCCGTCTTCTCGCAGTTGAAGATGCAGCCGTTCGAGGACGGCATCGAAGGTGCCATCGTCTCGCCAGCGACGAAAACGCTCATACACGGTGGTCCACGGACCATAGCGCTCTGGCACATCTCGCCATTTAGCGCCAGAGCACAGCACCCAGAAAATACCGTTCAGTATTTGCCGGTCGTCTCGTCTGGGCCTTCCCATGCGCTGTGGCGGAGAGACAATATCCTCAATCAACGACCAGCCGTGGTTTGAGACCTCGTAACGACCTGCCATACGTCACCTATGCTGCTACGGTATGGGCAAACTTAGCAGAAACCACTTTTCGTACAAAACCTAGGGTCTGTTGACGTTTCATGGCAGGGGTATTGGCAGGATAGGGGCAAGCTCACAGAATAAAGGTTCCTAAGCCAACAAACTGCAAGCCTGCCATGCCCCGACAAATGCTCACGGATGAACACTGGCCGAAGCTGAAATCTATCCTGCTTCAACAAGGTATTTATGACAAGACCGATCTGCGTACCACGGTGGAAGGCATCCTTTATCGGATGCGAACCGGCTGCCCGTGGCGGGACCTACCGGAGGCGTTTGGCCCCTGGAACACGGTCTACAAGCGCTTCAACGCCTGGTCAGCGAGTGGAAAGCTGATGAGGATTTTCATCTCTCTGGTGGAAGATCCTGATGTCGAGTGGCTATTTATTGATGGTTCCTACGTCAAGGCTCACCAAGATAGCACTGGGGCTGCCACGGAAGATGCAGAAGCCATTGGCAAAAGTCGTGCAGGCAATACCAGCAAGATCCACTTGGCCGTGGATGCTTATGGGTTGCCGATCGCCTTCAGAATAACCGGGGGTGAAGTGCACGACAGCACGGAAGCCCAGGCATTGATTGACGGTTTGCCGGCAGGTGACGCGCTGGTGGCTGACAAAGGCTATGACAGTGAACGTATCCGTGAGCAGGTCGAAGCCAAAGGAATGGCTGCCGTCATTCCACGCAGGCGTAACTCGAAAAAAGGAAATGCCAATCTGGACAGAGGGTTATATCGCTACCGGCATCTGGTTGAGAATGCCTTTGCTCGATTGAAACCGTATCGCGCCATTGCGACGCGCTACGATAAGCTCAAACGAAATTACGAAAGCATGGTGGCCTTGGCATGCGGCTTTTTATGGCTACCAATGTGAAACGTCAACAGGCCCTAGGGTGTGTTAACAATCATTAGTTTCGTTTAAACTGATTTAGTATTCATAGATTTTGGTGGGCCATGAGTCGGTTGAAGTTACGCGATGATCAGTGGGAGCGAATCGAGCACCTGCTCCCCGGCAAAGCCTCAGACTGTGGGGTAACTGCCAAGGACAATCGCCTGTTCGTGGAAGCCGTGCTCTGGATCGCTCGGACCGGCGCCCCGTGGCGTGATCTTCCCGAATCTTTTGGGCGCTGGCACACCGTCTACATGCGGTATAACCGTTGGTCACGAAAGGGCGTTTGGCAGCGTATTTTTGACACAGTAGCCGACGATCCCGATCTAGAGCAGCTGATGATCGACGGTAGCATCGTCAGGGTGCACCAGCATGGAGCGTCAAAAAAAACACGCAAGACGTCGAAGCCATGGGCAAATCTCGAGGCGGATTGAGCACCAAAATTCATGCCGCAGTCGATGCGTTAGGTAACCCAGTACGATTGGTTCTCACACCGGGCCAGGCGTCGGAGTATGGTGCTGCTCCCGCTCTACTGGAAGGTTTTTCCCCGCAAGCGGTGCTGGGCGACAAGGGGTATGACTCCACTGCTCTGCGGGACATGATTCAGGCCGCAGGTGCCGAGCCGGTGATTCCTCCGAAAAAGAATCGTTTGGCGCGCATTGAAGTAGACTGGCACTGTTACCAAGATCGCAATCTGGTGGAGAGGTTCTTTCAGAAAATCAAGAAGTTCCGGCGGTTATCTACACGCTATGAGCGACTGGCAAGAAACTACCAGTCACTCCTCTGCCTCGTGTCAGCCGCCATATGGCTGGCCTAATTGTTAACGCCCCCTAGGGTAATAAAAGAGGGGGAGGCTGGCAAACCGCCGCCGGGCCCTTTGCTAGCCTGAGAGTCTAAAGATGATTAAGAGAATCGGGAAAACGGCCCCGATTTATTCAAGGCACCGATAACAACAGGGTGATCACGATGGCGAACTATCCGGCGGATAAAAACCGCGTGCTCAATAGCAGCTACAGAAGCAGCGCTAACTTTTATACCAGCGATGTAATGCTGCAGGATTTTTTAAGGCGAAAGCTCTCTGCGGAAGCCTACGAAGCAATTAAAGGGAGGCTTAAGCAAACGGGGAAGACGGCGGCCCTGGAAATGGATGCTTTATCCCTGAAAGCCGATCGCCAGGGTCCCAGGCTCAATAAGCGCGACGCCTGGGGGGTGGCACTCGATCAGGTCGAGTTTCATCCCGCCTACCATCGCCTGATGGATATTGCGGTGGAAAGCGGAATGCTGACGGTCAAGTGGAGCCCGGAGTGGAGAAAGCGATTTCCCCGGGAGCGCCACCTGATGAGCTTTGGCATTAGCTCACTCTACGCCCTGGCAGAAACCGGAGCGTATTGTCCGCTGTGCATGACCGACGGGGCGGCCGTGCTCATCGATCAGTTTTGCGACGAAGAGGATAAGGCGCGCCTGCTGCCTGCGATTTACACCTCCACTTTTGCCGAGATGAAAACCGGGGCCATGTACCTGACGGAAAAGGCGGGCGGGTCTGACGTCGGCGCGACGCTTGCGGTGGCCGAGCACCTGGAAGGCAAAACGTACGCGCTGACCGGGGAAAAATGGTTTTGCAGCAACGCCAACGGGGATATTGCCTTTGTTCTGGCGCGGACTAACTCCAATAAACCCCGTCCTGATAAAACCCGCCCGGATCAAAAAGGTACGTCCGGTCTTTCCATTTTCCTGGTGGAAAAAGCGCTGCCCGATGGCACAAAGAATCCGATGGAGATCATCCGGCTGAAAGACAAGCTGGGCGTGCGCTCCATGGCCAGCGCCGAGATTATGCTGCAGGAAACGCGGGGGACACTGGTCGGCGAGGAAGGCCAGGGGTTTAAGATCATGACGGCCATGATCAATCTTTCCCGGGTGTATAACTCGATGGCCGCCCACTCGGCGTCCAAGCGCGCTCTGATCGAGGCCTATCAGTTTTTAACGGGGCGCGACACCTTTGGCAAGAACGCCCTGGAACATCCGCTTGTCCGCAAAAAGCTGGCGGAGCTGGCCGCCCTGAATACCGCCTGCTTTTATCTGGTGTGGCGCGCCGTCGAAGCGCTGGATAGCCAGGATGAAGACGAGGCCAGCCTGCTTCGGCTGCTGACGCCCATGGTCAAGAAGTGGTCGGCAGAAGTTGGCGTTTACCTGACGCGCGAAGCCATGGAGCTAATGGGCGGTATCGGCTATATCGAAGATCAGGTTATGCCCAAGCTGATGCGCGACGTCATGGTGCTGCCCATCTGGGAAGGGGCCGGCAACATCATGCTGCTCGATATGCTTCGCGCTTCGGGGAAGTCGAAAGGGCTCGCCGTGATGCTGGAAAAAATCGAACGCGCCGCCTCCGACCCGGCGCACGGCGACTGGATAAAACAGGAAAGCGAGACGCTGACGGCGTACTCGAAGGAACTTTTCGCGATGGATAGCGAAGCCATGCAGTATAACGCCCCCGCCTTTTTTAACCGACTTACGCGCCTGTTTCAGATGAGCGTCATGATCGAGGCGCGCGACGGTGCCAATGCGCCATGGATCGAGCCGACGCTTCAGTATTTACGCCGTCACGCCGAAGGCGAAACGCTAACCCCTGAATCGGTGCCGTCAAGGGAGGTAATAGAAGAAATGTTAGCCTGGAAGGCGTAATCGATACGCCAAGGCGCGGTCGTCGGCCCCGCCGTGCGGCACGGTAGAGGAGATTTTAAAGAAAGTTTTAAAGGAGATTTTAAAGAAAGTTGGAAAGGAGGTTTGGATGACACAGAAAAGCATCAGGCCGTTTTCGGGAAAGGCAGTGATCGATACCGAGACGCTGCCGATCAAGCTGTGGCTCGATGAGAAGGCGCTGGGGCAGGGGGCGCTGGATCAGGCCCGGGATCTGGCCAATCTGCCCTATGCCTTTCGTCATATCGCCATCATGCCCGATAGCCACCAGGGCTACGGTATGCCCATTGGCGGGGTGCTCGCCACCCGGGACGCTATCGTCCCCAACGCCGCGGGCGTGGATATCGGCTGCGGCATGGGTTCGCTGCGAACGGACCTTGACGATATCGGCACGGCGGAGCTGAAAGCGATCATGAAACAGGTCCGAAAGACCGTCCCCGTGGGGTCGGCGCACCACAAAACGCCCCAGGACGATGCCTGGATGCCCGAGCGTCAAGGCGAGCTGCCCGTGGTCAATCAGCAGTACGAAAGAGCGCTTTATCAGCTGGGCACCCTGGGCGGCGGCAACCACTTCATCGAAGTGCAGAAAGGCTCGGACGGCTATATCTGGATCATGGTCCACTCCGGCTCGCGCAACCTGGGCTTCACCGTGGCCAGCCACTATCACGAGGTGGCAAAAAGCCTGAACGAAGCCGACGGAGATCCGCTGCCGCCGGACCTGTCGCACCTGCCAAATACGTCCGAATTCTTCGCTCTGTATCGGGATGAAATGAACTACTGCCTCGAGTTTGCCCTGGCCAACCGGCAGCTGATGATGGAGCGGGTCAAGCAGGCCTTTGTCGATGTGCTGGGCGATGTCGACTTCTCGCACTTTATCAACAAGCCCCACAACTTCGCCGCCGAGGAGGAGCATTTCGGCGAGCGGGTGATGGTTCACCGCAAGGGGGCGACCCGGGCCCGGGCCGGCGAGTGGGGCATGATCCCCGGGTCCCAGGGCACGCGCTCCTTTCTGGTCACGGGCAAGGGCGAGGCCTATTCCTTCCACTCCTGCTCCCACGGCGCGGGGCGGGTGATGAGCCGGGCCCGAGCGCGCAAGACGCTGGATTTCAAGGCGGAGGTGAAGCGGCTCAAGGAGCAGGGGGTGCTTCACGCCCTGCGCGGGCGCAAGGATCTGGATGAGGCCCCGGGCTCGTACAAGGATATCGACACGGTCATGCGCAACCAGACCGACCTCGTCGACGTCCAGGTCGAGCTTGCGCCGCTGGCCGTGGTCAAGGGGTGATATCGAGGGGAGCCAGAGTGCGGCTAAAGTCGATAGGCGAACGGCTAAGCCGGTAGTTGACCTTTTGGTCAGCTTTGCATGACACTCGACCTGTCGTGAGTGCACAACAAGCCGCAAAGACGGTATACAACGCCTGACGACAAGACCTCTAGACAAAACGACTGCCACCGGCATTGTGCAAGGCACCTGAACCACCGAGCCGTGGGTAACCCTTCGTCGCGGTAAAAGGGCGGTCTTTCCCGAGCCGAGGAAAGTGTCATGACTGATAGCTCCCGCACCCTCTGGGTGCGTAACCCGCTGGCCTGCCTGGATGACGACGCGCGCGGCGGCGTGGTGATACGCGATTCGCGCATCGTCGAGAAAGTCGCCGCCGGGGCGCAGCCGGCATCGCCGGTAGACGAGGTGTTCGATGCCTCCCGGCACGTGCTGCTGCCGGGACTGGTGAATACCCACCACCATTTTTACCAGACCCTGACCCGGGCCTATTCGCCGGCGCTGAACAAGGCGCTGTTTCCCTGGCTAACCACGCTTTACGACGTCTGGGCCGAGCTCGACGAAGACCAGCTGGGCCTGGCAAGCGAGCTTGCCATGGTGGAGCTTCTGCTCTCCGGCTGTACCACCGTGGCCGACCACCACTACGTGTTTTCCGGCAAGCTCACCGGCGCCATTGACCGCCAGGTCGAGACCGCCGAGACGCTTGGCGTGCGCGCTTCGCTGACCCGGGGCTCGATGAGCGTAGGCCAGGAAGACGGCGGGCTGCCGCCGCAGTCCGTGGTGCAGGATGAGGCGACGATCCTTGCCGACAGCGAGCGGCTGATCGAGCGCTATCACCAGCGCGGCGACGGCGCCATGATCACCGTGGCGCTGGCGCCGTGCTCGCCGTTTTCCGTGAGCCGCGAGCTGATGCGCGAAAGCGCCCAGCTGGCCCGGGAAAAGGACGTGCGCCTGCATACCCACCTGGCGGAAACCGCCGACGAAACCGCCTACTGCGAAAAGCTCTTCGGCATGCGCCCGCTGGACTACGTCGAAGACTGCGGCTGGCTGTCCGATCGCACCTGGCTTGCTCACGGCATCCATTTCAACGACGACGAGATCCGCCGCCTGGGCCGGGCGGGCACCGGCATTGCCCACTGCCCGTCGTCCAACATGGTGCTGGGCTCGGGAATGTGCCGCACCCTTGAGCTTGAGCGCGCCGGCGCGCCGGTGGGTATCGCCGTGGACGGCTCGGCTTCCAACGACCACTCCAACCTCGCCGAAGAAATGCGCCAGGCCCTGCTGCTCGGGCGGCTGCATTACGGCGCCGATCAGCTATCTCACGAGACGGTGCTGCGCTGGGCCACCCAGGGCAGCGCGGCCTGCCTGGGGCGCAGCGACATCGGCGGGCTCGAGCCCGGCCAGCAGGCGGACCTGGCGCTTTTCACCCTGGACGAGGCGCGCTTCTCCGGCGCGGAAAACCCGCTGGCCGCGCTTTTGCTGTGCGGTGCCCACCGGGCCGACCGGGTGATGGTGGCCGGCCGTTGGAAGGTGATGAACGGCGAACCCTGCGGCGTGGACCTTGACGCGCTGCTGCACCGCCACGACGCGGCGGCCCGCCGGCTGCGAAGCTGAGCCCCGTCGCGACGATGCCTAACCGCTGATTTCTTACCGCTACAGCACGTCGACAACAGCAAGACAACAACAACGCCAACCGGCAGGAGATATTGCCATGTCTGATGCGAACGCAGCACCCGAGGATGCCACGGCAGCCGAACCTAAACCCGTGCGCAGCACCCATGACGTCAACGCCATGCCGCCTTTGGGGCGCGCCATACCGCTGGGCATTCAGCACGTGCTGGCGATGTTTGTGAGCAACGTCGCGGTGCCCATTATCATCGCCAACGCCGCGGATCTGTCCGAGGCCAAAACCACGCTGATGATCCAGGCGGCGATGTTCGTCGCCGGGGTGGCAACGCTTATTCAGTCGCTGGGCATTGGCCGCATCGGCGCGCGGCTGCCCATTGTCATGGGGACGAGCTTCGGCTTTGTGCCCATCCTCATTCCCATTGCCGTGGGCATGGGCGTGCCCGCCGCGCTGGGGGCCGCACTCTGCGGCGGCATTGCCATGGCGGTGGTGGGGCTGCTGCTGCCCTGGTTCCGCTTTCTTTTTCCGCCGGTGGTCACGGGCACCTTCGTGATCATGATCGGGGTGCTGCTCATGCCGGTGGCTTTCTCCCACGTGGGCGGCGGCTTCGGCGTGAGCGACTTCGGCGCGCCGCGCCACCTTCTCATGGCGGCGGTGGTGCTGGTGGTGACCCTGGGCATGCACCAGTTCGGCCGTGGGATCTGGTCGGAAATCGCCCCGCTTGCCGGGCTTTTGCTGGGCTACGTGGTCGCGCTGCTGATGGGCGCGGTGGATTTTGCAAGCGTCGGCGAGGCGGAGTGGTTTTCGCTGCCCGTGCCGCTGGCTATCGGTATCGAGTTCAAACTGGCGGCGATCCTGCCCATTGTGCTGCTGTCGCTGGTGACCTGTGCTGAGTCCATCGGCGATATCGTCGGTACCACGGCGGGCGGGCTTAACCGCGAGCCCACGCAGCGGGAGCTTTCCGGCGGCGTCATGGCCGACGGGCTGTGCAGCGTCTTTGCCGCCATCTTCAACGCCTACCCGCAGATCAGCTTCAGCCAGAACGTGGGCGTGGTGGCGCTGACCGGGGTAGTCAGCCGCTACGTGGTGGCCATCGGCGGCACCTTCCTGATGCTTGCCGGGCTCTTCCCCAAGCTGGGCGGCGTGGTGTCGAGCATTCCCGATGCGGTACTCGGCGGGGCCGTGCTGATCATGTTCGGCATGATCGCGAGCGCCGGCATCAAGATGCTCAGCGGCATCGATTTCAACAAGCGCAACATGGTGATTATCGGGCTGTCGCTGTCGGCGGCGATTGGCCTGCCGGCCCAGGAAGAGCTGTTCGCCACCTACTCGGAAAACGTGCGCGCGATCATCGAGTCGGGCCTGATCCCCGGCGCGCTGATCGCCATCGTGCTCAATCTGGTGCTGCCGCACGACAGGGAGAGCGTCGGCGAAAGCGCCTAGCGCCGCCGAAAGAGAAGCGCCCGCCTTTATGACGGGCGCTTTTGGCTTTAGCCGCCGGACGGCGTCAGGCGGTATTCCACAATGGTCTGCGACTGGCGCAGGGTCGCCGCCAGCCGGGCCAGGTTCTTGTGGCCGTGGGTTTGCAGCACCATGGAATAGTGGAACAGCTGGCCGTTTTTGCTCAGCCGGTAGCTCATGGTCTTGACTTTGCAGCCGTGGCGAGCGATCAGGGCGCGCACCTGGTCTTCGTCTTCCACGGCGTCGATGGGATAGCAGATTTCGTGGTCGGCAAAGAGCTCGGTGGGAATGAGCGACTCCACCCGGCGGAACAGCGAAAGCGTCAACAGCGTCGCCACCGTGGCGACCACCGCGGGCAAAAGAAAGCCCACGCCGTAAAGGATACCCAGCACCGAGGTCATCCAGATCGAGGCGGCGGTGGTCAGCCCGTGTACCGTGAGCCCTTCCTTGAAGATGACCCCGGCGCCGAGAAAGCCGATGCCGGTCATGATGCCCTGGGACATGCGGGTGGGGTCGGCGCGGATCGACGACATCGGCAGGCTGGGGTCGAGCCACTGGGCCTGGTGGGTGGAAAGCAGCATCAGCAGCGCCGAGGCGGCGCACACCAGCGCGTGGGTGCGAAACCCCGCCGGGCGGCCGTGAAAGCTGCGTTCAAGGCCGATCAGGCTGCCCGCCAGCCAGGCAGCGCCAAGGTAGAGCAGCAGGGTCGTGGTGTCGTCGGACATGGCAGGCTCCTGAAGCGCGCGGAAGAAACGCCGCTTGAGCAGCGTTGGGTCATCAAGTCACTCAGTTATCAAAACGTAGCATAATGCGGCGCTACGCCAGCTGCCAGTGCCGCCAAACAAAACGGGCAGCCAGGGCTGCCCGTACGGGAGAAACGGTCGGAGGACCGGCGTTACGGCGTCGGCGCACTGGGGTCCGGGCGCGGCGTGGCGTCGGTGCTCGGCGGCAGCTCGGGGTAG
Source organism: Halomonas garicola (assembly GCF_055382465.1). NCBI lineage: Bacteria > Pseudomonadati > Pseudomonadota > Gammaproteobacteria > Oceanospirillales > Halomonadaceae > Halomonas > Halomonas garicola. Next base: position 871,253 of record NZ_AP043931.1, read on the forward strand.
GTGATGCTCGGCACGTCGCCGGTCAGCGTGTGCAGGAAGGCGGTGATGTCGGTGACTTCCTCCTCGCCAAGCTCGGCCCCGAGCTGGGCGGTGCCCATCACGGCCACGGCCTCTTCCAGGTCCCAGACGGCGCCGGAGTGGAAGTAGGGCGCGGTCAGCGCGATGTTGCGCAGCGGCGCGGCGCGGAACACGTATTCGTCCGACTCGGTTTCGGTCACCGCAAAGCGGCCCTTGTCGCCGCTGGGGAGAATCTTGCCGTCCGGGCGGGCAACAAGGCCAAACGGATAGTAGTTCTGGCCGCCCAGGTTGATGCCGCTATGGCAGGAGACGCAGCCCTTGTCCATGAACAGCGAAAGCCCGCGCTGCTCCTGGGTATCGAGGGCGTTGGTGTCGCCGCGCAGGTAGCGGTCGAAGGGCGCGTCGGGGGTGATCAGCGTGGCCTCAAAGGCTTCGATGGCGGTGGCCATGCGGTCGAAGGAAACCGGATTTTCTTCGCCGGGGAAGGCTCGGCGGAAGCGCTCGACGTACTCGGGCATGCTGTTAAGCGTGTCTTCAACGCGCTTTGGGGTGCTGCTCATTTCCACGCCGGCCTGTACCGGGCCCTTGGCCTGTTCGGCCAGGTCGGCGGCGCGGCCGTCCCAGAACTGGGCGGCGTTGAACACGGCGTTATACACCGTGGGCGAGTTGCGCGGGCCCTTCTGCCAGCCGTGGCCGATGGCAACCGGCAGGTAGTCATGGCCGCCCATGCCCACGTTGTGGCAGGTGTTGCAGCTGATCAGGTGGCTGGCCGACAGGCGCGGCTCGAAAAACAGCATTTTGCCCAGGGTGATCTTGTCGTCGGTCATTTCGTTGCCGTCGATCACCGGCGGGTACTTAGGGATGGGGCTGAACTGCTTAGCGGCGCGCTCTTGCAGCTCGTCGGCGCCGGCGCCGGCGGCCAATACCAGTAGGCCAGCAGCGGCCAGCGTCCCCAGTGTGCGGTGTGCCATGGAGTGCTCCCTTGATTTTATGCTTCACGGTGCTGCGCGCACGGCGTTACGCGACCGCGACGGGCATCGCGTGCCGTGCTTTTTTTAATGCGTTCTTAACCTTGAAGATAACCCAAAAGGGGTAGTTTTAAAGCCGTTGGCGTCAGAAATCCGTAGTTTCCTTGACGTATATCAATAAGCCTTGCCGGCGAGCATGGGGAAGTGATGGCCAACGGTAAGTCAGAAAACGTCTTTTTGCCCGCACTTTACCCGCAATAAACATGCGTGCGTGTATGATAGTTGGGCTTCGTGCCCGGTGCTCAGGCGCCGGCTGTCTTTCGCTTGTTTTTCAGGAAATCCAAGTCATGTTGAAACAATCCGCTGTGCTGCTGGCGTCGACAACGGCGCTGTTTGCCTTCAGCCAGAGCGCCATGGCGCTGAGCGTCTCGGCCAATGCCCACCAGGACGGCTACGGCGTCCAGGCAAGCCAGAGTATATTGCCCACCGTGCGCGCCGGCGCGGGGTACTTCACCTCGGATGACAGCGGCCACCATGCGGATATTTATTCCGGCTCGCTGATGTTTTCACCGCCCTTGCCGATAGCCGACGTCGAAGTCGGCGCCCGTTACCAGTACCAGGACACCTACTACGGTGACGGCGGCGGCGTGGGGATCGGCGGCTCGGTGTTTGTGCCCACGCCGGTGCCGCTGCTCAGAGTTGGCGGCTACGGCTTTTATACCCCGGAAGGCTTGACCCACGGCAATCTCAAGGAGAGCTACGACTACGGCGCCGAGGCGCGTATCAAGCTGACGTCGCAGACCTACGCGTTCGGCGGCTACCGCTACTACCGCACGCAGTTTGACCACCAGAGCACCCGAACCCTGGACCGCGGAACGGTCTTTGGCATTAGCGTAGGCTTTTAAGCCGGCGCCGGCGGGTGGTTGACGCCGGGGTGGGCGTCTGCGACATATGAGGGTTCACAACAAAACCGCAATCCGTGAAGGGAACCGTTCATGAGTGCAGTTATTATATTGGCGCTGGGCCTTGCCGCGATGGCGCTTGGGTACCTGGTGTACTCGAAGTTTATCGCCGAGAAGATATTCCGGCTGGATCCGGACTTTCAAACCCCGGCCCACGAGTTCGAAGACGGCGTGGACTTCGTGCCCACCAATCGCTACGTGCTCTGGGGTCACCACTTTACCTCGGTGGCCGGTGCCGCGCCCATTGTGGGACCCGCCATTGCGGTGATCTGGGGCTGGCTGCCGGCTTTTCTGTGGGTGGTGTTCGGCACGGTGCTGTTCGCCGGCGTGCACGATACCGGCGCGGTCTGGGCCAGCGTGCGCAACAAGGCGCGCTCGGTGGGGGCGCTCACCGGCGACGTGGTCGGCAAGCGCGCGCGCAGCGTGTTCATGATCGTCATCTTTTTGCTCCTGCTGATGGTCAACGCGGTGTTTGCCGTGGTCATCGCCGGGCTGATGATGAAATACCCAAGCGCGGTGGTGCCGGTGTGGGGTGCGATTGCGGTGGCGCTGGTGATCGGCCAGCTGATCTACCGGCGGATTCTTAGCCTGGCCGTGGTCTCGGTCATCGGCGTGGTGGCGCTGTACGCGCTGATCGGCATTGGCCCCTCGGTGCCGGTGCAGATGCCCGAGCAGGTAGGCGCGATGTCGGGCAACGCGGTGTGGATTTTGATCCTGTTTGGCTACGCGGCGATTGCTTCGCTTTTACCGGTGTGGATGCTTTTGCAGCCCCGGGACTACATTAACGGCCTGCAGCTGTTCATCGGCCTGATCATCCTTTACGGCGCGCTGGTGGTGTTCAACCCCACCCTGGTTGCGCCCATGGTCAACGCCGACGTGCCCGAAGGCGCACCGCCCATGCTGCCGCTGCTGTTTGTCACCATTGCCTGCGGGGCAATTTCCGGCTTCCACGGGCTGGTCGCCGGCGGTACCACCTCCAAGCAGCTGAACAAGGAAACCGACGCGCGCTTTGTCGGCTACTTCGGCGCCGTGGGCGAGGGCATGCTGGCGCTGGGCGCGATCCTTGCGGCCACCGCGGGCTTTGCCACCTACGGCGACTGGAGCGCGATGTACGACGCCTTCGGCAAGGGTGGCGTCAACGCCTTCGTCGACGGCGGCGCCTACATCATCAACAGCGGCCTCGGTCTGCCCGAAACCACCGCGGCGACGCTTCTCACCGTGATGGCGGCCCTCTTTGCCGGCACCACCATGGATACCGGCCTGCGCCTGCAGCGCTACATCTTCCAGGAGTGGGGCGAGATCTATAACCAGCAGTGGATGAAAAAGCCGGCCGTGGCTACGCTCCTGGCGGTGGTAACCTGCCTGGTGCTGGCCTTCGGCGCGGGGGCCGACGGCTCCGGCGGGCTGCTCATCTGGCCGCTGTTTGGCACCACCAACCAGCTGCTGGCGGGGCTCACGCTGCTGGTGGTCTCGGTGATGCTTATGCGCCTGGGGCGGCCGGTGTGGTACACCGTAGCACCGCTGATCTTTTTGCTGGTGATGACGGTGCTGGCGCTGTTCATCCAGCTGAAAAGCTTCTATGAGGCGGACAACTACTTCCTGCTGGGGCTGGATATCGTGGTGCTGATCGCCTCGATTCTGGTCGCCCTGGAGTGTGCCGCCACGCTCAAGCGCCTGCGTCAGGAAAAAGCCGAACAGGCTGCCGAATAGCGCAGCATCGGCTGCGGTATGTTATGCAAGGCGGCCTGCGGGCCGCCTTTTTTGCGTTACCATGCAAGGGGTAAAACGCTTTTATGCGGGAGGACGCATGCCTGACGACGCCGACCTGACCCGGCGGGAAAAGCTCAGGGCCTGGCTGGGCCGGGCCCGCTACCTGGCCGAAGAATACTACAGCGCCCCCTACCGGGGCGCTATCGCACGCGCCAAGCGCGACGAAGACGACCTGTTCATGCTGATGGTGTTTTCCGAGCTGATGGGCGTGCCCAACCCCGTGGGGTATTACACCCTGGAGCTGCAGCCGCTGATGCTCGAGCGCTTCCACGACTGGCATTTGCGCATGGGCATGGAGCATTCGCCCCTGGATGAGATGCGCTGCTGCTGAAACGCCTGATAACGCAGAAGGCCAATCATGAAAGAACTTCTCGACCGCCGCCTGCTTTGGGTAGGCGGCAAGGGCGGCGTGGGGAAAACCAGCGTCGCGGCGTCGCTTGCGCTGCTGGCGGCCGGCCGCGGGCGCAACGTGCTGGTGGTATCCACCGACCCGGCGCACAGCCTGGGCGACGTGTTTGACCACGACCTGGGCGATGCGCCGCGCCGGCTGGCGCCGGGGCTTGATGCCATGGAGATCGACCCCGGCGCCGAGGTTGAAGCGCATCTGAAGCGCGTCACCGGTCAGATGCGCCGCTTTACCGTGCCGCGGATGATGGACGAGATGGAGCGCCAGATGCGCCTGTCGCGACAGTCGCCGGGTACCCAGGAGGCGGCGCTGCTGGAGCGCATCGCCCGGCTGGTGGTGGACGAAGGCGAAGATTACGATCTGATCGTGTTTGACACCGCGCCTACCGGCCACACCCTGCGCCTGTTGAGCCTGCCCGAGGCCATGGCGGCCTGGACCGACGGGCTTTTATCCCACAGTCGCAAGTCCGAGGAGCTGGGCAAAGTGCTCAAGCACTTAACGCCCAAGGGCGGACAGGACGTGGCCTCGCCCTTTGCCGACCCGGCCAACGAAAACGAAAGCGATCTCGACGACCGCGCCCGCTCCATCGCCGAGACGCTCAAGCGCCGCCGGCGGCTGTTTATGCAGGCGCGCCGGGCGGTGGAGGACAAAAGCGTGAGCAATTTTGTGTTCGTGCTGACGCCCGAGCGGCTGCCGATTCTGGAAACCGTGCGCTCGGTTGAGGCGCTGAAGGAGGCGGGGATTCCGGTGGCCGCCACCCTGGTTAACCGGGTGCTTCCGGCAAGCGCCGACGGCGAGTTTTTACGCCGCCGCCGGGAGCAGGAGGCGCAGTACCTTGAGCGCATTGACCGCGAACTTGCCGGCTACCCGTGCCCCCAGCTGCCCCTGCTGGCAACCGATATCCAGGGGCTTGAGGCGCTCGAGGAGCTGGCCGGCCACCTGGAAGCCGCCGGGTTTTAAGCGCTTGAGCGCCGGGGTGTGAGTTGAGGGTTTGAGACGAGTGGTCGGATCGAGCTTAGAAATGCTCGGCCCGGGCCATCTCCCAGGCCTCGGCGTATTCGACCGGCACGTCGCCTCTGAGGAAGGCGCCGGACTCCACCCGGGGGTGGAGGTAAACGCAGGAGCGCGACGGGCCTTTTTGCGAACGGCGATACACGTGCTGGGGCCCCAGCTCGTCGGGACTGTCGAGCCCCAGAGTGCCGACGATGTCCATGAACGAGGCCACGGTGGCCTTGTGGTAGTTGTGCACCTGTTTTGACTTGGCTTCCACGTCCAGCGAGCGGGTGCGCGCCGGATCCTGGGTGGCAACGCCGGTGGGGCAGGTGTTGGCGTGGCAGCGCAGCGCCTGAATGCAGCCCACCGAAAACATGAACGCCCGGGCGGCGTTGCACATGTCGGCGCCCAGAGCGAGCTTTTCCACCATGTCAAAGCCCATGGCCACCTTGCCGCTGGCGATCACGGTAATCTCTTCGCGCTTGCCGATGCCCCGAAGGCAGTTATGCACAAAGGGCAGCGCCTCGTTGATGTAGGTGCCGATGAAGTCAGAAAACTCCGTGGGGGCGGCGCCGGTGCCGCCCTCGGCGCCGTCCACGGTGATGAAGTCGGGGACGATGCCGGTTTCCAGCATGGCCTTGCACACCGCCATGAACTCGTGGTGGCGGCCCAGGCACAGCTTGAAGCCCACCGGCTTGCCGCCGCTCAGCTCGCGCAGGCGCTGGAGAAACTGGAGCATGCCCGCCGGGGAGTCGAACTCCGGATGGCTCGCCGGTGAGGCGCAGTCCTTGCCCACGGGTATATGCCGGGTGCTGGCAATTTCGCGGTTGACCTTGGTGCCGGGCAAGAGCCCGCCGTGGCCGGGCTTGGCCCCCTGGGAGAGCTTGAGTTCGATCATCTTGACCTGATCAAGGGTGGCCTTTTGCGCAAAGCTTTCGGCGTTGAACGAGCCGTCGTCGTTGCGACAGCCAAAGTAGGCGCTGGCGATTTCCCAGATCAGGTCGCCGCCGTGGGCCTCGTGGTAGGGGCTGATGGCGCCTTCGCCGGTGTCCTGGGCAAAGTCGCCGAGCTTGGCGCCTTTGTTCATCGCTGCCACGGCGTTGGCGGAAAGCGAGCCGAAGCTCATGGCGGAAATGTTCAGCCGCGAGGAGTCATACGGCCGAGTGCACTGGGCGTTGCCGATGGTCAGCCGGGCATGGCGAATATGCACGGTTTTGGGCGCCATGGAATGCTGGACGAAGTGAAAGCCGGTGTCCTCCATGTCACGCCGGGTGCCGAACGGCGAGGTGGCTCCCTGACCTTTGGCCCGGGAGTTGACGATCTCTCGCTGGGAGCGGTTGAACGGCCGGCCGCTGAGGTCGGATTCGAAGAAATACTGGCGCATTTCCGGGCGGATGAACTCGAACAGATAGCGCAAATGGCCGACGATGGGGTAGTTGCGCAGCACGTTGCTGTGCGAGTTGAGATCCCACGCCCCCAGCGCCCCAAGCGCCGGCAGTACGCACCACAGCCACAGCCACTGGGGCGCCTGGAAGGCAAGAAGAACACCCAGAAGGGCCGAAAGAATCAGGAACGCGTAGTAAATTACTTTTGGCTTGCCAAACATGAGACCCCTCAAACACCGGTGTTTAACGTGCTACTCAAAGTACCTGCGTATAGTGCGCGTCTGCGCTGGAACCTTCAATTCATTGGCCGATGGCGATAAAAAAAGCGGCCGCTGGGGCCGCTTCAGGTAGGGGTGTCCGACTGGGGCCGGCGTTAGCCCATCAGCAAAAGGCTTGCCGCGCCGCCGCCGCCGATCAGCAGGGCGAACAGAATAAGGCCGAGAATGAACGGGCGGATACCCAGCGCACGGAGCTTTTCGATGCGGGTTTCAAAGCCCAGTGCGGCCATGGCCATGGCCAGGCCGAGCTGGCCGCCCAGCACCAGAGTGTCGTGCAGTACGGCGGGCAGGGGCAGCACGCTGTTGACGCCGACCATGGCCATGAAGCCGAAGGCAAACCAGGGAATCGGCAGCTTGGCCGCCTCGCCGCCCTCTGTGGCCTGGGCGGCATTCTTGCGCAGCCACCACTGGCCGACGATGAGCAGGAAGGGGATCAGCAGCATCACCCGGACCAGCTTGACCACAATGGCGTTGGTCAACGCTTCGGGGCCAACCGCGTCGCCGGCGGCGACCACCTGTGCCACTTCGTGGACGGTGGCGCCGATGTACACGCCGTAGAGGCCTTCGGTCATGTGCAGGACCGAGTAGAGCAGCGGGTGAACGAGCATCGCCAGGGTGCCGAACAGGACCACCGTGGCGACCGCCATGGACGCCGCCGCCGGCCGCGAGCGGATGGTGGTTTCCGTTGCCAGCACCGCCGCTGCGCCGCAGATCGCGCTGCCGGCGCTGGTCAGCAGGGTGGTTTCACGGTCCATGCCCAGAAGGCGCGTGCCGATGAAATAGCCCGCGGTCACCACGCAGCTGATGACGATGATATCCAGCAGGATGATTTTCGGCCCCAGGTGGAAAACCTGCTGCACGGTGAGCGAAAAGCCGAATAGCACGATACCGCCGCGTAAAAGCCAGCGGGTGGCAAATTTGAGCCCCGGCTGGGCGGAGGAGGCAAGTCCGCGGGCGATGGGCAGGTTACCCAGCACCAGCCCCAGCAGCAGGGAAAATACCAGCGGGCTGACGCCGCTCTCGGCAATGCCGGGCAGCAGCGAGATACCAAAGCCCGCAAGGGTTAGGGCGGCGCACAGAAACAGGCCTTGCCACATGACGTTACTCCTGAAAAATGAAATCTGTGGCTCAGTCTATGCGCTGAACGGTTATATGATTATCGTAAAATAACTATATGACTGTTCGGTAAAACCGATAAGATCGACAGCCCATCGTTGCTTTTTTCCGATTAGCTACGTCATTCACCGCACCGGAGAGCGCGCCGCCATGCGCCACGCCGTTACTTTTCGCCAGCTGGAAGTCTTTGTTGCCGTCACCCGGGAAGGCACGGTGGTGGCCGCCGCCCGGGCGCTGCGCCTGTCCCAGTCGGCCACCAGCCAGGCGCTGGGCGACCTGGAGCGCCACCTGGGCGTGGCGCTTTTCGAGCGGCTGGGGCGCCGGCTGCGCCTGAACGACATGGGCCGGGCGCTGCTCCCCCGGGCCGAGCGCCTGCTCGACGGCATGGCGGACTTCGTCGCCGCCGCCGAAGAGCCCGACGGCACCCTGCAGGGCACGCTCAACGTCTCGGCAAGCGCCACCGTGGGCACCTATCTGCTGCCGCCCCTGGCCGGGCGCTTCAGCGATACCCATCCGGGGGCCGATTTGCGCCTTAAACTGCGCAACACCGGCGAGGTCGTCAACGACCTGCTGCGCTTCGACGCCGACCTGGGGCTGATCGAAGGGCTCTGCCACGAGCCCCGGCTGCAAAGCGAGGCCTGGTGCGAAGACCGCCTGGTGATTATTGTCGCGCCCGACCATCCGCTGGCGCAAAAGCCGGCGCCCGGGGTCAGCGATGCCGAGCTTGCCAGGGCCCAGTGGATCCTTCGCGAGAACGGCTCGGGCACCCGGGAGATCTTTGAAGCGGCCGCGCTTGGCCACGTCAAGCAGCTCAACGTGCGCATGGAGCTGAGCCAGCACGAGGCCATCAAGCAGGCGGTCAAGGCCGGGTTTGGGCTTGGCTGCCTGTCCCGGCTGAGCGTCGCCGGCGAGCTGGCCCGGGGCGAGCTGGTGGCGCTTGAAAGCGAGCTTGCGCTATCGCGGACGTTTTCGCTGGTGTGGCACCCGGAGCGCTACAGAAGCCCGCTGTGGCAGGCGTTCAAGGTGTATCTGGTCGAGCAGCGCGACACGGCGCTAGCGGCGTAGGGCGCGGTAGCCGCCCCACAGCCGGGTGGCGGTGGTGACCAGGCAGGCCAGGGCAAACAGCGTGGCCAGCCAGGCAAAGTGCTCGGGAAACAGGCAGAACAGCGTAAGCGCGACCACGGTTTCGGTGCCTTCGGTGAGTCCTTCCATGTAATAGAAGGCCTTTTGCGGAAAGCGCGGGCGCTTTATGCCGCGCCGATTGGCAGCAATGGCAAAGGCCAGAAACGACGTCCCGGTGCCGATAAAGGCCAGCAGCAAAAACGCCGCGGCGAGCGCATTGGCCGCCGGGTCGGCCAGGGCAAAGCCGAACACCACCGCGGCGTAGAAGACGAAATCCAGCCCGATGTCGAGAAAACCGCCGGCATCGCTGGTTTCGCCGGCAAGCCGGGCAAGCGCCCCGTCCAGGCCGTCGCCCAGGCGGTTGAGCGCAATTGCCACAAGCGCCCAGCCGTAGTATTCAAGCGCCAGCAGCGGCAGGGCGAGCATGCCGATGACAAAGGCACCGAGCGTTACCTGGTCCGGCGTCACCCGGCCGTAGAACCGGCGGGCGATCCGCTCAAGCGGGCGGTGGGTCAGCGGCATGATGAAGCGGTCGAGCATGGCGGCGTTCCTTGTATTCTGCGGGCTTGAAGGGCGCTAGACTGGCGCCACACGATACACCACTCACGGGGGCCGGGATGCGCCTATTGCACACTGCCGACTGGCATCTGGGCCGGTTGCTGCATAATCTTTCGCTGCTGGAAGACCAGCGCGCCGTTCTTGATCAGCTGCTGGAGGTGGTCGACCGCGAACGGATCGACGCCGTGCTCATCGCCGGCGACGTCTATGACCGCTCGGTGCCGCCGGCCGCGGCGGTGGCGCTGCTGGACGCGGTGCTGCACGCGCTGTGCGAAACGCGCGGCGTAGCGGTGGTGATGATTTCCGGCAACCACGACGGCGCCCGCCGGCTGGGCTTTGGCTCGCGCCAGCTGCGCCAGTCCGGGCTGCATATTCTCTCTACGCTGGACGCTATCGCTGACCCGGTGACGCTTGCGGCCGGCGGCGTTGAGGTTGATATCTACGGCATCCCCTACGCCGACCCCGAGCAGGTGCGCAGCCATTTCGGCGTTGACGTGCGCGACTTCGACGCCGCCCACCGCTACCTGCTGGAGCGCATCGACGCGCAGCGCGACCCCGACCGCCGGGCGGTGCTCATGAGCCACTGTTTCGTCGCCGGCGGCAGCGCCTCGGATTCCGAACGGCCCTTGAGCCTGGGCGGCGCGGAAAGCGTCGCCTGGGAGCCCATGCGCGGGTTCGACTACGTTGCTCTTGGCCACCTGCACGGCCCCCAGTATCGCGGCGAGGCGCACATCCGCTACAGCGGCTCGCTGCTGAAGTACAGCTTCTCCGAAGCCCCCCATACCAAGGGCGTTACCCTGGTGGATGTGGACGCCACCGGCGCGGTGGACATCAAGCCCGTGGCGCTGGCGCCGGTTCGCGACGTGCGCGTGCTGGAAGGCGAGCTGGACGACGTCATCGCCGGCGCAGCCCTTGACCCCGCTCCGGACGACTACCTGCTGGTACGCCTCACCGACCGCTACGCCATCCTCGACCCCATGGGCAAGCTGCGCGCGGTCTACCCCAACGTGCTGCATCTGGAAAAGCCCGGCATGCTGGCCCCAGCCGGCGAAGCGCCCAGGGCGCGGCGGCACGGCGGGCTGGACGCCCTGGCGCTGTTCGGCGATTTTTTCCAGCAGGTCAGCGGCGAGGCGCTGGATGACGATCAGAAAGCCGCCGTCGAGGGCCTGATCGGGCGCCTGGAGCGCGAAGAGCGCGACGAGGAGGGCGTGACATGACGCCCCTGGCGCTTACCCTTCAGGCTTTCGGCCCTTTTGCCGCCACCCAGACGCTGGACTTTGCCGCGCTGGGGCAAAGCCCGCTGTTTTTGATCAACGGCCCCACCGGTGCGGGCAAGAGCTCGATTCTCGACGCCCTGTGCTTTGCCCTGTACGGCCAGACCACGGGCAACGAGCGCGAGCCCGCCCAGATGCGCTGCGACCAGGCCGCCGACGGCCTGCTGACCGAGGTCACCCTCGACTTTCGCCTGCGCGGGACGAACTACCGGATCCGCCGGGTGCCCCAGCAGGAGCGCCCCAAGGCGCGGGGCGAAGGCACTACCACGCATCAGCCCGAAGCCCAGCTGTGGCGGCTCGATGCCGACGGCGAGGTGGACGAGTGCCTGGTCGCGCGCAAGGTGAACGACGCCACCGCCGAAGTGCAGGCGCTGTTGGGGCTGGATGCCAAGCAGTTCCGCCAGGTCATGGTGCTGCCCCAGGGCCAGTTTCGCGAGCTGCTGCTGGCAAGCTCCGCCGACCGCGAGCAGATTTTTGCCCGGCTGTTTCAGACCCACCTGTTTTCCCGCATTGAGGATCAGCTCGGCGAGCGGGCCCGGGGCATTACCCGAGAGGTGAACGACCACCGCCAGCGCATGCAGGGTATCCTCGACGCCCGCGAAGTGGAAAGCGAAGCCGCGCTTGACGACGCCCTGGCGGCGCTCGCCCCCGAGGAAAAGGCCGCCGGGGAGGCGCTGACCCAGGCAAGGACGGCGCGCCAGCGCGCCGAGCGCGATGAGCAGACCGGTCAGGAGTACCAGGCGCTGTTCGACCAGCAGCGGGAGCACGAAGCCGCCCGTGCCGATCACCTGAAGAATGAGGCGCGGGTGGAAGATGCGCGGGAGCGGCTCAAGGCCCACGAGCAGACCCGGACCCTTGCCGCGCCGTTCAGCGCTCGCCATAGGGCGCAGGAGGAAGCCGCCGACGCCGAGCGCACGCTCGAGCAGGAAATCGCGGCCGTATCCGCCCAGGAAAAGGACGCCGCCGCCGCGCAGGAGGCGCTTGCCAGCGCGCAAAAGAAGTACGACGGCCTCGCCGAGCTGCGAAAGCAAGAGCAGATGCTGATCCGGGCGCTCGAGCAGCGCCGGGACCTGGCGGAGAACGAAAAGCAGCGCGACGCCGCCCAAAGCGAATGGCGCCGGCAGGCTCAGCGGTACGAGGCGCTCGAAACGCAGCGCGAGGCCACCAGGCAGCAGGGCGAAACGCAGGGGGAGGCGATCCGCCAGGCGGGAGACGAGCAGCAGACGCTTGCCGGCAGCGGGGAAGCGCTGAACCACCTCCAGGCGCAGTATCGAAAGCGCCAGCAGCTGGACGAGCACGACGGCCGGCGCCCGGCGCTGGCCGCCACGCTGAAAGAGGCCACGGCCGAAGGGGAAAAGCACGCCGCAGAGACGGCCCGCCTCAGCGCGAACGCTGACCGCCAGGCGCTGCGCTGGCATCAGAGTCAGGCGGCCTTGCTCGCCGCCAGGCTGGTGCCGGCGTCGCCGTGCCCGGTGTGCGGCAGCCTGGAACACCCCGCGCCGGCCAAGCAGGACGGCGAGACGGTGGCCGAAGACGCCGTCAAGGAGGCGCGCCGGGATTACGAAGCGGCGCTCGATGCCGAGCATCAGGCCGCCCACCGGGCGAAGATGCTCCAGCAGCGCCTTGAGCACCACGATACCCGGCGCCACGAATGCGCCGCCGAGCTTGGCGGCCGCGCAGAGATAACGCTCGAGGCGCTGGGCCGCGAGTGCGAGGACAAGCGCCGGGAAAGCGCGCGCTATACCGAGCTTGCCGCGTACGTGGCGCAACAGCAGCAGGCGCTGGCCGGGCTGCGCCGGGACTGGCGCGACCAGGACGAGGCGCTTAAAAAGCTCGCCCCGGCGCTGGAGGCGGCCAAGAGCGACTATCAGCAGTGGGAAGGGAAGTGCGAACAGCTGCGCCAGGCGCTGGCTGACGGCGAGACCGCGCCCGAGGCGCTGGCGAAGCAGCGCGACGACGTTCGCGACGAGATAACTCGGCGAGAAAACGCCTGGCAGCAGGCAGGGGAAAGCGCGCAGCGGGCGGCTACTGCCCTGGCCCGGGGGGAGGCCGCCCGGGACGCCGCGCAGAAGCGGATGAATACCGCCGCCGAGGCGCGGCGGCAGGCAGAGGCGGACTGGCAGCAGGCTCTTGCCCGGAGTGTCTTTGACGATGAGGACGCCTTTTTGCAGGCGCGGCTGGACGACGCCACCGGCGAGCGGCTGGCCGCCGAGGTCGAGCACTACCGCGACCGGCTGACCCGGCTGGAAAGCCTGCTGGAGGCGGGCCGCGCGCGCCTTGAGGGGGTAGTGCAGCCGGATCTTGACGCGCTGAAGAAGAGGGCTGAAGGAGCCTGCGCCGACGAAGCCCGGCTCGATGCCGAATGGCGCCGGCTGAACGCGCGGCTTGATCAGTTCCAAAAGGCTCGGCAGCAGCTGGACCAGGCCCGGGAGCAGCAGCGGGTGCTGGAAGACGAGTACCGCGTGTGGGGCACGCTGAGCGAAGTGGCCAACGGGCGCACCGGCCAGCGCGTGAGCCTGCAGCGGTTTGTGCTTGGGGTGCTGCTCGACGACGTGCTGCGGCAGGCCTCGGCGCGGCTGGTGCGCATGAGCCGCGGGCGCTATCAGCTGGTGCGTCGGGAGGAGCCGAGTAAAGGCAACCGCGCTTCGGGGCTGGAGCTTGACGTCACCGACACCTATACCGGCAAGAACCGCCCGGCGGCCACGCTTTCCGGCGGCGAGTCGTTCATGGCGGCGCTGGCGCTGGCGCTGGGGCTTTCCGACGTAGTTCAGGCCTGGGCCGGTGGCATTCAGCTGGAGACCCTGTTCATCGACGAGGGCTTCGGCAGCCTGGATCAGGACGCGCTGGATCAGGCCATCGCCACCCTGGTGGAGCTGCAGCGGGGCGGGCGCATGATCGGCATCATTTCCCACATCAGCGAGCTGAAAGAGCAGATGCCGCTGCGTATTGAGGTCAGCGCCGGCCGCCGGGGCAGCACGGTGGCCGTGCACGGCAGCTGACCCGACGGGCGCTTGCGTTTAATCAGCGCTGGTAAAACGGCTGGCTTTCGCGGGGCTGACCCTTCACGGTAACGGGCTTTTGGCCAGGTTGATCCTTGAGGAGACGTCTATGAACGCAAGCAGAATTTTTCAGCAGATCATGAAGCAGGCCGGCGGCCAGAGCGGTAGCCAGGGGGATAGCCAGGGTGATAGCCAGAGCAGCAGCGGCTCGGGCGTCAAGGACGTGGTGGACGGCCTCTCCCGGCAGCTGGGCGGCGGCGGTTCCGGCAGCGGGGTCGACATGAAAAGCCTGCTGGGCGGCGGCGCCCTGGGCGCGCTGGTAGGCTCCAAAGGCGGGCGCAGGATGGGTGGCAAGGCGCTCAAGTACGGCGCCATTGCCGGGGTCGGGGCGCTTGCCTGGAAGGCCTGGAAAAGCTCGCAGCAGTCTTCTTCGGGCGACGAGGGTGGCCAGGAAGACGGCAATGACCGTGTCGAGGTGCTCGACGGCGACGTTCAGGAGCGCCGCAGTCTGGAGCTGCTCAAGGCCATGATCATGGCCGCCCGGGCCGACGGCCACATCGACGAGCAGGAGCAGGCGCTGATTTCCGGGCAGATCGAAGACATGGGCGCCGACGAGGAGCTCAACCGCTGGGTCGAGCAAACCCTCGAGGCGCCGCTGGACGCCGAGGCCCTGGCCAGCGAAGCCGATTCGCCCCAGGCCGCCCGGGAAATGTATCTGGTCAGCGTAGCCGTGGTGGACGAGCAGAACCCCATGGAGCGCGCCTGGCTCGACCAGCTCGGCAGCGCCCTCGGGCTTGGCGATGACGTCACCGCCGAACTCGAGCGCCAGGCGCAGCAGGCCAACTGATTGGACACCTTGACGCTATGGCTGGCAACGGGGCTTGGCGTCGGCTTCATGCCGGTCGCCCCGGGAACGTTCGGCTCGCTGTGGGGGCTGCCGCTGGCGTGGTGGCTGGGCGCGAAAGCGCCCGGGCGCCAGGCGACCCTTATCGCGATCATGGCGCTGCTGGCGGTGCCGGTATGCCACTGGGCCTCGGCGCAGTACTTTGCCGGCGGCGATGCCGGAAGCATCGTGCTCGACGAGATCGTGGCGTTTCCGCTGGCGCTTTTGGGGCTTACGCTTTCGGGGAGGCCCGCCGCGCGGCAGCTGCCCTGGCTGGCGCTGGCCTTCGGGCTGTTTCGCGTCTTTGATGCGCTCAAACCGCCGCCGGTCAGCTGGGCGGAGGTGCTTCCCGGCGGGGTCGGTATCGTCGCCGATGACCTTGTCGCCGCCGGGCTTGCCTGGCTGTGCATGGCGCTGCTGATACGCGCCTGGCGGCGCTATCGCCGCGCCTGACAGGGCAGGCTAGTCAAAGGTGGGGCCGCCGGCCTCGTCGCCCCAGACCTCTTCCAGGCGGTCATCGCGGCCGCAGCGGAAGCGGTAGAACTTGTAGCGCAGCGGGTTTTTCTCGTAATAGTTCTGGTGGTAGTCCTCGGCGTCCCAGAAGGCGCCGGCGGACGAGAGCTCCGTGGCAATCGGCTGGTCGAAGCGTTCCTGCATCTCGGCTAGCGACGCTTCGGCGAGCTCCCGCTGGCGCTCGTCCTGATAGAAAATAGCCGAACGGTACTGGGGGCCGCTGTCGCAGAACTGACGGTCTTCGGCGAAGGGGTCGACGTTGCGCCAGAAAATGTCCAGCAGCTCGGCGTAGTCGATCGCGTCGGGGTCGTAGGTGATTTTAACCGCCTCGGCGTGGCCGGTGCCGCCGCGCGAGACGTCGTCATAGCCGGGGTTTTCCAGCTCGCCGCCGATGTAGCCCGAGGTTGTTGAGGTAACGCCGGGCTGGCGATCGTAGGGCGGCTCCATGCACCAGAAGCAGCCGCCGGCAAAAATCGCCGTGCTGAGGCCGTCGGCCGCGGTGCCTGAGTCATTGGCGGCGTAGGCCATGGGGGCCGCCAGGCCGGCGGCAAGCAGGCCGGCAAGCGGCAGGGAACGAAGAAATAACGGCATGGGGGCTCCTGTGGCGCGGGGCGCCGGCGTGGGGTGTTTGACACTCTGCAAGTGTACGGGGTTCTTTTCCTGTATCATATTTGTATATGAATGGGCCTGACAATAATATTTTATGGTTGATGTTGACGCGCGTCCGGGGAAAGGCCATGATGCGCTCAGTTGGTTAGCAAGTGGAACGTTGTCAGCAGCATCGAAGCGCCTCAAGCGTTGAGTCTGGTGAAAGTTTCTTGTTCTACCCACTGCAATTCGGGTATTTCCCGGCTCTATATTTCGCTACATCGAGGATTTCGATCATGGCAACTGGTACCGTTAAGTGGTTCAACGACACTAAAGGCTTCGGCTTCATCTCTCCGGACGACAACGGCGACGATCTGTTCGTACACTTCTCCGAAATTCAGGCTGAAGGCTTCAAATCCCTGCAGGACGGCCAGAAGGTTTCCTTCGACGTCACCCAGGGCAAGAAAGGCCTTCAGGCGTCCAACGTCGTAGCCGACGACTAAGCGCTACGCCGCTGACGGCCGGCCTCAGGCCGGCAAGATGAGAAAACCCCGCTACGGCGGGGTTTTTTGCTGTCCGGCTTTTGGCCGGTGCGGCATTGCGCTAGGGTAGCCTGGATAATGCGAGTCAAGAGGGGAGAGAAACAGAGCCATGACGCAACAAAGTGAGCTGATTATTGAGCCGTTGTCGGGGCGGCCGGCCAACGCCTGCGTGTTTATCCTGCACGGGCTGGGCGCCGACGGCTACGACTTTGAACCGCTGGTGCCCCAGCTTGACCTGCCCGCCGGCGCCGAGGTGCGCTTCATCATGCCCCATGCGCCGCGGCTGGCCGTGAGCGTCAATAACGGCATGACCATGCCGGCCTGGTACGACATTCTGTCCGTGGATCTGGGTCGCGAGCTGGATACCGGCCAGCTGGCAAGCTCGGCCGAGCGCATCCAGCGGCTGATGCGGGATCAGATCGAAGCGGGCATTGATAGCCGGCGCATCGTCGTCGCCGGATTTTCCCAGGGCGGGGCGGTGGCCTATCAGGCGGCGCTGACCTTTGATCAGCCGCTTGCCGGGCTGCTGGCGATGTCCACCTATCTGGCCGACCCCGACGTGCCGGGCCCGGGCGACGGCGCGGCGCTGCCTATTGAGGCGCACCACGGCACCGCCGACCCGGTGGTGCCCGAAAGCCTCGGCCGCCAGAGCGTTGAGATGCTGCGCGCGCTGGGCTACGCGGTGGAGTATCGCACCTATGACATGGCCCATGCGCTGTGCCCCGAGCAGATCGGCGATATCAACCGCTTTTTGGGCGCGCGGCTCGCGTAGGCGATGAGCGATGCATCGCGAGGGCGCAATGCCCGTCACCCCGAGCAGATCCCGCGCCGCGGCTGGCGCGACGTCGCCTGGCGCGTCTACCACGAGGCCGGGCAGGACCGCATTACCCTGCTGGCGGCGGGCGTGGCGTTCTACGCGCTGCTGGCGCTGTTTCCCGCCATTGCCGTGGTGGTCTCCGTCGGCGGGCTGTTGTTCGACCCCTATGAGGCGGGGCAGCAGCTGCGCGATCTCACTCGCTTCATGCCGCCGGACGCCGCCGGGCTGATTGCCCGCCAGGCGCAAAAAGTGGCCCAGAGCGCGGAGGAACGCAGCGGCGTGGCGGCGCTGATCAGCGGGGTGGTGGCCCTGTTTGTGGCGTCGAAAGGCGTACGCGGGCTGATCGCGGGGCTTAACGTGGTATACGGCGAAGGCGACAAGCGCAGCCGCATCAAGCGCAGCGCGATGGTGATGGCGATAACCCTGGGGATGATCGTGATGACGCTTTTGACCCTTGGGTTTATCGCGCTGGTGCCGTTTGGCATGGCATACATGCCGCTCTCGTCGCTCATGGAGCGGCTGCTTTACTGGCTGCGCTGGCCGGTTTTGCTGGTGGTGATGAGCCTGGGCATTGCGCTGCTCTACCGCTTTGCGCCGTACCGGCGGGCGCCGCGCTGGCAATGGCTGAGCGTGGGCACGCTGCTGGCGACGCTGCTGTGGCTGCTGGGCTCGGGCGGGCTTTCGCTTTACGCGCGGTATTTTTCCCGCTTCAGCGAGCTCTACGGCTCGCTCGGGGCGGTGGTGGTGCTGATGCTGTGGTTCTGGCTGTCGTCGTTCGTGGTGCTGCTGGGCGCCGAGGTCAACGCTCAGCTGGAGCGTCAAACCCGCCGGGATACTACCGTGGGCCGCGAGCGGCCCATGGGCAGCCGGCATGCCTACGCGGCGGATACGCTGGGCTCCAAGCATCCCTGGCACGGTCCCTGACCGCGCCGCGAGGCGAGCTGAGTGTGGTGAAAGTGAGTATGGCGAAAGCGGGGAAGACGCTTACAGCAGCGCTTCGGCGGCCAGCGCCAGGCGCGAACGCTCCACGCTTTTCAGCGTGATGTGGCCGGCGTGGGGCCAGTCGCGAAAGCGCTCGACCACGGCGGCCAGGCCGCAGGTGCTGGCGGTAAGATAGGGCGTGTCGATCTGGCCGACGTTGCCCAGGCAGACGATCTTGGTGTTATGCCCGGCCCGGCTGATCAGCGCCTTGAGCTGCTTGGGCGTGAAGTTCTGCGCCTCGTCGATGATCAGCAGGGTGTCGTTCAGGGTGCGTCCGCGCATGAAGCTCGGCGCGAGAATCTGCACCCGGGCGCCGATCAGCTCGCGGGTGGCCGCGTCTTCCCAGCTGGAGTCGCCGCTTTCATCGCGCAGCAGGTTGTCCATGTTGTCGTGAAAGGCGCCCATCCAGGGAGCCATCTTCTCTTCTTCGGTGCCGGGCAGGTAGCCGATGTCTTCGCCCATGGCGACGGGCGCGCGGGTAAACATGATGCGCTCGAAACGGCGCTGGTCCAGCGTCTGCTGAAACGCCGCCGCCAGGGTCATGAAGGTTTTGCCGGTGCCCGCATTGCCGGCGATGGTGACCAGGTCAATGTCCGGGTCCATGAGCAGGTTGAGGGTGAAATTCTGCCGGCTGTCGTGGGCGTGAATGCCCCAGATATCGCTGCGCCGGCGGTAGTCGTCCAGCGGCTCGAGGGTGGCCGAGCCCGGGCTGAGCTTACGCACCACGGCCTCGAAGCCGGCGCTGTTTTCGTCGTCGGCCACCAGCATCCCCGTATGCCAGGTCTCGGGAATATCCCCCTTCAACCGGTAGAAGGTGCGCCCGTCAGCGCGCTCGACGCTGACCTCAACGTTAAGGTGATCCCACAGCGGGGCGGCGTGTCCGTTGCGGGGATAGTCGCAGGGATAAACGGCGGCGCCCTCGCTCATGGCATCGCTGTCGTCGAAGGCGCGGTCGCCCAGGTAGTCCTCCACGGGGATGTTCCGAGCGGCGGCCTTGACGCGCAGGTTGATATCTTTTGTGACCAGGATCACCGAGGCGTCGGGGCGCTCGTCGCGCAGACGGGAGATTTCGGCCAGCAGGCGATTGTCGGCGCTGGCGTATAGCGGATCCTGCACTGCCAGATTGTCGTAGTATAAAAAGCGCAGCCGGCCGGACTCGCCCGCGGCGCGGGGCAGCGGAATGCCGCGGTCGATGTCGATAAAGCGGGTGTCCTGGGTCAGGTCCGACAGCGTGCGGCTGACCTGGCGTGCGCTGCGGGCAATATCGCGGTTTCCGTTCTTGTGCTTGTCCAGCTCTTCAAGCACCGTCATGGGAATCACCACGTCGTGTTCGTCGAAGTGGTAAAGCGCCGTGGGGTCGTGGATCAGTACGTTGGTGTCGAGCACGTAAAGCCGGCTGGCTTTCTTGTCGGGTTGATCCATGGATGGAAGCACTCCTGCACGGTGAGTAACGGCCGATAAACGGCGGTGTCATTTCCTGGCGATATACGGCGGTACGCTTTACCGGGTAGCGGGGTGAGTGGGCCCTTAGTGTCAGATAATACGCGATTTTTTTCCATACCCGGGGTGGGGCGACGGTGCTATGCACCGTTGGCAAAGCCCCGACCCGGCAGGATGCACCACCACGGAGGACAGGAATATGACACCGGCTGTCGACGCCGCCAAAAAGGCGCAGATCCGCTTTACCACCCACGCCTACGCCCACGACGAAAGTGCGGCGTCCTACGGGGTCGAGGCGGCCGAAAAGCTTGGCGTAGCGCCAGAAAGCATTTTCAAGACGCTGGTGGTCAAGCTCGACGGCAAGCGTCTGGCGGTGGGGCTTGTACCGGTGACCGGCAAGCTCGGTTTCAAGCTGATTGCCCGGGCGGCGGGGGCCAAAAAAGCCACCATGGCGTCGCCCGAGGAGGTTGAGCGCGCTACCGGCTACGTGCTGGGCGGGGTCAGCCCGCTGGGGCAGAAAAAGCGCCTGCCCACGTTCATCGATACCTCCGCCGAGGCGTTTTCGCACCTCCACGTCAGCGCCGGCCGGCGCGGGCTGGAAATCGCCCTGGCGCCGGCCGATCTCGCCGCGCTGACCCAGGCGGAATTTGTCCCGCTTGCCGTTTAGCCGGCGGCTTTTCTGGTAAGCTGCGGGGCATCCTGCCCCGGCACTGCCCCGGCAACTCCGGGCTTGCTTCCTATCTTCAGGTATTTTTCGTGTCGATCACTTCCTTTTCGCGTCTGGCTCTGCCAGGCGCTCTGCTGACGAATCTCGATTCGCTTGGCTACCGCGCCATGACGCCGGTGCAGGCGCAAGCGCTGCCCGCCGCCCTTGAGGGGCGGGACGTGCTGGCCCAGGCGCAAACCGGCTCGGGCAAAACCGCCGCCTTTGGCCTTTCGCTGCTGGCTCGTTTGGATTTAGCCGCATCCCGCGTCCAATCGCTGGTGCTGTGCCCCACCCGGGAGCTCGCCGATCAGGTAGCCGGGGCGCTGCGCACGCTTGCCCGCAAGCTACCCAATGTCAAGGTGCTCACCCTTTGCGGCGGGGCGCCCTTTGGCCCCCAGCTGGCCTCCCTGGAGCACGGTGCGCATATCGTCGTGGGCACGCCGGGGCGGGTGGAGGACCACCTGCGCAAGGGCACGCTCAGGCTGAATGGCCTGACGACGCTGGTGCTCGACGAAGCCGACCGCATGCTGGACATGGGCTTTCAGGCCGCCATTGACGATATCGTGGCGCAAACGCCCGCCCGCCGGCAGACGCTTTTATTCAGCGCGACCTATCCGGCCGACACGACCGAGGGCGGGCTCTCAGGCTTTACCCGGGGGCTTCTGCGCGAGCCGCATATCGTCCGGGTGGAAGACACCCACGACGACGCCACCATCGAGCAGCACTTTTATCGCGTGGATAAAGGGCGAACAATGGATGACGAGGCCGCACGTCTGGCCGCGCTGCGCCAGCTGCTGCTGCACTACCGGCCGGAAAGCGGCGTGGTGTTTTGCAACACCAAACGCGAGACGCGGCAGGTGGCGGACGACCTGAACGCCGCGGGAATGAGCGCGCTGGCGCTCAACGGCGACCTGGAGCAGAAGGACCGCGAACGTATTCTGGTGATGTTTGCCAACCAGAGCGTGACGCTGCTGGTGGCCACCGACGTCGCTGCCCGGGGGCTGGACATCGACGGCGTGGACGCCGTGTTCAACGTCGGCATTGCCCACGAACTTGACGTCCACACCCACCGCATCGGGCGCACCGGCCGGGCCGGCGAGCGCGGCGTGGCCTGTACGCTGGTAAGCGATCAAGAGCGCTATCGCCTGCTGCAGCTGAGCGAACAGCAGGGCGCGGAATACGAGCCCGAGCCGCTGCCCGAGGTGGCCGACCCCCGGCCGCTTGCCGCGCCCATGGCCACGCTGCAGCTGGGCGCGGGCAAAAAGGACAAGCTGCGCCCGGGCGATATTCTCGGCGCGCTGACAGGCGAAGGCGGCATCGCCGGCAGTCAGGTAGGCAAGATCAAGGTGCTCGCCCGCAGCGCCTACGTGGCGGTCGAGCGCAGCGTGGCCAGACAGGCGCTGGCCAAGCTTGAGCGCGATAAACTGAAAGGCCGTAACGTGCGCGCACGCCGCGTTAACGGCTAGGCTGAAGGAGCCAACGCAAGCATTTATGAAAATCCCCAAACGACTACAGCCGCTGATCGACGACGGCCTGATCAACGCGGTCGAGCAGCAGCTGATGAGCGGCAAGGAAGCCCAGGTGTACGTGGTGCGCTGCGGTGATGAGCGCCGCTGCGCCAAGGTGTTTAAAGAAGCCAAAAAGCGCAGCTTCAAGCAGGCGGTGCAGTATCAGGAAGGCCGCCGGGAGCGCAACAGTCGCCGGGCCCGGGCCATGGCGAAAAAGACCCGCTACGGCCAGCAGCAGCAGGAGCAGGCCTGGCTCACCGCCGAGGTCGATGCCCTCTACCGGCTGGCCGCTGCCGACGTGCGCGTGCCGCGTCCCCACGGCTTTGTCGACGGCGTGCTGCTGATGGACATGATCGTTGACGCCGACGGCGACGTGGCCCCCAGGCTTGACGACGTGGCGCTTGACGCCGACACCGCCCGGGACTACTACCAGAGCCTTTTGGGCGACGTGGTGAAGATGCTCTGCGCCGGGCTGATCCACGGCGACCTGTCCGAGTTCAACGTGCTCGAAGACGCCCAGGGCCCGGTGATCATCGATCTGCCCCAGGCCGTAGACGCCGCTGGCAACAACAGCGCCGAGGCGATGTTCAAGCGCGACGTCAACAACATGCGCGGCTACTTTGCCCGCTTTGCCCCGGAGCTTGGCGAGACCTACTACGCCGAGGAAATTTGGGCACTTTATGAAGCCGGCGAGCTGCATCCGGATTCACCGCTCACCGGCGAGTTTACCTTTGCCACCCACCTGGCCGACGTCGAGGAAGTGCTGGACGTGATCGACGACGCCAAAGAGGAAGAGGCCGAGCGCCTGGAGCGCCTGCGCGACGCCGAAGACGACAGATCCTGGTAGCTGTTATAAGGAGCACGCGGTCCCATGTACGACACCCTGAGCACGGTCGCCGGTCAGTTTTTTGGCCTGGTAGCGCTGATACTCAGCGTTCTGGCTTTTTCCAGCCGGCAGGACGATCGGCTGATGGTACTGATGCTCTCGGCCAACGTGGCCTTCGCTTTACAGTTCGCCATGTTTCAGAGCTGGACGGCCGCGGCGCTGTCGCTGCTGGTGCTTGCGCGCATTGAGCTTGCCCGCCGCTACCCGCGCAGCAAGGCGGCCATGGCCGCTGTGTTGACGGCAAGCATCGTGGCCGCCGTGCTTACCTGGCAAAGCCTTGCCGACCTGCCCGCCGTCGCGGCCATGGTGCTGGGGACGGTGAGTATGTTTCTGCTTCGCGGTATCCCCATGCGCGTTTTTTTGGGGCTAGGGGCGGTGGCCTGGACCCTTAGTCACCTCATCGTGGGGTCGGTTGGCGGCGCGCTGGCTGAAATGATGATCATTGTGACCAACGCCGTTACCGTGTATCGCCTTTATCGGGTCAGGCGGCGCTACCCGGGCGTGATCGATTAGCCGCTGAGGCGGATTGGTTTGTTTTCCACAGGAGAGTCCATGTTCAGGCGTGTGCTGAAGCCGCTGTTTGATTATTTTGAAACGCGCATCTATCCGTATCCCGAAGGCAG
Organism: Halomonas garicola; assembly: GCF_055382465.1. Classification (NCBI taxonomy): domain Bacteria; kingdom Pseudomonadati; phylum Pseudomonadota; class Gammaproteobacteria; order Oceanospirillales; family Halomonadaceae; genus Halomonas; species Halomonas garicola. Next base: position 894,589 of record NZ_AP043931.1, read on the forward strand.
CGTGAGCACACCGCCCCGAGGGCTTTTGCCTTTCCTCTGGCACTTTTCGCGGCCTCTGTTACCCATGCTGTTGTGGATGTCGCTGGCAACCGCTTTGGTGTCGGCTTCCGAGGTGGTGTTTTTCCACTACATGGGCGAGCTGGTGGACTGGCTTTCAAGCGTCGAGCGCGACGGCTTCTGGCAGGCCCACGGCCTGAAGCTTATCGGGCTGGGGCTTTTGGTGCTGATCGGGCTGCCGCTGCTGGTACTTTTGCAGTCGCTGGTGACCAACCAGAGCATTTTCGGCAACTATCCGATGATCGGCCGCTGGATTTCCCACCGCCACATGCTCAGCCAGAGCCTCGCGTTTTATCAGGACGAGTTTGCCGGCCGCGTCTCCCAGAAGGTGATGCAGACCGCGCTTGCCATGCGCGAGACCGTCACCAAGGTGATGGATCTGCTGGTCTACGCCATCGTCTACTTTACCGGCGCGGCGTTTTTGCTGATGCAGGCGGATATCTGGCTGGCGGTGCCGCTGCTTGTGTGGCTGGTCGGCTATTTGGCCATCATGCGCTTTTTCGTCCCTCGCCTGCGCCGGGTGTCCATGGCCCAGGCCAACGCCCGGGCACAGATGACCGGCCGGGTGGTCGACAGCTACAGCAACATCCAGACCATCAAGCTCTTTGCCGACACCCGCCACGAGCAGAACTACGCCCGGGAAGCCATGCGCGGCTTCATGTCCACGGTGCACGGCCAGATGCGCCTGGTGACGCTGTTGAGCGTGTGTTTGACGCTGCTCAACACGCTGTTGCTGGTGGGCATGGCGGCGACGGTACTGGTGGCCTGGTATACCCAGGTCATCTCGCTTGGGGTGCTGGCCATTGCCATTGCTCTGGTGATGCGCGTGCGCTTCATGTCCGACTGGATTCTGGACGAAGTCGCCCGGCTGTTTGAAAACATCGGCACCGTCCAGGACGGCATGAACACCATTGCCAACACGCCCAAGGTGCAGGATGCGCCCGATGCCGGCGAGCTTGCCGTACCCCGGGGTGAAATCCGCTTTGAGGACCTGCACTTTGGCTACGTCGAGGCGGACGGCGACTACAAGGCGGTGTTCGACGGGCTGGATCTGACCATCGCCTCGGGAGAGAAGGTCGGACTTATTGGCCGCTCCGGCGCGGGCAAGTCGACCCTTGCCAACCTATTGCTGCGCTTTTTTGATCTTCAGGGCGGGGCGATTCGCATCGACGGGCAGAACATCGCCGAGGTTACCCAGTCCTCGCTGCGCCACCAGATCGGCATGGTTACCCAGGATACGTCGCTTCTGCACCGTTCGCTGCGCGACAACATCCGCTACGGCAGCCCCGAGGCCAGCGACGAGGCCATCTGGGCCGCGGTGCGCCAGGCACACGCTGACGAGTTCATTGATGATCTGGTAGACCCCCAGGGGCGGCGCGGGCTGGATGCCCACGTGGGCGAGCGCGGGGTAAAGCTTTCCGGCGGCCAGCGTCAGCGCATCGCCATTGCTCGGGTGCTGCTCAAAAACGCCCCCCTGCTGGTGCTGGACGAAGCCACCTCGGCGCTGGACTCCGAGGTCGAGGCGGCGATCCAGGAGCAGCTCGAGCACCTGATGCAGGGCAAGACGGTGATCGCCATCGCCCATCGGCTTTCTACCATCGCCATGCTCGACCGGCTGCTGGTGGTGGATGAGGGGCGCATTGTCGAGGCCGGCTCTCACAGTGAGCTGCTGGCCAGAGGCGGTATCTACGCCCGCCTGTGGAAGCACCAGTCGGGCGGATTCATCGGCCTTGATGAGAACGAGGAAGACGACGCCTAGGCGTTGTCTTCGGGCAGCTCGGCGCTGTGGTAGATGTTCTGCACGTCGTCGAGGTCGTGGAGCATCGCCAGCAGCTTTTCCAGCGCCGCCACGTCGTCGCCCTCCACCGGCGTGGTGGTCTGGGGGAGGAATTGGATATCGTCGGCCTCGAAGTCCAGCTCGCCGAAGGCGTCAACCAGTGCGGTGCGCGCCTTGGCGTATTCGGTGTGCGGGGCGAAAACGGTAATCTGCCCGTCTTCGCACTCGATGTCGGTAACGTCGACGTCGGCTGCCATCAGCGCTTCCAGCACGGCTTCTTCGTCCTCGCCGGCGAAGGCGAAAATCGCGCAGTGGTCGAACAGGTGGCTGACGCTGCCCGGGGTGCCGATCTTGCTCTTGGCCTTGGTAAAGCAGCCGCGAACGTCGCCGATGGTGCGGTTGGCGTTGTCGGTCAGGCACTCGATGATGAGCATCACGTTGCCCGGGCCGAAGCCTTCGTAGCGCGCCGGGGAGAAATCCTCGCCGCCGGCGCCGGCGGCCTTGTCCAGCGCCTTGTCGATGACGTGGGCGGGCACCTGATCCTTCTTGGCGCGGTCGAGCAGGCCGCGCAGCGCCAGGTTGCTGTGAGGGTCGGGGCCGCCGGACTTGGCGCAGACGTAAATCTCGCGCCCGTACTTGCTGTAGACCTTGGTCTTGGCATCGGCCGTTTTGGCCATGGATTCCTTGCGGTTCTGAAAAGCCCTACCCATGTTGCAGTCCTTGGTTGGTTCAACGCGGCGGCCGGGATCGGCACGGCATGGAGAACCCTTGATTTTACGCCACAACCGTCGGCGAGGCCATGCCGGGCCCCGCCGGTGCCTTGTTGGCCGTCGGCCAATGCGCTATGGTCAGCCCAGCATGACACGGGGTGCCCCGCCAACGGCGGGGCTGAGAGAACACCCGCCGAACCTGATCCAGTTCATACCGGCGAAGGGATGTCAGCGCAGTGCTCAGCCGAGCACCCGGCGTGCGCCCTTCGTTGCTACCGTTACGCTAAGGGCCACATCATGAGTGCTGCTACCGCTTCCCACGCTGTTTCTTCCTCTACTGCGCTGCCGCTCGACCAGCAGGTCGTGCTGGTCACTGGTGCCGGCCGCGGCCTGGGCGCAAGCCTGGCGCGGGCGTTTCTGAGCGCCGGCGCCCGGGTGGTGATCAACTATCGCCACAGCGCCGCCGGCGCCGAAGCCGTGGCTGCTGGCGCGCCCGATCGGGCGCTGGCGGTCCAGGCCGACGTCTGCGACGCCGCGGCCGTTAACGCCATGTTTGACGCCGCCGCCAGGCATTTCGGCGCGTCGGTGACCACGGTGATCAACAACGCGCTGCCGGACTTTTCGTTCAACGGCGACGACCGCCCGGACGCCGATTCGCTCACCTGGGAGCATCTGGAGCAGCAGTTCAGAGGGGTAAACCAGGGCGCGCTCAACGTCATTCAGGCGGCCCTTGCCGGCATGCGCGAGCAGGGCTTTGGCCGCGTGGTCAACGTCGGCACCAACCTCTTCCAGAACCCCATTGTGCCGTATCACGACTACACCGCGGGCAAGGCCGCGCTGCTGTCGCTGACGCGCACCTTCGCCCACGATCTGGGGCCGGACAACATCACCGTCAACATGATTTCCGGCGGGCTTCTGCGCACCACGGATGCTTCGGCCGCGACGCCGGACGAAGTCTTTGACCTGATTGCCGCCAACACGCCGCTGCGCCGGGTGGTCACCCCGGATGAGTTCGCCGACGCCGCGCTGCTGTTTGCCTCGCCCTGGAGCCGGGCGGTCACCGGGCAGAATCTGGTGGTCGACGGCGGACTGGTGAAAAACTGATGTCCATGCACCTGAATCTTTTCATCATGGGCTGCGGCCACCACCGGGCCGCCTGGCGCCACGCGGATTCCGCCGCCGAGAAAATGGGTGATATTCGCCACTTCGAGGCGCTGGCGCGCACCGCCGAGCGGGGCAAGTTCGACGCCGTCTTCTTCGCCGATGGCCATGCCGCGGGCAACGTCGCCGGCGGGCCGCTGTGGTTTCTGGAGCCTTTGACCGCGCTTTCCGCCATGGCCCGGGCCACCGAGCACATCGGCCTGATCTCCACCGTGTCGAGCACCTTCTATACGCCTTTTCACGCCGCCAGGCTGCTCGCGTCGCTGGATCATATTTCCGACGGGCGCATGGGCTGGAACCTGGTCACCTCGATGTTCGACACCGAGGCGCGCAACCATAGCTACAAGGCCATGCCGCCCCATGCGGAGCGCTACGCCCGGGCCGAGGAGTTTGCCGATACGATGCTGGCGCTGTGGGACAGCTGGGGCGACGACGCCCTGACGCTTGACCGCGCCGGCAACTTCGCCGACCCGAACAGGGTGTGCCCGATCAACCACCGCGGCGAGCATTTTTTGGTGGACGGCCCGCTCACCGTGCCGCGCTCGCCCCAGGGCCGACCGGTGCTGTTTCAGGCCGGCGCCTCCGATCAGGGCCGCGACCTGGCCGCGCGCTACGCCGAGGCGATCTACGCCGTGGCCTACGACCTGGCATCGGCGCAGGATTACTACCGCGATATTCAGGCGCGGGTAGCCGCCGCCGGGCGGCCGCCGGTGCCGATCATGCCGGGGCTTGTCACCTACGTGGGTTCCACCATGGACGAGGCCCGGGCCCGCCAGCGCGAGCTCGATAAGCTGCTGCCCACCGCGGATTCGCTCCATCAGCTGGGCACCTTCATCGGCCAGGACTGCAGCGACTGGGAGCTGGACGCGCCGATGCCCGAGCTTCCGCTGCTTGAAGACTTCACCGGGCCCAAGGGGCGATACGCGACGATTCTGCGCATTATCGAGTGCGAACAGCCCACGCTTCGCCAGCTGCTTGGCCGCCTTGCCGCCGGTGGCGGGCACTGCACCATGATCGGCACGCCGGAGAGCATCGCCGACGAAATGCAGCGCTGGGTGGAAAACGGCGGCGCCGACGGCTTCAATCTGATGCCGCCGTCGCTACCCTCGAGCATCGACGACTTCGTCGACCAGGTGGTGCCGGTGCTGCAAAAGCGCGGGCTCTTCCGCCGGGAATATACGGAGACAACCCTGCGCGGGCATTTGGGGCTTGAACGCCCGGGGGCGTGAGGCGTTGCATTCTTGTGTCTGTGCCGTCGCGAACGCTGTTTGCATCTGTGTCATTGCGAGCGTAGCGAAGCAATCTCGGGGTTCTTGCCAGCGGCACCGTAAGGAGACCGCCGCGCTGTCGCTCGCGGTGACACGTAGCGAAAGCGCGGCATGAATCATGGCTACGACTGCCGCCCAAAGCGGCGCACCAGCGTCGCCAGGCGGGCGAAGTTGTAGTGCTCGCGGGCGGGCATCGCGCGCATCAGCACGAGAGAGACGGCCACCGGGACGAGCGCGGCGAGCAGAAAGCTTTCCAGAAGCGTCTCGGTGCCGGTGCCCGGGGAAGGGAAGACGGCAAGCCCCGCGACCAGCCCGCAGGCGGTGCTGATCACGGCCTGAAGGCCGCTGTAGCGGCGGCTGAACAGGCCGAAAAATACCGGAAACGCCGCCGCCGAACACAAAAGGTCGGCGAGCAGAAACAGGTAGAGCACGCTGAAACCCTGGGCGGCGACCCAGGTGATCGGCACCGCGGCGGCGACGATCAGCCAGCGGGCCAGACGCATCAGCGTGACTTCGCTTGCCTTCGGCAAAAGCCGGTGCATGTCCACGGCGATAATGCTTGAGGTGGCGTTGATGGTGGAGTCGGCGCTGCTCATCACCAGCGCCAGCCCCAGCGGAATCAGCGCCAGCGCAAACCACAGCGGCACGCTGTCCAGCAGCACGCTGAACAGCGCCACCGAACCGTCGCCTTCCAGACCCAGCCCCACAAAGGCCAGCCCGAAAAGCCCCATCATGACGATGATTGGCAGATTCAAAAGCCCGCTGATCCAGAAGCTTCTGCGCAGCACCCGGACGTTTTTCGCCGCGTAGATGCGCTGCCAGGTGCCCTGATAGAAAAGCCCGGTAAGTACCACGGCGATAAAGAACGTCAGCCCCGCGCGAACGCCGCCGGCGTCGGTCATGTCTAGCAGCTGTGGCGCGTGTTGGGTAAGCCCGTCAAGGGTCGGAGCTGCGCCGCCGGCGGCCTGCCAGCCGAAGAACAGCAGGCAGGCGAGCAGCGGTAGAATCACCACCATCTGCACCTTGTCGGTGAAGATCGATGCGCGCAGGCCGCCGTAAAAGGTGTAGAGCACCGTGGCCAGCATCACCACGCCGGCGGTGAGCCACAGCGGGATGGGGGCCAGCAGTGTGACCATCCGGGCCACGGCGGTGAGGCTCGCGGCCAGGGAAATGAACAGATAAAACAGCATGATCGAGAGCGTAAAGGCGTACATGACGCGACCGTAGCGGTGGATCACAAATTCGGTCAGGCCGTGGCCTTCGGGGATCAGCTCGCGCATGCGCCGGCCGAGCGGAATCATGATCAGCCGGGGCACGCAGGAGCCCAGGGCATAGCCCAGCAGCGCGCTGATGCCGCCCCAGGTGGCGGCCTGGGCGGGGCCGAAAAGTACCCAGGTGCCAAGCGTGGTGGCCAGCAGGGTGCTCACCGTGGCGCGGGTGCTTTGGGTATTGCGCGCGGCGATGTAGGTATCCAGGTCGTCGCGCTGGCGTCGGGCATAAAGCAGGCCGGGAACGGCAAAGGCAGCGGCGCAGAACGAAAGCCAAAGGGCCGTCCAGACGGGATCAAGCAGCATGGTGAAACGTCCTCTATCCTTGTGGCGGCCGGGTCTTGGGCGGGCGTCTGGCAGACGACAGGGAAGAGGCGAGGTGGCGTGTGCTTTCCTTCCCTTCGCCGGTATGACCCGGATCAGGTTCGAAGGGTTACCGGCGCGGAAAGCGGCGGATTCTCAGCCCGTTAGGGCTCCCCCAGGAGAAGCTAGAGCCTAGGCAGGCGCGGCGACGTTGTCAAACTGCCTTTTGGGCTATCAGCAGAAGGTGGCTGCAAGTTTTTAGCTATCGGCTATCGAAAGGATAGCGCACTTTTTGGCGGAAAAAGGGTAGTCTGTGGGTATGGCAGCGGCAACCGGCTGCCTGGCGACAATGACCCACAAGGAGGCGCTAACGTGTCCGACGACAATCGCAAGCCGACCACTACCGATGCCGGCATTCCCGTGGCCAGCGACGAACATTCGCTGACCGTGGGGCCGAACGGTCCCATCGTGCTTCACGATCACTACCTGATCGAGCAGATGGCCCAGTTCAACCGCGAGCGCATTCCCGAGCGCCAGCCCCACGCCAAGGGCAGCGGTGCCTTCGGCCGCTTTGAGGTGACGGAAGACGTCAGCCGTTACACCCGGGCGGCAGTGTTTCAGCCGGGCACCCAAACCGAGGTGCTGATGCGCTTTTCCACCGTGGCCGGCGAGCGCGGCAGCCCGGATACCTGGCGCGATCCCCGGGGTTTTTCCATCAAGTTCTACACCAGTGAAGGCAACTACGACATGGTGGGGAACAACACCCCGGTATTTTTCATGCGCGACCCGATGAAGTTTCAGCACTTCATCCGTTCGCAGAAGCGCCGGGCAGACAACAACCTGCGCGACCACGACATGCAGTGGGATTTCTGGTCGCTGTCGCCGGAGTCGGCCCATCAGGTGACCTGGCTGATGGGCGACCGCGGCATTCCCAAAACCTGGCGCCACATGAACGGCTACTCAAGCCACACCTATATGTGGGTAAACGCCGAGGGTGAGAAGTTTTGGGTCAAGTACCACTTCAAGACCGATCAGGGCATCGAGTGCCTGACCCAGGAAGAGGCCGATCGCCTGGCCGGGGAAGACAGCGACTATCACATGCGCGATCTCTATACCGCGATTGACCGGGGCGATTATCCCAGCTGGACGCTGTACATGCAGGTCATGCCGTTCAAGGACGCCGAGACCTACCGCTTCAACCCGTTCGATCTGACCAAGATCTGGCCCCATGAGGACTACCCGCTGATCAAGGTGGGCAAGCTTAAGCTGGATACCAATCCCGTGGATAACCACGCCCAGATCGAGCAGGCGGCGTTCGAGCCCAATAACCTGGTGCCGGGCATCGGGCTATCTCCGGACAGAATGCTGCTGGCCCGGGGCTTTTCCTACGCCGACGCGCACCGTGCCCGGCTCGGCACCAACTATAAGCAGATTCCGGTCAACGCGCCCAAGGTGCCGGTAAATAGCTACACTAAGGACGGCGCCATGCAGATGCGCACGGTGTCCGATCCGGTGTACGCGCCCAACTCCAAGGGCGGCCCCCAGGCCGACGGCGAGCGCTACCCCGACGACACCACCTGGGAGACCGACGGCGACATGGTGCGCACGGCCTACACGCTGCGCCGGGACGATGACGACTTTGGCCAGGCCAATGCCCTGGTCAACCAGGTGATGGACGAGGCCGCTCGGGAACGCTTGGTGAACAACGTCACGGGGCATTTGCTGGACGGCGTCACCGAGCCGGTGCTCGAGCGCGCCTTCGACTACTGGCGCAACGTCGACGCCGACATCGGCGAGCGCATCGCCCGGAACGTGCGCGAGAAGCAGGGGTAAGCCTCCGAGCGCTACACAAGCGCTAACGCATACTGAGCGGCCCGCCGGCGACTGCCGGCGGGTTTTTTTGTGGCTGGCGCGGCAATTGCGGACGGGGTTTGGTCAGCGCCGGGTAGCGGCGCATAATAATGGCGACAGGCGCCGAATCATCATTCAGGGAGAGCAGCGTGGGACATTATCAAGCCGGAAGCCGGCACTGGCTTCAGGCACTGGAAGCGCTGTCGCCGGCGTATTTTGGCCTGATCATGGCAACGGGGATTGTATCGCTGGCGGCCCACTTCATGGGACGGCCGGTGATCGCCGGCGCGCTCTTTGTCCTTAACCTGGCGGCCTACCCGCTGCTGTGGGGGCTTTATGCCTTGCGCCTGTGGCGCTTTCCCTGCCGGGTGGTCAGCGACCTGACCAGTCACCAGAGCGCCTCGGGCTTTTTCACCCTGGTGGCGGCGTCCTGCGTGCTGGGCAGCCAGTGCCTGCTGCTGACCGGCTGGTACGCGCTGGCGCTTGCGCTTTGGGGAGTGGCGCTGGTGCTGTGGCTGGCGCTGACTTATACCATCTTCACCGCCTTTACTATCAAGGAGCACAAGCCGGCGTTTGAGGAAAGCATCAGCGGCGGCTGGCTGTTGGCCGTGGTGGCCACCCAGTCGATTGCTCTGCTGGGGGCTTTGCTGGCTGCCAACATGCCTTCGCCGTATCGGCTAGAGGTCAATTTCCTCGCGCTGTCCATGTGGCTGTGGGGCGGGATGCTCTATATCTGGATGATGTCGCTGATCTTTTACCGCTACAGCTTCTTCCATTTCTCGCCGGGGGATCTAGCGCCCCCGTACTGGATCAACATGGGCGCCATGGCGATTTCCACCCTGGCCGGTTCCCAGCTGATCCTCAACGCCCCGGACGCGCCGTTTCTGCTCTCGCTGCGCCCGTTTCTCAAGGGCTTTACCGTGTTTTACTGGGCCACCGGTACCTGGTGGATCCCCATGCTGCTGATCCTTGCGGTGTGGCGCTATGTGTACAAGCGTTTTCCGCTGCGTTACAACCCGCTTTACTGGGGCGCGGTGTTTCCGCTGGGCATGTACGCCGCGAGCACCCACAACATGCAGCGTGCCCTTGCCATGCCGTTTCTGGATACGCTGGCGACCGTGTTTTTATACGTGGCGCTCACCGCCTGGGCGGTGACGTTTTTCGGCCTGTGTCGGCGGCTGACGCGCACGCTGCTACCGGTTGGGCAGCCATAACCGAAAGTTTTTCAAGGAGACAGGATGCCGATTTCACTGTGGCTGTCGCTGGCCGCGATCTGCGCTGCCGGGGCGATGTCGCCGGGGCCGAGCCTGGCGCTGGTGCTGCGCCATACCCTGGGCGGTGGCCGAGCGCCGGGAGTCGTGGCAGGTCTGTTTCACGCCCTGGGCGTGGGATTTTATGCGCTGCTCACGGTGCTGGGGCTGGGGGCGCTGATGGCGCGCTTTCCGCTGCTGTTCGAGGGCGTTACCGTGGCGGGTGCCGGGTATCTTGCCTGGCTTGGGGTCAAGGCGCTGCGCGCGGGCAGGGCAGCGGCGTTTGATCCGCAAACGGCGGCCACCACCCGGCGCCAGGCGGCCCGGGAAGGCGTGCTGGTGGCCCTGGCCAATCCCAAGCTGATCCTGTTTTTTATCGCGCTGCTGAGCCAGTTCGTGCATCCGGAAATGAGCGCCGCCGCCCGGGCGATTATCGTCGCCACGGCCATGATCATCGACGGGGCCTGGTACGTACTGGTGGCGGTGGCGCTGTCGCAGTCTCGGGTGCTCGAGTGGCTGCGGCTGCGCTCGCACTGGATCAACCGCGCCACCGGCGTGATACTGATCGGGCTTGCGCTGCGCGTGGTCTGGGGGCTTTGGGCCTGAGCGCGGCGTCAGGCCGCTTCGCCCCGGGCGACCATGAGCCGGGTCATCAGCTCGTGCCAGCGGTGGCGCACCATCATGGTGGTAAGCCCCGAGAACAGAGCCCAGCCCTTGCGCCGCCAGCCTTTCAGCCGCAGGTTGTGCCCCACCAGCTGCTTCATCAGTCGGTAGTCGTCGAACTGGCGCCACTCGCTGGTAATCGACAGCTGATGGCGCGACATCACCGGGGCCAGCTCCAGGCGGAAAATCCACTCAAGCTCGTGCAGGCTGAGCCCGTGATGCTCGATGGTGTTGACCATGATTGCGTAGTCGCGCTCGCCGGGCTCGCGGTCCAGCCACAGCGGCGCCAGGGCAAGCCATAGATCGCCGCGTTCGTCGACCAGTTGCTGTGCGTTCATGCGCACCTCTTCAGTGCCTTGTCGCCAAGGCGTGGCAAAGTGAAAGGCCCCAAGGCGTTCGCTCAAGGCAGCCTGTTGCAGGATGCAGCGTATTGTCGTGCCGGCCCCGGGGCAGTCGCAAGGGCCGCCGGAGTAGCGCCGGCGCCGCATGGCATGCTTCAATCGTGCCTATTGTCATGATACCCGCTAGCGGGATATCCCTCATCATGGTTTTTTCACCAGGGCTTAACAGCGAGGTTTTACGTGATTATCACACCCAAGGTACGCGGCTTCATCTGCACCACGACGCATCCCAAAGGCTGCGAGCAGAACGTGCGCGAGCAAATCGAAGCGACCCGGGCGCGCGGTCTGGATAAAAGCCAGGGGCCGAAAAAGGTGCTGGTGGTCGGCGCATCCAGCGGCTACGGCCTGGCGGCGCGGGTGACCGCGGCCTTTGGCTACGGCGCCGATACCCTGGGCGTATTCTTTGAAAAGCCCGGTACCGAGAAGCGCCCCGGCACCGCCGGCTGGTACAACTCGGCGGCGTTTGACAAGTTCGCCAAGGAAGAAGGGCTCTACAGCAAGGCGATCAACGGCGACGCTTTCTCCCACGAGGCCCGGGAAAAGGCCATCGAGCTGATCAAGCAGGATCTGGGCGAGGTGGATCTGGTGGTCTACTCGCTGGCGTCACCGGTGCGCAAGCTGCCCGACAGCGGCGAGGTCAAGCGCTCGGCGCTCAAGCCCATCGGCGACGTCTACCGCGCCACGGCGATCGACACCAACAAGGATGCGATCATCGAAACCGAAGTCGAGCCCGCTACCCAGCAGGAAATCGACGACACCATCGAAGTCATGGGCGGCGAAGACTGGGAGCTGTGGATCCAGGCGCTGGACGAGGCCGGGGTGCTGGCCAAGGGCGCCAAAAGCGTGGCCTTCAGCTACATCGGCACCGAGATCACCTGGCCGATCTACTGGCACGGGGCGCTGGGCCGCGCGAAGGAAGACCTGGATCGCGCCGCCGGCGAGATCGACAAGCGCCTGAGGCAAAGCGGCGGCGGTGCCAACGTCGCGGTGCTGAAGTCGGTGGTTACCCAGGCAAGCGCGGCGATTCCGGTGATGCCGCTCTATATCGCCATGGTTTATCGCATCATGAAGGAAGAAGAGCTCCACGAAGGCACCATCGACCAGCTCAACCGCCTGTTCGCCGAGCGCCTTTACGCCGAGGGCCCCGTGGAGACCGACGACCAGGGCCGCCTGCGCATGGACGACCGGGAGCTGCGCGACGATATTCAGCAGTCGTGCAAGGCGCTGTGGCCGGAGGTTAATACCGACAACCTGTTCGAGATCACCGACTACGCCGGCTACAAGCACGAGTTCCTCAAGCTGTTCGGCTTCGAGCGCGACGACGTCGACTACGACGCCGACGTCAGTCCGGTGGCGGAGTTCGACGTGGTGAGTCTATAGTAGAAGTAGCGCCTCGGACTTTTCCCGGTACGGCGTGATTCCTGTGCGGCCGGCTCCGCGCCGGCCCTCTGAAGGAGGCGTCATGGATACTCGAGAAAGCAAGACCCGCGAAGAGCAGGAAGAGCTGGTCAAAGGGCAGCGCGAACCCGAGCACGGCGTCGATTCGCATCCCGAAGAGCAGCCGGAAGCCAAGCGCTCGTCTCGCGGCATGCACCGGCTGATACCCATAGCGGTCGCGGTGGCCGTGGTGTTGATCCTCGCGTTCTGGCTGTTTGGCGGCACTCGCTAGCCCGCCGTTCACCTTCCTCTTGCCCCGGGCCCGGCCCGGGGCGTTCCTTCCGGCCGCTTCGTGCGCCTGCGATCAGTCGCCGAATGGCGTAAGATGAAGCTTTGCCGAGCTTAAATGATGCGCCATGCCTGACCGTCACGCCGTTGCCCTGCCGGCCAATGCCCGCTGCCGGGTTGCGTTTTTGCTGCTGCCCGGATTTTCGCTGCTGGCCCACGCCTGCGCGCTTGAGCCGCTGCACATGGCCAACCAGCTCAGCGGGCGCATGCTGTATCTGACGCGTACGGTAGGGCTTGAGGCAGCTGCGGTACGCAGCGCGGGCCAGCTGGAGCTCACCATCCCCGAAGGGCTGGAGGCGCCGCCGGACGCTATCGACCTGCTGCTGGTGTGCGCGCCGACGCCGCTTTCCTACCCGCTGCCGGCGCGGCTGAACGACTGGCTGCGGCGCCTGGACGGCCGCCGGGTGCTGCTGGGCGGCATTGCCGGTGGCACCGAAGTGCTGGCGCGCTGCGGGCTGCTGGAAGGCTATCGCGCCACGCTCCCCTGGCCGCGCTTTGACGCCTTTGCCCAGGCGTACCCCGAGGTGGCGCTGTCGCGCCAGCTGTACGAGCTTGACCGCCGCCGGCTGACCTGCGGCGCGGGCACCGCCGCGCTTGACATGATGCTGATGCTGATCGCCCTGACGCACGGCGCTGGCCTTGCCGGCGAGGTCGCCGAACATCTGGCCTGCGAGCGCATCCGCCCGGCCGGCGAGCACCAGCACGTACCGCTGCAAAACGGCTTCAGCCACGCGCCGGAGAGCCTGCGCGACGCCGTGGCGCTAATGGAAGCCAACGTCGAGGAGCCGCTTACCGCCCTGGAGCTTTCCGAGCACCTGGGGATTTCCCGCCGCCAGCTGGAGCGACTGTTCAAAAAGCACCTGCAGACGGTGCCCAGCCGCTACTACCTGGATCTGCGTCTGCAGCAGGCGCGCCGGCTGCTGCGCCAAAGCGAGCGCCCGGTGGGCGATATTGCCCTGGTCACGGGGTTTTCGTCCGGGGCGCACTTCTCTACCGCCTACCGCCAGCGTTTTGGCCTGGCTCCGCGGGAGGAGCGGCTGCTCTAACGTGTACGGACGTCAGGGCGCTTTTCACAACTTGGCGTCACATTCGTGAAAGCATGGCGCCAGCCTCGCCCCGTATACTGACTTTATTCAACCCGGACAAAAAACGGAGAGATCCATGAGCACTACCCCGACCCGGCAGGACTTCGACCAGTACATGGTGCCCAACTACGCGCCCCAGCCGGTGATTCCCGTGCGCGGTGAAGGCAGCCGCCTGTGGGACCAGGAGGGCCGCGAGTACATTGACTTTGCCGGGGGCATCGCGGTCAACGCGCTGGGCCACTGCCACCCGGCGCTGGTGAATGCGCTCGAGTCCCAGGGGGAAACGCTCTGGCATCTGTCCAACGTCTTTACCAACGAGCCGGCACTCAAGCTGGCTAAAAGCCTGGTCGAGCGTACCTTCGCCGACAAGGTGTTTCTGTGCTCCTCGGGCGGCGAGGCCAACGAGGCCGCGCTCAAGCTCGCGCGCCGCTACGCGGTGGACCACCACGGCGAGCACAAGGACAAGATCATCTCGTTTTACCAGTCGTTTCACGGCCGCACCTTCTTTACCGTCAGCGTCGGCGGCCAGCCCAAGTACTCCCAGGGTTTCGGCCCGGTGCCGGGGGGGATTCTTCACGCCGACTACAACGACCTGGACAGCGTGCGCCGGCTGATGGGCGACGACACCTGCGCCATCGTGGTCGAGCCCATGCAGGGCGAAGGCGGGCTGATCCCGGCCGATCCCGACTTCCTCCAGGGGCTGCGTGACCTCTGCGACGAGCACGGCGCGCTGTTGGTGTTTGACGAAGTGCAGACCGGAGTGGGCCGTACCGGCAAGCTATACGCCTACCAGCACTACGGCGTGACGCCGGACATCCTCACCAGCGCCAAGGCGCTGGGCGGCGGCTTTCCCGTGGGCGCCATGCTCGCTACCGACGAGGTCGCAAAGTCGCTGGTGCTGGGCACCCACGGCTCGACCTACGGCGGCAACCCCTTGGCCTCGGCGGTAGCGCTGGCAGCACTTGAGTTTATCGACACCCCCGAGGTGCTCGAGGGCGTGCAGAAGCGCCACGCGCTCTTGCGCGAGCACCTGGAGCGGATCAACCAAAAACACGGCGTGTTCGGCGACATTCGCGGACTGGGCCTGCTGATGGGCGCGCAGATGTCCGACGCCTGGGCCGGGCGGGCCAAGGAAATCCTGCCGCTGGCCATTGAAGAGGGCGCCATGGCGCTGATCGCCGGGCCCAACGTGCTGCGCCTGGCGCCGTCGCTGGTGATACCCGAGGCCGACATCGACGAAGGCATGGCACGGCTCGAGCGCGCCGTCGAGCGTCTGGTAGCCCAGGGCTGAAGGCGACCCCCCGCGATACCGCAAAAGGAGTCGGCGATGCTGATGATTCGACCCGTAGAGCCAGCGGATCTGCCCGCGCTGGAAGCGCTGGCGCAAAAGGCCGTGCCGCCGTTGACCAACCTGCCGGCGAACCGCGAGCGCCTGGAGCAGCGCATTGCCCGTTCGCTGGCCGCGTTCGGCGAGGAGGTGGACCACCCCGGCGACGAGCACTACACCTTCGTGCTGGTGAATACCGCGCCCGAGGATGAGAAGGCGCGGGAAGTGCTGGGTACCGCCACCGTACGGGCCCGGGCCGGCGCCCGGGAGGCCTACTATACCTACCGCCAGGAAACCCTGATTCACGCCTCCCAGCAGCTTAACGTGCGCCGGGAAGTGCAGACGCTGGCGCTCTCTCACGAGGTGTCTGACGCCACCTTGCTGTGCGCCATGTCGATCCTCCCGCAGTATAAGGGCACCAGCGCGGAAAGCCTGCTGCGCCGGGCACGGCTGATGTTCATTGCCCAGTATCCCGAGCGCTTTGCCGACGTGCTGGCGGTGGCTTTTCCCGGGCATCTGGACGCCGATGAGGCGTCGCCGTTCTGGGAAAGCGTCGGGCGGCATTTCTTTGACCGCAGCTATCAGGAAATCAACCATATTGCCGGAGTGCGCTCGAAAAGCTTTATCGCCGAGGTCATGCCGCAGTTTCCGCTGTATCTGCCGCTTTTGACGCCGGCGGCCCGGGCGGCCATCGGCCGCGAGCACCCGGCCCACGAGCCCGCGCTTGGGGAAATGCTCGCCGAGGGCTTTGCGCGCTCGCGCCACGTGGATATTTTCGACGCCGGCCCGGTGGTCAAGGCCGACCGCAGCGGGCTTGCCACCGTGCGCCGGGCGGCCTGGCACCCGGTGCGCATTCGCCCCGAGCACGCGCTGCCCGACGCCGAGCCGGCGCTGGTCGCCAACCAGCGGCGAACCGGCTTTCGCTGCGTGGTGGCGCGCTACGCGCTCTCGCCCACCGGCCAGCTAATGCTCACCGCCGGCCAGGCCGAGCAGCTGGGCGTGGAAAAGGGCCGTGCGGTGCTCGCCGCGCCGCTGGCTCTGCCCGCCGCCGAAGACCGGCTCGATGAAGGAGAAATGTGATGCGCATTCGACCCATTGCCCGCAACGATCTGGACGGGCTGCAGGCGCTTGCGCAGCAGGCCGGCGTCGGCTTTACCTCGCTGCCGGACAACCGCGAGTTTCTCGCCGGCAAGATCGAGTCGGCGGTGAGCGCCTTTGAAGAGCGCACGGCCCGGGACAGCCGGCTTTACTTTTTCGTTCTCGAAGACGAAACCAACGGCGAGCTGGCCGGCTGCTGCGCCGTCGTCGGCCAGGTCGGCCACGAAGTGCCGTTTTACCACTACCGGCTGGGCACGCTGGCGCATTCGTCGGTGCAGCTGGATCTGCACCGCACCCTGGACACGCTGTTTTTAAGCTCGGACCACACCGGCAACGCCGAGGTCTGCTCGCTGTTCGTGCGCCCGGAATACCGCGGCGAGGCCAACCGCCATCTGCGCAACGGCGCGCTGCTGTCGAAAGCGCGCTGGCTGTTCATCGCCGAGTTTCGCGACCGCTTCCCCGACAAGGTGCTGGCGGAGATGCGCGGGCTCTTCGACGATGACAATAAAAGCCCGTTCTGGGAAAGCCTGGGCCGGCACTTCTTTCCCATGGACTTTGACGAGGCCGACCGCCTCACCGGCCTTGGCCAGAAAAGCTTCATCGGCGAGCTGATGCCGCGCTTTCCCATTTATACCACCTTCATGCCCGAAGCGGCGCGCGCCTGCATCGGCCAGGTCCACCGGGATACCCGCCCGGCGCTCGCCATGCTCAAGAAGGAAGGGCTGCGCTGGGAAGGCTACATCGATATCTTCGACGGCGGCCCCACGGTGGAAGCCTACATCGACGACGTGCGCGCGGTGCAGCAGTCGCGGCGCTGCCGGGTCGAGGTGGATGCCAACGCCGCTGAGGAAAGCGTCAGCCGCTGGCTGGCCGGCACCACCTCCATGCAGGACTTTACCGCCGCCTGGGTCGGCCGCGCGCCGAAGGACGATCGCATCGTTCTGACCCCCGCCGAAGCCCGGCGGCTGAACGTCAGCGCAGGGGGCACCCTGCGCCTGCTGGAAACCTGACGCTTACACCTCGGATGCCTGTATAGGCCAACCACGGTCAAGGGAGACGGATATGCACGCCACGCAGCAGCAGCTGATCAACGGGGAATGGGTAGGCGGCCGCGCGCCGGCGATTGTCAAGCACGACGGCGTGTCCGGCGCGCTGCTGTGGCAGGGCGCCGCCGCCGACGAGGCCCAGGTGGCGGCGGCGGTAAGCGCCGCCCGGGACGCTTTTATCGGCTGGGCGAAAACGCCCTTTGCCGAGCGCCGGGCGCTGGTGGAGCGCTTTGCCGAGGTGCTCAAAGAGCGCCGGGAGCCGCTGGCCGTGGCTATCGCCGGGGAAACCGGCAAGCCGCTGTGGGAGGCGCGCACCGAAGTCGGCGCGATGATCGGCAAGGTCGGGCTTTCGCTACAGGCCTACGCCGAGCGCACCGGCGAGCGCGAAAAATCCGTGGGCGAGGCCCGGGCGGTGCTGCGCCATCGACCCCACGGCGTCATGGCCGTCTTCGGCCCCTACAACTTTCCCGGCCACCTGCCCAACGGCCACATCGTGCCGGCGCTGCTGGCGGGCAACGCCGTGGTGTTCAAGCCCAGCGAACAGACGCCGCTCACCGCCGATCTGACCCTGCAGTGCTGGGAAAAGGCCGGCCTGCCCGCCGGGGTGATCAACCTCGTCCAGGGCGGCGTGCCGGTGGGCCAGGCGCTGGCGAGCGATTCGTCCATCGACGGCCTGCTGTTTACCGGCAGCGCCCGGGTAGGCGGCATGCTGCACCGCCAGTTTGCCGGCCAGCCGGGCAAAATTCTGGCGCTGGAGCTTGGCGGCAACAATCCGCTGGTGGTGAAAAACGTCCCCGACCAGCGCGCCGCGGTGCTGACGATTCTGCAGTCGGCGTTCGCTTCCGGCGGCCAGCGCTGCACCTGCGCCCGGCGCCTGCTGGTGCCCGAGGGCGAGGTGGGCGACCGGCTGATCGAGGCGCTGGTGGACGCCGCCGGCAAGCTGCGGGTAGCCGAGCCGTTCAACGAGCAGCATCCGCCGTTTTACGCGGGACTGGTCAGCGCTGCCGCCGCCGACGGCCTGCTCGAGGCCCAGCAGGCGCTGGAAGCCCAGGGCGCCACGGTGCTCAAGCGTATGCATAGCCTGGCCGACGGCACCAGCCTGGTAAGCCCCGGCCTTCTCGACGTCACCGGGCTGGACGTGCCCGACGAAGAGCACTTTGGCCCGCTGCTGACCGTGCACCGCTACGCCGACTGGGACGAGGCCATTCGCCTGGCCAACGATACCCGCTACGGGCTTTCCGCCGGGCTCATCGGCGGCGAGCAGGCCGACTGGGAAGACTTCCTGCTGCGCATCCGCGCGGGCATCGTCAACTGGAACCGTCAGACCACCGGCGCCTCGGGCGATGCGCCCTTCGGCGGCGTGGGCGACAGCGGCAACCATCGCCCCAGCGCCTACTACGCCGCGGACTACTGCGCCTACCCCGTGGCCTCCATGGAAACCGACACCCTGGCGCTGCCCGAGCAGCTGCCGCCCGGGGTGGCGCTATGACCAGCGCGGTGGAGGTCAACTTCGACGGCCTGGTGGGCCCGACCCACAACTATGCCGGGCTGGCGGCGGGCAACGTCGCCTCCAGGCGCCACGCCGGGCTGGTATCCAATCCCCGGGAGGCGGCGCTTCAGGGACTGGAGAAGATGCACGCGCTGAGCCGCGCCGGCTACCCTCAGGGCGTACTGCCGCCCCAGCAGCGCCCGGACCTCGACTTTCTACGCCGGCTGGGCTTTGCCGGCAGCGACGCCGAGGTGCTGGCCGCGGCGGAAAAGCAGGCGCCGGCCATGCTGCGGGCGGCGTGCTCGGCCTCCAGCATGTGGACGGCCAACGCCGCCACGGTCACCCCGGGCGCCGACGCCCCGGACGGCCGGGTGCAGTTTACCCCGGCCAACCTGCAGTCCGGCCTGCATCGCTGCCTGGAGCCGGCGACCACCGGGCGCATTCTGCAGGCGATATTTGCCGATCCGGCGCATTTCGCCCATCATCCGCCGCTGCCGGCCACGCCGGCGTTTGCCGACGAGGGCGCGGCCAACCATACCCGCCTCGGCGCTGCCTACGGCGAGCCCGGCGTGCATCTGTTCGTTTACGGACGCGATGCCTTCGGTTTTGAGCCCGCGCCCGCGCGCTTTACTGCGCGACAAACCCGAGAGGCGAGCGAAGCGGTGGCCCGCCAGCACGGCCTGAGTGCGGCGCAGACGGTATTCGCCCGTCAGCATCCGGACGCCGTCGACGCCGGGGTGTTTCACAACGACGTGATCGCGGTGGGCAACGGCCCGGTGCTGCTGTACCACGAGAGAGCCTTTGCCGACGAGGCGGGCACGCTCGAGGCGCTTCGCGAGAAAATGTCCGAGCCGTTGATTCCCGTGCGGGTGCCGACTGAGGCGGTGAGCCTCGACGACGCCGTGGCGACCTACCTGTTCAACTCCCAGCTGCTGTCCAACGCCGACGGCAGCATGACCCTGGTGGTGCCCGGCGAATGCGAGCACCACGAAGCCGTATGGCGCACGCTGCAGGACCTGGTGCTCGCCGGCCACAATCCGATCGGCGAGATGCGGGTCAAGGACGTCAAGCAGAGCATGCAGAACGGCGGCGGCCCGGCCTGCCTGCGCCTGCGAGTGGTGCTGGATGACGCCCAGCGCGCGGCGCTTTCCGGCCGGGTGCTGATGGATGACGCCCTCCATACGGCGCTTGCCGACTGGGTCAGGCGCCACTACCGCGATCGCCTGGCCCCGGCGGATTTGGCCGACCCGCAGCTGATGGAGGAGTCGCTTGCCGCGCTTGACGAGCTGACCGGGATACTGCAGCTGGGGGCGATTTACCCGTTTCAGCGTAAAGCTCAAGGAGAAACCAACGCGTGAGCCAACTGGTGTACTGGCTGGATATGGCCGGGGTGATTGTCTTTGCGCTGTCCGGCGTGGTGCTGGCGTGTCGCAAGCGCATGGACCCGGTGGGCATGCTGGTGCTGGCGGCGGTGACCGGCATCGGCGGCGGCACCCTGCGCGACCTGGTGATGGGCGTGCGCCCGGTGTTCTGGGTGAGCGACCCGACCTACCTGTGGGTGATTGTGATAACGGTGGGCCTGGCGCTGCTGGGATTTCACTATATCCATCGCCTGTCGCGCGGGTTTATGCCGGTGGCCGACGCCTTCGGCCTGGCGATTTTTACCGCGCTTGGCAGCCACAAGGCGTTGGAGCTGGGCTACGCCGGCGAAGTCGCCACGCTGATGGGCATGATGACCGGGGTGGCCGGCGGCATGATCCGCGACGTGCTCGCCCAGCGCATGCCTATGGTGCTGCGCGAGGAAATCTACGCCACCGCGGCCTTTGCCGGCGGCGTGGCGTACGTCGCGCTTTATAGCCTGGGTGCGCCAACGGCGCTGACCATCGGCGCTTCGGTGGCGGCCACGCTCGGCCTGCGGCTGCCGGCGATTCACTGGGGGCTGGCGCTGCCGGTATTTGCCTGGGTCAGCATACCGCCCAAACCGGTGGAGGACGGCGAAGCCGCGGTGCAAAAGGCCCGGAAACGGGTACGGATGATCCGCCGCCAGCGCAAGCGTCGTTGAACGGGCGCCGGGGCGATGGCTCAGGCGTGCTTGGTTGCCAGACGCTCCACGGCGCGCCGGGCAAGAGGGTCAAGTTCGGCGGCAGTCGTATCGAGATCGGCGACGATACGGCGCTTCATGGGACGTGCCCAGAATTTTTCCATATGGTTGTGAATCTGCTCGACGGCGGCCTCTTCGCTGGTGGCGCCGTGGCGCAGATTATCGGCGATTTGATTCGCCATGTAAGTCAGGCTGCTACGCTGTTCGTTTGCCATCCAGAAACTCCTTAGCCGGTGACAATGGCCGTTGCCCCCTCGTCGTCGGGGGTGGGGTGGTGATAAATGACGTGTCGTCCCGGGCGGGCAAACCCCACCAGCATTAGGCCAGCCTCTTGAGCAAGCTCGACGGCCAGCGTGGTAGCCGCCGAGACGGCGACCAGAGCGCCGATGCCGGCGCTGGCACTTTTGTGAACCATTTCATAGCTGGCCCGGCTTGATACCAGTACGAAGCCGCCTTCGCTACGGCTATCCGAGGATAGGGCGCCAATCAGTTTGTCCAGGGCGTTGTGGCGTCCGACGTCTTCGCGCACTAGGTGGATATGGCCGCTGGTATCACACCAGGCGGCGCCGTGGCTGGCACCGGTGGCCGCCTGCAAGGGCTGGTGGTCGGCAAGGCTCGTCAGTGCACGCTGGATAGCGCTATCGCTTAGCGGCGGCGCCTGCACCCGGGCAATGGGCTGAATGGCCTGCTCCAGCGACTCGGTGCCGCATAGGCCGCAGCCCGTGCGGCCGGCGAGGCTTCGGCGGCGCTGCTTGAGTTCAACCAGCCGCTGGGTGGCAATCTCCAGATGCACGGCAAGTCCCAGCGACTCCTCGTGAACCGTCAGGTCATAACATTCGTGGGGGTGCGCCAGGATCCCTTCCGAAAGACTGAATCCCAGCGCAAAGTCTGCCAGGTCAGCCGGGCTTGCCATCATTACCGCGTGGGAGATGCCGTTATAGATCAGCGCTACCGGGACCTCCGTTGCCAGCGTATCCGCGACCCGAGTGCCGCTCCAGCCCGATGCGCCGAGGCGGACATCGACGCCGTGATGCCGGGTCGGTGAACCGGTCTCCCTGCGTTTCAAGGTGCGGCCGTCCCAGCCGCCGGTCGGTCCGTCTTGGCCGTGGCCAGGTGCTTTTGCTGTTGGTGATCGAAGTCTTTGAAGCGCTCCTGCCAGGCCGAGGGGCGGCTGACCTTTTCCACCTGCACCGCGGTGACCTTGTATTCGGGGCAGTTGGTTGCCCAGTCAGAGCTGTCGGTGGTGATCACGTTAGCCCCGCTGTCCGGGTGGTGGAAGGTGGTGTAGACCACGCCTGGCTGCATGCGCTCGCTGAGCCTGGCGCGCAGTACCGTATGGCCGGCGCGGCTGGTGATGCCCAGCCAGTCGCCGTCCTTGACGCCGCGCACTTCGGCGTCGGAAGGGTGCAGGTCTAGGATGTCCTCATCGTGCCATATCTGGTTGCTCGTCCTCCGTGTCTGGGCGCCGACGTTGTATTGACTAAGAATGCGGCCGGTGGTCAGCAGCAGAGGGAAGCGACGGCTGGCGCGCTCTTCGGTTGCCATATACTCGGTGATGGCGAAGCGGCCCCGGCCGATGGGAAAATCGATCTCGTGCATGGTCGGCATGCCCAGCGGGTACTCGGCGTTACAGGGCCACTGCAGGCTGCCTTGCTCATCCAGCTTGGCGTAGCTGACGCCGGCGAAGCTCGGAGTGAGGCGGGCAACTTCATCCATGATCTCGGAGGGATGGGCGTAGTCCATGGGATAGCCCATGGCTCGGGACAGCTCAAGGGTGACCTCCCAGTCGGCCTTGCCACCAAGCGGTTCCATGACTTTGCGCACCCGGTTGATGCGCCGCTCCGCGTTGGTGAAGGTGCCATCCTTTTCCAAAAAGCTGGAGCCGGGCAGTAGGACGTGGGCGTATTTGGCGGTTTCGTTGAGGAAAATATCCTGAACGATCAGGCAGTCCAGCGAGGAAAGCGCCGCCTCTACGTGCTGGGTGTTGGGGTCCGATTGGGCAATGTCCTCGCCCTGGACGTAGAGTGCCTTGAAACTGCCGTCGATGGCGGCATCGAACATGTTGGGAATACGCAGCCCGGGCTCGTCATCGATCGGCGTGCCCCACTCGGCTTCAAAGCGTTCGCGCGCTGTCTTGTCGGCCACGTGCTGGTAGCCGGGCAGTTCGTGGGGGAAAGAGCCCATGTCGCAGGAGCCTTGGACGTTGTTTTGTCCGCGCAGCGGGTTGACGCCCACGCCTTCACGACCGAGGTTGCCGGTGGCCATGGCTAGGTTGGCGATGCCCATCACCATGGTCGATCCCTGGCTGTGCTCGGTGACGCCCAGGCCGTAGTAGATCGCGCCGTTGCCAGCGTTGGCGTAGGTGCGCGCGGCATGGCGTACGTCGGCGGCCGGCACGCCGGTAACGGCTTCTGTCTGCTCCGGCGAGTGGCGGACGTCGGCGATAAACTGACGCCAGGCTTGGTAGGCCTGGGTATCGCAGCGTGCGGCGATGAAGTCGTGATCCTCCAGGCCTTCATCGACCACCACGTGACCCAGGGCGTTAACCAGTGCCACGTTGGTGCCGGGGCGCAGCGGCAGGTGCTGGCCGTCTTTCAAATGCGGGGTATTGAGCAGATCGATGCGCCGGGGATCGGCGACGATCAGCCTGGCCCCCTGACGCAGCCGGCGGCGCATCAGCGAGCCGAAGACCGGGTGCGCATCGGTAGGGTTGGCGCCGATGACGATGATGGCGTCGGCTTTCATCACGGAGTCAAAGGTCTGAGTGCCGGCGGATTCGCCCAGGGTGGTCTTGAGACCGTAACCGGTGGGGGAGTGGCAGACCCGGGCACAGGTGTCAGTGTTATTGTTGCCGAAGGTAGCGCGCACCAGCTTCTGTACTAGGTAGGTTTCCTCGTTGGTACAGCGCGAAGAGGTAATACCGCCGATGCTCTCGCGACCATATTGGGCCTGGGTGGCCTTGAGCCGCTCGGCGGCAAAGCCGATGGCTTCCTCCCAGCTGACTTCGCGCCAGGGTTGGTCAATAGCATCGCGGATCATCGGCGTGGTGATGCGGTCCGGGTGGGTCGCGTAGCCAAACGCAAAGCGCCCCTTGACGCAGGAATGGCCATGGTTGGCGTCGCCCCCCTTGTAGGGCACCATCCGCACTACTTTGTCGCCTTTCATCTGCGCTTCGAAGGAGCAGCCCACGCCGCAGTAGGCGCAGGTGGTGATAACGCTGTGTTCGGGTTGGCCCTGCTCGATCACACTTTTTTCCATCAGCGTCGAGGTGGGGCAGGCCTGAACGCAAGCGCCGCAGGAGACGCAGTCGGAGTCCATGAAGGCATCGTCCTGGCCGGCCGTGATGCGCGAATCAAAGCCCCTGCCGTCAATGGTCAGCGCGAACGTGCCTTGAACCTCGTCGCAGGCGCGCACGCAGCGCGAGCAGAGAATGCAGCGGCTGGGATCAAAGCTGAAATAGGGATTGGAGTGGTCCTGCTCGGCGGAGATGTGGTTTTCGCCGTTGAAGCCGTAACGCACTTCGCGCAGGCCCACCGCGCCGGCCATGTCCTGGAGCTCGCAGTCGCCGTTGGCCGGGCAGGTCAGGCAGTCCAGCGGGTGATCAGAGATGTAGAGTTCCATGACGTTGCGGCGCAGCCGGGCGAGCCGCTCGTTCTGGGTGGTAATCCGCATTCCGGCCGCTACTGTGGTCGTACACGCCGCCGGCGTGCCGCGCTTGCCCTCGACCTGAACGGCGCACAGCCGGCAAGAGCCGAAAGGTTCCAGGCTATCGCTGGCGCAAAGCTTGGGAATGTTGATGTCGGCCAGCGCTGCGGCGCGCAGCACCGATGTCCCCTCGGGTACCGTAATCGCGACGCCATCGATCTCGAGATCCACGGGCGGGCCGTATTGAGCCGGCGTGCCCAAGTCCTTAGTCTGCTGAGGATCAAACTGCTGAATCATGTCTGTTCTCCTTCCGCCTGGCGCAGGAAGTCATCGGGGAAGTGGGCGAGCGCACTTTGTACCGGATAGGGCGTCATGCCGCCCATGGCACACAGCGAGCCGTCTTCCATGGTTTCGCAGAGCTCGCCAAGCAGCACCAGATTGCCGTCGCGGTTGTCATTGCGGCGGATGCGGTCAATGACTTCGACGCCGCGGGCCGAGCCGATACGGCAGGGCGTACACTTGCCGCAGGATTCTACCCGGCAGAACTCCATCGAGAAGCGTGCCTGCTCGGCCATGTCGACGCTGTCATCGAACATCACCACGCCCCCGTGGCCAACCACGGCGTCGTCAGCGGCAAAGGTTTCGTAGTCCAGCGGCAGATCCCACTGGCTTTCGGGCAGGTAGGCGCCGAGGGGGCCGCCTACCTGGACGGCGCGTAGCGGCCGGCCGCTTAGGGTACCGCCGCCATAGCTCTCCATCAGCTCGCGCAGGGTGGTGCCAAACGCCAGCTCTACCAGGCCGCCGTATTTGACGTTGCCCGCCAGCTGCAGCGCCAGGGTGCCCCGAGAGCGGCCCATGCCGTAGTGGGCGTAAGCCTCGGCCCCCGCCGCGAGTATGTAAGGCACAGCGGCCAGCGACAGCACGTTGTTGACCACGGTGGGCTGGCCGAAAAAGCCTTCGATGGCGGGCAGGGGCGGCTTGAAGCGCACCTGCCCGCGCTTGCCCTCGAGGCTTTCCAGCAGTGAGGTTTCTTCGCCGCAGATATAGGCGCCGGCGCCGAGTCGTACTTCAAGATGAAAGGCGTGCCCGCTGTCAGCGATATTGTCGCCCAGATAGCCGGCTGCCTCGGCGCGGGCGATGGCCGCCTCGAGGATCCGGTGGGCGAGGGGGTACTCGGAGCGCAGGTAGATATAGCCCTGGGTAGCGCCAACGGCGAGGCCGGCGATAGCCATGCCTTCAAGCAGCAGGTAGGGGTCGCATTCCATCACCAGGCGATCGGCAAAGGTGCCCGAGTCGCCTTCGTCGGCGTTGCAGACGATATACTTCTGCTCGGCCGGCGCGTCGAGCACCGTTTGCCACTTGATGCCGGTGGGAAAGGCGGCGCCGCCGCGGCCGCGCAGGCCGGAATCCTTGACCTCGTCGACCAGGCGCTGCGGTGTCTCTGCCAGAGCTTTTTCCAGGCCCCGGAAGCCGTCGTGGGCCCGGTAGTCATCAAGGGAGAGCGGGTCGGTCACGCCGATACGGGCGAACGTCAGCCGCTGCTGGCGGGCAAGCCAGGGAATGGCCTCGGTGAGCCCCTGAGACAGAGGGTGTTCTGTTCGGCCTTCCAGCAGGCCGGCGTCGAGAAGCGATGGGATGTCCGCCGGAATAACCGGGCCGTAGGCCATGCGGCCCCGGGACGTTTCTATTTCCACCAGCGGCTCCAGCCAGGCCATGCCGCGGGAGCCGTTGCGTGTCAGCGTGATCTCCAGTCCGCGCTTGGCCGCTTCGTGCTCGAGCCGTTGCGCCACGCTATCGGCGCCCAGCGATAGCGCCGTGGTGTCGCGGGGAATAAAAATGCGCGCGCTCATTACATTACCTCCAGCGGCTGGGTACGCAGCTCATCGACCAGGGCATCAAAGGACTCGGGCGTGACTCGGCCGTACACGCTGTCATCGAGGCGTAGCGAGGGGCCGCAAGCGCAGTTGCCTAAACAGTAGACCGCCTCCAGGGTAATTTCCCGGTCGGCCGTGGTCTGATGGTAGTCCACTCCCAGGCGCGCTTTGGCGTGGGCCTCAAGGGTGCGGCTTCCCACCGCCTGGCAGGCTTCGGCACGGCAAACCTGCAGCACGTGGTTGCCTGGAGGGGTGGCTCGAAAATGGTGGTAAAAGCTGATCACGCCGTGCACCTCGGCGCGCGTTTGGCCCAGGGTGTCGGCGATAATCGGCACCGCTTCTCGGGGAATAAAGCCGAAGCGATCCTGAATGGCGTGAAGAATCGGCAGCAGGGCGCCGGGCTTGTGTTTCAGGGCGTTGGTTTCAGCCTGAATCAGCGACGACGTCCATTCAGGATAAGCGCTCATGGGTATCACCTGGATCGTTGTTCTTTAAATAAGTATTCAGCTACATATTATGGGTTATGCGTGCATCACGGCTCTATTAAAGCTAGCATCGACTTGAAAAAGGCAAAATATGAAAGTTTATTCATATGAAGAAGATCCAAATTGCGCCGGCCTGGCGCTTCAGCGACGAAGCCGGTAACCAGCTCGACCCCAAGCTGTTTGAGCTGCTCAAGGCGGTGCACCGGCACGGCAAGCTCACTTTGGCGGCTCGCGACGTGGGCATTTCCTATCGCCATGCCTGGAACATGCTCAAAAGATGGCACGAGTTCTTTGGCACGCCGCTGGTTGAGCTCCAGCGAGGGCGGGGAGCCCGGCTGCTGCCGCTAGGCGAAAAGCTCTTGTGGGCCGAGCAGCGTATGAGCGCCCGACTGGGTCCGCAGCTGGAAAGCCTGGCCTCAGAGCTCAACCTGGCCATTCAGCAGTCGCTCGAAGGCATCAAGCCGGTGCTGCGACTGCACGCTAGCCACGGCTATGCCGTTGAGCTGCTGCCGTCCTACCTTGAGGAGCTGCGGCTTGACCTGCAGTATTGCCCCCCCCGGGAAGCGCTGGCGGCGCTCAACCGCGGCGCCTGCGATCTGGCCGGCTTTCACTTGCCCAGAGGTGCAGTGGGCGCGGCAGTCAGCCGTAACTACCGGGGTTTACTCAAACCGCGCAGCCACCGGGTGGTGCGCTTTATCACGCGTCGTCAGGGGTTGATGGTGGCCTCGGACAATCCGCTTGCCATCCGGGGGCTGGATGACCTGGCCCGCAGGGAGGTTCGCTTTATCAACCGCCAGGGGGCCTCCGGTACGCGAGCGCTACTGGACGGTTTGCTGGCGTCAGCCGATTTGCCGGCGGGAAAGATTTCAGGCTATGAGCTGGAAGAATATACCCATTCGGCCGTCGCGGCCTATGTGGCGGCGGGGATGGCGGATGCCGGTTTCGGCGTGGAGGCTGCCGCGCGACGCTTTGGCCTGGCGTTTGTGCCTCTGGCGCTGGAGGACTATCTGCTGATTTGCCACCGTCGAAGTCTCGCGGAACCCAGGGTTGAGCAGCTTCGTGCCATCTTGGCTAGCCAGGCGTTTCAGGCGGCGGTGACGGCGTTGCCGGGCTATTTTCCCGATCGCTGTGGCCAGGTAGACGGACTCGAAGCGCTGCTGCCTCGCTAGGCAGTGGATGGCTTCGGGTAAAAGACAAAGCTGTAAAGCTGACGTCTGTATAGTTTTTTTTTATCCTAAAAAAATGATATTAATATTTTATTTAACCAAGCCGGATCTCTAGTCTCTGGGGCAGTCAGTAAAAGACGCCAATTAGGTAGCACATAGAACAACAAGGAGTTCTCCCATGACGACCCCTGATTCTTCCGGAAAGACAGTTACAGATACCCTGATCGTGGGTGGCGGGCAAGCTGGTATTGCCATGAGCGAGCATCTTGGCAAGCTGGGCGTCCCTCACCTGATTCTGGAGCGGAGCCGCATTGCCGAGCGCTGGCGTTCGGAGCGGTGGGATTCGCTGGTGGCTAACGGGCCCGCCTGGCATGACCGCTTTCCCGGAATGGAGTTCGATAAGGACCAAACGGATCCCGAAGGCTTTGCTTCAAAAGAAAACGTTGCGTCGTATTTTGAGAAGTATGCCCAAAAGATAGAGGCACCGATTCGCACCGGCGTTGAGGTCAAGAACGTGGAGCGTAACGTCGGCCGTTTGGGGTATACCATTGACACCTCTGAAGGTGTCTTTGAGGCCAATCGCATCGTTGCCGCGACCGGCCCTTTCCAACGGCCTGCTATTCCGCCGATTGCTCCCAAGGATGATGCTCTCTACCAGATGCATACGTCGGATTACCGCAATCCCGAGCAGCTTCCCGAAGGGGGAGTCCTGGTAGTAGGTGCCGGCTCTTCAGGCGTGCAAATTGCCGAAGAGCTGCAGCGCGCCGGCAAACAGGTCTACCTGTCCGTTGGGGCGCATGACCGTCCGCCGCGTTCCTACCGCAACCGCGATTTCTGCTGGTGGCTGGGTGTTCTCGGCGAGTGGGATGCGGAAACCATCAAGCCGGGAATGGAGCATGTCACTATCGCCGTTAGCGGTGCGCACGGTGGCAAGACAGTCGATTTTCGTGCGCTTGCCCATGAGGGTGTAACGCTGGTGGGGCTGACAGACTCCTTCGACAACGGTGTGGTGCGCTTCAAGCCCGACCTTGCGGATAATATCCGGCGTGGCGATGAGAACTACCTGTCACAGCTGGATGCCGCCGATGAATATATCGCGCGCAACGGGCTTGATCTGCCGGAAGAGCCGGAAGCTCGCAAGATTCTTCCGGACCCAGGCTGTGTGAAAGACCCCATCCTGAAGCTTGACCTGGCGGAAGCCGGCGTCAAGACGATTGTCTGGGCAACCGGTTTTGCTGTCGATTACAGCTGGCTTAAAAACGTGGAGGCCTGCGATGAAAACGGCAAGCCGAAACATCATCGAGGTGTGTCAAGTGAGCCGGGCATCTACTTTTTGGGCCTGCCGTGGCTGTCACACCGTGGTTCCAGCTTTATCTGGGGCGTTTGGCATGATGCCAAATATCTCGCTGACCAGATTGCCAAACAGCGCAAGTATCTGGAATATCACAACGCCGTTCAGAGCGTGGCCAAGTTCGAGACTGAGTCCGAGTAATATATGAGCACGTTAATAATGGTTTATCTTCACAGCCAGGCGTAACTCATGGAGGTTAGCTGATGCCTACACATACTCGAATTCGTATGTTCAATACGAAAGAAACCTACCCTAACCAGGCACTAGATAATGATTTGTGCCAGGCGGTACGTGCCGGTAATACGGTCTACGTACGCGGTCAGGTAGGTACTGACTTTGACGGTAACTTGGTAGGTTTGGGTGACCCGGGCGCTCAGGCCAAGCAGGCGATGAGCAACGTTAAGCAGCTGCTTGAAGAGGCCGGTTCTGACCTCAGCCACATCGTCAAGACGACGACCTATATCACCGACCCGCGTTTTCGCGAGCCGGTTTATCGTGAGGTCGGAGACTGGCTCAGAGGTGTCTTTCCGATCTCTACCGGCCTGATTGTGTCGGGGCTTGCTCAGCCTGAGTGGCTCATGGAGATTGATGTTGTTGCCGTCATACCGGACAAGGAGGAAACGTAATGACTTTTTCTGTTGCTGGCTTTTGCCGTGAGACAGGCCAGTTTGGTACCGCAATCAGCTCTTCCAGCATTTGCGTTGCCAGCCGCTGTTCTTTTGTTGCTCCCGGGAAAGGCGTTGTGCTGACGCAAAACGTTACTAACCCGGCGCTGGGTCAGCTCGGTGTTCAACTGCTGGAGAAAGGCCAGGGAGCGGACGACGTGCTCACGCAGCTGTGTGAACATGAAGAATTCCCTGAGTGGCGACAGCTGCAGGTGCTGGATAGCAAGGGCGAGAGCGCTGTGCACAGCGGCGAGGAAACGCTGGGTATCTACGCGACGCACCAGGGAAAAGACTGCGTTGCCGGTGGCAATATGCTTGCCGACAAGGCGGTTATCCGGGCTATGGTGGAAGCGTTTGAGGCGCATGAGGGCGAGCTTGCCGAGCGGCTACTGGCCGCGATGGATGCCGCCCTGGCCGCCGGAGGGGAGATGGGACCTATTTATTCGGCAGGGTTGAAGGTAACAGATCAGGCGAGCTGGCCGGTGGTTGACCTACGGGTAGACTGGCACATTTCTCCGCTGAGCGAGCTGCGTATGGTCTGGGAAAACTACCTGCCCCAGCGCGATGCCTATGTACTCAGAGCGTCGCGGCCCGACCAGTCCCCTTCCTACGGCGTGCCGGGCGATGAGCGTTAAGCAAGCCCGGCTCCTGGAGTTCGGCTCTTAGTTAAGAGCAGGGCGGCCATCGGGCCGCCCGTTTTTTATTTCTGATGATTCGGTGCTTCCATGTCCCAAACTTCGGTCGTCGATTTGCTTGCCGAGCTGGTGGCCTTTGATACCACCAGCCACCTTACCAATTTACCGCTCATCGGTTTTATTGAAGACTATTTGGCAAGTCACGGTGTGGCATCGCGGCGTATTGTGGATGAAACCGGCGAAAAGGCGAATCTTTACGCAACGATTGGCCCTGCGGAACGAGCGGGCGTCATGCTTTCCGGCCACACCGATGTTGTGCCGGTGAGTGGACAGAAGTGGAGCGTTGACCCCTTTCAGCTAACCGCTGAGGGTGAGCGCCTTTACGGCCGCGGCACCGCCGATATGAAAGGGTTTCTCGCCGCTGTGCTAGCCGCCGTGCCCGCCTTGGTCGAGGCCAAGCTGGCAGTGCCGGTCCACCTGGCCTTTTCCCACGACGAAGAGGTCGGCTGCCTGGGTGTGCGGAGCCTACTCGACGATCTGGCTCATCAACCGGTTCGACCTGCGGCCTGCCTGGTGGGTGAGCCAACCTCAATGCGACTGGCAACCAGCCACAAAGGCAAGCTTGCCGTGCGCCTCCATCTGCGAGGCAAGGCATGTCACTCCGGTATGGCACCCGAAGGCGTTAACGCCATTCATGCCGCTTCGCACCTGATTGGCTGGGTAGAAAACAAGGCTCGGGAAAAAGCGGCGGAAGGGCCGTTCGACGAGCGCTTTGCCATTGCACATACCACTTTGCAGGTGGGCACCGTTCAAGGCGGTGCAGCGCTTAACATCGTGCCTCAAGACTGCTCCTTTGATCTCGAAATACGTAACGTCCCCGAGGATGATGCCGAAGCTTTGCTCACTGAGCTGATGGAGCTTGCCTCGTCGCTGGAGAAGCAAATGCGCACGTCGCACCCCGAGGCCGGCATTTGCCTGGAGCGTTTGACAGAGTACCCGGGGCTATCGATGAATGATGACCATGGGATGGTGGGTTTCATTCTTGCCCTACTGGACGAGCGTGCTCGGGAGCGTATTGGTTTTGGTACAGAGGGCGGGCTCTTTCAGCGAGAGCTGGGCTTGCCGACGCTGGTTTGCGGACCGGGAAGCATGGCTCAGGGGCATCAGCCCGATGAGTTTGTAACGCGCGAACAGCTGGCTCGCTGTGAGGCTTTTTTGGCCAAATTAATAGTAGCGCTAGAAGATCCCGATGCGCGGCAGCTGGTCGAGAATAACTTTTCGACGGCTGCTCGGGCATAGCCGAATGGCGGATAAGGTGGCCTGTCCGTTGAGGTGGGCTGGGTAAAATAGTATCGCACGAGACGAAAACAGGGGCGCATGATAAGCTCATATTGCTCGCCCTGCGGTCTGACGCGGGGTGCCACTATTCGTCCTGTGACGGTGATAACGAACCGATGCGTCAACTTACCCTTAAGCAGCTGCGCTATTTTACAGTAGCCGGAGAGCTGTCCAGTGTGACTCAGGCGGCTAAAAAGTTACACGTTTCCCAGCCGTCTATTTCGGCAGCTATTCAGCACGTAGAAGAAGTCACGGGTCTACAGTTATTTGTCCGTCATCACGCCCAGGGTCTCTCCTTGACCCCTACCGGAAGGCTGCTGCTGGATAGGGCCCGCCAGTTTCTGCGTGATGCCGAAGGGCTGGAAAAATTCGCCATCTCCATGGGCGAAAATGTAGGTGGTGAGCTTCGGCTGGTCACTTTCCCTACCTTTGCACCCGTTTTCCTGCCCCGGCTCCTGCGTTTTTACGCCGATCGTCACCCGACAGTGAGCCTTTATTGTGACGAGATGAATCAAAAGGATATCGTTCGTGGCCTGAATCAAGGGGACTATGAGCTGGCCTTCACCTATGACCTGGATATTCCCAAAACGATTGATTTTACCCCTCTGTATCGCCTTCCCCCTTATGCCGTTGTCTCCGTCGATCATCCGCTCGGCAATCGCGACAGCATTACCTTAAAAGAGCTGGTGACGTACTCCATGGTGCTGCTGGACTGGCCGTTGAGCCGTGAGTACTTTCTATCGATTTTTACTCATTACGGATTAACGCCCAGCGTGGCACACCGTGCCAAATCGATGGACATGCTGCGCGGGCTTGTGGCTAACGGTTTCGGATTTTCGTTGTTCAATACACCGCTTGATGCCCTTGAGCACTTCGGCGGCGATCACTTGAAGGCGCTTGCTCTGGAAGACGAGGCACTCCCGTTGACCCTGGGTATTGCTTGCCTGAGCGAGCTGCGCTTGCCGCCTAACGCGGAGGCTATGCTTCGCCTGGTCGAAGACGCTGAAGCCCAGTCGGCGGTATTCGAGCGTTTTGAAACGCTGCGCATTAGAAGGGTGTAACGCTGAGGTGCGTTTGCGCAACCGTCATGGCTTTTGGATAGGATAAAATGTTCTAAAGGTTAGTATAATAATATTTTAGTTAACTACTGCCGTAGGGCTATGGTGATTTTCACGGTCGTTCTCTTTGCCGACACGACCTTTTTATAACAACACCCTGGCCCATGGAGTAGCACTCAATGGCGGTACCTGATCTTCATTACTGGCACGATTTTCGCTCCCACTTGGTGATTCCCAGCGAGGCTTTTATCGCGGGCCAAAACACCCCAGCCAGCGATGGCCAAACGCTGACGAACCGCAATCCGGCTACCGGTGACGTTCTGGCAGACGTTGCGGCCTGCAGTAGCGAAGACGTGGATCGTGCCGTGGCCGCTGCCCGCAAGAGTTTCGATGCCGGCGAATGGTCCCTGGCTGCACCGGCAGAGCGCAAGGCAGTACTACAGCGTCTGGCTGCCCTGATGATGGAGCACCAGGAAGAGCTGGCGCTACTCGAGACGCTGGATACAGGCAAGCCGATCCGCGATGCGTTCGAGCTTGAT
Source organism: Halomonas garicola (assembly GCF_055382465.1). NCBI lineage: Bacteria > Pseudomonadati > Pseudomonadota > Gammaproteobacteria > Oceanospirillales > Halomonadaceae > Halomonas > Halomonas garicola. Next base: position 927,925 of record NZ_AP043931.1, read on the forward strand.
ATTCCCGGTGCGTCAGGTTGTTTTGGCTGGTATGCCGAGGCCATTGACAAGCTATACGGCGAAGTAGCGCCTACCGATGGCAATAACCTGGCCACGATCACCCGGGAGCCGGTAGGCGTCGTGGCAGCTGTCATCCCCTGGAATTTTCCCCTGGATATCACCGCTTGGAAAATGGCGCCGGCACTAGCCGCAGGCAACAGCGTTATCCTGAAACCCGCTGAGCAGTCGCCGCTAACAGCGCTGCGCCTGGCTCAGCTGGCCAAGGAGGCCGGCATCCCTGACGGCGTATTCAACGTTTTGCCCGGTCACGGCCACATTACCGGTCAAGCGCTTGGTCTGCACAGCGGCGTCGATTGCCTGGCCTTCACCGGCTCCACCGCTACCGGCAAGCGCTTTTTGGAATACTCTGCCCAGTCAAACATGAAGCAGGTGTGGCTGGAGTGCGGTGGTAAGAGCCCCAACCTGATCTTTGCCGACAGTGACCTGGATGAAGCCGCGAAAGTTGCGGTGCAGGGCATTTATTTCAACCAGGGCGAAGTGTGCTCGGCTAACTCGCGGATCCTCGTCCAGCGAGACATCAAGGAGGCTTTTGTCGAGCGCTTTGTCGCCGCTGCCTCCCAGCTGAAGGTTGGCGATCCGCTGGATCCATCTACCGATATAGGCTCGCTGATTGATGATGATCACGCGGGTAAAGTACGCGGCTATATCTCGCTGGGGCTTGAGGAAGGTGCGCGGCTAGCCTTGGGCGAGGTGCCGGGTGAAGAAGAAAAGGGCGCATTCGTGTCGCCAACTCTATTTGAGGGTGTGACCGCAGAGATGACTATCGCCCGGGAAGAGATCTTTGGCCCGGTGGCGGCGCTGATCGAGTTTGCTGACGAGGATGAAGCAGTCGCGATTGCCAACGACTCCATCTACGGTCTAGCTGCCTCGGTGTGGACCGAGAACCTGTCTCGGGCTCATCGGATTTCTCGTCGCCTGCAGGCCGGTACTGTGTCGGTCAACACCGTAGACGCTATCGATTTCATCACGCCGTTTGGCGGCTACAAGCAGTCCGGCTTTGGTCGTGACCTCTCGCTTCACGCCCTGGACAAGTTCACTCAGATCAAGACTACCTGGATTCGTCTATGACGCAGGCTTGGTCCCCTGGCTGACACGCTCGCCTGACTCCCCTGCAGGCGAGTGGTTAAAACCCCGACAACAATAATGAGGGTTAGTATGAGTCAACAACAGACAGCTGCAGTCAAAACGACTGCGGCAGCGTCCGGTGGTGCCGCTACGCAAGATTGCGGCGCATTGGGCATCAAATCCCTGATCGCCGTTGCCGTTGGCCTGGTTGTTTCCCAGGGCGCAATGGTGATCATGCTTCAGGGCGTGGGCATTGTCGGCGCCGCCTTCATTGTACCGCTGGCCATCGCCTGGGTGCTGGCGCTCTGCTACGCCGCCTCTTTCTCCGAGCTGGCACTACTGGTACCTCGAGCCGGGAGTCTGAGTGCCTATACCGAAGTAGCGCTGGGGCATTTTCCGGCCATTCTTTCGGTTTTTTCCGGCTATGTGGTAGTGGCGATGTTTGCGCTTTCCGCCGAACTATTGCTGGTCAATTACTTCCTTGGCGTGCTTTATCCGGCTGTGGAAAGTACCAACTACGTTGCCTTCGGTATTCTCGGCGTATTCACCCTGCTCAACCTGATGGGCATTGATGTGTTTGCCAAGCTGCAGTATGTCCTGGCGTTTGCCATGGTGGTGGCGCTGCTGCTGCTTGGCGTAAGCGCGCTGAGCGGTGGCTTTGCTCCCCATACCTATAGCGTCTCCAAGCTGGCGGATGGCTTCAATCTGGGCGATGGCGCTCTCACGTTGATCGCGCTGGCGGTCTGGGGCTATGTGGGTGCCGAGTTCGTCTGCCCGCTGGTTGGTGATGCGCGTAATCCCGCGCGCAATATCCCGCGCTCCATGTACATTGGCCTGACTACCATTTTTGTGGTCTTTGCCATCTATTGCCTGGGTGCGCTCTTCTATGTGCCACGTGACATTCTTACTTCTGCCGAGCTGCCGCACCTGGAATATGCCAGTGCGACCTTTGGCGGGTCGGGCACCTTTTTGCTCGCGGTAGCGGCAGTAACCGCGACTTGCAGCACCGTCAACACTTCTCTGGCAGCGGTGCCGCGCATGCTGCAGGGGATGGCGGACCAGGGCCAGGCCTTCCCCATGCTAGGTTGGTTGACTCGTACCAGTCGGGTGCCGTGGGTAGCCGTATTGTTTATTGCCGGTGTTACCGGGTTGCCGCTGCTGGTGTGGGGTAACGACGCAAGCACCGTGGGCCTGCTGCTGACATCAGCCGCTATTTCCTGGCTTTTGGCCTACATTATCGCTCATATGAACGTGATTGCGCTGCGCATTCGCTATCCGAATGTCAAGCGTCCGTACCGCGCGCCTTTCTATCCGCTGCCGCAGCTGCTGGGCATCGTCGGCATGGCTTACGCCATCGTCTATGCCTCGCCGACTCCGGAGTTGACGGTCAAGATTTTCACCAACGCCGGTGTGGTGCTGGGCATCGTCAGCCTAATAGCCGTGGTCTGGATCAAGCTGGTAATGAAAAAGCCGCTGTTTAAACCTGAACCCCTGGATAAAATCGCCAAGCGCTAACAACAATCTTTACAAGAAAGCGAAGCGAGGAGTGCTCCGTGAATACAGGTATCGTCCATGTCCTACCTCCTGTCATCGTGGAGGTCATATCCTGGCCTAGCTCAGGGGGTGAATTCCACACCCGACGTCGAAGAGCCCTGATACATTTATCAGGGTTGTTGAAAGATTGTAAAATGAGAGGACTAAGCAATGCGCGACTCACGCTATGACATACTCTTTGAGCCGACCAAGATTGGACCGTTGACTGCCAAAAATCGGTTCTATCAGGTTCCGCACTGTAACGGCGGCGGCTATCGTGACCCGTCGGCGGCGGCTGAAATGCGCAAAATCAAGTCCGAAGGTGGCTGGGGCGTTATTTTCACCGAGCAGTGCGAGATGCACCATACTTCAGAAATCACGCCGTTTATCGAGCTCAGGCTATGGGATGACAATGACATTCCGCAGCTGAGGAAGATGTCTGAAAGAATGAAGGAACATGGGGCACTGGCGGGCATTCAGCTTGCCTATTCTGGCATCAACGGGCCAAACCTCTACTCGAAAGAAGTACCCATGGCGCCGTCGGCTCTGCCCATTCGTACCTTTACCAACGATCCGGTTCAGGCGCGGGCGCTAACCAAGCGCGATATTCGTGATCTGCGCCGCTGGTTTGTCAACGCCGCCAAGCGTTCAAAAGAGGCAGGGTTCGACCTCATTAACCTTTACGGAGCCCATGGCTTCGGTATTTTCCAGCATTTTCTGAGCCGTGCTACCAACCAGCGTACGGACGAATATGGCGGTAGCCTGGAAAACCGGGCGCGGTTTTCCCAGGAAGTCATTGCCGATATTCGTGACGCGGTGGGTGATACCATGGCGATTGCCCTGCGCGTGAGTCTTGACGAAACGATCGGTGAGCTGGGCTTTTCCAACGCCGAGCTGCGGGACTATGTTGAAATGAACAAGGACCTGCCGGATCTTTGGGATCTAGCACAGGGTACTTGGGAAGACTGTTCAGGGCCGTCGCGCTTCAAGGCAGAAGGGGCCCAGCAGGAGCTGGTGCGTGGTATCCATGAGCTCACCGATAAGCCTATTGTTGGCGTGGGCCGTTTTACCAGCCCCGATGTCATGGCCAAGCAGGTGCGTTCTGGCGTGCTCGACTTCATCGGCTGCGCGCGCCCTTCAATTGCCGATCCCTTCATGCCTAAGAAAATCGAAGAAGGGCGGATTGAAGATATTCGCGAATGCATCGGCTGCAATATCTGCATTACCGGCGATATGACTATGTCGATCAGCCGTTGCACCCAGAACCCCACCTTCATGGAGGAGTGGCGTAAAGGGTGGCACCCCGAAAAGATGAACCCCAAAGGCGATAGTGACAACGTGTTGGTGGTGGGTTCAGGCCCAGCCGGCCTGGAGGCAGCCTGGGCACTGTGTCGCCGTGGCTACCAGGTGGCCGTAGCCGAGTCCCGCACGGAAATCGGCGGTCGTGTGACTCGGGAATGCAAGCTTCCCGGACTTAGTGAATGGGGGCGGGTGGTTGACTATCGCCAGTATCAACTCTCCCAGCGCTCCGATGTTGATATCTTCCTGGATAGCAAGCTGAGCGCAGACGACATCATGGAGTTCGGCTTCGAGAATGTGGCGATCGCTACCGGTGCCACTTGGCGCCGCGACGGCGTGGCCCGTCAGCATGTGGTGCCGATGCCGATGTCCTCAGATGCCAAGGTATATACGCCGGATGACTTGATGGACGGGGATATTCCTGAAGGCAAGGTGATTGTCTTTGACGATGACCACTATTACATGGGCGGCGTGATGGCTGAGCTGCTGGCGAAAAACGGTGCCGATGTCACGTTGATTACGCCAGCGGCCTATGTGTCAGACTGGACACGTAACACGCTGGAACAGGTCGCCATCCACCCCCGCCTGGTAGAGGCCGGCGTGGATATCGTGCTGAACCGGGGCATTACTAAAGTTGCCGCCGATCACGTTGTCAGCAACTGCGTTTACACCCAGTATACCCAGAAATTTGACGCTGATGCCGTCGTGATAGTTGCCGGTCTCGAGGAAAACAATGAGCTGTACGAAGCATTGATGGAGCGTGAAGGCGAGTGGGAAGACGCCGGCATCAAGTCAGTGAAGCTCATCGGTGATGCCAATGCACCGGGCCCGATTGCCTGGGCAACCTATGCTGGGCACCGCTACGCTCGCGAGCTGGACAGCGAGGATATCGGTGACGATCTGCCCTTCCGTCGTGAAATCACTGCAGTTGCTGTGGACTAAGGCGCTAAATTATAAGCTAACGCTTTTTTTTCGATGCTCGTCAAATTGTGACGGGCATCCCCTGAACTGGAAAGTGTACTAGCAGCGTAATAGCACGATGGGAGAAAGCTCGATATTTGCTTTTATTTAGCTACCTCTACTTTTACTTATTATTATCAATAACCCTGATTAGGGATGCTTCTATGAAAGTACTCGTCGCGATCAAGCGCGTCATTGACTATAACGTCAAGATTCGCGTTAAGCCGGATCAGTCAGACGTTGACCTTACTAACGTCAAGATGGCCATGAATCCTTTCTGCGAGATTGCCGTGGAAGAGGCCGTGCGTCTCAAGGAAAAAGGCATTGCCAGTGAGGTGGTGGCGGTGACCGTGGGGCCTAAAGCGGCTCAGGAACAGCTGCGGACCTCATTGGCGCTGGGTGCCGATCGGGGCATCCACGTCCAAACCGATGAGCGCGTGGAATCACTGGGAGCTGCCAAGGCATTGGCCAAGGTCGTCGAAGAAGAGCAGCCGGAGCTGATACTTCTTGGGAAGCAGGCCATCGATACCGACAACAACCAGACGGGACAAATGCTGGCGGCGCTGACCGGACGCCCTCAGGGCACCTTTGCGTCCGAGATTACCGTGGAAGACGGCAAGCTGCAGGTGACCCGCGAAATTGACGGCGGCCTGCAGACGCTTGAGCTGACGCTGCCCGCGGTGGTGACCGCCGACCTGCGGTTGAACGAGCCGCGCTACGCCAAGCTGCCGGATGTGATGAAAGCCAAGAAGAAACCGCTCGACGTCAAAACCCCGGAGGAGCTGGGCATCGACGTGGCCAGCAAGCTGGCACTGATCAAGGTTGAACCACCGGCCGAACGTAAAGGTGGCATCAGGGTGAGCTCAGTTGATGAGCTTGTGGACAAACTCCAGAACGAAGCCAAGGTGATTTCATGAATATTCTGGTTTTGGCCGACCATCAGGACGGTGAGCTGGACGGTGTGACCGCCCACGTCGTCGCTGCCGCCCAGGCGATCGGCGGCGATATTGATTTACTGGTGGCCGGCGATAGCGTCGACGCCGTGGCAGAGGCGGCCGCCAAACTCGACGGTGTGAGCAAGGTGCGCGTGGCCGATAGCCGTGTGTTTGCCCACCAGCTGGCTGAGCCGCTGAGCGAACTGCTGGCCATGCTGGCCGATGACTATAGCCACGTATTGGCGGCGGCTTCGACGAACGGCAAAAACGCGCTGCCGCGGGTTGCCGCCTTGAAAGACGTGGCACAGATATCTGATATCATTGCCGTGGAATCCGCCGACACCTTCAAGCGTCCGATCTATGCGGGTAACGCCATCGCGACCGTGCAGAGCAGCGATGCCCTGAAGATTATCACGGTGCGTGCTACCGGCTTTGAGCCGGTGGCCGAAGGCGGCAGCGCCAGCATTGAGGTAGTCGAACAGAGTATCGACAACAGTATATCGGCCTTCGTCAAAGAGTCGCTGGCGGAAAGCGATCGTCCCGAACTGGGTGCTGCACGAGCGGTCGTTTCCGGCGGGCGCGGCATGGGCAGTGCTGATAACTTCAAGCTGCTTGACGGCATCGCCGACAAGCTCGGCGCGGCGATCGGTGCTTCCCGGGCCGCGGTAGATTCCGGCTTTGTGCCCAACGACATGCAGGTGGGGCAAACCGGCAAGATCGTTGCGCCCGATCTGTACGTCGCGGTAGGGATTTCCGGCGCCATTCAGCACTTGGCGGGGATGAAAGACGCCAAGGTAATCGTGGCGATCAACAAGGATGAGGACGCGCCGATTTTTCAGGTAGCGGATTACGGCCTGGTGGCAGATCTGTTTGAGGCCGTGCCGGAGCTTGAGCAAAAGCTTTAATCGCCCTTCGCCCTTCGCCTTTTAACTTTTCAGAGTGCCGGCAGTGAGTGGCGTATATCCTCACTGTCGGCCATTTTCCTTGTGGGTGCTCTATGACAGCGGAAACCGAACGCGACTCCATGGATTTTGATGTGGTCATCGTTGGCGCCGGCGCCTCGGGGCTGGCGGCGGCCTGCCGATTAATGCAGCAGGCCAACAGCGCGGAGCGCGAACTCAGCGTGTGCGTGGTGGAAAAAGGCTCTGAGGTAGGGGCGCATATTCTCTCCGGCGCGGTGTTCGAAACGCGCGCGCTGGACGAGCTGTTTCCCGACTGGAAAGCGCGCGGCGCGCCGCTGACGACGCCCGCTACGCGCGATGAGCTATACCTGCTGAAAGACGCCGACAAGGCCCAGAAGCTGCCCAATGCCCTGGTGCCCAGGGCCATGCACAACACCGGCGGCGACCAGACCCGCTACGTCACCAGCGCCGGCAATCTGTGCCGCTGGCTCGGCGAGCAGGCCGAAGCGCTGGGCGTTGATATCTTCCCCGGCTTTGCCGCCCAGGACATCATTGAGGATGAGCAAGGTGCCGTACGCGGCATTATCACCGGCGATATGGGCGTCGACGCCGACGGCGAGCCCAAGGATGGCTACATGCCGGGGATGGAGCTGCGCGCCCGGTACACGCTGTTTGCCGAAGGCTCGCACGGTCACCTGGGCAAGCGCCTGATCCAGCGCTTTGCCCTGGACGAAGGGCGAGACCCGCAGCACTACGGCCTTGGCCTCAAGGAGCTGTGGGACATTCCGGCAGACAAGCACGAGCCCGGCCTGATACTGCACGGCTCGGGCTGGCCGCTGGACAAGCACGCCCACGGCGGCTGGTTCCTTTACCACGGCGAGGATAATCAGGTCATGGTAGGGCTGATCATGGACCTGTCCTATCAAAACCCTTGGCTGTCGCCGTTTGACGAGTTCCAGCGCATGAAGCACCACCCGGTGCTGGCCAAGCATCTGGAAGGCGGCAAGCGCGTCGCCTACGGCGCACGCTCCATCACCAAGGGCGGCTTCAACTGCCTGCCCAAAATGACCTTCCCCGGCGGTCTGCTGATCGGCTGCGATGCCGGCACGCTGAACTTTGCCAAGATCAAGGGCCTGCACACGGCGATGAAGTCCGGCATGGTCGCCGCTGAAACCGTATTCGACGCCGTTGCCAACGAAAGCGAAGGCGGGGAAGAACTATCCGCTTTCACGGAGAAGTGGGAGCAGAGCTGGGCCTACGCCGAGCTCAAGGAAAGCGCAAGCTTCGGCCCCGCCCTCCACAGGTACGGCACCCTGGTCGGCGGCGCCTACAACTTTGTCGACCAGCTGCTCGGCGGCGGCAAGCTGCCCAACCTCCACGATACGACGCCGGACCATGCCGCACTCAAGCCGGCGGCCGAGTGCGAAAAAATCGAGTATCCCAGGCCCGACGGCAAACTCTCCTTTGACAAGCTCTCCTCGGTCTACCTGTCCAATACCAACCACGAAGAGAACCAGCCCTGTCACCTCAAGCTCGAGGACCCGGCAATACCCATCCGCGACAACCTGCCCAAATACGCCGAGCCGGCAGTCCGCTACTGTCCCGCCGGGGTCTACGAAGTGGTCGAAGACGATGACGGCCAGCCGCAGTTTCGGATCAATTTCCAGAACTGCGTGCACTGCAAGACCTGCGACATCAAGGACCCGGCGCAGAACATTACCTGGGTGGCCCCGGAAGGCGGGGGTGGGCCGAACTATCCTAATATGTGACGGTGAGGTCTTGATCGCCGCTGGGCTTAGCGCATGATCTTGTCCACATGTCGCCTGCTGTTCATTCTCTATTCTGAAAGTGCCGAAGGCAGGTTTCGATGAGAAGAGCCTGCCTTTGGACTGCTGGATAGCAGCACAGGGGGGATTACCCGCGATGCTGGAAGAGTGAGTGGATAGGGTATCTTGATTCATAGGGTCGAATAATAATATTTTACCTAATTATTCTTCCAGGGCTATGGTAGCTTCTTTGCCGTGGTGCATATCAGCACGGCTTTACAATAACAAAACCCTGATCAACGGAGTTTTCCATCATGACACGTGGCCTTCTCAACGCCATTGACCTGCCCGTTGGGGCAGTGCGCTATAGCCAGGAACCTCTAGATATCTCTCAGCCAGACTACTGTAGCGAGCGATCATCTTTCGTATCGCTATAGCTGGGGGCCGCCACTAGTTGCGTATAGGGCGGATATTGTTTTCTTTATTGATTGAGGTTGAGGGATAATAAAATGGAATCCTGGACTTTTGTTGCTTTTGGTATCAGCTCTTTTCTAACTTTGACTCTGGCCGTAGCGGCTTTGGCTTTTTCTGAAGAACGCTAAAGCTGTTTTCTTGATCATAAAATTAACAAACTAAAGAGATCCCCTGATGTTTAACTGGTTTTTATTGATATTTTCTGCCACGGTTCTTATTGGCTTGTCGCTGTACTCCATGCGTGCGGCAGGTGATAAAGATGAGTCGGGCTTTCTCGTCGCCAATAATTCTCTAGGCCCTTTTGTCGCTGCGGCAACGCTGGTTGCCACCGGCTACAGCGGTTTCGTCTTTATTGGTTCACCGGGCGTTGCCTATGAATACGGCTCGCTTGAACTCTTTTCAAATACCTTCTACTCCACGGCATTTTTAATAGCAACGCTATTTTTTGCCAATATTCTGCGGCGTAAAGCCTCGACACTGGGTAGCCGGACGATTCCTGAATATATCGCCCAGATCCACTCAGGCGGTACCGCAGGCCGCTGGCTGCAGGGCATTGTCGCACTGATTATGGTACTTCTGTTAGGCGTATTTCTAGTATCGCAGATCAAAGCGATCGGTTTGCTGGTATCCGGATGGCTGGACGTGTCGCCAACTACGGGCTCCCTGCTTATCACGCTTCTGGTTATTGGCTATACTATGTTTGGTGGTCTGCGTGCAGTTGCCTGGACTGATGCCGCCATGATTGTGGGTATGTCAATAGGCTCCTGCGTCATTGCCTATGTGGTTTTTGTTCAGGTGGGGCTTGGTGAGCTGATCGGGCGCCTTGATGCTATAGATCCCACTATTGCTAATCCGACGACGGGTGCGCCTTATGGTGACAGTCCGTCAGCTGCGCTTCTGCTTCTACCTTATGCGTTTTTGTGGGCAGTTGCCTTGCCTTTCATGTCGGTACGCTTTCTGGCTATCAAACAGGGCGTCAATATGGCTCATGTAGGTATCTGGGTTGCCATCTTGGGCGCGCTGCTAAATTTTACGCCGCTGGCGGGACTCTACGCCAAGGCTTATTTCCCCGATCTGGCTTCCCCTGATCTGGCAATGCCGACTTTTCTTGAGCACGGGGTCAACCCGTTAATTTCCAGCTTTATTACCCTGTTTATACTTTTCGCCATGAAGTCGACGGCTAATTCCCTGATGCATACCGTATCAACAGCGCTATCGTATGATCTGCGTTCAGCATTGGGGAGAGAAAAGGGATTTATAACTTCAATGACCTTTAACCGCCTAATGGTATTAATCGTCGGTATTTGTGGATTTGTTGGCATGGCTTATTTGCCACCTGTCATGATTTTATGGCTGGGGATTCTCGGCAACGGCACTTTGATGGCAGCGCTTTTTGGCGTTACTTTCTGCTCCACTTTCTGGCAGGGTAGCAGTACGGGAGCCCTCGCATCGATTGCTATCGGCTTTTGCACCAGCGCTTACTTACTTTTAGGAACCGATTTGGGATGGGTGCAAGGACCGCTTTACGGCTGTGTGGCTTCAGCAATCATCTATGTCGGGGTTAGCTTGGTGACTCGCCGTACCGTAGTGCCTGCTGAAGCCCAGTCATGAACCCTGCTCATTTAGATAGGTGTTAACTTTAGCCTGTGTGGTGGAGGTTGTCGGGCCCTATGCGTCAACGTAGTTGTCACCCAAACGGATTGAGAGGTGATCAACATGCGTTACCCCGCAGAGCGTAAGGAAGCCATCCTCCGGAAGATGGCACCGCTCATGAGCATGACCATCCCGGGACTGGCCAACAGGAAGGCATCACCGCGACAACCTGTGGTGGTCAACTTATTTCGGACACTTCCATAGGGTATTTTGATGACATGTGGCGTTCGTAAGCGGTGGGCGACAGATAAGCCAACGTCGAGTGCAGACGCACATTATTGTAAAACCCAACGATGTAGTCGGTGATATCCCGTACGGCTTCAGCATGGTTGGCGTAGTCACGCCGCCAGACGCGCTCCATTTTCAGGTTCAGGAAGAAGCGCTCCATGACCGCATTGTCCCAGCAGTTCCCTTTTCGGCTCATGCTGGGCCGCAAGTGATACTGGGCCAGCAAGGCGCGATGGGCATCGCTAGCATACTGGCTACCCCTGTCCGAATGAACGATCAGGCCTGGCGGAGGCTGCCGTTGGGCCAGGGCCATCTGCAAGGCGGAGCACACCAATTCGGCTGGCATGCTGGGCGCCATCGCCCAGCCCACCATTTTACGCGAGAAGAGGTCCATCACAGCGGCTAGGGTGTGTTAACAATCATTAGTTTCGTTTAAACTGATTTAGTATTCATAGATTTTGGTGGGCCATGAGTCGGTTGAAGTTACGCGATGATCAGTGGGAGCGAATCGAGCACCTGCTCCCCGGCAAAGCCTCAGACTGTGGGGTAACTGCCAAGGACAATCGCCTGTTCGTGGAAGCCGTGCTCTGGATCGCTCGGACCGGCGCCCCGTGGCGTGATCTTCCCGAATCTTTTGGGCGCTGGCACACCGTCTACATGCGGTATAACCGTTGGTCACGAAAGGGCGTTTGGCAACGTATTTTTGACACAGTAGCCGACGATCCCGATCTAGAGCAGCTGATGATCGACGGTAGCATCGTCAGGGTGCACCAGCATGGAGCGTCAAAAAAACACGCAAGACGTCGAAGCCATGGGCAAATCTCGAGGCGGATTGAGCACCAAAATTCATGCCGCAGTCGATGCGTTAGGTAACCCAGTACGATTGGTTCTCACACCGGGCCAGGCGTCGGAGTATGGTGCTGCTCCCGCTCTACTGGAAGGTTTTTCCCCGCAAGCGGTGCTGGGCGACAAGGGGTATGACTCCACTGCTCTGCGGGACATGATTCAGGCCGCAGGTGCCGAGCCGGTGATTCCTCCGAAAAAGAATCGTTTGGCGCGCATTGAAGTAGACTGGCACTGTTACCAAGATCGCAATCTGGTGGAGAGGTTCTTTCAGAAAATCAAGAAGTTCCGGCGGTTATCTACACGCTATGAGCGACTGGCAAGAAACTACCAGTCACTCCTCTGCCTCGTGTCAGCCGCCATATGGCTGGCCTAATTGTTAACGCCCCCTAGCGATGCCCATCGCGCCTTGCTGGCCCAGTATCACTTGCGGCCCAGCATGAGCCGAAAAGGGAACTGCTGGGACAATGCGGTCATGGAGCGCTTCTTCCTGAACCTGAAAATGGAGCGCGTCTGGCGGCGTGACTACGCCAACCATGCTGACAGGCTCCGCGGGTGCTTTCTGGCTTGTATGGCTACTTTAATACGCTTGCTGAGCGCCCGAAAGTCAGACCCCACCTAACCTGAAAGCCAAATTTTATGCGCCAGTCGGCCATTTTATGGCATGATGCGCGACGTTCAAGACGGGCTTTCAACAACATCGCTAGGCAGGCAGTTAACGCCATGTTCAAGGATTTTTACTCGCAGCGCGGCGATGCCGTGATCATCTCCGCCGAGCAGGCCAGCCGCTTCGCCAAGGGCGTGGCCGGTGACTACAACCCGATTCATAACCCCGATGCGCGGCGTTTCTGCGTGCCCGGTGACCTGCTGTTTGCTCTGGTGCTCGAGCGCTTCGGGCTGTCCCAGCACATGGAGTTTTATTTTCTGAGCATGGTTGGCGCGGATACGCCGCTCACGTTCCGCCAGGCGGCCAGCGGCGACATCCACGTGACCGACGAAGCCGGCAAGTGCTATCTGGAAGTGGTCCGCAGCGGTGAGACGACGTTCGACGGTACCGCCGTGGATGCCTTTACCCGCTGCTACGTGGCGTTTTCGGGGAAAAACTTCCCGCATTATTTAAAGCCGCTGATGGAAGCCCATGGCGTGATGTTCAACCCCAAGCGCCCGCTGGTGATTTACCACAGCATGAGCTTTACCCTCGAGCGGCTTGACGGCTTCGCGCCGGACCTGGCGCTTTCTCGCTCCTCGCTTGAGGTGCAGGGCAAACGCGCCGATGCGCTGCTCGATTTCACCATCGAGTCCGCCGGTAAGTCGGTTGGCGTGGGGTCAAAAAAGCTGGTGGTAAGCGGCCTGTGCGAGTACGACGCCGGCGAGATGGACGCCATTGTGAACGAGTTCTATCGGCTCAAGGCAGCGTGGGAGACGGCATAGCGTCTTCCAGCCATTATGCGCTATGTGAATACCCTATAAGTTAAATGGCTATCTAAGCTAACGATGTGCTAGGGTTTCTGCCTTGCTTTTCCACCTGTGAACGTAACGGTAAACAACAATAGCCCTTGATTATGACGACATCTGATAGCTTTCCTGTAACAAATGGCGCCACTCGAGAAGAGAAGGATCTGCTGGGCCGCCTGAACGTGCCCGCCGATGCCTATTACGGTATTCAGACCCTGCGCGCGGTGAATAACTTCCACCTGAGCGGCGTGCCGCTGTCGCACCATCCCCAGCTGATTGTGTCGCTGGCCATGGTCAAGCAGGCGGCCGCGGACGCCAACCACCATCTGGGCCAGCTGGAAACCAAGCGCTTCGAGGCCATTGAGCACGCCTGCCAGCGTCTCATCGACGGCGAGCGCCACGACCAGTTCGTGGTGGACATGATCCAGGGCGGCGCCGGCACCTCGACCAACATGAACGCCAACGAAGTCATTGCCAACCTGGGGCTGGAGTATCTGGGGCACGCCAAGGGCGACTACCAGCATTTGCATCCCAACAACGATATCAACATGGCGCAGTCGACCAACGACGCTTACCCCACGGCGATTCGCCTGGGGCTGCTGCTGGGCCATGACGACCTGCTGGAAAGCCTGTTGCGCCTGTGCGAGTCGTTCTCGCGCAAGGGCGACGAGTTTGCCGATATCCTCAAGATGGGGCGCACCCAGCTTCAGGACGCGGTGCCCATGACCCTGGGCCAGGAGTTTCAGGCCTTCGCCACGACCCTGGGCGAAGATCACGGGCTTTTGGCAAGGCGCGTGCCGGAGCTGCTGCGCGAAGTCAACCTCGGCGGCACGGCTATCGGTACCGGTATCAATACCGACGCCCGCTACCAGAAACTTGCGGTGGAGCGCCTAGCGGCCATCAGCGAACACGAGCTGTCCCCGGCCCACGACCTCATTGAAGCGACCTCGGACATGGGCGACTTCGTCATGTTCTCGGGCATGCTCAAGCGCCTGGCGGTCAAGCTCTCAAAGATCTGTAACGACCTGCGCCTGCTCTCCAGCGGGCCGCGCACCGGGTTTAACGAGATCAACCTGCCGGCACGCCAGCCGGGCAGCTCGATCATGCCCGGCAAGGTAAACCCGGTGATCCCCGAAGCCGTTAACCAGGTGGCGTTCGAGGTCATCGGCAACGATCTGTCGCTGAGCCTGGCGGCGGAGGGCGGCCAGCTCCAGCTCAACGTCATGGAGCCGTTGATCGTCTACAAGATCTTCGACTCGATTCGTCTGCTGACCCGGGCCATGGACATGCTGCGCGAGCTGTGTGTCGACGACATCACGGCCAACGAGGCCCACTGCCGCCAGCTGGTTGAGCGCTCCATTGGCCTGGTGACAGCGCTCAATCCGTACATCGGCTACGATGACGCGACCCGCATTGCGCAAAAGGCGCTGGCAACCGGCCGCGGCGTGCTTGAGCTGGTGCAGGAAGAAAACCTGCTGGACCATGAGACTCTGGCCGAGGCCCTGCGCCCGGAAAACATGGTCATGCCGCGCTAACCCCAGCTGTTAGTTCGGGGCGTGGCGGGCCTCGTGGGCAAGCAGCCACTCCTTGCGCGCAAGTCCGCCCGAATAGCCGGTCAGCCGGCCGTCGGCGCCCACCACCCGATGGCAGGGCACCACAATGGCCAGCGGATTCTTGCCGTTGGCCGTGCCCACCGCCCGGGATGCGGTGGGCTTGCCAAGCGCTGCGGCAAGCTCGCCGTAATTCCGCGTTTCGCCGTAGGGAATCTCCCTCAGCGCCTGCCACACCGCCTGTTGAAACGCCGTGCCTTCCGCGGCCAGCGGCAGATCAAACGCCGTGCGCGTGCCGGCAAAGTATTCCGCCAGCTGCGCCTTGCAGCGCTCGAGCACCGGGTGTTCACGCCTGGTGCCCAGAAGCCCTCGAGAAAAATCCACCGCGGTAAGCCCGTCGTCGCTTGCGGTCAGGGTCAGCCTTCCTAGCGGCGAATCCGCCGGCGGTTCGAAATAGTCCAGATACATGCCCCGGCTCTCCCGGCTTTAGCCAAAAAATAACGTTGTTATCATGATAGTCGCGCTGCCTTGGTAACGGTCATCCGTCGCGGATGGCCGTCAGTATAGCGGCTGCTATCCACGTCCTGCCAAAGGAGTTTGCCATGCATCGTTCCGCCATGCCTAACCCTCTGCCCGAGGCCATGTCCGCGATGTCCCTGCGCGGACACGGCGGCGTGGACAAGCTGGAGTACCGTCACGACGTGCCGGTGCCGTCTCCCGGGCCGGGCGAAGTGCTGGTTCAGGTGACGGCGACGGCCAAGAACAACACCGACCGCAA
The DNA here is from genome assembly GCF_055382465.1 of Halomonas garicola. Lineage (NCBI taxonomy): Bacteria > Pseudomonadati > Pseudomonadota > Gammaproteobacteria > Oceanospirillales > Halomonadaceae > Halomonas > Halomonas garicola. Next base: position 943,426 of record NZ_AP043931.1, read on the forward strand.
GGCTCGGGAAGGGCTATATCCTACCGAGGACAAGGCCGACGTGACCTCCTTTGCCATGGGCGGCGAGGCCACGTTCACTTTCCCGCGGATTCAGGGGGCCGACGTGGCCGGGCGTATCGCCGCCGTGGGCGAGGGCGTGGACGCGTCGCGCATCGGCGAGCGCGGCCTGCTGGACTTCAACCTGTATCCGGATGCGCGCCGTCACATCAACCTGACCCCGGACTACTACGGCCACGGCGCCGACGGCGGCTTTGCCGAATACGTGGCCGTGCCCGCCGACCAGTTTCACGTCGTGGACAACCCCGAGCTTGCCGACGCGGAGCTTGCCGCGCTGGGCATGTGCTCCTACCAGACCGCCTACCACATGCTGACCTCGGCCGACGTCAAGGCCGGCGAGCGGGTGCTGGTCACCGGCGCCAGCGGTGGGGTGGGCACCGCGCTGATTCAGCTGTGCCGTATCCTGGGTGCCGTGCCCTACGCGGTGAGCACGCCGGCCAAGGCGGAGGCGCTCGAGGCGCTCGGCGCCGAGGCGGTTATCGACCGTCGCGACCTGCCCACTTTTGTCGAGCGGGTGCTCAAGGCTACCGGCGGCGCGCCCGTTGACGCGGTGATGGACCTGGTGGGCGGCGAGATGACCACGCGCTTCATCGACACAATGATTCAGGATATGACGTGCCGGGAGACCTATCCGCGGCTGTCCATTGCCGGGGCCAGCGGGGGTAACGTCAGCGAAATCCTGTGGACGCGGATCTACCTCTATCAGGTACGCATTGCCGGGGTGTCGCACGGCACCCGGGCCGAGGCCGAGCAGCTTATCGAATGGATTCGCGATGGGCAGCTCAAGCCCGTGCTCCACGGTGCCTTTCGGCTTTCTGCGCTGCACGAGGCCGAGCGCTATTTCGTCAATCGCGGCAGCGGCTATCTGGGCAAAATCGTCATCGTGCCCGACAGCCAGTGGGAGGCCCACGGCGCGCCGTTTGCCCTGGGTCAGGAGGAGAGTGATTCATGAATGCGCCCCACCAGCTGCAGCTGATGGATACCCACGCCGGGGGCGACGTCAGCCGTATCGTCACCGGCGGTATCGACCTTCTGCCCGGCGCCAGCGTGCGCGAGCAGATGGAATATCTGCGCGACAGCGCCGACGGCCTGCGCGAGCTTTTGCTGGCCGAGCCCTACGGCATTCCCGAAATGTCGGTGGACCTGCTAGTGCCGGCCACGGATCCGGCAGCGGCCGCCGGCTACATCATCATGGAGGTCATGGGCTACCCGATCTACTCCGGCTCCAACACCCTGTGCACCGCCACGGCGGTGATGGAAGCCGGCATCGTGCCCAAAAAGGAGGGGCTTTCCCGGTTCAAGCTGGAATCCCCGGCGGGGCTGGTGCAGATCGAGGCCCGAGTGCACAACGGCGTCGTCGAATCGGTGACCTGCGAAGGCCTGCCCAGCTACATCGACACCTACCGGGCGAGCGTCAACGTGCCCGGACTGCGGGAGGTCACCTATACGGTGGCCTACAGCGGCGGCTTTTACGCCCTGGTCGACGCGGCGTCCCTGGGCTTCAGCCTGGTGCGCGACGAAGAGCGCGAGCTTGCCGACTGCGCCGCCAAAATCGTTGAGGCCATCCAGGCCGAGCGGGGCTTTTCCCACTACACTCTGGGCGACGTGGGGCCGCTGCCGTTTCTGCATTTCATGGGCCCGGAAGAGCACGTAGCCGAGGGGTATTATCGTTCCCGCTCGGCGACCTACGTACATCCCGGAGTGATCTGCCGCAGCACCACCGGCACCGGTACTTCCGCTCGGCTGGCGCTGATGCACTACGAAGGCAGGCTCCGGGCCGGCGACCGGCTGGAAACCATTTCCCTGCGCGAAACCGGCTTTATCGGCACCGTTACCGGCATCCGCCGGGAAGGGCAGCTCGACGTGGTGGATAACACCGTGACCGGGCGTAGCTACGTGCTGGCGCACTCGGATGTGGTGATTAACTGCGACGACCCGCTGGTAGAGTGCGCCGGGCTGCACCATATCCTCAGCGATCGCCAGGCCTCTCTGCCGGGTAAGCCCTAACAAGCCTAAGCAGTCGGTGATTACGGCTTGACCCTGCCGCGAAGCGCCTTGGTCTGGCCCCGGCGGGTTTTGTTGTCCAGCCGCTTGCGCTTGGCGCGGCGGCTGGGACGCGTCGGGCGGCGGACTTTTTGCTGGGCCGTGGCGCTTTTGATCAGCGCTTTCAGCCGCGCCAGGGCGTCTTCCTTGTTCAGCTCCAGGGTGCGGTGCTTTTGTGCCTTGATCACGATCACGCCGTCCCGGGTGATACGCTGGTCGGAAAGCGCCAGCAGCCGCTCCTTGTAAAAGGGCGGCAGCGTCGAGCGTTGGATATCAAAGCGCAGGTGCACGGCGGACGCCACCTTGTTGACGTTCTGCCCGCCGGGCCCCTGGGCGCGGACCTGCTCAATCTGAATTTCCCAGTCAGCAATGGAAACGTTGTTGGATATTCGCAGCATGGCACCTCCCGATAGGATGCTGGGCTATACGGTAGCAGGTTGCCGCGAGTCCGTCCGGTTGAAACTCGCGCCGGTCAGCCGCACCTTGGGTCAGTGGCAGCGGCTGTTGGAGGCCGCACGCCGGACCATGCCACAGGAGGCAATATGACAACACTGGTAATCGGGGCCAACGGCCAGATCGGCAAGCAGTTTTGTGAACGCGCCCGTGAGGCCGGCGAGCCGGTCCGGGCGATGATTCGTCATGAAGACCAGGCCGACTGGTTCGCCAGGCGCGGCATCGAAACGGTGGTGGCCGACCTGGAAGACGACTTTGTCCACGCCTTTGACGGCTGCGACCAGGCGATATTCACCGCCGGCTCGGGCCCGCATACCGGACCGGAAAAGACGCTGCTGATTGACCTGTACGGGGCCATTCGCGCGGTGGACATCGCCGTGGAAAAGGGCCTTGAACGCTTTGTCATGGTCAGCGCCATGCGCGCCGAAGACCCTATGAGCGCGCCGGAAAAGCTCCGTCCGTACATGGCGGCCAAGTTTGCCGCCGACGCCCACCTGCGCCAAAGCGCGCTGCCCTACGTGATTCTCAAGCCCGGCCGGCTGACCGATGAGCCGGCAAGCGAGCGATTTGCCGCCGACGTCGACGAAGCCGGCGACAACCGGATTTCCCGGGACAACGTCGCGCTTTCGCTGCTTTATGCCGTCCAGCAGACGGGGCTTGCCAACGCCGAGTTTACTCTGCTGGACGGTGAGCGCGACCTGGCCGACGTCATGGCCTGATTACTCGCCGGCCACCCGGGCCTCGAGCGATTCGAGAAAGGCGTGTACGCGCGCGGCGTTGGTGCCCACGTCGCTTTTGCCCAGCCGCGAGGCCGAGCGCATGTCGACCCGGGTCATATCGTCCTCTTCGCTCAGACGTACTACTACGTCATCCTTGAAGCCGAACCAGCGCGTGGTGGCCGTGGCCTCGATGCGCTGAGCGCCGACGTCGGCTATCTGCCAGCCGGCGTCCTGCATTTCTGCCTGGGTGGCGGCCAGCACCGTCTTGAGCGGCGCGTCGAGCATCAGCGGCTCGACCTCGGGGTAGGCGGCGCGCTGCTGCTCGGCGGTGCTCTCGCCGGGATAGTCTACCTCGTTGGGTGCCTCTTCCCGGGCGTTGGCGACCGCCTCGAACGCCGGCGGGTTATCCATGTCGGTGGTAATGTCGTGAATTGCCGGTACCGCCTGGGCGCGCTGCCAGTGCTGCCAGGGCACGTACAGCAGTGCCACAGCGGCGACCATGACCAGCACCGCGGTAAAGCCCGAACCGAAGCGGCGCTTGAGCGCGGCGGCAAACAACGTGATAAGCCCCAGCGCCGCGGCGGCAATGGCTGCGTAGGTGGCGTAGCGCAGCAGGCTGAACGCCCCACCCAGCGCCAGGAGCTCCATGCGGTAGGCCGGGCCCGCCGCGGCGATGAACACCGCGGCAATCAGCAGCAGAATAACGCTTGCCCAGGCCAGCCGGCGCGGCCAGCGGCTTTTGGCAGGGCGGTTGATAATCGGTTGGTGGGCCATAGTGACTCCCGGTCATCAGGTGAACGTTTGTATAGTGCCGTTTGCAGCTGTGTATAGCTTGGCATCTGGCTGCCGGAATTGCACGTGTGAACGGGCTATGTTGTTGGTCTGACACACCTATTCGTGGGCACCCGCCGCCTGAATGCGGCCCTCGTAGCGGCGGGCGAGAAAGGCGCCGACCAGAATCTGGATCTGGTTGTAGCACATGATCGGCAGCACGATCATGCCAAACCCCGGATTGCCGGCGAACAGAACCTTGGCCATGGGCAACCCCGAAGCGAGACTTTTCTTCGAGCCGCAGAACACCACTGCGGCCTCGTCGGCCAGGGTGAAGCCAAAGCGCCGGGAGGCCACCTGGGCGATGAGAATCACCACCGTCAGCAGCAGCCCGCACAGCGCGATGGCGGCAAAGATCGCCAGCAGCGGCAGCTTCTGCCACAGCCCGTCGGCCACGGACTGGGAAAACGCGGTGTAGACGATGAGCAGGATCACGCCTTGGTCATAGCGGCCGGTCAGTGACTTGTGGCGGTTGAGAAACCTGCCGATCAGCGGGCGCACGGCCTGGCCGGCGGCGAAGGGGAGCAAAAGCTGCAAAAAGATATCGCGTAGCGCCTCGCCCACGGCAAAGCTCCCGCCGGAAGAGCTCACCAACAGAATCAGCAAAAACGGCGTGAGCATCATGCCGAACACGTTGGACGCCGCCGCGCTGCAGATGGCGGCGGGCACGTTGCCCCGGGCCATGGCGGTAAAGGCAATGGACGACGATACCGCCGAGGGCAGCACGCCCAGGTACAGAAAGCCTACCGCCAGGTCGTTGGGGATCAGGGCAGGTGCCAGCAGGGTCGTCGGCACCACCAGCAGCGGGAAGACGATAAACGTAAGCGAAGCGATGACCAGGTGCAGCCGCCAGTGCATGGCGCCGTTGAGCACTTCATCGCGCGAGAGCGCCGCGCCGTGGAGAAAGAACAGCATGGCCACGGCAAACACGCCGGCGTGGTCCAGCCAGCCGTCAAGCGGCGGCCGGGCGGGGAAAAATGAGGCGACGGCGATGGTGGCAAGCAATACGAGCGTAAAGGGATCAAGACGGGCGCGCATGAGGGCTCCTAGTGTCGGGCAGTGTCGCATTGGCTGGATGGCTTAGGAGGCTTCGGTCAGGGCGCCGAGGCTGGGGGCGAGCATGGCCCGGGCAATATGTTCGGCGTCGTCGGTATGGCCGGCCTCGATGGCCTTGAGCAGGGCAACGTGCTCGGCGTGGCCGGGCTCGGGTAGATGGCGGTTGCGCTCGGTCTGCTCGATGGTGTGCGCAACGGAGCAGGCAAAGTATTCGTACAGCGTGGCGAGGGCTTCGTTGTGCGCGGCCTGGACCACGGCCAGGTGAAAGCGCTGGTCGTGCTCAATGCGCGCGTCGATATCCTCGCCGGCGGCTTCCCGGGCGTTAAGCGCCTCGCGCATAGCGGCCACGTCGGCGTCGCTTCGGCGCAGGGCGGCCAGGCGGGCGGCGTCGCTTTCCAGCGTCTGGCGGACTTCAAGCTGGTCGCGCAGGCGGGCGCGCTCGACCTCGCGCAGGGTATCGCCGGCGCCGCGCAGCGCGCGCACAAAGGTGCCGGCGCCCTGGCGGGTTTCCAGCACGCCGGTGTGGCACAGCACTCGCACCGCTTCGCGCACGGTGTTGCGGCTGACGGCAAAATCCTCAGCCAGGCTGGCCTCCACCGGCAGGCGTTCGCCCACCGCCCAGCGGCCCTGCTCAAGCGCCGTTTTGAGGTTGGCAATCACTTCATCTACCAGCGAAGGCCGATGGCGGCGAGAATGGGCCATAGCGAACACCTTATTCATGGGATGATTGGTCATCCTATGATTTTTGGCCGACAAAGCCAAGCGAATAGGCATAGCTCGCGTTGAGTGTCAGATACGGCGGAGCGGGGATAAGATTCTGAGGGGGTTCTACGCCAGGGCCGGAGCAAAGCTCCATGCAGTTCCGGCATTTCCGCCATCCTTGGCGGTCAGATGGCGTAGGTAGCGTCCAGGGAGGGATTTACAGCGCCCCCTCAGAATCTTGTCGACGGCTCCGCTACTCTGCGGGCCCGAGTCGTTTAGCCCGCTTCGCCAATGCCGCTGGCGCGGAGCACCTGCCGGCCTACCGCCTCATCGAGAATGCCTTCGCGGGCTTCGATCAGGGTGAGCCAGCTTCGGGCGCGGGTCAGGCCGGTATAGACCAGCTCCCGGGTGAGCACCGGGCTCATGCGGCTGGGCAGCAGCAGGGCGGCGTGGCGAAACTCCGAGCCCTGGGACTTGTGCACCGTCATGGCAAACACGGTCTCGATGGCGTCCAGCCGTGACGGCAGCACCCAGCGCACGGGGCGGTTCGGGTCGCCGGTGGGAAACGCCACCCGCAGCCGCGCTTCGCCGGCTTCGATCACCTCAAGTGCTACGCCGATATCGCCGTTCATCAGCGCAAGCCCGTAATCGTTTTGGGTGACCAGCACCGGCCGGCCGGCAAACCAGCCGTGTTCCAGCGCGGCGTCGCTCGCTTTGATCAGCCCGGCCTGGCGCAGCGCTTTGCCCACCCGCAGGTTCAGCCCTTCGATGCCCCACACGCCCTTGCGCAGCGCGCACAGCAGCTGGAATTCGCCGTAGGCGTTAAGCACCGCTTCGGCCCAGGTGGCATAGGCGTCGGGGTTTTGCGCAAAGTCGACGCTTGGCTCGGGGCGCTGGTCGTGCATCACGCTTAAATAGTGGCGGTAGCCCGCCGGCCGCTCGGTATCCGCCCAGGCGTGCCCCGGGCCGCCGTTGAGCACCGTGTGCTTGAGGGCGGCGTCGCTTTCGCTTTCCAGCACCTGGTGGTGCAGGTCGGCGTAGCCGTCGCTTAGCACCTTGCGTACCGCGTTTTTATCCGCGCCGTTGACCGCACTTGCCAGCCGGCCGATGCCGCTTGCGGCGCCAAAGCGGTAGCTTTCTCGCAGCATGGCGATGGCCTGATCCTGGGGCGTGCCGTTAGCGTCCAGGTAGGCGTCCGGCAGCGCCTCACCGGTGGTCTGTTCCAGCCACTCGGCGGTGCGCGGCGTGTAGTGGCCGGCGTCGGCGCGGCGGCACAGATCGCCCAGAATCGAGCCGGCTTCCACCGAGGCCAGCTGGTCTTTATCGCCCAGCAGTATCAGCCGGGCGTGGGCCGGCAGCGCGCCGAGCACGGCGGTGAGCATTTCGATATCCACCATGGAGGCTTCGTCGATCACCAGCACGTCAAGGTTCAAGGGGTTATCGGCGTGGTGGCGGAAGTGGCGGGTATCCGGCCGCGCGCCGAGCAGCCGGTGCAGCGTGGTCACCTCGGTCGGAATTGTCTCGCGAAGAGTTTTATCCAGCGGCAGGCCGTTGACCTGCTGGGCGATGGACTCGCCAAGCCGTGCGGCGGCCTTGCCGGTGGGCGCGGCCAGGCGGATGCCCAGCGGTTCGGCATCGCTTTCGGCCTGCTCGAGGGTTTGCAACAGCGCCAGCAGGCGCACCACGGTGGTGGTTTTGCCGGTGCCGGGGCCGCCGGTGATAATCGCAAAGGGGCTTTGGGCGGCCAGCGCGCAGGCGGCTTTCTGCCAGTTGAAGGTGTGTGACCTGGATTCGCCCTGGGGCTCGCCAAACAGCGTATCCAGGGTGGCTCGGGCAAGCGTCGCCTTGGGGCCGGGCTCGTCGGCCTCGGCCAGCGCCAGCCGCCGGTGGATGTGCGTTTGCAGGGTCTGTTCGTACTGCCAGTAGCGGCGCAGGTAAAGCCGCGTGTTGGCGCCGTTATCCACGCGCACCAGCGGCGAGCTGCCGGGGCCCTGGCCGACAAGCTCGGGGTGGGTAAGCGCCTCCCGCCACTGCTCCAGGGTCAGGCCGGCCAGCAGCTCGCCGGGCAGCGGCGGCGGGTCGCTCATGGCGTCGCCTTCCGGCGGCAGCGACAGCGCCAGGTTGGGCTCTTCAAGCGTGGCCGCCACATCCAGGCAGACGTGGCCGTGGCCCAGCTGGTGGCTGGCAAGGGCCGCACCCAGCAGCAGTAGCGGTGGGGCGTCGTCTACCTCGGCGTGGAAAAACCGCACCAGCGCGCGGTCGAGGTCGCGCAGCCAGCCGCGTGCTACCCAGCGTTCCAGCAGTGACAATAAGGCTTGGGTATCGCTCAGAGCCGGATGAGCGGCGGGTTGAGAAGCTGCGTGCTGTGGGCTCATTAGCTGGCCTCCTGGCGGGTAGCGTCGGGGGAAAATAGCGCGTCCAGGTCATTGACCAGCGCGGCCGTAGCAGGCTCGGCGTGAACGCCCCGGGCTTGAGTGCGGCTGCCGCGCAAAAATACCGTCATCGCCCCGCCCAGATGGTGCTCGGGGTTGTAGTCCGTCAGGCGCGCCTTGAGCAGGCGGTGCATGGCCAACAGGTACAGCGCCGACTGCACGTCGTAGCGCTTGTCGAGCACCGCGCGGCGCATGGCCTCGGCGCTGTAGGCGTCGTCATCGCGGCCCAGATAGTTGGACTTCCAGTCGAGCACGTAAAACCGCCCCCGATGGGCAAAGGCCAGGTCGATAAAGCCCTTGAGCATGCCGTTGAGGGTGTCGCGCTCAAGCGCCGGGCGGGCAATGCCGGGCATCAGGTGGGCGCAGACGATGCGGTCAAGCTCGCGGGTGTCTACACGGCCGGCGCTGAACCAGAACTCCAGCTCCACCTGATAGTCGCCAAGCTCGGTAAGCGTGACCCAATCGGGCGGCGTCTCCGGCACGGCGGGCAGCGGCAGAGGAGCGGCGGCAAGCTCGCCCAGCCAGCTGCCCAGCACCTCGTGCCAGGACTGCCAGCCGCGCAGCTGCAGGCGGCGGCGCAGGGTGTCGTCAAGCGCTTCGGCGTCATTGAGCGCTTTGGCAAAGCCTTCGCGGCCGGCCCATTCCAGCAGGCCGTGCAAAAAGGTGCCCGGCCCCGGGCCGCGGGGGAAGCGGTGCAGGTGGGCGGCCGAGTCGCTTGTGGTGTCAACGTCTCTTGGCTCGTCGATTACCTCAAGGGCGGTGGCGTCCTGGGCGGTGGCCGGCTCCGCGGCGGCGGGGGATAGGTCCGCCGGCCGGGTCAGCGCGCCGGAAAGCGTAAGCGCCGAGTAGCTGGCGATCCACCAGTGCTCCTTGGCGCGGCGTTTGGGGGTGCGTGCCGGTGCCAGCTCGGCGGCCTCAAGCGGCGGGGTAAAGCGCTCGTCGCTGGCCTCGGGGGCGGGCTCAAGGGCTATTTCGCTGCCTTCTACCAGCGCTTCCAGCGCGCCGTTGTCGATGGACTGGCCGCCCAGCAGATGGCCCACGGCGGACTTGTCCATGTCTTTCAGCGGAGCAAGCCCCAGCCACACGGCGTGGCTGGCCCGGGTGAGTGCGACGTAGAGCTTGCGCATGTCTTCGCCCAGGCGCTCGCGGTCCACGGCGTCAACCACGGCGTCGTCGGCAACAAGGCTAATGCGCAGCGTGCCGTTGTTATCGTGCCAGCGCAGCGGCGAGTCGCTGTCCTTGGTGGGCCGGTGGTTGGCGATAAACGGCAGAAACACCAGCGGGTACTCAAGCCCCTTGGACTTGTGAATGGTTACCACCTTGACCAGATCGGCGTCGCTTTCCAGCCGCAGCCGGTGGCTGTCGCCGTAGCCGTCGGGGTCGGCGATGGCCTCATCGAGAAAGCGCAGCAGGGCGTGCTCGCCGTCGAGCTCCTGGCTTGCCGCCTGCAATAGCTCGCCCAGATGGAGAAGGTCGGTCAGCTCGCGCTCGCCGCGGCTTTCCGCGCCGCTTTGCCCCAATAGCCGCGCGGGCACGGCAAAATCCACCATGATCCGGCGCAACAGCGGCAGCACGCCCTGGCGCTGCCAGAGGCGGTGGTAGTCGCTAAAGCGCTTGATCTCCGCTTCCCAGGCAAGCTCGTTGTGCTGTAGATGGTCCAGCCGGGCAAAGCTTAGCCCCAGCGCTCGGGTGGCCAGGGCGGCGCGCACCCGGGACTGCGCCTGGCGGGAGCTGGCCAGCGGTTCGCTGCAGGCGGCAAGCCACAAGGCTACCTGGGCGGCCACGGGCGAGCTGAATACCTTGTCCTGCTCCGAGAGATAAACGCTTTTGACCCCGCGGCGAGAAAGCTCGTTACGAATCAGCCCGGCCTCGGTGCCGTTATTGACCAGCACCGCCATGTCCGAGGGCCTGAGCGGGGTCAGCGCATCAGACTCATTCGCATCACCCTTTGCAAAGCCCGCCTGCCCGCGCTGGCCGGCGTTAAGCAGCCTGACCATGTGGCTGGCGCAGCTTTGGGCCACGGCGTTTTGGTAGGCGCCTTTGCCCAGCGGTTTGCCGTCGTCGCTATCCAGGCGCCAGAGCGTCATGGCGTCCACGGCGTCGCCGTCGAGGGTCAGCGTATCGTCGCGGCCCCGGGCGCTGACGGGCACAAACGGCAGCGGGTTGTGGTCGCCGTCGCGAAACATAAAGGCGCCGCTGGGGTTGGCGTCGGCGGGTTTGTCAGCGTAAGCAAAGCAGTGGTTGACCGCTGCAACCATGGCCTCGCTTGAGCGGAAGTTGGTGCCCAGGGTGACGTGACGGCCGGCGGTGTCTTCCCGGGCCTGCAGGTAGGTGAAGATATCTGCCCCGCGGAAGGCGTAGATCGCCTGCTTGGGGTCGCCGATGAGCATAATCGCGCGGTCGTCGGCATCAGTGGCAATGTCGTAAACGGCGTTGAAAATTCGGTACTGCACCGGGTCGGTGTCCTGAAACTCGTCGACCAGCGCCACGGGGAACTGGCGGCGAATCTGCTCGGCCAGCGCCTCGCGGTTGGGGCCGGCAAGGGCGCGGTCCAGGTGCGTGAGTAGATCGTTGGGGCCCATTTCGGCGCGGCGCTCCTGCTCGCGCTCAAGGCGTGCGCGGCACCAGTGTACGGCGTGGGCCAGCAGGTTGGCGCGGGGCTCGGGCAGCTTGGCAAGCGCGGCGGGCAGCGCCTCTACGGCGGCCCAGGCCTCGATAAAGGGCGGCTCGCCGTCTTTCCAGATGTCTCGCATGCCGCTCGGGGTCAAGCGCTTCCAGGCGGCGTCGGTGAGCGAAGGCCGGTCAACGGCTGGGTTTTCGGCCCATTCGCGCAGCGCCCCCAGCCATTTTTGCCGGCTGTCGCTGCGCAGCTTGCGCCCGTCGAAGGCCTTTTGTTGGGCGGCCTCTGCCAGCACCGGTTCGATCTCATCGAGCATGGCGGGCCAGGGGGCCTTGAGCTCGCCGAGCAGCCGAGTGCGCTCCTCTTGCGCCTGCTTGAGCGTATCCGGCGGCGGCGGGGCGTCGGGCAGCGCCTGGCTTTCGTTAAGCAGCGGGCGAACGGCGGCGTAGAGGGTTTCCGGCGAGCCCCAGTAGCCGCTGATCTGGCCCATGCTGTCGGCGTCAAGCGAATAGTAAAAGCAGCGCCAGTAGTCGCGCACCACCTCCAGCTCCAGCTCGCGCTGGTCGTGCTCCAGATCCAGAGAAAACAGGCTGCCGCTGTCGAAGGCGTGCTCGCGCAGCATGCGGTAGCACCAGCTGTGAATGGTGGATACCGCGGCCTCGTCCATCCACTCGGCGGCCAGCGCTAGCCGCCGCGCGCAGGCGGGCCAGTGGCTCTGGGGGTACTGGGCGCGCAGCGCCAGCAGCAGCGCGTCGTGAGTGCCCGCGTCAGCTTCGCCCGCAAACGCCTCGGAGGCTTCCACCAGCCGGCGGCGGATGCGCTCGCGCAGCTCCTGGGTGGCGGCGTTGGTAAACGTCATCACCAGTATTTCCGGCGGCGTCAGCGGGCGGGCAAAGGCGCTAGCATCGTCCGGATCGCGGCCGCCGAGCACCAGGCGCACGTAGAGCAGGGCGATGGTAAACGTCTTGCCGGTACCGGCGCTGGCTTCGATCAGGCGGCTGCCGCGCAGGGGTAGCGTTAGCGGGTCAAGAATAGCGGGGTTCATGGCGTATCTCCCTGATCGGCGCCGGGCGCTGTGTGCGTGACGAGCGTTTTGTGCTTAACGAGTTGATAGAGCGGGGCGTAAAGGGCACCGGCCAAATTGGCGAAGGTATGCCCCTGAGCGGTGGTCGCTGCGTCCAGCCGCGCAAAGTCCGGCCACTGATGAGCCAGGTATGCGCTTTGCGCTACCTCACCGGCGTGCTGGAAGCCGCCTTCGTAGGCGCTGCGGGCGGCTTCCTGAGGGTCTTTCTTGCCCTTTTTTTGCCGAGCGTCCAGCCAGGCAAAGGCACTTTGTGCCGCCAGCGGCAGCGGGGCGGTCAGGGCGTCCTGATGCAGGGTGATCAAAGTCTCCAGCAGCCGCTGGGCGTCGTCGGCGTTCAGCGGCTCCAGGCGTACGTCGCCGGCCTTGGATATCAGCAGGCTTGCCATGGGCGCAGACAGGTTGCCGGCCAGATGCGCCACCCAGTGGCGCAGCAGCGGCTCCCAGCGGTACTTGCCGTCCTTGACCAGGCTTGAGCTTGCCAGCACCAGCCGGCAGCGCTGCCCGTTTGTGGACTGGCGCAGCTCGTCCAGTCGGCCGTTGAGGGTGATGGTTGGCGTGGCGTCGTCACCGGCCAGGGTGTGCTGCACGGCCTCGCCGCCGTCAAGCGCCAGCGGCCATTCTTCCAGCGCTTCGGCGTACTTGTGAAACAGCGCCTCCATGGGCTCGGCCAGCGCCTCGCGCATGCGCTCGCCCATGGCGCCGTAGGCCAGTACTCCCTGGCCTGCAAAGCGTTCAAGGGTGGCGTCGAGGGCTTCGATACGCGATTCGCCGCTATCCACCGCGCGGCGCTGGGCGGCGATCAGCCGGTCCTGAAGCTGCCAGTTTTCCAGCCCGTTAAGGGTAAACGGCTCGACGTCGAGGTCGGCGGCGTCCTCCTGCTCGAAGTACACCCCCAGCCGCTCGTTGAAAAACGCCTTGGCCGGCTCGCGCAAAAAGCGCCCGAGCTGGGCAAGCGTAACCTCAACGGCGTTGTCGTCCGCTTTCTGGCTGAGCGGCGCGAGTTCGTCATGGCCATCGGCTTCGGCGTCGCTCGGGTCGTGGGCTTCGCGCCACTCGGCGGCGTAGGTAAACAGCTTGCTATTCGCCGGGCTGTGAAAATACGCACGGCTGAACGGCTGCAGCGGGTGCTCGGTGGTGAGCGCTTCAAGCAGCGGCGTGCCGTCCTGGGTCTGCCAGCCGTCGGCCAGGTGGTCGCGCAGCTGGCCAACCAGCACTGACGGGGGCAGCTCGGCGTTGTCGGTCTGGCTGCGGCCCATCCAGCTGATGTAGAGCTGGTCCCGGGCCGAGAGCAGCGCTTCCAGAAACAGGTAGCGGTCGTCTTCCCGCCGGGAGCGGTCGCCGGGGCGGTAGTCCTGACCCATCAGGTCAAAGTCCAGCGGCGGCTGGGTGCGCGGGTAGTCGCCGTCGTTCATGCCCAACAGGCAGACGCGGCGAAACGGAATCGCGCGCATGGGCATCAGCGTGGCGAAGTTCACCGCGCCGGCAAGAAAGCGCTGGGACAGGCTGTGCTCGTCGACCTGGGAGAGCCAGTGCTCGCGCACCATGGGCAGCGGCAGCTCGGCGTCGAGCCGGGCTTCCCGAGTGCTTTCATACAGCTGTTCCAGCCCCGCTTCCAGACGCGCGAGCAGGGCGGTTTCGCCGGCGTCTTCGGTGGTGAAGAACGTCTCCAGCAGCCCGCGCAGCCGAGCCACCCATTGTTCGGCGCTGGCCGGCTGGCAGAGCGTGTGCCAGGCGTCTTCGAGCTTTTCCAGCAGGTGGGCGAGCGGGCCGGCCACGGCGGCATCGAGCCCGCCGATGTCGTCGTAGGGCTCGATGCCCTGCCAGCGCTCGCCGCCGCCCACGGCGTAGCCCAGCAGCAGCCGGCGCAGGCCGAAGGCCCAGGTGTTGTGCTCAAGCCCGTCAGGCAGCTCCAGGCGCTCGCGCTGACGGGCGTTAAGCCCCCAGCGAATACCCGCGCCTTCGATCCAGCGGCCGATAACCGCAAGGTCGCGCTCGTCAATCCCGAAGCGCTGGCGTAAGGCCGGTACTTCCAGAAGCTCCAGCACGTCGCTGACCGACAGCCGCAGCTCCGGCAGGCGCAGCAGGGTTTCCAGCGCGATCATCAGCGGCTGGCGCTGGCGGCTGGCCTGGTCCGACAGGGTGTAGGGGATATGCCGGGCGTCGCTTTGGGGGTACTGGCCGAACACCGCCTGAACGTGCGGTGCGTACTGGTCGATATCCGGCACCATGACGATAATGTCCCGCGGGCGCAGGGTGGGGTCGGCGCTGAAGGCGGCGAGCAGCTGGTCGTGGAGGATTTCCACCTCGCGCTGGGTGCCGTGGGCAATATGAAACACCAGCGAGTCGTCCTGGGCGACGTCCACCGCCGGCCAGTCCTGGCGGGTTTCGGCCAGCGGGCGCAGCTCGCGAATGTCGTCCTGGAGCTGGTGGAGCAGGCGCGGCGCGACGGCGTCGGCAAACGGCTCGAAGATGTCGATGCGCAGCGATTGCTGCTCGAATAGCCCCTGGTAGTCGGCGGTATCGTCGTGCTCGTCGAGCAGGCGCAGGTAATCGCGGCCCTGCTTGCCCCAGGCGGCGAGCAGCGGCTGGGCGTGCAGGTGCAGCGCCTCGTCGGCGTCTCCGGTGCCCAGCACGTCAAGCTCGCCGGGCATGCCGGCCTTGCGCGTTTGGCGGTAGCGCGCGGCACGCAAAAGGTCCTTGTGTTCGATGATATCTGCCCAGTAGAACTGGCAGGGGTTGTGCACGCAAAGCACCACCTGGCAGCAGCGCGACAGTGCGGCCAGCGCCTCCAGAGTTTGCTGGGGCAGCGAAGAAATGCCGAAGATGATCAGCCGGCGGGGCAGGCCGGGCGGGCGCGTTTCCGGCGTTAGGCTCTCGGCGGCGGCGAGAAAGCGTCGGTGGACTTCGGCGCGGCTGCTGGCAAGCCCGCTTGCGCCCAGGCTTTGGGCCACGTCATCGCGCAGGGTGCGCCACAGGGCGGCCTGCCAGCGCTGGTTCTCGTCCAGCGGGCGTGCCTCGCCCCGGGCGGTAATCAGCACGTCCTCGCCCCGGGCCCAGGCGTCCAGCCAGTCGGCGCGGTAGACCTGATACTGGTCGAACAGATCCGCCAGCCGCTCGGCTAACTGGTAGTGCTTGCGCTGGTCGCGGTCGACGGCCAGAAAGCGCTGGAGCGGGGCGTAGGTTTCGTCTTCCACAAGCTCGGGCAATAGTCGCAGCAGTCGCCATACCAGCCGCGATTTATCAAAGGGTGAGGTTTCCGGCACGCCGGCGTGGTCGCCCGGGGCGTGCTCAAGCACGGTGCGGTAGGACTGCCATAAAAAGCGCGCGGGAAGGGTCACATCGAGAGCCGCCGCAATGCCCGCGCCGCCGTCGGCCGGGTCCGCCGCCAGCGCCAGCTTGAGCCACTGGCCGATGCCGTTGCTCTGTACCAGCAGGGTTTCGTTTTCCAGCGGCGCGAGCGGGTGGCGCTGCATCCATTCAATGGCAAGGCCGCGGAGGTCTTCCAGGCGGTTGGCGTGCACCGCCATAAAGCCCGGGGTAAGCGTTTGGGCGGATAAAAGCGGCATGGCGGCGATCCTTCACGGCGTGGGCAACAAACGGCTATGGTGCCATAAACGCAGGGTGCCATAGACATATGTATTGCGGGAGGCGCGCTGGCGCGCCAAGCTATAGCGCTGCGTGATAATGCAACGGGAAAGACAGAGGAGACTTTCATGACCGATCAGTCCGACAGTACCCGCCGCCATTCGTCCCGGGTGGTTGACGGCGTGGGCAAATCGGCCAGCCGCGCGATGCTGCGCGCGGTGGGCTTTAACGACGACGACTTCAAAAAGCCCCAGGTGGGCGTGGCCTCGACCTGGAGCATGGTGACGCCGTGCAACAGCCACATCAACGAGCTGGCCGAGCACGCCCGGGACGGCGCCGACCGCGCCGGCGGCAAGGGCGTGATTTTTAACACCATCACCATCTCCGACGGCATCGCCAACGGCACTGAAGGCATGAAGTACTCGCTGGTATCGCGCGAGGTGATCGCCGACTCCATCGAAACCGTGGCCGGCTGCGAAGGCTTTGATGGCCTGGTCGCCATCGGCGGCTGCGACAAGAACATGCCCGGCTGCATGATGGGCCTGGCGCGGCTCGATCGCCCCGGCGTGTTCGTCTACGGCGGCACCATTCTGCCCGGTGAAGGCCACACCGACATCGTGTCGGTATTCGAGGCCATGGGCGCGCACTCCCGGGGCGATATCGACCGCATCGAGCTCAAGAACATCGAGGAAACCGCGATTCCCGGGCCGGGCTCCTGCGGCGGCATGTACACCGCCAACACCATGGCTTCGGCGATTGAGGCGCTGGGCATGAGCCTGCCGGGAAGCTCAGCGCAAAACGCCGTGTCCAACGACAAGCGCGACGACTGCGAAGCCGCCGGCGAAGCGGTGCTCGAGCTTCTGAAGCGCGACATCAAGCCCTCCGACATCATGACCCGGGAGGCGTTTGAAAACGCGATTACCGTGGTGATTGCGCTGGGCGGCTCGACCAACGCCGTGCTCCACCTGATCGGCATGGCGCGTACCGCCGGCGTTGAGCTTGCGCTTTCCGACTTTACCGCCATCGGCAAGCGCGTGCCGGTGGTCGCCGACCTTCGCCCCAGCGGCCACTACATGATGAGCGAGCTGGTTGCCATCGGCGGCATTCAGCCGCTGATGAAGCTGCTGCTCGACGCCGGCCTGCTCCACGGTGACTGCCTCACCGTCACCGGCAAGACGCTTGCCGACAACCTCGCAGGCGTCGAGGGCTACCCCGACGCCCAGGAGATCATCGCGCCGCTGGACGAGCCGGTGAAGGCGGAAAGCCACCTGCGGATTCTCTACGGCAACCTCGCCCCGGAAGGCGCGGTGGCCAAGATTACCGGTAAGGAAGGCACCCACTTCCGCGGCACCGCGCGGGTGTTCAACTCCGAGGAAGAAGCCCAGGCGGGGATCAACGACGGCACCGTGGTTGCCGGCGACGTGGTGGTCATCCGCTACGAAGGCCCCAAGGGCGGGCCGGGCATGCGCGAAATGCTCACGCCCACTTCCGCCATCATGGGCCGAGGGCTGGGCAACGATGTGGCGTTGATCACCGACGGCCGCTTCTCCGGCGGCAGCCACGGCTTTGTGGTGGGCCACATGGCCCCCGAAGCCTTTGACGGCGGCCCGCTGGCGCTGGTGGAAGACGGCGACGTGATCACCATCGACGCCGAAGCCAACACCATCGACGTGGCCGTCGGCGGTGAGGATATCGAGCAGCGCCACGCAGCCTGGCAGCGTCCGGCGCCGCGCTATACCAAAGGCGTGCTGGCCAAGTACGCGAAGCTCGTCAGCTCGGCCAGCACCGGCGCGGTGACCGACGACGACTGACGCCGTCGGCCATACGCCTTAATCCTCCGCTTTACCCCTCCACACGGCTGACACGGACGGGCAGCCCCTGGCGCACGGAAGCGCCGCTGACCCCTTCAAGCCAGGTGCCCGCCACCCGGCGGGTGGGGTCGGCAAAGCCCAGGTCGTTGATGTTGATCCCGGCGCCGATCCACTGGTTGCCGGAAAACGGCTTGCCGTCTACCTGATGCTCGCTGGCGCCCAGCTCGGTATGGCCGAAACTATGCTCGATGCCAAGCGCCCCTTTCATGACGCCGTTGCTCACCAGCGCCAGCGCCTTCACCGCCCGTCCCGGGCTTTCGATCAGCACGGTATCGCCGTGGGCAACGCCTGCGCGTTCGGCGTCGTGGGTGTGCAGCAGCACCGGGTTGTACGGCTTGATCATGCGCAGCCGCTCAAGGCCGATGGCGTAGGAGTTCATCACGTTGGACTTGTAGGAAAACGCCAGCAGCGGCCATTCATTCTGCGGGTATACCTCGCGCATGGGCGTGCCGTCGGCCATTTTTGCCGCCTGCAGGCAGGGCGTGCCGGACAGGCGCTCGCCGGTCTGGCTGTTGACGGTGGTGCCGACCTGGGGGTTGTACACGCACAGCGCCCGGGACCAGGCGTGGGCGAGCTTTTTATCCCCGTCAAAGGCGTCCTCGTGGTCCTCGAAGCGCCCGCCCCGGGCGTAGAGGTAGGCCACACGGCCGCGCTCTTCCACCGGCAGGGTGCGGGTAAGCTTGGGCAATAGCGGCTCGATGCCGCTGTGCATGACGTCGCTTTTTTCCGCTTTGGGCAGCGGATTATTCATGTAAGCGATGTTGGCCGCGGCGCGCAGGAAAAAATCCTCGGCGCGGTTTAACGGATAGAGCTTGCCGTCGGCGCCGGGGATGGCCCTGTCGCCGAAGCCCGGCAGCCCCAGCCGCTTGGCGGTGGCGATGAAGAAGCTCTCCATGCTGATGGGCTCGCCGTCTTCGGTCTTGTCCTGGCGCGGCTCGACAATCGGCCAGCAGGCCGTGGTCATCTTGCTCAGCGTGCCGCTCCAGGCGCCGGTAAAGCCCCAGACTTCGTACATCACCGAGTCCGGCACGATGTAGTCGGCGAAGCGGTTGGTTTCGTTGATAAAGCCGTCTACCGCCACGTAAAGCCCGAGGTTTTTGGGGTCCTTGAGCTTGTCGATAATGGTGTCGTGAAGCCCGGCCTGGCCGTACAGCGGGTTGGCCATGCAGCCGATCACCGCCTTGATGGGGTAGGGATAGCCATCGAGCGCCGAGGCCAGTTGTTCGGTGAGAATCGGCGGAGCGAGCGGCCGCCAGGGGGCTTTGGCCGGGTAGGGATTCTCGCCGGCGTCCACCTTGCGCTGATACTCCGAGGTGTCCTCGTAGGCAAAGCGCGTGCGCGAGACGAACACGCCTTCGGGGCCGCGCTTGCCGGGGAAGTCGGCGAGGTCGTAGCGTGGGCCTTTGCCGGTGCCGTTGAACTTGCCGCCGCCAAGTGCGGCGCCGCCCTGGCGGTTGAAGCTGCCGGCCAGCAGGTTGAGCATCAAAAGCCCGTAGGCGCCGTAAAAGCCGGTGGCCGACATCATGCCGCCGTGGGTATCGACCACGGCGTCACGGCCGTAGGCGGCGAAGCGTTCGGCGATGTGCTTGATCACCCGAGCCTCGATGCCGCAGTGCTCGGCGTACTCTTCCAGGCTGTGCTCGTTGGCGGTATCGCGCAGTTTGGCCAGGCTGCTTTTGACCTGAAGGGTGCCGTCGGGTGTGTCGATATCGCGCTCGACAAACAGCGTGGCCTGGCGCACCTCGCGGCTGGGCTTCAGTTCGCCGTCGCGATTCACGACCATCACGTCGTCGGCGTCGCTTCCGGCCTCCACGTCGTCCTCAATGTCCGAGCGGCGCAGGAAGTGCCCAAAGCGCGGATGATCGGCGCTTTCGATCACCAGGTGAGTGGCGTTGGTGTGGCCGATTTCGCCGGCGGCCTCTACCGCTTCGGGGCTGGGCATGGCCAGGTAGTCGGCGGCGTAGGCCTCGTGCTCGATCAGCCACTGGATCATCGCCATGGCGAAGGCAGTGTCGCTTGCCGGGCGGATGGGCACCCAGCGGTTGCGCTCGGCGGCGGCGTGGGAGGCGCTGGCGTTAAGCCCGGGGTCGACGACCACGTAGTCCAGGCTGCCGGTGGCGCGCGCCTCGGCCAGAAGCCGGCCCTGGCGCTTGAAGGGGTTGCCCGCCTGGCTGGGCGCGGTGCCGATGAACAGCGCAAACTTCGCCCGGGTGTAGTCGGGTTTGACGTGGGCAAACTTGGCCATGTCGTCCATCAGCGCGCCGGATCCCATACGGAAAGCGAGCCCACAGTAGGAGCCGTGGTGGCCGTAGTTGCGGGTGCCGAAGGCGTTGAAGCCAAAGCGCTTGAGAATCGCCGAGCGGCCGTAGTCGGTGGCTTCCATCAGCAATAGCTGGTTGGCCTTGGGGCCGTACTCGGGGTTAGCGGCGTCGACGGGCTCGTCGTGGTTGTGGATGGCGCGCAGGCCGTCCACCTGGCCTTCGTCGAACAGATCCCCACCTTCGCAGATTTCCTCAATGAGCTTTTCAAAGGAGATGCGCTCCCAGCGCCGCTCGCCGCGTCCGCCCACGCGCTTCAGGCAGTGGGTAACGCGGTGGGGGCTTTGGATCTGCCCGATCATCGCGTTGCCCCGGGCGCAGGCGGTGGAACGCCCGGCCAGACCCTGCTCGTCAAGGGCGCTGACGTGCTTGAGCGCATCAATGACCGGGGTGCGCATGGGCAGGTGCGGCTCGCTTGAGAGCGGGTGGTAGGGGTTACCAATGGTGCGCAGCACTTCATCCGTATTGTTATCCACACGCACCCGCACGCCGCATTTGGTGGTGCAGCCGTAGCACACGGTGAAGGCGGTGCGCTGGTCCGGGTTCAGGGTCAGCTCGCCGGACTCGAGGTCAACGCGGTACTCCGGCGCCAGGGCGTTGCCGTAGATGTTGTGTGCGGGCTTTTCCCCGGCGCTGCCGGTAACGCCCTTGGCCATCTTGACCAGCGGGCCGGAGTAGCCGGCGGCGAAGGCCGCCGCGCCGCCGGTGGCAGCGGCGCCCTTGAGCAGACGACGACGTGAATTATCCATGGCGGACTCCTGAAGCGGGAGAAACGGGCGAAGCGGCGGAAACAGAGGCGCTGGAAGTGGGCGCGTCGGCGGCAGGGGTGGTATTAGCCGGAGCGTCACGCTGGGGGTCAAGGGACGCTTCGCGCCAGGGCACGAACAGCTCAATCACCAGCAGGGCGGTAAGCCAGAGGCCGAAAATGCCGATGATGCCGGTAATCCCGTAGGAGCCGAAGGCGACGTGGTAGTCGTGAAAGCCGGCGCTGTTGCGCGCTACGGTTTGCACGTTCATCAGCACCACCCAGCGGAACATCCAGGCCACGTGCAGAGCGAGCAGGCCCAGCACCCAGCCAAAAAGCTTGCGGCGCGTGGGCCCGCGGCGTGCCACAAAGGCCAGCACGGCCAGCAGCACGCCGGCAATGCCGCCTTCCACGGCGGTGCTGCGCCAGGCCGCGCTCTGGTCAACGGAGTCAAGCGCGGCGGCCACCGAGCCGGATACCGCGTTGGCGCCGTCGAGAAACCAGGTGAGCGCGATAAAGCCCGCGGCCACGCAGGCGCCGGCGAGAATCCCGAGCATTTGGCGGTTGGTGTCGGGGCTGCGCATGCCGGAAATCCGGTTGAGCAGCAAAATCAGCCCGCAGACGCCGATGGTGCCGGTGGCGACGAACATGAACGGCAGCCAGGCGGTGTGCCACAGCGGCCGGCCCTTGACGATGGCCACTTCCGCGCCGGTGTAGACCATCATGCCCACCGAGGTGGCAAGCGCGGCAAGCCCGACAAGCACCATGACTTTGCGCGATACCTGCCAGTCGCCCCAGGCGATCCAGCCGGCGATGCGCGAAAACCAGCCGTCATTCGACTGGGCGCGAGATTTAAGCGCCGGGCGCCAGGCAAGCCAGGCTAAAAGCACCGTGGCGACCAGGTGCAGCGGCAGCAGAAAGCTGCCCAGCGACATCCACGACCAGAGGGTGGGGTGGGCGTAAAAGTGCCAGAAGCGCAGCGGCTGGTGCAGGTCGGCGAGAAGCGCCACCGGCGCCACGAGCGTGGTAGACACGCAGGCGAGCAGCGCCAGCCGAGAGGTGGCAAGCCAGTGCTGTTTGCCCAGAATAATCCCGGGCGCGGCGACCCAGAGACTGGTATAGGACAGCGCAATCAAGAAGAAATACTGCACCGCCCAGGGGTACCAGGCGATGCCGTAGCGCGGCACGACAACCTCAGTGACCAAACTCATAGTCCAGCTCCTTGCCCGCGTCGTTGATGATGTCCCAAATACCCGGGGCCGCGTCGGGGCGCTGGGTAAAGCGTTCGTCCATGCCTAAGTAGAACACCTGGGGGTGGGTGCCTTTTTCCGGCTGCAGCACCATCAGCTCGTCGCGATATTCGGCCATCATTCGGCTGATCTGGCTGTCCGGGTCGCGCATATCGCCGATGATCCGCGCGCCGCCCACGCAGGACTCCACGCAGGCGGGCAAAAGCCCGGCCTCCAGGCGGTGGGCGCAGAAGGTACACTTATCCGCGGTTTGAGTCTTTTCGTTGATAAAGCGGGCATCATACGGGCAGGCATTGACGCAGTAGGCGCAGCCCACGCAGCGGTCGCTGTCTACCACTACGATGCCGTCCTTGCGCTGATAGGTGGCCTGCACCGGGCAGACCGGCACGCAGGGCGGGTTATCGCAGTGGTTGCAGAGCCTTGGGAGCATGAAGGTGGCGACCTCGCCGGTACCTTCTTGCTCGACCTCGAACTGCGAGACAACGGTGCGGAAGTTGCCCAGCGGGGCGTCGTTTTCGATATGGCACGACACGGTGCAGGCCTGGCAGCCGATGCACTGGCGCAGGTCGATGAGCATGCCGTAGCGTTTTTCCGGGTCGCCTTCCCGGCGCGGCGGCTGGTCGTTGATGCCGGCGCTGGCGACGCTTGATAGCGGCACCATGGCAGCGCCGGCGCTCAGGCGTGCCAGCTGGCCGAGTAGCGAACGGCGTATGGGATCCATGGCGCCTCCTGTGGTTGAGAGCAGCGTAGCGGGCTGCCTCGGTGAATCGTCGGGGTAGATTCAGGTTAGGCCCAAGGAGGTGCCTATAAGTTGATATGCATCAAGGAAATAAAAAGCTTTTTTAATGTTGCCTTAATGACATCATAAGGCATTGATTGTTTTGATAAAATATTGGAAGACAGAAAAGTGGCAGACATAAAAAAACCAGCCCGCAGGCTGGTTTTCTTGGCGCGTTATAGCGGCCGGGCGTTGGCCGCCTGAGTCGCGGGATATCCCATGTCCGGATTAGTGCAATGGCGCCTCCGGCTCCAGCGTGCGGCGCAGGACGTTGAGCTCGTCGGCATTGAGGTGCTCAAGTTTTCCGGCCAGCAGATCGCTTACCTTTTGCACGGGCAGCCCGGCGCGGCGAGCGATGTCGCGGCTGCCAAGCTCTGAGATGGCCATTAGCCGGGTAATGATGCGCATCAGGCGCGTGCGTTTTTCCAATTCCCTGACGTTAAAGTCGTCAGGGCCGGTTCGGGGAGGGTCAGTCAGTTCTGCGTGGGCAGACGAACGTGCCGTGCTCATGAGTCTCCATCAATGGGAAGTGACAGCATCAACAATGCCGCCAAGCGGGGCGCTTTGCAATGCCCGCGGCATGAAAATTTACCGCCGCAACAATGTTCGCAGGCAAGGCGGTGCTGGTAAACTCTGTGCCTTCTTCCAAGGCTGCTGATTCGGCGGTCTGTTTTCACTTTTATCAGCGCAATTCCAGCCGGGGAGCAAAGCCATGGCGTCAGCAAGCCCACCTGTTGTCGGAGTCATCATGGGGTCACAGTCGGACTGGCCGGTCATGGAGCACGCCGTTGCCATGCTCGAACGCCTGGGCGTGGCCTACGAGACCCGGGTGGTCTCGGCCCACCGCACGCCGGATCTTCTGTTTGACTATGCCAAGGGCGCGGCCGATCGCGGCCTCCAGGTGATCGTCGCCGGGGCCGGCGGGGCGGCGCACCTGCCGGGCATGGTGGCATCCCAAACGCCGCTGCCGGTATTTGGCGTCCCGGTGGAGTCAAAGGCGCTCAAGGGACTGGACTCGCTTCTATCCATCGCCCAGATGCCCGGCGGCGTGGCCGTCGGCACCCTTGCCATCGGCAAGGCCGGGGCTACCAACGCGGGGCTGCTGGCCGCCCAGGTGGTGGGGCTTGCCAATGCCCAGGTGCGCACCAACGTCGAGGCGTTTCGCGCCGAGCAGACTCAGACCGTGCTGGATAATCCGGACCCGCGCCCCTGAATGGATCGGGCTGCATCACGAGCAACGCTACTCCAGGAGATTCAACATGAACATTGGCATCCTCGGTGCCGGCCAGCTGGGGCAGATGCTCGCCCTTGCCGGCTACCCGCTGGGCAACCGCTTTACCTTTCTCGATACCACCGGCGGCCACAGCGCGGCCATCGGCGAGATCATCAGCGACCCGGAACACCGCCGCCTGGACGCCTTTCTTGAGCGGGTCGACGTGGTGACCTACGAGTTCGAGCATCTTCCCGTATCCCTGATCCGCGAGATAGAAGCGCATAAGCCGGTGTATCCGAGCAGCCGCGCCATTGCCGTGTGCCAGAACCGGGTGGAGGAAAAGGCGCTGTTCGACCGGCTGGCGATCCCCACTCCCGAGTATCGTGTGGTCGAAAGCGCCGAGGCGCTGGAAAGCGCTGCCCGGGAGCTGGGCTGCCCGGTAGTGGCCAAGTCCACGACGGAAGGCTACGACGGCAAGGGTCAGGCGGTGCTTAAAACGCCCGACGACGCTGAGAGCGCCTGGGCGGCCATCGGCCATACCCAGCTGGTGGTGGAAGCCTTTGTCGATTTCGTCCGCGAGGTGTCGATCATTGCCGTGCGCGGCCGCGACGGCGAGGTGCGCTTTTACCCCATGGCGGAAAACCGCCACGTCGACGGCATCCTGCGCTATTCCGTAGCGCCGCTGCCGGACCTGGACGACGCCGTGCAGAAAACCGCCGACGGCTACATTCGCGCGCTGCTCGACGAGCTGGACTACGTCGGCGTGCTGGCGCTTGAGCTGTTTCAGGCTCGGGACGGCCGGCTTTTGGCCAACGAGATGGCGCCCCGGGTGCACAACTCCGGCCACTGGACCATGGATGGCGCGGTGACCAGCCAGTTCGAAAATCACCTGCGCGCGGTGCAGGGGCTGCCCCTGGGCGACACCCGGGCGCGTTTTCCCACCTGTATGGCCAACGTGATCGGCCGGGAGCCGGATAGCGCCGAGGTGCTACGCCAGGCTGACGTGCATCTGCACCGCTACGGCAAGGCCGAGCGGCCCGGGCGCAAGCTGGGCCACGTTAACCTGGTGGCCCAAAATCACGCTGAGCTCGCGAAGCAGCTTGACGCTCTGGCGTCATTGCTACCCGAGGCGCCGGCCCCGGCGTTCAGCTTCGTTTCCTGACGTTATTCGGCGTCGTCGTTATTCAGCGTCGTCGAAGTAGCGCGCCTTGATCTCGTCGTAGGTGCCGTTGTCCTTGAGCGTTTCCAGCGCCTGGTTGAACTGCTCGGCAAGGTCTTTGTCGCGCTGGCGGAAGGCGATACCGAAGCCGTCGCCGAAGTACTGCTTGGGCTCGGTGATCATCTCGCCGACGACCTTGTAGTCGCCGCTTTCGCTTTCCAGCAGCGTTGACTGGCCTACCGGGTAGTCAAGAAAGACGATATCCAGCCGCTCGGCGTCCATGTCCAGCACCATGTCGTCGGCGGTGGAGTAGCGGTTGACGTCGGCGACGCTGCCGTACATGTCGGTGGCGTAGTTGTCCTGCAGGGTGCCGCGCTGTACGCCGATGGTCAGGCCGTCGAGAGTCTCCTCGGTGGTGCTTTCGAGCTGGCTTTCCGCCGGGGCGAACCAGGCCGAGGGCGGCGTGAAGTAGGGCTCGGAGAACAGCACCTTTTCGCGGCGTTTATCGTTGATGGTCATCGACGACATGATAGCGTCGTACTTGCGCGCCATAAGGCCGGGAATAATGCCGTCCCAGCCTTGCACAATCCACTCGCAGTCCTTGTTTAGCTCGGCGCACAGGGCGTTGCCCAGGTCGATGTCGAAGCCGGTGAGCTCGCCGTCGGGCGTGCGGTATTCCATGGGCTCGTAGGGCACGTCCACGGCAATGCGGATCTGGTCGTCGCTGCGCGCCTGGGCGCTGGTGGCGGCCACGGCAAGGCTCAGCAGGGAAAACGTCAGCAGTTTTTTCATTATAAGTATCTCCTTGCGAAAGGGAGGCACCGTCGGGCGGTGCCTCCGTCACAACTTACCCTTGCCGGCGGCGGCGGGGCAAAGGCTTTTTTCCGTTTCCGGGCCCCGGGCCGGCTAGGACGCCGGCGTCAGGTGACCCAGCAGGCGCTTTTCCAGAAAGCGGAAGAAGTAAAGAATGGTAAACGTCAGGCACAGATAGATCGCCGCCACGAACAAGAAGGCGTCAAAGGGCGCATAGAAGCGGGCGTAGACAAAGCGCGCCGCGCCGGTCAGGTCCATCAGCGTGACGACGCTTGCTATAGCGCTGGCGTGGAGCATGAAAATCACTTCGTTGCCGTAGGCCGGCAGGGCGCGGCGGAAGGCGCTGGGCAGCACAATGCGCTTGAGCGCCAGTGCCGGCGACATGCCGTAGGCTCGGGCGGCCTCGATTTCGCCCCTGGGCGTCGCCTTGATTGCGCCGCGAAATATCTCCGTGGTGTAGGCCGCCGTATTCAGGGTAAACGCCAACAGCGCGGGCATGAACGGATCCTTGATCAGCGGCCACAGCCAGGATTCCTGCACGCCTTCGACAAACACCACGCCGTAGTAGATCAGGTAGAGCTGCACCAGCAGGGGGGTGCCGCGAAACACGTAGGTGTAGGCAAAAATCGGCAGCTTGATCCAGCGGTGGCGCGAGCAGCGGCCCACGGCCAGCGGCACCGCCAGCACCAGGCCGATGAGCAGCGAGAGAAACACCAGCTGCACGGTGGTGGCAAGCCCGTCGCCGTAGTAGGACAGGGTTTGCAGCGTGAAAATGCTGTTGTCGGCGAGCAAAGCGTCGAGCCTTTCAAGAAGTGCCTGCATTAGTCACCCTCCCCGTAGCCGATGCTGTAGCGTTTTTGCAGCCGGGCAAAGATCCACTCGGAGACGCTTGCGATCAGCAGATAGATCACGGCCACCACCATCATGAAGGTAAAGGGCTCCCGGGTGGCCTTGGAGGCCTCGGCGGCAATGCGCACCATGTCGGAAAGGCCGATGATCGAGACCAGCGCGGTGGTCTTGAGAAGCACCATCCAGTTGTTGGAAAGCCCCGGCAGGGCGTGGCGCATCATCTGCGGAAAGCGAATGCGCCAGAACACCAGGCGATTGTTCATGCCGTAGGCCTTGCCGGCCTCGATCTGGCCCTGATCCACGGCCATGAAGGCGCCGCGAAAGGTTTCGCCCATGTAGGCGCCGAAAATCAGCCCGATGGTGACGACGCCGGCGACAAACTCGTTGATGTTGATGAAGATATCTACGTCAAAGGTGTAGTAGAGCCAGTCGGTGGCGGCGTTGACGCCGATCTGGCCGCCGAAGAACAGCAGCATCATCAGCACCAGGTCGGGCACGCCGCGGATCAGCGTGGTGTAAAGCGTCGCGGCGCGGTGGGCGATGACGCTGCGCGACATCTTGGCGCTGGCAGTGACCAGCCCCAGCGCGATGGCAAGCGCCAGCGACAGCACGGCAAGCGACACGGTGACGCCGGCGCCTTCCAGCAGTCGGGGGCCGTAGCCCTGTAAATCCAGCATGGATCCAGCCTCCGGAAATCCTCGAAAATCAGTACCTGAATCAGCACCTGGGCGATCAGTACTTGGGCGCCAGAAACTGTTTGAGGCGCGGCGATTGCGGGTTGCCGAGCACGTCGGCGGGTTTGCCGGCTTCTTCCACTCGGCCTTCGTGGAGATACATCACTTCACTCGAGACATTTCGGGCAAAGCTCATTTCGTGGGTGACGACCACCATGGTGCGGCCTTCGTCGGCCAGATCGTGCATGACCTTGAGCACATCGCCGACAAGCTCCGGGTCCAGCGCCGAAGTGGGCTCGTCGAACAGCATCACTTCCGGGTCCATGGCCAGCGCCCGGGCAATGGCACCGCGCTGCTGCTGGCCGCCGGAAATTTGCGTCGGGTAGGCGTTGGCGCGGTGGCTTAAACCGACGCGTTCGAGCAGCGCCTCGGCGTGCTCGATGGCCTCCTTTTTCGATTTGCCGAGCACGTGAATCGGCGCTTCGATGATATTCTCCAGCACCGTCATGTGCGCCCAGAGGTTAAAGCCCTGGAACACCATGGAAAGCTTGGCGCGCATGCGCACCACCTGCTTCCAGTCGGCGGGCTCTCGGCCCCTGGCGGTGGTCTTGAAGCGAACGGTTTCGCCGTGGACGATCAGGTCGCCGGCATCGGGCTGCTCGAGCAAATTCATGCAGCGCAGAAAAGTGCTTTTGCCCGAGCCGGAGGCGCCGATCAGGGTAATGACATCGCCTTTGTGGGCTTCGAGGGAAAGGCCTTTCAAAACGTCCGTATCGCCAAAGCGCTTGGTAATGTTGCGCACTTCAAGGGGCAGAGGAGTGGCGGCCATAGAAGGGACTCCAGAGCAGGGGTTGCCGCAGCAACCGTCGCGTATCGATCAGGGAAAAACGTATCGGCGCACAAAAAAGCAGGCGATTTTAACAGGCCGCCCCGGCCGATCGCGTCTTGTTTGAATGACTATTTATTCGACTTTGGTTTTAGGCTGTGCGGCAGACTCTACCAATAGGGCCGCCCGAGCGCCGATTTCCACCTGGGCGTTGGGGAAGACCACGCGCAGCGGCGTATGGCCAACCACCGTATCGCCCGCGCGGGCGTCCCGGGCCAGCCGCGTGCCCGGGGCAAAGGCGGTGAAGTTGGGCGTATCGTCGGCAAAGCATAGGCAAAATTTGTCGCTTTCGCGCCTGACCTCCCGAGCGACGCGGAAAAAACTCATGGCGTCGGCGGGCGCTCGGGCGGGTTCGGCACCGCCGGCCAGCGCTTTGAGCAGGTCAAGCATGGGCCCAAGCGCTGCCAGGTCATTGTGACCGAAAGGCGCTACTCGGCCAAGCTCCAGAGTAAAGGCCTGCGCGCTGTGGTAGTGGCGGCTGTAGTGAGAAAAAGTCCAGCTGTGGCAGTGCTGGTCGAGCACCGCCTGAATGCCGGCGGCGGCGAGCCAGCGCCACTGCTCCGACGCCGTGGGGGTGGCAGAAAATGGCACCGCGACAAAGCGCGGGTACAGGCTTTCGCGTATGGCGGTGTGCAGGTCGTAGTGCAGCGGGGGCAGCGCCGAGTGGCGAGCGTAAAACGCATCGACCTGAGCCATAAGCTCCCGGGCGCGGTCGGGCTCGTCGCCTGAGGTGTCCAGACCGCGCTTGAAGAGCCGATTGAGGTTGGTGTCGATATAGCGCGTGCCGGCGCGCAGGGCCGGAATATTGCCGAGAATCACCAGCAGCGGCGCGCCCAGGCGCAGCGTGCCGGCCTCAACAGCGCCGAGTAATGCGCCCACCAGCTCCACCGGCGCGGTTTCGTTACCGTGAACGGCGGCGGAAAACACGCAGGCCCGGGCCCCGGTCGCCTGAATGTCGGGCACTAGCTCCAGCACGCCCGGCGCGTGCAGCCGGTAGCGGCCCGAGGCCAGCACGCCGGAGCGCGTCGGCGGCGTCTTGCCGTCCAGCGTCATGTCCAGCCATTGGTCGAGCATCACCGTTCCCCTGAGCCTGGGCGATTTTTTGATAAATCGCGCTGAATTTTTTACTCAAAACCGTATTTATTGCTATTTTGTGCCGGGCCCAAAAAGGGTAGACCGAATGCGGAAGCACGGCCAGCGCGGCGTTATGCCTGCGTCTGCGCTCCCTTTGCCCGGCACTGCCATTATCGCTGTCCGAATAGCGTCATCCCGGGCAGGCATATCACTACCATTCGCAACGGACAAACGTCATGGACAACGCTTTTCTTGCCGCCTTCACCGGGCTGGTCGATGCCGGCAACGGCCTTTTATGGGGCAGCGTGCTGATTTACCTGCTGCTGGGCGCGGGCCTTTACTTCACGATCATGACCCGGGGCATCCAGCTGCGCTACTTCGGCCACATGTTCAAGCTGTTGCGCCACTCCCGGGAGTCTGACGGCGGCATCTCTTCGTTCCAGGCGCTTTCCACCAGTCTGGCGGCGCGAGTGGGCACCGGCAACCTCGCCGGGGTTGCCGTGGCGATTTCCCTGGGCGGCCCCGGGGCGGTGTTCTGGATGTGGATGACGGCCATGGTGGGCATGGCCACCAGCTTTATCGAGTCGACCCTGGCCCAGGCGTTCAAGACCGATCACGGCGACGGCACCTTTCGCGGCGGCCCGGCGCGCTATATCGAGCGCGGCCTGGGGCTGCGCTGGCTGGCGGCGGCGTTTTCGGTGTGCCTGATCATTGCCTTTGGCCTGGCGTTCAACAGCGTGCAGGCCAACTCCATTGCCCAGGCCATGGAGCAGGCGTTTGCGGTGCCCACCTGGGCCATCGGCGTGCTGCTGGTCGTGGTGGTCACCCCGATCATCTTCGGCGGGCTCAAGTCCATTGCCCGGGTGGCCGAGCTGGTCGTGCCGCTGATGGCGCTGCTGTATCTGATCCTGGCGCTGGCGGTGGTCGCCATGAATGCCGCCGAGCTGCCCGGGGCCATTGCCGCCATCGTCAATAGCGCCTTCGGGCTGGAGCAGGCCGCCGGCGGCGCCGTGGCCTATGCCGTGTCCCAGGCGATCATGAACGGCATCCAGCGCGGGCTGTTTTCCAACGAGGCGGGCATGGGCTCGGCGCCTAACGCTGCCGCCACGGCCACTACCAAGCCCGACCACCCTGCGGCCCAGGGCTTCATCCAGATGCTCGGGGTGTTTCTCGATACGCTG
Organism: Halomonas garicola; assembly: GCF_055382465.1. Lineage (NCBI taxonomy): Bacteria > Pseudomonadati > Pseudomonadota > Gammaproteobacteria > Oceanospirillales > Halomonadaceae > Halomonas > Halomonas garicola. Next base: position 973,819 of record NZ_AP043931.1, read on the forward strand.
GTGATCTGTACCGCCACCGCGGCGATCATCATCATGGCCGGGCCGGAGCTGCTGGCCGGCGACGAGGCCAACGGCATCCAGCTGACCCAGATGGCGCTTTCCAGCCACGTGGGCCAGTGGGGCGGCATGTTTGTCGCCGTGGCGATCCTGCTGTTTGCCTTCACCTCGGTGATTGCCAACTACTCCTACGGCGAAGTCAACGTCGAATACCTGGCCGGCCGCCGCGCGCCGACGGCGGTGCTGGTCTACCGGCTGGCGGTGCTGGCCATGGTCATGGTCGGCTCCGTGGCGAGCCTCGGCCCGATCTGGAACTTTGCCGATCTGTCCATGGGTATGATGGCCATTATCAACCTGGTTGCCATCCTGCTGCTCTCGCCGGTGGCTTTCGCGCTGTTTCGCGACTACGAGCGCCAGCTCAGGGCCGGGATAGAGCCGGTCTTCGACCCGGCGCAGTTTCCCAAACTTGCCGGTAAGGTAGACTCGGACGCCTGGCCGGCTCGCGAGGCGGGCCGCGAGAAAAAATAACGTTTTCATCGATGCGGGAGGATTCATGGCGCGCCCTGAGCTGCTGGAGCAGATCCATACCGTGGTAGCGCAGGTGCCGCCTGGGCGGGTCACTACCTACGGCCGCGTGGCGAAAATGACCGAAGGCGCGACGGCGCGGATGGTCGGCACCGCCATGCGCAAGCTGCCTGCGGGCAGCGAGCTGCCCTGGCACCGGGTGGTGGCGGCCACCCGCAAGCTGGCCGACCACGGCGGCGCCGATCGCCAGCGCGACAGGCTCACCGCCGAAGGCGTGGTCTTCGATGCCGCCGGTCGTATCCCGGCGCATTTGCTGTGGCCCTGAGCCGCTCCCGGGCGCGGCGGCTAGTCGCCGTCGCGCCGGCTCTCGTGCTCCAGGTTGGCGCCGGACTTCCATGACCAGTCCCGCCAGCGCAGGTCAAAAAGGTCCTGGCGGCGGTCCTTGAGGTTGGTGACCGAGCCTTCGGCGCGCACCACGGTGAGCCGGGTGAGATCAAGGTCGGAAAAGAAGATCATTTCGGTGTTGGGGGTGGTTTCCGCCAGCACCGCGTCGTGAGGGAAGGCAAAGTCCGAGGGCGAGAACACCGCCGACTGGGCGTACTGGATGTCCAGGTTCTCGATGGAGGGCAGGTTACCCACACTGCCGCACAGCACCACGTAGCACTCGTTCTCGATGGCCCGGGCCTGGGCGCAGTGACGCACCCGCAGATAGCCGTTCTTGGTGTCGGTCCAGAAAGGCACGAACAGAATATCCATGTCCTGGTCGGCCAGCAGGCGCGACAGCTCGGGAAATTCCACGTCGTAGCAGATCAGGATGCCCACCCGGCCGGCGTCGGTGTCGAATACACGTAGCTCGTCGCCGCCTTCGATCACCCAGTCCCGGCGCTCCTGGGGCGTAATGTGCAGCTTGGCCTGGCGCTCGACGCTGCCGTCGCGGTGGAACAGGTAGGCGATGTTGTAGAGCCGATCGTCGTCGCCGACCTCGACCATGGAGCCGCCGATAATATTGATGTTGTAGGCCACCGCCATGCGCGAAAGCTCGGCCTTGAACGGCTCGGTGAAGCCGGCGAGAAAGCGGATGGCGCCGATGGGGTCCTGCTGGGCGGCGCGGTCCTGAAGCCCGATCAGCGGGGCGTTGAACAGCTCCGGGAAGACGGCAAAGTCGCTCTGGTAGTCCGAGAGCGCATCGACGAAGTACTCGATCTGCTGCAGCGCAGCTTCCACCGAGGAAAATTCGCGCATCTGCCACTGCACCGCGCCCACGCGCACCTGGGTGGGGCGGGTGTTGAGCACGCGCTCGGCGGGCTCGAAGAGGATATTGTTCCACTCGAGCAGGGTGGCGTAGCCCCGGGACTGGGCGTCTTCGGGTAGGTACTTGCGCAAAAGCCGCTTGACCTGGAAGTCGTTGGCCAGCTGAAAGGACAGAATCGGGTCGTACAGCTCCTTGCGCGCGACTTTTTCGATGTACTCGCTTGGGGCCAGCGCGTCGGCGTGCTCGTGGTACCGGGGAATGCGCCCGCCGGCAAGTATCGCGCGCAGGTTCATCGAGCGGCACAGCTCCTTGCGCGCTTCGTAAAGTCGCCGCCCCAGGCGGTAGCCGCGGTAGTCCGGATGGATCAGCACGTCGAGCCCGTACATGGCGTCGCCGTCGGCGTCGTTGAGGACCATCTCGCGCTGGTCGATCAGGTCGTCGTAGCGGTGGGGGTTGGAAAAGGCGTCGTAGTCCACCTGGACGGTTAGCGCCACGCCGACGATCACGCCGTCGTTTTCAATAGCGATCTGCCCGTCGGGAAAGGCGTGGATCAGCGTGTCGATGGTGCGTTCGGGCCAGGCACCGCCGAGATCGTGGTACACGGCGTCCATCAGCGTCTTGAGCTGCGGGTAATCTGCAGGCGTCAGGTTGCGCAGGTTCAGGTGCAGATCTTCAAGCGACATGGCAAGGCCCCGGGGATAAAAAAGACGCTGAATAGTAGCACGCGCGTCAGGCGGCGCAGTTACGAGGCGACGCAAAAAACCCGGCAAAAGCCGGGTTTTGTTCATGCGATGCGGGGGCATCAAGCGTGCGAGTGAGGCACTATTCGTCCATGGGCACGTTGTCGGAATTCACGCCGTGGTCTTCGTCCAGATCGTCATTTTCCGGCAGTTCGCCGTTGGGTGTCGGCGTATCGGACGGATCGCTTGCGCTGTTGGTGCTGTCCGCCGGGTTAACAGCCGGCTCATTGGGATCCACCTGCCCCTGATCCTGCGTCCTGTTCTGAACGTCATCCGGGTTGTTGGCGGAATCCGTGGCCTGGTCCGGATGCACGGCGTTTTGGGGATCGTTGCCGGGCTCGGCGGCGAACGCCATGCCGGACGCCAGGCTAAAGGCACTGGCAACGGCGATTGTCTTCAGACCATACTTGAGTGACGTTTTCATAGACACCTCTTATCGTGCGGTTGTTAAGACATTGGCTCTGCGTGAGTGCCGGGCTTTCATTGACCTACCTATAAACATAATCCATACAAGAAATATTACAAGTATAGATGTTGCAAAAAATAAGGTATCGCTTCTTTACGCAGCGCGAACTTCAGGGTCAACGTATCTTACTGAGACCCCGGATGAAAGCTTTCGTTCCGGCCGGCTATGCGCCAAGCCTGAAGGCCAGGTGTACGTTCGTTCGTCGATGTCATACGCTTGTTTGAATATAGCCGCAGGTGAATATAGCCACAGGAGAGGGCGATGACGACGTATCCCGGGCTTTTCCAGCCGCTCCGGCTGGGCCCGCTTGAGCTTGAAAACCGCGTATTGATGGGCTCCATGCATACCAACCTGGAAGAAGCGCCGAACGGTTTTGCGCGCCTGGCGGCGTTTTACGCCGAGCGCGCCCGGGCCGGCGTTTCGCTGATGGTGACCGGCGGCATGGCGCCGAATCCGGAAGGCGCGGTGTTTCAGGGCGCGCACGCCCTGACCGCTGAGTCCCAGCTGGCTGACCACCGTCGAGTCGTCGATGCGGTGCACGCCGAGGGCAGCCATATCTGCCTGCAGATTTTGCACGCCGGGCGCTACGCCTATTCGCCGGAGGCGGTGGCGCCGTCGGCCATTCAGGCGCCGATCAGCCCTTTTGCGCCCCGGGCGCTTTTGGCTGATGAGGTCGAGCAGCAGATACGCGACTACGTGCGCTGTGCCGCGCTTGCCCAGCGGGCCGGCTACGACGGCGTCGAGGTCATGGGCTCCGAAGGTTATCTGATCAACCAGTTTCTCTGCCGGCGCACCAACCGGCGCGACGACGAATGGGGCGGCAGCTTCGCCCGTCGCATTCGCTTTGCCGTGGAGGTCGTGCGCCGTATCCGGGAGGCCACCGGAGAAGGCTTCGCGCTGATCTTTCGCCTGTCCATGCTCGACCTGGTGGAAGACGGCAGTACCTGGGAGGAGGCCGTGGCCCTGGGGCGCGCCATCGAAGCTGCCGGCGCCGACGCGATCAATACCGGTATCGGCTGGCACGAGGCTCGGGTGCCGACCATTGTCACCAGCGTCCCCCGGGCGGCGTTTATCCGGGTGACCCGGCGTATGCGGACGGAGCTTTCCATCCCGCTGATTGCCACCAACCGCATTAACATGCCCGACGTCGCCGAGCGCATCATCGCCGAGTGCCATGCGGACATGGTCTCTATGGCGCGGCCGTTTCTGGCAGATGCCGAGTGGATCGCCAAGGCCAGAGCCGGCAAGGCCGAGGAGATCAATACCTGCATCGCCTGCAACCAGGCCTGTCTGGATCACGCCTTTGCCGGCAAGCTGGCGTCGTGCCTGGTCAACCCGCGTGCCTGCCATGAAACCGAGCTTGTCATTGAGCCGGCGCAAACGCCGAAAGCCGTTGCCGTGGTGGGTGGCGGGCCCGCCGGGCTTGCCGCCGCGGTAACGGCGGCAAGCCGCGGGCACCGGGTAGTGCTGTTTGAGCAGCAGGGCGCGCTTGGCGGGCAGTTCAACTACGCGCGGCAGGTTCCCGGCAAGGAAGAGTTCAGCGAAACGCTGCGCTACTACCGCGTCATGCTGGAAAAGTACGCCGTCGACGTTCGCCTGAACGCCGCCGTCGACGCCGAGAGCCTGGCGGAATGTGACGAAGTGATACTGGCCACCGGCGTGCGCCCCCGGGAGATTGAGCTGCCGGGCATTGTAGAAGGTAGAGAAAGAGGCCAGGTGCTGACCTACGCGGAAGCCATCGAGCACCCGGAGCGGGTAGGGGGGCAGGTGGCGATCATCGGCGCCGGCGGCATCGGCTTTGACGTCGCCGAACGGCTCGTCAGCCAGGCGGCTACCGCGCTGGACGTTGACGCCTGGTGCCGCGAATGGGGGGTGGACTTAACCGTTGGGGCGCCCGGCGGCCTGCAGGCGCCGGAGCCGCCGCGGGTGCCGCGCCGGGTAACGATGCTGCAGCGTAAAACCAGCAAGCCGGGCAAGGACCTTGGCGCAACCACCGGCTGGGTGCATCGGGCGTCGCTCAGAAAGCACGGCGTGACCATGCTGGCCGGATGCGAGTATCAGCGGCTGGATAAAAGCGGGCTCTACCTGCAGCGCGACGGCCGGGCGGAGTACCTGGTCGCGGATACCGTCGTGGTGTGCGCCGGCCAGGAGCCGGTGCGTGGGCTATTAGCGCCGCTCGAGCGCCGGGGCAGCCGGGTCCACGTGATCGGCGGCGCCGACCGGGCCGTTGAACTTGACGCCAAGCGGGCCATCGACCAGGGCACCCGGGTGGCGGCTGCGCTATAAGCCGAACACCGCTGTCTACCCGGCTTCGGTCCAGGACTGGCACCAGCCGCCGGACGCCACGCTGTGCTGGGGAAACAGCTGGCAGCCCTGGGTGTCAGCGGTATAAAACATGCAGTTGGCGCAGGTTTCGCCCGACTCGTAGGCCGGGTGGTCGCTGGCGTCGCTGGCCTTTTCCACGTAGTTGAGTGCCCGGGCGTTGCTGCTGGACGGATCCAGCCGGGGCAGGGACTGCGCCTGCGCCGCGCGCGACAGAACGCCGGCGCCCAGCGGCAGGGCGGCAAGGCCCAGCGCGCTTTGGCGCATGAAACGACGGCGGTTTTGATCGGCCATGGTGTCTCCTTGACGATGTCGGTGGGCAGATAGCGGCCGCGATAGGTACTTATGACGACTTCTTATGCTAGCGGAACCGCGCCTCAGGTGCGAGCGCCCGGCAGCGGCTGCGCGGCTTGGCGCTGTGCTGATATACTCGCAGCAATCGCCATTGACCATTCGACACAGCGTTGCACCGAAGGCGTGCGCAAGGGGAGGTTATGCAAAACGCAGTAATCCTGATCAACACCGAGAAAGGCCAGGTCAAGCCCGTCGCCGAGCGGCTGGCGGAAGTGGACGGCATCAGCGAGGTGTACTCCACCTGCGGCCGCTACGACCTGGTCGCCATTGCCCGCACCCGGGATTTCGAGAGCCTGGCCGAGCTGGTCACCGAGCGGCTGAACGCCGTGGAAGGCATCAGCGATACGGAAACGCTCAACGCCATGCAGGTGCATTCCCGCCACGATCTGGAAAGCATGTTCTCTCTGGGCTGGTAGCCGGCTCACATGCCCTGACAGGAGCCCGATGTGGCCAAGCCGTTACGCTTTCGACGACACGGGCGTCGCCTGGGGGTTACGCTGCTTTTCGTGGTGGCGATCACCGGGCTCTGGCAGTATCAGGAGCGCCAGTACCGCGACGACTACACCTGGATGGGCGTGCCCACCTGGGACGAGCTGACGCTAACCAGCGTCCACCGCGTGCTGCGTAACGACGGCTATCTGGTGGGCTGGTCCGACGTGCGCGCCGGCGCGCTCTGGGTGAGCTACCAGGTGGAGGCCGTGGACGACAGCGGCATCGGTTCGCGCCCGGATTTTCAGGCGGATTGGCGCACGCTGTGGCCGATCACCCCGGCGAGCTATTTGGGCAGCGGCTACGACCGCGGCCACTTGGCCCCCAACTACGCCATTGCCGCGGTGCACGGCCGCGACGCCCAGGTCAATACCTTCCTGATGAGCAACATGCTGCCCCAGACGCCAAAGCTCAACCGCCAGCTTTGGCAGCGCCTGGAAGAGGCGGTCATGGATCACTTTGCGCCGCGATTCGAGCGTCTTCAGGTGGTGACCGGGCCAGTCTACCCGCCCGATTTCATGGATAACCTGCTCAACCGCGTGGGGCTGGTGGAAGTACCGGCGGCTTTTTACAAGATTATCGTCGCGCCGAACGCCGGCGACCCCAGGGCGCTTGCCTTTATCATGCCCCAGGACGTACGGGGCGACGAGCCGCTGGATGATTACCTGGTCAGCATTGACGAGGTGGAAGGGAGAACCGGGCTGGATTTTTTCCCCGACTTGCCGCAGGCCACGGAAAAGCGCCTGGAAGGGCAGAAACAAACGGACGGCTGGGCGCTGGACACGGTGGCACGCAAGCCCGGACGTTATCAGTAGGGCAGCAAAATCAGTAAGGCAGCAAAAAACGGCAGCATTGCAGGCAGGCATAAGTCGCCCGGGGCGGCCAGTGCGTAAGCGTAAGCTCGCGGGAGCGAATATGAAAAGGGGAATAACAGAGAAGGCAGGAGGAGCATGATGCGTGGGCAGCCATCGTGGCGATGGTGCCCGGGAGAGGACTTGAACCTCCACATCCGTGAGGATACCAGCACCTGAAGCTGGCGCGTCTACCCATTCCGCCACCCGGGCGCATCGTTGCCTTGAAGTACTTGCTTTTGGGGTCGTATTCGCGTGGTGCCCAGGAGAGGACTTGAACCTCCACATCCGCGAGGATACCAGCACCTGAAGCTGGCGCGTCTACCCATTCCGCCACCTGGGCGAATACAACCTTGTGCACCAATGCATGATCGGCAGCGTAAATCATGCTGTCCGTCGATGAATTGGTGCCCGGGAGAGGACTTGAACCTCCACGTCCATACGGACACTAGCACCTGAAGCTAGCGCGTCTACCAATTCCGCCACCCGGGCAAGTGGCGCGTATGATACCGCCGTAATAACAAAACGCAAGCTTTTTTCATCGGGGAACAGATCATCGGGGGCGGAGTGGCCTGCCGCTCTGCCCCTTCGGGGCGCCGGCAAGGCAGTCAGCCAGGCGTCGGTGGAAAAGCGAGAGCATTTGGCGGTTGGGTGATAGCGCGGGCAGCGCTATACTGCCCGCATGATGAAAAGAACACGGTCCATAAAAATATCCGAAAGAACGCTTTCTTTCGCCAGCGCCCCGGGCGCTGACTATCGTTGCACGCCGCGCTCTGCGCCTGCCAGGCTTCACTGCCTTCCATGCACGCCCTCAAGGATGCTTACCGCATGAAAGAATGGACGTTAAGCGATGACGCGCACGCCAAGCGTGAAGCGCACAAGTACTCCAATCCGGCGCCCAGCCGCGAATACCTGCTGGCCGCCCTCGAGGCCTACGGCAAGCCCATCACCCACGACACCATGAGCCGCGTGCTCGGCCTGGATGATGAGGAGCTTCAGGAGGCCGTGCGCCGCCGGCTGGCGGCTATGGAGCGCGACGGCCAGGTGCTGCGCAACCGCGGCGGCGCCTACGCGCTGATCGACAAGCTTGACCTGATCAAGGGCAAGATCATCGGGCACCGCGAAGGCTTCGGCTTTCTCCTGCGCGACGACGGCAAGAAGCCCGACCTGGTGCTCCAGCCCCGGCAGATGCGCCGGGTTTTCCACGGCGATTACGTGCTGGTAAGGGTCAGCGGCCGCGACCGTCGCGGGCGCGATGAGGCCACCATCGTCGAGGTGCTGGCGCGCAATACCCAGACCATGGTGGGCATCTATCGGCGCAACACCCCCGAGTTCGGCGTGATGATTCCGGAAAACCCGCGCATCACCCAGGAAGTCATTGTGCCGCACAGCGTCTGCGCCGGCGCTCAGGACGGTCAGGTGGTGTCGGTCAACATCACCCAGCAGCCCGAGACCCGGGTGCAGCCGGTGGGCGAGGTGGCCGAGGTGCTGGGCGAGCGCATGGACCCGGGCATGGAAATCGACATAGCCATCCGCAGCTACGAGATCCCCGCCGAGTTTCCGCCCGAGGTGCTCGACCAGATTGCCACGATCCCCGCCGAGGTCGAAGAAGACGACAAGCGTCACCGCATCGACCTGCGCGACGTGCCGCTGGTCACCATCGACGACGAGACGGCCAAGGATTTCGACGACGCCATCTGCGCCTGGCAGACCGATACCGGCGAGTGGAAGCTGCTGGTCGCCATTGCCGACGTCTCGCACTACGTGCGCCCGGGAACGCCGCTGGACGACGAGGGCCGCCGGCGCGGCAACTCGGTGTACTTCCCCGGCCAGGTAGTGCCCATGCTGCCGGAGCTCTTGTCCAACGGGCTGTGTTCGCTGAACCCGAAGGTCGACCGGCTGGTGCTGGTCTGCGAGCTGAATATCTCCGCTGCCGGGGAGGTCGGGGACTATCGCTTTTACGAAGCGGTGATGAACTCCCACGCCCGGCTGACCTACAACAAGGTAGCGGCGATCCTCGACAAGGACAGCGAAGAGGGCGCGGCCCTGCGCGAGGAATACGCTGCCCTGGTCAAGCCCCTGGAGCAGCTGCACGGGCTGTATCGCGCACTGCGCCAGGCCCGGGAGGCCCGCGGCGCCATCGAGTTCGATACTACCGAAACCGCGATCGTGTTCAACGACGAGCGCAAGATCGAAAAGATCGTGCCGCGCAGCCGCAACGATGCCCACAAGATGATCGAGGAGTGCATGCTGGCGGCCAACGTCGCTACCGCGCGCTTCCTCAGCATTCACGACCTGCCGGGGCTTTACCGCATCCACGAGAAGCCCTCGGCTGAGCGGCTGGAGAAGCTGCGCCTGTTTCTCAACGAGCTGGGGCTGACCCTGCCCAACGGCGACGACCCGACGCCCCAGGACTTTCAGGCGCTGCGGGAAAGCATCGCCGACCGGCCCGATGCCGACGTCATCCAGACGGTGATGCTGCGCTCGATGAACCAGGCCGTCTACTCGCCCCAGAACGAAGGCCACTTCGGTCTGGCTTACGACGCCTACGCCCACTTTACGTCGCCAATCCGCCGCTACCCGGACCTGCTGGTGCACCGCGCCATCCGCTCGGTCATCCGCGGGCCGCGCAAGACCGGAACCGTGCTGCGCGCCGAGGGCGCACCGGTAGAGCCGCCGAGCCAGTGGTGCCCCTACACCTTCGAGCAGATGCTCGAATTCGGCGAGCACTGCTCGATGACCGAGCGCCGCGCCGACGACGCCACCCGGGACGTGGAAAGCTGGCTCAAGTGCGAGTTCATGTCCGACAAGCTGGGCGAGACCTTCGACGGCAGCGTGGCCGCGGTGACTCAGTTCGGCCTTTTCGTCCGCCTGGACGCGTTCTTTGTCGAGGGCCTTTTGCATATCAGCTCGCTGCCCTCGGACTATTATCATTACGAAGCCGAGAAGCACCGCCTCAAGGGCGAGCGCACCGGCACCACCTACCGGCTCGGCGACAGCGTCACCGTGCAGGTGGCGCGGGTCGACATGGACGACCGCAAGATCGACTTCAGCCTCGCCGACGAACGCCCGCCGAAGCCCCAGCGTCCTTCGCGCCGCCGCCGTAGCGGTTCGGGCGCCAAGGAAGACTCGGCGTGAGCGCGAAGTCACCTGCTTCGCGGCGGGGGCCGCGGCCCCCGGAAGGGCTGGATCACGTCTTCGGCGTACACGCGCTCGAAAGCCTGCTGGAGCGGGGCGAGGCGCCCCGGGAGCTGTGGGTGCAGCAGGGTGCGAGCAAGCGCCTGCAGGCGATGATCCGCCGGGCTAAGGACGCCGGGGCGACGGTGAAGGAGCACCCCCGGGAGGCGCTCGATCAGCTCACTCGGGGGGGCACCCACCAGGGCGTGGTGGCGTTCTGCCCGCCGCTGGTAGCGGAAAGCGAAGCCTCGTTGATGCTCAAGCTCAAGGCCTGGCCCGCGGCTGAGCCGCCGCTACTGCTGGTGCTTGATGGCGTGACCGACGTGCACAACTTTGGCGCCTGCCTGCGAAGCGCCGATGCCGCCGGCGCCCACGGCGTGATCGTTGCCAAGGACAAGGCCGCGCCGCTGAACGCCACGGTGCGCAAGGTCGCCTGCGGCGCGGCAGAAAGCGTGCCGGTCTACCAGGTAACCAACCTGGCGCGTACGCTTGGCGCCTTGCGAGACGCCGGCGTATGGATAACCGGCACCGCCGGCGAGGCCCGGGAGAGCGTCTACGAGATCGACTTCAGCGGCCCCGTGGCGCTGGTCATGGGCGCCGAGGGCAAAGGCATGCGCCGGCTCACCCGAGAGGCCTGCGACTATCTGGCCAAGCTGCCCATGGCGGGGCAGGTGGAAAGCCTCAACGTTTCCGTGGCCACCGGTATCTGTCTGTTCGAGGCGCTGCGCCAGCGCCGGCTTGCAAGTCAAGCCCCGCTTCCCTAGAATGCCTGCGCCCGCTTTTTACCGGCGGGCATTTTTATCAGTTCTGCTTGATGCCCGGCGGCGCACCGCGCGTACCCGGCGCATTGTAGTATGACTCCTTGCTTCCTTGAGGCGCCGCGCCCAATGGAAGCTGCCAAACCGCAAGGAGATTCCATGCGTCATTATGAAATCGTGTTCATGGTCCACCCGGACCAGAGCGAGCAGGTGCCGGCCATGGTCGAGCGCTACACCAGCATTGTCACCGAAAACGGCGGCACCCTGCATCGCCTGGAAGATTGGGGCCGTCGCCACATGGCGTACCCGATCAACAAGATCCACAAGGCCCACTACGTGCTGATGAACGTCGAGTGCGAAGGCGAGACGCTTGAAGAGCTGGAAAACATCTTCCGCTTCAACGACGCCATCATCCGCAGCCTGGTTATGCGCTGCAAGGAAGCGATCACCGAGGCGTCACCGATGATGAAGCCGGTGGAAGAGAAGCGCCAGCGCCGTGACGACAAGCCTCGCGACGACAAGCCGCGTGATGAGAAGCCGCGCGACGACAAGCCGCAGAGCGAGTCCGCGTAACATCGCCACGGTCGCCCGCTGCGGCCAACGCTTTACTACTGCACGTATCAAGGAGCTATTTCATGGCACGTTTTTTCCGTCGCCGCAAGTTTTGCCGCTTTACCGCTGAAGGCGTCAAGCAGATCGACTACAAGGATCTGGACACGCTGAAGGCCTACGTCACCGAGACCGGCAAGATCGTACCCAGCCGTATTACCGGCACCAAGGCGCGCTACCAGCGCCAGCTGGCCGGCGCCGTCAAGCGGGCGCGCTACCTGGCCCTGCTGCCCTATACCGATAGCCACCAGTAAGCCGCCCACGCCATGCTGGCTTTTGCCCGTTGGCTGATGCAGCGGCCGAGCTACGCCGTGGGTGCGGCAGTGCTGGCCTCGCTGGTGCCCTGGCTTTTCTGGCTGGGGGCGGCGATTGCCGCTCTGGTGACCCTTCGCAAGGGGTTTGCCGCCGCGCTGCCGGTGATTCTGGCCGCGGCTATCCCGGCGGGATGGTGGTGGACCCAGGGCGACGTGGTGCCGCTTTCCAGCGTGCTGCTGGCAACGCTGATGAGTGTGATTCTGCGCGAGCGCATGCGCTGGGGCGAAGCACTGATTGTCGGCACTTTGGCCTGCGCCGCCATGATTCAGCTGGGCATTTTCAGCCCGCCTGGCGGCAGCGACGCCATGCTGGAGCAGCTGCGCCAGAACTCTAGCGAGTTCGATCGCCTGGTCACCGAGCTTGGCAATACGGGGTACGACACCTCGCTGCTGGCCGATCTGGTCATCAACGGGGTGACCGGCCTGGTGGTGATACTGCTGGCGATTGCCTGTTTAGCGCTTGCGCGCAGCTGGCAGGCGGGGCTTTATAACCCCGGCGGCTTTCGCCAGGAGTTTCACGCCTTGCGCCTGACGCCCCGGGAGCTTGCCCTGCTGGTAGGGCTCGGCGCCATCAGCATGCTGTTCGATATAGCGGGATTTGCGCTGATTGGCTGGGTGCCGCTGCTGATTGCCGGCGTGGCGCTGGTACACGGAATTATTGGATTAAAGGAGATGAACGGGCTGTGGCTCGGCGCATTTTACCTGCTGCTGATTACCACCTGGCCCATGATTCTCATTGTGCTGCTGTCAGGGCTGATTGATTCGTTCGCCAACGTTCGCGCACGCCTTGCCCGCAGCAACTGACAGTAGCAACTGACAAGAGGTTTACGAGATGGAAGTCATTCTGCTCGACAATATTGGCAAGCTGGGCGGCCTGGGTGATCAGGTCACCGTCAAGCCCGGTTACGGACGTAACTACCTGGTACCCTACGGCCACGCCGTACCGGCCACCAAAGACAACATCGCCGCGTTTGAAGCCCAGCGCGCCGAGCTTGAAGCCCAGGCGGCCGAGCGCCGCGCCGAGGCGGAAGCGCGCGCCGAGCAGCTCAACGACATTGAGCTGTCGCTGGTCTCCAAGGCCGGTGATGAAGGCAAGCTGTTCGGTTCAATCGGGCCGCGCGACCTGGCCGATGCGATCTCCTCCGCGGGTATCGACGTATCCCGGAGCGAAGTGCGCATGCCGGAAGGGCCGCTGCGCCAGACCGGCGAATACGACATCACGCTGCACCTGCACGCTGAAGTCGACGCCGTGGTGCGCATCGTGGTGGTGGGTGAATAACCCCTGACCGCATAAGCGACGCTGCGCCCCTGGGGGCGCAATAGCGGCGCTTGGCTTGACGCTATGCAAGGGCGCGGGGAGACTCCCCGCGCCCTTTGTGTTCCCGGCTCCCGGCCGGATGCCGTATCCTTTCGTTGACCGTACTGCCAAGGAGCTTGCCATGCCGGACGCCACCCATGAGGCGCTGCCCGTGGATCAGGAAACCGCGGCGCTGAAGCTGCCGCCCCATTCCCTGGAGGCCGAACAGTCGGTGCTCGGCGGGCTGATGCTCGACAATCCGGCCTGGGACCATATCTCGGACCACCTGGCGGCCGATGACTTCTACCGCTACGAACACCGCCTGATCTTCAACGTCATGGCGCATCTGGCCGAAGCCGGCCAGCCCCTGGACGTGGTCACGCTCTCCGAGGCCCTGGAAGCCCGGGACCAGCTGAGTGCTGTCGGCGGGCTCGGGTTTCTTGCCGAGCTGGCGCGCAATACGCCGTCGGCCAGCAACATCCGTGCCTATGCCGAGATCGTGCGCGAGCGGGCCACCCTGCGCAAGCTGATCCGCGCCGCCAACCAGATTGCCGACGGTGCCTTCGCCTCCCAGGGGCGCCCGGCGGATGAGCTGCTCAACGAAGCCGAGCGGCTGGTGTTCCAGATCGCCGAGGAACGCCCCAAGACCGGCGGCCCCATCGGTATGAGCGACCTTCTGACCAAGGCAGTGGATCGCATCGACGAGCTCTTTAATCTCAAGGGAGAGATGACCGGGCTACCCTCGGGCTTTCGCGACTTCGACGAAATGACCACCGGGCTGCAGCCGTCGGATCTGGTGATCATTGCCGGAAGGCCGTCGATGGGCAAATGCATCATGGCCGGGTCACGCCTGGTGGATCCGGATAGCGGAGCGCTGGTCACCATTGATGAGCTGGTCGAGCGCAAGCAGGCAGGGCTGCTAACCCTGAGCGACAATTTTACGTTGACGCCGTCCTGTGCATCGGCCTTTGTCGACGATGGCCAAAAGCCGGTATTCAAGGTACGCACGGCGCTGGGGCGTGAAATTGCCACGACGCTGACGCACCCGTTTCTGACCGCTGGAGGCTGGAAGCCCTTAGGGGACATGGCGGTAGGGGACAGGGTTGCCGTGCCGCGGTCTCTGCCGGTATTTGGTCAGGAAAGCATGCCCGAGCATGAGGTCATTCAGCTGGCAAATCAGGTCGAAAAAGAAGGCGGATTGCAGAGTCGTCTGCCGCCTGCAGTATTCCGCTTGCCGAGGCACCAGCTTGCGCTGTTTTTAAATTGCCTGTTTGCCGGTAATGGAAGCGCCTATTTGCAGACGAGCGACCAGCCTTTACCGAGCTATGCTTCCTCCAGCCGTGATCAGCTCCGTGAAGTACAGCATTTGTTGCTGCGTTTTGGCATTTTAGCCAAGGTGCGGAAAAAGGTCGTGCAAGATACAGCTTCGAACTGTACAGCTTTGGAGCTGCAGATTCTGGAGGGTGAGGACGCAGAAATCTTTACCACTGAGATCAATATGCCGAGCGAGCAAGCACGCTTGGTGGCTGCGCAACATTCAGATGTGTACTGGGACAGGATTGTCGAGATCGAGCCGCTGGGCTATCAGCAGGTTTATGACCTCACCGTGGACGGCACGCACAACTTCATTGCCGAGGATATCTGCGTACATAACACCACGCTTGCCATGAACATGGTCGAGCACGCGGTCATTTCCAGCGACAAGCCGGTGATGGTGTTTTCCATGGAGATGCCCGCGGAGTCGCTGATGTTGCGCATGCTGTCATCGCTTGGGCGGATCGACCAGACCCGGGTGCGCACCGGGCAGCTGGAAGACGAGGACTGGCCGCGGCTGACCTCGGCGGTCAACATCCTCAAGGACAAGCAGCTTTTCATCGACGATACCGCGGCGCTGTCGCCCAACGAGATGCGCTCGCGGATTCGCCGCGTGGTGCGTGAGCACGGCAACATGGCGCTGATCATGATCGACTACCTGCAGCTGATGCAGATTCCAGGCTTTTCCGAAAACCGCACCGGGGAGATATCGGAGATTTCGCGCTCGCTGAAGGGGCTGGCCAAGGAGTTTGGCTGCCCCGTAGTGGCGCTCTCCCAGCTCAACCGCTCGCTGGAGCAGCGGCCCAACAAGCGCCCGGTGATGTCGGATCTGCGCGAATCCGGCGCCATCGAGCAGGATGCCGACGTCATCGCCTTTGTTTATCGCGACGAGGTCTACAATCCGGATAATCCCGACAACCAGGGGCTTGCCGAACTGATTGTCGGCAAGCAGCGTAACGGCCCGATCGGCACCGTTCACATGGCGTTCATCGGCAAGTACACGCGCTTTGAGGATCTGGCGCCGGACAGCTACGGCGAAGCCTTCGGCTCGTAAGTGCCCCGCCTGGGCGCTTGAGACTCGTGGGCGAGCACGTATAATGCCCGGCCCGTTGAAGACGGCGCCGGTATCCAACCCACACATCATGAAGAGGATGCACCATGGCAGGTGGTTTTCGCCGCGGTAAACGCACGCCCAAACTGGAGGCTCGCGGAGAGCTTCAGGCCGTAAAACGCGAAGGGCCGTTCCAGGAATGGCTGGGCATGCCCGATCTGTATCGCTATGCGCTGACGGTAGACGGCGAGGAATACAGCTACCAGACCGAAGACGCCGAGCTTCCCGTTGCCATTGGCGATCGGGTGGTATTTCGCTACAAGGAAACCAAAGCCGGCAACTGGGTGGATCGCAACTCGCTGGGCAAGGCCATCGATCCGTCCGAATATCAGTAGGCCCCGGTGCCGGCGTTCGCCGCCGGGGAACTTAACGGCACTTTTGCCGTCATAACAGTAATCTACCGGCGTAATGGCCCGTCAGCCGGGCGGTACATCTCGTACCGTCCGGCCGTGCCGTTACCCGGCTGTCGCATTTATGCTGACAAGCGTGTAATCCACAGGAGGGAGCTTATGGAACTGAAAGAGCTCAGGCAGTTTGCCAGCCAGCACGACAATTTTGATATCCGCGTAATCACCCATACGGGCAGCCAGCTTTACCAGGTCGAACTCGAGGACGTGGAAGGGCGTCACCACCTGCTGATGCAGGGCAATAAGCCAATGCTGTTTCGTGCCCTCGACGAGGTCTATACCGAACTCAGGCGCGCCGGCATTTACCGTGCCTGCCTGATCCAGTACATTCCCCACGACGAGCTGGTCGGCCACGATGCCTTCCATCACGAGCCTGCAGCGGCCCGTCTCCCTCTGATTTTTTAGCCGCGGCAAGGTGGCAATCCAGCGGCGGGCGTTTGGCCAGCGCCGTTTGCATAACGGCTATTTTGCCAATAGTTATACAGCGGCTCTTTTTAGCACAAGTTTTTGTCGCCGCCAGCGGTAAAAGTGCTACCATCCGGGAGTGTCGAAATGCCGGATTTCAGGAGAGACGCCATGAGTACCACGATAGCCAAGGATCAGCCGGGTGAGGGCCGCCTTGAGCATACCCAGACTGATCACCCTCCCATTGCCCGAGCGAAAGTCGGCGTGGTACTGGTTAACCTTGGCACGCCGGACAATACCGACTACTGGTCCATGCGGCGCTACCTCGGCGAATTCCTCTCCGACCAGCGCGTGGTGGACTACGCCCGCTGGAAGTGGCAGCCGATCCTGCAGCTGATCGTCCTCACCCGCCGCCCGTTTCTGTCGGGCCAGGCCTATAAAAGCATCTGGAATACAGAGAAAGACGAAAGTCCGCTACTGACCATAACCCGGGCGCAAACGGAAAAGTTCGCCGCGCAAATGCAGGCGCTTTACGGCGATGAGGTAGTCGTGGACTTCTGTATGCGCTACGGCAACCCCTCAACGGAAAGCGTGCTGACGCGGCTGGTGGAAAACGGCTGCGAGCGCATCGTGTTCTTCCCGCTGTATCCGCAATACGGCTCGCCGACCACGGCCACGGCCAACGACCAGGCCTTTCGGGCGCTGATGAAAATGAAATGGCAGCCGTCCATCCGCACCGTGCCCGCTTATTTCGAGCATCCAGGGTATTTGCGCGCGCTGGCCAATTCCGTCACCGATGTCTATGAGCCATTGAGCGAGCGGCCCAGCAAGCTGGTGGCCAGCTACCACGGCGTACCCGAGCGCTTTTTGCTCGACGGCGACCCCTACCACTGCCAGTGCCAGAAAACCACCCGTCTGCTGCGCGAGCAGCTGGGCTGGGAGAAGGGCGATATCGACACGGCCTTCCAGTCCAAGTTTGGCCCGGAAAAATGGCTGGGGCCGGCAACGGTGGATCACGTCGCCGAGCTTGCCAAGCAGGGCCATAAGCACATCGCGGTGATTTCGCCGGCGTTTACCGCCGACTGCGTGGAAACCCTGGAAGAGATCGAGGACGAAATCCGCGAAAGCTTCATGGCCGCCGGCGGCGAAACCTTCACCTATATCCCCTGCCTGAACGACCGCGACGATCACATCGAGGCGCTGGTGGACATCGCCAACAACGAGCTTGGCGGCTGGGTGCTGCCCGTGTCGAACACCGCCTGATTGGCGGTGAGGCACCGAGGGCTGCCCGGTATGCAGTAAAGGCTGGCGTTGGCTGGCGTTGTAAGGGATCATCGCTTCTTTGCCTGCCACGCTTGAGGAGCGCCATGTTGTCTTTTACCCAGAGATTGTCTATCGCTCAGCCGTTTGCCGTCCGGCGAGGGCTCCTCCGGGCGTCGCTGCTGGGGCTTATGCTCACCGCGGGCGCTGTCCAGGCCGAAGGCGGGCTGATGAGCGAGGTCGACGGCCGCACGGCCAAGGACGCGGCAGCGGGCGAGCAGCAGCGCGCCGGCTTTGAGCAGTGGCTTGCCGGGTTTCGCCGCCACGCCGCCGCCCAGGGGGTTAGCGAGCAGACGCTGACCCGGGCGCTCGACGGCGTGCGCTATCGGGCCAAGATCATCGAGCATGACCGCCATCAGCCGGAGTTCGTCCGGCCGATCTGGCAGTATCTGGATACCGCCGTTTCCAGCGCCCGAGTAACGACCGGGCGCGAAAAGCTCGCCGCCCACGGCGACACCGCCCGGGAAATGGAGCGCCGCTACGGCGTGCCCGCCGAGATAATCGTGGCGATCTGGGGCATCGAGAGCAACTACGGCAGCCACTTCGGCAGCTATTCCACCCTGGATGCCTTTGCCACCCTGGCCTTCGACGGGCGCCGGCGCGACTTTGCCCGCCAGGAGCTGCTCGCCGCGCTCAAGATCGTCGACGCCGGCGATATCTCTGCCGACGACATGGTGGGCTCCTGGGCCGGCGCCATGGGGCATACCCAGTTCATTCCCTCGAGCTTCATGGCCTACGCCGTGGACGGCGACGGCGACGGCCGGCGCGATATCTGGGACAGCATCCCCGACGTCATGGCCTCGACGGCCAACTACCTCAAGCGAGCCAGCTGGCAGCCGGGCAAGCCCTGGGGCGCCGAGGTCCGTCTGCCGGACGACTTCGACTACGCGCAGACCGGGCGGCGGAGCACCGCTGAGTGGCGCCGCCAGGGCGTGCGCGCGATAAACGACACGCTGCCCGAATTCTCAAGCGCCGAGGTGATCGTACCCGCCGGCGCCCAGGGGCCGGCGTTTCTCACCGGCCCCAACTTTCGCAGCATCCTGCGCTACAACAACGCCACCAGCTACGCGCTGGCCGTGGCCAAGCTAGGCGACGCCATTGCCGAACGCGAAGGCATCGTTCAGAGCTGGCCCCGGGAGCAGGCGCCGCTCACCCGGGACGACGTCTTCCGGCTGCAGCAGCTGCTCAATCGGCTGGGGCACGACGTGGGCGGTGCCGACGGCATCATGGGCCCCAATACCCGTAAGGGCCTGCGCGCGTTTCAGCGCGACCAGGGGCTGACGGCGGACGGCTTTGCCACCCAGGCGCTGCTTGCGCGGCTGGAAAACGCCTGAGCCTGCTGACCCATACCGCAATCACGAAATACCCCGGGGTGCCCGGCGTCTCGGCCTTTGAATACCCATGCCAATCGGCTAACGGAGAATAGCGTATGACACCATCAGTAAAGCGAGTGGCTGCCGGCCTTGCCGCCGGGTGGCTGCTGAGCGCGGGCGCAGCCCTTGCCGACGATTCGACCCAGGTGTTCGGCTGGGTGGAAAAAGCCGAGCTCAAGCCCTGGGACATCAAGGTCAAGGCCAAGCTCGACAGCGGCGCGCTGACGTCGTCCATTGACGCCCGGGACATTGAAACCTTTACCAAGGACGACGAGGACTGGGTGCGTTTTCGCTTTGAGATGGAAGACGAAGACAGCGGTGAGACCGCGAGCGAAGAGGTCGAGCGCCCGCTTTACCGCTCCCTGACCGTGCGCGGCGCCGGCGGCCGGGACGAGCGCCCGGTGGTGCTGCTCAATCTGTGCGTGGGCGATACCGTCTATGAAGAGCAGTTCAGCCTGCGCGACCGCGGCGAAATGTTCTACCCGGTGCTGCTCGGGCGTCGCACCATCGGCCATCTGGGGCATCTGGACGTGAGCAAGACGTTTATCCAGGATCCCGCATGCGGTGAGGATGCCGAGTTCGTCGAGCACGAGCCCGAAGAAGACAGGGACGACGACTAGCCCCGGCGCAGGCAGGCTTAGAACAGCCGCGCCAGCAGGGCAGTGACGGCGGTTTCCACGCGCAGAATGCGCGGTCCCAGGTGCATGCCCTCGCAGCCGGCGGCGAGCAGCCGCTCGATTTCCCAGTCGATAAAACCGCCCTCGGGCCCGACCACCAGCGCGACCGGCTCGGTTAGCCCCCGGGGACAGGGCCGGGCCATGCCCGGATGCGCGACCAGCCCGCGACGGTGCGTCAGCAGTTCGGGCAGCACGTCTTCGGCAAAGGGCCGAAAGCCGCGCTGCCGCGTCACCGCCGGCATCACCGTATCCCGGGCCTGCTCGAGCCCCAGCACCAGGTGCTGGCGGATCTTGTCGGGGTCAAGCTCCGGCGACTGCCAGTAGCTTTTCTCCACGCGCCGGGTGTGCAGCAGGGTGATCTCTTTCACTCCGAGCGCCGTCACGTGCTCAAGGGTGCGCGCCAGCATGCGCGGGCGCGGCAGGGCCAGCACCAGGTGCACGGGCAGCGCCGGCGGCGGGGCTTCCTCCAGCGGCGCCAGGGCAAAGGTGGCCCGGTCAGCGTCAAGCGCGGTGAGCTCGGCCGTACCCATGGCGCCGCCGGCAACGCCCACGGTCAAGCGCTGGCCGGGTGCTGCCCGGTGCACCTCGCGCAGGTGGCGCAGGCGGCGCGGATCGCGGATCGTGGCGCCGCCGTCGGCGGTAATATCGTCGGGGCTGAGTAAAATCAGGTTCATGGCGTGTCTGGCTGGTGGCGTGTGAAGCACGGCGGCACTTCGGGTGGCCGAGGCCCGCCGGTAAAAACGCCGGCGCGACCTGCCCGGCCGTGCTCCGGGCTGTGGCATAATACGCCCGAGTAGCGCGCGTGGCGAACGCGGTAACGGCTGAACGAAGCTCAAAAGGGATAGCATGGAAGTATTACTCATAGGCGGCGGTGGCCGCGAACACGCGCTGGCGTGGAAGATGGCCCAGTCGCCAATGGTCGAGCAGGTGCTGGTGGCGCCGGGTAACGCCGGCACCGCCGGCGAGCCCAAGCTTGTCAACGTCGACGTGGCCGCCACCGACATTGACGCCCTGGTGGCGCTGGCCGAAAAAAGGCAGGTCGGGCTGACCGTGGTCGGGCCCGAAGCGCCGCTGGTAGAGGGCGTGGTCGACCGCTTTCAGGCCGCCGGCCTGACGATTTTTGGCCCCACCCGGGCGGCGGCTCAACTGGAAGGCTCCAAGGCGTTCTCCAAGGATTTTCTCGCCCGCCACGCCATCCCTTCCGCGGCCTATCAGACCTTTACCGACGTCGCCCCGGCGCTTGACTACGTGAGCAAGGTCGGCGCGCCCATCGTCATCAAGGCCGACGGCCTGGCGGCGGGCAAGGGCGTGGTGGTCGCGGCGACCGAAAGCGAAGCCGAGGCGGCCATTCGCGACATGCTGGAAGCCAACGCCTTCGGCGCTGCCGGCGCCCAGGTGGTAGTCGAGGAGTTTCTCGAGGGCGAAGAGGCCAGCTATATCGTTTTGGTCGACGGCGATAGCGTCGTGCCCATGGCTACCAGCCAGGATCACAAGCGCGCCTATGACGGCGACACCGGCCCCAACACCGGCGGCATGGGCGCCTATTCGCCGGCGCCGGTGGTAACCCCGGAGGTGGACGCGCGCATCATGAGCCAAGTCATCGAGCCCACGGTGCGCGGCATGGCGGAAGAAGGCACGCCCTATAGCGGCTTTCTTTATGCCGGGCTGATGATCGACGCCGCGGGCAATCCGAAAGTCATCGAATACAACTGCCGCTTCGGCGACCCCGAAACCCAGCCGATCATGCTGCGACTGACCTCGGACTTCGCCGAGCTGTGCCTGGCCGGGGCCAACGGCGAGCTTGCCGGGCACCGGTGTTGCTGGGACAGCCGAGCGGCGGTGGGCGTGGTCATGGCCGCCGGCGGCTACCCGGGCAGCTATGAAAAGGGCCATGCCATCAGCGGTATCGACGCTGCCGAGCAAAGCGGCTGCAAGGTATTTCAGGCCGGTACCGCAAGTGCTGCCGACGGCAGTACGGTCACCGCCGGCGGGCGCGTTCTCTGCGTGACCGCCCTGGGCGACAGCGTGCTCGAAGCCCGGGAGGCCGTCTACCGGGGCGTGGACTGCGTGCGCTGGGAGGGCGCGGAATATCGCCGCGACATTGCCCACCGCGCCCTCGCGCGGGAAGCCACTCGGGCCCAGGCGCGGGGTAGCTGATGTCACGCGAATTTCCCATCATCGCCGTCACCGGCTCCTCCGGGGCCGGCACTACCACGGTGCGGCGCAGCTTCGAGCGCATGTTTCAGCGGGAAGACGTCCACGCCGCCATGGTCGACGGCGACGCCTTTCACCGCTATACCCGCGACGACCTGCACCGCATGTACTGCGCCGAACCCGAGCGCTACGAAAAGCTGTCCCACTTTTCGCCGGGCGCCAACCTTCTGGACCGCCTTGAAGCGCTGTTCATGGAGTACGGCGAGCACGGCAGCGGCGAATATCGCCA
This sequence comes from Halomonas garicola, assembly GCF_055382465.1. Classification (NCBI taxonomy): domain Bacteria; kingdom Pseudomonadati; phylum Pseudomonadota; class Gammaproteobacteria; order Oceanospirillales; family Halomonadaceae; genus Halomonas; species Halomonas garicola. The sequence continues at coordinate 996,020 of NZ_AP043931.1, forward strand.
CTATATTCATGCCGAAGACAAACAGAAAATCGAGGCGGGCTACCGGGTTGGCACCTTCACCGAGTGGCGGCCGCTGCCCAGCAGCACTGACCTACTATTTTACGAAGGGCTGCACGGCGGGCTGGTCACCGAGGACTACGATATTGCCCGGCACGTGGATCTGCTGATCGGCGTGGCCCCGGCGATGAATCTTGAGTGGATTCAAAAAATCGATCGCGATACCCGGATGCGCGGCTATTCCCAGGAAGCGGTGATCGACACCATCCTTGGGCGCATGGGCGACTACGTGCGCTGCATCCAGCCGCAGTTTTCCCGCACGCACATCAACCTGCATCGCGTGCCCGTGGTGGACACCTCGAATCCCTTTGAGGTGCAGGATATTCCTACCGACGGCGAGTCGTTCATCGTCATCCGTTTTCGCGACCATTCCCGGGTGGATTTTCCCTGGCTGCTGGCCATGATCAACGACTCTTTCATGACCCGGCCGCATACCCTGGTGGTCCCCGGAGCGCGGCTGGCGCTAGCCATGGAGCTGATTCTGGGGCCGCTTTTGCGCCAGCTGCTGGCCGAGCGACGCTTTTACTAGCCGCGGCCGATGGCAACTGCCGGGCAAAAACGCTACCGTAAGCGCAGCCGTGCGCGGCTCGCCCGCGCCACTGTTGAATGCAAGGAGGGGTATTGATGGAATGTTTGTTCTGCAAGATGGTCGAGCGCGAAGTCCCCGCCGACATCGTTTATGAAGATGAGCACGTGCTGGCGTTCAACGATATCAATCCTCAGGCGCCGACCCACGTGCTGATCATCCCCAAAAAGCACATCGCCACGCTCAACGACATGAACGAGAGCGATCTGGAAACCGTCGGTCGTTTGCAGTACGTCGCGGCGAAGCTAGCCAAGCAAAACGGCTTTGCCGAAGACGGCTACCGGGTGGTAATGAACTGCAACAAGGCCGGCGGCCAGACGGTCTACCACATCCACATGCACCTGCTCGGCGGCCGCGAATTCACCTGGCCGGCGGGGTAGGCGATACCGTGGAAAGGCGCCATTCTCGCTAACGAGTCATCGCGAGCGAAGCGTGGCGATCTGGCACTTGCGGTGGCACTTTTCCCACTACCGTCATCGCGAGGAGCGTAGCGACGTGGCGATCTCGTATGTGCGGTGGCGTTATAAGCAAAACCCGAGATGGCCACGCTTCGCTCGCCATGACACGACAGCCTTGTGCACGCCTCCCACTACTGTCATCGCGAGGAGCGTAGCGACGTGGCGATCTCGTATGTGCGGTGGCGTTATAAGCGAAACCCGAGATGGCCACGCTTCGCTCGCCATGACACGACAGCCTTGTGCACGCCTCCCACTACCGTCATCGCGAGGAGCGTAGCGACGTGGCGATCTCGTATGTGCGGTGGCGTTATAAGCGAAACCCGAGATGGCCACGCTTCGCTCGCCATGACACAGGGGAGTGCCAGCAATGGCAGAATCAAGATACAAAAAAGGCGCCGAATGGCGCCTTTTTTGATAGTGCCTATCGCCTTTACGCGTCAATGCGCTTGTATTTCATGCGCTTGGGCGTGTCGTTGCCCACGCGCTTTTTGTGATCTTCTTCGTATTCGGTGTAGTTGCCGTCGAAGAATTCCACGTGGGAGTCGCCTTCAAAGGCGAGGATATGCGTGGCGATGCGGTCGAGGAACCAGCGGTCGTGGGAGATCACCATGGCGCAGCCGGGGAAGGCCAAAAGGGCCTCTTCCAGGGCGCGCAGGGTCTCGATGTCCAGGTCGTTTGACGGCTCATCCAGCAGCAGCACGTTGGCGCCCTGCTTGAGCGTCTGAGCCAGCTGCAGCCGGCCGCGTTCACCGCCGGAAAGCTCGTCGAGGCGCTTTTGCTGGTCGTTGCCCTTGAAGTTGAAGCGGCCGACGTAGGCCCGGGACGGTACTTCGTAGCCGTTGATGTTGAGGATGTCCTGGCCGTCGGACACCGCTTCCCATACCGTCTGCTTGTTTTCCATGTCGTCGCGCAGCTGCTCGACGTAGGCGGTGTCCACGGTCTCGCCGAGCACGACTTCGCCGGCGTCGGGCTGCTCCTTGCCGGTGATCAGCTTGAACATGGTTGACTTGCCCGCGCCGTTGCCGCCAACAATGCCGACAATGGCGCCGGGGGGGATGGAAAAGCTCAGGTCGTCGTAGAGCAGTTTGTCGTCGAAGCTCTTGGCGACGTTGTGGAACTCGATGACCTTGTCGCCCAGGCGCGGGCCGGGCGGAATGTAGATCTCGTTGGTCTCGTTGCGCTTCTGGAACTCGCCGGACTGCATTTCCTCGAAGCGGTTCAGGCGCGCCTTGCTCTTGGCCTGGCGGCCCTTGGCGTTGGAGCGCACCCACTCAAGCTCTTTCTTGATGGCTTTCTGGCGCGAGGCTTCCTGCTTGGATTCCTGGGCCAGGCGAGCTTCCTTCTGCTCAAGCCACTGGGAGTAGTTGCCCTCGAAGGGAATGCCTTCGCCGCGGTCGAGCTCGAGAATCCAGCCGGCGACGTTGTCGAGGAAGTAGCGGTCGTGGGTGATGGCGACCACGGTGCCGCTGTAGTCGTGGAGAAAGCGCTCGAGCCAGGCCACGGACTCGGCGTCCAGGTGGTTGGTGGGCTCGTCGAGCAGCAGCATGTCGGGGCTGGAGAGCAGCAGGCGACAGAGTGCCACCCGGCGGCGCTCGCCGCCGGAGAGGTTGCCGACGATATCTTCCCAGGGCGGCAGGCGCAGCGCCTCGGCGGCGACTTCGAGCTTGCGCTCGATGTTGTGCGCGTCGGCGGCTTCGATGACGTTTTCCAGCCGCGCCTGCTCGGAGGCCAGCGCGTCGAAGTCGGCATCGGGCTCGGCGTAGGCCATGTACACGGCGTCGAGCTCTTCCTGGGCCTTTTGGATCGCGCCCAGGGCTTCCTCGACCGTCTCGCGGACGTTCTTGTCGTCGTCGAGCTCGGGCTCCTGGGGGAGATAGCCGATGTTCAGGCCCGGCATCGGGCGGGCTTCCCCTTCAAACTCCGTGTCGACACCGGCCATGATGCGCAGCAGCGTAGACTTGCCCGCGCCGTTCAGGCCCAGCACGCCGATTTTGGCGCCGGGGAAAAACGACAGCGAGATGTCCTTGAGGATTTGCTTTTTGGGCGGCACGATTTTGCCGACCCGATTCATGGTATAGACGTATTGCGCCATGTGTATCCGATATTAATTGGGTAAACGAAAGCGGTAGCCGTCGCCGCGCAGCCCGCCGAGGCGGGCGCGCCGGGCGGTTCAGGGCCACGCGGAGAAAGCCAGGTTGGGCCACGATGATAGTGCCGAGCGCGGGGAAAGGCCAGCGCTGCCGGCGGCTACCGGGTGACGTTGGCCCGTTTCAGCGCGTCCAGCTCCTGCTGGACCTTGACGCGGTCGGTGACGTCCTTTTGCACGCCGATGTAATACATCAGGTTGTCGGCCTCGTCGAACACCGGAGTAATCGACAGCTCGTTGTAGAATAGGGTGCCGTCCTTGCGGTAATTACGCAGTACTTCCCGGGAAGGCTGGCCCTGCTTCAGTGCTCGGCGAATGGTGCCAAGCGCCTCCTGGTCGCGGTCGTCGCCCTGGAGAAAGCGGCAGTCGCGATAGAGGATGTCATCGGCGCTATAGCCGGTCAGGCGTTCAAACCCCTTGTTGACGTAAATCAGGATGTGTTCATCGCCTTCCTGCTCGGCAACTACGATGCCGTCTTCCGAGGCGTCGACAATGCGTTCAAGCAGCGCCGGGCTGATCAAGGGAGATCGTGTCATAGTGATGTCCTGTTGTTGCTTCAGTCCTTAATGTTTCACCGGCGGGGCTCGTCGCCCGCCGGGCGCTGCCGGCTATTCGACTTCGGGAAGCGTGCGGGCGCTGAAAAAGGCGCCCAGGGCGGCGGCGGCAAACACCGCAAGCAGTGCAGCGCTGCCAAGCCACTGGGCAAGGGCGCCGAGCAAGCTGCCAAACAGCAACATTAATATACCCGTCAGCGTATTGGAAAGCGCCACGTAAAGGGCCCGATTTTCCTGATTGGCCATATCTACCACGTAGGTTTTGCGCCCCAGGCGCACGCCGTGGTGAATCACCACCAGCAGCCCGTAGACCACGGCGTAGGGCAGCACCTGATGCGTCCACTCGCCGGGCAGCCACACAAGGCCCGCGCCCATCAGGCAGCAGGCAACGGTGCCGAGCGCCGCTTCGCACATCACCCGCCGGCTCGAGACGTCGGCGCGCTTGCCCCACACCGGGCTTGCCACCATGGCCGCGACCCCGGAAATCACCACCAGCAGCCCCAGCCCGCCAAGCTCAGCGCCGCTTTGCCGCTGGCCCAACAGGGCAATATACGGCAGCGCCAGCGCGCTCGACAGCAGCAGCGTGCGCGACAGGTTGAAGTGCAGAAAGGCGCGGTCGTCCCGGAGCAGCGAAAGCCCCAGCTTGAGGCTGTCCCAGGCGTTTTCGCCGCCTTCCACCGCGCCGGGCTGCTCGACAATACGCGCCGCGAACAGCGCGTTCAGCGCCCAGCCAAGCGCCGCCACGCCGAGCAGAGCGGCCAGCGCAAGCTCCCCCGGGCGGTCGTCGAACAGCATCAGCACCCCGCCGGCGGCAAGCGTTACCGCGCCGGCCACGCTGCCGCTGTAGCCCATCAGCGTCCCCCGGCGTTTCTTGGCGATGGTCTTGCCCATGACGTCCTTGGTGGCAATAGAAGAAAGCCCCCGGGCAAGCGAAAGCACCACCAGCGCGGCAAGCACCAGCGCGCCGCCCAGGCCGCCGCGGCCCCAAAGAGCCAGCAGCGCCAATGCCAGCGCCGCGGTCGCCTGCAGCGCGCCGCCGGCTACCCACACCCACTTGCGCCGGGGTTTCAGGCGGATAAAGCCGGCGACGAACAGCTGGGGCAGCAGAGCGCCGGACTCGCGGATAGGGACCAACAGCCCCACCATCCATACCGGGGCGCCGATGAGGCCCATGAGCCAGGGCAGCACCAGCCGGGCGCTGGAGAGCTCGTCGGCCAGCTTGTTGCCCAGGGACGCCCAGAGATGGCGGGCAAAGTTGGCCGGCTGGTCATCGCAGGCGGCCTCGGGAATGTCGTCACACATGCGGCTGTCTTCGTCGCCGGTCAGCCATTCGTAAAGGCGTGACTGGGAGATGTCCTGCTCGGCCATGAAGGGCTCCTTGGCTGTTATGCTGCGGGCAATCCGTGGCGGGCAGTGTATCAAGCCCCGTTCGTCTGGCCAGTCCACGGTATAATGTCACGTTTTCTGCCTCTGCTTTATGAAAGGATCCCGGCGCATGAATCAAGACCGTCAGGCAATGCTTTACGGCCTGGGCGCGGTGGCGCTCTGGTCCACCGTGGCCACCGCGTTCAAGGTGGCGCTTGGCTACATGTCGCCGCTGGCGCTGATCTGGTACGCCGCGCTGGTGTCCTGGGCGCTGATGGGCGCGCTGGTAGCCAAGCGCGGCCAGCTTGGCCGGGCGCTGGGAAGCGGCTGGCGCACAGCGCTGTGGGCCGGGCTGATGAACCCGGTGGCCTACTATCTGGTGCTGTTTGCCGCCTACGATCGCCTGCCGGGCCAGGAAGCCATGGCGCTGAACTATACCTGGGCGCTGGCCATGGCGTTTCTGGCGGTGCCGCTGCTGGGCCAGCGGCTCACCCGCACGGACGTGGCCGCCGGGCTGATTGCCTACGCCGGGGTCTGGGTCATTGCCACCCGGGGGGCGGTGATCGACGTGGCCTTCGCTGACCCGCTAGGCGTCATTTTCGCCCTGGCGTCGACGCTGCTGTGGGCGCTTTACTGGCTGCTCAACACCCGGGATGCGCGCGAGCCGCTGGTCGGCCAGTGGCAAAACTTCAGCGTCGGCCTGCCGGTGCTCACCGCGCTGATGCTGGCCGGGCCGGGGTTTCAGTGGCACGGCTGGCGGGCGGTTTCTGCCGGGGTCTACGTGGGCCTGTTCGAAATGGGCGTGGCGTTCATCCTCTGGCAGCTGGCCATGCACAAGGTGTCGCGCACGGCGAAGGTGTCCAACCTGATTTTCCTCTCGCCGCCGGTGTCGCTGCTGCTGCTTTACGTTGTCGTCGGCGAGCCGATCCGGGCATCGACCCTGGTGGGGCTGGCGCTGATTCTCGGCGGCCTGGCGCTTCAGCAGCGCCAGAAAGCCTGATTTGGCTCAATCTCGACTCAGCCTTCGGCGGCTTTCAGCAGCGGCGCAAGCACCGGCCAGACGTTGTCCAGCACCCGCGGCTGAGCCTCGGCGGTGGGGTGAATGCCGTCATCCTGCATCAGCGCCTCGTCCAGGGCGATGCCGTCGAGGAGAAACGGCACCAGCGCTACGTGATAGGTAGCGGCCAGGCGCGGGTAAATATGGGTGAAGGCCTGGCGATAGGTCCGGCCGTAGTTGGGCGGGATATCGATGCCCAGCAGCAGCACTCGGGCATCCGCCGACTGGCTTTGCTCGACCATCTGCGCCAGATTGGCGTAAAGCTCGTCCGGGGGCAGGCCGCGCAGGCCGTCGTTGCCGCCAAGCTCAAGCACCACAAGCTCGGGCGAGTGCTTGTCCAGGAGCCCGGGGAAGCGCGCGCCGGCGCCGCTGCTGGTTTCGCCGCTGATGCTTGCGTTGATCACTTGGGCGTTATCTTCCAGCCGCTCGCGCAGCAGGTTCACCCAGCCCGCGTCTTGCTCGATGTTGTGCGCCGCGCTTAGGCTATCGCCCATGACCAGAAGCGTCGGGCGCGTATCGGCGGCGGCCGGCATAGCGGTGAGCAGGGCAAGGGCCGCAAGCGCTGCGCTGCCTGCCTGCTTTCGCCACCACTTTTTTCCGGGGATACACACTTTCATGTCGGACTCCTTTTCTGCTGCCGCGCCGTTGATCCATGCCGCCGGCCTGACCAAAAGCGTGGCAAGCGGGGCAGATACCCTTGCCATCTTACACGAGCTTTCCCTGGAGGTAGCGGCGGGGGAGAGCGTGGCGATTCTGGGCAAAAGCGGCTCGGGCAAGTCCACCCTGCTGGGGCTTTTGGCCGGATTGGATACCCCGAGCGCCGGCGAGCTTGCGCTGTTCGGCCAGTCGCTTGGCACGCTCGACGAAGACGCACGAGCGGCGCTGCGCGCCGGCCGGGTGGGCTTTGTGTTTCAGAACTTTCAGCTGTTGCCGACCCTGAGCGCGCTGGAGAACGTGCGGCTGCCGTTGGAGCTGACGTCCCGGGAGAATCGCAGCGCGGCCGCGCGGGAGTGGCTATCTCGGGTGGGGCTTGGCGAGCGCACCGCGCACCTGCCCAAACAGCTTTCCGGCGGCGAGCAGCAGCGCGTGGCGCTGGCAAGAGCCTTTGTTACCGAGCCCGAGCTGGTGTTTGCCGACGAGCCCACCGGCAACCTCGACCCGGAGACCGGCGCGGCGGTGATCGAGCTTCTGTTCACCCTCAACCGCGAGGCCGGCACGACGCTTGTGCTGGTCACCCACGATTACGCCCTGGCTCGGCGCTGCAGCCGCTGCCTGCGGCTGGAAGACGGCCGCCTGGAAGCGTTTGACCCCGACACGCCCCACATTCGGGAGGCAACCCCATGACGCCTGCCCTGCGGCTGGCGTTGACCGGCCTCAAGCGCGACCTGCGCGCCGCCGACGTGCGGGCGCTGTTCATGGCGCTGGTGCTGGCGGTGGCTGCCGCCACCATGATCGCTTTCTTTCTTGATCGCCTGGAGCGCGGGCTCGAGCGCCAGGCCGGGCAGCTTCTGGGCGGCGACCTGGTGCTGGAGCAGTCCGAGCCGTTCGATGACTCCCTGGTAGAAAAGCTCAAGGACGCCGGCTTGACGCTCAGCCGCCAGGTCGAGATGGCGTCCATGCTGCGCCGGGGCGAAGATTTTCAGCTGGCAAGCCTCAAGGCGGTGGATAGCGCCTGGCCGCACTACGGTAGCTCCCAGGTGGAGCAGCGATCCGGCACCGAAACCCTCGAGCGCCCGCCCGAGGCGGGCAGCGTCTGGGCCGACCCGCGGCTGAGGTCGCTGCTGGGTCTGAGCTTGGGCGATACGCTCCAGGTGGGCGAGGCTGAGCTTCGCGTCAGCGGCTTTATCCGGCGCGAGGCCAATCCCTCCGGCGGCTTTGGCAGCTTCAACCCGCGGGTGATGATCAACGCCGCCGACCTTGCCGCCACCGGGCTTGAGCAGCCCGGCTCGCGAATCGACTACTCGCTGCTCGGCGCCGGTCCGGCCGAGGCGCTCGATCGCCTGTCGCCGCTGCTTGAAGGGCTGCGCGAAGCGGGCGTGCAGGTGCGCGACGTGCGCACCGACCGCCCGCGGCTGGGCAGCGCCCTTGCCCGGGCGGAAAGCTATCTGGGCATTGCCGGACTGGCGGCGGTGCTGCTGGCCGGGGTGGCCGTGGCCATGGCCAGCCGGCGCTACGTCGAGCGCCACCTGGACACCGCCGCGCTGCTGCGCTGCTTTGGCGCCAGCCAGCGCCAGCTGACGCTGATTTTTGCCGGCCAGCTCCTGGGGCTGGCGCTGGTGGCCTCGCTGCTGGGCGCCCTTGTCGGCCTGGTCGGCCAGGCGCTGCTGGTGCGGCTGCTGGCCGGTTTTTTGCCGCTGACCCTGCCCGCGCCGGGCATGGCGCCGCTGTTTCTCGGGGCGCTGACCGCGCTTGCCGTGCTGGCGGGCTTTGCCGGGCCGGTAATGCTGCGCATCCGGCGCGTCAGCGCGCTGAAGGTGCTGCGCCGGGAGCTTGACCCGCTGCCGCCCTCGGCCTGGCTGGTGGCCGGCGTAGCGGCCGCGGTGTTTGGCGGCCTGCTGTGGCTGTATTCGGGCGACTTCGGCCTGGCGCTGGCCCTGCTGCTGGGCGGCAGCGCCGCGCTCGGCGTGCTCTGGGTCTGCGCTACGCTGCTGCTTCGAGCGGTGCTCGCCTTTGCCGTGCGGCTGGCGGGCAGCGGCCCCTGGTCCCGGGCACTGCGGCTGGGCGGCGGGCAGCTCGCCCGGCGGCGCCAGGCGGGGCTTGGGCAGCTTCTCGCCTTCGCCGTGACGTTTTTTGCCATGGCGATGATGGTAATGGTGCGCGGCGACCTGCTCGCCACCTGGCAGGCCCAGCTGCCCGATGACACGCCCAACTACTTCGCCATCAACATCCAGCCCGGCGAGCGCGAGGCGTTCGCCGAGGCCATTGCGCCGGTGGTCGAAGCCCAAAGCGCGCTCTACCCCATGGTGCGCGGGCGCGTCAGCGCGGTAAACGGCGCGCCGCCGGCTGATGCGCTGTCGCCCGAGGCCCGGGCCGACAACGCCCTGCGCCGGGCGCTGAACCTGACCTGGCGAGCCACAGTGCCCGAGGGCAACCGCGTGGTGGCCGGCGAGTGGTTCACCGACGCCGGCATCGAGCGAGACGCTTCCTCGAACGACGCGGCCTCGAACGCCGCCGCCGAGGGCTGGCTGGGCGCGGTGGACGCCGTGCCCGCCAAGGCCCCGGTGCCGATCTCGATGGAGGACGGCCTGGCCGGGCGGCTGGGGCTGGGGCTCGGCGATACCCTGACCTTCAGCATCGGCAGCGAAACGCTCAGGGCGCGCATTACCAACCTGCGCAGCCTCAGCTGGGACAGCTTCACGCCCAATTTCTACGTGATCTTCCCGCCGGGGGTGCTCGAGGACTTCGCCCACAGCTACATCACCGCGTTTTACCTGCCCGACGACGACCAGGGCCTGGCCAACCGACTGGCGGAGCGCTTCCCCGGGGTGTCGCTGCTCAACGTCGACGCGCTGCTGGGGCAGGTGCGCGAGGTACTGTTTCAGGTAACTCGCGCCATCGAGCTGATCCTCGCGCTGGTGCTGCTCGCCGGCGTCAGCGTGCTGTACGCCGCGCTTACCGCCAGCCAGCCGGTGCGCGCCCACGAAAGCGGGCTGTTGCGCGTGTTTGGCGCCGGCAACCGGCTGATCTCGCGGATTCAGGGGGCGGAGTTTGCCCTGCTCGGCGGCGCCAGCGGCCTGCTGGGGGCGGCGCTGGCCGAGCTTGCCACCGTCTACCTGTACCGCTATTGGCTGGACCTGCCGCCTCAGCTACACGGCTGGGTGTGGCTGGCGTTGCCGCTGGGCGGGGCGCTTGCCATCGGCGTGATCGGCCATGCGCTTTCCCGGGGGCTGCGCCGCCAGGCCCCGGCGGCAAGCCTTGGGCTGCTGGGCGAGGTGTGAGGCTATATGCCGAGCGCGTTGCGCGGAGCTGACGGATTCTGCCCATCCTTCAAATCGACAAATATTCCACAAATCTCATGGACTGGTAGAGACAAGGGCGGCGCGGCGTTATCATGAACACCGTTCGATAACTTTCCAACCAGCGAGGCGCGCCATGTCAGAGCCTATATCAGAGCATGATGAAACAGCTATAACCCCTGATCTTCATCGCCAGCGTCGTCGTCGGCTGCTGGCCGCGCTGGGTACCGGGCTGGCCGGCGCTTACGTGGCACCGACGCTGTTCAGCGTGGGCCAGGCCCGCGCCGGCGGCAGCTACTCGCGCCCCAGCTATTCGCGGCCTTCTCGGCCCAGCCGCTATCGCGGGCCTTACCGCCGCGAACGCAGGCGGCTGCACGAATACGAAGATGAACCGGTGCGGATCCTTGAGGATATCCTGCTCGGCCCGCCGCGGCGCTGATGATGCCGTTAGCCGCTGATACGGCGCCGGTGGACGTGACCCTGCCGGGGCTCGGGCGCTGCCTGCGGGTCTACAACGCCCCGGAGGTGCTGGAAGCGCTCGTTAGGGCGATGCCGGGCTGGCCCCTGCGCCGGGAGCCGGCCGCCGGCGTTTCTCCGGGGCTCTACGTTTACCGCGACGGCGAAGGGCTGTGGCAGAGCGACCCCGGCACCGCCGAGGAGTTTATGCTGCCCTCATCGGCGTCCGCGGCCTGCAGCCTGGCGGCGGACCTGTTGTCCCTGCGTCTTGAGCACGATAACGAGCTGGTGGGCCTGCACTGCGGCAGCGTCGAGATCGACGGTCGGCTAGCGCTGTTTCCGCAAAGCAGCCGGGCGGGGAAGAGCACCCTGGCGACGGCCTTTGCCGCCGCCGGGTACCGGCTGTTCGGCGACGACGTCCTGGGATTAACGCCTGCGGGCAAGGGCATGGCCATGGGCGTGGCGCCGCGGCTGCGCCTGCCGCTGCCAACCTCCTTCTCCGCCGAGTTTGCCGACTATACCCGGCGCCGGGCCGGCCCCGAGGACGACCGCTACCGCTTTGTGGTGCCGCCCGACGGCGGCCTGGCGCGTTCCGAGGAAACTCGCCCGCTGGGGGCGCTGGTGCTGCTCGAGCGCCACGATGCGCCGGTGGCGCCCGAAGCGCTGCCGCTGGCGCCGGGGGAGGGGCTACTGCAGCTGCTGTGCCAAAACTTTGCTCGGGAAACGCCGCCCGAGGCGCTGATGGCGCGCTTTATGCCGCTGATGCAGCATCTGCCGTGCCTGCTGCTGCGCTATAGCGAGCCGCTGGCCGGGGCAAGGCACCTGGCGCAGGTGCTGGAGCGCGGTGAGAGTAAGCTGATCGGTAAGAAGGGGTTCGCTGATACCGGCCCCGCGCCGGCAGTAGGGGCCGCGGCACACAGCGCGGAAACGCCGGCCGTTGCCCGGGACGCGCCCTGGAAGCCGGGGACCCACGTCAACGTCTACCCGCTGGGCGACGAACTGTTTCTGATCCACACGCCGAGCGGCGAAATTCACCGTCTCAACTTAACCGGCCGGCTGGTGTGGCAGCTGCTGCAGCACGAAGCGCTGACGGTAAACGAGCTCGGCGAGCTGCTGGCGGACTACTTTGCCGCACCCGCCGGGGCGGTTACCGACGACGTAGCGACGCTCATGGGCGAGCTGCACCGTGCCGGCCTGGTGATTGCCGAGTCATCACGAGCGCAAGCGAAGTGATCTCCTTAAGCTGCCGGTTGCTGTGCTGTGTAGCACCCAACCCCGAGATTGCTTCGCTACGCTCGCAATGACTATGGGGGAACGCTCGCAATGACTATGGGGGAACGCTCGCTATGGCGTAGTGGGCACGGGCGCTTTTCCCGCTACGGTCATCGCGAGGAGCGCAGCGACGTGGCGATCTCATGCTGTGCTGTGTAGCACCCAACCCCGAGATGGCTGCGCTTCGTTTATACCCGCCCTTTGGATGCTCGCCATGACCCAGGGGAAGCGCTCGCTATGGCCCGATTCCGGAGTCTGCTTATCACTCGCGAAGCGAGATAATACGCCAGCCGCGCTCTCGGGCGATCTGGCGCAGGGTGTCGTCCGGGTCCACGGCTACGGGGTTGTCCACCATCTCCAGCAGCGCCAGGTCGTTGTGCGAGTCGCTGTAGAACCAGGCGTCGTCCAGGGTATCGCTGCGGCTTTCGAGCCACTCGTTGAGCCGGGTGATCTTGCCTTCGCGAAAGCTTGGCGTACCTGAAACCCGGCCGGTATAGCGGCCGTCGGCCACTTCGGGCTCCACGGCGATCAGATGATCGATGCCCAGCCGCTCGGCAATGGGGTCGGTGATGAAGCGGTTGGTCGCGGTGATGATCAACAGCGTATCGCCCTGGGTGCGGTGGCGGGCAATCAGCTCTTCGGCCCGGGGCAGAATGCCGGGCTCGACCTTAGCCGCCATGAACTGCTGGTGCCAGGCGGCCAGCTGCTCCGGCGTGTTGTCGGCCAGCGGCTTGAGCGCCACGGCAAGAAAGGCGTCGATATCCAGCGTGCCGGCGTCGTAATCCGCCATGAAGCGCTCGTTGGCCTCGCGGTACGCCTTGGCGTCCACCGCGCCCTGTTCGAGCAGAAACTCCCCCCAGGCGTGATCGCTGTCGATGGACAGCAGCGTATTGTCCAGGTCGAAAATGGCCAGGCTCACGGCATTCCCCTTAACGTTGATGGCATCCATGGCGCGCGCCGCAGGCGTTGCGCCGGCGGCGGGGCGGGATTATGGCAAAAGCCGCCGGGTTTTCCCAACGCCTGCCGTCAACATGCCCTAAATCCTCAACGGTATAACGAATGTATTGATAGTGCTGTGACCATTGTGGAAAAATGGCCTTAACTACAGTTTATCAAGGTGACGTCCGTGATCGACGCAGACGGCTTTCGCCCCAACGTTGGCATCATCATTGCCAATGCCCAGGGGCAGCTGCTTTGGGCGCGTCGGGTCGGGCAAAACGCGTGGCAGTTTCCCCAGGGAGGCATCAAGGCAGATGAATCGCCGCAACAGGCACTTTTTCGTGAGCTGCACGAAGAAATCGGCCTGACCGCCGATGATGTGGCCGTTGAGGCCTGCACCCGGGGGTGGCTACGCTACCGCCTGCCGCGACGCATGATTCGCACGCATTCCCGGCCGGTGTGCATCGGCCAGAAGCAAAAATGGTATCTGCTCCGGATCCGCTGCCAGGATAGCCGGATCTGTATGACGGCCACGTCCAAGCCAGAGTTCGACGGCTGGCGCTGGGTGAGCTACTGGTATCCCCTCGGGCAGGTCGTGCCGTTCAAGCGGGAGGTGTATCGGCGCGCGCTGCGCGAGCTTTCGCCGCGGCTGCAGCGCATTGCCCGGGACGGCACCCGCTAGCCGCAGTGACGGCTGAAACCCCAGCGAGGCATGAATTTGTGAAGAACAAGACGTCCATGCTCGAGGTGCTGCGCCGCATCATTCAGGAAGTCAACGGCGCGCGCAGCCTTGATGCCGCCCTGGCGACCATGGTACGCCGCATCCGCAAGGCCATGCGCACCGACGTATGCTCCTTTTACCTCTACGACGAAGCGCTGGAAACCCTGGTGCTGATGGAAACCATCGGCCTGCGCACCCACGCCGTAGGGCGCGTCATGCTGCCGCTGGGCGAGGGGCTGGTGGGGCTGGTGGCCAAGCGCCGCGAGCCGCTCAACCTGGAAGACGCCCAGGCCCACCCGCGGTTTCGCTATTTCGAGTCCACCGGGGAAGAGCGCTATTCGAGCTTTCTGGGCATTCCCATCATTTACCAGCGCCGCATGCTCGGCGTGCTGGTGGTGCAGCAGGCCGAGAACCGCCGCTATACCGATGAAGACGAGGCCTTTCTGGTCACCATGGCCGCACAGCTTTCCGGGGTGCTGGCCCACGCCCTGGCCACCGGCGACTTGACGCGCCCGGCGCCCGACGGGCGTCAGATGACCTTCAAGGGCGTGCCCGCCTCCCCGGGCATTGCCATGGGCGAGGCGGTGGTGATTACGCCGCCGGCAGATCTCAACAGCGTGCCCGATCTGATCCCCCGGGACGAGGCCTTCGAGGTGGCCCGGCTCAAGGAGGCCATCGACAAGACCCGGGAAGAAATCGGCGCTGCCGGCCGCCGGCTGGCCAAGCGGATCTCCGCCCAGGAGCTGGCGCTTTTTGACGTCTACCAGCAGATGCTCGGCGAATCGGCGCTGTCCCGGGAGGTGGAAAAGCGCATCCGCGAAGGGCAGTGGGCGCCCGGGGCGCTGGCCGACGTGGTGCGCCGCCACGTGCAGTACCTGGAACGGGTGGACGACGACTACCTGCGCGAACGCGCCGCCGACGTCCGCGATCTCGGCCGGCGAGTGCTCGCGCACCTGCAGCGGGATGCCTCGGCCACGCCGGACTCCTACCCCGACAACACCGTGCTGGTAGGGGACGAGATCAGCGTGGCGCTATTGGGCGAGGTGCCGCGCAGCAAGCTCAAGGGCCTGGTGTCGGTGCGCGGGTCGAGCACCTCCCACGTGGCGATCGTCGCCCGGGCCATGGGCGTTCCCACCGTGCTTGGCATGATGGATCTGCCGCTGCCGCGGCTTTCCGGCGCGCCGGTGGTGGTGGACGGCCACCGCGGCCGGCTGTTTGTGCGCCCGAGTGCGGAGCTCGACAAGTACTACGCCACCCTGGTCGAAGAGGAGCGCGAGCTCAGCGAGCTGCTGGAGCACGAGCAGGACTTTCCCAGCGTGACCACCGACGGCCACGAGATGCCGCTGATGGTCAACACCGGCCTGGCGGTGGACGCCGTGACCCTGCTCAAGAGCCGCATCAGCGGCGTCGGGCTTTATCGCACCGAAGTTCCGTTCATGATTGCCCAGCGCTTCCCCGGCGAGCAGGAGCAAACCCGGCTGTACCGCGAGCAGCTCGAGGGCTTTGCCCCGCTGCCGGTGGTCATGCGCACCCTGGACATCGGCGGCGACAAGGACCTGCCTTACTTTCCCATCGACGAAGCCAACCCCTTTCTCGGCTGGCGCGGCATGCGCGTGACCCTGGACCACCCCGAAGTGCTGATCGTCCAGCTGCGCGCCATGCTCAAGGCCTCTCAAGGGCTTAATAACCTCCACGTGCTGCTGCCGATGATCACCAACGTCGCCGAGGTGGACGAGGCGCTGGGGCTGCTGGAGCGCGCCATCGTCGAGCTGGGCGAAGAGGGCGTGGCCGTGACGCGCCCTCGGGTCGGAGCGATGATCGAAGTGCCGGCCACGCTCTACCAGATGGACGCGCTGGCCAAGCGGGTGGACTTCTTCTCGGTGGGCAGCAACGACCTGACCCAGTACCTGCTCGCCGTGGATCGCAACAACCCCCGGGTGTCGGACCTGTACGATCCGCTGCATCCGGCGCTTTTGACCGCGCTCGACAAGCTCGCCCGGGACGCCCGGCGCCTTGAGCGGCCGATTTCGCTGTGCGGCGAGCTCGCCGGCGACCCGGCCGGGGCGCTTCTGCTCATGGGCATGGGCTTTGCCGGCCTGTCGATGAACGCCCCCAGCCTGCCCAAGGTGCGCGCCGCCATTCGCCGGGTGGCTCTGGATGACGCCAAAACGCTTTTAGCCGAAGTCATGGAAAAGGACACCCCGGAAGAGGTGCGCCGGCACCTGCAGTCGCGCATGAGCGGCTGGCAGCTGGCGCACCTTTTGCCTCCGGAAAACTGATCGGCCGGGCGCCGTCTGCGCTCAGCCGATCGCGCCGGCCGTACTCCCCGCCAATACGCCGCCCGCGCCGAAGCGCTGCTCGGTCATGGTCACTCGCCCGTGCCGGCCAAGCGTAAGCCAGGTCGTGGCTCGGGTGCCGTAGGTCTCGCCGCGAATGAACGCCGCCGACAGCGCCCTTTCAACTTCGGGCGCGACGCCGGTATCCGGCAGGGCGGCGTCGTCCGCCCGACGATCGTTTTGGATCGCCGCCAGCGCCGGCCCGGGAAAGTCCCCGCCTTGCCGCGCCTCTTCCATGGCCCGGCACAGCGCTTGGGTCTTGGGCCAGGGCGTATCCAGATCGGCGTTGGAAACCCCGTGAATGCCCGCCGCCACGCGCCTGAGCGCGGTGCGTTCGCGGCTGCGGTGCAGGTGCCACAGGCGCTCGGGGGTGGCGACCAGCAGATTGAAGCCGGCGTAGCGGTGTGCCGTGGCGGCCAGCGCGTCCAGCCAGGCGGGCAGGTCCCGGCAGGCGAGCGCCTGGCAGACAAGCTCGCCCCGACTGGGCGCGCCCGCCGGCGACTCTTCCCGCGGGTCGCGCATGTTGGTCAGCGCCGCCACGGTGCCGAAGGCGTTGGCGGCAAGCCAGGTACCGCCGGCCTGCTTGTCGCGGCCGCCCAACAGCGTCACGTCCGGCCCGCTCGCTGGCGTCCAGCGGTGCAGGGGAGCGGTAGGACGGGCGTGGAGCTCGTCGCGGTTGGCGATCAGGCGCAGCGGCACCGGCGCGCCGGGCTGCCAGTCAAAGGCGAGCAAACACATCGGGGTCTCCTTGGTGTGACGGGCTATTGCCGCTGGATAGCTTATACGGCGCCGGGGACAGGTCGAAGAGGGGGTTCTACGTCATGGATGGCGTAGGTAGCGTCCAGGGATGGATTTACAGCGCCCCTCGCAGGCCTGTCGCCGGCTCAGCCGTATGGTCCAGTTCAACGACGCTAGGGGCGTTAACAATTAGGCCAGCCATATGGCGGCTGACACGAGGCAGAGGAGTGACTGGTAGTTTCTTGCCAGTCGCTCATAGCGTGTAGATAACCGCCGGAACTTCTTGATTTTCTGAAAGAACCTCTCCACCAGATTGCGATCTTGGTAACAGTGCCAGTCTACTTCAATGCGCGCCAAACGATTCTTTTTCGGAGGAATCACCGGCTCGGCACCTGCGGCCTGAATCATGTCCCGCAGAGCAGTGGAGTCATACCCCTTGTCGCCCAGCACCGCTTGCGGGGAAAAACCTTCCAGTAGAGCGGGAGCAGCACCATACTCCGACGCCTGGCCCGGTGTGAGAACCAATCGTACTGGGTTACCTAACGCATCGACTGCGGCATGAATTTTGGTGCTCAATCCGCCTCGAGATTTGCCCATGGCTTCGACGTCTTGCGTGTTTTTTTTGACGCTCCATGCTGGTGCACCCTGACGATGCTACCGTCGATCATCAGCTGCTCTAGATCGGGATCGTCGGCTACTGTGTCAAAAATACGCTGCCAAACGCCCTTTCGTGACCAACGGTTATACCGCATGTAGACGGTGTGCCAGCGCCCAAAAGATTCGGGAAGATCACGCCACGGGGCGCCGGTCCGAGCGATCCAGAGCACGGCTTCCACGAACAGGCGATTGTCCTTGGCAGTTACCCCACAGTCTGAGGCTTTGCCGGGGAGCAGGTGCTCGATTCGCTCCCACTGATCATCGCGTAACTTCAACCGACTCATGGCCCACCAAAATCTATGAATACTAAATCAGTTTAAACGAAACTAATGATTGTTAACACACCCTAGCACTGCCTTGTTGGGGCATCGTGACAGCCCTTCGGGAGCCGGGTACACTGGCCGGCCCAACGCCGGGCGGCGCGGCATCCCCCGGCGTTTCTATTGATGGATCATCACATGCTCGACAGCGTAACAGAGGAGGCCCCTGTGCCATGAGTATTGCCTTGACCCTGCTGGGGTATCTGGCGCTGGGCGCGGCGGCCGGTACGCTCGCCGGCCTGTTCGGCGTGGGCGGCGGTATCATCATCGTGCCCGCGCTGGTGTTTGCCTTCGGCTTGCAGGGCATCGCCCCCGACGTAGTGGTGCATCTGGCCGTGGGCACCTCGCTTGCCACCATTGTGGTTACCGGAGCGTCGTCGGCGTACGGCCACTGGCATAGGGGCAGCATTCACCTGCCCTGGCTCAAGGTGCTGCTGCCGGGGCTGGTGCTGGGCGCGGTGCTCGGGGTCTTCGTCGCCGGCGGGCTCTCGGCCACCGTGCTGGGCACGCTGTTCGGCGCGTTCGTGGTGCTGGTGGCCATCAGGATGCTGCTGGGGCTGGCGCCCAAGCCCGGCAGTACGCCGCCGGGAAGTCTCGCCATGGGCGTGGCCGGTGTGGTCATCGGCGGTATTTCGGCGCTGTTCGGCATCGGCGGCGGTACGCTCAGCGTGCCCTGGCTTTCGCGCTGCGGCGCGAGCATGACCCGGGCCGTGGGCACCTCGGCCGCCTGCGGGCTGCCCATTGCCCTGGCCGGGGCGCTGACGTTCATCGTCGTGGGCTGGGGCAACCCGCTGCTGCCCGATGCCGCCACCGGGTTTGTCATGTGGCCGGCGTTTTTCGGCGTGGTGCTGGCAAGCGTGCCCTTCGCCCGGGTGGGCGTGAAGCTCGCCCACGTATTGCCCGCGCGGATAATGCGCTACGCCTTTGCCGTCCTGCTGATCGTGGTCGGCGTGCGCTTTATCATGAGTTAACGCCCGTGATTTCCTTCCCTGTTTGCTGCTCGAGATTCGTATGATTGCCTACCCCGATATTGACCCCGTTGCCGTATCGCTCGGGCCGCTGCAGGTGCACTGGTACGGGCTGATGTATGTGATCGGCTTTGTTGCCGCCTGGTGGCTGGGCGGGCGCCGGGCGCCGCGCTTTGGCCTGACTCGCGATGACGTCAGCGACCTGCTGTTCTACGCCGCGCTGGGCGTGGTGCTCGGCGGCCGGCTGGGCTACGCGCTGTTTTACGGCCTGGGCCAGTGGGCCGCCGATCCGCTGTGGATTTTCCGCGTCTGGGACGGCGGCATGAGCTTTCACGGCGGGCTGATTGGCGTGCTGCTGGCGGCCGGCTGGTTTGCGCGTAAAAAGCAGCTGGCGTTTTTTACTCTGACCGACTTTATTGCCCCCTTGGTGCCCATCGGCCTGGGTGCCGGGCGCATCGGCAACTTCATCAACCACGAGCTGCCGGGGCGCGTGACCGCGCTTCCCTGGGGCATGCCGTTTCCCGGCACCGACGGGCAGCCGCGCCACCCTTCGGCGCTTTACGAGGCGCTGCTGGAAGGCGCGGTGCTGTTTGCGCTGCTGTGGTGGGTTTCGGCCAAACCGCGCCGCCGCGGGCTGGTGTCGGGGCTGTTTCTCATCGGTTACGGCGTCTTTCGCTTCGCGGTGGAGTTTGTCCGCTTGCCGGACGCGCATATCGGCTTTATCGCCTTCGGCTGGCTGACCATGGGCCAGCTGCTTACGCTGCCGATGATGGCCTTTGGCCTCCTGCTGGTGGCCTGGTCGCGCCAGCAGCCGGTGGACGCGCGCCTGCCGTAACGGCCCGGCACGGCGTACCGCTAACTCGTCTTTGTCACTCGTCTTTGTCACTCGTCTTTGTCAACAGGAGCGCCTTGTGTCCGCCAACCAGCCGGCCCTCGAACAGCCCTCTCTTGAGCAACCCTATCTCGACCTGATGCGCCATGTGCTGGAGACCGGCACCGACCGCGACGACCGCACGGGCACGGGCACGCGCTCGGTGTTCGGCCACCAGATGCGCTTTGATCTCGCCCGCGGATTTCCGCTGGTGACCACCAAAAAGCTGCACCTGCGCTCGATCATCCACGAACTTTTGTGGTTTTTGAGCGGCGACACCAACATCGCCTACCTGCAGGACAACGGCGTGCGCATCTGGAACGAGTGGGCCGATGACAACGGCGATCTCGGCCCGATTTACGGCTACCAGTGGCGCAGCTGGCCGCGCCCGGACGGCGGCCACGTGGACCAGATACGCCGGGTGGTGGAGCAGATCCGCCATAACCCCCAGTCCCGCCGGCTCATCGTCTCGGCGTGGAACCCGGCCCAGGTCGACGAAATGCAGCTGCCGCCGTGCCACTGCCTGTTCCAGTTTTACGTGGCGGCCGGCCGGCTGTCGTGCCAGCTTTACCAGCGCAGCGCGGATATCTTCCTCGGCGTGCCGTTCAACATCGCCAGCTACGCTTTACTGTTAAGCATGGTGGCGCAGGTGGTGGGGCTTGAGCCGGGGGAGTTTATCCACACCCTGGGCGATGCCCACCTCTACGATAACCACCTGGAGCAGGCCCGGGAGCAGCTCGCGCGCACGCCCAAGGCGCCGCCCCGGCTTGCGCTGACGCCGGAAGTGGACGATCTTTTGGCTTTTACCTTCGATGATATTCAGCTGGAGGGCTACGATGCCCATCCGCCCATCAAGGCACAGGTAGCCGTATGAATTCCCGGAACAGTCAAGGTGCTGCGCTGACAAACCCGGACCCGGCGCCGCTGGTCCCCGTGGCGATGATCGCCGCGATGTCGCGCAACCGCGTCATCGGCGTAGGCGGCGAGCTGCCCTGGCATCTGCCCGAGGACCTTAAGTTCTTCAAGCGCATAACCCAGGCCAAGCCGCTGGTGATGGGGCGCAAGACGTTTGACTCCATTGGCTGGCCGCTGCCCGGCCGGCGCAATATCGTTATTACTCGGGATACGGCGTTTGCCCACTCCGGCGTTGAGGTGTGCCACAGCCTGGCGGATGCGCTGGCGCTGGCCGACCGCTACGCCACCGTCGAGGCGGCCGACGAGATCATGGTCATGGGCGGCGGTGAAATCTACGCCCTGGCGATGCCCTACGCCCAGCGGCTCTACCTCACCGAAGTGGACATCGACATCGAGGGTGACACGCACTTTCCCGCCGTTGACCCGGCGCAGTGGCAGGAAACCCGGCGCGACGCCGGCGCGGCAGCAAAGGGCCAGCCCGACTATGCTTTTGTGGTATATCAGCGCCGGGCAGAGTCGCAGGAGAATGGATAGCAGCCGGGCAGATTTGGCATTTGAGAAAGCAGTAGGGAAAGTAGCAAAAATGCCGTGCAACGGCGCCCACACGAGTGACACGACCCACGAACGGCTCAAGAACAAAGAGGAAGCGACGGATGCCTGAACGCGTGACGCATCTGCTGGACGATCTGGAGGCTCGGCTGGGGGAGGCCCGGGCCGAGCTTTCGACGCTGCGCGACGAAAACCGGCGTCTGAAAAGCCGCCTGGCGCAGCGCCCGACGGCCGATACCGGCGAGCTCAACGAAGCGGCGGCCCCTTCAGCGGCGACGGAAGCAACGGCGACGAAAGCAACGTCGGCGGCAAAAGAAAGCTCGGCAACGGAAGAAGCCGCAGCGGCGGAAGAAACGTCAGTGCCGGGCGAAGCAGAGGGCTCGGCAGCGGTAGCCGCTGCGGAAAAGAACGCCGCCACCGAGGAAACGCCGCCGGCGCCCCAGGCGCTGCTCAAGCAGTGGCAGTCGCGCTACCCCGAGGCGTTTGCCGCCGCCGAGGTCCGCCCGCTGAAGGTGGGCATTCATCACGACCTGGCCGCCCGGGAGCCCTGGTCCAACAAGCTGATCCGCCGAGCGCTCGCCGGCTACGTCAATCGCCCCCGCTACGCCAGGGCGCTGAAGGAAGGCGCGCCGCGTATCGACCTTGACGGCAACCCCGCCGGCACGGTGGACGCCACCGCGG
This sequence comes from Halomonas garicola, assembly GCF_055382465.1. Lineage (NCBI taxonomy): Bacteria > Pseudomonadati > Pseudomonadota > Gammaproteobacteria > Oceanospirillales > Halomonadaceae > Halomonas > Halomonas garicola. Next base: position 1,017,622 of record NZ_AP043931.1, read on the forward strand.
CCCGGACCGCGCAGGAAAAATACCGCCGGTGGGCAGAGGCGAAAGCCCGCCGGGGGAACGCCGGGGCGCCCGGGGGAAAACCTCGCCGCCCGCACAAGGGCAAGGCCGCCAGGGCCGACGCCCCGGCCGGCAAAAAGCAAGGCGGGGCGGCAGCGCCACAAAACGACAAAATGTCGCAGCCGGCAAAAAAAGAGCCGAGCCTGGAAGAAAAGCTCGCTAGCCTGCAGCGCCGCTTTGGCGGGCGGGGGTGAGGTATTAGGCGCGCATGAGACAAAGAAAAGCGGCCGCGGGTTCCGTAGGAAGTAGGCAAATCATAAGAAAACAGTGTTTTTTTCTATTGCGTTCCCGCGAAACCCGGTATAGAGTTCTTCCTGCGAGCATTGGAATATCACCAGGCTTGAGCAAAAACATGACGTATTCCGGCGTTGCGACGCGGCGGAAATAAAAGAACAGCATGCTTTCAAGCCAGTAGCGGGCCAAGCGCCCATAGACGATCAAAACAGTAGGCTAGTTAAGGAACTGATCCCATGAAAAAGACACTCTTGGCGACTGCTATCGCGGGTGCTGCCTTCGTTTCTGCCGGCGCCCAGGCTGCCACCATCTACAACGAAGACGGCACCAAACTCGACCTCTACGGCAACATCCAGCTTGCCTACAAGGACATCGAAACCCGCCAGGACGACGGCAGCGTCGAATCCAACGACGAGCTGTTCGACAACGGCTCTACCGTGGGCTTCGCCGGTGAGCACCTGATCACCCGCGATCTCCAGGGCTACTTCAAGGCCGAGTTCGAGCACGAGGCCGACGAAGCCAAAGGGCCGGGCAACGGTCTGACCGACGGCGACCAGGCCTACCTGGGCCTGAAGGGCAACTTCGGTGACCTGCGCGTGGGCTCCTGGGATCCGCTGATCGACGACTGGATCCAGGACCCGATCACCAACAACGAATACTTCGACGTATCCGACTCCAACGGCCGCATCGCGGGTCTCGAAAACCGCGAAGGCGACAAGGTGACCTACACCTCGCCGTCGTTCAACGGCTTCCAGTTCGCCGTGGGCACCCAGTACGAAGGCGACGCTGAAGATCGTGGCAATAAAGAATTCGACTTTAATGGGGATGCTAAAGCAACCATTAGCGATGACAGCAGCAGCAGCGCTTCCTTCTTCGGCGGCGCCAAGTACACCGCCGGTGCCTTCTCCATCGCCGCGGTCTACGACGACCTCAACAACAACGACGGTACCTACGCTGGCAAAGACACCAACGGCAATGACGTTAGCGGCGATTTTGACGCCGGCGAGCAGTACGGCATTACCGCCCAGTACACCGTCGACACCCTGCGCATGGCGCTGAAGCTCGAGCGCTTCGAGGCTGGCAACGACCTTCAGGCCGACACCAACTACTACGGCCTGGGCGCGCGCTACGGCTACGGCATGGGCGACATCTACGGCGCCTACCAGTACGTTGACGTCGGCGGCGACAGCTTCACCGATACGTTCAAGGACGCCACTACGCACGGCGACTGGCCCAGCGAGCGCGAAGACGAAAGCTACAACGAAGTCGTTCTCGGCGCGACCTACAACGTCTCCGACGCGATGTACACCTTCGTTGAAGGCGCCCTGTACGATCGCAACGACGATGAAGACGACGGCGTTGCCGTAGGTGCGGTTTACCTGTTCTAAATCGCTTCCCTGAACCCGGTAGCAGGGGCGGCACTATCGATGATAGAAAGCCCCTTGGGTTTAAACCCAGGGTTTAAAAAAGCAAAGCCGGCCCCCGAGGGCCGGCTTTTTTTGTTAGGTTAAGCCGAACGTTTTCTTTTCCGTTACCCGACAAGCGAGTACCGCCCATGAAACCCGCAGTTATCATCACGCTGGCGCTGGGCCTCGGCGTGGCCAGCACCCCGGCCCTTGCCAGCGACGTGCAGGAGCGCTTCCGCGAAGAAGGCAAGCAGATAGACCTGACGGGCTACCTGAAGGCCGACAACGACGCCCGCAGCCGCAGCTTTTTCTACGGGCGGGCCCACGAGCACGACTTCACCGTGGAAAAAGACGGCACCTATACGTTTGCCAGCCACGTGCCGGGCGGCGAGACCACCGACTACCGCATCTCCGCGACGCTGCTGGACGACAGCGGCAGCGTGGTCGCGCGCGATAAAGGGCTGGGCAACGCCGGCGGGCTTACGCTTACCCAGCGGCTGGAAAAGGGTGACTACACGCTGCGGGTCGAGGGCCACAAGTTTGGCTCCAGCGGCAACGCCGAGGGCAACAGCTTCTACGTGACGGTAGAGGGTACTGACGTGGCCGGCGGCGTATCCCGCGGCGAGGGCATCGCCTTTTCCGGCGGCCGGCCCGGCGGCAGTAAAACCGCCATGGTGCGCCGCCCAGGCGCAGTGGCCGCGGTAGCGCCGCCGTCGTCGCGCTCGCCCCGGGCAGAAGCGCCGGCAGCGGCCAGCGCTGAAGCCGAGGCAGGCACGAGCGCGCCGGCCGCGCAAAATCAGAGCGAGGCGGGCAAGGCCCCGGATACCGGCGCCGATCAGACGGCTCAGGCATCGCGGCAGCAGGGCTTTGAAGAGGTCGTCGCCGACGTCAAAATCCGTGCCAGCGGCGAGGTCATGACCTTTGAAGTGCTGGAGAAGGGCACCGTGGCCGTCACGACCTCGACCTTTCCCGGCAACGAAGGCAGCTACCGCATCGAAGCCGAAGTGCTGGATAGCGACGGCAACGTGGTCGCCAGGGACGCCGGCGAAGGCTTCGACGGCGATGTCGACCTGCGTACCGAGCTGGCGCCGGGCGAGTACCGCGTCCGCGTCAAGGGGCAGAAGTTCAGCGGCGCCAGAAGCGGCGTGAACAACTACGAGCTCAAGGTGCGCCAGCTCGACTGACCAGGATGGGGTGCGTTTGCCGGGATGGGGATTCAATACGCCATGGCGGCCTGCCATTAGGCGGCTGAAAGCCGCCAGGGCGTTTGGCTCGCTTCGGGGGCGGATGCTGTTCGGCCTTGCCTGTACCTGGCTGATTGTCGTGGCGCTGGTGTTAAGCATCGCCTGGTACCTGGGCAAACACATGGCCCAGGAAACCAGCGTCGCGCACCTGCGCTACGAAACCGCCATGCTGGCCGATGAAATCACGCAGCAGGTCAACTCGCGCATCAGTGCCCTTGAGCACCTGGCCGAGGTGGCCGACACGCCGGATACCACGGACTCGCTGAAGCGCCGGCTGCGGCACAACGAGGCGCTGCTTGAGTGGTTCGAAGGGCTGGTGATCAGCGATGCCGAGGGCAATCTGGTGGCCGACTGGCCGGTGCTCGCCGCGCGTCGCGATTTTAATATCAACCACCGCGAATTCTTCCGCATGGTCAAGGGCACCGGCTATCCTTACGTCAGCGAGCCTTTTATCGGCCGGGCTAGTCGGGTGCCTCTGGTGCTGATCGGCGTGCCGCGCCGGGACGCCGGCGGTAACTTTGCCGGCATGGTCGGCGGCTTCATGAGCCTGGACAGCGGCGGGCTCTTTACTCGCCTGGCCAGGCAGGTGAGTCACGGCAGCTACGTGGCGGTCTTCACCGCGTCGGGCAAGGTGCTTTACCACCCCGAGCACGACAACATCATGGCGAGCGTCGATACCCTTGTCGATAATCCCGAGCTTGTCAGTGCTATGCACGGCTGGGAGGGCGAAGCCGTCGGCGAGCTTTTTAACGGCAAAAAGGGGCTGCAGCTCTACGAGCAGGTATGGCCGGCCAGCTGGATAGTGGGGCGCTTTACGATTCTTGACCAGGTTCAGGCGCCGCTTGCCGGTTTTATCCGCCAGCTATGGTGGGTCTGGGTACTAATGGGGCTCTGCATGCTGCCGCTGCTGTGGTGGGTACTGGGGCATATGCTGAAGCCCTTGCGGCACCTGCAAAAGCAGATTGGCGAAGTCGGCCAGGAGCGCCGCGAGCGCATCGATCTCGCCGGCGGGGCGGTGGAGTTTCAGGACCTTGCCTGCACGTTCAACCAGGTCGAGGCCGAGCGCAAGACGCTGCTGCATAGCCTGAAGGAGCGCGGGGCCTTTCTTGACGAGATGCTCAACGCCACGCCCGAGGGTATGTTCGTGGCCAACCTCGACGGCGACATCACCTATATGAACCCCGCTCTGCTGGCGATGCTGGGCTTTACCGCCACCCTGACGACGGCCCGCTGGCTCGACCATGTTCACCCCGATGACCGCGACGGTATTGTCGACATGTGGCGCGACAGCCTGGCGACGCGCAACGACTTTGTGCTTCAGCTGCGCTTTATTCGCTCGGACGGCATCATACTCTGGCTGGAAATTCATTCCCGGTTTGTGGTGCTTTCCCGGGGTGCGCAGTCGCTGGACCTGGTGGGCACCATGAAAGATATTACCCAAAGCCGCGAACAGGAAGCGCTGGCGCGCTGGGAGGCCGAGCACGACCCGCTCACCGGCTTGCTGAACCGCCGCGGATTCGAGCGTCGGCTGGACGAAGCCTTTGCCGAATACAAGAAAACCGCCACGCCTTCGGCGCTGCTGATGTTTGACCTTGACCATTTCAAGCCTATCAATGACCAGGGCGGCCACGCCCTGGGCGATGAGATGCTGCGCCGCATTGCCCTGGTATTGAACCGTAAGGTACGCCGAAGCGATTACGCTGCTCGCCCGGGTGGCGATGAGTTTGCCGTGCTGCTACCCAGCTGTACGCTCGCCCAGGCGCAGCCCATAGCTGAGTCCCTGCGCCAGGCCGTTGCCGATATTGCCGTGTCCGCCCAGGGCCGGGAGTTCCGCGTGACGCTGAGCATGGGCGTCACCGCCTTCAGCCCCGGCGACCAGGAGGTAAAAAAAGCGCTTGCCCGGGCGGACGCCGCCAGCTATGAGGCCAAGGCCCTGGGGCGTAACGCCCTGATTGTCAGCATGCCCGACGGTGACGACCGGCCGGGGCAGCCCGACTGATGCCGCTGCTGGAGATATTGACCCGCACGCTTGAGGTGACGCTGCCGGTTTTCGTCATGGTGTTTGTGGGCATGGGGCTAAGGCGCATCGGCTGGATCGACGCGGCCTTTGTAGCGACCGCCTCGTCGCTGATTTTCAAGGCCACGCTGCCGGCGCTGGTGTTTCTCAGCCTGATTCGCGCCGACCTTGGCGAGGCGCTTAACTTGCCGCTGCTGGGCTTTTTTGCCCTGGCGACCCTGGTGCAGTTTGCCCTCTGCTGGGGGTGGGCGCGCTACCGCGTGCCGCCCTCTGACCGAGGCACCTATATTCAGGGGGCGTTTCGCGGCAACTGCGGCATTGTGGGGCTGGCGCTGGCTCATGCCATGTACGGCGACTACGGCCTGTCGGCCGGCAGCGTGCTGCTTGGCCTGGTGATCGTGCTCTACAACAGCCTGTCGGTGGTTGCTCTGATCGTGCATCAGCCCGGGCCTACCGGCAGCGCCACCACCCTTGGGCGCAACATTGCCACCAATCCGCTGATCATCGCCGTGATCGCGGCGCTGCCGTTTGCCGCGCTGGATATCACGCTGCCCGGCTGGGTGATGCACACCGGCGACTTGTTCGCCTCGCTCACGCTACCGCTGGCGCTGATCTGCATTGGCGGTACGCTTTCCCTGGCCGCGCTGCGCACCAGCGGGCGCAGCGCCGTGAGCGCCAGCCTGTTCAAGATGCTCTGGCTGCCGGCGCTGGCCACACTTGCCGCGCTGGCAAGCGGGTTTCACGGTCGCGAGCTGGGCCTTTTGTTTTTGTACTTCGCCGCGCCTACGGCCACCGGCAGCTTCGTTATGGCCAGGGCGCTGGGCGGCAATGCCCCGCTTGCCGCCAACATCATCGCCATGACCACCCTGGCCGCAAGCGTGACCGTCACCCTCGGCATTTTTACCCTGCAGCTTGCCGGCTGGGTATAAGAAACCGCCCTCAGCGGTTGGCGCGCGCCGCCGGTGGCGTTATACTGCCCGCGCTTTTTCAAGCACCTGCCCGTTTGCCCCTATAGCTCAGCCGGATAGAGCGTCCCCCTCCTAAGGGGAAGGCCCCAGGTTCGAATCCTGGTAGGGGCGCCAGTTTTTCCTCCCGTATTATTTAGCTTCAAAAGAGCGGTAGTCCTGCGGCCTGATATAGACGGCGTGTGCGCCTTGCCCGCTACCGTCATCGCGAGGAGCGCATACCCACTACCGTCATCGCGAGGAGCGCATACCCACTACCGTCATCGCGAGGAGCGCATACCCACTACTGTCATCGCGAGGAGCGCAGCGACGTGGCGATCTGCTTTTTGTGAGCGGCCGGAAAGAACGAGATGGCCACGCTTCGCTCGCCATGACACAGGGAGTGCCACGCTGCGCTCGCCATGACGCAGGGAGTAAGTGCTTCGCTCGCCATGACACAGACGGCGTGTGCGCCTTTCCCGCTATCGTCATCGCGAGGAGCGCATACCCACTACTGTCATCGCGAGGAGCGCAGCGACGTGGCGATCTCATGCTGCGCCGCTGGCAACGAAACCCGAGATGGCCACGCTGCGCTCGCCATGACGCAGGAAGTAAGTGCTTCGCTCGCCATGACACAGACGGCGTGTGCGCCTTGCCCACTACTGTCATCGCGAGGAGCGCAGCGACGTGGCGATCTCATGCGGCGCCGCCGGCAACGAAACCCGAGATGGCCACGCTTCGCTCGCCATGACACAGGGAGTGCCACGCTGCGCTCGCAATGACTGGGAAGTAAAGTGCTCCGTTCGCCACGACCCGGGAAGTAAAGTGATCCGTTCGCCATGATGCAGGAAGCAAAGTGCTTCGCCCCTGCAGGGCAGGGGCGCGGTGAGCATTGCTCTCAGTCTGTATACACCGGGAACTGCGCGCACAGCTCGGCGACCTGTTCCTTTACGCTGGCTTCAATCGTGGCGGTGTCGTCGCCGTTGGCGAGGACGTCGAGCACGTCGCAGATCCAGCCAGCCAGACGGCGGCATTCGTCGGTGGTGAAACCGCGGGTGGTGACCGCCGGGGTGCCGATGCGCAGGCCCGAGGTGACAAAGGGGCTTTGCGGGTCGCCGGGCACGGCGTTCTTGTTGACCGTGATGTTGGCCCGGCCAAGGGCCGCGTCGGCGTCCTTGCCGGTGACGCCCTGCTTGATCAGCGACAGCAGGAAGAGGTGATCCTCGGTGCCGCCGGAGACGATGTCAAAACCGCGCTCAATGAACACGTCGGCCATGGCCCGGGCGTTTCTGACCACCTGCTCCTGGTAGGCCTTGAACTCCGGCGCCATGGCTTCCTTGAAGCAGATCGCCTTGGCGGCGATAACGTGCATGAGCGGGCCGCCCTGGCCGCCGGGGAAGACGGCCGACTGGAGCTTTTTCTCCATGGTTTCGTCGTTTTCGGCGGAAAGGATGATACCGCCCCGGGGGCCGCGCAGGGTCTTGTGCGTGGTCGAGGTGACGACGTGGGCGTGGGGTAGCGGACTTGCGTAGAGGCCGGTGGCGACCAGCCCGGCGACGTGGGCCATGTCCGCCAGGAAGTAGGCGCCCACTTCATCGGCGATCTGGCGAAAGCGCGCCCAGTCAATCACGTGGGAATAGGCCGAGAAACCGGCGATGATCAGCTTCGGCTTATGCTCCCGAGCAAGCTCGGCCACCTGGTCGTAGTCGATCAGACCTTGCTCATCGAGGCCGTACTGAACGGCGTTGTAATGCTTGCCGGAGAAGTTGGGCCCGGCCCCGTGGGTCAGGTGGCCGCCGGCATCGAGACTCATGCCAAGGATGGTATCGCCGGGTTTGGCCAGCGCCTGGAACACCGCGCCGTTCGCCTGAGAGCCGGAGTGCGGCTGGACGTTGACGTAGGTCGCGCCAAAAAGCTCCTTGGCATAGTCAATGGCCAGGCTCTCGGCGATATCCACAAACTCGCAGCCGCCGTAGTAACGCTTGCCCGGATAGCCTTCGGCGTACTTGTTGGTCAGCTGCGTGCCCTGGGCTTCCATCACCCTGGGGCTTGCGTAGTTTTCAGAGGCGATCAGTTCAATGTGATCTTCCTGACGCTGCACTTCTTTTTGCATGGCGTCGTAAAGGGCGTCATCAAACCCGGCAATGGTCATGCTGCGGCTAAACATCGGCGCTAAACCTCGTAACGAAGGGCAAACAGAAATAAACCAGAAGGTCATCATAACGCAGCGCCAGGCGGGTTTCATCGCATGTTTCGCAGCGGGTGAGTGAATGCGCCTCATGGCCGTATGGCCGCATCGCTCATTACTTTACCCCTTGCCATAGATGTAGCATTCACTCGCCTATGCCCATACACTACGTGCGGGCGTTTTCGGGAGGAAGACGTCGGTAACTGAATGTAGTACATTGCAGCCTTTTTTCAGCCAAACATCGTCATATCGGTAGGGCAAGGGAATGCGCCCGGTACAATCCCCGGGCGGTAGCGTGCCTTTTTGATGGAATCCCCCGCATGTTCAAACATAATCTAATGTCTTCACCGACGCGCCGCCTGAGCGTGCGCCTGATCGTTTACCGTATGGCTAGCGTGCTGGCCGCCGGCGTACTGCTGACCGGCTGTGCCCAGGGGCCTTACGGCGCATCGGGCGGTGATCGCGGCTACGTGCTAAGTCACGACGGCGCCCGGCCGATCGAAAACGCTACGCTCAACGGTTTTCTTGACCAAACACCGGGCGACAGCGCCGTGACCGTGGCGACCAGCCCCTGGGGCAACAACGTGGAAGTGGTGGCCGAGTCGCGCTATTTTGCCGCCAGCGGCCGCGAGTGCCGCAAATTACGCATCGTGACGCCATCCCGGGAAACACGCAAAGCGCTGGTATGTCGCACGGACAACGGCTGGGTAGAGCAGCGCCTGGTCACGCAAACGGCAGAGGGGCGCCTGTAAATGATATCGCGTTTATCCAGAGTTTCGACGAGGCACGCTCCCCATCGCCGGCCGGCGGGTAAGGCGTGTCAGGCCGCCGCGCGGCTGGCCGTTATTGCCCTGGGCTGCGCGCTGCTGCCTGTCACGGCAAGCGCCCAGACGCTAAGCCTCCCCGACAGCATTGTGCCCCAGGAGTCCGAGCGCGATAGCACCGGCCAGGCCAGCAGTGCCAGGCAGGACCGCGAGCGTAACCAACAGGGCGAGGCCGACGAGCCCAGGGCTGACTGGCGGAGCGGGACTTACGGCCCGGTCTCCCAGGAGAAGCAGGACGAGCTGATTGACAGCCTGCAGCCGTTTGGCGCCAATCTGTTTGAAGGCGGATTCCGCGGCGCCATGGGGGACGGCATGAATCCGCGCTATCGCGTTAAACCCGGCGATCAGGTCACCGTCAGGGCCTGGGGTGCGGTGAGCCTGGATCGCGCCCTGCCGGTTGACGTTCAGGGCAACATCTTCATCCCCGGCTACGGGCCGTTGGATATCGAAGGGCAGAATAGCGCCCAGGTCGATTCCAGCGTACGCCAGGCCATTACCTCGATGTACCCCGAGCAGGTGCAGGTATACACCAACCTGCAGGGCGTGCAGCCGGTTGCCGTCTATGTTACCGGCTACGTGGAAAACCCCGGCCGCTACGCCGGTACGCCAAGCGACTCTCTGCTGTATTTCCTCGATCAGGCCAACGGCATCGATCAGGACCTGGGCAGCTATCGCAAGGTGCATGTCAAGCGCGGCGGTCGCGTTATCGCCACGGTGGATCTCTACGATTTTCTGCTCAGCGGTGACATCCAGCAAATCCAGTTCCAGGACGGCGATACCATCGTGGTGGAAGAGCGTGGGCCGGCTATTGCCGTGACCGGTGACGTGCGCCAGGAGTACCGCTATGAGCTGGAAGGCAGCGCGCTGAGCGGCTCCCGGCTTGTTGAACTTGCCCGGCTGGAAAGCGGTGTATCCCACGTGCTGCTACGCGGCAGCCGTAGCGGCGGCCCCATTGCCGAATACTTTCCGCTCCCGCGTTTCAGTAACCAGACGGTGCAAAGCGGCGATGAAGTCATGTTCAGCGCCGACGAGCGCAACGAAACTATCGTGGTCGAGCTTGAGGGCAGCTACCTCGGGCCGTCGCGCTATGCTTTGCCGCGCAACGCCCGTCTGGGCGAGCTGCTGGACGCCGTTGCCGTGCCCAAGGACATGACCGCAGTCAACAACATATCCCTGCAGCGCGAAAGCGTGAAAAAACAGCAGGCGGAGTCGCTGGAAGACAGCCTCCGGCGCCTGGAAACCACCTACCTCGGCGCGCCCTCAAGCACCGATGAAGAAGCTCAGGTGCGCGCCCGGGAAGCCGAACTGATTCAGGACTTCATCAAGCGCGCCCGGGAGCTTGAGCCCAGCGGCCGGCTGGTGGTGGCCCACGACGGCAGAATTGCCGATATTCGCCTGCGCGACGGCGATACCGTCACGATTCCCGAAGAAAGCGACTCGCTGCTCATCAGCGGGGAAGTGGTCGTGCCCCAGGCCGTGGTCTATCGTCCGGGCATGAGCGTCGAGGACTACGTTGACGGCGCCGGCGGCTTTACCCAGCGCGCTGACGACGACAATATCCTGCTGGTACGCCAGAACGGCGCCGTGGTCAGCGCGAGCAGTGCAAGGCTCCATCCCGGCGATGAAATCCTGGTGATGCCCAAGGCGCCCACGCACAACCTGCAGCTCACCAAGAGCCTGACCCAGATCCTCTACCAGATCGCGGTGGCCACCAAGGTGGCGCTGGATATTTAACGGGGAAACGAGCGCGATCATGCCCACAGATCAGCACAACTCCCGCACGCCGTGGCAGGTAACCCGCAGCGTCTGGTACGCCATGTTCATGCGCGAGGCAATCTCGCGCACCATGGCCGACCGCATGGGCTGGTTCTGGATGATCTTCGAGCCGCTGGCCTTCACCCTGATCATGGTAGGTATTCGTACCTATATCCGGGGGGTGGACCGCTTCATCGTCAACGCCGAGTTCATCCCCTGGATGATCATCGGCCTGATGGGCTTCTTTCTGGTGCGCGAGGGCATGATGCGCGGCCTGGGCGCAGTGGATGCCAACAGCGCGCTGTTCGCCTACCGCCAGGTGCAACCCTTCGACCCGGTGCTGGTGCGCCACTTCCTCGAGGGCATGCTGCGCACCTTCATCTTCCTGATCTTTATCGTCGGCGGGTTGATGGTTGGCGTCGACATGAACCCCGATAACGCCATCAGGGCCATGATCTGGTGGATCTCGCTATGGTGCCTGGGTCTTGGCTTGGGGCTGATCACCTCGGTGGCCGGCACCCTGGTGCCCGAGGTAGGCACGGTCATCAAGATGGTCAACATGCCGCTGCTGATCCTCTCCGGGGTCATCTTCCCGCTCAACCAGTTGCCTCACTGGCTGCTCGAGTATCTGATGTACAACCCCATCGTGCATGGCCTCGAACTGCTGCGTCTCGGCTTCTTCGAAGGCTACCAAGTGGTGCACGGTACCAGTACCAGCTACTTCTGGATGTTTACCCTGATTACCCTCACGCTTGGGCTGCTGATGCATGTCCGATTCAAGGAGAAGCTGAAGGCCAAGTAGCCGGGCGGAGCCCGGCTACTTAGCTGGAAGAGCGTCGCTTCGCTCCTGGAAGCTAAAAGCTGGAAGTAACCCAATCCCAACATCGGTTTAAGGATTTTTCTTCCAGCTTCAAGCTTCCAGCTTCAAGCTTAAAACTACTATCTCCTGGCTTGGCCGGGCTCACCACTCACCACTCACTACCAATGATCCAGATAAACGGCCTCTACAAGCGCTATCACCGCCAGCGGAAGGTCTACGACTGGGTGCTGGAGGATATCAACCTCACCATCCCTACCGGCGTCAGCGTTGGCCTGTTGGGTCGCAATGGCGCGGGCAAGTCGACACTGCTCAAGCTGATTGCTGGCATGGATACCCCTGACCGCGGCGAGATCCATCGCTATAGCCGGGTCTCCTGGCCCATCGGCCTGGCGGGTGGTTTCCAGGGGAGCATGAGCGGACGCCAGAACGTCAAGTTCGTGGCTCGGGTGCATGGTGGCCGCTATAACGTCGACGATATCATCGCCAAGGTGGAGGCCTTCGCCGAGATCGGTGACGCATTCGATGAGCCCATCAAGACCTACTCCAGTGGCATGCGCGCTCGCCTCAACTTCGGCCTCTCGCTGGCCTTCGACTTCGATATCTACCTCTCCGACGAGGCCACCTCGGTAGGCGACCGCGCCTTCAAGGCCAAGGCCACCAAGGCCTTCAAGGAGAAGGTCGGCCAGGCCAGCCTGGTGATGGTCAGCCACAGCGAAGGCATCCTCAAGGACCTCTGCCAGTCCGGCATCTACCTCAAGGATGGCCGCGCCACCTGGTACGACGATATCAACGACGCCATCGCCGCCTACCACGCAGAGACCGACGCCGCCCGCCAGGCAAACGGCACCGCCCCCGAGCCGCCCGCCGCCAAGCCCAAGGCGGAGGCCAAGCCCAAGGCGGCAGGGCAGGGCGCCGCTGCCAAGCCCGCCGGGCAGGCCAAGCCTGCAGTCCAGGCCGCCCAGCCAGACGACGTCGAGATCCCCACAGGCTTGACGCTCCCCCAGGCACGCCAGCAACTCCGCCAGATCAAGGCCGAATTCGATGCCGCCAAGGCCGCCTTCGACCAGGCCAAGGCCGACGATCTGCCTCCTCATGAACGCAAGCCCTATGGCGATGAGTTCCGCGCTGCCCGCGAGAGGCTGATGCAGGCCCGGCGTAGGGTGCAGGCACTGCAGCCGCCGCAGAACGATGGTTGACCACCTCGTAGGAGCCCGATTTATCGGGCGATCCAGGCTCCGTAACCATCCAATCCACTTCATCGCCGGATAAATCCGGCTCCTACAATTCGAACCGAGCCTTTTCCCATGAAAGGATTCATCAAGTCCCAACCTCACTGGGCCGCGGCCCTGTTCGCCATCCTGCTGGTTAGCCTCTACTGGTTCCTGTGGGCCGAGGATCGCTACCTCTCCCGTGCCACCGTGGTGCTGGAGAGCCCCCAGATCGCCCAGCCCGACATCAGCTTCTCCTCCATCCTTACCGGCGCCTCCGGCGACAAGGACCTGCTGCTGCTGCGCGAGTACCTGCTCTCGGTAGATATGCTCAAGGAGGTGGAAGAGGAGCTGGACTTTCGAAGCCACTACAGCGAGAACGGTGATGTGTTCGCGCGCCTGGGTGACGCCGAAGCGCCCATCGAGGACCTCCACAAGTACTACCTGCGCCGCGTCACGGTGGAGATGGACGAATACGCCGGCGTGCTCAACGTCGAGGTGCAGGCCTACACTCCCGAGTTCGCCCACAAGATGGTGCAGCTGCTGCTGGAAGCCGGTGAGGCGCATATGAACGACATGGGCCAGCGCCTCGCCTTCGAGCAGGTCGAGTTCCTCGAGGAGCAGCTGCGCCGCCTGGAGGACCGCCTCGATGATGCGCGCGCCGATCTGCTCGCCTTCCAGAACAAGGAAGGCCTGGTCTCGCCGACCAGCACGGTGGAGAGCATCAACCAGGTGGTCGCCACCCTGGAGGGCGAGCTGGCCCGTATCCAGGCCCAGCGCAAGGCGCTTTCCAGCTACCAGAGCGTACAGTCCGCCGATATGCGTCGGGTGCAGTCCGAGATCGAGGCCCTGCGCGAGCAGATCGAGAAACAGCGCGACCGCCTGGCCCAGGCCACCGGCGAATCGCTCAACCGCATCTCCTCCCAGTACGAAACCCTCGAGCTCAAGGCTCAGTTCGCCCAGGAGACTTACTCCAGCGCCCTGGCCGCCCTGGAGAACACCCGCCTGGAAGCCGCCCGCAAGCTCAAGCAGGTCAGCGTGCTGCAGAGCCCGCTGTTCCCGGAATACGCCACCAAGCCGGATCGGCTCTACAACGCCAGCGTCTTCGCCATCGTCACGCTGTTCCTCGCCCTGATCGCCAGCATGATGATTCTGATCATCCGTGATCACCGGGATTGAGTGAATGGTGAGCGCCGCTTCGCGGCTTGTGAGCGCTTCGCTTGTGAATGGTGAATAGTGAATAGTTCCACTCACCATTCACCATTCACCACTCACCATTCACAACTCACAGGAGACCAACCATGACTGATACCCCCCAGCCAGCAGCAGAACCCAAGAAGCCCACCCCCGCCAAGGAGCTTCCGCTGGACCAGCTCGACCCCGCCACCCTGGTCGAGCGGATCAAGGCCGAGGAGCCCGAGGCCCTCAAGCGCATCAGCGACAAGCGCGCCGCCGCCCTGGTGGAAAGCACCTTGCGTGCGATGCGCAATGAGCTGGACGAAGTCCCCGAGCGCCGCCTGCGTATCGATGGCGTCGGCACTTTCGTCATTCGCCAGGTCGAGAGGCCCAAGGATGGCCAGCTCGTCCAGCGCATCGGACTCAACCCCGCTGGCCGCTAACGCCTCACTCCTCACCACTCAAGGACGAATCCCCATGGCACGTAAAGGCATCATCCTTGCCGGCGGTTCCGGCACCCGTCTGCACCCCATCACCCGCGGCGTCTCCAAGCAGCTGCTGCCAATCTACGACAAGCCGATGATCTATTACCCCATCTCGGTGCTGATGCTGGCCGGCATCCGCGAGATCCTGATTATCTCCACTCCGGAAGACCTGCCTCAGTACGAGAACCTGCTGGGCAGCGGCGAGGATTTCGGTGTGCGCTTCGAGTACGCCGTTCAGCCGAGCCCCGATGGCCTGGCCCAGGCATTTATCATCGGCGAGGAGTTTATCGGCGATGACCCGGTGTGCCTGGTCCTTGGCGATAACATCTTCCATGGCCAGCACTTCAGCGAGCAGCTCCAGCGCGCCGCCGCCCAGGATAGCGGAGCGACGGTGTTCGGCTACCTGGTAAAGGACCCGGAACGCTTCGGCGTGGTGGAGTTCGATGACCAGGGCACGGCCATTTCCATCGAGGAGAAGCCCGACGAGCCGAAGTCACCCTATGCGGTCACCGGGCTCTACTTCTACGACAACGACGTGGTGGAGATCGCCAAGCAGGTGGTGCCCAGCGAACGTGGCGAGCTGGAGATCACCAGCGTCAACAACGCCTACCTGGAGCGCGGCGACCTGCGGGTGGAGCGCCTGGGCCGCGGTTTCGCCTGGCTGGATACGGGCACCCACGACAGCCTGCTGGAGGCTGCCCAGTACGTGCAGACCATCGAGCACCGCCAGGGCCTCAAGGTCGCCTGTTTGGAGGAGATCGCCTGGCACAACGGCTGGATCAGTACCGAGCATCTGGTGGCCTGTGGTCAATCTCTTAAGAAGACTGGATACGGTCAATACCTATTACGTGTGAGCAAAATCTAAGAAATGATGTAATGCAGAGTCGGTTTCTTGTTTTTAAGTGCTGGGGTAAAAGCCAGGAACAGGCTCTTTCATTTTTCTGAAATATATCACGCGAAGGCGAAATGGGAGTGCTGGTGGTGGATAAGCTTCGGGAGAGATCCAGCAAAGAAAGGTATGAGTTGCGATGACAAGCGTAATATTGCTGGGCTGCACAGGATTCATTGGCTCAAACATTGCTAAAGAATTGGATTTTCAGGGAATTGAATGGTTGGGGGTGGCAAGGAGGCCAGTTGCTGAAAGGGGTAATGTGGTACCTCTGGGCGATGAGGCTGAGATAAAAAAATGGTTGCGGAGTCATCCTGTCGTAATAAATGCTATGGGTGGCTTAAAGCCAAATGACTTTGAAAATGACCTTAGGGCCGCGATGGATGAATTCTGGGGAACATCACATCAAGTGATGCAGCTTCTCCGTTCGGTGCCTCCCGCCGGTATGCTGCATATTTCATCAGCTGGCACTGTCTATGGTGAAGCTCCTGGAAGGCCAAGTCGTGAAACTGATATGGTTAATCCTCGGTCTTGGTATGGTAAGGCTAAGGTCATAGAAGAGGCACTTTATCAACAGTTTTCGGCCGACACGGGGGTGAGATTAAGTTGTGCAAGGGTGTCGAATCCTTTCGGAAATATTCACCATCCTCGACACGGACTGATAGATGTCTTATTGCATAGGGCAACCCACGGGATGCCTATCAAGGTAGGGTTTCACCCGGATGCCTGTAGAGATTTCATGTTTGCACCGGACATGGCGAAGACTCTGATCAAGATGGCTAATGGCCTGGTCCAAGGAACATTTAATGTCGGTTCGGGAAAGCAAACAAACCTAAATAGTATAGTCAAAATTGTTGAGACGATGCTTCCTGAAGCACGCATAGAGCGTGTGATGCCGAAAGCTTCAGATGTTGTGGTTAGCGCTGTCGCAACTGAAAAGTTGGAAAAAAACTATTGTGTTGAAACTTCTGGAATGACGCCAGAGGAATATTTAAAAGAAAAGCTACATACTTTTAACGCTAAAATACGATAAATCAGGAGCGGATGAGTTTTGGAAAAAGTCCACTATGAAATTCTCAGGAATAGTGGGGTTGACTGGGCTGAATATAGACGAAACCTGTCGGAGGATGTCGAAGACCCGGTTCTCCTTTTTCTTGATCAGTATGAAAAATATCCGCTAGTCGTTCCAGGGTATTTCGACTCTAGTTTCTACCTCCAAGCGAACCCCGATGTTAAGAAGCAAGGCGTCAACCCTCTCGTTCATTATATATTGTTCGGGGAAGGTGAGGGGAGAGAGAGCCTTCCTGTATCACCTGAAGACAAAGAGCCTGTACATGATGAAAGATATGTAGGCGAAGACGGTGATCCACAAGAAGAAGGGGCTCATAAAGAAATCTCGGAAGATGCAAGTAAGTCTGGAGTTGAAGGTGAAGAGCCTGTAGAAAATCCGATGAAGCACCACCTCAGGAAGCTTCTTTTCGAGAGTGAAGTGCTTCCGAAAGATGCTGCAGAAGAGGAGCTTTCCCAATGGCTGGATGACTTGATAAAAGACTCGGAACTCTCGGTGGCAAGAATCGAAGGGTTCTTTGATCAAAAGCTTTATGAAGCAGTATACCCAGATATTAAGAACGCACCAATCAACTCATTTCAGCACTTTATTTTACATGGCCATGGAGAAGGGCGCACTGGATGGCTGGATATTGATGAAAGGCTAACCTTAGGGAAGGAAAAAGAAAAAGAAAACACTGATACATTGTTGGTTGTTAGCCATGAGGCTTCAGCGACGGGGGCTCCTGTTGTGGCTCTCGAAGTTTCACGCAGGCTGTCGGAGCGCTTTAATGTAATAACCGCAACGTTGAAGGGAGGTGATTTGCGGCCGTATTTTGTTGAAGCGGGAATGCTTCATCTGGATGCTCCTGCCGAGAACGGGGTAGCGGCACTGGAGTATACATTGCGGCACTTGCTCTCTCTCCA
Organism: Halomonas garicola; assembly: GCF_055382465.1. Lineage (NCBI taxonomy): Bacteria > Pseudomonadati > Pseudomonadota > Gammaproteobacteria > Oceanospirillales > Halomonadaceae > Halomonas > Halomonas garicola. Next base: position 1,034,843 of record NZ_AP043931.1, read on the forward strand.
CGATATTCAGGCAGTCGTGTTAAACTCGGTAGAGTCGATGAGCATGGCTGATGCTGCGGCGAGCATGGGGTTGCCGACTCTAAGCCTTGTACATGAGTTCGCAGAGTATACAAGGCCGGTCGGCAAGATAGGCCGAATGCTGATGACATCCGATATCGTGATTTACCCAGCAGAGAGCTTGGCTCGTTCCGGGATTCATGAGCTGAGAGAGAAAGCTGGGGTAAAGCACTCAATCAATAATATAAGAATTCGGCCACAAGGCTATCTCGGCTATCGATCAGATGAAGATCACGAGTGGTCACTCAGGAAAGCACTTTCACTAAAGGAAGACTCGGTGATCATCGCAGGTGCCGGTCATGTGCAGCCCCGTAAGGGCGTCGACTGGTTTCTCGAAGCTTGCCATCATCTTTATCAGATTCTCTCTGACAGGAAGGACCCTGTGGCCGAACGACTGCAATTCGTTTGGCTCGGCAATGGGTATCATCAAGATGATACCGTGGTCAGTGTGTGGCTAGACGCTTACATCAATCGTACAGGAATGAAACATCAGGTACATTTTCCAGGAGCCGTGAAGGATGTGTCGGCAGCGTTACGTGAGGCCGACATTTATCTGCTCACCTCGCGGCTTGATCCATTTCCCAATGTCGCTGTTGATGCACTGAATGTAGACTGTGGTATTGGTGTGTTCAGAGACTCAAGCGGCATCGCCGATTTCGTTGAAAAGCATTCTGCTCGCGCTGTGATTGCTGATTACGGTGATCCATACCATCTTGGTATGCTGCTGGCAGACAATCTTGATAATCTCAAGTCTAGGGATGGGAAAAACTCGGAAATTTGTCGTCAGCATCTTGATTTCGATGAATATGTCGATGGACTTGTCAAGTCTATCGATGAGGCCAGGCTGCGCAGAGCCGAAACGAGAGAGGCTGAGCTTTCCCCTGAGTTTCTTGTGAAATTCAACACGGGCTTTTACGGGTTAGCTTTCACAGAAGAAGGAAATAAAGCGAGTCATTTTCTCAATCTGCTAAGAAAAGGTATTGCCCTTGCAAAACCATTCCCTGGCTCAGATATACAGCGAGTTCTAGATTCTTTGGAAGAAACTTCTATTAGTTTCGAAGACTTGACGCGGGGCGTGTTGAGTACTGATGTGCCTGGCATGTCAGTGAAAATACTGACGGGTAGCGGTGTCCACGAGTATTCAGGAAGCGTTGCTCTCCAGTTTCATGTTTTCTTTGCCGACTTGATTCCTGAATATTGTGCTTACTTTAAAGCTTTGAAGCACCTTGATGTCGATCTCTTCGTGTCGCATGTTGTTGAGCTGTCAGAAGGGTCCTTGAAAGCGCTAGAAGAGTCAGTAACTGGGCGGGTCTTTACACGAAAGATTGATAATTGTGGCCGGGATGTTTATCCATTTCATCGTCAGTTTGTTGAAGAAATATATGGTAATTACGATGTTGTAGGTCACTTTCATACTAAGAAGTCGAGCGATAATGCGGATGGGGTAGGGGACCGTTGGCGCCGCTATTTGCTAGGCAATCTGATTGGTTCAGAGGAAGCAGCCAATGAGGTTCTTGGCTTATTTAAGGATGACAAGGTAGGGATTGTCTTTGCTGAGGATAGCCATCTGGTTGACGAAGCCTCTAATGGTCCCTGGATAGAGCAGTTGCTTGAGCCACTAGGCTACCAGCGCTGGACACATTATCGACACTTTCCCCTAGGAACGATGTTCTGGGCCCGTGCCTCTGCCCTGAAAGACCTATTGGAATGGAAAGATGATATTTTTGCACTAGACGAGCCAGTTCCTTACGATGGCAGTGTCCTGCATGCCTTCGAACGTATTCTTCCGCAGCTGGTGATGGAGAACGAATATGAGGTACGCCGAGTCTACACTCATGGAACGCATTGGTGATAATAATGAAGCGTAAGCTGATCATCCACGTCGGAATGGGCAAGACCGGCAGCTCCTCGATCCAGAAGACGCTGCGGGTGGCGCGGCCCACCTTGGAGCGGCATGGCATCAAGTACCTCGGACTGATGCTGGAACACCTTAACCTACCGACCGCACAATACGATTGGCATGTCGTGGATGGCTGGTTCGCGTACACTAACAAGGAGCGTGTGCAAGCTAACTCTGAGTTGGCCCATGCCCTTCAATACGCCGATGACCAGTTGCCCACCGAGCTCCACACTCTCATCTGGTCTAACGAATCCCTCTTCGACCGGTTCGAGGACGTGCAGCCGGCACTCGATGCACTGCGTGATCGCTATGACATCCGGGTCATCGGTTATATTCGGCGGCCTGACAGCTGGATCCTCTCCGCCTACCTGCAATGGGGCATCAAGCACAAGGCCTACCGAGGCCCGCTCAAGCCCTTCCGCGCCTGGGTACAGGACAAGCCGTATGTCGTGACACCAATGGCAGAGCAATGGGCGGCTCTTGCCGACGAGGCTCGTTTCTTCAACTTCGATGACATCAATGACGTTAGCGCTCAGTTCGTGCGTGACGCCCTCGGCCTAAGCGAAGAAGAGGTCCCATCACTGCGGGAAAACGACACCCCGCCTCCAGCAGCCATGGCCTTGTTCGCCTATCATAACTCCATGACCGAAGGGACGGTACTTCCTGACGAGCTGGAGCCGCTCCTCAAGCAGGCCGGGCTCTATGAGAAGATGCCGAAGTCTCCGCCCTACAACCGCCTGCTTCCGGATGAAGCCGAGGTGGCTGAGTACGTCGAAAGACACCGCGATGAAATCGAACGGATAAACACACTGTTCGCGACAGGCGGGCAGAGTGGTTTCGACCTGGCAACGCCACGCTTCAAGGATTACACCACTACGCCGCTGGATACCAACCGGGCGATGATGCAGCTCATCACTCATTTGTGGCACGAGGTTGAAGACTTGAAGGCGCAGTTGAAAAAAAAAGGCGACACGGAATGATCGAAGAGGCCATCGTGCATGTCGGGATGCATAAGACCGGTTCGAGCTCTATCCAGGCGACCCTACATAATCTTGCTTCGGAGCCTGGTGCGCCGGCGGGTTACTTGAAGCTGAATTCCCCGAATCACTCGGGTTTTTTTATGACTCTACTGTCTGAAAAGCCAGAGGAGTACCATGCTCACAAGCTAAATGGTCGAACGAAACAAGAGGCTAAAGAGATTCAAAAACGATTTGAGCGAGATCTTGAGTATGCTCTTTCTGTATTTGATTCTCGTGTGCTTATTATTTCGGCCGAAGATCTAAGTGCACCTGGCATGACTGAGAATATGTTAGGCCGCCTAAAAAACATACTCTCGCGCTATTGTTGCTCAGTACGGGTTGTCGGATATGTTCGGCCTCCAGTGGCTTATATGCAGTCTGCATTTCAGCAACGTTTGAAAGGTGGAGATCAGTACGGCCTGGATGTGAAGAAACTTTGGCCGCATTACCGCAAGAGGTTCCAGACACTGGACCGAGTCTTTGGAAAAGAGAAGGTTGACCTTGTACCTTTCCTGCCAGGCTCGCTATATCAAGGTGATGTGGTGCTTGATTTTGCCCGGAGAGCAGGGGTCGAATTAACAGAAGAGGACTTGGTTCGTACTAATGAGTCTATTTCTCTCGAGGCATGTGCTTCCCTGTTTGCAATGCGAAAGCTGCAAAAGGCCGCACCGTATGGTGGCTACACAACCGATAACAACCGCCTGGTAGAGGCGGCCTCTCAGCTGGGTTCGGAAAAGCTCGTCTTCTCACAGAAACTGGTTCAGCCGGTTTTGCAGGCACACCAAGCTGACCTTAACTGGATTAATGACCGACTGGGCCAATCGATTGAGGACGCTCCACGTGTTGCAAAGGCCAGTATTGGAACCGAAGCGGATTTGCTGGAGGTGGCGGTAGCCAATGGGCGATCGCTCTGGCAGCTTCTGGAAGACGAAGCGATAGAGCATAACGGCGAGCCATCCACACCTGAATTGGTCAATCGCTTGGGCTTGCTGACTGCCCAAAACGCACTAGTTTATCAGGAACAAGGTACTGCTGATTCGAGCGAGGTCTTAGGCGGTTTTCGTGAAGCAGATCCCGTATCAATTTTAGAACAAGCTGCAGGCCTGTTCACGCAGAGTGAACCGGAGGCCGCAACCGCTTTTCGCCGCCTGATCGGTCCGGCAAGAGCGCAGGCTCGCAAGGTGGTTGCCGGCAACTTGGCACCGACGCATCCGAGCACAAAGGGGGCTAGCTGATGTCACGATTGGTCATTCATATTGGCATGCCCAAGACGGGTTCGTCCTCTATCCAGGATACTTTGTTTGCCAAGGGCAGGCATGTGGATTTCCGCTACGCGGATCTGGGCGTGGCTAACCAAGGGGGCAAGCTACGTTCGTATTTCAGTACTGATCCATATGAATGGCCCGGTCATCGAGCTGCCGGACGGGCGCCCGATCAGGTAAAGGCCTTCAACGAGGCTGTTGGGCGGGAAGTTTCTGCTATCAAGGCCCAAGGGGGGCAGCAGGTCATCTCTGGCGAGGATCTTTATCACCTTGGCGAAGAGGGCTTGAGGCGGTTGCGTGATGAGTTTAGCAGGGCCTTCGACCGTGTCGAGATTATCGGCTACATCAGACCGCCTGCTTCATTCATTGCTTCGGCCTTCGTCCAGTTGGTCAAGAATCATGGTCAATCACGACTGGATCTCAACAAGTTGTGGCCTCGGTATCGCGCAAAGCTTGAGAAGTTTGACCAGATCTTTGGCCGGGAGCATGTCACCCTGCGGCCATTCGATCACAAAAAACTGGCCGACGGCGATGTGGTGCAGGACTTCTTCCAGTTCCTTGGTGCCCCTATTGATCCCACGGAAATCCGCCGGGTCAACGAATCCCTCAGCCTGGAGGCAACGGCTGCGCTGTTTTTCTTTCGCCAAGAGGGGCCGTGCTACCAGCCCTATCCTGGAAAGGCGAGTGATAACAACCGTCTGGTGAACATGCTCGCTGGCTTCGGCGAACGCAAGCTGCGTTTCGCCGATTCCCTGGTTAGGCCGATTTTGGAACGTGAGGCAGCCGACCTGGAATGGATCGAATCGCGCCTGGGGCAGCCACTCCAAGATGCCGGATCGACGGATGACGATGCCATCACCTGTGAGCAGGATCTGCTGGATGTGGCAAAGGAATCCCGACAGGCATTGGAGGTCTTCGTCCGCGAGCAGGCGCATACGGTCGAGCCGACCCCTCAGCAGATCGCCAACTGGATGGAAAAACTGCGCGTCACCGTCACCGGCAGAGCCTCCAATGGTGTCACCCCGGCACCGTGCTCAGAAAGCAGCTTTTTTACACGGGAGCAGGTGCAGCGCTTGACCGGCCAGAAAATGGGCCCAGCCGCGGCGCTACGGGAGTTGGCGGTAGCGTTCGAGCGCAATGGTCACCGTGAACAGGCCTGCCTTTGTGCAGAGGCTGCGAGTGCACTGCGGCCCGATGTCGCGGGATTGCGTGCACTGAGTGCCCGTTTGTGTGGTGGGCCTGAAGGGTAACAGGTCGCTTAGGGTAACAACTCTATGAGAATCCTGCTGGGCACCAACCAGTTCCAGGAGATCGCCGGCTCCAAGCTGGTGATCCAGGAGTTTTCCGAGCTGTTCATCCATGCCGGCCACGAGGTGGTGATCACCGCCAACTTCGTGGGCCAGCCGCTGACACTCCAACTAGCTTGACAGTGGGGGCATGGGCGTGGCGGCGACAGCTATGGCCGCATTGGCCCAAGGGCGTTGCTGGATGCCGATGTCGTCATCTCCATCGGCAAGACGGTGCCGTACTGCCTGGCCTCGCGTACGCCGGTATTTATCTATGACCACTTCGCCGGGCCGGGCTACCTGAATGCGCAAAATCTCGAGCGAGCGGCCAGGTACAACTTCTCCGGCCGCTGCAGCCGCACGCCACGCAGCGCCGAGCAGCTGGCGACCGAGCTGGTAGAGGGCTACGTCGAGGGAGTCGCTTTCATGCGTGAGCTGCCCGATGTGTAGCGAGGTGCGTATCGCCTGCGTCCACAGCTGATGAAATTGCTGGAGCGTATCGAGCATACCCTGCCCAACGGCGAGCGGCTCGAGGCACTTGAGGCGCATCGGCAGGCCATGCGCCATGAAAAGGCCCTGGCCGAGGCCGCGGGCATGTTCTATCGCATGTGGCGCGGTGCACACCTGACGATGCAGCGGCTCAGAGCTCGGCAGCTGTAACAACGCGCCCGCAAGCAGGGCAGAGCGGAGAGGATATCAGCATGCGTTTCAAGGAAGAGGAGTTAGCAGCGGTGACGACCACTGCCACTATCGACAAACTGCACGGGGAGGCCGGCCACCTGTCATCGCTCTGCCAGGCCGACCTGCTGACAGGTAGCCAGAGGCCGAGGCGCGTCAACGGCGACTCGAGGTCTCGTTCGGTGACTGGCGGCTGGATCTCTCTCGCCAGCGCCTGCAGCCGGAGACGCTCGAGCATCTAGCCGAGTGGGCCGAGGCTTGCGGCCTGGCCGAGCAGCGCCAGGCGCTGTTCGCCGCGGGCATCGTCAACCCTTCCGAGGGACGCCCGGCGCTGCATACCGCCCTGCGCTGGCCACAGGAAACACCGCCTGTAGCGGGCAGTGAGGCGGAGGTGACCTTTGCTGCCGAGCAGCGCCGGCGTATGGCGCTGCTGGTCGAACGGCTGCGTGCCGGGCAGTGGCGTGGTGTGACGGGGCAGCCGATTCGTCATGTGATCCATATCGGCGTGGGCGGCTCGGATCTCGGCCCGCGGCTGGTGGCAGAGGCGCTGGAAGAGACGCACCCGACCCGCGGCCCCTCGGTGCACTATGTCTCCACCATGGATGCCAGCCAGCTGGTGGTGCTGTTCGAAAGACTCGACCCCGCGGCCACGTTGCTGGTGATGGCCTCGAAGTCGTTCACTACCGCCGATACTCGCTACAACCTGGAAACGGCCCTGACATGGCTGAGCAGTGCGCTGGGGGCAAGCCGTGAGGCGATCTGCCGCCAGCAGCTGATCGGCGTTTCCGCCCGGCCGGAGAAGATGGCTGCCCTGGGCATTCCCGAGGCGCACCGGCTGACCTTTGCGGAGGGGGTAGGCGGGCGCTTCTCGCTGTGGTCGACCATTGGTATCAGCCTGGCGGTTCAGATCGGCATGCCGGCCTTCGATGAACTGCTGGCCGGTGCCCATACCATGGATCGCCACTTTCTCGAGGCGCCCACCGTACGCAATCTGCCGGTACTGATGGCCGTGGTGGGCGCCTGGAACAGTCAGTTTTTGGGCATCCCCTCCCATGCGGTGCTTCCCTACGATGGTCGGCTCGCCAGCCTGCCCGGTTACCTGCAGCAGCTGGAGATGGAGTCCAACGGCAAGAGCGTGGGCCGGGATGGGCAGAGCGTCGAGCACACCACCTGCCCGATCCTGTGGGGCGACGTAGGGCCCAACGGTCAGCACGCCTTCTACCAGCTGCTGCACCAGGGCAGCCATACCGTGAGCGCCGACTTCATTGCCGTGGCGCGCCGCAGGGAAAACGCATGAAAAACCGCTCTACGACGGGCTTCGTAGCGCTTTACCAGTAGGAGCTAATGTGGTCATCTAACGACTTTTTCTCATGGATGACCCGATGCTGACGCCGTCCCTTATGCACCATCTATCGATCGTTCCCGACTTCCGTCAGGCGTGGAAAGTGCAGCATCAGCTGTCGGATATTCTCTTCCTGACGGTCTGTGCAGTGATCTGTGGTGCGGAGGGGTGGGACGAGATAGAGGATTTTGGCCACGCAAAGCTGGATTTTCTTCGCCAGTACGGTGATTTTGAGGCTGGCGTACCGAGCCATGACACCCTGGCCCGGGTGATGGCGATGGTGGATGCCAAGCAGGTCCAAACCGCCTTTGCCGAGTGGATGAAGGCTTGTCATGACGTCACCGATGGGGCGGTGGTTGCCATCGATGGCAAGACCCTGCGCGGCTCGTACTGCCGAGGGAAGGGCAAAGGGGCAATCCACATGGTCAGCGCTTTCAGTGCGGCGAATGGTGTGGTGCTGGGGCAGATCAAGACGGCGGAGAAATCCAACGAGATAACGGCGATTCCCGAGCTGCTCAAGCTTCTCAACCTGCAAGGCTGTCTGGTGACGATCGATGCCATGGGGTGCCAGAAGAAGATCGCCACTCAGATCCTGCAGAAGGGCGCCGATTACCTGCTGTCCGTGAAGGACAACCAGCCGGCCTTGGCTGACGCCTTCGAGGCCGCATTCCCCATGGCCAAGGTCGCCAGCTTCGAGGGTGACGCCTATGTCACGGATGAGAAGAACCGAGGCCGGCAAGAGACCAGATACCATATTGTCAGCGAGGTTACTGAAGAATTTCAGAAGCTTAGCTATGAATGGCCGGGCCTGAAATCGGTAGGCGTGGTGATGAGTTTCCGCCAGGAAGGTGATGAGGTGCCGGAAGCCCCGATGATCCGCTACTACATCAGCTCTGCCGACCTGAGCGCCAAGAAGCTCGCCGAAGCGGCTCGTCAGCACTGGCATATTGAGGCGAAGCTCCACTGGTCCTTGGACGTGGCACTGCGAGAGGATGCCTGCAAAATCCATCGCGGACGGGCGGCAGAAAATCTCGCCAGGGTCCGACATATCGCTTTGAATTACCTGAAAGGGGAGAAGCGTTTCAAGGGCGGAATCCGGCGGAAACAGAAGAAAGCGGCGCTGGATGAGACCTATCTGGCAGACATTCTCGCGGTGTAGGATCTTTCATGCGTTTTCCCTGTGGCGCGCCGCCATGCCCAAGCCCCCGAGGCCCTGCGGGAGACCCTGAGTGCGCAGCAGCGTCTGACCCTCGCCAACTGCCTGGCCCAGGCGCAACTGATGGCCCTGGGCGACGACGCCATACCTGCCTCGCTGCAGGCCCATATGGCTCGCGGCTATCGCGGTAACCAGCCTTGCTCGGTGCTCGTGATGGAGGAGCTGACGCCCTGGAACCTGGGCGCCCTGCTCGCCATGTATGAGCACAAGGTGTTCGTTCAATCGCTGCTGTGGGGGCTCAATCCCTTCGACCAGCCCGGGGTGGAGCTGGGTAAGCGCCTGGCCCAGGGCCTGGAGCAGAGCCTGGCGGAAGGCGACGCCGCCGGCGACTGGGTTGATGATGCCGCTACCCGCGCGATGGTGGAGCATTTGTTGAAGCATTCGTAGGCGGAAAGTGCCCGGCTGCGCGGCCAACGAGCCGGAGCGAGGCAGCCATTGAGGTGCTGTAGTTTATAAACTACACTTGCATCATGCTCGATATCAAACAGACCGACACGTACCGGAAATGGGAGCGCAAGTTGCGGGATCAACGCGCCAAGGCGCTGATAGCGGCGCGTGTCTTCCGTCTCGCCAATGGCTTGCCAGGCGATGTTCAGCCCGTAGGGCAGGGTGTCAGCGAGCTACGCATTCATCATGGCCCTGGATATCGTGTCTATTTCAAGCAGCGCGGCAGCGAAATCGTCATTCTTCTTTGCGGTGGCGACAAGAGTACGCAGCAGCGCGATATCGAGACAGCACAGCGGCTTGCAGCAGAGTGGGAGGCGTCATGAGCGATAAGATTTTTGACTACGATCCGGCAGCCGCCCTGGAAAGCGAGGAGGCGATTGCGGTGTTTCTGGCGGATGCGTTGGAAACGGGCGACTCCGCCTACATTGCCAAGGCGATGGGCGTGGCAGCACGTGCCAAAGGCATGAGCGAGCTTGCCCGGGAAACCGGGCTTTCCCGCGAGCAGCTGTATCGCTCATTCAGCGAGCAGGGGAACCCCACGCTGAAAACCATGCTGGTCGTGATGCGAGCCCTTGGCGTTGACCTGACGGCTCGCCCGCATGAGCCGGCTGCGTAACACCGCTATTCGCGCAGCAAGTTGCTCTTTCCCCACGGCCCTCTCTTTCAGCTTCCAGCCGCGCAGCGGCGCTCTTCCAGCTCCAAGCTCACGGCGCTGGCGGGTGAAACACCTTGCGCTCCTTTTGATCGGGCAATATATTGCCTGTGTAAGCCTTTGAGGAGCTCCCATGCATTTCCGTGTTCGCAAGCAGGTCGTCCAGCTGGTCCGCATGAAATATGACCCCGCTATCAAGCGGGGGCGGGCCCAGGTGGTGGGTAGCGTCAAGCTGGCGAGCCCTATATTGCCCGCCGAGCTGCGCGAGCAGCTGACCGCGCAAGAGGTCGCCGAGTTCGATACCTGGGTGGCCACTCAGCACCGCAGTCATCAGCTCAAGCAGGAGCTGGCGGCGCTGACCCTGGCCGAGCAGATCGATCAGGCGCGGGAGTGGTTCGAGCAGCAGCAGTGCGCGGAGAACCAGGAAGCGGCGCGGGTGCTGGCCGAGGAGACGATGCGCAGCATCAAGCAGCTGCGCAGGACTCTTAATCAGCGTGGGCTTCTCGAGTAAGGCCAACCCCAACGACCCAGACAAGGAACGAGACCATGATGACCGAGACAACTGTCGGTACCCGGCAAGCGACCGAGATTGATACCCTCAAGCCCGCCGACCTGGTGGAGCGCATGAAGGCGCAGAACCCCGACCTGGCCGGCAAGATGAACGACAAGCGCATGGCCGCCCTCGTGCGCGGAACCCTGCAGGCGCTGGCCGCCGAGGTAAACGAGCGTGAGGCGGGCCGCCTGCGCGTGCCCGGCTTTGGCCGTATTAGGGTCTGTTGACGTTTCATGGCAGGGGTATTGGCAGGATAGGGGCAAGCTCACAGAATAAAGGTTCCTAAGCCAACAAACTGCAAGCCTGCCATGCCCCGACAAATGCTCACGGATGAACACTGGCCGAAGCTGAAATCTATCCTGCTTCAACAAGGTATTTATGACAAGACCGATCTGCGTACCACGGTGGAAGGCATCCTTTATCGGATGCGAACCGGCTGCCCGTGGCGGGACCTACCGGAGGCGTTTGGCCCCTGGAACACGGTCTACAAGCGCTTCAACGCCTGGTCAGCGAGTGGAAAGCTGATGAGGATTTTCATCTCTCTGGTGGAAGATCCTGATGTCGAGTGGCTATTTATTGATGGTTCCTACGTCAAGGCTCACCAAGATAGCACTGGGGCTGCCACGGAAGATGCAGAAGCCATTGGCAAAAGTCGTGCAGGCAATACCAGCAAGATCCACTTGGCCGTGGATGCTTATGGGTTGCCGATCGCCTTCAGAATAACCGGGGGTGAAGTGCACGACAGCACGGAAGCCCAGGCATTGATTGACGGTTTGCCGGCAGGTGACGCGCTGGTGGCTGACAAAGGCTATGACAGTGAACGTATCCGTGAGCAGGTCGAAGCCAAAGGAATGGCTGCCGTCATTCCACGCAGGCGTAACTCGAAAAAAGGAAATGCCAATCTGGACAGAGGGTTATATCGCTACCGGCATCTGGTTGAGAATGCCTTTGCTCGATTGAAACCGTATCGCGCCATTGCGACGCGCTACGATAAGCTCAAACGAAATTACGAAAGCATGGTGGCCTTGGCATGCGGCTTTTTATGGCTACCAATGTGAAACGTCAACAGGCCCTAACATCCGCGAGGTGGAGCGTGAGAAGGACGGCCAGATCCTGCGCAACAAGCGCGTGATCCTGCGCCCGGCACAGCCGAAGGCCTGACGGCCGGCAGCAAGTATCGTTTCGATACTATGAGAATGGCTTCGCCAGCGGCGGAGCTCAACACAAGCCCAGGCAGCCGCCTGGGCTTGTGCATGACTGGCCGGGCGATCCTCTCCATCGGCTATAACGGATTACCTTCACTGTCGGCGATCTCCTCTTGACGCGCCCGAACATTATGCTCAAGGCCGCAGTGGGGTTCGGGGCCCGGGTCGACTGGGTTACCATGCCACCCAAAGGCACTTATGCCGAAGCTCATCGAGGCTTTGGTCGGCGGTAGCGTGCCTGCACACGACTCACCCCTCACCCCTCACCACTCACCAATCACGAAGCAGATCATGCCCAAGACCTTTCTGATCACCGGCGGCGCCGGCTTCATCGGCTCCGCGGTGGTGCGCGAGCTTATCAAGAACACCGACCACCGCGTCGTCAACGTCGACAAGCTCACCTATGCCGGCAACTTGGAGTCGCTGGCCGAGGTAGCCGATAGCCCGCGCTATAGCTTTATTCAGGCCGATATCTGCGATGCGCCGGCCATGCAGCGCGCCTTCGCCGAGCATCAGCCCGATGTGGTGATGCACCTGGCCGCGGAGAGCCATGTGGACCGCTCAATCGATGGCCCCGCCGAGTTTATTCAGACCAATGTGGTGGGCACCTCGGTGCTGCTGGAGGCCGCCCGGGGCTACTGGAAGGCGCTGCAAGAGAGTGAACCCGAGAAGGCCGCCGGCTTCCGCTTCCACCATATCTCCACCGATGAGGTGTATGGAGATTTGGCGGAGGAGGGGGCTTCTTCCAGCTTCCAGCTTCAAGCTTCAAGCTCTCTGTTTACAGAGGACACCCCCTACGCCCCCAGCTCGCCTTACTCCGCCAGCAAGGCCGGCTCCGATCACCTGGTGCGCGCTTGGCAGCGTACCTTCGGCCTGCCCACCCTGATCACCAACTGCTCCAACAACTACGGGCCCTATCACTTCCCCGAGAAGCTGATTCCGCTGATGATTCTCAACGCCCTGGCCGGCAAGCCGCTGCCGGTGTATGGCGATGGTCAGCAGATCCGCGACTGGCTCTATGTCGACGATCACGCCCGCGCGCTGATCAAGGTCGCCAGCGAGGGCGAGGTAGGCGAGACCTACAACATCGGTGGCCATAACGAGAAGACCAATCTCGAGGTGGTGGAGACGCTCTGCGAGATTCTGCAGGAGCTACGCCCTCTCCCTGCCCATGATGACACCGCCAATACTGAATCGCCGGATAAATCCGGCTCCTACAAGGCGACGGCAACCCACTCCGATGATGTTGTAGGAGCCCGATTCATCGGGCGATCAGCGGATGGCTCAGTGCTTGAGCACTACCGCGACCTGATCACCTTTGTCCAAGACCGCCCCGGCCACGATCTGCGCTACGCCATCGACGCCGGCAAGATCGAACGCGAGCTGGGCTGGGTGCCTGCAGAAACTTTCGAAACCGGTCTGCGCAAGACCGTGGAGTGGTATCTGACCAACGAGAGCTGGTGGCAGCGCGTGCTGGACGGCAGCTATCAAGGTGAGCGACTGGGGGTTGGTGCATGAAGATTCTGGTAACGGGAGGTAATGGGCAGGTCGGCTTCGAGCTGAAGCGTCAGCTCTGTCTGCTCGGCGAGGTGCTGGCGCCTGATCGGGCCAAGCTGGATCTGGCCGATGCATCAGCCGTCGAACAGTGGTTGGAAGCCCACCAGCCCACACTGATCGTCAATGCCGCGGCCTATACCGCGGTGGACAAGGCCGAGGAGGAGCCCGCGCTGGCGCGGCGGCTGAATGCCGATCTGCCGGCACAGCTGGCCGCGTACAGCGCCGCCCGCGGCCAGTGGCTGGTGCACTACTCCAGTGATTACGTCTACCCCGGCAGTGGGGAGGCCCCGTGGCGGGAGCAGGACGCCACCGGCCCGCTCAGTGTCTACGGCCAGACCAAGCTGGAGGGCGACGAGGCGGTGCAGGCCAGTGGATGTCACCATCTGATCTTCCGCACCAGCTGGGTATATAGCGCTCGTGGCAACAACTTCATGAAGACCATGCTGCGCCTGGGCCGCGAGCGGGATGCGCTCAAGGTGGTCAGCGACCAGGTCGGTGCCCCCACCCCGGCCCGCCTGATCGCCCAGGTCACGGCAATGGCGCTCTCCGATGGCATCGCCCGACAGAGTCGGGCTCCTACAAGGCCACCAGCCGGTATCTACCACCTGGCCCCCGCCGGCGAGACCAGCTGGCATGGCTTCGCCCAGGAGATCTTCCGCCAGGCCGCAGTGCTGGGCGAGGAGCTGGCCATTACGCCCGAAGGTGTAGCCGCAATCCCTACTGCGGAATACCCGACCCCGGCCACCCGGCCGCTCAACTCGCGGCTCTGCTGCCAGGAGCTGGAGCGTGTACTAGGCATCACCCTGCCCAGCTGGCAAGAGCAGCTGGGACTGACGTTGGCCGAACACCTCGACAGGTAGAAGCGCGATTTATCGCGCGAAGAGACTGCCCTCGCCGGATAAATCCGGCTCCTACATTGGCAATGCTGCCACCACACCCCGTAGGAGCGCGATTTATCGCGCGATGAGGCTACCATCGCCGAAATGTCGGACCACCGATAAATCGGGCTCCTACGACGCACCACTCAAGGAAGAAACTCTTATGGCACGTAAAGGCATCATCCTCGCCGGCGGTTCCGGCACTCGCCTGCACCCCATTACCCGCGGCGTTTCCAAGCAGTTACTGCCGATCTACGACAAGCCGATGATCTACTATCCCATCTCGGTGCTGATGCTGGCCGGCATCCGCGAGATCCTGATCATCTCCACTCCGGAAGACCTGCCTCAGTACGAGAACCTGCTGGGCAGCGGCGAGGACTTCGGCGTGCGTTTCGAGTATGCCGTGCAACCGAGCCCCGATGGCCTGGCCCAGGCCTTTATCATCGGCGAGGAGTTTATCGGCGACGATCCGGTGTGCTTGGTGCTTGGCGATAACATCTTCCACGGTCAGCACTTCAGCGACCAGCTCCAGCGCGCCGCCGCGCAGCCCTCCGGCGCCACGGTGTTCGGCTACCTGGTCAAGGATCCCGAGCGCTTCGGCGTGGTGGAATTTGACGAACAGGGCACAGCCATCTCCATCGAGGAGAAGCCGGAGGAGCCGAAGTCACCCTATGCGGTCACCGGCCTCTACTTCTACGACAACGATGTGGTCGAGATTGCCAAGGCGGTCAAGCCCAGCGCACGCGGCGAGCTGGAGATCACCAGCATCAACAACGCCTACCTGCAACGTGGCGATCTGCGTGTGGAGCGCCTGGGCCGCGGCTTCGCCTGGCTGGATACCGGTACCCACGACAGCCTGCTCGAGGCCGCCCAGTACGTTCAGACCATCGAGCATCGCCAGGGCCTGAAGGTCGCCTGTCTGGAGGAGATCGCCTGGCATAACGGCTGGATCACCACCGAGCAGCTGGTGGCCTGCGGCATCGCGTTGAAGAAGACCGGCTATGGCGAGTATCTGCTGCGTATAGCGAAATCGTAGCGCGCGATTTATCAGCCGATAACCCTTGATAGGTTCCCATTCCAATCGCCGAATAAATTCGGCTCCTACAATGCCTGCCTGGCACACAACCTCGTAGGAGCCCGATTTATCGGGCGAAATTTATCCTGGTAACTATGCCCAACCCTCTTCTTCAAGCCTATTCGGATCATCCAGACCCCAACGACCCCGCTCAGCGGGTGAGCTTCGGCACCTCCGGCCATCGCGGCAGCTCGCTGGCCGGCAGCTTCAACGAGGCGCATATCGCCGCCATCGTCCAGGCGGTGGTGGATCACCGCCGCGAGGCCGGTATCACCGGCCCGCTGTTCCTGGGCCGTGATACCCATGTGCTCTCCCGGCCCGCCTGGGAGACCACCCTGGAGGTGCTGGCCGGCAACGGCGTCGACGTCGTCATCGCCACCGGCGATGAGGTGCTGGCCACGCCGGTGATCAGTCATGCCATCCTGCGCCATAACGCGCAGAGTGAGGCGCCGCGCGCCGATGGCCTGATCATCACCCCGTCCCACAATCCGCCGGAAGATGGTGGCATCAAGTACAACCCGCCTCATGGTGGTCCGGCCGAGGCCGAGATCACCGGCTGGCTGGAGGCGCGGGCCAATCGCTACCTGGAGGCACAGGACGATGAGCAGGGGGAGGGCATCGCCCGCCTGCCGCTGGTCCAGGCGCGCCAGGCGGCCCGCGAGCAGGACCTGATTGGCCATTATGTGGAGAGCCTGGGCGAGGTGGTGGACATGGCCGCCATCCAGGCCAGCGGGCTGCACCTGGGGGCGGACCCCATGGGCGGCACGGCGCTGCCGATCTGGCGGCGGGTGGCCGAGCGCTATGGCCTCGATCTCGAGATCGTGAATCCCGAGATCGACCCCGCTTTCGCCTTTATGCCGCCGGATCACGACGGCAGGATCCGCATGGACTGCTCCAGCCCCGCGGCCATGGCCAACCTGCTGGCCATCGAGGATCGCTTCGACCTGGCCTTCGGCAATGACCCCGACGCCGACCGCCACGGCATCGTCGATGCCGGCGGGCTGATGAACCCCAACCACTACCTGGCCGTGGCCATCGCCTACCTGCTGGGGCATCGACCCGAGTGGTCGCGGGAGCTCAAGATCGGCAAGACGCTGGTGTCGTCGTCGATGATCGACCGCGTGGTGGCAGCGTATGACCGTGAGCTGCACGAGGTGCCGGTGGGCTTCAAGTGGTTCGTCGAAGGCCTGCACCAGGGCTGGCTGGCCTTCGGCGGCGAGGAGAGCGCCGGGGCCAGCCTGCTGACCCGGCAAGGCGCGCCCTGGTCCACCGACAAGGACGGCATCGCCCTGTGCCTGCTGGCCGCCGAGATCATGGCCGTCACCGGTCTGTCACCCAGTCAGCACTATGCTCGATTGACCGAGCTCTTCGGCACCCCGCACTACCGCCGCATCGATACCCCCTGCGGCGCCGAGAAGAAGGCGGGGTTCAAGGGGCTGAGTGCCCAAAGCGTAACCGCCAGCAGCCTGGCCGGCGACCCCATCGAGCAGATCATGACCCAGGCCCCCGGCAACGGCGCCTCCATCGGCGGGCTCAAGGTCACCACCGCCAACGGTTGGTTCGCCGCCCGCCCCAGCGGCACCGAAGCGCTCTACAAGCTCTACGCCGAAAGCTTCCAGGGCGAGGAACACCTCGATGCCTTGATCGCCGACGCCCAAGCCCTGCTCGAAACCGCCCTGTAGGAACGCAGTGCCGCTGCGCGATAGCCGCAGGTGTCCCCGATCAATCGTAGACTACCCACATTTACCTGAGCCGAGCGGTTGGTTTTTACTTACAGCTTACGGCTTAAAGCTTACAGCTAAGGTCCTTATGATTTACGAAAAACTCGCCATCCCCGACGTCGTCCTGCTCACCCCGAAAGTCTTCGGCGACGAACGCGGCTTCTTCATGGAAATCTTCCGCCAGTCCGAGTTCGAGCAGCACTGCGGCGACTACACCTTCGTTCAGGATAACCACAGCCTGTCGGCCCACGGCATCCTGCGCGGCCTGCATTACCAGCTGGAGAAACCCCAGGGCAAGCTGGTGCGGGTGACCCGTGGCGAGGTATTCGATGTGGCGGTGGACTTGCGCCAGTCTAGTCCCACCTTCGGCCAGTGGGTCGGCGCCACCCTGAGCGCCGAGAACAAGCAGCTGCTGTGGGTACCGCCCGGCTTCGCCCACGCCTTCTACGTCACCAGTGACGAGGCCGAGTTCCAGTACAAGTGCACCGACTACTACAACCCCGGCGACGAATACTGCATCCGCTGGGATGACCCGACGCTTGCCATCGCTTGGCCACTGGTGGACCACAAGGCGCCACGGGTCTCCGAGAAGGATGGGCAGGGCGACTCGTTTGTGGATGCGGTGAAGTTTGCCTAATAGCGAGCTTCTTTCTATGAAAGGGATAACATGAAAGAGACTTATACGGCACTGAGGGAGTTTGGCGCCACCTTCCTGGGACCCGCCTTGACGATGTATGCACGAGCGGTTGAGCAGGAGGCGGACGACAAGTTGCCGGTATGCCTCGCCAGGGAAGGGTGGCTGCTGCACCAGTTACTCACACACCTCTATGATGAGGGGCTGATTCACCTGGACAGGGCGCCCATTTATTTGAAGGTGTCGCGTACCCTGCTGTTCCGGGCCATGCTGGGCGAGGCAGCGACCTGGGATATTGCCCTGAAGATGGAGTTCGAGGGCACCCTTCTCGAGCTGCTGATGAAGCGCTTTGGCCTGCAGATGCATGAAGCCTTCGCGTCAGTGCCTGCCGAGGTGCTTGGCTTCGAGCTCTCGCTTCCCGAACAGGCGGATGAGGTACAGGAGTGGCTGAGGCCGCATGCCGAACGTTTGCAGAAGCAGGTCGCGTCGACTCGTCAGGCTGCCTATGGCTACTTCAAGAGTCAGGGACTGACTGAAGATGGCGTGATGCCGTTAATGCTGGATGTCGGCTACGCCGGCTCCATCCAGAAGCTCTGCACACATTTTGTCCAGCGCGATACGGCGGGCCTCTATTTCGTTGCCACCAAGCCGGGCAAGCAGTCTCTCGGCGACCAGGTGGCCACCATGAAGGGGGTTTTCCGTGAAGGGGTGGCCTGGAAGGAAGACTATACCCTGCTGGAGCGTTCGTTGCTGCTGGAATGCATGATGACGGCGCCCCATGGCCAGGTGGTGGATATTCGGCAGAGCCAGGATGGCGACTATCTCTTCTTCTACGGCAGAGAGGCCTCCAGCCAGCGCTACTATCAGAACCTGGAGGCGGTGCTGGAAGGCGCCAGAGAGGCCGTGACCGAAGCATTGCGCAATAAGGTGACCTACAGCGTCGAGGAGGTCGAGGCGCTTTATGAGGTCTTTGCGACGCGCCCAGGCGCCATTCCTCAGGCGGTCTGGCATCTGTTTACTGCCGACGATGATATTACCGGCAACGGCATGGTCAATCCGCTGCAAATCTTCGGAATCTAAACAGGTGCCTTCATGATCAATAGCCTTAAGTCACTGCAAAGAAGTCTGAAGAGAGCGACGGGGAGCCCACGAATTGACTATGAAGCCCTCTCCCAGGAGGCAATCCGTTCAGGGCTTTTCGATCCGCAGTGGTATGCAGTGCAATATGGCAGAGAGTTCGACAGCGACCTCGATGCCTTCAGAGACTATGTTCGCAAGTCTGCCTTTTCACCCATCAATCCGTCACCGGCCTTCGATGGTGAAACCTATCACCGTACCTATATGGATGTGTACCATGGGCAACTCAGCCCGTTGCTGCACTACCTGATGCATGGCAGGGAAGAGGGCAGGGGGTTCGCACCGCATCAGCCACGCTGGGCGCCGCGCCAGATCCTGGAGCCTCAGCGACAGGTTACCGGTGCTGCCCAAGAGCTCAAGATCGCTGCCTGCCTACATATCTTCTACGAAGACTATATCCATCGCTTCGCTCAGGCACTTAACGAGTTTCCCATCGAACTGGATGTACTGCTGACCCTTGCGAAGGAAGAGCATATTGCGACTGCCCGGAAGGTCTTCGAGGCGCACCCCAGGGTCAGGCACGTCGAGATTCGGGTCGTGCCCAATCGCGGTCGAAACTTTGCACCCTGGCTGGTGGAGTATGCCGAGAAACTTCAGCAGTATGACCTCTTCTGCCATCTCCACTCCAAGAAGTCGCTCTACTCAGGGCGTGAGCAGACCCAGTGGGCCGACTATCTGACGGAGTATCTGCTCCGTGACCCAGCGGTTGCCAGTGGGGTGCTGAACCTGTTTGCCGAGCATAATGAGCTTGGGGTCTATTACCCCACGACCTTCTGGATGATGCCCTCCTGGGTGAATCATGCGACCATGAACACGGGCTTCATGAAGGAGTGGTCAGATAGGTACGGCATCGAGCCCTGCAAGGGCTTTCTCAGCTACCCGGCTGGGGGGATGTTCTGGGCACGCCCTGCCGCACTCAAGGATCTGCTTGCTTCCTCCTGGCGCTACGAGGACTTCCCTGAAGAGCCGCTACCCAATGATGGCTCCATGTTACATGCGCTGGAGCGTATTATCGGCAAGCTGGCAGAAGCACGTGGTTACCGGGAGTTTTACTACTATCCGCCCACCGGGCAGTTTACCAGCGACCAGACCTATATATTCTCAAGCTACCAGGGAAGCAGCATTGATGCGCAGCTGCCTGCCATCCGCGCCCATGAGTGCATCAGCTTCGATGTGTTTGATACCCTGGTTCGCCGTGAATATACCGAGGCCGACTACGCCAAGCTGAAGTTGGGTCAGGAGCTTGCCGAGGCGGGGAAGGTCGAGTCGGCGGAAGCCTTCGTCAAGCTGCGCAATGAAGCCGAGTTCACCTTGAGGAAGAGGGCCCAGTTCAAGGGTGATGTGTCGATAATCGACATCTATGCCGAGCTGGCCAAGCAGCTTGACGTCACTGCTGAGGAAGGCAAACGCTGGATGCAACAGGAGTTCGAACTCGACCTCAAGATGATTCTGCCCAAGAACGAAATGGTGGAGCTGTTCAACAACCTGGGCAGCCTGGGGCACAAGCTCTGGATCATCTCCGATACCTACTATACCCGTGGGCAGGTCGGCCTGATGCTCAAGAAGGCCGGCATCACGGTGCCCTACCGGCTGCTCGTCTCCAGCGCAGAACAGAAACGCAAGGACAATGGCACCATGTGGCATATGGTCAAGCAGGACCTGGCGGAGGAGGGGATCACCCGCTACCTGCACATCGGCGACAACGTGGTGGCCGATGCCCAGCTGCCCGGTGATCTCGGGCTGACGACCTTCCATATCCTTCATCCCATGGACAAGTGGCAGGCCCTGGGCTTTCCCAAGGTGTTGCAAGGGCCCGATGCGCTGGATGAAGGTCAGATTCTCAAGTGGGGCAAGCTGGTGAGCCAGGTTGGCCGTAATCCGTTTATTGGTGAATGATGAAAAAAGACACCCTTTATCTCCACGTTGGCTGGTCCAAGACGGGGACCTCTGCCATCCAGTTGCAGCTGCAGCTCCAGCAGGACGACTTGTTGCAGAAGGGGATCCTCTACCCTCAGAGCCTCCAGTGGCCTGATCACTCCCACCACCCCTTTGCGCTATCGTTCAAGGGCAGCGGGGCCTATCAAAGCGACATGACCCCGGAGCAGGCCCTAGAGAAGCTCCGGCTGGAAATGGTGTCGAGCCCGGCCGAGAACGTGCTGCTTTCATCTGAGTTGTCTCCCTTCTACTTCAACAACCCGCGCTTCAGCGCTTTCGTGAGTGAACATTTCAGCCGAGTGGTAGTGATCTTTACCATTCGGGCCCAATCCGAGCTGCTGCTGTCACTCTTCAACCAGCTGGTGAAGGATCCCAACGTTCGCTACGGCGCCTCGCTGTTTACCCTGGCCATGCGCAATATTCACTGGCTGAACTTCTACCAGAACATCAGGCAGTGGAGTGATGTGGTGGGCAGGGAAAACATCATGGTGATTCCTTACAGCCAGAACGTGGTGAAGGATTTCTTTGATAAGTTCGGGCTTCCTGTTCGAGATGTTGCCGAGACAGAACCAGGTCCAAGGATCGTTAATCCCTCGCTCCCGACAAGGTGCCTGGCGGTGCTGCAGGCGAGAGGAAGGAAGGCTAACGATGCGGCGAGTTTTTCACGGATACGTGATGAAGTCCTAGCGCTATCCGAGAAAGTGCCCAATATTCATGATAAGTTCGTTATTTTCTCTGTTCCAGAGCAACAGGCGTTGAACGATTATTTCATGAGTGATAATGCAAGGCTGTCTGAGTTCCTTGGTGGCGATATTGGCTTTCTTCAAGGTCAAGAATATCGTCCCGTGAAGGTTTTGCCGCCAGGAATCAAGCTGGAAGAGCATATGAGTAATGCTTCGGCGAAAAAAGTATGAACACACTTAAGATTTCATCCCACGCTAAAAAAGAGGCAGGGGGTAAGGCCGATAGTCTTTTTTACCAAGAAGTCGATAACCTTTGGGCCGATAAGGAAAAACTTAGTTGCAGCGGCCCTGGGGCTCCTGCCTATTACAAGGTACTTGGCCGTAGCGCTCATATCAAAGCCTGGCCTAAGCGGCTGTTGATTGCGCAGCAGTTATTGCTGACTGGTCCTCGGTTTACGATGTATAGCCTTCCTGAAAGGCAATATATTTTGGGATCATCCGTGAACTGGCATGCTCCCTTGCTGGAAAGTGATCTATCGGACCCTTCGATCTCCCACGCCAAGGTATCTGACCTATGTTACCTGGAGCGTGGCATAGTCTTGACGGCTCCTGGGTTCAGGGTGTATGGGCATTGGCTTCTTGATTTTCTGCCAAGGTTGGTGCTGGCAAAAAAGTATCTTGATAGATCCGAGGAAAAAGTTCCAATAATAACGAGGAAAATACCGCCCTGGGCTTGGCCTTTTATCGATGCTCTCAACTTGCGTAATGATATCAGTGAGCATGATAAATACAGAGGTATCGTCCTTGGAGAGGCTATTGTTCCCTTGGTAGCCAAAGAGGGTGAAGTCTACTCAGAGTCTGCATTGTTTGAGGCTTTTTCCCAGTTGAGACAGTATCTTTTCTCTCAGCCGGCTACCAGATATAAAAGAATGAAGGAGAGATATGGTGATAATTGCTTTGATAAGGTTCTTATAGTAAGAAGAAAGCCACCATACGCCAGTAATCAAAGGGAGCTTGGAGAGAAACTAGAGAAGATAGGTTTCATATCTGTCGATCCGCAGGAGTACTCCTTGGCTGAACAGGCGCGTATTTTCTCCACGGCTTCGATTGTTGTTGGAGAAGATGGGTCAGCGCTTCATAATATTGCATTTTGCCAGCCTGGTACCCAAGTGATGATGTGGGGGCGTTCTGATCGCATTAACCTTCGCCATCTCTCTGTGGCGAGAGCTGCGGGTGTAGAGTTTTCAGTTTTTCCGGGCTCGGGAAGTATGGATAATTATAGAGTTGATATTGAAGCTTTGTTGCGCCATTTATGACTAATCCCCAATGCCAGAGGTGATTGCTTGATTGTTTTTGTCCATATCCCGAAAACTGCCGGAACAAGCTTTGGGAAAGCGCTATCTTCCCAGTATGGAAGCGAAAAGATTTGGTATGACTATAGCTTAACCTTTTCGAAGACCTCTGAGCCCATTGCGGAGTATGTTCATAAACAACATGATATGTGGGCGCTAAAGAGGTTGGCTGATTCTAAAGGGATTCGTGTTATTTCTGGGCATTATCCAGCCGTTCGCTACCAGTCAATATATGGTGTTACAGAATACTGTACATTCTTTCGCGACCCCATTCAAAGGGTCTATTCGGAGTATTGTCACAGGAAGAGGCGATCGTTTGATAGGTTTGAGGGGAGTTTTGAAGACTATTGTAATGTAAAAAAATTCTGTAATGTTCAGTCTCGACACCTTAAGGGGGCAGTCTGGCCGGCTTTTGGATTTTTAGGGCTTACTGAGTTTTACAGTGAGAGTCTGGAGATGTTTGAGGGTTGGCAGGGTGTAAGTCTTGATCGTGTAGAAGAAAATAAAAATACCAGTAAAAAAGGTGCGGCATACTCTCTTACTGATGATGAAAGGAAAATTGCTACAGAGACACAGCGTCAAGACATCACCCTGTATGATTCCGCAGTAGCCTACTTCAAGGAAAGGCTCAAGGCCTTTAGGGGTGGTCATTTTGTAGTCAACGGCCAGGTCACGATATCTAAAGAAGGGAAAGTCAAAGGCTTTGCGTTCTTCAATGATAGTCATCAGGGGCTTGAGCATGTGGCTGTTGAGGTATTAGTTAACGGCGAAGTTGTAAGCTCCCTTCCAGCCAAGGAATACAGAAAGGACCTGCATTTGATCGGTGCTCCAAAGAATGGACACGTTGGTTTTAGTAAGAACCTTCCATTAAAGCCTGGTGATGTCGTGTCTGCACGCGTGGCGGAATCTGGGCAGTACTTAGCGAATGGTATTGTCAAAAAGAAATAAATAGCTCCTGATAAGGTAACGTCCGAGTGGCAGAAAACCTCAAGATAAATCTATTATCGCATCGAAGAGGGTTTCTCACCATCTTAATTTCACTGAAAGTATGCCTATTTAAGCTGGTAGAGTAGATCCAAGTCCTAGTGACCCGTTAACTCTGAGCTTGCATCGTTTCGCCAGCACCAAGTTGGCCTGCCTGAGCTTCGGTTAGTTCATGAAAATTCTGTAGAAAGTAAGTCTGCTGCATGCGCTTCAGGCCAAATCCACGTGAAGTGACGAAGAACCATAAAATCGTCATTTACATCTATAGCCAATCTTCTTTTATTAATTCTTTCAGGTGTTCATGAGTAATCTCACTGATTTTTTAAGATGCCTTGGTAACGGGGCAGATGGTTTTAATATAATTACCCATGAAGGAGAGGGTGAATATAGCGATACTGCTAAAATTTTTTGCATGCAAAAAAAAGGTGATTTTAAAGGTCTTTTTAATCTATGGCAAGAAAAGGTCAGAAGCAATCAGTTTGAGTTGGCGCATCCAGAGACTGGTGTAAAAACAACTGCTTTATATAATGTAAAGTATGGTGTGGTGAACTTTGTTTTCATGGCAGATGAAAATAATAAGAATGTTTGGCTGTTGGCGCAAAGTGCTTTAATGATCAACTTGGCGATAACTTTTAAAAATATATATAGAAGTGTTTTTAGTAATGAAAAGCCAATATTTCCGCATATTAAAAATTTGTCTAGCATTAATGCTTCTGAAATAAGTTTGAAAAAAGGAGGGTTTGGATTCCTTCTTTCTCACCCCCGGCCATACCATCATTTTTATGATCAATTGAAAGTTTTAACGGCTCTTGATCATGATAAGCCTGTTCTCGATAGAGGTTCTTTCTTTATTCCCGAAGAGCTTTCTAAAGTTGAGCCAGGCGATCATGTCTTTTTATACCCTAATGCAATAAATAGCCTGCATATTAGTGGTAGTGGGGTTCTGCTTTCCAGAGAAAAAGATAGGCTTATGGAAAGACTTGTTTATAAAGAGTCCATAAGGCTTAAAGGTCAGGGGTTTGCTAAAGGGGAATCGGGAAGCTCAGTTTGCCTCTGGTTTGGTGTGACAGGTCAGAAAAGAAGCTGGTTAGATCAAGTGGAAGGCTGTATATGTATTGTGAAATTGCTTAAGCCTTACTTTGATACTGTTTCTCTTTACGTGGATGGCATGACTGCAATTCAGGGAAAAAGAATTAAAAATAAAGAGGATGAGGCAGTATTTCAAGAGATAAGAAAGAGGCTTTTAGACATTGAAGGAATAACCATAAATTCTCTCATTGGTTTGGATTACAGAGAGAAAATTCTCTATTGTGATTCTGTTGATCTGTTTATTGCCAATGCTGGCACTGGTTGTATGGTGCCGTTAAGGTTTGCAAGGAAGCCTGGTGTCCTGCATAGCAATACCAAGCTGTTTTCATTTCCTGACGAATACCCTTCATCCGTAAAAAAGGTTAGCAAAAATTATGTTGTAGATTTTTTTGATAGCGATAGCTCTTCTGCAGCGCAAAATATTAGTTACCATGTCCCATGGCAGCATATATTTAATCTTGCTTCAGATGTTCTGAGTGAGATAAAAAATGTGGCAATACCCAAGCTGGATGTTCCACCTGTTGAAAGTGTTGGTAAAAATGGTTTTAATAATTTTGAAAGGAAACATGAGTCTGCAAGTCAGCATTTCTTTAATCTAAGTGCTAGGTTGGGGAAAAAACCTAATTCACCTGCTGTTCTACGTGAAGTGGCGTTAGCCTTTGAGGCGGAAGGTGATATTCAAACTGCCATGAAGGTGATGGAGAAGGCTTATGTTCTTAGACCGAATGGTCCGGTAATAAAGAAAAAATTAGAAGAATATAAATCAATTTTAAAAATTCAATAATTTATTTTTATTAGGGGTCGGTGGTTAGTTATGGATTTAAAATCTTCCAATTTTCTCGACTGTACTCTCCGCGATGGCGGCTACTACAACGCTTGGGATTTCTCTTCTGCGCTGATCCACCAATATCTCGACGCCATGCAGGCCGCCGGGGTGGATGTGGTGGAACTGGGTTTCCGCACACTGAAGAACCAGGGCTTCCAGGGGCCCTGTGCCTTCACCACCGATGAGTTTATCCGCAGCCTGATGATACCGGCCGGGCTGACGATTGGCGTGATGGTTAACGGCAACGAGCTGGTGGGCGAAGTGCCCCAGCAGGAGGCTCTTGAGCGGCTGTTCCCCAATGCGGCAGCAGACTCGCCTGTGGACCTGGTACGCATCGCCTGCCACGTGCATGAGTTCGAGAAGGCGCTGTCGGCGGTCATCTGGCTGAAGGAGCGTGGCTATCAGGTCGGCTTCAACCTGATGCAGGTGGCGGATCGCACCGAAGCGGAGGTGAAGGCACTCGCCCGTCAGGCCAAGGCCTATCCGATGGATGCGCTCTATTTCGCCGACAGCATGGGCAGCATGAACCCGGAACAGGCGGCGCAAATCATCCAGTGGTTCCGCAGCGAGTGGTCCGGTGCCATGGGCATTCACACCCACGACAACCTCGGCCTGGCACTCTCCAACACCCTGCGGGCGCTGGAGGAGGGCGTGACCTGGGTGGACTCCACCGTCACCGGCATGGGCCGCGGACCGGGCAATGCCCGCACCGAGGAGCTGGCCATCGAGATCGCCGAGCGCCGCGGCAAGCCGGTCAACATGGTGCCGCTGATGGTGCTCTTGCGCGAGCACTTCACGCCCATGCAGGCTCACTACGGCTGGGGCACCAACCCCTACTACTACCTGGCCGGCAAGTACGGCATTCACCCCACCTATATCCAGGAAATGCTCAGCGACTCCCGCTACAGCGAGGAAGACGTGCTGGCGGTGATCGAGCACCTGCGGGTGGAGGGCGGCAAGAAGTTCAGCCTCAACACCCTGGATGCGGCACGCCACTTCTACCGGGGCGAGTCTACCGGCCAGTGGTCACCCAAGGAGCGCTTTGCCGGGCGTGAGGTGCTGCTGCTGGGAACCGGGCCGGGCGTGGCCCGCCACCGGGATGCCCTGGAGCGCTATATTCGCGACCATCAGCCGCTGGTATTGGCTCTCAACACTCAGAGCGCCATCGATGCCGAGCTGATCGACCTGCGCGTGGCTTGCCACCCCGTGCGCCTGCTGGCGGACTGCGAGGCCCACACGCGCCTACCTCAGCCGCTGATCACCCCCTATTCCATGCTGCCGGCGGATGTGCGTGACTCTCTGGGTGAAAAGCAGGTGCTGGACTTCGGCCTCAACGTGCAGGCGGATGGTTTCGAGTTTGCCGAGACGCACTGTACGGCGCCTACCTCGCTGGTAGTGGCCTATGCCCTGGCGGTGGCAACAAGTGGGCAAGCGAGCCGAGTGCTGATGGCTGGGTTTGATGGGTTTGATGCCGGAGACCCTAGGAATTATGAGTTGGAAAAACTTTTTGGTGGATATTTAGAATCTGCAGATAGTCTGGAGCTTTTCTCAATTTTGCCTACTCGATATCCAGTAAATAAGATTTCTGTTTATGGCGAGGTGTGAAATGAGAGTTTCTGTTTTTCTTCCAATGCGGGCAGGAAGCCAAAGGGTAAAAAACAAAAACACGCGCCCTTTTTTGGAGTCAGGGGAGAGTCTTTTTGAGTGCAAGATAAAAGAGATAAAAGAGCTTGTTGACCTTGGCGCTGTCGATGAGGTCGTCGTGTCAACAAACGACACCCAGGTTATAGCTCAAGCACAACCTTTCCTTTCAGAAAACATCAAGCTTGATGAAAGGCCTGATAAGCTTTGCTCTTCCTCTACGAAAGTTTTGGATCTTATAAGCTATGTTCCAAACGTGGTAGAGGGAGATCATGTTTTTTGGATGCATGTGACCTCTCCTTTTATGGTTGTCGCCGACTATAAGCAAGCTATCGAATTGTATTTCGACAATGTCATCAATGGAAGTTATGATTCTCTGATGTCTGTCAATAAGGTACAGCAGTTTTTGTGGAGTGATAAGCTAAAAAAAGTTATCAACACTGATAGATCTATCAACCCTTGGCCAAACACACAAGACTTGGATCCGCTTTATGAGATAAATCATTCTTTTTATATATCTAGCATAAAAAACTATTTGGAGTTGGAGGACAGGATTGGTGTAAATCCTTTTCTTTATGAGTGCGAAGGTTTGAAAAAGTTGGACATAGATTGGGAAGAAGATTTCAGTCTTGCAAGCGTGATTGCTCGTTCTATGGTCATTAGTTGATGAAATATGCCACTTATATCTTCGACTGCGACGGTGTGGTTTTGGACTCCAACAAGGTCAAGACCGAGGCCTTCTACCGGGCCACCTTGCCTTACGGGGAAGCCGCCGCCCAGGCCATGGTCGATCACCATGTCGCCAACGGCGGGGTGTCGCGCTACAGGAAGTTTGCTCATTTCCTGGAACAGATCGCACCTACCACCTCACCAAATTACGCCGAGCAGCGGAATCCCGCCGAGCGGGGCCCCGACCTGGAGGCGCTGCTGCAGGCCTATGCCGGCCATGTGCGTGAGGGGCTCTTGGGCTGCGAGGTGGCCCCGGGGCTTGAAGCACTGCGCAAACAGACTCCCAATGCTCGCTGGCTGATCGTTTCCGGTGGCGACCAGGCCGAGCTGCGCGACGTATTCGCCCAACGCGGCATCGCCGCGTGGTTCGATGGCGGTATCTTCGGCAGCCCGGATACCAAGGACGAGATCCTGGCCCGAGAGCTGGCCTCTGCCAATATCCAGCAGCCGGCGTTGTTCCTGGGGGACAGCAAGTACGATTATCAGGCGGCCAGCGCCGCCGGGCTGGACTTCGTGTTTCTGAGCGGCTGGAGCGAGGTGGTGGGCTGGCAAGCGTGGGCTGCCGAGTTGGGGATTGCAACGGCAGAGAATATCGGTGAAATTGTTTGATTTTTCAATCTAGGTAGAGTGGCCCTTCTTGTTATCCTTTGTCCATATTCCCAAGACTGCCGGCACCAGCTTTCGCCTTGGTGCCGAGCGCTACTTCAATCGCGAAAACGTTGTTTACGATTACGGCAAGGAGTCACCCGCTACCACGCCGGTGGTCGTTGATACCCTCTATGCAGAACCCAAAGATTTCTGGAGTTTCAGGAGCGCCTGCGCCCAGCAAGGGGCTTCCATGGTGGGGGGGCATGTCAATGCCAGCCGCTTCGTTTCCCTCTTCGGTGTAGGTAACACGCTGACGTTCCTGCGCGACCCCCTGCAGCGCATGGCTTCCGAATATGCCCACTTCGTGCGTCACTACGAGTACAAGGGCAGCTTCCACGATTTCTATTCACGGCCGATAATGCATAACCGGCAAAGCAAGATCCTGCATGGGGTGGATGTCGAGGCCGTGGGCTTTGTCGGACTGACCGAGCGCTACACCGATAGCCTGAAACTGCTCAACGCCCGCTATGGCCTCGCGATTCCGCAGCGTGAAGATAATCGCGGCAAGAAAAGCCTGGATGCCGTGCATGAGATCTCCGCCGAGGACGAGGCCGAGCTGAAGCAGCTGAACAAGCGCGATATCCGCCTGTATGAGCAGGCCGTAGCGTTATTTGATCAGCGTTACACGATGCACCAAGAGGGTTCGCCCTGGGCCCATGCGCGCCTGGTGGAGGTCAAGCCGGGGCGTATCGCTGGCTGGGCATGGTGGGAAGGTGAGAGTGACGAGCCAGTGGTCGTGGAGGTATGGGCTAACGGCAAGCACCTGGATACCGTCACCGCGGTAGAGCTGCGCCCTGGTTTGTGTCGGCTGTTGCCGCCGCGGGGAGGCTATGTGGGCTTTCATCTGCCGGTAAAACTCAAGCCCGGTGATCAGGTACAATGCCGCGTTTCCCTCACTGGCCAGTGGTTTCCGTTGAAGCCGCGTCGGGTACCGAAACCGGATGGAAGATGAACGCAAGGAATCGCAAACGCCTCGACAAGAGCTCGCACTGGCTGGCCCATGGCTTGAATGAAACCTTTCTGGCGCGCTTTCCGCTTGATCGGCTCACGCCTCACCACCAGTTGCTACCTGTAGACGCACCGGGTTCGCGTTATGCGTGGCAGGCGACCGGTGACGACCCCCAATTTCTGCTCAAGCGCGGACTGCCGCTGCCGGGCTGGCAGATGCTGGAGGTCGCCATGCAGCACGACCAGCCCAGCGCCGCGGTCAAGCTCTACCTGGATACCGGCAAGGGGTTAAACGAGGAGCTCTGCTTCTATTTGCCGCTGAAGAGCGGGCGGGTCACCAAGCGGCTGTTCTATGTGCCGCGGCGCTTGAAGGGCCTGCGCTTCGATCCTATGGAGTGCGAGGGTCGCTTTACCATCACCCATCTGCGTATTGCCTGGCTGAGCCCCGGGTTTGCCCACGATCGCCTGGCCCATCGCCTGGCCAATATGCACCACGAGTTTCGCGGCGTCACCAAGGCCGAGGTGCTGCCGTTGCTGAAACGCCAGGCGCGCGAGGCGGGGCGACACTGGCGCGAGTTTGCCCTTGAGCAATACGAAGCCACCTTCGAGCGACGTACCGCGCGCTATAGCTACCGTAAGTGGCTGGAGGGGCGCCGTGAGCTCACGACCGAGCGGGCACGCCGGGTGATCGACCAGCTGCCGCACACGCCGCTGATCTCGGTGCTGGTGCCGGTCTTCAATCCGCGCCTCGAGTGGTTACGCGAGTGTCTGGATTCGGTGCTGGCACAGCCCTACCCGCACTGGCAGCTGTGCATTGTCGATGATGCCTCGACCGATCCCGAGGTGCGCCAGGTACTGGCCGAGTATGCCGAACGGGATGCGCGCGTGCGGGTGGTGTTTCGCGAGGAGAATGGCAATATCTGCGCGGCCAGCAATAGCGCCCTGGAGCTGGTGGAGGGTGAGTTCGTGGCGCTGCTGGATCACGACGATACGCTCTCGCCGGGTGCGTTGTTTCGCGTGGCCCAGGCGTTGCACCGCCATCCGGATGCCGGTCTGCTGTATAGCGATGAAGACAAGCTCAACGAGGCGGGCGAGCGCTTCGATCCGCACTTCAAGCCACAGTGGAACCCCGACCTGCTATTGGCCCAGAACTATATCTCGCATCTGGGGGTGTATCGTACCGGGTTGGTACGCGAGGTGGGCGGGTTTCGTCAGGGCACCGAGGGCAGTCAGGATCACGACCTGGTGCTGCGGGTAACGGCACGCCTGCTGCCCGAGCAGATCGTGCATATTCCCCATGTACTCTATCACTGGCGTGCCGCGGCGGGCTCCACGGCATTGGGTAGCGAGCAGAAAAGCTACACCACCGATGCCGGCCTGCTGGCGGTGCGCGATCATCTGCGTGAGCGGGTGCCCGGTGCGCGGGTCGAGGCGGGGCATTACCCCAATACCTACCGGGTGCACTGGCCGCTACCCCGGCGCCTGCCACTGGTCAGCCTGCTGATTCCGACCCGCGACCGGGTGGAGATCCTCAAGCCTTGTGTGGATGCGATTCTCGAACGCACCCACTATCCCCACCTGGAAGTGCTGATCCTCGATAACCAGAGCCAGTGCCGCGCTACCCTGGACTATATGCACGAGGTTTCCGAGCGCGATAATCGAGTGCGGGTGCTGCGCTGGAATGAGCCGTTTAACTATTCGGCGATCAACAACTATGGATCGCTGTATGCCCGTGGCGAGATCCTGGGGCTGGTCAACAATGATATCGAGCCGATCAATGCCGACTGGCTGGACGAGATGGTGCGCCAGGCGTGCCGCCCGGAGATCGGCTGTGTGGGGGCCAAGCTCTACTACCCCAACGATACCGTGCAGCATGGGGGAGTGATCCTGGGGATCGGCGGTGTGGCGGGCCACGCCCACAAGTATTTCCACCGCAACGCGCCGGGCTATTTCACCCGCCTGCACTTGGCGCACAACCTGTCGGCGGTCACCGGTGCTTGCCTACTGGTGCGAAAGTCAGTATTTGAAGAGGTCGGAGGGCTCAACGAGGAGCACCTATCGATCGCCTTCAACGATGTTGACCTGTGCCTGAAGGTGCGCGAGGCGGGCTACCGCAACCTGTGGACCCCCTACGCCGAGCTCTATCACCATGAGTCGGTCTCGCGCGGGGCCGATGACAGTTCCGCCAAGCGAGCCCGCGCCAACGGCGAGGCCGAGTATATGCGCCGCACCTGGGGCAGGGCGCTGGATACCGACCCAGCCTATAACCCTAACCTGACGTTGGTGCATGAGGATTTTTCGTTGCGCTGAGTGCTTTGCTGGTGAATGGGGAGTGGTGAGTAGTGAGTGGTGAATGGTGAATGGTGAATGGTGAATTGTGAATGGTAAGTCGTGAGCGCTGGCTGGTGCTGAGCGATGGGGCGCGGCCGACCGAGGATATCTACTTTCTCGAGTCGGTCGCGCCCCATTTGCGTTGTGAGGGTCACGATGGCGGCCGGCTGGATGTGCGTGGTTGGCGGTGGCGGCTGGCGCGCTGGGTGCTGTCGCGCCAGCCCGGGGCCAACCTGGTGCTGTGCCGCACCCTGCCGGAGGGGGCGCTGCGCTGGCTGGAGCGCGAGTGTGGCGCCTTCGGGCGAATCGTTTATGTGATCGATGACGATCTGGCGGCCGCGGCAGCCGACGAGACGCTTCCTGCTGCCTACCGGACGCGTATGGCCAGGGCGGCGGCGCAGCAGCCGCGGCTGTTGGCGCTGGCCGATGAGGTGGTAGCCTGCAGCACGGGGCTGGCCGAGCGGTTGCGAAAGTGCCATGGCAACGTCAGGGTGATGACACCGCCCTTGATCGCACCGTTACCGGATCTCACCCATTTCGCTGCCGCCCCCTCGGCAGAGCAGCCCTGGCGGCTCGGTTTTCATGGTACCCGAGCGCATCTTTCGGATCTTGAACAGATCGCACCGGCGCTTGAGGCGCTGCAGCGGGAGCGTGACGATAGCGAGCTGGAGCTGATGCTGGGCCAACATGCGCCACCCGTGCTTGCCGAGTTGCCGCGCACCCACTGCCCGGCGCCGCTGTCCTGGTCGAAGTTTCGCGACTACCAAGCGCGCCACCGGGTGCATATCGGCCTGGCGCCACTGCTGGATACGCCATTCAACCGGGGCAAGTCATTCATCAAGTTCCTGGATATCGCATCGATGGGCGGGGTGGGGGTCTATTCGAATCGCGCGCCCTACACCGAGATCGTCGAGCATGGGGTCAACGGCCTGCTCGCCGAAGATGACCCTGGCGACTGGCAGCGCTGCATCACCTGGCTGCTGGAGCAACCCGAGGCGGCGCGGGGGATGGCGGAGGCTGCGGCCGAGCGGGCTGCGGGGCTGGGAGTGGTCAGGTGTGAATGGTGAATAGTGAATGGTGAATGATGATGAGGGATGAGCATTCACCAGCGCGCTTTGGGCCGTGGATCCACGGGCGCCTGGATGCCCGCTGTCATGCAGCAGATTCACTCATCAGGCTCTCATAGGGGATCTTGAGGCCTTCGTGGAGCCTTCTTATCATCCGTAGACTGAGCTTGCGCTTGCGGTTCAGCACCTCGGAGACGCGACCGCTTGGGCCGATGAAGGGCTCCAGGTCGCGCTGTGAAAGGCTTTGCTGCTCCATGCGAAATTTGATGGCCTCAATCGGGTCCGAAGGCCCGATGGGGTAGTGCTGGTCCTCGTATTTCTCGATCAGGATAGAGAGCACTTCCACTTCGTCTGCTTCCGGGGTGCCGTCTTCTGCCGCCCACAGCGCTTCCAGTCGAGCGAATGCACGCTGCAGGTCAGCCTCGTTGTGAATGGGTGTGATGTGCATCATATCGTCTCCGCATCGACGTGATCGTATTGCGCGTGTGTACCAACGAAACGCACCCAAGCGATCTGCTGGGTGTAGCGGATGGCCACGATAACTCGGTACTTGTTACCTCCGATGTTGAACACGACTCGGCCACCCTTGAGGATGCTGGCCGTGCGTATTTCGGCCTTCAGTTCCTGCGGGGTTGCCCATGCTGCTTTAAGCATCATGTTGTGCCACTCGGTGAGCGGTGTCCTGGCGTCGCTGTGACCCTGTTCCCAGAACTCTCTCAAGGTGCGCTTGGCAATGACTCGCATGGATTCTCCCTGTTTGGGGGTAAGTGTGGCCTCTCCCGTTTTGGGAGTCAAGTGGCTTGAAGGTGAGGAGAAGTCGCGGTCCCGCGCCCCGGTTTCAGTTCGCGAGGGCGTGGCCGCCGAGGCAACCATAGATTAATCGAGTATTAAAAGATAAATATTGATTCCTTTTGGATATTGAGTTGCGACGCTACCCTAGGCCCATACCCAGTATTCGAAAGGAATCCCTTATGGCGTTATCGGCCTTACAGCGTGAGATCGACGCCGCCCAGGCGAGCGCACTGCTTGAGTCGTTGCCGACTGAGGCGCGTGTCGAGTGGGCGCTGGAGAACCTGCCCGGCAGCTTCGTGCTCAGCTCCAGCTTCGGTATCCAGTCAGCCGTGCTGCTGCACCTGGCGACACGCATCGTACCGGACATGCCGGTGCTGCTGGTGGATACTGGCTACCTGTTTCCCGAGACCTACCGTTTCGTCGATGAGCTGGCCGAGCGGCTGAACCTCAACCTGAAGGTGGCGCGTCCGGTGCTGTCACCGGGGCACCTGGAGATGCGCCATGGCCGGCTCTGGGAACAGGGCCAGGAAGGCCTGACGCGCTACAACCGGCTGATGAAGGTCGAGCCGATGGAGCGCAAGTTGGATGAACTTCGCGTGGGCACCTGGTTTGCCGGGCTGCGCCGTCAGCAGTCCAGCACCCGGGAGCAGCGCCCGGTAGTCGAGCAGCGTGACGATGGCCGCTACAAGGTCTATCCGCTGATCGACTGGCACAACCGCGACGTACACCGCTACCTCACCGAGCATG
Source organism: Halomonas garicola (assembly GCF_055382465.1). Classification (NCBI taxonomy): domain Bacteria; kingdom Pseudomonadati; phylum Pseudomonadota; class Gammaproteobacteria; order Oceanospirillales; family Halomonadaceae; genus Halomonas; species Halomonas garicola. The sequence continues at coordinate 1,069,234 of NZ_AP043931.1, forward strand.
ACCTGCCTTATCACCCGCTGTGGGAGCAGGGCTACACCTCGGTCGGCGATTGGCACACCAGCCAGCCCCTGCAGCCCGGCATGACCGAAGAAGAAACCCGCTTCTTCGGCATGCAGCGGGAGTGTGGGTTGCATCTTTAGTGGGGTGAATGGTGAATGGTGAATAGTGAGTGGTGAGAAGAACAATTCACAAGCCGCGAAGCGGCGCTCACTACTAACCATTCACAAGCGAAGCGCTCACCCGGCTAGAATGGAAACACCAGCGGCGTGAGCACCAGCACCCCGGCGGAGTAGGTCAGGCTTACCGGCAGGCCGGTCCTGAGGAAGTCGCTGATCCGATAGCGCCCGGGGGAGTACACCATCAGGTGCGTCTGATAGCCGAAGGGAATGAAAAAGCAGGCGCTGGCGCCGTAGGCCACGGCCAGGGTAAACGGCAGCGGGTCGGCGCCGAAGGCCTGGGCGGTGCTCCAGGCAACGGGAAAAGCCAGCGCGGCGGCGGCGTTGTTGGTGACGGTTTCCGTCAGCAGCAGGGTAAACACATAGCAGCCGGCAAAGGCCGCATACACGCCGTAGCCGCTGAATAGCTGCCGCATGCCCTGAGCCAGCAAGGCGGCGGCGCCGGAGTTTTCCAGCGCCTGGGCCATGGCCAGCGCCGAGCCGATGATCAGCCATAGCGCAAAGGGAAAGCGCCGGCGGAGCTCGTCCACGGTGAGAATGCGGGTCGCGAGCAGCCCCGCCATCAGCAGAAGCAAGCCGTGAAACAGAGGCACTAGCCCCAGGCTCGCGCAGCCGATGACGCCGGCGAAGCCGCCCAGCGCCATGAGACTTTGCCGCCGGCCAAGCTGCGGCCGAGTAAAGCTACCGCTTAGCAGATGGAAGTTGCGATCAAGGTTGCGGTGCTGGCGGAAGTCCGCGCTGACGGCCAGCAGCAGGCAGTCGCCCACGCGCAGCGGGATATGCCCCAGCTGGCCTTCCAGGCGTTTTTCCCCCCTTCTGATACCTACCACGCCGGCGCTGAACATGCTGCGAAAGTCCACTTCCTGCAGCGTTTTGCCCGGGAGCTCCGACTGGTGCGACAGCACGACCTCGACCAGGTTGGTGGCCAGCAGGTCGCTCGCCTGGTGGCCGAATAGCCTGAGGCCGGGAAAGCGCTTGAGCGCCTGTACCTTGCTCACCTCTCCGGTAAACACCAGCGTATCGCCGGCTTCCAGCAGCTCCTCAGGCGCAACGGGGCTCAGAAGCCTGCCGTCGCGTTCGATTTCCAGCAGATAGAGGCCCTCCAGGCTGCGCAGGCCGTTGTCTTCGATGCTTTTGCCGGCCATGGGCGAGTCGTCGGCGAGCTCGGCGGCGAGAAAGTAGGCCAGCCGGTCGTGGATGTCCTCTGCCGGATGGCTGGGTAGCTTGCCCGCCCGCCAAAGCAGTACGCCCAGAGATATCAGCGCGACGGGCAGGCCGACCAGGGCAAACTGGAACATGCCCAGCTCCTCGCCGGTGGCGTTCAGGTAAAACGAGTTGACCACCAGGTTGGTCGAGGTGCCTACCAGCGTGGTGACCCCGCCCAGTATCGAAGCGTAGGAAAGCGGGATGAGCAGCCGCGAAGGCGCCAGCCGTTTCTGGCGCGAAACGGCCCCCAGAAACGCCGCGACGACGGCGGTATTGTTGAGAAAGGCCGACAGCACCGCGCCGGCCCCCATCAGCTTGGCCGTTGCCAAGCGCGGCCTGCCGCTCAGCAGGCGGTCGGACAGCCAGTCAAGCAGCGGCGAGCGCTCCAGCGCCAGAGAGACCAGCAGCAACAGCAGCAGGGTGGCCAGCGCCGGGTTGGTGTATTGCCGCAAAAGCGTCGCGGTATCCACCTGGCCGGTGAGCAGGTAGAGCGTGGCAAGGCCGGTGAAGGCGGTCGCAGGCTTGACGCGCCCGCTGACCAGCACGGCGAGGAAGACGCACAGGGAAACAAGAACGGCCCAGGCCATCATGACGATATCCTTAACAACGGTAGGCTGGCTTGCCGTATGTTACGCGGGCTTTTATGATGGCGTCCATGAAGGCATCATAAGCGCTGCGCTAAATTTTTTATAAGCGTTTATAAACAACAGGTTATAACTTGGTTGAGCATAAAACATTTTTCGCCTGAATCGGTTAGCGAGCGCCGTCTGGAAGCCGTCAGGCTGCGCCTGGACGGTGTCACGGTGGCCGAAGCGGCGCGCCGAACCGGCCTGTCGGCGCCCACGGTCACGGCGGCGTGGAAGGCGTTTTGCCAGGGGGGTTGGGCCGCCGTGCCGGTGCGCGAACGCGGGCGCCGCCGGGGCCGGGCGCCGCGCTTGACGGCGGGCGTGCAGCAGGCGCTTTGGCAGCGGATGGAAGCGCCGCCGCCGGCAGACGAGCCGGGCTGGACCGGCGCTGCGCTGGCCGCGGACGTTGGCACCGAGCAGGGCGTTACGCTCACCCGGCGCAGCGTGGAGCACTGGTGGGAAGACGAGGGGCTGAAACTCCCGGCCTGGCCGCTTGAGCAGTGGGGCGCCGAGCGCTCGTCCCGCGGGCGCTGGCTCCGCCAGACGGTAGCGCCGATCTGGCAGCGGCTGCCGCGGGCCACCCAGCGCTGGCAGGGCGGGGCGCGCCGTATTCGGCACCCCCAGCGCCCGGTATATCAGCTGTATTTTCACGGCCCCCGCGGGCGGCTGTGGATGCGCTGCCTGGCACACCCGCCGGTCGCCGATGACTACCTGCTGGCCTTTGAGGCGCTGGCGCAAAACGCCCCGGCAGGGCTTGTTTTCCACGGCGCGGACCTGGCGGCGAGCTCGGAGATTCAGGCCTGGCTTGCCGAGCAGCCGGAATTTTATGTGTTCAGGCTGAGGGGAAGTGAGTGAGGTCGTACTGCGGCGGCCAGCCCTCTACCCGGTGGGAGCCGGATGGCAGGCCTGCGGCCTGCTTTCGCGCACTGAAGTGCGCTCCCACCCTGCCGCTGGGGCTATGGCAATAGTTTCCCCACCCTGGTGCCGGGGGAGAGCAATAGTTTTCCACTTTGGGAATAGGTTATGGCAATAGCCCTGGTGGCAGCAGAAGGTGGTGGGAGCTGACTTTAGTCAGCGATGGAAGTGCCGCCAGGCGGATGGCAGGCCTGCGGCCTGCATTCGCGCACTGAAGTGCGCTCCCACCCTGCCGCTGGGGCTATGGCAATAGTTTCCCCACCCTGGTGCCGGGGGGAGAGCAATAGTTTTCCACTTTGGGAATAGGTTATGGCAATAGCCCTGGTGGCAGCAGAAGGTGGTGGGAGCTGACTTTAGTCAGCGATGGAAGTGCCGCCAGGCGGATGGCAGGCCTGCGGCCTGCATTCGCGCACTGAAGTGCGCTCCCACCCTGATATCGAGGCTGGGGGAACAGTTTCCCCACACTGCCGCCGGGGCTGGGGCAATAATTTTCTATCCCGGTGCTGGGGCAATAGCCCTGGTGTAGCAGACTGCGAAGAACGCTTTATCAATCAAGGAAATCCATGACATGACATCGCTGACCCACTTACAACGGCTGGAAGCCGAAAGCATCCAGATCATGCGGGAGGTGGTCGCCGAGACGGAAAATCCGGTGATGCTCTATTCCGTGGGCAAGGACAGCGCGGTGATGCTGCACCTGGCACGCAAGGCGTTTGCGCCGGCGCCGCCGCCGTTTCCGCTGCTGCACGTGGATACGCGCTATAAGTTTCGCGCGATGTACGAGTTTCGCGACCGGATGGCCAGAGAAAGCGGCATGGAGCTGCTGGTCCACGTCAACCCCGAAGGCATCGAAAAAGACATCAACCCCTTTACCCACGGCTCGGCGATCCATACCGACGTGATGAAGACCGAGGGCCTCAAGCAGGCGCTGGACAAGTACGGGTTTGATGCGGCGTTCGGCGGCGCCCGGCGTGACGAGGAAAAGTCCCGGGCCAAGGAGCGGATATTTTCCTTCCGCACCGCGCAGCACCGCTGGGATCCCAAAAACCAGCGCCCCGAGCTGTGGAAGCTGTTCAACACCCGCCGGCACCAGGGCGAGTCCATCCGCGTGTTCCCGCTGTCCAACTGGACGGAGCTGGATATCTGGCAGTACATCCACCTGCAGGGCATTCCCATTGTGCCGCTTTACTATTCCGCCGAGCGACCGGTGGTCGAGCGCGACGGGACGTTGATCATGGTGGACGACGAGCGCCTGCCGCTGGAGCCCGGCGAAGTGCCCATGATGCGCAAGGTGCGCTTTCGCACCCTGGGCTGCTATCCGCTAACCGGAGCGATCGAGTCCGACGCCGATACGCTGCCGGCCATCATTCAGGAAATGCTGCTCACCCATACGTCAGAACGCCAGGGCCGCGTGATTGATAACGACAGCGCCGCGTCCATGGAGAAGAAAAAGCAAGAGGGGTATTTCTAATGGCGCACGCATCCAACCTGATCGCCGACGATATTGACCAGTACCTGAAGACGCACGAGCACAAGGGGCTTTTGCGCTTTATCACCTGCGGCAGCGTGGACGACGGCAAGAGCACGCTGATCGGCCGGCTGCTGTTTGAGTCCAAGCTGCTGTTTGAAGACCAGCTGGCCTCCATCGAGGCGGACTCCCGCAAGTTTGGCACCCAGGGCGACGAGCTGGATTTGGCGCTGCTGGTCGACGGCCTGGCCGCCGAGCGCGAGCAGGGCATCACCATCGATGTCGCTTACCGGTTTTTCTCCACCGACAAGCGCAAGTTCATCGTGGCCGACACCCCGGGGCACGAGCAGTACACCCGCAATATGGTCACCGGCGCCTCGACCGCCGACGCGGCGATCCTGATGGTCGACGCGCGCCACGGCATCCAGACCCAGACCCGGCGCCACAGCTTCTTGATGGCGCTGATGGGGATGCGCCACGTGGCGGTGGCGATCAACAAGATGGACCTGGTGGACTACGCCGAAGATCGCTACAACGCCATCGTCGACGAGTATCGCGAATTTGCCGAGCAGCTGGGGCTCGAGAATATTACCTTTATTCCGCTGTCGGCGCTCAAGGGCGATAACATCACCGAGCAAAGCGCCAACATGCCCTGGTACCACGGCACCACGCTGATGGGCTACCTGGAAACCGTCGAGATCGAGGACGAAGCGCTGCAGCAGGCGCCGCTGCGCATGCCGGTGCAGTGGGTCAACCGCCCTGACCTGGATTTCCGCGGCTTTAGCGGCATGATTACCAGCGGGGTGGTAAAGCCCGGCGACGCGATTCGCGTTCAGCCCTCGGGCAGCGGCAGCCAGGTGTCGCGGATTTATACCTTCGACGGTGATCTCGACGAGGCCGTGGCCGGCCAGTCGGTCACGCTGCTGCTGGAAGACGAAATCGACATCTCCCGCGGGGACGTGATTTCCGGCGTTGACCAGCCGGCCCACACCGCCGACCAGTTTGAAACCTCGCTGGTGTGGATGCACGACGAGCCGCTGCTGCCCGGCCGGCCGTACCTGATGAAGCTGGGCACGCAGCTGGTATCCGCTACCGTGACCGACATCAAATACCAGATCAACGTCAATACCCTGGAGCATACCGCGGGCAAGCAGCTGGAGCTCAACGGCATCGGCGTGTGCACGCTGAGCGTGAATAAGGCGGTCGCGTTTGACGCGTTCGAGCAGAGCCAGGATACCGGCGGCTTTATTCTCATCGACCGGATGACGAACAATACCGTGGGCGCGGGCATGCTGCATTTTGCCCTGCGGCGCAGCGACAACATCCACATGCAGCACGTGGATATCAACAAGCAGGCGCGCGCCACTGCCAAGCACCAGAAGCCGGCGGTGCTCTGGTTCACCGGGCTTTCGGGGGCAGGCAAGTCAAGCATTGCCAACCTGGTGGAAAAGCGGCTGTACGCCCAGGGGCAACATACCTATCTGCTGGACGGCGATAACGTGCGCCACGGCCTCAACCGCGATTTGGGTTTCACCGATGCCGACCGCGTGGAAAATATCCGCCGGGTTGCCGAAGTGGGCAAGCTGATGGTGGATGCGGGGCTGATCGTGCTGTCGGCGTTTATTTCGCCGTTTCGTGATGAGCGCCAGCTGGCGCGGGACCTGCTTGACGACGGCGAATTTATCGAGATACACGTGGATGTGCCCCTGGACGTCGCCGAGTCCCGGGATCCCAAGGGTCTGTATCTCAAGGCCCGCCGCGGCGAGCTGAAGAACTTTACCGGCATTGATTCGGACTACGAGGCGCCGGAGGCGCCGGAAATTCATCTGCCCACTGCCGGCATGAGCGAAGAAGAGGCGGCCGATGCCGTGATTGCCGTGCTGCGCGAGCGTGATCTGATACGCTAGTTGGTAACAGAGGGAAAGCGACCCGAAACGGGTACCAAGCAATCGCCGCCGGCCAATCGACATGCCGGCGGCTTCGGTGACCTGACAAAGGCGGCTGATATGAAAATAGTAGACCAGAGATTGCTGGAGTCGATTGAAGCCATTGCCCGCCGGGCAGGCAACGCCATCATGGATATCTACGCGCGCGACTTCAGCGTGGAAGAAAAAGACGACAAGAGCCCGCTGACCGAAGCGGATAAAGCGGCTCATAACATCATTGTCCAGGAGCTTGCCGAGCGCCAGGACGGCATTCCCGTGCTGTCCGAAGAGGACGTGGACGGCTTTGACGGTCCGGACGCAAAGGGCCGCTATTGGCTGGTGGACCCGCTGGACGGCACCAAGGAGTTCATCAAGCGTAACGGCGAGTTTACCGTAAATATCGCGCTGGTGACCCAGGGGCGCGTGGTGCTGGGCGTGGTGGTGGCCCCGGCGCTACAAACCGCCTACGCGGCCGCGCTGGGGCTGGGCGCGTATAAAAGAAAAGCCGACGGCACGCGCCAGCGTATTCACGCCGCAGCCAAGCCGGCGCTCGGCGAGACCTGGCGCGTGGTCGGCAGCCGCTCTCACCCCAGCCGGGCACTGCAAGCCTGGCTCAACAGGCTGGGCAAACACGAGCTGCACCCCATGGGCAGCTCGCTCAAGCTGTGCCTGGTGGCAGAAGGCAAGGCCGACGTCTACCCGCGCCTGGGGCCGACCAGCCTGTGGGATACCGGTGCCGCCCAGGCCGTGGTAGAGCAGGCCGGCGGCTGCGTCGCCCAGCTGGACGGTACGCCGCTCAACTATGCCAACCCTAAACAAACGCTGAACCCGCACTTTGTGGTCTGGGGGCGGTAGAAGAGAGCATAGCAAGGAGATCGCCACGTCGCTGCGCTCCTCGCGATGACGGTGGAGGGAAAAGTGCCATCGCAAGTATGAGATCGCCACGTCGCTGCGCTCCTCGCGATGACGGTGGAGGGAAAAGTGCCATCGCAAGTATGAGATCGCCACGTCGCCTGCGCTCCTCGCGATGACGGTAGAGGGAAAAGTCCACCGCAAGTATGAGATCGCCACGTCGCCTGCGCTCCTCGCGACGACGGTGATGGGAGGCGTGCACAAGGCTGTTGTGTCGTGGCGAGAACCCCCTCCTGTGTCATAGCGAGCGAAGCGTGGCTATCTCGGGGTTTGCTTATAGGGCTCTTCGTCGTTGGGTGTGGAATTCGCCCCCTGAGCTGGGCCAGAATATGACCTCCACGACGACAGGAGGTATGACATGGACGGCACCCAGATTCTGACCCTCGGCCTGGGCTTGGAAGCGCCCTGGATTCTCAAGGACCAGCACCTGGACACCTCCGTATCGCCCCACCGTCTGGACCTCTACGTCGAGGCCGAGCGTGGCAGCCTCTACCCCTGCCCTGAGTGCGGCGAGGCCTGTCCGGCTCATGACTTCGCTGACAAGACGTGGCGGCACCTGAACTTCTTCCAGCATCACTGCTACTTGCATGCTCGCGTGCCGCGTACCAAGTGCCCGGAGCATGGCGTCAAGCGTATCGAGGTCCCTTGGGCGAGGCCGGGCAGCGACTTCACCCTGCTGTTCGAGCAGGCGGCCATGTCACTGGTCAAGGAGATGCCGGTGTTGGCCGTCTCCCGACAGCTGGAGATCTCCGACAAGCGGCTGTGGCGCATCGTGCATCACTACGTCGGTCGGATGCTGGGGCAGCTGGATCTGAGCAACGTGGCCACCGTTGGCGTGGACGAAACCGCGTCCCGGCGTGGCCAGCGCTATGTGACGGTGTTCCTTGATATGCAACGCAAGCAGGAACCGGTGATCTTCGCCGTCCCCGGCCACGGCAAGGACGCCATCAAGGCCTTTAGCGCCTTCCTGGCGGCCCATGGCGGCGATCCGGACAACGTGGTCGAGGTCGTCTGCGACATGTCACAAGCCTTCCTCAGCGGCGTGGCTGAGTACCTTCCCAAGGCCGAGGTCACGGTCGACTGGTTCCATATCGTGCAGACCTTCACCAAGCGGCTAGACGAGGTGCGCAAGAAGGAGCGCCGCGAGCAGGAACACCCCAAGTCGCTGCGCTGGGCCCTGCTGAAGAGCCTGGAAAACGAGAACCTGACGCCCAAGCAGCTGGCGGCGCTCCAGGAGCTGGTGGCTGACCAGAGCGCCACGTCCGATGCCTGGGTGATCAAGGAGAAGCTGCGCTGGATCCAGAAGGCGCCGACGCCACGCGCGGCTCGATGGCGCATCACGAACTACCTCAAGGTCATGAAGGCGGCGGTCTCGGAGAAGCCATTGCTGAAGCCGATGGGAAAAGCCCTGGCGACGTTGGAGCGCCACGCCGATGCGGTGGTCAGGCGTTGGATTTCGGGACTGACGAACGCACGACTGGAAGGCATGAACGGTCTGTTTCAGGCGGCTCGGTCACGCGCACGGGGTTACCGGAACGAGGCCAACTTCATCGCCATGATCTACCTGATTGGCAGCCCGGTGGGGCGCCTGTTCGATCAGGCCAAATCCACATGAAACGACGAAGAACCGCTTATAGCGCCACCGCACATACGAGATCGCCACGTCGCCTGCGCTCCTCGCGATGACGGTAGAGGGAAAAGTCCACCGCAAGTATGAGATCGCCACGTCGCTGCGCTCCTCGCGAAGACGGTGGTGGGAGGCGTGCACAAGGCTGTTGTGTCGTGGCGAGCACCCCCTGCTGTGTCATAGCGAGCGAAGCGAAGCTATCTCGGGTTTGCTGGTAGAGGGTGGTGTGATGGCGCCTAGGGAATCAGGTGGTCGCTGGGCACTTCGACCGGGCGCTGCTGCTGCAGCATGTTGAGCAGTATCACGGCGCGCTCGGTGCCCTTGGCGTACTGGAAGACGGCTTCCAGGCCCTTGAACGGCCCGTCGGCAATATTGACGCGGTCGCCGGCAGAAAAGCGGCTGTGGGGGCCGTCGGTGTCGTGAGGGCAGGTTTCCAGCTGCTCGACCAGCGCGTCGGGCACTGCGGCGGGAATATTGCCGAAGCTGACAATGCGCAGTACCCCCCGGGTGGAGCGGATCGGGCGCCAGTTGCTGTTGATCTGGTCGAGCCGGATAAACAGATAAAACGGAAACAGCGGCTCGCACACCGGGGTCAGCTTGCCTCGCCGGCGGCGCTTGCGCTCAAGCACCGGGTGAAATACCCGGTAGCCCTGATAGGACAGGTGCTCGGCGGCGCGAAAGGACTCGCCGGCCTTGCACTGAATGACGTACCAGGCGGCTTTTGGGGCGTTGGGTGTCTGCGTATCCTGACAGATAGGCCGTCTCCTCTTCACCGTGGCGTGTTGGCGTCGTCAAGCTGCTGCTGAAGAATGTCCAGCGTGCGGTCGATCTGCTCCTGGGTATGGTCGCAGGAGAGAAAGAAACGCAGTCGGGCGCTGTTTTCCGGCACGGCAGGATACACGATTGGCTGGACGTTGATACCCTGATCGAACAGCGCCTGGCACAGCCGGGTGGCCTGGGGGGAGTTGCCGACAATGACCGGCACCACGGCCGCGCCGATGCTGTAGCCGGTATCCAGCCCGCGCTTTTGCGCCTGAGCGAGAAAGTAGCCCGAAATAGCGTGCAGCCGGGCCACTCGTTCGGGCTCGGCGCGCATCAGTTCGAGCGCCTTGAGCGCCGGGGCGGCCACCTGGGCCGGCATCCCCACGCTGTATAAAAAGCCCGGCGCGAAATAGCGCAGCATTTCCACCAGCGGCCTGGAACCGGCAATATAGCCCCCACAGCCGGCCAGCGTCTTGCTCAGGGTACCCATCCAGATGTCGACGTCGTCGGGCGCGGTGCCGCAATGCTCGTAAAGCCCGCGGCCGCGCTCGCCCAGCACGCCCAGAGCGTGCGCCTCGTCGACCATCAGCCAGGCCTCGTGGTGCTTTTTCAGCGAAGCGAAGCGGGCCAGGTCGGGCGCATCGCCGTCCATGCTGTAAAGCCCTTCGATGATGACCAGCACGCGCTCGAAGCGGTGACGATGGCGCGCGAGCAGCGCCTCAAGGCTCTGGGGATCATTGTGCTTGAAGGGCATTCGCTTGGCGCCGGACAGCTGGGTACCGACGAGCGAGCTATTGTGGATGTACTCGTCGTGGAGCACCAGGTCTCTGGGGCCGAGCAGGTAGCCAAGGGTGGAAACGTTGGTGGCGTGGCCGCTGACAAAGGCGACGGCGTCCTCGGCCCCGTAGACGTCGGCCAGGGCCTGCTCCAGCGCCTGGTGGATAGGGCGCTCGCCGGACACCGCCCGGCTGGCGGATACCGAGGTGCCGTAGCGCTCCACGGCGTCCCGGGCCGCCTGGTTCACCCGGGGGTCGCCGGAATAGCCCAGATAGTTATAGCTGGCAAAGTTGATGAAGGTCTGACCCTCGAGCGTGCTGGTGGCGCCGGCCGTGCCTTCGTGTACCTTGAAAAACGGATCGGTCAGGCCCAGCCGGCTGGCGCCCTGACGCATCAGCGCCAGGTGCTGGTAGCCGGGGTGCGCGGTAAAGTCGGTCCAGGTGCGATAATCGCCCGCCGGGTTGCCGGTGGACGGGGCCGGGCGCTCGCCGCCCGTCGCTTCGGCCGCGCGCGGTGACGACCGGCGCCTGGCCCGGGCCAGGAGCTTCTGCTTTAACGTTGAGTCTTCCATGTCGTGTGCCCGTTGATCGTAATGCCCGTTGGTCAGCTGTCATCCAGCGTATCGACGCCGTGGCGCTCGGCCAGCGTTTCCAGGGCCTGGGCGTTTTCCGTTGTCTCCTCGCCGTCGCCTTTCTGCTGAATCCTCTGCTGTAGCACCGTGGCCAGCCGGGCCACGGTCGAGGCTTCGCCAAGCACCATCACCGGAAGCTGAACGCCCAGGCGGCTTTCCAGCGCGGTCATCAGCTCGACGCCCATGAGCGAGTCAAAGCCCATGTCGTAAACGGAGCGATCGACGTCGATGCCGCTTTCGTCAAGCAGCAGGATACCGGCAAGCTCGGCGCGCAGCACCTCCACCAGGGTTGCGTACTGCTCGTCCGGCGGCAGCGTCAGCAGCAGGGCGCCGATATCCTCCCGGGTCTCCTGACCGGGGGCATCATCCCCGGTGCGGGCCAGCTCGTCAAAGCGTGCGGCCCGGGCGGTGGGCAAAAAGCGCGACAGCGCGCCCCAGTCAAGCTCGAGCACGCCGAGGCTTGCGCTGTCGGCCAGCAGTACCTGTTCGAGTATCGCCAGCGCCTCGTCGGAGTGCAGGGCATGGCCGCCCAGGCGCTCCTGCAGCGCCTCCCGGGTGCGGGCGTTGCGTGCCAGAAAGCCAACGTCTTCGATCGCGCCCCAGCGCACGCCGGTGGCCGGCAGCCCGGCCTGCCGCCGCGCCGCCACCAGCCCTTCCAGCCAGTGGTTGGCGGCCACGTAGCTCGCCTGCCCGGGGTTGCCGAACAGCGTGGTGGCCGACGAGTAGGCCACGAAAAAGTCCAGCGGCAGAGCGCGCGTCAGGGCGTCCAGGTGCCGGGCGCCGTCGATCTTGGGGGCAAGCACGGCGCTGAGCGTTTCGGGTTCAAGGTGGCGGACGAGCCCGTCCTCGATCACCGTGGCGGCGTGGACGACGCCGGCCAGGGGGCCGAGCTCGTCCTGGCCGCGCTGGATAACGCCGGCCAGAGCGTCGCGGCAGGTGACGTCGCAGGCCTCGGCGAGCACCTCGACGCCCTGGCGGGCAAAGGCGGCCAGGGCGGTTTGTGCCTCCTCGCTTTGCGGGCCGCGGCGGCTGAGCAGAATCAACCTGCGCGCGCCCTTGTCGACGAGCCACCGGGCGGTTTTCAGGCCAAAACCCGAGAGGCCGCCGGTGACCAGGTAGCTGGCATCGGCCGACAGCTCAAGCGAGGTAGCGGCTCGGCCGGTGGCGGGTTGGCTGGCGGGCGCTTGCGCCCGGGCATCATCGTAGGTGACCACGACCTTGCCGATTTGCCGGGCCTGCTGCATGTAGCGGAAGGCATCCACCACCTGAGGGTGGGCAAACCGGGTATACGGTAGCGGGTGCAGCGTGCCGTCGTTGAACAGCGCCATCATCTCGTTGAACAGCCGCCGGGTCAGCTCGGGCTGGACCTGCATCAGCTGGTCCGAGTCGATCCCGAAGTAGCTCAGGTTGTTGCGAAACGGCCGCAGGCCGACGTGGGTGTTGTCGTAGAAATCGCGCTTGCCCAGCTCCAGAAAGCGGCCGAAGGGGCGCAGCACGCGCAGGTTCTGATTGATCGCTTCGCCGGCCAGCGAATTGAGCACAACGTCGACGCCTGCGCCCCGGGTGTCTTCGAGCGTGTCTTCAAGAATATCTTCGGCAAAGGTGAGCGAGCGCGAGTCGTAGCGCCGGGTAATGCCCATTAGCTGTAAAAAGTCGTGCTTGTCCGGGGAGCCGGCGGTCGCGTAAATCTCCGCGCCCAGCCAGCGGGCGATCTGCACCGCGGCAATGCCCACGCCGCCGGCGGCGCCGTGGATCAGCACTTTTTCGCCGGGCTCTAGCCGCGCCAGGTGTTTGAGTGCGTAGTAAACGGTAAAGAAGGCGGTCGGAATCGTCGCCGCCGCGGCGTAGCCGATGTGCTCGGGTAGGGGGGCGACGCTCTCGCGCTTGGCGATGACCCGGTCGCTGAAGCTTGCCGGGCCGAAGCCGACTACGGCCTGGCCGGGGGTCAGATCGGTGACGCTCGCGCCTGCGCGGACGACTTCGCCGGCAAACTCCAGCCCCAGCGTCGGCCCGGCAAAGCCGTTTTCGATCGCTTCATCCGCGAGCAGCCCCAGGGTGTACATGACGTCGCGGAAGTTGAGGCCGGTGGCTTTGACCTGCACTTCGATATCGTTGGCCTGCAGCTCGGGCAGCGTCTGCGGCTGCCACGTCAGGTTGCGCAGCTGGCCGGGCATACTGAAGCCCAGCGCCATGGCCTGATTGGACGCCGCCGGGCCCGCGTGGGGCGCGTCGCCGGGGGTCGGCCGCGTGCGCAATCGGGTGGCAAAACGCTCGCCGCCGGCGGTGATCACCAGCTCGTTATTGTCGTCCGGGGCGAGCAGCGTAGCGGCGCAGATCGCCAGGGCCTCGGCGGTCAGGGCGGCGGGGAGGTCCAGCAGCATCACGTCCTGGCCCTGAGCCTCGTTGGCCAGGGTGCGGCCAAAGCCCCAGAGCGCGGCGTCGTCGGAAACGGCCGGCGCGCCGTCAGCCGAGTCGCTTTCGCCCCAGAGCGCGGCAACGCCGCGGGTGGCTAGCCACAGCGTCGACTGGCGAGCGGCATCGCGGTCAGACAGTTCTTCCAGCGCCAGCATCCATTGGCGAGCGCGCAGGCAGCGCCCAGCCGGTTCGGTTGCTGGGCCGGTAAGGTCGAGCACGTGCAGGTCGTCGGTGAAAGGCGGTGAGCCTGCCAGCGCCTCCGCCGGGGTCGCGCCGGTCGCGGCGAGGCTGGCGCTAGCGCCCCGGCGGCGCAGCGCCTGTGCCAGCTGCTCGGCTTCCCCGGCCCGGGGCGCGTCGGCGCACAGCAGGTAGTGCCCCGGCTCGGCGGCGTCTGCCGGGAGATCCGGGGTTGCTTCGGGCAGCTGCGCCTGCAGCAGGTACATGCCGGTATCGCCGTTTTCCAGGGGCACGGGGGCGGCGACCGTCATGCCGCTTTGCCGCAGCCACTCGCTGACCGTGGCAAGTTCCGGCGGCGCCTGGTCGATGCCGGGGGTGGCCAGCACGGCGTCCAGCCAGGCGTGGGGGTGGCTTCCCAGCACCATCAGCTGGGCTCCGGGGGCGAGCAGCTCGGGCAGCCGGACGATCAGCTGCCGGCTGGCCTCGGGCCGGGTCACATCGACGCTCAGTAGCGCAAGCTGAGCCCGCTGCGCCGGAGCCAGCGAGGGGAGTTCGTCGTCGCCGGCCGCGTCGTCCAGGCTGTGCTGGTCGATCAGCGGAAAGCGCTCCTGCAGCTGTTGGGCCTGGTGGCGGGCGCTATCGTGGGTGGTGACGGCGCGGTAGTGCCAGGCGTCGGACGCCGGCGACAGGCGCTCGAGCAGGCGCTGGCCCAGCAGCGGGGCGCAGGGGCCGGCCTCGAGCAGGGAGAGCCGCTGGCCGTTCGGCAGGGCAGCAAGCGCGCTCTCAAGCAGCTCCCCCAGGGCGTCGCTGAGCACCTGCCAGCCGCGCTCGCCGGGAATCGCGGCGCTGAGGCGGCTAAGCTGACCCGGGGTAATTCCCAGGGTGTCCAGCGTCCGGGTGCCGCGCGCCAGGGCGTCGCGGTGCAGGCCCAGCCGCCCGGTTAGCTGGGTCAGGGCGAAGTAGTCGGGGTAGTCGCGCACCAGCAGCTGCCAGATCTCCTCGGGCGGCAGCGCCTCGTCCTCGCCTTCCAGGGTCAGCCCCTCGCCGGAAAAGGCGTCGCTCAGGCTGTCCAGCAGCGGCGCGACTTCCCGGGAATAGCGGCTTTCGGTGCGCTCGGCGTAGGCGGTGCTCAGGGTCAGCAGTTTGGCCAGGGCGGCGTCATCCAGATCGAGCGGCGCGGCGGTCAGCGGCGCCGGGGCGAGCACGACATCCAGGTAGCGGATCGGGGTCCGATTGGGCCGCGCCAGGCGTACGGCCTTGAAGCGCGCTTCGCTGACTGCGGCGACGCAGTTGCCCCGGGCGTCGAACAGCCAAAAGTCGGCGCTGAAGGAGTGGGGCGACCGGCGGCGCATGATGGCCTGGGCCAGCACCGGGGGGCCGGCGTCCAGGTTTGTTTGAATGCGCTCGAGGCGCACCGGGACAAAGGCCAGCGGCTCCCCGGCGGCGTCGTTCTGCTCCGCCAGCAGCGGAATAAACAGCTGGAAGGCGCTGTCCAGAAGCCCCGGATGCAGGTGAAGAGTTTCCTGCTGGGCGCGCATGGCGTCGTCCAGGGCCAGCTCGCCGATGACGCTGTCGCCTTCGACCCAGCCGTGGCTGAGCGCCTGGAAAGCGCCGCTATAGTGAAGCCCAATACGCTCGGCGAGCGCCAGGTGGTCGGCGCGGGTGAAGTCCGGAGCGCGCCCGGGAAGCGCGGGCGGGCGGCGCTTGAGCAGCGCGCCGCGGCTTTCTTCCAGGCGCCGGGCAACGGCGTGGCGCTGCCATTCCCGGCCTTCGGCGGGCTCCCGGGAGGCGATGCGCATACGGCCGTCGGCCGGGTCCAGGTGCAGCCGCACCCTGCGGCCGTGGGCGCCGTCCAGCAGCAGCGGCGCGAGGATGTCGAGCGCTTCCACGTCGATCAGCGCCGCCGCGGACTCCTGTCGCACGGCGGCCAGCGCCAGCTCGACAAAGCCGGCGCCGGGAAAGACCGCGCCTTCGCCTACGACGTGGCCCGCAAGCCAGGGGAGGCGCTGGGTATCGAGCTGGCTTTCCCAGGCGTTGTCCTGCTGAGCAAGCGGGTAGCCCAGCAGCGGATGTTGATAGTAGCGCTTGAGCTGCCCCAGGCTGTCCGCGGTATCGGCAACCCAGTGGGACGTTCGCTGCCAGGCGTAGTGCGGCAGCGCGACGCTTTTCCCCGGGACGGGGAAAAAGCGCCGGGTATCCGGCACGCTGCCGCTTAGCAGCAGCTTGCCCAGGCTCTCCCGCAGCGCCAGGGGGCCGTCTGCTTGGCGTACCAGGGTGGCGATGACCTGGCCGCTCTGCTGCTGCTCGTGCAGCGCTTCGCTGAGGTAGCGGCGCAGGATCGGGTGCGCGCCCACCTCGACAAAAACGTTGTAGCCCTGCTGCACCAGGCTTGCCGCGGCCGAATGAAACAGCACCGGCCGGCGGATGTTGTGCCACCAGTAGCGGGCATCCAGCGCGGTGCCGGCCAGCGCCTCGCCGGTCACGGTGGAGATGAACGGCAGCCGCGTTGCGCCGGGGGCAAGGCCGTCCAGCGCCCGGAGCAGGCCTTCGCGGGTGGGGTCCATAGCCGCGCTGTGAAAGGCGTAGTCCAGCGGCAGCCGTCGGGCCACGATGCCGCCGTCGTGGAGGCGCTGCTCGAGCACCTTGAGCGCGTCGGCCGGGCCGGCGAGCGTGACCCCCTTGGGGCTGTTGATGCCGGCCAGGGCCACGGCGCTGAATTCGGGGTCGTCAAGCCACTCGCGTATGGCCTCGGCGCCCAGGGCCACCGCGGCCATGGCCCCCGTGCCCCGGGTGGTCTCCTGGTAGTGGCTGCGCAGGTAAATGACCCGGACCGCATCGGCGAGGCTCAGCGCTCCGGCGGCCCAGGCGGCGGCCACTTCGCCGACGCTGTGGCCCGTGACGGCAGCGGGCTCGACGCCCTGGTGCGCAAGCCACTCGGTCAGCGCGACCTGGAGCGCAAAAAGGGTAGGCTGGGCGATATCGGTATGGTCCAGGCGCTGGCTGCCTTCGCCCTGGCCGTCGTTACGGCCTTCAAGCTCGGCGCGCAGGGAAAAGCCCGCGTACGGCTGGAACAGCGCGTCAACGCAGTCAAAGTGCTCGCCGAACACGGCGTCGTGATCCAGCAGGTCGCGGCCCATGGCGGCCCACTGGCAGCCGTTGCCCGAATACACCAGTACCGGGCCGGCGGGGGCAGCCAGGCGTTCGCCGCGAACCACGGCGGCGTTAGCGGTATCGCCGGCGGCGAACCGCTCCAGGGCGTCCGCCGCCTGGTCGGCGCTGCGGGCAAAGCACAGCGCCCCGTGGGGCAGGTGCTCGCGGTGGTGGCTCAGCGAATAGGCCATGTCGTAAAAGGCGTCCGGCGAGCGGCGCAGCGTCTCGGCCAGGCGCTCGGCATTGGCGCCGAGCGCCGCCTGGCTGCGGGCGGTCACGCGTACCGGCAGCGCCTCCGGCACCTCGGCAGAGGGCGCTTTCGCAGCCGCTGCCGGCGTATCGGGGGCGCTGCGCAGGATCACGTGGGCGTTGGCGCCGCCAAAGCCGAAGGAGTTGACGCCGATCACCAGCTCGCCCCGGGGCTTCAGCGGCCGCGAGGCGGTGACGATATCCAGATTCCAGTCGTGGACGTGGATCGCCGGGTTGAGCTTTTGAATGCCGATGGTGGCGGGCACCCGACGGTGCCTCAAGCTGTAGAGCGCCTTGGCCATGCCGGCAACGCCCGAGGCGGTTTCCAGGTGGCCGAGGTTGCTTTTGACCGAGCCGATGGGGAGCGGCCGCCGGCGCTGCTGGGCCAGCGCCTCGCCAATGGCGCGCGCCTCGATCGGGTCGCCCACGGCGGTGCCCGTACCGTGGGCTTCGAGGTAGTCGATATCGTCCGGGGCAATGCCTGCCTGCCGATACGCCTGGCGCATCAGTTCGCTCTGCGCGGTAGGGTTGGGCACCGTCAGGCCGTTTTTATGGCCGTCGGTATTGACCGCCGTGCCGGCGACCACGGCGAGGATGCGGTCGTTGTCGGCAACGGCCTGGTCGTAGTCCTTCAGCACGAAAAGCCCGCCGCCTTCAGAGCGCACGTAGCCATCGCCGCTTTCATCGAAGACCCGGCAGCGCCCGGAGGCGGACAGCATGCTGGCCTTGGAGAAGACCAGAAAGCCGAACGGATGCAGGTGCAGGCTGATGCCGCCGGTCACCGCCATGGAGATGTCGCCGTTGCCGATGGCCTGGCAGGCCTGGTGGAACGCCACCAGCGACGAGGAGCAGGCGGTATCCAGGGTGAAGCTCGGCCCGTGGAGGTCAAGCACGTAGGAGAGGCGGTTAGCGACAATGCTCGCCGTGTTGCCCGTGGCCGACGAGGCCTCCAGCGCGGAGAGATCGTCGGTCATGCGGTAGGCGTAGTCCAGGCTGGCCACCCCCAGGTAGACGCCGCACTGGCTGCCGCGCAGGGCTGAGGGCGGGATGCCCGCGTCTTCAAACCCTTCCCAGGCAAGCTCGAGCATGATGCGCTGCTGGGGGTCCATGTGGGCCGCTTCCCGGGGGGAAATGCCGAAAAAATCCGCGTCAAAGCCGCTGACGTCGCCCAGGCTGCCGGCGGCAAAGCTGACGCTGGTGCCGGGATGGCGGCGATCAGGATGCCAGAAGGCCTCCTGGCTCCAGCGGTCGGGCGCGACCTTGGTGACGAGATCCTTGCCGTCTTGCAGGCCTTGCCAGAACGTCTCTGAAGCGGTGCCGGGGAAGCGATAAGCGGCGCCAATAATGGCAACGCGTTTGTTCATAAATCGTTCTCGATATCGACGTTTTTATAAGCGGGTGACGGGGCCCCGGCGTGGCGGAGCAGCGCGCTGCCAAGCGCCTGTGCCGCCAGCCGCGAAGGGGCGGCCTTTGCCTCGGCGGTTTGCCGGGTTGACCATACCATATACGGCGTCTCGCCGGTGGGCGGCGAGTAGTAGGCGTAGGCCTTCGGCAGAATGGGCACGTGGTCGCCGTAAAAGCCGAGCAGGCCGGGCCGGGGCGCCTGGATAAGCGCTCGGTTGAGCGCGCCGAGCATGGCGTCGGCTTCGCGCAGGTGGCGCAAATAAACCGCAAGGCTACGCTGATGCTCGGGCAGTGGCCAGCCGGCTCCGGGCAGCGTGGCCGCCAGCAGGTCACGACGGGGCGGCTCAAGCTCCAGCGGGCCGTGGTTTTCCATGGTAATAACAAACACAAACAGCGGCGCCTCGGTGTGCTCGGCAAGCAGCTGCGCCACTTTTCGGGCGACGGCGGCGTCGCCGATGTACTGGCCGTTTTTATCTGCCGCGCAAAACGCCCGGTCGTCGATAAAGGTATCAAAGCCCAGGTGGGGCATGACCCGGTGGCGAAAGTAAAAGCGCGCCGGGTAGGGGTGCACGCAAACGGTGCGATACCCGGCCGCTTTGAACGCGGCGGCAAGGCCGGGGAAGGGCCGGCGTGCCAGGTAGCGATAGGGGTTGAACTGGTGAATGCCCCAGTCGGCCGGCGCTATGCCGGTCAGCACGGCGCACTCGGTGCGCACGGTGTTGGCCCCCCAGGCGGGAACGTCAAGCGTGCCGTGCTGCCGGGCTTGGCGGCAGGTGTCGTCCCACTGGGGCAGCACGCCCCGGGCGACGTCCGGGCACCAGGTTCGCGGGTCGGAAAACGATTCGTTTTGTACCAGTACCACGTTGGGGCGATCGGTGGCAGCAAGCTCAGATAAAGGCGACGCGCCGGCCGCGGCAAAAGGCGAGGCGCTCGCCGGCGGCGGCGCCTGGCGCAGCAGTGCTATGCCGTACGCCCACAGCGAGGCAAAGAGCCCTAGGGTGTCAAGGTCGCGCCGGGGGTAAAGCGTCAGCTTGGGCAGGCCGGCAACGCCGGCGGCGATGAAGGCGGCACCGAGGGCGCAGAGCGCAAGCCCTGTCGCCAGAAAGGTCGTTAATCCGGCCGCGTATAGCCAGCTAACTTCCAGCAGGAAAAACGCGGCGATGGCGATCAGTCCGGCCAGGCTGGCGCCGACGG
Source organism: Halomonas garicola (assembly GCF_055382465.1). Taxonomy (NCBI): domain Bacteria; kingdom Pseudomonadati; phylum Pseudomonadota; class Gammaproteobacteria; order Oceanospirillales; family Halomonadaceae; genus Halomonas; species Halomonas garicola. The sequence continues at coordinate 1,088,848 of NZ_AP043931.1, forward strand.
CCAGAGCAATACCGAAAAACGGCACGTACAGGCGCGGGTGGCGGATGGCATCAACGAAATACTCGAAGTCGTGGCAGATGAAGGGTTCGTTCAGCGTGCGCGACTTGGTATTGCTGGACTGTACCACCACGAGCTGCAGCGAAAGGAGGGTCACCGTGGCGAACCAGGGGCGCTGGAGCAGCAAGAAGGCAATGCTCCAGAGCAAACACCAGCTGCCCAGGTGGACGGCGCCGGCCGCCGCGCCGCGCCGCCAGAAAGGCCGGGGGCGGGGTATAAGCAGCGCTTCCACCACCAGGGAGCCTGCGAGCCCCATGAGCAGCGGCCCCAGCGGCAGGCTACTCATCGCCGGCGCCCGGCAGGCGGTGGTAGCCCAGGCGCTTGAGCAGCCGCTGAGACAGACCGGCGGGCAGCAGCCCCAGCCAGCGCGCTCCCCAGTTCAGCCAGAAGGGAAAGGCGATACGTGCCCGGTTGGCCCGGATGCCGCGCTGAATGACTCGGGCGGCGCGCGTCGGCGGCCACTCGTCGGGCTTGGGGCCGGGCATGGCCTGACACATGGACGAGGTCACATAGCCCGGCATGACCACGCTGACGCCGATACCAAAGGGTTTTAGCCAGCCGCGCAGCCCTTCGGCGTAGGCCTTGATGCCGGCCTTGCTGGCGCTGTAGGTCGGGGTGGTGGGCAGGCCGTACCAGGCCGCCAGCGAGCTGATGAACACGAGCTGGCCGCTGCCCCGGGCGCGCATGGGGGGCACGAAGTGCTGGGCCATGGCCACGGGCACGGCCAGGTTGAGCGCCAGCACGGCTTGGGCGTCGGCGGCGGGCTCAAGCTCACCGGGCGCCGAGGGATGGGCGTTTTTGCCGGCGCAGGCAATGGCAATATCCGGGACGGCAGCGGCGGATACCTCGTCCAGCCACAGGGACAGCGCCGCGGGGTCGGTGAGCTCGGCGCAAGACGTGCTGACCCGGGCACCCTGGCAACGGCAGTGGCGGGCGAGCGCTTCAAGCGCGTCCTGCCGGCGGCCGTGCAGGATCAGGTGCGTGTCAGGCGCGGCGTAGCGTCTGGCCAGGGCGCCGCCGATGGCGCCGGTGGCGCCGGTAATCAATACGGTGGTATCGGGCATGTCAGATAACGTCTTTGGGCATGGTGAGGCCGAGCTGCTCAAGCGGGGAGATCCGGGACGTCAAACGGCTGGCGGCTCCCTCGACGGCCAGGTCAATGCCCGGCTGGTTATAAAAGCCGCCGTTGATTTGGGTGGCGTGCATGACGGTGCGCCGGAAGCAGGCAAACAGCGCGGCCGATGGCGGCGTCGGCGCGCCCCAGAAGGCGTCCAGCGAGCCCTGAAACGTAAGGCCGGGGAGCTGATAAATCGGGTCGCCCAGGGCGATGGTCGGGCAGCCCTGACCCAGCGAGACAAGCCCCGTGGTGCTGTTGACGGTGACGGTGCCGGCCGCGTGACGCGTAATGCGATTCAGGTCGCCCGACTCGAGAAACACCACCCGCCGCTCGAGGGCGTACTCCCGGGCGAGCCGGTTGACCAGCCGCTCATAGCCGCATAGCCCCTGATCCAGCGGATGGTTCTTGATGCACAGCATGGCCTGCTCGGGGGCATGGCGGGCAAAGGAGGCAAGCGTGGCGGCGATGACCTCCTGCATGTTGGCGTAGGCCGAATGGTCGCGGATCTGGGCGTCGGTGTTGAGCTGCAGCGGCAGGATAAAAAACGGTCGGCGGCTCAAGAGCAGCGCGCGAATGCGATTATGATCCTTGATTCGGCGGTAGCGAAGCCAGGTAAAGCGGCGTATATAGCCGATATATTCCTGGGGGGCGTTAAGCGACGAATGGTTGCGGTAGTGGGGGGCCACCAGCGGATTAGCCAGGCCTGCCAGGTGATAGCAGACGTCGTGCAGCGCGCGAACTTTAAAGCGTGAGGTAAAGCGCCTCGGCGCTGCCGGCCTGGGAAGCGTCGCCGCGACCTCGCGGAACCACGCCGGGTCCCGGGGGAGCAGCGAGTGGCCGTTGACGCCTTCGCGCTCGAGCGTAACCCAGAACGGACGAAAGTAGCCTTCCTCGAACACATGGGTGCGTACGCCGGCGCTCGGCGCGTTTTCCACTGCCGTGCGGTGAACCGGGCGGCGGTCGCCAAAGACAATCTGGTCGGTAACGCCGTAGCGCTGCCATAGCGCTTGGACATAGTCGCCCAGCGCCTCGCAGCGGCCGCGAAAGAGGTGCCGGTGATGCCCTTGGCGCCCCCAGTAAACGATATCGCCGGCGTTGAAGTGCAGCTTGATCACCCGGTGGCCGTCGTGCTCCAGGCGTGAGGCCAAACGCGCATTAAAGGGCGAACAAACGCCCTGTAAAAAAAGAAATGTGCGCGTAGCGGAGGCCAAATTCAGTACCTTCGGGTTAATAAGCGGCGATACAGGCGGTAGCCCTGCTGCTGCCAGCTCAGACGGGTCGGCTTTTGCCGGGCGATTTCGAGCAGAGCCACGGTGGTTTCGGCGTTGCACAGCTGCCCGGTGGCCGGGTCCACATAACCGGGGTAAAGGATCAGACTGCCGGCGACCAGGGCGTCCAGGTCCAGACGGCGGGTGCGCCGGGGGCAGCGCATATGATCCTGGGTGAGCCCCCAGCCGGCGTAAAACGGCAGGCCGTAGGTATGCACGCAGCGGCCCCGCAGCAGCGCTTCAAAGCCGGTAAGCGAGCTCATGGTATGGACGCTATCCACGCGCTCGAGCAGGCCGGCGATCTCCGCGTCGCTGACGTCAAGGTCGTAAAGCCGGCCGGCGTGGCGGTCCAGCTCGCCCAGGCGAATGCCGGATACTACATCAGGGTGAGCTTTATATAAAATACAGGCGTCGGGTCGCGCCAGGCGAACGGCCCTGAGCAGCGCGCTGTTGGTGTTGATTTCCGGCGAGCCGGCGGCAACGGAGGCATCGCTTTCGACCTGGCCGGGTACCAGGACCAGCTCCCGGTTGTCGGGGAACGTGGGCGGCTCGTCCCGGCCGGCGGTCAGGTTGTATTTGGACAGCTTCAGCGCCACCAAACGCTTTCGCAGCGCCCGGGCGCGCTGCCGTAATTCATCGTCGAAGGTAGCGTTATTGAGCAGGGTTTCCAGGTCGCTTGGCCGGCGCGGGTCGTAATAGATGCCCTGGCGGTCGAGCACCAGCGAGAGCGGGCGCGCCAGGTCCAGGCCGAGCCCGGCCGAGCGGATAAAGCCGTCCTCCATGCGCCAAAGCGGCGCCTGCAGGCGGCGGGCATGGTCGATGAGGGAGGCATCAATGCCCGACGACCAGGCCAGAAGCGGCGCCCGGGAGGCCGGCAGCGCCTGCTGCCGGAGATAATGCGTCCGGGGATAGTGGGTCAGCGTGCCGGCGTCGCCGAGAAAGGCATCGACAAAGCCGCGTTTCCAGCCGGAAAAGCCCCAGGCCAGCCAGTGCCCTCGGCCGCGTTCGCGCTGGCGGCGCTGGTCGGCAATCAGCGCAATGGTCTCGCGCAGCGTTGACGCCTGCCCTGTGTAGGGGTTGGCGTAGCGGCAGTAGCGCAGGTACGCCGCGGCGAACATTTCGGCTAGCGTGCGCTGCCGGCGTCGGCGGGCACAAGTCTGGGCATCATGGGTAAGCCCCCAGCCGGCATAAAACGGCAGGCCGAAACAGTGCACTCGCTTGCCGGCCATAAGGGCTTCAAACCCCAGCTGGCTGGTCACCGTATAGACGTCATCGACCTGGTCAAACAGCGCCCAGGGGTTGACGTCTTCGCCGATCACCCGGCAGCGCGGATGCGCCGTAGCCGACTGCAGGTGGCCCTGCCGGGTGCCGGCAATGACGTCGGGGTGCGTCTTGATCAAAAGCGTGGCGTCGGGATGGCGCGCCATGGCCGCGTCCAGCATGGTGTGGAAGGTGTCGGCGTCGGCCTGGCCGTAGGTAATGGAGGCATCGCCCGCGGTTTGGTCGACCAGCAGCACGCGCGAGGCGGGTAGGTGGTCAAGGGTGGCCTCGGGGACATGATTGTATTTGGACAGCCGGTAGCGGCGCAGCAGGGTCATGCACCGCTCGGCCTCGGCAAGCTCGGCGGCCGAAAATGCGGCCTCGTTAAGGCAGGTCTCCAGGTCCGAAGGGCGCGAAGCGTCGTAGTAAATGCCTTGCCGGTCGACGACCAGGCTATGCGGCTGATAACCGTTTGCCGCCGGTGCCAACGAGCGCAGAAAACCGTCTTCAAGCGCGACGTAGGGAAGGCCGTGCTTCTGCGCGTAGTCGCGCGCCCGGCGAGCGGTAGGCTTGAGTCCCCAGCCGAGCACGTAGTCGGCCGCCTGGCCCGGACGGTGGCGGCGCAGCGCGAATTCGGGAAGAAACGTCGCAAGGGCACGAATCTTGCCGATACCCGAAGAGAAATAGCACGCGGTCGGTAAGGCCATCAAGGCGCCCGAAAAAGCAGAGACAAAAAATGCCGGCCCCCGGAATGGGGGCGCGGCACTGTTGGTATAGCTCGTGTGATATAGCTCGTGCTTCCGGCGAGAGCCGGCAGCGAACGACTGCTTATCAGAAGCGGTAGGTCAGACCGGCGCCGACTGTGACGGGGTCCAGACGGACGGTGCCGCTGCCGCTGCCACCGGGCGTTTTCCAGTCGACGTCGGCGTCAACGTCGGACCAGCGGGCGTAGCCGGTGGCGCTCAGGTTATCGATGAGATTCAGGTCAACGCCGACCTGGCCGACGACGCCGTATTCGTCATCGATATCGATGTCGTACGGGTCGACGGCGTGAATGTTAGAGTAGCGAGTATAGTTCATGCCCACGCCGACGAAGGGCTGTACGCGCGCTTCTTCGATGCCGCCCAGCGGGTAGTAGTTGAGCAGCAGGTTGACCGGCATGCGCTTCATGGTGCCCAGGTCGTTGCTGGCCAGGCCGAAGAAGTCGTGCTTGACCTTTTCCCCGATACCCAGCTCAACGCCCATCTTGTCGTGGAAGAGGTAGCCGCCGGAGAGGTAGAAGGCGTTCTCGTCGGAGATGTTGTCGGTGGTAATATCAGCTTTCTCGAAGCTGCCGCGGACATAAGTATCGCCCGCCTGGTAGGCCATGGCCGCCTGGCTGGCGAGAACGGTAGTCGCTGCAACGGCGAACATCAACTTGGTCTTGCGCATGGAACAACCTCCTGAAAGGGCGATCTTTGAATGGTGCATTGGCAATAGTGCTGGGTAAATTCGTGCACCGGAAAAAAGAGAGGGAGCAAGGTCCCTGCAAGGGTACTGCTGTATTGTAGTGAACAGTGTTTGCAATTGCCAATCAAAAGGATGTTGGGCAGTCGGATTTTGGATGGAGGGTCACACTGCCGGAGAATGACGGCCGGCAAGATCCGAGGCAATAATGCTATGCTACGCGATTTTTCATTATCAACCTGCACGTGCACTGCGTGACGAGGTATTGACGGTTTCAAGGAGCAGAGCGTTGAAAATCATTGTCACCGGCGGGGCGGGGTTTATCGGCTCGGCCGTGGTGCGCCATTTAATCAATGACACGGGATATGGCGTCGTCAACGTCGACGCGCTGACCTACGCGGGCAACCTGGAGTCGTTGGCCGGCGTGGCCGATAGCGAGCGCTACGCGTTTGAGCGCGCCGATATTACCGACGCGGAGGCCATGGCCCGGGTGCTCGCCGAGCATCGCCCCGATGTCATCATGCACCTGGCGGCGGAGTCCCACGTGGACCGCTCCATCGACGGGCCGGCGGCGTTCATGCACACCAATATCATGGGCACCTATACCTTACTCGAGGCCGCCCGGCTCTATTGGCAGGGCTTGCAGCAGAGCGCGCCGGAAAAGGCCGCCGGGTTTCGCTTTCATCACGTCTCCACCGATGAGGTCTACGGCGATCTGGAAGACCCCGACGAGCTGTTTACCGAAGAAACTTCTTACGCACCCAGCTCGCCGTATTCCGCGAGCAAGGCAAGCTCGGATCATCTGGTGCGCGCCTGGCAGCGGACCTTCGGCCTGCCGGTGGTGCTGAGCAACTGCTCCAACAACTACGGGCCTTACCACTTCCCCGAAAAGCTTATTCCGCTGATGATCCTCAACGCCCTGGCGAGCAAGCCGCTGCCGGTGTACGGCAACGGCCAGCAGGTGCGCGATTGGCTGTACGTGGAAGACCACGCCCGGGCGCTGGTCCGGGTGGCGCTCGAGGGTGAAAACGGCGAGACCTACAACATCGGCGGCCACAACGAAAAAACCAACCTGGAAGTGGTGCATACGCTGTGCGACCTGCTCGACGAGCTGGCCCCGGGGAGCTCATTGAGTCAATCGCCGTACCACGAGCTGATCACTTTTGTGGCCGATCGCCCGGGCCACGACCTGCGCTACGCCATCGATGCCGGTAAGATCGAGCGCGAGCTTGGCTGGCGCCCGGCAGAAACCTTTGAGACCGGCCTGCGCAAGACCGTGCAGTGGTATCTGGATAACCGCGAGTGGTGGCGGCGCGTGCAGGACGGCAGTTACCAGGGCCAGCGCCTGGGCGTGCTGTAAAGCTCTGGAGGTACGATCAATCAGGTTCGCTGTAACGAATCTGTGGTAACGGAAGGATCATGTCGTATGCAAAAAATATTAGTGACCGGCGGCAGCGGCCAGGCCGGTTTTGAGCTGCGCCGCCAGCTGGCGACGTTTGGCGAAGTGCTGGCGCCCGCTCGCGCCGAGCTGGACCTGACCGACGCGGCAGCGGTAGATATCTGGCTTCGGCGCCACGCGCCGGACCTGGTGGTCAACGCCGCCGCCTACACGGCGGTGGACAAGGCCGAGGACGAGCCCGGGCTTGCAAGGCGGCTGAACGCCGAGCTGCCCGGCCAGCTGGCAACGTACTGCGCCCGGCACGGCAAATGGCTGGTGCATTACTCCACCGACTACGTCTATTCCGGCCTGGGGTGCTCGCCCTGGCAGGAAGATGCGCCCACCGCGCCGGTGAATACCTACGGCGAGACCAAGCGCGACGGCGATGCGGCGGTAGCCGACAGCGGCTGCGACCACCTGATTTTCCGGACCAGCTGGGTATACAGCGCCACCGGGCGTAACTTCGTCAATACCATGCTGCGCCTGGGTGCCGAGCGCGAGGCGCTGAGCGTGGTGGCCGACCAGGTCGGCGTGCCGACGCCCGCTCGGCTGATTGCGCAAATCACCGCGCTGGCGCTGGGCCCCTGGCCGCGTACCGGCAAGGCCGCCATAGACCGCGGCGTTTATCACCTTGCGCCCCGGGGCGAGGCCAGCTGGCACGACGTCGCCGTAGCGACCTTTGATGAGGCCGCCGGGCTTGGCATGCCGCTTACCGTTACGCCCGGGGCGGTTGCGTCTATTGCCACGGCGGATTACCCCACGCCGGCCCAACGGCCGCTTAACTCGCGGCTGGACATCACCAAACTGGAGCAAGCGCTGGGCGTTACCCTGCCGGACTGGCAGGCACAGCTGGCGCTGACCGTAGAAGAAACAAGGAATCAACATGCAGCGTAAAGGCATTATTTTGGCGGGCGGCAGCGGCACGCGGCTGCACCCGATTACCCGAGGGGTTTCCAAGCAGCTGCTGCCCATCTACGACAAGCCGATGATCTACTACCCGATCTCGGTGCTGATGCTTGCCGGTATCCGCGAGATCCTGATCATCTCCACGCCGGAGGATTTGCCCCAGTATGAAAACCTGCTGGGCAACGGAGAAGCCTTTGGCGTGCGCTTTGAGTATGCCGTGCAGCCAAGCCCGGACGGCCTGGCCCAGGCGTTCCTGATTGGCGAAGACTTTATCGGCGATTCCCCGGTGTGCCTGGTGCTTGGGGATAACATCTTCCACGGACAGCACTTTTCCGAGCAGTTAAAACGCGCCGCGGAGCAGCCCAGCGGGGCGACGGTGTTTGGCTATCTGGTCAACGATCCGGAGCGCTTCGGAGTGGTGGAGTTCGACGCCGACGGCCGGGCTATCTCCATCGAAGAGAAGCCCGAGGTGGCAAAGTCGCCTTATGCGGTCACGGGGCTTTACTTCTACGACAACGACGTAGTGGAGATTGCCCGAAGCGTTGAGCCCTCCGAGCGTGGCGAGCTCGAGATCACCAGCATCAACAACGCCTATCTTGAGCGCGGCGATCTTAACGTGGAGCGCCTGGGTCGCGGCTTCGCCTGGCTCGACACCGGCACCCACGATAGCCTGCTGGAGGCCAGCCAGTACGTGCAGACCATCGAGCACCGCCAGGGGCTGAAGGTGGCCTGTCTGGAGGAGATTGCCTGGTCACAGGAGTGGCTGAGCGATGATGACCTGGCCGCCGCGGCGAAGGCGCTAAAAAAGACCGGTTACGGGCAGTATCTCAGGCGTCGCTTGCAGGCAGGAGAAGGGTTCTAGCCGCGCTCCGGCATCTCCGCCCTGGCGGCTGTTTGTGTGCCGCCGATGGGCCGCGAGACTTTCGAGTGAATCCTTTATTAGCATGTTAATATTGGGGCTGTAAGTATCGATTAGACCCAGAGTACAAGAGGTGGCAGGTGATCAAGTTAAAGCCGTCGGCGCGACCCGGCAGAGCCCCCCGGGCCCCGGCAGGCGATGCGGCGTTTGCACCGCTTTACGATCCCAGTTTGCGCTGGCCGGTGCGCCGGGCCTGGCTGGAACTTTTTGTCCGTGAGGGCGTGCAGGCAGCGCTGGGGATGCCTCTTGAACGCTTGCTGATGGGGGCTTGGCTTGGTCATGTGCCCGGCCATGCGGCGGTTGAGCAGCTGGGCCTGCCGCGTCGTGCACTGGGCGAGGCAATGGGCGAGGCGCTGACGCTTAACGTGCGCCCCCGGGAGCTGATCCAGAGCGTGCGCTGGGGCCCCATTCCCCGCCGCAAGCGGCCGTCGTCGGTAACCTTCATCTGGAACGGCGAATGGGATCAACACCGCGGTGATCTGCGCCAAAGCTCGCGCTATAAGTTGATCAGCGAGCTTGATACCCAACGCGATGCGCTCACTCAAACCCGGCGCTTTCGCGAGCTGGCCTCAAGGCTGGCCGAAGGGCGCCCCTGGCAGTCGCATCAGCAGGGCGTGCTGCTCAACTCTCGGGCGCGTATTCTGACCTATCTGCAGGCGTATTTGGGCTTTCTCGACGATATGGCCGAGCACGGCTTTAACGCTGCCCGGGGCAAGGATGCCCTCGGCGTAGCGGTGAGCCGCGACGGGAGGCTGTTAAAAATTAATCGCGGCCTGCATCGGCTGGCCATGGCTCAGTATCTGGGGCTTGACACGGTGCCGGTGCAGGTACGGGCGATACACCGCCAGTGGTGGGCGCGAGTGGTGGGTAACGCTCATGGGGCAGAGGCGCTTGAGCGCCTGCGCATGGCATTGGGCCAGTGCGTGCCGGAAAGCGCCCCGGGGTTGGAAGGGGAGACGCTGCTGGCGCAGGACTTTCGCTGGCCGGCGCCCAGAGGTTGAGCTTTTGCCGGCGTCCCTGGCTTGTACCCATGCCGGAGCCTGGCCGCGCTTAACCTCCACTTAATTCTTGTTTGCCATGCTCGGGCCAACTGAGGGGGCCACCTATGCACGTACTGCTGGTCGAGGACGACGCCCTGGTAGCGTCGGGCATCCGCGCCGGACTGGAAACCTTTGACTTTGTGGTGGATGGGGTAGCCACCATCGCCGAGGCGCGCCGGGTGATGGCTTCCATGCAAAGCGATGCGGTCATTCTTGACCGCGGCCTGCCCGACGGCGACGGCCTGTCCCTGGTGGAGGAGTGGCGTGCTGCCGGGGTACCGACGCCGGTGCTGATTCTCACCGCCCGGGATGCCGTGCGCGACCGGGTGGACGGCCTCTCCGGCGGCGCCGATGACTACCTGGTCAAGCCGTTCGATCTGGACGAGCTGGTGGCCCGGCTGTACGCGCTGCTGCGCCGGGCGGCCGGGCGTGCCAGCGGCGTTCTGCACCACGGCGAGCTGAGCCTTGATCCCACGGCCCGTCGGGTGTGCGTGGGCGGCAAGCCGGTGGCGCTTTCCCGCCGGGAGCTGGTGCTGCTGGAGGCCTTTATATACGCGCCGCGCAGCGTGCTGTCGGCCGGGCAGCTCAAGGACAGCCTTTATGGCCTGAACGACGACGTCGAAAGCAACGCCCTCAACGTTCATATTCACCACCTGCGCCGCAAACTGGGCAGCGGCGTGATTGAAACCGTGCGCGGCCTGGGATACCGCCTGGGCCGTGCCGATGCCGTAGCGCTACCGGATGCCGCCAGGGAGGACCGGCCCAGAGGCCCATCGCCATGAGTCTGCGCGCGCGCCTGCTGCTGACGCTGGGGCTTGCGCTTGCCCTGTTCTGGGCAAGCGCCGCTGCCTGGCTGGCCAAGGATCTGGAAGACAAGCTGGTGGAGACGCTGGACCAGCGCCTGGCGCAGTCGGCGCGCATGGTGGCGGGGTTGATGCTGCAGCTGCCGCCGGAGGTGTGGCAACAGGCCGACCGCCGTTCGCTGTCGATCCCTGCCATCGAGGGGCTGGCCTGCCAGGTGCACTCGCCCAAGGGCGAAATCATGGCGCGGACCCACAGCGACATGCAGGGCGTGCTCGATTCCCAGGAGCCGGGCCACGCCTACCGCCGCCAAGGCGACGTGACCTGGCGAGTGTTCACCTACCGGCGCGGCGGGCTGACGATCACCACCGCCGACCGCATGGACGAGCGCAACACGCTGATGAGCGGCGTGCTGCGGGTCGCGGTGGTGCCGTTCATTGTCGCGCTGGTGGGCAGCTTGCTGGCCCTGTGGGTCTCGGTATGGCGCGGGCTAGCACCGCTTGCGCGGCTGCGCGAATCACTTGCCCGGCGCGACCCGGAGACGCTTGCGCCGGTGACGCTGAAAGGGCTGCCGGCGGAGCTTCGCCCGCTGGTGGCAACGCTCAACGCGCTGCTCGCCCGAGTGGAAGAGGCGTTTACCCGGGAGCAGCGCTTCACCAACGACGCCGCCCACGAGCTGCGCACCCCGCTGACGGCGATCAAGACCCACGTCCAGGTGGCCAAGAAGGTAAAGGGGCAGGCCGCCGCTGAGGCGCTGGACTACGCCGAGCAGGGTATCGTGCGGCTCAATCGCACGCTGGATCAGCTGCTGCTGCTGGCCCGGGTCGAGGGGCGCAAGCCCTGGCAGAAAGAGTCCTGCGCCGTCGTTGCCGTCGCCGAAAGCGCGGTGGAAGATACCGGCCAGCCCGAGCGCGTCAAACTGCCCGACGAGTGGCCCCGGGCGCAGCTGCTGATGCCGTACGAACTCGCGGTGACGGCGCTGCGCAACGTGCTCGACAACGCCCTGCGCCACGGCCCGCCGGAAACGCCGGTGTGGCTGGACGCCCGCTGGGTGGACAATAAAGCCGCAGACGCCGTCCCCGGGGCGCCCGGCCCCGGGGAGGCTGCCGAGCTGGCGTTCTGCGTACGCGATGAAGGCGCGGGGCTTTCCCCCCACGGGCTGGCCCGGCTGACCCGGCGCTTCTGGCACGACAGCCGCGCCGGGGGCAGCGGGCTGGGGCTTGCCATTGTGGCTGCTATTGCCGAACGTTTCGGCGGCCGGCTGGCGTTCCATAGCCCCGCCGGCGGAGGCCTCAGCGTCGAACTGATTGTGCCGGCCGTGCCCCCTGACCGCGGCTAAACGGCACCGTAGAATCCCGGCAAAGCACTGCCGGGCAAACAATAATGCAAGGGAGACCGTGATGAACAAGAAGATGCTTAGCGGGCTTGGCCTGCTATTGGGGGCCGGCGTCTACGCCGGCGCCGCCACGGCGCTGGAAGGCGATCCGGAGCAGGGTGAGGAGGTGTCGCGCGTCTGCGTGGCCTGCCATCAGGCCGACGGCATGGGCAAGAACAACCCTGATGCCGAGTCCTGGCCGCGACTTGCCGGGCTGCCGGAAGCGTATATGGTCAAACAGCTTCATGACATGAAGGCCGACAAGCGCCACAACGCCAGCATGGCGCCCATTCTCGGTACGCTTGATGATCAGGATATGGCCGACGTGGCGGCTTACTATGCCGGGCTTGAGCCCTGGCCCGAGCTGCCCACCGCCTATCACGCCGCTGATTCGGACGATGACGCCGAGTGGCTGGCCGAGCGCGGCGACTGGGAAAACGGCAGCTTTATTCCCGCCTGCAGCCAGTGCCACGGCCCCAACGGCCAGGGCGTAGGCGATAGCTTTCCGCCGCTTGCCGGGCAGCACGAAGCCTACCTCAAGACGCAGCTCGAACACTGGCGCAACGGCCAGCGTCATAACGATCCCAACGAGCTGATGGCCGGCGTTGCCAACCGCCTGGACGACGACCAGGTCGAGATGATTGCGGAATACTACGCCACGCTTCCCCAGCGCCTGGAAGCGCGCGGCACCGAGCAAGAGGAGAGCGCCCAATGAACCTGCCCAAATCCCGTTGGCTCATCACCGGTGGCGTCGTTTCTGTGCTGAGCGCCTCGGCGCTGGGGCTCTCGCTTGCCGCGCTGGCCCAGGACGACGACGTCGAGCGCGACTATCAGATCCAGCTGCCCGAGCCGCCCGAGGGCGAAGTGACGTTCACCCCGCCGGCGGAGTCGTCGCTTGGTGACGATCAGTATGACGAGATGGTGCGCCGGGGGCGCGACCTCTTCATCAACACCCAGTCGCTGCGCGGCGAAAACGTGTTCAACGAACAGAACTGCGCCAATTGCCATCTGGATGCCGGCCGCCTGGCGCACTCTGCGCCCATGTGGGCCGCTTACGGTGTCTATCCCGCCTATCGCGGCAAAAACGACATGGTCAATACCCTGTCAGACCGTATTCAGGGCTGTATCACCTACTCGATGAACGGCAAGGCGCCGGAGGAGGGCAGCGACGTGCTGGTTGCCCTGCAGACCTACCTGCACTGGATGGCCACCGAAGCGCCCAACAATACCTCGATGCCCGGGCGCAGCTACCCGACGCTCGACGACCCGGAGAAAGAGCCCGACCGCGAGCGCGGCGCCGAGGTTTACGCCAACCAGTGCGCGGTGTGCCACGGCGACAGCGGCGAAGGCCAGAAGGTCGGCGAGCGCCAGGTATTTCCGCCGCTGTGGGGTGACGGCGCCTACAACTGGGGTGCGGGTATGCACCGGGTCAATACCGCTGCCAACTTCATCCACGCCAATATGCCGCTGAGCAAGTCGTACTCGCTGAGCGAGCAGCAGGCCTGGGACGTCGCGGCCTTCGTCAACAGCCACGAACGCCCCCAGGACCCGCGCCGCCGCACGGTGGATTCGCTCGACAAGACCCAGGAGCTGTTCCACCAGCACCAGGGCTTTTACGGCAAGGAAGTCGACGGCAAGCGTTTGGGGGACCACGAAAACTTCGGCGAACACCCCGACGGTATCGACGACTAAGCCGCTTTGCTTGCCGGCACGATCAACCCCGCTGCCATTGGTAGCGGGGTTTTTTGTGGATACGCGTTTCGGCGGGCCTTTGGCGAACCTGTGAGAGGCTGCTGAAGTTGAGGAAGAGAAGCTGTTGAGCCTGTGTGAAAGCACTGAACTTGTAGGAGGGCGGCTATGTCGCGCGACGGGCGCCGTCAGGCGCCCTGGGGTTGCGTTTCGGGTTACTGGGGTTTTTCACTGCCCATCATCTTGACCAGGGCGTCGTCGGCGGGCATGCCCTGTACCCGCTCGATGCGGGTGCTGCCTTCGTCGGTTTGGCGCTGGTAGGCGCTGGTCGGAGTGGCGTAAAGCCCCAGACCTTCAAACAGCTGGTTGTTGGCGTACACTTGCTCTTCAAACTTCTCGGGCTGGGCGCTGGGCGTTACGGCCTCGCCCTGCTTCTGCTGGCGCAGAGTAGCGGAGGGGTCGTCCGAGGCGAGGATGGTAGCGGCCTTGGCCGGGCTGTCGGCGGCGAGAATGCCGACCATGATATGGCGCATCTGGACCTTGCCGGCGTCGACCCAGGGGCGGGCGGCTTCCCACAGCTGCTGGCAGTAGGGGCAGTTGGGGTCGGTAAAGGTATAGATGATGCGCGGAGCGTCTTTATCGCCGTCCTGAATCCAGTGGCTGTCTTCCAGCAGGCTCCAGGTCTTGGCCTCCAGCGGTGCGCGAACATGCTCGTCGAGCTTGGGCTCGGTGAGATCGTTGCCGTCGGCGTCCATCAGCGTCCCCACGATAACGTGGTCGCCGTCCGGCGTGAGGTAGGCGGCCATCTCTTCCCCCTGGGGGGAGCTGGCGCCGTAGCCGGTCAGCCCGCTCGGGGCGTCAAAGCGCTCGTGGATATCGATGCCCTGCTGGGAGAGCGCCTGCACCGGCGCAGGCAAGGGTTCGTCGGCCAGGGCGGTGGGGCTTACTGCCGCCATCCCGATGGCGGTCATACTTAGCCCGCCCAGCAGGCGCGCTGCCAGCGCGGTGCGCAGAGTGCTGTCGCTGGGAGTACGCTTGAATCGTGGTGTCATGTTGGTGGCCTTTCACGGTGGTTGCCTTGGCGGTATTGGGTTATTAACAGAAGGCGTCGATCGCCGCCAGTCTGGCAGCGCCGGATTAGGGCCGAATTAGCTTGCCGACGGGTAAAGTGCAAGAAATACTGCAGATTATGTGCCAAATCGTTACACTGGCCGGCCCATGTTCCACCGGTAAAATGTCTTGCTGAATCAGGGTAGCCTTTAATGCATTGCCCCTTTTGTGGTGATCACGACACCCGCGTTTCCGATTCGCGCCTGGTGGCCGACGGCGATCAGGTGCGCCGCCGCCGCCAGTGTGCCCGCTGCCAGGAGCGCTTTACCACCTACGAAACCGCCGAGCTGCTGATGCCGCGGGTGGTGAAATCCGACGGCTCCCGGGCGAGCTTTGACGAGCACAAGCTGCGCGCGGGGATGCTGCGCGCGCTGGAGAAGCGCCCGGTCAGCGCTGAGGCCATCGAGGTGGCGGTGGAGCGCATCCGCCAGACCCTGCGCTCCCGGGGGGATCGCGAGATCGACGCCCGGGACATCGGCGAGCTGGTGATGCAGGCGCTGGACGATCTTGACCCGGTGGCCTATATCCGTTTTGCCTCGGTGTATCGCAAGTTCCAGGACTTAAACGAGTTTCGCGCCGAAATCGACCGCCTGGCCGGCGCCTCGGAGCGTCACGCTGCCGACCGCAGCAATTCGAGTGGGGAGAGCTAGCCCCATGGTGCACTTTTCTGCCGCTGACCACCGCTATATGGCCCGGGCGCTGCGCCTGGCCGAGCGCGGGCGCTATACCGCCGACCCCAACCCGCGAGTGGGCTGCGTCATCGTCGGCGAAGACAACGCGGCGTCGACTGTCGTCGGCGAGGGATTTCATCGCCGGGCCGGCGAGGCCCACGCCGAAGTCAACGCCCTGGCGGCGGCCGGCGAGCGCGCCCGGGGCGCCACCGCCTACGTCACCCTGGAGCCGTGCTCCCACACCGGGCGCACCGGCCCCTGCGCCAAAGCGCTGGTGGATGCCGGCATCGCCCGAGTCGTTATCGCCATGGAGGATCCCAACCCTCGGGTCAGCGGACGCGGCGTGGCGCTTTTGCAAAGCGCCGGCGCGGTCGTGGAAACGGGGCTTTTGGTGGACGACGCCCGGCAGCTGAACCCGGGCTTCATTGCGCGGATGGAAACCGGCCGCCCCCTGGTGCGGCTGAAAATGGCCATGAGCCTGGACGGACGCACCGCCATGGCGTCGGGGGAGTCCCAGTGGATCACCGGCCCCGAGGCCCGCGCCGAGGTGCAGCGCCTGCGCGCGCGCTCAAGCGCAGTGCTGAGCGGGGTGGCGTCGGTGCTCATGGATAATTCGCGGCTGACGGTGCGCGCCGCCCAGCTGGGCCTGGAGAGCGCCGACGAGGTGGCACGCCGCCAGCCGCTGCGGATCATTGTCGATTCTCGCCTGCGCCTTCCCCCGACGGCGGCCTGCCTGGCCGAGCCCGGGCGCACGCTGATCGCGACGGTTCCCGGCCACGGCGCCGAAAAGCGCACCGCCCTTGAAGCTGCCGGCGCCGAGATAGTGACTTTTGACGCCGGCGCCGACGGCCGGGTGAATCTGGCCGCGCTGGTGGCCCACCTGGCCGAGGCCGAGGCGGTCAACGAGCTGCTGGTTGAAACCGGCGCCACCCTGGCCGGCGCCATGCTGGATGCCGGGCTGGTCGACTCGCTGTGGCTATTCATGGCGCCGACGCTGCTGGGCGCCGATGCCCGGGGCGCGTTTGCGCTGCCGGGACTTGAGCGCATGGCCGACCAGCGCCGGCTCAGGATTGACGACGTTCGCGCCGTGGGGCCGGACTGGCGCATTATCGCCTCGCCGCTGCCGGCTGGCGCACCGGGCGATACCAAGGTACCCTGACGCGCGGCTGTTGGCGCAGGCTGTCGCTCCGGCAGGTTGACGTTTTCGGCATGGCAAAGACAACACTGGGAGATTTCATGGCGCAATCCTCCGTTGGGGGGCTGGCCCCCATCGCCGATCTGGTTGACGACATTCGCCAGGGCAAGATGGTGATCCTCATGGACGATGAGGATCGCGAGAACGAAGGCGATATCATCATGGCCGCCGAGAAGGTCGAGGCCGAGCACATCAACTTCATGGCGCGCTTTGCCCGGGGGTTGATCTGTCTGCCCATGACCCGGGCGCGCTGCGAGCAGCTGAGCCTGCCGCTGATGGTGCACAACAACGCCTCGGGCTTCGGCACCAAGTTCACGCTGTCCATCGAGGCGACCGAAGGCGTGACCACGGGGATTTCCGCCGCCGACCGCGCACGCACGGTGCAGGCCGCGGTGGCGCCCAGCGCAGGGCCCCAGGATATCGTCCAGCCCGGGCATATTTTCCCGCTGATGGCCGAGCCCGGCGGCGTGCTGCGCCGCGCCGGCCACACCGAGGCCGCCTGCGACCTGGCGGCGCTTGCCGGCTGCGACCCCAGCGGGGTGATTTGCGAAGTCATGAACGACGACGGCAGCATGGCGCGGCGCCCGGAGCTGGAAACGTTTGCCGAAGCTCACGGCATCAAGATGGGCACCATTGCCGATCTGATCCACTACCGCATCGTCAACGAACAGACGGTGGAACTGCTGGAATCCCGCCCCCAGCATACGGCTCACGGCGAGATGACCCTGCACGTATTCCGCGACCGCATTCAGGGCGCGCATCATCTGGCGCTGGTCAACGGCCGGCCCGAGAGCGAAACGCCGACCACGGTGCGCGTGCATCTGGCCGATACCCTGCGCGACGTGCTGGGCCTGTTGCAGGATGACAAGAACCGCTGGAACGCCGGCAGCGCGCTGGCCGAAATCGCCGGCAGCGAGCCCGGGGTGTTTGTCCTGATCGATGAAAACCTGCCGTCGCCAGATCTGAAAGACCAGCTGGATGTCTTTCTCGAACGTACGCGCACCCCACGCACCAGCGATTCGGACGGCGCCGGCAACTACCTGACCATTGGCACCGGCTCGCAGATTTTGCGTCACCTGGGCGTAGGCAAGATGCGCCTGCTCAGCTCGCCGTGGAAATTCTCCGCGCTTTCCGGCTTCGATCTCGAAGTTGTCGAGCGCCTTGGACCGAATGACAAGGCCTGAAGGCCCTGTCTATGGAAACACAGCTAGCAGGAAGACATGATGGAACCGCTCGCCCAAATTGAAGGCAACTTTTTCGACGCCAACGGCCGCTACGCCATCGTAGTCGGGCGCTTTAACCACCACGTGGTGGACAGCCTGGTGGAAGGGGCCGTTGACAGCCTGGTGCGCCACGGCGTTGACCCGGAAAATATCCAACTGATTCATGCCCCGGGCGCCTGGGAGCTGCCGCTGGCGATCAAGCGCGTGCTGGGCGTGGTCAAGCCCGACGCGGTGATCGCGCTTGGCGCGGTGATCCGCGGCGGCACGCCGCACTTCGAGTACGTCGCCGGCGGCTGCAACTCGGCGATGAACACCCTGCAGCTGGAGTACGATACCCCGGTGGCCAACGGCGTGCTGACCGTGGAGACCATCGAGCAGGCTATCGAGCGCGCCGGTACCAAGGCCGGCAACAAGGGCACCGAAGCCGCCATGGCGGCCATGGAAATGGTCTCGCTGCTGCGCACGGTAGGTAGGGCAGGAGCGGCACAATGAGCCGTCAGCGCCAGCCTGCCGCGGCGCAGCAGAGCCGCCACGCCGCCCGCGAGCTTGCCGTGCAGGGGCTTTATCAGTGGCAGATGAACGACAAGTCGATGACCGTCATCGAAGCCGAATTCCGTGCGCAAACGCCGGATGATGACCTGGAGCCCCACGAAAACTGGGCCACGGTGATGGGCATTGCCGATCAGGCGCTGTTTTCCGAGCTTTTGCACAACGTTGCCCGGCTCAAGGGCGAGATCGACCGCGATATCTCGCCGGTGCTCGACCGCCGCCTGGAAGACCTCGACGGCGTGGAGCTTGCCATTCTGCGCCTGGGCGCTTATGAATTACGCTATCGCCTGGAAGTCCCGTACCGCGTGGTGATCAACGAGGGCGTCGAGCTGGCCCGCTCCTTCGGCGCGACCGACGGGCACAAATACGTCAACGGCATTCTGGACAAGCTGGCCAACCGGCTGCGCAGTGCCGAAGTCAGCGCGCGGCGACGCTGATGCCTGCCCCCGCGTTCAAGGTGCCACACCCTGTTTAAGAGGCCGTTGTGCTTGCCGAATTCGACCTGATCCGACGCTATTTCACGCCCGGTGATACCGCCCGGGCGGAGAGCCGCGGCATGACGCTGGGCATCGGTGACGATGCCACTTTGCTCGCGCCCCGGGCGGGCCTTGAGCTTGCCGTCAGCGTCGACACCTCGGTGGTGGACGTACACTTTCCCGGCGATGCCCCGGCGCGCGCCGTGGGCCACCGGGCGCTGGCGGTAGCAGTGAGCGATCTGGCGGCCATGGGCGCGCGGGGGCGCTTTTGCTGGATGGCGCTGACCCTGGACGCGCCGCGCCTGGCCGATGAACGCGCGGCGGATGCCTGGCTTGGCGGCTATGCCCGCGGGTTTCTTGACGGCTGCGCGCGCTGGGAAACGGCGCTTGCCGGCGGCGACGTGACTTCGGGGCGGCTGGCCGTCAGCGTCACGGTGATGGGGGAAGTGCCCACCGGCCAGGCGCTCAGGCGCAGCGGGGCGCAGCTAGGCGATATCGTTGCGGTGACCGGCGCGCTCGGCGGCGGGGCCGGCGGGCTGGCGCTGTGGCAGCGCGGCGAGCGCGATCTTGACCACCCTTTGCTGCGCCGCTACCTGCTGCCCGAGCCGGCGCTTGACGCCGGGGTGGCGCTGCGCGGGCTGGCCTCGAGCGCCATGGATATTTCCGACGGCCTGCTGGCGGATCTCGGCCATATCCGCTGTGCTTCCGGCGTCGATGCGGTGCTGGATATCGACGCGCTGCCGCTCGCCGACGGCCTGAGCGCCGCGCTGGGCGCCGACGAGGCCCGCCGGGCGGCGCTTTCCGGCGGCGACGACTACGAGCTTCTGGTTACCCTGGCCCCGACGAACGTCGCCCGGGCCCGGGCAGCGCTGGAGGCAGCCGGCGTGGCCCTGACGGCCATTGGCCGCTGCGTGGCACCGGGTGAGGGGCAGGACGCCGCCGAGATACTGGAGACGGCCACCGGCGGCCGGCGTGGCTGGCAGCATTTTGCCCCGCCGGCCCCGGCGTCGGCGGAGCCCCGCCGATGAACCGCGCCCCGGCCAGCGTCTGGCGGCGCCCGACTCACTTTTTTGCCTTCGGGTTGGGCAGCGGCACCATGCCCTGGGCGCCGGGTACCTTCGGCACCCTGGCGGCGATTCCGTTTTATTGGCTGATGGCCGATCTTAGCCAGGGCTGGTATCTGGGCATCGTGCTGGTGGCCTTCGCCATCGGCGTCTGGCTGTGCGATAAAACCTCCCACGACCTGGGAGTGCACGACCATTCGGGGATCGTCTGGGACGAGTTTGTCGGCTACTGGATTACCATGACGGCGGTGCCGTTTTCCTGGGAGGCAGCGCTCTGGGGCTTTGTGATATTTCGTATCTTCGATGTCTTCAAGCCCTGGCCGATTCGCTGGGCGGACCGCCGGGTCGCTGGGGGCTTTGGCATCATGATCGATGACGTGATGGCCGGGCTCTATGCCTGGAGTTCCATGCACCTGTGGTTCTGGCTGCATTAGCCGTATGGCCCGGGAGGCAAACGGCCTGAGGCCTAAGGAAGCGTGATGCGTAAAGAGCGCCTGATAGTGCCTGTACTTGCGGCCCTGGCGGTTGCCTGGCTGGTCGCCCAGCTGGTGTCCAGCGTGCTGTTCGAGCGCAGCCTGAGCCAGGCGCTTTCCGACCTCCAGGCCCGGGGGGAGTGGCGGGTCAAGCGTATCGAAAACGACGCCGGCTGGCTGAGCTCCCGGGGGCGCATTCTGCTTTCGCCGCTGTTGGGCCGCCCCTGGCGGCTGGAGCTCAACTACGAAGCCCGCCACGGTATTCTTTCAAGCGACATTACCGGCAGCCTGCACCCGCGGCTGGACGGCACGCTGCAAAAGGCCGTGGGCGAGGTGGGAGCGAGCGCCGCTCCGCGCCTGAACGGGCGCTATCATACCTATAGCGGACGCTATGCAATGCGCGTGGCGCTGGCGCCGCTGGCGATTACCCAGCACGGGCGCGAGCTTGCCGTGCGCGGTGCCCGGGTCAAGCTGCGCGGCGTTTACGGCGACTGGCGCCTGGCAGCCGAGCTCGACGAGCTTTCCCTGATCGATCACGGGGCCCGTCTCACTCTGGGGCCGGCTACGCTTGAAAGCCGCTATACCTATATCGAGGATGCCTACCACTTCAACCAGCACGACAAGCTGCGCATCGAATCGCTGAATCTCGACCATCCCGACCTGGCGCTGAGGTTCGCCCCGCTGGTGCTGCATACCGACATGGCGCTGGACGAGCGCGAGCTGCGCATCGACGGCGAGCTCATCCTCGACAACGTCTGGCTGACGGAAGAGGCGCCGGATACGCCGGCGCTCAACGGCCGGATCGCGGGGACGCTTTCGCGCCTGGACGCCGACGCCGTGCGGCAAATATTCGCCCGGCTGCGCCAGAACGCCGCCCGGGGCGACGCCGATATGCCCGTGGCCGACGGCGTACTCGAGCGCCTTTCGCCTCTGCTGCGCCAGATGCTGAGCGAGGCGCCGCGGCTGGACGTCGAGGAAATCGCGCTGACCAGCCCCCTGCTGGATATCGCCATGGAGGCCGACGGCGCGCTGTTTTTTGATACCCGCAAGCTCGATGACCTGGATTTTTCCCGGCTCGACGAGCCCGCCATGCAGGCGCGCTTTCGTCAGCACCTGAACGGCGACATTACCTGGCACGAGGCGCCCGCCGTGGCCGCGCTGTGGCTGGGCCTGCCGCTTGACGAGCGCGAGCTCGTGTTTGACCTGATCGAGGGCGACTGGCGGGTCAACGGCCGCCCGCTGCCGGAGGGGTAAAACAGGGGGATGGCTTGAAGTTTGGCCCTGGCGCCCGCATTCCCTTAGCAACCGCCCGGCAGCTATATCGCCGGCTTTTGTTAACGGAGGGTGCATGAGCGACCAGGACTATAGCGACCAGGGCTTTGACCGCGACGACCAGGCTCCCCAGTGGGACGCGCAAGACGAGACCACGGCGTACGAGGATGCCGGCGACGAGCTTAAGGACGAGTACCGTTCCGACGGCGAGCGCGTCCACGATATCGTGCCGGCAAGCGAAGCGCTGCCCGAGCGCATCTATCTTTTACCCATCAACAACCGGCCGTTTTTCCCCGCCCAGGTGCAGCCTTTGCTGATCAACCGCGAGCGCTGGGAAGAAACCATGCAGCGGGTGGCCAATACGCCGCATCACACCATCGGCGTCGCCTTTGTCGGTGACGGCGATGACGACGGCGAGGCGCCGGGGGAAGACGACTTTCCCGAGTTCGGCACCGCCGTCAGGGTGCACAAGCTCAAGGCTGAAGACCACCAGATCCAGTTTATCGCCCAGGGGCTGCAGCGCTTTCGTATCCGGCGCTGGCTGTCGAAAAAGCCGCCGTACCTGGTCGAGGTGAGCTACCCCAGAGAGCCTGTCGATAGCGAAAACGAGGAAACTCGCGCCTGGGCCATGGCGATCATCAACGGCATCAAGGAGCTTTTGCCGATCAATCCGCTCTACGGCGAGGAGCTCAAGCACTATCTCAACCGCTTCAGCCCCAACCAGCCCGGGCCGCTGACCGACTTCGCCGCGGCGATCACCTCGGCCAAGGGCCCCGAGCTTCAGGACGTGCTGGCGACGCTGCCGGTGATCGAGCGCATGCAGAAGGTGCTGCCGCTGCTGCGCAAGGAAATTGACGTGGCCAAGCTGCAAGGCGAAATCAGCGAGCAGGTCAACGCCAAGATGCAGGAGCACCAGCGCGAATTCTTTCTGCGCGAGCAGCTCAAGGTCATTCAGCGCGAACTGGGCATCTCCAAGGACGACCGCGAAAACGACGTCGACACCTTCCGCGCTCGGCTTGAGGGGCTCACCGTGCCCGAGCGCGTGCAGGGGCGCATCGACGAGGAGCTGGGCAAGCTCAGCGTGCTGGAAACCGGCTCGCCGGAATACGGCACCACGCGTAACTACCTGGACTGGCTGACCAGCCTGCCCTGGGGCATCACCAGCGACGACAAGCTGGATCTGAATCACGCCCGTGAGGTGCTCAACCGCGACCACGACGGGCTTGAGGAAGTGAAAGAGCGCATCGTCGAGTTCCTCGCTGAAGGCACCTTCAAGGGCGACGTCGGCGGCTCGATTCTGCTGCTGGTAGGGCCGCCAGGCGTGGGCAAGACCTCGGTAGGCCGCTCCATCGCCGACGCGCTGGGCCGCAAGTTCTACCGCTTTTCGGTAGGCGGCATGCGCGACGAGGCCGAAATCAAGGGCCACCGGCGCACCTACATCGGCGCCATGCCGGGCAAGTTTGTCCAGGCGTTCAAGGAAGTCGAAGTGGAAAACCCGGTAATAATGCTTGACGAAATCGACAAGCTTGGCCAGTCGTTTCAGGGTGACCCGGCCTCGGCGCTGCTGGAGGTGCTCGACCCCGAGCAAAACGTGGACTTTCTCGACCACTACCTCGACGTGCGCATGGATCTTTCCAAGGTGCTGTTCGTGTGTACCGCTAACACCGTGGATTCCATTCCCCGGGCGCTGCTGGACCGCACAGAGCAAATCCGGCTCTCCGGCTATATCGCCGAAGAAAAAGTCGCCATTGCCAAGCATCACCTCTGGCCCAAGCTGCTCAAGCGCAACAACCTGAGCAAAAAGCGCATCAACCTGACCGATGCCGCGCTCAGGCAGGTGATCGATGGCTATGCCCGGGAAGCCGGCGTGCGCCAGCTGGAAAAGCAGCTCCACCGCATCGTGCGCAAGGCGTCGGTACGGCTGCTGGAAAGCGAGCAGGAGGAAGGCGAGGCCACGGTCAAGGTCTCGGTGAAAAACCTCGAAGACTTCCTCGGGGCGCCGCTGTTCCGCAAGGAGAAGGTGCTCAAGGGCGAAGGCGTGGTCACCGGCCTTGCCTGGACTTCCATGGGCGGGGCCACGCTGCCGATAGAGGCGACCCGGGTGCACGGGCTGGACCGCGGTCTCAAGCTCACCGGCAAGCTTGGCGAGGTGATGCAGGAGTCGGCCAACATCGCCTACAGCTATACGCTTGGTCACCTGCGCGAAAACGGCGCGCCGGCGGACTTCTTCGACTCGTCCTTTATACACCTGCACGTGCCCGAAGGCGCCACGCCCAAGGACGGCCCCTCTGCCGGGGTGACCATGACCACCGCGCTTTTGTCCATGGCCCGGCGCCAGTCTATCGGCCGGCCGCTGGCGATGACCGGGGAGCTGACCCTGACCGGCCAGGTGCTGCCGGTGGGCGGTATCCGCGAAAAAATCATCGCCGCGCGCCGAAGCAGCATCTACGAAGTCGTGCTGCCGGCGGCCAACCGCCAGGACTATAACGAGCTGCCCGAGTTTCTCCGCGAGGGCATGACGGTCCATTTCGCCGATCGCTACCGCGACGTGGCCAAGGTCGTGTTTCAGTAATGCCGCGTCGGCTTCTGTAATAGGCCGTCAACGCCAGGGGCTGCCATGCAGGCAGCCCCTTTTGACGAAAGACCGGTGGGCGCTGTGGCAAGCCGTTACGGCACCAGCCCTTCGCGCTCGGCGCGCAGCCGGTCCCGGGCAATATATAGCGCGGCGATGGCGCGGGCCTCGTGGAAATCGTCCCGGGCGAGCAGGGCGTCGATGTCGTCGAGCGGCTGACTTTCCACCACCAGCGGTTCGGGCTCGTCGCCGGGCAGGCGCTTATCGTAGAGGTCGGTGGCCAGCAGCACGTTCATGCGGTGGCGCATGTAGTTGGGCGCCAGCGACAGCTCGCACAGCGGCTCAATTTGGCGAGCGCCGACGCCGCATTCCTCCATCAGCTCGCGATTGGCGGCGGTAACGGCGTCTTCGCCGGGGTCGATGAGCCCTTTGGGCAGCGTGAGCACGTAGTCTTCGAAGCCGGCGGCGTATTCGCGGATCAGCAGCACGCTTTCCGGGTCGGGCATGGCGACAATCATGACCGCGCCGCTGCCCTTGCCGCCCAGGCGTTCGAACTGGCGCTCTTCGCCGTTGGAAAAGCGCAGGTCAAGAGCTTCCACGCGAAACAGGCGGCTTTGGGCAACGGGCGTGCAGGAAAGGATCTGCGGCTTTTGCAGGACGGTAGAAGAAGCGTTCGCGGACATGCTGTCTCCGTGGCAGGGCAGAGGCGCGGCGCCCCTGGCAAAATGGGTTGCGATCGGTGAACGCGGATCGGCACTCGTGGGCCAGCGGTCGTTGATGCATCATCGATAGTCTACAATAGCACGCCTGACCGGGCCGGCGCAGGCAAGCCCTGACGTTGCCCAACGGCCCCGGGTACCGCGCGGAAAACACCCCAAGAGGAGCGGCGATGATACATTGGCAGACCATCGATACGGTGTTGCTGGACATGGACGGCACGCTGCTGGATTTGCACTTTGACAGCCATTTCTGGCTTGAGCATCTGCCGCGCCGCTACGTGGAGCTGCACCAGCTTGACGAGGCCTCCCAGCGCGCGCTCGAGGCGCGCATTGTGGGCGAGCAGGGCACGCTCGACTGGTACAGCCTGGCCTACTGGCGCCGAGAGCTTGACGTGGATATCGTCGCGCTCAAGCGCGAAGTGCAGCACCTGATCGGCCTGCGCGGCGACGCGCTGGATTTTCTCCGCTGGCTGAAAGTCGCCCACCCAAGGGTGGTATTGGCGACCAACGCCGACCGCGAAAGTCTTGAGCTCAAGCTGCCGCTGACCGGCCTTGAGCCCTACCTGGATGCGATTGTGTCGTCTCAGGATCTGGGGGCGGCCAAGGAGGAGCAGGCGTTCTGGCACGCGCTCAGGGCCCGGGAGCCGTTCGACCCGGCGCGGACGCTGTTCATCGACGACAATCCGCGGGTGCTGGAAAGCGCCAAAGCGTTTGGCATCCGCCATCTTCTGGGTATCAAACAGCCGGACAGCCGGCGCCCGGAGCGGGAGCTGCAGACCTTTACCGCGCTTGGCCGCTTTGCCGAGATCTATCCCGCCGAGGTGCCGGAAACCGCAATGAAGGAGGGGCTTCATGGCTGATAGCGTACGTCTGGACAAGTGGCTGTGGGCGGCGCGGTTTTTCAAAACCCGTCAGCTGGCGAAAAAAGCCATTGAGGGCGGCAAGGTGCACTACGACGGCGGCCGGGCCAAAACCAGCAAGCTGGTGGAGCTGGACGCGCTGATTCGCGTGCCCCAGGGATTTGACGTTTACGAGGTCCGCGTGACCGGACTTTCCGGCCAGCGCCGAGGGGCGCCGGAAGCCAGAAAGCTCTACGAAGAGACCGCGGAAAGCGCCGAGCGCCGGGCGCGCGAGCTGGAAGCCCGGCGGCTGGGCCAGCAGGTCATGCAGCATCCGCACCGGCGCCCGGATAAAAAAGAGCGCCGCGAGATCAAGCAGTTCCAGCGCAACCAGGGCGGCTAATCCTCGCGTCGGCCGCGATTTTTTCTTTGCAGGTAACCGCATAAATGAACGACCAGATACAACGCTTTTTGTTTGATAACACCAACGTGCGCGGCGAAATCGTCACGTTGGAGAAAGCCTACAGCGACGTGCTCAGCCGCCACGCCTATCCCCCGGCGGTGAACGCGCTGCTAGGCGAGCTGCTGGCCGCGGTGGCGCTGCTGACCGATACCGTCAAGCTCGACGGCGTGATGAGCCTTGAGGTGCGCGGAGAGGGTGCGCTGTCGCTGCTGATGGCCGAGTCCAACCCCGGCGGCGAGCTGCGTGCCATTGCCCGGGTCGCCGAAGACGCCGCGCTGCCGGATGCCGGCGCGGCGTTTCGCGAGCTGGTGGGCGAAGGCCAGATCGTGATTACTCTGGATCCGCGCGAGGGCAACCGCTATCAGGGCGTGGTGGCGCTGGACCACCCGACCCTGGCCGAATGCCTGGAGGCCTACTTCAGCCAGTCTGAACAGCTGCCCACCCGGCTGTGGCTTGAGGCCGACGGCAAGCGCGCCGGCGGGCTTTTGCTTCAGCGCCTGCCCAACGAAGCGCAGAACCAGGACGTGGACGCCTGGGAGCGCAGCGTCAAGCTGGCCGAGACCATCAAGCCCGACGAGCTGTTGGGCCTGGATCAGCGCCAGGTGCTCTACCGGCTCTACCATGAAGAAACCGTGCGCGTGTTCGAGCCCAAGGCGCTGTACTTTGGTTGCACCTGCTCCCGGGAGCGCATGGCCGACGGTCTCTTGACCCTGGGCGCCGAAGAGCTGCGCGATATCGTCAAGGAGCAGGGCGCCATCGACACTCAGTGCCACTTCTGCCACTCGAACTATCGCTATACCGCCGCCGACATAGAAGCGCTGCTCTCCGGCGACCCGGATGCCCCGTCGCCCACGGTGCATTGACGGGCAGGGCAGATGCAGCACTCGTTTCCAGTGTCGTTGCGAGCGTAGCGAAGCAATCTCGGGGTTTGTGGCTACCGGCACCGCCAGGCGCCTTGGAAGGCCATCACTCGGCGGGCCTTTGGCCCGCGTCGCCCGATAAATCGGCCTCCCACATATGACCTGATAGCGCCAGTGAGCTTGTGGGAGGGCGGCTGTGCCGCGCGAGGGCGGTGGCTTCGTATTAAAAAGGCCAATGGTTGTACATTGGTCTTTTTTATTGGATGCGGTGTACAGGTGTGGTGCTACTATACTGGCTGAAAGACCCACAACCCTGAGGAGGCCTTTCATGAAACGCCGCCATTTTCTTGGCCTTGCCGGCCTGACCGGCGTCGTCGGCGCGCTGCCCGGCATGTCATTCGGCTACCCGAGCCTTGATCTGACCGCGGCCGACGATATCCAGCCGCTCGAACTGACGCAGGACGAGTGGCGCGAACGCCTGTCGCCCGAGGCCTACAAGGTGCTGCGCGAAAACGACACCGAGCCTGCTTTTTCCAGCCCCCTGGACGACGAGAACCGGGAGGGCGAGTTCCGCTGCGCCGGGTGCGACCTGGTGCTGTTTAAAAGCGCCATGAAGTACGATTCCGGCACCGGCTGGCCGAGCTTTTTCAAACACGTCGAAGGGCACCTGCTCAGCAAGCTGGACTTCAGCATGATCTGGCCGCGCACCGAATATCACTGCGCGCGCTGCGGCGGCCACCAGGGGCACGTGTTTGAAGACGGCCCCGAGCCCACCGGCCTGCGCTGGTGCAACAACGGTCTGGCGCTACGCTTTGAGCCTGCCTGACCGGCCCACAAAAAAGCCGCCGCTGACGATAAGTCAGCAGCGGCGATACTTCCTGCTATCAGTTCTTGGCGACGTTGTTAGTCCAGCTGATCCTGGTTGCCAATTCGTGCCAGCATTTCCGTAAACATCTGGATGTCCAGCATCAGGTTATCTATTTTTTTGAATTCGTTGGCCGTGTGGCCGGTATAGTCTTCACCCGGCATGGAAGGGCCGAAGTTGATGGCATTGGGCAGCAGCTTGGCCGTCGTGCTGCCGGCAGTGGCAATGGGTTCTGCCTTCTGGCCGGTCGTGTCGCCAAAGATATTGAGCAGGGTCTGCAGCCATTCCCCCTGGGGGTCGCGACGCATCCAGTCGCGGATTTCGGCGTCCACTTCCATGTCCAGGTTCTGTTCCTGGCCGTAGGCCATCAGCTTGTCATGGATCGTTTGAGCCAGGTCGTCAACGGACTGCTCACCCTCGGGTGCGCGCACGTTGACGGCGACTCGCAGCCTGTTTTCCTGCTCCTCCAGGTAGGTCGGCGTCAGCGTCAGCGGTCCCATAAAGTCGTTGTCGTAGCCGACGCCGAGCTTTTTGCCTTGGTAGTCCAACCCGTAGTTGTCGTCGATATAGTGAACGGCACGGGTATAGTGGTTGGGCTGAAAGTCAATGTCGACTTCGGCCAGCAGCCCTGCCAGGCGAGGGACAGGGTTGACGCCGGACTGCGGGCGGGAAGAATGGGCGGACTGCCCCTTGAGCGTCAGATTGACGGTATCGCCTTCCACCTCAGTGGCTACCGTGAAGTCGCCGCCGTTGTCCTCGGCGTACGCTTTGCCCTGAGCCTTGAGCTGCTGGCTTATTGCCCCGGCGTTATTGGCTTCAATGGTGGCAACCGATTTGGAGGGGATCTGATTGGTGGCCAGTCCGCCCGTGATCTCGGTGATGATCGGGCCGTTGCCGTCTACCTCGGTGAGAGGGAAGTAGGCGTCAACGGTACCAAAGCCCTTTTCGGCAATGATGGCCGGATAGCCGCTGTCCAGCACGATATTGTAAGGTGGAAGCTGGGCGTGTTCCTTGTAGGGTCTGTTGACGTTTCATGGCAGGGGTATTGGCAGGATAGGGGCAAGCTCACAGAATAAAGGTTCCTAAGCCAACAAACTGCAAGCCTGCCATGCCCCGACAAATGCTCACGGATGAACACTGGCCGAAGCTGAAATCTATCCTGCTTCAACAAGGTATTTATGACAAGACCGATCTGCGTACCACGGTGGAAGGCATCCTTTATCGGATGCGAACCGGCTGCCCGTGGCGGGACCTACCGGAGGCGTTTGGCCCCTGGAACACGGTCTACAAGCGCTTCAACGCCTGGTCAGCGAGTGGAAAGCTGATGAGGATTTTCATCTCTCTGGTGGAAGATCCTGATGTCGAGTGGCTATTTATTGATGGTTCCTACGTCAAGGCTCACCAAGATAGCACTGGGGCTGCCACGGAAGATGCAGAAGCCATTGGCAAAAGTCGTGCAGGCAATACCAGCAAGATCCACTTGGCCGTGGATGCTTATGGGTTGCCGATCGCCTTCAGAATAACCGGGGGTGAAGTGCACGACAGCACGGAAGCCCAGGCATTGATTGACGGTTTGCCGGCAGGTGACGCGCTGGTGGCTGACAAAGGCTATGACAGTGAACGTATCCGTGAGCAGGTCGAAGCCAAAGGAATGGCTGCCGTCATTCCACGCAGGCGTAACTCGAAAAAAGGAAATGCCAATCTGGACAGAGGGTTATATCGCTACCGGCATCTGGTTGAGAATGCCTTTGCTCGATTGAAACCGTATCGCGCCATTGCGACGCGCTACGATAAGCTCAAACGAAATTACGAAAGCATGGTGGCCTTGGCATGCGGCTTTTTATGGCTACCAATGTGAAACGTCAACAGGCCCTAGCCTGAAGGGTTTTTTAATCGTTACGTAGGTCACTTGCAAGGCGTCGCCAGTATCGGCGTTTCGGGACGCTGCCGTGTTTGCCGCTGCCGGAAGCGGGGCGCGGACGAGTGTGGTACCTTGTGGCCCTCTTCATTGCTGCATGAGTTAGTTGCGATATATGAATGTCAATCAGCGTATTCTGGAACGCCTGGCCGATGAGCTGGGCGTTCGCACTGCCCAGGTAGCCGCCACGGTAGGCCTGCTGGACGAGGGCGCGACGGTGCCCTTTATCGCCCGCTACCGCAAGGAAGTCACCGGCGCGCTGGACGATACTCAGCTGCGGCGCCTGGACGAGCGCCTGCGCTACCTGCGCGAGCTGGAAGAGCGCCGCGAGGCGGTGTTTGCCGCGATTGACGAGCAGGGCAAGCTGACGTCTGAACTTGCCGCCGACCTGAACGCCGCCGATACCAAGCAGCGTCTGGAAGACCTGTACCGCCCGTACAAGAAAAAGCGCCGCACCAAGGCCCAGATGGCTCGGGAGGCCGGCCTTGAGCCGCTCGCCGATGCGCTGCTTGCTGACCCCGGCTTCGATCCCGAGCAGGAAGCCAAGGCCTACCTGCGCCCAGCCGAGGGCGAGACGCCGGCGGTGGAAGACGCCAAGGCCGCACTCGACGGCGCCAAGCAGATCCTGATGGAGCGCTTTGCCGAAGACGCCGAGCTCATCGGCCGGCTGCGCGAACGGCTGTGGCAGGAAGGCGAGCTCTCCGCTCGGGTGCTTGGCGGTCAGGAGCGCGAGGGCGCCAAGTTTGCCGACTACTTTGAGCACGATGAGAAACTGGCCAAGGTGCCGTCTCACCGGGCGCTGGCGATGTTTCGCGGGCGCAACGAAGGCGTGCTGAGCCTAGCCATTCGCCTGCCCGGCGAAGACGAGGCGCCGATTCATCCGGCTCAGGTCATGATTGCCAAGCAGGTGGGTATCAGGCTGGCCTCGGCCGTTGAAGACCGCCGCGCCGGCGACAAGTGGCTCGCCGAAGTCGTGCGCTGGACCTGGCGGGTGAAACTCTACACTGCGCTTGAAACCGAGCTGCTGGGGCAGCTGCGCGAGCAGGCCGAGCTTACCGCCATCGAAGTATTCGCCGCCAACCTGCAGGATCTGCTGCTTGCCGCCCCCGCCGGGCCGAAGGTGACGCTGGCCATTGACCCGGGGCTGCGCACCGGCTGCAAGGTGGCGGTGGTGGACGCCACGGGGCAGTTTCTCGCCCACACCACGATTTACCCCCACGCGCCGCAAAACCGCTGGCGCGAATCCCTGGAAGAGCTGGCCCGCCTGGTCAAGCAGCACGGCGTGGCGCTGATCGCCGTGGGCAACGGTACCGCCAGCCGCGAGACCGACAAACTCGCCGGCGAGCTGGTCAAGGCGCTGTCAGCCTCGCAGCCGCTGAGCAAGGTAATGGTGTCCGAAGCCGGCGCCTCGGTGTATTCGGCCTCGGAATACGCCTCCCGGGAGCTTCCCGTCCTCGACGTCACCGTGCGCGGCGCGGTGTCCATCGCCCGTCGCCTCCAGGACCCGCTGGCCGAGCTGGTCAAGATCGAGCCCAAGTCCATCGGCGTGGGCCAGTATCAGCACGATGTCTCCCAGCTGCAGCTGTCCAAAAGCCTCGAGGCGGTAATCGAAGACTGCGTGAACGCCGTCGGCGTAGACCTCAACACCGCCTCGAGCGCCTTGCTTTCTCGGGTGGCGGGGCTGTCATCCACGCTTGCCGACAATATCGTCGCCGAGCGCAACCGGCGCGGCACCTTCAACAGCCGCCGGGCGCTGCTGGACGTCAACCGCCTGGGGCCCAAGACCTACGAGCAGTGCGCGGGGTTCTTGCGCGTGACCGGCGGCGACAACCCGCTGGACGCAAGCGCCGTGCATCCCGAGGCCTACCCGCTGGCGGAGCGCATTGCCCGCCAGAGCGGCCGCGAACTCAAGGGGCTGATCGGCGACAGCGCCACGCTCAAGGCGCTCAAGCCCGCCGACTTTGCCGACGAGCGCTTTGGCGTGCCCACGGTCACCGACATTCTTTCCGAGCTGGACAAGCCCGGCCGCGACCCGCGCCCCGAGTTCAAGGCCGCAGAGTTCCGCGAAGGCGTGGAAACCCTGAACGACCTTGAGCCGGGCATGGTGCTGGAAGGCACCGTCACCAACGTCACCCACTTCGGCGCCTTTGTGGATATCGGCGTGCATCAGGACGGCCTGGTGCATATCTCGGCGCTTTCCCACCGCTTTGTGGAAGACCCGCGCAGCGTGGTCAAGGCCGGCGATATCGTTCAGGTGAAGGTTATGAACGTGGACATTCCGCGCAAGCGTATCGGGCTATCCATGCGCCTTGATGACCAGCCGGAAGCGGACAAGGCGGATGCCGCCAGCAGCAATGCCGGAAGCGCAGCCGACGGCAAGGCCGGGGCCAACAAATCCCGCCGCCGATCGCGCGGCGGCAAGGCAGACAGCAAGGAAGCTGACGTCGGGGCGCTGGGCGCTGCGCTGCTGAAGGCCAGGGGCGGCAAGTAACACCGCTTGAATATCGTTAGCCAGGCATCATATCTTACGCGTAACCGTTTTTTGGCTGTACCCCGATGGTACAGCCTGACGCTTTTATGCAGGCTCGCGACGGCGAGCCGATGAACCAGGCATTCAGGCCCGCGACGGCGGGCCGCTTAACTGGGAGTGCACCCCTTGTCTGAACCACTCACCGTGTCGTCCACGCTTGGCCAACGCATCGAGAAGCTGCTGCCGGCGGCACGCGACGGGCGCCTTGGCCGCCTGCGCCGGGGCATCGAGAAAGAAGGGCTGCGCGTGGATGCGAGTGGCCATATTGCCCAGACGCCACACCCCAAGGCGCTGGGCTCGAAGCTGACTCACCCGCACATCACCACCGACTATTCCGAAGCGCTGCTGGAATACGTCACGCCGGTGCTCAGCGAGCCCCGGGAAGCGATGGCGTTTCTTTCTGATCTGCACGCTTACAGCTATCGTCACCTGGAGGGCGAGTGGATCTGGCCGGCGAGCATGCCGTCCAGGCTCTCGGGAAACGATAGCGTGCCCATCGCCGATTACGGCAGCTCCAACTCGGGCGTCATGAAGCGCGTGTATCGCAAGGGGCTCGACGTGCGCTACGGGCGCATCATGCAGGCCATTGCCGGGGTGCACTACAACGTCTCGCTGCCCGATGAGATGTGGCAGGCCCTGCGCGAAGTCGAAAGCGAGGACGATACGGCGTTCAACGACTACCGGTCGACGCGCTATTTCAGCCTGATCCGCAATTTTCGTCGTCACAGCTGGCTGCTGCTTTATCTGTTCGGCGCGTCGCCTGCCATCGACAAGAGCTTTCTCGACGGCAAGAAAGTGCCTACCAAGCTCGAGCCGCTGGGCGACGATACCTATATAGCGCCCTACGCCACGACGCTGCGCATGTCCGATCTGGGTTACCAGAATACGGTGCAGGAGCAGCTCAAGATCTGCTTCAATTCGCTGTCGAACTACGTCAACACGCTGCGCAACGCCATTTCCACGCCCTGGCCGGACTATCAGGCCAAGGGGGTGAAGGTGGACGGCGACTGGCGCCAGCTCAACGCCAATATCCTGCAGATCGAAAACGAGTACTACAGCGATATCCGCCCCAAGCGCGTGGCCCGGTCGGGGGAAACCCCGAGCCAGGCGCTGGAGGCCCAGGGCGTGGAGTACATCGAGGTACGCTGTCTGGATCTTGACCCCTTCGAGCCGCTAGGCGTGAGCGAACCCCAGATGCGCTTTCTGGACACCTTTCTCATGTGGTGCCTGCTCAGCGAAAGCCCGTGGATTTCGGATGAGGAGTGCGACCACCTGGACGACAACCGCCGGCTGGTGGTAGAGCGCGGCCGGGACCCGGCGCTGCGTCTGAACAAGGACGGCGGCGCCATCAGCCTGCGCGAATGGGGCGAGCAGATCGTCGCCGAGATGGAGCCGGTGGCAGGGCTTCTTGATGCCGACGAAGACGGTACGCCGCACCTGGACGCCGTCGCTGCGCTTGCCCCGCGGCTGCAGGATGCCGCGCTGACGCCTTCCGCCCGGCTGCTTGAGCGGCTGCGCGAGGGGGACGGCTCCTTCGCCGACGTGGTGATGTCGCTGGCCCGGGATCAGGCCGACATGCTGCGCCAGCAGCCGGCCACCACCACCCGGGAAGCCCTGATGGAACAGCAGGCGGTGACCTCGCGTCAGCAGCAGCGCGACATGGACGCCGCCGACGAGCCGTGCTTTGATCGCTTTCTGGAAGATTACTTTGCCCAGGCGCGCGAGTCCCACGCGGTAACGCCGCTGAGCCTGGGAGCCGCCCGGTGAGGCCGGCGTGGGGGTGGCTGCCCCTGGCCGGCGTGGCGTTCTGCGCGTTGATGATGGCGGTGGCCCTGGGGCTTGAGCATATCGGCGGACTCGAACCCTGCCCGCTGTGCGTTTTCCAGCGCGTGGGCGTCATCGCCGCCGGGCTTACGCTGGCCGTGGCGGCGGGGCATAACCCTGGCGGTCGCATCGGTCGCAGCGTTTACGCCGTGCTGGGGCTCGTTGCCGTGGCCGGCGGGGCGTTCGTTGCCGGGCGCCACGTCTGGCTGCAGTCGTTGCCCGCAGACCAGGTGCCCAGCTGCGGCCCGGGGCTTGACTACATGATCGACGTGCTGCCCATGCAGGAAGTGATCGCCACGGTGCTTTCCGGCTCCGGCGAGTGCGCCGACGTTGACGCAGCGCTGCTGGGCGTTTCGCTCCCGGCCTGGACCCTGGTCGGTTTTATCGTGCTGGCGGCGTTTCCGCTTGCCATGCTGTGGCGCGCCGCCAAGCGTTGAAAGGCCCGGCGGGCGGCGGCAATTGACACCCGCGCGGGGAAAAGCGACTCTCTGGCTGACAGGCTGTCTGGTCTGCTCAGGGTCAAGCGGCCTTCGGCAGGTTGCCGCCGCTGCTGGAAAGGAGATTCGCCATGCTGGATCACTGCAACGATGCCCTGGAGCGCAGGGGCGGTGTGCACGACGTCATCGACCGCTGGCTAGTGCAGCGCAGGGCGCTGCTGGAGAGCCTCATCGTGCTTCAGGAGAGCTGCGATGCCGAGCTTTCCAAGGTCGACAAGGCGCATTTGGACACGTTCAGCGAGCGCCTGATGGACTACATCAGCGCCGGGCACTTCAGCGTTTATCCGCAGCTCGCCAAGGAGGCCCGCGCCTTTGACGACCACGCAGCGCTGGCGCTTGCCGGCAAGCTGCTCGAACGCCTGGAAATGTCGACCGAGCTGACCCTGGCGTTCGACGACGACTATTCAAGTCCGGTGCGCTGCCGGCAGAACCTGGGGCGCCTGCCGGCCTGGCTTGACCGCCTGGCCCGGGGGCTTGCCGAGCGCTTTGCTCTGGAAGATCAGCTGATCGCGCGGCTGCACGCGGTCAACCTCCCCGGCGACGGCGCTCGCCCAGCACCAGCATACAGGGCGTAAGCAAAAGCGTAAGGCCGGTGGCGAAGGTCAGCCCGCCGGCAATGGCGCTGGACATCTGCCCCCACCACTGGGTCGAGGGCGCGTTGAAACCCAGCGCCGGCGCCATCAGGTTGACGTTGATCCCCAGCACCATGGGCATCAGCCCCAGCACCGTGGTGATTGCGGTGAGCAGCACCGGACGCAGTCGCAGGGAGCCCGCTTCCAGCGCCGCCGCCGTCGGCGCCATCGGCTCGTTTGCCGTTTCGCCTCCCCGGCGCAGCTCGTTGTAGGTGTCGATCAGCACGATGTTGTTGTTCACCACGATGCCCGCCAGCGCAATGATCCCCATGCCCACCATGACCACGCCAAACGCCTGGCCGGTGACCAAAAGCCCCAGCAGCACCCCGGCGGTGGAAAACACAATCGCCGAGAGGACCAGCACAGCCTGATAGAAGCTGTTGAACTGGGTGACCAGAATCAGCGTCATCAGGCCGATGGCGACGGCGAAGGCGCTGAACAGAAACTGCGATGCTTCCTGCTGGTCTTCCTGCTGGCCGGCGACGTTGACCCGCGCGCCGTCGGGCAGCGTGCCTTCCAAGGTATTGAATAGCGCCTCCAGGCGCTCGGCGGACTGGGCCTCGGGCGCCAGGTCGGCCTTGACGGTGATCGCCCGCCGGCCGTCGATGCGGCTAAGCGTGCCTACCCGGGGCGACGGCGTGATATCGACAAAGTGGGTAATCGGCACCTGCCCGCGGGGGGTGTTGATGGT
This sequence comes from Halomonas garicola, assembly GCF_055382465.1. Taxonomy (NCBI): domain Bacteria; kingdom Pseudomonadati; phylum Pseudomonadota; class Gammaproteobacteria; order Oceanospirillales; family Halomonadaceae; genus Halomonas; species Halomonas garicola. Next base: position 1,124,607 of record NZ_AP043931.1, read on the forward strand.
GAGACGTTCGAGCTGGTCAAGCGAGCGCCAGCCTTCGGGCATCCGCACGCGGATATCTACTTCGTCGTTGGCGGTGGGCGGACGGTATTCGGCAACTTTCAGCCCGTTGGTCAAAAGCTGCACGGCGCTGCCCACGGTGGTGACGTCGGCGCCCAGCCGGGCGGCGGCCTCGCGGTCGACCTTAATGCGCCACTCCACGCCCGGCAGGCTGCGGTTGTCTTCGATGTCGATAAAGCCACCCAGGTCGTGCATGGCGCGCTTGAGCTGATCCACGGCCTGGTTGGCCTTGTCGGGCTCGGCGGCGCTGACTTCAAGCACCACGGGCTTGCCGCTGGTGGGGCCCATTTCCTGCTCCTGGGTTTCCAGCACGATGCCGGGCAGCGAGGCGGTGCGCTCGAGCATATCGTCAAGGATGGCCCGGGCCGGGCGGCGCTTGTACCAGTCGATGAACTGAAACTGCAGCACGCCGATGACGTCGTTGCCCATCTGCTCGTTGGGCACGGCAAAGGAGCGGGCGTAAAGCGCTTCTACCTCGCCCATGCCGCCCAGGCGCTGCTCAACCCGTTTGACGATGGCGTCGGTTTCTTCGGCCGAGAAGTCGCCCCGGGCGCGTACCAGGACCTGGGCGCTGTCGGGCTCGACGCTGGGGAAGAAGTCCACCCCGTAGTTGAAGCGCGCATAGCCGCTGTAGGCCACGCCCATCAGCAGCACGGCCAGCAGCACCACCCAGCCCGGGTGGCCGAGCAGCCGTGCCAGCAGCTTCCGGTAGCCGCGACCAAAGGCGGTGGCGCCGGCGGGGGTGGCGTCGGCTGAGGCGACGCTGCGGCGGGTGAAGACGCTGCCCAGGGTCGGCAGAAAGACCAGCGCCATGGCAAGGGACGCCAGCAGGCACAGCACCACTGTGGCCGGCAGGTATTTCATGAACTGACCGACCACGCCGGGCCAGAACAACAGCGGCAGAAACACCACCAGAGTAGTGGCGGTGGAGGCGATGACCGGCCAGCTCATGCGCGTGGCGGCGGCAAGCCAGGCCTCGCGCGGGGCCATGCCTTCGCGCAGGTGGCGATCGGCCAGCTCGCTGACCACGATGGCGCCGTCTACCAGCATGCCGGCGACCAGGATCAGGGCAAACAGCACGACGATGTTGAGCGTGAAACCCAGCGCCCAGATCAGCATGATGCCGGTGAGAAACGCCCCGGGGATGGTCAGCCCCACCAGCAGCGAGGTGCGCCAGCCCATGGCCGCCACGACCACGATGAGCACCAGCACCACGGCGGTGAGCACGTTGTTCAGAAGCTCGCCGAGCATGTCTTCCACGGTGGTCGACTGATCGAGGATGGTGGTCAGGCTCAGCGCGTCGGGAAACTCCTCGCTGGCCGTGTCCATCAGCTCGTCCACCGCGCTGATGGTGGCGATAATGTTGGCCCCGGCGCGCTTGGAGATTTCCAGCACCACGGCGGGCTTGCCGGCAATTCGGGCAAAGCCGTCGGGGTCCTTGAAGGTGGGATGTATCCAGGCGACGTCGCCGAAGGTGACCACGCGGTCCTCTTCTACTTTGATCGGCATGTTCATGACGTCGTCGAGGTTTTCGATGATGCCGGGGACCTTGAGCGGCGTGCGCCCGGCGCCGGTATCGAGGCTGCCGGCGGCGACCAGGCGGTTGTTGTTGCGCACCCGGTTGAGCAGGGTGTCAAAGTCCAGCCGGTAGCTCGACAGCACCAGCGGGTCGACGACGATCTCCAGCAGGTCGTCGCGCTCGCCGGCGATCTCGACTTCCAGCACGTCGGCGATGCCTTCGATTTCATCCTTGAGCTGCCGGGCCACGGCGACGCGCTCGCGCAGATCCAGTTCGCCGGAAAGCCCCAGGGTAAGCACCGGAAACTCCGAGACGTTGACTTCGTTGACCCGGGGTTCATCGGCTTCATCGGGTAGGTCGCTGCGGGCGATGTCGACTTTTTCGCGGACGTCGGAAAGCGCAGTGTCGGCGTCAAAGCCGGCGTCGAACTCAAGCGTCACCGAGGCGTGGCCCTCGCTTGCCTGAGCGGTGAACTTGTGGAGCCCTTCGATGCCGCGCAGCTCCTGTTCCATGGGGCGAATGAGCAGCCGCTCGCCGTCTTCGGGGCTGACGCCGTCGAGGGTCATCGACACGTAAATGATGGGAATCGTGACGTCGGGGTTGGCTTCCTTGGGAATGACCTGCCAGGCGGCGATCCCGGCAAGCAGAAGCCCCACCAGCAGCATCAGGGTGGTGCGCGAATAGGTCATCGCGGCGTTGATCAGCTGGCGCATCAGCGTTCACCCTGATTGGCGCCGTCCGCCGGCACGGTCTTGACCGGGTCGTCGGGCTCGACCAGCCCGGCGCCCAGGGTAATCAGCCGGGTGGGGTCGGGCAGGCCGGCCACGTAGGCACGGTCGGTGTCGGCGCTGATCAGCTCGACGGCGGACTGCCTGACGCAGTCGTCGTCGCCGACGTGGCGCACGCTGAGCTCGCCGCTATCGTTCAGGCGCAAAAGCGCCGGGGACAGCGTATGCACCCGGCGCGTGGGCAGCTCGACGCTGAGCTCGGCGCTGGCGCCGGCCAGCCCGCGGTGCTCGGGGTTGGCAAGGGTCGCTTCCATGTAGAAACTGCGGGTGTCGTCCTCGGCGCGGCTGGCCACGTGAGTGAGCGTGCCTTCCAGGGCGTTGCCGTTAAGCAGCCGGGCAGTCACGCGCTGGCCTTCTTCGAGCGGGCCCACGTCCTGCTGGGAGACCCAGCCGATGCCTTTCAGCGTGTCGTCCGCGATCAGCCGCCCCCATTCTTCACCGGGCTGCACCAGCTCGCCCAGGTCCACGCTGATGCGATCGAGCCGGCCGGCAAAGGGGGCCTGGGGGCGGGTGTCTGCCTGCTGCTTTTCCAGCCGCGCGACCTCGGCGATGCCCTGGCTGAGCGCGGCGCGCCGGCGCAGCAGCTCGGACTTGGCAATCAGCTCCCGGCGGCGCAGCTTTTCTGCACCGGCAAGCTCCGCGCGGGCCAGCTCGACGTTGTCCCGGGCCTCCTTGAGGCGCTCGGGCAGGGCGTCGTTATCCAACACCAGCAATGTGTCGCCCTGGCTGACGCGCTCGCCCTGCTTGACCGGCTTATCTTGGACAAAGCCCTCGACGCTTGCCCGCAGCGCGACGTCGCGGGCGGCTTCAAGCTCGCCCTGCACCACCTGGACGGGCGTGTAGTCCATGCTCTCTATCTGTTGGATTTCAACGCGCGTGGGGGCGGGTTCGGAAATGGTGTCGGCGGGGGCATCGCGGCGAAAGGCGTTGAAATCCCCCAGCGCCAGCCACAGCGCCAGAGCGAGCAGGAGCAGGCTTGCCAATAGGTAGGAAAAAGGGAGTCGTGAAAATCGCTGTTGCCGCATGGGCGTTGTGTCTCTCGCTCGGATCATGGTGACGGCCGTTTGTTCGGTCGCCACAGGAAGCGCTTTAGCCTGCCCGATAGCGGGGCTCCGGCGCAACTCTGTACGGCCAAGGTCTGGCCCTTGACTGATTGTTTTTTGCCTTGGCGACGCCTAACATCAAAGCAGGGCGTCGCAGCGTTTGGCGTGGCGCACCCCAGGCGAAACAAACAAGGAGTCATGATGAAAGATCCCGTACGTATTGCGATTACCGGCGGTGCAGGGCAAATCAGCTACTCGCTTATTTTCCGCATTGCCGCAGGCGACATGCTGGGGCCGGATCAGCCCGTCATACTTCAGCTGCTGGAGATCCCCCAGGCCATGGAAGCGCTTAACGGCGTGGTGATGGAGATCAACGACTGTGCCTTCCCGCTGGTTCGCGATATCGTCGCCACGGACGATCCCGAAGTCGCCTTCAAGGACATCGACTATGGCATGCTGGTCGGTTCCAAACCGCGCGGCCCGGGCATGGAGCGCAAGGACCTGCTGGAAGCCAACGCGGCGATCTTCTCCGTCCAGGGCAAGGCCCTCAACGACTATGCCAGTCGCGACGTCAAGGTGCTGGTGGTGGGTAACCCGGCCAACACCAACGCGCTGATTGCGTCGTGCAACGCGCCGGATCTCGACGCCGGCCAGTTTACCGCTATGACCCGCCTTGATCACAACCGCGCCATGACCCAGCTGGCCCAGCAGACCGGCAAGCACGTCAACGACGTGGAAAGCCTGATCGTCTGGGGTAACCACAGCGCGACCCAGTACCCGGATATTTCCCAGTGTCGGGTTGAGGGCAAGCCGGCCCTGGAGCTGGTCGAGCGCGACTGGTACGAAAACGACTTCATCCCCACCGTGCAGCAGCGCGGCGCGGCGATCATCAAGGCCCGCGGCGCCTCATCGGCCGCCTCGGCGGCGGCGGCGGCCATTGACCACATGCACGATTGGGCGCTGGGCAGCGACGGCATCGTCAGCATGTCGATTCCCGCCGACGGCAGCTACGGTATCGAGGAAGGCATCATCTATTCCTACCCGGTGCGCTGCAAGGGTGGGAGCTATGAAATCGTCCAGGGCTTCGAAATCGACGCCTTCAGCCGGGAAAAAATGCAGGCTACCGAAAATGAGCTGCGCGAAGAGCGCGCGGCGGTAGAGCACCTGCTGGGCTGATTGGCCGGCTTTGCCGCGGATGGCCTCGCCGGGTTCTCCCCCGTCGGGGCGGTAAGAATGAGGCAGCAAAAAGCAGGCAATATGAAAATGGAAAAATGACGTGTACAGATCGCGCTTTGTTGTCTAGCTTGAAAAGTGCGCAGCGGCAGAATGACCTGCCGCACCGAACTAGCGCCCTTTATGCTTTACACTCGGGCGCTACTCAAGGAGGTACCGTATGACACTTCGCAACGTCTCCCTCTCGATGATGCTGGCACTGGGTCTCGCCGGCACCGCAGGCACGGCAATGGCAGCTGACGGGCCGTCCCTCAAGGCGGACCCCCAGTCGCCGGGCAATGAAGTGACCGTCAGCGTAACGGCTGATGAGAAAGGCTTCGTGGTTATCCACGACAGTAACGAGGAAGGCAAGCCCGTCGCTCCGGCGTCCATCGGCCATGCCGCCATTGACGGCCAGGATGAAGTGACCGTCGAAGTGGACCGCGAGCTTGAGTCCGGTGATAAAGTGTTTGCCATGCTGCATGAGGATACCGGTGAAGAAGGCAAGTACGAGTTCGGCGAAGGCTCTACCGACGTGGATCCGCCCATGATGGCTGACGGTGAGCCCGTGGTTATCCCCGTCGACGTCGAGTAATTTTCCGGCGTTTGTCACCGCCGTATGCAGGTTTAGGTAGACAAAACGGTGTAAACGCAGCGTAACGCAATGGCTCCGGTCCGCCGGGGCCATTTTTTTGTACCCTGCCTTTGGCCGCCCCGAGACGCCGATCCCCCGTGCAACTTTGGTCGTGAAACGCGGCGTTTTGCGCTGTGGCATGGCATCATGCGCCGCGGTAAGCGGCAGCGGGGCAGACCCGGTTGCCGTCGCGACGTGTCTGCTGAAGGAGAACCCATGTTTGACGAGGATTTGGCCAATGAGCGCTGCCGCTGGCCCCGCTGGCGCGACAGGCTGCGCACCGCCGAGGAAGCCGCGGCGCTGATCGAGGACGGCATGACCGTGGGAATGAGCGGCTTTACCCGGGCCGGCGAAGCCAAGGCCGTGCCCCGGGCGCTGGCCGAGCGGGCCGGTCGCGAGCCGCTTTCCATCACGCTGATGACCGGCGCATCGCTTGGCAACGACCTGGACAAGCTGCTGACCGAGGCCAACGCGCTTTCCCGGCGTATGCCGTTTCAGGTGGACGCCACCCTGCGCCGGGCGATCAACGACGGCCGGGTCATGTTCATGGACCAGCATCTGTCCGAGACGGTGGAGCTTCTGCGCAATCGCCAGCTGGCGGAAATGGACGTGGCGGTGATTGAGGCCTGCGCGATCACCGAAGACGGGCATATCGTGCCGACGACGTCGGTAGGTAACTCGGCAAGCTATGTCGAACAGGCCCGGCAGCTCGTGATCGAGCTCAACCTCGACGCGCCCGCAGCCCTTGAAGGGCTGCACGACATCTATATTCCGCAGATGCGCCCCACGCGCCCGCCAATTCCCGTAGTGGCGCCGGACACGCGCATTGGCACGTCGTACATTCCCGTGAATGCCGACAAGGTCGCCGCCATTGTTATTACCGGCGGCAAGGACAGTCCTTCAACGGTGCTGCCGCCGGATGCCGATACCCAGCGCATTGCCGACCACCTGATCGGGTTTTTTGCCGACGAGGTAAAAATTGGCCGCCTGACGCCGTCGCTGCTGCCGCTGCAGGCGGGCATCGGTAATATGGCCAACGCCGTGATGAGCGGTTTTGCCGAAGGACCTTTCGAACACCTGACGATGTATTCCGAAGTGCTCCAGGACTCGACCTTTGACCTGCTCGACAGCGGCAAGCTGGACTTTGCCTCGGGCTGCTCTATCACGCTGTCGGAGGAGTGCGGCGAGCGGGTGTGGAACGATATCGAACGCTACCGCGACCGCCTGGTGCTGCGCCCCCAGGAGCTGTCCAACCATCCCGGCATTATCCGCCGGCTGGGCATTATCGCCATCAACACAGCGCTCGAGATGGATATCTACGGCAACGTCAACTCCACTCACGTGGGCGGCACCAGGATGATGAACGGCATCGGCGGCTCCGGAGACTTCGCCCGTAACGCCCAGCTGTCGGTGTTTATCACCAAATCGCTTGCCAAGGGTGGCGATATTTCCAGCATCGTGCCCTTTGTCAGCCACGTCGACCATACCGAGCACGACGTGGATATCCTCGCCACCGAGCACGGCCTCGCCGACCTGCGCGGGCTGGCCCCGCGGGAGTGCGCGGTGCAGGTCATCGAACGCTGCGTCGATCCTTCCTACCGCCCGGCGCTGCGCCGCTACTTTGCCGATGCCTGCAAGCGCGGCGGACACACCCCGCACTGCCTGGAGCAAGCGCTTGGCTGGCATATAGCCATGGAAGAAGAGGGCCACATGCGCCGTTTTCGCAGCGAAGAAACCGCCGACGCCGCTTCCTGAACGGAGCGTCAACAGCGCAAACTCAGCGGCGCGGCGGCCGCTGCGGGTTGGCGGTAGGCCTTGACGGCGTGGCAGTAGCGTCGGGGCGGGTGGCGATGAAGATCGCCACGCCGGTGAAGAAAAGCGCCAGCGCAACCAACAGCCAGAGAGAGGCGCCGCCCAGCCAGAGCGTAACGAAGCTGAAGGCTAACAGAGCATAGGCGGTGAGCTTGGCCCGGGGTGGGATAGCCCGCTGTTCGCGCCAGGCATAGAGGTAGGGGCCAAAGCGCGGGTGGTACAGTAGCCAGTTGACAAGCCGCGGCGAGCCTTTGGTGGCGGCCCACAGCGCCAGCAGCAGAAACGGCGTAGTGGGCAGCAGCGGCAGCACGATACCGGCGGCGCCGAGGCCAATACAAAGGTAGGCCAGTGCGCTCCAGGCTAGAGGGGCAAAACGCATGTCGAGCCTCCTTTGAGCGGTCAGCCGTGCTACATGGCGGCAAGCCAGGAAAGCGCGCTGTGCTGGTTGGCGGCTCCCAGAATGTAGGCAAACACCACCACGGCGGCAACGGCAAACAGCGCCCGGCTAGCCGGCGTAGCGCCGCGCTTGATCGCCACGGTACCGAGCAGGATATAGGTCACCAGCGCCACGATCTTCGCTGTAAGCCACCCCGGCAGCGGCCAGAAGTTGAGCAGCACGGCAAGCGCCACGCCAAACGCCAGCAGCGCGGTGTCGATGACATGCGGCGCAATTTTGACCCAGCGTGCCTTGAGCACGCTGTTTTCGTTGACCGACCAGAACGCCCGCAGCACAAAGAAGATAATGCTCAGATAGGCTGCGGTAACGTGCAGGTGCTTAAGGGCGGAGTAACTTTCCATGGGGGCGTTCCTGTTGTCAGTGTGTTCCGGCGCTAGCCGGCCTTGCCGTCCGGCCGCGGGCTCGCCAAGGGGACCACATAATAAAGGAGAAAGGCCACATAGCTGATGCACCACGCGATAATGGTCAGGCTATAAACCCAGTGGCTGGTTTGCGGATACAGCCATAGCCACGCTGAGCGCATCAGCGCTGCGAAGACCATCAGTCCCAGGGCGATGCCGATACCCGGCAGGGTGCGGATGATACGGCCGGTATGCCCAAGCGATACCCGAGACATCATCGACAGCATCATGGTGCCCATGCCGCCGATGGCAAGCGCGTGCAGCGCCGTTTCGATCCGTTGGCCGCCGGCGTGCTCGATGGCCCACATGAAAAGCCCCAGCGGAATGAAGGCGTAGCTGGCGTGCAGCCCCCACAGCAGCGGCTCGCGCAGGATCCCGACGTGATACCAGCGCGACAGCCGCCAGGCGTTGGCCGTCGCCGCTACCAGCAGCGCCGGCACCAGCAGCGCGTGAGCCAGCCCCAGCCCCGCAGCGGAGAGTATCTGCAGTACCAGCACGGCGACAATGCCGCCCAGACTGGCCGCTTCCAGCGGGCGCAGCCGGGAGGCCTGTTCGACCCCGAGCTTGCGCGAGGTAAAGAACGGAATCACCCGCCCGCCGAGCAGCGTCATAACCAAAACGATCAGCAGCATGGCAGAGTGGCTGGCTTCGCGAACCAGCGCGCCGTCGCCCTGCTGCGCGCCCAGGTGCATGGCGCCGTTGGCGCAGGCAAGCGCTACCAGCAGTGGCACAAACGCCAGGTTGCGCCACATGCGCACGGCAATCACCCGCCGGGCCATGGCTATCGCCGCACAGGGCAGAAACGCTACGTCCACTGCCAACAGCAGCGCCGGCGGCAGCGAGGCGCCGTAGGCTAAAAGCACGCGCGCGCCAAGCCACAGCGCGGCAAGCCCGAGAAGCGGCCAGCCGGCAAGGCCCGGCCGGCCGGTCCAGTTCTGCACCGCGGTGAGCAAAAACCCGACGATGATGGCGCTGCCAAAGCCGAACAGCATTTCGTGAGGGTGCCACCAGAACATGCCGCCGTAAGGCGACAGCCAGAGGTTGCCGTGCCAGAAAGCCAGCCAGGCGAGCAGGGCCAGCACGCTGAACACGGCACCGAGCAGGAAAAAGGGGCGAAACGCCAGGCGCATGAGCGGCAGGCGGCGAAGTAAGGTGGTTTCCTTCATGGACGATTCCTGACGGTTTTACTGGGGAATGCGTCTCAGCATACGAAAAACGCATTCGAAATGCATGATCTGCGTCAATGTGCTGCAGCGCCTAGCCAGAGCTATGCGATGACAGGTAGCGGGCAGCATGCGCCCACTTACTTACCTGTCATGGCGAGCGAAGCGTGGCCATCTCGGGGTTTCTTTACCGTGCCACCGCAGCCACGAGATCGCCACGTCGCTGCGCTCCTCGCGACGACAGTAGTGGGAAGCGTGCACCTATTTTTCCTGTGTCATAGCGAGCGAAGCGAAGCTATCTCGGTTTTTCTCGCTAACGGCACAGCACGAGATCGCCACGTCGCTACGCGACTCGCGACGACAGTAGAGGGAAATGTGCCCCACAGCCGCGGGATTGCCACGTCGCTGCGCACTGTTTAAGGAGCGCTGGAGCGCATGCGGCGACGCAGCAGAGGACCGACCACATAGGGCAGTACCAAGCCAATAGCGGCAAGCGCCCAGAGGCTGATGGCAAGCCCGCTGTTCCACAGGATCGTCCAGTCGCCGTCGGCAATGTCCAGCGCGTGGCGCAGGTTCTTTTCCATTTCCGGCCCCAGCAGCAGGCCGAGGATAACCGGTACCAGCGGTATTTCCAGCTTGCGCAATACGTAGCCCGCGGCGCCGAAGGCCACCATGAAATAAAGATCAAAGGTGGTGTTGCTGATCGAGTAAATGCCCACAAAGGCCACCATGGTGACCACCGGCAGCAGATACATCGGCGGCACCGAAAGCAGCTTGACGAAAATCCCCACCAGCGGAATATTCAGCAGCAGCAGCAAAAAGTTGCCGATCAGCAGCGCGGCGATCACGCCCCAGACGATGTCGGCGTTTTGCGTGAACATCAGCGGCCCGGGGGTAATATTCAGGGAAATCAGCAGCGCCAGCAGCACGGCCGTGGTGCCGCTTCCGGGAACGCCAAGGGTCAGCATGGGCACCAACGCCCCGCTCGAGGCGCCGTTGTTGCCGGCCTCGGGGCCGGCTACGCCGCGCGGATCGCCCTCACCGAAGTAGCCCTTTTTGCCCACGATCTTCTTTTCCAGGGTGTAGCCGATAAAGCTGCCCAGCGAAGCGCCGGCGCCGGGCAGCACGCCGGCGATAAAGCCGAGCGCGCCGCCCCGCAGGCTGGAAGGAATAATCGCTTTGATATCGGCAAAGGACAGCGACAGCTTGTTGACCGCCATTTTGGGAGCGCCGCCGCTGGCGCGCGCCTCGATAAAGAACAACAGCTCCGAAATGGCAAAGAGGCCGACAATGGCAATGATGAAGTCAACGCCTTCGTAAAGCTCCAGCACGCCGAAAGTGAAGCGCTGAACGCCGGTGTTATCAATGCCCATCGTCGCGATCATCAGGCCGATACAGGCCGCGACAATGGTTTTGACCGGGTTTTTGCCGGTAATGCCGCCAAGGGTGGCAAATGCGAGCAGGAATAGCGCAAAGTATTCCGCCGGGCCAAAGGTCAGAGCAAACCTGGCGAGCAGCGGCGCCAGCAGGATCAGCCCGATCGTGGCCACCAGGCTGCCGATGAACGAAGCCACCGCCGACACGGCCAGGGCTTCGGCGGCCTTGCCCTTTTGTGCCATGGGGTAGCCGTCCAGGCAGGTCATCATGGCGGGCTCGTCGCCGGGAATATTCAGCAGAATGGACGAAATGCGTCCGCCGTACATGGCCCCGGCGTAAACCGACGTCAACATGATCAGCGCGGTTTCGGGCGGCAGCCCCAGCGAAAAGGCCAGGGGAATCAAAATGGCCACGCCGTTGGCCGGGCCCAACCCGGGAAGGGCGCCGATCAGGGTGCCGAGAAAGGCGCCCAGCAGAGCAAACATCAGGTTGTGCGGCGCAAGCGCCACGCCGAAGCCGTCAATGAGAAAGCCGAGGGTTTCCATTAGCCTATCTCCAAAAAGCTTAACAGACCCAGCGGCAGGGCCAGATCCAGCACAAAGTTGAACAGCAAAAACACCACGACGCCGGAAACAAGGCCGGTCAGGTAGGCGCGAAGGGGTCTTGAGCCCATGCGCCAGCACAGCGTGCCCACGGCAAGGGTGGTGCTGATGATGAAGCCAAGCGGTGCCAGCAGCATGGCGTAGAGGATCAGTACCGCCACGGCAATGATCAGCTCGATGCCGGTACGGCTCAGCGGCCAGGCGTTATCCGGATCCGGGCGCACCACCAGATAAAGGCTGGACAGGCCCAGAAGGCCTGCCAGCAATAGCGGGAAGGTTTCGGGGCCAACCGACCCCGAACCGCCGAAAGGCACCGGAAGTTGGGTGGCGCCCCAGCCGTAAGCCACGGCCAGGACGATGAGCAAAATGCCAAAGACGCGGTCGTTCAGGCGCATCACTGGGTCAGCCCGATTTCCCGGGAAAGCTGTTCGATCTCGTCGATCTGATCGTGGACAAAGCTTTCAAATTCGCCGGCGCTCATGTGAAACGGCATCAGGCCGTTTTGCGTCATGACGTCTTGCCATTCCTCGCTTGAGTAGATGGTGTCCATGGCGTCGACCCAGTAGGACTTGGCATCGGCGGAAATATCAGCCGGCATGTAAAAGCCGCGCCAGTTGGGCCCCAGCGCATCGATGCCCTGCTCGCGCGCGGTGGGAATATCGCTGAACTCGCCGGGCAGGCGCTCTTCCGCGAGCACCGCTAGTACGCGCAGGTCGCCGGACTCCATAAAGCCCTGAGCTTCGGAAATATCGCCGGTGAAGGCATCGACGTGGCCGCCGACTACCTGGGTCATGGCTTCGCCGCCGTTGTTGTACGACAGGTAGGAGATGCGCGGCAGCGCCTCGACGTCAGCTGCCCTGGCGGCAATCAATACCTTGAGATGGTCCCAGCCACCTTTGGCGCTGCCGCCGGCAAACTTGACGCTGCGCGGGTCTTCCTTGAGGGCGTCCATCAGCGCGGGCAGGTCGTCGTACTCGGAGTCCGCGGCGACGGCAATGACCCCATAATCAGCGCCCAGCGCACCAATCCAGTTCACCATGTCGGCATCCATGCCCGGGAACTGCCCCTGGGCCAGCCGCGTGGTGGTCGCCGTGGAGGCGGCAACCAGCGTTTGCTCGTCGCCTTCGCGCTTGCTCACGGTATGGGCGTAGGCCACGCCGCCGCCGGCGCCGGCCATGTTGATGGTCTGCACGCTGCGCGGCACCAGCTCCAGGGTTTCCATGACGTTGCCCACGCTGCGGCAGGTAAAGTCCCAGCCGCCGCCGGGGTCGGCGGGCGCAATGCATTCCACCTTGCCTTCGGGCTCAAAAGCCAACACGCCGGTGCTGCCAAGCGCGAGCATGGCGGTGGCGATCAGCGTTAGCGGCGCCTTGCCGAATCGGGCGGCGGACGTCTTGTTCATCAAGGGGTGACGCATTGTTTTATTGAGCATGATCTGTCCTCACGGGCTACGTTGTGTTGTTGGTTTACCAAGGGGTTGCAGAACCCGGCAGGCTGCCTTACAGTTCTGTAAGGTAGAATTACCGTTCCTTAGAGTAGAAACTTAGGCAGAGTAAAAGGCACGGTCAACGTTGTGCCGTGCGATTGCGACTAAAGTTTGATCAGGGCAGCGTTAATGCTGAGGGTGCTGGGTTCATGGCTAACAACAGAGTAGAGGCCGTAGAGCGCGCCTTGACGGTGCTGGAAGCGTTCGATACGGCGACAGAAAGCTTCAGCCTGGCAGATCTCGCTCGCCACACCGGCTTTTATAAAAGCACGCTGCTGCGCCTGCTGGGGTCGCTGGCTCGCTTTGACTACGTGCGTCGTACCGAGGACGGTACCTGGCAGCTGGGAGATACGCCCGGGCGTCTGGCGCGGCGATACGCCGGCAGTCAGGGGCTGCTGGCGCGCGCGGAGCCTTATCTGGAGCAGCTAGCGGCCGAGCTTGAAGAAACCGCGGCGCTGCTTGAGCGCACGCCGGAAGGCGTCAAGTGCCTGCTGGCCGCGCTGCCGTCCCAGGCGCTGCGGCACAACCTGCAGGCGGGAATGGGCTGGGCCTTCGCGATGCCGGACGATCCGCGCCCCTCGATCCCGGGAGGCGAGATGCTCACGGTCGCGCTTCCGGGGCCGCCGCCGCTGCGCTGGCTGGCGGTCTCCGGGCCTGCGGAGCGGATCCCGAAGGCGCGGGCGTTAGCGCTTTTGCAAAAGGCGGCTGCCGCGCTGGGGGAGCAGGAAGCTGACGGCGGTGGGCCGTCATCCGCCTGACGTTTTCAAGGACGCCCTGTCATGCATATTGTACTGATTGAAGACGATACAATGCTGGCGCAAACCCTGAGCGAGCTGTTTGCCAGCGAAGGCTATCGTCTGACGCACCTGGCTCACGGCGATCGGGCCATGGCGTTGCTCGCCCCGAGCGATGCCGCCGAACCCGCCCACGGGGCGGACCTTGTCGTGCTGGATCTGAATTTGCCCGGCCCAGGCGGCCTTGAGGTGCTCGAGGCACTGCGCAAGCACGATACCGAAACGCCGGTATTGATACTGACGGCGCGCGGCGGAGTGGAAGACCGCGTGCACGGGCTCGACCTGGGCGCGGATGACTATCTGGCCAAGCCTTTCGCCCTGAGCGAGCTTGAAGCCCGGGTACGCGCCCTGCTGCGCCGGCGCGGGCGCGGCGGCGTGATCGCCTTTGGACCGCTCGAGCTGGATACCGCCACGCTGTCCTTTCGCTGCCACCGCCGGGAGCTTTCGCTGCCACCCCGTGAGCAGCGTTTGCTCGCCTGTCTGCTGCAGCATGCCGGGCAGCCGGTCGACAAGGCGCACCTGGTGGCAGAGGCGTTCGGTGCCGACAGCGTCGGCGATAACGCCATCGAAGTGTATATTCATCGCCTGCGTAAACGCCTGCCGGCGCCGCTTGTGCTGCGCACCGTGCGCGGGCTTGGCTACGCGCTGGAAATCGGCGAATGACGCCGGCGAAAAGCCTTTACGGCCGGCTTTTGGTTTGGCTTTCGCTGCCGCTGATCGCGCTGGGAAGCCTGCTGTTTACCCAGGCCTGGCGGGATGCCCAGGCCGCGGCGGATCGCGCTTTTGACCGTTTGCTGCAGGCCGCGACGCTGAGTATAGCCGAACAGGTGCAGTGGCAGGATGACCGGCTGTGGCTGGATTTGCCGCCGACCGCGCTGCAAATGCTCTCGGGGAAGCGCCAGGAGCGCGTTTTCTACACCCTGGTGGACGGCCAGGGGCGCTATATTACCGGCAATGCGCGCCTGCCCGCCCATCCCGGTGAGGACTCGCCGGAGGCGGATACGCTGCTCTATCAGAATACCCGGTGGCGCGGCATGGCCGTGCGCGAAGGCATACGCCGAACGCGGTTGGACGGCTGGCGCGACCGCAAGCGCTTTGCCGTTCGCGTGGCGCATACCCGGGAAGGGCGCACACGGCTCGCCAGCGACCTGTGGTGGAGCAGTCTCGCCACAATCCTCGGCATGGGCCTGCTGTCGATGGCCATGCTGCTGCTTGCCGTGCGCGCCGCGCTCGCCCCACTGACTCGGCTGCGCTACGCCATTCGTGCGCGCCATCCGCGCTCGCTGTCGCCGCTCGCGCTGACCTTGCCGCGGGAGCTGGCCGAGTTGCGCGAAGTGATCAACCAGCTGCTGGCACGAATGCGCCGCGTACGTGCGAATCAGGAACGCTTCATCGGCGATGCCTCGCATCAGCTGCGCACGCCGCTGGCGGGCATTGCCGCCCGCGCCGAGCTGGCGCTGCGCCAGACATCGCCGGGGCAGTGGCATGACGCGCTGGTTGCCATTCATGCGTCCAGCGAACGGACCGGGCGGTTGGCGACTCAGCTATTATCCCTGACGCGGCTGGAAAACCCCGAGTACGAGCCGGCGCCCGAGCGCATCGATCTTAATCGCTATGTGCGCCGGGCCCTGCACGAGCACTGGCCGGCGTTTCGCCAGGCGAAAATTGACCTGGGCGCGGACTGCGCCGAGACGCCGGTGATGGTGGACGCAACGCCGTGGCAGCTGGAGGAAGCCCTGAATAACCTGCTGGATAACGCTGGGCGCTACGGCGCCGATCGCGTCACTTTGGGCGCCGCCCCGGCGCCGCCCCGGCGCCGCCCCGGCGCCGCCGCGCCTGTGGGTGGAAGATAACGGCGCGGGTATCGCGGCGGCAGAGCGGCGGGTGGTGCTCCGGCCTTTTCATCGCGTCCACGACGATGGCGACGGCTCGGGGCTGGGGCTTGCCATCGTCGACAGCATCGCGCGAAACCACGGCGCCCGGCTGGCGCTGAGCGACGGAGAAGGGGGGATTGGCCTGTGCGTAACGCTCACCTTTACCGACCCGGCGGAGTAACGCTGCGAGCAATCTGCCGGCTTCTGGTGCTGCTCTTGCTGGCGGTGGCCTGGGGCAATAGCTCTGCCGCTTCGGGGCAGGCGAGCGGGGAGCGGACGGCCGCAGAGACCCTGCATCTGCCGGCCGCCGAGCCGGCAGAGGCCTCGTCGTCGCTCATCGTTCACGCGGCGCTGGATATGCCCCAGGCCCGGCCGCTGCTCAAGGCGTTTCATCGGCGCTACCCGCAAATTGAGGTTCGCTATCGCAACATGACGACGCTGGGCCTGTACGAGCGCTTCCTGGAGGATCCGGGCGGCGCCGACGTGGTGATTTCCTCGGCGATGCCCTGGCAGTTTTCGCTGGCCAACGACGGCTATGCCCAGTCGCCGGAGGCGGGCCTGCTGGCGCACTGGCCTGACTGGGCGCACTGGCGCCGGGAGCTGGTGGCCTTTACCTTTGAACCCATCGTGATGGTGTATCACCCCAAGTTAATGGAGCTGGCCGATCCGCCGGCGAACCATGCCCAGCTGCTTGCTTTGTTACACAAGCAGAAAAGCGCCCTGCAGGGGCGCGTGGCCACCTATGACCCGGCCAAAAGCGGCGCGGGCTACGGCTATGCGGTGGAAGAGTCGCGGCTTTCCCCGCGCTATTGGGAGCTGGTGGCGGGACTTGGCAGCGTGAACGCCGAGCTTAACACCACCACCGCACAAACCCTGCGGGGGCTTGCCGAGGGCCGCTACTGGCTGGGCTATAACCTCCTGGGTAGCTATGCCCGAGCCTTCGTTGACGAGCACTCTGAGCTTGAGCTGGTGATTCCCGACGACTATGCCCTGGTCGTGCAGCGGCTCGCCTTTATGGCGAAGCAGGCGCCGCACCCGGAGGCTGCCCGGCTTTTCATGGGCTTTCTGGTCAGCAAGGAAGGCCAGCAGGTCATCGCCACGGAGACGACGCTGGGGGCCATTCATCCCGAGGTGAGGGGCAGCGGCAGCGCCGCTAAGCTGCGTACCGAGATGGGCGCTGCCGTGCGTCCGGTAGAGCTTAATCCGCAGCTGCTGGCCGCGCTTGACCGGCTCAAGCGGCGTGCTTTGCTCACCCGCTGGCGGCGCGAGTTTCACCGGGAAAGCGAGGCGGAGGCCGCGGAATAACGGCCGCGATAGCCCCGAATAAGGCCGAGGACTATATGTCCACAGGAGCCGGGGACAGGTCAAAGAGGGGGTTCTACGCCATGGATGGCGTAGGTAGCGTCCAGGGAAGGATTTATAGCGCCCCCTCGCTGACCTGTTGACGGCTCAACTGCTTGATTGAGGCTAGCTGAAATAGCCCCAAATAAAGCCGAGGTCTTTTTCCCTGCCTGACGTCCTTGCTTTACACTGGCGACTTGCCTGTCTACCGGATTTAACGCCCCATGCTGGAATTTCTTCAAGGTTTCTCCTACGGGCTATTTCTTTCCTGTCTGCCCTGGTTGGTCATCGGCCTGGTGAGCCCGCGCCGCGCTCTGGGCACCCTGCGGCCCACGCGCTTGCAGGCGGTTGGCCGCTACGGCCTCGCCGTGCCCTTTGTGGCCGGGCTTTTGTGGCTGACCTCGCTGTGGGGCGGTTTTGGGCCGTCCCTGGGCGGCTGGCTGGCGGGGCTTGCCGCGGTGGCCGTCGCGGTTCCGCTGGAGCGCCGTTGGCGAGGCTGGCGGCAAAAGCGCCGGCAGCGGCGCGCGGACGTCCGGCGCGAGCGTAAAAGCGCCGCCCACCGGGCCGAGCAGGCCCGCCAGGCGCGGGAAAGCGGCGAAGAAATTCTTGACCCGGAGCACCCTCCGGCCGATGCGGACGACGTTACCCTGGCGCTCTGCGATGCCAAAAAGCGTCTGCTGGCGGCCCGGCAGCCGGCGCTTGCCGGGCAGGCGGACCGCCTTTACGGCCGCTATCGCAAGGCGATGGCGGTGCTGCTGGAGCGCTTCGAGGCAGGAGAGCTGGCCTTCGAGCGCGCTCGCTCGCTGGTTGCCGAGGTGTGTTTCGGCGCGGTGGACAACCTGACCGCTATGGCGTCCCGGGCCAGCGGCGTAGCGGGCGTGGACGCCGACGCCGTACGCCGCCGGCTGGCCGGAGAAGGCGAGCGGCTGAGCCAGGCAGAGCGGCTGGCCCTGGAGCGCCGCCTGGCGCTGGTGGAAGATACCCGCCGGCAGCTCCGTGAGCTTGGCGGGCGCAACGAAACCGCATTGACCGCGCTGGATAACATGGCGGTGGCCATGGCCCGGGTGGATACGCGCCGCCCCCAGGCGTCCGTCAGCGCGGACCAGGCGCTGGACGACCTGCAGCGCTTCGTCGCCGGGGCAGATCGCTATAGCCGTCATTCCTGAACTTGCTGGCCTGCCCGTAGTCGTTGAGTATTCCCCTTTTGTAAAAAGGATGCCCGATTTATGTCAACGTCGCAGGATCCACGTCATCAAGCGCTATACCTGCCGCCGGCGGAGGACGTTGCCGCCGAGCTGGAGCGCCCGTCTTTTGCCTCATCCGAGAGCGTCGCCTCGTCTGCCAGGGAGCGTCTGGCCGAGCAGGCGAAGCGCTTTGCGGACGCCTTGCTGGCTCAGGAGCACGAGCGCCAGTCCCGGCGACGCCACGTGGACGAGCTGGGCAGCGACGTCCAGCGCCAGGCCGCCTACCAGAGCGAACTGCTCAAGACGCCCATGCGTACGCTTGCCGAGCAGGGCGAGGAAGGCGGGCCGGTGACCCAGGCGCTGACCGGGCTGCGCAGCCGTATGCGCGAGCTTGACCCCCAGCGCCACCGGCTGTCTCGGCGGGGGATCGACCGCGTGCTGAAGTTCATCCCCGGTATGAGCACCGGCCTGGAGCGCTATTTTCACAAGTACGAAAGTGCCCAGCAGGCGCTGGACGCGATCATCCACGAGCTGGAGTCGGGAAAGGATCGGCTGGGCCGCGATAATCTCACCCTGGCGGACGACCAGCAGGCGCTGGAAGACGCCGCGGAAAAGCTCCAGGAGCAGATCGAGCTGGGCCAGCTGATCGATCAGCGCCTGGTGCACAGCGCCGAAGCGCTGCCGGCGGAAGACCCCGAGCGGCGCTTTATCGAAGAGGAGCTGCTGTTTCCGCTGCGCCAGCGCGTCGTCGATCTCCAGCAGCAGCTGGCGGTCAGCCAGCAGGGCGTGCTGGCGCTGGAGGTGCTCATCCGCAACAACCGCGAGCTGATGCGCGGGGTGGACAGGGCGATCAACGTCACCGTATCGGCGCTGAGCGTTGCCGTGACCGTAGCGCTGGGGCTTGCTAACCAGCGGCTGGTACTGGACAAGGTCGAGGCGCTCAACGCCACCACTTCGGACATGATCGCCGGCACTGCTCAGTCGCTGCGCCGCCAGGGCGCGGATATCCAGGCTCGCGCCGGGTCGGCGATGCTCGACATGGAGAAGCTCGAGCAGTCCTTTGACGACGTCATGGCGGCCATCGATGAGGTCTCCCGCTATCGCCGGGAAGCGCTGCCCCAGCTGGCGGAACAGGTCAGCCGTCTGGACGCGCTTTCCCGCCGGGGCGGTGACGCCATCGAGCGGATGCAGCGCGGCCGCGACGAGTCCTCACCTCGGTGAAGCGGGTACTCGTTTGCCTGGTGCTGATCGCCGTCGGCGTTGCCCTCGACAAGGGCCTCTGGGAGATCCCCAGGGAGTGGAACCCGTTGGCGCCGCTGCGCATTCAGGACCCGGTGACGCCGGTGACCGGCTGGAAGATCAAACGGCTCAGGGAGGATCGCGAGGGCTGCCTGGCAGCGCTGGAGAGCTTTCCCGATAAGGCGCTCGACTATCGGGCGCTCGAGGATTACGCGCCGGTTGCCAACTGCCCACTCACCAATGTCGTGCGCCTGAACGCCAGCGGCGTGTCGTTCAACCGCGGCTTTGTCGCCAGCTGCCCGCTGGCGCTTGGCTGGCTGATGTTTGAACATCACGTGCTGCAGCCGGCCGCCAGAGAGCACCTGGGCAGCCCGGTGCGGCGCGTTGAGCACTACGGCAGCTTTGCCTGCCGCAACATCTACGGGCGCCAGAACGCCCGACGCAGCGCCCATGCCACGGCGGACGCGTTGGACGTGGCGGCGTTTACCCTGGAAGACGGCCGCAGAGCCAGCGTGCTTGCCGACTGGCGGAACGAGGGCGAACGCGGCCGGTTTCTCCGGGAGCTTCACCGCGGCGCGTGCCGCCACTTTGCCACGGTGCTGGGGCCGGACTATAACGCCGCCCACGCCAATCATTTTCATTTGGCCATGGGCGGGTTCGGCACGTGCCGCTAGGCACGACCGGCAACGCCGCGTTGGCTAACCGATTTATCATGACATTTTGGAGCAGGCGCCCGTGGAAGCTGGACTGATGTATTCCGCCCTGGTGTTTCTGGTCGCGGCGGTGGCGGTGGTACCGCTGTGCAAGCGGCTGGGGCTGGGGGAAGTGCTTGGGTATCTGCTGGCGGGGGTGGCCATCGGCCCGGCCGCGCTCGGCCTGGTGCGCGAGCCGGAGCAGGTGCTGGGGTTTTCCCAGATCGGCATTGTGTTTCTGCTGTTTATCATCGGCCTGGAGCTCAAGCTCTCCCGGCTGAAGCTGATGCGCCGGGCGGTGTTTGTCTTTGGCGGCCTGCAGCTCCTTACCGCCAGCCTGGCCATCGCCGTCATTGCCTGGCTGCTGGGCCTATCGCCCACGGCGGCGCTGATCGTCGGCTTCGGCCTGGGGCTGAGCTCGACGCCGCTGGTGCTGCAGCTGCTCGGCGAGGGCGGTGAGATGCAGAGCCGCCAGGGGCGCTATGCCTTTTCCATTCTGCTGTTCCAGGACATGGCCACCATTCCGGTGCTGGCGCTGATTCCTTTTCTCGGCGCCGGGGCGAACCTTGACGGCAACTCGTCAGACGTTCTCGGGGATATTGTGCTGGGCCTCGGCGCCTTTGCGCTATTGATTCTCTGCGGGCGCTACCTGCTGCGTCCGCTTTTCCACCAGGTCGCCAAAATGCGCAGCCGCGAGATGTTCCTCGCCGCTGCCTTGATGGTGGTGTTGGGCGCCGCGCTGCTGATGGAGCAGGCGGGGCTGTCCATGGCGCTGGGTGCCTTCGTTGCCGGGGTGTTGCTGGCGGGCTCGGAGTATCGCCCGGCGATCGAGGCGGATATTCAGCCGTTCAAGGGCCTGCTGCTGGGGCTTTTCTTCATGGCGGTGGGGATGACCGCTCAGGTTGGGCTGCTGCTGGAAGAGCCCCTGCGCATTCTGCTGCTGGTGCTCGGGCTGTCGGTGGTCAAGTTTCTTATGCTGCTGGTGGCGACGCGGCTGTTTCGTCGACCCTGGGCCGTCGCCCTGCGGCTGGGGGTGCTCATGGGGCACGGCGGCGAGTTCGGTTTCGTGCTGTTTTCCACCGCGCTGTCCGCCGGCGTGTTGGAGGCGTCGCTGGCCGATACGCTGATCCTGATCGTGTCGCTTTCCATTGCGCTGGCGCCCCTGACCAATGCGCTGGCGCTGCGCTCTGGTTTGCTGGCGCACAAAAAGCCAACCCGGGAATACGACCGGCCCCAGGATCACGAGCCCCGGGTGCTGATCATCGGTTTCAGCCGCTTCGGGCAGGTGGTCGGGCGGGTGCTGCAGAGTTTGCAAATCCCCTTCACGGTATTGGACAGCGACCCCGAGCGGGTGGATTTCGTCCGCCGCTACGGCCACCAGGTATATTTCGGCGATGCCTCGCGGCTCGATCTGCTGGAGGCCGCCGGGGCAGGGCGCGCGCATCTGCTGGTGCTGGCGGTAAGCGAGGTGGATATGTCGCTGCGCGTGGCCGGCCTGATTCGGCGGCGCTTCCCCCGGGCCAGGCTGCTGGCCCGGGCGCGGGATCGCTACCATGCCCAGCAGCTGATGCGCCTGGGCGTTTCCGTGGTGATTCGCGAGCTGCTGCTGTCGAGCCTGGAAATGACCCGGCGGGTACTGATGGAACTGGGCGTCAAGGACGAAATTGCCCAGCACACCATCGAAACCTTCCACCGGCACGACGAGCATACCCTGGCGCGGCAGATGGAGGCGTCCCGGGAGGAACAGCAGCAGCCGCAGAGCCACGCCCAGGCTAACCGGGAACTGCAGGAGCTTTTCGAAGCGGACGCGGAAAGCCTGACCCCGGGCACTCTCGAGGAGCCGCCGCCGCGCCCCTGATCCGGCCTGCTGCCGGCCCGCCGGCGCTTTGCATTGCCGGCGTGCAGGCTTATGGTGGGAGGAGGATGCCTGCCGGCGTTGTGCCGGCGGCGGGCATGACAATCGGGAGGTGGACATGAGCCAGAAACGGGCGTTGACACAGCTTTACGTGTATTACGACGGCGCCTGCCCCATATGCCGACGCGACCGCGCTCGCTACGAGCAGTGGGCCGGCGAAACCGGCGATTCGGTTACCTGGTGCGATCTCAGCGAGTACGGCGAGCACCTGCACGCTATCGGCGTGGATCCCGACGTGGCGCTGCTGTCGCTGCATCTGGAAGACGCCGAAGGGCGCCTTTACGAAGGCATCGACGCCTACGTGCTGCTGATGAAGCGGGTGCCCCGGCTGCGGCCGGCGGCGTTTGCCATGGCGCTTCCGGGCGTCAAGCCCGTGCTGACGGCGGTCTACAAGCGCTGGGTGCGCCGCCGGCTGGCCCGGGAGGGGCGCCTTCCCTCCTGACGTCGCGCTTAGCGATCCAGCTCGTGGGCATAGCAGGGCGGCGACGCCACGGGGTCGCGGTCGGCGGCGTCTTCCTTTTCCAGCGCTTGCAGCACGCTTTCGCGCAGCGCCGGCAGGTGCGAGTCCTCAATGCGCCGGCTGGCGGTTAAAAGCGTCAGGCGCCCGGCCCGGGCGTAGCGCATCAGCGGCAGCAGCAGGTCGTCGTTGTCGGCAAGCTCCAGACCGTAGCGGGTATCGAACGCTGCCTGGCTGCGCCGGTCGCGCCGGTATTTGCGCCGCAGCGCGTTCGAGGGCGCCGCCTCAGGATGCCAGGCGCTTAGCTCAAGCGCCTCCCGCGCTTTGCCCCGGGGCCACAGGCGGTCAACCAGCACTCGGGCGCCGTCGTCCGGCTCGGCGGGGGCATACACGCGCTTCAGCGCAATCGAGTAGCTCACTGTGCCTCCTCCTTGTTCCTCACTGAACGTACAGTCTAGCAAACCTCCGGCAGAGCGTTTACCGCCTGCCGGAGGGGCGGCTATCTTGATTGCGGCGCAATGAGACCATAATCTGGCGCCTTATTCCGTCCTCCATTGATGCCGAGCCCTGAACCCGTGAAGCCCATCGCTTACGCCCCCGAGACAGCCGCTGAGCTGACGCCCGACGGCGACCGCTACTTCGACGGCATGGCGGAGAAGTTTGCCCGCTCGCTGTATAACGCCCCGCGGGGCGCGCTGCGCCTGGCGCTGCTCGATGAGCTGCTGCCCGAGATGCTTAACCTCGACGGCCAGCCGGCGCTGGACGTCGGCGGCGGCCTTGGCCAGCAGGCCGCCTGGCTTGCCCGGCGCGGCCATTCGGTCACGCTTGCCGAGCCGTCTGCGGATATGCTGGATTACGCCCGCCGTGAGTTTGCCGGGGAAGCCTTTGCCGAGCGCATTGAGTATCTGCAGGCGCCGCTGCAGGCCCTTGAGACGCGCGCTTCCGGCCCCTGGCCGCTGGTGATCTGCCACGCGGTGCTTGAGTGGCTGGGCGACCCCGAGTCCGCGGTGCTGACTCTTGGCCGGCTGCTGGCCCCCGGCGGCCAGCTGAGCCTGATGGTATTCAACCGCGACGCCCTGCGCTTTGCCAACGTGATCAAGGGCAACCGGCAAAAAGCGCTGGACGACCGCCTGGAAGGCTGGGGGCGCGGCAAGCGGCTGACGCCGGTGTCCCCGCTTACCCACGCCGATATCCAGCGCTTTGCCGAAGCCGCCGAGCTCGAGATCGAGGCCGCGGCGGGTGTTCGTATCTTTCAGGACTACCTGCGCGAGCCGGTGGCGGATGACGCCGACCGGGCGACGCTTTGGGCCCTTGAGCGTGCCTACTGCCGCACCGAGCCCCACTGGCGGCTGGGCCGCTATTTGCTGTATACCCTGCGCAAGCCATCCACAAAAGAGACCCTTCCATGAGTGCCCAGACGCCCAGCTGCCAGCTGCTTTCCCGCGACGCCTTCTTCGATGACCCGGACTTTGCCGGCTTCTGGGCGGTGGCGCCGCCGGACGACCCCTGGCTGGTGAGCGCTGCCGGGGGCACCATCAGCGCCGATGAAGCCACGCTTGAGCGTTGGCGCTTGGCCGATAAGCCTATTGCGTCCCCGCTTGGTCAGCCCCTTGAGGCGGTGCCGGCGGCGGTGCTGTTCTGGCCCAAGGCGCTGAAGCTTGCCGGCTGGTGGCTGGACTGGCTCAGCCAATCCCTGCCCGAAGGCACGCCGCTGGCAATAGTGGGCGAGCACGGCGGGGGTATTCGCCGAGCTTCGAAAATGCTCGCCGAGCGCGGGCTTGAGTGCGAAAAGCGCGACGGCGCCCGGCGCTGTTCGGTATTTGTCACCGTGACCCAAAAGCCTGAAGGCGCGCCGACGGATGCCGCCTGGGAGCGCTTCAGCGCCGGCGACATCACGCTTGCAAGCCACCCCGGCGTTTTCGGCCACGGCAAGGTGGACGAGGGCACCGCGCTACTGCTGGAAGCCCTTGAATCCACGCTTGGCGACGCTCCGCTCAGCGTTCTCGACGTGGGCTGCGGCGACGGCATTATCAGCGCCTGGCTTGCCCGCCGGGGGCATCGGGTCACGGCGGTGGACGTGAACCACTTCGCCGTGGAGGCAACCCGCTGCACTTTGGCCGCAAACGCCCTGGAAGGTCGGGTGCTGGCAAGCGACGTCTACGCCGGGCTTGAGGAAGACGTACGCTTTGACCTGATCGTGAGCAACCCGCCGTTTCATCAGGAGCGCAATATCGACTACGGCCCGGCGGGAAGGCTGATTGCCGAGGCGCCCGAGCGGCTGAACCGAGGCGGCCAGCTGGTGCTGGTCGCTAACGCTTTTTTGCCTTACGCCGAGCCGCTGGAACGGGCGATTGGCAAATTTGAGGTGCTCGCCGACAACCGCCGGTTTCGGGTGTATCGGGGTAAATAAGGTAACCGATGCATTCCTGTTTTTGCGTCGTTGCGAACGCAGTGAAGCAATCTCGGGATTTTACTATTGGCACAGTAATGAGATCGCCACGCTTCGCTCGCGATGACGCGTAGCTCGTAGGAGGGCGGCTATGCCGCGCGACGGGCGTCGATAGGCGCCCATAAAAAAACCGCGCGTCCCTGAAGGGGCGCGCGGTTTTGCGTTGGCAGCTACCGGCCGGGCGTTACAGCGCGGTCCAGAGCGCGACGTTGGGCGCAAGGCTCGAGTCCACCGACATCATCACGCTGAGCGCGGTGATGGTCAGGATGGAAAAGCCGAAGACCTGCTTGGCCCACTTCTCGTCGTCCCGGGCGCGGTAGCCCTCAAGGCCCAGGTAGAGCCAGTAGACCCCCATCACCAGGGCGACGGCGAAGTAGCCTACCCCGGCGTAGCCGGCCAGGCTAAGCGTGAGCGTGGCCACCACAAAGGCCAAAATGTAGCCGAGGATGTAGTGCTTGGCGGTTTCGATACCGCGCACCACCGGCAGCACCGGAATCGACGCGGCGCGGTAGTCTTCCCGGCGGAAGATGGCAATGGCGTAGGAGTGCGGCATCTGCCACAGGCAGAAGATCGCCAGCAGCGTCAGCGCGCCGGTATCGAGCTGCCCGGTGACCGCGCAGTAGCCCACCACCGGCGGGACTGCGCCGGAGAGGCTGCCGACCAGGGTGCCGAACTCCGAATGGCGCTTCATGTAGAGGCTGTAGGCCCCCACATAAATCGCAAAGCCGAAGGCGGCAAGTCCCACGGTCAGGGCGTTGGTGCCGAGAGCCAAAAGACCGAAGCCGCCGAGCCCCAGAAGGGTCGCGAATACCAGCGTGGCTGCCGGGGTGATCCGCCCCTGAACCAGCGGGCGGCTTTGCGTACGGCGCATGATCGCGTCGATATCGCGGTCGATGACGTTGTTGTACGCGCACCCCGACGCAATCACCAGGCCAAGCCCCACAAGCGTTGCGAGAAACAGCCAGGCGTCGAACTCGCCCCGGGCGGCGAGGAAAAAGCCGCCCATAACGGAGATAACGTTGCCGCCGATGATTCCCGGCTTGGTCAGGGTGACGAAGTCCTGGAAACGGCTCGGCGTCGCCACTAGCCGATCATCATATTGAGATGCAGGTGATGCATGATCCACAGCGAACCTCCCACGACCAGGGCCAGTATAGTGAGCGTGAAGATAAACGACGTCAGGTTCCAACCTTCGTCGGACTTGGTGTTCATGTGCATGAACATCACCAGCTGCACCAGAATCTGGGCGACCGCCATGGCCACGATAACGAGCACCGTCGTTGCGGTACTGAAGGCGCCGCTCATCACCGTGCCAAACGGGATCACCGTCAGCACAATGGAGAGGATCAGCCCCGTGACGTAGGTCTTGACGCTGCCGTGGCTGGCGCCGCCCGGTGCGGTATGCGAATCGCTCATATCACAGCACTCCCATCAGGTAGACGAAGGAGAAAACGCAGATCCAGACGATGTCCAGAAAGTGCCAGAACAGGCTCAGGCACATGATCCGCGGGCGGGTCATGTCGTTAAGCCCCTTGGTGGACACCTGGACCAGCATCACCAGGATCCAGATCAGGCCGAATGACACGTGCAGTCCGTGGGTGCCCACCAGGGTGAAGAACCCGGTGAGAAACGCGCTGCGATCCGGCCCGAAACCTTCCGCAATCAGGTGGTGAAACTCGTAAAGCTCCATCCCCACAAAGCCCGCGCCGAGCAGGAAGGTAATGCCCAGCCAGGCCTTGATCTGGCCGGCTCGGTCGGCGTTCATCGCGAGCACGGCCATGCCGTAGGTAAAGCTTGAGAACAGCAGCAGGAAGGTCTCGACCAGCACAAAGGGCAGCTCGAAGATCTCCCGGCCCGAGGGCCCGCCGGCCGTGCCCCCGGAGAGCACGGCGTAGGTGGCGAACAGCGAGCCAAAGATCACCAGGTCGCTCATCAGATAGACCCAGAAGCCGAAAACCGTGGTGCCGCCATCGTCGTGATGCTCGGCGTGGTCGTCCTGAACGGCCGCCGGGGCGTGTTGGTTAGTCATGGTTTGGGTTGCCATTATGCCCGCACCTCCACTCGGTTGGTGGGCTCGAGTTCGTCTCGACGCTGGAAGCGCTCGCGGTGTTCGCGCTCGATGCGCTCGACCTCGGCGGCGGGGACGTAGTAGTCGATGTCGTCGTTGAACACGCGCATCAGAAAGGCCACAAAGATGCCCGCACCGCTAAGCGCGGCCAGCCACCAGATATGCCACACCAGGGCAAAGCCCAGCGCAATGCTCAAAATGCCCATGACCGGGCCGGCCACGGTGTTTTTGGGCATGTGAATGTCCTCGTAGGGTCCGTGGCTGAGCAGCGCCTCGGCGCCGTTTTGCTGCTTGTCTTCCCAGAAGCTGTCGATGCCGGTGACGACCGGGAGGTGGGCATAGTTGTAGAACGGCGCCGGAGACGAGGTGGACCATTCAAAGGTCCGCGCGTCCCAGGGGTCGCCGGTAACGTCCAGGTTCTGCCGGCGATCGCGGACGCTGACGTAGAGCTGAATCACCGTGCAGGCAATGCCCGCCATGATGATCACGGCACCGACCCAGGCAACGATCATCAGCGGCTGCCAGTCGGCGTTGGCGTAGCTCTGCATGCGCCGCGCGGCACCGTAAAAGCTCAGCACGTAAAGCGGCATAAAGGCGGTGTAGAAGCCGATGAACCAGCACCAGAAGGCGCGCTTGCCCCATTTCTCGTTGAGCGTGAAGCCGAAGGCCTTGGGGAACCAGTAGGTGAGACCCGCCATCATACCGAAGACCACGGCGCCGATGATGACGTTGTGGAAGTGGGCGATGACAAAGAGGCTGTTGTGCAGCACGAAGTTGGCGCCGGGCACCGCGAGCATCACGCCGGTCATGCCGCCAAGCGTAAAGGTCACAATGAAGCCAAGGGTCCAAAGGATCGGCGAGGTGAACTGCAGGCTGCCGCGGAACATGGTGAACAGCCAGTTGAAGATCTTCACCCCGGTGGGGATGGCGATGATCATCGTAGCAATGCCGAAGAAGGCGTTGACGTTGGCACCGGCTCCCATGGTGAAGAAGTGGTGCAGCCAGACGATGAACGACAGCACCGTGATGCACACCGTCGCCCAGACCATGGTGGTATAGCCGAACAGCCGCTTGCGGGCGAACGTTGAGGTGACCTCGGAGAACACGCCGAAGGCCGGCAGCACCAGGATATACACTTCGGGGTGGCCCCAGGCCCAGATGAGATTGACGTACATCATCATGTTGCCGCCAAAGTCATTGGTGAAGAAGTGCATGCCGAAGTAGCGATCCAGGGTGAGCATCGCAATGGTCGCGGTGAGGATCGGGAAAGACGCGATGATCAGCACGTTGGCGCACAGCGACGTCCAGGTGAAGATCGGCATGCGGAACATCTTCATGCCCTTGGTGCGCATCTTGAGGATGGTCACAAAGAAGTTGATACCGGTAAGCGTCGTGCCGATCCCCGATATCTGCAGCGCCCATATCCAGTAGTCCACGCCGACGTCGGGGCTGTACTGAAGCTCCGACAGCGGGGCGTAGGCCAGCCAGCCGGTCTTGGCAAATTCGCCGATGAACAGCGACAGGTTGACCAGCACCACGCCGGCGGCAAACAGCCAGAAGCTCAGGTTGTTGAGAAACGGGAAAGCCACGTCGCGCGCGCCGATCTGCAGCGGCACCACCAGGTTCATCAGGCCGATGACCATGGCCATGGCGACAAAGAAGATCATGATCACGCCGTGGGCGGTAAATATCTGATCAAAGTGCTCGGGCGGCAGATAGCCCGTCGCGCCCCCGGCGGCCATGGCCTGCTGGGTACGCATCATGATGGCATCGGAGAAGCCGCGCACCAGCATGACCAGAGCGACGAGGAAATACATGATGCCGAGTTTCTTGTGGTCGACGGTGGTAATCCACTCCGACCACAGGTACTGCCATTTCTTGAAGTAGGTGATCGCCCCCAGCAGCAGCGCTGCCACTACCGCAATAGCCGCAACGGTACCCATGATGATGGGCTCGTGGACGGGGATCGCCTCCAGACTCAGTTTTCCGAACATGGTTTACTCCGCTGCCTCCGCGTTTAGCAGTGCCTTGCCATCGCTTGATGACGGGCCATCCGCCTCGCGGCCGGTATGAAAGCTTTGCAGGATGTCTTCATAAAGACCGGGCGATATCTCGGAGAAATACTTCACCGGGACGTCCCGGGTGGGGAGCGCCAGATGGTCGTACTGCTCGGGGAACGTCAGGGTCTTGTCGGACTCGCGCGCCTTGGCGACCCAGTCGTCAAAGCCTTCCTGGGACGTGGCAATGGCGTCGAACGTCATGCCGGCAAAGCCCGATCCGCTGTAGTTGGTCGAGCGCCCCGGGTAGGTGCCCTGTTCGTCGGCGATCAGATGAACGTCGTTGTCCATGCCCGCCATGGCGTAGATCTGGCTGCCCAGGCGCGGAATGAAAAACGAGTTCATCACCGACCCCGACGTCACCCGGAAGCGCACCGGTACATCCTCGGGGAAGGCCACTTCGTTAACCGTGGCAATGCCTTCTTCGGGATAGATAAAAAGCCACTTCCAGTCCAGCGAAACGACCTGGATTTCCATGGGCTCGGCGTCGCTTTCCAGCGGCTTGTGGGGGTCGAGGCTGTGGGTGGTTTTCCACGTCAGCGTCGCGAGAATCGCGATAATGACGCAGGGGATCAGCCAAACTACCACCTCGATGGCGTTGGAGTGAGCCCAGTCCGGCTCATAGACCGCGGTCTTGCTGCTGCGGCGGTAGCGTACGGCAAACCACAGGGTCATGCCGATCACCGGGATAACCACGAGCAGCATCAGGCCGAAAGCGGTAAGGATCAGCCACGTTTGTTCATGGCCGATCTGCCCCCGGGAGTCCAGCAGGGCAGACCCGCACCCCGCCAGCAGCAGCGGTAGCGTGATCAGCAGCAAGGTACCGATGGCGCGCGTAAAGCTCTTTCTTCTCATCTTGCGACCTCGTGGGAGTGAAGAGACGAGCGCGCTTTCGGGCCGGTCAGGCGCCGGAGCCAACGGATTGACGGACGTCGACAGAGGGGTCGTGTCCTCGCGGCAGCGTTGGCAGGCTAGTTATTAGCAGGCTAACGGGTTGCGTGAGACTGACTCTTAACGGCTGGATGTCGGTATTGGCTGACGAGGTCCTGACGGTAAGAAGGCGCGCCGTCTGGCGTAGGCCGCAGGTAAAGCCAGTGCGTCTGTCCGGTAAAAGGGAGGGAAAACCGGAGCAAACGCAGCGGCTTTAACCGCGGAGTGCGCATTATTAAACAGGAAAAACCGCGCTGTGAAGCGACGTTTTGCCACACCCCTGCCGCGCCGGAGATTGATTTGGGTCAAGGCAGACGCTCACCTTCGCGTTCAAGGCCCGCAGCGGCAGGGCAAGGCGGCAAGCGCTCAGGGGATCGGTGCGTAGTCGATGCCGGTGACGATATAGTGCTGCTGGCCGCCGGGTGCGGCCACGGTGACGTCGTCGTCCACGGCCTTGCCCAAAAGCGCCCGGGCCAGCGGTGCGTCGACGCTGATCCAGCGCTTGCGGGTGTCGGTCTCGTCGTGGCCGACAATGCGCAGGGTTAGCGTCTCGCCGTCGTCGTCCTCAAGCTCGACAAAGGCGCCGAAGAATACCTTGTCGGTGTCCGCCGGCAGGCGATCGACTACCTGGAGCTCGTCGAGGCGCTTGGTCAGGTAGCGGATGCGGCCCAGCACCCGGCCGAGCTCTTTCTTGTTGTAGGTGTAGTCGGCGTTTTCCGAGCGGTCGCCCTGGGCGGCGGCTTCGCCCACCTTGGTGGAAAGCGCCGGGCGCTTCACCCGAGCCAGGTGATCGAGAATGCCGCGCAGGCGCTCGGCCCCCTCGGCGGTGATCAGGTTGCTCTTGGGTTCCTGGCGCGGATCCTTGGCCGGGTCGCGCCAGCGGGTCATGTTTCTGCCTTTCATCTAGGCTCCTTGTTAACCGTCGCGCGCTGTCAGCGGCTGCCCACTTTAGGCCGGCAGGGCTGCGTTGCCAAGCCGGTGCCCATTGGCATTTCAAGCCGTCAGCGCCGATAATGGGGCGATATTGAACCGGGCCGGGAGCTGTTGAATGATATCCACATCCGACGAATCGCGACTGCCTGCCAGGTCGTTATTGACGCCGCCGTTTACCGGCGAGGACGTCGATATCGCCTCGCGCGAGGTGCTGCAGCAGGGCTTTTTCCACGTGGAAGCGCTGACCCTGCGCCACCGCCTGTTCGAGGGCGGCTGGAGCGACACCGTGCGCCGCGAACTTCATTGCCGCCATGGCGCGGTGGGCGTGCTGCTTTACGACGTGGCGCTGGATTCGCTGGTGTTTGTCGAGCAGTTCCGCGTCGGCGCGGTGGATGATTCTTCCTCGCCGTGGAAGCTTGAGCTGGTGGCGGGGCTCAAGGACCGCGATGAAAGCGAAGAGGAAGTGGTCCGTCGGGAAGCGCAGGAAGAGGCCGGCTGCACGGTTCAGGAGCTGACCCGGCTGCACCGCTATTACCCCAGCCCCGGTGCCTGTAACGAGCGGGTCACACTGTTCTGCGCGCTGGTCGATGCCGCCCATCTGGGCGGCGTGCACGGCGCGGCAGACGAGCACGAGGACATCCGCGTGCATGTGGTACCCTTCGCCGATGCCTGGGAACTCATGGAAGCGGGGCGACTCGATAACGCCATGACGCTGATCGGCATGCACTGGCTTGCCGGCAGGCGCGCCTCGCTGCGCGCCCTTCCCGAGCACGCGCGCCGCTTCGGCGCGACGACCGCGCAATAATTCGAGCAGGAGCGAACATGGCACGAAGCGCCTACGTCACCGATCTGAAAACGCTGCAGGGCGAATGCAGCGCCAACTATCTGCGGCTGCTGCGCCTTGTCGGCGACATGGAGCAGGGGCAGCAGCGCGAGATCGGTCTGGGCGACGCACCCGATGACGCCGAGGTGAAGAGCGCCTTTGCCCTGCGCCTGCACGTGCGGCAAAACGCGCCTTACACCACCCTGGTCGAAATCAGCCAGACCGGCCCGCTGGACCGCGTGGTCGAACGCCCCAGGATGCGCGTGCATCTCTATCACGACGTGCGCATGGCCGAAGTCATCGACTTTCAGCGCGAGCGCCACTTCAGCGGGCGCTACCGCTACCCCAATCCGCGCATGCATCAGCCCGACGAAAAGCTCCAGCTCAACCGCTTTCTGGGCGAATGGCTGGCCCACGGCTTGGCTCACGGGCGCAGCGCCTTCGTCGCCGAAACCCCCTGAGCGCGGCTGACGCAGTGCGAGTATCTCCCGTCGATAAAAGCCCGCCCATGAAACTGGTTCAGATTACCGATACTCACCTTCACGCCGATCCGCTGGCGCGCTCGCGCACCGGCGTGCCCCTTGCTCAGCTGGAAGCGGTGATCGCCGCGGTGAGGGCCGAGCGCCCGGACGCGGTGGTCGTTACCGGCGATATCAGCCAGGACGAAACGCCTGCTTCCTACGCCGCCGCCGCGCGGCTGTTTGGTACGCTGCCGTGCCCCTGGTATTGGCTTCCCGGCAACCACGACCGGCTGGATTTGATGGCTGCCGAGCGCGAGCTGGTCGACGCCGTAGACCTCGGCACCTGGCGCATGCTGCTGCTCAATACCCGGGTGCCGGGCAAGCCCCACGGCGCGCTGGGGGCAGAAAAGCTCGCCGCGCTGGCGGCCTGGCTGGAAGGCAACGACCGCCCGGTGCTGATCGCCATGCACCATCCGCCGGTGGCGGTCGGGGCCGCGTGGATGGACGCCATCGGCCTTGAAGATAGCGAAGCCTTCTGGCGCACGCTGGCACACTACCCCCAGGTGCAAACGGTGCTGTTCGGCCACGCTCACCAGGCGTTTGCCCGCGGCGTAGCGTGCGCGGAGCACCGCGTTCAGGTCTACGGCTGCCCGGCCGCGGCGGATCAGTTTCTGCCCGATGCGGTAAGCTTCGCCGTGGACGCCGAAGCTAGCCCCGGCTACCGGGTGATGACCCTGAGCGAGAGCGGTTTCAGCACTCGGCTAGAGCGCGTGGCGGCGTTTGCCGCGAGTTCTGGCAGCGAGTAGCCTGTGATGCTTTATCTTTTATGTAATAGTTATACAAGCGTTATGCAATCCACTGGGCGGCAGTAAAGCGTCCTCTGCAGGGAGTTGGGCGTTATGAAACAGGGGCTGCGACGCGTCACGTATTTTTTCCGGCGGCTGGCCCACGTGGCGGCCTCGCCCGTACGTCGAGACAACGGCCGCGGAGGCACGGTGGTGCACCCGTATCGCGGCTACGGCTCCCGGGAAGAGGCGTTCGTCATGGGGCGGGTGTACCGCCAGATGGCCTTGGGGCGGATGATCCCCCGGCGCGGCGCGCTGCGCGATACCGCCGACGTCGCCCGGCGGATACTGCGCCGGGGCGTGGTGCGAGCCGAGGTCGACGTGCGCCTGGGGGGTAACCATCGCCAGGTGGTGACCGACCGCGACGGCTATTTCAACGTGCGCCTGCCGCTGGGAATCCCGCTGCCCGTGGAAGTCTCCTGGCACCGCGCCGATATTGAAGTGAGCACCGCGGCTGACCGCCTGGTGCGCACTCACACGGAAGTCTACGTTCCCGCCGAGGAAACCGATCTGCTGGTGATCAGCGATATCGACGACACGGTGATGTTCACCGGCGTGGCTGAGAAGCTCAAGATGCTCTACCGGCTGTTTGTGAAAACCGCCGAGCGGCGCACGGCGTTTCCCGGCGTGGCGGCGCTTTACCAGGCGCTTCATCGGGGAGCGGACGGCAAGCTGGAGCGGCCGATTCTCTACGTATCCCGGGGGCCCTGGGCGATTTATGAAATGCTCGAGGCGTTTTTCCAGATCAACCGTATTCCCGTGGGGCCGATTTTATTTCTGCGCGAGTGGGGGCTTTCCTGGCGCCACCCCTGGCCGCGAAAGGCCGAGGATCATAAGCGCGAGCTGATCGAGCGGATGCTCAGGCTGTTCGACGACGTCCCCTGCGTGCTGATCGGCGACAGCGGTCAGCACGACCCCGAAGTCTATACCGAGATCGTCAAGGCCCACCCGGGGCGCATCGCGGCGATCTATATCCGCCGGGTGGACAATAATCCCGACCGCGAAGCCGCCATCAACCGGCTGCGCGAAGAGCTTGTGGGCAGCGACTGCGAGCTGATACTCGCCGCCGACAGTCTGAAAATGGCCCGCCACGCCCACCACCGCGGGTTTATTTCGGCCCACGGCCGCGAGGCCGTAAGGCGCAACGTTCGCGACCATCCTGAGGCTGCAGAGAGCACAGACGACGCCGAAAGCGAAGGCGGCTAGCGCGGTTTGCCGGCGATGACCACGGCCCTGCGCGGCGCCGGATAGCCTTCCACGGTGCGGGTGATATCGTCAGGGTCGAGAAAGTCGGCAAGCGATTGGTAGGTCATCCACTCGGTTGAGCGCTGCTCGTCAAGCGTGGTCGCCGCTTCGTCGACCACGCGGACGTTCTCAAGGCCGCAGCGCTCGAGCCAGTGGCAAAGCGCCCGGGAAGACGGCAGGAAGTAGACGTTGGGCATCGCCGCGTAGCGGCTGCCGGGCAGCATGACGGTGTGTTCGTCGCCTTCCACCACCAGGGTTTCCAGCACCAGTTCGCCGCCGGGGGCGAGCGCGTCTTTCAGCTGCTGAATATGCTCAAGGGGCGAGGGGCGGTGGTAGAGCACGCCCATGGAAAACACCGTGTCGAAGAACCCAAGCGTCTCGGGCACGTCCTCGATGCCTACGGGCAGAAAGTGCGTGCGCCCGCCGTCGGCGTCGCCGACAAAGTGGCGCACCGCCTGAAACTGCCAGTAGAACCGCGGCGAGGGGTCGATCACCAGGGCGAAGGCCGCGCCGGCGCCCGCCATGCGCCAGGCGTGATAGCCGCTGCCGCCGCCGACGTCGAGCACTTTTTGGCCCTCGAGCGGGGCCAGGTGCGGGACGACGCGCTGCCACTTCCAGTCCGAGCGCCATTCGGTGTCGATCTCGACCCCGCCGAGCGAATACGGCCCTTTCCGCCAGGGTGCGAGTTTCTTCAGCAGATTTTCACACTGGCGCCGGCGGCTGTCATCAAGCGTTACCTCCACGCTCACGGTGTCGGCATCAAGCGTGACTCGATGCCGGTCGGGCAGTTCGGGCAGCTTGGCCACGGCCTTTTCCCAGCTGGGCAGGTCGCCGTGGCGGCGGCGGTCGAGCCCGGCGGCCAGCTGCTCGGGCAGCCGGGAAAGCCACTCGGTGAGCCCCTGGTCGAGAAACGCCTGGTAGAGCGCGCGCTGGTCGTCGGTCAGAGTCGTTGGCTGCGCCATGCCGTCAGCCCTCCTTGAAGGCGATCATGGAGGCAAAGTTGAGGTATTGAAACCAGGTCATCGAGCGGGCAAAGCCCGAGCGTGCAAGGCGGGCGTGGTGCGCCTCCAGGGTGTCCGGGACCAGCACGTTCTCAAGCGCGGTGCGTTTTTGACTGATTTCCATATCGCTGTAGCCGTTGGCGCGCTTGAAGTCGTGGTAGCGCTCCACCCGCCAGGCGTTGTCGTACTCGTCGGCGTCGACGGTCTTTTCCGACAGCACCAGCACGCCGCCGGGTTCCAGCGCCCGGTAGAGCCTTGCCAGCAGGGCGTCGCGGTCTTCCGGGGGCAGAAACTGCAGGGTGAAGTTGAGCATGATCATGCCCGCCGGGGCGTATTCCACCTCGCGGATATCGGCGACCTCCACCTGCATGGCGTGCTCGGGGCACTCGTCGGTAAAGGTTTGCCGGGCGCGCTCGACCATGGCCGGGGACAGATCAAGGCCCACGTAGTCAAAAGCGTCCGGGGGCAGGGCACCGGCAAGCGCCAGCCCGCCGGCGCCGAGCGAGCAGCCCAGGTCATACACCCGGGCGCCGTGGCGCAGGTGGCGCTCGGCAATCAGTCCCAGCATGCCCAGTACCTGGCCGTAGCCGGGCACCGAGCGGCGGATCATGTCGGGAAAGCACGCCACGACTTTCTCGTCGAAGGAAAACCGCGCCACCCGGTCAAGGGGTGTCGAAAAGATGGCGTCACGGTAAGATGCATCACTCATGGGGCAGGCCGATCCGTAAAAACGATCCGTCGAGAATGAGGCCATAGTTTACGCGCCCCGCCATGACGCGAACAGACTCCGTTTCAAAAACGCGTGCCAGAAGGAGAGGGCCAGATGGCCAACGTTGAACCCACCACCCCCGACAGACTGCCCGCCTGGCAGGCGCTTTTGCGCCACGCCGAGGCGCACAAACACAGCCACGTGGCCGCGCTTTTTGCCGAGGAGGGGCAAGAGCACCGCTTTGCCCGCTTCAGCCGTCGGGTGGCCGGGCTGACGCTGGACCTTTCCAAGCAGCGTTGGGATGAGGACACGCTGAACCAGCTGCTGGCGCTGGCCCGGGAAGCCGGCGTACCGGAGGCCATCGAAGGCTTGCTCAGCGGCCAGCGGATGAACCAGAGCGAAAACCGCCCGGCGCTGCATACCGCGCTGCGCCTGCCGGCGGGCGCGACGCTCGAGGTGGAAGGCGAAGACGTGGTCGGCGCGGTACAGGAAAGCCTTTCGCGGATGGAAAGTCTGGTCAAGCGGCTGCACGCCGGGCAGTGGCGGGGAGCGACGGGCAAGCCCATCCGCCGGGTGGTCAACCTGGGCGTGGGCGGCTCGGACCTGGGGCCGCAGATGGTGACCCATGCGCTGGCAGACTTTCGCCCCGACGATATTCATCGGCTGAAGATCCACTTTGCCTCGACCATGGACGGCTCCCAGCTTGTCGACTATCTCAGCCGCCTGGACCCGGAAACCACGCTGTTCGTGCTCTCATCGAAGTCGTTTACCACGGTGGATACGCTGTCCAACGCCGGTACCGCCCGGGACTGGCTGATTTCGCGCCTTACGCCCAAGGGGGCCGCGCCCATCAGCGCCGAGCTGATCATTCGCCAGCATTTCATCGGGGTGTCGGCCAGCCCGGAAAAAATGACCGCCTGGGGAATCGCTCCGGCCCATCAGCTGCGCTTTTGGGAGTGGGTCGGCGGGCGCTACTCGCTGTGGGGCACCATTGGGCTGCCCATCGCGCTGGTGATCGGCATGGCCAACTTTCGCCGCCTGCTGGCCGGCGCCCACGCCATGGACGACCATTTCGCCCGGGCCAATCTGGAAGACAACGCCCCGGTCATGCTCGCCCTTGCCGGCATTTGGAACGTCAATTTTCTGGATATTCGCGCCCACTCGATTCTGCCCTACGACGGCCGCCTGGAGTATTTCTCGGCGTATCTTGAACAGCTGGAAATGGAATCCAACGGCAAATCGGTAACGCGAAACGGCGAGGCCGCCGAGTATTCCACCTGCCCGGTGCTCTGGGGGCAGCTTGGCCCCAACGCCCAGCACGCCTTTTACCAGCTGCTGCACCAGGGCACCCAGCCGGTGGTGTGCGATTTTATTGCGCCGCTTACGCGCTATGACGACGTAAAGGACGCCGAAACCCGCCGGCTGCTCCAGTCCCAGCACCGCTTGACGCTGGCCAACTGCTTTGCCCAGTCGCGGCTTTTGATGCTGGGCGACGAGGCCATCGACGACGATACGCCGCGCCCGGCGCACAAGCGCTATCGCGGCAACCAGCCCTCGACCACGGTGCTGCTGGACCGCCTGACGCCGGAAATCCTGGGCTCGCTGATTGCCCTTTACGAGCACAAGGTGTTCGTTCAGGCAACGATCTGGGGCATCAACCCCTTCGATCAGTGGGGGGTGGAGCTTGGCAAGCAGATCGCCGGGCAGACCCAGCAAATTCTCGAAGGCGACGCCGAGCCCGACGGCATGGATGCCTCCACCCGGGGGCTGATGGAAGCCTTTTGGGCAGCGGGTGGCGGCCCGCCCGAATGAGCTTCTCGTCGTTCGCCAGGCGGAGACGGCCGAGCTCGACACGAAAAAAGGCCCGAACCGGATAGCGGTTCGGGCCTTGGCGTTAGCGTTCGCCGTTAACCGGCGCGCTAGTCCAGCTGTGGCAGCAGCGACTCCACGCTTTCCCTGGCGTCGCCGTAGAACATTCGCGTGTTCTCCTTGAAGAACAGCGGGTTCTCGATGCCGGAATAGCCGGTTCCCTGGCCGCGTTTGCTGACGAAGACGTTCTTGGCTTCCCACACCTTGAGCACCGGCATGCCGGCAATGGGGCTGTTGGGATCCTCCTGGGCTGCCGGGTTGACGATGTCGTTGGAGCCGATGACGATCACCACGTCGGTCGAGGCGAAGTCGTCGTTGATCTCGTCCATCTCCAGCACGATATCGTAGGGCACTTTGGCCTCGGCCAGCAGCACGTTCATGTGGCCGGGCAGGCGTCCTGCCACCGGGTGAATAGCAAAGCGCACCTCCTTGTCGGCATCGCGCAGCTTGCGTACCAGGTCGCTCACCGCGTTCTGCGCCTGGGCCACCGCCATGCCGTAGCCCGGCACGATGATGACGCTGTCGGCATCGTTGAGCGCGCTGGCCACGCCGCCCGAATCGATGGCGATCTGTTCGCCCTCGATCTCGGCGGCCGGCCCCTGGCTGCCGCCGAAGCCGCCCAGGATTACGTTGAGGAACTTGCGGTTCATCGCCTTGCACATGATGTAGGACAGAATTGCACCCGACGACCCCACCAGCGCACCGGTGACGATCAGCAAATCGCTTGAGAGCGTGAAACCGATGGCCGCCGCCGCCCAGCCGGAGTAGCTGTTAAGCATGGAGACCACCACCGGCATGTCCGCGCCGCCGATGCCCATGATCAGGTGCCAGCCGATGAAGAAGGCCAGCAGCGCCAGCAGCAAAATCGTCCAGAATCCCGCGCCGTTGATATAGACAATCGCCAGCAGCAGTGAAAGCGCCGCGGCGCCGGCGTTGAGCAGGTGCCCGCCGGGAAACTGCCTGGGCTTGCCGTCGATCTTGCCGGAAAGCTTGCCAAAGGCGATCACCGAACCGGTGAAGGTCACCGCGCCGATGAACACCCCCAGCACGACCTCGACCTGCAGAAAGGTCAGCTCGGCCGGGGTCTTTTCCGCGACCAGGGCGGCAAAGGCGGAGAATTCATCGCTTGCGCTGCGAAGCGTCTGGCTGGCCAGCACCCGCCGCCGCTCAAGGTCGGCGTTAAAGCC
The DNA here is from genome assembly GCF_055382465.1 of Halomonas garicola. Lineage (NCBI taxonomy): Bacteria > Pseudomonadati > Pseudomonadota > Gammaproteobacteria > Oceanospirillales > Halomonadaceae > Halomonas > Halomonas garicola. The sequence goes on from NZ_AP043931.1 coordinate 1,163,231, forward strand.
GACAAACACCGCCGCGAGCCCCACAAAGGAGTGCAGCGCTGCGACCAGCTGCGGCATCTGGGTCATCTCGACCCGCTTGGCGATATAGGCGCCGATAGCGCCGCCGATGATGACCAGCGGCACCAGCCAGCCGAAGCCGCCCACCCCCGGGCCAAGCGCGGTGAATACCACCGCAATGGCCATGCCGACGATGCCGTACCATACCGCGCGCTTGGCTTTTTCCTGATTACTCAGCCCGCCCAGGGACAGGATGAACAAGACACTGGCCGCAATGGCGGCGGCAGTGACGAACTGTTGTCCTAGCATTTATTAGTCTCCACCGCTCAGGATTTCTGGAACATGGCGAGCATGCGACGCGTCACCAGGAAGCCGCCAAAGATGTTGATCGAGGCGATCAGCACCGAAATGCCGGCCAATAACGCCACCGGTACGCTGCCGGAGCCGATCTGCAGGATCGCGCCCAGAATGATGATGCTGGAAATCGCGTTGGTCACCGCCATCAGCGGCGTATGCAGGGAGTGGCTGACGTTCCAGATCACCTGGTAGCCGACGAAGCAGGCCAGCACAAAGACGATGAAGTGCTGCATGAAGGAGGGCGGCGCCACCATGCCCAGCAGCAGCATCAGCGCACCGCCCACAACCAGCATGGACACCTGGCTTTTGGTCTGCTTCTTGAAGGCGGCCGTCTCGGCGGCCTGCTTTTCTTCGCGGGTTGGCTCCTTTTCCTTGGGTTTGGGCTTGGCCGCGGCGATGGCCTTCACCTTGGGCGGCGGCGGCGGGTAAGTAATCTCGCCCTGGTGGGTCACGGTGACGCCGCGGATCACGTCGTCTGCCATGTCGTGTACGATCTGGCCGTCCTTTTCAGGCGTCAGGTCGGTGAGCATGTGACGGATATTATTGCCGTAGAGCAGCGAAGCCTGCGTTGCCATACGCGACGGGAAGTCGGTGAAGCCAGCAACGATCACGCCGTTGTCGGTAACGATGCGCTGGTCGGGCACGGTAAGGTCGCAGTTGCCGCCGCGTTCGGCGGCCAGGTCGATCACCACCGAGCCCGGCTTCATGGCAGCGACCATGTCCTCGAGCCACAGCTTGGGTGCGGGGCGGCCCGGGATCAGCGCCGTGGTGATCACGATATCGACGTCGGGCGCCTGCTCGCGGAACAGCGCCAGCTGCTTCTCGCGAAACTCGGGGCTCGAGGGCGCCGCGTAGCCACCGCTCTCCGAGCCGTCCTGACTGTCCTCGAAGTCGAGGAACAGGAACTCGGCGCCCATGGATTCGATCTGCTCGGCCACTTCCGGGCGCACGTCGAAGGCGCGCACCACGGCCCCCAGGCTGGTAGCGGTGCCGATGGCGGCAAGCCCGGCGACGCCGGCGCCGACCACCAGCACCTTGGCCGGCGGCACCTTGCCCGCGGCGGTCACCTGGCCGGTAAAGAAGCGGCCAAACTGATTGCCCGCCTCGATGACGGCACGGTAGCCGACGATATTGGCGGTGGACGATAGAGCATCCATCTTCTGGGCGCGCGAGATACGCGGCACCATGTCCATGGCGATCACGGTAGCGCCGGTCGCCTGGCAGCGCTCCAGCATCGCTTCGTTCTGGGCCGGCCAGAAAAACGAGATCAGCGTCTGATTCTTGCGCAGGTAGCCGGCCTCGGTGTCGTTGGGCTCGCGCACCTTGATCACGGTATCTACCGCCTGCCACAGCGCCTCGGCCCCGTCGACCAGTGTAACGCCCGCCTCACGATAGGCCGCATCGGTGAAACCCGCGGCTTCGCCGGCACCGGCTTCCAGGTAGCATTCGTGACCAAGCTTTTGTATCTGGAGCGCACTATCCGGCGTTAGCGCGACGCGCGCCTCACCGGCCGTACTCTCTTTGGGTGCACCAGTTTTCACCTTGGACTCCCCCTTATTAATATCAGTCGTTAGTTGCCATCGCCAGTTGCCATAGAAAGCATAAAACGCTATGCGGTCTTCTTTGATCGCGGCAAGGCCTATTCAAACTTGCACTGTCGGTCAGCTTTCATATCCTCGATCATCGATTATCAATCTGGCCTCCTTATCGTCCCACAGTAGAGCAGTAGACGGTAATCACCGGGAAGAAAGATTAGCGAATTTCGGTTTTGTAACTAAAGCGATCGGCGCGGCCCTTGGTGGTCCGCACCTCAATGATATGGTCCTCCTTGGTGTACGTTGTCCGCTTGAGTACGACCACCGGGGTGCCTTCGTCGATGCCGACCATCTCGGCTGTCTTGGCGTCGGCCGCGTCCGCCGTGAGCGTCTCCTGGGCGCGCACGACCGGGACGCCATACTGGTCTAGCACGAGGGCGTAAAGGTAGTCGGGAATGTGAAGGCTCTTGTTCTCAAGGCCCGGCACAACGGCAGCTGGCCACCAGGAGTACTCCACCAGAATAGGCTGGTTGCCGACTAAGCCCACGCGTTCGATGTAGACCAGATCGGAGCCCTCGGGCACGCCAAGGCGTCGGCAGATATCGGCGGGGCCGGGCTGGCGGCAGCGTTCGGTGGTCTTTTTGTGGATGCGAATGGAGCGACCTTCGGGATCGCCATAGGAGAAAAAGCGGAAGAGACTCTTCTCGAAGTCGACCCGGGAAATATAGGTGCCTTTTCCCTGGTGTCTGAACAGCAGCTGCTCCCAGACCAAATTGGTGATGGCCTTTTTAACGGTGCCGGGACTTACCCCCAGAGCCTTTGCCAGCTGCGATTCCGACGGGATCAGGTCACCCGGTACCAGCTGCCCCGTATTGATGAGGCGGCGAATGTGATCCTCGACAACGCGATAGAGCGGCTTGCCTTTCGTAGCTTCGAGCGGCGTCGCGGAAAACAAGTGTAGTCGGTCAACTTCTCCTGCCATATTGCCCTCACTGGCTTGGAACCTGGTTTGTTTTTCATTCGCTCAACGCCTGGCGGCGTCAGCCTGGGTGCCGCCAGCCTCTGCGCTTTATGTGCAGTTCTGAGGCGGCTTTATGCTTCTTGTTTGACACCCATGATAGCCAAGTCTAGCCTATGATGTAGGTTATGTATATGACCTTGCGGTCAGATAATGCCTCATATAACAAGCATAAGCACACGTCCGGCCCTGCATTAGCCGGGGCAGGCGAGGAGGAAAGGCCCTGTGGAATTATTTGAGTACCTACCCCAGGTGTTGAGCGGGTGGAATCTTGTGATTCTCATCGCCGGTACGGTGGTGGGACTGCTGCTTGGGGCTACCCCAGGTTTGAGTCCGACTATGGCGGTGGCTTTGCTCATCCCCTTCACTTTCCAGATGGATGCCACATCTGGGCTTATTCTATTGGGAGTTCTGTATACCTCGACGGTGGCAGGTGGGGCAGTCAGCGCCATTCTGGTCAATATTCCAGGGGCTCCGGCTAATATAGCGACCATGCTCGACGGCCATCCGATGGCAAAGAAAGGGCGCGCTACCGAGGCCCTGCACTACTGCTTTATTAGCTCCGGCGTGGGCGGCGTGATCGGCGTGCTGGTGCTGATTTTCTTTACGCCAGTGCTGGTGGGGTTCGCGCTGAGCTTTGGTCCTTCGGAGCTCTTCTGGACAGCGATCCTCGGTATCACGGTCATCGGCTCATTAGGTAGCAGTTCGGTTCTGAAAGGTCTGATTGCCGGGGCTTTTGGTATCTGGATTGCGCTGATCGGCTTTAACCCGGTCGCGGGAACCGAGCGTTTCGTATTCACCGAGCATCTACAGGGCGGCGTGACGATTATCCCGGCTTTGATCGGCCTATTTGCCATTCCTCAAGTGTTTCAGATGATCGAGATGGCGAGGCAAGGTCGTGCTGATGAAACCTTCGGGATGGAACAGCGGCCGGTTTGGACATCAATCATTTATAACCTGTCAAAGGTGCGCGCATTAGGCATCGGTAGCGTTATCGGTACTCTGGTTGGCTTGATTCCCGGGGCAGGGGGGCAGATAGCGGGGCTGATTGCCTACGACCAGACGAAAAAGTTTTCTCCGGATTCCGATGCTTTTGGCCACGGTGAGCCGGAAGGCGTTATTGCGTCGGAAAGTGCTAACAACTCCATGGTCGGGGCTTCGCTGGTCCCCATGCTGTCGCTGGGGATCCCGGGTAGTCCGACCGCTGCGGTACTGCTGGGTGGCCTTTTGATTCAGGGGCTTTTTCCAGGGCCCGACCTGTTTACGGAGCACGCCCCGGTGGCCTGGACCTTTATGGGGGCGTTGCTGGTAAGCCAGGTGCTGCTGGTCGTGTTCGGCCTTTATATCAGCCGGTTCAGCAAGTACATCATCCGGATCCCCAAGCACTACATGGCAGCGGCCGTGGCGATTCTGGCGGTGTTTGGTACTTATAGCGTACAGAACAGCGTATCGGACGTGATCATCATGATGACGATGGGAGTGGCGATGTACTTTGCCACCTGGTTTGGCTTTAGCCCTGGGCCGGTAGTGCTGGGCATTATACTCGGGCCAATTGCTGAAACCAACTTCCTCCAGGGCGAGATGATTGCCCAGGCGACGGGAGGCAATGCCCAGTATTTTCTCACCGGTAATATCAACATATTGCTGATGAGCCTCTGTGTCCTATCCATCGGCTACAGCATCTTTGCCGAGTACAAGGCCAAGGCAAAGAGGCGTAGTCAGGAAACTGGCCGTACCGTAGGAGTGGAGTCATGACTTCCTTAAAGCGTCACCTGACGTCACTTATTACTTTACTCATTGCTGTTGGCCTGGCGGTAGCATCGTACTGGCCATCGGAGCCCGGCTATGAGTTTCCGCAAATTATCGCCCTGGTGCTAGTCGCTCTTTCAGCCATTCATTTACTGGTGACGGTAGCTACCCGAAAATCGCACAAAGCTAATTTTGCGGAAGCCGTGATCCCGTGGGCCGGTGTTATCCCTGTTCTGTTGATTCTCGGCGGCCTTCTGTTGATTGCTGAGCGGCTGGGATTCTTCGTCACTTCCTTCATTGCCTTTGCATTAATCGCGGTGCTTTACACTCAGGGGCCATGGAGCTGGCGCCGCGTCATTCGAGGCTGCGCTATTTCGGCCATCTTCATGGGAGTGCTTTATGCCGTATTCGTGCTGTTGCTAGAGGTGCAGGTCCCCAAGGGCGCGCTGATTTAAAACGATAGGATTCAAACCCCAGAAAGATTCAGCAGGAACAACAACAATAGTTGACTCCGAGAGAGGAACATAAAATGAAAATCAAACGCCAACTAAAAGCAGTGAAAACCCTCGTGGGTATCGTTTCAGGCAGCTCGCTATTGATGATGGGCAGCATGGTCGCCGCCGCCGAGGATTTTCCAACGCAGCCGCTCAACATGGTCGTCTCCTACTCGGCCGGTGGCGCCACTGACTTCCAGGCGCGCATTGCTAGTTCAAAATCGGAACAGTACCTGGGCGAGCCGACTGCGATCGTCAACCGCCCCGGCGCCGGAGGCCAGGTAGGCTGGAACTATCTGGTCCAGAAGGGAAAGCAGGATGGCTATGATATAGCGGCGTATAACGTGCCCCATTTTATTGCGCAGTCCTTGATGTATGACACGCATTACAACATCGATAATCTTGAACCGGTTGCTAACTGGGGTGCTGATCCGGCCGTTCTTATTGTGGGAAAGGATAGCCAGTTCGATACGATCGATGAGCTGGTCAACTATGCCGAAGAGAACCCCGGTAAGGTGACGGTGTCCGGTGCGGGCCTCTTTGTGGGTCACCATATTGCCGCGGTGCAGCTGGAAAACGCGGCCGATATCGATATGCAGTATATCCCGACTTCGGGCGGCGTCGATGCCCTGCGTCTCGTCGTTGGCGGTCAGGTAATGGCGGGTTTCAACAACCTGTCGGACGCCTATCGTAACCAGGATCGTCTGAAAATTCTGGGCGTCGCCGATACGGAGCGGCACAGCGACTTCCTCCCCGACGTGCCGACTTTCCAGGAGTCCGGCTACGAGGTCGACGATTCGAGTGTCAACATGCGCGGCGTCATGGCGCCATCCGGCGTGCCTGAAGAGCGCCTTGATGTGCTCTCCGAGAAGTTTGTGGAAATGTTCAATGATGAAGAAATCCAGGCCAAGCTCAAGAAAGGCGGAGCTCCCATGCGAGTCATGGACCGTGAAGAGCTAAAAGAGATGTGGAAGGACCGCAAGGCTTATCTGGACGAGCTGTTTGAGGGCTTTGATGTCGAAGAGATAAAAGAAGAGAGCTGATACTCGACATGAAGCCCGCCACGCTATTGGCGTTTAAATATCCACACAGGAACACGTAAGCGACAGCGCGATAGCAGCGTCGTGACTGTCGCTGTCTGAATCGGCAGAGCCGTATGGAGCGAGATAGCCATGAGTAACATGAAATTCCAGCAAGAGGCGTCATCCGAGGCGCAGAGCATCGTCTCCGGCCTGATGGAAAGAGCCCGCACCGCCCAGGAGCAGTTTGCCCGGTACGATCAGCAGGAGGTTGATGAGGTGGTGACCGCCGTTGCCTGGGCGCTGGTGCATCCCGGGCGCAACGAAGCCATTTCCCAGATGGCGGTCGAGACCACGGAGTTAGGCAACGTCAGCGATAAAATCACCAAGAACCATCGAAAGACGATAGGTTTGCTACGCGACCTTAGGCAGGCCAAAAGCGTGGGCGTGATTCAGGAGTTGCCCGAGCTTGGGCTGGTCGAAATTGCCCGGCCGGTAGGGGTGGTCGGCGCCGTTGTGCCGTCGACTAACCCGGCGGCCACGCCGACCAACAAAACCATCAACGCCCTCAAGGGTGGCAACGCCATTATTCTGGCTCCCTCGCCCAAAGGGCAGCAGGTTTGTACCGAGCTTCTGGAATACATGCACGCCGAGCTTGACCGAGTCGGCGCGCCGCGCGACCTGATACAGCAGCTACCCACACCCGTCAGCAAGGCGACCACCTATGAGCTGATGAACCAGGTGGATCTGGTCGTCGTTACCGGCTCACAAAACAACGTGCGCTCTGCCTATTCCAGCGGCACGCCGGCGATCGGGGTCGGGGCGGGTAACGTGCCTGTGATCATCGACGATTCAGCCAAGCCGGAGGATGCGGCGCGCAAGATTGCGGCCTCAAAGACCTTTGACAATGCCACCAGCTGCTCGTCGGAAAATAGTCTGGTGATTCTCGACGGCATTTACGATTCGGCCATCACGGCGCTTGAGCGCAGCGGCGGCGCCATGCTCACCGCCGAGGAGACAAAGCAGCTGGAAGCGGCGATGTGGGAAGACGGAAATCTTAGCCGGCACATCATTGCCCGTTCGGCTCCCGAGATTGCCCGGCTCGCGGGGCTGACGCGTCCGGCGTTGGAAAACGCGGACTTCCTGATGGTCGAGGAGGACCAGGTCGGCAAGGAGCATCCGTTCTCGGGGGAAAAGCTTTCCCCGGTACTGGCGGTGTATCGCGTCAAGGATTTCGATGCGGCTTTTGCCCAGACCCACCGCCTGCTTGACCACCAGGGCAAGGGACACTCGTGCGGTATTCACACCGAGGATGAATCCCACATCCAGCGCCTGGGCCTGGAGATGCCGGTCTGTCGCGTCATTGTGAACCAGGCCCATGCCTTTGCCTGCGGCGGTAACTTTGATAACGGCCTGCCGTTTTCGCTATCCATGGGCTGTGGCACCTGGGGAGAAAACAGCATTTCGGAAAACCTCAACTACCGGCATTACCTCAACATCACTCGTATCGCCCGTACTATTCCCGTCGATGAGCCGTCCATGGATGAGCTCTTCGGCAGCTATCTGAACCGGTATGGGCTTGCCAGTTCCTGATGTAAACAACAATGATGCTAGGAGTGTTGGCTTTATGACGATTCAAGATACGATTCGCCGCTGGGCCTCCGATAGCGGGGACAGGACCTTTCTGGTGTCTCCGGAGCATGACGAGACGCTGTCTTATCTGCAGCTTGACGAACGGCTGTCCCAGGTCGCAGCTAAGCTTGATGCCATGGGCGTCGGGGCGGGCGAGCATGTCGCCATTCTTATGGATAACGGCCAGTGGACGGCCACGCTGCTGCTGGCGCTAATGGCCAGCGGGCGCGTGGCGGTACCGCTCAACGCCATCGCCGGCGATAGCCAGCTTGAGTACGTGCTGGACCACTGCGATGCCGACCTTGTGTTTGCCTCGCCGGCGCATGAGGAACGCGCGGCTCAGCTCACCGGCCGGGTCAAACGCCCGATCCGGGTTATTCCCACCTGCCCGGACCGCGGGCCGGAATGGGACGCCGGCGCAGCCGCCGGGGCCCAGACCTTGCCGGCCGTCGATCCCGACGACACCGCCTTGCTGATGTATACCTCGGGCACCACCGGCAAGCCCAAGGGCGTCATGCTCAGCCATCGCAACGTGCTCGCCGGCGGCATGAATACGGTAGAGGCCCACACGCTTTCCCGGGAGGATCGGGGGCTGTGCGTGCTGCCGCTGTATCATATCAATGCCGAGATCGTGACGTTGATTGCGCCGCTGATCAGCGGGGGCAGCGTGGTGATGCCGCACCGCTTCAGCACCCGCGCCTTCTGGGAGCTGATTCGCGAACAGCACTGCACCTGGTTCAGCGTGGTGCCCACCATTGTGACCTATCTGCTGGAGCAGGCGAATAATGAAAACCCTGGGGTTCGGGACAATCCCGACTTTTCTCGGGTGCGCTTCGGCCGTTCGGCGTCGTCGGCGCTACCCGTCGCCACGCACAAGGCATTCGAAGAGGCCTTCGGCATCCCGCTGATAGAAACCATGGGGCTGACCGAAACGGCGGCTCAGATCCTCTCCAACCCCTTGCCGCCTTTCCAGACCAGGTACGGCTCACCGGGCGTCGCCTACCGCAACAGGGTCAAGGTCGTCTCCGAGGACGGCGCTGAGGCAACGCGCGGTGAGATCGGGGAGCTTGTGGTTCAAGGCGATAACGTGATGCAGGGCTACTACAAGAACCCCGAGGCGACTCAGGAGTCGCTGGATGCCAAGGGCTGGTTTTATACCGGAGACCTTGGCTACCAGGATGACGAAGATTTCTTCTTTATTACGGGTCGACTCAAGGAGTTGATCATCAAGGGCGGCGAGAACATTGCGCCCCGGGAAATTGATGAAACCTTGCTCAAGCACCCTGCGATTCTGGAAGCCGCCGCCTTTGCCATCGACGATGCGCATTACGGCCAGGACATCATGGCAAGCGTGGTCCTCAAGCATAACAAGGAGGTAAGCGGGGAAGAGCTCACCGAGTTCTGCCAGAGGGATATCGGGAAGTTCAAAACGCCGAAGGAGGTTCTGTTTGTACAGTGGTTACCCAAGGGGCCGTCTGGGAAGGTCCAGCGGCTAAGTATTGCAGACATGCTCGATGACCTGAAGCAAAGCCCCGATATGATTGCCGACAACCAGTGATACGGCGAGATAGAGGCTCGATATTCAACCGGCCCGGGACACGGCTTCCGGGCCATGCGGAGCGTCCGTTATGCAATTTAATATCCAACGCATTTTGTATGCGACCGACCTCGGGCCGCACGGGCCCAAGGTCTTTCGCTGCGCCATAGGGCTTGCCGAAAAATTTGGTGCGGCGATTCATGTTCTTCATGTCATTGAGGATCCTGCCATTCTGCGAAACAACGTTGCCGAACGTTACGTTTCGAGTTCCGTGTTGGGCACCTACCGCGGCACTGCCTTTGACGAAGCCGTTAGCGAGATAGAAAAGCGGCTGGAGAGCTTTAGCCTGTCAGCGCTGGAGGCGGAGGATTCCCAGGGGGCAAGAGTGGCTGAAATCAGGGTGCTCACCGGCCGACCCGGGCGCACGATTCTGAACGAGGCGGAGCGCATAGACGCCGACTGCATCGTACTGGGATCGCACCGTTATTCGGGGATGAGCGACATGATCATTGGCTCGGTGGCCAGGAAAGTCACGCTCAAGACGCCGCGACCGGTCTTTCTTTTCCCCGTCTGACCCTCACTTTTCAGCCGGTCTATCATATTCCTGCCTGCCGCCTTCCACGGCGGCGAGAAGAGCGCGGGGCGCATCCACGAACGAGCTGACTGCGCCCCCTGCGTCGTCGCTTCTCCGAAATTCCGCCACCTGTGGCGATCGGCAAGGCGTAAGTCAATTCGGCGATACAGTTTGGGGCACCGTATTGCGATCGGTTGTTTAGGCGAATCTCAGCGGGCGCGTGCCTGCTGCTCGGCCGACGGGCGTTTCCCCAGCATCAGCAAACGGTAGAAAATGCCGCCTAGAGCCGCGCCGATTAGCCAGGCGTAGCCGCCGAGCGATTCCAGCGCCGGCACCCAAACTGACGAGATGGAGAACACGGCCGCCAGCGCAAAGGCCATGATGGCGCGCTTGTTCCAGCCTTTGACGTAGTAGTAGTCACCGTTCGGGTCCCGGGAGAAGATGTCCTGGATATTGAGCTTCTGGCGACGGATCAGGTAGAAGTCCACCACGATGATGCCGTAGAAGGGAGCCACGATAGCGCCAATGGCGTTGACGAAGCCGGCAATGCCGATGTTGCTGATAACGGCCACCCACAGACCGCCCACGAAAAACGCAATGGTGGCGGTAATCAGGCCGCCGGTGCGGAAGCTGATTCTTTTGGGGAAGAGGTTGGCCAGGTCATAGGCCGGCGGAATGAAGTTGGCCACCAGGTTGATGCCCACCGTCGCAGCGAAGAAGGTAATCGCGGCGATAATGGTCAGGGGCAGCGAATCAACGTGGGCGATAATATCCGACGGGTTGGTCATGGTTTCGCCAAACAGCGCCAGGGTGCCGGCGGTAATGATCAAGGCGATAAAGGAGAAAAAGGCGACGTTGAGCGGAAGCCCGATCAGGTTGCCGATTTTCATTTGCCGCTCATTTTTGACAAAGCGGGTGAAATCGCCAAAGTTGATTACCACGGCGGCAAAGTACGCAATCATGGTGCCGGTGATGGCGAGAAAGGCGCTGAGAGAGCTGCCTTCAAAGTCGCTCGAACCGCTGAAAATGGAGTCAATAGCGGGCAACAGGTCGCTGCCGGCCTGATACCAGATGATGATCATCAGGGCTACCATGACCACATAAACCAGCGGGCCGGCCCAGTTCAGGAAGTGCTTGATGCGCTCGATGCCCTGCCAGAACATCATCACCTGGAACAGCCAGACCAGCGCGAAGGACAGCCAGTCGACGGCCGACATGCCCAGCCACTGGCCGCCGGGGTCACCCACCAGCGCGGTAATCAGCAAGGCCAGCGCCGTGGAAGCAAAGTAGGTTTGCACGCCGTACCAGAAAATACCGGTAATGGCGCGCAGCATGGCGGGGAAGTTGGCCCCGAAGACCCCCATGCTGGCACGTACCAGTACGGGGAAGGGCACGCCGTACTTGACGCTGGGTGCCCCGGAGAGATTGACCAGCACCATGACCACACAGCCCGCGAGAATGATAGCGGCCATAACCAGCCAGCCGTTCAGCCCGTAGGAAATGAACAGCGAAGCCGCCAGGGTATAACCGAAAAGGCTCTGAATGTCGTTGGACCAGACGTTGAAAATTTCAAACCAGCCCCAGGTTCGCGACGCCTTTTTAACCGGTGCCAGGTCTTTGTTGTACAGGAGGCTGGAGCCGTGAGTTATTTCAAGCTCTTTATCAGAAATATCGGGCATTGGTAAACTCGTGCCTATTGTTAGTTGTTGATTTTATTGTAAAAATTCCAGCCGCGGGAGTTGAGCCGTGACTCAATGCCTCTCCAGATTTTTGTATACAAAAGAAGGGTGACAGCAATGCCCCGCTGGCGCAACGAGCTTTCTCTTATATGCAGGGCTAACGGCGATAGCCTTGACCTGTATCTGTGCGGATATACAGCTTAAGGGGTTTTGGGGTATCCTGTGCCTTTTTGGCTCCTTATCAGGAAATCAGTGCCACATGTCCCAGTTCGATGCCTCTTCGTACGGTGCCAGCTCGATTGAAGTCCTTTCGGGGCTTGAACCGGTGCGTAAACGCCCCGGCATGTATACCGACACCTCCCGACCCAACCATATGGCCCAGGAGGTTATCGACAACAGCGTCGACGAGGCGCTGGCCGGATACGCCAAAAGGGTCCGGGTGGCACTGCTGGTGGACGGCGGCATCGAGGTGTCCGACGACGGCCGCGGGATGCCTATTGATACCCACCCCGAGCACGGCGTTTCCGGCGTCGAGCTGATCCTGACCAAGCTGCATTCCGGGGGCAAGTTTTCCGCTTCCAGCTATCGCTTTTCCGGGGGGCTGCACGGGGTCGGGGTGTCGGTGGTCAACGCGCTGTCGCGCCGCCTGGAGGTGGAAGTCACCCGAGACGGCGCGCGCCACGCCATGGCCTTCGAGTTTGGTCAAAAGGTGGAGGAGCTGGCGCCGGCGGGCAAGGCGCCCAAGCGTGCCAGAGGAACGCTGCTGCGTTTCTGGCCGGACGAGAGCTACTTTGACAGCCCCAAGCTGGCGGTGGGGCGGATGAAGCACCTGCTTCGCGCCAAGGCGGTGCTGTGCCCGGGGCTTGAAGTGACGCTTGTTGAGCCCGACGGCACTCAAAGCCACTGGCAGTACGCCGATGGCCTGCGCGACTATCTGGTGGAAGCCACCGATGGCTATGAGGTGCTGCCCGCCGAGCCGTTTCTGGGCCACTTCAGCGACGACGAGCACGGCGTCGACTGGGCCATCCAGTGGCTGCCCGAGGGCGGCGACACCCTGGTGGAGTCCTACGTCAACCTGATCCCCACGCCCCTGGGCGGCACCCATATCAACGGCTTTCGCTCGGGGCTTTTGGAAGCCCTGCGCGAATTCTGCGAGTTCAGAAGCCTATTGCCCCGGGGCATCAAGCTCACCGCCGACGATCTCTGGGAGCGGGTATCGTTCGTGCTCTCGATCAAGATGCTCGACCCGCAGTTTGCCGGCCAGACCAAGGAGCGGCTGTCGTCGCGTGCGGTCTCGACGTTTGTCTCCGGCGTGGTCAAGGACGCGTTCTCGCTGTGGCTCAACCGCCACGTGGCCGACGGCGAGGCGCTTGCCGAGCTGGTCATTAACGCGGCCCAGCGCCGCCAGAAAAAGGCCAAAAAGGTGGCGCGCAAAAAGGTCACCTCGGGCCCGGCGCTGCCCGGCAAGCTTGCTGACTGCTCCGGCCAGGACCCGGCCCAGAGCGAGCTGTTTCTGGTCGAGGGCGACAGCGCCGGGGGCAGCGCCAAGCAGGCGCGCAACCGTGAAACCCAGGCGATTCTCCCCCTGCGCGGGAAAATCCTCAACACCTGGGAAGTAGAGCCCCATGACATCTACGGCTCCCAGGAAGTCCACGATATCGCCGTGGCTATCGGCGCCGACCCCGGCAGCGCCAATCTCGAACGGCTGCGCTACCACAAGATCTGTATTCTCGCCGACGCCGACTCCGACGGTCTGCACATTGCTACGCTCTTGTGCGCGCTGTTCGTGCGCCACTTCCCGAGCCTGGTGGACGCCGGCCACATCTTTGTCGCCATGCCGCCGCTTTACCGCATTGATCTTGGCAAGGAGGTTCAGTACGCCCTGGACGAAAGCGAAAAGGATGCGATTTTAAAGCGGCTGGCGAAAAAGCGCGGCACCCCCAACGTCCAGCGCTTCAAGGGGCTTGGAGAGATGAGCCCCCTGCAGCTGCGCGAGACCACCATGGCCTCGGACACCCGCCGGCTGGTGCAGCTGACCCGCAGCGACGGCGACGGCAGCGAGCAGATGCTGGACATGCTGCTGGCGAAAAAACGCGCGTCCGACCGCAAGGAATGGCTGGAACACTACGGCAACCTCGCCGAAGTGGACGTATAAGCACCGGCGACGACCGGTTTTGACAAGAGGCCCATTAATGAGCATGGATATTGCCGTGGCGGAAGGCGACGTCGAACGCCTTTCCCTGCGCGACTACACCGAAAAAGCCTACCTCGACTATTCGATGTACGTCATTCTGGATCGGGCACTGCCCAACATCGGCGACGGGCTCAAGCCCGTGCAGCGGCGCATTATCTACGCCATGCGCGAGCTTGCGCTGTCGGCCAGCGCCAAGCACAAGAAGTCCGCGCGCACCGTGGGCGACGTGCTGGGCAAGTTTCACCCCCACGGCGACAGCGCCTGCTATGAAGCTATGGTGCTCATGGCCCAGCCGTTTTCCTACCGCTACCCGCTGGTGGACGGCCAGGGCAACTGGGGCAGCCCCGACGACCCCAAGTCGTTTGCCGCCATGCGCTACACCGAGGCCAGGCTGTCGAAATTCGCCGAAGTGCTGCTCGCCGAGCTTGGCCAGGGCACCGTGGACTGGGCGCCCAACTTTGACGGCACCATGCAGGAGCCCGAGGTGCTGCCCGCCCGGCTGCCGCACATACTGCTCAACGGCGGCACCGGCATCGCCGTGGGTATGGCTACCGATATCCCGCCGCATAACGCAAGCGAAGTGGTCGAAGCCACTTGCCACCTGCTGCGCCACCCCGACGCCACCACCACCGATCTGGTGGAATATCTGCCGGCGCCGGACTTTCCGACCGAGGCGGAGATCATTACCCCGCGGGCAGACCTGCGCAAGCTCTATGAGGCCGGGCGCGGCTCGGTGAAGATGCGCGCGCGCTTTACCCGTGAGGATGCCAACATCGTGATTACCGCGCTGCCGTACCAGGTCAGCGGGGCTCGGGTGCTGGAGCAGATCGCTTCCCAGATGCAGGCCAAGAAGCTGCCCATGGTCGCCGACCTGCGCGACGAATCCACCCACGAGGAGCCCACGCGGCTGGTGATCGAGCCGCGCTCCGCCCGGGTGGACGTCGAACCGCTGATGGCGCACCTGTTTGCTACCACGGACCTGGAAAAGAACGTTCGCGTCAACTTCAACGTCATCGGCCTGGACGGCCGGCCAAAGGTGATGGCGCTGCCCGAGCTTTTGGGCCAGTGGCTTGAGTTTCGTCGGGACACGGTACGCCGCCGGCTTGAGCACCGCCTGGGCAAGGTGGAAGAGCGCCTGCACCTGCTGGAAGGGCTTTTGGCCGCCTACCTCAACCTGGACGAAGTCATCCGCATCATTCGCGAAGAGGACGCGCCCAAGCCCGCGCTGGTCGCCGCGTTCGGGCTGTCCGAGCGCCAGGCCGAAGCGATTTTAGAGCTGCGCCTGCGCCACCTCGCCAAGCTTGAGGAGATGAAGATCCGCGGCGAGCAGGACGAGCTGGAGAAGGAGCGCAAGCGCCTGCAGGGGCTTTTGGGCAGCGAAGCCAGGCTGACCACCTTGATCGAGAAGGAAATCCGCGCCGCGGGCAAGGAACACGGCGACGCGCGTCGCTCGCCGCTGGTGGAGCGTGGGGAGGCCCGGGCGCTGTCCGAGGTTGAGCTGCTGGGCGCCGACCCCATCACCGTGGTGCTCTCTGAGAAAGGCTGGATTCGTGCCGCCAAGGGCCACGAGATCGACCCCGCGGGGCTGTCCTTCAAGGCCGGCGATAGTTTTGCCCTGGCTGCCCGGGGCAAGACCAACCAGCCGCTGGTGCTGCTCGACGATACCGGCCGAGCCTACACGCTGGCCGCGCACAACCTGCCCGGCGCCCGGGGCCAGGGCGAGCCGGTGACTGGCCGGGTCAACGTGGCCGCCGGCGCGCAGATGGCCGGCATTCTGCTGGCGCCGCCGGAGCAGCGCTTTGTGCTGGCCTCGGACGGCGGCTACGGTTTCGTTGCCCGACTTAATACGCTGACCGGCAAGAACCGGGCCGGCAAGGCGGCGTTGACGCTACCCAAGGGCTGCAGCGTGCTGCCGCCGGCGGCTATCCCCGACGGCGACGAAGCGCTGTGGGTGGCATTGATATCCAACGAGGGGCGGCTGCTGCTGTTTACGCTTGACCAGCTGCCGGAAATGGCCCGGGGCAAGGGCAACAAGATGCTCGATATCCCCGGCGCCCGGGCGGCTCGGCGGGAAGAGTTCGTCCGCGATATCGCCGTGCTGGCGGAAAGCGACGCCCTGGTGGTTTACGCCGGCAAGCGCAAGCTAACGCTCAAGCCCGATGATCTGGGCTACTACCGCGGCGAGCGCGGGCGGCGCGGCAGCAAGCTGCCCCGGGGCTTTCAGCGGGTGGACCGTATCGAGGCGCAGCGCCGCGACGGCTGACGAAATCAGGAATCAGGAGAGGGAAGCATATGAGCCGCAACGCACTGGTGCTGACGCTGCTTGGCGAGACGCTGCCGACAGCGCTGTTTAGCGAGGTGGAAGCCTGGCTGGAAGAGCAGGGGCTCAGCGTGGCGCGCCGCCGCTGGCTGACCGGCGAAGCGGCGGCGCCGGCGGACGCGGCCTGCGTGGCCTGGGAAATAGAAGGCAGGCCGCTTGAGAGCGGCAGCATCGATCTTGAAGCGCTGCGCGCAGAGGCGCTGGCGCTGGGTAGCGCTCACGGCGTTGACGCTGCCGTACAGGCGGCCAGCGAGTGGCGCGGCCATCGTCGGCTGGTGTGCTTTGATATGGATTCCACGCTGATCAAGGCCGAAGTGATCGACGAGCTGGCGCGCCGCCACGGCGTGGGCGACGAGGTCGCGGCGGTCACCGAGCGGGCCATGCGCGGCGAGCTGGACTTTCAGCAGAGCTTTCGCGAGCGCATGGCTCGGCTCGAAGGGCTGGATGAGGCGGTGCTTGAAGACATCGCCGTCAACCTTCCGCTGATGGACGGCCTGGAAACGCTGATGGCCGGCCTCAAGCGCCACGGCTACCGCACGGCGATCCTTTCCGGCGGCTTTAGCTACTTTGCCCGACACCTGCAGGCGCGCTTCGGCTTTGACGAAGTTCACGCCAACGAGCTGGTGATCGATGAGCACGGCAAGGTAACCGGGGAGGTGCGCGAGCCTATTGTGGACGCCGCGCGCAAGGCGTGGCTGCTGGAGGACATGGCGACGCGCGAGGGGCTTTCCCTGAGCCAGACCGTGGCGGTGGGCGACGGCGCCAACGACCTGGAGATGCTGTCCCGGGCGGGGTTGGGCATCGCCTTTCGCGCCAAGCCGGTGGTGCGCGAAAAGGCCCGCCAGTCGATTACCACCCTGGGACTGGACGCCGTACTTTACCTGATGGGCCACCCCCGAGCCGCGCTTGCCGTCGAGGCGTCCGCCGATACGCCCGCGGGCTAGAGGCTGTCGTTTTCCGGAACGACGTCTTTTTCCGGCGGCGGTGCCGGGTTGTCGCCGCCTTCTTCGCGTAGCTCCCGCGGGTTGCCGCCGGTCTTGTCGGCGCGCTCAAGCTTCATGTGCAGGCCGGCCTTGGAGAGCATATGGGCGCTGACCGGGGCGGTGATGAACAAAAACAGCGTGATCAGCATCTCCTGGATGCTGAGCCTGCCGTGTAGCCCCAAGAAATACACCATGGAAGCTATCAGCATGCAGCCCACGCCCAGGGTAGAGACCTTGGTAGGGCCGTGCAGGCGCATGTAAAAGTCCTTCAGATGCGCCATCCCCAGCGAGCCGATAAAGGCGAAAATACCGCCGGCTACCAGCAGTATCGATGCCAGCAGTTCTATCAGCGTATTCATTCGATGATATCTCCGCGCAGAATGTACTTGCAGATGGCCACGGTGCTGACAAAGCCGAGCATGGCGATCAGCAGGGCGGCTTCAAAATAGGTTTTGCTGTCGAGCCACAGACCGAGCATGACGACCAGGGCAATGGAGTTGACGTACATGGTGTCCAGCGCCAGCACTCGGTCGGGCAGGCGTGGCCCCCGGGCCAGGCGGTAGAGATTCATCATCAGGGCCATGACCACTAGCGTAAGGGCCACCGGCAGCGCGATGCTCAGCATTCGAAAATCTCCTTGAGCGGTATTTCGTAGCGCCGGTGAATCTGCTCTATCAGCGCGTCGGGGTCCTCCACGTCCAGAGCGTGGATCAGCAGCGACTTGCCGTCCAGGCGCAGGTTGGCCGATAACGTCCCCGGCGTCAGGGTAATCGTGCTGGCCAGCAGCGTGATGGTAAAACGCTCCTCGAGCATCAGCGGATATTCAACGAAATAGGGGTGCGTTTTACGCCAGGGGTTGACGATGAGGTAAGCCACTTCGAAGTTGGCGACGATAATGTCACCGACCACGCGAAGCACGTAGCGTGCCAGCAGCCAGGGTTTCTGAATGTGCGGCTGGACATCCCAGAAGCGGTGGGTCGCCAGCGGTATGGCGATCCCCAGCAGGCTCCCCAGCAGGATTTGCCCCGGAGCAATGCTGTGCGTCAACAATAGCCAGACCGCCAGCAGGAGAAGGGATAGTACCGGCGTGGGTAGCCAGGGGCACGGCTTGATCATGGCATATCTCCTCTGGTTGACAGCTCCGTTGCGGGCAGCAGCGTCTGAATAAGCGCCTCGGGATGGGCCAGCTGCTCGGCGGTGGCCTGGGTGTATTCGCTCACCGGGCCGGCGAATACCACCAGCATTATCGGGGCGACAGCGACCAGCAGGATAACGCCGAGCCACTGGGCCCGGGGCAGGGCGTCACCGCCGGGGGTGCCGAGGTGGCTGGCCCAGAACATGGTCGACCCCGCCCGGGACAGCGCCACCAGCGAGGCCAGGCCCGCCAGCAGTAAAAGCGGCCACAGCCACAGGCGGGCGCTACCTTCGGCGGCGTTGAGCAGCAGCGCCTTGCCCAGCGCGCCGGAAAGCGGAGGCAGCCCGGCAACGGCGACGCTGCCAAGGAAAAACAGCAGCGCCAGCCCGCCGCCTTCGGCCATGGGGCGCCCCTTGACCAGCCGCGTACCGGCCTTGCCGCGCTGGGTACCGATCATGGCCGCGAGCAGGAAGAGCCCGCCGGTTACCAGCGTGGTGTGAATCAGGTAGTAAAGCAGCGCCGATACGGCCTCGGGCGTGCGCATGCCGATACCCGCGAGCAGCGTGCCGACCGAGACCAGCACCAGGTAGGCCACCAGCAGGCGCAAATCCCGGGTGGCGAGTACGCCCATGGCGGCGACGACTAGGGTGCCGAGCCCTAGCCACCAGACCCAGGGCTGCTCCAGCGCGGCGAGCATGCCGGCCTGGTCGCTGAAGATCAGCGTATACACCCGCAGGATCGAGTAAATCCCCACCTTGGTCATAATGGCAAACAGCGCCGCCACCGGCGGCGGCGCATAGCCGTAGGTGCGCGGCAGCCAGAAATACAGCGGCAGCATGGCGGCTTTCAGCCCGAAAACGACCAGCAGCATCAGCGCGCCGGCGACCACCAGCCCTTCGCGTTCGGCGGGTAGCTCAGCTACGCGCAGGGCCATGTCGGCCATGTTGAGCGTGCCGGTAGCCCCGTAAAGAATGCCCACGGCGATTAGAAACAGCGACGAGCCGGCGAGGTTGAGCACCACGTAGTGCACGCTTGCCTGAATGCGCGCCTTGCCGCCGCCGTGAAGCAGCAGCGCGTAGGAGGCCAGCAGCAGCACCTCAAAGAAGACGAAGAGGTTGAACAGGTCGCCGGTCAAAAAGGCGCCGTTGAGGCCTACCAGCTGCCACTGGAAGAGGCCGTGGAAGTTGCTGCCCTTTTCGTCGTCGCCGCCGCAGGAGTGGATCACCGCGCCCAGGGCCAAAAGCGAGGTCACCGCGACCATCAGCGCCGAGAGGCGGTCAAGCACCAGCACAATGCCGAACGGCGGCTGCCAGCTGCCAAGCGCGTAGTAGGTCACTTCGCCGCTGGCCGCCTGGTACAAAAGCGCCACGGAAACGACGACCAGCGCCGCCGTGGCCGCCACGCTGATGGCGCGCTTTTTGACGCTCAGCCGGCCAAGGCGCCGGTAGAGCAGCAGAATCCCCGCCAGCATGGGTAGCACGACGGGCAGAATAATCAGGTGCTGGGTCATTCGTGATCGTCCTTCTTGCCGTCCACGTGGTCGTTACCCACTTCGCTTCGCGCGCGCATGGCGAGAATCACGACAAACGCCGTCATGGCAAAGCCGATCACGATAGCGGTAAGCACCAACGCCTGGGGAAGCGGGTCGGCATAGTCTACGGCTTGCTCCGCGGCGTCGTTGATCAGCACGGCGCCGTCGGTGGTCAGCCCGCCCATGGAAAACAGGAAAAGGTTGACCGCATAGGAAAGGAGGGTCAGCCCCACGACCACGGGGAAGGTGCGCCCGCGCAGGGTCAGGTAAAGCCCGCAGGCAGTGAGAATGCCGGTCGCGATGGCGTAAAGCGCTTCCATCAGGTGGACTCCTTGCCGTTTTCGTTGCCGTTGCCGGGGGTGGTGTCGTCGGTGTGCTTGAGCGGTGCATCGGGCACCGGGCGGTGGGGCGTGGTGACCTTGCCAAGGTTGGCCAGAATCATCAGCGTCGCGCCCACTACGGCGAGGTAGACGCCCAGGTCAAAGAACAGCGCGGTGGCCAGCTCAACCTCGCCGATCAGCGGCAGCGTAAAGTGGCCGAAGGCCGAGGTGAGAAACGGATGGCCAAACAGCCAGCTGCCCACCCCGGTAAGCGTCGCCGTGGCCACGCCGACCACCGCCACCGGCTGAAAGGGGAAGTCGAGGCGCTGCTGGGCCCAGTCCACCCCGCGCGCCACGTAAAGCAGAATCAGCGCCACCGCGGTAACCAGCCCGGCAATGAAGCCGCCGCCGGGCTGGTTGTGGCCGCGCAGGAAGATAAAGGCCGAGACCAGCAGTGCCAGCGGCAGCAGCGCCATGGAGATCGACTTGAGTATTGGCGGATAGCGGTCCGGTGACCAGGGCCGCCCCTCCACGTCGCTGTGAGGCATGAACAGGCGCAGGCGGTTGAGCAGCTTGAAAATGGCCAGGCCGGCCAGGGCCAGGACGGTGATTTCGCCCAGGGTATCAAACCCACGGAAGTCCACCAGGATCACGTTGACGGCGTTGTGCCCGCCGCCCCCGGGTACGCTGTTGTTGATGAAAAAGTCGGAAATCGACACCGTGCCCCGGGTCAGCACCGCATAGTTGAGGCTGGCGACCACTAGCCCCAGCGCGCTTGCCAGCAAAATGTCGCGGACGTTGCGCATGGGGCTTGAGTCCCGGGGAGTACGCTGGGGCAGGAAAAACAGCGCCAGCATCAGCAGGATCATGGTCACGACCTCCACCGACAGCTGGGTCAGGGCCAGGTCCGGCGCCGAGTAGCGGGCAAAGGTCAGCGCCACAAACAGCCCCACGGTGGAGAGCATCAGCAGGGAAATCAGGCGGAAGCGGTGGGTGGCTGCGGTGGCAATACCGCCGAATATCAGCATGCCCGCGCCGAAAAGCACCATGCCGTCGATCGGCTGGTTGCCCTGGGCTCCGGTCAGCGGCGCAATTTTGGCCAGGCCGATGACGCCGCTGACCAGCGCCGATAGCATCAGAAACGCCATGTAGCGCTGTAGCGAGTTGCCCTCCAGCCAGGTCACGGTACGTTCCGAGCTGTGCTTGCAGGCGAGCACGCCGCGCTCGAACACGAACCGCGCGTCGAGGCTCTTGAAATGGCCGAGAAAGCGGCGCATGTCGCGGTGGTAGCTGTACATCAGCGCGCCGCCGGCAAGGGCCACAACGCTCATCGCCAGCGGCAGGTTAAAGCCGTGCCACAGGGCCAGGTGGAAATCCAGCGGCTCGCCGAGGACGGCCAGGGTGGCAAGGTCCAGCAGGCCGCCGGCAAAAAACATCGGAAAGATACCCACCAGCACGCACAGCGCTACCAGCAGCTCCACCGGCGCGCGCATCAGCCGCGGCGGCTCGTGGGGTGGCTTGGGGGGGGCTTTGCGCGCCGGCTTGAAAAACACCGCATGGGCCAGGCGCAGCGAATAGGCCACCGAGAGCACGCCGCCCAGCGTGGCCAGCACCGGCATGATCCAGCTCAGGCCGGCGAGGATCGGCGTGTTGAGCGCTTCGGTAAAGAGCATTTCCTTGGACAGAAAGCCGTTCAATAGCGGCACGCCGGCCATGGCCGCCGCGGCGACTGAGGTCAGCACCGCCATCACCGGCATGCTGGTGCGCAGCCCGCCCAGGCGCTTGAGCTCCCGGGTGCCGGCTTCGTGGTCGATGATGCCCGCGCTCATGAACAGCGCCGCCTTGAAGGTGGCGTGGTTGAGGATATGAAACAGCGCGGCAAGGATCGCCATGGGGCTGCCGATGCCCAGGAGCATGGTAATCAGCCCCAGGTGGCTGACGGTGGAAAACGCCAGGATGCCCTTGAGATCGGTCTTGAACAGCGCAAACCAGGCCCCGTAGAGCAGCGTGACCGTACCGGTCAGGGAGACCAGCACGGTCCACAGCACATGGTCGCCGATGGCGGGGTGCAGCCGTGCCATGAGAAGGATGCCGGCCTTGACCATGGTCGCCGAGTGAAGATAGGCCGATACCGGGGTCGGCGCGGCCATGGCGTGGGGCAGCCAGAACTGGAACGGGAACTGCGCCGACTTGGTAAAGGCGCCCAGCAGCACCAGCACCAGCATGGCCGGGTAGCGCGGGTCGGCGGTGATGGCGTCGCTGCTGGCGAGCACCACGTTCATGTCGAAACTGCCCGCCATGTGGCCCAGCAGCAAAACGCCGGCCAGCAGGGCAAGCCCGCCGGCGCCGGTGACGGTGAGCGCCATGCGCGCGCCCTTGCGCGCCGCACTCTGGGTGGTCCAGAAGCCGATAAGCAAAAACGAGGCCAGGCTGGTGAGCTCCCAGTACAGCCACAGCAAAATCAGGTTGTCGGCCATGGCAATGCCCACCATGGAGGCCATGAACAGCACCATGAAGGCATAAAAGCGGCTCACCGGTTCGTCATCCGCCAGATAAAAGTGGGCATAGAGCAGAATCAGCAGCCCGATGCCCAGAATCAGCAGATTGAACAAAAGCGTCAGGCCGTCGAGCCGCAGCGCCAGGTCCAGCCCCAGCTGGGGTAGCCAGCTTACCCCAAAGCGCAGCGACTCGCCGTCGGCAAGCGCGGGGATCTGCGCAAGCGTCAGCGCCAGGGCAATGGCGGGAAGCGCAGCAGTGACCAGCGTGCAGGTAGCGCGCCCGTGGCGTGCGCCAAGCACAGGGGCAAACACACCCGCAAGCGGCAGTAAGGCTATCCACAGCAGTGTCATGAGGTCATCCAGCGGTTGAATATCTTCGTGGTGGTCGTGCGTATGACTCGGC
Source organism: Halomonas garicola (assembly GCF_055382465.1). NCBI lineage: Bacteria > Pseudomonadati > Pseudomonadota > Gammaproteobacteria > Oceanospirillales > Halomonadaceae > Halomonas > Halomonas garicola. Next base: position 1,186,206 of record NZ_AP043931.1, read on the forward strand.
GACCTGTCCGGCTTGTCGAACCATCAGGGTCCGAACGGTGTCTAAAGTCACAGAATAACGCCGGCGGCACGGCGCAAACCTTGGAGCGTACCAGCTGAGTCGCCTTTGGGGAATTTTACCGCGCCCTGTTCGCCCGCCAGAAGGGGTGCCGCTGGCCAGGCGTTGACAAACGCCGTCGAGACTGATTTTCTAAGGGTATGAAAACTTCCATGACCCATCTTGTACTAGACCTACGACTACTACGCGCTCGCCTCTGACACTTCAGGGTCGGGCAAGCGCTGTGAGCGCGCATTCAAAGCATTGTCGTTAGCTGTTACAAGGTAAACTGTCATGGGATTCAATGAACCGCACTGTTTTTTCAGTCAGCCCCGTTTTTTTAGCAAAAGCCGCTTTTCCCACAAAAGCCGCTTTTTCAGCACGCCCCTTTGCCCTCCGGCGGTGAAGGGGCGTTTTGCGTTGGTGCCTGCAAGCATCGACGATCTTTCTACTGTCTTCCGCCGCCTTTTTTTCCTCCAGGAGAGCCGCCATGATGTTGTCTGATCCCGCACAAAAGTATCGTCCGTTCGTCGCCGTCGACTTGCCCGACCGCCAATGGCCGTCCCGGCGCATCGAGCAGCCGCCGATCTGGACAAGCGTCGACCTGCGCGACGGCAACCAGTCGCTGATCGACCCCATGGATCAGGAGCGCAAGCAGCGGCTTTTTGACATGCTGGTCAATATCGGCTTCAAGGAGATCGAGGTGGGCTTTCCCTCGGCCTCGCAGACCGATTTTGACTTTGTCCGCTCGCTGATCGACGAGGGCAAGGTACCCGACGACGTGACGATCCAGGTACTCACCCCGGCGCGCCCGCACCTGATCGAGCGCACCTTTGAGGCGCTCAAGGGCGCCAAAAACGCCATCGTCCACGTCTATAACGCGACCGATCCGGTGTTTCGGCGGATCGTCTTCAACGTCGACAAGGAGAACTGCATCCAGATCGCCCGGCAGGCGACTCGCCAGATCCGCGATGCCATTAACGCCGCGCCGGAGACCCACTGGACCTTCCAGTACTCCCCGGAGCTTTTCACCACCACGGAGATGGATTTCGCCGTGGAGATTGTCGAAGCGGTCATGGAGGAGTATCGGCCCACCGCCGAGCACCGCATGATCGTTAACCTGCCGGCGACGGTCGAGTGCGCCACGCCCAACAACTACGCCGACCAGATCGAGTGGTTCTGCCGCCACGTCAAAAACCGTGAGGCCCTGATCGTAAGCCTGCACCCGCACAACGACCGCGGTACCGGCATCGCCGCCGCCGAGCTTGGCCTGATGGCCGGCGCCGACCGGGTGGAAGGCACGCTGTTTGGCAACGGCGAGCGCACCGGCAACGTCGACCTGGTCACCGTGGCGATGAACATGTACACCCAGGGCGTGCATCCCGGGCTGGACTTTTCCAACATCACGCCGATCATGCGCGAAGTGGAGCACTGCAACCAGCTGCCGGTGCACCCGCGCCACCCCTACGTGGGGGATCTGGTGTTTACCGCCTTCTCCGGCTCCCACCAGGACGCGATCAAGAAGGGCATGACCGAGCGCCGGGCCAGCCCCGACGCCGTCTGGGAGGTGCCGTACCTGCCCATCGACCCGCTGGACGTGGGCCGCAGCTACGAAGCGGTCATCCGCGTCAACAGCCAGTCGGGCAAGGGCGGCGTCTCCTACCTGCTGGAAGAAGAGCACGGCGTGGTGCTGCCGCGCCGGCTGTCCATGGAGTTCAGCCAGGTGGTGCAGGAAGTCGCCGAGCGCACCGGGCGCGAGATCACCTCGCAGATGATCTATCAGGCCTTCAGCGACGAGTATCTGGGGCGCAGCACGCCGTTTTCACTGGCCAGCCACAGCATGTCTTCCGAGCCGGATAGCCCCACCGTGAACCTGGAAGCCACGGTGGACCTCGACGGCGAGCGCAAGACGCTGCACGGCGAAGGCAACGGCCCGCTGGCCGCCTTTGTCCAGGCGCTTTCAAGCGCCGGCCACGACGTGGAAATCATCGACTACCACGAGCATTCTCGCGGGCAGGGCACCGACGCCGAAGCCGTAGCCTACGTGCAGGTTCGCGTCGGCGGTGAGTCGGTCTTCGGCGTAGGGATCGACGAAAGCATCACCAGCGCCTCGATGAAGGGCGTGCTCAGCGCCATCAACCGCCACCACTCGACCCAGGCGCCGGCGGCCAACGTCACCGCGGAAACCCTGGCCTAATCCTGGCCTGAAGCGAGCCAGCGACCCCGTGATAAAACCGGCGCCCTTGGGCGCCGGTTTTATGTGCATAGGTCAGATGACATTGAGCGTCTGAAAAACGCTGTGGGGAAAATCGGGGAGCGGCTTCCATTGCTTATGATTGTTGCACTGTGTTCTCATTCTCTTCCGAGTTTGGTTTTCATTGTCTGATGCCGCTGTTTGGCGTGTACCACGTGAAAAGTCTCGAAGAAAATCTGAAAAAAGAAAAGGACGGGAAGATGGGAAGGCGAAAACACAGCGTACCGCGGGCGTTTGCCACTTTCGGCAGCGTGGTCGCCCTGATAGGGGCAAGCCAGGCGGCGCTAGCGCAAACCGCCGACGAGACGCGGCTGGATACCGTGACTGTCGAAGGCAACCGCCTTTATGAAATGCTGCCTTCCGAAGTGACCGAGGGCTACAGCGTCGATTCGGCAACGGTCGGTACCAAAACCCCGGCGGCGCTGCGCGACATTCCCCAATCGGTTAGCGTAGTGACCCGCGATGCCATCGACGATCAGAACTTCACCACGCTCGACGAGCTTGGTCGGCGCACCACCGGCGTACGCGTTCTCTCCAACGACAACGGCCGCTCGTCCATCTTCGCCCGGGGCTATGAATATGACGAAGCCAGCATCGACGGACTGCCCGCCCCCATGACCAGCATCAACGGCTCGGTGCCGTCCCTTGCCGCCTTTGACCGCGTGGAAATCATGCGCGGGCCGTCGGGACTGTTTAACAGCACCAGCGAAATGGGCGGCATCGTCAACCTGGTGCGCAAGCGCCCGACCGACGAGTTTCAAGGGAGTCTCGGCGCCGGCGCGGGCACCCAGGGTCAGCGCAACGTGCAGACCGATCTCTCCGGCCCGCTTGACGACGCGGGAAAAGTGCGCGGCCGGCTGGTGCTCGACCGTACCGATCACCCGGAAATTGCCGACCACACCGACAATGAACAGTACGATATTTACGCCGCGCTGGACGTAGACCTAAGCGCTGACACCACGCTGGGGCTGGCGTTTTTGCGCAACCATAAGGATATCGTGGTCAACAACGGCCAGCCGGTGGATGCCGATGGCAACCTGACCTATAAGCGCCGCTCGGCGTTCTACGGCGCCGACTGGAACGATTTCAACAGCCAGTCCAACGACGTGCTGGTGGATCTGACCCACAGCTTTGATAGCGGCGGCTACGGCCGCATCGGCATGCGCTACTCCGATCGCAACGCCGACTACAACTACGCCTTTGGCGGCAGCGCGCTGGATGACGACAACACCATGAACGTGGCCGGTATCGGCAGCGACGTCAGCCAGGAGGCGTTTTCGTTTGACGCCAGCTACAGCCAGCCGTTTTCCGCGTTTGGCAACGTCAGCGAGTTTGTCGTGGGCAGCGACTACAAACGCTACGACACCGACATTGAGTCCAGCCGCACCCGCGGTTTGACCACCAGCCGCGTCACCCGCAACGAGCTTAATAAGCTTGCCTACACCGATATTCTGGCCCAGGGCCGTCAGGGCGCCGGCGGCTTTCGCTACGGCCACGACGATACCCGCCAGCAGGAAACCGGCGTTTACTCCAAGCTGACGCTGCGCCCGGTAGAACCGCTTGCGCTGATTGCCGGCGGCCGCGTTAGCCATTACGAGACCCGCAACAAGGATCGCGCCGGAGATCAAAGCCAGCGCCGCAGCGGCACCGAGTTCACCCCTTACGCCGGCGCGGTCTACGACCTGGACTTCAACCACTCGCTCTACGCCAGCTATTCGCAGGTGTTCAAGCCGCAAACGGCGCTTGACGCGGATAACGACATCATCAAACCGCGCGAAGGCGAGCAGTACGAAGTCGGCATTAAAGGCAGCTATTTCGGCGGCGATTTGAACACCCGCTTAAGCGCCTTCCGCCTTTACGATGAAAACCGTGCGGCGTCGCCTGCTGACCCCAAGGCTTGCTACTCGGTAGCGGTCGGCAAAATGCGCATTCAGGGCGGCGAAGTAGAAGTGGCGGGCGATTTAACCCCGCAGTGGGGCGTAAGCGCCGGCTACACCTACATGGATACCGAGGTGAAAGAAGCCTCCACCGGCCGCGACGACGGCATCTTTATGCTGATGCCCCATAACATGGTTAACCTCTGGACCCAGTACGACGTGGCCGGCGGCACCCTTGACGGCCTGACGCTTGGCGGCGGCGTCACCGCCATGAGCGGCTTTGCGTCCTCCCAGGGCGTTGAAGCCCCGGGCTACGCGGTAGTCGACGCCATGCTCGGCTACGACTTTACCCCGGCGTTTAGCGGCCAGCTTAACTTCAACAACATTCTCGACCGCCATTACTACAACCGCGTCGGCGGGCAGAATACCTTCAACATGCCCGGCGCGCCGTCCAACGTCATGGCATCGGTTAACTATGACTTCTAGCGTCGCTGGCGATAGCGCCCTGGCACGAACGCTCAGGCAGGGATGCTCAGGCATAAGCGCTCAGGCATAAAAAACGCCCCGGTTTGCTAAACCGGGGCGTTTTGGTATGGCCGCTAGCTTACGGCGTAATCCGCGTCACGGTGTTGCCGCCGGGCTCTACCGGAGTGGGCGCGTCGGCGGGGCCGTGGCGGTCTTTGCCCTTGGCCTTGTTGCTGACGTAGACGTTGCCGGTGTCGGGGGCGATGGCAATCGTCTGCGGGTGCGTACCGGTGCCCAGGTGGGCGGTGACGTAGCGGCTGTCGGCGTCGATGATTGACACCGTGCCGTCGCCGCGGTTGGCCACGTACAAATCGCCCGTTTGCGGATGCAGCCGAGCGCTTAGCGCGCCGTCGCCGGTGCTGACGGTGGTTTCAATCTCGCCGCTTTCGACGTCGATAATCGACACGCCGCCGGTCTTCTGGTTGATGGCGTAGAGGATGCCGTTGTCGGCGTCGAGCTCCAGATTCACGGTATCGAAGGGGGCGGGCTTGGCGTCGGGGTCGTTGTCATTGAGCTCGACGGCGCTGAAGGTGCGCAGCACTTCCTGGCTTTCCAGATCGATTTCGGCGATGTCGCTGGTGGCCATGTCGGAGACGTAAAGCCGCTGGTTGGCGGCGTCGAGCGCCAGGCCGGCGGCCGTTTTGACCGGGTCGACGATGATGGATTCCAGCGTGTCGGACTCGCCGTCGATGACCCAGATCGCGCTTTCAGGGCCCTCTTCGTCGCCGCGCGACATGCCGCCAACGGCGCTTACGTAAACCGTATTGCTATCTTCATCCACCGCGACCTGGCGCAGCTGGTCAGAAGTCTCGCCGGGGTTTTCGATCCGCGCGACTTCCTCACCGGTATCGATGTTATACACGCCCACCTGGCCGTTTTTGGTGTCGGCGGCATAGAGCTTTTGCGTGGCGTGATTGATCGCGATGCCGAAGGGAATAACGTCGCCGGTGAGGATTTTGTCGACTTCGTCGAGGGTCTCGGCGTCAAGCGCCACAATGCCCGGCTTGACGGCGTTTTCCGCCTCGGCGTCGCGGCTGCCGGTGATGGCGGCGTAGACGGCGTCGGTGGCCGGGTTGAAGGCGATTTCATAGACGGATTCGTCGACTTTCACCGAGCGGTCGACGGCCGGGGCGGCCATGGCCTGGGCGACCACGCCGATTGATGCGGCCAGTAGCGAGAGGGTAAAAAAGCGGCGCGTGTGGGGCGCGAGCCCGGTGCGGGCAGCGTTAAAAGGCATCTGGGACTCCTGTGTGATGAGTCAATGATAGGCAAAGGTGCGTGGGCAGTCTGCGATTTTTTGGCCTGCTACACAAATAGAAATCATTTGCTTTTGCTTTTCAGTAACCTTAACCTGCTAATCTTATTATCGTTTGCTGTACTGGGCGTAAGACGTGAGCACGCTAGGCAGCAAGTCGGCTTTACCAGGTTCAACCGGAAACACCAGCGATGGATTCTCCTCAACCGTCACCCCGTCTCTGGGTGCTAAGCTTCGTCGCCCTGGTCGGCACCATGGGCATCATGTCGTTTGTGGCCGTGGTCGGGCCGATTACCCGCCTGTTTGGACTGGCCGACTGGCACGCTGGCCTGGCGCTCACCGCCGGCGGCGTCTTCTGGACGCTCTCCGCCCGCCGCTGGGGCAAGCTCAGCGACCGAGTCGGGCGCAAGCGCGTGCTGGTGTTTTCTCTTGCCGCCTACTGCGTTACCTATCTGCTGCTCGCTGTGCTGGTGGACGCCGCACTGGGGCATCCGCCGGCGCTCGTCGTGTCGCTTGCCGTACTGGTGGGCGCACGGGCGCTGGTGGGGCTGTTTTACGCCGCCGTACCCACGGTCGCCGCCGCGGCGGTGGCCGACCAGGCGCCCACGGGCAAGCGCGCATCCAGCATGGCGCGACTCGGGGCGGCCAACGCCACCGGGCTGATTGCAGGCCCCGTGGTGGCCGGCTGGATCGCCACCTACGATATCGCCTTGGCGCTTTACGCCGCCGCGCTGATGCCGCTGGCCGCCCTCGGTATGATCCTGTGGAAGCTTCAGGAAACCCGCCCCCCTGAAGCCGCACCTGACAAGGAACCTGAGAACGTCGCGCCCAAGCAAAAGCCGAGCGCGGGATTTTTCGACCCGCGCCTACGCCTGCCGCTGGCGGCCATGTTTGTCGCCATTATGGCGGTGGCCACCACCCAGTCCACCGTGGGCTTTTTAATGCTCGACCGACTGTCGCTGTCGCCGGCGGAAGGGGCCAAGGCCGCCGGCTATGCGCTGACCGCGCTGGGTATCGGGCTCATAGTGGCCCAAACCGTGATGATGCGCCTGCAGTGGCCGCCCGTGCGCTGGCTGCTGCTGGGCGCGCTGCTGGCAGGCGCAGGCTTTGGCTCGGTAGCGTGGCTTGGCACCGGCTGGGTTATTTTTCTCGCCTTTGGCCTGGCGGGGCTGGGCATGGGGCTGGTGCGCCCCTCGATACAGGCGTTAACCGCCGACTGCGTTGAGGCCCACGAGCAGGGCGCGGCCGCCGGCACCGCCGCCTCCATGCAGGGCTTTGCCATGACGCTGGGGCCGCTGGTGGGCACGCTGCTCTACGGTCTGGCCCCCGCCGTGCCTTATGGGCTGGTGGGTGTCCTGCTGTTGGCGCTGGCGCTGATGGTTTGGCGCCGCCATGTTTCCCCAGCGGCGTCGCAGCCGTCAGGAGCCGTTTCATGACCACGTTAACTGACTTCACAGCTGCCTCCGCAACGCCTCCCACACCTCCCCGCACACCGACGGCGCAGCGGTTTATGCTGAAAGCCCCGCAGCACGCGCTTGAAGCCAGCGGCTGCCGGGCGCAGCTGCCGGCGGGGGCAACCGCAAGCCTTGGCCAGCGGGTGCGCGAATTTTTTGCCGCGCGTCAGGCAGGCCCCGCGCTGCTGGTCGGCGCGCTGCCGTTTGACCCTCACGCGCCGGATGCGCTTTATCAGCCCGAGCGGCTGGAGCCGGCGCCGCCGAGTACGCTTGATGCGCCGCCGGTGCTGACCGACGCCGCCGTGCCCGAGCCTTTGCCCGAGGCCTACGCCAGCATGGTCGAGCGCTGCGTGACTCGGCTCTCGGCCACGGCGCAAACCGCCACGCCCACGCTTGGGAAGGCCGTATTGGCGCGCAGCCTGAGCGTGCAGGCAGACGCGCCGATTGACCCGCTGGCGCTGGCCGCCCGCCTTGAGCAAGATTCAAGCGTCACCGCCTACGTAGCGCCGCTGCCGGTAGATGAGGCCGAGGCGCCCGCCTGGCTGGTGGGGGCGACGCCCGAGCTGTTGATTTCCCGCCGCGGTCGCACGGTGGTGTCGCACCCGCTGGCGGGCTCGATTCCGCGCCGCGACGACCCCGAGCAGGACCGCCAGGCGGCAGCGTCGCTTAAAGCCTCCGCCAAGGATCTCGCCGAGCACCGCTACGTGGTCGACGCCATTGTCGAGGCGCTCGGCCCGCTGTGTAGCGAGCTTGACGCCCCGGCGACGCCCGAGCTAACCGCCACCCAAAGCATGTGGCATTTGGGCACGCGGATTGTCGGCACGCTTGACGGTGAAGCGACCTCCGCCGCCGAGCTCGCCGGGCTTTTACACCCCACGCCCGCGGTGTGCGGTACCCCCCGGGAAGCCGCGCTTGGCGTCATCAAGTCGTTGGAGCCGGTGGACCGCGGCTTTTACGCCGGCGCGGTGGGCTGGGTCGACGAACACGGCGATGGCGACTGGTACGTGGCGATTCGCTGCGCCCGAGTGCAGGGCCGCCGGCTGCGGCTATTTGCCGGCGCAGGCATCGTCAAGGATTCCGTAGCCGCGCTTGAGGTTGAGGAAACCGCCGCCAAATTCACCGCGCTGCTGGACGCGCTCGGCGTTGATCGCGCGCCCGCCAGCAGCACAACGCGAGAGGCAAAATGACCGCTACTGCCCACCCGACCCCCGCTTCCCGCCGCCAGCCGCTGCAGCAGCGCTGGCCCGACGAACTGGTCAGCCGTTACCGCGCCGCCGGCCACTGGCGCGGCGAGACGTTTCCCGCGTTTTTGCGCGAGCGCGCCGCGCGCTTTGCCGATGACGTGGCCGTAGTCGCCGGCGACACCCGCTACACCTACGCCGAGCTTGGCCGCGAAGCCCAGCGCATCGGTGCCGGGCTGTTAGCGCGCGGGCTTGTGCCCGGCGACCGGGTGATCGTGCAGCTGGGCAACGAAGCGGCGTTTATTCCCGTGGTTTGCGGGCTGTTCTACGCCGGGCTGATTCCGGTGTACGCGCTGCCCGCCCACCGGCTGACCGAGATCCGCCACTTCGCGCTCAAGGCCGAAGCCAGCGCCTACATTACCGCCGACCGCCGCGGCGGGTTTGACTACCGCACGCTTGCCCGGGCGCTGGTAGAAGAAGTGCCGGCGGTGGAACACGTGGTGATCGCCGGCGAAAGCTCCGCCACCGAGGCCGAGGAGTTTACCGCGCTTGACGCGCTCGACGGCGACCCGGCCGCGCTGCCGGCGGACCCCGACCCGCAGTCGGTGGCGTTTTTGCAGATTTCCGGCGGCAGCACCGGGCTTTCCAAGCTGATCCCGCGTACCCACGACGACTACATCTATTCGTTCCGCGCGAGCAATGAGATCTGCGGCATCACCCGCCAAAGCGTCTATATGACCGTGCTGCCCGCGGCGCACAACTTCCCCATGAGCTCGCCGGGCTGGCTGGGCGCGCTCTACGCCGGCGCCCGCGTAGTGCTGTGCCCGGCCGCTGAGCCTGCCACCGCCTTTGCGCTGATCGAGCGCGAGAGCGTGACCTGTTTGGGGCTGGTGCCGCCGCTGGCACTTCTGTGGGTCGAAGCCGCCAGGAATACGCCCCACGACCTCTCGAGCCTTGAGGTCATGCAGGTGGGCGGGGCCAAGCTTGTGCCCGAGGCCGCCAAGCGGCTGATGCATGGCTTTCCCGGCAAGCTGCAGCAGGTGTTTGGCATGGCCGAAGGGCTGGTCAACTACACCCGGCTGGACGACCCCGACGAGATGGTGATTAACACCCAGGGCCGGCCCATCAGCCCCAACGACGACGTGCGCGTGGTCGACGACGACGGCCGGCAGGTACCGGACGGCACGGCGGGTCACCTGCAGGTCAGCAGCCCCTACACCATTCGCCAGTACCACAACGACGCCGCCGCCAACGCCAAAAACTTCAGCGCTGACGGCTACTACACCACCGGCGACATCGTCGTGCGCACCCCCGAGGGCAACCTGATCGTCCAGGGGCGGGCCAACGACCACATCAACCGCGCCGGAGAAAAGATCTCCGCCGAGGAAATCGAAGACCACCTGCTCTCACACCCGGCGGTGTTCGACGCCGCGGTGGTGTCGATCCCCGACGACTATCTGGGCGAGCGCAGCTGCGCGTTTATTCTGGTGCAGCAGGGCGGCGGCGAGGGTAAAAAGCCCCGCGCCATGGCGCTGAAAAAGTGGGTGCGCGAGCAGGGCCTGGCCGACTTCAAGGTGCCCGACCAGATCGTCTTTGCCGAATCGTTTGAGACCACGGCGGTGGGCAAGGTCAGCCGCCGTGAACTGCGCGCCCGGCTGCGCCAGCGCCTGCTCGACGATATGCAGCAAAAAGCCGACGAGGAGAACGCCTGATGGGACTTCCCAAGATTCAAAGCTACCCGCTGCCGAGTGCCGACGAGCTGCCCGCGGCGCGTGCCCAGTGGACGCCGCAAACCGAGCGCATGGCGCTGCTGGTCCACGATATGCAGGAGTACTTCCTTGCCCCGTTTGATCAACACGCCGCGCCGATCCCCCAGGCCGTGGTCAATTTGACCCGGCTGATCGCGCACTGCCGCGCCCGTGGGATTCCGGTGTTTTACACCGCCCAGCAAGGCCAGCAGGAGTACCGCGATCGCGGCCTGCAGGCCGACCTTTGGGGGCCGGGGATGCGCGCGATTCCCGAGCACGAGGCGATCATCCCGCCGCTGGCCCCGGCCGAAGGCGACCACCTGCTGGTCAAGCACCGCTACAGCGCCTTTCAGCGCAGCAATCTGGAAACGCTGATGCGCGCCCGCGGCCGCGACCAGCTGCTGGTGACCGGGGTGTACACCCACATCGGCTGCTCGGCCACCGCGATTGAAGCGTTTCAGCGCGATATCGAGCCGTTCGTCGCGGCGGATGCCGGCGCCGATTTCAGCCAGGCCGACCACGAAAGCGCGCTGTGCTGGATGGCGCGCACCTGCGCTGTCCCCATGACCACCGATCAGCTGCTGGAGGCCCTGAGCTAATGCCGGTTAATCTGCACCACAACGCTTTGACCCTTGAGCGCATGCGCGCCGATATCGCCGCGCTGGTCGACGAGGCCCCCGAGGAGCTCGAAGACGACGACAACCTGCTCGACTGGGGGCTCGACTCCATGCGCATCTTCAACCTCACCGTGGAGTGGAGCCAGTACGGCGTCGAGCTTGGCTTTGCCGATTTGGCCGAAGCGCCGACCCTTGCCGACTGGTGGCAGATCGTTAAGCGCCAGCAGGGCGAACGCTAACCATGCAGCAGGCCGCATCTTCTTCATCAAGCGAATCGCTTCGGGGCGTTTTTCCCTTAACCGAAGCCCAGCAGGGCATCTGGTTTGCCCAGCGCCTGGCGCCGGATAACCCGTCGTTCAACACCGCTCATGCGCTATGGATAGACGGCGAGCTGGACGTCGCCGCCTTTACCCGAGCGGCCAACCAGGCCGCAGCCGAGGCCGACAGCCTGGCGCTTGGCTTTGACGATACCGCCGACGGCCCGCGCCAGTACCTTGACGCCGCCCGTGTGCCCGAGCTTGACGTCGTCGACCTGAGCGACGATGACGCGCCCCGGGCCACGGCCGCCGAGATGATGCGCGCCGACCGCCTGACCCCGCTCGACCCCACCCGCGAGCGGCTGGCCTGCCAGCAGCTGTTGGTGCTGGGCAGCGGTGATGGACAAACGCCGCGCTACGTCTGGTACCTGCGCGTGCACCATCTGGCCGCCGACGGCTACGCCATGGCGCTGTTGGGCGAGCGTACGGCGGCGCTGTACACCGGCGATGACGCCGCGCGGCCGTTTGCCCCGCTGGCCCCGGTGCTTGAGGAAGACGCCGAGTATCAGGCGTCCGCCAAACGCCAGCGCGACGCCGCCCGGTGGCATGACGCGCTGGCCGACACGCCGCCGCCGGCCACGCTGGGCGCTGACGTCGCCGCCGGCGCGATTGCCGCCAGCGACTGCCACCGCCGCATCGCGCCGCTGGAGGCAGCGCTTACGACGCGGCTTTTTGCCTTGGCCGAGGCGCTTAAGCAGCCTTGGCCGGACGTGCTTACCGCGCTTGCCGCCGAATACTGCCGCCGGCATAGCGACGGCGCCGACGCGGTGGTCGGTGTGCCCTATATGGGCCGGCTGGGCAGCAAAGCGGCCCGAGTACCGGCGATGGTGATGAACGTGCTGCCGCTGGCGCTGCGCGCAGACGATACGCCCGCCGCGATGCCGGTAGGCGAGTTTATCCGCACCGCGGCCAAGCGCCTGATGCGCACCCGCCGCCACGGTCGCTATCGCGGCGAACAGCTGCGCCGGGACTTGCGGCTGATCGGCAGCCAGCGCCGCCTGCACGGCCCGCTGATCAACGTGCAGCCGTTTTACCGGCCGCTGGCGTTTGCCGGCGTTGAGGCACCCATTGACGCGCGGCTGGAAATTCTCGGCACCGGCCCGGTGGACGACCTGACCTTCGGCTTTCGCGGCGATGCCCAGGGCCGGCTGGACCTGGAGATCGAAGCCAACCCCACGCTTTATACCCGGGACGACGTCGACGACCATCTGGCGCGGCTGCCGGCGTTTATCGACGCGGCCATCGCCGCTTGGCAAGCCGACGACACGCTTGCCGCCATCCCGCTGGCCACGCCCGCCGAGGCCCGGCGCTACCTGTTTGAGGTCAACCAAACCGCGCACCCCGTGCCCGGGGTCAAGGGGGAAGAAGCGACGCTTGCCGCGCTGATCGAGGCGCAAATGGCCGCCACGCCGGACGCCGTGGCGCTGGAGTTTGGCGGCCAGGCGCTGACCTACGCCGAGCTTGAACGGCGCAGCCGGGCGCTTGCCGTAGCGCTGCATCAACGCGGCGTGGATCGGGGCAGCATCGTTGCCGTGGCGCTGCCGCGCTCGCTTGAGCTGGAGATAGCGCTGGTGGCCGTGCTGCGCGCCGGCGCGGCCTATCTGCCGCTCGACGCCGAACAGCCCGATGCGCGCTTAAAGCGCATTCTCGACTCCGCCGAACCGGCCTGCCTGCTAAGCGCTGATGTCGAACGCTTTGCCCGGCAGAGCGTATTGGCGCCCCGGGACTGGCCGACGGATGCGCCCGGTGAGGCGCTGGCCGATACGGCCCCCGCGCCCGATGACCCCGCCTACGTGATCTATACCTCGGGCTCCACCGGCGAACCCAAGGGCGTGGTGGTCGAACACCGCGCCATTATCAACCGGCTTTTGTGGATGCGCGACTACTTCGCCGTGGATGAAAGCGAGCGCATTTTGCAAAAAACCCCGGCGACCTTCGACGTCTCGGTATGGGAGTTTTTTCTGCCGCTGATCGCCGGCGCGCGGCTGGTCATTGCACCGGCGGATGCCCACCGCGACCCCCGCGCCATCGCCCGGCTGATCCGCGAGCGCGGCATCACCACGCTGCACTTTGTGCCCTCGATGCTGGGGGCGTTTCTGACCACGCCGGGCATTGCCGCCCAGCGTCTGCGCCGGGTGATCGTCAGCGGCGAGGCGTTAACGCCAAGCCTGCGCGAGCGCTTCCATGCGACGCTCGATACCCGGCTGTTTAACCTCTACGGCCCGACGGAAGCGGCGGTGGACGTAAGCGTGTGGGAGGCCACCCGCGACGATACGTCTAACCCGGTGCCCATCGGCTTTCCCGTGTGGAACACAAGGCTTTACGTGCTGGACGCGCAGCTACGCCCGCTGCCGCCGGGCGTGGCCGGGGATTTATACCTGGGCGGCGTGCAGCTGGCGCGGGGCTATTTAGGCCAGCCCGCGCTCACCGCCGAGCGCTTTATCGACGCCCCCTTTATCAACGACGGTTTCCTCGACGGCGAGCGGCTGTATAAAAGCGGCGACGTGGCGCGCTTTCGTCGCGACGGCGCGGTGGAGTACCTCGGCCGCAGCGATGACCAGGTCAAACTGCGCGGGCTGCGCATCGAGCTTGGCGATATCGCCACGGCACTGGCCGATGCCCCGGGCGTGGCGGCCGCCGAGGTGCTGCTGCGTGAGCTGGGCAGCGGCGAGCCGCGGCTGGTCGGCTATGTGCAGCTCGACGCCGACAGCGCCGCGCCTGGCCTTGCTTCAGACTCTGCCGCACTGCGCGCGCGCGTAACGCCGCATCTCGCACGCCAGCTGCCCGACTATATGCTGCCGGCGGCGTATGTCGCGGTGGACGAATGGCCGCTGACCGCCAACGGCAAGCTCAACCGCCGCGCGCTGCCGCTGCCGGAGATGGCCGACGATGCCGGCGGCGGCGAGCTTGCCACCGACACCCAGCGTACGCTTGCCGCGCTGTTTGCCCGGGAGCTCAAGCTGGAGAATCACCGGCCGCTGGGGCCGGACGCTGACTTTTTCCGCCTCGGCGGCGACTCGCTTTCCGCCGTGCATCTGCTGCTGGCGATCGAAAAACACTTTCTGCGCGACCCGGGCTTTGGCACCCTGTTTGCCGCGCCCACCATCGCCGCACTTGCCGCGCAGCTGGACGCCCCCGACAAGGCCGCCGACGACGGCCTGGGGCCGAGCGTCGTGCTGGCGCAGGGCGAGCAACGCCTGCCGCCGCTGTTTGCCGTACACCCGGCGGGCGGCATCGCCTGGAACTATCGTTCGTTGGCCCGCTCGCTTGCCCAAACGCTTGCCCCGGCGCGTACGGTTTACGGGCTGCAGTCGCCGGCGCTACGCCCCGACAAGCCGCTGCCGGCAAGCATCGAGGCGCTGGCCGACGATTACGTGGCCACCGTACAGGCGCTGCATCCGGCCGGGCCGGTGCATCTGGCCGGCTGGTCGGTGGGCGGGATTATCGCCCACGCCATGGCCGTGCGGCTGCGCGAAGCCGGCCGCGAGGTTGGGGTGGTAGCGCTGCTGGACGCCTACCCGGCGGAGTGCTGGCGCGCCGAGCCCGAGCCCGACCCCGACCCGGTGGCCGCGCTGCGCGCGCTGCTGGCGATTGCCGGCTACGACCCCGAGCAGCACCTGGCGCTGGATACCCGCGAGAAGGTCGTCGCGTTTTTGCGCCGAGGGGAGAGCACCCTGGGCAACCTGCCCGAGGCCGCGCTCGACGGCGTGGTGCGCGCAGTCACCGGCACCAACCGGCTGGTGCGCGGCCATCATCACGGCTACCTTGACGCCGCGCTGGTGCACCTGCGCGCGGGGCGCGACCACGTAAGCCGCCCGCACCTCAAGGCGGCGCTGTGGCAGGCTCACGCCGCCGAGGTGGAGGCGCTGGAAACACCGTACTACCACGCCGAGATGACCGGCGCAGACGCCGCCCAGCATCTCGCGCCGCTGCTTGGCCGGCGTATGGCCGAGCGCGAAGCGGTGTTGGATCATTCCCTGAACGAAGAGGCTTACTATGCAGCTGAGCGGATTTGACGGCCGTCTTGCGCTGGTCACGGGAGCGGCCGGCGGCATCGGCGCCGCGCTGGTACGCCTGCTGCGCGAAAGCGGCTGCCGGGTTATCGCCACCGACCTTGCCGCCCCCGAAGGCGAAGACGGCCGGGCGCTGGACGTCACCGACTCCGCCGCGGTTAACGCGCTGGTGGACGACATCGAGCGCGACATCGGCGCGATTGATTTTGGCATCAACGTCGCCGGGGTGCTGCAGTCCGGAAGCGTAGACACCATCGACGACGACGCCTGGCGGCGCACCTTTGCGGTCAACGCCGACGGCGTATTTTATCTGTGCCGGGCGCTTGCCCGGGTGATGACCCCGCGCCGTCGCGGGGCCATGGTGACCGTGGGCTCCAACGCCGCCGGCGTGCCGCGCCACGCCATGGCCGCTTATGGCGCGTCCAAGGCCGCCGCGGCGATGTTCATGCGCTGTTTGGGCCTGGAGCTCGCGCCGCTGGGCATTCGCTGCAACAGCGTCGCGCCGGGCTCCACGCTTACCCCCATGCAAACCGGCATGTGGGCCGACTCAAGCGGCGAACAGCGGGTGATCGACGGCATCCCCGAGGATTACAAAACCGGCATACCGCTGGGCAAGCTCGCCAAGCCCGACGACGTGGCCAGCGCGGTGATGTTTTTGCTCTCCGAGCAGGCCGGGCATATCGTCATGGACGATCTCTACGTCGACGGCGGCGCCACGCTGCACGGCGGCTAACCAGGACCTTTTGTATGTACCACTATTTACCCCGAAACCGGATGCTGGGCGCGGTACTCATGCTGCTCGCGGCGCTTTCGCCCCTGACGGCGGCGGCCAAAGAGGTCACCGACCTGCGCGGGAGAACCGTCACGGTACCCGACGCACCGGCAACGGTGGCCATCGACGACGGGCGCTTCCTGCTCGCGCTTGCGCT
Organism: Halomonas garicola; assembly: GCF_055382465.1. Lineage (NCBI taxonomy): Bacteria > Pseudomonadati > Pseudomonadota > Gammaproteobacteria > Oceanospirillales > Halomonadaceae > Halomonas > Halomonas garicola. The sequence goes on from NZ_AP043931.1 coordinate 1,202,412, forward strand.
GATTGACCCCGATCCGATTAGCCAGCTGGCGGCCTGGCCCCACGACGTCAGCCGTCTGGGCGAGGTCTACTCCCAACGCATGATCGACGCCTTTCCCGCACTTGAGACGTTGCCCTCGGTGGCAAGCTCGGCCGAAAGCTTTGATATGGAGTCGATGCTCGCCGCTGAGCCCGACGTCGCCGTGGTGTCGCTCAGCCGGGGGCCTACCGATGCCCAGGTGGCGACGCTGGAAAGCGCCGGTATCCCGGTGGTGTTTATCGACTTTTTTATCGACCCGTTCGCCCACCAGGGCAAAAGCCTTGAGCTTCTCGCCGAGCTTACCGGCAACCAGGCCCAGGCGCAGGACTACCTGGCGCTGCGCGACGCGCATCTGGCACGGATTTCTCAGCGGCTCGCGGATGCAGAGAATGCCGCCGAACCGAGCGTATTTATGGAAGCCCACGCCGGTATCACCCGGGACTGCTGTTTCTCGCCGGGTTCGGGCGGCGTCGGCGACTACATCGACTTCGCCGGGGGGCACAACATCGGCGCCGACGTGCTTGAAAAGGCCTCGGGCAAGCTCAATCTGGAATACATTATCGCCGCCGACCCGGACGTCTACATCGCCACGGGCGGCCCTGACCTAGCGCGCTCGGGCGGGCTGACGCTGGGCGGCGGCTACGCCGAGGACGAGGCCCGCGCAGCCCTTGCCAACATGGCCGAGCGCAACGGCATCGCCGAGCTTGCCGCGGTGGCAGAAGGGCGGGTACACGGGCTTGCCCACCAGCTGTTGAACTCGCCGCTGGATATCGTCGCGGTGGAAGCGCTGGCCCAGTGGCTGCACCCGACGCTGTTTGCCGAGATCGACCCCGCCGCTACGCTTGCCCAGATCAACCAGCGCTTTCTGGCGGTGCCCTATACCGGCACCGGCTGGGTAAGCCTTGAGGCAAGCGCTGACGCTGAACCAGACGACGTTGCTGAATCAGACAATGCCGCACAGTAGGCGCTTAACGTGAATGCACTGACCGATACCGTAAAAGCTTCTTCAGCGAACGCTGCTACCGCCGCCGGGCAGGGCCGCGCGGTGCTGGCTGCCTACCGCCGCCGTGTGCGCTGGCGCGTGGGCGCGCTGGTGCTGCTGGGCGCGCTGTGCGTGGCGGCCTTTGTGCTGGATATCATGACCGGCCCGTCAACGCTGTCACCCGGCGAGGTTGTCGCCGGGCTGCTGTCGCCGGACGGCGTCTCCAACGCCCAGCGCACGATTATCTGGAACGTGCGCCTGCCCTACGCGCTGATGGCGCTGCTGGTGGGCGCGGCGCTGTCCCTTGCCGGCGCGGAAATGCAGGCCATACTCAATAACCCCCTGGCCAGCCCCTTTACCCTGGGCGTGTCGTCGGCGGCCTCGTTCGGCGCCGCGCTTGCCATCGTGCTGGGCATCAGCCTGCCGTTTTTGCCCCGGGAGTGGATGGTCTCGCTCAACGCCTTCGGCTTTGCATTGGGCTCGGTAATGCTGTTGCAGCTGATGGCCAGGCTGCGCAGCACCAGCGTCGAGACCATGGTGCTTTTAGGCATCGCGCTGGTGTTTGTGTTCAACGCGCTGGTGGCCTTTGTGCAGTTCGCCTCGTCCCAGGCGGCGCTGCAGCAGCTGGTGTTCTGGAGCATGGGCTCGCTGTCCCGGGCCAACGGGCAGAACGTCAGCGTGCTGGCCGTGGTGTTGGCGCTGGTCGCGCCGTTTTCGCTGGCCGCGGCGGGCAAGCTGACCGCGCTCAGGCTGGGCGAAGACCGCGCGCGCAGCTTCGGGATTAACGTCGGCCGGCTGCGCTTTTTCGCGCTGTTGCGGGTAAGCCTGCTGGCCGCGACCTCGGTGGCGTTTGTCGGCACCATCGGTTTTATCGGCCTGGTGGGGCCGCACATCGCCCGGCTGATGCTGGGGGAAGATCACCGCTTTTTGCTGCCGGCAAGCCTGTTGACCGGTGCGCTGGTGATGTCGCTGGCGTCCACGGTGAGCAAGGTGCTGGTGCCCGGGGTGATGCTGCCGGTGGGCATCGTGACCTCGATTATCGGCGTGCCGGTATTTCTGCTGCTGATTTTCTGGCGGCCGGGGGGCGCTTCATGAGTGATGTCGGTAACAAGGCCGGGTTGGCTATCCAGCGCTTCTCGACCGGGTATCGCAAGCGGGCGATTGTCAAAAGCGTCAGCCTGCCGCTGCTTGAGCGCGGCGGGGTGTATTCGCTGATTGGCCCCAACGCGGCAGGGAAAAGCACGCTGATGCGCGCGCTGGCGGGGCTACAGTCGGCCAGTGGGTTGGTCACCCTTGACGGCCATGAGCTGGTCGGCCAGCCGCTGGCCGAGTGGGCCAAACGCGTGACCTATATGCCGCAAAGCCTGCCCCAGGGCGTGTCGCTTAACGTGCTGGAGAGCGTGATCAGCGCGCTGCGCGCCACTCCCATGGAGGGGCTGGATTCCAGCGATGCGGTCAAAACCTACGCCGTGGAGGTGCTTCAGCGGGTGGGCATTGTCGAGCTTGCGCTGCGCAACCTCGGCGAGCTCTCCGGCGGCCAGCGCCAGCTGGTATCGCTTGCCCAGGTGCTGGCGCGCAGGCCTCAGGTATTGCTGCTCGACGAACCCATCAGCGCGCTGGATTTAAAACACCAGCTAAGCGTAATGCGGCTGGTCCATGAGCTTGCCCGGGAGCGCTCGATGATCGTGCTGGTGGTGCTCCACGACCTTAACGTCGCCGCGCGCTGGTCCGACGGCATCGTCATGCTTTCTCACGGCGAGCTTGCCGCCTACGGCACGCCCGCTGAGGCGATTACCCCGGCAACCCTTGCGCAGGTGTACGGCGTCAAGGCGCGTATAGAGCAGTGCGCCCGGGGAACGCTGCAGGTAATGATCGACGACCTGGCGGAGGCCTGACCGTGCATTCAAGCGAGACCTTCACGCGCCGCGCGCAAAGCGGCGCGGCCCACCGTATTAGCCTGTGGCTGCCGCCGGGCACGCCGCCCGCCGGCGGCTGGCCGGCGGTCTACGTGCTTGACGCCGGCGCCATGTTTGCCACCGTGGCCGAGGCCGTGAAGCGCAGCGGCCGCCGCCCGGACGCCACCGGCGTCGGCATGGCGGCGGTGGTGGGCATCGCCCCCTGCGAGCCAAACGAGGAAGGCGAACGGCTCGCCGTCGCTTCGCGCTATCGCGACTATACGTTTGAAGCATCCAGGCGGGTCGAAGTGGAAACCAGCGGCGGCGGGGCGGCGTTTCTGGCGTTTATCGCCGATGAACTGGTCCCCGAACTTACCCGGGATTACGGCTTGAGCCATCATCACCGGATGCTGTTCGGCCATTCGCTGGCGGGGTATTTCGTGCTCAACGCGCTGGCGCAGCGGCCTTGCGTATTCACCCACTACGCCGCCATCAGCCCGTCGGTCTGGTGGCACCCCGAGGCGCTGGCCGAGCGGCTGGAAGGGCTCGACCGTGCGTCCGCCGAGGGTATTAGCGGCGTGCTGGTGGCGGTGGGCGAGTGGGAAGGCGAGCCCGCCCCCTGGCTTGCCGGCTCGCCTACGCTTGAAAGCGTGATGCAGCGCCGCCGGGAGCGCCAAATGATCGGCCGCGCCCGGGCAACCGCCGCGCAGCTGACGCAAAAACTCGGCGAGCGCCGAGTACAGTGGCGCTGCTTCTCCGAGGAAGACCACGCCTCCATCGTGATGATCGGCATTCAGCGCAGCCTGCGGCTGATGTTTGGCGCTTGAAGTATATGACCGCCGGCATACAGGCCTGCGAGGGGGCGCTGTAAATCCTTCCCTGGACGCTACCTACGCCATCCTTGGCGTAGAACCCCCTCGCCAACCTGTATGCCGGCTCGCAGATGGCGCGGTTAGCAATACCTGCACGCAGTCTGCTTAGGCTACAGCGGCGTTTTGCTCGGCTCGCCGGGGATCTCGCGAACAAGTCTCGGCATCAAAAAGCCCGGCAGGCGCTCGCGTAGTTCTGCCACTAGCTTGCGGGCCTCGTCGTCGCTTGCGTCAAAGTGCGCCGCTCCGGCTACCGGGTCGAGGACGTGCAGGTAGTAGGGCAGAATACGTGCCTCGAACAAACGCTCGGACAGCGCTTCGAGCGCCGCTACGCTGTCGTTCACCCCGCGAAGCAAAACGCTCTGGTTCAGAAGCGTGACCCCCGCCCGCTGCAGCCTCGCGCAGGCGTCGACCACCGCCTGGTCGATCTCGTTGGCGTGGTTAATATGCAGCACCATCACCGTTTGCAGGCGCGTGGCAGACAGCCAGGCGAGCAGGGCGTCATCCACCCGGTCGGGAATGACCACCGGGAGCCTTGTGTGAATCCGCAGCCGCTTGAGGTGGCTGATACCTTCCAGCTCGCCGACAAGCCACGCAAGCTGTTTATCGTTTGCCGCCAGCGGGTCGCCGCCGGAGAAAATTGCCTCGCGGATGGAATCGTCTTGGCGCAGGTAATCCAGCGCTTCCTGCCACTGGGCGCGAGAGGGGGCGTTATCGGCGTAGGGGAAGTGGCGGCGGAAGCAGTAGCGGCAGTTCACCGCGCAGGTGGGGCTTGCGATGAGCAATACCCGGCCGTGGTATTTGTGGATAAGCCCTCGGGCGGGGCGCTGTTCGGCCTCTTCCAACGGGTCGTCGATAAAGCCCGATACCTCGCGGGTTTCTTCGCCCAGCGGCAGCACCTGGCGCAGCAGCGGGTCGGCGGGGTTGCCAGGCTCCATGCGGGTGAGAAAGGCCTCGGGCACGCAGGTCTCGAACAGCGCATGGCCGCCCCGGGCGCCGGGCAGCCAGCTTTCATCGAGCTCAAGCCGGCGGCACAGCTCGGCCGGGTCGCGCACCGCCCGGGACAGCTGGCGCTTCCAGCCGGGGCTTTCCGCCGCGCTGGCGCCGTCGTGGATAATCAGGGTGTTGTCCTGCAAAAAGCCCTCCTTCGGGTTAGAATGCGGCGCACCGGTCAGGCCAACGCGCGCTGACGTTTTGACTCTTTTTTCAATGACGCAACCTGAGAGGCACTATGGCCAACTATTCTACCAACGAATTCAAGGGCGGTTTAAAGGTAATGCTCGACGGCGATCCGTGTTCGATCGTCTCCAACGAGCTGGTCAAGCCCGGCAAGGGCCAGGCGTTCAACCGCGTGAAGCTGCGCAACCTGATGACCGGCCGCGTCTGGGAGCGCACCTTCAAGTCCGGCGAGTCCCTGGAAGGCGCAGACGTCATGGAGCTGGAGATGGAATATCTCTACACCGACGGTGACATGTGGTACTTCATGCGCACCGACGGCTCCTTCGAGCAGTACGCGGTCGAAAAGCGCGCCCTGGGCGACGATGAAAAGTGGCTCAAGGAGCAGGTGCCTTACACCGTGACGCTGTGGAACGACAACGCCATCCAGGTCACGCCGCCGAACTTCATCGAGCTCGAAGTGACCGAGACCGACCCCGGCCTCAAGGGCGACACCGCCCAGGGCGGCTCCAAGCCGGCCACGCTGTCCTCCGGCGCCGTGGTGCGCGTGCCGCTGTTCATCAACGAAGGCGAAGTGCTGAAGGTAGACACTCGCACCGGCGAATACGTGTCCCGCGCCTGATGAGCGGCGCCTGGTGGCCCACCGCTGACATGACCACGCTGCGCGATCGCGCCCGGCTCATTGCCCGCGTGCGCGCCTTTTTTGCCGAGCGCGACGTGCTCGAAGTGGAAACGCCGATATTGGGCCAGGGCGGCAGCACCGATATCCATCTGGCGTCGCTGTCGGCTTGGGCGCGCACCGCTGCCGGCCGCCAGCGCCTGTGGCTGCGCACCTCGCCGGAGTTTCACATGAAGCGCCTGCTCGCCGCCGGCAGCGGGCCGATTTACCAGCTGGCCAAAAGCTTCCGCGACGGCGAGGTGGGCCGCCGCCACAACGTCGAGTTCACCATGCTGGAATGGTACCGGCCGGGCTTTAGCCTTCCGGCGCTGATGGAGGAAACCGCCGCGCTGATTCGGGAGCTTTTGTCCGACACCTTGCTACCCGGCGAGCAGGGGCCGCCGCGCTGCCACGCCTACCGCGAGCTCTTTCACGAGCATCTCGAGATTGACCCCTTTAACGTATCGCTCGAACGTTTGCGCCGGCTTGCCGCCGAGCGCGGCTTCATGCCCAAGGGCGCGCTTGACGACGAGCCCCGGGAAACCTGTCTGGACCTGCTCATGAGTCTGGTTATCGAGCCGACTCTTGGCTGGGCAAAAGAAAATCAAAAGGAAGGGCAGGGCGAACTCAGCGCGGTAGTGGACTACCCCGCCAGCCAAGCGGCCCTTGCCCGCCGCCATGTAGACGCCTACGGCGACGAAGTGGCTTCGCGCTTTGAGCTTTACTTCCAGGGCGTGGAGCTTGCCAACGGCTACGATGAGCTGGTTGATCCCACCGAGCAGCAGGCCCGCTTTGACGCCGACAACGCCGCGCGCCGCCGGCTCGGCTTTGACGAGATCGACGTCGATACCCGGCTGGTCGCCGCCCTTGCCCACGGCCTGCCCGAAGGCAGCGGCGTGGCGCTGGGGCTTGACCGGCTCATCCAGCTGGCGCTGGACAAACCCCGCCTGAGCGACGTTTTAAGCTTCGATACGCCGGGGTGTTGAGGAAGAGATGCCAGTGCGCTAACGGCTGAACTTAGGTATAACTGTAGGATGCCGGATGATCATCCCGTTGGTCCGCTGATGTTGTAGATTATCCTGGTTATTATTGGAGTTGGAGCAACCTGCCAGGACCTTTTGTTTTTAATGGATTAAACAACCAATGGCGTTGCTTGCAGGTACCACGAGACTTCGCCTGCCAGGACTGAGGAGGTTTCCATGACCGAGCGTCAGCTTGCCCCTTTGGGCCAGGTCAGCGACTTCGATATCCGTCTGCTAAGAGTATTCAAAGCGGTAGTAGAGTGCGGCGGCTTCACTGCTGCCGAGATGGAGCTTGGTATCAGCCGTTCAGCGATCAGCATGCACATGGGTGACCTGGAGAAGCGCCTAGGCCTGCGACTGTGTCAGCGCGGTCGTGGCGGCTTCTCGTTGACTGAGGAGGGACGCGAGGTTTTCACGGCTGGGCTGACTTTGCTGGCCTCTCTCGAAACCTTCCGCACCGAGGTCAATGGTCTGCATCAGACGCTGCGTGGAGAACTCAACATTGGCATCACCGATAATCTAGTGAATAAGCCTGAGATGCGTATCACTCAAGCCTTGGCAGACCTTAAAAGCCGGGGGCCGGAGGTGCGTATCAACATTCATATGGAACCCTCGGATGCGATTGCTCAGGGAGTGCTGGATGCGCGGCTGCATGTCGGGGTAGTGCCCGAAGTCAATTTGTTAACCAACCTTGAGATTCTCTCTCTGTATAAGGAGCGTTCACTGCTTTATTGCGCTGATACGCACCCCTTATATGCCGCATCAGAAGCATCATTAATCACAGACTCCCTTTCTGAACATGAGGCGGTCATTCCCGGCTATCCTTTGCCTGAGGCTGCCCGTGAAGCCCATGCCTGGCTCAATGGAACGGCCTCTGCTTCAGATCGAGAAGGAGCCGCTTTCCTGATCCTTACCGGCGACTATATTGGCTATTTGCCGGATCATCTAGCCGCGCCCTGGGTAGCCGCCGGACGTCTCAAGCCGCTGGCCATTCCCGGCTGCGAGTATCTCACTCCCTTCGTGGTTATTACTCGTCGTGATCGGCGGTTTCACCGTGTGTTGGAAGCCTTCCTGGAGGCTTTGGAGGGACAGGTTGCCAGCTGATGATATGTTTTTCTCGCCGTTGGTTGTGTCGATTGAATGTCTACCATTTCGTAGTGTAATCCTCAGCTTATTGAAAGAGCTGCTGTGGTAAGTGCTTACACATAATTAATCGTGTGTTCCGTCCCGTAACCTTTGAGCAGTCGATGGACTTCATCGCAGAGCCGATCAAATGATAGATAGGCATCGAGGGGCAGCCAGTGGTATTTGACCTGCCGCCAAAGGATCTCGATTAAGTTCAGCTCTGGCGAGTAAGCGGATAGGTAAACCAGATGCACGCGATGCGACATCCATTCCAGAATCTTGCGCTTAAACGCTTTGGAGCGATGCATACTGGCATTGTCCAGCACGACGATGGCGAAGGCCTCGGGGTCTTTCTGAGCCACAAATTGATCAAACGCCTCGATGACGGTCTCCGTGGTGACCGACTTGGTGGTCGTATGGTAGACCAGCTTCCCTTTTCGGCTCACAAAGCCCAGCACGTTCAGCCTATGGCTATGTGAGTACGCCGTCACTTCCCATGGCTTGCCGACGGAGCTCCATGCATAAGGTATCGATGACGACTGGGAAAAGCCGGATTCATCGAAGTAGTAAAGCTCGTGTTCGCCTCGATCCTCTTGCTCTTGGAGCACTTTCAGAAGGCCCTGGGTATTGCGAAAATCCGTCTCATCGCGTCGGCCCTTTAGTGAGTGCCGAATGCGCTTGAAGCTATTTTGATTTTTTTTTCAATGCCCGGCGCAAGGTGTCCGTGCTGAAGGTTTTTCCTGTTTCCTCCTGAAGCCTAGCCTGCAGGGTGCGTAGCTGATGAGGATGCTCCTCCACCAAGGTCTGTAGCCGCTCTCGATCGCTGTCATCAAGAATTGGGGTGCGGCCACTACGGGGCTTATCAACGAGCTCTTCGAGACCGGAGGCTTCCCACTTCTTGAACCAGATCGTCAAGGTATTTCTTCCGACCACTAAAATGTCGCCGATCTGGGCGATGGTGTAGCCTTGGTCGCTCAAGAGGATCGCATGAGCGCGACGGCGCGAGGCGCGTTTCTGCCCGTACTGATGGACATGGGTCAACGCCTGTCGGTCGGTTTCTGTCAGAGGAGAGATGAAGCGCCTTACCATGCTGCCGTCCTAAGCTGATATTATACCTGACGAATCCCCACGAATATGTTGCTACTCGCCGCATAGGCTCTGCTCCCTGACTTCCTCGCGAAGTCGTGCTCGGAGGGTTGTCCAAGCAGGCCAAGGCACGGCGTCGGGTTGATGACGACGAAGACATTCCAAGCCCAGGCGCCACACGGAAAGCACGCTCCGGTGCCGGATACTGTTGCTCTGATAGCGCCGCTGTTGCCCCCGGGCTCGGACATCCAGGCCGGCCACCATCATGGCCACGTTCGCCAACATGGCGATCAGCAGCAGGACCTCGATGCGCTTGCCCTGGCGAGACTGATGCATGCCGAAGCCCAGCCCGAACAAGGGACTTTTGACATCGCGGAACCCTTCCTCAATCTGCATGCGCTGTCGGTAGATCGTTACCACTTTATTCGCCAGCGTTGAGCGGTCCGGCAGATTGCTGACCAGCACCCAGGGCTCCTGCTGACGCCGGGCGATCGTCCGGCTGCCGCCGTCCCGAGAGATCCGGCCTTGTTTATTGCGATGCTTACGTCCCCGTGGCGGTCGATAATAGAGCACCATCTGAGCGCGGAACGGATGGTTTTCGGCGATCCGGACGGAGCCCCACGCCTGCGGTTCCGATGTCGCGTGTTGAAACAGGGTCTTCACGGGTTGCCATGCTTCGCCTGACGCCTGGTAACGGGCGGGCTGACGGACCCGTCCAACGATATACCAGCCGCGCGCTTCAACGGCCCGAAACCACGGGTTACGAAAGCCGGCATCGGTCACCAGGATCGGCGTGGCCTTGTCGGGCAGGATCCTTGCCAGCGCATCCAGCAGATAGGCTTCACAGTATGGGCATCCTTCCTTGTGATGAACCTTCTCGAAGATGGGCAGCGATCGCCCGGCGAAGGGCACCGCCGCACGCAGCAGGAAATGCCTGCCGCGGTCATCAATCGGCGACCAGTCCACCAGAATCAGTGGGCGCGTTGTATGGCCGATCAGCAGCGAGGCCATGAGCCAATAGAACAGCGGTCGTTCCTGATGAAGGTGAGGGTTGCCTAATAGTCGATCGACTCGTTTGATGGCGTGCTTGGCATCCGTCGAGCTCGGCAACGCACGGCCAATGGCCGTTAATCCCAGACGTCGCTCGCCCAGCAGAGCGCCAACGGTATCGAGGACGGTCTGTAGCCGCTTGGCATGGATCACGGAGAGTGAAGACGTCAGCAAGTTATGCAAGAATCGAGGGGCCTGCATGGGTCTCCTTCGCATGTTGTTGTGTGTCGTAACTCACAACATGCATGACTCATGCAGGCTTTTTCAATCCTATCATGCTGATTTTATTACCCATTTCATGGGGATTCCTCAGATATTATACCGACATTATGCATGAAAATATTTGCCTAGGCACTTAGAAGATGTGCTATTGCAGCGTATGCTCATGTATTGCCATCAGGGCTTGTTGCTGCCTCGCCTGCCAAATCCCCACCAGCAAAGCATGGGGCAACAGCAATAAGCCCGCCTTATTCACGAGGGCGCTGATTGAGCGGTCTGAAGGTACTGGCTGTTGGCATTGCTTATCAGGATTCGCCTCTTCAGCGCGAGTGGCTGTTGAGTAATGCCAGAACGCAGCCCTTTTCCTACTTACTTATAGCTCTTTGGAATCAATGGCGGCCGTCCAAGCAGCCGTGATCGCCTACCGCCGCTCCGGTCGCTCGCTTTCTGATGCTGTGGTGGTCTCGCAGGAGCGTCAGCTCAGTGCGGTCAGCTTCGGCAACCCCTTCAGCAGCGTCGGCCACCACTTGTCGGCGGCGGCACCCAGATGAACGGTGATTCGCCGAGCGTGCAGTCTCAGCGTGGCGGCGACCTTCAGCACCTGCTCGCGCATCCGGCTGAGGCTCCAGCCTTGCCGGGTCTGCCGCTCCAGCAGGCAGCGCAGGCCATGCAGGACCTGGTAGGCGTAGAGGCTGAGCAGCAGGCTCACCTCGTTGCGTGCCATCACGTCCTGAACGGTGGAGGCGCCGCGATCGGTCGACGAGAGGTGCACGTCGAGCGCCGACTTCACCTCGCCCATGTGCGCCTCGGCGCTGCCGCGCTTGCGGTAGAGCGCCAGGACCTTCTCCGGCGGCCAGTCGAACTTGCCGAGGTTGGTGACCAGGAAGAAGGCATGCAGCAGCAGGTCATCGGGGCGTTCCTGCACCACCAGCACCACGCGACGCGGTGCCGACCAAGAGCCCGCTTGATACTCCAGATCGTGGCACCACTCGCGAGGCTGCTCGGGTGGCCGGCCGGGTGGCCGCTTCAGGTGCGGTGCCGCCAGTTTCTGCAGGCCGGAGTGACTGCGCAGTCGGCCCAGGTACTCGATGTCGCACTCTTCCAGGGCCTCCAGCGTCGCGTTGTCGGTGAAACCGGCGTCGATGCGCACCCGAACCTGGGCGCCGGTGCTCTCGTTGAGTCGCCGCACCAGATGCGGGATCCAGGTGTCGGCGTTCTCGGCCGGGCCGGCGTTGCCCTCGCGCAGTAGGCCGCCCACCATGTCGCCGGTTTCTGCCAGCGAGGCGACCAGCGGTGAATAGATCCGCGCGCCGTACAGGCCATGATAGGCCGAGCCGCCCTGGTGGCCGTGGACCTCGATCGGCAGGCCGTCGATGTCCAGCGTCAGCTGCTTGGGGCGCTCGCCGTTCTTCAGCGCGGTCAGGCGCCAGATCACCAGTCGCAGCAGGCCTTCGTGCACGGCATCGATATTGTCGCAGCGCCCGAGGCAGGTCAGCAGCCGCGACAGCGTGGCTTGAGAGGGCCGGTCCTGGGCCAGGGGCGTTGTCCCGCGCGCATCGCTGCAGGCCAGCTGCCAGAGCGGATCACGGCGCAGCGTGTCGGTATCGCTGAGGTCGATCCAGCCCATCGCACGCTGCAGCACCAGGGTACGCAACTGGCTGGCCAGCGAATGAAGGATGCGCAGCGGGTGGCGTCGATCGACCAGATTGTCTTCCAGCGCCTCAATCACGCCGCTGTTGTCGAGGGCCTCACGCAACAGCAGAGCGCCGCTGTCGCTGGTAGTGCGCTGGCCGCTCAGCTCAACACGGACAGCGCCGTTGCATGAGGGCGTCCAGGTGGATAGGCTTTCACCCATAGCGGATGGCTCTCTTGGTTCAGATTCTTGGCGGAACACACTGAATTTACAAGAGAATACCATCCGCTATCTTCGTTTTCGGGCCGGCCTCATGAATAAGCCGGGATAAGGTGATTTGGCGATGCTAGCTTCCTCAGCGCCTAACTTGTAACTCTCCAAGTCCGTATTTTCTCTTGGTCGTTTGAATACCTTACTTGATCTCTCAGCGTTGGCCCTCGGCTCTACCAGCGTCTTAACTGACACTCAGTCCTTGGAGCATAGACCGCATAATCGGCAAGCAAGGCGCCAGCGGAAACCCGGCGAGGTAAGCTAAGTTACGTCAATAAATGTTGACGTTAACGTGACAGAAAAGACCTTTCTCTTGCGTAAGGCCTGAGCCAAGCTAAATATTATGCAAGATACGAAAGGAGATCTTAGTCCATGTTTCAGACTCAGCAGACAGACCAGGTCGCGATTCAGGCGCAGCACAGGTTCGGCATTCAGCCGTCGATGGCGCTCAACCGGCACTTCTGGATGCCCTTCAGCAGCCATCGCGATTTTCATGCTAATCCCCGGGTGATCAAGGGCGCCGAAGGCCGCTACTTCATTGATGACCAGGGTCGGAAGCTGTTTGATTCGCTGTCGGGGCTCTGGTGTTCCGGCGCTGGCCATAATCGCAGCGAAATCCAGCAGGCGGTAGCCGCCCAGCTTGGTAGTCTGGACTATGCGCCGGGCTTCCAGGTCGGCCATCCGTTAGCCTTCCAGCTGGCGGAAAAGATGGCGAGCCTGACCCCGAAAGGGCTTGACCACGTCTTCTTCACCGACTCTGGGTCGGGGGCCGCGGATACCTCGGCAAAGATGGCCAAGGCTTATTGGCGACTCAAGGGCAGGCCTGAAAAAACTCGGCTGATCGGCCGCGCCAAGGGATATCACGGCGTTAATATCGGTGGTACCAGCCTCGGCGGCATCGGCAGCAACCGCAAGCACTACGGCCAGCTGATGGATGTGACCCACTTGCCGCATACGCTTCAGCCGCAGCTGGCGTTCACCCGCGGCCAGGCCGAGACTGGTGCGGAGCTCGCCGATGCGTTGCTTGATCAGATCGCACTGCACGACGCCTCAAGCATTGCGGCAGTGATTGTCGAACCCATGTCCGGTTCGGCCGGAGTGCTTGTGCCCCCCAAGGGTTATCTTGAGCGGCTTCGTGAGATTTGCGATGCCCACGATATCCTGCTCATCTTCGATGAGGTTATCACTGCCTTTGGCCGCTGTGGTGCGCGCACCGGTGCCGAGGCCTTCGGGGTCACGCCGGATATCATGACGGTAGCCAAGCAGATGACCAACGGTGCAGTGCCGATGGGCGCGGTAATTGCCTCGAACGAGATATTCGACACTTTCATGCACGCTGACGGGCCGAGTCATGCCATCGAGTTCTCCCACGGCTATACCTACAGCGGCCACCCGGTAGGCTGTGCCGCCGGGCTGGCAGCGCTTGAGCTGTTCGAACGTGAAGACTTCCCCGCCCAGGTGCGCGCGATTGCCCCCACCTTTGAAGAGAAGCTGCATGCGCTGAAGGGCCATCAGCATATCGTTGATATCCGTAACTACGGTCTGGCCGGAGCCATCCAGCTGGCACCTCGCGACGGCGATCCGACGATTCGCCCCCGGGATGCCCACCTGGCGCTATGGGAGGCCGGCTTCTACGTGCGCTTTGGCGGCGACACCCTGCAGTTCGGTCCGCCGTTTGCGTCGACTCCCGAAGAGCTCGAGCGGCTGTTTGACGCGGTCGCCACGACGCTGGATCGATTGGACTGATTTAAGACACCACACAGGAGACAACGATGGAACAGGTTACGCATATGATCGGCGGCGAGCGGCTCACCAGCCGCCGCACCCTCGAAGTGGCCAACCCGGCGACCGGACAGACGATTCGTCAATTATCCTGCGCCGATAGTGCTACCGTGGAACAGGCCGTGGCGGCCGCTGAGGCCGCCTTTCCGGCCTGGCGCGATACGCCGCCGGCCAAGCGTGCCCAGGTGATGTTTCGCTTCAAACAGCTGCTAGATACCCATGCCGATCGCCTGGTGCAGCTGATCAGCGAAGAGCATGGCAAGACCGTGGAAGATGCCATGGGTGAACTCAGGCGCGGCATCGAGAACGTCGAATACGCTTGCGGTGTACCCGAGCTGATCAAGGGTGAGTACTCCCACAATGCGGGACCCAATATCGATGCCTGGTCCAATTTTCAGCCGTTGGGCGTAGTCGCCGGTATCACGCCGTTTAACTTCCCGGCCATGGTGCCGTTGTGGATGTACCCCATGGCGATCGCCTGCGGTAACACCTTCATTCTGAAACCCTCGGAGAAGGACCCGAGCTCGTCAATGGCGATCGCTGAACTGCTGGAAGAGGCCGGCGCTCCCAAGGGTGTGATGAACGTGGTACACGGCGATCGCGAAGCGGTGGAAGCGCTGCTCGACGCGCCCGCCGTCAAGGCGATCTCCTTCGTCGGCTCCACCCCCATCGCCGAAAGCCTCTACGCGCGCGGCTGCGCCAACGGCAAGCGGGTACAGGCGCTGGGGGGCGCCAAGAATCACGCCGTGGTGTTGCCGGATGCTGATATCGACAACGCTGCCACCACCCTGATGGGAGCTGCCTACGGCAGCGCCGGCGAGCGCTGTATGGCGATTTCGGTGGCCGTATGTGTAGGCGACGAGACCGCCGATCGGCTTATAGAGGCAATGCAGCCCAAGATTGCTGAGCTCAAGATTGGTCCCGGAACTAATAAGGGACTAGACATGGGACCGCTGGTCACAAGTGAGCATCGCGAGAAGGTCACGGGCTATATCGAGGAGGGAGTTCGTGCCGGCGCCGAGCTCTTGGCCGACGGGCGCGGGTTAAGCGTTTCCGGCCATGAAGATGGGTTCTTCATCGGCGGCACCCTGTTCGATCGTGTGACGCCGGAGATGCGCATTTATCAGGAGGAGATCTTCGGCCCAGTGCTGTGCGTAGTGCGGGTAGAGGACCTGGACGAGGCGATCGAACTGACCAATGCTCACGAATACGGCAACGGTACCTGTCTGTTCACTCGCGACGGTGAAGCGGCGCGCCGTTTTGCCGACCGGATTGAGGTCGGCATGGTCGGCATCAACGTGCCGCTGCCTGTGCCGGTGGCCTATCACAGTTTCGGCGGTTGGAAGCGTTCGTTGTTTGGCGATTTGCATGCCTATGGTCCCGATGCGGTGCGCTTCTATACGCGGCGCAAGGCTGTCTCCCAGCGCTGGGCGGCGCCGTTCGAGAAGGCTCACGCCGAGTTTAACTTTCCTTCTAGCGGTAGCTGAATAACATAAGCTGAATAATGAGCGCCTTATGGCGCTCATTGTATAGCAGTTTATTAATTGCTATTAATTATTATAAAAATATAGAAATATAGGAGTAAACCATGTTTGGGTTACCCACTGCTACCACCTTCTTAGTCCTAGGTATTCCTATGTTTTGGATACTCTATACACTCGGGTTTCTTTGGATGACCCGCGACTGGCCTACCTCTAGAAATGAGAAATAAATAACTGAAGTACACCATGTTAAGATTGTTCATGCAGTGTAATATTTTTAATTAAAACAATAGCAAAAAATTAAGGAAGTGCAACATGAATATGACGGTTCTCTTCTTTCTTGGTTTGTATTTTTTAGCAATGATTGCGATTGGCCTGTGGTCTATGCGACGAGGTGCTGGACAGAGTATGGAAGGTTATTACCTCGGTGGTCGTAATGTGGGGCCTTTAGTTACGGCCATGACAATGCAGACTACATCAATGAGTGGATATATGTTTCTGGGGGCTGGATCGCTTGGGTATACTCAAGGCTACTATGGATTTTGGTATGCGGCCGGCGATATTGGAGGTGGTGTAGTCAACCTTTCTGTTATTGGTCGACGTATGCGTAAGCTATCACAGATAATGGGGGCTTTAACTTCCATTGAGTATCTAGAGAAGCGTTATCCCTCAAAGTGGGTTCGATTGGTGGGCGCTTTTTTATCGATATTTTTCTTATCTTTCTACGTTTTGGCTCAATTTATTGCTGGCGGAAAGGGACTCGAACTCGTTACAGGATTACCCTATGAAGCATCTTTAATTATAGCTGTGACTGTGATTATTGCCTATACCCTTATGGGTGGTTACAGTGCGGTGGCTTATACGGACATGGTGCAGAGCATTATTATGCTAGTTGGAATCATGTGGGTGCTGATTGCGGCGCTGCAGAATGTCGGTGGTTTAACTGCTGCCAACGAAACTTTGGCAGAGATAGATCCAACATTATTATCGGTATGGGGCCGCGATTTATTGTATGAAGGGCAATGGGGAATGGTCATAGGTGCTGTATTGATTTTCTCAATTGGTTATATGGGTTGGCCGCATGTAGTGACACGCCATATGGCGATGAAAAATCCTAACACCGCTAGGCGAGCGGGTGTATATTCTACAATATGGAATATAATGTTTGTAAGCTCTCCTTACTTACTTGGTATTTTAGCAATAATAATTTTGCCTAATTTAGATGATCCAGAACAAGCTATCTTCACGATGGCTAGCACATTACTACCATCGGCAGTAGTAGGCATCGTTATGGCAGCGATTATGGCAGCGATTATGTCAACTGCAGACTCTATCTTGCTGCAGACTGGCTCGATTGCGGCACGTGATCTTTATGAGCGATTTATCAACCCGAACATGGGAGAGAAACAAATGGTTAATGTTTCTCGCTTGATCGTGCTAGCAATTGGGATAGGTGGCATTCTTGCAGCACTTATCGAACCGCCAGCGGTATTTGCCATCGTAATATTCGCCACTTCGGTCTTGGGCAGCGCTTTCCTGCCTGCCTATGTGGGAGCAGTATGGTGGCGTAAAGCTAATACGCCAGGGGCACTAGCATCGATTGTGGTAGGAGGAAGCATATCCTTCTTATGGCAATATCTCGGTCTTGATGGACCTACTGAAATGCATCCTATGTTAGTTGGAGTGGTGCTCTCTAGTCTGACAATGATTGCCGTCAGTTTGGTCACTCAGCGTAGCCATCCGGTGCCGGAACATATCCTTCATGCAATGGAGGAGACCGCTGAGTTACGTCCTCTTCCGAAGGGACTGCGAGCCAACCAAGATTTCACTATGGCACACGAAGCCATGTCATTGACCTAAATAATTTTTGCCGGCATATTTTGTCGGCATTTTTCACCATTAACTTTAATATAATGAAGGCTATGGAATTTCAACTGCTATTAGAAAAGAATCCACTATGGATAAGCCCATCGTTTTCACAGGAAGAAGCCGTATATTGTGCTGAGAAATTACAGAAAGAGCTAAGTATTCTATCGATCAAGCCGGTTGGTTTTCCCTACGCTTTGTTCCAGTTCTCATGGGAATACCGAAACTGGTCAATGCATTATACCGAATTACTATTTTGTTTGGTCGACCGCTGCCACGGCGTCAGCGCTTCGCTTGAAGCAGCGCCACTATCTCAAGCTCCAGCTAATATTATTTGCCCTCCAGCACTTTTTGACATCTCAACTTTAGAACACACCGCTAGACGCCAGGCTATGCAAGTGCAGCGAGGGCGACTACGCCGCCGCAGTGATATGCGATTGGTTGACCAAAAAAATATACTCAAGCCACTATGGCGCATCGATGCTGAGCTGCCCGGCTATGATAAAATTAAACTATTAATCGATGGGCTTTCTGGCGGCTATTACCTGCTTGAGGGAGCGGATTGAAATTTCATATTTGGGTTCCATAAATACCTGAACTGAAGCTGCCGTGGGATCGATACCTGATCTCAGGAGATAGTGGTTTATAACATGAGCTGCTATCTGAGGAGGATTCATGGCTCAGGAGCTTCATTAACGAGCCAAATCCATGCACGTCTGTGATTCAAAGTGCTGCAATTATTCTATGAAACCAGGAGGTTTCAAGTTTTGAAGCACCGGCCCGGGGTACAGGCTATCCGGCCAATCCAGCAGCATGATGGCCAGCACGTTGCGGTGCTCGCCCCGGACGAGATCAGTATCGCCGTCTTCGGCGGGGATCATGCGGGCGGCGGGGTTGTAAGCCTGCAGCAGCGCCGTGCGCAGGCGCGTAACCGCCGGGTGCTCGGTTTGGCCGGCGAGCAGGAAGCTGATGCCGACTTCGGTGTAGATATCCTCCTTGGTGCGCGCGAGGATGGGATCCAGACCGGCGGCAAACTCGTTTAGTGCCCAGTGAAACGCCTCGGCTTCCACCGGCTTTTGGTAGTAGCCGCTGGCGGCAATGACGAAGTGGGTCATGCCGTAGATCTTGTTGCGGTATTCGGCCCGGGATAGCGCGGCGTCCTGAGCCGGCGGATACTGTTCACGAAACGCCGTCGTGACCTCGGCGCGCCAGTCGGCAATGCCCAGGTCGTAGAGGTAGTACGTCAGGTTGGCGACCTGGGCGGCGTAGACGGCCACGACGTCGGCATTGAGCAAAAATGAATGGAAATCGACGCTTTCCAGGTAGGCCAGCGCCTGCTGATACTCGGGCAGGTCGTGTTCGTTCAGCAAACCGTAGGTTTTGGCCTGCACCAGGTCAAATGCCAGGCTCTTGGCGTAAATGACCTCACCCCACCGGGCGAGCATGCGCTTGCGGCGCTGCTTCTTTTCGCTGCTTGTCGGGTAGTCGGCTATCGCTTCGCGCGCCCGGCGTTCGGCATAGCCGGGTGTTTTCAGCGCTGCGGTTTCTTCACGGAGCTTTTTGATCAGGCGCCGGCCGTAGGCGCGGTTAAGGGGCAGGTAGCGCTCGTCTCCGGTGGTGCGATAAAGCCGCTGGGCGTAGTGGCGCTGCTTGCTTTGGGGCAGCTCGGTTAGGGCGGTTTCATAGCGCGTCCGGATCGCTTCAGCGGTGGCTTCAGAAGCGATGGCGTCAGGATTGGCAGGTACCGGAAACTGCGTAGCGCAGCCGGCGGCCCAAGGCACCGTCAGCAGTAGCCAGAAGATAAAGCCCGTCAATCGGGAAAGAGGTAGACCACGCACGTCATCAAGCCTCCTGCTCATAAAACGATTAGGGAGGTCATGAAACATGGCCCCCAAGTGCCATCGTGACATTGGGGGCCATGGGAGCTCTCGTTAGCTGCTTGTACTTACGTTTTGTACTTACGTTTTGTGCTTACGTTTCGTGCTTATTCCTGCGCGGGATCCTGGGTCTGCTGCTGCTGTTGTTCTTTCTGCTTCTGTTCCTGCTGTTCTTGCTGCTGCTTTTCTTCTGTCTTGTAGGGCTCGGCGTTATCGAGATCTTCCTTGTCGATTGAGGTCTTTACCTGATAGCTGGCATCGTCTTCAGCCGGGGCAATTTCGACGGCGTCCCAGGAAAGGGCAACCTGCTTTTCTCCCATGCCCAGAAAGCCGCCCACGCCAACGACGATCCCGACGACCTGGCCTTCCTGGTCCATAATCAGGTCGGAAATGGAGCCGATCTTGTCATCGGAGGCGTTAACGATATTACTGCCAACCAGTTGATCCGAGCGAATCTGGTCTTCGGCTTGCTTGGCCATGAACATGTCGCTGGAGGCCGTGCTATCGGCAGACGACTGATCTGCCTGATTCTCTTCAGCCTGATCCTCTTCTGCCTTTTTCTTTTCCTTGCTCTTCTGCTCCTGATTCATGCCTTCAGCATCGGCGTTTGACTGCTGAGCCTCGGCTTGCTCTGCCTGTGCCGGGTCATTCTCTGGCGCCTTGTCGCCCTCCTGCGCAAGCGCAGCCCCCGACACCAGCAGTAAGCTAAAAATGCATGCCTGAACTTTTAACATGGTTTTTCTCCTTGAGTGTCAGCAGCGCCTCATCGGCCATGAAAACCGAATCAGACGTGCCCGATTCCTTCACAAAGCCTTCCATCGCCTATCAGCGATTCCCTTTTTAACTAATAGGTTAGGGGCGCTGAAGTGTCAAGGAAGTGAAAAATAGGAAATGCGCATGAAGAGAGCCGTCGTCAGTCGCGGTCGTACCGATAGCTGTCGCGGTGGTGCCTGTGCTGATGATGGTTCTCTTGCCGATGATGGTCACGATGGTGTCTTTGCCGATCGCCACGGCGATTTTCCTGACCATGCCGGCGATGGTGTTCGTACCGATTGTCGTCGCGACCTTGCCCACGGTGATGGTGCTGCCCGTGCCGGCTGTCATCGCGGTAGCTATCGTGGTGGCGGTGCTGGCTGTCGTGGCCGTAGCGCTGTGGGCTGTTTGAAGACCGAGTGTCGCTCTGATGGGCCATGGCGCCACCGGCTGCCAGCATAGTAGCAACGGCGAATACAGCGAGCGGTTTCTTGTGCATGGGATTTTTCCTCCTGCTGACAGCGCAGCTGGTTGGCTATTCGTCGTTTTAATTGGGTAGGGGCCGGGGTTACCCCCGGCGCCCTCCCACACCACCGTACGTACCGTTCGGTATACGGCGGTTCATGAAGAACGGCTAAGCCCTCTTACCGTATCGAGTACCGAGATCAGGCCCTGCCGGTCGAACCACTTGCGTGGCAGGGCCTGATTCATGTGCGAGGCGCCGGCATTCCACCAGGGACCTCGCCCATTCCCCGCTGACTTCCAGGCACGCTGACCATCCAAGCCCAGCGCCAGAAGCTTGCGGCGCCGGGTCTTTGGACGTTTCCACTGCCGCCAGATCACACAACGCAGTCGGCGACGTACCCAGCTATCCAGCGCTTCCAGCGGTCGCTTCACGTCAACGAGACTGAAGTAGCTGGCCCAGCCCCGCAGGACGGGAGCCAGCTCTCTGGTGATACGCCGAATGCTGCGCCCCCTGCCGCGTTTGAGGATATCGCGGACACATTGCACCAGGCGCTGCAGGCTGGCCTTGGCCAGCGTCAACTTCGGCAGCTTGTGCCGAGTCAGCGTGTAGCCTAGGTATCCCCGGCTCCAGGGTCGGTCCACCGCACTTTTGTCGCGATTGACCGTCAGCCGGAGCGAATTCTCGAGAAAATCACTCAGGCTGGCCATGACGCGCTCGCCCGCTCGCCGACTCCTGACATACACCTGTATGTCGTCGGCGTAACGGCAGAAGCGGTGGCCGCGGCGTTCCAGCTCCTTGTCCACGTCATCCAGCAGGATATTCGCCATCAGCGGACTCAGCGGTCCGCCCTGAGGTGTTCCCTGCCGACGTGGTGAGACCAGGCTGTCCTGGAACATGCCGGCCTCCAGGTAGCGGCGAATCAGGCGCAGCACCCGCTTGTCGCGGACGCGACGCGCGACCCGCGCCATCAGCAGGTCGTGGTTCACCCGATCGAAGAAGGCTTCCAGATCGAGATCGACCACCCAACGGTGGCCAGCCGCGACATGGTCCTTCATGGCCGAGACGGCCTGCTGAGCACTGCGTTGGGGGCGGTAACCGTAGCTCGATGCGGAGAAGCCCGGATCGAAGAGCGGCGTCAGCACCTGCAGCAGCGCCTGTTGGATCAGCCGGTCACTGACCGTGGGGATGCCGAGCTGACGCGTCCCGCCCTTGGGCTTGGGGATCTCGACGGCTCGGACCGGGCTGGGGTGGTACTCTCCGGCCAGCAGCCGCTCGCGCAGCGTCGGCCAGTATTGCTTCAGGTGGTCGGCCAGTTGGTCCACCGACATGCCATCGGCACCCGGTGCCCCCTTGTTGGCGACCACCCTCCGGTAAGCCCGCTGCATGTTGTCGGTGGCGACCACCGCTTCCATGAGCGAGGCGGACTCCGCTTTCGTCCACGATAACGACGCCGGGACCGTCTCGACGCCCACCGGCTGGAGCTCGGGGTACTGCCCCTGCCCCTCTGGGTGGGTGACGGTATTAGCGCCACTTTCTGTCTTCATGATCGATCCTCGAGACGTCATCGCCTACTCGCGGTTCTTCATGTTCGGCCCTTGGTGCCGGGGTGAGTCGGCACTTACTATGGCCTCGGCTGACGTCTGGCGGTCCATCCCGTCACCTCTCGACGCCGGTAGCACTGTGGCAGACCACCAGACCTCCCAGGGTAAGACGCGCGACCTTCCTCCCATCTACCCGCCGCATTTACCTCCACACCTTCCGGATAGCTATTGGGCTTCGAGTCTCATTGCCCTCTCGCCCAGATGTGGCTGCCTCATATGCGATTCCTGTTCGTCGGGCCGGGAGTTTGCCTGCAGCTTCCTTCAGATTCCGCCTCGCGACGGACACCCTTGCTGTTCGGCTAACGGTTCCCGCTATCAAGGTCCGTAGGGGACTCTCACCCCCAAGTCATCCCGGGGCACTACCCCCGGGAACAGCACCTGTCGGTGCTACGCGCCATGCCTGGCGCACAACGAGAGGGCACAGCCGAGCGTTCGGCTGGCCACCAAGCGCCTTGAAAGTGAGAAGAGTGGGTCTAACGCGTTACGCCGGCGTCAGTCATCCTCTCCCCGGGGAGGTTCGCTTACGGACTCAAAGGCCCGCTGGTCGTCGGGCAGGCGCACGATATCCCCTAGCTGGATCTTGCCGTGCTGCTTTAAGCGCTTGCCTTGGGCATCAATGATGGCAGCGACGCTGCCGATGCTCACCCGGTCCTTGTAGGCCTCTACCTTAACGCGCACGTTAACGCCCTCATAGCGCCCCGAAACAATGACGCCGGGGCGCGGCTCGCTGTAGCCCTCGGGGTGTTCGGCATAGTAGGCGGCGACGCTGTGTGCGCCGGGTGTGTCCCATTCGATATGTTGATGCATGTGCTTCCTCCTTGTGGAACCCTTTGTCACCTTAAGCTTAGCGACAATGATAGTATATCCGCCATTGTTGATTTGCTGTGCCGAGGAGCTGCTGATGCGCCTGGCCGCGGCCAAAGCCAAGCGCGCCTTCCCCAAGGCGGCGCCCGAGCAGCTGAAAGCGCTGCGCGAAACCCTCGCCGAAAGCCCTCACGGCGTGGAAAGCCTGGCCGGCCAGTTCAAGAACAAGCCGCGCCAAAAGATCGAAGACGGGCTCTTGTCGCTGGCGGCCGTGGGGCTGGCGGAATACGATGACGCCAATGGCATCTGGTACGGCATCGGCTAGGTGCATGGCCCCGGAAAGTAGTGAACGGAGTTCAAAGTCGAGGAGGGGCAGGTATAGCAATGACAAAACGGCGACGTGACAGGGAGGAAGCCGCTGAGGCGCTCGACGCGCTTGAGGGCGACGGCCAGGCGCTGCTTTCCATCGACGGGCTCTGGTGCCCCAGCTGCGCGGCGGCCACCGAGCAGGTCATCCAGCGAACGCCCGGCGTCACCGAGGCGGGGGTGAGCTTTGCCACCTCCACCGCCGTGGTGCGCTGGGACCCTCGCCAGCTCCGGCTGCGCGAGCTGGCGCGGCGGGTGGCTCGCCTGGGCTATCGTCTGGGGCCGCCGCTGAGCGCTGCCGAAACCCTGGCGCGCATTGACCGGCACGTCGAGCGGCTGGGCATTCGCCTGGCCATCGCCGCCTTCTTTGGCATGTGGACCCTGGTGCTTTCGCTGGTTCTCTATATCGATAGCGGCGGCGTGGCGGCGAGCGCCACCGGCTGGTGGATCGCCTGTGTTGCCGGCGCTCTTGCCGTGCCGGTTCTGCTTTTTGTCGGCCTGCCGATTCTGCTGGCCGGGTGGCGCACCCTGCGCACCGGCGTCCCCGGCATGGATACCCTGATCGGTCTCGGCGTTACCGCGGCGGTGGGGCTATCGGTCTGGCAGCTAAGCCAAGGCAGCAGCCACGTCTACTTTGATACCGCCACCATGCTCGTTGGCCTGCTGACCCTGGGGCGCTTTATCGAGACCCGCACCCTGCGGCACGCCACCCAGGCGATCGACGCCCTTAAAGATACCCTGCCGGAAACGGCGCAGCGCCTCGATGCGGCGGGGCAGTCGGTCAGCGTAGCTGCGGAAACGGTCGCCAGCGGCGAGCGCATCCGGGTCGCGGCCGGTCAGCGCGTTCCGCTTGACGGTATCGTGCTCGAGGGTGCGAGCCGGCTGGATCGCAGCGTGCTCACCGGGGAGTCGCTGCCGGCTCCGGTGGCCAGCGGCGATTACGTGGAGGCGGGATGCGTCAACCTGGCCAGCGCGCTGACGCTGGTTGTCGACAAGCCGGTCGGCGGACGGCGCATCGATCGCATCGGCGCGCGCATCGCCGAGGCGGCCGGGGCCAAGGGCGACACCCAGCGGCTCGCCGATCGGGTCGCCCGCTTCATCGTACCCGTAGCGCTCGGGCTGGCGACGATGACACTTCTGGGCAGCCTCGCCGTGGGATTCCCTCTGGAGGAAGCGCTGCTGCGGGCCGTGTCGGTGCTGGTCATCGCCTGCCCCTGCGCGGTGGGCATCGCGGTGCCGGTGGCCTACGTAGCGGCGGCCAGCCAGGCGGCGCGCCGGGGTATTCTGTTTCGTCATCCCGCGGCGCTGGAAAGCATGGCAGGCATCCATGCCCTGATGTTCGACAAGACCGGAACCCTGACCGAGGGGCAGCTGGCCGTTGACGAGGTGCACCTGCGCGGGGAAACGTCGCTGACGTCAGACGAGGTTCTGGCCCTGGCCGCTCAGGCCGAGCAGGACGTGGAGCACGTTATCGCGCGCGCTTTACAGACCGCCGGGGTGCCCTCGCCAAGCGGGCAGGCCAGCGCGCCGCAGCGCTTTGAGCGCGGAGTCCGCCTGGACGCCTCCGAGCACGGCACGGTGCTGGTCGGCAGCGCCGATTTTCTCGAAAGCCAGGGCGTGACGTGCAAAAGCGAAGCGGCAGACGAGGCCGCGCCGGCCATCCGCGTTGGCGTGGAGGTCGCCGTGGCCGGGTTCTGGGTGGCAACGCTCTGGCTCAAGGATCGGCTGCGCGACGATGCCGTCGAGGCGGTCGCCCGGCTGCGCCGCGGCGGTATCGAGTGCGCCATTGTCAGCGGCGATGCAGCACCTCCGTCATTGGCCGTGGCCCGCCAGCTGGGTCTGCCGGATTCGCGGGTCTACGCCAACTGCTCGCCCGAGGGCAAGGCGGCCATCGTTCGCGCCACCCGGGGCGGCGTCGCCTTTGTCGGCGACGGCATCAACGACGGCCCGGCGCTGGCCGAGGCGACAGTGGGTATCGCGGTAAGAGAAGCCGCCGGCCCCGCCATGACCGCAGCCAGCGTGGCGATCGCCGAGGGCGGCGTCACCCGAGTGGCCGACGCCGTGGACGCGGCGCGGCGCGCCTATGGCGTGATGCGCCAGAACCTGGTGTTCGCCGTGATCTACAACGCCGTGGGCCTGAGCCTTGCCGCCTTTGGCATGATTCCCCCGGTGGTGGCGGTCATCGCCATGGCCGCAAGCTCGCTGACGGTGACCGCCAACGCCTCGCGGCTGGCCGGGGAAGGGTAGGGGCGCCAAGCCCTTGAGGCTGGCTACCCCGCCGCGCTAGCTCCGCGGGGTAGCGCCCTTGCCAAGGGTGGCGCCGTTACGGGCCTCGCCGTAGTAGTCCTTGTGCTGGTGATACGCTTCCTTGGCCTCGTCCAGATCAAGGCCTTCATCGACCTGGCGCGGGTCCGCCGGGCGCGGGAAACTATTGATATAGGCGGCGACGTCCCAGGCCTGCTGATTGCTGAGGCTGTCGGGTCTGCCCAGCGGCATGTTGGCCTTGATAAAGCCGGCGGCGGTGTTGACTCGGTGCATGCCAGCACCCCAGTTGTAGGAGTGGGGGCCCCACAGCGGCGGGAAGATATAGCGACCGTTGAGGTCTTTCTGGCCCTGGCCGTTGAGCCCGTGGCAGACGGCGCAGTTGTCGGCGAACACCTGTTCGCCGCGCTCCCGGTCGTAGTCCTGCTCGGGCTCTTCCAGGGCGGGGTAGCCGCGCCCGGGTACGTCTTCGCGCAGCGCGTTACCGTCGGCCAGCCAGGAGAAATAGCTCTCGAGATCCTTGTAGACCTGATGACCCGGGGGCGGCGGCCCGCCGCTGGGCGAGGCGGGGGCGTTCATCGAGTAGGTGAAGCAGCCGTTAACGCGGTCCTCGATGGTGTTGATCATCTTGTTCTTGCCGCGATACGCCGGGTAGTTGGTAATGGCTGCCCACATCGGTGCCGAGTTAGGCCGGCGCCCGGTGTTGAGGTGACAGTTGGCGCAGGCGAGGTCGTTGCCGGCAAACTCGCCGGCGTTGGTCCCGGTATTCAGGAAGATCTCTCGGCCGCGCTTCACGGCATCGCCGAACTCGTCGTCGGGGATGTCATCTTCATGGGGGGGCTGGTAGTAGCCCCGCGGGCCGATAGGCAGCTTGGGCGGGCCGGCGGAAAGGTCCTCCTGCCAGGCCTTGCGCTGTTCGTCGAGCTGGGTGCGCGCCGCCCGGGCGATCTGTGCGCTGCGCTCTGCCTCGGAGGTTTGCGGCGCCGGGCCGGTGACGTAGGGCAGCAGGTCGTAGTTGGCGACCAGGGTTCCCACAATAAACAGCCCCACCGCGCCGACGCCGGCATAGGCCAGGCGCCGCCGGGTAGATCTTTGCATTTTAGACGTCTTGTGATCACTCATGCTCGTCGCTCCCTCCTTGGCTATCGGCTTGGGCGGAGGTGGCCAGACGCTCGGGCGCCGGCGTTTCGAGCCGGGTCGACTGCCGGGCCGGTGGGGCAGGCAACGTGGCCATGAAATCGGCTACCGAGCGCATGTCGGCGTCGGAAAGCGCCGAGGCCACGCTGTGCATCAGCCTGCCCGGCGAGTTGTTGCGCCGCCCCGCCTTCCAGCCGGCGAGCTGGGTATAGAGGTAGCTTGGGTGCTGACCCGCCAGGGCAGGAAAGCTTTGCCCCACGCCCCAGGCGGAGGAGCCGTGGCAGCTGTAGCAGGCCGGCACGTCGAGGTTCCAGTCGCCCTCCAGCGCCAGCTCCTGGCCCCGCTCAAGGTCGCCGTTTAGCTGGGGCTTCGCGGTGCTTGAGGTGTTCATGCTCGAATAAAACTGGCCGACCGCGGCCATTTCCTCGGCGCTCAGTCCCTCGGCGATATAGCGCATGTTGTCATTCTGGCGGCGCCCGCTGGCGTAGTCGTGCAGCTGTTTGGTGATGTAGCCCGCCGACTGCCCGGCCAGGCGCGGCACGTTTTCCGCGCCCTGGGCGCCGTAGCCGTGGCAGGTGCCGCACGCCCAGTCTCGGTCGGTACCGATCCCGACCAGCGGTCCGGCGAGTTCGATGCTCGCACGTAGCGCCTCCTGGCCGAAATAGACCGCGGCCAGCGGGGAGCTGATGCTCTCGCTGTCGGGCTCTTGGGTGGCGGCCTCGGTGGGCTCGTCGGACGGTTCGGCGGAGCCTGGCTCGCCCTGGCCGTAGGTCAGCACCGCAAGGCCAAGCCCGGCGACGGCCAGCGCCGAGAGGCCGGCCAGCCGGCCGGGTGTTATCCAGGTTCGCATCAGGAGTCCTCCTCGCTAGGGGCCGAGGAGGAGAGGGTGTCGGCGACACCGAACGTATCCTCCAGCGCCTTGCCGCCCTCCCAGGGGCTCACCCGCCCGGAGAAGCGTTCGCGCTGCTCGGCCACGAATTCAGGCTCAATGCCGTCGGCCTGGTTGTCCCAGCCGCTGCGCACGTGGGTCAGAATGGCCGCAATTTGCTCGTCGTCCAGCTGGTGCCGGAAAGTCGGCATGCGCCCGTTGTAGACGCTGCCGCTGACTTCGATTTCGCCGTCCAGGCCGTGCAGCAGGATATTTACCGGGACTTCCGCCTCGGCCAGGGCGTAGTGCGAGCCGTTTAGCGGCGGCACGGCACCCTTGACGCCAGCGCCGTCGGCCTGGTGGCAGGTGCTGCAGTAGGCGGTAAATAGCCGTTGGCCATCGGCGCTCCCGGAGGCCGCCTCAACGGCGGCCTGCTCGGCGTCTTCGCCAATCTTCGGCGGCGCTTCGGCGAGCTGGCTATCGGTGAGCAGGGTGACAATGCCCCAGACCGCCAGCGCCAGCAGGATGGCGGTGACCTGCCAGGGGATGGGGTTGTAGGCCTCATAAGGGTCGAAGTGCCGGTAACGGATGCCGGCTACGAACCCCGAACGAGGACGTTTGCTGGAACGTTGGGTCATGAATCCTCCTTCTCGGCCACAAAGCCGTTGTCGCGAAGGTGATCATGTTCAGCCGGATAGGTGCGATCGAGGCTGAGCAGGTAGTCGGCCAAGTCGAGGGCGGCCTGTTTGGCGACAACGACCTTGCCCTCGGGGCGATGCTGTTCGGGAAGCTTCACCACCACGTCGTCGCTGTCTGCCTCTTCCTTGGCTTCGAAGAGGAAGGGGAAGGCCGGCATGATGCTCGTCGGCGTGATCGCTCGGGGCTGATAAAGGTGCGTCAGGTGCCACGCCCGGGAGGGCAGGCGAGCTCCAACGTTGAGCAGGTCAGGACCGGTGCGCATGGTGCCGAGCAGGTGCGGTTCGTCGTAGACGTAGTCCGCCGCGGTGGAGGCCCGCCCCCAGCCGCGGGCCGTGTCCGGCCCCTGCTCGTTGGAGCGTGGCTGCTGAGTGTGACAGTACACGCAGCCCATGCTGACATAGACATCGCGGCCGCGCTGTTCGGCCTCGCTGTAGGGCGAAAGCCCGTCGGGCGCTTCGATGGTGCGGATCTGGGCCGCGGGGCCGGCCACGAGAAACAGCGTGGCGAAGGCCAGCAGTGCCAGGGCAACGACGATCAGGGGGAGTATGCGATTCATGCTTCAGACTCCTGTACCGTGGTCGGGGAGGCCGGGTTTTCTCGGGCCTCCGGGGCCTCCTCGAAATGCCGCCGGGGGCTGAGGAACAGCACGGCCAGGTTGGCGGCAAAGACCAAGTGGCCAAGCGTCATCAGGGTGCCGCCCAGAGAGCGGCCGGCCAGGTAGGGCACGGTGAGCTCCATGCTTTCCAGCCACTCCCGGCTGGCGTCGACCATGGCCAGCCCCTGGAGCCAGCCGCCGATGCTCAGCGCGAAGAAGTAGATCGCAAAGCCGACGACGACCAGCCAGAAGTGCAGGCTGATGGCCCAGGGCATCGGCCAGGCGCGCCCGGTGATGCGCGGCATCATGTAATAGATGCCGCCGAACAGCACCAGGGCCACGAACGCGTAGGCGCCCAGGTGCGCGTGACCCACGGTGTAGTGGGTGAAGTGGGCTACGGTGCTGAAGGCCCGCACGGCCTCAAGCGAACCCTGAAGCGAGGCCAGGGTATACATGATGGCGCCCAGCGCCACAAAGCGCAGCGGCAGGCTTTCCCGCCAGGCCCAGAGGTTGCCAAGACTCAGCGTGTGCTGGTTGATGGCAACGGCAATGACGGGGACCACCATCATCACCGACTGCACGATCGAGAGCGATACCACCCAGGTAGGGATCGGGCCGCCTACCAGGTGGTGCATGCCCACCTGGCTGTAGAACAGGGCCAGGGACCAGAAACCCAGCAGCGACAGGCGATAGGAGTAGATCGGCTTGCCGATGATCTTGGGAATGAAATAGTAGGCCGCGCCGAGTCCCAGCGGGGTCAGCCAGAGCCCCAGGACGTTGTGGGCGAACCACCAGTTGGCGGTGGCCTGCTGGGCGCCGGCGTGCGTGTCCGGCAGATTGGCGATGATGAAGAGGGTAGGAAACCACACCAGGCCGGCCATGTAGTACCAGCCGGACACATAGATATGGTTCACCCGCCGGGCGGCGGCGGTAAAGAGCAGCGGGATGGCGAAACAGGCGCCGCCGAGGGCCAGCAGGATGTCGAACTGCCAGGGGATCTCGAGCCACTCCAGGCCGTCGGTCCAGCCGCTGGCGATGGCGGTCACGCCGCCCAGCACGCCGATGTTCCAGATTACCGCGCCGACCATGCCCAGCCGCGGCTTGCGCAGCGGCGTCTTGAACAGCGTGGGCACCAACCACATCGCCGTGCCGATGCCACCCAGCGAGAGGAAGCCGTAGATAACCGAGTTCAGATGCAGGGTGCGCATGCGCCCAAAGGTCAGCGGCGCGCTGCCGGTCAGCCAGTCGGGGAGGTGCAGCTTCAGCGAGGCGATGACGCCGAATACGGAGCCGAACACCAGCCAGATCGTGGCGGTGACGAACATCACGATCAGCAAACGGTGCCAGTCTCGGGTCAGCCGCGGATCCTGGATGACGCGTCGGTCGCTGTACGGCGAAGTGGGGTCATCCAGTTTGCCGGCCTCATCGTCGTCTTCGAAGACGGTTCTGGCATCGCTTTCGGTAATGCGGAACTGCTGGGTGGAAATGGCCCAGATCAGAGCGATTACCGCGATCAGCGAGGCGGCAAAGCTGAATGCCAGAAGGGACCCGATGGTGAAGTTCATGTCACCTCCGTTGGCTTGGGGCGTGCTCGCTACCAGGCGAATCGCTGCCCCGTGACATTTTAGAGTAAGAAACCAGTTTTGCGCTGTGGTTCGGATTAAAAGACTAGCAGGTTTTAGCGCGGCACCGAAGAGTGGAAGAAAGTGAGATAAAACTGATTTAGTGACAATTAGGGTCTGTTGACGTTTCATGGCAGGGGTATTGGCAGGATAGGGGCAAGCTCGCAGAATAAAGGTTCCTACGCCAACAAACTGCAAGCCTGCCATGCCCCGACAAATGCTCACGGATGAACACTGGTCGAAGCTGAAACTTATCCTGCTTCAACAAGGTATTTATGACAAGGCCGACTTGCGTACCACGGTGGAAGGCATCCTTTATCGGATGCGCACTGGCTGCCCGTGGCGAGACCTACCAGAGGTGTTTGGCCTTTGGAACACGGTCTACAAGCGTTTCAACGCCTGGTCAGCGAGTGGAAAGCTGATGAGGATTTTCAGCTCTCTGGTGGAAGATCCTGATGTTGAGTGGCTGTTCATTGATGGCTCCTACGTCAAGGCTCACCAAGACAGCACTGGAGCTGCCACGGAAGACGCAGAAGCCATTGGCAAAAGTCGTGCAGGCAATACCAGCAAGATCCACTTGGCCGTGGATGCTTATGGGTTGCCGATCGCCTTCAGAATAACCGGGGGTGAAGTGCACGACAGCACGGAAGCCCAGGCATTGATTGACGGTTTGCCGGCAGGTGACGCGCTGGTGGCTGACAAAGGCTATGACAGTGAACGTATCCGTGAGCAGGTCGAAGCCAAAGGAATGGCTGCCGTCATTCCACGCAGGCGTAACTCGAAAAAAGGAAATGCCAATCTGGACAGAGGGTTATATCGCTACCGGCATCTGGTTGAGAATGCCTTTGCTCGATTGAAACCGTATCGCGCCATTGCGACGCGCTACGATAAGCTCAAACGAAATTACGAAAGCATGGTGGCCTTGGCATGCGGCTTTTTATGGCTACCAATGTGAAACGTCAACAGGCCCTAAGCTTATCTTGTTTATATCAGTTTTCAACCGGACCGATTATCCGCGCTTAGCCGCCTTGCCTGTTCTCCCGGCTTGCTTCCATACGTCCCAGACTTTGTCCCATCGCCACCTTGGCACCGGGGGTAAAGTCGTCGAATGCTACCGGGTTTACGGTGCACATCACCACCGTGGAGCCGAGCTTGAAGCGGCCGAGCTCGGCGCCTTTTTCAAGCGTGACGGACTCGTCCAAACGGGTGCGCTGGGGCGTGCCGGCAAGCGGGGTGATCTGCCCGGCCCAGACGGTTTCGATGGCGGCCACGATCATCGCGCCGACAAGCACCACGGCAAGCGGGCCGTGCGCGGTATCAAACACGCATACCAGCCGCTCGTTGCGGGCAAAGAGCCCCGGCACATAGCCGGCGGTGGCCTGGTTGACCGAGAACAGCCGCCCGGGCACGTAGATCGTCTCGCGCAGGGTGCCGGTCATCGGCATGTGCACGCGGTGGTAGTCCTTGGGTGAGAGATACACCGTGGCGAAGCTGCCGCCGGCGAAGGTATCGGCCAGCTCGGCGTTGCCGCCGAGCAGGGTGCGGGCGGAAAAACGATGCCCCTTGGCCTGGACGAGTTCGCCGGCGGTAATGCGCCCGTACTGCGATAGCGTGCCGTCGGCGGGGCTGATGAAGCCTTCGCCCAGGGGCCGGGAGTCGTCCTTGAGCGCCCGGGTGAAGAAATCGTTGAAGGTGGTATAGGCGCGGTAGTCCGGCTCCAGCGCCTCGCGCATATCCACCTTGAAGCGCCGGATAAAGGCGCTGATCAGGGCGTTTTTCAGCCCCGGGGAACGGCACTCGGCCAGGCTGCCCGCAAGCCTTGAGATGGCGTGGTGGGGCAGCGGGTACTGCATGAGCGCAAAGGCTTTTTGGGAAAGCGTCACGGGCGTTGGTTTCCGTCGGGTGTTATCGGATCAGGTTTCAATCGGCGTGTCGTCGCGGTTGCCCCATTCGCCCCAGGAGCCGGCATAGCCGCGGATGTTGAAGCCCAGCGCGCGGCCAACAAGCCAGGTAAAGGCGCTGCGGTGATGGCCCTGGCAGTGGGTGGCGATCTCCATGTCCTGGGTAATGCCCATGGCGTCAAGCTCGGTGATCAGCTCGGCGTAGCCGCGAATGCGCAGGTCGCGCTCGGGATCCATGGCGTTGGTCCACTCCATGTTGACCGCGCCGGGAATATGGCCCAAGTGCTTGTTCTGGCCCTTTTCGCCGTTGTACTCCGCCGGCGAGCGGGCGTCCCAGACGGCAAAGTCGGCCTCGCCCAGGCGCTCCTTGATCTCGTCGCAGGTAATGCGCGCCTCGGGGTTGAGAATCTCGGCGCGGTAGTCGGTCGGCGTGGGCTTGGTGGGCTCGGTTTCCTGGGGCAGGCCCTCGGCGCGCCAGGCGGTGATGCCGCCGTTGAGGTAGGAATAGCGCCGGTGGCCGATCAGCTCAAGCGTCCACAGCAGCCGCGCGGCAAAGCCGCCGCCTTCGTCGTCGTAGGCCACCACATGAGTGTCCCGGGTAAGCCCCAGCTCGCTGAGCATGGCCGAGAGCGTGTCGATATCCGGCACCTCGCTGGGGACCGGCGCTTCGCCGCGCATCAGGCGGCGGCACTCCAGAAACACCGCGCCGGGAACGTGGCCCCGGGCGTAGCTGCCGGGGTCCTTGGGCACGTCGATGATCAGAAGCTCCGGGTCGTCAAGGTGGTCGTTGAGCGTTTCCGGCTCGACGATCAACGGCAGCAGGTGGGCTTCCGAGCTTTGCTGTGGGGTGCTCATGACAACTCCTTACGTTGACGTGGCTTATTCAGCTTGGCGTGTCCAGGCTGGCGAGAATGCGCCGATAGCTGGCAAAGCGTTGTGGATGAATATTGCCTGCCTCCACCGCGGCAAGTAAAGCGCAGCCGGGTTCGGCCCGGTGGCGGCAGTCGCGAAAGCGGCAGTGGCCCAAGTAGGGGCGAAACTCGACAAAGCCTTCGGTGACGGTGTCGGCGTCCAGGTGGGCGAGGCCGAATTCGCGGATGCCCGGGGAGTCGATGAGCACGCCGCCGTCTACCCCGGGCATGGCGTAAAGCCTGGCGGTGGTGGTGGTGTGGGTACCCTTGCGCGTCTCTTCGGACAGCGCACCGATGCGCAGGCTTTCGTCGGGCAGCAGGTGGCCTACCAGCGAGGACTTTCCCACGCCGCTCTGGCCCACCAGCACCGAGGTGCGCCCGGCGAGCTGGCGGTTGAGCGCGTCGAGCCCGGCGCTTTGTTCGGTGGTGGTGCTGACTACCGGGTAGCCTAGCGCCCGGTAGCGCTCGAGCAGCTGGCCAAGCTCCCCGCCGTCGTCGGGCAGCAGATCGACCTTGTTGAGCACCAGCACCGGGGCGATGCTGGTGGCCTCGGCGGCCACCAGGTAGCGGTCGATGAGGTTGGCGTGGGGCCTAGGTTCCACGGCAAAAACGATGAGGATCTGATCGACGTTGGCGGCGACGGGCTTGAGCCGGCCCTGAGGGTCCGGGCGGGAGAGCACGCTTTCGCGCTCGGTGGCGGCGACCACCACGCCGGAGCCGTCCTCGCCTTCGCGCCAGATGACCACATCGCCGGTGACCAGTCCCTGGAGGTTGGCGCGCAGGTGGCAGCGCACCGCCGCGCCGTCGGCGCCGCGTACTTCAAGCGTGCGCCCGAAGTGGGCAAGCACCCGGCCGGTTTGCTCGGCGCCGTATTCGCCGGCGGCCAGCTGTTCGTTCTCCCGGGCGCTGTGCCTGGCGGCGCGCTTTTCGCGTTCGGCCTGGACCTTTTCCACTCGCCAGCGCTGCTGACGGCTCAGTTTACGTTTGCTCATGGCCACCTGTTGATCGGTACAGTTGAAGGGTACACTAGCGCTTTTCCGCATTGTAACGGCTTTGGCGGCGGCTGAGTGGCCTGCCGCTGCGCCGCCGCTGAATCTATCAGGGAGCCACCATGAGCGAGACAACGCCACGCAAGGATCTTTTGATCTGGATCGACCTGGAAATGACCGGGCTGGACCCCAACAGGGAGCGCATTATCGAGGTGGCCACCCTGGTCACCGACGGCGACTTGAACACCGTGGCCGAAGGGCCGGTGATTGCGGTCAAGCAGCCCGACAGCCTGCTCGAACAGATGGACGACTGGAACCGCAAGACCCACGGCGAGTCCGGCCTGGTCAAGCGGGTTCAGGAAAGCACCACGGATACCGCCGCGGCGGAGGCGCAGACGCTTGCATTTCTGCGCCGCTACGTCGAGCCGGGCACCTCGCCCATGTGCGGTAACAGCATCCACCAGGATCGGCGCTTTCTGGAGCGTGAAATGCCCGAGCTCTGGGCATTCTTCCACTACCGCAACCTGGACGTGTCCACGGTGAAGGAGCTGGCCAAGCGCTGGAACCCGGACGCCCTCAAGGGCTTCACAAAGCGCAACGCGCACCTCGCCATGGACGATATCAAGGAGTCCATCGAGGAGCTTTCGCACTACCGCCGCACGTTTTTGCAGACCGGCAACAGCGCAGAAGACCTCTACGGCGAAGAAGAGTAGCGCTGCGGCTTAGCCGGCGGTAGCAATGCGCTGCCGGCCTTTATCGCGCTGCTCGGCCAGCGCCCAGGCCACGTGCTCGCGTACCAGCGCGCTGGGGTAAGCGCGCCTTGCCATCAGGGCGGCCTCCACCGCCGGGCTGAAGGGGGCGTTGCCCAGCGCCACGGCAACGTTGCGCAGCCAGCGCTCGTAGCCGATGCGCCGTATGGCGCTGCCGGCGGTCCTGGCGAGAAACTCTTCCTCGCCCCAGCCAAACAGCGTTAACAGCTCCGCCCGATCAAGGTCGTGGCGCGGCTGGAAGTCGTCTTCCCGAGTGGGGTGGGCAAAGCGGGTGAAGGGGCAGTAAAGCTGGCAGTCGTCGCAGCCGTAGATGCGGTTGCCCATGGCCCGGCGGTACTGTTCGGGGATCGCGCCGTGAAGCTCGATGGTGAGGTACGAGATGCACTTGCGCGCATCGACCACGCCGTCATCGACGATGGCCCCGGTGGGGCAGACGGTCTGGCAGCTGTTGCAGCTGCCGCAGTGGTCGCGCTCGAAAGGGGCGTCCACGGGGAGCGGCAGGTCGGTGTAGAGCTCGCCCAGAAAGAACAGCGAGCCGGCCTTCGGGTTGAGCAACATGGAGTTTTTGCCGAACCAGCCGAGCCCGGCCTTTTGTGCCAGCGCCCGCTCCATCACCGGGGCGGAGTCGACAAAGGCGCGGTAGCCGATCTTGCCGACCCGCGCCTCGATGCGCTGGGCGAGCGCCGCCAGGCGCTTGCGCATCAGCTTGTGGTAGTCGCGGCCCAGGGCGTAGCGCGAGATATAGGCGCTTTCGGGGCGGCTGAGTACGGCGATGCTGTCCATATCTGCCGGCAGGTAGTCCATGCGCACGCTGATCACCCGCCGCGTGCCGGGCTCAAGCTCGGCGGGGCGGGTGCGCTTGGTGCCGTGCTTGGCCATAAAGCCCATTTCGCCGTGGTAGCCCTGGTCGAGCCAGTCGTTTAGGTGGGCCTCGTGGTCGCCGCCGGGGCCTTGAGAGAGATCGGTATCGGTAATTCCCACCTGCTGAAAGCCCAGCTCGTCGCCCCAGGCTTTGATCTCGTCGGCAAGGGCGGAAAGCTCGGCCGGAGACAGCGGCGAGTCGGAAGCCTCGTCGGCGGGCGCATAGCGGGTGGGAACGTCGTTGGGAACGTCTGTGGGAACGGAGGCGGCCATGGCGGGTCAACGGTCAGACTGTCACGCTATGCTAACGTACAAGCCGCGCCGGCGCGAAACGCGCCGCACGCTTGATTCAACCCCGGCAAGAGGAGACTCCGTGAGCTCTGTGATCTCGCAGCCCCTGCGCCCGCTGTACACCGCCGGCCAGACGGGGGAAATCGACCGGCGCACCGTCGCTTCCGGTATCGAAGGCTTTGCCCTGATGCAGCGCGCCGCCGCCGGCGCCTGGCAACACCTGCGCGCCCGCTGGCCCGAGGCGCGCAGCGTTAGCGTGCTGTGCGGCGGCGGCAATAACGGCGGCGACGGCTACGTCATTGCCGCTCTGGCCGCCCAGGCCGGGCTTTCCGTGCAGTGCCTGGCGCTGAAGCCGATGGGTGAGCTTGAAGGCGATGCCGCCCGGGCGGCAGCCATGGCAAGGGCAGCGGGCGCGCCGGTCGAGGAGTGGCAGGATGACGCTGCGCTGCACGGCGAGGCGGTGGTGGACGCCATGCTGGGGACCGGCCTTGCCGGCGACGTCAGGGGAGCCTACCGCCAGGCGATTGACGCGATCAACCGCGCCGGTAAGCCGACGCTGGCGGTGGATATTCCTTCGGGGCTGGCCGCGGATACCGGCGCGCTGCTGGGCGTGGCGGTGCGCGCCGACGCCACGGTGACGTTCATCGCCGACAAGCTGGGGCTTTATACCGGCAGGGCGCCCGACCATACCGGCGAGGTGATGTTTTGCCCGCTGGGCGTCGACGCCCGGGCGTTTGATGACATTGTGCCGCGCGGCGTGTTGCTGAGCGCAAGCCGGCTGGCCGAGGCCTTTGCCCCGCGCCGGCGCACCGCGCACAAGGGCGACATGGGCCACGTGCTGGTGCTGGGCGGTGCGCCGGGTATGGGCGGCGCGGCGCTGATTGCCACCCAGGCCGCCGCCCGGCTGGGCGCGGGCAAGGTAAGCCTGGCCACCGCGCCGGAGCACGTCGGCGCCAGCTTGATCCGCTGCCCGGAAGTCATGGCCCACGGCGTATGCGGCGGGGCGGACCTGGCCGGGCTGGTGGAGCAGAGCGACGTGCTGGTGGTGGGCCCCGGCATCGGTCAGGGCGCCTTTGGCCAGGCCGTGCTGGCCGCGGCGCTTGAGAGCGACAGGCCGCTGGTGGTGGACGCCGACGCGCTGAACCTGCTGGCCGCGCGCTTTACCGCTGAGCGCCGCGATAGCTGGGTGCTGACGCCGCACCCCGGCGAGGCGGGCCGCCTGCTGGGCATCACCGCCGCCGAGGTCGAAGCCGACCGGCCGGCGGCGGCCGAAGCGCTGCGCCGCCGCTACGGCGGCACTATCGTCCTCAAGGGCGCCGGCACCCTGGTCGCCGGCCCCGGGGGGCTTGGTGTCTGCCCCTACGGCAACCCGGGCATGGCCAGCGGCGGCATGGGCGATGCCCTGGCGGGGATGCTCGGGGCGCTGGCCGGTCAGCGCGGCATGAATGATGACAGCGTCCGGCTCGGCGTGCTGATTCACGCCCTGGCGGCGGATATGGCCGCCCGGGACCACGGCGAACGTGGTTTGCTGGCGAGCGATCTGGCATCCTGTGCGCGCCGGCTGATCAACCCCGGGTCTGACAGTTTGCCATCAAGGTACTCATTATCATCAAGGTATTAGCCCCATGCAGGTGCAACTCCCCGACGAGAGCGCGCACGTCGCGTTCGGCGAAACCCTGGGCCGACTGTTTCAAGGCCGCGGGCGCCTTTATCTACACGGTGACCTGGGCGCGGGGAAGACCACGCTCACCCGCGGCGTGCTGCGCGCCTACGGCTACGAAGGCGCGGTGAAAAGCCCCACCTATACGCTGGTCGAGCCCTACGCGCTTGACGGCAAGCGCGTCTATCATCTGGATCTTTATCGCCTGGGTGACCCCGAGGAGCTCGAGTTCATCGGCGGGCGCGACGTCTTCGCCGACGACGCCCTTTGCGTAGTCGAGTGGCCCAGCCGCGGCGCGGGCTGGCTGCCCCCGGCGGATGTGGACCTGACGCTGGACGTCGCCGGGGCCGGGCGCCGCGCGCGGCTGGAAAGCGCAACGGTCAGGGGCGAGGCGCTGCTTGCCGAGCTGGCAGACGCTCGCGGGTTAGACGACGACGCAGCCGGCTTCCGGGGCGACGTGTGATGGCGGCGCGGGAAAGGATGCGCAGAGCGAAGCTGGCGGTGCTCATGGCGCTGGGCCTGGCGCTGCCCGCCGTCTCGCAGGCGGCAACGGTGGACAGCGTGCGCCTGTGGGCGGCGCCGGACCACGCCCGGCTGGTGTTTGATCTGTCCGAGCCGGCCAAGGCCGAAGTGTTTGCGCTGGACTCGCCGTCAAGGCTGGTGATCGACCTGGCGGACAGCGATCTGCAGGCAAAGATGGACGATCTGCCCCTGGAGGGCAGCGCAATTTCGGCGGTGCGCACCGGCGTGCGCGAGGGCGACGATCTGCGCGTGGTGCTCGAGCTCAGCCGTGATATCGAGCCGCGCCATTTCAACCTGGCGCCCAACGAAGAGTACGGTCACCGGCTGGTAGTGGATCTGGAATACCCGGGCGAAAGCGCGGTGGAAAACCCCATCGACCCCATCGAGTCGATGATCCGCGAGCAGGAAATCGCCGCCAAGCGCGCCAGTACCAAAGCCAAGGCGCTGGGCAAAGCGCCCGAGGAGACGTCCGTCGTCGAGCAGGCCGAACCGCACCCGCGGCGCGATATCATCATTGCCGTGGATGCCGGCCACGGCGGCGAGGATACCGGCGCGGTGGGCCCCGGCGGCACCCGGGAGAAGGACGTGGTGCTTGAGATCAGCCAGCGGCTGGCCGCGCGCATCAACGCCGTCGAAGGGTTCAAGGCGGTATTGATCCGCGACGGCGACTACTACCTTGGCCTGCGCCAGCGCACGCGCCTGGCCCGGGAGCAGAAGGTGGATTTCTTCGTCTCGATCCACGCCGACGCCTTTACTAGCCCGCGGCCCCAGGGCAGCTCGGTATTTGCGCTGTCCCAGCGCGGGGCAACGTCGGAAACCGCCCAGTGGCTGGCCGACAGCGAAAACCGCTCGGATTTGATCGGCGGGGTGGACGGCAACCTTTCGCTGCGCGACAAGGACCAGGTGCTGCGCGGGGTGCTACTCGACCTGACCATGACCGCCACGCTCAACGACTCGCTGACCATCGGCGGCCAGGTGCTTGACCAGCTGGGGCGGATCAACCACCTGCACAAGTCCCGGGTCGAGCAGGCCGGCTTTGTGGTGCTCAAGTCGCCGGATATTCCGTCGCTGCTGGTGGAGACCGGGTTTATTTCCAACCCCACCGAAGAGGAGCGCCTGGCAACGCCGTCGCACCAGGAAAGCCTGGCCAAGGCGATATTCGGCGGTGTCCGCAAGCACTTTGAGCGCCATCCGCCGCCGGCCAGCCTGCTGGCTTGGCAGCGCGACCACGACCGTCGCCCCGGCAGCGACGAGTATCGCATTCAACAGGGCGACACGCTGTCGGCCATTGCTTCGCGCCACAACGTGCCGGTGGGCCGCCTGCGCCAGGCCAACGAGCTCAACGGCGACGTGATCCGCGTCGGCCAGGTGCTGCATATTCCCGAATCCTGACAAGGTGAGTGTTGGAGGTAGATAGTGGACGATAACGCGGCCGCAGCGCCCAGAATCCACGTGCTCGACCCGCGCCTGGCCAACCAGATATCCGCTGGCGAAGTGGTCGAACGCCCGGCGGCGGTGGCCAAGGAGCTGATGGAAAACGCCATCGACGCCGCCGCCCGGCGCATCGAAGTCGAGGTGGAGCAGGGCGGCGCGCGGCTGATCAAGGTGCGCGACGACGGCACCGGTATCGCCGAAGGCGACATGGCCCGGGCGCTGTCCCGCCACGCCACGAGCAAGATTGAAAACCTCGACGACCTGGAGGGCGTAAGCTCGCTGGGGTTTCGCGGCGAGGCGCTGGCCTCGATCAGCGCGGTATCCAGGCTTTCGCTGACCTCCAATGCCCTAGACGACCCCCGCGAAGGCTTTCGCGTGGTGGCCGAGGGGCGCAGCATGGAGGCCCGGGTCACCCCGGCGCCGCACCCCCGCGGCACCAGCGTCGAGGTGCGCGATCTGTTCTTCAACACGCCGGCCCGGCGCAAGTTCCTGCGCACCGAAAAAACCGAGTTTGCCCACCTGGAAGAGGCGTTTCGCCGCCAGGCGCTGTCGCGCTACGACGTCGCCTGGACGCTGCGCCACAACCGCAAGACCGTTCACCAGCTGCCGCCGGGCGACTCGCCCGCCGCCCGGGAGCGGCGTATCGCCTCGCTTCTGGGCAAGACCTTTATCGAGCACGCCCGCTACATCGAGCGCCAGGTGGGCGATCTGCGCCTGTCCGGCTGGGTGGGGCTGCCTACGCACTCCCGAGCTCAGGCCGACCAGCAGTACTTTTTCGTCAACGGCCGGGTAGTCCGCGACCGCCTGGTGGCCCACGCCGTGCGCCAGGCCTACCGCGACGTGCTCTACGGCGGCCGCCACCCGGTCTTTGTGCTCTACCTGGACGTAGACCCGGACGTGGTCGACGTCAACGTCCACCCGACCAAGCACGAAGTGCGCTTTCGCGACGGGCGCACGGTACACGACTTTCTGTTTTCCAGCCTGCATCACTGCCTGGCCGACACCCGGCCCGACGCCGTAGCCGAGCCGTCCGCCGCGGAGGCCCACGCTGGCGCCTCGGAGGAAGCGACGCAGGGCGGTGTGGGCGCAGACGACGGCCGCTTCGAGCAGCAGGGCATGGCGCTTGCGCCCGCGCCCGGCCACCATGCCGGATCGTCTTCGCCGGCGGGCCCGCCCGGCGGCGCCGGCCACCCGGGGGCCGCCAAGGTGCGCCGCTTTATGCAGGGCTACCAGGCGCTGCACCCGGACCACGAAGAGACGCTGTTGACGCCGCGTGCGCCGGAAGACAGCGCCCGGGAGGTGCGCCAGGCGCCGACGCCTGAGGCGTCCGCCATGCCCGCGGCCGACCCCGCCGCCGCGCCGCCGCTGGGTTTTGCCCTGGGCCAGCTGCACGGCGTGTTCATCCTCGCCCAGAACGCCAGGGGGCTGGTGATCGTCGATATGCACGCCGCCCACGAGCGCATCGTCTACGAGCGCATGAAGCGCCAGCTGGACGCCGCCGGCGTGGACGCCCAGCCGCTGCTGGTGCCGGTGTCGCTTTCCGCCAGCGGTCGCGAGGTGGCCGCCGCGGAAAGCGAGCGCGAGGCCATCGAAAAGCTCGGCATCACCCTGGACGTGGCCGGCCCCGAGACGCTGCTGGTGCGCCAGCTGCCGGCGCTTTTGTCAGGCGCCGATCCGGAAGCGCTGGTGCGCGCCATGCTCGAGGAGCTCGAGCGCTACGGCCGCACCCGCCAGGTCGAGGCGCACATTCACGAGCTGCTGTCGACCATGGCCTGCCACGGCAGCGTGCGCGCCAACCGCCGCCTGACGATCGACGAGATGAACGCGCTGCTGCGCGATATGGAGCGCACCGAGCGCAGCGACCAGTGCAACCACGGCCGCCCGACCTGGACGCAGATGAACATGCAGGCGCTGGACCGGCTGTTTTTACGCGGCCAATAGGCGGCCAGCAGAGTGTTACAGGAGCTACCAGGTTCATGACCGACTCACGCCCGCCGGCGATTTTTTTGATGGGGCCCACCGCCTCGGGCAAGACCGATGCGGCGATCGCTCTGCACGAGCGGCTGGGCTGCGAGATCGTAAGCGTCGACTCCGCCATGGTCTATCGCGGGCTGGATATCGGCAGCGCCAAGCCTGACGCCTGCGAGCTTGCCCGGGCGCCGCACCGGCTGATCGACATCCGTGACCCGGCGGACCCGTATTCGGCGGCGGATTTTCGCCGGGATGCGCTGTATGAGATGCGCGAGATCACCGCCCGGGGCCGGATTCCGCTGCTCACCGGCGGCACCATGCTGTATTACAAGCAGCTGCTGGACGGCGTTGATAACCTGCCGCCGTCCGACTCGGCCATCCGCGCGCGGCTCGAGGCCGAGCAGGCTCGGGACGGCCTGGTGGCCTTGCACCGCCGCCTGGGGCAGGTGGACCCGGCCGCCGCCGCGCGCCTTCACCCCAACGACCCCCAGCGCATTCTGCGCGCTCTGGAAGTTTTCGAGGCGAGCGGGCGCACGCTCACCGAGCTTTGGGCCGAGCAGCGCCCGGAAACCTTTCCCTGGCGGGTGCTGTCCATAGCCCTGGCGCCCGCCGATCGCGCCGTGCTGCACCGGCGAATCGCCACTCGTTTTGCCGCAATGCTCGACAAGGGGTTGATAGATGAGGTCGTCGCCCTCAGAAAGCGTAGTGATCTGCACGCTGATCTGCCGTCGATGAAAAGCGTGGGTTACCGCCAGGTGTGGGCTTATCTGGACGGCGAGTACGACCGCGAGGCGCTGGTCGAGCGCGGCGTCATTGCCACGCGCCAGCTGGCCAAGCGCCAGCTGACCTGGCTGCGCCGCTGGCAGGGCCTGCACTGGGTAGATGCCACGGACGCCGGGGCGCTTGAGCGCGTCATGGCGCTGGCCGGCCACGGCGCCGGCTGAAATAGGCGCTTTTAAGGCCGTGCGTGAGCGCGCCGCTTAGCGTAAGATGAGCGCTTTATCGTTAGCGTTTTCGAGCGGTCGCGCGCCGGCCTTTCGGGTAACCCTGCTGCAGGGCGCCTCTGGCGCACTTTTAATAACCAACTCCAAGACAGTTTGGGAGAGCATCATGTCCAAAGGGCAGTCCCTTCAAGACCCGTACCTGAATATCCTGCGCAAGGAGCGCATTCCGGTGTCCATTTTCCTGGTCAACGGCATCAAGCTTCAGGGTCAGATCGAGTCATTCGACCAGTTTGTCATTCTGCTGCGCAACACCGTCAGCCAGATGGTCTACAAGCACGCGATTTCCACCGTTGTGCCGTCGCGCAACGTGCGCCTTCCGGCATCGGACACCGGCGACGTCGAGGCCTAATGCTGCACCAACCAAGCCATGAGGTACTGATTGTTTTTTGAGCGCCCCGATGCCGGTGAAACGGCCGTACTCGTGCACGTCGATTTTCCCGACGAGCACGCCCGGGAGGACCCGGGCGAATTTCTCGAGCTGGTGCGGTCCGCCGGCGCGACGGCGGCCACGCTGCTGACCGCCAGCCGCAACCGCCCGGATACCCGCACCTTTATCGGCTCGGGCAAGCTTGAAGAGCTGCGTGCCATGCTGGCGGCGCACGAGGCTGAGCTGGTGCTTTTCAACCACGGCCTGAGCCCGTCCCAGGAGCGTAATCTGGAGCGCGAGCTCAACTGCCGAGTGCTGGACCGCACCAGTTTGATCCTGGATATTTTTGCCCAGCGGGCGCGAACCCACGAAGGCAAGCTGCAGGTTGAGCTTGCCCAGCTTGAGCATGTCTCCACGCGCCTGGTGCGCGGCTGGACACACCTCGAGCGCCAGGCCGGCGGCATCGGCGGGCGCGGCCCGGGGGAAACCCAGCTGGAGACCGACCGCCGGCTGCTGCGCGGCCGGATCAAGGCGATTCACAAGCAGCTCAACAAGGTGCGCAAGCAGCGCGAGCAAAATCGCCGGGCGCGGGCTCGGGCGGAGATCAGCAGCATTTCGCTGGTCGGCTATACCAACGCCGGCAAGTCGACGCTGTTCAACGCGCTGACCGACGCCCACGTCTATCAGGCCGACCAGCTGTTCGCTACCCTGGACCCGACGCTGCGGCGCCTGGAAATCGACGACGTGGGGCCGGTGATCATGGCCGATACCGTGGGCTTTATCCGCCACCTGCCGCACAAGCTGGTCGAGGCGTTTCAGGCCACGCTGCAGGAAGCGGTGGATGCCTCGCTTCTGGTCCACGTGATCGACGCAGCCGACCCTGATCGCGAGCTCAACGTCGAACAGGTCGACGAGGTGCTCGAGGAAATCGGCGCGGATCGCGTGCCTATGCTCAAGGTCATGAACAAGATCGACCGGCTGGACAGCGCCCCGCGCATCGAGCGCGACGGCGACGGAGTGCCCGACACCGTCTGGCTCTCGGCCCAGGATGGCCGCGGAATTGATCTGCTCTATCAGGCGTTGAGCGAACGTCTGGCCTATGATGTCATCGACTTTTCGCTGACGCTTAAGCCGGAGCAGGGCAAACTGCGCGCCGGGCTGCACGAGCTTAACGCCGTGCAGTCCGAATATTTTGACGAAAACGGGCGCCCGGTACTTGACGTGCGTCTGCAGCGACGCGACTTTAACCAGCTGATGGCAAGACTTGGCGAGCGTGCCGATACCTATTTGCCCGAGGCCCTCAAGGAGCCGGCCGGCTGGTAGGCGCCCGGCCCTGAGCGCCGGCCCGACGGCGATGACCCCGCGATAGCACGCTCAAGAACAGCACGCTCAAGAACAGCACATATAAAGATAGCAGGATGACAGGGCACGGCGTCGCGCCTAGGCGCCCCGACGCGGCGTGCCGGTGAACACCTTGATGGAGACTAACGTATGGCCTGGAACGAGCCTGGTGGTGGCAACCAGCACGACCCCTGGAGCGGGGGCGGTCGACGCAAGGGCGGCGACAGCGGCGGCAACCGCGGAGGCGGTGGCGGAAACGGCGGCGGACCGCCGGACCTTGACGAGGCGCTGAAGAAGTTTCAGCAGAAGATCAACGGCATGCTGGGCAAGAAAAAAGGCGGCAACGGCGGCGGCGGTGGCAACGGCGGCGGCAAGTCGCGCAGCGCCTTTACCCTGCCCGGGCTTTTGATCGTCGTGGCGCTGGCCATCTGGGCGGCGTCGGGCTTTTACCTGGTCGACCAGTCCGAGCGCGGCGTGGTGCTGCGCTTTGGCAAGTTCCAGGAGATCGTCACGCCCGGCCTGCAGTGGAATCCGCCGCTGATTGACGACGTGCGCATGGTCAACGTGACCCGGGTGCGCTCGCTGACCCAGACCCAGTCGATGCT
Organism: Halomonas garicola; assembly: GCF_055382465.1. Classification (NCBI taxonomy): domain Bacteria; kingdom Pseudomonadati; phylum Pseudomonadota; class Gammaproteobacteria; order Oceanospirillales; family Halomonadaceae; genus Halomonas; species Halomonas garicola. Next base: position 1,247,221 of record NZ_AP043931.1, read on the forward strand.
GACCCAGGATGAAAACATCGTGAAGGTCGAGATATCGGCCCAGTACCGGGTATCGGATCCGTCCAACTTCATGCTCAACGTGCGCAATCCCAACCTGACCATTGAAAACGCGCTGGATTCGTCCCTGCGCCACGTGGTTGGCGGCACCAACATGATCGATATCCTGACGTCCGGGCGTGAGATTCTCGGCAGCTCGGTGGCCAGCCGTCTGCAGACCTACCTGGACAACTACGACGTGGGCATCCAGCTGCAGACCATCAACATCGAGTCCACCTCGGCGCCGGAGCCGGTGATCGACGCCTTCGACGACGTCATCCGCGCTCGAGAGGACCGCCAGCGGACAATTAACCAGGCCGTGGCCTATGCCAATGCCATTATTCCCCAGGCCCAGGGGCAGGCCCAGCGGGTTATCGAGCAGGGCCAGGGCTATCGCGAATCGGTAGTGGCCGAGGCCCAGGGTCAGGCCAACCGCTTCCTGTCGCTGCTTTCCGAGTACCAGAACTCGCCGGCAACCATGCGCGAGCGCCTGTACATCGAAGCCATTGAAGACGTTTTCGGCGCCACGCCCAAGGTGCTGCTGGATACCGGTGACAACGCGCCGCTGATGTACCTGCCGCTGGACAAGCTCGGCGGCAAGGGCGGCACGATGTCCAACGACGGTAAGCAGTTGGACCCCCGTGTCCTTGAGAATATCTCGCCGCAGGCGGCCTCGTCGTCTTCGTCAAGCCGTTCCGGCAGCAACGCCGGCAACCGCTCCAACAACAGAACGTCCACCCGCAGGGAGGGCCGGTAAATGATCAATAATCGATCCCTGCTGATCGTCGGTGGCCTGGCGGTTGCCGCTTGGCTTGCCAGCAGTAGCCTGTTTGTCGTGGATGAAACCGAGCGCGCGGTGAAGCTTCGATTTGGCGAAGTCGTGGAAGAGAACATCGAGCCGGGGCTGCACTTCAAAGTGCCCATCACCCATACGGTGCGCAAGTTCGATACCCGGCTGCTGACTCTGGATACCGACACCAGCCGCTATCTGACCGAAGAGCAGAAAGCCGTTATCGTCGACTCCTATGTTCAGTGGGAAGTCGTCGATCCGACGCTTTACTACGAGGCCACGGCGGGGGATGAAACCATGGCCGTGCGGCTGATCCAGCCCCGGGTGGACGAAAGCCTGCGTAACGCCTTTGGCCGGCTGGAGCTGCAGCAGATCATCGCTGAAAACCGCGACGAGCTCATGACCGGTCCCCGCAAAGATCTGGATAGCCTGATGCGCGACGAGCTCGGGGTCGCCATCCGCGATATCCGTATCAAGCGTATTGACCTGCCCGAAGACGTGTCCGCGGCGGTGTTCGAGCGGATGCGCTCCGAGCGTGAGCGCGAGGCCCGCGAGTGGCGTGCCCAGGGGAAGGAAGAGGCCGAGCGGATCCAGGCTAACGCCGATCGCCGCCGCCAGGTGCTGCTGGCCCAGGCCCGCGAGCGTTCGGAAACGCTGCGCGGTGAAGGCGATGCCGAGGCGGCGCAGATTTATTCCAGCGCCTACGAGCAGGACGCCGAGTTCTTCTCTTTCTGGCGTAGCCTCAACGCCTACCGCAAGAGCTTTGCCGACAGCGACAACCTCCTGGTGCTGGAACCGGACAGCGAGTTTTTCCGCTATCTGAACAACGCCATGCCGGCGTCGGAAGACGCGGAGTAAGTCGCCGCCCGCCGGAGGAACGGGGTTTCTCCGGCGGCCAAACATGGTAGACTTCGTTAACCGGGCGTTGCCCGGTTTTTTTGTGGCCTCACGTTAGCGGATTTGTCGCGCTGCCGATGAATTCCCGGGGGCTTTCACCGTCGTCTCGCAGGATTGTTGACATGACCATCGCTGACCGCTGGCTGTTGCCCGACGGCATGGATGAGGTGCTGCCGCCGCAGGCAAGCCGCATGGAGGAGCTCCGCCGCGGGCTGCTGGACCTCTATTACCGCTGGGGATACGACCAGGTAATGCCGCCGCCGGCGGAGTTTCTCGATTCGCTTTTGACCGGTACCGGCACCGACCTCGATTTACAAACCTTCAAGCTCACCGATCAGCTGACCGGGCGCATGATGGGCGCTACCGCCGACGTGACGCCTCAGGTCGCGCGGATGGATGCCCACTCGCTGCGCCGGGAAGGGCCGGTGCGGCTGTGCTACTGCACCAGCGTCATGCGCGCTACGGCTGACCCTTATCAGGGCGGGCGCAGCCCGGTGCAGGTCGGCGTTGAGCTTTTTGGCCATAGCGGACTTGAAGCCGACAGCGAAATCATCCAGCTGGCGCTGGAAAGCCTGACCGCGGCCGGCGCCGGCGAGCTGCACCTGGCGCTTGGCCACATCGGCATCTATCGCAGCCTGGTCGAGGCCGCGGCGCTCAACGAAGAGCAGGAGCGGGCGCTGTTTACCGCGCTGGCGCTGAAATCTCCCGGCGCCATTGAACGCGAAGTCCAGCGCACCGTGAGCGACCCGGCGCTGGCCGACATGCTGACGGCGCTGGGTGAGCTTCACGGCGACGTGAGCGTGCTCGATCGGGCCCGGGATGTCTTTGCCGGCGCGCCGGCCACGGTGACCGCCGCCCTCGACGAGCTTTTGGCGCTACAGCGCCGGGTGCGCGCGCGCTTTGACGTCTCGCTGTATTTTGATCTGTCCGAACTGCGCGGCTATCAGTACCACACCGGGATGATGTTTGCCGCCTACGTGCCGGGCTACGGCCATGCCCTGGCCAAGGGCGGCCGCTATGACGATACCGGACGGGTCTTCGGCCGCGCCCGCCCGGCCACCGGGTTTTCCACGGATTTGAAACAGCTGGCGACTCTGGCGGAGGCGACGCCGGCGCCGGGGGCGATTCTGGCGCCGGCCATTGATGAGGACGCGCTGTGCGACGCCGTGGCGGAGCTTCGCCGCCGCGGCGAGCGCGTCATCCAAGCGCTGCCGGGGCAGCGCGACGAGCCGCTGGCGCACGGCTGCGACCGTCGGCTAGAGCTTATCGACGGCCGTTGGCAGCCAACGGCCCTGACACAAGAGACGAGTGCATAATGGGTAAGAATGTCGTAGTACTGGGCACCCAGTGGGGTGACGAAGGCAAGGGCAAGATCGTTGACCTGCTCACCGAATCGGCGTCGGCGGTGGTGCGCTTCCAGGGCGGCCATAACGCCGGCCACACGCTGGTAATCGACGGCGAAAAAACCGTGCTGCACCTGATTCCGTCGGGCGTTCTGCGCGACGACAAGATCTGCGTGATCGGCAACGGCGTGGTGCTCTCCCCGGAGGCGCTGCTCAATGAAATTCACGAGCTGGAGCAGAAGGACGTGCCGGTGCGCGAGCGGCTGCGGTTGTCGCCGGCCTGCCCGCTGATCCTGCCCTACCACGTGCGCCTGGATCAGGCCCGGGAAAAAGCCCGCGGCGTGGCCAAGATTGGCACCACCGGCCGCGGCATCGGCCCGGCCTACGAAGACAAGGTCGCGCGCCGCGGGCTGCGCCTGGGCGACATGCTCCACCGCGAGCGTTTCGCCGCCAAGCTCGGCGAGGTGCTCGACTACCACAACTTCGTGCTGACCCGCTACCACGGCGAGCCGGCGGTGGATTTCCAGGCGGTGCTCGACAGCGCCATGGCCATGGCCGACGAGCTGCGCCCCATGGTCAGCGACACCGTGGGCCTGGTGCACTCCCTGCGACAGCGCGGCGAGAATATCCTCTTTGAAGGCGCGCAGGGGGCGCTTCTGGACATCGACCACGGCACCTACCCCTACGTCACCAGCTCCAACACCACCGCCGGCGGTACTGCCACCGGGTCGGGCGTGGGGCCTTTGTACCTCGACTACGTACTAGGCATTACCAAGGCCTACACCACCCGGGTGGGCTCCGGGCCTTTCCCCACCGAGCTGTTTGACGACCACGGCCGCCACCTGGCGGAGAAGGGCCACGAGTTTGGCGCCACCACCGGGCGCGCGCGGCGCTGCGGCTGGTTTGACGCCGTGGCCCTGCGCCACTCGGTGCAGATCAACTCGATTTCCGGGCTCTGCCTGACCAAGCTCGACGTGCTCGACGGCCTGGAAACCATCCGCGTGTGCGTGGGCTATCGCAGCAAGGACGGCGACGTGCTGGACAACCCGGTGGATTCCGAGGGCTACGAGGCCATCGAGCCTTTGTACCAGGACCTGCCGGGCTGGGAGGAGTCCACGCTGGGGGTCAAAAGCGTCGACGGCCTGCCGGCCAACGCCCGAGCCTACATCAGCTTTCTGGAAGAGCAGATCGGCACCAGCATCGCCATGATTTCCACCGGCCCCGACCGCGTGGAAACCATCGTGCTGCGTAACCCCTTTGACGGCTGATTCCGCGCGGACGGGTTAAAAATCGATGCCGCGGCGGGCCTGAATGCCGCTGGCGAAGGCGTGGCGGACTTCCTGCATCTCGGTGACGGTGTCCGCCATGGCGACCAGGTCGCGGTGGGCATTGCGCCCGGTGATAATGACCGTCTGCTCCGGCGGGCGGTTCTCCAGCGCCTCCCTGACGGTATCGATATCGAGATAGCCGAACTTGAGCATGTAGGTGATTTCGTCAAGCACCACCAGATAAATCTCCGGGTCGGCGAGCATGCGCGCGGCGTCGGCCCAGACTTCCTCGCAGGCCCGGGTGTCGGCTTCGCGGTTCTGGGTGTCCCAGGTAAAGCCCGTGGCCATGATGGCGACGTCAAGGTTGGGGTCGTCTTCCAGGCGGTTGCGCTCGCCGCACTCCCAGAGCCCCTTGATGAACTGCACCACGCCGACCCGGTAGCCGTAGCCCAGCGCTCGGGTCACGGTGCCCCAGGCGGCGGTGGTCTTGCCCTTGCCGTTGCCGGTGTTGACGATGATCAGGCCGCGCTGCTCGGTGGCGTTGGCGACTTTTTCGTCCACGCGCGCCTTCAGTTTTTGCATTGACGCTTTATGGCGCGTCTCGCGATCGCTCATGGTATCTCCCGAGGTGGTTGGATTGGCGCCGTAGCCTAGGCCATGCCCGCGTGTCGGACAAGGCTTGGATGGCTGGCGGTGGGTCTTATTTAGTCAGCTAATGAAATTGGCGGGCAGCGGGGTGGCTGCTCTAGAATAGCGGGTCATCCCATGTCAGGAAGCGTCTACTTTCAGGAAGTGACCATGCCCTCGTTTGATATCGTATCCGAATTTGATCGCCACGAAGCGACCAACGCCGTTGACCAGGCCAACCGCGAAGTGCAAACCCGCTTTGATTTTCGCGGCGTCGACGCCGGCTTTACCCTGGAGGGCGACAGCGTCGCGCTGGAGGCCGAGGCGGATTTCCAGCTTCAGCAGATGCTTGAGATGCTGCGCGGGCGGCTGATCGCCCGAGGCATCGACGCACGCTGCATGGACGTCAAGGAGCCGGAACTCTCAGGGGTTCGGGCGCGTCAGACGGTAACGCTCAAGCAAGGGCTCGAGCAGGCCGACGCCAAGGACATCGTCAAGCGCATCAAGGCGAGCAAGGCCAAGGTGCAGGCGCAGATCCAGGGCGAAAAAGTCCGCGTGACCGGGAAAAAACGCGACGACCTGCAGGGCATCATGGCGCTGCTGCGCGGCGAGGAAGGCCCCGATTTGCCGCTGCAATTCGACAATTTCCGCGACTGATCCAGGCCGCTGCCGGCGAGCCTGGCTTACTGTTTTTTCTTTTACTGTATTTGCCGTCGGCCCATCAGAGCCGCTGCCAACAAGGAGTCATGCGCTATGTCAAAACCGCAGCCGGTTTATTTAAGCGACTACCAGCCGCCCGCCTATCGGGTGACCCATACCGAGCTGACCTTTGACCTAGACCCCGCCAATACCCGCGTCGAGGCGTGCCTGACCGTCGAGCGCCACCCGGACGCCGGCGCCGATGCGCCGCTTTATTTCCACGGCGAGCAGCTGACGCTCGAGTCCGTCGCCGTTGACGGCGAACCCCTGGCGGACAGCGCCTATCGCCACGACGACAAAGGGCTGACCATTGCTGACGTGCCCGCGGCGTTTACTCTGGAAACCCGGGTGCGTGTGGCGCCCAGGGACAACACCGCGCTGGAAGGGCTCTACCAGTCCAACGGCATGTACTGCACCCAGTGCGAGGCCGAAGGCTTTCGCCGGATCACCTTTTACCCGGACCGTCCGGACGTCATGACGGTATTTCGCGTCACCGTGATCGGCGACGCCGAGCGCGAGCCGGTGCTGCTGGCCAACGGCAACCCGGTCGAGCGCGGCGGGCTTGACGGCGGGCGCCACTTCGTTACCTGGGAAGACCCACACCCCAAGCCGTCCTACCTGTTTGCCCTGGTCGCCGGCGATCTTGCGTGTGTGGAGGACAGCTTCACCACCATGGGCGGCCGCGACGTCACGCTGCAAATTTGGGTCGAGGAAGAAAATCTGGGCAAGACCGACCACGCCCTGGCTTCGCTCAAGCGTGCCATGCGCTGGGACGAGGAGCGCTACGGTCGCGAGTACGATCTTGATCGCTTCATGATCGTCGCGGTCAACGACTTCAACATGGGCGCCATGGAAAACAAGGGGCTCAATATCTTCAACTCGGCGGCGGTGCTGACCCACCCGGACACCGCCACCGACGCCGCCTTCCAGCAGGTGGAGGGCATCGTCGCCCACGAGTACTTCCACAACTGGTCGGGCAACCGCGTGACCTGCCGGGACTGGTTTCAGCTCTCGCTCAAGGAAGGCTTTACCGTGTTCCGCGACCAGAGCTTCACCGCGGATACCAACTCGGCGGCGCTCAAGCGCATTCAGGACGTGACGTTTTTCCGCACCGCCCAGTTTGCCGAGGACGCCGGCCCCACGGCGCACCCGGTGCGCCCGGACCACTACATCGAGATCACCAACTTCTATACCCTGACGGTTTACGAGAAAGGGGCAGAAGTGGTGCGCATGCTAAAAAACCTGGTGGGCTGGGACGCCTTCCGCCGGGGCAGCGATCTTTACTTCGCGCGCTTTGACGGCCAGGCGGTAACCATCGAGGACTTCGTCGGCTGCATGGTGGAAGCCTCGGGCGAGGATTTGTCCCAGTTCATGCGCTGGTATGATCAGGCGGGTACCCCGGAGATCGACGCCCACGGCGAGTACGACTACGCCAACGCCGAATACCGCCTGACCCTGCGTCAGCGCACCCCGGCAACGATAGGGCAGCAGGCCCCCGAGCCGCTGCACATCCCCGTGCGCATGGGGCTCATCGGGACCAAGTCGGGGCACGATTTGACGTTGACGCTCGACGGCGAAGCCTGCGGCAAGGATACCGTACTCAACCTGTGCGAAGCCGAGCAGACGTTCGTCTTCACCGACGTCGCGGAGGCGCCCACGCCGTCGCTTTTACGCCATTTCTCGGCGCCGGTGAAGCTGTACTTCCCCTATTCCCGGGAGGGTCTGGCGTTTCTGCTCACCCAGGACAGCGACGGTTTTAACCGCTGGGAAGCCAGCCAGCGCCTGGCCATGCTGGCCCTGAACGATCTCATTGCCGCTCACCGCAACGGCGTGGAAAAGGTCATGGACACCCGCGTGGTGGAGGCTTACCGGACGCTGCTCAACGCGCCGGCCGAAGACAAGGCGGTGATGGCCGAAATGCTGCGGCTGCCGTCCGAGGCCTGCATTGCCGAGCATCAGCCGCTGGTGGACGTGGACGCCATCCACGCCGCCCGAGAGTTTGTGTGCCAGTCGCTGGGCTTTGCCCTGCGCGACGATTTTCTCGCGCTGTTCAAGGCCAATCAGGCGGACGAGCCCTACGCGCCGACGCCTGAGCAGATTGGCCGGCGCAGCCTGAAAAACGTAGCGCTGGGCTATCTCATGACCATCGAAGACGAGGTCGGGATCGAGCACTGCCAGGCGCAGTTTGACGCCGGTCACAACATGACCGACGTGCGCCAGGCGCTGACCCTGCTGGTGCACTCCAGCCGCGACGACCTGTCCGCTCCGGCGCTCAGGGCCTTTGGCGAAAAATGGGCTCACGACCCTCTGGTCATGGACCAGTGGTTCAGCATTCAGGTATCGCGGCCCCAGGACGACGTGCTCGATCGCGTCAAGTACCTGATGGAGCACCCGGCCTTTTCGCTGACCAATCCCAACAAGGTGCGGGCGCTGCTGGGTACCTTCGCGCAAAACCGCATCAACTTTCATCGGCTGGACGGCGCGGGCTACGCCCTGCTGGCCGATACGGTGATCGAACTTGACGGGTTAAACCCGGAAATGGCGGCCGGCCTGATGACGCCGCTGACGCGCTGGCGCCGCTTTGACGATACCCGTCAGGCGCTGATGCAGGCCGAACTCCAGCGCATCCACGACCGGCCGCTGTCGGCCAACGTTTTTGAGATGGTGGACAAGGCGCTGGGCTAAAAGCGGACGGCTTCGGGCGACACAGCGACAATAGGGACAACGGCAATACGAGGTGGACGGATACGGTGAGCGACATCAATCGGCGTTATGTACTGGTAGTAAACGGCAAGTCTGCCGGCGATCCGGCGCTGCGGGCCGCGGTGGCCAAGAAGCGGCGGGCGGGTATGGCGCTGATTGTCTATGCCACCTGGGAAGCCGGGGACGCGGCGATGTTTGCCGAAGCGGCCGTGGATCACGGCGCCACCCACGTGATTGCCGGCGGCGGCGACGGTACGGTCAACGAAGTGGTCAACGGCCTGATGCGTCTTCCCCGGGAAAAGCGTCCGGCGCTGGGCATTGTGCCGCTGGGCAGCGCCAACGACTTTGCCCGCTCGCTGGGGCTGCCCCTGGAGCCCTACGCCGCGCTGCAGAAGATCTGCCGCTGGGAGCCCCAGCCGGTGGACGTGGTGCGGATTTCCGCCACCGGGCAGGGCAAGGGCGTGGACGAGTACTACCTCAACATGGCTACCGGCGGTTTTGGCGCCGAGGTGACCTCGACCACGCCCAAGCTGCTCAAGCGCCTGCTGGGCGGGGCGGCCTACTCGGTGATGGGAGCGCTCAAGACCTGGCGCCACCGCAGCTACGAAGGCACGCTCAACTGGGATAACTGCGAAGAGAAGGCCGCGTTTTTGCTGGTGGCGCTGGGCAATGCCCGCCAGTCCGGCGGCGGCCAGGTGCTGGCGCCCAGCGCCAGGATCAACGACGGCTACCTGGACATGCTGCTGGTCAAGGACTTCGGCTCTTTCAGGGAGCTTCCGCAGCTGATCCGCGAGCTGCGCGAATTTCCGGCCCGGGGGCGCTTTGTGCGCTACCTGCCGGTGTCCAAACTCTCGGTGAGCACCGACCCAAGCCATCCGCCCTGGCCGTTGACCCTGGACGGCGAAGCGCATCGCTTTGACGCCTTTTCCGCCGAGGTCGTCCCCCTGGCGCTGCGCTTGGCCATGCCCGCGGACTCCGAGCTGCTGGTGGCTACAACTCCTGAGTCGCTTACCGGCGAGACAGCCGCGACAACCCAAACGACGGCCGCGGCGACAAGACGCCGGCGCCCGACAAGGTCGCGCAGACGGCCAGACCTTCTACGGCCTGGCCAACGGCCTAGCCCTGTTTTACTTACAGCGACGGTAAGGAGAATACCGCCATGTCAAACCGCTTTTGGATACCGACGCTCATGGCCACGGCGCTGCTGCTTGGCGCCTGCAGCGATGATGACGCGTCAGAACCGGCCCCGGAAGGCGGCGACACCCCCGCCGAGCAGAGCGAAGACGCGCCGGCTGAGACGGCAGACACCACCGAGTCGGCGTCTTCGGACGAGGCGCCCGATCTGGATACGGCCGATCCGGAGACCGACGCGGAGACGCCGGCCCCGGCCGGCGAGACGGATAGCGCCGCCGGCGATTCGGCGTCTGACGATACGGCGCCTGAAGACGTTACGGCCGAAGACGCTACGTCTGAAGGGGCTGTGCCCAAAGAGGTCACCGCCGACGACGACACGCTTTCCGCAGACCCCGAAGACGTGCTCGAGGACGAGGACGCCGCCATGCCCGGCGAGGTCACGAAGTCCGACGTGGACGACGTGATCAGCGATATCGACCGGCGCTTCGAAGAAGCCGAGCAGGAGCTCAAGGAGCAGTTCGAAGAGGCGGAAAAGCAGGCGCCGACGACCGAGCCGCTACCCGGAGATGCGGGCGCCTCAGCGGAAAACGGCATGCCGTCAGAGAAGGACGTCGCGCTGCCGGATGAGGAGCTGGATATTGAACCTTCCGCCCCGCCCGGCAAGCTCGACGGCGAGATTGGCAAGTCGGAGGTCGACGAGCTGATCGAAGACGCCGAGCGGCGTTTTGAAGAAACCCAGCAGCAGCTCCAGGAGCAGTACAAGGAGCTTGAGCAGCAGGACGTGGAGACCGCCTCGGATACGGCCACGCCCACGGTGGACGAGCCGGAGCGCGACTGACAGGCATAAAAAAAGCCCGCCGACCGGCGGGCTTCTGCGATGTTCCTGGCGCTCGCAGGCGCTATATCCTCAGGGTGTTGATCAAGAGCTTGCTCAGGGGTTGGCTCAAGAGCATACCTTAAGAAATTAGCCCTGAGAGAATCAGTGGGCCTGGATATTCGAGGCTTGTAAGCCTTTCTTGCCCTGGGTGACCTCAAAGCTGACCTTTTGGCCGTCCTGCAGGGACTTGAAGCCTTCGGCCTGAATTTCGGAAAAGTGGGCGAACAAGTCGTCACCGCCGTCATCCGGAGAGATGAAGCCGTAACCCTTGGTGTCGTTGAACCACTTTACAGTGCCAGTTGCCATTATCAATTTCCTTGCTTGCTTGGTTATCTGACGAAGGCACCTTTGCCTGATCGTCAATTTCAATGTAGAGGTTAAATGTCGGGGCGTAAAGTCTCGGCCAATGATTTTTACCGCTTAACGGAGCCGGCAGCATGGCCGAGTGGAGTTTGATCGACGGGCACTTCGGGGCTTTTGTGGTGGCCATTACGCTACTTTCTCTGACGCCGGGGGTGGATACGCTGCTGGTGATCCGCAACACCGCCCGGGGCGGCGTCGGCGACGGCGTGGCCACCAGCCTTGCCATTTGCTGCGGGCTTTTTATTCACGCCGCGGTATCGGCGCTGGGCATTTCGCTGATTCTTTTGCAGTCGGCGACGGCGTTTGGCGCGCTGAAGTTTGCCGGGGCGGCCTATCTGGTCTGGCTGGGCGTGCAGAGCCTGGGCGCCATGCGCCGGGGGCAGGGGCTGGCCGCGGAGGGTACGGCGGGTGCCCGGGGGCAGGCCAGGCGACTGCAGGCGGCGCGCGAAGGGCTCGTCTCCAACGTGCTCAACCCCAAGACCGTGGTGTTTTATATGGCCTTTCTGCCGCAGTTCATCGCGCCCGAGGACCCGGCGCTGGTGAAGTCGCTGTGGCTTGCCGGCGTGCACTTTGCCATTGCCAACGCCTGGCAGATCGCCGTGGCGCTGATGGTGGGGCGCGCCGGCCGCTTTCTGGCAAGCGCCCGCGTGGCGCGCGCGCTCAACGGGCTGACCGGCAGCGTGCTGATTGCCTTCGGCATTCGGCTGGCGCTGGAGCAGCGGCCGTAGGGCGGCCGTTCCAGCGCCGTGACAGCCGATGCCCGGCATCAGCGCATCAGCGAACGATCGTAGCGGGTGTTGCGCTCGGCTTCGCTCAGCAGCGATACGCCCTCGGCATCGCCGCCCTGGGCCAGGTGCTGGAAAATCGCCCGGTAGGTCAGCACGGCCTGGACGTAGTGGCGGGTTTCGCGGAAGGGGATGCGCTCGACGAAGAGGTCGAAGTCCTCGGCGCGGTGCTCGCCCAGCCAGCGGTCGACCCGGCGGGGGCCGGCGTTATAGGCCGCCGTCGCCGCCAGGCGATTACCCCGGTAGCGCTTTAGCGTTTCGCTGAAGTAGGCGCTGCCCAGGCGGACGTTGAGCTCGGGGTCGAGCACGCCGTAGCGGCCCGGCGCGTCAAGCCCCAGCGAGCGGCTGACGTCGCTCGCGGTACCGGGCATCAGCTGCATCAGCCCCAGTGCCCCGGCAGGGGAGCGCGCCTTGGGGTTGTAGGCGCTTTCCCGCCGGGCAATGGCCATCAGCAGGTAGGGGTCCACGTCGTTGCGGCGGCCAAAGCGCTCGAAGGCGTCGCGGTAGGCGTGGGGAAAGCGCCATTCCAGCGCGTCCCACATCTTGCCGGCAATGGTGGTTTGCACCAGCCGGGCGGGCCAGCTTTCGTGGCCTGTCTCGGCCTGCTGCGCGGCGTAGCCGGCAAGCGCCTGGGCGCGCTCGGGCGTGGCCCGGCGCACGGCGTGGAGCCATTCGCTGGTGGCAAGCCCCGGCTCGCCGATGCGAATCAGCGCCTCGGTGCGGCGCACTTCGGGCAGCGCGGCAATGCGCTCCCGGGTGGCCTCGTCAAAGCCGTAGCGGGCCATGTTGAACGAGTAGGGCTGATCCAGACGCTCGGCGGCGGCGAAGCCGTAAAAGTCGCGCTCCTCGGCGGCGTTCTGGTAGTGACGGCGGGCGGCGCCGCCGTCGCCCAGCTGGGCGTCGGCCCGGGCCAGCCAGTACTGCCAGCGGCTGTTTTCCCGCTCTTCGGCGGGCATTTGGCCGACCCAGTGGCGCACGTCTCCCCAGGCGCGCTCGGCCAGGGCCCGGCGGACCCGGAGCTCCCGCACCCGCTCGCTGTCCAGGGTGGGCAGCACGCCGTCGACCCAGTCAAGGGTGCCGGGGGTGTCGCGCACCAGGGCGTAGAACGCCAGCTCCTCTTCAATGGCGCGGCGGGTGGCGGATGAGAGGTTAACGCGCGAGGCCTTGGCCTGCCAGGCGGCGAAGGCGGCCTCGGTATCGCCGCGGGTCAGGCGTTCCATGGCGGCGCGATAAAAGCCGCCGGTGGCGGCGCACTCAGGCCCCAGGCAGTCCGGCGCAAGGCTCAGGCTCTCGGGGTCACGGCGGGTGTTTTCCGCGGTGCTGACGGCGGTGTGCCAGCGCTCATCCAGCTGATCCAGCAGGTAGTCCATCAAGCGGGTCTGCTTGGCTTCCCAGGCGAGCATGGCGCGGTCCCATACGTCGTCGGCGTCGATCACTCCGCGGCTTTGCAGACGGTTGAACAGCGCGTCGCAGGCGGTGGGGCGCGACTGGCCCACAAGCCACAGCTCGCGGCCCAGCTCCTCGGCCCGGGTCGGGTTTTGTTCCAGCAGGGCAGTGGCATAGTGGCACTGGCGTTCGGCCCCGGCCGGCTTGTCGTCGGCCACGGCCAGCAGGTCGTCAAAGCGCTCGGCTTCGCCGTAGGCGCTGATGGCCTGGCCGCGCATCCAGACCGACAGCGGCGAGTCCTCGTGCTCCGTGATAAAGGCATTGACCCGCCCGGGGGAGGCCTCGGGTAGCGCCCCCCGCAGCCGGTGATAGTCGACGTAGCCGTGCAGTATATGCCCGGCAACCGCGCTATCATTGATGCTGGCCCAGCGCTGCTCGCGAGCGTCGGCCAGGGCGTCGCGCATGGCCGTGTCAGACAGGGCAAGCGCCGCCGGTGGCAGGCTGCCCAGCAGTAGCGCCCCGGCCAGTCCCACGGTCTTGGCTCGATGATAAAAGCGGCGTCGCAAAGCGTGCATGACGAACTCCTCGCGTCAGGATGAAACATCCGGGTCAGGGTGAACACAGCAGAGCGGGGCGAAAAGGCTTGAAGCTCAAGGGCTGTTTGACTATCAAAGGATGTGTAACGAACAGATGTGAACGGACAGCCGCACATGCTGCCCGAAATGCTGTCCCGATCATACGGTGAGAAGCGCCGGAGTGCGATAGACCGGTCTCCGCCGATAAGCTGCCAGGAGGTGGCATATGGCACTGTACTCCCGTCAACGGTGGCGCCGGCTCAAGTCCCGGGCCTGGACGCTGCCGCGCATAGCCCGCGGGCTGCGGCTGTTTTTCCCCATGACCCGCGACGTCATGGGCGGACGCTATCGCCCGGTGCCGTGGAAGGCGTTTGCGCTGATGGCAGGGGCCATCGGCTACCTGGTGATGCCGTTTGACCTGATTCCGGATTTCATCCTGCCGTTTGGCCTGCTGGACGATGCCGTTATCGTTAGCTGGCTGCTGGCGCGCGTCGATGAGCAGCTGGACGCGTACCGAGCCTGGCAGGACGGCCGCTCGCGCTAACGGTGTCTTGAAAACGGCTGGCCAAGCCCCATATTTCGTTCACGCCATATTCATGCCGCGCGGGCCCATCGCCTTCTGCGCGGCCGGTAGGAAACGACAACGACCCGAGGGCTGAAATAATGACCACCGCAACCAGGGAAGAAACGCTGGGTTTCCAGACGGAAGTCAAGCAGCTGCTGAACCTGATGATCAACTCGCTGTACTCCAACCGCGAAATTTTCCTCCGCGAGCTGATTTCCAACGCCGCCGACGCCTGCGACAAGCTGCGCTACGCGGCCCTTGACAACGACGCGCTGTACGAGGGCGACAGCGAGCTGCGCGTGGAGATCGAGCACGACAGCGACGCCGGCACCGTTACGCTGCGGGACAACGGCATCGGCATGAGCCGCGACGACGTCATCGCCAATCTGGGCACCATTGCCAAGAGCGGCACCGCCGAGTTCCTGCAGCAGCTTTCCGGCGAGCAGCAAAAGGATGCCAACCTGATCGGCCAGTTCGGGGTGGGCTTTTACTCAAGCTTCATCGTCGCCGACGAGGTCTCTGTCCGCACCCGCAAGGCCGGCGCTCCCGCGGCCGAAGGCGTGGAGTGGCGTTCGGCGGGCGAGGGCGAGTTCACCATCGGCGAGCTTGAGCGCGACGCTCACGGCACCGAAATCGTCCTGCAGCTGAAAGAGGACGCCAAGGAGTTTGCCGACGACTCCCGCCTGCAGAACCTGGTGCGCAAGTACTCCGACCACATCGAAGTGCCGGTGAAAATGCCCAGGACCGAAGCCGCCAAGGACGATGACGGCAACGACGTCGAAGGCAGCGAAGTCACCACCTGGGAAACCGTTAACGAAGCCACCGCGCTCTGGGTGCGCCCCAAAAGCGAAATCACCGCGGACGAGTACAAGGCGTTCTACAAGCACGTATCCCACGACTTCTCCGATCCGCTGACCTGGAGCCACAACAAGGTCGAGGGCAAGCTCGAATACACTAGCCTGCTGTTCGTGCCCGGCCGCGCGCCGTTCGACCTTTACGAGCGCGACGGTGCCCGCGGGGTCAAGCTGTACGTTCAGCGCGTGTTCATCATGGACGACGCCGAGCAGTTCCTGCCGCTGTACCTGCGCTTCATCAAGGGCGTGCTGGATACGCGGGATCTGTCGCTCAACGTGTCCCGGGAGATTCTCCAGCAGGACCCTCAGGTCGAGAAGATCAAGAGCGCGCTGACCAAGCGCAGCCTGGACATGCTGAAAAAGCTGACCAAGGACACCGAGACCTACCAGACGTTCTGGAACACCTTCGGCAGCGTACTCAAGGAAGGCCCGGGCGAAGATCCCGGCAATCGCGAAAACATTGCCGGCCTGCTGCGCTTCTCGTCCACCCATACCGACAGCGCCACTCAGGACCAGTCCCTTGCCGACTACGTCGAGCGCATGAAGGAAGGCCAGCAGAAGATCTACTACATCGTCGCCGACGGCTTCAACGCGGCGAAGAGCAGCCCGCATCTGGAAATCTTCCGCAAGAAGGGCATCGAGGTGCTGCTGCTCTCCGATCGCATCGACGAGTGGCTAATGAGCCATCTCACCGAGTTTGACGGCAAGACCCTGACCGACGTGGCCAAGGGCGAGCTGGATCTTGGCGATGTCGAAGACGAGGAAGAGAAAAAGGCCCAGGAAGAAACCGCCAAGGACAAGGAAGACCTGGTCAAGCGCGTTCAGGAAGCGCTGGGCGAGAGCGTTCAGGAAGTCAAGGTAACCCACCGTCTGACCGACTCGCCGGCCTGCGTGGTGCTGCCCGAGCACGAAATGGGCTTTCAGATGCGCCGTATCATGGAAGCCGCCGGCCAGCCGCTGCCCGAGGTCAAACCGATTCTTGAGCTCAACCCCGGGCACGCGCTGGTGAATCGCCTGGAAGGCGCTGACGAAGCCAGCTTCAGCGATCTGGCCCACATTCTGCTGGATCAGGCGATCATCGCCGAAGGCGGCCATCTGGAAGACCCGGCGGCCTATGTCAAGCGGCTGAACGGCGTATTGACCGCCTAAACCGCCCGCGACGCGCGCCACGGCCCGTCAGGCTTGCCTGGCGGGCCGTTTGTTTTGCCGGCGCATTTGCTAAAGTATTGAGTTATCACCATTTCGGCAGGACACCCTAATATGGCGGAACAGCAGATCAAGGTCGCGGTGCTGGGCGGCGGCAGCTTCGGCACCGCGCTTTCCAGCATCGCCGCGGACAACGGCGCCCAGGTGCGCCAGTGGATGCGAGACGCCGCGCTGGTCGAGCAGATCAACCGCGAACACCGCAACGGGCGCTACCTGCCCGACTATGCCATAAACGAGGCGGTGCACGCCTCTACCGACATGCAGGCGGTGCTTGAGGGCGTCGAGCTTGTGCTGATCGCGATTCCCTCCAAGGCCTTTCGCCAGGTGGTGCAGGCGGCGCGCCAGTGGCTGCGCCCCGAGCAGATCCTGGTGAGCACCACCAAGGGCATCGAGTCCGATAGTTTCATGCTCATGAGCCAGGTGCTGGAGCAGGAGACCGGCTTTGCCCACATCGGCGTCATTGCCGGGCCCAACCTGGCCTCGGAGATCGCCGACAAGCAGCTCACCGCCACGGTGGTGGCAAGCGCCGACGCCGAGACCCGGACCCGGGTGCAGCAGGTGCTGAGCTGCGGGTATTTTCGCGTCTACGCCAGCAGCGACCGCCACGGCGTGGAGCTGGGCGGGGCGCTGAAGAATATCTACGCCATTGCCGCGGGCATGGCGGCCGCCCTCGGTATGGGCGAAAACACCCGCAGCATGCTGATGACCCGGGCGCTGGCGGAAATGAGCCGCTTTGCCGTGGCCCAGGGCGCCAACCCCATGACCTTTCTGGGGCTTTCCGGCGTCGGCGATTTGATCGTGACCTGCTCCTCGAGCCTATCGCGCAACTACCGCGTGGGCTATGCCATGGGCGAAGGCCGCACCCTCAAGCAGGCGGTGGATGCCCTGGGCCAGGTAGCCGAAGGGGTCAACACCGTGAAGCTTGTGTGCGCCAAGGCCTCTGAAATCGGCGTCTACATGCCGCTGGCCGAAGGGCTTGAGCGCGTGCTGTTCCAGGGCGTGCCGGCCAAGCAGATGGCCAGCGGCCTGATGACCGGCGAGCAGAGTAGCGACGTGGAATTTGTGCTGCCCCGGGCCGAGGTGCAAAAGGCCCACCGGGATACCCCGAACAGCCAGACAACAGGAGACCCGCAATGAGTTATCTCTGGATCATGCGCCACGGCGAGGCCGCTGACGGCTCGCCGGACAGCGCCCGGCCGTTGACGGCCGACGGCGAACAGCAGGCAAGCCTCATGGCAAGCCGGCTGGCCGAGCGCTGTCAGGCGGACGGCACGGCGGTCACGCGGATCGTGACCAGCCCCTACCTTCGCGCCCGGCAAACCGCCGCCGTCATGGGCGACGCCCTGGGCGTGGCCGTGGAAACGCTCTCCGGGATTACCCCGGAGGATTCGCCCCAGGCGTTTTGCGACTGGCTGGTCAACCAGCCGGGTAACCTGCTGGTGGTCAGCCATATGCCGCTGGTCGGCGGACTGACCGGGCTTTTGGTCGACGGCCGCGAAGACCAGGGCCGGGCGTTTCCCACGGCGGACATAGCCGAACTCGAGGCCGACGTCTGGGCCGCCGGCTGCGCCCGGCTTACAAGCTTTACCGCGCCTTAGGGGCTTTTATACCAGCGCGTCGAGCTTTTCCTTGAGCAACTGATTGACCTGCTGAGGATTGGCCGTGCCGCGCGAAGCCTTCATCACCTGGCCGACAAAGTAGCCGATCATCTTGCCGCGCTTGTCGGGTTCGGCCTCGACGTACTGGGCCACCTGTTTGGGGCTCTGGGCAATGACGTCGTCGATCATCGCCTCGATGGCGCCGGTATCGGTGACCTGTTTTAAGCCCTTGGCCTCGATAACGGCGTCGGCGCTATCGCCCTGGCCGTCCCACAGCGCCTGGAACACCTGCTTGGCGGCCTTGCCGCTGATGGTGTCGTCCTTGACCCGGGCAATAAGCTCGCCCAGCTGGCGGGCGCTCACCGGGCTCTCGCCCACCTCCAGGTGCTCGCGCTTGAGCGCCGCGGAAAGCTCGCCCTGCACCCAGTTGGCCGCCTGCTTGGCGTCGCCGCAGACGTTCATGGCCTCTTCAAAGTAGTCGGCCATGTCGCGGCTGGCGGCGATCACCGAGGCGTCGTAGGCCGAGAGCCCAAGCTCATCCTCAAAGCGCTCGCGCTTGGCGGCGGGAAGCTCCGGCAGAGCGTCGCGCAGATGATCGATGTAGGCCTGATCCAGCACGATGGGCAACAGGTCCGGGCAGGGGAAGTAGCGGTAGTCGTTGGCTTCCTCCTTGGTGCGCATGCTGCGGGTTTCGTCGCGGTCCGGATCAAACAGGCGGGTTTCCTGGACCACCTCGCCGCCGTCCTCGATGAGCTCGATCTGGCGCTCGACCTCAAAGGCGATGGCGTGCTCGACAAAGCGGAAGGAGTTGACGTTCTTGATCTCCGCCCGGGTGCCAAATTCGGCCTGGCCCTTGGGGCGCACCGAGACGTTGACGTCGCAGCGCATGGAGCCCTCGGCCATGTTGCCGTCGGAAATGCCCAGGTAGGTGACGATGGAATGGATCGCCCGAAGATAGGCCGAGGCCTCTTTGGCCGAGCGCATGTCCGGCTCGGAGACGATTTCCAGAAGCGGCGTGCCGGCGCGGTTCAGGTCGATGCCGGTCATTTCCCGGCCGCCGTCGTCGGTAAAGCTTTCGTGGAGCGACTTGCCGGCGTCTTCTTCCAGGTGCGCGTGGTGAATGCGGATGCGCCGGGTGACGTCGTTGTCCAGGCGGATGTCAAGCTCCCCGGGCCCGACGATGGGGTAATACATCTGGCTGGTCTGGTAGCCCTTGGGCAGGTCGGCGTAGAAGTAGTTCTTGCGGTCAAACACGGACGTTTCGGCGATCTCGGCGTTGACGCCGAGGCCAAACTGCACGGCCATGGCCACCGCCTGCTCGTTCACCACCGGCAGGGTGCCGGGCATTCCCAGATCCACGGCGCTGGCCTGGGTATTGGCCTCGGCGCCGAAGGCGGTGGAGGCGCCGGAGAAAATCTTCGAGCGTGTGGCGAGCTGGACGTGGACCTCAAGCCCAATCACGGTTTCCCATTGCATCAGGCGATCTCCTTGGCGAAAGCGGGACGTTGTTGGTGCCAGTCGGTGGCCTGCTGGAACTGGTGGGCGACATTCAGCAGCCGGGCTTCGGCGAAGTGCGCGCCGAGGATCTGCAGCCCCACCGGGCGGCCACCGGAGAAGCCGGCGGGCACGCTGATGCCGGGGATGCCGGCGAGGTTGACGGCGATGGTGTAGATGTCCTGCAGATACATCGACACCGGGTCTTTCTGCGCGCCGAGGTCGAACGCCGGCGTCGGCGAGGTCGGCCCCATGAGCACGTCGACCTGGTCAAAGGCGTCGAGAAAATCCTGGCGAATGAGCCGGCGGACCTTCTGCGCCTTGGTGTAGTAGGCGTCGAAGAAGCCCTCGGACAGGGTGTGCGTGCCGATGAGAATGCGCCGCTTGACCTCTTCGCCGAAGCCTTCGGCCCGGGAGCGCTGGTAGAGATCGATCAGGTCTTCGGGGTGGTCGCAGCGGTGGCCGAAGCGCACGCCGTCAAACCGCGCCAGGTTCGACGACGCCTCCGCCGGGGCGATGACGTAGTAGGCCGAGGTGGCGTAGCGGGTGTGGGGCAGGCTGACGTCGCGCACGGTAGCGCCCAGAGATTCGTACACCTTGACCGCCTCGCGCACCGCGCTTTCCACCGCCGGGTCCAGGCCGTCGCCGAAGTATTCTTTGGGCAGGCCGATCTTGAGCCCGGCGAGGGGCGCGTCGAGCTCGGCGGCGTAGTCGGGCACGCAGCGCGCAGCGCTGGTGGAGTCGCGCAGGTCGTGGCCGGCGATGGCGCCGAGCAGGTGGGCGCAGTCTTCGGCGGTGCGCGCCATGGGCCCGGCCTGGTCCAGGCTCGAGGCGTAGGCGATGATGCCGTAGCGCGACACGCGCCCGTAGGTGGGCTTGAGCCCGGTAATGCCGCAGAACGCGGCGGGCTGGCGGATCGAGCCGCCGGTGTCGCTACCCATGGAGGCCGGCGCCAGGCCCGCCGCCACGGCGGCGGCGCTGCCCCCGGATGAGCCGCCGGGTACGGCGGAGAGGTCCCAGGGGTTTTTTACCGCGCCGTAGTAGCTCGACTCGTTGGACGAGCCCATGGCGAATTCGTCCATGTTGGTCTTGCCAAGGCTTACGCAGCCGGCGGCGTCGAGCTTTTCCGCCACCGTGGCGCTGTAGGGGGCGACGAAGTTATCCAGCATTTTCGAGCCGTTGGTGGCCTTGACGTCGCGGACACAGAAATTGTCCTTGAGCGACAGCGGCACGCCGGTGAGAAAGCCGGCGCGGCCGTCGGTCCGGGCCCGGTCAGCGTCGTCGGCGGCGGCCAGCGCCTGCTCGGCGGTGACGCTGATGAAGCTGTTGAGCGTCGGCTCGGCGCGCTCGATGCGCTTGAGGTAGTCGGTGGTCAGCTCGCGGCTGGAGGCGTCGCCTTTTTGCAGCGCGGCGGCAAGCGAGGTAACGGTGTGATCAAAAGTGTCGTCAGCAGTGCGGTCAGACATGGCCCACAGGCTCCGTTGAGGAATAAGTAGCGGGATAACAGAAGGGGCGGTGCGGCGCTGCGGCTATTCCACCACCCGGGGTACCAGGTAAAGGCCGTCTTCGGTGGCCGGGGCCAGGCGCTGAAAACGCTCGCGCTCGTTCCCTTCGGTGACGTCATCGGCGCGCAGCCGCTGGGTGGCATCGAGAGGGTGCATCAGCGGGGCGACGCCGTCGGTGTCAACGCCCTGCAGCTGGTCGACCATCTCCAGAATCCGGTTCAGGTCGTCAACAAAGCC
Source organism: Halomonas garicola (assembly GCF_055382465.1). Taxonomy (NCBI): domain Bacteria; kingdom Pseudomonadati; phylum Pseudomonadota; class Gammaproteobacteria; order Oceanospirillales; family Halomonadaceae; genus Halomonas; species Halomonas garicola. The sequence continues at coordinate 1,268,163 of NZ_AP043931.1, forward strand.
CAGGGCTTGCGCGTCGCTTACGTCGAGCCGGGCCAGATGGGCCGCCCGGCGCACATGGGTCTGTTCGAGCGCCATGATCAAATGTCCTCATCAAAACAGGGTGAAATAGGGTAGGCGAAGTGGCGCAGAAGGTAGCATATCCTGGCGCTTGCGGGCAGTGGTGGTGCGCTGCGCTGTTGCCGCCGTGCGGATGCGGTGATACCGTTTGCCCCCGCACAGGGTTCCCGGCCAGCACTAGGTAATAACATTCATGTTCAAACGTTTGAGGGGGCTGTTTTCCAGCGATCTATCGATCGACCTGGGTACGGCCAACACACTGATTTATGTACGCGGGCGCGGCATCGTCCTTGACGAACCTTCCGTTGTCGCCATCCGCCAGTCCGGCACCATGCGCAGCGTTGCCTCAGTGGGCACCGACGCCAAGCGCATGCTGGGGCGTACGCCCGGCAATATTACCGCGATTCGTCCGATGAAGGACGGCGTGATTGCCGATTTTACCGTCACCGAGCAGATGCTCCAGCACTTCATTCGCAAGGTTCATCAAAGTACGTTCTTGACGCCGAGTCCGCGCGTGCTGGTCTGCGTTCCCTGCATGTCGACCCAGGTCGAGCGCCGCGCCATCCGCGAGTCGGCCGAAGGCGCCGGCGCTCGGGAGGTGTTTCTCATCGAAGAGCCCATGGCGGCCGCCATCGGCGCCGGGCTGCCCATCGAGGAAGCTCAGGGCTCGATGGTGGTGGACGTCGGCGGCGGCACCACCGAGATCGCGATTATTTCGCTTAACGGCGTGGTCTACTCCGAGTCCATCCGCGTGGGCGGCGACCGCTTCGACGAGGCGATTACCGGCCACGTGCGCCGCTACTACGGCAGCCTGATTGGCGAGGCGACCGCCGAGCGCATCAAGGAGGAGATCGGCTGCGCCTATCCCGGCAGCGAGCAGCGCGAAATCGACGTTCGCGGCCGCAATCTGGCCGAAGGCGTGCCGCGCAGCTTTACGCTCAACTCCCACGAGATCCTCGACGCGCTCCAGGATACCCTGGTGGCCATTGTCTCGGCGATCAAGAGCGCGCTTGAGCAGTCGCCGCCGGAGCTTGCCTCGGACATCGCCGAGCACGGCCTGGTGCTGACCGGCGGCGGCGCCATGCTGCGCGACCTGGACAAGCTGATTGCCGAAGAAACCGGCCTGCCGGTAATCATCGCCGAAGACCCGCAGTCCTGCGTGGCCCGGGGCGGCGGCAAGGCGCTGGAAATGATCGATCAGCATACCTTCGAGCTGCTGTCGAGCGACTAGCCGCGCCGACGGCTGTGCGGAGGGTTGCTTATTAAACCGCTGTTTTCCCCCGGGCATCTGCCCGGCTACCGGCTGTTTTTTTGCGTACTGGCGGCAGGCGTCCTTATGTTTGCCGACCAGAACTTCACGCGCATGGAAACCCTGCGCGCCCAGCTTTCCACCGTAGTGGCGCCCGTTCAGTGGGTGGTTAGCCTGCCCAGTGATCTGCTGAGCTGGGGCACGATCGCGTTTACCGAGCAGCAGGCGCTGGTGGATGAAAACCGCCGGCTACGCGAAAAAATGCTCACGCTGTCCCACCGCGCCCAGCGCATGGACAGCCTCCAGGCGGAAAACGCCGAGCTGCGCGATATTCTCAAGGCGGCGCAAAAGCGCGATATCGGCTACATCACCGCCGAGCTCATTTCGCTGGACAATGACCCGTTCAGCCACCGCATGGTGATCGACCGCGGGCGGCGCAACGGCGCCTACGTGGGCCAGCCGGTGATCGATGCCTCCGGCCTGGTCGGCCAGGTGACCTCAGTATCGGCGTATTCCAGCCGGGTCATCCTGCTGGCCGACGCCAGCCACGCGCTGCCGGTGCAGGTCAACCGCAACGGCCTGCGCTTTATCGTTCAGGGCACCGGGCGCTACGGCACGGTCAAGGTGCTGCACGTGCCCGATACCGCCGATATTCGCGAAGGTGACCTGCTGACCACCTCGGGCCTTGCCGGCCGCTTTCCCGGCGGCTACCCGGTGGCGCGGGTCACCGAGGTCTACCACGATCCCGGCCGGCCGTTTGCCCAGGTGACGGCGCGCCCGCTGGCCAAGCTCGAGCGCTCGCGCCACTTTCTGGTGCTGTTTCCGCCGCCGAAGCGCGAGGCGCAAACGCCCTGGGGCGACAGCCTTTCGATCAGCGACGTGGCCTTTGGCAGCGCCCAGCGGGTGGCGGCCGCGCTGCGGGCCGCAGATGCCCCGAGGAGTCCCTGATGGCGCGAGTTTCCGGCGTACCGCTTCCCGCCGTTTGGCTAGCCCTGCTGCTGGCGCTGTGCCTGCAGGTGATGCCGCTGGCGGAAGGCTGGCAGATGTACCGCCCGGACTGGCTGGGCCTGATGCTGATTTACGGCTGCATGCGCGCTCCAGGGCGCGTGGGCGTGCTCCACGGCTTTGTTCTCGGCCTGCTGCTGGATTTGATCCAGGGCCACGTGCTGGGGCAGAGCGCGCTGGTGTTTTCGCTGCTGGGGTTTTTATGCGCGCTGGTCTACCCGCGCTTTCGCCGCTATTCGCTTTTGCAGCAGGCGGTGCTGGTGCTGGTGCTGCTGGGGATCGTGCAGCTGCTGGAGCAGTGGGTTAGAACCCTGTGGGGCGACTCTTCCATCCACCTGGCGTTTTTGCTGCCGGCGCTGTCAAGCGCCCTGCTGTGGCCCTGGCTTGCTACTCTGCTGCGCGCCCTGGAAGGCCGCCGGGGGAATCCATGAGCCATGCCGAGGCCGTGCTGTGCCTGGCGTCGGCGTCGCCGCGCCGCCGGGAGCTGCTGGCAGCGCTAGGCGTGCCGGTGCGGGTGCGGCCGTGCGACGTTGACGAAACGCCGCGGTCGGACGAGGCGCCGGACGCCTACGTCCTTCGTCTGGCCCGGGATAAGGCCCGGGCGGCGGCGAAATTGAGTACACTGCCTACGCTTGGGTCGGATACCGCCGTGGTCCTTGACGACGCCGTGCTTGGCAAGCCCCGGGACGCCGAACACGCCGCTGCCATGCTCGCGGCTCTGGCCGGCCGCGAACACCGGGTGCTCACCGCCGTTGCCGTAGACGGCCCGGAAGGCATGCTAAGCGCCTGCGTTGCCACCAGAGTGGCGCTTCGCGAGATTGCCCCCGAGGAAATCGCCGCCTACTGGCGCACCGGCGAGCCCGCCGGCAAGGCCGGCGGCTATGCCATCCAGGGGCTCGCCAGCGCCTTTGTCAGCGAGATTCACGGCAGCTACTCGGCGGTGGTGGGGCTTCCGCTATACGAAACGGCAGCAATGCTGCGCCGGCAGGGCGTGGCCCTTTGGCACGGCGCTTTGCCGTAACTTTGAACGTGAACCCCCGGGTGGCGGCAACGACATTAAGGAAGGCTGCATGAGTGGTGAAGTTCTGATCAATTTAACGCCCATGGAAACCCGCGTGGCGCTGGTGGAAAACGGGGTGCTTCAGGAAGCGCTGATCGAACGCTCGTGCCGGCGGGGGATCGTGGGCAACATTTACAAGGGCAGGGTCGTGCGCGTGCTGCCCGGCATGCAGGCGGCCTTTGTCGACATCGGCCTTGCGCGCGCGGCGTTCATTCATGCCCACGAGGTCATGCCCGCGGGCACGCCCGCCGACGAGCAGCTGTCCATCGGTCAGCTGTTGCACGAGGGCCAGGCGCTGGTGGTGCAGGTCACCAAGGACCCCATCGGCACCAAGGGCGCGCGGCTGACCACCCACCTGTCGATTCCCTCGCGCTACCTGGTCTACATGCCGGACTCGCCGCACCACGGCGTCTCCCAGCGCATCGAGGACGAGCGCGAGCGCGAGCGTCTTCGCCAGCTGCTGGACCGCACCGTGGCCGGCCAGCCGCTGGAAGCCGGCGGTGGCTTTATAGTGCGCACCGCCGCGGAAAGCGTGGGCGAAGAGGAGCTGGCAAGCGACATCCACTTTCTGCTGCGCCTGTGGCAGAAGGTCGGCGAGCGCAAGATCACCGCCGCGCCGCCGACGGTGATCTACGACGACCTGCCGCTGTTCATTCGTACCCTGCGCGACGTCATGCGCGACGATATCGAGAAGGTGCGCATCGACTCCCGGGAAAACTTTACCCGGCTTAAAGAGTTTGCCCGGGAGTTTATGCCCACGGCCATCGAGCGCATCGAATACTATCCCGGCGAGCGCCCGCTGTTTGACCTTTACAGCGTGGAGGATGAGATTCAGAAGGCGCTCAGCCGCCGGGTGCAGCTCAAGTCCGGGGGCTACCTGGTCATTGACCCCACCGAGGCGATGACCACCATCGACGTTAACACCGGTGGCTTTGTCGGCCACCGCAACCTCGAAGAAACCATCTTCAAGACCAACCTCGAGGCGGCCACTTCCATTGCCCGCCAGCTGCGGCTGCGCAACCTGGGCGGCATCATCATCATCGATTTTATCGACATGGAAGACGCTGAGCACCAGCGCCAGGTGCTGCGCCTGCTGGAAAAAGCCCTGGAGCGCGACCATGCTAAAACCCGCTGCACCGGGGTCACCGAGCTGGGTCTGGTGCAGGTGACGCGCAAGCGCACCCGGGAAAGCCTGGCCCAGACGCTGTGCGAAGCCTGCCCCACCTGCGAGGGCCGGGGCATGCTCAAGACGCCGGAAACGGTGTGCTACGAGATTTTTCGCGAGATCCTCCGCGAAGAGAGGGCGTACAACGCCGAAACCTACATGGTGCTGGCCGCTCAGTCGGTGGTTGACCGGCTGCTGGACGAGGAGTCCACCTCGGTAGCCGATCTGGAAGCCTTTATCGACAAGCCCATTCGCTTCCAGGTCGAGCAGCACTATTCACAAGAGCAGTACGACATCGTGCTGATGTAGCCCATGACCCTGCCCACGCTGCGAAAAGGCTGCCTGCTGGTGCTGGCCTGGTGCCTGGGCACGCTGGCCGTGCTGCTGCTGGTACTGCGCCTGCTGGCAAGCCAGGCCGATGCGCTGACTCCGCACCTGGAAGCTTTTTTGCAGTCGCACTTCGGCGCGCCGGTGAACATCGAATCGCTGTCGCTTGCCGTGGAGCGCGACGGCCTGCGCCTGGACCTGCGCGGCGTAGAGGCCGAACTCCCCGACGCCCCGCTCTTCTCCCTGGGGGCGCTGCGCCTGCGGCTGGACGTCGGGCGCTCGCTTCGGGCGCTGGCGCCGGTCTTTCGCCAGACGCGGATGGAAGGCTTTTCCCTGCACCTGTATCGCGGCGAAGGCGCCGGCTGGGGCTGGCCCGAACCGGCGACGCTGCCGCTTTATTTAGCCCCGGATACCGAGGTTGACCTCGACACCGTTGACGCCTGGACGCGGCTGGTACTCCATCAGCGCCTGCAGATTACCGATACCCGGCTGCTGATGCACGGCAATGACGGCAGCGCCACCGTGCACGCCCCCCGGCTGGTGCTGAGCGGCAGCGACAAGCGCATCCGCATGGCTGGGGAGGTGGCGGTGGCATCGTCGCTGCTATCCGAGGCGCCGACCGACCTGCCCGCGGCGAGCCTCAAGGCCGACGTGCGCCCGGGAAGCGCGGGGCTCAAGGACTACTCCGCCGCCCTGCAGCTGGATATGCAGCTGGAGCAGCTGTCGGCGCTTGCCGAGCTGGTGCGCCCGGACTTTGCCCCTCAGCTTGCGCTCTCCGGCGGGGAGTCAACGTTTTGGGGGCGCTGGCAGGCGGGCCGGCTGGAAGACGTTCGCCTGCAGTTCAACCTGCCCGAGCTTAAGCTTACCCAGGCCGACAAGCAGGTGGTGCTCAAGGGATTGGAAGCGCTTGGCCAGTGGCGCCGGGACGGCGACGGCGGCAATGCCTGGCTGAGCGGCGACGTGGCCGATGCCGAGCGCGTGGCGACGTCGGGCAGCAAGGCGCCGACGCTACCCAGACACTGGCAGTTGACCCATCAGCAAAGCGACTGGGAGCTGCGCACCAGCGCCTTTGAGCTGGACTCGCTGGCGGCCTGGAGCGACTACGTGGTGCTGCCCGAGTCGCTCACGCGCCCGCTGGCGGCGCTGGCGCCGGAGGGCACGGTAAGCGGCCTCCAGGTAGGCCAGCAAGGCGGCGAGTGGCGGGTCGATGCGGCCCTCCACGACCTCGTCGTGTCGCCCTGGGACGAGGCGCCCGGGGGCGGGCCGCTGGATGCCTGGGTCAGGGCTCGGGATCAGCGCGGCCGGGTGACGTTTGCCGGCGGAGACGATACCTCGCTGTACTTTCCCCAGGTGTTCGACCAGCCCATGGAGCTTGGCCACGCCAAGGGCCAGGTGCAGTGGGTGCACGACGGCCCGAGTACGCTGATCAGCGGCCGCCAGCTGGAGGTAGTGTGGAACGGCGCCCGGGTGACCGGGGAGTTCGGCCTGGCAAACGGCGGCGAGCGTCAGCAGATGGGGCTGGACCTTGCCTTTACGGACGTCGACGCCGTGAATACGCCGCTGATGGCGTGGCTGCCGGTTAAGGTGCTGGGCGATGACCTCAAGGAGTGGCTGGCCGACGGCGTCAGCGGCCGGGTGGAGCAGGGGTCGCTGCAAATCACCGCGCCGCTGGGTGAAAATACGAGTGCCGACGACATCGAAACCACCCTGGCGCTGGACATTACCCAGGGGGCGCTGCCCATCGCCGAGGGCTGGCCGACGCTTAGCGACGTCGAGGGCCGGCTCGAGCTCGACCGCGAGCGCCTTGAGGCAAGTGTCGCCCGGGCAGAGAGCCACGGCGTACGCGCCACGGACGGCGAGGTCGAGCTCGACGTGGCGAGCGGGGAGCTGGGCATAACGGGCGATCTGGCGGCCGAGGCGGACGCGCTCAGGGCGTTTTTCCTCGCCGCGCCGGCGCTTGAGGCCGAAAGTCTGCTGGAAGACGTCCGCGCCCGGGGCGATGCCCGGGGCGAGCTGGATATCCGCCTCGATCTTGACGACCCCGAGTCGCTGGCCCTGGACGTGCACGTTAAGCCGCGCTTTGAGCGGCTGGCCTACGCGCCTATCGGGACCGGCCTGAGCCAGCTGGAGGGCGATATCACCTGGCGCCAGCGCGGCCGCGAAGGCGACCTGCTGGGCGAGGCGCAGGCGGATTTGCCCGGCGGCGATATCCGCGCGGACTTTACCCCGGGAAATGTCGCCCTGGACGGCAGTGTCAACGTCGCCGAACTGCTGGGTGCCGCGGATTTAGCGCCGGAGGCGGCAGCGAAACTGGTGGGTGGCAGCGCGCGCTGGCAGGGGGCGATCAAGCTGGGCGATACGCCGACGCTGCATCTGCAAAGCGGGCTTGAAGGCATTGGCATCAAACTGCCCGCGCCCTTTGCCAAAGCGGCCGGTGCGCGCCTGCCGTGGACCCTGGATGCCGATCTTGGCGCCGGGCGCGTGGAAAGCCGGCTTGGCCGCATGGCCACGCTGCGCGCACGCGGGGTCGACGGCGAGCTTGCGGGCCAACTCAATCTCGGTACCCGGGCCGCTCGGCTGCCTCGCTGGCCGTCGCAGAGCGGCTGGCGCATCGCTGTCGGGGCACAGGAAGTGGAGCCTTTGGCGTGGCGCGAGCTGGGGTCGGCGCTTTCCTCCCGCGCGGATGACGCGGGCAAGGGCGCCGGCGGCCTGACCGCCGGCGGGCCGCTGACGCTGTCGCTTGAGACCCCCTGCGTGAAGTATAACGGTGAGTGTTTGGGTAGCGTCACGGCTACCGGCCAGCGCCTGGCCGGCGGCGGCGTGGATCTGGCGCTGGACGGCAGCGTGCTCGCCGGAAATCTGCGCTATCGCCCGGGCGACGCAGAGCCGATAGATATTACCGTGGACCAGCTGATGGTTGACCGGCTGCTGGGGCTTTCATCCCCGGACAAGATCTCAGGGGACAGCGTTGCCCCTGCGCCCGGCAGCTGGATGGAGGCGGTCGAAACTCGGGTGCCGGCGCCGGCGGCGATGCCTGACTGGCTCACCGAGCTGCCCGCCGGCCGCCTGCGGGTCGCCGATATCGTCCTGGGCAACAAGCGCTTTGGCCCGCTGACCGCCTATTGGCAGGCCGGCCGGCATCATTTCACGCTGGCGCCGGTGGGGCTGACGCTTGGCGAGCTGTCGGCGCGCGGCGAGCTGGTCTGGCAGGGCAGCGATCACTCGAGCCAAACCCGGGCAGACCTGACGCTTGACGGCGGCGACCTGGGCACGGCCTTTGCCCGGCTTGACCAGCCGCTGGCCATACGCAGCAAAAGCACCCGCGTGGCCGCCTCGCTTGAGTGGCCCGGCGCCCCCTGGCAGTTTGCCCTGAGCCGGGCCGGGGGCAGCCTTTCCACGGATATCCGCGACGGCCGCTTTCTCACTCTGGATTCGCCGTCGGCGCGGCTGGTGGGCCTGCTCAACTTTGAAAATATCCTGCGCCGGCTGCGACTGGACTTTTCCGACGTGACCGGCAAGGGCACCGCGTTCAACCGCGTCAAGGGCAAGGCCGACGTGGCCGGCGGGGTGCTGCGCCTGCGCGGCCCCTTGACCATTGACGCGCCGGCGACGAGCATGCGGCTCACCGGCAGCGTGGATTTGCTGCAGCGTGAACTCGATCAGCGTCTGGGCGTCACACTGCCCATCAGCCAAAGTCTCCCCATTGCTGCCTTTGTCGCCGGTGCGCCGGTGGTAGGCGGCGCGCTGTTCGTGGCGCACACGCTGTTCGGCGATGCCCTCGAGCGCGCCACAACGATTCATTACCGGCTGGAAGGCCCCTGGGCTTCGCCGGACATCATACTGGAAGGTACCCAATGACGCAGCTTGATCAGGCAGCTTCGATATTACTGACACCCGGCGGGCTCGATCTGGACAGCCTGGACACCGGGCTTGCCCACGCCATGGGCCCGGGTATCGACTACGCCGACCTGTATTTCCAGCGCCAGTGGCAGGAGGGCTGGATGCTGGAAGACGGCGAGGTCAAGGAAGCCAGCTACAACATTGACGGCGGCGTCGGCGTGCGCTCGCTTGCCGGCGAAAAAACCGGCTTTGCCTACTCCAACCAGATTACCGCCGAGGCGCTGGTGGATACCGGCAAGACCGCCTCGGGCATCGTGCGCAGCGGCACCCAGCGCCACGGCCAGGCGGCCGGCCCGGTTAGCGCCGCGCTGTGCTACCCGGGCATTGACCCGCTGAATGATCTTGGCGCCGATGACAAGGTGGCCATGCTCAAGCTGGCCGATCGCGTGGCCCGGGCCGCCGACCCCCGGGTGAACCAGGTCAGCGCGTCGCTCTCCGGCACCTATGAAGTGGTGCTGGTGCGCGCAAGCGACGGCACCCTGGCCGCGGATATCCGCCCGCTGGTGCGCTTTAACGTCAGCGTCATTGCGACCAGCGGCGGGCGCCGCGAGCGCGGAAGCGCCGGCGGCGGCGGGCGTTTCTCCATGGGCGCGCTGCGCGATGCCGGCGTGGCCGAGCGCTACGCTAAAGAAGCCGTACGCCAGGCGCTGGTCAACCTCGAGGCGGTAGACGCCCCGGCCGGGCAGATGCCGGTGGTGCTGGGCGCTGGCTGGCCGGGCATTCTGCTCCACGAGGCCGTGGGCCACGGGCTGGAAGGCGACTTCAACCGCAAGGGCAGCTCGGCGTTTGCCGGCAAGATGGGTCAGCGGGTGGCGTCAAAAGGCGTCACCGTGGTCGACGATGCTACCTTGGCCGACCGCCGCGGCTCGCTCAGCGTGGACGACGAGGGCACGCCGGGGCAGCGCACGCCGCTGATCGAGGACGGCATTCTCACCGGATACATGCAGGACAAGCTCAACGCCCGCCTAATGGGCATGGTGCCCACCGGCAACGCCCGGCGCGAATCCTACGCCCATATGCCCATGCCGCGGATGACCAATACGCTGATGATGGCCGGCAAGGACGAGCCCGACGACATCATCAAAAGTGTCCGGCGCGGCCTTTACGCGGTGAGCTTCGGCGGCGGCCAGGTGGATATCACTTCGGGCAAGTTCGTGTTCTCCGCAAGTGAAGCCTACCTCATCGAGGACGGCGCGATCACCGCGCCGGTGAAGGGCGCCACGCTGATCGGCAACGGCCCCGAGGCCATGGGTCAGGTGTCGATGATCGGCCACGACATGGCGCTGGACAGCGGCATCGGCGTGTGCGGCAAGGAAGGCCAGGGCGTGCCGGTCGGCGTGGGCCAGCCCACCCTGAAGCTCGACGAGCTGACCGTGGGCGGGACTCAGTCCTGAGCCTTGAGCGCGGCGCTTTCGCGCAGGTGCTTGAACAGCTTGCGCGCGCTTGACGGCGGCTTTTGCTGCTCGCGTTCGCGCCGGGCATTGCGGATCAGCTGGCGCAGGGTCTGGCGGTCGGCGTCGGGATATTCCCGAAGAAAGCCGTCCACGGCGTCGTCGCCTTCGTCGATCAGGCGGTCGCGCCATTTTTCCAGGCGGTGAAAGGCCTGGTCGCGCTGGACCCGCTCCTGCTCCATGGCGTCAAATTCGGCGCGGATGGCGGGCAGGTCTTCCTTGCGCATGAGCTTGCCGACGTACTGCATGTGCCGTCGGCGGGCCTCCCGGGAAGGGATCCGCGCGGTTTCGTCGATGGCGTGCTGCAGATCGTCGGACAGCGCAAAGCGGGCGCGCTCGGCGGGCTTCATGGCGATCAGGGTTTCGCCCAGCGCCTGCAGCTCGTGCATTTCGCGTTTCAGCTGGGTTTTGCTGGGGCGCTCGCTGGGCGTTTCGCTTGCCGGGTCGGCATGTTTTTTAGACATGGGTCCACTCGTTAACGGTGATAGATAAACAGGAGGCCATTATGGCACAGGCATTTGATGCCGAGGCGCAGCAGACGGTGCTGGCATCCCGCGCGGAGCAGGCGTTGGCGCTGGCCAAGGAGCTCGGGGCTGACGCCGCAGAGGTCGGCGCCAGCGTCGATCAGGGCGTGGAGATCAGCGTGCGCTTGGGCGACGTGGAAACCGTGGAGCTCTCCCGGGACCAGGGCGTTGCCGTGACGGTCTACGTGGGGCAGCGCAAGGGCAGCGCCTCATCCACCGATGCCGGCGAGGACTCCATCCGCGCCGCGGTGGAAAAGGCGCTGGCGATCGCCCGCTACACCGGCGAAGATCCGGCGTCGGGGCTTGCCGACGCCTCGCTCATGGCAAGCGAGATTCCCGATATGGGGGTGCATTATCCCTGGGCGCTTTCTACCGAGCAGGCGATCGAGCTGGCCCTTGAGAGCGAGCGGGCCGGCCGCGAAGTCGAGGGCATTACCCAGTCCGAAGGGGCGACGCTCTCCACCGGCGAAGGCGTGCGCGTCTATGCCAACAGCCACGGCTTTGTCGGCACTCAGAAAGGCAGCCGTCACGGGCTTTCGTGCCTGCTCATCGCCGAAGACGAAAACGGCATGCAGCGCGACTTTGACTACACCACCGCGCGCAACCCCGCTGACCTGCGCGACCCGGGGGAAGTCGGACGCGAAGCGGCGCGGAAAACCCTGCGCCGGCTGGGCGCCCGCCGTCCGGCGACCGGCACTTTCCCGGTGCTGTTTGACCCGTCCCAGGCCGGCGGGCTGGTTGGGCACCTGATGGGCGCGCTGGCCGGCGGCGCGCTGTACCGCCAGGCGTCGTTTCTCTGTGATAGCCTGGGCAAGCCGCTGTTTCCGGAGTGGTTCAGCCTGGAGGAGCGCCCCATGGAGCGCGGCGCCACGGCCAGCTCGCCGTTTGACGGCGACGGCGTGCAGACGCGCAACAACCGCTTTATCGACCGGGGAAAGGTCGCAAGCTACATGCTCTCGGCCTACAGCGCCCGGCGGCTTTCCATGGAGACCACCGGCAACGCCGGCGGTGCGCGCAACCTGCGCCTTGACGCGCCGCTCGAGCCGATTGATGCGCTGCTGAAAAGGATGGACCGCGGCGTCTGGGTGACCGAGCTCATGGGGCAGGGCGTCAACGGCGTGACCGGGGACTATTCTCGGGGCGCCAGCGGCTTCTGGGTGGAAAACGGCGAGGTGCAGTACCCCATCGAGGAGTTCACCGTTGCCGGCAATCTCGAGCAGATGTTTGCCAACCTCGCGGGGCTCGGTGACGACCTGGATACCCGGGGCAGCATCCATACCGGAAGCTGGCTGATCGACAATATGACCATAGCCGGCAACTAGCGATCCTCGTCGAAGCGGGCGTCAAACAGCGCTTCGACGGCGTCGAGGGCCTGGTTGGCATCCTCGCCCTCGGCATGCACGGTGAGCTCGGTACCGCAGGGGGCGGCCAGCATCAGCAGCGCCATGATGTTGCGGGCGTCGGCTTTCTGCTCGCCCCGGTGAACGTGAACCTTGGCCGCAAACGGCTGGCAGCAGGTAACAAGCCGGGTGGCCGCGCGGGCGTGGAGCCCGCGGCGGTTGGTCAGGGTCAGGGTTTTGCAGGGCACGCGGTGTCCTTTTGTTTATTGCTGATGTTCTCGTGCTGATGGGTGATTCGCTATGACTGATCCCCGGCCGAGCGGGTGTACTGTACCGACAGCTCGCGGTGGCGCACGTGGATGTCGTCCCGGGCGTCGAGCAGCAGCCGGCCCAGCTGTTCGACCAGATACACCGAGCGGTGCTGACCGCCGGTACAGCCGATGGCCACGGTGATGTAGCTGCGCTGGCTGTTTTGATAGGCCGGCAGCCAGCGCTCAAGCCAGCTGCGGATGTCTTCGCACATGGCGCCAACCATCGGATAGCCGCGCAAAAACGCCTCGATGTCGGGGTCGCGGCCGTTAAGGCCACGTAGCGCCGGATCCCAGTAGGGGTTGGGCAGGCAGCGGACGTCGAACACCAGGTCGGCGTCAAGCGGCACGCCGCGCTTGTAGCCGAAGGATTCCACGGTCAGGGTCAGCTTGCCCGGCTGGCGGTGGGCTACCTGGTCGGCAATGCGCCGGCGCAGGTCGTGAACCGAGAGCCGGGAGGTGTCGATGGTCAGGTCGGCCAGGTCGCGCACGTCGCTCAGGGTCTCTTCTTCCTTGGCGATGGCCTCTTCCAGGGTCATGTCCGTGTCTCGGGTGAGCGGATGGCGGCGGCGGGTGGCGGAGTAGCGCTCCAGCAGGATGCGCGCGTCGGTGGTCAGGTAGACCACGTTAAAGCCGATGTCCCGGGTGCGCAGGCCTTCGAGCAGGCCCGGCAGCAGCGCCAGGGCACCGGGGAGGTTGCGCGCATCGATGCTGACCGCCAGGTGGGTGCACCCGGCCTGGTCGCGCAGCTCGTCCACCAGCGAGCCCAGCAGCATGGCCGGCAGATTATCGATGGCGTAATAGCCCAGGTCTTCCAGCGCTTGCAGGGCAATGGACTTGCCCGAGCCGGAACGACCGCTGATGATGACCAGTTGCATGGCGTCTCTCGTGGTATCGAGCGGCTCCCGCCGGTAGTGAAGGAAGCGGGGCGCTATGGGTCGGGCTGCTCGCGGATCTTGTCGATGATCAAATCAAGCAGGTGGCGCTGACTTTGCGCCCGGCGCAGCTCAAGGCGGGTGTTGGCGTCGTTCATGATCATCGCCACCTGGCCCAGCAGCGCCAGGTGGTTGTCGTCGGCCTCTTCGGGCACCAGCAGCACAAAGACCAGGTCCACCGGCTCGCCGTCGATGGCGTCGAAGTCGACGGCTTCGGCCAGCTTGAGGAAGCCGGCGATGGGCGAGTGGCAGTGCGGGCTGCGGGCGTGAGGAATGGCCACCCCGTTGCCGATGCCCGTGCTGCCGAGTTTTTCCCGGCTGATCAGGCGGCTGAAGACTTCCTGGCTGTCCAGGCTGGGGATGTTTTGCGCAATAAAGGTGCTGAAAAACTCCAGCACCCTTTTTTTGCTGCCCCCGGGAACGTCGTAGAGCACGCGCTCCGGGGGGAGGATCGCTTCCAACGTCATTATGCTTTAACGCAGGCCGGCGCCCTGGGCGCGGGCCTGTGCTTTTTCCTTGTGTTTGACCAGCTGGCGGTTGATCTTGTCGGCCAGCGCGTCGATGGCGGCGTACATGTCGGTTTCTGTGGCATCGGCGTGCAGTTCGGCGCCGGCAACGTTCATGGTGCAGGCGGCCTGCTGGCGCTCTTTTTCCACGGATAGGGTCACTTGCACGGTGGTGATGTTGTCGTAGTGGCGCTCGACTCGGGCGAGTTTGTCATTGACGTAGTCACGCAAGGCGTCAGTCAGTTCGATGTGATGACCGGTAATGTTGACCTGCATGGACGTACTCCTTATCCGTGGGATGGTCGTTTGATTGTAACCCTTTTGGCCGGCAAACAAAGCCCCCGGCCAAAGTTTCGCCGGTTAGCCCCGGCGGCGGCGTTCGCTGGTGGGCGGAATGCCCAGGGCTTCGCGGTATTTGGCCACGGTGCGGCGCGCCACCCGGATACCGGCTTCGTCGAGCAGCGCGGCCAGGCGGCTGTCGGACAGCGGCTTGGCGGGGGGCTCCTGCTCTATCAGCTGTTTGATGCGTGCGCGGATGGCGGTGCTTGAATGGGTGCTGTCGTCGTCGCCAGCGAGCTGGCTGGAGAAAAAGTACTTGAGCTCGAACACGCCGCGGGGCGTATGCAGGAACTTCTGCGTCGTCACCCGGGAGATGGTGGATTCGTGCATGCCCACCGCTTCGGCAATATCGGCAAGCACCAGCGGCTTCATGGCCGCCTCCCCGTGGTCGAGGAAATCCAGCTGGCGGGCCAGGATCTCGCGGCCGACGCGTAGCAGGGTATCGTTGCGGCTGGCCAGGCTCTTGATCAGCCAGCGGGCTTCCTGAAGGTGCTCTTTGAGAAAGCTGTTGTCCCGGCTGCTGTCGGCTTTTTGGATCAGCGCGGCGTAGTCGGGCTGGATGCGCAGCTGGGGCAGGGCGTCGGGGTTGAGCTCGAGCTGCCAGCCGCCTTCGCTGCGCCGGGCGAGAAGGTCGGGGAGCACGTGGCCGCTGCCGGCGCTGTCAAAAGCGCTGCCGGGGCGCGGGTCGAGGCTTTTGATCAGTTTGGTGACGGCGTCGAGCCCGGCGTCGTCAAGGCCCAGCCGGCGCTTGAGCAGGCGCGTATCGCCTTGGCCAAGGGCGGTGAGAAACTGCCGCGCCAGCCGGCGGGCGGGCATCAGCTGCGGCGTAGTGCCGGGCATGGCGTCAAGCTGCAGCGTCAGGCATTCGCCCAGGTCCCGGGCAAAGACGCCGGTGGGGTCGAACTGCTGCAGGCGGCCAAGCATGCGCTCAAGGCAGTCGGCGCTGATGGGCTCGCCCCCGTGGCCCTTGAGGCCCTCGCCTATGTCCTCCAGCGGCTGGGTCAGATAGCCGTTGGCGTCGACCGAGTCGATCAGCGCTTCGCCGGTGAGCCTGGCGCCGGGGGTCAGGTCGAGCATCGCCAGCTGCCAGAGCAGATGGCCGTGGAGGGTCTGGCCGGCCGCCTGACGTTCGAAGTCGGGGCCTTCGCCGGTGGTCTGCTGGGTATCGGGGTAGGTGTCGGACCAGTCGCTGTCCACGGCGAGCTCGCCGGGTATCTGCTCGGCCCAGCTGTCTTCGGCGGGCTCGACGGCGGCCTGCTCGCCAAACTCGTCTTCCTGCTCAAGCAGAGGGTTGGCTTCCACCGCCTGCTGAATTTCCTGGCGCAGATCCAGCGTCGGCAGCTGCAAAAGGCCAATGGCCTGCCTGAGCTGGGGCGTCATGGTCAGTTGGGTACCGACGCGTAGCTGAAGGGACGCTTTCATGGCCATGGCAGAAACACTCATCGCAGGGGACGCTTTACTCTGATTACCCTAAGTCCGGTTGCTGTCCGGCGGCAAGCGGGGGCGCTACAGGCGGAATTCGTTGCCCAGATAGATGTCGCGTACCTGCTGGTTATCGAGAATGCTGTGCGGCGAGCCGTTGGCGATGATATGCCCGTCGCCGACGATGTAGGCGGTATCGCAGATATCCAGGGTTTCGCGCACATTATGGTCGGTAATCAGCACGCCGATGTGACGCTCTTTCAACGCCCGGATGACGGTCTTGATTTCGCCCACCGAAATCGGGTCCACGCCGGCAAAGGGCTCGTCGAGCAGGATGAACGCCGGCTCGATGGCCAGCGAGCGGGCGATTTCCACCCGCCGGCGCTCGCCGCCGGAGAGGCTCATGCCCAGGTTGTCGCGGATATGGCCGACGTGGAAGTCGTCGAGCAGCGCCTCTAGGCGCGCCTTTCGGGCCTGGCGGTTGAGGTCCTTGCGGGTTTCCAGAATGGCCATGATGTTGTCGGCCACCGAGAGCTTGCGAAAGATAGACGCTTCCTGGGGCAGGTAGCCGATACCGGCCCGGGCGCGCTCGTGCATCGGCGCCCGGGAAAGGTCGGTATCGTCGATGCCGACGCTTCCGGCATCGGCCTTGACCAGCCCGACGATCATGTAGAACGACGTGGTCTTGCCCGCGCCGTTGGGGCCCAGCAGCCCGACAATGCTGCCCTGGGAGATGTCCAGGTTGATGTCCTTGACCACCTGGCGACGCTTGTAGCTTTTGGCCAGATGGCGGGCGTGCAGCGTCTTGATCGCTGCCGGGGGCGGCGTGTCGGCGGTGATGTCGTCAAAAGACACAGTGGGGCCTCTTTATCGGTAATCTGCGCTTGCAAGGACGCCGGCGGGCGCTATTTCTCGGGCTGCAGCGTCATGCGAATGCGCTGGTTGTCGCTGCCTTCGACGTCGGAGCGGGCCTGGACTACTTTCCTGTCGATGAAGTACTCGAGGCGGCCACCCTTGAAATGGTCGCCGCCCTGATCGAGCTCGGCCTGGTCAATCAGTTCGACCCGGCGATCGGCGACGTGGTAGATGATCCGGCGCGCATTGCCTTCGATGGGGGGCTTGTTCGGGTCCGGCCGGTGGCGCAGGTAGGCGCGCTCGCCGAAGGCCGTGGCCCGGGAGAGCTCGCCTTCATCATTGCGCTGTATTTCCACCCGGGCGCCGCGCAGGCGCATCTCGCCCTGGCGTATCTGGACGTTGCCGCGATAGACCGCCGTGCCGGCGCGCTGGTCGAGATCGAGCTGGTTGGCTTCGACCTCGACGGGGTCGACGGGCGCTGCCTGGGCGAGGCCGACGCCCAGTACGCCGATGCCCAGGATAGCCGCGGTAATGCAACAATAAAGGCGTGTGCTCATGGGGTTTCCTTGGCGGATGCCGCCGCTGGTGGATGGTGGCCGCGAACCTGGCCTTTCAGGCGTACCTCGCTGGTGTCCAGCCAGGCATCGAGCTTTTGGGCCCGCATGCGCTGGGGCGGCTGCTGCAGCAGAACCGGGGTGTCGCTCCAGGCGTGCCGGTTGACGCTGTCGTAATGAAGCGTCCGGGTGTCGAGCTGCCAGCCTTCATCCGGCGCCGTCAGCCGGGTATCGCCGTCGAGCGTCAGCCGCTGCTGCTGGCCGCTGAGCGTACCGCTGTTGGCGGTGGCGCGCCACTCGCGCTGCTCGCTGTCGATCAGGGTGGCGTGGGGCATGTCGAAGCGGGTGATGGCCTGCTGGGGCGTATGGGTAATATGCGGGGAGGCCAGCCGCTGGGTCAGGTTGCCGGCGTCGTCGTAGAGCTTGAGCTCGGCGTTTTCGATCACGTGGCCGGGCTCCTCGGCCCGGGCGGCAGGGTCCGGCGGGGCCTGGCGGGTACCGCGCAGGTCGAGCCAGGCCAGCAGCACGCCGAGCGCGACGAGGAGCAGCGGCAGCCAGGCCCGCTTTTGCAGCCGGGAAAGCCGAACCAGGGTAGCGTGGATAAAAGAAGGCCTCTGCATGTGCTGTCTCACGACGACGGCGGTAGGTACCGGTAGCTTGCCATGATGCTGTCCCAGTGGCCCTGGGCGGCGAGCAGCGCGTCGCAGATCTCGCGCACCGCGCCGTGACCGCCCGCCCGCGCGGTGACCCAGTCGGCGTGCTTTTGCATATAGGTTGGTGCGTTGGGCACGCAGATGCCTACGCCGGCGGCCTGGATGGCGGCAAGGTCGGGCAGGTCATCGCCGCAGTAGGCGACCTGCTCAAGGGTGGTGTCCAGAGAATCGCAGAGCCCGCTGAGGGTTTCCAGCTTGTGTTCGCAGCCCTGATAAACGTGGGTGATCCCCAGCGCCCTGGCGCGGCGGGTGACCATGGCCGAGTCGCGCCCGGTGATCAGCGCTACATGAATGCCCATGCGCTTTAGCAGTTTGAGGCCGTGGCCGTCCTGGGTGTGAAACGCCTTGGTTTCCATGCCGTCGGCCTGAAAATAGAGGCGCCCGTCGCTCAGGACGCCGTCAACGTCAAGGGCGAGCAGGCGTACGTTCGCCAGTCCGGCGCTGGGGGCAATCGATTGAGGCATGCTGTCTCCGTCAAAAAAAGCTGGACCGGCGCGCCGCCGGGGCTAAATGACGCCGCTGGCGAGCAGGTCGTGCATGTGCAGTGCGCCGATGGGGCGCTGGTGGTCATCGACCACGGCAAGCGCGGTGATCTTGCCGTCTTCCATGATACGCACGGCTTCGGCGGCAAGCACGTCCGGGGCGATGCGTCGGCCCGGCCGTGTCATCACTTCGTCGACGGTCAGGCGCAGCACGTCGCGGTGCTGGTCCAGGGTACGGCGCAGGTCGCCGTCGGTATATACCCCGGCCAGGGTGCCGTCGGCGTTAACTACGCAGGTAAAGCCGAGCCCCTGGCGGGTAATTTCCAAAAGCGCGTCGCGCAGCGGGCTGCCAAGTGCCACCCGGGGCAGGCGCTCGCCGCTGTGCATGATGTCCTGGACGCGCAGCAGCAGGCGCTTGCCCAGGCTGCCGCCGGGGTGCGAAAGGGCAAACTGCTCGGCGGTGAAGCCCCGCGCCTCCAGCAGCGCCACGGCCAGGGCGTCACCCAGCGCCAGGGCGGCGGTGGTGGAGCTTGTCGGGGCCAGGTCCAGCGGGCAGGCTTCGCGCGCCACGCCGCTGTCCAGGTGGGCGTCAGCGTGGCGGGCAAGGGTGGAGTCCGGGCGGCCGGTCATGCTCACCAGCGGCACGCCCAGACGCTTGAGCAGCGGCAGCAGCGCGGTGACTTCGCCGGTTTCGCCGGAGTTGGACAGCGCCAGCACCAGATCGGTCGGAGTGATCATGCCCAGATCCCCGTGGCTCGCCTCTCCGGGGTGTACGAAAAACGCCGGGGTGCCGGTGCTGGCAAGGGTCGCGGCAAGTTTACCGCCGATGTGGCCGGACTTGCCCATGCCGGTTACCACCACGCGGCCCCGGCAGGCGAGTATCAGCTCGCAGGCGCGGTCGAAGTGAGCGTCGAGCTTGGCCTTGAGGTCACCAATGGCGGCCTGCTCTACGGTCAGGGTACGCAGCGCGCTCTCGCGTGGGGAGACAGGGGTGGCGGATGAATCGGGCATGCGGGGCTCTTTTCTCTGTATGTCTTTAACTATGCGTCTTTAACTATGCGTCTTTAACTATGTGTCTCTAATCGACGGGTGCGGGTATCGTACCATTGCGTGCAGGCCTGCCGAGGGTTTTATTTTATTCGCCGGCGAATGGATTCTGTCGGGCTATGGCGTTAAAGTACGCTGTTCGATAACCTGAGTCAGGCGGTTTGTCCATCAGACGATGATTTGTCCAGCAGACGAGAGTGCCATGACGGATTCGGCCTTTATAGAAGTGGAAGACCTGCATTTTTCCCGCGGAGGACGCCCTATCTTCCGCGGCGTCAACCTGTCCATTCCTCGGGGCAAGATGACGGGCATCATGGGGCCGAGCGGGTCGGGAAAAACCACGCTGCTCAAGCTCATCGGCGGCCAGCTGACGCCGGACAAGGGCCGCGTGCTGATCGACGGGCAGGACGTGCACCGACTGTCGCGCAAGGCGCTGTTTGCCCTGCGCCGGCGTATGGGCATGCTGTTTCAGAGCGGCGCGCTGTTTTCTGACCTGGACGTGTTTGAGAACGTGGCGTTCCCGCTGCGCATCCACACCGACCTGCCCGACGCCATGGTCCGCGATATCGTGCTGCTCAAGCTCCAGGCGGTGGGGCTGCGCGGCGCCCGCGAGCTGACCCCGGCCGAGCTTTCCGGCGGCATGGCCAGGCGCGTGGCGCTGGCCCGGGCGGTGGCGCTGGACCCCGAGCTGGTGCTCTACGACGAGCCGTTCGTGGGCCAGGACCCCATCGCCATGGGCGTGCTGGTGCAGCTGATCAAGCGGCTGGGCGAGGCGCTTTCGCTGACCTCCGTGGTGGTGTCCCACGACATCAAGGAAACTATCAGCATTGCCGACTACCTTTATCTGATCGCCGACGGCGGTATCGTCGCCCACGGCACGCCGGCAAGCCTTGATACCCACAACGATGCCCGGGTCAGCCAGTTCATGCACGGCGAGCCCGACGGCCCGGTGCCGTTTCACTATCCGGCGCCGCCGTTCTATCGCGATATTCTCGGCGCTGACTCAGCAGCCGAAGAGGCAGAGGTGGACGCCACCCCGGGAGCAAACTAGATGGCAGGAGGGATTCGACGGTCGTTTTCGCGGCTGGCAGGGCGGGTGGCCGGCCTGGGGCGCGGGGCCTTCGGCGTCGTTGAGGCACTGGGACGGGCGAGTATTTTCGTCGCCCGCTCGGTCGCCGGCGTACCCTCGGGTGAGGGGCTTCGCCTGTGGCTTGTGCAGATGCACTTTGTCGGCGTCATGTCGCTTGCCATTGTGCTGGTGTCGGGGCTTTTTATCGGCATGGTGCTGGCGCTTCAGGGCTATACGATTCTGATCGACTTCGGTGCCGAGCAGGCGCTTGGGCAGATGGTGTCGCTTTCGCTTCTGCGCGAGCTGGCACCGGTGGTCGCTGCGCTGCTGTTTGCCGGGCGCGCGGGGTCGGCGCTGACCGCCGAAATCGGCCTGATGAAGGCCACCGAGCAGCTGACCAGCATGGAGATGATCGGCGTGGACCCGCTGCGTCGGGTGGTGGCGCCGCGCCTGTGGGCGGGCTTTGTGTCGCTGCCGCTGTTGACCGTCGGCTTTAGCGTGGTGGGCGTCTGGGGCGGCTACCTGGTGGGCGTGCAGTGGCTCGGGGTTTCCGAGGGCGCTTTCTGGGGCAACATGCAGTCAAGCGTGGCGTTTTTCGCCGACGTGGGTAACGGCATGATCAAAAGCCTGGTCTTCGCGCTCGTCGTCACCTGGATTGCGGTCTTTCAGGGCTATGATTTGATTCCTACCTCCGAAGGGATTTCCCGGGCGACCACGCGCACCGTAGTGTATTCCTCGCTTGCGGTCCTGGGGCTGGATTTTGTGCTGACCGCCGTCATGTTCGGCGGCCTTTAAAACGCGGGAGCAGATGCATGCAACGCAGTAAAACCGTAGAGTTCGGCGTGGGCCTTTTCATTCTTGCCGGCATTCTGGGCATGGTCTTTCTTGGCCTCCGCGTCAGCGGTCTGACGCTTGCCGCGCCGTCGGAAACGTTTCAGGTGGACGCCAACTTTTCCGATATCGGCAGCCTCAAGCCGCGCGCTCGTGTCACCATGGCCGGGGTCACCGTGGGCCGGGTGGAGTCCATCGACCTGGATACCGAATGGTTTGACGCCCGGGTCACCATGCGCCTGAAAAGCGATCTGGAAGGGCAGCTTTCCCGGGATACCACCGCCGCCATCCTCACTGCAGGCCTGCTCGGCGAGCAGTACGTGGGGCTTAGCGTGGGCGGTGACCCGGAGACGCTTGAGGACGGCGATACCATTCGCGACACCCAGTCCGCGCTGGTGCTCGAAGAGCTGATACAGCAGTTTGTGTCGAGTATGGTCAAGGACTGAGCGCAATCACTGACAACCGAATAGAGCGAGGAAGCGTCATGAAACTGAAATACTGGCTGAGCGGCGGCATGCTGGCTGCCTCCCTGGCGCTTGGCGCGCCGCTATACGCCCAGGAACAAACGCCCGAGGCGCTGATCCGGGACAACATCACCGGCTTCATGGCGGACCTGGATTCCCGGGAAGACTACTACGCCAACAATATCGACGAGCTCAAGGAGCTGGTCGACGAAAGCCTCGACGAGGTAGCCGACTTCCGCTATATCGGCGCCAGCGTGATGGGCAGCTATTTCCGCAACGCATCGCCCGAGCAGCGCCGCCGCTTTGCCGAGGTGTTCCGCCAGACGCTGATCGACACCTACACCAAAGGGCTTGTCACCTTCGATTACGACGCGCTGCGCGTGGTGGACGAGCAGCGCCCCCAGCGCTACGACGACCAGGCCAGCGTGGAAATGGAAATCGTCGCCAATAACGGTGACGTCTACCCGGTCAACTACAGCCTGCGCCTCAACGACGGCGAATGGCGAGTGGTTAACGTCATCGTCAACGGCATCAATCTGGGGCTTACGTTTCGCAACCAGTTCGACCAGGCCATGCGCGATCACAACCGCGACTACGACGCGGTCATTCGCGACTGGTCGCCGGGCGTTGGCGTTGACGAGCTGGAAGAGGGGGGCGACGCTTGACGACGCTGTTTTCCCACCGCGGCGTGGTGCTCGAAAGCGGTGATGCCGGGCTTGAGGTCAGCGGCGACCTGGGAACGAGCGTCGCGGCTGCCCTTGCCGAGGCCGGCGAGCAGTGGTTCGAGCGCGGTGAGGCAGCCTCGCTGACGCTTGACTTCAGCGGGGTCGAGCGCGCCAGCAGCGCGGCCATCAGCGTGCTCTTGCAGTGGCTGCGGATCTGCCGGCGTCGCGGCATCGTCGTCAACGAGGTTCGGCTTTCCGCGCCGCTGCGCCGGCTGACCAGCCTGGCGGAGCTTGACGCCCTGTTTGACCCCCCGGCGGCGTAGCTCGACGGGTCCGGCAGGCCGATCGCCAAAGCGCCGGCTTTTCTTTATCATGGCCGCTACGTTTCTTTTTCCGACGGTTAGGAGTTTCTGTCCATGCAACCCACTGAGGTAAAAACGCTGCTCGAGTCGCATCTGGACGACTGCACGTTTCATGTACAAGGCGAGGGCTGCGATTTCCAGGTCATCGCCGTGGGCGAGGCGTTCGAGGGGCTCTCGCCGGTCAAGCGCCAGCAGCTGGTGTACGGTGCCCTGAGCGATCAGATTGCCTCGGGCGCGCTGCACGCCATCAGCATCAAGACCTACACGCCGGCGCAGTGGGAAAGCGCGCCGGAAAACGTGGGATAACGCCGGGCGCATGGACAAGTTAATCATTACCGGCAACGGCTCGGTTGACGGCGAAGTCTGGGCCAGCGGGGCGAAAAACGCCGCGCTGCCCATTCTGTGCTCAAGCCTTCTGGCCGACGGCCCGGTGGTTATCGGCAACCTGCCGCACCTGCAGGACATCACCACCACGCTTGAGCTTCTCGGACGCATGGGGGTCGAGCCGGTGATGGGCGAAAAGCTCAGCATCCAGCTGGACGGCTCCCAGGTCACCGACTGCCACGCGCCCTACGAGCTGGTGAAGAAAATGCGCGCCTCGATTCTGGTGCTGGGGCCGCTTTTAGCCCACTTCGGCCATGCCGACGTGTCGCTTCCCGGCGGCTGCGCCATCGGCTCGCGTCCGGTGGACCTTCACATCCAGGGCCTTGAAGCCATGGGGGCGGAGATCCGCGTCGAGGGCGGCTATATCCGCGCTCGGGTCGACGGAAGGCTGCGCGGGGCGACGATCTTCTTCGATACCGTGACCGTCACCGGCACCGAAAACCTGCTGATGGCGGCGACCCTGGCCGAAGGCACCACGGTGCTGGAAAACGCCGCCCGGGAGCCGGAAATCATTGATCTGGCCGAGTGCCTGATCAAAATGGGCGCCAACATTCGCGGCCACGGCACCGACACCATTACTATCGAGGGCGTTGAGCGGCTGCACGGCTGCGAGCACGACGTCATGCCCGACCGCATCGAAACCGGCACCTTCCTGGTCGCCGCCGCCATGACCGGCGGGCGGGTGAAAGTAACCCGCACCCGGGCGGATATTCTTGAAGCGGTGCTTGCCAAGCTCGAGGAGGCAGGTGCCGAGATTGCCTGCGGCGACGACTGGATCAGCCTCGACATGCACGGCAAACGCCCCCGGGCGGTCAATATCCGTACCGCGCCGTATCCGGCGTTTCCCACCGATATGCAGGCCCAGTTCGTGGCCATGAACGCGGTGGCCGAGGGCAGTTCACGGGTGGTCGAAACCATCTTCGAAAACCGCTTCATGCACGTCCAGGAGCTCAACCGCATGGGCGCGGACATTGCCCTCGAGGGCAATACGGCGCTGATTACCGGCGTCGAGACGCTCTCCGGGGCGCCGGTCATGGCGACCGATCTGCGCGCCTCGGCGTCGCTGGTGATTGCCGCGATGATGGCTGACGGCGAGTCTCAGGTGGATCGCATCTACCATATCGACCGCGGCTACGAGTGCATCGAGGAAAAACTCCAGCAGCTGGGGGCGCGTATCCGCCGCGTGCCGGGCTGAGCCGTCGTGCAGGCGCTGCCTGCGCGACAACCATGCGATAACGACTGGCGACAACCATGAGCAAGCAACTGATTTTGGCGCTTTCCAAGGGGCGCATACTGGATGAAACCCTGCCGCTGCTGGCCGATGCGGGCATCACCCCGGCCGAGGCGCTCGACAAGAGCCGCAAGCTGCTGTTCGACACCAACCTGGAGCACGTCAAGCTGATCGTGATCCGCGCCACCGACGTGCCCACCTATGTGCAGCTGGGCGCGGCCGACATGGGCATTGCCGGCAAGGACGTGCTGCTCGAGCACGGCACCGACAGCCTTTACGAGCCCCTTGACCTCAATATTGCCCGCTGCAAGCTGATGACCGCCGGTACTCGGGGAGAGTGCCCCGGCCGGGCGCGGCGGCGGGTGGCCACCAAGTTTGTCAACGTCGCCCGGCGCTATTACGCCAGGCAGGGCATTCAGGCCGAGGTGATCAAGCTTTACGGCGCCATGGAGCTGGCGCCGATCATGAACCTGGCCGATGAGATCGTCGATATCGTGGATACCGGCAATACCATGCGCGCCAACGGTATGGAGCCCCGGGAGCTGATTGACCACATCAGCACCCGGCTGGTGGTGAACAAGGCTTCGATGACCATGAAGCACGCCCGCATCAAGCCGCTCATCGAACGTCTGGAAGCCGCCGTCGACAGCCGCCGGCCGGCCGACGAGGCCAGCGCCTAGACGCCGCTTCACCGCCTTTGCACGACGACACCAAGACACGAGGTTAGCTATGAACGCGACGGCTGGCGCAGCGGAAGTTACCCGGCTTGCTACCGGAGAGGCCGATTTTGACCGGCGGCTAGACGCGCTGCTGGACTGGGACGGCGTCTCGGATCAGGCGGTGCAGGCCCGGGTCAACGAGATTCTGGAGGCGGTCAAAACCCGGGGCGATGCCGCGGTCATCGAAGCCACCAACCGCTTTGACCGGCTGTCGGTTACCACCATGCAGGAGCTGACGCTTGCGCCCGCGCGTCTTGAGCAGGCGTTCTACGGCCTGCCGGATGAGCAGCGCGAGGCGCTGTCCGCCGCCGCCGAGCGCGTCCGCCGCTATCACCAGCACCAAAAACCCGAGTCCTGGCAGTACAACGAGGCCGACGGCACGGTGCTTGGACAGCAGGTGATGCCGCTGGACCGGGCGGGGATTTACGTACCCGGCGGCAAGGCGGCGTATCCGTCGTCGGTGTTGATGAACGCGATTCCGGCCCACGTCGCCGGGGTCAGGGAAATCGTCATGGTGGTGCCCACCCCCGACGGCGTGCTCAACGAGCTGGTGCTGGCGGCGGCGTACCTGGCCGGGGTGGACTATGTGTTCACCATCGGCGGGGCCCAGGCGGTGGCGGCGCTGGCCTACGGCACCGACACCGTGCCCCGGGTGGATAAAATCGTCGGGCCGGGCAACATCTACGTGGCCACGGCCAAGCGCGCGGTGTTCGGCCAAGTGGGGATCGACATGATCGCCGGGCCCTCGGAAATCTTGATCGTCGCCGACGGCGGCACCGATCCCGACTGGCTGGCCATGGACCTGTTCTCCCAGGCCGAACACGACGAGGACGCCCAGGCCATCATGGTCAGCTGGGACAAGGCCCAACTCGACGCCGTGGCCGCATCTATCGAGCGGCTGCTGCCGACCCTCGATCGGGAAGACATCGTGCGCACCTCGCTTGGCAACCGCGGCGCGCTGATCCACTGCGCAAGCGAAGCGGAAGCGGTTGCGCTGATCAACCGCATTGCCCCCGAGCATCTGGAGCTCTCCGTGGCCGATCCCGAACGCTGGCTGCCCGAGGTGCGTCACGCCGGGGCGATTTTCATGGGGCGCTACACCGCCGAGGCCCTGGGTGACTACTGTGCCGGGCCTAACCACGTGCTGCCCACCTCGGGCACCGCGCGGTTTTCCTCGCCGCTTGGGGTGTACGACTTCCAGAAACGCTCGTCGCTGATCAACTGCTCGGCCGACGGCGCCTCGACGCTTGGCGAAATTGCCGCGGTGCTGGCCCGGGGCGAGTCGCTGACGGCCCACGCGCGCTCGGCGGAATACCGCCTGAAGCGATAAGCGCTGCGCGGCTGGCCTAGCCGGTCCCCCTAGCGCGGCGCCGTGGGCTGCGACGGCAGCGACTGTTGGGGCGGCAGGGAGCGGGCGGAGAGGGGGCGTTCGCCGACGGTCAGCTCCAGCTCTTTCTTCTCGCCGCTGCGCACGATGGTCAGCGACAGCTCGGCGCCGGGGGTAAGCTCGGCGATGTCGCTCATGGTGCTGCGGGCATCGAGTATCGGCTCATCGCCGAGGGCGAGCAGCACATCGCCGGGCTGCAGCCCGGCGCGCTCGGCGGGGCCGTCCTGGACCACGCCGGCGACGATCATGCCCTGGGGCGTGCGCAGCCCGAAGGAGGCCGCAAGCTCCCGGGACAGCGCCTGGGCTTCGATGCCCAGCCAGCCGCGAATCACCCGCCCCTGGGTCACCAGCTCATCCATGATGCCGTGGGCGAGGTTGGCCGGAATGGCAAAGCCGATTCCCTGAGAACCCCCGGAGCGCGAGAATATCGCCGTGTTGATCCCCACCAGCGCGCCGTCGGGGTTGATCAGCGCGCCGCCGGAGTTGCCGGGGTTGATGGCCGCGTCGGTCTGGATGAAGTCTTCGTAGGCGCTGAGGCCCAGGTGGCTCCGCCCGGTGGCGCTGATGATGCCCATGGTCACCGTTTGGCCCACGCCGAAGGGGTTGCCGATGGCCAGCGCCACGTCGCCCACGGTGACCGCCTCGGAGTCGCTGAGCTTGATGCTCGGCAGGTTGTCCAGCGGAATGCGCAGCACCGCCAGGTCGCTCTCCGGGTCGGTGCCGATGACGTTGGCCAGGGTCTCGCGGCCGTCGCGCAGGGCTACCTGGATCTGGTCGGCGCCCTGGATGACGTGGTGGTTGGTCAACACGTAGCCGTCCTGGCTGACAATCACCCCCGAGCCCAGGCTCGACAGCATGCGCTGCTGGCCGGTGGTGTCGTCGTTATCGAAAAACTGCTCGAAAAACGGGTCCGACATCAGCGGGTGCTGGTCGCGCTCGACGATACGCGACGAGTAGACGTTGACCACCGCCGGTGCGGCCTGGCTAACGGCATCGGCATAGCTTGCCGGCCCCTGATCCCTGGCGAGCGGCGCGGCTTCCTGAATCTGCGGCGCGGTGCGCTCGGGGGCAGAGTCACCGGCGGCAGGCGCGGCCTCGCTGCCCTCGGACGCCGGCGGCGAAGAGTCGGCAAAGGGGTTGGGCAGGCGCTCGGGAAACGCCAGCAGCAGCGCCGCGGCGATCAGCACGCCGGCGATGACCGGCCAGACATAGGGTAGCAGGAAGCGTTGCAGCAGTACGTTCCTTGGCATCGGCGACGTTCCTTTGACTCGAGTGCATCCCTTGCGTGAGGGGGTGTCAGCGGCGGGCGATAACGGCCGGAAACGGGCGCTGCCCGGGACCAGGCTTCACGCCGGCAGCGAACCGTCTTTATGATTGGCGCATGGTAACATTGTTCACGCCGTTGACTTAACGGTCGCGGCAAACTTTCAGGGAGGCAGCATGCTTCATCGGGATACGCTGGTAGCGGCGTGTGAACAGCGCCTGGGGGCGCAGGGATTCAAGGATTTCACCGTCAACGGCCTGCAGGTAGAAGGGCGCGCGCGCATCGCTCGGGTGATGAGCGGCGTGACCGCCTGTCAGGCGCTGCTGGATGAGGCGGTGGCGTGGCAGGCCGACCTGGTGCTGGTGCACCACGGCTACTTCTGGAAAAACGAGCCCGTAGCGCTGACCGGCATGAAGCAGCGGCGGATCAAGACGTTGCTTAGTCACGACATCAACCTGCTGGCCTATCATCTGCCGCTGGATGCCCACGCGACGCTTGGCAACAACGCCGAGCTTGGCCGGCTTATGGGCTGGCAGGTCGAGCGCTGTCTGGACGGCGAGCTGGGAGAAGGGCTTTTGTGGTGGGGCAGAACCGCCGCGCCGCTGAGCGTGGAAGCGCTGGCCGACCAGCTGGCCGACAGGCTCGAGCGCGAGCCCATGATGATCAAGGCGCCCGGGGTAGGCGAGATCGAGCGTATTGCCTGGTGTACCGGCGGGGCTCAGGACATGATCGCTGCGGCGCACGAAGGCGGCGCCCAGGCGTTTGTCTCGGGAGAAATTTCCGAACGCACCACGCACCTGGCCCGGGAGCTGGGGATTCATTACCTGGCCGCCGGGCATCACGCCACCGAACGCTACGGCGTCCAGGCGCTGGGCGAATGGCTGGCGTCAGAGTACGGCGTGACGCATCGCTTTGTGGACATCGACAACCCTGCCTGACGGCAGGGCGCGGCGCCGACTCAATAGCGCGGCGGCTGGGGCGCCTGGGCCGCTTCGTCGTCGGTCGCCTTGAGGCCGAAGTCTTCGGAGAGAGTGCCGTTCTGGCCATCGGCATAGTCCCGTGGCGGGTGGCCTTCCGAGGCATTGGCTTCGTCGGCGAGAGGCTCCTGGGCGGCGGTTTTCAGCGAGCTGTCTTCATTGCCGGTCAGCGCGTCGCTGGCAATGGCCCAAGCGCCGGCTTCCTGCTTGAGGCGCTGTTCAAGCTGTTCAAGCGCGGCGCGGGCGTCGTATATCTGGCGATGCGTATCCACCAGATGACGGCTCATATCGGCTTTGAGCTCGGCAACCTGGCGCTCGCTTTCGAGGAGCCGAAGCTTAATATTCGATACCTGGCGCTGGCTTTTGCTCAAGAGACGGTAGCCAAGGGCGCCGATCGCGATGCCAATAAAGATGCCGATAAGCGCAAACGTTAACTGCAGGCCTGATTCTTCCACTCTGGTGTCTCCCTGGTTCCCGGGTCACTGGCCGCCGTGCACGGGGCCGGGCGATATTTTTCCGTGGCTATTATAGGCGCGTGCCGGGCTTGCAGGTCAATTCGACAATGTAACGGCACGTCCGGGCATGCGCCCTGGCGGCCAAGGACGTACAATTCCGCCGTCCGGCAATATGGGAGAATAACCATGGAACAACAGAGCCCCCGGCGGGCGGGCACGCCACAGGACCCTGCCAGTCCCTTGTCGCCGCTTGCGCGCTACCAGGCGGATCTGGACAGCGACGAGATCGTGTTCGATGCCGCGCAGCAGGCAGCGGTTATGCGCCTGCAGCGGCTCTATGAGGAACTGCTGGCCGATCCGCCGGCGCCTTCGCGGCCGGCACGGGGCGGCTTTTTGCGCCGCCTGGCGGGCCTTGGGGGCTCGCAGGACGAGGCGGTTGACGCCGCCCCGCGTATTGCCGGCGTGTATTTCTGGGGCGGCGTGGGGCGCGGCAAAACCTACCTGATGAACGCGTTTTTTGCCGCGCTGCCCTTCAGCGATAAAAAACGCACCCATTTTCACCGCTTCATGCAGCACGTTCATGCCGAGCTCGGCCGCTACAAGGGCGAGAGAAATCCGCTGTCGCTGATCGCCGCCGATCTCGCCGCCGAGGCGCGGATCATCTGCTTCGATGAGTTTTTCGTCGAGGACATCGGCGATGCCATGATGCTTGCCAACCTGCTCAAGGCGCTGTTTGCGCGCGGGGTGGTGCTGGTGGCCACGTCCAATGTGGCGCCGGATGATCTTTACCGGGAAGGACTTCAGCGGGCGCGGTTTCTGCCGGCGATTGCGCTGCTCAAGCAGCATTGCGACGTCATGCAGCTGGACAGCGGCATCGACTATCGCCTGCGCACGCTGACCCCGGCCGAGGTGTTCCACGCCCCGCTGGACGCCGCAGCGGAGCAGGCGCTCGCGCAAAAGTTCCGGGAGCTTGCCGGCGGGGCGGGGGAGGCGCAGGCGGCGCTTTCGATCAACGGCCGCACGCTTACCGCCAGGCAGCTGGGCGATGGCGTGGCGTGGTTTGAGTTCAGCGAGCTGTGCGACGGGCCGCGCAGCCAGAACGACTACATTGAGCTATCGCGCCGCTTTCATACCGTGCTGCTGGCCAACGTGCGCCAGATGGGCGCGCGCCACGATGACCGAGTGCGGCGCTTTATCAATCTGGTCGACGAGTTTTACGATCGCAGCGTCAACCTGCTGATCGCAGCGGAGGTGCCGGCGGCGTCGCTTTACACCGGGGGGCGGCTGAATTTCGAATTCCGGCGCACGCTCTCAAGGCTCGAGGAAATGCAGTCCCGGGACTATCTGGCGCTTCCCCATCGGCCCTGAGCGGCCGGCGGGCGCAGAAAAATTCTGCCGGAGCGCTTAACTTTGGCGCCGGCCTGGGTTAGAATCCCGCCCCGTTCGACCTAAGTTGCCAAGACATTTGTCGTCCAAGGCTTTTGTCGCGGCAACCAAAAAAAATAGGGATGGTGCGCGCCTCACTGGCGCATTACGGCACCCAACACATTTTACCTGGTGATTTCATCCATGAAGACGTTCAGTGCCAAGCCGCAGTCCGTCCAGCGCGACTGGTACGTTGTCGACGCGACTGACAAAACGCTCGGTCGTCTGTCGACCGAAATTGCTCGCCGCCTGCGCGGCAAGCACAAGCCCGAGTTCACGCCCCACGTCGACACCGGCGATTACATCGTGGTCGTCAACGCCGAAAAGGTCCGGGTGACCGGCAACAAGGCAAGCGACAAGAACTATTACCGCCACACGGGTTACCCGGGCGGTCTGCGCTCCATGAGCTTTGAGCAAATGATCGGTCACGCCCCGGAGCGCGTTATCGAGTCGGCGGTCAAGGGCATGCTGCCCAAGGGCCCCCTGGGCCGCGCCATGTATGCCAAGCTCAAGGTCTACGCCGGTGCCGAGCACCCGCACGCTGCCCAGCAGCCGCTTGAACTGAATATCTAAGGGATTTCTCGCCATGACACAGCAGTATTACGGTACCGGGCGCCGCAAGACATCTACCGCCCGCGTTTTCCTCAAGCCGGGCACCGGCAAGATTACCGTCAACCAGCGCGAGCTGGACCAGTATTTTGGCCGCGTTACCGGCCAGATGGTGGTGCGCCAGCCGCTGGAGCTCACCGAGACGCTGGAGCAGTTTGACGTCTACGTCACCGTTGCCGGCGGCGGCGGCAGTGCCCAGGCCGGCGCCATTCGTCACGGCATCACCCGTGCGCTGATGGACTACAACGAAGATCTGCGCCCGGCGCTGCGCGATGCCGGCTACGTCACCCGCGATGCCCGCGCGGTCGAGCGTAAGAAGATCGGTCTGCGCAAGGCGCGTCGCAGCCCGCAGTTCTCCAAGCGTTAAGGCAAACGCATGCGGCAAAACGCCCGGGTCATTGGCCTGGGCGTTTTTTTTGCTAGAATATCAATAAGTTAGCAATAGTCGCCTGGCCTTGGTCGCAGGGGTTATTGTTGTGCAAAGCGCCGTGTTTTTTTACTATAGAGCGTATTTTATATTCGTCGCCGTCATATTGCGCGTTTGCGGCGTACGGGTGAGCAAAAGGGAGAAACCTGGAATGGCAGATAACGGCGTAAACAAGGGCCGGCGCCGTTTCCTCGTCGGCGCCACCTCCGTAGTTGGAGCGGTGGGCGCTGTCGGGGTTGCGGTCCCCTTTGTGGCTTCTTGGCAGCCTAGTGCCAAGGCAAGGGCAGCCGGCGCCCCGGTTCAAGCGGATATTTCCAAGCTTGAAAAGGGGCAGCGGATGACGGTGGAGTGGCGCGGCAAGCCGGTATGGATCATCAACCGGACGTCGGAAATGATCGAGCGCACGGAAACGCTGGGCACTGACCGCCTGGCCGACCCGGACTCGATCGTGCCCCAGCAGCCTGAGTATATCGACGGCGCGCTGCGCTCGATCAAGCCCGAAATCGGCGTGCTGGTCGGTATTTGTACCCACCTGGGCTGTTCGCCCCTGTTCAAGCCGGAGCCCGACGCTGACGATGTCGGCACCGACAACTGGCCGGGCGGCTTCTTCTGCCCTTGCCACGGTTCCCGCTTTGATCTGGCCGGCCGCGTTTTTTCCAACGTGCCCGCGCCCACCAACCTGGAAGTGCCGCCGTATCGCTTCGATAGCGACGACATTATCGTTGTCGGCGAGGACAAGGAGACTGCCTGATGGGTAATCCACACAAGGCCAAGGCGGATCGCGGCGTCATGCGCTGGGTCGATGACCGCTTTCCCGCCACGCAGATGTGGCAAGAACATCTGTCGAAATACTATGCGCCGAAGAATTTCAACTTCTGGTATTTCTTCGGTTCGCTGGCGCTTCTGGTGCTGGTCAACCAGATCCTGACCGGCGTCTGGCTGACCATGAGCTACAACCCTACGGCCGAGGGCGCGTTTGCCTCGGTCGAGTACATCATGCGCGACGTCGAGTGGGGCTGGCTGATCCGCTACATGCACACCACCGGCGCCTCGGCGTTTTTCGTGGTGGTCTATCTGCACATGTTCCGCGGCATGCTGTACGGCTCCTATCGGGCGCCGCGCGAGCTGGTGTGGATCTTTGGCATGACCATCTATCTGGCGCTGATGGCGGAGGCCTTCATGGGCTACCTGCTGCCCTGGGGCCAGATGTCCTACTGGGGCGCCCAGGTCATCATCTCGCTGTTCTCCGCGATTCCCGCCATCGGGCCGGATCTGGCGCAGTGGGTGCGCGGTGACTTCCTGATTTCCGGTATTACCCTCAACCGCTTCTTTGCCCTGCACGTGGTGGCGCTGCCCATCGTTATCCTGGCGCTGGTCGTGCTGCACATTATCGCGCTGCACGAGGTGGGCTCGAATAATCCCGACGGCGTCGATATCAAGAAGAAGAAAGACGAGACCGGAAAGCCCCTAGACGGCATTCCCTTCCACCCGTACTACACGGTCAAGGACCTGGTCGGCGTGGCGGTCTTCCTGTTCGTCTTCTGCGTGGTGATCTTTTACTTCCCCGAAGGCGGCGGCTACTTCATCGAAAAGCCCAACTTCGAGCCGGCCAACCCGCTGCAGACCCCGGACCACATTGCCCCGGTCTGGTACTTCACGCCGTTCTACGCCATTTTGCGCGCGATCACCTTCTCGATCTTCGGGCTGGAAGCGAAGTTCCTGGGCGTGATCTTCATGGGCGGTGCCATTGCCGTACTGTTCGTGCTGCCGTGGCTTGACCGCAGTCCGGTCCTCTCCATCCGCTACAAGGGCTGGATCTCCAAGGTGATGCTGGCGCTGTTTGCCATCAGCTTTATCATACTTGGCGTTCTTGGCGTGATGCCGGTGAGCGCGGGGCGGACCATTCTCGCGCAGGTCTGTACCGTCATCTACTTTGCCTTCTTCCTGCTGATGCCGCTTTATACCCGGCTGGAGAAGACTAAACCCGTTCCGGAAAGGGTGACTGGCTAATGAAAAAGCAACTGTTTGCACTGCTCTTCGCGCTGCTGCCGGTAACGGCCATGGCAGCCGGCGGGGGGCTGCCGTACTCCATGGAGCCGGACCTGCACGACCAGGCGTCGCTGCAAAACGGCATGAAGCTCTACGTCAACTACTGCATGGGCTGCCACTCGCTTGAGCACCAGCGGTTCTCCCGTGCGGCGGAAGATCTGGATATCCCTCAGGCTCTGGTAGAAGACAACCTGGTGTTCTCGCCGGATCTGGCGTTCAACGACCAGATGCATAACGCCATGCAGGCCGATGACGGGGAAAACTGGTTCGGTGCGCCGCCGCCGGATCTGACCATGGAATCGCGCCTGCGCGGTCCCGACTGGATCTACTCCTACCTGCTGAGCTTCTATCGGGACGATAGCCAGTCGACCGGAGTGAACAACGCGGTGTTCGAGCTGGTCGCCATGCCCAACGTGCTGGAGCCCTTGCAGGGGGTGCAGGAGAGAATTTGTGCGGCCACGGACGAACCCGTTGAAGGGCAGTCGCCGGATCCGCTCACCGGCAAGTACCAGTCGTGCGACGTGCTGAGGGTGACTCAGCCGGGCGAGATGGAGCCGGACGAGTTCGAGGACGCGGTCTATGATCTGACCAACTTCCTGGCCTACGTGGGTGAGCCGTCCAAGCTCAAGGCCCAGGCGCTCGCGCCCAAGGTGCTGCTGTTCATTTTTATCCTGGGGATTATCTGCTACTTCCTCAAGCGGGAATACTGGCGTGATATTCACTAAGCCATGCTAGCCCCGTGAACCAGGGCGCACGACACCGTCGTGTGCCCTTTGTGTCTCAGGAGCCGGCTTGCCGGGCGTTTTCCCCAGAGACGCCGCGGCATGGTAGTATGACCTATTGACTTGAAGCGAGGATTGCTACATGGGTGTTGTGGCCAAACGGTCGTCGATGATTTTTTATTCCGGTACAGATGACCATTTCAGTCATCGGGTACGTATCGTGCTGGCCGAGAAGGGCGTGGCGGTGGATATCGTCGACGTAAGCGGCGAGCAGGCACCGGAGGAGCTTGCCGAGCTCAATCCTTATAACAGCGTGCCGACGCTTCTGGACCGCGACCTGGTGCTCTACGAATCCAAGGTGATGATGGAGTATCTGGACGAACGCTTCCCGCACCCGCCGCTGCTGCCGGTTTACCCGGTGGCGCGGGCGCAAAGCCGGCTGTGGATGCACCGCATCGAGCGCGAGTGGTGCCCGATGGTCGAGCGCATTCGTACCGGCAGCAAGAAGGAAGCGGACAAGGCGCGCAAGGAGCTGCGCGAAAGCCTGGTGGGCATATCGCCCATCTTCGAGGACATGCCGTTTTTCATGAGCGACGAGTTCACCCTGGTGGACTGCTGCCTGGCCCCGATCCTGTGGCGCCTGCCCGAGCTTAATATCGAACTGCCGGAAAAGCAGGTACAGCCGCTGATGGACTACATGTCGCGCGTGTTCGAGCGCGATGCCTTCAAGGCCTCGCTCAACGAGCGTGAAAAAGAAATACGTGCCTGAATGCACACCGGCCCCGTCAACCCGGCAATGTGCCCCTAATGCCGCGAAAGGAGAGCGACAATGACGCGTTCCAGCCGCCCCTATCTTGCCAGAGCCCTGTATGAATGGCTGCTGGACAACGAGCTGACACCCTACCTGGTGGTGGATGCAACCCGCCCGGGTGTGGAAGTGCCCGAACAGCTGGTGCAAAACGGCCAGATCGTGCTCAACGCCTCGCCTACGGCGGTGCGTGACTTCTTCATGGAAAATCAGGCCATCGGCTTTAGCGCGCGTTTTTCCGGCGAGCCGATGCAGATCATGATCCCCATGGAGGCGCTGATTGCGGTGTATGCCCGGGAGAACGCGGCCGGCATGGTGTTTGGCCATGAGCCTGACCTCGCGGCGCTGGACGAAGAGGCCGCCGACGAGCCGGGCCAGGACGCCCCCAAGGGCGACGCCAAGGCGCCGGCGCTGACGTCGGTTACCGATAGCGGCGACGACGCGCAGAAAGGCGAAAAGGACGAAGACAAGTCGTCCGACCGCGCCGGCAACGGCAGCAAAAGCGGCGAGGCTGCCAAAAAGCGGCCCTCGCTGCGCGTGGTTAAATAGCGCTGGTGAAACACTAGGGTGTGTTAACAATCATTAGTTTCGTTTAAACTGATTTAGTATTCATAGATTTTGGTGGGCCATGAGTCGGTTGAAGTTACGCGATGATCAGTGGGAGCGAATCGAGCACCTGCTCCCCGGCAAAGCCTCAGACTGTGGGGTAACTGCCAAGGACAATCGCCTGTTCGTGGAAGCCGTGCTCTGGATCGCTCGGACCGGCGCCCCGTGGCGTGATCTTCCCGAATCTTTTGGGCGCTGGCACACCGTCTACATGCGGTATAACCGTTGGTCACGAAAGGGCGTTTGGCAGCGTATTTTTGACACAGTAGCCGACGATCCCGATCTAGAGCAGCTGATGATCGACGGTAGCATCGTCAGGGTGCACCAGCATGGAGCGTCAAAAAAAACACGCAAGACGTCGAAGCCATGGGCAAATCTCGAGGCGGATTGAGCACCAAAATTCATGCCGCAGTCGATGCGTTAGGTAACCCAGTACGATTGGTTCTCACACCGGGCCAGGCGTCGGAGTATGGTGCTGCTCCCGCTCTACTGGAAGGTTTTTCCCCGCAAGCGGTGCTGGGCGACAAGGGGTATGACTCCACTGCTCTGCGGGACATGATTCAGGCCGCAGGTGCCGAGCCGGTGATTCCTCCGAAAAAGAATCGTTTGGCGCGCATTGAAGTAGACTGGCACTGTTACCAAGATCGCAATCTGGTGGAGAGGTTCTTTCAGAAAATCAAGAAGTTCCGGCGGTTATCTACACGCTATGAGCGACTGGCAAGAAACTACCAGTCACTCCTCTGCCTCGTGTCAGCCGCCATATGGCTGGCCTAATTGTTAACGCCCCCTAGGTCCAGCGAAAAACAGGTCCGGCGAAAATAGACCCGGCGAAACGCAAAACGCCTCGGCAGCAGCCGAGGCGTTTTTTTTGCGTGGCGTGAGGCCGGCCTAGTTGGCTGCGGTACTTCCATCCAGATACTCAAAGACCTTCACGATACGCTGCACGCCGGACACCCCGGATACCGCGGCGACAATGCGCTCGGCTTCCTGGCGCGAGACGATGCCCATCAGGTAGACGCTGGCGTTTTCCGTGGTGACCTTGAGCTTTGACGAGTCGATATGATCGTTGGTGGCAAGCTGGCTCACCACGTTGGTGGTCAGCCAGGTATCGGTAAGCCGCTGGCTGGCGGGCAGGCGGGCGGCGACGGTGAGCTCGTTGTGCACGGTCTCCACGCCTCGCAGCTGCTCGGCCACCTGGGCGGCCTTTTTCTGCAGCTCTTCGCTTGGCACCTGGCCGACCAGCAGCACCCGGCCGTTGTAGCTGTGGGCGCGAATGCGGGCATCGCCGAGCCGGGCGTCAGCCTGGTCCAGCGACTTTTCCACCTGATCTTCGATGGTGGCATCCACGGCCTTGACGTCGCCTGCGCGCTGGCCGTACTGGGACTGGTTGGTGGCTGAGCTGGTGGCGCACCCGCCAAGCAGCAGCAGGCCGCCGGTGAGCAGTGCCGCGGCGCAGGCGCGCGGCGTGGCGAATGAGCGCAGCGTGGCGGCAAAGGCGTTTAACATGGGTGTTGGCTCCCGGTAGTCAGAAGAGTTTCAAGGGGAAAAGCGCTCGCCCAGCGAGAATACCGCGCTGCGCGGCAGAGCGATAGCCGGGCGCGGCCGAAGGCGGCTCAGGCGCCGCCGAACAGCTGTTCATCGATCAGATCGCAAAGGCAGTGAATGGCCAGCAGGTGGACTTCCTGGATGCGCGCGGTGGAGGTGGCCGGCACGCGGATTTCGCAGTCGTCCTGGCTCAGCAGCGCCGCCATGTCACCGCCGTCGCGGCCGGTGAGCGCCACCACGGTCATCTCCCGGTCGTGGGCGGCCTGAATGGCCTGGACGATATTGGCCGAGTTGCCGCTGGTGGAAATCGCCAGCAGAATGTCGCCGGGCTGGCCCAGCGCGCGAATCTGCTTGGAGAACACCTCGTTGTAGCTATAGTCGTTGGCAATGGAGGTAAGCGTTGACGAGTCCGTGGTCAGGGCCAGCGCCGGCAGGCTCGGGCGTTCGCGCTCGAAGCGATTCAAAAGCTCCGAGGAAAAGTGCTGGCTGTCGCCGGCGCTGCCGCCGTTGCCGCAGGCAACGATCTTGCCCTCGTTGACCAGGCTTTGCACCATCATCTGGCTTGCGACCTCGATGAAAGGCGGCAGCACTTCGCTTGAGTAGGTCTTGGTGTCGATACTTGAGTTGAAGTGATCGAGTATGCGGGTCTGAAAATCCATTGGGCGTCCTGTTTGCGAAGACCGTTTTTGCCGAAAACGGTGTGGATCAAAAGGCGTCAAAGGCGGCCTGAACCCATTCAAAAGTCAGCGCCGGAGGCGTCCCGAGGACGGCAAGAATATCAAAACGGCAGGGGCCTGGGTGCGGCTCCCGGGCCAGATACGTGCGCGCCGCCTTGATCAGGCGGCGCTGTTTCTGTGCGGTAACGGTTTCCAGCGGATGGCCGTAACGCGTGGTTTCCCGGTGTTTTACCTCGACAAATACCAGGGTGTCGCCGTCCCGCATGACCAGATCCAGCTCGCCGCCTTTGGCATGCTGGTTGCGCCCCACAAGCGAAAGCCCCCGCTGTTCGAGCCAGCGGGCGGCCAGGCCTTCGACGGCGCTACCGCGCGCCCGCGCCGTTTGCGGACGGTTATTCACCGCCCGACAGGCCGGACGACAGAATGGCGCTGGGCACGCCGTTTTTGAACTGCGCCCAGGGCAGCCTGCGGTAAATGCGCCCGTCGGCGGTCAGGTAAAGCTGCCCGGTAGCGCCCTGGAAGTTCTGCAGGGCATTGATGTCGGCCAGCCGGATGCCGGCTTCGTAGGCATCCACGCCCATGGCCAGCAGCCGGAACATGGAGGCGTCGGCGTCGTCGCTCAGCGCCCGGTAGCTGTCGTAGAAGGGCAGGGCCTCTTCACCGCCGACGGCGGCGTCGGGAATCTGCCAGGGGATATCGACGAAGTTGATACCGTCGAGGTTCTTGTCCTGGCGCGGCTGGTCAATGCCTTCGTGCAGGTGCGAGGTGGCATACGTCGGCAGCTCGGAGGCGTAGTAGTAGTCCAGCAGCGACGGCACCTGGCGGGCGTATTCGGGCACCGCGAGCAGGAAAAGCCCGTCGATGCTGTCCAGGCGCGCGCGTTCGCCGCTGACGCTGAGCGCCTTTTTCACCGCGTTGTTGGCGTTGCCCTCGGGGTTATAGCGAATGGCGTTGGCGACGCTTCCGCCCTCATTCTGCCAGGCGTCAAGGAAGGCCTCGCCGACGCGCTGGCCCCAGCTGTTGTCCGGCACCATCAGCGACATCTGCCGGTGGCCCTCTTCGCTTGCGCGTTTGGCTACCTGGCGTGCCTCGTCTTCGGCAGAGAGGCCGTACTGAAACAGCTGCTTGGCCTGGTTATGTTCGCTCTCGCCGTAGTTGAGGGCAAGCGTGGGCAGCGGCACGCTTCCGCGCTGCTCGAGCCGAGTGACGCGATCCTTGGACAGAGGGCCGATGACGATTTGGGCGTCCATGGCCTGGGCGCGGTCGTAAAGCTCGCTTAGAGACGCCTCTGAGGTGTCAAAAAAGCGCAGGCTGGTGCTGTCTCCGGAGACGTCCTGATGGGTCTGGATGGCGTCTTTCAGGGTGTCGGCCACGCTGCTCAGGGGGCCGGATTCCGGGAGGAAGACGGCGATGCGCTCGACCCGGCGGCCGGCGAGCCCGGGGATGGCAAGGCTTTCAAGATCCGGCTGGTCAAGCGCCTCGCGCGCCCAGCGGCGCCGCTCGATCAGGGTCTTTTGCTGATCCGACGACATGGCCAGCTCGTCGTCCAGCACCCGGGCCGCCCGGCTAACGGCGCGGGGCTGCTCAAGCGCCCGGCCGAGCTCCGAGTGAAGCATCGCCCAGCGCACGCGGTCGTCCTCGGCAAGCGCGCTTTCGTCGAGATTGTCGGTAATCTCGTAGGCGCGCTGGCGGTTGCCCTGGCGCGCCACGATGTGCGCCGCTTCCAGGCGGGTGCGGGCAGCCTCTGCCGGGGACTGGCTTTCGGCCTCGCCCATCAGCTGGCCGACGTCGCGGTCGGAGGCGCGGTCTACCACGCTCGGGGAGGACGGTTGCTGGGTGGCGCAGCCTGCCAGCAGCAATGCCGTGAGCGCAGTGGCCAGCAGGCCACGAGATATCGGTTTCATGTATCCTTCCTTCGTTGGTATTGGCGCGGATGCGTCGCTTGCGGCATTGGCTCGCTGATACGGCGGAGAGTCATCGTGATGCGATGCCCGAGATATCAGGCCCAAGGCTACAATGGCGCGCCGCGTATCGCCAGAGCGAGCCGGTAAACCAGCTAATACGTCAGCCATAATGAACCGGGAGTCACGATGACACAGAGGCGTACGGGCATATTGTACGTGGTAGCTACACCCATTGGGAACTTGGACGACCTGAGCGCGCGGGCAACGCAGGTGCTTGGCCAGGTCGCCCGGGTGGCCGCCGAGGACACCCGCCACAGCAGCCGCCTGCTCGGGCATCTGGGCATCAGCGTGCCGATGCTGTCCCTGCACGAGCATAACGAGGCCGCGCGGGTGGCACAGCTGACGCAGTACCTGGCCGCCGGCGAGGATATTGCCCTGATCAGCGATGCGGGCACGCCGCTGATCAGCGATCCCGGCTTTTTGCTGGTGCGCGAGCTGCGCGCGCTGGACTATCCGGTGGTGCCGATACCCGGCCCGGCGGCGCTGATTACCGCGCTGAGCGCTGCTGGGCTACCCACGGACCGCTTTCGCTTCGGCGGCTTTTTGCCGGCCAAGCCCGGCGCCCGCAAGCAGGCGCTCGAGGCGCTTCGCGAGCGCGACGAGACGCTGGTGTTCTACGAGTCGCCGCACCGTATCGGGCACACCCTCGACACCCTGGGAGAGGTGATGCCCGAGCGCCGCACGGTGCTGGCCCGGGAGCTGACCAAGACGTTCGAGACGTTTTTGTCCGGCACGCCGGCGGAGCTTGGCGAGCGGCTGCAACGCGACGCCAACCAGGCCCGGGGCGAGTTTGTCATCATGGTAGAGGGCGCCGCCCCCGCCACCGATAACGAGTGCCGGGAAGTGTCGGCCGGGGCGCTGCTGGCGGCGCTTCTGGCGGAAGGCGTGGGCGTCAAGCAGGGTGCGGCGCTGGCGGCGCGTCTGCTGGGCGGGCGCAAGAAGGACTGGTATGCGCGCTTGCAGGCGCTCAAGGAGGCCTGAGCGCGCCGGCGGCGGATAACGCCAGATGGCGATTGAGGCCGGGCGGGCGCGCTGGTATGCTTGCCCGCGGAGTTGGCCAGGCAGCCGCTGCCGCGCTTGCGCGGGGGAGGAAAGTCCGGGCTCCACAGGGCAGAGTGCCAGGTAACGCCTGGGCGGCGCGAGCCGACGGAAAGTGCAACAGAGAGTAGACCGCCGGGCCTTGCGAGGCCGGTAAGGGTGAAAGGGTGCGGTAAGAGCGCACCGCACGGCTGGTAACAGCGCGTGGCACGGTAAACCCCACTCGGAGCAAAACCAAATAGGAACCCGACGGCGTGGCCCGCGCTGGGTTCGGGTAGGTTGCTTGAGCGCTGCGGCGACGCAGCGCCTAGAGGAATGGCTGTCCACGACAGAACCCGGCTTATCGGCCGACTCCCCCCATCAAGCGCAGGGCGCCAGCGCGTCCTTGCCCGCTAACCCGGTTGACAGTTCTATGCGCGAGCGTCACAAGTCCTTACCCGATGCGGCCCCGGAAGCCGAGGCTTTTCGCCATGCAAGCGTTTTGCTGGACGGCGCCGTGGAGACTCTGGTGCATAAGGCAGACGGCGTGTATCTGGACGGCACCTTTGGCCGCGGCGGACACTCCCGCGCCATTCTTCAGCGCCTCGGCCCGGCCGGGCGCCTGCTGGCCATGGACCGCGACCCCCAGGCCATCGAAGCCGCCGGCGAGATCGACGACGCGCGCTTTCACATCACCCGCCAGGCGTTTGCCGAGCTCGGCGATTTTGCCCGGGAGCAGGGCGTTGACGGCAAGCTCTCCGGCGTGCTGCTGGACATCGGCGTCTCGTCGCCCCAGCTGGACGACCCCGAGCGCGGCTTTAGCTTCATGCGCGACGGCCCGCTGGACATGCGCATGGATCCCACCCGGGGCGAAAGCGCGGCCGAGTTTCTCGCCCGGGCAAAGGAGGCGGATATTGCCCACGTCTTCAAGGCCTACGGCGAAGAGCGCTTTGCCAAACGCCTGGCGCGTGCCGTCGTCACCCGGCGCAAGGAGGCGCCGTTTACCCGCACGGTGGACCTGGCCGAGGTGCTGAAAACCGCCCATCCGGCCTGGGAAAAAGGCCGGCACCCGGCGACCAAGGCTTTTCAGGGGCTGCGGATTTACCTCAACGGCGAGCTCGATCAGCTCGACGCCGCTCTGGACGCCGCCCTCGAGGCGCTGGCGCCGGGAGGCCACCTGGTGGTGATCAGCTTTCACTCGCTGGAAGATCGCCGGGTCAAACGCTTCATCCGCCACCACGTGCGCGGCGACACCCACGTGCCCCGGGGCATGCCGCTGCGCGACGACCAGCTCAACCGCC
Source organism: Halomonas garicola (assembly GCF_055382465.1). Taxonomy (NCBI): domain Bacteria; kingdom Pseudomonadati; phylum Pseudomonadota; class Gammaproteobacteria; order Oceanospirillales; family Halomonadaceae; genus Halomonas; species Halomonas garicola. The sequence continues at coordinate 1,310,360 of NZ_AP043931.1, forward strand.
GCCTCGAGTCGCTGGGCAAGGCGCAGCGCGCCGGTGCCGACGAAGTGGCCGGCAACCCGCGAGCGCGCAGCGCGGTGATGCGTGCCGCGCGCAAGCGAGAGGCATGATGGCCAGGCAGGTCACGCCGAGGCCGCCGCACGTCCGGCGCCGGAAAGGGCCGAGCCAGTGGCTGAAGCGCGCCGAGCGGCCGTTTTCGCTGCGCGCCTGCCTGCGCCCGGGGACGCTGCTGGTGGCCGGGCTAATGGCGGCGTGCCTGCTCAGCGGCCTGGCCGTTGTGGGCATGACCCATGAGACCCGCGCCCAGTACGCCAAGCTGCAGACCCTGGAGCAGGAAAAAAATCAGCTGAATACCGAATGGGGCCGGCTGCTCCTGGAAGACGGCGCCTGGTCAACGCCTGCCCGCATCGAAAAAATTGCCACGGAGCGACTGGATATGCGCATCCCCGATGTCCACGATGTCGAGGTCATTGCCCCGTGAGCGCCAGGCATTCGCGCGGTCGGCCCGCTTCGGCGTCGGTAGCGCCGCCGCTCGCCCGGTGGCGCTTTGGCTTTGTCCTGCTGGGGATCGCCGCGGTGGCGGCGGTGCTGATCGGGCGGATCACCCTGCTGCAGGTGATTGACCGGCCGTTTTTGCAAAGCCAGGGCGACGCCCGCACCCTGCGCCACGAGGCCATTCCGGCCCACCGGGGCATGGTCACCGACCGCTACGGGGAGCCGCTTGCCATCTCGACGCCGGTGGTTACGCTCTGGGCCAACCCCCAGGAGCTGCCCGAAGACCCGGTCAGGCGGGTGATGCTCGCCCAGGCGCTGGGCATGAGCCTGTTTGATCTCGACGCCCGGATTGCCCGCTACGGCGAGCACGAATTCATGTACCTGCGCCGTCAGATGACGCCCCGGGCGGCCCAGGAAGTCCTCGACCTGCGCGTGGCCGGGGTCTATTCCCAGCAGGAATACAAGCGCTACTATCCCGCGGGCGAAGTCGCCGCCCAGCTGATCGGCGTGACCGACGTGGACGATGCCGGGCAGGAGGGGCTCGAGCTTGCCTACCAGCCGTACCTCTCGGGCCGCCCCGGCCAGCGGCGTATTATCCAGGACCGTCGCGGGCGCCTGGTGCGCGAGCTCGGCGTGGTGCGCGAAGCCCAGCCCGGCGGTGACCTGACGCTCGCCATCGACCAGCGCCTGCAGTACATGGCCTACCGCGAGCTGCGCGCCGCGGTGGAAGACAACGACGCCACCGGCGGCTCGCTGGTGATGCTCGATTCGCGCACCGGCGAAGTGCTGGCCATGGTCAACCTGCCCTCCTACAACCCCAACAACCGCGCCGGGCTCGACCCCGGCGGGCTGCGCAACCAGGCGCTGGTGGACGTCTTCGAACCCGGCTCGGTGGTCAAGCCGCTGGCGATGTCGACGGTGCTCGAGCAGACGGGCTTCACCCCCGACACGGTGATGGATACCGCGCCCGGCTGGATGCGTATCGACGGCTATACCATTCGCGACTTTCGCAACTACGGCGAGCTTAGCCTGACCAACGTGCTGGTCAAGTCGTCGAACATCGGCATGTCGCGCCTGGCGCTTGAGCTTGACGACACAGCCATCTGGGAGCGCTATAACCAGCTGGGCTTTTCCCACAGCCCGAGCACCGGCTTCCCCGGCGAGGCCGGCGGCAACCTGCCCGACACCGTGAACTTCTCGCGCAGCGAGCGCGCTTCGCTGGCCTACGGCTACGGGCTTTCGGTCTCGGCCGTGCAGCTGGCAAGCGCCTTTACCGCCATTGCCAATCACGGCCAGCGTATGCCGCCGTCGCTGCTGAAGCTCGACGAAGCGCCGCCCGGCGAGCCGGTCATCGAACCGGCGGTCGCGGATGAGCTGATGGAGATGCTGGAAGCGGTGGTCGCGCCGGGTACCGGCGGCCGCCGCGCCCGGGTCGAAGGCTACCGGGTGGCGGGCAAGACCGGCACCGTGCGCAAGACCGGCCAGAGCGGCTACGACGAGGACGCCTATCGCAGCGTCTTTGTGGGCATCGCCCCGGCCTCCGAGCCGCGCATCGTCACCGCGATAATGATTGATCACCCCAAGGCCGGGGAGTTTTACGGCGGCGCCGTGGCCGCGCCGGTGTTTTCCGACGTTGCCGGCAACGCGCTGCGGCTGCTGGACGTGCCGCCCGATGCCGATGAGTCGTCGTCATGAGGACGAGCCGCCACCGATTAAGGAGACAGCATGACGCTTAGCGCAAGCGATCTGATTGAGGCACTCAAGAAAGTCTGGCCCGTCAGCGATATCTCAGGCGTGGCGCAGCATCTTCCCGAGCCGGTGCAGCTGCGCACCGATTCGCGCCGGGTGGCGGCGGGCGAGGTGTTCGTCGCCGTGCCCGGCAGCTCGGCCGACGGCCGGGATTTTGTCGACCGGGCCCTGGAGGCCGGCGCGGCGCTGGTGCTCAGCCACACCGACGACGCAGAGGCGGCGCTTAACGGGCGCGTATTGACGCTGCCGCATCTGGCATCGCGCCTGGGCGAGCTGGGTCGCAAGCTTTATGCCGTACCCGACACGCTCGAAGTCATCGCCGTCACCGGCACCAACGGCAAGAGCTCGGTGACGCACTACGTGGCCGCGCTGAGCGAAGCGCTGGGTACCCCGGCCGGGGTGGTCGGCACCCTGGGTGCCGGGCGCATCGGCGCCCTTGCCGATACCGGGCTGACCACGCCGGGGACGCTCGAGCTACAGGCCGCACTTGGCAACATGGCTCGGCAAGGGGTCAAGCGCGTCGCGCTGGAGGCGTCGTCCCACGCCCTGGATCAAGAGCGCCTCGACGGCCTCAGCGTCAAGGCCGGGGTGTTCACTAACCTGAGCCGAGACCATCTGGACTATCACGGCAGCATGGCCGCCTACGCCGCGACCAAGGCCAGGCTGTTTCGCCGCCCTGAGCTTGCGCTTGCGGTGGTCAACGCCGACGACGCCCTGACGCGGCTGATGCTTGCCGGCTGCGGCGAGGGCGTGCGCGTGCTGGCCACCGGCCGGGACGAGGCGGTAACGCTGCGGGTGCTCGAGTGCTCGCTCCACGCCGCCGGGCAGCAGGCGCTGATTGCCACCCCCGACGAGGAAAAGGTGCTCTCGCTTGGCCTGATGGGGCGCTTCAACCTGGATAACGTCCTGCTGGCCATGGCCGTGCTTTACGGGCTGGGCAAGCCGCTGGACGCGCTGGTCGAAGCGGCCGCCCGCCTGCAGCCGGTGCCCGGGCGCATGGCGCTTTACCGCACCGCCGGGGCGCCCAGCGTGGTGGTCGACTATGCGCATACGCCGGGGGCGCTTGAGAGCGCGCTGACGGCGCTGCGCGCCCACCTGGGCAGCGCCGGGCAGCTGTGGTGCGTGTTCGGCTGCGGCGGCGACCGCGATCGCGGCAAGCGCGCGCCCATGGCTAGGGCGGCCGAGGCGGGGGCGGACCGCTGCGTGGTCACCGACGACAACCCGCGCAGCGAGTCTCCGGCGGTCATCCGCCAGGGCATCGTGGCCGGGTTCGAGGATTCGTCCGCGGTGCTGGATATCGGCGAGCGCCGCCGGGCCATCGCCGAAGTGATCGCCCGGGCCGATGCCGATGACGTGGTGCTGATAGCCGGCAAGGGGCACGAGGCCTACCAGGAAATCGACGGCGTGCGCCATGCCTACCTGGACGGCGACGAAGTCGAGCGCGCGCTTGCCGCCCGGAGCCAGTCATGACGCTGCTGACCGCAGGCCGCGTGGCCCGGGCCGTGGGCGGCGAGCTTGCCGGGGCGGCAGCGGACCTGCCCCTTGGCCGCGTGGTGACCGATACCCGCGCCCCGGCGCCGGGGACTCTGTTCGTCGCGCTTGCCGGGGAGCGCTTCGACGGTCACGACTTTGTGGCCGAGGCGCGGGAGCAGGGCGCCGCCGCTGCCCTGGTCGAACGTCCCGTTGACGACGCGCTGCCCCAGATCGTCTGCGCCGATACCCGCCTGGCGTTGGGGCTTTTGGCCCGGGCGTGGCGGCGCGGCTTTGGCTGCCCGCTGGTGGGCGTCACCGGCAACAGCGGCAAGACCACGGTCAAGGAGCTTTTGACCGAGCTGCTGGCGCCGCTGGGGCCGGTGCACGCCACCCGGGGCAACCTGAACAACGACATTGGCGCGCCGCTGACGCTTTTGGGGCTCGAGGCCGAGCACCGCGCGGCGGTGGTGGAGCTTGGGGCCAATCACCTGGGTGAAATTGCCTGGACGACCCGGCTGGCGATGCCCGCGGTTGCCGTGGTGACCAACGTCACCGGGGCCCACGTGGGCGAGTTTGGCGGCATGGGGCAGATTGCCCAGGCCAAAAGCGAGATTTTCCAGGGCTTGCCGCCGGACGGCGTGGCGGTGCTCAATCGCGACGATCCCTACTATGCGTTTTGGGCGTGCTGCGCCGCGCCGGCGGCGGTGTCGAGCTTTGGCCTGCATCCCCAGGCCGACGTCCAGGCCCGGGCGCTTTCCTGGGATGCCCAGGGGCGTTATGCTTTCACGCTCGCCGTTGGCGGCAGCGCCGTCGGCGAGGTTCGCCTCAGGCTTTGCGGGCAGCACAACGTCAGCAACGCTTTGGCAGCGGCGGCGGCCGCCCTGGCGCTGGGCGTCAGTGCCTCTGCAGTGGTGGACGGGCTGTGCCGGGCGCAGGCGCTTGAGGGAAGGCTCAGCGTGCTGCCCGGCGTGCGCGATACCGCGCTGCTGGACGATTCGTACAATGCCAACCCCGGCGCGGTAAAGGCAGCGCTTGATACCCTGGCGCGCTTCCCCGGGCCGCGCTGGTGCGCGCTTGGCGCTATGGGCGAGCTTGGCGAGGCGTCCGACGCGCTGCACGCCGAAATCGGCTGTCACGCCGCCGAGCTGGGCATTGAGGCCCTTTATACCCTGGGCGGGGCGGCAAGGCCTGCGAGTACGGCGTTTGCCGACGCCGCCGGCGGAGATAGTCGGCATGGCGGCAGCCGGCATTTTGATAATTACGCCGCGCTGGAAGATCATCTCCGGCGCGCGCTGCCCAACGGGGCGAGCCTGCTGGTCAAGGGCTCTCGGAGCGCAGGCATGGAGCGGCTGGTTGCCGCCCTGCGCATGAACCAACACTAAGGTAAGCGCCGTTCATGTTACTTCATCTGGCGAATTTTCTGGCGCAGTATCAAAGCGCCTTTCAGGTTTTCAACTATCTGACGCTGCGCGTCATTCTGGGGGCGCTCACCGCCTTGCTGCTGTGCCTGTGGCTGGGCCCCTGGGTTATTCGCCGGCTGGTAGAGGGCCAGATCGGCCAGGCCGTGCGCGACGACGGCCCGCAGTCGCACCTGTCCAAGGCGGGAACGCCGACCATGGGCGGGGTGATGATGCTGATAGCAATTGCCATCAGCACCCTGGTCTGGGGTGACCTGACCAACCACTACGTGTGGGTGGTGCTGGGCGTCACCCTGGGCTTTGGCACCATCGGCTGGATCGACGACTACCGCAAGGTGGTAGAGAAGAACCCTCGGGGCCTGCCGGCCAGGTGGAAGTATTTCTGGCAGTCGGTGATCGGGCTGGGGGCGGCCTGCATTCTCTATTTCACCGCGGCAAGCGCGGTGGAAATCAGCCTGCTGCTGCCCATGGTCAAGGGCGTGATGCTGCCCCTGGGCGCCTTTTTTATCGTGCTCAGCTACTTTGTCATCGTCGGCAGCTCCAACGCCGTTAACCTGACCGATGGGCTCGACGGGCTTGCCATCATGCCTACCGTGCTGGTGGCCATGGGCCTGGCGATATTCGCCTACGCCAGCGGCAACGCGGTATTTGCCGACTATCTGCACATGCCCTTTATTGCCGGCACCGGGGAGCTGGCGGTGTTTTGCGCCACCATCGCCGGGGCGGGGCTCGGGTTTCTGTGGTTCAACACCTACCCCGCCCAAGTGTTCATGGGCGACGTCGGCTCACTGGCGCTGGGGGCGGCGCTCGGCGCGGTGGCGGTGGTCATACGCCAGGAGTTTGTGCTCTTTATCATGGGCGGCATCTTCGTCGTCGAGACGCTCTCGGTGATCCTCCAGGTGGGCTTTTACAAGCTCACCGGGCGGCGCATCTTCCGCATGGCGCCGCTTCATCATCATTACGAGCTCAAGGGCTGGCCGGAGCCGCGCGTTATCGTGCGCTTCTGGATCATCACCGTAGTACTGGTGCTGCTGGGGCTTGCCACGCTCAAGGTCCGCTGACGGAGGGGATGCATGACAGCTGTTCCGCGCGGCACAACGCTGGTCGTCGGGTTGGGGCTTTCCGGCCGCGCGATCTGCCGCCATCTGGCCCGCTTGGGGGCGCCCTTCATGGTCGCCGATACCCGCTGGGCGCCGCCGGGGCTGGAGGCGTTTCGCCAGGCGCACCCGGGCGTTGCCGTACACTGCGGCCCGCTTGAAACGCTGGACATGAGCGCGGCCGAGGAAGTGGTGCTGAGCCCCGGCGTTGACCCGCATGCCCCGGCGTTTGCCGGCCTGGTTGAAGCGCACAATCCGGCCACCGGCAAGCCGCGGCTGATCGGGGAAATAGCGCTTTTCTGCCGCGCCGCGCGCGGGCGAGTGGCGGCGGTGACCGGCTCCAACGCCAAGTCCACGGTGGTGACCCTGCTTGGCGAGATGGCCGCCGAGGCCGGCGTGCGGGTGGCCGTGGGCGGCAACCTGGGCACGCCGGCGCTGGACCTGCTGGCCGCAAGCCCCGAGGCCGAGCTTTACGTGCTGGAGCTTTCCAGCTTTCAGCTGGAGACCACGCCGCGGCTCAACGCCGAGTGCGCGGCGTTTCTCAACCTAAGCGAAGACCACCTCGACCGCCACGGCGATATGGCGGCCTACCGCGCCGCCAAGCAGCGCATTTTTGCCGGCGTCCGCCGCGCCGTAGTCAACGGCGACGACGCCGATACCTGGCCGGCGGCGCCGTACGCGCTGGCCGATCGCCAGGTCGTGCGCTTCGGCGTTACGCCGCCGGAAGGAACGAACTGGGGCCTTGCCCGGCGCGGGGGCCGCACCTGGCTGGTTCAAGGGGCAGACCCTTGGCTTGCCGCCGACGAGATGGGTCTTGCCGGGCGGCACAATCAGCAAAACGCCCTGGCGGCGCTGGCTATGGGCCAGATACTGGGGCTGGCCCCGGCGGCCATGACGGCGGTGCTGCGCCGCTTTGCCGGCCTTGCCCACCGCAGCGAAACCGTGGCTTCGGTGAACGGCGTGCTCTGGGTGAACGATTCCAAGGGCACCAACGTAGGGGCGACCCTGGCCGCGGTGAACGGCCTGGGGCCCACCCTTGACGGCAGGCTTGTGCTGCTCGCCGGGGGCGAGGGCAAGGGCGCCGATTTTACCCCGCTGACTGAGCCGCTGGCCGCCTATGCGCGCGGCGTGATGCTTTACGGCGCCGACGCCGGCCGCCTGGCCGAGGCGCTCGGCGACCGGGTGCCGGTCAGGCGCTTTGCCGACCTGGCGGACGCCACCCGCGCCGCCGCGGCGCTGGCCGCCCCCGGCGACTGCGTGTTGCTTTCGCCGGCCTGCGCAAGCCTTGACCAGTTTACCGACTATCGGGCGCGCGGCGACGCCTTTTGCCGGCTGGCCGAGCAGCTCAAACAGGACGCCGGATACGGAGTAAGCGCGCCATGAAACACCGCGTCAAGCGCCTGCGCGAAGCGCTCGATACCCGGCAGATGCCGTGCGACGTCTGGCTGCTGCTGGTGACGCTATTGCTGGCCGGTCTGGGCTGGGTGATGGTCAGCTCGGCCTCGGTCGAGCTTGTTGACGACAGCTACCGCTATGCGCTTCGCCACGGCGTGTTTTTGCTCGCAGCGATACTGGCGGCAGCGCTCATGGTCAGCCTGCCCCTGGAGCTATGGCGCCAGAATGCCGGCATGATCCTCGCTCTGAGCCTGGTATTGCTGGCGCTGGTGCTGCTGGTGGGCCAGGACATCAACGGCAGCAAGCGCTGGATTGCGCTGCCCGGGCCTCTGCCCAGCCTGCAGGTGTCCGAGGTGGGTAAGGTCGGCCTGGTGTTCTACATGGCGGCGTTCATGGCGCGCTTTGCCGAGCCCCTGCGCACGCGGATGTTCACCCTGTTACGCCCGCTGGCGGTGCTGGCGCTGCCGGCGGGGCTTTTGTTCGCCGCGCCGGACTTTGGCGGCATGGTGGTTTATACGGTCTGCGTGGTGGGCATGCTGATGATGGCCGGCGCCTCGCTGGTGCTGCTGGTGGGGGCCGGAGGGCTGCTCACCGCCGGCGCCACGCTGATGGTAGCGATGGAGCCTTACCGGCTGGCGCGGTGGACGAGCTTTCTTGACCCCTGGGCCGATCAGTTTGCCACCGGCTACCAGCTCACCCAGGCGCTGATTGCCTTCGGCCGCGGCCACGTTACCGGCACTGGCCTGGGCAATAGCATCCAGAAGCTGCACTTTTTGCCCGAGGCGCATACCGACTTTATCTTTGCGGTGATCGCCGAAGAGCTGGGCATGCTGGGGGCGGTGATCGTGGTGCTGCTGTTTACGCTGCTCATCGTGCGCGCCATGCTGGTCGGCCGGCGGGCGGAGCTTGCCGGTCACCTGTTCGCCGCCTACATGAGCTACGGCATCGGCTTCATTATTGCCGCCCAGGCGTTTATCAACATGGCGGTGAGCTCGGGGCTGCTGCCAACCAAGGGGCTGACGCTGCCGCTGATCAGCTACGGCGGCTCGAGCCTGCTGGTGACCGGGGTGATGATCGGCCTTCTGCTGCGTGCCGATCACGAAACCCGGCACTCGCCTCGACGTACACCGACGCCGGCCCGCGAGCGCCGGCAGCCACGCCTTTAACAGGGACCGTCCGGCCCGCCTTTTGCGGGCCTGCCATTATCAGGGAGCCGCGCGTGTCGCAACCAACCCCTCAACGTGTTTTGATCATGGCCGGTGGGACCGGCGGCCACGTGATTCCTGCGCTGTCGCTCGCCCGGGCGCTGGCGGCCCGGGGCGTGACGGTGGAGTGGCTGGGCAGCCCCCGCGGCATTGAAAACCGCCTGGTGCCCGAGGCGGGCTTCCCGCTGCATCAGCTGCGCATCGGCGGGCTTCGCGGCAACGGCCTGGCGGGCTGGCTGAAGGCTCCGTTCAACCTGACCCGGGCGGTCTGCCAGGCGCGCCGGGTGGTGCGCCGCTTTAACCCCCAGCTGGCGGTGGGGCTGGGCGGCTTTGCCAGCGGCCCCGGGGGGCTTGCCGCGAGGCTATGCGGCGTGCCGCTGATGATTCACGAACAAAACGCCGTCGCCGGGTTGACCAACCGCGTGCTGTCGCGCCTTGCCGGGCATACCTACGCGGCGTTTCCCCAGGCGTTTGGCGAGCGGGCCACAGTGGTGGGTAACCCGGTGCGCGACGACATCGCCGCGCTTGGCGAAGTGCCGCGCAGTGCCCGGGAGATGCAAACAAGACGGCTGCGGCTTCTGGTCGTGGGCGGCTCGCTGGGCGCCGTGGCGCTTAACGAACGCCTGCCCGAGGCGCTTGCCGAGCTGGACGAAGCGGCGCGCCCGGAGGTTTGGCACCAGGCCGGGCAAAACCGCGACGAGGCCACGCGCGATGGCTACCGGCGGCGGGGCGTCGAGGCCCGGGTCAGCGCCTTCATCGACGACATGGCGGCGGCCTACGACTGGGCCGATGTGCTGGTCTGCCGGGCCGGCGCGCTCACCGTGGCCGAGCTCGCCGCGGCGGCGAAGCCGGCGCTTTTCGTGCCGTTTCCCCACGCCGTCGACGATCATCAGCGGCACAACGCCCAGGTGCTGGTCGAGGCCGGCGCGGCGCGCTGCATGGTTCAGAATGACCTGACCCGAACAAATCTGGCGCAGGCGCTTGCCGAGCTCTTGTCCGCTGAGGTGCTGGCCGACATGGCCGCCCGGGCGCGGCAGGCGGCGCATCTGGATGCCACCGAGCAGTTAATGCAAGGCTGTCTACGCCTTGCCCGGAAGGAGAAAGTGCGTGACTGAGTGGACAGACAATGCCGGGTCCGAGGCGCGCAAGCGCCCCCGGGGGCCGGGTATGCGGCGTATCCGGCGCCTGCATTTTATCGGCATCGGCGGTGCCGGCATGTGCGGTATCGCCGAGGTGCTGGCCAACCAGGGCTATTGCGTCAGCGGCAGCGACGTCAAGGTGACGCCGGTGGTGGAGCGCCTGCGCGAATGCGGCGTCAGCGTGAGCCTGGGCCACGCCCGAGAAAACGTTGAGGGGGCCGACGTGGTGGTGGTGTCCAGCGCCGTGGACGACGCCAATCCGGAAATCGTCTGGGCCCGGGATAACCGGGTGCCGGTGGTGCGCCGGGCGGAAATGCTCGCCGAACTGATGCGCTTTCGTCACGGTATCGCGGTGGCCGGCACCCACGGCAAGACCACGACCACCAGCCTCACAGCGACGCTGCTCGCCGAGGGCGGGCTGGACCCGACCTTTGTCATCGGCGGCAAGCTCACCAGCGCCGGCACCAACGCGCGCCTGGGTGAGGGCGACTACCTGGTGGCCGAAGCGGACGAGTCCGACGCCTCGTTTCTGCATCTGCAGCCGCTGGTGTCGATTGTGACCAATATCGACGCCGACCATATGGCCACCTACGGCAACGACTTCGAACAGCTGAAGGGCACCTTCCTCGAGTTTTTGCACAACCTGCCGTTTTACGGCCTGGCCGTGCTGTGCCTGGACGACCCCCAGGTGCGCGAGCTGAGCCCGCATCTTCAGCGCCACTTTGTCACCTACGGCTTTGACGCCGACGCCGACTATCGCATCGTGGATTTTGTCCAGCAGGCCGGCGAAGTGCGCTTTACCGCGCTGCGCCCGGAAGGCGCGCCGCTGGATATACGCCTGGCCATGCCCGGGCGACACAACGCGCAAAACGCCATGGCCGCGATTGTGGTGGCAAGCGATGCCGGCGTCAGCGACGCGGCGATTCTGCGCGGCCTTGCCGGCTTTGCCGGCGTCGGCCGACGCTTTCAGGTGCACGGCGACTATCCGCTGCCCGGCGGCGGGGACCCGGTGATGCTGGTGGACGACTACGGCCATCACCCCCGGGAAGTGGAGGTCGGCATCCGCGCGGTGCGCGACGGCTGGCCCGAACGGCGGCTGGTGATGCTCTATCAGCCGCACCGCTATAGCCGCACGCGGGATCTGTACGACGACTTCGTGCGCGTGCTCTCGGGGGTGGACACGCTGCTGCTGCTGGACGTTTACAGCGCCGGCGAAGCGGTTATCCCCGGAGCCGACGGCCGAGCGCTGGCGGGTTCGCTGCGCCAGCGCGGCGAGGTCGACCCGCTGTTTATCGAACATAAAAGCGAGCTGCCGGGGCTGCTGGCCAACGTGCTGCGCCCCGGCGATATCCTGATAACCCAAGGGGCCGGGGACATCGGCGGCATTGCCCAGCGCCTGGCCCGGGCCGAGCTGCTGCTTGACGAGGTGACACTGTGAATCAACCCCTGACGTCTGATACCGCCACGCCGGGCGCGCCCGCGGCTTCCGCGCCGCCGGTGGTAGTGATCTATGGCGGCACCTCTGCCGAGCGCGAGGTGTCGCTTGCAAGCGGGGCGGCGATACTCGCCGCCCTCAAGCGCAGCGGCGTCGAGGCCGTGGGCTACGACCCCTACGACCACGGCCTTGTCGGCCTTGAGCGGCTGGCGCCGTCCACGGTGTTTATTGCGCTGCACGGCCGCGGCGGCGAGGACGGCTCGCTGCAGGGTGCGCTCGAGCTACTGGGCATTCCCTATACCGGCAGCGGCGTGCTGGCCTCGGCGCTGGGCATGGACAAGGAGCGTACCAAGCAGATCTGGCAGGCGCTCGACCTGCCCACGCCGGAAAGCATCATGCTGAACGGCGCCGCCGACTGGCAGGCGGTGGCCGATCGGCTGGGGCTGCCGCTGATCGTCAAGCCGGTACACGAGGGCTCCACACTTGGCATCAGCATCGTCGCAAGCGTCGCCGAGCTTGAGGCCGCGTATCACGAAGCCGCGCGCTTTGATGCCCGGGTCATGGCCGAGCGTTTTATCCAGGGCGACGAATATACCGTATCGATCCTTGGCGACCGCGCGCTGCCGGCGATCCGGGTCGAGGTGCCGGGCGGCTTTTACGACTACGAAGCCAAGTACCTGTCCGACACCACGCAGTATCATCTGCCCTGCGGGCTCGATGACGCCGGCGAAGCCGAGCTTGCCGGGCTTTGCCAGAAGGCGTTTGCGGCGATCGGCGGGGCCGGCTGGGGGCGCGTTGACGTCATGCGCGACGCCCGGGGGCGCTTCTGGCTGATCGAGGTCAACACCGTGCCGGGCATGACCGACCACAGCCTGGTGCCCCAGGCCGCGGCCCACACGGGCATGGACTTTGACCGGCTGGTGCTCGAGATTCTGGCAACCGCCGGGCATGTGAGGCAGGATGCAGAAGCGTAACGCCTGGCTTGGCCTTGTGCTGCTGGCGCTGATGCTCGGCGCCGGCGGCCGGGCGCTGTGGCTGTGGCTGGATACCCCGGTCGAGCGCGTCTCGGTGCGCGGCGACTGGGACTACGCCAACGCCGACTACCTGCGGGGCCAGCTGGCGCCGCTGGTGCGCGATACCCGCTGGCTGTCGGTGGATCTCGCCGAGCTGCGCCGGGCGGCGCTGGAGATTGGCTGGGTCAAGGAGGTGCGGGTGTCGCGCCAGTGGCCCGATGCGCTGGCGTTCGAGCTGGTTGAGCAGACGCCGGTCACGCGCTGGAACGATGACCAGCTGCTCAACGCCGAAGGGGCGCCCTTCGTCTTTGCACCGCTTGCCGCGCCGGACGGGCTGCCCGACCTGGCAGGGCCGGAAGGCAGCAGCAAGGAAGTGCTGGCCTATTACCGCACGCTGGACAAGCGCCTGGGCACGCTTGATCTGGCTCTTGATCAGCTGCGCCTCGAGCCCCGGGGCGCCTGGCGGCTGCAGCTTGATGACGGCGCCTGGATCATGCTTGGCCGCCGCCAGCACGACGCCCGCCTGGCGCGGCTGATGGCCTCCTGGCAGCACGAGCTAGAGCGGTACGCCGGGGCGATCCGCTATATCGATCTGCGCTATCCCAACGGCGTTGCCGTCGCCTGGCACGGCGACTCGCCCAAGGCCGACGACGCTGAAACGGACGATTCGCCCTGAGCGGCGGCTTAACCGGTAAGCGGTTGCCAACGGTGCAAATACTGTGCTCGGGGTTTAATTTCTGTATGGTTCTCAGTATTGTGGCGCCTGATAGTCGTTATACCATCTTTATTCCGATATTATAACGTCCGACAAGTCTGTCCCGCGACCCGGTGTCATCAAGGCACGACAGCTTACTTACGTATTCCAAGGTTACAAGGAGATCACCCGGCTCATGGCAGGCTCATCCAGTGCATCCAGCATGGTGGTCGGGTTGGACATCGGAACGTCCAAGGTCGTTGCGATTGTCGGCCAGCCCACCGACGACGGTGGCATCGAGATTGCCGGGATCGGTTCCCACCCCTCGCACGGCATGAAGCGCGGCGTGGTGATCAATATTGAATCCACGGTGCAATCCATCCAGCGCGCCGTGGAGGAAGCTGAACTGATGGCCGGTTGTGATATACACTCGGTTTATGTGGGGATTGCCGGCAGTCACATCAGCTCCATGAACTCCGACGGCGTCGTTGCCATCAAGGAGCGCGAGGTCAGCACCTCGGATATCGATCGCGTGATCGATTCGGCCCGGGCGCGCGCCGTGTCCGAGGGCCAGCGCGTGCTCCACGTGCTGCCCCAGGAGTTCTCGATCGACGCCCAGGGCGGGATCCGCGAGCCGCTGGGCATGTCGGGCGTGCGCCTTGAAGCTCAGGTACACCTGGTCACCGCCGCTGCCAACGCCGTACAAAATATCGAAAAGTGCGTGCGCCGCTGCCATCTGGACGTGGACGCCACCATCCTTGAGCAGCTGGCATCCAGCATGGCCGTGCTCACCGAAGACGAGCGCGAGCTCGGGGTGTGCATGGTCGATGTGGGCGGCGGCACCACCGACATGGCGATCTTTACCGAAGGCGCCATCCGCCATACCGCGGTGATCCCCATTGCCGGCGACCAGGTCACCAACGACATCGCCATGGCGCTGCGTACGCCGACCCAGCACGCCGAAGAAATCAAGGTCAAATACGCCTGCGCCCTGACCGAACTGGCGGCCAGCGATGAAATGATCAAGGTCCCGAGCGTGGGCGATCGCCCCTCCCGGGACCTGTCACGCCAGGCGCTGGCCGAGGTCGTCGAGCCGCGCTACGAAGAGCTCTATACCCTGGTTCGGGAAGAGCTTCGTCGCAGCGGCTACGAGGACATGGTCGCGGCCGGCATTGTCCTTACGGGCGGAACGTCACGGATGGAAGGGGCAAGCGAGCTTGCCGAAGAGATCTTCCACATGCCCGTGCGCATTGCCTGTCCGCAGAACGTGAAAGGGCTGGCCGACGTCGTGCGCAACCCGATTTATGCCACAGGCGTCGGCTTATTGCACTACGCTTTGCAGGAAGCGCAGCACGGCCGCAGCCAGCAGGCGCATGCCGGCGTCGTTACCGCGCCTTCCGGACGCGGCGACAAGAGCAAGGACGCCGCCGCCGAAACACCGCTTACGCGAATCAAGGGCTGGTTCAAGAGAAATTTCTGACAGGGTCGCAGACGCGGCTCAGGAGACGGGGCTTATGTTCGAACTGGTAGATAACGCACCCTCGAGCAGTGCGGTCATCAAGGTAGTGGGCGTTGGCGGCGGCGGCGGTAACGCTGTCAACCACATGGTGGAAAGCAACATCGAAGGCGTCGAGTTCATCTGCGCCAATACCGATGCCCAGGCGCTCAAGCGCGTCTCCGCCAAGACGATCCTGCAGCTGGGCAGCGAAATCACCAAAGGCCTCGGCGCCGGCGCCAACCCCGACGTCGGCCGCCAGGCGGCCATGGAAGACCGCGAACGCATCGCCGAGCTGCTCGACGGTGCCGACATGGTCTTTATTACCGCCGGCATGGGCGGCGGCACCGGCACCGGCGGCGCGCCGGTGGTGGCCCAGGTTGCCAAGGAGCTGGGGATTCTCACCGTCGCTGTGGTAACCCGGCCGTTCCCCTTTGAAGGTCCCAAACGCTCGCGCTCTGCCGAAGAGGGCATGAGGGAGCTATCCGAGCACGTTGACTCGCTGATCACCATTCCCAACGAGAAGCTGTTGTCGGTGCTGGGCAAGAGCGCGACGCTGCTGACCGCCTTCAGCGCGGCCAACGACGTGCTGCTGGGCGCCGTCCAGGGCATCGCCGAGCTGATCACCAGCCCCGGCATCATCAACGTCGACTTTGCCGACGTGCGCACGGTGATGTCGGAAATGGGCATGGCGATGATGGGCACCGGCGGCGCCACCGGCGAGAACCGCGCCCGCGAAGCGGCGGAAAAGGCCATCCGCAGCCCGCTGCTGGAAGATATCGACCTGCACGGCGCCCGGGGTATCCTGGTCAACATTACCGCCGGCCCGGATCTGTCCATCGGCGAGTTCAACGACGTCGGTGCCACGGTGCAGGAGTTCGCCTCCGACGAAGCGACCATCGTGGTGGGAACTTCCATCGACATGGAAATGTCTGATGAGCTGCGCGTGACCGTTGTAGCGGCGGGGCTTGACGGCGGCCAGGCGCGCGCCGCGGCACGCGAGCCGGCACGGCGCGCGGCTCAGGCCGACGCCGGCGCCGACTACCGTACGCTCCAGCAGCCGACGGTCATGCGCCAGCAGCAGGCCGCGGCCCGGGCCGAAGCGCCGGAGAAAGAAAGCCGGCCCCGGTCCGACAAGCGCCGCGCCGCCGAGACGGACGACTACCTGGATATTCCGGCGTTTCTGCGCCGCCAGGCTGACTAGTCGCGAAAGCGGCTTTGCTGAGGCAGAGCCGCGGCAGACGGCGGGCGACAATGGCCTGCCGTCATGGCGCGTTTTGCGCCCGGGGTAACCCGTTCATGATGGTTGCGTGCGCTGTAGACGGCGTGTTTTGCCATCACCGTTATGCCATCACCACGGCCATCACTGGAGCACTGACTTCACCCCATGATCAAACAACGCACACTGCAAAACGTTATCCGTGCTACCGGAGTGGGGCTGCACTCTGGCGCCAAAGTCCACATGGCGCTGCGTCCGGCGCCCATCAACACCGGCATCGTGTTCGTGAGGACGGATTTGCAGCCGGCGGTGGAAGTCCCCGCCAGGGCCAACCTGGTGGAAGACACCATGCTGTGCACGGCGCTTTCCTACCGGGGCGTCAAGGTGGCGACCGTTGAGCACCTGATGTCGGCGTTTGCCGGCCTGGGGATCGATAACGCCTACGTTGACCTGAGCGCCGGGGAAGTGCCGATCATGGACGGCAGCGCCAGCCCGTTCGTGTTCCTGATCCAGTCGGCGGGCATCTGCGAGCAGAACGCAGCCAAGAAGTTTATTCGCATCAAGGAGCGGGTGAGCGTGGGCGACGACGACAAGGAAGCCGTGTTTCTTCCCCACGAAGGCTTCAAGGTGTCGTTTTCCATTGATTTCGCGCACCCGGTATTCGAGCAGCAAAAGCAGTCGGCGCTGATCGATTTTTCCACCACCTCCTTCGTCAAGGACGTCTCCCGGGCGCGGACCTTTGGTTTCATGCGCGATATCGAGCATCTGCGCGCCAACAATCTGGCCCTCGGGGGCAGCCTGGAAAACGCCGTGGTGGTGGACGACTACCGCATCGTCAACGACGGCGGGCTGCGCTACGACGACGAGTTCGTCAAGCACAAGGTGCTGGATGCCATCGGCGACCTGTACCAGCTGGGTCACAGCCTCATCGGCGAGTTTCGCGGGGTGAAGTCGGGCCATGCGCTGAATAACCAGCTGTGCCGCGAGCTGCTGTCCCGGCCGGAGGCCTACGAGATCGTTACCTTCGAGGAAGACAGGGCCGTGGCGCCGATTTCCTACGCCGCGCCGGCCATGGCGTAACGCCGCCGGCATGACGGGGCGGGTAGCAAGGCACTGCTTCTGGCCAGGAGAACTCCTGGGCGGGGCGGTGCCTTTTGCCGTTCAGGCGCTGGCGATTGCCGGCAGCTTTCGGGCCGCGTCAGCGGCGGGGCGCGTGGGAGGCCAGCCGCTCAAGCGCGTCCTTGAGCTTGGGGTCGCGGGTATCCTCGGCGCATTCGGCGAGCACCTTGCCGGCGGATTCGGGCAGGGTGCGGGAGTAACGGCGGGGCGTTTTCACCGGGCGCACCGGGCGCACCTTGAAGTGCAGGCCGGTCACGCCTTCAAACCCGGGGATGCCGTGGAGCAGGGTCAAAAGGCGCGGCTGCTCAAAGCGCAACCAGGTGACCAGCGCGGCGCGATCGCAGATCAGCGTAAGGCGGCCTTCGCTCACGCCGCCGACAAAAACATGGTCGCGCATGGGCTCCGGCAGGTCAGCGCGCAGCCGGGACTGGGCCTGTTCGATCAGGCGCGACATCTGCATCAGCCGGCCGACGCTGCCCCGGGGCCTGAGCAGTTGCCCTATGGGCTGTGCGCGGGAACGCTTAACCTTTATACTCATGCGCTTGCCTCGCGTGGATGCGCCAATTCATGAAAGCCTAGCACGCCAAGGAGCGCGACCCCAGCATGCCCGCCCAGCCGATGCCTCAAGCGAATTCATCGCGGCCCTGCCGCCGGCGCGGCGTGGCCCGCTGGTGGCTGGCCGGGCTTCTGGTCAGCTGCCTGCTCCCCGTCGGTTTGAACGCCTGTCAGGCCGCGCGGCTGCCCGTTCGCCAGGTCTATGCGCTGGCGCTGGCGCCGGCCATCATGCGCGTTCGGCGCCGCGCGGTTCGCCGCCGGCAGGCCGTCACTCGCCGGCGCCGCTGTCGCCGCCGCTTCCGTCTGCCCCATGTGCCTGCCCGGGTGCCGGGGCTGGTCGCCGCGCTCGATGCGGTGTCGCGCCGGGGGCCGCCAACGCCTCTGCCCACAACGCCTTGTTTCTTCGCGGTTAATCCGGTGGCCGGCAGCTGCCGGCGGGTGGCCGCGCATTTTCCTGTTTTTACCGGGGGCGCCTGATAGCGTTTCCGGCAGCCATAGTGGAAAGGTCATGATCAGTAACGTACTGCGCAAAGTCGTTGGGTCCAAAAACGAGCGCGAAGTCAAACGCATGCACAAGAGCGTGCAGCACGTCAACGCGCTGGAAAGCGAATTCGAAGCGCTGAGCGAGGCCGAGCTGCAGGGCAAGACCGGCGAGCTGCGCGCCCGCCTGGATGACGGCGAGCCCCTGGACAGCCTGCTGCCCCAGGCCTTCGCCGTCGTCCGCGAGGCGAGCAAGCGGGTCATGGGAATGCGCCATTTCGACGTGCAGATGGTCGGCGGCATGACGCTCAACGACGGGCGTATCGCCGAGATGAAAACCGGCGAGGGCAAGACCCTGGTGGCCACGCTTGCGGTTTACCTCAACGCCCTGCCGTCCAAGGGCGTGCACGTGGTCACGGTCAACGACTACCTGGCCCGCCGCGACGCCGACTGGATGCGCCCGCTTTACGAGTACCTGGGGCTTTCGGTGGGGGTGATATTCTCCGGCCAGGCCAACGAGGAAAAGCGCCACGCCTACGCCTGCGACATCACCTACGGCACCAACAACGAGTTCGGCTTTGACTACCTGCGCGACAACATGGCCTTTTCGCTTGAGGAAAAGGTGCAGCGCCCGCTGCACTACGCCATCGTCGACGAGGTGGACTCGATTCTCATCGACGAGGCGCGTACGCCGCTGATCATCTCCGGCGCGGTGGATGAAAACACCGAGCTCTACGGCGTTGTCGACCGCCTGGCCAAGCACCTGGAAGAGGGTGAGGAGCCGGAAGAGGAAGACGCTCCGGTCACCGGCGATTTTCTGCTCGACGAAAAGCAAAAGCAGGTAGAGCTCACCGAGCAGGGGCACAACCGCGTAGAAGAGCTGATGCGCGCCGAGGGGCTGCTGGGCGAGGAAGAGTCGCTGTACGCCGCGCAGAACCTGGGGCTTTTGCAGCACATGCATTCGGCGCTGCGCGCGCGCCACCTCTATCAGCGCGACGTCGACTACATCATCGCCGAAGACCAGGTGGTCATTGTCGACGAACACACCGGGCGCTCAATGCCCGGGCGGCGCTGGTCGGAAGGGCTGCACCAAGCCGTAGAGGCCAAGGAAGGCGTTACCGTCCAGCGCGAAAGCCAGACCCTTGCCTCCACCACCTTCCAGAACTATTTCCGCCTTTACGAAAAGCTTGCCGGCATGACCGGCACGGCGGATACCGAGGCGTTCGAGTTTCGCCAGATTTACGGCCTGGACGTCATCGTCATTCCCACCAACCGGCCCCAGGCGCGCCAGGACCAAAACGACCTGGTCTACCAGAGCGCCGAGGAAAAATACCGGGCGATCATCAAGGACGTGCAGGCCCAGACCGAAGCGGGTCGCCCGGTGCTGGTGGGTACCGCCTCCATTGACACCTCCGAGTACCTGGCGCGGCTGATGCGCGAGGCGGGCATGCGCTTTAACGTGCTCAACGCCAAGCAGCACCAGAGCGAAGCCGAGATCATCGCCCAGGCCGGGCGCCCCGGGGCCGTGACCATTGCCACCAACATGGCCGGCCGGGGAACGGACATCGTGCTCGGCGGCAACTGGGAAGCCGAGGCCGCGGGGCTTGAGAATCCCGCCGAGGCGGATGTCGAGGCGCTCAAGGGCGAATGGCAAAAGCGCCACGACGCGGTGCTGGAAGCCGGCGGCCTGCACGTGGTGGGCTCCGAGCGCCACGAATCCCGGCGTATCGACAACCAGCTGCGCGGGCGCTCCGGACGCCAGGGCGACCCCGGCTCCACGCGGTTTTTCCTCTCCCTGGAAGACAGCCTGATGCGGCTGTTCGGCTCTGATCGCGTCAAGCGGATGATGAAGGCGCTGGGCCTCGAGGAAGGCGAGGCCATCGAGCACAAGATGGTGTCCAACGCCGTGGAGCGGGCCCAGAAGAAGGTCGAGGGGCGCAACTTCGACATCCGCAAGCAGCTGCTGGAATACGACGACGTGTCCAACGACCAGCGCCGGGTGATCTACGAGCAGCGCAACGACATCCTCAAGTCCGAAGACGTGGCCGACGCCGTGGCGGGCATCCGGGAAGAAGTCATGGACGAGGCGATCAGCAGCTTCGTGCCGCCCCAGAGCCTCGCCGAGCAGTGGGACCTGGCAGGGCTTGAAACCCACCTCAAGACCGAGCTTAACCTGGAAGCGCCGGTGGTTGAGTGGGCCCGGGAAGACCAGCGGCTGAGCGAGGAAAAGCTCCGCGAGCGGCTGCAGACCATGCACCGGGAGGCCTACGAGGCCAAGATCGAAGCGGCCGGCGAAGTTCTGATCCGGCGGTTTGAAAAGCAGGTTATGCTGCAGGTGCTGGATACCCGCTGGAAAGAGCACCTGCAGTCCATGGACCACCTGCGCCGGGGCATTCACCTGCGCGGCTACGCCCAGAAGAACCCCAAGCAGGAATACAAGCGCGAGTCCTTCGATCTGTTTCAGCAGCTGCTGTCCAACATCAAGGCCGACGTCACGCGGATTCTGAGCCACGTTCAGGTGCGCCAGCCCGAAGAGGTCGATGCGCTGGAGCGCGAGCGCCGCGAAGCCCTCGAGCGCGAACAGGCCACCGCCGCCAGCCGCCACGACGAGCCCGAGGCCAGCGCCGATGAAGCCGCGTCCGAGGCCCCCGACGCCGCGGCGGCTGAGGATCAGCCGGTGCGCCGGGAAGGGCCCAAGGTCGGGCGTAACGACCTCTGTCCCTGCGGCTCGGGCAAGAAGTACAAGCACTGCTGCGGCAAGCTGAACTGAGCGGCAATGCCCCAGGTTGATAACCCCCGGCTGACGGCCCGGGCTGATGAGAGGAGGACATCCTATGGCGGTGGGCAATATACCCTTTCCCGCAATGCCGGCGCTTGACGGCGTACGCCTGGGCACCACCATGGCCGGTATCGGCAAGGCCGGCCGGCGGGATCTGGTGGTCATCGAGCTGCCCGATACGGCAAGCGTAGCCGGCGTTTTCACCCGCAACGCCTTTTGCGCCGCGCCGGTGGAGGTCGCCAGAGAGCATCTGGCCGCCTGCCGCCAGCAGGGTCAGGCGCCGCGCTACTGGCTGATCAATACCGGCAACGCCAACGCCGGCACCGGCGCCCAGGGGCTTAATGATGCCCGGGAAAGCTGCCGCGCGCTGGCCGCCGAGGCCGGGGTGGCGCCCCACCGGATACTGCCGTTTTCCACCGGCGTGATCGGCGAGACGCTGCCCATGGAGGCCCTGCTTGCCGGCATTGCCCCGGCGTTTGCCGCCCGGGACGGTCAGAGCGAGGCCTGGGAGCAGGCGGCGGCCGGTATCCTCACCACCGATACGCGGCTCAAGGGGGCAAGCGTTAAGGTGCCCCTGGGCGACCGGCGGGTAACGATCAACGGCATTGCCAAGGGCTCGGGCATGATCCGCCCGGACATGGCGACCATGCTCGGCTTCGTGGTGACCGACGCCGCTATCGAGCAGCCGCTGCTTGAGCGGCTTCTGCGCCAGGCGGTTGACCGCTCGTTCAACTGCATCACCGTGGACAGCGATACCTCGACCAACGACGCCTGCCTGCTGGCCGCCACCGGGCAGGGCGCGGACGTTGCCACCGATGACGAAATCCGCGCCTTTGCCGACGGCCTCGAGCAGGTGCTGGTGGCGCTCGCCCAGTCGATCATCCGCGACGGCGAGGGCGCCACCAAGTTCGTCACCCTCGACGTAAGCGGTGCCACCGATCGTCAGGAGGCGCTGGGCGTGGCCTTTACCGTGGCCCATTCGCCGCTGGTCAAGACCGCGCTCTACGCCTCGGACGCCAACTGGGGGCGGATCCTGGCAGCGGTGGGGCGCGCGCCGGTGGCCGACTTCGACGTCGGGCGTGTCACCATTGACCTTGACGAAGTGCGTTTGGTAGAAGGCGGCGGCCGCGCGCCGGGCTATACCGAAGCCGCCGGCAGCGCGGTAATGGCGCGCGAGGAAATCGGCATCCATATTGATCTGGGACGCGGCGATAGCGACGCCAGAGTGTGGACCTCGGATCTTTCCCACGAGTACGTGTCCATCAACGCCGACTATCGCAGCTGATCCTCCCGACCGGGCAGAGATCCGCGTCGACAATGATTCGTGCAGCAAGAGGGCGTCGGCTTCTGGCCGATCAGCAAAACAGTGGAAAAAGACGCAATGAAAGCAATGGTAAAACGACGGGTTCACGTTGCCGCCGCGGCAATCATCAGCGACGACAAGAAGAAGGTGCTGATTGCACGCCGGCCCTCAAGCTTCGATCAGGGCGGCCTGTGGGAGTTTCCCGGCGGCAAGCTGGCCCCTTACGAAACCGGCCTCGAGGGCTTAAAGCGTGAGCTGCACGAAGAGCTGGGGATAGAAATCTCCCGGGCCCAGCCGCTGATCCGCGTGCACCACGAATACCCCGACAAGCATATTCTGCTCGACGTATGGCAGGTCCACGCGTTTTCCGGCGAGCCGTTCGGCCGCGAAGGCCAGGCGGTGCGCTGGGTGCCCATGGATGAGCTCTCGGGCTATGCGTTTCCGGCGGCCAACCTGCCCATTTTGCGGGCGGTCATGCTGCCCGCCGAATACCTGATTACCGCCGAGGAGGAAGACGACGAGGTCTTTCACCAGCGCCTGACCCGGGCGCTGGAGGAAGACGGCGTGCGGCTGGTGCAGCTGCGGGCCAAGATACTGGACGGCGAGCAGTATCTGGCCCGCGCCCGCCGGGCGCTTTCGCTATGCCGGGAATACGGCGCCCGGCTGCTGCTCAACGGCGACCCCGCCTTGCTCGAGCAGGTCGATGCCGACGGCGCTCACCTGACCAGCGAGCGGCTGGTCCAGCTTGACCGGCGGCCGATACCCGCCGGCAAGTGGCTGGGCGCCTCGACCCACAGCGCCGAGCAGCTGGACAAGGCCGCGGTGCTTGGCTGCGACCTGGTCACGCTGTCGCCGCTGGCGCCCACGCCTTCGCACCCGGATGCGGTGCTGATGGGCTGGCATGACTTTCAGCAGCACGTGGAGCACGCCGGCATGCCGGTGTTTGCGCTGGGTGGGATGACGCGCCAGCATGCCAACCGGGCCCGTGCGGTCGGGGCCCAGGGCATTGCCTCGATCCGTGACTTCTGGCGCTGAGCCAACGCGCGCCTGCCTCGGCAGGCGTTTTTATGCACGCCGGGCTTGCCTGAGCGCTTGCCGACAAGGAGCACGTCATGCTTGACCGCTTACCTTTTCTGGTGGGGCTGCGCTACGTGCGCGCCAAACGCCGCAACCACTTTATTTCGTTTATTTCGCTGACCTCGATGCTGGGCCTGATGCTCGGCGTGGCGGTGCTGATCCTGGTGCTGTCGGTGATGAACGGCTTTGACCACGAGCTGCGCACGCGCATCCTGGGCATGGTGCCGCATACCAAGATCGAAGCCACCGACGGCCTCAAGGACTGGGAAGGGCTCGCCGAGCGGCTGACCGGGCGCGAGCGCGTGGTGGGCGCGGCGCCCTACGTCGAGCAGCAGGGCATGTTTTCCGCCGGCGGGCGCAACCAGGGCGGCATGGTGACCGGCATCAAGCCCGGCTGGGAAGGCAAGGTCTCGATCATCGACGAGCACATGGAGCGCGGCAGCCTCGATGACCTCCAGCCCGGCACCTGGAAGGTGGTGCTGGGGTCGGCGCTGGCGCGCAACCTGGGGGTTGGCGTGGGTGACCGGGTGACTCTGCTGGTGCCCGAGGCCTCGATTACCCCGGCCGGGGTCTTCCCGCGGCTCAAGCGCTTTACCGTGAGCGGCATCTTCAGCGTCGGCGCCGAGCTCGATGCCCGCCTGGCCTACGCCAACATTGCCGACATGCAGACCCTGGCCCGGATGGGCGACACGGTGGGCGGGCTGCGTCTGGAGCTGGATGACCTCTTCGCCGCCAGCAGCGAGACCCAGGCCATTGTCAACGAGCTGGGCGCGGGCTACCGCGGTCGCGACTGGACCTTCACCCAGGGCAACCTGTTTCAGGCCATCCAGATGGAAAAGCGCATGATCGGCCTGCTGCTGACGGTGATCATTGCGGTGGCGGCGTTCAATATCGTGTCCACCCTGGTGATGGTGGTCACCGACAAGCGCGCCGATATCGCCATTCTGCGCACCATTGGCGCCACGCCGCGCTCGATCATGGGCATTTTCATCGTGCAGGGCATGGCCATCGGGGTGATCGGTATTGCCATCGGCGTGGCCGCGGGCGTGCTGCTGGCGCTTACGGTGTCCGATCTGATCGGCTGGGTGGAAGGCGCGTTCGGCATTCACTTTCTCGATGCCGGCGTGTATTTCATCAGCGAACTGCCCTCGCAGCTGCGCGGCAGCGACGTGCTCAACATCGTCGCGGCGGCGTTTGGCCTGACGTTTTTATCCACGCTGTACCCCGCCTGGCGCGCTGCCCGGGTGCAGCCCGCCGACGTGCTGCGCTATGAGTAAGGAATCCGCCATGACGACCGCGACAACCGCCAACGCCGCCGAGGCCCGGGTGATGCTGGAGTGCCGGGACGTGACCCGCACCTATAGCGAAGGGCCGGAAGACTTGACCGTGCTCGACGGGCTCTCGCTCAGCGTGCGCGCCGGCGAGCGCGTTGCCATTGTCGGCAGCTCCGGCTCGGGCAAGACGACGCTTTTGAACCTGCTGGGCGGACTCGACCGCCCAAGCCAGGGGCAGATCGTGATTGCCGACGAGCCGCTGGCGGGGCTGAACGAGGCCGCGCTGGGGCGCTTTCGCAACCGCTATATCGGCTTTGTTTACCAGTTCCACCATCTGCTGGCGGAGTTTACCGCGCTGGAAAACGCCGCGCTGCCGCTGATTATTCGCGGCCAGCGCAAGCGCGAGGCGGAAAAGCGCGCTCGGGCGCTGCTCGAGCGCGTCGGCATGGCCCCCCGCGCTGACCACAAGCCGGGCGAGCTTTCCGGCGGCGAGCGCCAGCGCGTGGCCATCGCCCGGGCGCTGGTCACCGACCCCAGCCTGGTGCTGATGGACGAGCCTACCGGCAACCTCGATCAGACCACGGCGGCTACCATTCTCGGGCTGATGGACGAGCTTGCCCGGGAAAGCGCCTGCGCCTTTGTCATCGTCACCCACGACACCGACCTGGCCGCCCACCAGGACCGGGTGCTGCGCCTGGACGGCGGGCACCTGGTGGCGGACGCTGACGCCTGAAGCTCGGCGTCAGGCTCAGTCGTCGAATTCGGCCTCGATACGCGCTCGGCGCTGGCGGCGTTTGCGCTGCCGGCGCCGCCAGTGCCGGGAGACGTGCCAGCGCCAGATGAGGCGAATGGCGACGTTGGCTAGCGCCGCCAGGATGACGGCGGAGATCAGCGAGCCGACAAACAGAGCCGGCAGGATGTCGTGCATCTGTTCGGCGATCCAGCGGGTCGAGAGGCGCACCGGAGCTTCGCGCACCGGCGTGTCGAAAAACAGCGACCCCAGCCGGTAGTTGGCGTAAAAGATCAGCGGCATGGTCAGCGGGTTGGTGATCCATACCAGACCTACCGCCAGCGCCAGGTTGCAGCGGCTCAGGCGCGCGCCCACGGCAGCGGCTACCATCTGAAAGGGGATGGGCAAAAGCGCGCAGAATATGCCGACGCTGAAGGCGTTGGCGACGCTTCGACGGGTGAGCACCCAAAGCCTCGGATCGGCGATCAGCGGCGCCATGAAACGCAGCGAGCGCCGGCGCTTCAGGGTGTCGGGTCGAGGCATGTAGCGCTGCAGGAAACGGCGCGGCATGTTGATGTCTCTGGCCTTTGAAGCTAACCATTATCCATATACTGGGTGGCTTCGGCTATGCGAGCGTGACGCCGCACAGCGGGCCCGGGGAGCGGGCAGGCGATGGCGGCGAAAAAGCGGGGTCTCAAGAGCGTTAAGTGCCGGCGTGCGGGCCTGGCCTGGCCCCTGGCCGCCGCGGCCCTGGGCGGTGCTGGCATGGGGGCTTCGGGGGCGGCGGGCCACTACCCGCTGCTCGCCGCGGTTGTGCCTGGGGCGGCCCTGCTGCTGGCGGGGCTGGTCGGCCGGCGACGACCGCTATGGCCGGTGCTGCTGGCCGTGTGGCTTTTGACCTGGAGCGGCGTTTTGCAGGAGCGGGCGAGCCGGCTGCCCGCCGGGCTCAGCGGCGCCGACCTGAGCGTGAGCGCCCGGGTGACCGAGACGAGCGACAGCGCCGGCATCCCCCGCTTGCTGCTGAGCGTTGAGCGCTGCCAGTCGCCGCCCGGCCTGCCGCGCTGCGACGAGCTGGGCAAGGTCCGGGTCAGCGTTTACGGCGAGGCACCCATGCGTCGGGGCGAGCGCTGGCAAATGACCCTGCGCCTGCGTCCGCCGCACGGGTTTCGCAACCCCGGCGCCTTCGACTACCAGGCCTGGCTGTGGCGCGAAGGCATTCACGCCACCGGCTACGTGCGCCAGACCCCGGCGCCGGTGCGAACCGACGCCGCCGCGCCGTCGCTCAAACCCCGGGCGCTTGCCTTCATTGACCGCCACGCAGGCGATGCGGCCACCCGCCGCTGGCTGGCCGCGCTCACGCTTGGCGAAAGCGGCCGCCTTACCCAGGACGACTGGAATCTGTTAAACGCCAGCGGCACTACGCATCTGGTGGTGATTTCGGGGCTCCATGTGGGCCTGGTGGCGGGGTTTGGCCTATGGCTTTCCCGGGCGGGGGCCCGCCGGCTGACGCCGCTTAGCTGGCGGCTGCGCCTCTGGCCCTGGTGGGTGGCGGCGGGCTGCGCCTTGGCCTATGCGCTGCTCGCCGGGCTGACGCCGCCGGCGACCCGGGCGCTGATCATGGCGCTGGTGGGGCTCTGGGCCCTGGCCGGGCGCCATGCCCCCGGCGCCTGGCAGGCGTGGTGGCTGGCCATGGCAATTATCGCGATGGCCGATCCCCTGGCCGTGTGGCGCCCCGGCTTTTGGCTTTCGTTTGTCGCCGTGGCCTGGCTGATCGTGATCTGGCAGGGCCGCCGCCGGCCGGAAGGCTGGCGCGGCTGGCTGCGGGCGCTGTGCCGCTCCCAGCTGCTGCTCGCCCCGGCCATGGCCGGAGCGGTGCTGCTGGCCTTTGGCCGGGTTGCGCCGCTGGCCCCGCTGATCAACCTGCTGGCCGTCCCCTGGGTGAGCATGATCATGGTGCCGCTGGCGCTTTTTGGCTGGCTGGCAGCGCCGATACCCTACGCCAGCCAGGCGATCTGGTGGCTGTTTGGCCTGGCGCTCGATCTGCTGCGCGGGCTGCTCGAATTTGCCGTTGCCGCGGCGCCGCTGTGGGAGCCGGAAGCCGGGCAGATCACGGCCATGGCCGCTGCCCTTGGCCTGGCCGCGCTGTGCTGGGGGCTGCCCGCGGTGCCCCGGACGCTGCGGGCCCTGAGCCTGCTGCTGGTGCCGCTGGCGGTGATGACCGCCGCGCCGCCGGCGCTGCCCGAGGGCGCGCTGCGGGTGCGGGTTTACGACGTGGGGCAGGGGCAGCTGATTGAGCTTCGCACCCGCCATTCGCGCACGCTCTACGATACCGGTCCGCGGTTTCGCTCGGGGTTCATGCCCCTTGAGGGCCTGTGGCCGCCGGGGCAGCGCTTCGACCGGGTGATAGTCAGCCACCGGGATACCGACCACGCCGGCGGCATTCGCGCTTTGCAGGCAGAGCATCGGGTGGCCCGCTGGCTGGCGCCGGCCGGGGACGCCGTGGTGGCCGGGCAGCAGCCGTGCCGCGGCGGCCAGCGCTGGCAGCGGGACGGCGTGGCGTTTGCCCACCTCTGGCCGCCGGCAGAAGCGCAGGGCGAGCTGTCGCCCAACGACGGCTCCTGCGTGCTGCAGGCAGCGGCAGGCGAGCACCGGCTGCTGATCACCGGCGACGTGGGCGCCCGGGTCGAGCGCCGGCTTCTGTCGGTCGTCGACGCGCCGGTGAGCGTACTGATAGCCGGGCATCACGGCAGCGCGACGAGCTCCGGCGTGCAGTTCGTGCGCGCTACTGCTCCCCGGCACGCGGTGTTCAGCGCCGGGCGCGACAACCGCTTTGGGCACCCGGTGGATACGGTGGTGAGGCGCTTTCGCCGCCAGGCAAGCTGCCTGTGGAATACCGCCCACGACGGGGCGCTGACGTTCTGGCTGATCCCGGGCGAGGCGATCAGAGTAAAGACCGAGCGCGATGTCCCGCAAGGCGGGCGGTGTTGATGGGCGCCGGCTTGAGGTAGAATCGGCGCATCGTGTATTAGCGCCGGGAGTCCGCGTGAACGAAACAGGTTTGGCCATTTATAAACGCCTGCTGGGCTATGTCAGGCCGCACTGGCGCGCCTTTTCCCTGGCAGTGACGGGGTTTGCCATCTATGCCGCATCGAGCACGGCCCTGGCCGAGCTGATGAAGCGCCTGATCGACGGTATCCAGAACCCCGACGCCGCCTTCCGTGTATTTCTGCCGCTGTTTGTGATCGGCATGTTCGCCGCCCGGGGGCTGGGGACTTTTCTGAGCACCTACTTCATGGCTTACGTCGGGCGCTACGTTATTCATACGCTGCGCTGCGACGTTTTTGCCCATATGCTTCACCTGCCCGGGGTGTTTTTTGACCACCATTCCAGCGGCCATCTGGTGTCCCGGGTGACCTATCACGTGGAGCAGGTGGCGGGGGCCGCGACCAAGGCGGTGACCATCCTGCTGCGCGAAGGGCTATTTGTGGTGGGGCTGCTGGGCTATCTGCTGTGGACCAACTGGCTTTTGACGCTGCTGTTTCTCGCCGTGACGCCGCTGATTGCGCTGGTGGTGGGCTACGTCAGCAAGCGCTTCCGGCGCATTTCCAAGCGTATACAGCACTCCATGGGCGATGTTACCCACGTGGCCTCGGAGGCGCTGTCCGGCTATCGCGTGGTGCGCACCCACGGCGCCGAGGCCCACGAGAAGCGCCGCTTTGAGCGCGTCAGCGAAGAAAACCGCCGCCAGAGCATGAAAGAAGCGGTAACCAAGGCGGCAAGCTCGCCGGTGATTCTTATGCTGGTGGCCGTGTCCATGGCGGGGCTTGTCTGGGTAGCCATGGCGCCTTCGCTGCTCAACGACATGACCCCGGGGGAGTTTGTCGCCTTCATTACCGCCGCCGCGCTGATGGTCAAGCCGGTGCGCCAGCTCACCGAAATCAACAGCCAGATCCAGAAGGGCATCGCCGCCTCCATCGAACTGTTCGGTCTGATGGACGAGCCCGCCGAAGAGGACAGCGGCGAGCGCTTGCCCCATCGCCTGCGCGGCGACATCGCCTTTCGTGGCGTCAGCTTCCACTACGCCGACGACCAGCCCGACGTGCTCCACGGCATTGACCTTGACGTCGCGGCCGGCGAGCTCATCGCCATCGTCGGGCGTTCGGGCAGCGGCAAGTCGACCCTAGCCAGCCTGCTGCCGCGCTTTTATACCTGCACCGGCGGGCATATCGCCATCGACGGCGTCGACGTGCGCGACTACCAGCTGGCCCCGCTGCGCCGCCAGGTAGCCCTGGTGTCCCAGCAGGTGACCCTATTCAACGCAAGCGTTGCCGACAACATTGCCTACGGCTCCGTTGACCCCGATCCGGCCGCCATCGAAGCCGCGGCCCGGGCGGCTTACGCCCACGAGTTCATCGACACGCTGCCCCACGGCTACGCTACCCGGGTGGGTGATAACGGCGTCATGCTGTCGGGCGGGCAGCGCCAGCGGCTGGCCATTGCTCGGGCGATTTTCAAGGATGCGCCGATCCTGGTGCTGGACGAGGCCACCTCGGCGCTGGACACAGAGTCTGAGCGCTATATTCAGAAAGCCCTCGAGCGAGTGTGCGAAGGGCGCACGACTCTGGTCATTGCCCACCGGCTTTCCACCATCGAGCGCGCCGATCGCATCGTGGTCATGGAGCAGGGCCGTATTATCGAGCAGGGCACTCACCGCGAGCTGCTGAACGCCGACGGCGCCTACGCCGCGCTGCACCGGCTGCAGTTTCAGGACGCGGCGTGAGCCTGGCCGAACGCTGGGTTCGGGCGGCCTACCGCGGCAGCCTTTGGCTTTATCCGCTGCGCCCCCTGGCGGCCCTTTACCGCCTGGCGATGGAGCGGCGCCGACGGGCGTATGCCCGCGGCAAAAAGGCCGTGTGGCGCGCGCCGGTGCCGGTGATAGTGGTAGGCAACATCACCCTGGGCGGCACCGGCAAGTCGCCGCTGGTAGCCTGGCTTTCGCGCTGGCTTGGCGAGCGGGGCTATACGCCGGGGATTATCACTCGGGGCTACGGCGGCCGCGCCGAGGGCTACCCGCTGCGAGTTACATCGGCGACGCCGGTTGCGCAAAGCGGCGACGAGCCGCTGATGCTCGCCCAGCAGACCGGCGTCGCCGTGGTGGCCGACCCCGAGCGCGCCCGGGGTGCCCGGGCGCTGGTGGAAGCCGGCTGCGACATCATCATAAGCGACGACGGGCTGCAGCATCTGGCGCTGGGGCGCGACCTGGAGCTTGCGGTAGTGGACGGCGCCCGCGGCCTGGGCAACGGCCAGTGCCTGCCGGCCGGCCCCCTGCGCGAGCCGCCTCGGCGGCTTGCGGACGTCGACGCCGTGCTGGTGAACGGCGAGGCCCGACGGCCGCTGGGCGTGGATACCGTTGCCATGCGGCTGGCGCCTGCCCGCTGGCGACGGCTTGCTACCGGGAAGCCCTCAGCGCTTGAGCCGCTGCCGTTTGCTCTGCCGGTGCGCGGCATCGCCGGCATCGGCCGGCCGGCGCGGTTTTTTGCCACTCTGGAGGCGCTGGGCGTGCACGGCACCTGGCAGGGCTACGCTGATCACCACCGCTTCAGCGCCGGGGATCTTGAAACAGAGCGCGGGCAGGCGCTCGTGATGACCGCCAAGGACGCGGTGAAGTGCGCGGCGCTTGCCCCGCCGGATAGCTGGGTACTGGACGTCGAAGCCGTCCTGCCCGCCGATTTTGAACGCTGGCTGGCCGCATGGCTGGCAGCTCTTACCTGCAGGAGACAGGCTCATGGATAAACAACTGCTGGCGATGCTGGTATGCCCCCAGTGCCAGGGCAAGCTTGACTACGTGCGCGAGGAAGGCGAGCTTCACTGCCGCTACGACGGCCTGGCCTACCCGATAAAAGACGACATTCCGGTGATGCTGCCCGACGAGGCGCGCCAGCTGAGCGTGGATGAAAAGCTGCCGGCGTCAACCGGCAGCCCGGGAGACGCCTAGGTGGCCGTGCCCGAATTTACCGCGGTGATCCCGGCGCGCTACGCCTCCACGCGGCTGCCGGGCAAACCGCTTTTGCCCATTGCCGGCGAGCCGATGATCGCTCACGTCTGGCGGCGCGCCTGGCAAAGCGGTGCCGTCCGGGTGGTGGTTGCCACCGACGACGCGCGCATTGGCGAAGCGCTGGCCCCCTACGGGGCCGAAGTGGTCATGACCCGGGCCGATCACGCCACGGGCACCGACCGGCTGGCCGAAGTGACGGAGGCGCTGGCGCTCGAGGATGAGGCGCTGGTGGTCAACGTCCAGGGGGACGAGCCGCTGATGCCTCCGGCGCTGATTGACCAGGTGGCCAGGCGGCTGGCCGATGATCCCGAGGCGTCGATCGCCACGCTTGCCGAGCCGCTCACCGAGGTCGAGTCGCTTTTCAACCCCAACGTAGTCAAGGTGGTTCGCGCCTTCGACGGCCGGGCGCTGTATTTTTCCCGGGCGCCGGTGCCCTGGGACCGCGAGCACTTCAGCGACCCGCCGGCGCTGTTAACCACCGACGCCTGGCTTCGCCATATCGGTATCTATGCCTACCGCGCGGCCTTTCTACACGCCTTTCGCGACTGGCCACCGGCCGTC
The DNA here is from genome assembly GCF_055382465.1 of Halomonas garicola. NCBI lineage: Bacteria > Pseudomonadati > Pseudomonadota > Gammaproteobacteria > Oceanospirillales > Halomonadaceae > Halomonas > Halomonas garicola. Next base: position 1,342,117 of record NZ_AP043931.1, read on the forward strand.
CTTGAGCAGCTTGAGCAGCTCGAGCAGCTGCGCGCGCTGCAGCGCGGGCATATCGTGCAGGTGGCGCTGGCCTGCACGGTCAACCCACCCGGCGTGGATACGCCGGATGATCTGGAGCGGGTGCGCCGGCTGACGGCAACCCGCGATCACCATTCTGATAGGGAGTCACCATGAAGGTGCTATTCGTCTGTCTGGGCAATATCTGCCGTTCGCCGAGCGCCGAAGGCGTGTTTCGCCGGGCGGTGGAGCAGGCAGGGCTTGAGCAGCGTATCACCGTGGATTCGTGCGGTATCGGCGACTGGCACGCGGGCAACCCGCCCGACGAGCGGGCGCAGGCGGCGGCCAAACGTCGGGGAATCGATATCAGCGATCTTCGGGCCCGCCAGCTTGGCCGCGAGGACTTTGCCGAGTTCGACTACATCCTGCCCATGGACTACGGCAACCTGCGCGACATTCGCGCCATGGAGCCGGACGCGCACGACGCGCATATCGAGCTCTTTCTGGCGTTTGCCGGCATGCCCCAGGGCGAGGTGCCGGACCCGTATTACGGCGGCGAGCAGGGCTTTGAAGAGGTGCTCGACATGATCGAAGCCGCCTCCCAGGGGCTTGTCGAGCACATTCAGGCAGCCGGGTAATGCGCCCGCCGGCCCCCGCTGCGTGGCAGCCCGACTGCGAGCTTATCCGGGCCAACACCCTGGGCCTGCCGTGCCGGGCGGCGTTTTTTGCCGCGCCGGCAACGCTATCCGCGCTGCGCGACTGCCTGGGCGAGGCGCGCCGGGTGGGGCACCGCATTACCTTGCTCGGCGGCGGCAGCAACGTGCTGCTGCCGCCCAGGCTCGGTGGGGTAGTGGTGCGCCCGGCGCTTCGCCAGTGGTGGCTCGAGCGCGACGGCGATAAAGTTCAGGCCCATGTGGGCGCCGGCGTCAACTGGCATGAGCTGGTGATGACCCTTGCCGCACGCGGGCTCTGGGGGCTGGAAAACCTGGCGCTGATCCCCGGCGACTGCGGCGCTGCCCCGGTGCAGAACATCGGCGCCTACGGCGTCGAACTGGCCGACGCGCTGCGCGCTGTCGACGTCATGTACCTGGCCAGCGGGCGCACCCGCCGGCTTTCCCCCGGCGAGTGCCGGTTTGGCTATCGCGACAGCGTTTTCAAGCACGAGCTGGCAGGCGAGGTGGTGATCACCCGCCTGGTGCTCGAGCTTGGCCGCAAGCCCCGGCCGGTGCTCGGGTACGGCGGCCTGGCCGCCCGGGTGGGGCCGGATCCCACGGCCCTTGAGGTCGCGCAAACGGTGAGCGCCATCCGCCGGGAAAAGCTGCCGGACCCCCAGCGCCTGCCCAACGCCGGCAGCTTTTTCAAGAATCCGGTGGTGGCGGATGCCGTTGCCCGACGGCTTCTTGAGCAGCATCCCGACATGCCGCACTTCCCCCAGGCGGGCGGCGGCTGCAAGCTGGCCGCCGGCTGGCTGGTGGATCGCTGCGGATTAAAAGGGCAGCGCTTTGGCGCCTTTGGCGTGCACGAGCGTCAGGCGCTGGTGCTGGTACACTTTGGCGGCGGCGATCGCACCGGGCTCAAGCGCGCTGCCGGGCAGGTGGCCGGTGCGGTCAGGGAACGCTTTGGCGTGGCGCTGGAAGTGGAGCCGCGTACGATCCGGGCGTGACGCCACAGGCGCCGTCATAAAAAAAGCCCGATACCTTTTCCAGGGTACCGGGCTTTTTCATGGGCGGACGAGCGCTATTTATTCGGCGCTGTTGTCCTGCTGCTGGCGACGACGCTGTTCGCGGGGGTCGTTATGCGCCCGGCGGCGGCGCGGCTTGGCCGGCGCCTTTTCCGCCGTTTTCTCCGGGGCCTTCTCGGCCGCCTTTTCCGGCTCCGCCGGCTTTTCGGCTACCGGGGCGTCGGCTTTTTCCGCTGCCTTGGCCGGCGCCTTTTCCGGCTCCGCGGGCTTTTCGGCTACCGGGGCGTCGGCTTTTTCCTCTGCCTTGGCCGGCGCCTTTTCCGCGGTTTTCTCCGGGGCCTTCTCGGCTGCCTTTTCCGGCTCCGCCGGCTTTTCGACTGCCGGGGCCTCGGCTTTTTTCTCTGCCTTGGCCGGCGCCTTTTCCGCGGTTTTCTCCGGGGCCTTTTCGGCTGCCTTTTCCGGCTCGGCCGGCTTTTCGGCCGCCGGCGCCTCGGCTTCGGCCTGGAGCCTGAGCTGCTCGGCCTCGGCCTTGGGGTTCAGCGCCTGCTTGCGGCTGCGCTTGCGCGGGTTGTTGCGCGTGCGCTTGGGCGTGCTGTCCATGGTGACGGCCGGCGCTGCTTCCGCCGGATCGGCTTTGGCCTCGTCGCGCTGCTTGCCGGCCTGGGGCTCGGCGTCTTTTGGCGGAGCCGCGGGCGTGTCCGCGGGTTTGTCCGCCTGCGGCGCGGCCGCCGCGTCTTGCTGCCCTTGACCGTCCTGCTGGGGGTGACGGCGACGGCTGCGCGAGCGGCTGGGACCTGCCCGCTGACTGTCCTCGTCGGCGGCGGGCTTGCGCTCGGCATCGCTCTTGTCGCTGCGCGGCGCATTGCTACGCCGGTCGTTTGACGCGCTCTTGCTTGCGGCGTCGGTTTTTGCCGCGTTATCGCTCGCGTTACTGCTGCCCGCGCTACTGCGGGACTTGTTGTTGGCGCTGGTGCCGGCGTCTTTTGCCGAGCCCTTGTCCTGGCGAGTGTTCTGGCGAGTGTCCTGGCGAGCGTCTTGACGAGTGTCCTGGCGCGGGCTTTGACGCGAAGCGCTGTTATTGCCGGCGCTGCCGCTCTTGTTTGAACGGCTTTGCTGCTGGCCCGTGCTGCGTTCGCTGGAGGGGCGGCGCTCGACGGCCGGCTTGTCCCGGGCCGGTGCCGGGCGCGACGGGCGCTCGTTCGAGCCCGATGTCGGCCGGCTCTGCGCCGTTTCCGGCGCCTGTTCCGCCTCTTCGGCCCCCAGGAACTTGGCAAAGCCGCGGATAAAGCGGCCCACTACGCCGGACGAGGCGTCGGGGGTGGCTTCAGCGGGCATCCGAGGGGCGCTGTGGCCGTCGCTTTGCAGCGAAGCGGGGGCCGGCGCGTTGTGCGTCACGCTCTTGACCGCGGCAACGTCGCGCTGGGCCGGCGGGGTCATGCCGGCGTCGGATTCCTTGCCGGCTTCGCTTTCTACGGACAGCTCGAAGCTTGAAGCCGCGGTCAGATCGCCGCCGTCCAGATGGTCGTCGCGCAGGCGCTGGACGTCATAGTGCGGGGTGTCCATTTCCGGATTCGGCAGCAGCACCACGCGAACGTCCTGGCGCGCTTCGATATCGGCCAGCACGCTGCGCTTTTCGTTGAGCAGGTAGGTGGCGACCGGTACGGGCAGGATGGCGCGGATCTGGGCGCTGCGCTCTTTCATGGCCTCTTCTTCGAGCAGGCGCATCACCGAAAGCGACAGCGAGCGCACGTCGCGGATGGTGCCCTGGCCGTTACAGCGCGGGCAGACCACGCCGCTGGTTTCGCCAAGCGAGGGGCGCAGGCGCTGGCGCGACATTTCCATCAGGCCAAAGCGCGAAATCCGCCCGATCTGCACCCGGGCGCGGTCGATCTTGAGCGCGTCCCGGGTGCGGTTTTCCACTTCGCGCTGGTTGCGCGCCGGGCCCATGTCGATGAAGTCGATGACCACCAGGCCGCCGATGTCGCGCAGGCGCAGCTGGCGGGCGATTTCGTCGGCGGCTTCGCTGTTGGTTTGCAGCGCGGTTTCCTCGATGTCGCTGCCCCGGGTCGCTCGGGCCGAGTTGATGTCGATGGACACCAGCGCTTCGGTGTGGTCGATGACAATCGAGCCGCCCGAGGGCAGTTTGACTTCGCGCTGGTAGGCGGTCTCGATCTGCGACTCGATCTGAAAGCGCGAGAACAGCGGCACCTCGTCAGCGTAAAGCTTGATCTTCTGCTGATAGGAGGGCATCACCTGGCGGATAAAGCCCAGGGCTTCGGCGTGGATCTCGGGGCTGTCGATCAGCACCTCGCCGATATCCTGGCGCAGGTAGTCGCGCATGGCGCGGATGATGACGTTGGACTCGCGGTAAATCAGAAAGGGCGTGGCGTGCTTGCCGGCTTCCGCGGTGATCGACTCCCACACCTGCACCAGATAGTCCAGATCCCACTGGAGCTCTTCGGGCGTGCGGCCGATGCCCGCGGTACGCACGATCAGGCCCATTTTATCCGGCACGGTGAGCTGGCTCATGGCGCTTTTGAGCTGGCTGCGGTCTTCGCCCTCGATGCGCCGGGAAATGCCGCCGGCGCGGGGGTTGTTGGGCATGAGGACCAGAAAGCGCCCGGCCAGGCTGATGAAGGTGGTGAGTGCGGCGCCCTTGTTGCCGCGCTCTTCCTTGTCCACCTGGACGGTGACTTCCTGGCCTTCCTTGATCACTTCCTTGATGCTGGGGCGGCCGCTGACGTCCTTGACGAAGTATTCCCGGGAGATTTCCTTCAGCGGGAGAAAGCCGTGGCGCTCGGCGCCGAAATCGACAAAGGCGGCTTCCAGGGAAGGTTCGACTCGGGTGATCCGGCCGCGGTAGATGTTGGCTTTTTTCTGCTCGCGGGCGCCGGATTCAATATCCAGATCGTAAAGGCGTTGACCATCGACAAGGGCGACGCGCAGCTCTTCAGGCTGGGTCGCATTGATGAGCATCCGTTTCATGTTGTCTCGCATAGCGTTGCGTGCCGGTGCCCGTCAAAAACGGTGCGGATAAGCGCGGGCGCTACCGGCACAACGTTGAACTTGTTTTCGCCCGCCGCCGGGCGTGCCCGGTGACGTAAAAGCACGGCGGCGCCGGGCGTAGCGTGTTGTCTTGTCCTTGCCTGGGCAGGCGCTGAATCGTCAGCGCCGCCCGGCGGACGCGCGGGGAAAACCCCGGGCGCCTGTGTTCTGTGCCGGCAACCTTGTCGCCGGCGGCAGCTGTGCTGCGCGGATCACAACGGCTGCGCGCGGGTATCATTGCCGTGGCGCGCAGACGACGGCGGCCATGCGTACACGGCGTCGTCCGGCTCTGGCCTGCGTGTCGGTCGGGCAGGCGCTTTGTCCCAGGCAAGCGTTTTCCGGCCTTGCGGGCTTTCTGTGGTGGCGCTGGTCTGGCGCTATGGCACTTGTCAATCGTGCGCAGAGGCGTGGCACACAGAAGCGTGGAAACGCTTGGAGGGCGAGCGTTCCGGAATATAACAGTAAAGCCACCGGCCAGCAATTTACCCGCCGGCAAATGATGCCGGGTTCGCCTGTCCGGGGCGCATTGTCCGGGCGTGTGCGATAGAATGGCGCTTTTCCCGGCGCAAGGAGTACACCGCCATGGCCGAAGGGCGAGACGTACAGTGGGTGGACATCGCCCCAGAGCAGGCGGGGCAGCGCATCGACAACTTTCTCATGACCCGGCTGAAGGGCGCCCCCCGGGCGCTGATTTACCGCATTGTGCGCAAGGGCGAAGTGCGGGTGAACAAAAAACGCGTCAAGGCCGGCTATCGCGTGCAGGCCGGTGACCGGGTGCGAGTGCCGCCGCTGCGGCTGGCGCCCAAGGAGGCGGTCAAGGAAGTCAGCGACAGCCTGCGCGATCTGCTGCTGGGCAGCGTGCTGCGCGAAAGCGCCGACTGGCTGGTGCTCAACAAGCCGTCGGGGCTGGCGGTGCACGGCGGCAGCGGCGTCAAGATCGGTCTGATCGAGGCGCTGCGCCAGGTGCGTGACGACCTTGATTTTCTGGAGCTGGTGCATCGGCTGGACCGCGACACCTCGGGCTGTTTGCTGCTGGCCAAGTCCCGGGAGGCGCTCCTGTCGCTCAATCGGGCGCTCAAGGAGCACGGCATGGAAAAGCGCTACCTGGCCCTGGTCAGCGGCCGCTGGCCGGCGCGCAAGACTTTTGTCAGCGCGCGGCTGGATCGCTTTGACGCGGGCAACGGCGAGCGTCGCGTGCGGGTCGCGGCCGACGGCAAGTTTGCGCGGACGCGCTTTGCCGTCGAGGAGGCCTTTGCCCGCGCCACGCTGATCGAGGCCGAGCCGGTCACCGGGCGCACCCACCAGATTCGCGTGCACGCCGCCCATGCCGGGCATCCGCTGCTGGGCGACGACAAGTATTTCACCCGGGAAAGTACGGCGGTTTCCCGCCGCCTGGGCGCGGGGCGGCTGTTTTTGCACGCCCGTTCGCTGAGCTTCCCTGAGCCCGGCAGCGGGCGCATGATCACGGTCAAGGCGCCCCTTCCCGAGGCGCTGGAGAGCGTGCTGACCCCTCTTCGTGGATAGGACACAACATGTCGACAACACCGTCGTTTGACCTGATGATTTTTGACTGGGACGGCACCCTGATGGACTCGGTGCCGCGTATTGTTTCCAGCATGCAGGCGGCCGCCCGGGACGCCGAGTGGGGCGAGCTTGCCCCCGAAGCCGTGGAAAACATCGTCGGGCTGGGGCTGCCCGAAGCGGTGGATATCCTTTGTCCGGGCATTACCGCGGCGCACTCGGCGCGCCTGCGCGAGCGCTACGCGCACTACTTCGTTCACGCCGATGCCACCCCCATGGCATTTTTCGACGGCGTTGAGGCCCGTCTCGAGCGCCTGCATCGCCAGGGGGCTCCTCGGCTTGCCGTGGCCACGGGCAAGACCCGCCGCGGCCTCGACCGGATTTTCACCGAGACCGGAAGCGCCCGCTGGTTTCACTCAAGCCGTACCGCCGATGAGACCCGCTCCAAGCCGGACCCGCTGATGCTTGACGAGCTGCTCGACGAGCTCGGCGTGTCCGCCAGCCGGGCGCTCATGATCGGCGATACCGAATACGACATGGCCATGGCGCGCGCGCTGAATATGCCCCGGGTGGGGGTGAGCTACGGCGTGCACGAAAGCGAGCGCCTGGCGGCCTTTGAGCCGCTGCATATTGCCCACGATATTGACGGGCTGTTTGATTGGCTGGACGCGTCAGCGGTAAAGGCAGCGCCCGCGACGGCGCCGTAACAGCCGCGACCTGACAAAGGAGGCAGCATGAGCGACGAGCCAACCGGCAACGGCAGGGGAGAGGGGCCCCGCGGGGCTACTTCTGACCCCTGGACCGAAAACGAAGCGGTGTCTGACAAGGCATCTGCCGAGGCGGGCCACCCGGGCGATGATGCCGCCACGCTGCGCGAGCGCCAGCGCTTGCAGCAGCTGGAAATGATGGACCGCTGGATCGGCGGGGTGCTGACCGAGCAGCGCCGCAGCCGGCGCTGGAAGATCGCCCTGCGACTTATGCTGCTGGCGCTGGTGCTGGCGTCGGTGCTGCTTAGCGTCTACAGCCTGTTCGGCGACAGGTCGGCAACGGCGGTGAGCGCGCAGCCGCACCTGGGCGTGGTCGAGGTCGAGGGCGCCATTGCCGACGATTCGCCGGCCAACGCCGAGCGGCTTATTCGCGGGCTCAATCGCGCCTGGGAGGCGAATAACGCCAGGGCGGTGGTGCTGCACATCAATAGCCCCGGCGGCAGCCCGGTGCAGTCCCAGCGCGTCTTCGCCGAAGTCATGCGCCTGCGCGAGGCGGGCAACAAGCCGATCATCGCGGTGATTGAAGATATCGGCGCCAGCGGCGCCTACTATATTGCCGCGGCCGCCGATGAGGTGGTGGCGTCGCCGGCGAGCCTGGTGGGCTCCATCGGCGTGATCTACTCGGGTTTTGGCCTGCAGCAGGCCATCAACAAGCTGGGCGTCGAGCGCCGGGTAATGACCGCCGGGGAAAACAAGGCGTTTCTTGATCCGTTTCAGCCGCTTGACGAGGACACCGAGGCGTTCTGGCAGTCGGTGCTGAATACCACCCATCAGCAGTTCGTGGCCGACGTGAAGGCCGGCCGCGGCGAGCGCCTGAGCGAGGATCCGCGGCTGTTCTCGGGGCTGGTGTGGAGCGGCGAGCAGGCCATCGAGCTGGGGCTGGTCGACCGCCTGGCCAATATCGAAGAGGTGGCGCGCGACTATACCGACGGCGTGCACCGGGAGGATTACACCCCGGCGCTTGGCCCGCTTGACCAGCTGTCGCGCCGCTTTGCTCGTACCGCGGCCCGGGTGCTCGGCGTTTCCACCTCGCCGTCACCGCTGCAGTTCTCCGTCGATCGCTGACGGGAAGCGCTGCGGCCTCGAACCCCCGCTCAGGCTTTGACACCGGCGGGGGGAGTGCCTATCATTGCGCGCCTATGTTGACCTCACGACTTCCTAGCCGGGTAGAGCCTTACAAGCTTGCTGCCCGCCACGAACGACTCGAAGGCCTGGTAGCGCTCAGCGGCCTTGCCCGTCTAGCCGAAGAAGCCGGCCCGCAGTCGGGTGACTGCCGCGTCGTGCTTGAGTTCGGCATTGACGCCCAGGGTCGCCGCGAAATACACGGCTCGCTCGACGCCGCGCTGATGCTCGCCTGCCGGCGCTGCCTGGCGCCCATCGAGCAGCCGGTAGAGAGCGATTTTCTGCTGGGCATGGTGGCCGACGAGGCGCTCGCCGGCGAGCTGCCCGCAAGCCACGAGCCGGTGCTGGTAGAAAACGAGCAGCTTAACTTGCTGACGCTGGTTGAGGACGAGCTGATTCTGAGCCTGCCCCAGGTGATCTATCACGATGAAGCCGACTGCCTTGTACCCGCGGAGCAGCTGGTCAGCAAGGCGGACGAACCCGAAGAAGACGCCTCGGCGTCTGACGAGAATCCTTTTGCGGTGCTTCGCACCCTGAAAGACAAGCAATAACTCCCTTTTACCCTTCCTGGAGTAATGTCCCATGGCAGTTCAAAAGAACCGTAAAACCCGTTCCGCCCGCGGCATGCGTCGCAGCCACGACTCGCTGAGCGCACCGACGATTTCCGAGGACAAGGAAACCGGCACCAAGCACCTGCGTCACCACGTGGCGTCTGACGGTTACTACCGCGGCCGCAAGGTCGTCGAGGTATAAGATCCAGTGTCTGATGCGCGAAGAAAGCCCGGCGACGCGTGCGCATAGCCATTGATGTCATGGGAGGCGATCACGGCTCCCGCGCCATCATTCACGGCGCTGCGCGCGCGGCGCGGGAAGACCCCGCGCTGGTGCTTGAACTGTTCGGCCCTCGTCAGCACATACAGGCCGAGCTTTCACGCTTGCCGCAGCCCCTGGCTGCGGCAGCGTCGCGTTTAATACCCCGGGATGCCGCCGACGGCGTGCCGGCGGAGGCCACGGCGGCCTGGGCGCTGCGCCACGGCCGCGATACCAGTATGGCCTGCATGCTCGACGCCCTCGGCGACAGCCGCGAAGGGCTTGATGCCGCCGTCAGCGCCGGCAACACCGCGGCGCTGGTGGCGCTGTCGCGTCGCTCTCTGGGCACGCTTCCGGGCGTCAGCCGGCCGGCTATCAGCACGGCCATACCGGCCCGCCGCCGGCGGCAGTGCTACCTGCTGGATCTGGGCGCCAACGTCGATTCGCCGGCGCGCCGCTTGGCGGACTTTGCCCTCATGGGGGCCGCCATGGCGCAAAGCGTGGACGACCTGGAGAGGCCGCGCGTCGCTCTTTTGAACGTGGGCGCCGAGGCGACCAAGGGCAGCGCCGAGCTGCGCGAAGCCGATGCTATCCTGCGCCGCTACGCCGCCGCCGGGGCGTTTGACTACCGCGGCTACGCCGAAGGCGGCGATCTTTACAGCGGCTCGCTTGACGTCATGGTATGCGACGGCCTGGTGGGGAACGCCGTGCTCAAGGCAAGCGAAGGCCTTGCCGGCATGCTGGTCGAGCGCGTGCAGGAGGCGTTCGAAGCCCGGCTCAGCGGCCGGCTGGCTAGCCTTTTGGCCCGGCCGGTGCTCAGGCGGCTGAAGCGCGAGCTCGACCCCGTGCGCTATAACGGTGCCAGCCTGCTGGGGCTATCGCGCATTGTGGTCAAAAGCCACGGCGGTGCCCATGCGGAAGGCTTCTACTATGCGATACGGCGGGCGATGCAGGAAGTTGAGCACGACCTGCCCGGCCGCCTCGCCGAACGCTGGCAGTCGATGCCTTAGCCGACCCGCTGCGCTCAAGCGGGAACGCGCCAGGCGCGAATGCCGAGAAAAGCCAACAAGAGCAAAGGTGAAACGACATGTCTCAACCCCTTGCCCTCATGTTTCCCGGGCAAGGCTCTCAGCAGCTGGGCATGCTGCGAGAGCTGGCGGAACGCTACAGCGTGGTGGGAACCACGTTTAACGAAGCGTCGGACGCGCTGGGCTATAACCTGTGGAAGGTCGTTCAGGAGGGGCCGGAGGCCTCGCTGAACGCCACCGCCTGCACGCAGCCGGCGCTGCTCGCGGCAAGCGTGGCGGTGTGGCGCGTGTGGCAGGAGCTGGAAGGCCCGCGGCCCGACGTCATGGCCGGGCACAGCCTGGGCGAATACAGCGCCATGGTCTGCGCCGGCGTGATGAGCTTTGCCGAAGGGGTGCGCCTGGTGCGCCTGCGCGGCGATGCCATGCAGCAAGCCGTGCCCCAGGGCGAAGGCGGCATGGCGGCGATTCTGGGCCTTGACGACCAGGCGGTGGAAGCGGCCTGCGCCGAGGCCGCCCAGGGCGAAGTCGTGTCCGCGGTCAACTATAATGCCCCGGGCCAGGTGGTTATCGCCGGGAGCAAGGCGGCGGTGGAGCGTGCCATTGGCGCCTGCCAGCAGGCCGGTGCCAAGCGGGCGCTGGCGCTGCCGGTATCGGTCCCGTCGCACTGCGAGCTGATGCGTCCGGCAGCCGAGCAGCTGGCCGACGCTCTGGGCAAGGTCACGCTGCGGGCGCCGCGCTATACCGTGATCCAGAACGTCGATGCCCGCGCCCATAGCGACACCGACGCGCTGCGCACCCGCCTGATCGAGCAGCTCTATCAGCCGGTGCGCTGGAGCGAGTGCGTGCTGGCGATGCAGGAGCAGGGTGCCGGGGTATTCGTCGAGTGCGGGCCGGGCAAGGTGCTGACCGGCCTTAACAAGCGTATCGTGCGCGGCAGCAAAGGGCTTGCGGTCAACGATCCGGAGAGCCTCGATGCCGCGCTGGAGCTGGCCCGCGCCGACGTTGCCGGCGAAGGCTGACCATCCTCTGATTCTTGAGTAGGGCATAGTGCAATGACACAGGAAGAGACCACCCGGCAGCGCCGGGTAGCGCTGGTAACCGGGGCCACCCGGGGTATTGGCCGTGCCGTGGCATACGAGCTTGGCCGCCAGGGGCGCATCGTTGTGGGCACGGCGACCAGCGACGCCGGCGCGGAAAAAATCAATGCCGCTCTGGCAGAGCAGGGCATTGAAGGGGCCGGTATGTGCCTCAACGTTACCGACCAGGCAAGCATCGACGCCGTGCTCAAGGCGATTGGCGAGCGCTTCGGCGCGCCGACTATCCTGATCAACAACGCCGGCATTACCCGGGACAATCTGCTGATGCGGATGAAAGAGGATCAGTGGGGCGAGGTGATGGACACCAACCTGACGTCGGTCTATCGCCTGAGCAAGGCCTGCCTGCGCGGCATGACCAAGGCGCGTTTCGGGCGCATTGTCTCGATCAGCTCGGTGGTCGCCACCATGGGCAACCTGGGGCAGAGCAACTATGCGGCGGCCAAGGCAGGCATGGAAGGCTTCAGCCGCGCGCTCGCCAGGGAAGTGGCCTCGCGGGCGATCACGGTCAACGCCGTGGCGCCGGGGTTTGTCGCCACCGACATGACCGAGTCGCTGCCTGAAGTGCAGAAAGAGGCGCTGCTGGCGCAAATTCCGCTGGCGCGCCTGGGTGAACCCGATGAAATTGCCGCGGCCGTGGGCTTTTTGACCAGCGACGGCGCCGGCTATATCACCGGTGAAACGCTGCACGTCAACGGCGGTATGAATATGCGTTGATGCCCTTTGAAATGGCGGTTGCGTCAGCTCAAGGGCGTCTATAAACTACCCGCAGCTTTTGGCTTGCGGTTTCCCAATAGCCGGCACTGACACGGCTGACGAGAATGACTGGAGTACGTTGATGAGTACTATTGAAGAGCGCGTAAAGAAAGTTGTGGCCGAGCGTCTGAACGTCAAGGAAGAAGACATTCAGAGCAGCTCTTCCTTTACCGAAGATCTGGGCGCGGACTCGCTGGACACCGTCGAGCTGGTCATGGCGCTGGAGGAGGAATTCGACACTGAAATTCCCGATGAAGAAGCGGAAAAGATCACCACGGTTCAGGAAGCTGTCGACTACGTGAACACCCACCAGTAAGGGTCGTGTCGCAGTGACAAACCGGGGCGGTGCAGTCGCCCACATAAAAGCCGTCCTGTCATGGGCGGCTTTTTGTTTGCCGGCTGAATACAGCAGATAAATTTCGTTATACTGTGGCGCTTGATATCTGCGCTGTTTACGCTGCAGCCAGTGCCCCCCAAGCGGGTTACGTCACCAAGGATGCCTGGAGGAAAGCTGATGGCACGAAAAAGGGTAGTGGTAACCGGGCTAGGCCTGGTGACCCCGGTCGGGAATACCGTTGACCGGTCATGGGCCAACATCGTGGCCGGCAAGAGCGGCATCGCTCCCATCGAGCACTTCGATACCGAAGGGTTCAACACGCGCTTTGGGGGGTCGATCAAGGAGTTTGACGTGTCGGCCTATCTCAACCCCAAGGACGCTCGCAAGATGGACCTCTTTATCCAGTACGGCATGGTCGCCGGGGCCCAGGCGATCGCCGATTCGGGCATCGAGTGCCGCGAGGACAACGCCGAGCGCATCGGCGTGGCCATCGGCTCCGGCATCGGCGGGCTGCCGATGATCGAGCACAACCACAAGGCGCTGGAAAAGAGCGGCCCGCGGCGTATCTCGCCGTTTTTCGTGCCCGGGTCCATCATCAACATGATTTCCGGCAACATGGCGATCCAGCATGGCTTCAAGGGTCCCAATATTGCCATTACCACCGCCTGCACCACGGGCACCCACAACATCGGCTACAGCGCGCGGACCATTGCCTACGGCGACGCTGACGTGATGGTCTGCGGCGGCGCCGAAATGGCCACCACGCCGCTGGGACTGGGCGGCTTTTCCGCGGCCCGGGCGCTTTCCACCCGCAACGACGACCCCGAAGCGGCCAGCCGCCCCTGGGACGTCGACCGCGACGGCTTTGTGCTCTCGGACGGCGCCGGCGTGCTGGTGCTGGAAGAGTACGAGCATGCCAAAGCCCGCGGCGCGACGATCTACGCCGAAATGAGCGGCTTTGGCATGAGCGACGACGCCTTCCACATGACCGCCCCACCCGTGGACGGCAGCGGGGCGGCGCTGTCCATGCGCAACGCCATCAAGGATGCCGGTATCGATCCTTCCCGTGTGGACTACATCAACGCCCACGGCACCTCGACGGCTTCCGGCGATCTGGCCGAGAGCCGCGCCATCGAGCAGGTGCTGGGCGAGGCCTCGTCCCGGGTGGCGGTGAGCTCGACCAAGTCGATGATCGGCCATCTGCTGGGCGCGGCCGGCGCGGTGGAGGCGGTGTTCAGTGTGCTCTCCCTTCGCGACCAGGTCGCGCCGCCGACCATCAACCTGGATAACCCCCAGGAAGGCTGCCGCCTGGACTACGTGCCGCATACCGCCCGGGACATGCGCATCGACGTGGCGCTATCCAACTCCTTCGGCTTTGGCGGCACCAACGGGTCGCTGCTGTTTCAGAAGGTTTAAGTTTCAGAGGGTCTAGGGGCAGCCGCTTCAGGCCGTCCAGGATACGGAGGAGCCAATGGCATCAGCGGATCAGGTGCCGCTTGACGATCGCGGCCTGGCCTTCGGCGACGGCGTGTTTGAAACCGTGCTGATGCGCGACGGCGTCCCGCTGCTGTGGCCCCGGCACCGCGCGCGGCTGCGCCACGGCTGTCAGGCGCTGGGCATCCCGCCCCCCGACGACGCCGCGCTCGAGGCCTGCTGGCAGGCCCCGGCAAGCGGGCTTGAAGTACTCAAGATCATGGTGACCCGGGGCAGCGGCGGGCGCGGCTATGCGCTGCCGGATTGCCAGCGGCCGCGGCTGCTGCACCGGCGCACGGCGTTTGCCCCGGCGCGCTCCCGCTGGCAGGGCGTCGACGTCTGCTTTTGCGCGCTGCGCCTGGCCCGCCAGCCGGCGCTTGCCGGCATCAAACACCTCAATCGGCTGGAAAACGTGTTGGCGCGCCGGGAGTGGCAGAGCGCCGACATCGCCGAAGGGCTGCTCGCCGATACCGACGGCAACCTCGTCGAGGCCACCGCCATGAACGTTTTCTGGCGAGCGGAGGGCGCCTACTGGACGCCGCCGCTCGACGCCAGCGGCGTCGCCGGCACCCTGCGCGCCGCGCTGCTGGATCAGGGCCGGGTACAGGAGGCGCCGCTCGGCGCCGAGGCGCTGCTCGAGTCGCCCGCCGTCGAGCAGCTGTTTGTGGGTAACTCGGTCCAGGGCCTGTGGCCGGTCAACGCCCTGGTCACGACCCAGGGCCGGCCCCTGCGGCGCTTTGCCGGAGCCGCCGGCGCGCCGCTGCAGGCCGACGCCCACGGCCTGCTGGGGTATCCAACTCTGTCCCGGGAGGACTGACGTGAAACGTATCCTGAAAGCTTTGGTCGTGCTGATCCTGCTGGGGGCCGCCGCGGCAGCGGGCGGCTACGCCTACTGGCAAAGCCGGCTGGCTGCGCCGCTGGCGCTGGACAAGCCCCTGCTGTACCAGGTGCCCGAGGGCGCCGGCTTCAATCAGGTAGTGGACGAGCTTGGCCGGCGCGGGGTGATTGCCGATCCCTGGGCGCTGAAGGTGCTGGCCCGGGCCGAGCCTGACAAGGTGCCCTCGCTGCGGGTGGGTGAATACCGGCTGACGCCGGAGATGGACAGCCGCGAACTGGTGACGCTGCTGGGCAGCAGCAACGTAGTGACGTACCCCCTCACCGTGCCCGAGGGCTGGACATTCGCCCAGATGCGCCGCCTGCTGGACAGCGCCGATAAGCTTGAGCACCGCACCGCCGAGATGAGCGACGATGAGGTGATGGCGCTGATCAATGCCGACAAGGAACATCCCGAAGGCTGGTTTTTCCCCGATACCTATCGCTATCACCTGGGGATGAGCGATACAGACATTCTGCGCCAGGCCCACCGGCGCATGCAGCGCATGCTCAAGGCCGCGTGGGAGAGCCGAGATGACGCGCTGCCGTTCGAGTCGGCTTATGAGGCGCTGATCATGGCGTCGCTGATCGAACGGGAAACCGGCGTACCCGCCGAGCGCCGGGAAATCGCCGGCGTGTTCGCCCGTCGCCTGGAGAAGGGCATGCGTCTGCAGACCGACCCTACGGTCATCTACGGCATGGGCAGCCGCTACGACGGCAACATTACCCGGGCCGACCTGCAGGAACCAACGCCCTATAACACCTACGTGATCAAGGGGCTGCCGCCCACGCCCATTGCCATGCCGGGGAAGGCAGCCCTTGAGGCCGCGGTGAGCCCCGAGGACGGCAAATCGCTGTACTTTGTGGCCAAGGGCGACGGCTCGCATCATTTTTCGGGCAGCCTGCGCGAGCACAACAACGCGGTGAATCGCTTTATTCGCAGCGAGCGCGAGGACGACTCGGGCAGCGATGACTAACTTGACACATGGCCTGACACCCGGCCTGACAAACGGCGGCGAGGTATCCATGACCCAGCGCGGGCGCCTGATCACCCTGGAAGGCGGAGAAGGCGTAGGCAAGTCAACCAACATGGCCTTTGTTAGCGCCTGGCTTGAGGCCCGGGGGATCGAGGTGGTGCGCACCCGGGAGCCGGGCGGCACGCCGCGCGCCGAGGCCATTCGCGAGCTGCTGCTCGATCCGGCTCCCGCCGAGCCGCTGGCCGCGGACGCCGAACTGCTGCTGATGTTTGCCGCCCGGGCCCAGCATCTGGCGGAGAAAATTCGCCCGGTGCTTGAGCGCGGCGCCTGGGTGGTGTGTGACCGCTTCACCGACGCCACCTACGCCTACCAGGGCGGCGGGCGCGGGCTTGACGCCGAACGTATCGCCGTACTCGAGCGTTTTGTCCAGCGGGGCATGACGCCGGATTTAACCCTGCTGCTGGATATGCCCGTTGACGCTGCGTCGCGCCGGGTCAGCCAAAGAGCGGATGCCGGGGGCGGGGCGCGTGACCGATTTGAGCGCGAGCGCGGGGCGTTTTTTGCCGCGGTGCGCCACGCCTACCGCAGGCGAGCCGAGGCCGAGCCCGAGCGTTTTGCCCTGATTGATGCCGCCCAGCCACTGTCGGCGGTACAGTGCGAGCTTGCCACCGTCCTCGACCGGCGGACGGCACCATGGCGCTAGCGCCGGAGGACAGGCTGCCGCTGCCCTGGCACCGGCCGCTCTGGGAGCGTTTGTGGCAGCTCGAGCAAAGCGGCCGGCTGCCCCATGCGCTTTTGCTAAGCGGCCCCCGAGGCGTGGGCAAGCAGGTGCTGGCCGAGGCGCTGGTGGCGCGTCTTCTGTGCGCCGCCGACACGGCCACGGCCTGCGGGCGGTGCCACGCCTGCCGGATGCTGGGCGCGGGCTATCACCCCGACCTCATGCGCATTGTCCCCGACGAGGGCAAGCGCCAGATCCGCATCGACAGCGTGCGCGAGGTCAACCGCTTTGTCGCCCAGACCGCCCAGCAAAGCGGCTACCGGGTGATCATCATTGCCCCGGCCGAAGCGATGAACGTGGCGGCCAGCAACGCGCTGCTGAAAAGCCTGGAGGAGCCGGGGCGCAATACCCTTTTCGTGCTGCTCTCCGACGTGCCCTCGCGGCTGCTGCCCACGATTCGCTCGCGCTGTCAGCAGTGGTCGCTTAAGCCGGTGGCGCTTGACGACTGCCGCGCCTGGCTTGCCGGGCAGCTGCAGGGGGACGACGACGAGGCGCGCTTCTGGTGGCAGGTGGCGGGGGGCCTGCCGCTGCTCGCCCTCGAGCTTGCCGGCCCGGAAGCCCGGGCCCTGCGTCAGCAGCTCCACGACTGCTTCGAGCAGCTGGTGCGCGGCGCCGAGCCGATCTCCGAGGCGGCACGGTTTGACCGCCAGGCGGCAGATGCCATCCTGTGGTACGGTATCGCCTGGCTTGAGGATCTGATCGGCTTTGGCCTGTCCGGCGACAGCCGGCGGCTGCGCAATCCCGATCTGGTGCCGCTGTATCGTCAGGCGGCGAAGAACGCCCGGGTGCAGGACTGGTTCCGGCTGCTCGACTACGCCCGGGAGCAGCGGCGCCTGCTGGCGGTAGGCGCCAACCCCAATCCGCAGCTGGTGCTGGAAGCCTGGCTGGTGCGCTGGTCGGCGCTGCTGCGCTCTTGAAGGAGGCTTGCTGTGAGCACGCAAAAACTGCTGACAACGGCGCTGCCCGACGTACCTGCGCTGCTGTCGATGTACATGCCGTTTCTCGAGCGCGGCGGCCTTTTTGTGGCCACCCCCGAGCGCTGCATGCTGGGCGATCCGGTTATCCTGATGCTGACCCTGCCCGGTGATGACCAGGAGCTGACGGTAAACGGCAGCGTGGTATGGATTTCGCCCGACGGCGTCACCGGACGACGCCAGCCCGGCGTCGGCGTGCACTTCAGCCAGCAGGACTACAACGTGCGCGACCGCATTGAGACGCTGCTTGCCGGCCAGCTGGACGGCGCCGCCGCTACCTGCACGCTGTAAACGTCCATTTTTACCCAGGCGAAGTGCCCCATGTTTGTTGATTCCCACTGCCATCTCGACCGCCTTTCCGACAAGACCCACGGCGGCGACGTTGCCGCCACGCTTGACGTGGCCCGCCGGGCGCAGGTCAGCCAGTTTCTCGCCGTCTGCGTGAGTCTGGATGACATGCCGGGGCTTGCCGCGCTGTCCCGGGAGCACGACGACGTGGTGATCTCGGCGGGTCTGCACCCGCTACATACCTCGGCCGACGAACCTGACATCGACGCTATCATGGACGCCGCCACCCGCTTTGACGCGGTGGCCATCGGCGAAACCGGGCTGGATTACCACTACCGCGAAAGCGTACCCGCGGACGTACAGCACGCGCGCTTTGAGCGCCACCTGATCGCCGCCCGCAAGCTGGGGCTGCCGGTGATCGTGCATACCCGCGACGCCCAGGAGGACACCCTGGCCCTGCTGGAAAAGCACCTGGACCCAAGCGTCGGCGGCGCACTTCACTGCTTCACCGAAGACCTTGACATGGCCCGCCGGGCGGTGACACTGGGGCTTTATATTTCGCTTTCCGGCATTGTTACCTTTGCCAGCGCCAAGGCCCTGCGCGACGTGGCGCGCCGGCTGCCGTTGGATCGTTTGCTGATCGAAACCGACAGCCCCTATCTCGCCCCGGTGCCGCATCGGGGCAAGCCCAACGAGCCGGCCTGGGTGGTCGAAGTCGCCGAGTGCATCGCCGAAGCGCGCGGCATCAGCGTAGACGAAGTGGCGATGCAGACCACGGCCAACTTCTATCGCCTGTTTCGCGCCGCCGCGCCCGAGGTGACGGCCGAGCAGCGCGACTCGCTGAGCCGGGCCGGGCTGGTATAGCGGCGCTGCCGGGCGCCATTGACGCTAACCCCGCGCCGGGACAGGGACCGGCGCCGGGGTGGGAATCACGGGAGGTTAGCATGCACCTTGAGCATTTGCTGAAACACGGCGAGAGCGCCGCGAAGATACCGCCGGTAGACCAGTGGCAGCCGCCGTTTTGCGGCGACATGCCGCTGACCATCCGCGCCGACGGTAGCTGGTGGCACCAGGGCGAGCCGTTTACCCGTCCGGAGCTTGTGCGGCTGTTGGCAAGCCTGATGCGCCGCGATCCGGAAGGGGTGTGCCTGGTCACCCCCGCCGAACGCGTGCGCATCGAAGTGGAAGACCGCCCGCTGATGGTCGTCGCCGCCCGGCAGGAGGGCGACGGCTGGTGGCTGACCACCGGGCAGGGCGACGAGTTTGCGCTGGACGCTGACCATCAGCTGACGATGACGCGCACGCCCGCCGGCGACGAGGCGCCGGAAGTCCCGGTACGTTTTGGCCTGACGGCCAGGCTCAACTGCAACGTCTACTATCAGCTGGTGGACGCCGCCAGCCTGCGCCAGAGCGATGATCACACCCAGGTCGGAATCGAAAGCGGCGGGGTCTGGCACGTGCTGGGCACGCTCGACGACGACGAGGCGCTGTGAAGCTCACCGCGCAGCAGCAGGCGGTGATTCATCACGCCGGCGGTCACGCCCGGGTGGCGGCGGTAGCGGGGGCGGGCAAGACCACCACCATGGCGGCCCGAGTGCTGCATCTGCTGGCCAGCGGCGTGGCCCCCAGGCGCATGCTAGTGCTGATGTTCAACCGCTCGGCCCGGGAAGATTTCCAGCGCCGTCTGGCCGCTATGGCGCCGCCCGGGCAGGCGCTGCCCGACGTGCGCACCTTTCATTCGCTGGGCCACCGGCTAACCCAGAGCCTGTGCCGCTGGGGCGTGCTCGAGCCGCGCCGCCTGCTCTCGGCCGACTGGCAGCTCGAGCGCCTGCTGCGCCAGGCAAGCCTGAGCGTGCTGGAGCACGAGCGCGAGCGCCGGGATGCGGCCCTGGAGGGCGAGCGGCTGGAAACCCTGGCGCACTACTGCGCCCTGGTCAAGGCCGAGATGATCTCCCCGGAAGCGCTCTATCCGCGTCTCGATCTGGATCCCGACACGGACTATTTTCCCGCCGCCTTCCACGAAGCCGAGCGCCTGCTGCGCGACGACGGCGTGATGACCTACGCCGACCTCTTGTACCGACCGCTGCGGGCGCTGGAGGCCGACGATACCCTGCGCGCTCGGGTAGAGGGCTTTCTCGATCACGTCATCGTCGACGAGTACCAGGACATCAACGCCGCCCAGCAGCGTCTGCTGGCACTCCTTGCCGGCGGAAAAGCCGACGTCATGGCGGTGGGCGATGCCAACCAGTGTATCTATGAGTGGCGCGGCGCCCATCCCGACACCATGCTGGCCGACTTTACCGCGACCTTTGGCACAGCCCGGGACTACCCGCTGTCGATCACCTTTCGCCACGGCCACGCCCTGGCGCTGGCGGCCAACTACGCCATTGCCGCCAACCGCCGCCGGCCCGATCAGCTGTGCCTGGCCGGCCCGGCCAATCCGGCGACCCGGGTCACCGCAGGGCAGGGCAGCCGCGCGCTGCTGGATACGCTGATGGACTGGCAGGCCCGGGGGCGGCCGCTCGCCGAGGCCTGTCTTCTGGTGCGCAGCTGGGCGCTGTCGGTGCCGTTCCAGCTGGCGCTTCTGCAGGCCGGCTTGCCGTTTCGCCTCTCCCGGGAAGACCGCTTTGTCTTTCGCCTGCCGCTGGTGCAGGCGCTGGCCGGCTATCTTAAGCTCGCCCGCCAGCCGGGGCTGCTTCACGACCCCTCGCTGCTGCTGCTGCTGCTCTCTCAGCCGACGACCTTTGTCGCCCGGGAAAGGCTCTGGCGGCTGGCCTGCCGTCTGGCCGAGACCCAGCGCTGGCCCGAGCGCGGCGATCCACTGCTCACCGAGCTCAAGCCGATGCAGCGGCGCACGCTGAAAAAGCGCTGGGGGCTGCTGTGCGAGCTGCCAAGGCTCGGCGCCTGGCCGCCGGCGAAGCTGTTACGCCACGTGGTGGACGCCGTGGAAGCGGAAAAGGTGCTCAGGCGCGCGGCCGCCCGGCGCGACAAGGGCGAGGAAGACGTGCGCCTGCTCGACGTGCTGATCGAACAGGCGCAAAGCGTGCCGGACCCCGACGCCTTTATCGAGCTTCTGCAGCGGCCGGTGCATAACCAGGCCGGCGGCGTGCTGATCAGCACGGTACATGCCGCCAAGGGCCTTGAGTGGCCGCTGGTGGCGGTAGCTGGGATCAACGAAGAAGACTTTCCCCACTACAGCCGCGACAACCCCCTCACCGACGAGCGTCTGGAAGAAGAGCGCCGGCTGTTCTATGTGGGTATTACCCGGGCCCGGGAAGAGCTGCGGCTTATTCACGACGGCGGCGAGCACCGCCCCAGCCGCTTTCTGGCCGAGTGCGCCTGGCAGGATGCCATGGTCGTTGCCGGTCAGCTGGCCGCCGAGACACCGCCCGCCGCGCCGCTGACCGTGGGCTCGCCGGCTATTGCCCGGCGCTACCTGGAAGGCGTGGAGCGCAGTGACATAGCGCTCGAGGCGCTGCCCCAGGAAGCGGCCGCCGCGGCGCCGGTATCCGGCGGCTTCTTTCCCGGCCAGCGGCTGCGCCATGCGGTGTTTGGCGAAGGCGAGGTCGCCGCCGTGGAGGGCAATCCCGACGACCCGGTGATCGACGTGCGCTTTCTGCGGGCCGGCCGCCGGCGCCTGATGGCCCGGCGCGCGCCAATTGAATCCCTGGACAGCGCCGCGCCCTGAGCGCCAGCCTGCCTGTACTCAGCCACCACGGGAGCCATGCCATGTCACCTCCGCTGATTAGCGCCGAAGCCCTTGAGATCGCCCTTGATACCGCCCTTGCCGGCACGGCGCCGCTGGTGCTGGACTGCCGCGCGCGCCTTGATGACGCCGCTGCCGGCGAGACGCTGTGGGGCGAAGGCCATATCCCCGGGGCTCGGCACCTGGCGCTGGAAGGCGACTTGGCCGGTGCCCCGGGCGCCGGCGGGCGCCATCCGCTGCCGTCGGCCGAGGCGTTTACCCGCACCGTGCAGCGCCTGGGCATTGCTCCTGAGAAACCGGTGGTGGTGTATGACGACCGCGGCGGCCAGCTGGCAGCGGCGAGGGCCTGGTGGATGCTGGCCGTATGGGCCGGCCACCCGGACGTGCGCGTGCTCGACGGCGGGCTCTATGCCTGGGAGGCGCACGGCGGCGCGCTGGTGACGGCAACGGCAGCGCCGGCCCCGAGCGCCTGGCAGCCGCGCTTCAACGACGCCGCCTGGGTGGATGCCGATACCGTCGCCGGCGGCGAAGTGCTGCCGGTGGATGCCCGGGCGTCGGCGCGCTTTCGCGGCGAGAGCGAGCCCGTGGACCCGGTGGCCGGGCATATTCCCGGCGCGCGCAGCCGGCCAAGCGCCGACAACCTTACCGCCGAGGGTTATTTCAAATCCGCCGCCGCGCTCGACGCCGAGCTACCCCGGGCACCGGCCGTCGCGGCCTACTGCGGCTCCGGCATTACCGCCTGCCATAACGTGCTGGCCTACGCGGTGGCCGGGCGAGCGCTGCCGGCGCTTTACGCCGGCTCCTGGAGCGAGTGGATCACCGTGGCGTCGCACCCCGTGGCCACCGGCGACTCGCCCGGGTAGCGCGGCCCGCCCGCTTTTCCGCAGGCGCCGGCTTCTGATTGCGGGGCATGGCAGGCATAATATCGGCGTATGAACACTCCCTTGATCTTTATCGGCGTGCCTTAAGCGGCTGCCCCGCGACGCGCGGATAACGACGGGGAGTCGGCATTCCCTTCAGGTCAAGCGAGGCACCTATGAAAGTACTCGTCGCGGTGAAACGCGTCGTCGACCACAACGTCCAGATCCGGGTCAAGCCGGACGGTTCGGACGTGGAACTTACCCATGTCAAAATGGCCATGAACCCGTTTTGCGAAATTGCCGTGGAAGAGGCCGTGCGGCTGAAAGAGCAGGGCATGGCCAGCGAAATCGTCGCCGTGACCATTGGCCCCAAGGCGGCTCAGGAGCAGCTGCGTTCGGCCATTGCGCTGGGCGCCGATCGCGCCATTCACGTCCGAACCGATGAGCGCGTGGATTCCCACTGTGCGGCCAGGGTGCTGGCGCGGGTGGCCGAGCAGGAGCAGCCCGGCCTTGTGCTGCTGGGCAAGCAGGCCATCGACAGCGACAACAACCAGACCGGCCAGATGCTGGCTGCGCTGATGGGCGCCGCTCAGGGGGCCTTTGCCTCGGCGGTCGAGGTCGACGGCCAGGCGGTCACGGTCACCCGGGAAGTCGACGGCGGCCTGCAGACGCTGCGGCTTACGCTGCCGGCAGTGATTACCGCCGACCTGCGCCTGAACGAGCCGCGCTATGCCAAGCTGCCGGCGATCATGAAGGCCAAGAAAAAGCCGCTGGAGGACACCACCCCCGAAGCGCTCGGGGTCAGCGTGGCGTCGAACATCGAGCTGCTGGGCGTTGAGCCGCCGGAAGAGCGCCGGGGCGGCGTGAAGGTAGCCTCGGTGGATGAGCTGGTGGAAAAACTCAGGAATGAAGCAAAGGTGATTTCATGAGCATTCTGGTACTCGCCGATCTGGATGCCGGCCGGCTGGCCGGCGAGACAGCCCACGTGCTGGCGGCCGCCCGGGCCATCGGCGAAAGCGTGGACGTGCTGGTCGCGGGCAAGGAAGTGCAGGCCGCCGCCAGGGAGGCCGCCGCCCTTGACGGCGTGCGCCGGGTGCGCGTGGCAGATCACGACGTTTACGCCCACCGCCTGGCCGAGCCGGTGGGCGCACTGCTGGTCGCCCTTGCCGACGACTACACCCATGTGCTGGCAAGCACCTCCTCGGCGGGCAAGAACGTGCTGCCGCGCCTGGCCGCGCTAAAGGGCGTGGGCCAGGTGTCCGATATCATTGCCGTGGAGAGCGCCGATACCTTCAAGCGTCCGATCTACGCCGGCAACGCCGTGGCGCGGGTGAAAAATCACGAAGCGCTCAAGGTCATCAGCGTGCGCCCCAGCGCCTTTGATGCGGTGGCGCCGGCATCGGAGCCGGCGCCGGTGGAAGCGCTGGATATCGTCGTGGAAAACACCCTGGCGCAGTTTGTCGACGAGCAGCTGGCCGCAAGCGAGCGTCCCGAGCTTGGCGGCGCCAGCGTGATCGTGTCCGGCGGGCGCGGCATGGGCAACGGCGAGAACTTCAGGCTGCTGGGCGGCATTGCCGACAAGCTCGACGCCGCCATCGGCGCCTCCCGGGCGGCGGTAGACGCCGGCTATGTGCCCAACGACATGCAGGTCGGCCAGACCGGGAAGATCGTCGCCCCGGAGCTTTATATCGCCGTGGGCATCTCCGGGGCCATCCAGCACCTGGCCGGGATGAAAGACTCCCGGGTAATCGTCGCGATCAACAACGACGCGGAGGCGCCGATTTTCCAGATCGCCGACTATGGCCTGGTGGGTGACCTGTTCGACGTCCTTCCCGAGCTTGAGGGCAAGCTATAAGCATTTGAATATCCTTTCTTTTCGAAAAAGCCGCGCGCCGGGCAAAAGCGCCTTACGGCTTTTGTCCCGGCGGCGTATTCGATACACTCCCAGTAGCTGACAACGCCGCCAGGGGAAGGCGCCGGCGGGCAGGACGTGGTTGAAATCCTGCCGCCAAGGCCGCACCTTAGAAAGCGTTGGCAAGAGCAACGGTAAAACCATAACGCAAGGAGAGGATGCAATATGGCACATAAACTGCCCGAACTACCCTATGCCTACGATGCGCTGGAACCGCACATCGACGCGCTGACCATGGAAATCCACCATTCGCGTCACCACAACACCTATGTCAACAACCTCAACGCCGCGCTTGAAGGCACCGGCCTTGAAGACGTACCGGTCGATGAGCTGCTGGCAAGCCTTGACCGCGTCCCCGACGACAAGCGCCAGGCCGTGATCAACAACGGCGGCGGCGTGCACAACCACAGCATGTTCTGGCAGATGATGTCGCCCAACGGCGGCGGCCAGCCCCAGGGTGACGTGGCCAAAGCCATCGACGCCGAGCTTGGCGGCTATGAAGCCTTCCAGGACGCGCTGAAGAAAGCCGCGCTGGGTCGCTTCGGCAGCGGCTGGGCATGGCTCTCCGTCACCGGCGACAAAAAGCTGGTGGTGGAAAACACCCTTAACCAGGACAGCCCGATTTCCCACGGCAACACGCCGATCCTGGGGCTGGACGTCTGGGAGCACGCCTACTACCTCAAGTACCAGAACAAGCGTCCGGACTATATCGACGCTTTCTTCAACGTCATCAACTGGGAAGACGTCGAGCGTCGCTACCAGGCCGCCGTTGCCTGAATGACGCCGTGACGCTACTTCCACGGTAGCGCTATTCGACCGCCCGCTGGCTCCCAGCGGGCGGTTTTTTTATGTTGGGGCAATGGCTTTTCTGGCCTCGCCGTTCCGCCTGCCTAGCACAAAATCCACCGTCTCGGTAGCTTGACATCGGGCAATCTTTTGCTACCGGATAAAATCTATATATAGTGCCAAATACGGGTTGAAGTCGCATATATATACTATATATTGTGTGGAGTCGGCGGGCGCCACCGGCTTCTGCCTACGCGATTTGACAAGGCGATCTGATAAGGACAGAGGAGACAATCATGGCCATTACGGTGTATAGCGCTGCGGCCTGCGTGCAGTGCTCGGCGACCTACCGGGAAATGGAAAAGCGGGGCCTTTCTTATACCGTTATTAACGTCGACGAAACGCCCGTCGCTCGGGAAGACCTCGCGCGCCTGGGCTATCGCCAGCTGCCGGTGGTCACCGCGGGCGAGTCGCACTGGTCGGGCTTTCGCCCGGATCGCATTCGCGAACTTGCCGCCGCGACGGCATGAGCACCTCGCCCCAGCTGGTGTATTTCTCGACCAAGTCGGGCAATACCCGCCGCTTTGTCGAGAAGCTCGACCTGCCGGCGGCGCGCATCCCCTACGAGCACGACGCGCAGCCGCTCCAGGTGGCAACACCCTACATCCTTCTGGTGCCGAGCTACGGCGGCGGCAAGGTAGCGGGAGCCGTCCCCAAACCGGTCATTCATTTTTTGAACGATGCGCACAACCGGCGCTTTATCCGCGGCGTCATCGCCGCGGGCAATACCAACTTCGGCACCGCCTACGGCATTGCCGGTCGCATCGTCGCGGAGAAGTGCGACGTGCCGCTTTTATATCGCTTTGAGCTTTTCGGCACGCCGCAAGACGTCGTCAACGTTCGTCAGGGAGTTACCTCGTTTTGGCAACCACATCTGTAGCACCGGCGCCTTCCCAGCAGGCAGCAAAAACGCTGGACTACCACGCGCTCAACGCCATGCTCAATCTGTACGGCGCCGACGGCCGCCTGCAGCTGGACAAGGACCGCGAGGCGGCGCGCCAGTATTTTCTCCAGCACGTTAACCAGAACACGGTGTTTTTCCATTCGCTGGAAGAAAAGCTCGACTATCTCATGGAGGAAGGCTACTACGAAGCCGAGATGCTCGAGCAGTACGATGCGGCGTTTATCAAGGCGCTTTTTGAGCAGGCCTACGCCTGGAAATTTCGCTTTTCGAGCTTTCTCGGCGCGTTCAAGTATTACACCAGCTACACGCTCAAGACCTTTGACGGCAAGCGCTACCTGGAGCGCTTCGAGGACCGCGTCTGCATGGTGGCGCTGACGCTTGCCCGGGGCGATGAGGCGCTGGCAAAAGCGCTGGTCGACGACATCATCAACGGCCGCTTCCAGCCCGCCACGCCGACGTTTCTCAACTGCGGCAAGCGCCAGCGCGGCGAGCTGGTGTCGTGCTTTCTGATGCGTATCGAAGACAACATGGAGTCCATCGGCCGCTCGATCAACTCGGCGCTGCAGCTGTCCAAGCGCGGCGGCGGGGTGGCGTTTCTGCTCAGCAACATCCGTGAGCAGGGCGCGCCGATCAAGCGCATCGAGGATCAGTCGTCGGGCATCATCCCCATCATGAAGCTGCTGGAAGACGCGTTTTCCTACGCCAACCAGCTGGGCGCGCGGCAGGGCGCCGGGGCGGTTTACCTGAACGCCCACCACCCGGACATCCTGCGCTTCATGGACACCAAGCGGGAAAACGCCGACGAGAAAATCCGCATCAAGACGCTGTCCATGGGGGTGTCCATCCCCGACATCACCTTTGAACTTGCCAAAAGCAACGAGGAGATGTATCTGTTTTCGCCCTACGACGTCGAGCGCGTCTACGGCGTGCCGTTCGGCGATATCAGCGTCAGCGACCGCTACCATGAAATGGTCGCCGACAAGCGCATCCACAAGACCAAGATCAACGCCCGGGCGTTTTTCCAGACGCTTGCCGAGCTGCAGTTTGAATCCGGCTATCCCTACGTCTTGTTTGAAGACAGCGCCAACCGCGACAACCCCATCGCCGGGCGCATCAACATGAGCAATCTCTGCTCGGAGATTCTCCAGGTCAACACGCCCAGCCGCTACGACGAGGATCTTGGCTACGCGCACGTGGGCGAGGACATTTCCTGCAATCTAGGCTCGATGAACATCGCCAAGGTGATGGATGCCGGCGATATCGGCCGAAGCGTGGAGACCGCGGTGCGCGGCCTCACCGCCGTTTCCGAGATGAGCAACCTGACCTCGGTGCCGTCGGTGGCCAACGGCAACGCCCAGTCCCGAGCGATTGGCCTTGGGCAGATGAACCTCCATGGGTTTCTCGCCCGCGAGCATATCCACTACGGCTCGGAAGAAGGGCTCGACTTTACCAACCTCTACTTCTACACCGTGGCCTATCACGCCCTGCGCGCGTCCAATCGCCTGGCCATGGAAAACGGCGATACCTTCAGGGGGTTTGCCGACTCGCGCTACGCCGACGGCAGCTTTTTCGATAAATATACCGATCAGGCCTGGGCGCCGCGCACGGCCAGGGTCAGGGAACTGTTTGACCAGGCCGGCATAGCGCTGCCGACTCAGGACGACTGGCGCGATCTGAAAGCCTCGATCATGGCCCACGGCCTTTATAACCGCAATCTCCAGGCGATACCGCCCACGGGGTCGATTTCGTATATCAACCACTCGACGTCGAGCATTCATCCGGTGGCGGCCAAGATCGAGATCCGCAAGGAAGGCAAGCTCGGGCGGGCCTACTACCCGGCGCCGTATCTGAACGACGAAAACATGGCGTATTTCCAGGACGCCTACGAAATCGGCGCGGAAAAAATCATCGATACCTACGCCGAGGCCACAAAGCACGTGGATCAGGGGCTGTCGCTTACGCTGTTTTTCCCCGATACCGCGACCACGCGAGACATCAACCGAACCCAGATCTACGCCTGGCGCAAGGGCATCAAGACGCTTTACTACATTCGTCTGCGTCAGAGCGCGCTTGCCGGCACCGAAGTCGAAGGCTGCGTGTCCTGCACGCTGTAAAGGAGGAGAACATGACCGTTATGCAAACGCCCGCCGCGCCGCGGATTTCCCGGGTTGACGCGATCAACTGGAACCGCCTTCAGGACGACAAGGATCTGGAGGTGTGGAACCGCCTGACCAGCAACTTCTGGCTGCCGGAAAAGGTCCCGCTGTCCAACGATCTGCCGTCGTGGCATACGCTGACCGCCGAAGAGCAGCAGCTGACCATCCGCGTGTTTACCGGGCTGACGCTTCTGGACACCATCCAGAGCAGCGTCGGGGCACCTGCGCTGATGCCCGATGCGCGCACGCCCCACGAGGAGGCGGTATACGCCAACATCACCTTCATGGAGGCGGTGCACGCGCGCTCCTACAGCTCGATTTTCTCCACGCTGTGCGCCACCCGGGACGTGGACGACGCCTTTCGCTGGAGCGAAGAAAACCCCACGCTGCAGGCCAAGTCCACGCTGATCCTTGACCGCTACTATTCCGACGACCCGCTGATGCGCAAGGTGGCGAGCGTCTTTCTCGAGTCGTTTCTGTTCTACTCGGGCTTTTTCCTGCCCATGTACTGGTCAAGCCACGCCAAGCTGACCAACACCGCCGATCTGATCCGCCTGATCATCCGCGACGAGGCGGTGCACGGCTACTACATCGGCTACAAGTTCCAGCTGGCCTACGAAGAGGCATCGCCCGAGCGGCAGGCCGAAGTCAAAGACTACGCCTTTGATCTGCTGATGGAGCTTTACGACAACGAGGTGAAATACACCGAGTCGCTGTACGACGGCGTCGGGCTCACCGAGGACGTCAAGAAGTTCCTTCACTACAATGCCAACAAGGCGCTGATGAACCTCGGTTTCGAGGCGCTGTTCCCGGAAAGCGTGACCGACGTGGATCCCACCATCATGGCGGCATTGGCGCCCAACGCCGATGAAAACCACGACTTTTTCTCGGGGTCCGGGTCGTCCTACGTGATTGGCCGCGCCGAAGCCACCGAAGACGACGACTGGGCGTTCTGACGCCCCGGCCGCGGGGCGGGCGTCGGCCCGCCGGGAAACGCTTCCGGACGCACCGGAAGCGTTTTTTTATGGGCGGGGCACCGCCGATTTTTCCTTATTGAATGATAAATATTGTCATCTGAGCTGAGGATGATAGGCTGTAGCGCGTAAACGTAAACCGTTCTTATATCTTGGACGTTCTCACCTATTGAGCGGCTAATATATAAGCAACGCTGACCCCCGCAGCGGAGATGTCCCTTGAGTAAACCCTTTCGCGCGGCGGCGTATGGACTGATCATGGCCGGCAGCACGGCGATGCTGCTGCCGGCAGGCCAGTCGCTTGCCGCTGATGACCCGGCTACGCCCCGCCTGGCGCTCGACGGCGTGGACGCCCAGCATACCCAGGCGGCGCTGCAGGCGCAGATCGACCAGGCCAGCGACCAGACCCGGGAAGCGCTTGCCGAACTGCGCGACCTGGAAAGCGAAACCCGCACGCTGCGCCAGCAAAACCGCACCCGTACGCACCGGCTGGCCGACGAGGCCGAGCGGCAGCTGGCGCTTGCCCGGGCGCTGGATACTCTGGCCCACACCCGGGAGGCGCTGCCGGGCATCGAGCAGAACATGGCCCGCCAGCTGCGCGGCTTCATCGAGCGCGACATGCCGTTTCTGGATCAGGAGCGCCTGGCGCGGGTGGAGGATGACGAGGCGCTTGCGCCCGCCGCGCGGATTCGCCGGCTGCTGGAAGCCTGGCGCACCGAGCTTGAGTACGGCCGCGAAGTCGACCGCTGGCGCGGCCGACTTGACCGGCTCGGCGATGCCGACGGCGACGCCCGCGAGGTAGACTTTCTGCGCCTGGGCCGCATCGGCTGGTACTACCTCACGCCGGACGGCCGCGAAGGCGGCGTCTGGCAGGCCGAGAGCGGCGAATGGCAGCCGCTTGACGAGGCCGGCCGGCGCGAAGTGCGCCACGGCCTGCTGATGGCCAGGGATCAGCGCGCGCCGGAGCTTTTGACCGTGCCGCTGTCGGTCAAGGTGTCCGCGATGCCGGGCGAAGACAAAGCGGACGCCAAGGGGGATGACGCATGAGACGATTTCGCTTGATGGCTCTGCTCGCCGGCGCCGCCGCACTGTTGGTCTCTCTGTCGGGGGCTGCTCAGGCGCAAACGGAGCCCGGCATCGATTCGCTGCGCCAGGCGCGCCAGGCGGCAGAAATGCGCGATCGCCAGCGTCTGCTGGAGCTGCTCGACGATCAGCAGGCGCTGGAAAGCGCGCTGGCCGACGCTCGGGAGGCGCACGCTCAGGCCAGCCGCGAAGACGCCGCGCTGCGCATCGAGGCGGCGGCCCGGGCGCTCAACGGGGCCCGACTGAAAAGCCGCCAAAGCGAGCAGGACGACACCCTCGCCGGCCTGCTGTCGACGCTCGCCCGGCACAGCTCCGAGGTGCGCAATGCCCTGGGCGATGACAGCTGGCTGACCCTTGGCGATA
This sequence comes from Halomonas garicola, assembly GCF_055382465.1. NCBI lineage: Bacteria > Pseudomonadati > Pseudomonadota > Gammaproteobacteria > Oceanospirillales > Halomonadaceae > Halomonas > Halomonas garicola. Next base: position 1,372,442 of record NZ_AP043931.1, read on the forward strand.
CGCCGCTGCCGCCGCGCCTGGACGATGCCGAAGTGCTCGAGCAGCGCCACCTCGAAGACGTGGTGGACAGCCTTGCCGCGCTGACCCGGGCCACCGGGCAGGCCGCGGCGATGACGCTGCCCGTGGTCGAGCCCGGCGGCGACGTCCGCGAGCGCGAGGTCGTGCGGCTGGGCGACTTTGGCGCCTTTACCCCGAATGCCCTGCTGGCGCGTCGGGGCGCCGGCGACAGCCCGGCACTGGAGCCCGACACGCCGAAGGAAGTCAGCCGCTGGCTGGCCGATTACGCCAACGGCGACGGCCGCACCCTGGCCGTGGACCCCACCCGGGGCAGCGTGCTCGATGCGCTGACCCAGCGCCCGACCCTTTGGCAGCGCTTCCACCAGGGCGGCTATGTGGGCTACGTCGTGGTGACGCTTGGCGTGCTTGGCCTGCTGGCCGCCGCTTTACAGTACGCCTATCTGCTGCTGGTCAGCGCCCGGGTGCGCCGCCAGCGCCGTGCGCCCGACGCGCTGCAGCCGAATAACCCGCTGGGCCGGGTGCTGCTGCGCTTCGCGCGCCTGGATAAAGCCCAGCCGCCCGAAGCGTTGGAGGCCCGGCTGGACGAAGCCGTGCTGGCCGAGCTTCCGCGGCTCGAGCGCGGCCAGCCGCTGGTCAAGCTGCTCGCGGCTATCGCGCCGCTTTTGGGGCTGTTGGGCACTGTCACCGGCATGATCGTCACCTTTCAGGCGATTACCGTGTTCGGCACCGGCGACCCCCAGCTCATGGCCGGGGGCATCAGCCAGGCGCTGGTGACCACCGTGCTGGGGCTGGTGACCGCGGTGCCGCTGCTGTTTGCCCAGACGGCGCTGTCGAGCCGCAGCCGCGCGCTGACCCAGCTCATCGAAGGCCAGGCGAGTGCCGCACTTGCCACCCATCTGGAAGCGCAGCAGCCGGAACACCTAGCGGAGGCCGGGCATGACCCTGCTCCCCCCCTGGCTTGAGCCGGTCGAGCGCCTGGTCGATGCCGGCGGCATCGTGCTGGTGGTGCTCGCCTGTGTGGCGGTGCTGGTGTTCAGCATGGCGGTCGAGCGCTTCTGGTTTTACCGCCTGAGCTGGCGTCCGGCGCGCAAGCAGCTGGTGCGCTACTGGGCGGCGCGTCGCGACCACCACAGCTGGAGCGCGCGCACCCTGCGCGACGTCTGGGCCGATGCCCTTATCGCCCGGCTGGGCCGGCCGCTGCCGTGGCTCAAGCTGCTGGTGGCGATGTGCCCGCTGCTGGGGCTTCTGGGCACGGTGACCGGCATGATCAGCGTATTCGACAGCCTGGCGCTCAGCGATACCGGCCAGGCCCGAGCCATGGCCGACGGCGTGGCCCGGGCGACGCTGCCCACGCTCACCGGCATGGCCATTGCCGTGGTGGGGCTTTTGTTTATCAGCCGCCTTGAGCACGTGATCCGCCGGGAAGACCAGCGGCTGCACGATCGCCTGGCACAGGCGCTGGAGAATCGGGACCTGGCGACACAGGCCCGGGAGGAAAAGGATGCGTAGACGCCGCTCGCGGGACATCGCTGATGACAGCAACGAAGTCAACCTCACGCCGATGCTCGACGTGGTCTTTATCATGCTGATTTTTTTTATCGTCACCACCAGCTTCGTCAAGGAAAGCGGGGTCGAGATCGAGCGGCCCGAATCCAGCGCCGCGACGCCGCGTCCGGAGGCCCAGGTGCTGGTCGCGCTGACGTCGGAAGGCGCGGTCTGGGTGGACGGAAGCCCCGTGGATACCCACCGCGTGGGGCAGACGGTGGCCGAGATGGTCAGCAATGACGGCGGCGTAGTGATCCAGGCCGACAAAAGCGCCGAAACCGGCCTGCTGATCGAGGTGATGGACCGGCTCAAGAAGGCCGGCGTCGAGCAGATCGCCGTGGCCGCCAGCCGCGGCCAGTCGTGAGGCCGACCATGGGTAGCGCCGTGACCAACCGAGGCGATAGGCCGGGCATGCCGGCAGCCAGGCGTCGGGGAGGGCGCCTGGGGCGAAGCGTCTTCTCAACGCTTGGCGGCGCGGGGCTGGCGCTGGGGCTATTCTGGCTGCTGGCGCTGCTGGTGATGCCGCCAAGCGCCGATACGCACAAGCCCGTCGAAGACATGACCCTGTCGATTACCCAGGCGCCGCCGCCAACGCCGAGCGCAAGCTCCCCGGCGAAAGCGCCGCCGGCACCGGTGGAAAGCGCGGCACCCCCGCCGCCCGCCCCGGCGCCGTCGCCGACGGCAAACAGCGCGATTGCGCTGCCCGACGCGCCGCTGCCGGAGGCCAAGGCGGAAGCCGTGGCGCTGGACAGCCGACTGCCCGAGCTGACCGAAGCTCGCCCCGAACCCGAGCCAGAACCCGAGCCAGAGCCCGAGCCAGAGCCGCAGCCCGCCCCCGAGCCCGACCCGGAGCCGGCGCCCGAGGCAAGCCCTGACCCCGCGCCTTCTCGCGCCGAGGCAGACAGGGCGGCCCCGGCCGAGGCGGCAGCGAGCGAGTCCGCCTCCAACGAGCCGGTCAACGTCGGCCAGGCGACCCCCACCAGCCGGGTGAACCCGACGTATCCGTCCCGGGCCCAGCGTCGGGGGATGGAAGGCTTTGTCGAGGTCAGCTTTATCATCCGCCGCGACGGCGGCGTGGAGCCGGGCTCTATCGACGTTACCCAAGCCAAGCCGCGCCGGATATTCGACAAGGCCGCGCGCGAGGCCATTCGCCAGTGGCAGTTCGAGCCGGGAGACCGGCGGCGGCGCGCCACCCAGCGTATCCAGTTCCAGTTGAGGTAGCCCCTATGTCGTCGCGTTGTCCTGTCCGCCTGCTGTGTATCGCGCTGTACCTGGTACTTTTCGGGGCGCCGAGCGCTTCGGCCTGGGGCGCGCCCTCGCTTGCCGGCGGCGTGATCCGCGATCTGGAGGCGGTCGAGCGGTCTCTTGAGCAGGACAAGCTTGAGCGGGTGGTGAGCCACGGCAGGCGCCAGGCCGACCGCTTTGCCTCGGGCAACGCCGCCGATCGCTACGCCAGCGCGCTCTACCGCCAGCTGGTCGCAAGCGCCCTGACCAGGCAGGAGCGCTACGCCGAGGCCGCCGGCCAGCTTGCCCGGGCGCGGCAGGGGCTGGGGCCTAAAAGCGAGCTGAGCCGGCGCTGGCTGCGCGAGCAGGCCCGGCTTCACCGGGCCGCCGGGGAGCACGACCGGGCCATTGCCCGGCTGAGCGTGTGGCTCGAGACGGCCCCGGCCGGCGCCGAGTGCCGCGACGCGCGCTGGCGCCTGATCGGCTGGCTGGCCCGGGAGACGCGCTGGCAGGACGCGGCGGCGCAGCTGGACAGCGTCGCCGCCGAAGGCGCGCCGGCTGACGATCGCCGGCGCAGGCTGGCGCTGGCGGTGAACCTCAACGCCGGGCGAATGGATAAGGCGCTGGGGGAGCTTGCCGCGGGGCTGGATGAGACAAGCCCGGCCGCGGACTGGCGCCGGGCCGCCGGGGTCGCCCAGCGCGCCGGCCAGCCGGGGGTGGCCGCCGGGCTCTGGGATACCGGCTGGCGGCTGGGCCGGCTCGAGCGGCCGGACGACTACTGGCAGCTGGTGGACCTGCACATGGCAGGCGGCACGCCGGCCCGCGCCGCGGAGCTGCTGGAGGAAGGCCTGGCAGAAGGGCGGGTAGTGCGCAGCGGGCTGGCCCTTGAGCAGCGAGCGGCGGCCTGGCAGCAGGCCGGGGATGTTCCCCGAGCGCTGGCCGCCCGGGAAGCGCTGGCTCGATATACCCAGAGCGCCGACCAGTGGCGTACGCTTGGCCAGCTGGCCTACGCCTGGGGGAAGGACGCTCGGGCCAAAACGGCCTTTGAGCGCGCCGTCGCCCTGGGCGACGAGCAGGCGGAACAGTGGCTGGCGGCGCTATAAGACTCTGTTAAAAGCCCCCGGCTATAAGGCCCGAGAGTAAGGTCGGCGCTCAGGCCAGCGGCAGGTCGAACTGGGTCCACACCGGCGCGTGGTCGGAGGGCTTTTCCATGCCGCGCAGCGCATAGTCGATGCCCGACTCCCGGACGCGCTCGGCAAGGGGTGAGCTAACGAGGATATAGTCGATGCGCAGCCCGCGCCGAGGGTCGCGGTCAAAGCCTTTGGAGCGGTAGTCAAACCAGCTGAAAAGGTCGTCGCGCTCGGGGTGGCACAGCCGATAGCTGTCGGTAAGCCCCCAGGCCTTGATGCCGCCGAGCCATTCGCGCTCTATGGGCTGAAAGCTGGTCTTGCCCTCGCGCAGCCAGCGCTTGCGGTTGGCCTCGCCGATGCCGATGTCGCGATCCTCGGGAGACACGTTGAAGTCGCCCATCACCGCCACGCGTTCGTCGGGGGAGTGGTGGTCGTGGAGCAGCCGCGAGAGCTGGGTATAAAAGCGCGCCTTGTGTGGAAACTTGGTCGGGTGGTCGACGTTTTCCCCCTGGGGGAAGTAGCCGTTCCACACCGTGACCGCCTCGCCCTCGGCGCCGCGCAGGCGCACCCCGATCATCCGCCGCTGGGCGTCGACCTCGTCATCGGGAAAGCCGTAGAATACCGCTTCGGGTGCCTGGCGGCACATCAGCGCCACGCCGTAGTGGCCTTTCTGGCCGTAGTAGACGACGTGATAGCCCAGCGCCTCGACGCTTGCCAGGGGAAACTCGCTGTCCTGCACCTTGGTTTCCTGCAGGCCGATGACGTCTGGCCGATGGGTGTCGACGAGCGCTTGCAGCTGGTGGGGCCGCGCGCGGATGCCGTTGACGTTGAACGAAACCAGCCGCATCAGCGCGTCTCCCCGGTGTTGGGCGAGTCTTTCGTGGCGGGATGAATCTCGATGTCCGGCGCACTTTGCTGGCGCGCCAGGCGGCGTTGCGCCTGCAGCTTGCGCTGCTTCTCTTTTTTAGCGGCAAAGCGCTTCGACTGCCCCACCTGATCGGGGTTCTCGTGGCGCCATTGTTTGTAATCCTTACGCCGGCCGGTGCGGATGGATACCTTGTCGGCAAGCGAGCGGGTCTTTTTGCGACGCGTCATGGGGGCGCTCCTGATTAACCTGTAGCCTTACGTTGTGGGGTATTCTAACAGGCGCCAACGCCGGGCATACAGCAACGTCGCGCCTCGGGCGCCAAGCCCTGTTACACTAGGGAGTTCGTGTACGCGCGTTGGCGGGTACGCGACGCCTGTCGTGATGTCACTCATCCACCGTAACGGATAGATAGAAAGCCTATGAGCGAGTCGGAAAAGACCACACAAGAGGCCGCGGCGCGCAAGCCCAAGCGCCGTCGCCGCAAGCCGCGTCGTCGCCAGTCGGGCTGGGATCTTCGCCAGTTCAAGGTGCCCGCCGTTGCCGGCAAGTGGCGCTTCCATGATTTTGACCTGCCGCTGCCCCTGATGCGCGGCATTCAGGCCCAGGGCTTTGAGTACTGCACGCCGATCCAGGCGGAAACCCTGCGCCATACGCTGCTGGGCGGCGATATCCTGGGCAAGGCGCAGACCGGCACCGGCAAGACGGCGGCTTTCCTGATTTCGATTCTGGCCTATTTTCTGGAAGAAAAGGCGCCGGACGGGCAGAAAAAGCGGGCGCCCCGAGCCCTGGTGGTCGCGCCCACCCGGGAGCTTACGCTGCAGATCGAAAAGGATGCCAAGGGACTAGCCCGCTATACTCATCTGAGCATAACCAGTGCGGTCAGCGGCATTGACTACCAGCAGCAGCGCGAGCAGCTGGATAAAAACGTCGACCTGCTGGTTGCAACCCCAGGGCGCCTGCTGGATTTCCAGCAGAAGGGCGAGCTTGATCTGTCCCAGACCGAAGTGCTGGTGCTGGACGAGGCCGAGCGCATGCTGTCCATGGGCTTCATTCCCGACGTCAAGCGCATCATTCAGCACATGCCGGCCCGTGACGAGCGCCAGACCTGGCTGTTTTCGACCGCCTTCAGCGACGACGTTCTGACCCTTGCCGACCAGTGGGCGCAGTCCCCGGCCCGGGTAAGCCTCCAGGGCAGCGCCGACGGCCAGGCGGATGTCGACCAGCTGGCCTATCGGGTCGCAGACGCCGACAAACCGCGGCTGCTGGTGAAGCTTCTGCAGCAGGAAGGCTTTGAGCGGGTCATCGTCTTCGGCAACCGCCGGGACCTGGTGCGCAAGCTCGAGGGCGAGCTCAGGCAGGCCGGCATCAGCGCGGCGCCCCTTTCCGGCGACGTGCCCCAGGCCGAGCGGATCGCCACCCTCGAGCAGTTTCGCGAAGGCAAGCTCCAGGTGCTGGTGGCCACCGACGTGGCCGGGCGCGGCATGCAGATTGACGACGTCAGCCACGTGGTCAACTACACCCTGCCGGAAGACCCCGAGGACTACGTTCATCGCCTCGGGCGTATCGGCCGCGCCGGTGGCAAAGGCATTGTCAGCCTTGTCGGCGAAGAGGACGCCTTTTCGCTGCCCGAAATCGAACGCTACACCGGCGACAAGCTGCCCTGCGAGCGCCCGCCGGAAGGCCTGCTCTAGCCGTTATGCTCGACAATGCGCTCAAGGGCGAAATCCAGACCGCGTACCGGCACATGGTCGAAGCGCTTTCGCTGACGCCGCGCTACGGCCAGCGGCTGATGATCGCCGAAATTGCCCGTACGCTTGGCGGTATTGAAGTCGACGAGGCCGGCAAGCGCCAGAACGACACCCACGTCTGCGTGCTCGAAGCCGGCACCGGCACCGGCAAGACGCTGGCCTATCTGGTGGCGGCGCTGCCGGTGGCCAGGGCCCGGGGCAAGCGGCTGGTGGTTTCTACCGCCACCGTGGCGCTGCAGGAGCAGGTGCTCCACCAGGATCTGCCGTCGCTTTCTGCCCATAGCGGCCTGGGGTTTCGCTACGCGCTGGCCAAAGGCCGCGGGCGCTACGTCTGCGTGGCCCGGCTGGACGACGCCATGGGCGACAGCGAGCCCAACCCTACCCAGTCGCTGTTTGAGCAGGACCTGATCGCCAAAAGCGGCGACTTTACCCGCCTGGCAACCGACATGGCCGAGGCTTACGGCCGCGGCGACTGGGAGGGCGACCGCGACAGCTGGCCGGACACCATCGACGACGCCACCTGGCGGCGGCTGACCGTGGATCACCGCCAGTGCACCGGCCGGCGCTGCGGGCACTTCTCCGCCTGCGCGTTTTTCCGCTCCCGTCGGGAGCTGGAAAACGCCGACGTTATCGTCGCCAACCATGACCTGGTGCTGGCCGATCTGGCGCTGGGCGGCGGGGCGATCCTGCCCGACCCGGAAGAGTGCGTTTTCATCTTTGACGAAGGCCACCACCTGCCGGACAAGGCGCTGTCCCACTTCGCCCACCGCTTTGCCGTGCACGGCTGTTTGCGCTGGCTGAACACCCTGCGCACGAGCCTGACCGAGCTTCACCAGGCGCTGGGCGCCCAGCCCGCCGTCGCGCGGCTTTTGGCCGGGCTGCCGCAAACCCTGCAGGCCGTGGAGCCGGCGCTCAAGGAAGTGTTCACCAGCGGCCATCAGCTGGCCGAGCGGCCCAACGGGCTTGGCGACGGCGAAACCACCTACCAGCAGCGCTTTGCCAAGGGCGCGGTGCCGGAGGCGCTGCGCGAACAGGCCGGGCAGCTTCTGATCATGTTCGCCGAGCTCTCGCGCAGCCTCGAAAGCATCAGCGATATCCTGCGCGAAAGCCTCGACCCGGACAAACAGACCGGCCTTGAGCGCGAGCAGGCCGAGGCCTGGCTGCCGCTGGTGGCGCTGCTTCACGGCCGGGCGCTCGAGGCCCATGCGCTGTGGCAGGCGTTTGCCGCCGAGGATCCGCCGGGCGCGCCGCCCCAGGCGCGCTGGCTGACGCTTTCCCGCGCGGGGGACGAGGCCGAAATCGAGTTTTCCGCAAGCCCGGTGTCGGCGGCGCATACTCTGGCCAAAAACCTCTGGGGGCGCTGCCACGGCGCGGTGGTGACTTCGGCTACGCTCACCGCCCTTGGGCGCTTCGAGCGCATTCAGGAGCGGGCCGGTCTTGCCGGGCGCTACCGCTATCAAGCGCTGCCCAGCCCCTTCGACTACGCCAGCGCCGTGCTCAGCGTGCCGGCGGAGGCCGCCGACCCGGCCGATCGGGAAGGGCACGAGCGCGCCATTGTGGCCTTTATCAGCGCCCTGGCGGCAAAGGAGGCGGCGCTGGTGCTGTTCTCCTCCCGGGCCCAGCTGCGCGCGGTGCGCAAGGCGTTGCCGGCGGCGGTGGAGCAGCGCCTGCTGGCCCAGGACGCGATGCCCAAGGCGGAGCTATTGAAGCGCCACCGCGCCGCGGTGGATCGCGGCGAGGGCAGCGTGATCTTCGGCCTGGCAAGCTTCGCCGAAGGGATCGATCTCCCCGGCGACTACCTCACCCACGTGGTGATTACCCGGCTGCCCTTCGCCGTGCCCGATGACCCGGTGGGCGCCACCCTTGCCGAGTGGATCGAAAGCCAGGGCGGCAACCCTTTTATGCGCATCAGCGTCCCCGATGCCTCGGTGAAGCTGGTGCAGGCCTGCGGGCGGCTGATTCGCAAGGAAAGCGATACTGGGCGCATTACGCTGCTGGACCGGCGGGTGCTGACCCGGCGCTACGGCCAGGCGCTGCTGGACGCGCTGCCGCCGTTTACCCGGGAGATCGCCTGAGCGGGGCACTCGGAAACAAAAACGCCCCGGCAGGTGCCGGGGCGTAAGCGAGGCCGCTGGGCCGATCAGGCGGCGCTGCGTTTGGCCAGGGCAGAGGCCAGCTGCTCGTTCATGCGGACGAAAGAATCGAGGGTAGTGTTCCAGTCGATGCAGGCATCGGTGATTGACACGCCGTATTCCAGCTGGCTGAGGTCCTCGGGCACCTTTTGATTGCCCCAGCCGATGTTGGATTCCACCATCAGCCCGATGATCGAGGTGTTGCCGTCGAGAATCTGGTTGGTGACGTTTTCCAGCACCAGCGGCTGCAGCCCGGCATCCTTGTTGGAGTTGGCGTGGGAGCAGTCGATCATGATGTTGGCCGAGAGCCCGGCGCTGGCGAGCTCCTGCTCGGCAAGGGCGACGCTTACGCTGTCGTAGTTGGGCTTGCCGTTGCCGCCGCGCAGCACCACGTGGCCGTAGGCGTTGCCCCGGGTGCGGATGATCGCGACCTGGCCGGCGTGGTTGATGCCGAGGAAGTTGTGCGGGCTTGCGACCGACTTGAGCGCGTTGATGGCCACGTCAAGGCTGCCGTCGGTGCCGTTTTTAAAGCCCACGGGGCCGGACAGGCCCGAGGCCATTTCGCGGTGGGTCTGGGACTCGGTGGTGCGTGCGCCTACGGCAGACCAGCTGATGCAGTCCTGGATGTACTGGGGCGAAATCGGGTCAAGCGCCTCGGTTGCCAGCGGCAGGCCGATTTCGGAAAGCTCCACCAGCAGCCGGCGGGCCTTGTGTAGGCCTTCCTCGATTTCAAACGAGCCGTTCAGGCGCGGATCGTTGATCAGGCCTTTCCAGCCTGTGGTGGTGCGGGGCTTCTCGAAGTAGACGCGCATCACGATATAGAGGCTGTCGCTGACCTTGTCGGCCAGCTCGCGCAGGCGCTTGGCGTAGTCAATGGCGGCGTCGACGTCGTGAATCGAGCACGGGCCTACCACGACCAAAAGGCGCGGGTCCTTGCCGTCGAGGATGTTCTGGATGGTATGGCGGCCGTCGATGACGGTGCGTTCGGCCTTGGCCGTAAGCGGAACCGCCTGCTTGAGATCGTCCGGGTTGGTAAGCACGTCCTGAGCGAGGACGTTGAGGTTATTGACCTGTTGTTCGGGCATCTTGCTACCTGTGCATGCGCGGGGATTCGAAAACGTGTTGCGTGTATCGTCAGTGCGTCTACTATCGCCCGCCGGCGCGGTAAAAATCAATCGCTTTACCGCTGGCAAGGCGGCCTTGCCGGCGCCCACGGAGAGAGCCAGGTGCTTGATGCGCGCGGTGGAACGCGCAACACTGGCGTGCTTTTGCCGGTGCGGGCTGTCAGGATGCGGCGTGCCTGAAGGCTGCCGGATGCGCGGGGCGCGTAGCGGCACAGGGTGCTCGATGTGAATGTGAAATGAAAACTGCCCAAGGGACACTATGCGTTTTGCCGTGAATGCCACCCGTACCAGGGGGCTTGATATAGTAGGTCGCCACGCCGGTTGTGCGGGCGTGAGGAGCGTGTAAATGGGCACTCGGGAAACGGATCAGCAGCTGGTGGAGCGGGCCCGCAACGGCGATAACAGCGCGTTTGATCTGCTGGTAAAAAAGTATCAGCACAAGATCATCGGTCTGATCGGCCGCTACGTGCACGACCACGCCGAAGTGCAGGACGTAGCACAGGAGGCCTTCATCAAGGCCTACCGGGCGCTGGGTAACTTTCGTGCCGAAAGCGCGTTTTATACCTGGATGTACCGAATCGCCATCAACACGGCCAAGAACCACCTGGTGTCCCGGGGCCGCCGCCCGCCGGGCAGCGACGTCGACATCGTCGATGCGGAAATCGTCGACCAGAGCGGGCGCCTGGCCGACAGCGAGTCGCCGGAAGCGGCGATTGCCCGGGACCAGCTGGAAGCGGCGGTGTTCGAGGCCATCGATAAGCTCCCCGACGACCTGCGCACGGCGATTACCCTGCGCGAGTTCGACGGCCTGGCCTATGAGGATATCGCCCACATCATGCAGTGTCCGGTGGGCACCGTGCGTTCGCGCATCTTCCGCGCCCGGGAGGCCGTGGACGAACACATCCGGCCGCTGATGGCAACGACGCGGAACAGTCGCGAAGATTAGCGGTCATAGATGAGTGGCGAAGCAGCGTTTGGCCAACAAAACGTTACTGTTTTTCCCCGATTTCTGAACTGTTGGCGCCTGCTCGCGTCATAGGGTCAGACAGGCGCCGCAGGGAAGCCGGCAAACGCCTCAGCTAAAGCCGAACTGGCGTCGGCTTTCTCCAATCAGTGTGAGGGTGTGAAGCATGAGTCAAGACACACGGGAAACTCTTTCGGCGTTAATGGACGGCGAAGGTGACGAACTGGAACTGCGGCGGGTGCTGAAAGCACTGCCCGACGATGCCGGCGCGGCGGATGCCTGGCGGCGCTACCACCTGGCGCGCAGCCTGATGCAGCGCGACCACGGCGTGGATACCGGCGCCGACCTGTCGGCGGGCATCATGGCTCGGCTGCAGGACGAACCGGCGCCGGTGGTCGAGGCGCCTGCCGCCTCGGCTGCTCCCGCTGCGAGGGCGTCGTCCCGGGTTTCGCTGATGCGCGGTGCCGGCGTCGCCGCCGCCGTGTCGCTGATGGTGATTACCGGCGTGCAGTATTTCGGCAATAGCGGCAGCAATATCGCCGGCACGCCCGAGCCTGCCGACGAGCCCATGGCGAGCTCGGATGAAGGCGCCCGTGCCGTTCCCCAGCCGGTTAACCTGGCTGCCTCCGGAACAGGCAGCGGCACGCCGATGTTTGAGCCCACGCCGTTCCAGCTGAGCCAGGAAAGTCGCCGCCAGGGGCTAATGACCGTAAGCGACGGCGGCAGCATGGCCGCATCGGCCGGTCAGGCTAGCGCGTCCCGGGCGGCCGCCCAGGTCGACAGCGAGCAGATCCACCTGCTGCAGTCCTACCTTCAGGAGCACGCCCACGGCGCGGCCTACAGCAACAGCGATAGCTGGCTGCCGCTTTCGCGCTCATCGGCCATGTCTGACGCGCTGGGGCGCTAACTGCCGATGCGCCGTACACCACGCAACTCGTTTTCCGCCGTGCCTGAAGCCCTTACCTGCCGCTCGCTTCCTTCCCGGCGGCGCAGCGGCCGGGGTGCCGCCCTGGGGCTGCTGATAGTGTGCGGTGCCTTGATCGCAGCGCCGGCCGCGGCGGAAGACGCCGACGACCCGACAGGCGAGGCGACGCTTCGCTGCGAGGCGCTGGACGATAACAGGCCGCAAACGCCGGTGGCGTGGCTCACCGAAAGCCTGCAGGCGAGCCACTGCTACAGCTTTCAGGCCCGGGCCGTGGCGATCGACGCGCTCAACGTGCGCACCCTGGCGCTTTCCCACCGCATTCAGGACGGCGTCCGCCAGCAGGTGATTCAGCACCTCGACGGGCCGTCAGTCAACGTCGAGCGCCACGCCCGGGCCGGCCTTTGGGGCTGGCCCGGCGGCCGTCCGGCGCCGGCAGACGACGCAAGCAGCCCCGGCGAGGGCGCCGACAGCGCTGATAACCCCGCCCCCATGCCCAGGCGCTGGGCCGAGCACGTAGCCTCGGTTTACGACATAACGCTCGACGCGGACAAGCGCGTAGCCGGCCGCGATGCGGTGGCGCTGACCTTTACCCCCAAAAGCGGCGATCGTTACCGCCACCAGTGGTGGCTTGACCGGGACACCGGGCTTTTGCTCAAGCACGTGCTGCGCGATAACGACGACGCCATTTTGGAGACCTTCCAGATTACCCGGCTGAAAACGCCCAAGCGCTACACCCGCGATGTGACGGTAGCGCCGCCCCAGCGCGATGAAGGGCCGGACTGGCAAACCGGCTGGCTGCCCGAAGGTATGGTAGAGCAGCCCGATACGGTGAAAGAAGAACACGAAGGCCGCACCCGGCGGCTTTACAGCGACGGGCTCTCCACCGTCAGCGTGTTTGTCGAAGCGCCCGCGGCCACCACGGCCCTTGCCACCGGCGTGCACCGGCTGGGCGCCTCGGCGATTGCCGTGGAGCGCCATGATACCGCTGATTCCTGGCAGGTCATTGCCATCGGCGAAGTGCCGCCCAAGCTGCTTGGCCGCATCGCCCGTTCGGTAACGCGCACCGAGGCGGATACCGAAAGCTCGGACGCCGATGGCCCGGCGTAGGAAGAAAGATGTCCCATCACCCAAGGAGTTCTTGCATGAAGCGCTTGATCCTCCCGGCCACGCTGTGGCTATGTTTGCTGTTCGTGGTTACCGCCGGCAGCGCCGCTCAGGCGCGGGACCTGCCGGACTTCACCCAGCTGGTCAAGGACGCCGCGCCGGGGGTGGTGAACATCGCCACCAGCCGCACGATCGAGCGGCGGGGCGGCTCGCCGCTGCACGGCTTTGAAGGCCAGGACATTCCGGAAATCTTTCGCCATTTCTTCGGCGACCGTTCGCCGGTGCCGCCGGGGCACGGCGGTGGGCGCGGTCGCAGCCAGGAGCGCCAGTCGCTGGGCTCCGGGTTTGTCATCAGCGAAGACGGCTACATCCTCACCAACGCCCACGTGGTGGAAGACGCCGATGAAATCCTGGTGCGCTTCAACGACCGCCGCGAGATGGCAGCGGAAGTCGTTGGCAGCGACCCCAAGACCGATATTGCGCTGCTGAGCGTCGACGCCGACGATCTGCCGACGCTTACGCTCGGCGATTCCGACGCGCTTGAAGTCGGCGCCTGGGTGGCCGCCATCGGCTCGCCCTTCGGCTTCGACCATTCGGTGACGTCGGGCATCATCAGCGCGATGAACCGCACCCTGCCGCGGGACGCCTACGTGCCGTTCATCCAGACCGACGTGGCCATCAACCCGGGCAACTCCGGCGGCCCGCTGTTCAACCTGGACGGCGAGGTGATCGGCATCAACTCGCAGATATTCACCCGCAGCGGCGGCTTCATGGGGCTGTCGTTCGCCATTCCCATCAACGTGGCCATGGACGTGGCCGATCAGCTGCGCGACGAGGGCCGCGTCGACCGCGGCTGGCTCGGGGTGATGATCCAGCCGGTGTCCCGGGATCTGGCCGAGTCCTTCGGCATGGACAAGCCCGGCGGCGCGCTGATTGCCGACCTTGATCCCGACGGCCCGGCGGCCAAAGGTGGCCTGCAGGCCGGCGATATTATCCTCGCGGTGAACGATCAGGAAGTGACGCGCTCGAGCACGCTGCCGCGTCTGATTGGCCGGGTGGCGCCGGATGAAACGGTCGAGCTCTCGCTGATGCGCGACGGGGAGAAAATGACCGAAAAGGTGGCGTTAGGCAGCTGGCCCGACAGCGATCAGCCGTCCCGCGATCAGAGCCGAAACGACAGCCAGGCCCGCCTAGGTGTGGAAGTCGGTGAAATCGACGACGCCCTGCGCGAGCGGCTCAACGTCGACGGCGGCGTGGAAGTGCGCGACGTCGAACCGGGCAGCGCTGCCGCCCGCGCGGGCATTCGCCCCGGCGATATCCTGGTCAGCATCGACCACCAGAGCGTATCCACAGCCAAAGAGCTCAGCGAGCGGGTCGAGGCGCTGCCCGACGACCGCGCGATTCCGCTGCGGCTCTACCGGGACGGCCGCTCGCTGTTCGTGGCTTTGCGCCTGGACTAAACGCCCGAGCCCGTGTATCTGATGCCCGGCTTCGCGCCGGGCTTTTTTATTGCACCTGCCGGCCCCGACCTGCCATAGCACGGCGCATCCGGGAGCGGTACAATGACCGTCATTATTTACGCACGCTGCGCTAAATGTCGCCAAGGGCGTGACCATGAATCGGATTGTGGCACCTGATGACAGATAAAAAACGAAGCACTATCAATCATATACGAAATTTCTCCATCATCGCGCACATCGACCACGGCAAATCTACGCTGTCGGATCGGCTGATCCAGGTCTGCGGCGGGCTCACCGACCGCGAGCTGAAAGAGCAGGTGCTGGACTCCATGGATATCGAGCGCGAGCGCGGTATCACCATCAAGGCGCAGTCGGTCACCCTGGATTATCGGGCCGCCGACGGCGAGGTCTATCAGCTCAACTTCATCGACACCCCCGGCCACGTGGATTTTTCCTACGAAGTGTCGCGCTCGCTCTACGCCTGCGAGGGCGCGCTGCTGGTGGTGGACGCCGCCCAGGGCGTCGAGGCCCAGTCTGTGGCCAACTGCTATACCGCGGTGGAGCAGGACCTGGAAGTGCTGCCGGTGCTCAATAAAATCGATCTGCCCCAGGCCGACCCGGACAGCGTGGCCCAGGAGATCGAGGAAATCATCGGCATCGACGCCGCCGATGCCTGCCAGGTCTCGGCCAAGAGCGGCCTGGGTATCGAAGAGCTGCTGGAGCGCCTGGTGCGCGACGTGCCGCCGCCCAAAGGCGACGTCGAGGCGCCGCTGCAGGCGCTGATCATCGACTCCTGGTTCGACAACTACCTGGGCGTGGTGTCGCTGGTGCGGCTTTTTGACGGCACCCTGCGCAAGGGCGATAAAGTACGGATCTCATCCACCGGCGGCGACTGGGTGTCCACCGAGGTGGGCATTTTTACCCCGCTGCGCAAGCAGACCGACGTGCTGCGCGCCGGCGAGGTGGGGTTTCTGGTGGCCGGCATCAAGGATATCCAGGGCGCGCCGGTGGGCGACACCATCACCCACAGCAAGACGCCCGATGTGCCCCGGCTGCCGGGCTTCCAGCAGGTCAAGCCCCAGGTTTATGCGGGGATGTTCCCGGTGAGCGCCGACGACTACGAGGGTTTTCGCGACGCCCTGGAAAAGCTCTCGCTCAACGACGCGTCGCTGGCCTACGAGCCGGAAAACTCCGATGCGCTGGGTTTTGGCTTTCGCGTCGGCTTCCTCGGTACCCTGCACATGGAGATCGTCCAGGAACGCCTGGAGCGCGAATACGATCTCGACCTGCTGACCACGGCCCCCACGGTGATTTACGAGCTGATGATGGAAGACGGCGACGTGCGCTACGTGTCCAACCCGTCGAAGCTGCCCGATCTTGCGGACGTGGAAGAAATGCGCGAGCCCATCGTGCGCGCGAGCATCCTTGTGCCCCAGGAGTTTGTCGGCAACGTCATTGCCGAGTGCGAGCAGCGCCGGGGCAGCCAGCTCGACATGCAGTTTCTCGGCAACCAGATCCAGCTCACCTACGAGCTGCCCATGTCCGAGGTAGTCATGGACTTCTTTGACCGTCTCAAGTCGCTGTCCAAGGGCTATGCGTCGCTTGAGTACAACTTCGAGCGCTTCGAGGCGGCGAAGCTGGTGCGCCTGGACGTGCTGATCAACGGTGACAAGGTCGACGCCTTGGCGGTGATCATTCACCGCGATCAGGCCCACCCTCGGGGGCGGGCGCTGGTGGAGAAGATGAAAGAGCTTATCCCCCGACAGATGTTTGACGTGGCGATCCAGGCCGCCATCGGCGGCCAGGTGGTGGCGCGTTCCACGGTCAAGGCGCTGCGCAAGAACGTTACCGCCAAGTGCTACGGCGGCGACATTACGCGTAAGAAAAAGCTGCTGGAAAAGCAGAAGGCCGGTAAAAAACGCATGAAGCAGGTAGGGCGCGTGGAGATTCCTCAGGATGCCTTTCTCGCCGTGCTCAGAGTCAACGACTAGGACAGACGCTACCCATGAATTTTTCCTTACTGCTGGTTCTGGCCGTAGCGCTGTCCGGCGTGATCTGTTTGCTGGACATTGTCATCTGGCGTCCGCGCCGCCGCGCCCGAGCGGCCCGCGCCGAGGCGACAAGCGATGGCGGGCTGGGCGCGGCCGAGCGCGCGAAGCTCTACAAGGAGCCCTGGCCCGTCGACTATGCGCGGTCTTTTTTCCCCGTGCTGCTGGTGGTGCTGGTGGTGCGCAGCTTTATCATCGAGCCGTTCCAGATTCCCTCGGGCTCCATGCGCCCCACGCTCAAGGTCGGGGATTTCATCCTGGTCAACAAGTACGCCTACGGCCTGCGCCTGCCGGTAATCAACACCAAGTTTCTCGACGTGGCGGATCCCGAGCGCGGCGATGTGATGGTGTTTCGCTACCCCGAAGAGCCGTCGGTCAACTTCATCAAGCGCGTAATTGGGCTTCCCGGCGACCGGATCCGCTACGAGGGCAAGCAGCTTTACGTCAACGGCGAAGCGGTGGCCAAAACGCTGGTAGAAAAGGGGCCCGAGGCCTCGCCCCGCCAGCTGCTGCTGGGCGAAACGCTGGGCGAAACCCGTCACGACATCTATAATAATCCGCTGGACCCCGGCCCCCAGGTGCGCGAAGTCGAGGTGCCCGAAGGCCACTATTTCATGATGGGCGATAACCGCGACCACTCCAACGACAGCCGCTACTGGGGCTTTGTGCCGGAGGAGAACATCGTCGGCCGCGCCTTTGCCGTATGGATGCACTGGGACGGCGGACTGCCGAGCTTTACCAGTATCAGGCACATCGAGTAAGCGTGTGCTCAACGTTTTACACATCGCCTATGCCTCATTCACGCATCAACGTCTGTGACCTGGGAGTCCCGTGAGTCAGACCCTGAACGCCTTTAGCCGACGTATCGGCTACGAATTCAACGATACGGCGCTGCTGGAGCTTGCCATGACGCATCGCAGCTACGGCGGTCGCAACAACGAGCGCCTGGAGTTTTTGGGTGACTCGATCGTCAATTTTGTCATCGCCCAGGCGCTTTTCGAGCGCTTTCCCGAGGCCCGGGAGGGCCAGCTTTCCAGGCTCCGGGCGCGGCTGGTAAAAGGCCAGACCCTGGCCGAGCTGGCCCGCGAAATGAGCTTTGGCGAGTGTTTGCGGCTGGGATCCGGCGAGATGAAAAGCGGCGGCCACCGGCGCGACTCGATCCTCGCCGACGCCGTCGAGGCGGTGATCGGGGCGATCTATCTGGACACCGGCATGGCCGCGGTCAGCGAGCGCATTCTTGCCTGGTTCAGCGAGCGCCTGGCCAACATCTCCCTGCAGGATACGCAAAAAGACCCCAAGACCCGCCTGCAGGAGTTCCTGCAGTCCCGCCAGGCGGCGCTGCCGCACTACGAGGTGGTGTCGGTCAAAGGCGAAGCCCACGCCCAGACCTTTACCGTGGAGTGTCACGTCGAGCTGCTTGAGCAGCACACTACCGGCAAGGGCGCCAGCCGCCGTCACGCCGAACAGCAGGCGGCCGGCGACGCCCTTGGCTACCTGGAAAAACGCCCTGGAGAAAACGCATGACCCAAACCTGTGGATTCGCGGCCATTGTCGGGCGCCCCAACGTGGGCAAGTCCACGCTGATGAACCGCATTCTGGGGCAGAAAGTGTCGATCACGTCGCGCCGCCCCCAGACGACGCGCCACCAGGTCATGGGCATCAAGACCCAGGACGAGGCCCAGTGCATCTACGTGGACACGCCGGGCATGCACATCATGTCCAAGGATCGCAACAAGGCCATCAACCGCTTCATGAACCAGGCGGCAGGCCGGGCTCTGCGCGACGTGGACTGCGTGGTGTTCATCATTGACCGCACCCGCTGGAGTGATGAAGACCAGGCCGTGCTCGAGCGTCTGGAGCACGTCACCGCCCCGGTGATTCTGGCGGTCAACAAGGTGGATCGCCTCCAGGACAAGAGCGAGCTTCTGCCCTGGCTCGAATCCGTGGGCGCCCGGCGCGAGTTTGCCGCCATTGTGCCGATCTCCGCCAAGCACGGCACCAACGTGGCGGCGCTGGAAGGCGAGGTGATGTCCCGGCTGCCGGAAAGCGTGCACTATTTCCCCGACGACCAGGTCACCGATCGCAGCCTGCGCTTCATGGCCGCGGAGCTGGTGCGCGAAAAGATCACCCGCCAGCTCGGCGACGAGCTGCCGTACCAGATGACCGTGGAAATCGAAGAGTTTCGCGAAGCCGGCAATGTCACCCACATCAGCGCGCTGATTCTGGTCGAGCGCCAGGGGCAGAAGGTCATCCTCATCGGCGATCGCGGCGAGCGCATCAAGAGCATCGGCCGCGATGCCCGGCTGGATATCGAACGCGTGCTCGACGGCAAGGTGATGCTCAACCTCTGGGTCAAGATCAAGCGCGGCTGGTCCGACGATAGCCGAGCGCTCAAGAGCCTTGGCTACGACCTGGACTGACGCGCTTGGTAACCCGGCAGATGTCGCCCGAGCCGGCTTTTCTGCTCCACCGCCGGCCGTATCGCGAAACCAGCGCGCTGGTGGATCTGCTGACCCTTGACCACGGCCGCATACGCGCCGTGGCCCGGGGCGTTCAGCGCCCGGGCGCGAAGTCCCGCCAGCGCCTGCAGCCGTTTGCGCCGCTGTTTGTGACCTGGCGGGGCGAGCGCGAGCTCAAGCGCCTGAGGCTCATGGAGACTCGCGGGCAGGTGGCGCTTTTGGCCGGGGAAGGGCTTTTGTGCGGGCTTTATGCCAACGAGCTGGCGACCCGGCTACTGCCGCCGGAAATGCCCGCCGCCGAGGTATTTGCGTTCTATACTGCGCTGCTGGACGCGTTGCCGCGCCCGGCCGAGCGCATGCTGGCGCTGCGCCGCTACGAGTGGGCGCTGCTTGAGGCGCTGGGCGCCACGCCGCGCTTTGCCACCCCGGACGGGGCGGCACTCGACGGGCAGACGCGCTACGCCTTTGATGCGCCAAGCGGCGCCTTTATCCCCGCCGCCGGCGGTATCGACGGCCGTGCCCTGCGTTACCTGGCCCGGGGCGGGTGGCACCAGCCGGGGCTTGCCGGGGCCCTCAAGGCGCTGATGCGCCAGGCTCTGGCGCCGCATCTCGGCCATACCGAGCTTCGCTCCCGGCGCCTGCTGCAGGATCTGATTCATCGCCGCCGCGCCCGCGGTACCGACTGAGGCGCGGCGCTCTTGTCACGTTTTGGAGGTTTTATGCATCCCCCGCGTATCCTGTTGGGTGTCAATATCGACCACGTGGCCACGCTGCGCCAGGCGCGCGGCACGCGCTATCCTGACCCGGTGCAGGCCGCGCTGCTGGCCGAGGAGGCCGGCGCGGACGGCATTACCGTCCACCCGCGCGAAGACCGCCGCCACATCCAGCCCCGGGACGTGCGCCTGATCGCCCAGGTGCTCAACACCCGGATGAACCTGGAAATGGCGATTACCGAGGAGATGCTGGCGCTGGCCGAAGAGGTCCGCCCGGCCCACGCTTGCCTGGTGCCGGAAAAGCGCGAAGAGCTGACCACCGAAGGCGGGCTCGACGTCGCCGGCGGGTTTGACGCCTGCGCCAGCGCCTGCCGCCGCCTGGCCGCCGCCGGCAGCGACGTATCGCTGTTCATCGACCCCGAGTTCACCCAGATCGACGCCGCCGTGCGCGCCGGCGCCTCGACCGTCGAGCTGCACACCGGCGGCTTTGCCGAGGCGGCACCCGGAAGCGCCGCCGCCAACGCCGAATACCAGCGCCTCACCGCCGCCGCCGTGCACGCAGGCGAGCAGGGGCTTACCGTCAACGCCGGCCACGGCCTGCACTACCACAACGCCGAGGCCGTGGCCGCGCTTCCCGGCATCAACGAGCTCAACATCGGCCACGCGATTATCGCCCGGGCGCTGTTTACCGGGCTGAAGGACGCGGTGGGCGAGATGAAGCGCCTGATCATCGCCGGCCAGGAAGCCGGGCTCATGGCGGCGCTGGACGCCCACGACCACGGCGATCACGATCACGGCCGGGAGCGCTGAGGTGATCATCGGCATCGGTTCGGACATTGCCCGGGTGCCCCGCTTCGAGGCGGCGCTCGAGCGCCACGGCGAGCGCTTTCCTCGGCGCCTGCTGGGCGACGACGAGTACTGGCGCTTTACGCGCCATGCTTTTCCGGCGGCGTTTCTGGCCAAGCACTTTGCCGCCAAGGAGGCCTTCGTCAAGGCGCTGGGTACCGGCTTTCGCTGGGGGATTCAGCTGCACGATATCCAGGTGCTCAACGACTCGCTGGGCAAGCCCGAGCTCGCCCTGAGCGGCCAGGCAGAGGCGGTGGCGCAAACGGCCGGCGTGCAGCTCAGCCACCTCACGCTAAGCGACGAGGCCGAATACGCCCTGGCCTTTGTGGTGCTGGAGCGCTAATCGGCCCAGCGGCGTACCTGTCTCGTCCGCACTTGCCGCGATACAATGCCGGCTAACGATGACAAGAAGGAAGGCACCATGGAATACCCGACCCTGGAAGATACCGTTGGCAACACGCCGCTGGTGCGCCTGAAGCGTATCGGCGCCGGGCGCAACAACACCCTGCTTGCCAAGCTTGAAGGCGACAACCCGGCGGGCTCGGTCAAGGACCGGCCGGCCATGGCGATGCTCGCCGAGGCGCAAAAGCGCGGTGACATTGCCCCCGGCGATACCCTGGTCGAAGCCACCTCGGGCAACACCGGCATTGCGCTGGCCATGGCCGCGGCGATCCTTGGCTACCGCATGGTGCTGGTAATGCCGGAAAGCGCCTCCGAAGAGCGCAAGCACGCCATGGCGGCCTACGGCGCGACGCTGATTTCGGCAAGCAAGGAGGGCGGCATGGAAGAGGCCCGGGATATTGCCGAGGCGATGATTGCCCGGGGCGAAGGCAAGCCCCTGGACCAGTTCGCCAACCCGGATAACCCGCTCTCCCACTACCGCACCACCGGCGCGGAAATCTGGGAGCAGACCGGCGGTGAGGTAACGCATTTCGTCAGCTCCATGGGCACCACCGGCACCATCATGGGCGTGTCGCGCTACCTCAAGGAGCGCAATCCCGAGGTGGAAATCGTCGGCCTGCAGCCCGAGGACGGCGCCAGCATTGCCGGCATTCGCCGCTGGCCCGAGGCCTACCTGCCGTCGATATTCGACGCCTCGCGGGTGGATACCACCCTGGATATCGGCCAGTTCGAAGCCGAAGAGCACATGCGCCGGCTGGCCCGGGAAGAGGGCATTTTTGCCGGCGTTTCCTCCGGCGGCAGCCTCGCCGGGGCGCTGCGCATCGCCGAGCGGGTGGAAAACGCGGTGATCGTGTTTATCGTCTGCGACCGCGGCGACCGCTACCTGTCCACCGGCCTTTACGCCCCGGAGGTGTAGATGGCCATGCTGGGCAAAAAGCGCCCGCCGCGCCGCAAATCCGGCGTCTCGGGGCTGGCGCGGGCGCCGCACGGCGAGAAAGCGCCGGCCGATACCGATGCACCTACCGTGACCGTCGAGCGGCTGGCCCACGACGGGCGCGGCGTGGCGCGCTCCGCCGCGGGCAAGACCCTGTTTGTGGAGCGCGCGCTACCCGGTGAAGAGGTCGAGGTCGCGGTGCACCGCACCCGCAAGCGCTTTGACGAAGCGCACGTCAGGCAGCGGCTGAGCGACTCGCCCAAGCGGGTCACCCCGCCCTGCGCGTATTTCGGCCGCTGCGGCGGCTGCGACCTGCAGCACATGACCCTTAACGCCCAGCGCGAGCACAAGATCGCGGTCGTGCGCGAGCTGTTCGCCCGCCAGGGCCTTGAGCTTCCCGACGATATCGCCATGCTCGCCACTCCGGCAGAAGACTACCGCCGCCGGGCGCGGCTGGGTGTCAACGTCGACGGCCAGGGGCGCGTGCTGGTGGGTTTTCGCGCGGCGGGCAGCCAGCGGCTGGTGGATATCGAGCGCTGCTACGTGCTAGTGCCCGAGCTTGCCGCGCTGCTGGCGCCGCTGCGCGAGGTAATCGGCACGCTTGAAGCGCCGCGCCAGGTGGGCCACGTCGAGCTGGTCGCCACCGCCGGCGGCAGCGCGATCACGGTGCGCCAGCTAAAGCCCCACGCCCGGGATGCCGAGCGCTGGCGGGCCTTTGCTCACCGGCTCGCCGAGCACCGAGTGGCGCTTGGCCTGCTCGAGGGCCGCGATACCCCGCGGCTCGAGTGGCTGAGCGAGCCGCCGGCTCTGGCCGACACGCTGGCGCTGCCGGGCCTTGCGCCGCTGACGCTGGGGGCGGCGTCGGGTGACTTTCTCCAGGCCAACGCCGCGGTCAACGCGCAGATGGTGGCCCGAGTCATGGCGTGGCTTAAGCCGGCGCCCGGCGAGCGCTACCTCGACCTCTTCGCCGGTATCGGCAACTTCAGCCTCCCCGCCGCGGCGGCCGGCGCCAGCGTCACCGCGGTCGAAGGCCACCCGGCCATGGTCGAGCGCCTGGCGGCCAACGCCCGGCGTAACGGCCTTGAAGTGCGCGCCACCCGGGTTGATCTCAACGCCCCGGGTAGCGCGGCTGCGCTGCTCGACGAGACCGCGGCCGATACCCTGATTCTTGACCCGCCCCGAGCCGGGGCCGAGGCCGCCTGCCGGGCGCTTGCCGACGCCGCCCGGCGCCCCGGGCGGCTGGCCTACGTGTCCTGCGACCCGGCGACGCTTGCCCGAGACGTCGCGCTGCTCACGGCCGGCGGCTATCGCATCGGCCAAGTGGCCGTCGCCGACATGTTTGTGCACACTGCCCATATGGAAACGCTGATGCTGCTGGAGGATACCCGGGAGCCCGGCGCCAGCTAAGGCGTGGTCACAGGGCTTGAAGGATCGTTTGAGCCGCCCGGTCAGGGCGGCAAGGCAAAGGCAACTACCGGCGCAGGGCCGTCACGAGCAGAGGCTGGCGGCAGCGGCCGAAGGATAAGTGAACGACATGGTCAAAGTGCGTGAAGACCAACCGCTGACGCCCGACGGCAGGGTCGACATACCTCAATGGCTCAAGCGCCTGCAGCAGGACGTGCGCCTTGACGACGCCGAGCGCTTGCGCGAGGCCTGCGAGCTTGCCGACAGGCTGGAGTGGGAATCCCCCGACGCGCCGCGCGGCTTTCTGACGCCGGGCTCGAGCTTTCGCATGGGGCTTGAGATGGCGGACATCCTCGGCGAGCTCAAGCTTGACCAGGCGGCGCTGGAAGCGGCCGTGCTCTATCGCTCAGTGCGCGAACGGCTGATGACGCTGGAGGCCGTTGCCAAACGCTTCGGCGACGAAGTGGCGGGGCTGATCGACGGCGTGCTGCAAATGGCCGCCATCAGCCATCCCCACGCGCCGCACCAGGACATGGGCCAGCACAACCAGCAGGAAAACCTGCGCAAGATGCTGGTCAACATGGTCGACGACGTGCGCGTGGCGCTGATCAAGATTGCCGAGCGCACCTGCGCGCTGCGACAGGTGCGCGATGCGCCCCGGGAAAAATGCCTGGAAGTGGCCAACGAAGTGGCCGAGATCTATGCCCCGCTGGCCCACCGGCTGGGCATCGGCCAGGTCAAGTGGGAGCTTGAGGACCTGGCGTTTCGCTACCGGCACGCCGACGACTATAAGGCCATTGCCAAACAGCTGGCGGAAAAGCGCTTGGATCGCACCCGCTACATCAGCGACGTGGTCGAGACGCTCAAGTACCTGATGAGCGATCAGGGCATCCGCGACTATGACGTCAGCGGCCGGGCCAAGCACATCTATTCCATCTGGCGCAAGATGAAGCGCAAGGGGATCGATTTTTCCCAGGTTAACGACATCCGCGCGGTGCGCATCCTGGTGCCCAACGTGGCCGACTGCTACACCGTGCTGGGCATTGTCCATTCGCGCTGGCACCACGTGCCCGACGAGTTTGACGACTACATCGCCAATCCCAAGCAGAACGGCTATCAGTCGCTGCACACCGCGGTGCTCGGGCCGGAAAACAAGGTGCTGGAGATCCAGATTCGCACCTTTGCCATGCACGACGAAGCCGAGCTTGGCGTCTGTGCCCACTGGCGCTACAAGGGCCACGACTCCCGGGGCAAGAGCCGCGGCTACGAAGAAAAGATCGCCTGGCTGCGCCACGTGCTCGAGTGGCAGGACGAAGTCGGCGACCTGGGCGATCTGCGCGAAGGCCTGGCAAGCGACGTCGCCCCCGACCGCATTTACGTCTTCACCCCGGAAGGGCACGTCATTGACCTGCCAAGCGTTTCCACGCCCATCGACTTTGCCTACCGGGTGCACACCGAGGTCGGCCACCGCTGCCGGGGCGCCAAGGTCGACGGGCGCATCGTGCCGCTGACCTACCGGCTCAGGACCAGCCAGCAGGTTGAAATCCTGACCGCCAGCAAGGGCGGCCCCAGCCGCGACTGGCTGAACCCGAGCCTGGGCTACGTGTGCACCTCGAGGGCCCGGGCCAAGATCCAGGCCTGGTTCAAGTTTCAGGCGCGCGATCAGAACCTGGAAGAAGGGCGCGCGCTGTTCGACCGGGAAATGCGGCGCCTGGCGGTGGAAGGCCTTGACCTTTCCCGGCTGGCCGCTGCGGTCAACTACGCCGGTGCCGACGACATGTACGCCGCCCTGGGGGCCGGCGACCTGCGCATCGGCCAGGTGCTTAACCAGGCCCAGCATCTGTTCGGCGAAAACGACGATCAGGAAAAGCTCAACCGGCTGCTGGCCAAGCCCCGGCGCCAGTCGAGCCAGAAGGCCCAGAACGACATCACCGTGCTGGGGGTGGGTAACCTAAAGACCAGCATGGCCAACTGCTGCCGCCCGGTGCCCGGCGAGCCCATTGCCGGCTTCATCACCCAGGGGCGCGGGGTGACCGTTCACCGCCAGGACTGCCCCAACCTTCTGCAGCTGCGCGCCGAGGAGCCCCAGCGCATTATCGAGGCCGAATGGGGCGAGCGCGAACAGACCCGCTATCCGGTGACCGTCGAGATCCAGGCCTGGGATCGCTCCGGTCTGCTGCGCGACGTCACCGGCCTTTTGAGCCACGAGAAAGTCAACGTGCTGGCGGTCAACACCGCCACCGACACGGATGAGGGCACCGCGCGGCTGCGCATTACCCTGGAAGTGGACGGTCTGGAAACCCTGGGACGGCTGTTCTCGCGCATCCAGCAGCTGCAAAACGTGATCGAAGTGCGCCGGCTGCGAAACGCCGCGCCGACCGTCGCGGGCAAGGGAGGCGCCTGATGCGCTATACTATGGATGACCTGCTGACGCTGATGGCCGTACTGCGCGATCCGGATCAGGGCTGTCCCTGGGATATCCGCCAGGACTGGAACAGCATCGTGCCGCACACTCTGGAAGAGGCCTACGAGGTCGCCGACGCCATCGAGCGGCGCGCTTTTAACGAGCTGCCCGGCGAGCTCGGCGACCTGCTGTTTCAGGTGGTGTACTACGCCCGCTTTGGCGAGGAAGAAGGACGCTTCGACTTTGCCGACGTGGTTCACACCCTGACCGCCAAGATGCTAAGGCGCCACCCCCACGTCTTCCCCGCCGGCACGCTGGGGTCGCGCCGCCCGCCGGGAGCGGATCCGGACGCCCTGGAGCAGCGCCACGTCAAACACAACTGGGAAGCGCTCAAGGCGGCCGAGCGCGAGCAGCGCGCCCGAGCGCCGGCCTCGGTGCTGGATGACGTGCCGCGGGCGCTGCCGGCGCTCTCCCGGGCGGCCAAGCTTGGCAAGCGCGCGGCCGGCGTGGGTTTTGACTTTGCCGATACCCGGGGCGTCATGGACAAGATTCACGAGGAGCTCGCCGAGGTGGAGGAGGCGCTTGCCCAGGGCGATAGCGACCGGGCCGGGGAAGAAGTGGGCGATCTGCTGTTCGCCGTCACTAACCTGGCACGCCGGCTCAAGGCCGACCCCGAGCAGGCGCTGCGCGCCACCAGCGCCCGCTTCGAGTCTCGCTTTCGCCACGTCGAGCAGCGCCTGGGCGACGGCGAACGGCGCCTGCACCGGGCGTCGGCCGAGGAGATGGAGCGCTGCTGGCAGGCGGCCAAACGTCTCGAGTCGCGCAAGCGATAAACATTAGCCGCGATCCGGTGGCCGGCCGGGTCCTCAGGAGGCCATGACATGAGTCACGACCTGCACGAATCCCTGCGCGACAACGTTCGCATCCTGGGCGATAACCTTGGGCACACCATTGCCGACGACCTGGGGCAGGAGTTTGTCGACAAGATCGAAGCCATTCGCTCCCGGGCCAAGCAGGGGCGCCGGCAGGATACGCTCGAGCAGCGCGAGCTGATCGACTACCTGCGCAACCTGCCCGACGAGGATCTGCTGCCGGTGACCCGGGCGTTCAACCAGTTTCTCAACCTCTCCAACATTGCCGAGCAGCACTACCGCGCGCGGTTTCGCTACGTGGAAGACTACAAGCCGGGCACCCAGCCCACCCTCGACGAGCT
Source organism: Halomonas garicola (assembly GCF_055382465.1). Taxonomy (NCBI): domain Bacteria; kingdom Pseudomonadati; phylum Pseudomonadota; class Gammaproteobacteria; order Oceanospirillales; family Halomonadaceae; genus Halomonas; species Halomonas garicola. The sequence continues at coordinate 1,399,107 of NZ_AP043931.1, forward strand.
GCTGCAGCGCGCCCGGGACTCGGGCCGCTCGCCCCGGGAGCTGGTCAAGACCCTCGCCGACATGCGCGTGGAGCTGGTGCTCACCGCGCACCCCACGGAAATCATCCGCCGCACTCTGATCCAGAAGTACGACGCCATCGACGACTGCCTGGGCGCCATTGAGGACGCAAACGCCGGCGAAGAGCGCGCCGCCCGGGCCCGAGGGCGGCTTGCCGAGCTCATCAGCCAGGCCTGGCATACCGACGAGATTCGCCACGAGCGCCCCACGCCGGTAGACGAGGCCAAGTGGGGCTTTGCGGTAATCGAAAACTCGCTGTGGCAGGCCGTGCCCGACTTTCACCGCGACCTGGACAACCTGCTGCTGAACACCGCCGGCGAGCGCCTGCCGCTGGACGCCGCGCCGATCCGCTACGCCTCCTGGATGGGCGGCGACCGCGACGGCAACCCCAACGTCACCGCCAGCGTCACTCGGGAAGTGCTGCTGCTGGGCCGCTGGATGGCGGCGGATCTCTATCTGCGCGATCTGGAGCAGCTGAAAAACGAGCTCTCCATGTGGAAGGCCAACAGCGCCCTGAAAGCCGAAGTGGGCGAGGTGGCCGAGCCTTACCGCGAGCTGGTCAAGCGCATTATCACGCGGATGGAAGCCACCCGGGACTGGGCCGAGGCCCGGCTCGAGGGGCGCAGCTTCGACGGCGGGCCGATCATCGACACCCGGGATCAGCTCTACGCGCCGCTGCTGTCCTGCTACCGCTCGCTGTGCGACTCCGGGCTTGAGACCATCGCTAACGGCGCGCTGCTGGATACCCTGCGCCGGGTGGCAGTGTTCGGCGTCACGTTGACCAAGCTCGACCTGCGCCAGGAAGCCAGCCGCCACGCCCAGGTGCTCGAGGAGATCACCAACGAGCTGGCCCTGGGCCGCTATCAGGACTGGAGCGAGGACGAGCGTCAGGCCTTTCTGCTTACCGAGCTCAAGTCCAGCCGGCCGCTGATTCCGCTGCGCTGGCAGTGCTCGGCGGAAACCCGGGAGGTGCTGGAAACCTTCCGCGTGGTGGCCGAAGAGCACCCCGAGGCGCTTGGCAGCTACGTCATTTCCATGGCGGCCGAGCCCTCCGACGTGCTTACCGTGGCGCTTTTGCTGCAGGAAGTCGGCGGCCGGGTGTCGCTGCCCATCGTGCCGCTGTTTGAAACGCTCAACGACCTCAACCGCGCCGGCGAGGTGATCGATCAGCTGCTGGCGCTGCCGCAGTACCGCGAGCTGATGCAGGGCCGCCAGGAAGTGATGATCGGCTACTCCGACTCGGCCAAGGACGCCGGCCAGCTGGCCGCCGCCTGGGCTCAGTACCGCGCCCAGGAAGCGCTGGTCGAGATCTGCCGCCGCCACCGCGTCAAGCTGCGGCTGTTCCACGGCCGCGGCGGCGCCGTAGGGCGCGGCGGCGGCCCGGCCCACGCGGCGATCCTGTCCCAGCCGCCGGGCTCGGTGGACGGCAGCCTCAGAGTCACCGAGCAGGGCGAAATGATTCGCTTCAAGTTCGGCCAGCCGGATATCGCCCTGCGCTCCATGGAGATCTACGCCTGCGCGGTGCTCGAGGCCACGCTGCTGCCGCCGCCGGCGCCCGAGCCCCGCTGGCGCGAGGAAATGGACCGGCTGGCGCAGACCTCCCACGAGGTCTACGCCAAGGTGGTGCGCGACGACCCGGAATTTGTGCCGTATTTCCGCGCGGTGACCCCGGAGAGCGTGCTTGGCCGGCTGCCGCTGGGCTCGCGGCCCACCAAGCGGCGCCAGGACGGCGGCGTGGAAACCCTGCGGGCGATTCCGTGGATTTTCGCCTGGACCCAGACCCGGCTGATGCTGCCCGCCTGGCTTGGCAGCGAACAGGCCTTCAGCGGGCGCCTGGCGCAGCCCGGCGGGCTTGAGGTACTCAAGGAAATGCGCGACAGCTGGCCGTTTTTCGGCACCTATCTCGACATGCTGGAGATGCTGCTGGCCAAGGCCGACGTGGGCATCGCCGCCTACTACGAGCACCGCCTGGTGGACGAGCCGTCGCTGAAGACGCTGGGGCGCAAGCTGCGCGAGCGCTTCGAGCGCCTGGAAGGCAGCGTGCTGACGCTTTTAGAGCAGGACGAGCTGCTGGAAAAAACGCCGCTGATCCGCCAGGCCATCGCCGTGCGCAACCCCTATATTGATCCGCTGCACGGGCTTCAGGCCGAGCTTCTGCAGCGCAACCGCGACGCCGACGGCGCGATCAGCGCGGATCTCTCCCGAGCGCTGATGGTAACCATGGCGGGAATCTCCGCCGGCCTGCGCAACACCGGCTAGAAGCGGCCGGAGGATCTATTCTTTCACCGGTTTCAAAGAGGCAGTTGCACAATGAGCAGCGTTGATTTTATCGAACATCCCGCGCGCGATGGTTACCGCATTGGCGAGATTCGGCTCAACGCCGAGCGCTCGCTCAACGCCCTGACGCTTGAGATGATCGAGGCCATGCTGGCGCGGCTGGCGGCCTGGGAAGACGATCCCGGCCTTGCCGCCGTGGTGCTCGGCGGCGCCGGCGACAAGGCCCTGTGCGCCGGGGCCGACGTGGTGGCGCTGTACCGCGGGATCACCGCGCCGGACGAGGTGCCCGCCGAGGCGCTGCAGGGGGCGCCGGACTTCGCCGAGCGCTACTTTGCCCGGGAGTATCGCCTGGACTACACCCTGCACACCTATGCCAAGCCGGTGATCGTCTGGGGTAGCGGCATCGTCATGGGCGGCGGCATGGGCCTGCTCAGCGGCGGCAGCCACCGCGTGGTCACCGAAACCACGCGGCTTGCCATGCCCGAGGTGACCATCGGCCTCTACCCCGACGTCGCCGCCAGCTGGTTTCTTAACCCTCTCCCGGGGAACATGGGGCGCTTTCTGGCGCTCACCGGCAGCCAGCTCAACGCCCGGGACGCCCGCCGGCTGGGGTTTGCCGACCGGCTTTTGGCAAGCGATAGCCGGGAGGCGCTGCTTCGGGAGCTGGCTGACGCCGACTGGCCCGCGGCGGCGCGCGACGCTCACGGCGTGGTCAGCAACGTGCTCCGCGGTCTGGAGCGCGAAGCCGACGAGGCAGGCCTCTTTGACGCCATGCCCACGCCCACGGCGGAGCACGCCGAGCGGGTGCGCAAGCTGATGGATCACGACACCGTGGAGCAGCAGGTGGCCGCGATTCTTGACGACGAAAGCGACGCCGACTGGCTTGCCCGTGCCCGGCAGACGCTGGCCAACGGCAGCCCGCTGTCGATCAAGCTGATCGATGCTCAGCTGTCCCGCACCCGGTACATGTCGCTGGCCCAGGTGCTGCGCTCGGAGCTGGCGCTCTCGGTGCAGTGCTGCCGTCTGGGTGATCTCGCCGAGGGGGTGCGCGCGCTGCTGGTGGATAAAGACCGCGATCCGCAGTTTCGCTATGCCCGCCTGGCCGACGTGGAGCCGGCCTTTGTCGAGACCATGCTGGCCGATCTCTGGGAGGAAAGTCCGCTGGCCGATCTTGACTAGCGGGCTTCTTTCTCGGCCAGCCGGGCGTTCAGCGCGCCAATCTCGGGGCAGGGCAGGCGGTGATGGTCGGCCCGGCGGATGAGCGGTGCCAGAATGGCGTCGCGCTCGGTGGGTCGCCCGGCGTCGATGTCCTGGAGCATGGAGGCGCGGTTGCCGGCGGTCGTCTTCATTACCCCTTCCACCAGGTCCCGCCAGCCGTCCTTGCCCTCACCTTTCGGCGGGGGCACGCCGTCGGCGGCAAGGATGGCCGCGACCTCGGCGATAACGGCCTCGCGCTCGGCGGCAAAGCGCGCCTCGGCAAGCGCGCCGTTGGGCACTTCGTAAAGCGCTGCCAGCGGGTTGATGGCGGCGTTCACCGCCAGTTTCTGCCACAGCCGGGTCTCGATGTCGTCCACAGCGCTTGCCGCCAGGCCAGCTCGGTCAAGCGCCCGGGCCAGGGCCCGGGCAAGGCCCGCGTGGCGGCCCGCCAGATCGCCGATGACGCTGGCGCCGCGCCCGGCGTGCACCGTGGTGGCATCGTCAATGACGTACGCCCCCTCAGTGGTCGAGGCGCAGAGCACCGGCCCCGGCCAGCGCGCGGTCAGGCGCGGCTGCACGGCAAAGCCGTTTTGCCACAGCACCAGCGGCGTGCCGGGGGCGATACGCTCCGCCGCGGCCTCGGCCGCCGCTTCGGCGGCGTAGGCTTTGGTCGTCAGATGGAGAAACGCCGGGGTGGTGGCGTCAAGCGCCGCCATGCCGGCGGCGGGCAGCCGCCGCGTGACGGTCTCTCCCTCGGGGGTGGTGAGCGCCTGGCGGGCAGGCAGGGAGCGGCGGGCGATCAGCGTGACCGGGAAGGCCCCGGCCAGCGTGTGGGCGAGCGTGCGCCCCAGCGCGCCGGGGCCGACGATGACGTGATGCGCCTTAATGTTGGTCGAGGTACTGCTTGGCGGAAGTGAAGCCCATCAGCGAGACGTCCAGATCCACGCGCTGGTCGTCGGGATCGATCATGCTGATCGTTGCCGTGCTGCCGCCGCGCAGCTGGGACACAAGCTCCGCGGGGAGAGGCAGGTCGGCGCGGCAGCCCTGGGGCAGGCAGACCTGGTAGGGCATACCCACCGGCTCGTTGCTGTCGACCTGGAGCTGCAGGCCGGCGGCGAGGCGCACGCCCAGCGGCGTGAGGATGGTCATGGCGGCGCTGTCCAGCTGGGGCGGATTGCCGACGACCACGCGCAGCACCGGCTCGCCGCTTGCGTCCTCGATCATCTGGGTCATGGCGCAGTTGCCTTCGCTTGAATTGACCGGGCAGTTGACGTCCCAGTCCTTAAAGGTCTCGGTGTCCATGGCCGGGCCGGCATCCTGGGCGAACGCCGTCGGCGACAGGGCCATCAGGCCCAGCAGGCCCAGCAGGCCGGCGGTGCGTAGGCGTAACGCAAGTTGATCAAACATGAAGCAAGTTCTCCTGTCCTTTTTATTTCCCTGGAAGAGACGCCGGTAGCGCTGAATAGCCGGCACGGTGCCTGACGCCGGGGCAATACGCAACGTCCCGCTCTGGCGAGTATCGGGTCGGGATGACCCACCAAGGATGCCGGAGCGGGGCTGCCCGATGCAACCGCGATGCGTCGCTGCCGCGGCGTTAATGGCTGAGAGCAGGGCAGTGTCAGGGGCGTTTGGGTGGGCGCGACCCGGTGCGCCCCCGCTTGGCGGCCTTCTTGCGCGCCCGTCCGGGCCTGGCGGATGGGGCGGGCGCGGCTTCGCCCTGCGCGCTTTGCAGGCTCTGGTGCAGCCGGCCGGCGTCGCTTTGGGCCAGCAGCCCGCGCAGGTCCTCGAGCAGCGCCTGTTGAAAGGCGCCGTCGTCGTCCTGACGCTCGGCGATGGCGCTTAGGCGCTGCTCCCAGAGAGCGGTGCGCTCCGGGGTGGCCACGGCCTCGGGCAGCGCGCCGATCAGCGCCGCGCCCAGCCGGGTGGCGCGCAGGGCCTTTTGCCGGCGCACCAGATAGCCGCGAGCGACCAGGGTTTCGATGATGCCCGCCCGGGTGGCTTCGGTGCCCAGGCCGTCGGTATCGCGCAGGGTGCGTTTGACGTCCGGATTCTCGACGTAGCGGCCGATATTCATCATCGCCTTGATCAGGCTGGCGTCGGTGAACGGCTCAGGCGGGCGGGTTTCGCGCGCCTCCACGCCGGCGGCAAGCGCCCGGCACGCCTCGCCCTCGGTCATGGCCGGCAGCGGCGGGGCCTCTTCCCGGGTGGTGAAAAGCGGCTTCCAGCCCGGGTCGAGCACCTGCTGGCCGCCGGCGCGAAAGGCCTCATTGGCGATAGCTAGCTCGGCCTTGGTCTCGAAGGTGACAAGCGGCGGGTAGAACTGGGCGAGAAAGTTGCGCGCAATCAGCCGAAACACCTTGCCCTCAGTGGCGGACAGCTGATCAAAGCTCGGCGTCTTGCCGCTGGGTGCCAGGGCGTGGTGGGCGCCAACCTTGCTATCGTTCCAGGCTTTCGAGCGCAGGCCGAAGTCGGCGTCGTCGAACCACCCTTTGAGGGTGGCGTCCGACCGGCAGGCGCCGGCAAGCGTCTGCTGGGCCTCTGCCAGGTGTGCCTTTGGCAGGTAGCGGCAGTCCGAGCGCGGGTAGGTAATCAGCCGGTGGCGCTCGTAAAGCGCCTGGCAGGTGTCCAGCACCGCCTTGGCGGAAAGCCCGTAGCGCCTCGCGGCGTCGACCTGCAGCGCCGACAGCGAATAGGGCAGCGGCGGCGCCTGGCGCTTTTCCTGCTGATTAAGTTTAACTACCTGGCCTTCGCGGCCGGGCAGGGTCTCGGCCAGGGCATCCGCCGGGGTGCGGTCCAGCAGCCGGCCTTTGTCATCCAGCGGGTGCGGCGGCCCGGGCACCCACCAGGCACGCAGCTCACCATCGGCCACGCGGACGTCCACCCACAGCGGATAGAACGGCCGGGGGACAAAGTCGCGAATAGCCGCGTCCCGGCGGACGATCAGCCCCAGCACCGGCGTTTGCACCCGGCCCACGGAAAGCACGCCGTCGTGCCCGGCCCGGCGGCCCAGCAGCGTCCACGCCCGGGTGAGGTTGATGCCGTACAGCCAGTCGGCCCGGGAGCGTGCCCGGGCGGCGCGGTACAGTGGCGCGAAGTCGGCGTTGTCGGCAAGCTGGCCAAGCGCCTTTGTCACCGCCGGCCGGTTAAGGTCGTTGATCAGCAGGCGCTTGACCGGCCCCCGGTAGCCCAGATACTCGATCACTTCCTGCACCAGAAGCTGGCCTTCGCGGTCCGGGTCGCCGGCGTGGACCACCGTATCGGCCTTTTTCAGCAGCCGGCGGATCACCGCCAGCTGGCCGCGTGCCCTGGGCCTGGGCACGTGCTTGAACGCCGCGGGCACAATGGGCAGGCGGTCGAGCCGCCATTGTTTATCCGCGGCGTCGTAGGCCTCGGGCGGGGCCTGCTCGAGCAGGTGGCCCAAGCACCAGGTCACCACGGTGTCGCCGGCGTACAGCGCGCCTTCGTCCCGGCGGGGTCGCTCGGGTAGCGCATCGGCAATGGCCCGGGCGAGGCTGGGCTTTTCGGCAATGATCAAACGCATCGGGCGCACTCGGATAAAAAGCGAAACGTTATGGTAGCAGAGCCGGCGCCGCCGGGCGGCCCGTCTGCGGCGGCGGTCTATTGACCATGCTTTGCTTTTTGTTGAATTTCGTATAGCTTTTGTACGATATCTCCGTGCAGAGGATTCATCGATGCGTGAACGTGGCAGAACGCGGCGGCTTTTCGGACTCGGCGCGCGCACCGGCGGCGCGATGCTGAAAAACCGCATGGGCGGCAGCGCCAACTGGGACTCCCTGGGCGAGGCGCTGTTTGACGGCCTCTCTGAGCTGCGCGGCCCGGCGATGAAGCTGGCGCAGATCGTGGCCCAGTGGGACGACGTGCTGCCGCCGGAGCTTGCCGACCAGCTGGCCCGCCTGCAGCGCCAGGCCGAGCCCATGCCCTGGCCGCGCATCCGCGAGACGCTTCAGGCCGAGTACGGCGACCTGGAGGCCCGGTTTCGCCATATCGAAGAGGCGCCCTTTGCCAGCGCCTCCATGGGCCAGGTGCACCGGGCCGTCACCCGAGACGGCGAGACGCTGGTGCTCAAGGTGCAGTACCCGGGCCTTGCCGACGCCCTGGAAGGCGATCTGCGCCAGGTCAAGCGGATGATGCGGCTGGGCCGCTGGTTCAACGTCTCCCCGGCGCGGCTGGACGCGCTGTTCGAGGAGTTGGCCGCCGGGCTTCGCGACGAGCTGGACTACCGCGCCGAGGCGGAAACCCTGGCCCGCTACCGGGAGCGCTACCGCCACGAGCCGCGGCTGCGCATCCCCGAGCCGATCGAGTCGCTGTGCGGCGAGCGCGTGCTGGCCATGCGCTACCTGGCGGGCACGCCCCTTGACGAAGTAACCGCGGCCGACGACGCCCTGCGCCAGCAGGTGGCCGCTACTCTTGCCGACTGGCTGACCGAGGAGCTTTTTACCTACGGCGAGCTCCACGCCGACCCCCACGCCGGCAACTTTGCCGTGGACGCCGAGTCGCGGCTGATCATCTACGACTTCGGCGCGGTGATAGCGGTGCCCGAAGCCCGCCTCGTCACCATGATGGCGCTGCTGGAGGCCACCCTTGTCGGCGATCCCATGGCCATGGACGAGGCCATGCTGGCCCTGGGCGGGCGCCAGGGGCAGGGCGCGCCGCTGGCGCTGTATCGCGAAGCCGCCGAGGCCGTAGCGCCGCTCTTTGCCCCGGGAGAGCAGGACTTTGCCGACGTGCGCGTGCACCGCCGGCTGCGCGAGCTCTCGCCCCGGGTGTGGGCAGCCATGGACCGCCTGCAGCCCCCGGCGGATACGCTGCTGCTGTCCCGGGCGCTCAACGGCCACTACTGGAACATGGTGCGCCTGGGCGCCCGGCTGGGCATGCACCAACGCTGCGAGCCGCTGCTGGCGTGGGCGCACGCCGCCCCGGGCGCGCCGCGGCGATCGCCGCCTGCATCGCCACCTGCGTAGCCGCGCGCGGACATGCTAGACTACGGCGCTTTATTCCGCGCGCTTTTTGCGCCGGTGACAGACAATGGAGACGGCAATGCTGGCGGTATGGGTCGATCAGCTGCTGGGTTTTGCCTCGGCGGCGCTCGCGGCAATCAGGCAAAAAGAGCATTACCCGGACTTCATGATCTGGGTGCGCGCCGAGGGCGGCGACTATTTCAACGGCGACGTGGCCACGGCGCAGGCGCTGGCGCCGGTGCTATGGTCCCAGACGCCTTTGGAGCGCCGGGGCTTTGCCAGCGAGCCGCTGGCCAAGCCGGGGCCCAGCGAACCCTGCTGGTGCGACTCCGGGCGCAAGTACAAGCAGTGCTGCGCCCGGGTGGAGTTTCTGACCGAAATCCCCGAGCAGATGATGTGGATGCTCTCGCTGCGCGAGTGGAAAGGGGCCACGCTCAAGGCCGCGCTTGACAGCGGCGAGGCCCCGGCCCAGGCGCTGCTGGAAGCCGGCCTGGTGGCCGCGGAAAGCGGCCAGACCGGCCGCGCCATGCAGGTGCTCGAGTCGCTGTTCGACCGCCGGGACTGGTCGCGCCTGCCGGAACAGGCCGAGCCGGCGTTCGAGATCCTGCTCGATCTTTTCCAGGAGCGCGGCTTTACCCGCAAGCGCACCGAGCTTTTGGACGAGGTGCTCGAGCGCGGGCCGCTGTTTCTGCGCGGCGTGGCCCTCGAGCGCCTGTGCCTGGCGCACCTGGACAACGACGACCTGGACAGTGCCCGGGCCGCCTTTGTCCGCGCCCAGCAGGCGCTGCCGGACTCGCCGACGCTTGCCTACATCGAGGCCATGCTGCTGCTCCACGAAGGCTACGAGGAAGAGGCCCGGGAGCGAGCGGACTTCTGGTACCGTCGACTTTTGCGCCAGGGCGAGCTGGACGAAGACCAGCTCGACTTTCTCGCCGCCCTGGCCGACAACCCCGGCGCCACCCTGGCCGACCAGCTGCTGAGCGCCGAAGAAGACCTGGCCACGCCGCTGATCAGCCTGCAGTCGCTGCTCGCCGCGCTGCCCGTGGCGCCCAAGCTGGCGTTTGACGTCGATGCCGATACCCGGCGCATTGTCTACCGCGAAAGCGCCCGGGAGAGCACGCTCTTTGCCGCCTGGCACGCGGCCTTTCAGGTCATGGTCGACGAGGACGTGGCGCTGGGCTTTCGCGACGACCCCTGGGGCAACGCCGTCGAGTGGATGTCCGAGCTCTGCGCCAACCCCGAGTGGCTGGACTGTCCCCAGGTGGTGCAGGATCTGACGCTTGCGCTGACCAGCCGTTTCGGCAGCCTGCCGTGGATGGCGCCGAGCCTGCTTGAGCCGCTGGCGCAAAGGCTCTCGCGCTGGCTGGAGCAGGCCCGGGCCGAAGGCGAGGGCAGCCTGTGCTGGGACGACGGCGACAACGCCTTTCTGCTGCGCACCGGGCTGGCGCTGGTGGTGGGCATGGAGCGCGGCGCCCGGGAGCACTCGCGCCGGCTGGCCGAGCAGCTTCTCGCCATCAACCAGGAGGATAGCCTCGGGCTGCGCGAGCTGGTGCTCGACCAGCTGCTGCGCGACGAGCGCAACCGCGAAGCCCTGGCTCTGGCCGAGAACGCCGAAGACGACGGGTCGCTGTGGCTCAATATCCTCATGGGGCGCACTCTGGCGCTGTATCGCCTGGAGCGCTGGGAGCAGGCTGAAGCGGCGCTTGCAGAGGTCAAGCGCCACAGCCGCTACGCGCTGGACATGCTCTGCGCCGAAAGTCCGCGCCCGGCGCTGCCGGACAAGGCCGGGCGCATCGACCCCGGCACCAAGGCCGAGGCCTGGCAGTACCGCACGCTAATGCGCGACCAGTGGCGCACCACTGCCGGGGCGCTCGAGTGGCTCGGCGAGCACCGCTAGGCGCCGGGACGCCGGGGCATGCCGCGGCTGACCCAGACGGCCAGCAGCACCGCGGGGATGCCCAGCAGCGAAGCCAGGGTAAAAAAGCTGGCGTAGCCCTGGGCCTCGACCACCAGCCCGCCAAAGCCGCTTAAAAACTTGCCGGGCAGCGTCATCAGCGAGGAAAAAAGCGCGTACTGGGTGGCGGTATAGGCCCGGGACGTGAGGCTCGACAGAAACGCAATGAATACCGCGCTTGCCAGGCCGTTGGCCAGGTTGTCGCCGACGATGGTGACCACCAGCATGGGCAGCCTGTCGCCTATCAGCGCCAGGGCGACAAATAAAAGGTTGGTCAGCATGGTCATGAGCGCCCCGGCCACCAGCATCCGTCCGATGCCGTAGCGCACCACCAAAAGCCCCCCGAGCACGCCGCCGCCGATGCTCATGGCAATGCCGAAAATATTGGTGACGTTGGCGATGGTCGCCAGGGAAAAGCCCAGGTCGATGTAAAGCGGGTTGGCCATGGAGGCCATGGCCAGGTCGCTAATGCGAAACACCGCAATAAACGCCAGCAGCGCCAGCGCCTTCACGCCGTGGCGGACAAAAAAGTCGGTAAACGGACACACCAGCGCGCCGATGACCCAGGCCCCGACGTGCCGCCAAATTCGCGGCTGGCCGCGGGTTTTACGCAGGAAGGCGCGCACCCGGGGCTCGAGCACGGGCTTGTTGCCGGCGGCCAGGCGCTGGGGCTCGGGGCGCATCAGCACCGTCACCATGCCCACGCCCGTAAGCGCTGCCATGGTCAGGTAGGCGGCGTGCCAGGAGACCGCCGAGGCCACGTACAGCGCGCCGGCGCCGGCGGCCAGAAGCCCCCCGCGGTAGCCGATGATGTAGGTCGAGGCCATGGCCGCCTGCATGTCATCGCTTGCCGACTCGATGCGAAAGGCGTCGATGGCGATGTCCTGGGTGGCCGAGCCAAAGGCCACCAGCAGGGCAAAGCCTGCCACCCAGCCGAGGTTGCCCACCGGCGGCGTGGCGGCAAGGCCGACAAGACCGGCGGCGATCGTCGCCTGGGCGAGCAGCATCCAGCTGCGCCGCTGGCCCAGCAGCCGGGTCAGCAGCGGCAGCGTCACGCGGTCCACCACCGGCGCCCAGAAGAACTTGATCGAATAGAGCATGCCGATCCAGGCGAAAAAGCCGATGGCCGCGACCTCCACCCCAGCGCTTCGCAGCCAGGCCGAGAGCGTCGAGAACACCAGCAAAAACGGCAGACCGGCGGAAAAGCCCAGAAACAGCATGGCGACGACCGGCGCGCGGGCGTAAACGGCCAGGGATTCGCGCCAGCTGCGCCGGGCGTCGGGAGTGGGCATGGAAATAGGGCTCCTTAACGGAAATCGCTAACGGCTGAACAAGCCGCACCGATGTTATACTGCCGCGGCGCTCAAAACCGCCCGACAGCTTACCGGAGAGGAGTTTTCCATGTCGATTGCCGCGCACCTTGTGGTCACCCTGCACTATGTTCTTACGGACGTTCTCAAGGACCCCCGGGTGCTTGACGATTCCGCCGCGCGGAACCAGCCCCTTGAGTATCTGCACGGCCACGACAATATCGTGCCCGGGCTCGAGCGTGCGCTTGCTGGCCATCGGGCGGGCGACGAGACGAGCGTGACGCTGTCACCCGCCGAGGCCTACGGTGAGCGCGACGAAGCGCTGGTGCGCGAGGTGGGGCGCGAGGCGTTTGGCGCCGCCGAGCCGACGCCGGGCAGCCGTTTTCAAACCGAAGGCGAGGCCGGCCCCCAGGTCGTTACCGTGCTGGCCGTTGACGGCAATAAGGTAACGGTGGATACCAACCACCCGCTGGCCGGCCGCACCCTGCGCTACGACGTGCGCATTGTGGGCGTGCGCGACGCCACCCGGGCGGAGCTGGCCAAGGGTCACCCCCTGGCGCCCGACGTCGACGCCTCAAGCGTCGAGGATAGCAAGGTGCTCTAGCGCGGTTGGCTCCGGGGCGATTAACGTAGCCCGCTAAGAGTAAAGATGACGTGGATCAACTCCCCCCGCCGCAGCGCGATGACGATGCCGGGGTAATTGATCCACGTCAGTTTTTGTTCGCCGTTTCCTGCCTAGTATGGAGCCAACACATCGCGGCGGGAGCAAGGCTATGTATTGGGATGATGCCGTCATTTTCGGCCTGATCACTGTCGGTATGATGATCGCTTTCATGGTTGGGTGGGTCGTTTTCATCGTGCGCGACCACCGCCGGAAACGCTAAGCAAACAAACTAAGCAAACAAAGCGGTAAGTCAGGGGCAACAGGGGAGAAAAAGAAAAGCGTTACTGGGTGCTACCAGTCGTCAGGGGGAAGGCCGAGGGAGAATCCCGAGGCTTTCAGTCGCCGGTTCTTCGGAGCCGGCTTTTTTTATGCGCGGACGGACAATGGCCGTCGGCAGAATTGACAAGCGTTCACTAATGCGGTTAATAGTAACAATACAACCAAATCTGGGCGCACGCGAGCGCTCACCCAAAGGAGCTGCCCATGCTGAACAACGCTGTGCTTTTCTTGATCATCGCCATCGTCGCCGCCTTTTTCGGCTTTGGTGGCGTGGCCGGCGTCGCCGCGACGATTGCCAAGGTGCTGTTTGTCATTTTCCTGATTCTGTTCGTGGTGTCGCTGGTGACGGGACGCCGATGACGTCATCGCCTATGGAGTACCCGGTACCCAGGTAAATCAGGTGCAGGGTTTGCCAGGGGCAGCGTCAAATAGCCTCGCGCCCTGCTCGTACGCTTTGGCATGTACGAGCAGGGCGCGAGTCTGTTAAGGGGCGGGCAACGCTCAAGGGGAGTCCAGCTGCCAGCGCCTCTGCCAGGTATTCAGCACGCGCTCGGGGTAGCGGGTGCGGCCCAGACTGCCGTTGTAGCGTGCCAGCGCCCGGGTGAAGTCGCCGTTTTCCTGTGCCAGGTAGTAGGCAAGAATCGTGCAGCCGTAGCGCAGGTTGCGCTCGGGCGCCTTCAGGTCGTCGGCGGCCAGGCCCAGCTCGTCGATCCAGAACGGCATGATCTGCATCAGCCCCACCGCGCCGGCAGGCGATACCGCCCCGGGGCGAAACGCGCTTTCCACCTCGATCAGCGCCAGCACCAGCGACGGCGGAAGCCCCGCGAGCCGGGCTTCGCGATAAAGGCGCGCCAGCAGCGTTTCGCGGGCTTTTACGTCGCCCATGAACGCCGCCAGCCGGCCGTCCATGGCGGCATGAAAGCGCCGCTGCCCCTGCTGCCGTTGGGCATCGGGCCTGGCGGCATCGAAAGTGGGCTGAACCTCGGCGAAGGCGACACCAGCCCCGAAAGCGAGCCCGCACAAAGCGCCGCTCAGGCGCTTCGCCAGGCGCGGCCCTCGCCGCTGCGAGTGTCGTCTCCGCGCGGGTCGGGGCATGGCGCTAGACCGTCTTTTCTTCCAGAAACGCCACGATCCGGTCAGCCGGCGTCATGGTCACGTCGCTGTCCCGGCGGCCCTTGTACTCAAGCTCGCCCCTGTCCAGGCCGCGGTCGCCGATGACGATGCGGTGGGGAATGCCCATCAGCTCCAGGTCGGCAAACTTCACCCCCGGCCGGGTGTCGCGATCGTCCAGCAGCACGTCGAAGCCGGCGGCGCTGAGCTGCTGATACAGCCGCTCGGCTTCTTCGCGCACGCGCTGGGACTTGTGCGCGTTCATCGGCACCAGCGCTACCTGGAAGGGGGCGATGGCGTCGGGCCAGATGATGCCGGCGGCGTCGTGGTTCTGCTCGATGGCGGCGGCCACCACCCGGGTGATGCCGATGCCGTAGCAGCCCATCCACGGGTGGCTGGTCTTGCCGTTCTCGCCGAGCACCGTGGCGTTCATGGCCTCGGAGTACTTCTGTCCCAGCTGGAAGACGTGGCCCACTTCGATGCCGCGCTTGATGGCAAGGGTGCCGTGGCCGTCCGGCGAGGGGTCGCCTTCCACGACGTTGCGCAGGTCGGCGACTTCGGGCAGGGCGGCGTCGCGCTCCCAGCAGATGCCGAAGTAGTGCTTGTCTTCCACGTTGGCACCGGCGGCAAAGTCGCTCATCAGCGCCACGCTGCGGTCGATGATGAGCGGCAGATCAAGGTTGACCGGCCCCAGCGAGCCCGGGCCTGCGTTCACCGCGGCGCGAATTTCGTCTTCGCCGGCAAGCGTCAGCGGAGTGGCGACCTGGGGCAGGTTTTCCGCCTTGACGTCGTTCAGAGTATGGTCGCCGCGGATGATCAGGGCGACGAGCCCGCCGTCGGCGCCGTGGACCATTAGCGTCTTGACGGTTTTCTCGATGGGCAGATCAAACTGCTCGACCAGGTCGGCAATGGTCTTGACGTTGGGCGTGTCGACCAGGCGCAGCGCTTCGGCGGGGGTGGCCCGGGCGGGGTCGCTGCCCAGGGGCGCGGCCAGCGCTTCGGCCTTTTCCATGTTGGCGGCGTAGTCGGAGCCGGTGGAGAAGACGATATCGTCCTCGCCGGAGTCGGCCAGCACGTGGAACTCGTGGGAGCCGGTGCCGCCGATGGAGCCGTTGTCGGCAATCACCGGGCGGAACTCCAGCCCCAACCGGGTGAAAATGCGCGTGTAGGCGTCGTACATGACCTGGTAGCTGTCCTTGAGGGAGGCCTCATCGACGTGGAAGGAGTAGGCGTCCTTCATGATGAACTCCCGAGAGCGCATCACACCGAAGCGCGGGCGGATCTCGTCGCGAAACTTGGTTTGGATCTGGTAGAAGTTCATCGGCAGCTGCTTGTAGCTGGCGATTTCCTTGCGCACAAGGTCGGTAATCACTTCCTCGTGGGTGGGGCCGACGCAGTAGTCCCGGGAGTGGCGATCCTTCAGGCGCAGAAGCTCGGGGCCATATTCCTCCCAGCGGCCGGATTCTTCCCACAGCTCGGCGGGCTGCACCGCGGGCATCAGCACCTCCTGAGCGCCGGCGCGGTTCATTTCCTCGCGCACCACGGCTTCGACCTTGCGCAGGGTCTTGAGCCCCAGCGGAAGCCAGGTGTAAAGGCCCGAGGTCAGCCGGCGGATCATCCCCGCGCGCAGCATCAGCTGATGGCTGATGACGTCGGCATCCGCCGGGGTTTCTTTCAGGGTGGCAATCAACAGTTGGCTGGCGCGCATGGGGACAACGATCCTTAAAGCTGGGCAGACGATTCACAAAAAGCGCAAAAAACGCTGCCGGCGGAGCGCCGGCAGTCGGGTATGCGGCTATTGTACGGCGAAGCGCGAAGCGCGGCAAAGAAAGGGCGGGGAAGGCCAGGGCTATTGCAGTTATTAGCCCCAGTCATCCGGATTGAGCCGTCAACAGGTCTGCGAGGGGGCGCTATGAATCCATCCCTGGACGCTACCTACGCCATCCTTGGCGTAGAACCCCCTCTTCGACCTGTTCCCGGCTCCAACTGCGATTGCCCTGCGGAGAAGGCGCCTAAGGCAAGGCTAACGGCTTATCGGGGCGGCGAAAAGGCCGCCGGGTCGTCGCTGATCACGCTGCGCGCGCCCCACTGCCAGAAGGGGGCAAACGCCGCCGGGTCGTTGGCGGTATAGCACAGCACGGCGTAGCCCGCCCGGCGGATCGCGCCGAACTGGCTCCGGGTGGCGTAGCGCCAGTCCAGATGCACGCTGAAGGCCTCCACCGCCGCGCATTGCCTGGCCCAGGCGGCGGGCAGCCGCTTATACAGCATGCCCAGCGCCAGCGCTTCGGGCGGGGCGATCTCGCGCGCGGCGGCCAGCGCCGGCTGGCTGAACGATGACACCAGCAGGCGTTCGGGTGGCAGTGCGGCAAGCGCGGCGGGCACGGCCTGCCGGGCAAGCGCGACGGGGTCGTGGCCGCGGTTGACCTTGAGCTCAAGGTTCAGCCCCATGCTCAGGCGTGCCAGCAGGGTAAGCATGTCGGTGAGGGTGGCGACGGGCTCGCCGTGAAAGGCCTCGCCGAACCAGGCGCCGGCGTCGAGCCGGGCGGCGCTTTCGCGATCCAGCCGGGTAAGCCGGGAGCGACCGTTGGAGCAGCGGTTGACGTCGCGGTCGTGCCAGATCACCGGCGTGCCGTCGCCCAGCAGCTGGACGTCGAGCTCGACCCAGCCAATGCCGGCGCGGTGGGCTTCGCGCACCGCGGCCAGGGTGTTTTCCGGGGCACGCCGGCTGTAGCCCCGATGGCCGATTACCGGCGGCAGGGCAGCGGCGGGGTGCGCTGCGACAGGACTCATTCGACGTAGGCACCCAGTTCGCGCATGCGCTGCTCAAAGCGGGTGACGTTATCCACCAGCTCGGCCGGCCCCCGGGCCACGCACTCGGCGAGTATGGCCTCGATCAGGGTGATGGCGGCAAGGATCGAGGGGAAAAAGTGCGGGGTGTCGCTTGCCAGGTTGAACACCAGGTCGGCTCCCGGCACCAGCGGCGAGCTCAGGGTATCGGTGATCACGACGATGCCGGCGCCGCTCTGGCGGACCACGTCCAGGGCGCGGAGGGTGTCGGCGCAGTAGGGGGCAAAGCCGAACACCACGGCGATATCCTCATCGCCGAAGGGGGCAAGCTCGGTGAGCAGGCCGCCCTCAAGCCCGCGGATCAGCTCGATGTGCGGCATGGCAATACGCCCCACATAGGCAAAGTGGTAGGCGCAGGCAAAGGTATCGCGAAAGCCGATGGCGGCAACGCGCCGGGCGCCCAGCAGGCGCTTGGCGGCGGCTTCCACCCGGGCCTGGTTGTCCGCGGTGAGCAGCGCGCCGAGGTTGGCCAGGGCGGAGTCGCCGATGTCGCCGAAGACGCTGCCGGGGCGCGTTTGGGGGCGGTGCTTGAGCCGGGTGGCGCGGCCGGAGAGCTCGCTTGAGCCTGCCTGCAGCGCGGCCTGGAACACCTGGCGGAAGGGCTCGTAGCTGCCAAAGCCCAGCTTTTGCGCCAGCCGTACCAGAGTGGAGGGCGTGACCCCGGCGGCGCTGGCCGAGCCGCGCACCGACTGGAAGGCCACTTCGCCCGGGTGATCGAGCACGTAGCCCGCCGCCTGGCGCAGCTGGGGGCTAAGGCCGGGGCAGGCATCCGCCAGGCGGCGGGACACCTCGCTCAGGCGGTCTTCGGCGGTCAGGTCGTTATCGGTGCTGGGCGTCATGGGGTTGGGTTGGCCGGGTGGATAAAAGGCGGGCGTGCTGATGGCGGCACGCGGTTTCAGCACGACTGTACCTGAAATAAGAAGCATGGCACAGCCGTGTTGACCCGCGCTGAGAGCGCGGCTATGATTGGGTATGAAACGTTTGTTTCTTTATAGGGAGTGATAGACACAAACGTGTTGTTATACCGTTTTTGACGCTCTGATCCTGACGACCACTTTCTACCCGGAAGATGCCCATGCCCTGTTTTGACGCCGCTGCCGAAGCGCTGCCCGAATACGACACCCTGCGCCTTGCCTGGCTGACAGCCGAGGCCGACAGCCGGGTGTTGGAAATCCGCCTGAACCGCCCCCACCGGCTGAACGCCGTGGTCGAAACCCTCTACGACGAGCTGCTCGATGCCCTGGCCTTTGCCCGGCGGGAAAGCCGGGTCCGCGCGCTGGTGCTGACCGGCGAAGGGCGGGCGTTTTGCGTCGGGGCGGACATGAAAGAGCACGGCGGCGCCGAGCGTACGCTTTACCAGCGGCGTGCCTATCTGCAGCGCGGCAACGACGTGTGCGAGGCGCTTTACCGCCTGCCCAAGCCGGTGATCGCCGCGGTCAACGGCTACGCCCTGGGCGCCGGCGCAGAGATGGCCGTGGCCTGCGACTTCATCCTCATGGCCGAGGAGGCGCAGATCGGCTTTCCCGAAACCGGCATCGGCACCTGCGTGGGCGGCGGTGTATCGAAGATTCTGCCGCACCTGGTGGGCCTCGCCCAGGCCCGGCGGCTTCTGTATACCGGCGAGAAAATCGGCGGCGCCGAAGCGGTCCGGCTGCAGCTGGCGCTGGCGGCTTACCCCGAGGGCGAGCTTGCCGGAGAGGCGCTGGCGCTGGGCGAACGGCTGGCCGCCCAGGCGCCGGTTTCCATGGCCATGCTCAAGCGGCTGGTCAACCTCGGCGCGGCCGAGGCGCTGGGCGATCATCTGCAGCAGGAGCTGGACGCGGTCTTTACCTGTTCGACCACCGAGGACTGGCAGGAGGGCGTGGACGCCTTTACGCAAAAGCGCGGCCCGCGCTTTCAGGGCCGCTAGCGCCGGCCCGGCCAGGCCCATTTTACTGACGTTCGCCGTCTTCTTTGCTCAACGCACCCCAGAGGTCAGCGCTACCATGACTGCCATTGACGACCCTTCCCCCGGGGAAAGCCCGCTGCACGCGCTGCTGGCCCCCGACAGCATCGCCGTGATCGGCGCTTCCAACAACCCTACCAAGCGCGGCTACAAGGCCATGCTGGGGCTGGTCCGGGGCGGCTACCGCGGGGCGATTTATCCGATCAACCCGAAAGCCGATGCCGTTCTTGGCGTTAGCGCCTGGCCCAGTATCGACGCCGTCCCCGAAAAGCCGGCGCTGGCGCTGATCTGCACCCCGGCGGCCACGGTGCCGGCGCTTATCGAGGCGTGCGGCCGGCGCGGCGTCAAGGGCGCGATCATCCTCGCCAGCGGCTTTGGCGAAGCCGGCGCCGACGGCGCCCGCCTGGAAGAGGCGATGCTAAGGCAAGCCCGGGCCTACGGCGTGCGGCTGATTGGCCCCAACACCTCGGGCGTGTTCAACCTGCATCATCACCTCAACCTGCTGGCGCTTGACCACCTCCAGGCCGGTGACATCGGCGTGGTATCACAGTCCGGCAACATGCTGCTATCGCTGGCGCTGGAGGCCGAGCACCACGGCCAGGTGGGCTTCAGCACCTACGTCGGCCCGGGCAACCAGAGCGACCTGGGCTTTGCCGACTACCTGCGCTACCTGGGCGAAGACCCGGCGACCCGGGTGGCGACGCTCTACATCGAAGGCTTCAGCGACGGCCGGGCGTTTTTGGACGCCGCGCGCAAGGTCAGCGCGGCCAAGCCGGTGGTGGTGTACAAGTCCGGCGCTACGGCCCAGGGGCAGCAGTCGGCCAGCTCGCACACCGGGGCGCTGGCCGGCAGCTACCCGATGACCGTGGATCTGCTGCGCCAGGCCGGCGTCAACGTGGTGCCGTACTCCGACGATATTCTGCCCGTGGCGGAAGGGCTCGGCCGGCTGCAGCGAGCGCCGGGGCGGCGCGTGGCGGTGATCGCCGACGGCGGCGGCCAGGCGACCATCGCCGCCGACCGGCTGGCCGAGGCCGGGCTTGAGCTGGCGACGCTGGCCGACGACACTCGGAAGATGCTTGACGCCGTGCTGTTTCCCCAGGCGTCCACGGTCAACCCGGTGGACGTGGCCGGCACTACCGATGACCATCCTTCGCTGCTGGCGACCTGCATGGAGATCGTGGCGGCGGACCCGGGCGTGGACGCCGTGCTGCTGGTGGGCCTGTTCGGCGGCTACGCCCGGCGCTTTGACGAATCGCTTGCCGACGACGAAATGCGCGGCGCCGAGGCGATGATCGAGCTGGCCAACAGCGGCGCCAAGCCCGTGGTGGTGTATAGCCTCTATGCCCCGGCCAGGCCGCCGGCGCTCGGGCGGCTGCGCGAGGCCGGCGTGCCGGTGTATGCCTCCATCGAGAACGCGGTGAGCGTGCTGGCCGCGCTGGGCGACCGCGGGGACTACCTGGACCGCGCCGCGGAGGCGCCGTTGGCCCCGGCGACCCCCGGCCCCAGGGGGCAGGCGCTGGTGGCGGGCGCCCGGCGCGAAGGGCGTCACCTGCTCGAGCCCGAGGCCAAGGCGCTGCTGGCCGAACACGGCATTGGCGTGCTGGAAGAGCGCCTGGTGCGCGACGCCGACGAGCTTGCCGAGGCGGCCCGGGCCTTCGCCGGCACGCCGGTGGCGATGAAGGTGGTCAGCCCGGATATCATCCATAAATCCGACGCCGGCGGCGTGGCGCTGAACCTGGAAGGCGAAGCGGCGCTTGCCGAGGCCTACGCCGGCATCCTGCGCTCGGCCCGGGAATATGCCCCTCAAGCGCGGATCGACGGCGTGCTTGTTACCCCTATGGCGCCCAAGGGCGTGGAGGTGATCGTCGGCCTGATGCGCGACCCGACCTTCGGTCCGGTGGTCATGTTCGGCCTGGGCGGCGTGCTCGTCGAAGTGCTGGAAGACGTGGCGTTTCGCGCCGCGCCGCTTAGCCGCCGGGACGCCGCCGACATGCTCGATCATCTCAAGGCCGGCCGGGTGCTGGACGGCGTGCGCGGAGCCCCGGGGGTCGACAAAAACGCGCTGATCGATCTGCTGCTCGGCGTCTCCCGGCTGATGGAGGCCTACCCCGACATCGCCGAGCTCGACTTAAACCCGGTAATTGCCTATCCCGACGGCTATGCCGTAGTGGATGCTCGTATTCTTTTAGCGACCGATGTGGAGTCTGCACCATGACCAACGCTCATGCTGAAACGCAAAATATACCGTTACCCAAGCTGACCGATGCGACGCTTGAACTGGAAGGGCGCATCGCCACCTTAACTCTTGACCGCCACGACGTGCGCAACGCCCTGACCGGCACCGCGCTGATCGACGACATCGTCGCCGTGGCCGAGTGGGTCAACCGCTGCGAAGACGTGTCGGTGCTGGTGATAACCGGCGCCGGCTCGACGTTTTCTGCCGGCGGCAACGTCAAGGATATGGCCGAGCGCCGGGGCGACTTTGCCGGCGACGTGGCCGAGGTGGCCGAGCGCTACCGCCGGGGCATTCAGCGCATTCCGCTGGCGCTGGCCGACGTGGAAGTGCCGATTATCGCCGCGATCAACGGCGCGGCCATCGGTGCCGGCTTCGATCTGGCCAACATGGCCGACATGCGCATTGCCTCCAACCGGGCCAAATTCGGCGAAACGTTCTTGAGCCTGGGGATCATCCCCGGCGACGGCGGCGCCTTTTTCATGCAGCGGCTGATCGGCTACCAGCGGGCCTTTGAGCTGACGCTTTCCGGCCGGGTGATCGGGGCCGACGAAGCCAGGGAGTACGGCATCGTGCTCGAAGTGACCGAGCCCGAGGCGCTCATGGATGCCGTCATGACCCACGCCCGGCGCATTGCCGCCCAGCCGCCCAAGGCCACCCGGCTGACCAAGCGGCTGATGAAAGAGGGCGGCGACGCCGAGCTGAAGCCGTTTCTGGAAAAGTGCGCGGTGTTTCAGGGCATGTGCCACAACGAGCCCGAGCACCTGGAGGCGGTCAACGCCATGCTGGAAAAGATGGCCAAGCGCTAGGCCGGTTTATACCCGGCCGGCTTAGGGGTATCATCGGCGGCGATGTTCAACCGGCGCCAATGCCGGCACTTACCCACTCAAGGAGCGCACAATGGAAGGGGTGAAGCACATGATTGCCGTTGCCTCGGGCAAGGGCGGCGTAGGCAAGTCTACGGTCACGGTCAATCTGGCGCTGGCGCTTTCTGCCCAGGGCTACCGGGTCGGCGTGCTCGACGCCGACATTTACGGCCCCAGCCAGGCGCAGATGCTCGGCGTCAAGGAGGGCGAGCGGCCGCAAACCGAAGGCGACAAGGCGTTTTACCCGCTGAAGGCCCACGGCATTCAGGCCATGTCCATGGCGTTTCTGATCGACAACAAGGAGCCCATGGTATGGCGCGGGCCCATGGTCGTGGGCGCCTTTCAGCAGCTGCTCAACCAGACGCTGTGGGACAACCTTGATTTCCTGCTCATCGACATGCCGCCGGGCACCGGTGACATTCAGCTGACGCTGTCACAGAAGGTGCCGGTCTCCGGCGCGGTGATCGTCACCACGCCCCAGGACATCGCCCTGCTGGACGCGCGCAAGGGCATCGAGATGTTCCGCAAGGTCAACGTGCCGGTGCTCGGCGTGGTCGAGAACATGAGCCTCTACCACTGCGAAAACTGCGGCCACGAAGCGCCCATCTTCGGCGAGGGCGGCGGCGACAGCATTGCTAAGGAGTACGATACCCAGGTGCTGGGACGCCTGCCGCTGAGCCTTTCGATCCGCGAGTTCGCCGACTCCGGCCGGCCGTCGGTCATTGCCGAGCCGGACAGCAGCGTCAGCCAGACGTTTGCCGACATGGCGCGCCAGGTCGCCGCCTCCATGGATCAGGCGCCGGGCGAGGGTCCGAGCATTTCGTTCAGCGAGTAACCCCGCCCACCTTCCGGGCGGGAGAGTCCGGGCCTGTTGAGACCCTTATATGAGCATAAAATCAGATAGATGGATCCGCCGCATGGCCCAGCGCGAGGGGATGATCGAGCCGTTTGAGGCCGATCAGGTGCGCTACTCGGGTGACCAGCGGGTGATTTCCTACGGCACCTCGAGCTACGGCTACGACGTGCGCTGCGCCGACGAGTTCAAGGTGTTCACCAACATCCACTCGGCGGTGGTGGACCCCAAGGGCTTCGACGAAAAGAGCTTTGTCGATGTGAAGGGCGACGTCTGCGTGATTCCGCCCAACTCCTTTGCGCTCGCGCGCACGGTGGAGTATTTCCGCATTCCGCGCAGCGTATTGACGATCTGCCTTGGCAAGTCGACCTACGCGCGCTGCGGCATCATCGTCAACGTCACCCCGCTGGAGCCCGAGTGGGAAGGGCACGTGACGCTTGAGTTTTCCAACACCACCAACCTGCCGGCGCGGATCTACGCCAACGAGGGCGTGGCGCAGATGCTGTTTCTGGAATCCGACGAGATCTGCGAGACGTCCTACAAGGATCGCGGCGGCAAGTACATGGGCCAGCGCGGCGTGACCCTGCCGCGGACCTGAGGATGGGGGGCTATTCCGCCGATTCGTCGGTTTCGTCGAGCTCCTCGGCGGCGTCGGCGTGGCTCATGCGCATGCCCCAGGCGGGCAGGGTCACGCCGTCCATGGTGGCGTCGGTGCCATCAAAGCGCAGCCGGCCTTCCAGAAACCAGGCGACGGCAATGGGCAAAATCAGGTGTTCCCGCGCATGGACTCTTTCCTTGAGGTCGGCTGCGGTATCGTCGGCGGTGACGTCGAGGGCGGCCTGAAGGGCTACCGGCCCGCCGTCGAGCTCCTCGGTGACGAAGTGCACGCTGCAGCCGTGCTCGGCGACGCCGTCGGCCACCACTCGGGCGTGGGTATCAAGCCCCTGGTAGGCCGGCAGCAGCGAAGGATGGATGTTGAGCACCCGGCCGATGAAGCGCTGAACAAAGCGCGGCGTGAGGATGCGCATGAAGCCGGCGAGCACTACAAGATCGGGTTCGTGGCGCTCGATGACCTTGATCAGCGCGCCGTCGTAGGCCTCGCGGCTGTCGTATTCGCGGTGGGGCAGCGCCACGGCGTCGATGCCTGCGTCCCGGGCGCGCTTGAGCCCGTAGGCGTCGGCGACGTTGGAGACCACGGCGGCAATCTCGCCGCCGCCCAGGCGGTCGTGGGACTGGGCGTCGATCAGCGCCTGAAGATTGCCGCCGTTGCCCGAAATCAGCACCACGACGCGCGGCGGCGTCACCGATTCGGCGGTAAAGTCGTTCAGCGTATCGTCTTCGCTCATGCGGTTGTGCCCCCTTCGCCCAGATGGTCCAGAATAACGCCGTCTTCGCCTTCCCGGCGGGCAACGACCGCGCCGATGCGGTAGACCGTTTCGCCCCGGGCCTCGAGGTGTGCGCGGGCCTGCTCGGCGTGTTCGGCCGGTACCACCAGCGCCATGCCGATGCCGCAGTTGAGCACCCGGTGCATTTCGCCGTTGTCGACGTTGCCCTGGCGCTTAAGCCAGTCAAACACCGCCGGGCGCTGCCAGCTCTGGGCGTCCAGCCGCGCGGCGAGGTGGTCGGGCAGCACCCGAGGCAGGTTTTCCGTCAGCCCGCCGCCGGTAATGTGCGACAGCGCGTGAACCTCAACGTTGCTTGCGTGAATCAGCGACAGCAGCGGCTTGACGTAGATGCGCGTGGGCGCCATCAGCGCCTCGCCAAGCGTAGTGTCGCCCAGGGCGGTGTCCAGGTCGGCACCGCTGACGTCGAGGATCTTGCGGATCAGCGAATAGCCGTTGGAGTGCGGGCCCGAGGAGGCCAGGCCGAGAATCGCGTCGCCCTCGGCCACCCGGCTGCCGTCGAGGATGGCGGATTTCTCCGCGACGCCCACGCAGAAGCCGGCCAGGTCGTAGTCGCTGCCGGCATACATGCCGGGCATTTCCGCGGTTTCGCCGCCCACCAGCGCGCAGCCCGCCTGGCGGCAGCCCTCGCCGATGCCCTTGACCACGTCGGCGGCGATATCCACGTCGAGCTTTCCCGTGGCATAGTAGTCGAGGAACTGCAGCGGCTCGGCGCCGATCACCACCAGGTCGTTGACGCACATGGCCACCAGGTCAATGCCGATGGTGTCGTGTTTGCCAAGGGCCATGGCAAGCCTTAGCTTGGTGCCCACGCCGTCGGTGCCGGATACCAGCACCGGCTCGCGGTAGCCCGTAGGGAGCTCGCACAGCGCGCCAAAGCCGCCAAGCCCGCCCATGACTTCCGGGCGCGTGGTACTTTGGGCAACGGCCTTGATGCGCTCGACCAGCGTGTTGCCGGCGTCGATATCCACGCCGGCGTCCTTGTAGCTCAGCGAAGCGTTGGCCGATGGGGTAGAGGAGGTCTCGGTCATGGCAAGTCCTGTAAGGCAAGTCCTGTGAAGCGGTGTCGGCAAGGCCGGGGCAATACGCGGCGAAGTGTAACACCCGGCAGGGCGTATGGCATTGCGCATATCCAACACGTGCAGTCAGGAGAGATCGCGAGTGCGATATTCATGGTGGTGGTTGTTAGTGGCCGTTGTGGCGGTGCTGCTGGTGTATTTGCTCAACGCCGTATTGATGCCGTTTATTGCCGGTTTGATTCTGGCCTACATGGTGAATCCTCTGACCCATCGCTTCGAGCGGCTGGGCATGAACCGCACCCTGGCGGTGAGCAGCGTGTTTCTGGTGATGCTGATCGTGCTGACGCTGAGCCTTTTTATCCTGATCCCCGCAGCGGTGCAGCAGGTCAAGCAGCTGGGCAATGCGATACCGGCGATGGTTGGCTGGCTCGAGGACGCCCTGGCGCCCTGGCTGCAGGAATGGATCGGCTACGACCTGCGCGCTGATCTTGCGGACATCAAGCAGGTATTTGCCGAAAACTGGCGCGATGCCGGCGGCTACCTGGCAAGCGCGCTTGGCCAGCTGGGACGCTCGGGCATGGCGCTGGTATCCTGGGTGACCTACACGGCGCTGGTACCGGTGGTGACGTTCTACCTGCTGCTGGACTGGCAGCGGCTGATGGATAACGTCAGCGGGCTGATCCCCAGGCCCTGGGTTGACGAGGTCACCCGCCTGGGCCGGCGCTGCAACGCCGTGCTCGCGGCGTTTTTGCGCGGCCAGCTGCTGGTGATGCTGTGCCTGGGCGCCATCTATGCGCTGGGGCTCAGCCTGCTGGGGCTGAACGTGGGGCTGGTGATCGGCTTTATTGCCGGGCTTGCCAGCATCGTGCCGTTTCTGGGCTTTATCGTGGGCATCAGCATCGCCCTGATCGTGGCGGTGTTTCAGATCGGCACGCTGTGGGCGATTGCCGGCGTGGTGGTCGTGTTCAGCATCGGTCAGATCGTTGAAAGCGTGGTGCTCCAGCCCAAGCTTCTGGGCGACAAGATCGGCCTGCATCCGGTGGCGGTTATTTTTGCCGTGCTCGCCGGGGGCAAGCTGTTTGGCTTTCTCGGCGTGCTGCTGGCGCTGCCCGCAGCGGCGGTGGTCATGGTGCTCTTGCGCGAGGGGCTGGAACGTTATAAAAACAGTCCCTTATACGACGTTCGCATTCGGCTGGCCGGCGACGATCGCTTGCCCGGCGCATCGCAGAAGGCAGAAAGGGACGAAGGAGAGGAGTCATGAACCGACCGCCGGCACAGCTGCCGCTGGGCGTGGGGCTGCGCGACGATGCCACCTTCGACAACTACTACCCGGGCCCGCGCAACGCCACTCTGGTCGAGCAGCTGACCCGCCAGCCCGAGCCCGACGGCGAGCCCTATCTCTACCTGTGGGGCGCGCCGGGCACCGGGCGCAGCCATCTGCTCCAGGCGGCCTGCCATCAGGCATCGGATCAGGGCGCCCGGGCGCTGTACCTGCCGCTTGAGGATCTGGGCCACTTTCCGCCGCTGATGCTCGAAGACATCGAGCGGCTGGACCTGGTCGCCATCGATGACCTGGAGTGCGTGATCGGGCGCAAGCGCTGGGAAGAAGGGCTGTTTCACGCCTTCAACCGCCTGCGCGACGCCGGCAAGCGGCTGGTGATCGCGGCCAGCGCAGCGCCGCGCCAGCTCCCGGTGCTGCTGCCGGATTTGGCCTCGCGGCTGACCTGGGGCATGACCTACCACCTCCAGCCGCTGGACGACGACGGCCGGCTGGCGGCGCTCAAGCTACGCGCCGAGGTCCGCGGCATGGCGCTGCCCGACGACGTCGCGCGCTACATTATGCATCGCGGCCCGCGGGCGCTTAGCGAGCTTTGCCGCGCGCTGGAAACCCTGGACCGGGCGTCGCTTTCGGCCAAGCGCAAGCTCACTATTCCGTTCGTCAAACAGGCCCTTGGCTGGTAGCCCCGGCGCGCCGGATCGCTGCCTGCCAGGGGGTATCGTAAACGACCCTGAGGAGAGTCGATATGTCTCGTCATTCTGCATCTACCCGTATCGAGCGCGACAGCATGGGCGAGCTCGAGGTGCCGGAAACGGCGCTCTACGGCGCCCAGACCCAGCGTGCGGTCAACAACTTCCCGGTCTCCGGGCAGGCCATGCCGCCGGCCTTCATCCACGCCATTGCCCGGGTCAAGCTGGCCGCCGCACACGCCAACGAGGCGCTGGGGCTGCTGGATAAAGACCGCGCCCGGGCCATCCGCCAGGCGGCCGAAGCGGTGATCGAAGGCCGTTACGACGACCAGTTCCCCATCGACGTCTACCAGACCGGGTCGGGCACGTCGAGCAATATGAACGTCAACGAAGTGCTGTCGCACCTGGCCAGCAGCGATGATCTCGAGGTCGGGCCCAACGACCACGTCAACATGGGCCAGTCGAGCAACGACGTGGTCCCCACGGCGATCCACGTCTCCGCGGCGATTGCCGTGGAGCAGTCGCTGCGCCCGGCGCTGGTCACTCTGCGCCAGAGCGTAGCGGCGCGCGCCGAGGAGCTTGAGCACGTGGTCAAGACCGGGCGCACCCACCTGATGGACGCCATGCCGCTGACCATGGGCCAGGAGCTGGGCGGCTGGGTCAACCAGCTGGACCAGGCCATTGAGCGTATCGACAGCGCCATGAACCGCGTGCAGCGCCTGGCCCAGGGCGGCACCGCGGTTGGCACCGGCATCAACGCGCCGGAAGGCTTTGCCGAGCGCGTGGCGATTCACCTGAGCGAGCAGACCGGCCTTGCGTTTCGCCCCAACGACAGCTTCTTTGCCAGCCTCTCGTCCCAGGACGCGGCGGTGGAACTTTCCGGCCAGCTCAAGGGGCTTGCCTGCGTGATCATGAAGATCGGCAACGACCTGCGCTGGATGAACTCCGGGCCGCTGGCGGGGCTCGGCGAGATCGAGCTTGAGGCGGTGCAGCCGGGTAGCTCAATCATGCCGGGCAAGGTCAACCCGGTGCTGCCGGAATCCGCCGTCCAGGCGGCCGCCCAGGTGATCGGCCTGGACTCGGCGGTGACCGTGGCCGGCCAGAGCGGCAACTTCCAGCTCAACGTCATGCTGCCGCTGGTGGCCACCAACCTGCTGACGTCCATCACGCTGATGACCAACACCGCCAAGCTTCTGGGCGAGCAGGTGATACCGTCGTTCAAGGTCCGCGAAGACAACCTTCGGGCGCCGCTTGAGCGCAACCCGATCCTGGTGACCGCGCTCAACAGCGTCATCGGCTATAACGCCGCGGCGAAGGTGGCAAAAAAGGCCTACCAGGCCGGGCGGCCGATTATCGACGTTGCCGAAGAAGAGACCGACCTGGGCCGGGAGACGCTCAAGCGCCTGCTCGATCCCAAGAAGCTGACCGAAGGCGGCGTGCCGGAATAATACGGCGCGGCAAAGCCTGCGTGCAAAACGCTTGCATTTCAGCAGCGAAGCCGTAAAATACGCATCCGTTGCCAGCCGCAGCGGTTGAGCAAGGCTCGGCAATAGCGCGCAGGGCAGGACCATAGCTCAGTTGGTTAGAGCGCCACGTTGACATCGTGGAGGTCGGCGGTTCAAATCCGCCTGGTCCTACCAAGCGCGAGCCGGCCACAGCGCCAGTCCCGATTTACAGGACCATAGCTCAGTTGGTTAGAGCGCCACGTTGACATCGTGGAGGTCGGCGGTTCAAATCCGCCTGGTCCTACCAGTTCAGTATTGAAAACGCCCCGCAGGAGCTCTTATAAAAGCCTGCGGGGCGTTTTTGTATGCGTGATCCAAGCGAACGCTCCGTTCAAAAAAAGCTCAGTTCACAAAAGCCGGCAGGTCGGTGGCGGCGATAAAGGTTTCGACCAGCGCCTCGATGCCCGCCTGATCGTCGGCGCCAAAGCGGCCTTTTACCGGGCTGTCGAGATCGAGCACGCCCCAGAGGTGCTCGCCGCTGACGATGGGTACCACCAGCTCCGCGCGCGAGTCGGCGTCGCAGGCGATGTGGGAATCAAGGGCGTTGACGTCGTCTATCCGCTGGGTTTGCCGCGTCCGGGCGGCCGCGCCGCATACGCCCTGGCTGAAGGGAATCGGGTGGCAGGCGGGCTTGCCTTGAAACGGCCCCAGGCTCAGCGTTTCTTTTTCCCGCTGCAGGTAAAGCCCCGCCCAGTTGAGCGTGGGCACCTGCTGGAAGAGAAACGCGCACAGCTGGGCGCCGTTGGTCAGCCAGTCTCGGGTATCCAGCAGGGCGGCGAGCTGGCGGTTGAGCAGGGCATAGTCCTGGGGAGCAAGGTCCGGGTCGAGGGAGTCAGAGGCGTCTAATGTCATCGGGGTTGGCCTTGTGAAACGCTAAAGGCCGGCACCTGGCCGGCCTGGGAAAGGGAAATGGCGCGATAGTGCCGGGAGCTCGCCCGGCCGTTTACTCGGTCCAGCCGGGGACAGCGGCGCCCTTGAACAGCTCGTCGGCTTTCTTCATGACCGCTTCGCTCTGGTAGGCGTCGACCAGATGGCGAATGTCTTCGCGGTCTTCATCGCCGCCGCGCACCACGATCAGGTTAACGTAGGGCGATTCCGGGCCTTCCTTGATCAGCGCGTCGTCAAGGCTCAGGCCGGCGGGCTGGGCAAAGGTGTTGTTGATGAAGGCCATGTCGACGTCGGGCAGCACCCGGGGCAGCTGGGCCGCTTCGATCTCGCGGAAGTTGAAGTCGTGCGGGTTCTCGGCGATGTCGATGGGCGTGGCTTCCAGGTTGGTCGGATCGTTAAGCTCGATCAGGCCCTTGTTGTGCATCAGGATCAGCGATCGGCCTTCGTTGGACGGGTCGTTGGGCAGCGCGATCCGGGCGCCGTCGGGCAGCGCTTCGATGCTGTCATACTTTTCCGAATACGCGCCGATGGGGTAGACGAAGGTGTAGCCAGCCACGGCGAAGTCGTAGCCGCGGTCATTGACCATGGACTGCATGTAGGGCTCGTGCTGGAAGGCGTTGGCGTCCAGGCTGCCGTCGGCAAGTGCGGCGTTGGGCGTGACGTAGTCGGTGAACTCGATAATTTCGACGTCGAGATCGTGCTTGTCTTCGGCGATGTCCACGGCGACCTGCATGACGTCGGTTTCCGGGCCGGCCACGGTGCCGATTTTCAGCGTGTCGGCGTGGGCCGCGCCAATGCCCAGCGCTAGGGCGGTAAGGCTACCAATCACGAGTTTTTGCATGTTCAGGCTCCGGTCAGGGTTGAGGGCGTTTAGCGGTTAGGGGCGATAAAACAAGGTGTCAATACTGCGGTGATAAGAAACATAAGTCTAATGCTTTATGGTTATGAGTCG
The DNA here is from genome assembly GCF_055382465.1 of Halomonas garicola. NCBI lineage: Bacteria > Pseudomonadati > Pseudomonadota > Gammaproteobacteria > Oceanospirillales > Halomonadaceae > Halomonas > Halomonas garicola. Next base: position 1,429,414 of record NZ_AP043931.1, read on the forward strand.
GTTCACTTGCGGTCGCTTTTGCGCACCAGATAGTCACCGAGGCTCTGAAAGCCCTGCACCATGACTACCAGAATCACCACGGTGATCAGCATGATGGTGGGGTTGAAGCGGTTATAGCCGTAGCGGATGCCCAGGTCGCCAAGCCCGCCGCCGCCCACGGCGCCGGCCATGGCCGAATAGCTCACCAGCGTGACCAGCGTAATGGTGAGCCCGGTGATGATGCCGCCTCGGGCTTCGGGAATCAGCACCTTGCGCACAATCTGCCAGGGGGTGGCGCCCATGGCCTGGGCGGATTCGATCAGCCCGGGCGAAATCTCGTTCAGCGCGCCCTCTACCAGCCGGGCGACAAACGGAATCGCGGCGATGGTCAGCGGCACCGAGGCGGCGTTGATGCCAATGGAGGTGCCCACCAGCATCCGCGTAAACGGGATGATGGCCACCATCAGAATAATGAACGGGATCGAGCGGCCGACGTTGGTGACAATGCTCAGCGCCTGGTGCGTTACCGGCATGGCGAGAATCTGCCGCGGCCGGGTTACGTAGAGCAGCACGCCCAGGGGCACGCCGAGGAGGGTGGCGATCAGCCCGGACACGCCGACCATGTAAAGGGTGTCCAGGGTGGCCTGCCAAATCAGATTAATCATCGCGCCGGACATGCCCGAGCACCTCCACTTTCAGTTCGTGAGATTCCAGATAGCGCATGGCCTGGCCGGTTTGCTCCGATGTGCCCATCAGCTCGGCGATCATCAGCCCCAGGGTGCGCTGCTGAATGGATTCGACCTTGGCCTGCAGGATGCTGACGTCCACGCCGCACTCCCGGGCCAGCCGCGAGATCAGCGGGGTGGAGACGGCGTCGCCGGAAAACGTGAGGCGCACCACGGGGTGGGTGCCCGCGTCGGGGGAGTCTTCCAGCCGGCTGATCAGCCCCCGGGGCGGCTCAAGCTGCAGGAAGTCGTTGAGAAACTCGCGGCCCAGCTGCGTTTTGGGCGCGGTGAAGAAGTCGCCGACCTCGGCGTCCTCCACCAGCCGGCCGTCAGATATCAGGCCCACGCGGTGGCAGATGGACTTCACTACTTCCATTTCGTGGGTGATCAGCAGGATGGTAATGCCCAGGTCGCGGTTGATCTCGCGCAGCAGCTCCAGAATCGAGCCGGTGGTTTGCGGGTCCAGCGCCGAGGTGGCCTCGTCGCACAAAAGCACCGCGGGCTCGCTTGCCAGCGCCCGGGCAATGGCCACGCGCTGCTTCTGGCCGCCGGACAGCTGGGCGGGAAACTGCTTAGCCTTGCCGGCAAGCCCAACAAGCTTTAAAAGCGGCGCCACCCGGTGCTCGATGCTTGCGCGCCGGTAGCCCATGAGCTCCAGCGGCAGGGCGACGTTGGCAAACACCGTGCGCGTGGTCAGCAGGTTGAAGTGCTGGAAAATCATGCCGATGCGGTGGCGCGCGCGGTTAAGGGCCTGGCCGGAAAGGCGCGTGATGTCCTCGCCGTTGACCGTCACGCGGCCGCCGGTGGGGCGCTCGAGCAGATTGACGCAGCGGATCAGCGTGGATTTCCCCGCCCCGGAAAGGCCGATCACGCCGTGAATGCTGCCCCGGGGGATGTGCAGATCCACTTCGCGCAGGGCGTGTACGGCCCCGTCGCCGTTGCCGTAGGTTTTACTGACGTTTTCAAGTTCTATCATGACGTCTGCTTTATCGAGACCGGCGCGCGGGAACCGCGCACCGGCAAAAATCGGGTGAAGCCGAAGGAGCGGACGGCGGCGACGGGCAGGCGTAGGGCGGGAAACGAAAAAGGCCACCCTGAGGGGTGGCCATCAACGCGGGGGCACACCCTTTTAGCTGCACTTCACCGGCAACAGGACCGGTGGACGCCCGCAATCCGGGAACAAATCGGCGTCTGGTGACAATGTCTTTATAGCGGCGGCTATTTTAGGGAGCTTGCCCTGAAGCTGTCAAACTCGCCGAGCCCCTTGTCTACGCCTTTTGTCGCGAATCGAGCGGCAAAATTGACAAGCTTCGCCGTCATTGGTAGCTCTCGGAGGTGCTTGAGTATTTCTCACGAAAGCCATTCGATCCTGCGTTGCGAGGCGCGGGGTTATGAGCACGACCTATTCATATTGGCTTGACGGATCAGCCGCCGGTTAGGGGGTTGGCTGATTTTTTCAAGCGGGCAGCACGCTTAAGCGCTAAGGAGAAGGCAGTTAAATGAACAAGAAAAGCTCGGTTTCAGAGAACGTGGTGCTGGATGAGAAGACCCTGGCCGGGTTCCCGCAGCAGCCCCATGGCGGCAAGCTGGTTGACCGGGTAGCCAGGGGGGAGGAGCGCGAAAGAGAGCTTGCAAGGGCCAAGACCCTGCCCCGTATCATGGTCGACACCGAGCCGCGATTACGCTGGAAATGATTGCCACCGGCGTCATGTCGCCCAACGAGGGCCTGATGGTCGAAGAGGATTATCTGTCCACCCTGGAGACGGGGCGTCTGAAAAACGGCCTGGTCTGGCCGATTCCGCTGAGCTTTGCGCCCACCGGCAAGCAGAATACGGAGGTGGTGGATTCGCTTTCCAAGGGCGATGACGTCGTGCTGATCGACGTCAACCAGGAGCCCGTGGCGATCCTCAACGCGGAAGACATTTTCTCCTACGACAGGGACCACCGGGCGCAGCACGTCTTTGGCACCACGGACCGTAAACACCCCGGGGTAGACGCGATTTATCGGCGCATGGGCGACAAGGCGCTCGGCGGCAAGATCACCCTGCTGAACCGGCCGGACTGGGGGCCGTTCGAGCAGATCCGGATGGAGCCCAAGGATGCCTGGCAGCTCTTTTACGTGGAAAAGGGGTTCAAGACGGTGGCCGGCTTTGTGACCGGGGCCAACCCCATGCACCGCGGCCACGAATACATGCACAAAAACCTGCTGGAAGAGGTGGACGGCCTGCTGGTCTGCCCGCTGGTGGAGATGGCCAAGCGCGAATACACGCGCCACGAATACCGCATGCTGGCGTACCGCGGGGTGCTTGAGCAGTATTACCCCAAGGACAGAACCATCCTCTGCCCGCTGCGCGTGACCTATGTCTTTGCCGGCCCTCAGGAGGCGATACTTCACGCGCTGATCCTGAAAAACTTCGGCTGCACGCACAAGATCGTCGGCCGTGACTACGCCGGCGTCGGCGACTATTACGACAAGGACGCCAGTCAGAGCATTTTTGACCAGTACACCCCCGAGGAAATCGGCATCGATATCCGCACCTTCCACGAGGCCTTTTTCTGCGTGCGCTGCAACACCGTCGCTACGGACCAGTCGTGCCCCCACGATGAAAGCGTCAGGGTGGGGATTTCCGGCACCAGCGTCCGGGAAATACTGCGTCACGGGATCCTGCCGCCCAAGGAAATCGTGCGCCCGGAATCGTCCCATGTGGCGATCCAGGGCGTTCAGCCCAAAGGGCGCGACGCGGACGGCAATACGGTGCTGCCCGTGGGCAAGCTCATCAAGAGCATGTTCCCGTTCTATCTGACCCACAGAGGCATTGGCGGCCCCAAGCGGGAAACGCCGCTTAACCCGGACGATCTGACCAACGATGACCTGGACGCGGCCATCACCGACGTTCGCACCAACGGCGATCTGGTCTATCGGCAAACCTACGACACCTACACCCAAAGCGCCGATATCAACCGCGCCGTTCAGCCGGCCTGGGTGGATGAAACCAAGGCCTACATGCGCAAGCACCAGCAGATGGTGGTCGACAACCTGGAAGAAAAGGTCGCCAGCGCGCCCGAGGCCTCGTCGGACGAGTTCATGTACCAGGACAAGGGGGAAGCCGAAAAAGAGCTAGCGGTGGCCCGCCGGGTGCTGGAGGAGCTCTCTGTCCCGGTTGACGACGAGAAAACCCGGGAGCGCGTGTGGAACATCGCGCCGTACGACAACTACTACTAGCAATGGCTGGCAGCCAGCAATGACTGGCAACGCCGCATAAGCAAAGCTGGCGAAGGGTGGCCGCAAGCAAACGGCCACCCTTTTTTGCGCCGTTTCGCCTGCACGACGCCGGGCGCTAATGGCACAATACCCCGCCCGGCCCGTGAGTCGGACTGTGGACGCCAAAAGGAGATAACCATGTTTACCGGTATCGTGCAGGGCACGGCAGAAGTGGTGGAGGTGCGCGAACGCGAGGCGTTTCGTACCCACGTGGTGGCCATGCCCGAGGCGCTGCGCCAGGGGCTTGAAACCGGGGCGTCGGTGGCGCACAACGGCGTGTGCCTGACGGTGACCGCGATAGACGGCGATCATGTGCATTTCGACCTGATGCGCGAAACCCTGCGGGTGACCAACCTGGGTGAGGTGGTCGTGGGCGGCCGCGTCAACATCGAGCGGGCGGCGCGCTTTGGCGACGAGATCGGCGGGCATGCCATGTCCGGCCACGTCATGAGCGTCGCCGAGGTGCTTTCCATTGAAGAGGCGCCGGATAATCGCCGGCTGTGGTTTGCGCTGCCGGATAACTGCGTGCGCTTTGTGTTCGACAAGGGCTATATCGGCATTGACGGCATCAGCCTGACGGTGGGGGAGGTGCGCCGCCCGGCGGACGGGCCGGCGTCGTTTTGCGTTGACCTGATCCCCGAAACCCTGGCGCGCACCACCCTTGGCGACCGCACGCCGGGGGACGGCGTCAACCTCGAGATCGACCCGCAAACCCAGGCCATTGTGGAAACCGCGGAGCGCTTTTTGCGCAGCCGGCAGGCGGCGAATTGAGGCGCCGGCGGCAGGGGCGGCGCTCGCATCGCCGCGCGCCTTTGGGTAAGATAGGCGGCTTTTCTTGCCCTGCCGAGGCCTCTGCCGGCGCAAAGGATAAAAAAAGCCCATGAAAATTCTTGATAGCCACTTCAAGCTTGCCGAGCACGGCACCGATATAAAAACCGAGGTCATCGCCGGGGTCACCACCTTCCTCACCATGGCCTATATCATCTTCGTCAACCCGAGCATTCTCTCGGAAGCGGGGATGGACTACGGCGCGGTTTTCGTCGCCACCTGCCTGGCGGCGGCCATTGGCTGTCTGATCATGGGCATCTGGGCCAACTACCCCATCGCCCAGGCGCCGGGAATGGGGCTCAACGCCTTTTTCACCTACACCGTGGTGCTGGGCATGGGCTATACCTGGGAGGCGGCGCTGGGTGCGGTGTTCTTCTCGGGGCTGTGCTTTTTTCTGCTCGGCATCCTGCGCGTGCGCGAATGGATCATCAACTCCATTCCGCTCACGCTGCGGCTGGGTATCGCCGCCGGCATTGGGCTGTTTCTGGCGATGATCGCGCTGAAAAACGCCGGTATCGTGGTCGCCAACCCGGCCACCTTCGTGGCCCTGGGCGATTTGACCGAACCCGCCGCTATCTATGCCCTGGCGGGATTTTTTGTGATTACCGCGCTGGCGTATCTGCGTGTGACCGGCGCGGTGCTGATCGGCATTCTGGGCGTCACTCTGATCGCGACCCTTTTGGGGCATAACGAATACGGCGGCCTCGTCTCCATGCCGCCGTCCATTGCGCCGACGTTTATGCAGATGGACCTGGCCGGGGCCTTTGACGTGGCCATGATCAGCGTGGTGTTCGCCTTTCTGTTCGTGGACCTGTTCGACACCTCGGGCACCCTGGTGGGCGTGGCCCACCGCGGCAACCTGCTGGATGACGACGGCAAGCTGCCGCGGCTCGGGCGTGCCATGGTCGCCGACAGCAGCGCCTCCATGGCCGGCGCGGTGCTGGGCACTTCCACAACCACCAGCTACATCGAATCCACCGCGGGCATTGCCTCGGGCGGGCGCACCGGGCTTACCGCCGTGGTGGTCGCCGGCATGTTTCTGATCAGCCTGTTCTTTGCCCCGCTGGCAGGGTCGATCCCCGCTTACGCCACCGCCGGCGCGCTGCTTTACGTTGCCGTGCTGATGGCCGGAAGCCTGGCCCACGCCAACTGGGAAGACCCCACCGAGGCGGCGCCGGTATTGCTGGCGGCCATCGGCATGCCGCTGACCTATTCCATTGCCGAGGGCATTGCGCTCGGGTTTATCAGCTACGTGGCGATCAAGCTGCTGTCCGGGCGCTTTCGCGAGCTGAATCCGGCCATCGTCATCCTGGCGCTGCTGTTCGTCGGCAAGTTCGTGTATTTGTAATTCCTAATCATCCATCAGCCCATGAGAGACGCGATGAGTATCTACGGCGACTATATCAAGTCGGTGATTCGCACGGTGCCGGACTGGCCGGAGGAGGGCGTCAACTTCCGCGATATCACGCCGCTTTTTCAGAACAGCGCGGCGTTTCGCAAACTGATCGAAAGCTTTGTCCACCGCTACCGGGAAATGCAGCTGGACGCCATTGCCTCCATTGACGCCCGGGGCTTTATCGTCGGCGCGCCGCTGGCCTACGAGCTGGGGTGCAGCTTTGTGCCGGTGCGCAAGAAGGGCAAGCTGCCGTTCAAGACCATCAGCGAAACCTACAAGCTGGAGTACGGCGAATCCGAGGTAGAACTCCACGCCGACGCCTTCAAGCAGGGTGACCGCATCCTGCTGGTTGATGATCTGATTGCCACCGGCGGCACCATGCTGGCGGCAGCTAATCTGATCCAGCGCAGCGGTGGCCGCGTGGTCGAGACGTCGACTATCATTGATCTGCCCGAGCTTGGCGGGTCACAGAAAATTCGCGATGCCGGCTATGGCGTATTCGCGGTTTGTTCCTTCACCGAAGACGAGTAACGCCCCATGAGCAGCGAACGCTACCAGCAGCACTTCACCGTATCCTGGGACCAGCTGCACCGCGACGTGCGCCAGCTGAGCCGCGAGCTGGTCGAGCGGGATTTCCAAGGCATTATCGCCATCACCCGGGGCGGGCTGATACCGGCGGCGCTGATCGCCCGGGAGCTGAACGTGCGCCTGATCGATACGGTGTGCATCAAAAGCTATGAGCGCCAGGACCAGGGCGGCCTCGAGGTGCTCAAGGGAGTGGATCACGACGGCGAAGGCTGGCTTTTGGTGGACGACCTGGTGGATACCGGCAAAACCGCCCGGGCGGTACGCGACATGCTGCCCAGGGCGCACTTTGTCACCGTTTACGCCAAGCCCGAAGGCCGCCCGCTGGTGGATCAGTACCTGACCGAAGTGGGCCAGAACTGCTGGATTCAGTTCCCTTGGGATATGGGTGTCGCTTACGTCGAGCCGCTGGCCGACCAGATCAAAAAGTAAGCCCCAGGCAAAAGCTACCTGTCGAGAGGTTTCGGAGTGAGCATGGCAAACCCGCTACCCGAAGAATGGAATCGCTGGCTGGGCGATGAGTTCCAGGCCGACTACATGCAGGCGCTGAGGCGCTTTCTCGCCGAGGAAAAAGCGGCGAAAAAGATCATTTATCCGCATTCCAGCCAGTGGTTTCGCGCCTTCGAACTGACGCCGCTGTCGGCGGTGAAGATCGTAATCCTCGGCCAGGATCCGTACCACGGCCCGGGCCAGGCCCACGGGCTGTGCTTTTCGGTGCAGCCCGGTGTGAAGGTGCCGCCGTCGCTTAACAACGTCTATAAGGAGCTTGCCAGCGACGTGGGCTTTACCCCGGTCCAGCACGGCTTTCTGGAGCCCTGGGCGCGACAGGGCGTGCTGCTGCTCAACACCGCGCTTACCGTGGAGCAGGGTCGCGCGGCGGCGCATCGGGGCAAGGGCTGGGAAACCTTTACCGACCGCGCCATCGAGACCGTCAGCGCCCGGGCGCCGCCCTGCGTGTTTCTGCTCTGGGGCGGCCACGCCCGGCAGAAAAAAGCGCTGATCGATCAGTCGCGCCATCGGGTGCTGGAAGCGCCGCATCCGTCGCCGCTGTCGGCGCACCGCGGGTTTTTCGGCACCCGGCATTTTTCCCGGGCCAACGCCTTTCTGGCCGAGCAGGGGCGCGAGCCCATCGCGTGGCAGCTGCCGGAAAAGGTTTCACACGACGGGGGACAGGCGTAGAATGCCGCGCAATTTCAGCCGATGCCGCCCCCAAAACGAGGAACCCTCATGAGTGTTCACGCCATTAACCATCCGCTGGTGCAGCACAAGCTCGGCCTGCTGCGCGAAGCCGATCTCAGCACCAAGAGCTTTCGCGAGCTGGCCGGCGAGGTCGCCAAGCTGCTGACCTACGAAGCCACCCAGGGGCTGGTGCTGGAAGACCACGAGATCCGCGGCTGGAACGGCGAACCCATCGCCACTCGGCGGCTCAAGGGCAAGAAGGTCACTGTGGTGCCGATTCTGCGCGCCGGGCTGGGGATGCTCGAGGGAGTGACCGATTTACTCCCCAGCGCGCGCATCAGCGTGGTGGGGCTTTACCGCAATGAGGAAACCCTGGAGCCGGTGCCGTACTTTGACAAGCTGGCCAACGATATCGAAGCGCGTCTGGCGGTGGTGATTGATCCCATGCTCGCCACCGGCGGCTCCATGGTAGCCACCTTGGACATGCTGCACCGGCGCGGCTGCCGTCGGATGAAGGTGATCGTGCTGGTGGCGGCGCCCGAGGGCATCGCCCGGGTGGAAGAAGCCTACCCCGACGTCGACATCTATACCGCTGCGATAGACGAGCGGCTGGACGAGAACGGCTACATCGTGCCCGGCCTTGGCGATGCCGGCGACAAGATTTTCGGGACGCGCTAGGCCGTGCCCGCCGTTACCTGCCCCTTGCGCTCCGGCGCCGGGGGCATTTTTTTGTCACCCGCGCGGCACAGGTTCGTGCCGAGCACCAGAGGAGATGTCGTCCAGTGAGTCACCCCGCCCCGGCCGAGTCCTGGCCCCGACTGCTGCTTACCGGCGCGCAGATGCTGTTCGTCGCCTTCGGTTCGCTGGTGCTGGTGCCGCTGCTCACCGGCCTTTCGCCAAGCGTGGCGCTGTTTACCGCAGGCGTCGGCACGCTGATCTTCCACGCCGTGACGCGCAATAGCGTACCGGTGTTTCTGGCCTCGTCCTTTGCCTTCATCGCCCCCATTCAGGGCTCGGTAGCAAGCTTCGGTATTCCTGCTACCCTCGGCGGGCTCATGGCGGCGGGGATGGCCTACGTCGCCGTATCCCAGGCGGTGCGCGTCAAGGGCACCGCCTGGCTGCACCGGCTGCTGCCGCCCATCGTGGTGGGGCCGATCATCATGGTCATCGGCCTGGCGCTGGCGCCGGTGGCGGTGGAAATGGCCACCGGAGAAACCAGCGACCATATCGGCTACGGCCAAGCTATCACGCTGTCCATGGCGAGCTTGCTGGTGACGCTGATACTGGCGGTGTTCGGCCGGGGGCTTTTGCGCCTGGTGCCGATCATGGGCGGCATTGCCACCGGCTACGCGCTGGCGCTATTGATGGGCGCGGTAGACTTTACCCCGATACGTGAGAGCGCCTGGGTTGCGCTTCCGGCCTTCACTCTGCCGACGTTTCATTGGGCGGCGATGCTGTTCATGGTGCCGGTGGCCATTGCCCCGGCGGTGGAGCATATCGGCGACATGGTGGCGATCGGCTCGGTAACGCGGCAAAACTACCTGGAGAAGCCCGGCCTGCACCGCACCCTGCTCGGCGACGGCCTGGCGACCATGGCCGCGGCGCTGTTCGGCGGGCCGCCCAATACTACCTATTCCGAGGTCACCGGCGCGGTGACGCTGACCCGGGCATTCAACCCCAAATACATGATCGTAGCCGCCGTGACCGCTATCATTCTGGCCTTTGTCGCCAAGCTCGGGGCGTTTTTGCAGACCATCCCCGGCCCGGTCATGGGCGGGATCATGACGCTTCTGTTCGGCTCCATCGCCGTGGTGGGGATGAACACCCTGGTGCGCGCCGGCCAGGCGCTCACCGCGCCGCGCAACCTTGTCGTGGCGTCGCTGATTTTGGTGTTTGGCATTGGCGGCATGCAGTTCGGCAACGGCCAGTTTACCCTCCAGGGGGTGAGCCTGGCCGCCGTGGTGGGGATTGTGCTTAACTGGGTGCTGCCCCGCGCCAATGATGATGAATAGCCGCAGGTTTTGATCAGGAGACAGCATGTCGGCATCCGACTTTGATGCGCCGTTCCCGGTGCTTGCCGTGTCTGCGTGGAGCGGCACGGGCAAAACCACGCTGCTTGAGCAGCTGCTGCCGCTACTCGGCGAGCGCGGCCTGAACGTGGGGGTCATCAAGCACGCCCACCACGCCTTTGACGTCGATAAACCCGGCAAGGACAGCTACCGGCTGCGCAGCGCCGGCGCCGCGCCCATGCTGGTAGCGTCCCGGGAGCGCTTCGCGCTGATGCAGGAAACCCCCGGGCAGAACGAGCCGGATCTTGAGCGGCTGGTCGAGCTGATGGTGCCCCACGCGCCGGATCTCGTCATTGCCGAAGGCTTCAAGGCCTGGCCGCTGCCGAAGTTGGTACTTTATCGCGACGGCGTGGGCGATCCGGCGATCTTTCGGGACCCCTGGGTGCGCGCCGTTGCCTGCAAGCGCGATGAGCGCGCCGCGCTTGAGCAGCACGGCCCGGCCCCGGATGTTGACCGGCTTGACCTTGACGACGTGCCGGCGGTGGCCCGCTGGATAGCGCAGTGGGTGGCCGGGCAGCCGGCCGTCGAGCCGACAGTGGAGCAGAGCAACAGTAAAGGTGACACAACATGCATTTGACGCATCTTAACGCCCGCGGCGAAGCCAGCATGGTGGACGTGGGCGACAAGGAGGAAAGCCGCCGGGAAGCCGTCGCTTCCGGGCGGATCGTGATGGAGCCCGAAACCCTGGCGCTGCTCGCCGACGGCGCGCTGCCCAAGGGCGACGTGATTGCCACGGCGCGCATCGCCGGGATTCAGGCGGCCAAGCGCACCCACGAGTTGATCCCGCTGTGCCATGCCCTGGCGCTGACCAAGGTGGAGCTATCGTTTGAGCTGGATACCGCCCGCAGCTGCGTCAACGTCGAGGCGCGCTGCCGGCTGACAGGCCGCACCGGCGTGGAAATGGAAGCGCTGACGGCGGTATCGGTGGCCTGCCTGACGCTTTATGACATGTGCAAGGCGGTGGACAAGGGCATGCACATCGAGGCGGTGCAGCTGGAGCAGAAAAGCGGCGGCAAGAGCGGCGACTATCAGCGCCCGGGGGGCGACGTGGAGGACCCCATTGTCACCGGCGACAGCGCCGCCCGAGAGATATCGCTTGGCGTGCGCAGCGAGGCCCCGGCGGTGCGGGTGAAGTTTCTCGCCGAGCTCCGCGAGCGCGTGGGCGAAAGCGAAGCCCTGGTCGAACTGGACCAGCTGGAAAACTGCGACGTGGCCGGCCTCAAGGCCGCACTTGCTGCCCAGGACTCGGCGTTTGACGCGCTGAGCGAACGTCGCGTGCTGTGCGCCATCAACCAGGTTATGGCCAACGACAGCGCGCGCATTACCGACGAAGACGAAGTGGCGTTTTTTCCGCCCGTGACGGGAGGCTAGGCATGGGCGTTGGCAAAGACATTCGCGTAAGCGTCCAGCGCGAGCCCTTTGGCGCCTCGGACGAGAGCCGCGAGATCTGCCGGGGGCGCAAGGATATCGGCGCCGTGGTGAGCTTTACCGGCCTGGTGCGGGATTTCAACGAGTCGCCGGACGTCACCGGCCTGACTCTTGAGCACTACCCGGGCATGACCGAACGCACGCTGGAAGACATCGGCCGCCAGGCCTGGGAGCGCTGGTCGCTCCAGGCCGTGCGTATCGTCCATCGGGTGGGCTATATGGCGCCGGGCGACGGCATCGTGCGCGTGAGTACGGCAAGCGCCCACCGCCGGGACGCCTTCGAGGCCTGCGACTTCATCATGGATTTCCTCAAGACCCGGGCGCCGTTCTGGAAAAAAGAGCATGCCCGCGACGGCGACTACTGGGTAAGCGAGCGGGACTCCGACTACGCCGATGCCGACCGCTGGGGCGCCGGCGGCTAGGGTTTACCATAGCCAGGGCTTAGTCATCAGGACTAGGGCCTGTTGACGTTTCACATTGGTAGCCATAAAAAGCCGCATGCCAAGGCCACCATGCTTTCGTAATTTCGTTTGAGCTTATCGTAGCGCGTCGCAATGGCGCGATACGGTTTCAATCGAGCAAAGGCATTCTCAACCAGATGCCGGTAGCGATATAACCCTCTGTCCAGATTGGCATTTCCTTTTTTCGAGTTACGCCTGCGTGGAATGACGGCAGCCATTCCTTTGGCTTCGACCTGCTCACGGATACGTTCACTGTCATAGCCTTTGTCAGCCACCAGCGCGTCACCTGCCGGCAAACCGTCAATCAATGCCTGGGCTTCCGTGCTGTCGTGCACTTCACCCCCGGTTATTCTGAAGGCGATCGGCAACCCATAAGCATCCACGGCCAAGTGGATCTTGCTGGTATTGCCTGCACGACTTTTGCCAATGGCTTCTGCATCTTCCGTGGCAGCCCCAGTGCTATCTTGGTGAGCCTTGACGTAGGAACCATCAATAAATAGCCACTCGACATCAGGATCTTCCACCAGAGAGATGAAAATCCTCATCAGCTTTCCACTCGCTGACCAGGCGTTGAAGCGCTTGTAGACCGTGTTCCAGGGGCCAAACGCCTCCGGTAGGTCCCGCCACGGGCAGCCGGTTCGCATCCGATAAAGGATGCCTTCCACCGTGGTACGCAGATCGGTCTTGTCATAAATACCTTGTTGAAGCAGGATAGATTTCAGCTTCGGCCAGTGTTCATCCGTGAGCATTTGTCGGGGCATGGCAGGCTTGCAGTTTGTTGGCTTAGGAACCTTTATTCTGTGAGCTTGCCCCTATCCTGCCAATACCCCTGCCATGAAACGTCAACAGACCCTAGCCATAGGAAGGCGTTTCCGCAGCCATGATCTGCAGGTGGACGTCGGGCAGGTGCTGCATGCGTTCGTTAAGCCAGGCCAGCAGGCGCGGCCTGAGCGCCTGGCGCAGCTCGGCCAGGGTGTCGGCGACAATGGCGTCCAGCTGCTCGTCCAGCCAGTCGCTGAAGCTGTCTTCGTCCAGCGAGCTGGCGCCGGTGTTTTCCAGCATTAGTCGGCCGATGCGCGCCCAGCCGGTGGCGGTGGCGGTGACCGGCAGGGCGAGATACAGGCTGCCCCGGCGCGGGTGTCGGGCCGCCGAGTCGTCGAGCCCGGGGTGGGCTACCACGGCGTTTCGGCGGACGATGCAGGGCGGCTGCGGATAGCGCGCTTCGCGGTGCAGGCCCTCGGCATCGAAGCGCAGCATGTCGCCGTTGAGCGGCGACAGCGGCGCGCTGATACCGAGCCCTTCGGCAAGCTCGCGGTGGGCCTGCTGGTGCAGCGCCTCGCCGTGAACGGGCAGCAGGTGGCGCGGCTTCAGCCAGCGGTACAGCGTTGTCAGCTCGTCCCTTGCGGGGTGGCCGGTGGCGTGCAGCGACGGGCGGTTGAATTCGTCGAACAGGGTTACGCCGAGCTGGCCGAGCCGGGTCTTGAGCCGCTCGATAGGGCGCTCGTTGCCGGGAATGGCCTTGGCCGAAAAGATCACGCTGTCGCCGGCGGTAAGCTCCATGTGGGGGTGGCGCCCCTGGGCCAGGCGCGTCAGCGCCGCCCGGGGCTCGCCCTGGCTGCCGGTGGCGATCACCACGACTTCGGCGGGCGGCAGGTAACCCAGATCATGAATGGGCACCAGCGGCGGCAGCTCTTCCAGGTAGCCAAGCCCCCGGGCCACGCCGACCATGCGCTCCATGGAGCGGCCCATCAGGCTGATGCGCCGGCCGGTCTTCTGCGCGGCCCGAGCCACGGCGACAATGCGCGCGACGTTGCTGGCAAAGCACGAGACCACCACCCGGCCTTCGCACTCGCCAAGGGTCTTGGCAAGGGAGCGGGCGACGTCGCCTTCGCTTGCCGAATGCCCGGCCACCGGGGCGTTGGTGGAGTCGCCGACGACCAGGTCCACCGGCGCCAGCGCGCGAAACTGCTCGGCGTCGATGGGTGGCCCCACCAGCGGCTCCGGGTCCAGCTTCCAGTCGCCGGTGTGCAGCGCGCGGTAGCGGCCGGCGGCAATCAGCAGCGCGCAGCTTTCGGGGATGGAGTGGGGTAGCGGCAGGTAGCGCAGGGTGAAAGGCCCAGCGGCCAGGGCCTCGCCGGGCTCGATGACGCGAATAACATCGGCGGCGAGGCCGTGCTCGGCAAACTTCAGGCGCAAAAGCCCGGCGGCCAGCGGCGTGGCATAGATCGGGCACTGCCAGTGCGGCCACAGCCAGGCCGCCGCACCGATGTGGTCTTCGTGCCCGTGGGTGATGAACAGCGCCCGGGGCGTAATGCCCAGGGTGCGGGGCGTTTCCAGGTTGGGCACCTGCAGCGGCGCCTCGGGCAGGTCCTGGCGGATCATCATGCCGCAGTCCACGGCGATCCACTCGTCGGCGTAGCCGTAAAGCGTCAGGTTCATACCGATCTCGCCGCAGCCGCCAAGCGGCAGCAGGCGCAGGGGGGAGCGGTATCGGGGACGAACGGTGACGCGTGCGGGATCCATCAGGTATAAAATGCCTTGAAAGTGGGGCTTTACTATACGGGATGGCAGGGGCCGGGCTCAATCGCCGCCGGCCGGTGCGCCGTACGCCGCGATTGGTTACACTGCGCGCGCCGCCTGTCTTTCGGATGACGTCTTACCGAGGTTGCTATGTCGTTTGCCCAAAGTGTGCTGGCCCCCTGGCTGTTGGTGCTGTGCGCGGCCCTGTGTATGGGGCTGCTGGCCTGGATCGCGACGCTCAAGCCCTGGCTTGCGCTGGTCGATGATCCCGCCCTTCAGCACCGCTGGCTGGCCGCTACGCTGGGGGTAATTCTGCTCTGGCAGCTGCGCGCTCAGGCGGTGGACTGGCTGACCCTGCACCTGGTGTTTACCACTTTGATGCTCCTGCTGTTCAAGGCGCCGCTGGCGCTTTTGAGCAACGTCATGGTCAACGTGGCGATGGTCGCCATCGGGCGCAACGAATGGACGCTTTTAGGCGTCAACGTGCTGGTAACCGGCGTGGTGCCGGCGATCGTGGTGGGGCTCATTTGGCGCTTTGTCGACCGCAAGCTGCCGGACAACGTCATGCTGTTCATGTTCATCTGCGGGTTTTTCGGCGCGGCGGCGGCGACCCTGGCCGGCGGGCTTGCCGCGGTGGGTCTGATCCTGGTGGGCAGCCAGGATGCCCAGGCGGTGATGCTGGCCAAGGAGTACGCCATGTTTCTGCCGCTTTTGATGCCGTCGGAAGCTTTCATCACCGGCATGCTGCTGATCATTTTGATGGTGTACCACCCGGACTGGGTGGCCACCTTCAACGACCACCGCTACATCGATATGCAGTAGCGGGTAAAACCACAGCGCGGTGGATTAGCTTAGCGCCTGGCCGTTGCCGCCGCGAATGACGCCCACGCCCACGCCTTCGATCTCCAGCGCCTGGGTACGCAGGTCGATATCGATGGGGGCGAAGTCGGCGTTTTCCGCCAGCAGCTGAACCCGGTGGCCCTGGCGCTTGAAGCGCTTGACGGTGACGTCGTCTTCCAGCCGGGCCACGACGATCTGGCCGTCGCGCACGCGCTCGGTGCGGTGCACCGCGAGCAGATCCCCCTCGAGAATGCCGGCGTCCTGCATCGAAAGCCCACGCACCCGCAGCAGATAGTCAGCCCTAGGCGTGAAGTACTCGGCGGGCAGCGGGCAGTAGCGGTCGATGTGCTCGGCGGCAAGGATGGGGCTGCCGGCGGCGACTTCGCCGATAATCGGCAGCCCCTGGGGGCTCTCGGCCAGCGGCTCGTCGGGCGTTTCCGAGGTGGGTACCCGTATCCCCCGGGAGGTGTTGCGGATGATGCGGATGGCCCCCTTGCGTTCCAGGGCGCGCAGGTGCTCCTCCGCGGCGTTGGGCGAACGAAACCCCAGCGCCCGGGCGATCTCGGCACGGGTGGGCGGGTAGCCGTATTCGCCCATGGTTTTGACGATGAAGTCGTAGACGTTCTGCTGGCGAGCGGTCAAACGCTGGGTCATGGAAAACTCCCGTGTCGAAAGTGCCTGGAACCGGCTGTGCCGGCCGCTTGAGCCATCGGCAGGATAAAGGGTCGGCGTATTCAGTGATCAAGTATACAGTATGGTTCTATGTCCAGTATAGCGTCCGGGCGTTGAGCGCTGCCGATTGAGCCGCACCGGGCGCTGACGTAGTATCCTCGGATGTTTTAAGCCGTCGTTGATAGAGGAGCGCCGCATGGCTCAGGCGGATACAACCACGCGCATCCTGGATACCGCCGAGGTGCTGTTCGCCGAGCGCGGCTTTGCCGAAACGTCGCTGCGCACGATTACCGGCAGGGCAGGGGTCAATCTGGCAGCGGTGAACTACCACTTTGGCTCCAAGAAAGCGCTGATCCAGGCGGTGTTTTCGCGCTACCTCGACCCCTTCTCGGTGCGCTTTCACGACGCGCTCGACACGCTTGAAGCCCGCTACCGGGGCGGCACCGTTCCGCTCGAGGTGCTGCTGGAAAGCATGGCCGAAACGGTGCTGGCGGTGCCCGCCGAGCGCGACAGCCTCAAGGTGTTCATGCGCCTTTTGGGTCTTGCTTACAGCCAGGCCCAGGGGCACCTGCGCCGCCACATTCAGCAGCACTACGGTGACGTGTTCACGCGCTTTACCGGGCTTGTGCGCCGGGCAACGCCGGATCTGCCCGATGCCGAGCGCTTCTGGCGGCTGCATTTCATGCTGGGCACGGTGATTTTTACCCTTTCGGGGCTCGATGCCCTCAAGGACATCGCCGAAAAGGACTATGCTCAGCAGGTATCCGTGCGCGACTTGGTGCGGCGGCTGCGCCCGGTGGTCGTGGCCGCCATGAATGCCCCGCTGCCCGACGAAGCACAGCCAGCCGGGGAGAATGGGTGAGCGTTCCCAGCTAAGTGGCGTTCAGATACTGCACAATGGCCTGATAGCTCGCATCTGGAAACAGCACCACATGAATGCTGGAGGCATAAATACGTCTGGAGCGGCGTAATGACTCGATGGTCTCGGCGTCCTGGCTGGCGCTTAGATAGAAGAAGTCGTCGCCTTCGACAAAGTGACTCTTGAGTCGCTTGAACGCACGAAAGGCCGTTCCCTTGGGAGCACCGCGACTTTGATCGATTTCCTTCAGCGTCCAGGCGTTAGCGTAATGAGACATGAAATACCTGCTGTTGGTTGCCAATATTCGGGTGATAAGTACGTTACGGGGTGACCGGTACGTCATGACAGGCGCGTGATCAGAGGCGTTTTGGCGCCTGGCGGCCTGGGCAATGCGGGTCACCGACCGTACCATGCGCATGCGGCTGCAAGGCCAGCAGGATACCGCTTTACGTTAACGGTTCGCAGAGGATGGATCATGCATACTCCGACACTTGGCGATCTGCCGCCGCTGCATGCGGTATGGGCAGAAATCGATATCAGCCGTCAGCAGCTGGTGCTGTGGCACGGTCGTACGCCGAAGGCGCATTTTTCCGTTTCCACCGGCGTGGCGGGTACCGGCCAGCGGGAGGGTAGCGGCCAGACGCCGCTGGGCTGGCACTACGTTCGCGCCGCCATTGGCGCGAACGCGCCCCGGGAAGCGGTGTTTCGCGGCCGGCGCCCGACCGGCGAGGTCTATTCCGAGGCGCTGGCGCAGGCGCACCCCGGGCGCGACTGGATTCTGGGCCGTATTCTGTGGCTATGCGGGCTGGAGCCGGGGCACAACCGCGGCGGCCGCGTGGATACCCAGCGCCGCTATATCTACCTGCACGGCACGCCGCCGAGCGAGCCCGTGGGCGTGGCAGAGTCCCACGGCTGCGTGCGCCTGCGGCTGGATGACCTGCTCAAGGTGTTCGAACAGGCGCCGCCGGGCACCCCGGTATGGCTACACAGCGGCGACGGCTGAGCCGGGTCGCCCTTCAGGCAGTCGGCATGCGGCGTTTTTGACAGCCGGCAGTGATCGGCTAAAATTACGCTCCCTTTTGCAGGACTCTCACCATGACGCAACCCATCGGCCCGGTCATGCTCGACCTTGAGGGCCCCACCCTTGACGCCGCCGAAGCACGCCTGCTGCGCGATCCTGCGGTAGGCGGCGTGATCCTTTTTGCCCGCAACGTCGAAAGCGCCGCCCAGGTCAGCCGGCTGTGCGCCGCCATCCGCCGCCAGCGCCCCGATCTGCTGATCGCCGTGGACCAGGAAGGCGGCCGGGTGCAGCGCCTTCGCCAGGGGGTAACGCGCCTGCCGCCCATGGCACGGCTGGGCGAGCGTTTTGCCGCCGCCCTCGAGGAGGGAACGGCGCTTGCCCGTGACACCGGCTGGCTGCTGGGAATGGAAATGGCCGCCTGTGGGCTGGACGTCACCTTTGCCCCGGTGCTTGACGTCGATATCGGCCTTTCCAGCGTCATCGGCGATCGCAGCTTTGGCAGCGATCCGGAGCACGTTGCGGTGCTGGGCGAGGCCTTCGTGCTGGGGCTGCACGAGGCCGGCATGGCGGCGGTGGGCAAGCACTTTCCCGGCCACGGCGGCGTCGCTGCGGATTCGCACCGGGAGCTGCCGGTCGACGAGCGGCCGCTGGCCGAGCTCAAGGCTCGGGACCTGGTGCCCTTTGCCCGGCTGGCCGGCAAGCTCGACGGGGTGATGCCGGCCCACGTCATCTATAGCGCCTTTGACCAGCGCCCGGCGGGGTTTTCTCCCAGCTGGCTTGGCATGCTGCGCGAGTCGCTGGGCTTCAAGGGCTGCATCTTCTCTGACGATCTGAGCATGGCCGGCGCCCGCGAAGCGGGCGACCCGGCGGCGCGCGCCGAAGCGGCGCTGAAGGCCGGCTGCGATACGCTGGTGGTGTGCAACGACCGCGAAGCCGCCAAAGAGGTGGTGGGGGTTTGCCGGGAGCGCCAGACACGGCGCCCGGCCAAGCTGCGCTACGGCCGGGCACGCCCCGAGCGTGACGCGCTGCCGGCGCTCAACCGCTGGCGCCGTACCCACGCTCGCCTCGAGGCGCTGGTAGACACCGACGCCTGACTGCGGGCGGCCGTTTTTGGCTGATTGAGCGGCTTTTCTGCTCGCCGTGCTTTTTCGACGTTCCTTGTCGATTTCCTTTCTCAACACCCAGGACCCCACATGCAAGACCTGCACATGGCCAAGCTGGATAAACACGCGCTCGAGTCTCGGGACTCGATGCGCGCGCTGATGAACGACGCCGACTGCCTGATCACCCAGGCCCAGGTGGAGCAGGCGCTGGATTGCATGGCCGAGGCCATCACCCGGGACCTGGGGGACAAGCTGCCGGTGTTCTACTGCGTGATGAACGGCGGGCTGATTACCACCGGGCATCTGCTGACCCGGCTGGGCTTTCCGCTGGAGGTAGACTATCTCCACGCGACCCGCTACCGCAGCCGGCTTTCCGGCGGTGAACTGTTCTGGCGGGTGTCGCCGGAGATCCCCATGGCCGGGCGCCACGTGGTCATCGTCGATGACATTCTCGACGAAGGCGCAACCCTGGCCGCGATTCTTGACTATTGCCAAAAGGCTCGGGCGGCCAGCGTGACCACCGCGGTGCTGGTGGACAAGCACCACGACCGCAAGGCCGTGCCCGACTTAAGCGCCGACTACTGCGGCCTGGCTGTGGCCGACCGCTACGTGTTCGGCTTCGGCATGGACTACAAGGGCTACTGGCGCAACGCCCCGGGAATCTTTGCCCCCAAGGGGCTTTAGCCGCGTCTTCCAGCGCCGCCAGCGGTGGCTAACGCGGTGAAAAGCGCCGCACAAGCCCGGTTTCGGCAATCATGCGGGTGGAGATTTCCTCCACGGAAAAGCGCGTGGTATCGATGCTGGGAATGTTCAGCGAACGGTACAGCGACTCCGTCTGCTCCACCTCCTGCAGGCACTGGTCCATGGAACTATAGCGGCTGTTGGGCCGGCGCTCGTGGCGGATGGCGGCCAGCCGGCGGGCGTCAATGGTCAGGCCGAACAGCTTGTGGTGATGCTTGGCCAGAAAGCGGGGCAGCTTCAGCACGCCGTCCTCGTCCTGGTCGTCTTCGGTGAGCGGGTAGTTGGCCGCGCGGATGCCGAACTGCAGCGCAAGATACAGCGACGTCGGCGTTTTGCCGCAGCGCGACACGCCGATCAGGATAATGTCGGCCTCGTCGTACTGGTGGGTGCGCGCGCCGTCGTCGTTATCCAGAGCAAAGTGCACCGAGTGGATGCGGTCCATATAGACGTCGTCGCTGCCGATGGCGTGGGTGCTGCCCACGCTGTAGGACGAGTGGGTGGCGAGCTCTTCTTCCAGCGGGGCGAGAAAGGTGGAGAAAATGTCGACCTTGAAGCACGGCGCGGCGCGAATGACCTCGCGAATGACCTCGTCGACGATGGTGTCGATGACGATCGGGCGGTTGCCGTCGCGCGCGGCGGTCGCTTCGATCACGCCGGCCAGCGCCTCGGCCTTTTCCACGGTGTCGATGTAGGGCTTGGTCAGCATGGTGATCTCGATCCCCCGGAACTGCGCCAGCAGGCTGCGGCCCAGGCTTTCGGCGGTAATGCCGGTGCCGTCGGAAATAAAAAAGGCGGTGCGGGTCATGTTGAGCGTCCTGATTCGTGCGGTGTGAAGCTTTCGGTTAAGGGCGGTGGCTCAGGGTAGCACGGCAGCGCCGCCGGCCGCCGACTACAAGAAAGGCGCGAATTGCCGCTCTGTTGTAAATCTCCTCCACCGCGTTAGCGATTCGACCAATGGTTAAGACGCCGGCCGGGTGTTAAGGTTGCCGGCCTAAACCGTTGGCGGCTCGGCGACCGGATGTGTCGCCGTCAAAATGTCGTGGCAAATATCAGTGCGAGGGGGTTGCGTGGAAAACTACATTCTATGGTTCGATGAACTGGGCATGGCCGATGTCGAGCGCGTCGGCGGTAAAAACGCCTCGCTTGGCGAAATGATCTCGAACCTGTCGGAAGTGGGGGTCACCGTCCCCGGCGGTTTTGCCACGACCGCCCACGCGTATCGCGAATTCCTTTCCCACGAGGGGCTGAACGAGCGCATCAACGAGCGGCTCAGCCGGCTCGACGTGGACGACGTCAAAGCCTTGGCCGAGGCCGGACGCGATATCCGCCAGTGGATCATCGATACGCCGCTGCCGCCGGCCTTTGAAGCGGCGCTGGAGACCGCCTACGCCGAGCTTCAGACGCGCCACCCCAACCTCAAGGCCGCCGTGCGCAGCTCGGCTACCGCCGAAGACCTGCCCGATGCTTCCTTCGCCGGGCAGCAGGAAACCTTCCTCAACATCGAAGGCCTGGCCAACATCAAGCGCGCGGTGCACGAAGTCTTTGCCTCGCTGTTCAACGACCGCGCGATTTCCTACCGCGTGCACCGCGGCTACGCCCACGAGAACGTGGCGCTGTCCGCCGGCATCCAGAAAATGGTGCGCTCGGAAACCGGCGCGGCGGGCGTAATGTTCACCCTGGATACCGAGTCCGGCTACCGCGACGCGGTGTTTGTCACCGCCTCCTGGGGGCTTGGCGAAACCGTCGTCCAGGGGGCGGTCAACCCCGATGAGTTTTACGTCCACAAGCCCACCCTGGCCGCGGGCCGGCCGGCGGTGCTGCGCCGCAACCTGGGCTCCAAACGTATCAAGATGGTCTACGGCGAAGACACAAGCGCCGGCAAATCGGTGGAGACCGTCGAGGTCGATCCCCAGGATCGCAACCGCTTTTGCCTGAGCGATGACCAGATCATGGCGCTGGCCCGCCAGGCGGTCACCATCGAGGAGCACTACCAGCGGCCCATGGATATCGAGTGGGCGCTGGACGGCGACGACGGCGAGCTCTACATCGTCCAGGCGCGCCCGGAAACGGTGGTCTCCCAGCAGGAAGGCGGCCGCTTGGAGCGCTTCACCCTGAAAGAGAAGGGCCGCACGCTGATCACCGGCCGGGCCATCGGCCAGCGCATCGGCAGCGGGGCGGTCAAGGTGGTGGAAAGCCCGGACGATATGGACAAGATCCACGACGGCGACGTGCTGGTCACCGACATGACCGACCCCGACTGGGAGCCGGTGATGAAGCGCGCCTCGGCCATCGTCACCAACCGCGGCGGGCGCACCTGCCACGCGGCGATTATTGCCCGGGAGCTGGGCATCCCCGCCGTTGTGGGCTGCACCGACGCCACCGAACAGCTGCACGAGGGCGTGGAGGTCACCGTCTCCTGCGCCGAAGGCGATACCGGCCAGGTCTACGAAGGCCTGCTGTCGTTTGACCGCAAGGTATCAAGCATCGACGCCATGCCCGAGCTTGCGTTCGACATCATGATGAACGTGGGTAACCCCGACCGCGCGTTCAACTTTGCCGGGCTGCCCGGCGCCGGCGTGGGGCTAGCGCGGCTGGAGTTCATCATCAACCGCATGATCGGCGTGCACCCCAAGGCGCTGATGGACTACGCCACGCTCCCCGCCGACCTGCAGCAGATCATCGATCTGCGTACCGCCGGCTACGACGACCCGGTGAGCTTCTACGTGGACAAGCTGGTGGAGGGGATCTCCACCCTGGCGGCGGCGTTTTACCCCAAGCGGGTCATCGTGCGGCTGTCCGACTTCAAGTCCAACGAGTACGAAAATCTCATCGGCGGCAAGCTCTACGAGCCCGGCGAAGAAAACCCCATGATCGGCTTTCGCGGCGCCTCGCGCTATGTCTCCGACGCCTTCCGCCCGTGCTTTGAGCTCGAGTGCCGGGCGCTTGCCCGGGTGCGCGACGAGATGGGGCTGGAGAACGTCGAAGTCATGGTGCCGTTCGTGCGTACGCCGGACGAAGCCAGGGAAGTCGTTGAGCTGCTCGCTGCCAACGGGCTCAAGCGCGGCGAACGCGGCCTGAAGATCATCATGATGTGCGAGCTGCCGGCCAACGCCCTGCTGGCGGACGAGTTCCTCGAGCACTTTG
The DNA here is from genome assembly GCF_055382465.1 of Halomonas garicola. Classification (NCBI taxonomy): domain Bacteria; kingdom Pseudomonadati; phylum Pseudomonadota; class Gammaproteobacteria; order Oceanospirillales; family Halomonadaceae; genus Halomonas; species Halomonas garicola. The sequence goes on from NZ_AP043931.1 coordinate 1,452,226, forward strand.
ACGGTTTCTCCATCGGCTCCAACGACCTGACCCAGCTGACCCTGGGGCTGGATCGCGATTCGGGCATCGTCGCCCACCTGTTCGACGAGCGTAACGAAGCGGTGAAGAAGATGCTGGCCATGGCGATCCAGGCGTGCAAGGCTCAGGGCAAGTACGTGGGCATCTGCGGGCAGGGGCCATCGGACTACCCGGATTTTGCCAAGTGGCTCATGGAGCAGGGGATCGACTCGGTCTCGCTCAACCCCGATGCGGTGCTGGACACCTGGCTGATGCTGGCCGGGGAAACCCAACGCTAGTCAGCAGCGCTAAACGTACGCCCGGCCATGCGCCGGGCGTTTTGCTTTATACGCTTGGCCTTACACGGAGGACGATCCTCATGCCGCGCCTGGGAAACTACCTGCTGCCGCTTGGCCTGCTGCTGCCGCTTGCGGCCTCGGGCTTTGACTATCAAACGCCGGCGCTGATCCCCGAGCTGGCCTCGGGCTTTGAGGAAAAGCCCGGCTGGGCGACGAAGTCCTTTGCCGTGGTGGCTGCCAACCCGCTGGCGGCGGACGCCGGCAAGCAGATACTTGAGGCCAGCGGCAGCGCCGTTGACGCCGCCATTGCCGTGCAGATGGTGCTGGCGCTGGTGGAGCCGCAGTCCAGCGGTATTGGCGGGGGCGGCTTTTTGATGCACTTTGACGGCAGCGAGATTACCGCGTTTGACGGCCGGGAAACCGCGCCGGCAGGCGTCGATGAAACGCTGTTTCTCAACGACCAGGGCGAGCCTCTGGCGTTCAGGGAAGCCGTTGCCAGCGGCCGCTCGGTGGGCGTGCCGGGCATCGTCAGGATGCTGGAAAAGGTCCACGACGAATACGGCGAGCTTGACTGGGAGACGCTGTTCATTCCGGCCATCACCCTGGCGGAAAACGGGTTTGAGGTGAGCGAGCGGCTGCACCAGAGCCTGGCCGATGACGACCTCCTGGCGGAAGACGCGGCGGCCCGGGCGTTTTACTATCAAAAGGACGGCGAGCCCCTGGCCGTGGGCGAGACGCTGACCAACCCGGCGCTTGCCGCCATACTTGGCGATATCGCCGAACACGGCAGCGAGGCGTTTTACCAGGGCGAGGTGGCCCGGGATCTGGCCGAGCGGGTGCAGTCGCAAAAGGTGCCCGGCGCCCTGACGGTGAAGGACCTGGAAGACTACCAGGCCAAGGCGCGCGAGCCGCTCTGTACGCCCTGGCAGCAGTGGACGGTATGCGGCTTTCCGCCGCCGTCTTCGGGTCACCTGACCGTGATGCAGATCCTCGGCATGATGGACGAAGAGCCCATGGCCGAGGCGCCGCTGGATGCCGGCGCGCCCAGCGATGACTGGCTGCACCGCTTTGTGGAAGCATCGCGGCTGGCGTTTGCCGATCGCAACCGCTATATCGGTGATCCGGCCTTTGTCGAGGCCCCCGACGGCGACTGGCAGAGCCTGCTGGCGCCTGCGTATCTGGAGCAGCGCGCCGGGATGGTCGTCAGTGACGACAGCCTGGGCGATGACGCTGAGCCTGGCCATCCCGGCAAGCTTGAGGCGAGCCTGGCCACGCCGCCGCGTCAGTCGGAATACGGTACCAGCCACGTCAGCATCATCGATGCCGACGGCCACGCCGTGGCCCTGACCACCTCCATCGAGCAGGCCTTTGGCGCGCGGATATTGGCCGACGGCGGCACCGGCCTTGACGGTGGCTATCTGCTCAACAACCAGCTCACCGACTTTTCGTTCACCCCGGCCGTCGACGGCGAGTCGGTGGCCAACCGGGTGCAGCCGGGCAAGCGCCCGCGCTCAAGCATGAGCCCGACGCTGGTGTTCGAGCACGATGCACAAAGCGAGGGCGAGTACGAAACGGGCTCGCTGATAGCCACCCTTGGCAGCCCCGGCGGCGCGGCGATTATCCCCTACGTGGCGCAAACCCTTGTCGCGCTGCGCGACTGGGGCCTTGACGCCCAGCGGGCGCTTGAGCTGCCCCACGCGTTAACCCTGGGCGGCGATGTCTACGTGGAAAAGCGGCTTCCGGATATCACCCGGGAAGCGTTGCGCGAGCGCGGCCATACGCTCAGCGAGCGCGAGCTGACCAGCGGCCTGGGTGTGCTGGTCCGCCAGCCGGACAATACCCTGTTTGGCGGCGCCGACCCCCGCCGGGAAGGCGTGGTCAAGGGAGACGAGCCCGACTGACCCCGCTAGCGCCGCAGCCAGCTGTGAAACTTGAGCAGCAGCAGGCCGGCGTCGCTGAGCTGGCGGCGCTCGGCGAGCAGGGCAGCCAGGCGTTCCGGGTAGTCGGTGATGATGGCGTCTGCGCCCATGTCGATCAGCGTGGCCATGCGTTTGGGGCTGTTGACCGTCCAGGCGTGAACTTCGTAGCCGTAGGTAGTGGCCAGGCGCATTTCGTCTTCGGTAATACGGTTGTGCCGCAGGCCCAGGGCATCGAAGCCGTACCGGTCCAGGGTGCCGGGCAGTACCAGCTGGGCCAGCAGGGTGGTGCGCAGCTCCGGCGCCAGCTGCTTGACCGTGCGCACCAGCGTCGGCGACAGGGAGGCTATGCGCATTTCCCGGCGCGCATCGGGATAGCCGCAGCGGCCCAGAGCGGTAACCGGTTCGGCGGCGTCGGCCCAGCAGGCGTAGCGGGTATCGGTTTCGCGGTTCAGCGCGGTCAGCACCCCCTGGGCCAGCGCCGGGCCGCGGCCGGGGGCTGGTTTGAGTTCGATCATCAGCCCGGCCTGGCCGCGCGTTGCGTCAAACGCTTGATCCAGGGTGGGAATACGCTCGCCGCGAAAGTCGTGGCCGAACCAGCTGCCGATGTCGAAGTTGGCAAGCTCCTCGCGGGTGAGGTCGCCGACGTGGCGCGGATCGCCGGTCAGCCGAGCGAGGCTGCTGTCGTGATACACCATGACCACGTCGTCGGCGCTTAAGCGCACGTCCAGCTCGATGGCGTCGGCGCCGTCCTTTACCGCCTGGCGAAAGGCCGACAGCGTGTTTTCCGGCGCGCGCTTGGAGCTGCCCCGGTGGGCGATGATGGCGACGTCATCGTTGAGCTCAAAGCTGTTGACGATCCACCAGGCCTGGAGCGCCGCTATCACAATGACGGCAAGCTCCACCGCCCAGGCCAGCCTCCCCGCTCGGGTGCCCGACGGCGTGGGGGCGTATTCCCGGCCCCGGGCGAGCTGCATATAAAGGCACGCCGAGAGCAGCGCATTGATCGCAATACCGGCAAAGGTCAGGGCCAGCGTCAGCAGTACGTAAGCCGTGAGATAGGCCAGCATCGCCGGAAGCAGCACCTTGTGGTACTCGGGCAGCCAGTCCAGCAGCGGGGTGAAAACCGCATCGAACGCCAGGGTGGCGAGTATCGGCAGCGCGATAATGCCGATGAGCACCGCCAGCACGGCGGCGGCAATGGAGCGGTGCCAGCCCCGGGTCAGCGCGACGCTGCGGGAAAGCGCGCGGCGGGGCGAGACGTTTTCCAGCGCCACCAGCGGCAGCGCCAGCAGCCAGCGCAGATACAGCCGGCCGGCAAGCCAGGCCCAGAGGGCCAGCAGCGGCAGGGCGCAGGCAATGAAATACCATAGCTCCGGCGGGCGCACTTTTTGCAGGTAGTAGGTTTCAAGCTCGCCAAGCCAGGCGTCGTAAAGCCAGGCAATGCCGAACATGAACGGCGCGAGCAGCAGCAGGTGGCTACCTACCTGCAGCACCACCAGCCCGATGAGCGCCGGCAGGCGCCGGGTGCCGTGCCACAGGGCTTCCAGGGTAAGGCGGTAGTGATTCTGGCGGCGCTGGCTGAGGGCAATATGCAGCATGCCCGCCTGCTGCCAATAGAGCAGGCCAAAGGCGAGCCCCTGGATGGCCAGCGCACCGCTCAGGCCCGCGGGGGTGAACAGCAGCGCCACCAGCGTATCCGTGGTGACCACGTCCGTGCCGATACGCGCGTACATCGCTCGGGTGATCCCGGCGATGCCCGGCAGCACCAGGGTGGAAGCCAGCAGGGTGAACAGCAGGTGAAAGGCAATCAGCGCGCGCAGGCGACCGCGAAAAATACGCCAGAGAGAGGCGCCGAGCTGATTCAGCGGCCCGGCGCGTGACGACATGAAAGGCATGGTGGGGGACCCTGGGCTTACAGCGAAAGTTCCTGGTCGGCAATCAGGATGCCGTTGTTGTCGGCGTACAGCCACTGGCCGGGACGCACGTCGGTGCCGGCGATGTCCACGGCGATATCCCGGGTGCCCTCGCCGCGCTTGTGGCTCTTGCGCGGGTGGCGGCCCAGGGCCTGAATACCGATGGGCAGAGTCGCCAGCACGTCGACGTCGCGCACGCAGCCGTACATGATAATGCCGGCCCAGCCGTTGGCGACGGCTTTTTCGGCGAGCATGTCGCCAAGCATGGCGCAGCGTAGAGAGCCGCCGCCGTCGACGACCAGCACGGCGCCGTCGCCGGGTTCGCTTACCGCTTCGCGCACCCGGGAGTTGTCTTCAAAGCAGGTTACGGTGCGCACCGGGCCGGCAAAGGCGGTGACGCCGCCAAAGCGGGCGAACGGCGCCTGAATGGCGTGAACGTCCGGGTAGGCGTCGCAGATATCCGGGGTTACGATGCGGGTTGGATCAAGTGTCGCCATGGCGAGCTACCTCCAGGTTAGACAGGCTCAAGGGAATGGTTGACCGACAATAAAAAGCCCCGACCCGAGCAGATCGGGCCGGAGCGTTAAAGGCTCAGCGCCATGAGCGCTTGCGGTCAAGCCTCTTCGGCAAGCGGAATCATGTTCGACGCGGCGTTCTGGTATTCCTCGATCTCGTGGAAATTCATGTAGCGGTAAATTTCCCCGGCCATGGCGTCAAATTCGCTCATGTAGCGGCGATATTCGCTTACCGTGGGCAGGCGGCCTTCCACCGCGGCCACCGCGGCAAGCTCGGCGGAGGCGAGGTAGACGTTGGCGCCGTCGCCCAGGCGGTTGGGGAAGTTACGCGTGGAGGTTGAGACCACGGTGCTTTTCGCCGCTACCCGCGCCTGGTTGCCCATGCACAGCGAGCAGCCGGGCATTTCCATGCGCGCCCCGGCGCGGCCGAAGATGCCGTAGTAGCCCTCTTCGGTGAGCTGGTGCTGGTCCATTCGGGTCGGCGGCGCGAGCCACAGGCGGGTTTTCAGGCTGCCCGCGGGCTGCTGTTCCAAAAGCTTACCGGCGGCGCGGAAGTGGCCGATATTGGTCATGCACGAGCCGATGAAGACTTCATCGATGGTCTCGCCGGCGACGTCAGACAGCAGGCGGGCATCGTCCGGGTCGTTAGGCGCACAAAGGACCGGCTCTTTGAGCTCGTCGAGGTCGATCTCGATCACCTCGGCGTACTCGGCGTCCTTGTCGGCGCGCATCAGGCTTGGGTCTTCAAGCCAGGCTTCCATACCCTTGATGCGACGCTCGATGGTGCGGGCGTCGCCGTAGCCGTTGGCCAGCATCCACTTGAGCAGGGTGATGTTGGAGGTCAGGTATTCGCTGACGCTGTCCTCGGAGAGCGTAATGGTGCAGCCCGCCGCCGAGCGCTCGGCCGAGGCGTCGGAGAGCTCGAACGCCTGCTCGGCGGTAAGATCCTCAAGACCTTCGATTTCCAGCACCCGGCCGGAGAAAGCGTTTTTCTTGCCCGATTTCTCGACGGTCAATAGCCCCTGCTGAATGGCGTAGTAGGGGATGGCGTGGACCAGGTCGCGCAGGGTCACGCCGGGCTGGCGCTTGCCCTTGAAGCGCACCAGCACGGACTCGGGCATGTCCAGCGGCATGACGCCGGTAGCGGCGGCAAAGGCCACCAGCCCCGAGCCCGCGGGGAAGGAGATGCCCATCGGGAAGCGGGTGTGGGAGTCGCCGCCGGTGCCCACGGTGTCGGGCAGCAGCATGCGGTTGAGCCAGCTGTGGATAATGCCGTCGCCCGGGCGCAGGGAGACGCCGCCGCGGTTCATGATGAAGTCCGGCAGAGTATGGTGGGTGTCCACGTCAACCGGCTTGGGGTAGGCGCTGGTGTGGCAGAATGACTGCATGACCAGGTCCGCCTGGAAGCCGAGGCAAGCGAGGTCCTTGAGCTCGTCCCGAGTCATGGGGCCGGTGGTGTCCTGAGAGCCCACGGTGGTCATCTTCGGCTCGCAGTACATACCCGGGCGCACGCCGGGAAGATCGCAGGCCTTGCCCACCATTTTCTGGGCCAGAGTAAAGCCCTTGCCGGTATCCGCCGGCTGCTCGGGCAGGCGGAAGACGTCGGTCGCGGGAAGCCCCAGCGACTCCCGGGCCTTGGCGGTCAGCCCGCGGCCGATGATCAGCGGAATCCGGCCGCCGGCGCGGACTTCGTCGAGCAAAAGCTGGGTCTTGAGCGTGAAGGTGGTGACGACCTCGTCGGTGCCGTGGCGACAAACCTTGCCGGCGTAGGGATAGACGTCGATCACGTCGCCCATGTTGAGGTTTTCCACGTCCATCTCAACGGGCAGGGCGCCGGAGTCTTCCATGGTGTTGAAGAAAATTGGCGCTACGCTGCCGCCGAAGCAAAAGCCGCCGGCGCGCTTGTTGGGCGCGTAGGGAATGTCGTCGCCGAAAAACCACAAAACCGAGTTGGTGGCCGACTTGCGCGAGGAGCCGGTGCCCACCACGTCGCCGACGTACACCACCGGGTGGCCCTTGGCCTTGACCGCCTCGATCTGCGCAAGCGGCCCGGTTTCGCCGGGCACCTGGGGCTCGATGCCGTCGCGCGGGTTTTTCAGCATGGCGTTGGCGTGCAGCGGAATGTCCGGGCGCGACCAGGCGTCCGGCGCCGGGGACAGGTCGTCGGTATTGGTTTCGCCGGGCACCTTGAACACCGTCAGGGTGATCTTCTCGGCAAGCGCCGGCTGGGACAGGAACCACTCGGCCTCGGCCCAGGATTCAAGCACTCCCTGGGCGACGGCGTTGCCGGCCCGGGCGCGCTCCTCCACGTCGTGGAAGGCGTCAAACATCAAAAGCGTATGCTTGAGCTGCTCGCCGGCCTCGGCCGCAAGGCCCGCGTCGTCTAAAAGCTCGACCAGCGAGGCAATGTTGTAGCCGCCCTGCATGGTGCCCAACAGCTTCACCGCATGGACCTTATCGATCAGCGGCGATTCGGCCTCGCCACGGGCTACGGCGGTCAGAAAGCCGGCCTTGACGTAGGCGGCTTCGTCCACGCCCGGGGGGATGCGCTCGGTGATCAGGTCCAGGATAAACTCTTCCTCGCCCGCCGGCGGCGCTTTCAGCAGCTCGACCAGAGCGGCGGTCTGTTCGGCGTCAAGCGGCTTGGGCGGAACTCCGGCGTCGGCGCGTTCGGTAACATGGTGGCGGTAGGCTTCAAGCACGGGGGACCCTCTTTGGCTGGAAAAGGCGCGGCGACGCGCGGTGTCGGCAGATACGGCAGGCTTCAGGCACAGCCGGGCAGGCGGCATGCGCGGCGAGGCGGCGCGACGGAACGGCGTAATATTACGGTAAACCGTTGACAATGTTAAGCGAACCTCCCGGCCCGGCCGTTGCACTTTGGACGCAGCCCGTGGCGTAAAATAACGCCGACGGCGCGTTTTGTGCGGCATTTTGGAAACCGGACTACAAACCGGGCATGTCCGGCAGATGTGATTGCGCAAGCGCCGCGTTACCATGCGATGATACGACTTTTTACCTGACATATGCCCAACATCAACGCTGGCCGGTTGCCGGCCCGCTTCGGTAATTTGACATGACGCATACGCTATCTTCTTCCGCCGGGGCCGCGGCGGACGGCCTTCTGACCCCAGCCGACCACGGCATGAGCGCCGAGGGGCTATTGCCCGAGAGCCTGCTGGCGTTTCTCGGCTGCCCGACGCCTGAGGCCTGGCTCGTTGAGGCGCTGGCAAACCCCGAGACGCTATTGATCGACCACGCCCAGTGCGAGAAAAAGGCCGCCTCCACGGCCATGAACCTGCTTTACCGCTACGTCGATCAGCCGCTGCTGCTGAGCAAGATGTCCCAGCTGGCGCGCGAAGAGCTGCTGCATTTCGAGCAGGTGGTTAAACTGATGGAAAAGCGCGGCGTGGCCTATCGCCACCTGAGCGCCTCGCGCTACGCCCAGGGGCTGCGCCGCTACGTGCGGGGCAGTGACCCCGAGCGTTTGATCGACATTCTGATTGTCGGCGCGCTGATCGAGGCGCGCAGCTGCGAGCGCTTTGCCCGGCTGATCCCCTATCTGGATACCGAGCTGGCGCAGTTTTATCGCTCCCTGGTCAAGGCCGAGGGCCGCCACTACGAGGACTACCTGCTGCTGGCCCGACAGCAGACCGAGGCGCCCCTTGACGAGCGCATTGCGTTTTTCGCCGCCCGCGAAGCGGAGCTGATACGCTCACCCGACCCGGATTTTCGTTTCCATAGCGGCGTGCCCGCCTAGCCCGCCGCTTGTCGACGCCAGGATCTTACCCATGCGCGATGCTTGCAAGACGGACCAGCTTGTCCTCCTGGGGCACTTTTCGCTCACCCTGGATCAAGATGTGCTCACCCGGTTCAGCTACGACAAGGTCAAGGCGCTGCTGGTGTACCTGCTGCTTAACCGCCAGCCGGTGAGCCGGGCAGCGCTTGCCGAGCTTTTATGGCCGGATCAGGGCGTTTCTTCCGGGCGTACCAACCTGCGTCACGCGCTGCACAGCCTGCGCCAGGCGCTGGGAGCGCATAGCGATGAGGTGCTGAGCGTATCGCGTCAGACCATTGCGCTGACTCTGCCGGAGGCCTGGCAGGTCGACCTTTACCGCTTGGAAGCGCTGCTCGACGGTCCCCGGGACCTGGCCGGCCTTGAGGCGGTGCTGGCGTGCTATCAGGGGGATCTGGTCGAAGAGCTGCAGCTGATCAGCTGCGCGGCTTTTCAGCGCTGGCTGGTGCAGGTGCGCAACGAGTGGCGCCAGCGGGTCATCCGCTTTGCCGAGCAGGCGCTAGATACCTGCGAGCCGGTACCCAATGCCGTGCTGGAAACCCTGACCCGCCGCTTTTCCGGCTACGGGCCGTTTCATCAGCGTCGGGTCAAACAGCTGGCCGAGCAGGGGCAGCTGGCCGCGGCTCACGAGCAGTACAATGCCTACCTGCAGCTGCTGGCGCTGTCCGGCCAGCAGCCCGAGCCCGCGTTTCTACAGCTGGCCCGCTACTGGTCGGACGCCGCCGCCCCCCAGGCGGTGACGCACCAGGGCGCCTATTCTCGAGCGCTTGCCGCCGATAGCGAGCCGCTGCGCGAAGACGAGATCGAGCTGCGCCAGCTGTCGGTCATGGCCATCCGCCTGACGCTTGAAGGCGAATGGCAGGAGCGCGGCGCGCTGCAGCACTGCCTGGCGCTGCAGCGCGCGCTTTTGCGCTGGCTGGAGCAGCAGTGCCATCACCTCGGCGGCTTCTGGCTGCCCGGCGCCACCGGCGGGCTGGGGCTTGCCTGTTTCGGCACCCACGGGCCGGCCCACCAGCTGGCCGAGCTGGTGGCGCTTTACGAACACTGCCGCCACGCGCTGCCCCAGGAGGCGGCGCGCCATTGGCAGGGCGAAGGGGAGGTGCCGAGTTTCACCCTGGCGGCCGGGCTGCACAGCGGCCGGGTCATCTACCTGCCCGAGCGCCAGCTGGCGGACCCGCTGGGCCAGGTGACGCAAACGTCGCTCGAGCTGATGGGCGCGGCGGAAGGCAGCGAGCTGGTGATCTCCCGCGAGGCCAGCCAGCACATGCCGCCGGCGCTGGACCTGCAGCCGCGGCTGACCACGCGACGGGTGGCAAGCGACGGCCGGGTACGCCTGCGGGCGCTGGCGCTGGGCCGGGGCGAGGGCCGCTGGGAGGCGGTGCCGCCGAGCCTGGTGGGGCGCGAAACCGCGCTGCGCCAGCTGCGCGATGCGCTGGCCCGGGCCGGTATCGGGCTGCGCCAGAGCGTGCTGGTGAGCGGTGCCGCGGGCGTGGGCAAATCGGCGCTGATGGTCGGGTTCCGCCAGCTGGAGCTGAGCCGCGGCGCGGCGGTTTGCTGGCAGCCGATGACGCGCCTTTCGGTGCTCGAGCCGTACGCCGTGGCCCGCCGGCTGGTGGCCTGGCACGTTGATGCACGGCCCGACGCCGCCCACTTGCGTGCCCTTCAGGGACGGCTGGCCATGCCCGAGCTGGAAGCCGGGCGCCAGCGGCTGCTGGAAGAAGCGCTGGGGGCCAGTGAGGCGACCGACGTAGCTCGGCTGACGCGCAGCGCAGAGGCCACCGAGCTGGTGGTGGCGCTGGTTCAGCGGTTAATAGAGCGCCTGGCCGCCGAACGCAGCCTGATGCTGATGATTGACGACCTGCAGTGGGTCGACGAGCCGTCGTTCAAGATGCTGGCGGCCCTGCAGGCGCGCCTGCCCATCAACGCGGCGTTCATGCTGGTGGCCAGCCATCACGGTCGCGAAGCGCTGCCGGGCAAGCTGCACTGGGACCAGCAGATAGCGCTGGGGCCGCTGGATGAGCTGCAGTCGTCGCGGCTGCTAACGCTGCTGGCAAAGCGCTACCGCCTGCACCTGAGCCCGCGGCTGCGCTCCCGTATCATCGAGCGCTGCGACGGGGTGCCGCTTTACCTGCAGGAAATCTGCCGGCGGCTGGACATGGACCGGCGCGACGGCCGCCCGATGCAGCTGGACGCGCTGCCCAACGGTCTTTTTGGCCTGCTGGCCAGCCGTATCGACCAGCTGGGCGGCGATCGTCACGTGGCCCATGTCGCGGCGGTACTCGGCCGCCGTTTTCGCCAGGATTTTCTCGCCGCGAGCAGCGAGCTGGACGCAACGGCCCTTGGCCGCGCGCTCGAGCACATGCTCAAGCTCGAAATCATCGAGCCGGTGGACGACCCGCAGGGGGGTGCCAAGATGTACCAGTTCAGCCATCAGCTGCTGCAGGAAGCCGCCTACCTGTCGTGCCCGCGGGACGTGCGCGTGACTCTCCACCGGCAGGTCGTCGCGCTGATCGAAGCGCGCTTTCCGATCTGGATCAGCCGCCATCCGGGCGACTTCGCCGTGCACCTGGCGCGAAGCGGCCACGATGCCCGCAGCGCCCGCTATTTCGAGCTTGCCGCCCGGGAGGCGCTCAAGGTCAGCGCTAACCGCACGGCGCTGCGCATGGCGGATTCGGGGCTGGAAAGCCTGGCGCGGGTGGACTACGACCCCGCCCGGCAGGTCAGCCTGCTGACGGTGCGCGGCCAGGCGGCGTTTGCCCTTGAGGGCCACGGCTCACCCATGGCGCTGGAAAGCTTCCAGCGCGCCCGCGCGCTGCTGGAAAAAACGCCCGGGGAAGACGGCGCGCCCGCCGATACGGGCGCGGAATTTCTGGTCAGCTGGGGGCTTTGGGTCGCGCGCAGCCAGCGCTACGACCACCGGGAGGCTCAGGCCCTGGTGGCGACCCTGATGGATCTGGCGGGGCGGCTTGAAGAGCCGCGCTACCGCCGGCTGGCGGGCTACGCCCGGGCCCACAGCGCCTACTGGACGGCCAACGTCGACGAGGCGCACCGCCGGCTGGAAGCGCTGGATCCGCTCAATGCGCCGATGATGATCGAGTGGCTGCCGTTTTCCGATCACCCTCAGGTGTCCGCGGCGTGCTTTCAGAGCTGGGCGCTGTGCCTGTACGGCGACTATGCCCGCGCCGAGCGCCAGGTGGAAAGCGCGATACGCCTGGCCGCGCGGATCAATCATCCGGGCACGCAGGCCATGGCGCACCTGGTGGGGGCCGCACTGTACCGCCAGCTGGGGCACGTGCACCTGGCCAGCCGCCATGCCGAACGGGCCGCCGCCATTGCCAATACGGCGGATCTGGCGCTGTGGCAGATCTCGGCCCGGGGTGTGCGTGGCTGGCAACGGGCGCTGGGCGGCGATGGCGAAGGACTTGCCGAGCTGGAAGAGTGCCTGACGCACATGGCCGAGCTCACCGGCTTTGAGCGCTACCTGCGCCCGGTGCTGTGGTACACCGACGCCTGCCTGGCGCTGGGCAAGCTGGATACGGTAGAAGGCTATCTCGACCGGTGCCTCAAGATTGCCCTGAAGCGCGATACGCTGTTTCTGCCCGAACTTGCCGTTCAGCTGGCCTACGTGCGCGATCGCCAGGGGCGGCCGACGGCGGACGTAACGGCGCTCGCCGAGCTGGCGCTTGGACGGGCGCGCAAGCAGGGCAATCGCCACCAGGCGCTTGCCGCGCTCGAGCTGTGGCTGACCCTGGTTGCCCCGGACGATGAGGCGGCGCTTGACGACTTTCGGCGTCTGCTGGGAGAGGTCCGGCACAGCGATGCGCCGGTGCTGCTGCGCTGGATGAGCCTTGCCGAGCGGCGGCTGGCCGCGGCTTCCCCTGAATCATGACCGGCTCAGGCGGTCAGGGTTTCAAGCGCGGTGAGCGTGTCCAGGGCGTCGTTGCGGTGCTCGCCGCAGACGGCGGCGTCGTAGTCGAACTGCCGGCAAACGGCCGGGCGGCGAGGGTCGTTGAATAGCCGGCAGAGGTTATCATCATCCAGCTGGGCGCAGCGCTCGCCGGCCGGCTTGCCGTCGGGCATTCCGGGAATCGGCGAGCTGATGGAAGGCGCGATGCAGCAGGCGCCGCAGCCCGGGCGGCAGCCGTCAGAGGTCGACGCCGGCGGCGCCTCGGCGGGGGCGATATAAAATACCCGGCCGGCCGCGCTGTCGGTAGCAGGGCGGCTCACGAGTGGCCCGGAGCGCTTGCGTAGGCCAGCGGATCGCGCGCGCCGTTGGCGGCGAAGGCCTCGAGCCGTTCCCGGCAGCTGGCGCACTGGCCGCAGGCGAGCTCGCTGCCCGCATAGCACGTCCAGGTCTCGGCGTAGTCAAGCCCCATGGCCAGGCCGTCCGCCAGAATGTCACTTTTCGTCCGGTCCAGGTAGGGGGCATGCACCTCGACCGGCGCCAGGTTGGCAAGGCCCGCGGCGTGGCGCATGGCCTCGACAAACTCGGGGCGGCAGTCCGGGTAGAGGACGTGCTCGCCGCCGTGGGCGCCGTAGTCGACGCGGTCGGCGCCGATGTTGACCGCCTTGGCAATGGCAAGCGATAAAAGAATCATGTTGCGGTTGGGGACCGCCGTCGCGGCGAGGTTGTCCTCGGCGTAGTCGCCTTCGGGGACGGAGCGGGAGGCGTCGGTGAGCGCGGAGTTATCGATCAGGCCGTGTATCGCGCGGATATCCACCACCTGATGCGGTATGTCCAGCGCTTGACACACCCGGCGAGCCGTTTCCAGCTCGCGGGCGTGGCGCTGCCCGTAGTCGAACGACAGCGCATGGACCCGGCGGCCTTCGCGCAGGGCGCGGTGCAGTACGGTAAAGGAGTCCATGCCGCCGGAATAGATGACGACGGCGGCGTTTGATTCAGGCGTGTTCGGGGCAGGCATACGGTGTCCTTGGGCGGAGAGTGTATAGGCCCCGAGGGCGGCGGGGCGCATCCGGGATCCGGTCCGGCGCCGGGCAGTTTACGCCAGTCAGGCAGCCCATAAAAGGCGCGATGCCTGAGCTTGCCCTGCCGAGGCGGGATTTGTGAGGCCCGCCTTGCCGGCGTGTTAGGCTTGGCATCATGGCCCTGTGCCTACGCCAAAGACTTTTACCCGGGGAAACCCTCATGGCCACTATTGAACATAGCGAGATTGTCAGCGCCGCCCCCGAGCGCGTGTTTGCCCTGCTGCGCCGGGTCGAGGATTTTGCCGACTATTCGGATCTGATCGAGCGCATCGAGCCGCTGGGCGATGAGCGCTACCGCTGGTACGTCCACGCGCTGAAGATGGACTGGACCTTCGACGTGGCGGTGGTGGAGGCCAGCGCGCCGACAACGCTTGCCTGGAAATCGCTGAGCGGGGTGAAAAACCAGGGGCGCTATCACCTGGAGCGCGTGCCCGAGGGGACCGAGGTGACCCTGACGCTGAGCTACGAGATCGGCAGCCGGCTGATGGAAAAGGCCGTCAACCGGGCGGCGACGCCGCTGGTAAGCAAGGTCAGCCGGCAAATCCTCGAGCGGGTGGAAGCCAGGCTCGACAACGGCGATTAGTCGTCGCTGCGCTCCCCGGCCCAGGGCGCGATGAATAGCCGGCGGCGCGCGGCGCTGTCAAGCGGCAGGGCGAGCAGGTGAACAAGCTTAGTGTAGACGGCTTCCGGGGTCATATCGGCGCCGGAAAGCACCCCGGCCCGGTTAAGCCCCTGGCCGGCGGCGTAGGCTCCCATGGCTACTCTGCCCCGGGGGCACTGGCTGACTGCGGCCATCAGCTTGCCCCGGTCGCCCGCCCGCCTGAGCACCTCGAGCAGCGCCGGGTCGTCGGCAATGTTGCCCGCACCCCACAGCTCTAAAAGCGCCCCTGCCACCCGGCTATCCTCCAGCCAGGCGCCCAGCTGCCAGGCTGCCATGCCCGGCCACAGCACGATTCTTGCGACCTCACCCTGATTCACCTGGCCATAGTCCGCCGGCGCGCGGGTCAACAGCCTGACGACGTCGGCGTCGGGGCCGGTGTTCCGGGGAGGGGCGAACAGCCGCGGTGCCCCGCGGTATTCGCCCAGCAACCGGGCGTTGGGGCTGGCGAACGCATCCGCCGCCGAGGCGTGCTCTTTGATGGCCCGGGCGCCGTGGAGCAGGCGGCCGGCAAAATACACCGCGACGCCGTCAAGGCCAGGCTCCGCGGCGAAGCGCAGCGCGCCCTCAAGGTTATCAAGCGCGTCGCTGCCCGGCGCTTCCAGCGGCTGCATGGCGCCGGTGACGATGACCGGAAAGCCCGGGGTGCGCAGCTGCAGGGAAAGGCTCGCCGCCGTCCAGCTCAGGGTGTCGGTGCCGTGCACCACCACGACGCCGGCGTAGTCGGCGCGATGCGCTCGAATATCTTCGGCCAGGGTGTGCCAGTCCCGCGGCGTGACCGCGCTTGAGTCAATCAGGCGCGAGTAGCTGTGTACCGCCCGCGCCGGTAGCGCCCGACGCCTGTCTACCGGCAGGGTGGCCAGCGCTTTTTCCAGCCGAGCGGCGAAGTCGCCGCCCGGAGCCAGGCCGCCCTCGCCGGGCAGCATGCCGATGGTGCCGCCGGTATAGATGACCCGCACCGGCAGGGCTTGACGGCGGTTAACGGTATCGTCCATGCGGCTCTCCTGATCCTCGGTTAGAGGTGGGGGCGCAGGTCGCCGCGCACGGCGTCCAGCAGGGTGATGAAGTGGTAGTCGTGGTCGTTATCCAGGCAGTCCACCTGAACGTTGGTGCGCATGCCTTTGTCCATGTGCACGCGATCGAAAATTTCCAGGGTGACCTTGCGCGCGGGCTTGTCGCCGGGGGCGATGACGCCGTCTTCCAGGGTGAAGGTTTCCAGCAGGGTGGCGCGTATCCGCGCCTGCTGGCCTTCGCTGAGCAGGCGGCGGATAAACAGCCAGCCTTCGCATACCAGCGCTTCGCCGTCTTCCCGGGTGCGCAAAAACAGCGTGCGGTAGCAGGCGCCTTCGGCGGCGGCTTTTTCCGCCATGCTGCGGTAGGCCTGCATGACCTGCCGGGAGGAGGCGTGGGCCTCTTCCAGGCGCTGGACGATGCCGGCGTGCTCCCGGCTCAGCTGTTCCTGGCGCTGAAAGGTGAGCCAGCGGCGGTAATCGGCAATTAGGCTGGACGACGCCATAGTCACTCCACGTTGTGTCAATAAAAAAGGGCAGGCCGCGCTGGGCGCTAGCGGCTCTGGGAGCTGCGCTGACGGTTGCGCGAGCGCCGCGGCTTGCGGTTGCGGTCGGAGCTGGGCGCGCGACTGTCGCTGCGCGGTTTGCCGGAGCGGCGGCCGTTTTCAATCGGCTGGGCGACGGCGTTGGGATCCGGCTCGAAGCCCGGCTCCACCCGGCGCTCGAGCGAGGTCTTGATCACCCGCTCGATGTTTTTCAGCAGCTGGGCTTCATCGATGCAGACCAGCGAGACGGCTTCGCCCTGGCTGCCGGCGCGCCCGGTGCGGCCGATGCGGTGCACGTAGTCTTCGGCGACGTTGGGCAAATCGAAGTTGACCACGTAGGGCAGCTGGTGGATATCCAGCCCGCGCGCGGCAATGTCGGTGGCGACGAGCACCTGCAGATCTCCGCTCTTGAAGGCCCCCAGCGCCCGAGTTC
Organism: Halomonas garicola; assembly: GCF_055382465.1. NCBI lineage: Bacteria > Pseudomonadati > Pseudomonadota > Gammaproteobacteria > Oceanospirillales > Halomonadaceae > Halomonas > Halomonas garicola. The sequence goes on from NZ_AP043931.1 coordinate 1,468,294, forward strand.
TCGCGCCCTGGCTTTTATTGCCGTGGATGGCCATGGCGGGGATGGAGCGCTTGGAGAGCTGTTCGGCGAGGCGGTTGGCGCCGTGCTTGGTGCGGGTAAAGACCAGCACCTGATACCACTGCTGGGTGTCGATCAGGTGGGCCAGCAGCTCGCGCTTTTTCTCCCGGTCGACCTGATAGACGGTCTGCTCGATCTTTTCCGCGGTGGTGTTGCGCGGCGCCACGTCGATCTGCTTGGGGTCGTCCAGCAGCTGTTTGGCCAACGCCTGAATATCGTTGGAGAAAGTGGCGGAGAACATCAGGTTCTGACGCTTGGTCGGCATCAGCCGCAACAGCCGCTTGATGTCGTGAATAAAGCCCATGTCGAGCATGCGGTCGGCTTCGTCAAGCACGAGAATTTCCAGGCTCGAGAGGTCGACGTGGCCCTGCTGGTGCAGGTCCAGCAGCCGCCCGGGCGTGGCGATGAGGATATCGACCCCGCGCTTGAGCGCTTCGACCTGGGGGTTCTGGCCCACGCCACCAAAGATGACCTGAGTTCGCAGCTTGAGCCCGGCGCCGTAAGCGGCAATGCTCTTGCCCACCTGGGCGGCGAGCTCCCGGGTCGGCGCCAGCACCAGCGAGCGTACCTGGCGGCTTTTCGCCGGCCGGCCGCGCTCAAGGAGCTGAAGCATGGGCAGGCCGAAGCCGGCGGTCTTGCCGGTGCCGGTCTGGGCGCTGGCCAGCAGGTCGTGGCCCGCAAGGACCGTAGGAATCGCTTGGGCCTGAATAGGGGTGGGCGTGGTATAGCCTTCGGCGTTGATCGCTTCAAGCAGTTCGGCCGTTAAGCCAAGGTCAGAAAAATCCATAGTATCTCCGCACGGCGCCGGAAACGATCGCCGTGTGATAAAACGCCGGCAAGCGCTGCCCGGCGTAGTCAACAATAATAAAAGCGTCGCGCGCTAAACGCGGTCGCGCATCATAACACGGCGCGCCGGATGCCGGCGGCAATCTCGTCGGCGGCTTGCTCAAGGCTCTGGCCCAGGGCGCGCACCAAGGCGGGGTAGCCGTCTTGCTCAAGGGCGGTGCGGGCGCTGAAGCTGTCCATGTGCAAAAGGCGGCCCTCGGCGCTTCGCAGCTGCCACTGGCCGCTGGCCACGGCGTAGCCGTCGTGGCGTCCCTGGAACTGGTCGATGCTGACGTCCAAGTTATAGGCGTCGTTGTCGCCCGGGCTTGCCTGGGTGACGCGCCAGGCCGGCAAGTCCTGGGACAGGTGCGCCTTGAGATTGCGCGTCAGCTGCTGATCAAGGCCTTCGGCCCAGCGGTGCTCTCGGGCTTCGCGAAGCTCGATGTCGTCAAGCTGCATGACGATGCCCTCGACGTCCAGGTAGTGCGCCAGGCGTAGCCGCCCAAGCGCCAGCGTCGCCTCGGGCGCGCTGGGCACTTCAGGGGTAGCGGCCGGCAGCAGGTAGCGCGAGGACGGCGACACCTTACCGGCACAGCCGCCAAGCCCGAGGCCCAGCAACAGCACGGCGAGCAATGGCAAAAGGCGCTGGAAGACAAGCATGGCATTTCCTTTTTAGTGGCGTTGACATCGGGCGCCGGTGCGTGATCAGGGAGCTTCCGGTGCCCGCGGCACGGGATCTTCGGTATCAAGGTTGTCAAACAGCAGCGCCCGCGGGTTCTCGTTCAGCGTTTTGGTTAGCGGCTGCAGGTCGCGCAGCAAGCGTTCGATGCGTTCCATGGTCGAAAGAATGTCCCGGTACGCCGGCGAATTCGGCGATACGCCCTCAAGCGTAGTGCGAAGCTCTTTGAGCGTCTCGTTCAGATTGCTGCCGATGTTTTGGGTTTCGGGGCTGTCGAGCAGGTTGTTGAGCGACTCGGAGACGCCCTGTACTTCGTTGAGCGTGGCTTCGGCCGCCTGCATGTTGCGGTCCAGCCCGTCGAGTAACGGGTCGACATCGAGCTCGTTGAGCTTTTCCAGCAGCGTGGTGATCTGCGCCTGAATCTGCGCGAAACCGCCGGTGGTAGTGGGGAAGACGCGCACGTCGGCAAAGGTTTCGGCAGCGTAGTCGTCGCTTTCGCTATCCTGGAAGTTCAGGTCGACAAACAGGGCACCGGTGAGCAGGTTGCCGTTTTTGAGGGTGGCGCGCAGGCCGATATCGAACATCTGCCGAAAGCGCGTCTGCCACTCGTCAAGGTCGAGCCCTTCATCGGCAATGCCCAGGCGCTGAGGCTCGATCCGGATCAGCACGGGGATGGCAAAGCTTGAGCGCGAGTCCGGCTGAGGCGCGGTAAAGTTCCAGGGCACGGCGGCGACGGTCCCCACGCGGACGCCGCGAAACTCGACCGGAGCGCCTTTTTTCAGGCCGCGCACGGTGTCGTCGACCAGCAGGACGTATTCGATGTAGCGATCGAAGGTGCCCTGGCGCGCGCTGTCCTCATCGGCATACAGGCTGAAGCGGGTGTTGGAGTCGACGGCCTGGCCCGTGGGCAGGTCGGCGGGGACGCCAAAGGTGACGCCGCCGCCCAGCAGGGCTTCGAGGGATTCCAGGTTGACCCTGATGCCGTCGGCATCCAGGCGAAAGTCAATGCCGCTGGTGTTCCAGAACCGCGTGTTGTCGGTGACCAGGCTGGCGTAGGGTTTTTCGATAAAGATGTTGTGCGACACCTGGCGCTCTTCGGGCTTGAAATTGACTTCTTCGACGCGGCCTACGGTGTAGCCCTGATAGGAGACCGGGTCGCCTACCTTCATCGAGTTGCCAAGCTCGCTGACCAGGGTGAGCTGCAGACCGGCGACGCCTGTTGGCGCTACCGGCGGCACGTCGCTGACCGTGAACTCGCGCTTGAGCTCGTCGGAGCTGCCCGGCTCAAGCTGGATATAGGCGCCGGACAGCACGGTGTTAAGCCCGCTGATGCCTTCCCGGCCAATGCGCGGCTTGACCACCCAGAAGCGGCTGTCTTCGGTGAGCATGTCTTCGGCCTCGGGATGGATCCGGGCGCCGATAACGGCGTGGGAGAGATCGTCGGACAGACGCACGCTCTGGACCTGGCCGACTTCGACGTTGCGCGTGCGGATCAGGGTCTTACCGGCCTCGATGCCTTCGGCGTTTTCCATGGTGAGTTTGATCTGGGTGCCGCGGCTGGAGTAGTTGTCGTAAACCAGCCACATGCCGATGACCACGGCGATCAGCGGAATGATCCAGATAGGCGATAGCCTTGCCTGAGCCGACGCCTTGGCCCGATCCAGCCCCGAGGTCGGCGTGGGATCATTGGGCGTGCGGTGGTCATTTGGTGTTTCATTAGCCATCGACAGTTCCCTGAAAGGCGGTGTGAGTTTGCGCTTTGGCAGCCGGCAAGGGAGCGTCCCAGATCAGGCGCGGGTCAAACGACATGGCGGCCAGCATGGTAAGGATGACCACCGCGCCAAAAGCCAGCTCAGCGGGGCCGGGAGTGATCGACATCAGCGTCCCGGCGCGGATCAGCGCCACAAGGATGGCCACAACAAAGACGTCGACCATCGACCAGCGGCCGATAAAATCGGTGACGCGATAGAGGACAGTGCGGCTTTGGGCGTTGATCGTGCGGCCTCGACGGGTGACAAGGCATAGCCAGCTAAGGGCGAACAGCTTGCCGACCGGCACCATGACGCTGGCAACGAAAATAACCAGCGCAATGGGCCACGAGCCTGACTGGTAGAGCTCAACGACGCCGCCGATGATGGTGGACGAGGAGGCTTCCCCCAGGCTGGTCACGTTCATGATCGGGTACAGATTAGCCGGAATATACAGGATCGCCGCGGCGACGAGAAATGCCCAGGTGCGCTGAATACTGTGCGGATGGCGGGCGTGAAGGCGCTCTCCGCAGCGCCGGCAGCGCGTCTTGCCTGTGGTTTCCAGGCGGTTGACCAGCCCGCAGGTGGCGCAGCCGGTCAGCTGCTGGGCCGCGGCGGGAGCGCCTGTTTGAGCGCCTTCCGGTGCCAGGGGTTCGCCGTCGAGGGAAAACCACAGCCAGTCGGCATCCAGCGACTGGCTGGTCAGCAGCAATAAAAAGGCGAAAACGCAAAACGCCCAGAACGATAGCCCCAGCGATATCTGCGCCAGACCGGAAATCTTGATCAGGCTAACCAGGGCGCCAATGATGAAGACATCGGCCATCATCCAGGGCGTCAGGTGGGTGAGCGCCCGGGCAATATCGCGGCTGAACGGCAGCGGGCGATAGCGCATCAGCCCCAGCTGTAGCCACATGACGGCCAGCAGGTAGCAGGCCGGCAGCACCACGATGGTCAGGATAACCACAACGGCTACTACCGGCTGATGAAAGTTGATGAGCGCCGTGGCGGTCTGGTGCAGCTCGATACGGTTGCTGACGCCGCTGACGCTGAAGCTGATAAAGGGAAACGAGACGGCTACCAGCAGGGCGATGAAGGCGGCAAAGGCTAGCGCCATGCTGCGCTGGGCCGGGTGGTGATGGCGCCTGACCAGCGCATGGTGGCAGCGCGGGCAGGCGGCTTTTTCGCCGGGGCTCAGCGGCGGCAGAGCACAGAGCCAGTCGCATTCGTGACAGGCGCGCAGCCGCCGGCGCCGAGTGTGGATCTCGGGCGGCGAACGGTCTACATAGGGGGCCTGGCGGGGGAGCGCAGGCCGTTTGAGCAGACGATACTGAACCAATCCTTCTCCTTACTACGCGCTAATGCGTTGGCAAGCCTCGGGGCATGTTCGGCACGCTTTTTTCCTGAGCGTGGATCAGCGCTTGACGCGCCCGGCCGCTTCCATAACGATGCAGCGGCGATAGTACCCAGATAAACCCACGAAGGAAACGTTATGCTGCTTCCCGTCCTGGCCGTGATAGCCGGCCTGGTGTTATTGGTCTGGAGTGCCGACAAGTTCATTGACGGCGCGGCGGCGACGTCGCGCTGGCTCGGGCTGTCGCCGCTGCTCATCGGCATGCTGGTGATCGGTTTTGGCACCTCGGCGCCGGAAATGATGGTGTCGGTGCTTGCCGCGCTACAGGGTAGCCCCGGGCTTGCCGTGGGCAACGCCTACGGCTCCAATATTGCCAACATTGGTCTGGTGCTGGGGCTGGTGGCGCTGCTGGCACCCCTTGCCGTGCACTCAAGCGTCATCCGCAAGGAAATGCCGGTGCTGATGATGGTCACGGTGCTGACCGGGGTTATCCTGCTCGACGGTTTTGTGGCCCGCTGGGAAGCGGCGATGATCTTGCTGATTCTCGGCGGTTTCATGACGCTGAGCATCCTGCAGTCGCGAGCGCAAAAGGACGACGCGCTGATGGATGAGGTCAGCGACTCGCTGGATAGCCAGCCCATGTCCCGGGGCGCCGCGCTTGGCTGGACGCTCACTGGCCTGGTCGTGCTGATCGGCAGCTCGCGTTTGCTGGTATGGGGCGCGGTCGATATTGCCACGGCCTTTGGCGTCAGCGAACTGGTTATCGGGCTTACCGTGGTGGCCATCGGCACATCGCTGCCCGAGCTTGCTTCATCGGTCAGCGCGCTGCGGCGCAAGGAGCACGATATGGTGCTGGGCAACGTGGTGGGGTCCAACCTTTTCAATACGCTTGGGGTGGTAGGGCTCGCCGGGGTGATTACTCCGATTGAAGCAGGGCCGGACGTGCTTACCCGGGACTGGATCGTGATGACGGTGATGACCCTGCTGATGATCATCTTTGCGTTTTCCTGGCGCGGGCGCCCGCGCAAGATTAATCGCCTCGAAGGGGGCATCCTGCTCGCCCTGTTCGTGGCGTACACTACCTACATGGTATCCATGGTCATCGCCTGACGCGATTCTGGGCGATGCAATAACAAAAAAGGAAACGACCATGCGGCATTTTTTGCAACGCTTACCCAAGGCGGAGCTGCACCTGCATATCGAGGGAACGCTTGAGCCGGAGCTGATGTTCCGGCTGGCCGAGCGCAACCGTATTACGCTGCTCTACGCCGATATCGAGCAGGTAGAAGAGGCGTACCGCTTTCGTCACCTGCAGGAATTTCTAAATCTTTATTACCAGGGAATGAACGTGCTGTGCACGCCGCAGGACTTTCATGACCTGGCCATGGACTATTTCATTCGTGCCCGGGATGAGGGCGTGATGCATATCGATATGCATTTTGACCCCCAGGCGCATATACAGCGGGGCGTGCCTCTGGCAAGCGTGATGCAGGGCCTGCTGGGCGCGGTGCGCCAGGCCGAGCAGGCGCTTGATCTGAGCGTAGGCCTGATCATGGCATTTTTGCGCGATCGCCCGGTGGCTGAGGCGGCTTCTCTGCTCGAGCAGGCGCGCGACTACTGGCCGGACCTGCACGCCGTCGGCCTGGACAGCGCGGAGAGTGGCTATCCGCCGGGCCGCTTTGCCGACGTATTTGCTCGGGCCGGCGAGCTCGGGCTGGCCCGGGTGGCGCATGCCGGCGAAGAGGGGCCGGCTGCCTATGTGCGCGAGGCGCTTGACGAGCTTGGCGTTGAGCGCATCGATCACGGCATACAGTGCATGACCGACGACACGCTGGTAGAGCGCTTGAGGCGTGAGCAAACGGTGCTCACCGTTTGCCCGCTTTCCAACGTCAGCCTTGGCATCGTCGACAGGATGGCGGCGCATCCGCTGCCTGCCATGCGGGAGGCGGGTCTCAATGTTACGCTCAGCTCGGATGATCCGGCGTATTTCGGCGGCGGCATGCTAAGCAATCATCTGGCGTGCGCGGAGGCGTTTGGCTGGGACGCAACGACGTTCCTGTCGCTCAGCCAAAGCGCTATCAGCGCAGGCTTTATGCCCGAAGCAAGGCGCCAAACGCTGCTGGGCCGCCTCGCCGACCTGGCGTGGGCGTCGGGGAAGTAAAAAAAGCGCGGCGAACAATTGACGCCGGTTTAATCGCTGGTATGATACGCACCCATCGAGAGGCAGCGCCAAGCGCGACTTCTCAAGCTCTTTAACAAGTTGATCAGGTAATTCATGTGGGCGCTTGCCTGGGTGGGTGACAAATCACCTACTATCAAGGCAAGCGACTCGTCAGAATTTGGAAATCTCGATTTCTGGATTTTTTGAGAACGTTTGGAACCTTGAGCCAAGTTTGATCCGCTTTTTCCAATGCCCTCGGGCAGCGGAAAGCAAGGATCACAATGATCGTAAACCGAAGAGTTTGATCATGGCTCAGATTGAACGCTGGCGGCAGGCTTAACACATGCAAGTCGAGCGGAAACGACAGGAGCTTGCTCCTGGGCGTCGAGCGGCGGACGGGTGAGTAACGCATAGGAATCTGCCCGGTCGTGGGGGATAACCTGGGGAAACTCAGGCTAATACCGCATACGTCCTACGGGAGAAAGGGGGCCTTGGCTCCCGCGATCGGATGAGCCTATGTCGGATTAGCTGGTTGGTAGGGTAACGGCCTACCAAGGCAACGATCCGTAGCTGGTTTGAGAGGATGATCAGCCACACCGGGACTGAGACACGGCCCGGACTCCTACGGGAGGCAGCAGTGGGGAATATTGGACAATGGGCGAAAGCCTGATCCAGCCATGCCGCGTGTGTGAAGAAGGCCCTCGGGTTGTAAAGCACTTTCAGTGAGGAAGAACGCTGTCGGGTTAATACCCCGGCAGGGAGACATCACTCACAGAAGAAGCACCGGCTAACTCCGTGCCAGCAGCCGCGGTAATACGGAGGGTGCAAGCGTTAATCGGAATTACTGGGCGTAAAGCGCGCGTAGGCGGCGCGATCAGCCGGTTGTGAAAGCCCCGGGCTCAACCTGGGAATCGCATCCGGAACTGTCGCGCTAGAGTGCAGGAGAGGAAGGTGGAATTCCCGGTGTAGCGGTGAAATGCGTAGATATCGGGAGGAATACCAGTGGCGAAGGCGGCCTTCTGGACTGACACTGACGCTGAGGTGCGAAAGCATGGGTAGCAAACAGGATTAGATACCCTGGTAGTCCATGCCGTAAACGATGTCGACCAGCCGTTGGGGTCCTTGAGACCCTTGTGGCGAAGTTAACGCGATAAGTCGACCGCCTGGGGAGTACGGCCGCAAGGTTAAAACTCAAATGAATTGACGGGGGCCCGCACAAGCGGTGGAGCATGTGGTTTAATTCGATGCAACGCGAAGAACCTTACCTACCCTTGACATCCTGCGAACCCGAGAGAGATCTCGGGGTGCCTTCGGGAGCGCAGTGACAGGTGCTGCATGGCTGTCGTCAGCTCGTGTTGTGAAATGTTGGGTTAAGTCCCGTAACGAGCGAAACCCTTGTCCCTATTTGCCAGCACGTAATGGTGGGAACTCTAGGGAGACTGCCGGTGACAAACCGGAGGAAGGTGGGGACGACGTCAAGTCATCATGGCCCTTACGGGTAGGGCTACACACGTGCTACAATGGCCGGCACAAAGGGCAGCTAACTTGCGAGAGTGAGCGAATCCCATAAAGCCGGTCTCAGTCCGGATCGGAGTCTGCAACTCGACTCCGTGAAGTCGGAATCGCTAGTAATCGTGCATCAGAATGGCACGGTGAATACGTTCCCGGGCCTTGTACACACCGCCCGTCACACCATGGAAGTGGACTGCACCAGAAGTGGTTAGCCTAACTTCGGAAGGCGATCACCACGGTGTGGTTCATGACTGGGGTGAAGTCGTAACAAGGTAGCCGTAGGGGAACCTGCGGCTGGATCACCTCCTTAACCGATGCGTCTACCCGCCCGGCAAGTGCCCACAGTGAATTACCTGGTCAAACTTATCGAGCAAACGGTAGTTTTTGACCGTTCTTGTGGCGATGCTTCGTCGCCATGAAAGCGGTGAAAAGACCGGAACTGTAGCTCAGTTGAATTGAGTCGCAGTTGCACGGTACCGGGTCTGTAGCTCAGTTGGTTAGAGCGCACCCCTGATAAGGGTGAGGTCGGCAGTTCGAGTCTGCCCAGACCCACCAAATTTTCGTAATGCGGCGTTAAAGCACAGCTCGTATAGCAGGCTATACGTCGCTGCACTTTGCCTAGCCTTACAAAAATTCTGGTGAAAACAGTGTGGTAGCAAAATAGCAAGACGATTTGGGGCCTTAGCTCAGCTGGGAGAGCGCCTGCCTTGCACGCAGGAGGTCAGCGGTTCGATCCCGCTAGGCTCCACCAATACGCCCGCCGGCTTGACTGACCGTTTGTTGTTCCGTGACCACTGATAAGAACCGGCCGCAGGGCCGTGCTTATCACTGTTCATTGAACAGTCGCTCTTTAACAAGATATATCATGCTGATAAAACGATCTTCCTTGAGAAGATCATGTGATACGTCTCAAGCGTATCCGGCAATATCGTTGTCATTGCGACCCCGACTCCTTCGGGTTATAGGGTCAAGCAATGAAGCGCACACGGTGGATGCCTAGGCAGCCAGAGGCGATGAAAGACGTGGAAGCCTGCGATAAGCGTCGGCGAGGTGGCAAACACCCTTTGACCCGGCGATCTCTGAATGGGACAACCCACTCATCACAAGATGAGTATCGTATCCTGAATCCATAGGGATACGAGGCGAACCGGGGGAACTGAAACATCTCAGTACCCCGAGGAACAGAAATCAACCGAGATTCCCCCAGTAGCGGCGAGCGAACGGGGAGTAGCCCTTAAGCGCGTGACCGATTAGACGAAGGCCCTGGGAAGGGCCGCCATAGTGGGTGATAGCCCCGTAGTCGAAAATCCGATCGCGTGAAATCGAGTAGGTCGGGGCACGAGAAACCTTGACTGAAGACGGGGGGACCATCCTCCAAGGCTAAATACTCCTGGCTGACCGATAGTGAACCAGTACCGTGAGGGAAAGGCGAAAAGAACCCCAGTGAGGGGAGTGAAATAGATCCTGAAACCGTGTGCGTACAAGCAGTGGGAGCCCCATCACTAAGCTTCTTCGTGATGAGCTCATCATTATCACATCCGCTTGAGGGTTAACGTTGCCTGCAACGTTCAACCCAAAAATCAAGCAGAGGTGGCTTAGTGATGGGGTGACCGCGTACCTTTTGTATAATGGGTCAGCGACTTATTTTCCGTAGCGAGCTTAACCGTGTAGGGGAGGCGTAGCGAAAGCGAGTCTTAACAGGGCGACAAGTTGCGGGGAATAGACCCGAAACCGGGCGATCTACCCATGGCCAGAGTGAAGGTTGAGTAACATCAACTGGAGGCTCGAACCCACGTATGTTGAAAAATGCGGGGATGAGCTGTGGGTCGGAGTGAAAGGCTAATCAAGCCCGGAGATAGCTGGTTCTCCTCGAAAGCTATTTAGGTAGCGCCTCACGTATCACCACCGGGGGTAGAGCACTGTTTCGGCTAGGGGGTCATCCCGACTTACCAACCCGAGGCAAACTCCGAATACCGGTGAGTGCCAGCGTGGGAGACACACAGTGGGTGCTAACGTCCATTGTGGAAAGGGCAACAACCCAGACCGTCAGCTAAGGTCCCCAAATTCTGGTTAAGTGGGAAACGATGTGGGAAGGTTTAGACAGCTAGGAGGTTGGCTTAGAAGCAGCCATCCTTGAAAGAAAGCGTAATAGCTCACTAGTCGAATCGGCCTGCGCGGAAGATGTAACGGGGCTAAACCAGATACCGAAGCTACGGACGTGTCTTTTTAGATACGTGGTAGAGGAGCGTCGTGTAAGCCGATGAAGGGAGGCTGAGAAGCCTGCTGGAGGTATCACGAGTGCGAATGCTGACATGAGTAACGATAAAGGGCGTGAAAAACGCCCTCGCCGGAAGACCAAGGGTTTCTGTTCGACGCTAATCGGAGCAGAGTGAGTCGGCCCCTAAGGCGAGGCCGAAAGGCGTAGTCGATGGGAAACGGGTCAATATTCCCGTACCTCACAGTATTGCGATGGGGGGACGAAGAAGGCTAGGTGAGCCAGGCGACGGTCGTCCTGGTGAAAGTCCGTAGGCTGAACCATCAGGGAAATCCGGTGGTTCCAGGCCGAGAGACGAGACGAACAGCCCACGGGCTGGAAGTCATCGATGCCACGCTTCCAGGAAAAGCCTCTAAGCCTCAGATACTGCGAGACCGTACCCCAAACCAACACAGGTGGTCAGGGTGAGAATCCCCAGGCGCTTGAGAAAACTCGGGTGAAGGAACTAGGCAAAATGGTGCCGTAACTTCGGGAGAAGGCACGCCGCCGGTACGTGAACCCCCACGCGGGGGGAGCGGAAGGCGGTCGAAGATACCAGGTGGCTACAACTGTTTACTAAAAACACAGCACTCTGCTAACGCGCAAGCGGACGTATAGGGTGTGACGCCTGCCCGGTGCCGGAAGGTTAAGTGATGGCGTTAGCTTCGGCGAAGCGCTTGATCGAAGCCCCGGTAAACGGCGGCCGTAACTATAACGGTCCTAAGGTAGCGAAATTCCTTGTCGGGTAAGTTCCGACCTGCACGAATGGCGTAATGATGGCCACGCTGTCTCCACCCGAGACTCAGTGAAATTGAAATCGCCGTGAAGATGCGGTGTACCCGCGGCCAGACGGAAAGACCCCGTGAACCTTTACTATAGCTTCACACTGGACGCCGATGTTGCTTGTGTAGGATAGCTGGGAGGCTTGGAACCCCGGTCGCCAGACCGGGGGGAGCCACCCTTGAAATACCAGCCTGGCATCATTGGCGTTCTCACTCCGATCCGTGATCCGGATCGAGGACCGTGTGTGGTGGGTAGTTTGACTGGGGCGGTCTCCTCCCAAAGCGTAACGGAGGAGCACGAAGGTACCCTCAGCACGGTTGGACATCGTGCAGTGAGTGCAAGAGCACAAGGGTGCTTGACTGCGAGACAGACACGTCGAGCAGGTGCGAAAGCAGGTTCTAGTGATCCGGTGGTTCTGTATGGAAGGGCCATCGCTCAACGGATAAAAGGTACTCCGGGGATAACAGGCTGATACCGCCCAAGAGTTCACATCGACGGCGGTGTTTGGCACCTCGATGTCGGCTCATCACATCCTGGGGCTGAAGTCGGTCCCAAGGGTATGGCTGTTCGCCATTTAAAGTGGTACGCGAGCTGGGTTTAGAACGTCGTGAGACAGTTCGGTCCCTATCTGCCGTGGGCGCAGGATGTTTGCGAAGGGCTGCTCCTAGTACGAGAGGACCGGAGTGGACGCACCTCTGGTGTTCCGGTTGTCACGCCAGTGGCATTGCCGGGTAGCTAAGTGCGGACGGGATAACCGCTGAAAGCATCTAAGCGGGAAGCCCCCTTCAAGATGAGACATCCCCGAGGCCTTGAGCCTCCTGAAGGGCCCAGCAAGACGAGCTGGTTGATAGGCCGGGTGTGGAAGCGCTGCAAGGCGTTGAGCTAACCGGTACTAATGTGCCCGTGAGGCTTGACCCTATAACACCCAAGGGGTCGGGTCGCAGGACAACGACAAGCCGGATACGCAAGACGATCACGAACAGCATGATATATCACCGGTTACGCCTGACGGCCATAGCGAGCGGGAACCACCTGATCCCTTGCCGAACTCAGCAGTGAAACCGCTCAGCGCCGATGGTAGTGTGGGGCCTCCCCATGCGAGAGTAGGACATCGTCAGGCATCTATACGCAAAGAACCCGGCCCCGCGCCGGGTTTTTTGTGTGCGTGGCTGTGGCATGGCGAGTAATCAAGGGATCGGGCGGCTAGTGCCTTTTTCCTCATCGTCAGTTTCCCCGGGAAGGCGATAGCGTATAGCCTCATTACGGTCATCCTCGTAGCGCGCATTTTCTTTTTCTGCCGGCACGCCGAGCACGGTTTCCTTTGAGCCGTCAGGCCAGGTATAGGTAGTACAGCCGGCCGCGCCGACTATTAAAAAGCCACATAAAAAAGTCAGGTAGAGTTGGCGCACGGTTAGTTCCTTCTATCGCGTTGTGCTGCGGGCAGCGGTTATGAAAAGTTAACACAGGCAAGGAGTAAACACAGGCCCGACCGCTGAGGTTGCCGATGGGGGCTGGCATAAAATAGCGTGGCCAGGTGTTCTCGGGCAGTAGCGTTGTGTACAATTGATGTAGAAATTTCAACCCGTCGGGATGGTGATCTTATGAGCTCAGGCACAGCGATGATACTTTTGGCCGCTGGCGTTATCATCATTCTGCTATTAGCCGCCTACGCCGCACGGCTGCGCCGGGAAGTAAGGCGGCGCGATGCGTTTCGCAAGGAAGAAGATTCGCGGGCCATTACCAACAGCCTGGAAAACCTGGATTACGTGTCGGCTGCTCTAGTGCAGGAACAGGTAAATATCACCGAGGGTGCCTGGCGTTGCAAGGTGCTGCTCGAAATAATAGAGCCTACTCTGGTCGAGCGCGAAGAATTTCGCGCTTTCTCCGATGTTTATAGCAGAACGCGTCATTTGAAGACCCATTCGGCGAGAAGGGGTCTTTCCCCTCGTGAGCGTATGGGGGAAGATAAAGAACGACTGCAGGTGGAAGAGGAAATGCACCAGCCAGTCATTGACGCGGCAAAAGCCGTGATGCTCTGGCGCTCGAAGGGTGGAAAAACGCTGCATTAAGCGATATACCATTGAAAATACATCTGTGGGCTTTATGCTAGGCTACCTGTGCCTTCTCATGAGTGTGCGGTGACGCGAACCATCACTGCGTGGGTCAAAAAGACGTCGCCTTTTGCCGGATGAAAGGGTAATGATGAGGGTGCTTGAGTAAAAAGCCGTTTGAACAGAAGAAGCACGAACAACGAGGCTGGCATCATATGGCCTCACGCATTGGATCAAAAAGGAGTCATACATGAAGAAATCAACGACTGGCTTGCTGCTCGGTTCCGCTCTGGCTTTGGGGCTTTCCGGCTGTGCTAACTCAGCGTCACAAACCGGCGGTCAGACGTCGGGCAGCGATGCCGATAACAGCTGGTACCAGCATCCTGCGGTATGTGGCCTCGCTGGCAGTTTGATCGGTGGCGGCCTGGGCTATGCCACCAGCGGTGACTCTGACGAGGAAAGCGGTGCGGCCATTGGCGCAACGACTGGTGCGGCCCTGGCAGCCTACCTGTGTGCCGACAAGAGCGAAGAAGTCAAGCCGCAGTGCCCGAGCTACGGTGAGGTGCCGGCAGGCGTCGCCGTTGATGCCGAAGGTTGCCCGCTCGACTCCGACAACGACGGCGTTCCGGACTACCGCGACGAGTGCCCCGGCACACCGGCAGGCGTTGAAGTCGATGCCAAGGGCTGCCCGCTTGACTCCGATAACGACGGCGTTCCGGACTTCCGTGACCAGTGCCCGAACACGCCGGCCGGTGTAGAAGTCAACGCGCTTGGCTGCCAGGAAAGCCTGGTGCTGGAAGGCGTCAACTTCGAGTTTGACTCGGCGAAGCTGACTCGCCAGGCCGAGCAGGAGCTGAGCGAAGTGGCCGAGAAGCTTGAGCACAACACCGACGTACGCGTGCGCATTGACGGTCACACCGACTCCGTAGGCAGCGCGCAGTACAACAAGGAACTGTCCCAGCGTCGCGCTGAGTCCGTTGCCAGCTACCTGCAGAGCCACGGCATTCAGAAAAATCGCATGAACTCCACCGGTTACGGTGAAGAGCGTCCGGTAGCGTCCAACGATACCGACGCCGGCCGCGCTGAAAACCGCCGTGTAGAGCTCGATGAGTGGAACTAACTCACTCAGTTGAAAGCTGATAGCGGCATAGCCGCGTCACCTAATGGACGGGAGGCATTGATGCCTCCCGTCTTTTATTTAAGCCGCCCGCTATTTTTGTTAGTCTTTTGTCCGCTGCAGCTTTTGCTGTTGCTATATCGCTGATAAAGCCCATTGATAGCGACATGTGATCCTTGGTATGGATCACCACTGCGCTCAAGGAAAATTGAATGCCCATTGTTACCCTGCCTGACGGTAGCCAGCGCACGCTTGATGAACCCCGCTCCATTATGCAGCTGGCTGAGTCCATCGGCCCAGGTTTGGCCAAAGCCTGCATTGCCGGAAAAATTGACGGCGTACTCGTGGATGCCGCCGATGTCATCGAGCACGATGCTGAGGTTGCCATCATTACGTCGCGCGATACCGAAGGGCTGGACATCATTCGCCACTCCTGCGCCCATCTGGTCGGGCATGCGGTCAAGCAGCTCTATCCGGATGCGAAGATGGCAATCGGGCCGGTCATTGACGACGGCTTCTACTATGACGTCGACTTCGGGCAATCGGTAACGCCGGAAGACCTGGAAACCATCGAAGCGCGCATGGAATCCCTGATCAAGCGGGAATACGACGTAGTTCGCGAGTACGTCGATCGCGACCAGGCGATGCTGACGTTTTTGCACCGTGACGAGCCTTATAAGCAGGAAGTTGTGCGGGATATTCCCGAAGGCGCCACCATCAGGCTTTATCATCACGAAGAATATATTGACATGTGCCGCGGGCCCCACGTGCCCAACACGCGCCACCTGAAGGCGTTCAAACTGACCAAGCTGGCCGGTGCCTATTGGCGCGGGGATGCGGAAAACCCCATGCTGACGCGCATCTACGGCACCGCCTGGGGAGACAAGAAGCAGCTCAAGGCCTACCTCAAGCGTCTCGAAGAAGCCGAGAAGCGCGACCATCGTAAGCTTGCGCGCAAGATGGACCTGTTTCACCTCCAGGAAGAAGCGCCGGGCATGGTGTTCTGGCATCCCAACGGCTGGAGCATGTATCGGGCGCTTGAGGACTATATGCGCGACGTCCAGCTGCGGCACGGCTACCAGGAGATCAAGACGCCTCAGGTCGTTGATCTTTCCCTGTGGCAAAAGTCCGGCCACTGGGGGCACTACAGCGAGCTGATGTTCACCACGGAGTCGGAAAAGCGCGAATACGCGGTCAAGCCGATGAACTGCCCGTGTCACGTCCAGGTGTTCAACCAGGGGCTGAAAAGCTATCGCGATCTGCCGCTGCGCCTGGCAGAGTTCGGCAGCTGCCACCGCAACGAGCCTTCGGGCTCGCTGCACGGCCTGATGCGCGTGCGCGGCTTTACCCAGGACGATGCGCATATCTTCTGTACCGAGGGGCAAATCCAGTCCGAGGCCGAGGCGTTTATTGCGCAAACGCTGGAAGTCTACAAGACGCTTGGCTTTGAAGACGTCGAGCTGAAGCTGTCCACGAGGCCGGATGATTTTCTGGGCGAGCCGGAGCTGTGGAGCCAGGCAGAAAAAGGGCTGGAGTCGGCGCTCGACGCGACCGGGCTCGAATGGGAGCTGCAGCCGGGTGAAGGCGCGTTTTACGGCCCCAAAATCGAGTTTTCTCTGCGTGACTGTCTCAATCGCGTGTGGCAATGTGGTACGCTACAGCTCGACTTCAATCTGCCCGGCCGGCTGAGTGCCCAGTACGTGGATGAAGACGGCAGCCGCCAGGTGCCGGTTATGCTTCACCGCGCCATTCTGGGCTCCTTCGAGCGCTTTCTGGGCATCCTGATTGAGCACTACGCCGGGGCCATGCCGCTGTGGCTCGCCCCTCAGCAGGCCGTGGTCATGACCATTACCGATGCCCAGCGGGATTATGCCCTGGCCGTGGAGCAGCGACTGGCGCAAACCGGGCTGCGGATCAACGCCGACTTGAGGAATGAGAAAATCGGCTTTAAAATCCGTGAGCACACGCTGCAAAAAGTTCCCTATCTCCTGGTGGTAGGAGATAAGGAAGTTGAAACTGACTCGGTCGCCGTACGTACGCGCGGCGGCGAAAATCTTGGTACCATGACCGTTGATGCGCTTATTCAGCGTCTTGACACTGAGAGAGCGGTTCTGACGACATCGTCAATTGCCTAAGGAGACGGAGCAATCAAGCGAAGCAACCAGCGCGGGCGTCCACAAGACAAACGCCCACCAATGAACGAGCGAATTACCGATGACCAGGTACGCCTCATTGATAGCAACGGCGAGCAGCTGGGCATTGTGCCCACGCGCGACGCCATTGAGCGTGCCGGGGAAGCGGGTATGGATCTCGTGCAAATTTCGAATGCCGACCCCATCGTCTGCAAGATCATGGACTACGGCAAATTCGTTTTTGAGCAGAAAAAGCAAAAAGCGGCTCAAAAGAAAAAGCAGAAGCACATCCAGGTCAAGGAAGTCAAGTTCCGGCCTGGCACTGATGAAGGCGATTACCAGGTGAAGCTGAAAAACCTGACGCGCTTTCTGGAAAGTGGTGACAAGGGTAAGGTCACATTGCGCTTCCGGGGTCGTGAAATGGCGCACCAGGATATCGGCCGCAAGCTGATGGAACGGATCGCCGAAGACCTCGAGGGCTTAGGGTCAGTGGAGTCTTTCCCCAAGATGGAAGGGCGCCAGATGATCATGATTCTTGCCCCCAAGAAGAAGTGATCCAGCGGCCGGTTAAACGGGCCAGCGGTGACGCTGGCAGGCCTTGGGTTTTCTAAAGAATATCGAGCGGAGTATATCCTCATGCCGAAAATCAAGAGTAACAGCGGTGCTGCCAAGCGCTTCAAGAAAACCGCTAACGGTTTCAAGCACAAGCAGTCCTTTCGTAGCCACATCCTGACCAAGAAGTCGACCAAGCGTAAGCGTCAGCTGCGTGGTATGAAGCAGATCCACGAAGCCGACAAGCCGTTGATCCAGCGTATGCTGCCGAATCTGTAAAGGTCGAATTTTCTGGGAGCGCATCGCTGCGCTCATCCAGCCTATCCAAGTCAGGAGTGTGTTATGACTCGTGTCAAGCGTGGCGTTGTCGCCCGTCGTCGTCATAAAAAAGTATTGAAGCAGGCCAAGGGCTACTACGGTGCCCGGTCGCGCGTTTTCCGCGTGGCCAAACAGGCCGTCATCAAGGCAGGCCAGTATGCCTACCGTGACCGCCGCAACCGCAAGCGTCAGTTCCGTGCCCTGTGGATCCAGCGGATCAACGCCGGCGCCCGTCAGCACGGCTTGTCGTACAGCCGTTTCGTTGGCGGCCTGAAGAAAGCCGGCATCGAAATCGACCGCAAGGTGCTGGCTGACCTGGCTGTTCACGAGAAAGCGGCCTTTGCGGCCATCGTGGAAAAAGCCAAGGCTGCCCAATAACGCACTGCGTACCGGCGTGTACGCAATGCCATAGGTCTCATCACGTGACCCATACAGGGGAAGAGCAGCCGCTCTTCCCCTGTTTTTTTGTCACTGCCAGCGCGCCATTTTTTGATACTTTTTGCTGCAAAGGCAAACGCCTAACTCGGAGTCAATCGGATGGATCATCTTCCTAGCCTGGTCGCTGACGCGCGTGCCGCCATACAGGCTTCACAAAGCGTCGCGGCGCTCGAAGAACTGCGTGTCCGCTATTTGGGGAAAAAAGGCGAGGTTACGGCCTTGCTCAAGGGGCTGGGCAAGCTGTCGGCGGAAGAGCGTCCCGCCGCCGGTGAGCGTATCAACCAGGCCAAGCAGGCGCTTGCAGGCGATATCGAACAAAAGCGCCGGGAACTGGAAAAGGCCGCGCTCGACGCCCGGCTGGCTGCCGAAACGCTGGACGTCACGCTGCCCGGCCGCGGCCAGTCGCCTGGCGGTCTGCATCCGGTGACGCGCACGCTCGAGCGCATCGAGGGGCTTTTTACCCGGATCGGCTTTGACGTGGCCGTGGGTCCGGAAATCGAAGATGACTATCACAACTTCGAGGCGCTGAACATTCCTGCGCACCATCCGGCGAGGGGCATGGCCGATACGTTCTACTTTGATGCCACAAGGCTTTTGCGCACCCACACCTCGCCGGTGCAGGTGCGCACCATGGAAGCCAAGGCGCCGCCCATCCGCATTGTTTGCCCGGGGCGAGTGTATCGCAGCGACTCGGATTTGACCCATACGCCGATGTTCCATCAGATAGAGGGGCTGCTGGTCGATGAAGGCATCAGTTTTGCCGACCTGAAGGGAACCATCGAGGATTTCCTCCACGGCTTTTTCGAGCGCGAGGATTTATCCGTTCGTTTTCGGCCCTCGTACTTTCCGTTTACCGAACCCTCGGCGGAAGTGGATATTCAATGCGTGATGTGCAGCGGCGAAGGCTGTCGCGTGTGCTCCCACAGCGGCTGGCTTGAAGTCATGGGCTGCGGCATGGTGCACCCCGAAGTGTTTCGCCACTCGGCTATCGATGCCGAGCGCTTCAGCGGCTTTGCCTTCGGCATGGGCGCCGAGCGTTTGGCGATGCTGCGCTACGGCGTGAACGATCTGCGCCTGTTTTTCGATAACGACCTGCGCTTTTTGCAGCAGTTTGCCTGAGCCTTGCGCTGAATACGGGATAGAACATGAAGTTTTCTGAACAGTGGCTGCGTGAGTGGGTATCTCCGCAGCTGGATACCCAGGCCATGGCCGATCAGGTCACCATGGCAGGTCTGGAAATCGATGCCATTGAGCCAGTAGCCAAGGCGTTTACCGGCGTTGTCGTGGCCGAAGTGCTGACTCGGGAGCCGCACCCCGATGCCGACAAGCTGAGCCTCTGCACCGTCAACGACGGCTCGGCGGAGCCGGTGCAGGTGGTGTGCGGCGCGGCCAACGTCGAAGCCGGGCAGAAAGTGGCTTTTGCTCGGGTGGGCGGAGTGCTGCCCGGAGACTTCAAGATCAAAAAGGCGAAGCTGCGCGGCGTGGAATCCCGCGGCATGATCTGCTCCGCGTCCGAGCTGGGACTTGAAGAAGAAGCCTCGCCGGGCATTCTGGTGCTGCCGGCGGCGGCGCCGGTGGGCGAAGACTTCCGCCGCTATATGGCTCTCGATGATAACGCCATCGAAGTCGACCTGACGCCCAACCGCGGCGATTGCCTGAGCCTGAAAGGGCTGGCCCGGGAAGTCGGCGCGCTGAATCGCCTGGTTGTCACACCGCCTGACATGACGCCGGTGCCGGCCGGCCACGATACGGCGCTGCCGATTGACGTCGAGGCGGAGGCGCTGTGCCCCCGCTATGTGGGGCGGATCATCCGGGGCGTAGACGTGGGCGCCGAGACCCCGCTATGGATGACCGAACGCCTGCGCCGCAGCGGCCTTCGCGCCATTGATCCGGTGGTGGATGTGACCAACTACGTCATGCTCGAGCTTGGCCAGCCGCTGCACGCTTTCGATCGCGATAACCTTGACGGCGGTATCGTTGTACGCAAGGCCCGGGACGGCGAGCGCCTGACGCTGCTCGACGGCCAGGAGATCTCGCTGCGCCCGGAAACGCTGCTGATTGCCGACCACCAGAAGCCGCTGGCGATCGCCGGAGTTATGGGCGGAGAGGATTCCGGCGTCAGCCCGGCCACTCGCACCATTTTTCTTGAGTCGGCCTTTTTCACGCCGCTGGCCGTTGCCGGCCAGGCGCGCTCTTACGGGCTGCACACCGATGCTTCGCACCGCTTTGAGCGCGGTGTGGACCCCCGGCTGACCGCGGTGGCCATCGAGCGGGCTTCCGCGCTGCTGTTGGAGATCTGCGGCGGCGAGGCCGGCCCGCTGACCGAAGTGACAAGCGAAACGCACTGCCCCGATACCCGGCAAATCAGCCTGCGCGCTCGGCGGCTGGAAAAAGTGCTGGGCAAGGCGCTTGACGCCGGGGACGTGGAAGACATCCTGGCTCGGCTGGGCTTTGACGTGGCGGCAACGGCCGACGGCTGGGACGTGACCGCGCCCAGCTGGCGTTTTGATGCGGCGATCGAGGAAGACCTGATCGAGGAAGTGGCGCGCATCCACGGGTACAATAACTTCCCGGTCCGTCGGCCGGCGGCGCGCCTGGCGCTGCGCCCGGATAACGAGGCCGGCGTCAGCCAGGCACAGCTGCGCCGGCAAATGGTAGCCCGGGGTTACCAGGAGGCGATTACCTACAGCTTTGTGGCCCCCGAGCTTCAGGAAGCCCTGCTGCCGCAAGCCGTGGCGCCGGCGCTGGCCAACCCGATTTCCAGCGATCTCTCCGTGATGCGGGCAAGTCTGCTTCCCGGACTGGTTCGGGCCATGGACTACAACCTCAAGCGCCAGCAGCCGCGCGTGCGGCTATTTGAGACCGGCCTTGTTTTCAACGGCCACCTCGACAACCTGCGCCAGACGCCGATGCTCGGCGCGCTGGCCTGCGGGTCGCGTTACCCCGAAAGCTGGAGCGAGAGCGCCGAGCCGCTGGATTTTTACGACGTGAAGGGCGATCTGGAAAGCCTGTTTGCCCTGGGCAGCTGCCCCACGGACTGGCGTATGGAGCCAGGCGATCATCCGGCGCTGCATCCGGGGCAGCGCGCGCGCATTCTCTACCGGGGAGAGGCCGTCGGCTGGCTGGGAACGCTGCACCCCGAGGTCCGCCGCCGGGTAGGGCTCAAGGTCGATGCGGTCGGGTTTGAGGTCAGCCTCGACGCCCTGAGCCAAGGCCGGGTGCCCGGGTTCGAGCCGCTGTCGCGCTACCCCGAAGTGCGCCGCGACCTGGCCTTCAGCGTCGCCGACTCCGTGCCCGTGCAGGCGCTGCTGGATGTGGCCAGTGCCCACGCCGGAGAGTACCTGAGCGAAACGCGCCTGTTTGATGTCTATGCCGGAGAGGGCGTGGCCGACGGCTGCAAGAGTGTGGCCCTGGGCTTGACCTGGCAGCATCCATCGCGCACGCTAAATGACGATGAAATCAATCAGTTGGTGGATTCAATCGTCGAGCAGGTAAAGCGCGAGTTTAATGCCGGGCTGCGCGGATAATTGAGTCTGCCGCCGAAAGCCGGCGCCATCATGCAAGGTGGCGCCGGCGGGAGGAGAGGCCATATGGGTGCATTAACCAAAGCAGCGCTTGCTGAGCATCTGCACACCGAGCTTGCGCTGTCGAAGCGCGAAGCCAAAGCGGTGGTAGAAACCTTTTTCGAGGAAATCCGCAGCTGTCTGCGGGAAAACGAGCAGGTCAAGCTGTCCGGGTTCGGTAACTTCGAGCTCCGCGACAAGCGTGAAAGGCCGGGGCGCAACCCCAAGACCGGCGAAGAGATCCCGATTTCGGCCCGCCGGGTGGTGACCTTTCGTCCCGGGCAGAAGCTCAAGCAGCAGGTCGAGGAGCTCACGGCGAAAAAGGATTCTGACCAGGACGCCTGATGTCATGGTCTCCCCGGCCCGCTGCGGCTATAAATCGGAGAGCGTTGCCGTCGGAGTGTCCGGCAGGGTTTCCGCGGGCTGACCGGCAAGCATCTTGCGTAAAAAAGCGCGGGTGCGCGGATCCTGCGGCGCGCTGAACAGCTGCGATGGCGGGCCCTGCTCAACAATGCGTCCGCCTTCCATGAAGATGACCCGGTCGGCCACGTCGCGCGCAAAGTTCATCTCGTGGGTGACCACCAGCATGGTCTGCCGCTCGGCGGCCAGCTGCTTCATCAGTTCCAGGACTTCTTCCACCCACTCGGGGTCCAGCGAAGAGGTGGGCTCATCAAAGAGAATGACCTCGGCCCGCGCGGCCATGGCTCGCCCGATGCCGACGCGCTGCTGCTGCCCGCCGGACAGGGAGGCCGGATAGGCGTCACCCTTGTCGGCCAGCCCGATACGCTCGAGAATGTCACGCGCTCGGGCATGGGCTTTGTGTCTGGGCCAGCGATGGACCACGAGCAGACCTTCGGCGATATTTTCCAGCGCTGTCTTGTTGGCAAACAGCGCATAGTTCTGAAAGACAAAGGCCGTGCGTCGCCTGACCGCAAGTATCGAGCGCGCGCTGGCCGTCGCCACGTCCATGTCGAGATCATTCAGTACAAGGTGCCCGGCGTCGGGGCGTTCGAGAAAATTCAAACAGCGCAGCAGCGTCGACTTTCCGGTGCCCGAAGGGCCGATCACCACGATAATCTCGCCCCGGGCAATATCCATGTCGATGCCGTCGAGGACCGCGGTGCCGTCAAAGCGCTTGACGAGGTTGGTTATCCGAATCATCGGCGATATGCCTTGTTGAGTCGATATTCCAGCCGCCGCTGACACCAGGCCAGCAGTTCGACAATGGCCCAGTAGATCACCGCCGCCACAATAAAGGCTTCGAAATATAGAAAACTGCCCGCTGCTTCCTTTTGCGTTGCCCCCATCAGCTCCGTCACGCCCAGTGTGAAAGCCAGCGAGGTGGCCTTGATCATGTCGATGAAGTAGTTCATCAGCGTGGGTACCGCAATACGCGTGGCCTGGGGTAGTACGATGCGCCTCATCAGCTGGCCCTGGGTCATGCCGATGGACAGCGCCGCCTCGGTCTGGCTGCGATCCACCCCGACAATGGCGGCGCGAATCGACTCTGCCATATAGGCAGAAAAATGCAGCGTCAGCCCCATGATGGTAGCCGTTATGCCGTTAATGGTGGTCAGCACCGACATGATCTGGGGCAGGCCGTAGTAGAACAGGAAAAGCTGGACCAGCAGCGGTGTGCCACGAAAAAACGAGATGAACAGCAGCGTCGCCATGTTAAGCACCGGCAGGCGCAACACGCGAATGACGGCCAGTCCGGCGGCTAGCGACAGCGCCAGCACCATTCCCGCGGCGGCCATGCCCAGCGTCAGGGGCAGGTAGCGCAGCAGGATCGGCACCAGCTCGAGCATGTAGGGAACGTCAAGCAGGTTCATGAAAAATCAACGTTCCCTCAGGGGCGAGTAATATCATTGCCGAACCAGCGCTTGGATATTTCGCCGAGCCTGCCGGACTTGCGAAGTTTTTCCAGAGCGCTGTCGACCCGATCGCGCAGCGTGCGGCCGGCCGGCGTGTCGCGGAAGGGCAGGGCATTACGCAGTTTGGAAAACGGCTTGCCGGCTAGCGCCAGGGGGAGCGGCTTTTCCTGGATGACCTGGCTTGCGCTGATCCGGTCCATGACAAAGGCATCCACGCGGCCCAGCGCCGTATCCTGCTCGATGTTGCTTTCGTAGGTGCGAATCTCGATGTCGTCGGCGTAGGGCAGCTCGCGCAGCAGCTGTTCATAGTTGGAGCCAAGGTTGACGGCCACAGTTTTGCCGGCCAGATCCTCGACGCCCTTGATCTCCTTGTTGCCGCGCTTTACTACCACCTGGGCGCCGTCATACACGTAGGGCTCGGAAAACAGATATTTCTGCTGGCGTTCATCGGTGATGGTGATCTGGTTGGCAATGGTATCCACGCGCCCCGACTCGAGCATGCCGAACAGCCCCGAAAAGCTGGCGGTGACGAACTCAACGTCGGTATCCATTTGTTGGGCAGCAGCGCGCATGACATCGACTTCAAAGCCCTGCAGCGTGTCTTTTTCGACAAACGTGAAGGGGAAGTAGCTGCCCGACATGCCGACCTTCAGCACGTCATCATCCGCGTGAGCAGTACCGGCCAGCGCCAGGGCGGTGGAGGTCAGCAGGGGAAGCAGGCTAAAGGTTCGTAGCATGAGTACTCCAGCAATTCATCTCTATTTATATTCTTTACAGGAATTAAAGTGGTTTTTCTTATTCCTGAGCTAGAGGGACGATAAAGGAAAGTGCTTCCGCCGCCAACAGGTCGGCGTGAAAAAATGCCGGATTTGCGCGCTACGTCGATGCGGTCAGCCCAGGCCACCTTCAAGGATCCAGGTGATCACCACCTTGAGCACGTAGCCGAACATGCCCGCTCCCAGTATGATAAACAGCATGATGGTGCCGAAGCGCCCGGCATTGGACTTCTTGGCTAGATCCCAGATGATAAAGCACATGAAGATAATGAGCCCGCCAATCATCAGCGGCGTGATCCAGGCTTCGAATGTCTGTTGCAGGGTGGGTGACATGGGGTCCTCGGCTAGGTTTGTGTGCGCGCCTTCGCGGCGTGTGCCAACAAATATCAACGTGCTAATATTTGAGCAAATTCATCGGGTATTTGTCGACTTTTGCCGCAGCAACTTCGGCAGTCATGCCATGAAAAGGAGAGAAACGTTACATGTCGCAGCTCAAAATACTGGTCGGCACCATGTACGGCGGCGCGCTGGACGTGGCCGAGCAGGTCATGCCGCTGTTTGAAGAGGCCGGTTACAGCGTCGAGATTACCGAGCAGGCAACGCCGGACATGCTGACCGCGCAGGACACAACGCTGGTGCTGTTTTGCGTTTCCACCACCGGCAGCGGCGACTTTCCCGGCAACTTTATGCCCTTTGCGCGCGCGCTGCAGGAGCAAAGCCCCTTCCTTGGCGGGCTTCGCTACGGCCTTATCGCCCTGGGCGATAGCTCCTACGGGGAGAGCTTCTGCGGCGCCGGGCGTACGCTTAATGCGCTGCTCGAAGACCTGGGCGCTACGCGGCTGGGCGAGCGTCTGGAAGTTGACGCCATGGAGACCTTCATGGCCGACGATGCTGCGGTTCCCTGGGTGGAAGAGTGGATCGAAGAGCAGCAGCTCAAGGTCGCCTGAATGAACGCACAGCCAACATCTCCCGAGCGGATCAGTCTGGGCGCGGGGCTTTGCGCGATCATGCTGGCGACGCTGCCGCGCTACGTTGCCGGCGGCCATGACACCCGCCTGGTGCTCATGCTGGGGGGGGCAGTCGCCATCCTGGTGGTGACGGCGGTACAGTGGCGCTGGCTGGATCAGGCCGGCAGGCAGCGTCTGCCGGGGCTTTTTGCGCGCCTGGCCGGGCTGCTGGCCCTGGGCGTTGTGCTGGCCCTGGGCTGGTACGCGGCGGTGGGCACTGCTCAAGGATTGATGGCCGTAGGGCTCTCCCACGGGGCCACGCTTGGGCTACTGCTTTATGCCGTTACGCTGTGGCGCCGCTGAGCGCCTTTCAGGCTTGCGGGTACGCCCGCTTCGCCTTGCGATGCCGAAAAACGCCCCTCACCGCGCCGGCAGGGTTGTAATCCACGCAAGGGCCCCCATCATTACGCGCATGGCGCTTGCCAGCGTGCTCAAGGATTCTTAAAATCGATCCCTTGATCTTTTTCGCCAACACCATATCGCCCAGCCGCTAGAGGACATTTCATGCAAGTTTCCGTCGAGACGACCACCCCGATTGAACGCCGCCTTACCATCCAGGTACCGGCCGCCGAAATCGACGAGGCCGTCAGCGCTCGCTTGAAAGACACCGCGAAGAACGTGCGCCTGAATGGCTTCCGCCAGGGACGGGTGCCGATGTCCGTTGTCGAGCAGCGCTATGGTCAGAGCGTGCGCGACGAGATTGTCGGTGAAGTCATGCGCGAGCGCTACGTTCGCGCGATTACCGATGAGGCGCTGAACCCGGCGGGCTATCCCTCCATTGACGCCACCGTCAACGAAGCCGGCAAGGATCTGGAGTTTGTTGCTACCATGGAGGTGTACCCCAAGGTAGAGCTGGCCTCTATTGAGGGCACCGCCGTTGAGCGCCCGGTCGTCGAGGTTACCGATGCCGACGTCGAGGAAATGATCGAAACCCTGCGCAAGCAGAACGCCGACTGGGAAAACGTCGAGCGCGCCGCCGCCGAAGGCGACCAGGCCAAGATCGATTTCCAGGGCTTCATCGACGACGAGCCCTTCGAGGGCGGTAGCGCCGAAGGCCACGAGCTGGTGCTGGGCTCCAACAGCTTTATTCCCGGCTTTGAAGAGCAGCTGGAAGGTGCCAAGCCCGGCGACGAAACGACCATCAGCGTTACCTTCCCCGAGGACTACCAGGCAGAACATCTGGCCGGCAAGGAAGCCTCCTTCAAGGTCAAGGTTCACGAGGTCAAGGCGCAGGTGCTGCCCGAGGTTGACGCCGCGTTCATCGAGCGCTTCGGCGTGGAAGGCGGAGACGCCACCGAATTCCGTGCGGAAGTGAAGAAGAACATGACCCGCGAGGCCGAGCAGGCGGTGGACAACCGCGTCAAGCAGCAGGTGCTCGACGCGCTCAAGGCGGCCAACGATATTCCGGTACCGGGCGCGCTGGTGCAGCAGGAGACCGACGGCATGAAGCGCCAGGCCGCGCAGCAGTTTGGCCTGGGCGAAGACTTTGACGTCAGCCAGCTGCCCAACGAGCTGTTTGAAGAGCAGGCCAAGGGCCGGGTTCAGACCGGCCTGCTGCTGGCCGAGGTCATCAAGCAGAGCGAGCTTGACGCCAGCGACGACGAAATCAAGGCCAAGGTCGAAGAGCTTGCCGGCCAGTACCAGGACCCCCAGGAGGTCGTTGACTACTACATGGGTAACGACCAGCTGAAGACCCAGGTGAAGTCCGCCATCCTCGAAGACAAGGCCGTGGCCCAGCTGATGGATCAGGCTCAGGTGAGCGATGTCGAGATGAGCTACCAGCAGGCCCTTGCCGCGGCCCAGCAGCAGGGCGGGGAAGAAGGCGCCGAAGAACAAGCGGAGGCCTGACGCCCGCTGACCCTACGCGGCGCGCTGTGCCAACGGCGCGCCTTTCCCTGACCGGACGCAAGGAATCACCCGAATGAGTGAGTTGGATATTCAAAACGCCGGCGGTTTAGTGCCCATGGTGGTTGAGCAAAGCGCCAAAGGGGAAAGATCCTACGATATCTATTCGCGCCTGCTCAAAGAGCGCGTGATTTTCCTGGTGGGCCCGGTAGAAGACTACACGGCCAACCTGATCGTTGCTCAGCTTCTGTTCCTTGAGTCGGAGAACCCCGACAAGGACGTGCATCTCTACATCAACTCGCCGGGGGGCTCGGTAACGGCCGGCATGGCGATTTACGATACCATGCAGTTCATCAAGCCCGATGTCTCCACGGTATGCATTGGCCAGGCGGCGAGCATGGGCGCGCTGCTGCTGGCCGGCGGCGCGGCGGACAAGCGCTTCTGCCTGCCCAATTCAAGGATGATGATCCACCAGCCGCTGGGCGGCTATCAGGGTCAGGCGTCGGATATCGAAATCCACACCCGCGAGATTCTCGGCATCCGTGACCGCCTCAATCAGATCCTGGCCCACCATACCGGCCAGGATATCGATACGGTGGCGCGCGATACCGACCGCGACAACTTCATGAACGCCGAACAGGCCACCGAATACGGCCTGATCGACGCAGTGCTGGATAAGCGGCCGACATCCTGATAGCGTGATGGGCCCGCTTTTCCAACGAGCTTTTCCGGCGGCAGTTGCCGCCGCAGCGAAAGAGGTACGCCAATGGCCGACGGCAAAGGCAAGGACGAAGAAGGCAAGCTGCTGTACTGCTCGTTTTGTGGCAAGAACCAGAACGAAGTACGCAAGCTGATTGCCGGTCCGTCCGTGTATATCTGCGATGAGTGTGTCGATCTATGTAACGACATCATTCGCGAGGAAGTTCTCGAAGCCGATGCCGAGAGCGATGATGAGCGTCTGCCAACTCCTCGCGAGATCCGCTACACCCTGGATGACTACGTCATCGGGCAGGATCGCGCCAAAATGGTGCTGTCAGTCGCGGTGTATAACCACTACAAGCGGCTGAAATCCGGCGTAGCGGAGGATGATGTCGAGCTCGGCAAGTCCAACATCCTGCTGATTGGCCCGACGGGCAGCGGCAAGACCCTGCTCGCCGAGACCATGGCGCGGCTGTTGAACGTACCCTTTACCATCGCCGATGCCACCACGCTGACGGAAGCCGGCTACGTGGGCGAGGACGTCGAGAACATCATCCAGAAGCTGCTGCAGAAGTGCGACTACGACGTCGAAAAAGCAGAGCGCGGCATTGTCTATATCGACGAAATCGACAAGATTTCCCGCAAGTCCGATAACCCCTCCATTACCCGGGACGTCTCCGGTGAAGGGGTGCAGCAGGCGCTGCTCAAGCTGATCGAGGGCACCACGGCCTCGATACCGCCCCAGGGCGGTCGCAAGCACCCGCAGCAGGAGTTTGTGCAGGTCAATACGGCCAACATGCTGTTTATTGTGGGCGGCGCCTTTGCCGGTCTGGACAAGGTCATCAGCGACCGCTCCGACAAGGCCGGCATCGGTTTCAATGCCAGCGTCAAGAGCAAGGACACCGAGCGCGGCGTTGGCGAGATCCTGGCCGACGTGGAACCCGACGATCTGGTCAAGTTTGGCCTGATCCCCGAGTTCGTTGGCCGCCTGCCGGTCATCGCCACGCTGACCGAGCTGACCGAAGACGCGCTGATCCAGATTTTGACCGAGCCCAAGAACTCGCTGATCAAGCAGTACGTCAAGCTGTTCGAAATGGAAGACGTCACGCTTGAGTTCCGCGAGGACGCGCTGCGCGCCGTGGCCGCCAACGCCATGTCGCGCAAGACCGGGGCTCGCGGGCTGCGCTCCATCCTGGAGTCGGTGCTGCTGGATACCATGTACGAGATTCCCTCGCTGGAAGGGGTCAGCAAAGTCGTCATCGACGCGTCGGTGATTGCCAAGGAAAGCGAGCCGCTGTTGATCTATGCGCAACAGGAGCAGGCACGCAGCGACGGCACCGACGGCTGAAGCCGCTCATGTGCCGGCCTGGCTGATACCGCTTGCGCCAGTTGAAGGGGTCGCCTTGGCGGCCCCTTTTGTTTGGCCGGCGGCGCTTGCCCGGCCGGCGTTGCCGGTTGAGGCGTGCCTGTATCCGGTATTCGCTTCAGTTTTTCCCGGGCGCCCTTGCCCGTCCGGGAGCTCACCCGATTTGTTGAGGAACGTCTGCGATGCAGCAGAACGCCGAAAAGTCACAGTGTTTTCCCTTGTTGCCGCTGCGGGACGTAGTCGTCTACCCGCAGATGGTTCTTCCGCTGTTTGTCGGACGCGAAAAATCCATTCAGGCCCTCGAAGCGGCCATGGAGGCCGACAAGCGCGTGCTGCTTGTGGCCCAGCGCGAGGCGTCCCAGGACGAACCCGACAACGACGACCTCTATGCCATGGGCACGGTGGCCGACATCATGCAGCTGCTCAAGCTGCCTGACGGCACGGTCAAGGTGCTCATTGAGGGCGGGTTTCGCGCCGATGTCGACGGCATCGAAGAGCACGGAGAAGGCTATACCCAGGCGTATATTACGCCCCGGGACAGCGAGCCGCTGACCGATCGCGAGCGCGAATCCCTGGTGCGCGTCCTGCTCAACCAGTTCGAGCAGTACGTCAAGCTGTCCAAGAAAGTGCCCAACGAGGTACTCAATTCGCTTTCGGATATTGAAGATCCCAGCCGCCTGGTGGACACCATCTGCGCGCACCTGTCGCTCAAGATCGGTGACAAGCAGGAGCTGCTGGAGATGGATCGCGTTCGCGATCGCATCGAGCATCTGATGGCGCTGATCGAGTCGGAAATCGACCTTCTGCAGGTAGAAAAGCGCATCCGCTCCCGGGTCAAGGAGCAGATGGAAAAGACCCAGCGCGAGTACTATCTGAATGAGCAGATGAAGGCCATCCAGAAAGAAATGGGCGAGCTGGATGACGTGCCCAACGAGGTCGAAAAGTACGAACAGGCCATCGAGTCTGCCGGCATGCCCAAAGAGGCCGCCGAGAAGGCCACCCAGGAGCTCAACAAGCTCAAGATGATGTCGGCCAACTCCGCCGAAGCCACGGTGGTACGCTCGTATCTCGACTGGCTGGTCGCCGTGCCGTGGAAGAAGCGCACCCGGATCAAGCACGACCTGGTCAAGGCCCAGCAGGTGCTCGACGAAGACCACTACGGCCTGGACGAAGTCAAGTCGCGTATCCTCGAGTATCTGGCGGTCCAGAAGCGCGTGCGCAAGATGAAGGGGCCGGTGCTCTGCCTGGTCGGCCCGCCCGGGGTGGGCAAGACCTCGCTCGGGCAGTCCGTCGCCCGAGCCACCAACCGTAAGTACGTGCGTCTGGCGCTGGGCGGGGTGCGCGACGAGTCCGAAATTCGCGGACACCGGCGCACCTATATCGGATCGCTCCCCGGCAAGATGATTCAGCGGATGACTCGGGCGGGGGTGAAAAACCCGCTGTTCCTGCTCGATGAGGTCGACAAGCTGGGCATGGACCATCGCGGCGACCCGTCGTCGGCGCTGCTGGAAGTGTTGGACCCGGAGCAGAACAACAGCTTCAGCGACCACTATCTGGAGCTGGATTACGACCTGTCGGAAACGCTGTTCATCTGCACCGCCAACTCGATGAACATTCCCGAGCCGCTGCTCGACCGGATGGAAATCATCCGGCTGCCGGGCTACACCGAAGACGAAAAGCTGGCTATTGCCAAACGCTACCTGCTGCCCAAGCAGATCAAGGCCAACGGCCTGAAAAAAGGCGAGTTCGACCTGGACGACGAGGCGCTGTTGGAGCTGATCCGCTACTACACCCGCGAAGCCGGCGTGCGCGAGCTCGAGCGCCAGATCGCCAAGGTGGCGCGCAAGGTGCTGCGCGAGCAGGTCGAGCAGGAGCGCAAGGGCGAGGCGAAAAAAGACGGCGAAACGGACAGCGTGCTGGCCGCCCGGGACATCGAGGGCTACGCCGGCGTGCGCCGTTACAGCTACGGCCTGGCCGATCAGAACGATCAGGTCGGCCGGGTGACCGGGCTTGCCTGGACGTCCGTAGGCGGCGAGCTTTTGAATATTGAGTCGGTGGTCACGCCGGGCAAGGGGCGGGTCAACAAGACCGGCTCGCTTGGCGACGTGATGAAAGAATCCGTCAGTGCCGCTCATACGGTGGTGCGCGCCCGCGCAGAGGCGTATGGTATCGACGCCGAGCGCTTCGAAAAGGAAGATCTGCATATCCACGTGCCCGAAGGCGCCACGCCCAAGGACGGACCCAGCGCGGGGGTCGCCATGGTCACGGCCATGGTGTCGGCTTACAGTAAGCGCCCGGTGCGCTCGGCAGTGGCGATGACCGGCGAAGTCAACCTGCGCGGCGAAGTGCTGCCCATCGGCGGGCTCAAGGAGAAATTGCTGGCGGCCCGGCGCGGTGGTATAAAGACCGTCCTGATCCCCGAGGAAAACCGTCGGGACCTCAAGGAAGTGCCGGATAATATCAAGGACGCGCTGGATATCCGCCCGCTGCGCTGGATCGACGACGTGCTCGAGGTTGCCTTGAGCGAAAGCGGCGAGGATAGCCGTGTGGTGGCCGATCAGGGAAGCAAGGCGGCGGCAGACGAAGCGCTGGTCAACACCCATTAATACGCATCGAGGGGCCGCCCAGGTGGCGGCTTTTCGATAACCGAGTAGCGCCCAAAGCCTTGTATGGCGGGCATTTTGCGGCACGGTCGCTTGACAGTCATTTCGCCGCGTTGCTATAAATTGCAGCTACGCTTTGATCGTCAAGCCAACCGCTAACCGTGCCTTTCAGAGCCATTTTTTGAACCAGTCAAGGGGTGAAGAGTGAACAAGTCCGAGCTGATTGAAGCCATTGCGGCCTCTGCCGATATACCCAAGGCAGCGGCGACCCGCGCGCTGGATGCCATGGTGGAATCCGTCACCGATAGCCTCAAGCAAGGCGAGAGCGTGTCACTGGTAGGCTTTGGTACCTTTACGATCAAAGAGCGTGCCGCGCGTACCGGCCGCAACCCGCAAACCGGCCAGCCGATCGAAATCAGCGCTGCCAAGGTGCCCAGTTTCAAGGCCGGCAAGGCGCTCAAGGATGCCGTCAACTAACGATGTCGGGCGCTGTGGCGAGACTTGAGCGGCGCGGATAACGGTGGCGCTGTCAACAACGCTCTCAAGACATGGTGACATGGGCGCATCGCCACAGCGGTGCGCCCATGTCATTTTTTAACGCGGGAAAAAACGCGGAACGGGTCGTGTTTATCTGAGGCAAGCATGCTGCAAAGTATTCGAGACGGGGCCAAAAGCTGGGCCGCGAAAATCATCATCGGCGTCATGGTCGCTGCCATGGCGCTGTTTGGCGTGGAGTCGCTGTTCAGCGTCTTCGGCAAGGACCCCGAACAGACGGCCAAGGTCAATGGCGAGACCATTACCCGCCAGCAGGTCGAGCTGGAAGTGCAGCGCACCATGCGTTCGGGGCAGGTACCCCCCGAGCAGGAAAAGGCGCTGCGCCGGGACATGCTCGACCAGCTGATCACGCAAAAACTGCTGACCCAGTATGCCGAAGACGGCGGGTTCCGGGTCTCCGACGACCAGCTGGATCAGCTCATCGTCAACCTGGACGAGTTCGAGGACCAGGAAGGCAACTTCTCATCCGAGCTGTTCCGCAATCGTCTGTCCAGCGCCGGCTATACGCCGCTGGCGTTTCGTAACGAGCTGCGCGCCGATATCATGCGCCGCCAGCTGCAGCAGGGGCTTGCCCTCAGCGACTTTACCCTTGACGCGGAGCGCGAACGCTTGGCCGGTCTGCAGCGCCAGTCGCGCAGCTTTCGCTACGCCCTGCTGACGCCGGACAGCGTAGACGTCGAGGTAAGCCCCGACGAAGAGGCCCTCCAGGCCTACTACGATTCCCACACCGAGCTTTTCCGCCGGCCGGAACAGGTCAAGCTCAACTACGTCGTGCTCGATCGCCAGACCATGGCCGATACCGCCGAGGTCAGCGAAGAGAAGCTGCGCCAGGTGTGGCGCGAGCAAAACGACGAGGCCGATCGGCGCATTTCCCACATCATGGTCGGCTTTGGCGACGAGCGCAGCCGCGAAGACGCCAAGGCCATTGCCGACGAGGCGCGCGCTGATCTTGAAGCCGGGGAAAGCTTTGCCGATACCGCCGCGCGCTACTCGGACGATACCGCCAGCGCCGAAAACGGCGGCGACCTGGGCGAGATCAGCCGCGGCTTTTTCGGCGACGCCTTTGACGAAGCGGCGTTCTCGCTCGAGGAAAACGACGTCTCCGAGCCGGTGGTCATGGACAATGCCCTGCACATCATCAAGGTGACCGATATTGACCGGCCGCCGTTTGACGAGCAGCGCGACAAGCTGCGCCAGATGCTCGCGGCTCGCCAGGTAGAGGGCGAGTTTAACGACCGCGCCCAGCAGCTGATCGACGAAAGCTTTGCCGCCGACGATCTGCAGGGCGTGGCCGACGACATCGGCCTCACCGTGCAGCACAGCGGCTGGGTCTCCCGGGAAGGCGGCGACGGCGTGCTGTCCGAACCCGGCGTCATGGACAAGGCGTTTGCCGAAGACGTGCTGGAAGACGGCTATAATAGCGATGTGATCGAGCTGGATGAAGACCGGCGCCTGGTGCTGCGCGTGACCGAACATCGCGACGCCACTACGCTACCGCTTGCCGACGTGCGCGACGAGGTTGAGCAGCGGGTCACGGCGCAGCAGCAGGAAGAAGCGCTGGCCGGTCGGGCAGAGACGCTGATTGAGCGTCTCAAAGCGGACAAAGACGTCGATCTTCGCTGGCAGCAGGCCAACGACGTTTCCCGCCAGGCCGAGACTTCTGTCCCCGGCGATATCGTCGGCGCCGCTTTCCGCCTGCCCAAGCCCGACGGCGGGCAGACCACCTACGGGCATGTCATCACGCCCGACGGCGTGGCGGTCATTGCCCTTGAGCGCGTCGCCGAAGGTGAGCCCAATGACGAGGTGGAAGCCTTTGTCTCCCGGATGGCCGAGCAGATGCGCTCCCAGGCGGCGGTTCAGGGGCTGGTCGACTATCTGCGCGAGGAAGGCTCGATCGAGTCGGACCTCTGAGCCAAGCCCCTGGGGGCCTGGCAACGTAAGCAGTAGAGAACGCGCGTAAAAAAACGCCGGCTTTCAAGCCGGCGTTTTGATGTCTGCTAAAGGCTCAATCTGCTAAAAGCTCAATCGGCGTCGGGCGGAGCGTCCAGCGAAAACCGGCGCAGCCGAGGGGAGGGCGTGTCGCCTTCGTCAACCACGATGTCCCAGCCGTACTCGTCGCTCCAGTCGCCGAGCACGTAGCGCCTGGCGGGCGCGCCTGCCACGGTGACGTCATGAACGTCGGGGCGGTGGGTGTGGCCGTGAATCATGGTGGCCACGCCGTAGGCGTCCATCAGCTCGACGACTTCGGACGGCGTGACGTCCATGATGTCCTCCGCCTTGGCGGCGTTGGCTTCGCCGGAGGTCTCGCGCAGCTGCCGCGCCAGCGCCGCGCGCTCGGCGATGGGCATGGCCAGCATCTGCGCCTGCCATTGAGGGTCCCGGGACTGCTGACGAAACGCCATGTAGGCGCTATCCCGGGTGCACAGGCTATCGCCGTGCAGCAGCACCGCGGCCATGCCGTGCAGCTCGACTTCCTGCACGTCGGGCAGCAGCGTCGCCCGGCAGGCGCCGGCGAAACGCTCGCCGATCAAAAAGTCGCGGTTGCCGTGGGTGAAGTACACCGCGGTGCCGCTGTCGGCCAGGTGGCGCAGCGCGTCGATCACTCGCCAGGCCGTTTCGGCCATCGGGTGGGGCTGGTCGAGCAGGTCATCCCCAAGCCAGGCGTCGAACAGATCGCCGAGGATATAAAGGGCCCGGGCGCCGGGCGCGGTGGTTTTCAGGTAGCGGATAAATCCCCGGGTCATGGCCGGGGTGTGCTCGCTCAAGTGCAGGTCGGCGACCAGTAGCGTGCGCATGGAAGCTCCGTATCAGTCGGCGTCCTTGGCCGCGTCCTTTACATAGGCGCGCTCGATGATCACGTCATCGGCGGGCACGTCGGCGTGCATGCCCCGGCGGGTTGTGGCGACACCCTTGATGTCGTTGACCACGTCCATGCCGTCCACCACCTCGGCAAACACGGCGTAGCCCCAGCCCTGGAGATTCTTGCCGGTATGGTTGAGAAAGTCGTTGTCGCCGACGTTAATGAAAAACTGCGCGGTAGCCGAGTGCGGGTCCTGGGTACGCGCCATGGCCAGCGCCCCCTTGACGTTCTTCAGCCCGTTGTCGGCTTCGTTGTTGATGGGCGCGCGGGTGGGCTTCTGGTTGAAGTCCTGATCAAAGCCGCCGCCCTGGACCATGAAGCCGTCGATGACCCGGTGAAACAGCGTGCCGTCGTAAAAGCCGTCGCGCACGTAGCGCTCGAAGTTGGCCGCGGTCTTGGGGGCCTTGTCGTGATTCAGCTTGACGGTGATATCACCGCGATTGGTCTGTAGTACGATCATGGATAAATTCCTGTTCAATAAGGGCGTTCGCCCTGCCCGGCAGGGCATTTGCCTTGGCCCTCGGCAGCGGCGTCACGTTATAATACGGGTTTTGCCCGGTACCGCGAAGGCCGGCACGCCATCGACTATGAGGTTTTCAACGCCACCATGACCACCGAGACCCCTAAAGCGCCCAACTTTATCCGCAATCAGGTACGCGAAGAGATTGCGGGCGGCCAGGTCGAAAGCATCGTGACGCGCTTCCCCCCGGAGCCGAACGGCTTTTTGCATATTGGTCACGCCAAGTCGATCTGCCTGAACTTCGGCCTCGCCGAGGAGACCGGCGGGCAGTGCCACATGCGCTTTGACGACACCAACCCGGCCAAGGAAGAGCAGGTTTACATCGATGCGATCAAGGCGGACGTCAACTGGCTGGGATTCGAGTGGGCAGGCCCGGTGCGCTTTGCCTCGGACTACTTCGACCAGCTTTACGCCTGGGCGCAGCACCTGGTGCGCGAAGGCAAGGCCTACGTCGATGACCTCTCGCCGGACGACATTCGCGAGTACCGCGGGACGCTTACGGAGCCTGGCACGCCGAGCCCGTACCGCGAGCGCGGCGTTGACGAAAACCTCGACCTGCTGGAGCGCATGCGCCAGGGCGAATTCGCCGAAGGCGGCAAGGTGCTGCGCGCCAAAATTGACATGGCCTCGCCCAATATCAACCTGCGCGACCCGATCCTTTACCGGATCCGCCACGCCACCCACCATCAGACCGGCGACAAGTGGCACATCTATCCGTCCTACGACTTCACCCACGGCCAGTCCGATGCCATCGAAGGCATTACCCACTCGCTGTGCACGCTGGAGTTCGAGGATCACCGGCCGCTTTACGAGTGGTTTCTGGACAACCTGCCGGTGCCCGCCAGGCCGCGCCAGATCGAATTCGCCCGGCTGAACCTCAACTACACCCTGACCTCCAAGCGCAAGCTCAAGCTGCTGGTGGACGAGGGCATCGTCGACGGCTGGGACGACCCGCGCATGCCGACGATCTCGGGCATGCGCCGCCGGGGCTATACGCCGGCCTCGATCCGCAAGTTCTGCGACATGGTCGGCGTTAGCCGCTCGGACAGCGGGCTGGTGGATATCGCCATGCTGACCCACGCCATTCGCTCGGACCTGGAAGACAACGCCCCCCGGGCCATGTGCGTGCTGCGGCCGCTGAAGGTGGTACTGACCAACGTGGCGGAGGACTTCGAGGAAACCTACGACGTCGCCGGCCACCCCGCCCGGGACGACATGGCGGTGCGCCGGGTGCCGCTCACCCGGGAGCTTTACATCGACCACCACGACTTTATGGAAGAGCCGCCGAAGAAGTTCTTCCGTCTGGCGCCGGGCAAGGAAGTACGCCTGCGCAACAGCTACGTCATCCGCTGCGATGAGGTGATCAAGGACGCCAGCGGCGAGGTGGTCGAGCTGCGCTGCTCGGTCGACTTCGACACCCTGGGCAAGAACCCCGAAGGGCGCAAGGTCAAGGGCGTGCTTCACTGGGTCAGCGCGGTGCACGGCGTGCCCCTGGAAGTGCGGCT
The DNA here is from genome assembly GCF_055382465.1 of Halomonas garicola. Classification (NCBI taxonomy): domain Bacteria; kingdom Pseudomonadati; phylum Pseudomonadota; class Gammaproteobacteria; order Oceanospirillales; family Halomonadaceae; genus Halomonas; species Halomonas garicola. The sequence continues at coordinate 1,505,445 of NZ_AP043931.1, forward strand.
ATATGACAACCTGTTCACCGAAGAGCAGCCCGACCGCGACAAGGACGCCGACTTTTTCGATCACCTGAATCCCGAGTCGCTGATTACCTACCGGGCCATCGGCGAGCCGAGCCTTGCCGGCACGGCGCCCGAAACGCGCTTCCAGTTCGAGCGCGTGGGCTACTTCTGTACCGACCGTCACGCCTCAACGCCTGAGCACCTGGTGTTCAACCGCACCGTGGGGCTCAAGGACACCTGGGCGAAGATCCGAAAAAAAGGCTAAACGGCAAGGACCGAGGAGACCGCTGTGCAAATTTACAACACCCTGACCCGGCGCAAGGAGCCGCTGACGCCGCGCGAGCCGGGAAAAATCGGCATGTACGTCTGCGGCATGACGGTATACGACTACTGCCACCTGGGCCACGCCCGGGTCATGGTGGCGTTCGACCTGATCAGCCGCTATCTGCGCGCCCGGGGCTACGACGTCACCTACGTGCGCAACATCACCGATATCGACGACAAGATCCTCAAGCGCGCCGCCGACAATAACGAAAGCATCGAGGCGCTGACCGAGCGCATGATCGGTGCCATGCACGAAGACGAAACGCGGCTCGGCGTACTGCCTCCGGACGCCGAGCCCCGGGCCACCGGCCACGTCGACGAGATCATCGCCATGATCGAGGTGCTGATCGATAAAGGCTACGCCTACCCGGCCGCCAACGGCGACGTCTACTACCGCGTGCGCGAGTTCGCCGACTACGGCAAGCTCAACAATCGACGGCTCGACGACATGCGCTCCGGGGCCCGGGTCGAGGTGGACGATAACAAGGAAGACCCGCTGGACTTTGTGCTGTGGAAAGCGGCCAAGCCCGAAGAGGCGCACTGGCCGTCGCCCTGGGGCAAGGGCCGGCCGGGCTGGCACATCGAGTGCTCGGCCATGTCCACCTGCAGCCTTGGCAACACTTTCGACATCCACGGCGGCGGGCCGGATCTGACCTTTCCCCATCACGAAAACGAGATCGCCCAGTCCGAGGCGGCTACCGGCCAGACCTACGTCAATACCTGGATGCACGCCGGCGCCGTGCGGGTCGACGAGGAAAAAATGTCCAAGTCGCTGGGCAACTTCTTTACCATCCGCGACGTGCTGGCCGAGCACGACCCCGAAGTGGTGCGCTACCTGCTGGTGGCGAGCCACTACCGCAGCGCGATCAGCTACTCGGCGGATTCCCTGGTTGAGGCGCGCAGGTCGCTGACGCGGCTGTACACGGCGCTGGAAGGCGTCGAGGCCGAGCCGATGGCTACCGACGTGGCCGACCCGCAGAGCCCTTGCGCCCGGCGCTTTGTCCAGGCCATGGATGACGACTTCAACACCCCGGAAGCGCTGGCGGTGCTGTTCGAGCTTGCCCGGGAGCTGAACCGCGCCAAGGCCGAAAGCGCCGCTAGTGCCCCTCGGCTGGCCGGCGAGCTGCGCGCACTCGGCGGCGTGCTGGGGATTTTGTCCCAGCCGCCGGGGGCTTTCCTCCACGGCGAAAACGCGGCGCTGGATGAAGCCCATATCGAGGAGCAGATCGCCCGGCGGGCCGCGGCCAAGGCCGAGAGAGACTTTGCTCTGGCCGACGCCATCCGCGACGAGCTCGCCGCCGAAGGCGTGATACTCAAGGACTCCCGGGAAGGCACGCGCTGGGTCTTTCAGGCGGGTGACGCCTGAGCGTCATTTGAATGACTTTTGGCTATTACCGGCCGGCCTGTGCGGCTATAGTGCGGTTATGGTTGGTGCCGGCAGGGCTCGGCACGAACCCAGACTCCTCACGCCACGATAAAAAGGACGATGACAATGCGCTGGTCTCTTTCCTGGATGTACGCCGGCCTCGGGGCGGCGGTTTTGATGGCGCCGGCGATCGGCACTCAGGCGGTTGCCGCCTCGACGTCGGAAGACAGGGCCGTGGTGATTGGCTCCAAGATCGATACCGAAGGGGCCGTGCTCGGCGAGCTGGTGCTGCAGACGCTTGAGCGCAATGACGTGCCCGTGGAAAACCGGCTGCAGCTCGGCGTGACCAGCGTGGTGCGCCAGGCGCTCAAGACCGGCGAAATCGATCTCTACCCCGAATACACCGGCAACGGCGCGTTTTTCTTCGACATGACCGAAAGCCCCGTGTGGAACGACGCCGAGAAAGCCTGGCAGACCGTCCGCGATAAAGACGCCGACAACGGGCTGGTGTGGCTGTCGCCGGCAAGCGCCAACAACACCTGGTCAATGAGCGTGCGCGAGGATCTGGCCCAAGAGCACGACCTGGCCACCCTCGACGACCTGGCCGGCTACCTGGCCGACGGCGGCGAGTTCAAGTTCGCCGCCAGCGCTGAGTTCATCGAGTCGGAGCAGGCCTTGCCGGCGTTTCAGGAGGCCTACGGCTTCACTCTGGACGAAGATCAGCTGCTGGTCCTGTCCGGCGGCAACACCGCGGCGACCATGCGCGCCGCCGCTCGCCAGACCAGCGGCGTCAACGGCGCCATGACCTATGGCACCGACGGCGGTCTCGCTGCCCTTGGGCTTACGGTGCTGGAGGACACCCGCAACGTGCAGCCGATTTATCAGCCGGCGCCGGTGGCGCGGGAGTGGGTGCTCGAGGCCTACCCTGAGGTAGAAGCGGCGCTGGAAAGCGTGTTCGATACCCTCGATGAAACCACCCTGCAGGGGCTTAACGCCGACGTTGCGGTGAACGGCCGGGCCGCCGACAAGGTGGCCGGCGACTATCTCGACGGCCTGGATCGCTGATCCTGTGCTATTGAGGAAAGCCCGGTCGGGGCATCAGGGGCGTTTTTTGCCCAACCGGGTGCTGTTCAGCCTGGCCGTGGCCATGCTGGTCGCACTTTGGGGGCTGGACGCGGCAAGCGTGGCGCCGAACCGCATCGTGGAAAGTACCGGCTATCCGCTGTGGCAGGCGCTGGGCTGGCCCGCCGCCGGGCTCGCTACCTTGCTGTGGGGGGCGATGGCGGCGCTCGCCGCGTATCCGGCGCGCTACCGCTATCCGGCGCTGCTCGCGCTTGGCACGCTGCTGCTGGTGCTGCTGCCGTTTGGCCTGATGCTGGCCGCCCAGCGCCTGATCAGCGCAGATATGCCCCAGGCCAGGCTGAGCCTGGGCCCCGCGAGCTGGGTGATGCTGTTTGTGCTCTCCCTTTGCCTGGTGGAGTTGCGCCTGACCATGGGCCTGACGCGAAGCCGAATGGCGCTACTGCTGGCCGGCGTCGCCGGCGTCTGGTGGCTGTGCGCGGCGCTCTGGCTCGAGCCGCTGGCGCTGGTGCAGGAGTTCCAGGCGCGCAGCGCGCTGTTTTACCGTGCCCTTGGGGAGCACCTGGCCCTGGTGGGCATCGCCGTTAGCGCAAGCGTTGTGCTCGGCGTGGCCACGGCGCTTTTGATTCGCCGCTTCAACGCCAGCCAGTCGGCGGCTTTTGCGGTGCTCAACTTTCTGCAAACCGTGCCCAGCCTGGCGCTTTTTGGCCTGCTGCTGGCGCCGCTTGCCTGGCTGGGGGCCAACGTCGAGTGGCTGGCTGCGCTGGGCGTTAGCGGCATCGGCTGGACGCCGGCACTGTTGGCCTTGACGGTCTACAGCCTGCTGCCGGTGGTGCGCAATACCTGCGTGGCGCTGGAGGCGGTCAATCCGGCGGTGCTGGACGCCGCCAGCGGCATGGGCATGCGCCCGATCCAGCGTTTCTGGCAGGTGCGCCTGCCGCTGGCGCTTCCCGTGCTGCTCGAAGGCGTGCGGATTACCACGGTGCAGGCCATTGGGCTTACCGCCGTGGCCGCGCTGATCGGCGCCGGCGGGCTGGGCGACTTCATCTTTCAGGGGCTGGGGCAGGCCGCCATGGACATGGTGCTGCTGGGCGCGCTGCCGATCATTGCCATGGCGCTGGTGGCCGATATGCTGCTGGGCGCTCTGGCCGACCACTTTCGCCGGGGAGACGCGCCGTGATCGAGCTACGCAACGTCAGCAAACGCTTCGGCGAAACGCCGGCGGTGGACGACATCAGCCTTAGCGTCCCCCGGGGCAAATTTTGCGCGCTGGTGGGCACCTCGGGGTGCGGCAAGTCCACTACGCTGCGCATGATCAACCGGCTGACCGCGCACAGCAGCGGCGAGATTGTGCTCGACGGTCAGGCGATCGGCGCCTACGATCCGGTGCAGCTGCGCCGCCGCATCGGCTACGTGATCCAGGATACCGGGCTATTTCCCCACTGGAGCGTGGCGCGCAACATCGGCACCGTGCCGCGGCTGCTGCAGTGGTCGAGCGATCGAGTGCGCGAACGCGTGGAAGAGCTGATGCCCATGCTCAACCTGCCGGTCGCCGAGTTTGCGCACAAGTACCCACACCAGCTGTCCGGAGGCCAGGCCCAGCGCGTAGGCGTTGCCCGGGCGCTGGCGGCGGACCCCGATATCCTGCTGATGGACGAGCCGTTCGGCGCGCTGGACCCGATTACCCGGGAGCAGCTGCAGACCATGCTGGCAAAGCTCCAGGCGCGCCTGCATAAAACCGTGGTGCTGGTCACCCACGACATGGACGAAGCCCTGCGCCTGGCGGATCACCTGGTGGTCATGCGCGACGGTCGGATCGTTCAGCAGGGCAGCCCGCTGACGGTGCTGCAGCAGCCCGCGAACGCCTTCGTCGAGTCGCTGCTGGGCGGCCTTGAGCGGGGGCTCAAGCAGGCGTCGCTGGCCCGGGTACGCGATCACCTGGCCCCCCTGGGGCCTGCCTCCGCCGATGCCCCGCGCCTGCCCGCTAGCTATACCCTGCGCCAGGCGCTGTCGGTGATGCTGCGCGATCGCTGCGAGCGCGTGATTGCCGTAGACGAGCACGACGCGCCGGTGGGCGAGCTGACCCTTGGCCGACTGGTCGCCAACGCGCGAACGGAGCAGGCCGATGCCGCTGAGACTTGAAGCCCCCCCGAGTCGCTGGCTGATGCCCGCGGCGTGGCTTGGGCTACTGCTGCTCGCCGGCTGGGCCATGCCGCTGGCCGAGCCGCTGTGGCAGTGGCTGGCGCCGGACGCTCGTCAGCTGGTTTACCAGCGCGCGGCGTTTTTGACTCTGCTGGGCCGCCATGCGCTGACCGTCGGCTTGGCCGCGGCGATTACGGTGAGCCTGGGCCTTGCCGCGGGCATTGCCGTAACCCGCGCCGCCGGGCGAGACTTTTTGCCGCTGGTGGCTCAGCTGGCGTCGTTAGGGCAGACGTTTCCGCCGGTGGCGGTACTCGCGCTGGCGGTGCCGGCGCTGGGCTTTGGCCTGTTTCCCATCGTGGTGGCGCTGTCGCTTTACGGGCTGCTGCCCGTGGTCCGTAATACCATCGCCGGGCTCAAGGGCGTCGATGCCGCCGCGATAACGGCGGCCAGGGGCGTAGGCATGACCGCCGGCCAGCGGCTCTGGCAGGTCGAGCTGCCGCTGGCCGCGCCGGTGATTCTTGCCGGAGTGCGCACCTCGATCACCATCAATATTGCCACGGCGGCGCTGGGGGCCACCGTGGGCGCGAGCAACCTGGGCGATCCGATTATCGCCGGCATCGTCAACGGCAATACCGCCTACGTGGTGCAGGGAACGGTGATGATTGCGCTGCTGGCCCTGAGCGTAGATAGCCTGTTCAGCGTATGGCAGCAGCGGATGCGGCGCACCTGAGGGCAGTGTGTCGAGCGGGTGCTTCTCAGGGATGAAATTTATACCGTTATCTTCTGCAGCGCTCCCACTAAAACTGTGCCTTTCCGACATCAGTTTATCGATCGCGCAGCGCCTGCCAGGCGGCGTAGGTACTCAGGAAGACCCGGCCGGTGAGCTGTTCGGGGAAGCTGCTGTGGTTCAGCCGGTCCATCACCGGGCCCTTAACCTCGGCCAGGTGCAGCGTGACGCCGGAATCCTTGAGGCGGGCGTTGATCGCCTCGAGGCTTTCCAGCGCCGAGGCGTCGATCAGATTCACTGCCGAGCACACAATCACCACGTTTTCCAGCGCCGGCCGGCTGGCGACCAGGTTGTACAGGGTGTCTTCGAGATAGCGCGCGTTGGCAAAGTAGAGGCTTTCATCGATGCGCAGCAGGGCGACCCCGGGCGTGGTTTCCACCTCGTGGCGGGCCATGTTGCGAAAATGCTCGCTGTTCGGCACGCGCCCGATCAGCGCGCTGTGCGGACGGCTGGTGCGGTAGAGAAACAGCGCCACGGAGACGGCGATGCCGCCGATGATGCCGGCCTCGATGCCTTCGGCCAGGGTCAGGCCGATGGTGATGGCCTGAGCGGCAAAATCGCTGCGCGAATAGCGCCAGGTGGCGCGCAGCGTGGCGATATCCACCAGGGTCAGAATCGACACCGTGATGAACGCTGAAAGCGTAGCGATGGGCAGGTAGTAGAGCCAGTCGGTCAGCGTATAGGTGACCACGCCAATGCCCAGCGCGGCAAAGGCCCCCGCCGCGGGGGTCTGCGCGCCGGCGTGGAAGTTGGCCACGGTACGCGACAGGCCGCCGGTGACGGGCATGGCGCCGGAAACGCCGGCAGCGAGGTTGGCAACCCCCAGCCCGATGAGCTCCTGGTTAGGCGAGATCCGCTGGCGGCGCTTGGCGGCCAGCATCTGGCCCATGGAGACCGACTCCACAAATCCTACCAGGCTGATCAGCAGCGCCGGTACCAGCAGCGTTTGCCACAGCGCCGCGTCGGGCCAGGGCAGGGCAAGCGGCGGCAGTCCGCCGGGCACCGCGCCGACAACCGCTACCCCGGCGTCCTGCAGCTGCCACTGTCGGGTTGCCAGGGTTGTGGCCACCACGGCAAGGATCGGCCCGGCTCGGGCCAGCAGGTTGGCCGTGCCGGCGGCCAGTCCCAGCCGCCTGAGCAGCGTGCTGCCGTAGCGGCGCACCCCGACCAGAAAGCCCAGCACGAGAACGCTCATCAGCAGGGTGGGCAGGCTAGCCCCGGGCAGGTTGCGCCACAGCGACGCCAGCCGTTCCCAGAGGGTAAAGCCGTCGCTTTCCACGCCCAGCAGGCCGCCGAGCTGGCTGGTGGCAATAAGGATGCCCGAGGCGGTAAGGAAGCCGGAAATCACCGGGTGGCTCAAGAAGTTGCTGAAAAAGCCCATGCGCAGCGCGCCCATGACCACCAGAATGGCGCCGGAAAGCAGCGCCAGTACGAGCGCGGCTTCCAGGTATTCGGCGCTGCCGGGCACGGCGATCTGACTCAGCGCCGCCCCGGTCATCAGCGCGATAATCGCCACGGGTCCTACCGCCAGTGTGCGGCTGGTGCCAAAGACTGCGTAAACCAGCTGGGGGAGAATGCTGGCGTATAGCCCGACGACGGCCGGCAGGCCGGCCAGCAGCGCATAGGCCAGCGACTGCGGTATCACCATGACGGTGACGATGGCCCCGGCCAGCAGGTCGGCGCCACAAAGTCGTGCCTGATAGTGCGGCAGCCAGGCCAGCGCGGGCAGGTAGCGTTTCAGCATGGAATCAGCGCAGCATCGAATAACATGGCGATAAGCCTAAACGATATTGGCCTGAAGGTTGAGGGTTGATTAGCATTGGGCTTTTATCAGGCCCGTTTTTGTCTCCCAAGGAGCTCACATGAAGCGCGATACTATTGCCCTGCACCACGGCTATTCGGCGGATAGCCAGAACGCCGTTGCCGTTCCCATTCATCAAACCACGTCCTACAGCTTCGACAGCGCTCAGCACGCCGCGGACCTGTTTGACCTGAAAGAAGAAGGCAACATCTATTCGCGCATCATGAACCCCACCTGCGGCGTGCTCGAGCAGCGCGTGGCGGCGCTGGAAGGCGGCATCGCGGGCCTGGCCCTGGCTTCGGGGATGAGCGCTATTACCTGCGCGATCCAGACCCTTGCCGAGGCCGGCGATAACATCGTCTCCATCAGCGAGCTCTACGGCGGCACCTATAACCTCTTTGCCCACACGCTGCCGCGTCAGGGCATCAGCGTCAGCTTTGCCGACAAGGACGACCTGGACGCCATCGAATCATGCATCGACGGCCGTACCAAGGCGATATTCTGCGAAAGCGTGGGCAATCCCTCCGGCGGCGTTGTCGATATCGCCGGCCTCGCCGAAGTGGCGCATCGCCACGGCGTACCGGTGATCGTCGACAACACCACGGCCACGCCGTTTCTCTGGCGGCCCATCGAGCACGGGGCGGATATCGTCATCCACTCGGCGACCAAGTATATCGGCGGCCACGGCACTACCCTTGGCGGCGTGATCGTGGACAGCGGCAAGTTTCCCTGGGCGGAGAATGCCAACCGCTTCCCGCTGCTTACCGAGCCCGACGCCTCCTACCACGGCATCAGCTATACCCGGGACGTTGGCGAGGCGGCGTTCATCACCCGGGCCCGGGTGGTGCCGCTGCGCAACATGGGCGCGGCGCTTTCCGCCCAGGCGGCGTGGAATCTGCTCCAGGGGCTGGAAACGCTGTCGCTGCGCATCGAGCGCATCTGTGACAACACCCTGGCCGTGGCGCGCCACCTGGAAGCCCACCCCCGGGTCAGCTGGGTGCAGTACGCGGGCCTTGAGAGCCACCTGGACCACGCCCTGGCCAAGCGCTACATGAACGGCCAGGCGTCGGGCATTTTAAGCTTCGGCATCGAGGGCGGGCAGGCCGCCGCCGAGCGCTTTTACGATGCCCTGGGGCTGATCCTGCGGCTGGTTAACATCGGCGATGCCAAGAGCTGCTCGTCGATTCCCGCCGCCACCACCCACCGCCAGCTCGACGAGCAGGAGCTGAAAAGCGCCGGTGTGACGCCGGAGATGGTGCGTCTTTCCATCGGCATCGAGCACCGGGACGATATCCTCGCCGATCTCGACCAGGCGCTTGCCGCCAGCCGCTAAGCAGGCGGCGTTACTCGCTGTGCGACTGCTGCCAGGCGGACCAGGAGTAGAGCGCAAGCCCCGTCCAGATCAGCGCGAAGGTGCCCAGCTGGACGGGGCTCAGCGGCTCCTGGAACACCAGCAGGGCGATAAAAAACTGGATGCTGGGGTTGAGATACATTAAAAACCCAAGCGTTGCCAGGCGCAGCCGCCGCGCCGCGCCGGCAAAGGCCAGCAGCGGCAGGGCAGTGACCACCCCGGCGGCCATGAGCAGCGTCATGGAGCGCGTCGACTGGGTAAAGTGCGAAAGCCCCTGGGTTTCCAGCCAGGCAAAGACCAGCAGCGCCACCGGCAGCAGAAGCAGCGTTTCTACAAACAGCCCGGAAAGGCCATCAAGGGGAACCTGCTTGCGAAAGAGCCCGTAGGTGCCGAAGGAAAACGCCAGCATCAGGCTGAGCCAGGGGAGCTCGTTGAGCAGCAAAAACTGCATGCCGATGCCCAGGGTAGCAAGGCCCAGGGCCACCAGCTGGGCCTTGACCATGGTTTCGCGCAGCACGATAACGCCTAGGCCGACGTTGACCAGCGGCGTCAGAAAATAGCCCAGGCTCGCCTGGAGCACGTGCCGGGTTTCCACCGCGTAAATGTAAATGCCCCAGTTCAGGCCGATAAGAATAGCGCAGGCCAGCACCCGTCCCAGGCGCTCGGGGTGGCGCAGCGCTGCCTTGACCGGCGACCAGCGCCGCAGCAGAGTGATCAGCCCGGCGAGAAACAGACACGACCAGATGATCCGGTGCAGCACGATCTCAAACGCCGGCACGCCGTCGAACAGGGCAAAAAACAGCGGGAAACAGCCCCACATAAGATAGGCAACGAGCCCGAAGCCGACGCCCTTGGCGGCCTCGGGGTCACGAACGGAATGGCTGGACATGGCGGCCTCGCTAGGGAGATGGTGGCTGCAGGATAGCGGATGCGACTTCGTGCCTGACAAACCCGGCGGACAGCGCCGGAAAAGCACGGCAGAACCGCGCTAACCTACCACATTCACCCGAGAGTCAGGGAGAACACAATGAGCAAGCTAACCGTGAGCCTGGTGCAGTGCGACCTGCGCTGGGAGAACCCGGACGCCAACCACCGGCAGCTGGAGGATCAGCTGGGCGAGCTTGGCAGTCACGAAACCGACGTGATCGTGCTGCCGGAAATGTTCGCCACCGGCTTTACCATGAACTCTCGGGAGATGGCCGAGCCCATGGCGCAGAGCGAAAGCGTGGCCTGGCTTTGCCGCCAGGCCGAGGCGCGCGGCTGCGTCATCACCGGCAGCGTGGCCGTCGAAGACGGCGGGAAGCACTATAATCGCCTGGTCTGGGCGCAGCCCGACGGCGAGCTGATCCTTTACGACAAGCGCCATCTGTTCCGCATGGCCGGAGAGCACGAACGCTACGCCGCCGGCAGCGAGCGCCCGGTAATCGAGTACAAGGGCGTGCGCCTGCTGCTGACCGTTTGCTACGATCTGCGCTTTCCCGTCTGGCTTCGCCAGCAGCCCGAAGGCGAGGCGCCGTTCGAGTACGATGCGCTTCTGTGCGTGGCCAACTGGCCCACGCCGCGCCGCCATGCCTGGCGCACCCTGCTCCAGGCCCGAGCGATCGAGAACCTGTGCTACGTCATCGGCGTCAACCGCGTCGGCGAAGGCGGCAACGGCCTGTCCTACAGCGGGGATTCGATGCTGGTGGACTTCAAGGGCGAGGCGGTGATCGATCCGCCGGCAGAGACGGCCTGCATTGAAACCGGCACCCTGGATACCGAAGCGCTGGCGGCCTTCCGCGAGAAGTTTCCCGCCTGGCAGGACGCCGACCGCTTTCAGCTGCTGCCCGGTACCGCTGCCGACGACGTCACTTCCCCATGAGCTATAAATAGCCAAGCATGAAACACAGCCAAGCGAGTGCCCCTTTATGAGCCAACCCGCCACCATGCGTCTTGACCGCTTCTTAAGCGAAACCACGCCGCTGACCCGCAGCCTGGCCAAACGTGCGCTCAAGGCCGGGGAGGTTGCGCTTAACGGCGAGCCGGTTAAGCAGGGCGCCCGGCAAATCGACCCTGAAAAAGACGCCGTTACCTGGCAGGACGAGCCGCTGGCGCTTCTGGGCAAGCGCTACCTTATGCTGCACAAGCCGCTGGAGGTGGAGTGCACGGCCCGCCGCGGGCTTTACCCGCGCGCCATCGACCTTTTGGACGTACCCGAAGTCGAGCGGCTGCAGCCGGTGGGCCGGCTCGACGTGGATACCACCGGGCTTTTGCTGATGACCGACGACGGCCAGTGGCTGCACCGCATTACCGCGCCCAAGCGCCGCTGCGGCAAGGTCTACCGTGCCACCCTGGCCGAGCCGCTGGAAGGCGAGGCGGCCGCGAACGCCATTGCCCGGGTGGCCGAAGGCCTGTGGCTTGACGGCGACGAGACGCCCACTCGGCCGGCGACCCTGCGGATGCTGGGCCCCAGGGAGGCCGAGCTTGCCATCAGCGAAGGCCGCTACCACCAGGTCAAGCGCATGTTCGCTGCCCTGGGCAACCGCGTGGTGGATTTGCACCGACGGGCCATCGGCCCGCTTGAGCTGGATGCGGATCTCGCCCCCGGCGAGTGGCGGGCGCTGACCGAGGACGAAATCGCCCTGTTTTAGGCCGGCGTTCTCTCTTCTGGAGGGCATGCCCTTGAAGGCCGTGTGCTACGCTGAGACCGGCAACGACTGAGTTTTTCAGGGTAGGCACGAGATGACGACTCCACTTCGCCAAGGCGTGACCGGGCGCTTTCTGCTGCTGGCAAGCCTGCTGTGTCTGGCGCTGGGTGCCCTGTTGGCCTGGCAGGCCCAGGCCCAGCAGGACGAACGCAGCGCGCTGGTGATGACAATCGACGGCGCCATCGGGCCGGCCATCGGCGACTATTTCCAGCGCGGCCTTGATATCGCCGCCGAGGATGACGCCGAGCTGGTGGTGGTGCAGCTGGATACCCCCGGCGGCCTCGACGCCTCGATGCGCGCTATGATCTCGGCCATGCTGGCCTCCGAGGTGCCGGTGGTTTTCCACGTCGCGCCCAGCGGCGCCCGAGCCGCCAGCGCCGGCACCTACCTGCTCTATGCCAGCCACGTAGCGGCCATGGCGCCGGCCACCCATCTGGGGTCGGCCACGCCCGTGCAGCTCGGCGGCGGTGGGCTTCCGGGCCTGGGCGAGCCGGAGACGCCCGACAACGGCGAGGATGAGGATACGTCGGAGGGCGAGGCGCCCGCTGAGGGGAGCGACGAAGCCGAGCCCGAGAAGCGTCGCGGCGAGACGGCCATGGAGCGCAAGGTGCTGGAAGACGCGGTGGCCTATATCCGTTCGCTGGCCGAGCGTCACGACCGCAATGCCGACTGGGCCGAAGAGGCGGTGCGCGAGGCGGTCAGCCTGGGCGCCCGCCAGGCCCTGGAGCAGAACGTCATCGACGTGGTCGCGGGCGATATCGAAGCGCTGCTCGCCCAGATCGATGGCCAGGAAGTGGTCATGGCCGAGGGCACGCAAACGCTTGCCACCGCGGATCTGACCCTCGAGCGCTTCGATCCGGACTGGCGAACCGAGCTGCTGGCGGTGATCACCAACCCCAACGTGGCCTATCTGCTGATGATCATCGGCTTTTACGGGCTGGTATTTGAACTGATGAGCCCGGGGGCGCTGGTGCCGGGCACCATCGGCGCCGTCAGCCTGCTGCTGGCGTTATTCGCCTTCCAGGTGCTGCCGATCAACTATGCGGGGCTGGGCCTGATACTCCTGGGGCTGGGGCTGATCGTGGGCGAGGCGCTGATGCCCAGCTTCGGCATTCTTGGAATAGGCGGCATCGTCGCCTTTGTGATGGGGTCAGTTATGCTGATGGACGCGGAGTCCCTGAGGATCTCGCTGCCGATAATCGGCGGCATCGCCCTGCTGGCGGCGGGGCTGATGCTGTGGGTGGTGACCCGCTTTCTCGCCCTGCGCCGGCATCCGCCGCGCACCGGCCAGGATGAGCTTGTCGGCTGCCGGGCCCGGGTGGAGGCGGCGTTTTCGGGCAGCGGGCACGTGCGCCTGAAAGGCGAGCGCTGGAAGGCCCGCAGCGCGGGCCCGCTGAGCCGCGATCAGGCGGTGCGCGTGACCGCGGTCGACGGCCTCGTCCTGGAGGTCGAGCCGCTGGCTGCGGAATAAAACTAGGCGCGGGCGGCGCGCTGCTGGCCCCTGAGCACCTTGGCGTAGCCTTCCAGCAGGCGCTTGTGGCCAACGGTAGGGGCGTCCGGATTCATGGCGTCAAGCCCGGGGAACGTCGCGACTCCGTCGGCCAGCGCCCTGGCGTCGGCAAAGGCCTCACCGTGGTAGAAGGAAAGCGCCCGGGCGTAGTCGTCGATGGGCTCATCGGCCACCGTCAGCTCCAGCACGCTCGCCAGGGCGTCAAGGCGGCGCACGTCTTCAGCGACCAGGTTGCCCGAGGCGCGCACCATACCCAGCTGCTCAAACGCCGCGTCCGGCTCGCCCAGCGCCAGCAGCAGCCACAGCTTGAGTTCGCCTATCCGCAGCCGCTCCCAGGCGGTGTTGGGGTCGGGCACAATGCCGGCCCACTCCAGCACGCTCATCTGGTCGTTGACGTTTTCGTCCTCCAGGCAGTCCAGCAGCGCCTGCCAGGCGTTTTGCCCGGCATCGCGCAGGGCAAAGAGGGTAGCGCGGTGGGGCACGGCCTGGTTGTTGTTGTGCCACTTCAGCTCGTCGGGCAGGTAGATGTCGGAAAAGCCCGGGACCAGAATGCGGCTGGCGTAGGCGCCAAGCTCGGTGTGCTCGGCGATGTAGACGTCGTGGCCTTCGTCGTGCAAAAGCTCGATCAGGCTCTCCCGCTGCTCGGCGTTGCTGTGCGAGTCGTCCCAGTCGCTGAACGCCACGTCCGGCGTCTCACCCAAAAGCGCCCAGCTGACGTAGCCGCTGGCATCGATGAAGTGAAGCTCGAGGTTGTGCGGATCGGTGACCAGGTCCATATCCGCCGTCGGCGGAGGAAAGCCGCCCAGCTCGTCCAGCGCCCGGCCCTGAACCAGCTCGGTGAGCGCGCGCTCCAGCGCCACTTCAAAGCGCGGGTGGGCGCCAAAGCAGGCGTAGAGGCCGCCGTCGTCGGGGTTCAGCAGCACCACGCTGATCACCGGGTACTTGCCGCCCAGGGAGGCGTCCAGCGCGCGCAGCTGAAAGCCGCTGGCTTCGAGGGCGGCCATGCCCTGCTGTACCCGGGGGTAGCGCGCCAGCACCTCGGCGGGAATCTCGGGCAGCGTGATCGCATCGCGGATGATGCGCTCCTTGATCGCGCGCTCGAAGATCTCCGACAGCCCCTGGACCTGGCCCTCGTCCCGGGTGTTGCCCGCGGACATGCCGTTGGAGACGAACATGTTGCCGATCAGGTTAACCGGCACGTTGACGGTCTTGCCGTCGCGCTGGCGCACGTAGGGCAGGGTGCAGACGCTCTGGGCGGCATCGCCGCCGTTCATGTCGCGGAGCTCGGCCAGGGTCAGGTCGTCGCCGTAGCGCCGATAAAAAACGTCATCGAGAACGTCGGCGAGCGGCGTCTCCGGGGCAAACCACTGCTCTTCGGCCTGATGAATGAAGGGGAAGTGGTTCTGCGCCGGGGTCAGGTAAAAATCCGCCCACAGATAGCGCGTGGCCAGGCGTTCGAGCATCTCGCCGTAGGCGCTGGCCAGCGCTGCTTTGCGGGTAGCGCCCTTGCCGTTGGAGAACACCTGGGGGCAGTCGCGGTCGCGGATGTGCACCGACCAGATATAGGGCGCCGGGTTCAGCCAGCGCGCCTCCACGATGTGAAAGCCGAGGCCCTCGATGTGGCCTTTGAGCGTATCCAGCGAGGTTTCAAGGGCGGCATCCTTGCCGGGGATAAACGTAGCGGTCATGGGGCGTCCCGGAGTGTGGAAAAATGGCCCAGGCAGCGAGGCTGTTATACGAGGCCGTCAAACAAGGGCGCGCACTGTATCATTGTGCCCGGGATGTCGCTATACGCGCGTGTCGCGCTCGGGCTTTGCCGCCTCGATCAGCCGGCGGGTATAGGGGTGGCGGGGCGCGTCAAACAGCGCCTCGCACTCGCCCTCTTCTACCACCTCGCCGTCCTTGAGCACCATCACCCGGTGGGCCATGGCGCGCACCACGGCGAGATCGTGGCTGATGAAGACGTAGCCCAGCCCGCGCTCGGCCTGGAGCCGGCGTAAAAGCTCGATCAGCTGCTTTTGTACCTGGCGGTCGAGCGCCGAGGTCGGCTCGTCCAGCACCAGAAGCTCGGGCTCGAGGATGATCGCCCGGGCCACGGCGATGCGCTGGCGCTGGCCGCCGGAAAACTCGTGGGGGTAGCGCGCCGCCACGCTCCGGGGCAGGCCAACGTCTTCAAGCGTTTGATAGACCCGCTCGCGTACGGCCTGCTCGCCGAGTTTGGGGAAGTGAAAGCGCAGGCCTTCGCTTATGATGTCAAACACCGGCATCCGCGGCGACAGCGCCCCGTAGGGGTCCTGAAACACCATCTGCAGGCGGTGGCGCCGGCGGCGCAGGGCGCCGCCGGAAAGCGTATCCAGCCGCGCGGTACCCAGCGTAATCTGGCCCCGGCTTGCCACCAGCCGCATAATCGCCGAGGCAAGGGTGGTCTTGCCCGAGCCGGACTCGCCGACAATCCCCAAGGTTTCCCCCGGCCGCAGGGTAAGATCCAGCGGCTTGACGGCGGCAAAGGCCGGCGGCGCCGGGCGAAAGAGCCCGCGCCGAGGCCGGGGGAAGCTCACGGCGAGCTGCCGGGCGGTGAGCAGCGGCGGGTTGTCTGTCACCGGGGCCGGGCGGCCGTCGGGCTCGGCGGCTAAAAGCGCCCGGGTGTAGTCGGTTGCCGGCGCGCTGAAGACGTCGTCGACCGCGCCGGTTTCCTGTTCGCGGCCGGCGCGCATCACGCAGACGCGGTCGGCGTGGCGGCGCACCAGGTTCAAATCGTGAGTGATGAACAAAAGCCCCATGCCGTAGTCGTCGCGCAGCTCGCGCAAAAGCGCAAGAATCTCCTGCTGGACGCTGACGTCGAGCGCGGTAGTGGGCTCGTCGGCAATCAGCAGCCTGGGGCTGTTGGCAATGGCCATGGCGATCATCACCCGCTGGCGCTGGCCGCCGGAGAGCTGGTGCGGCCAGGCGTCCACAAGCTCGCCGGCCCGAGGCAGCTTGACCCGCTCCAAAAGCTCTCGCACCCGGGCCCGGGCCGCCGCGCCGGTAAGCCCCTGGTGCAGCCGCAGGGTCTCGGCAATCTGCCTGCCGATCTTATGCAGCGGGTTGAGCGAGGTCATGGGCTCCTGGAAGACAAACCCCACCCGGCCGCCGCGCACGGCGTTCCACTGGTTCCGGCTCAGCCGGGCAAGGTCGGTGCCTTCAAGGGTGCGCGCGCCCTGCACCCGGGCGTTGGGCGGCAGCAGGTTCAAAAGCCCAAGGGCGGTCACCGACTTGCCCGAGCCGGATTCGCCGACCAGCGCCAGGGTTTCCCCGGCGTTCAGGTGTAGCGACAGCGCTTCCACCACGGGTACGCCGTCAAACGCAATGGATAGCCCCTCGGTGGACAAAAGCGGTGGCGCGATGGATGGCGTCATGTGAGGGCCCCCTGAGCGTGGCGCGGATCAAAGGCGTCGCGCAGTCCCTCGCCGATAAACACCAGCAGCGAAAGCATGATCCCCAGCGTTAAAAAGGCGGTGATGCCAAGCCAGGGCGCGTGCAGGTTGTTTTTACCCTGGGCGGCGAGCTCCCCAAGCGACGGCGAGCCAGGCGGCAGGCCGAAGCCGAGAAAGTCCAGCGCGGTGAGCGTGCTGATCGCCCCGGTAAATAAAAACGGAATGAACGTAAGCGTCGCCACCATGGCGTTGGGCAGCACGTGGCGCCGCATGATCAGCCGCGAGGGCAGCCCCATGGCCTTGGCCGCGCGGACGTACTCCAGGTTGCGTGCGCGGAGAAACTCGGCGCGGACGATATCGACGAGCCCCAGCCAGGAAAACAGCAGCATGACCCCTAAAAGCCACCAGAAGCCGGGCTGGACGAAGCTTGCCAGAATAATCAGCAAAAACAGCACCGGAAGCCCGGACCAGATCTCGGTCACCCGCTGGCCAATCAAATCCACCTTGCCGCCAAAGTAGCCCTGTACGCCGCCGATCACCACCCCGAGCACCAGCGAGCCCGCGGTCAGGACGAGGGCAAACACCACCGACAGGCGAAAGCCGTAGATCACCCGGGCGAGAACGTCCCGGCCCTGGTCGTCGGTGCCCAGCCAGTGGCGCTCGCTCGGCGGTGCGGGCGAGGGCCGGGTCATCTGCATATCTAGCGTCTGGTAGGAAAAGCGCACCGGCGGCCACAGCGCCCAGCCGTGCTCGCTGATCTGCTCCTGCATGAAAGGGTCAAGGTAGTCCGCCCGGGTGGGCAAAAAGCCGCCAAACTCGGTTTCCGGGTAGTCGTGAAGCAGCGGCGTGTACCACTCGCCGTCAAACTGCATGACGATGGGCTTGTCGTTGGCGATCAGCTCGGCGCCAAGGCTAAGCACAAACAGCGCCACGAACAGCCACAGCGAGACCCGCGCCCGGCGGTTGGCGTTGAACCCGGCGATGCGCCGGCGGGTAATGGGTGACAGGCGCATGGCTCAGGCCTCCCGGGTGGCAAAGTCGATGCGCGGGTCCACCCACACATAGGTCAGGTCCGAGACCAGCTTGAGCACCAGACCCACCAGGGTATACAAAAACAGCGTGCCGAAAATCACCGGATAGTCGCGCTGCATCACCGCCTCAAAGCCCAGAAGCCCCAGGCCGTCCAGGGAGAAAATCACCTCGATCAATAGCGCCCCGGTGAAGAAGATGCCCACCAGCGCGGCGGGCAGCCCGGCGATGATGATCAGCATGGCGTTGCGAAACACGTGGCCGTAGAGAATGCGCTGCTCGCCAGCGCCCTTGGCCCGGGCGGTGAGCACGTACTGCTTGTGAATTTCATCCAGGAAACTATTTTTGGTCAGCATGGTGAGGGTGGCAAAGCTGCCGATGGAGGCGGCCAGTACCGGCAGCGTCATGTGCCAGGCGTAGTCTTTGACCTTGCCCCAGGCGCTAAGATCGGCAAAGTCCGGCGAGGTTAGCCCGCGCAGGGGGAACCAGTCGAAGTAGGCGCCGCTGGCAAACAGCACGATGAGCAAAATGGCGAACAGAAAGCCGGGCACGGCGTAGCCCACGATGACAAACCCCGAGGAGTAGACGTCAAACGTTGATCCGTGGCGCAGCGCCTTGCGAATCCCCAGCGGGATCGACACCAGATACACCAAAAGCGTGCTCCACAACCCCAGCGAAATCGACACCGGCAGCCGTTCGATCATGAGATCGATCACTGGCCGGTCTCGGAAGAAGCTGGTGCCGAAGTCGAAAGTGGCGTAGTCGGCGAGCATGCCTAGAAAGCGCTCGTGGGCGGGCTTGTCGAAGCCGAACTGCTCTTCGAGCTGCTGGATGAAGCGCTCGTCGATACCCCGCGCGCCCCGAGACTCGTCGCTTACCTGGATATCTGCGCCGCCGGTATCCAGCCGGGTGCTGGCCATGGCATCGCCGCCTTCAAAGCGCGCCAGCATCTGGTCGATAGGGCCGCCGGGGGCAGCCTGAACGATCACGAAGTTCAGCAGCAAAATACCCACCAGGGTGGGAATCATCAGCAGCAGTCGGCGCAGGGTATAGCGGGCCACGGGCAGCTCCTTTTAGACCGTCCTTTCCAGCAATTAGCGTTAGCGCCGCCGCAGACAGGACGCGCGAGAGGGCGCTGTAAATCCTTCCCTGGACGCTACCTACGCCATCCCTGGCGTAGAACCCTCTCGCGGACCTGTCTCCGGCTCCGGTTTGCGCTCGGTGGGACGACGTTAGCGCCGCTGTTCCAGCTTGGCCGCGCGCTCGGGGTCGATCCACCAGGCGTCCAGATCCATGCCGTACTCGGGAAACGGCTCGGGGTAGCCGAACTTGTCCCACACGGCGATGCGGGTTTCACCGGAATGATAGTGGGGGATCACGTAAAAGCCCCAGCGTAGCACCCGGTCCAGCGCGTGGGTCACGGTATTCAGCTCTTCGCGGCTGTCGGCGGTAATCAGTTCTTCCACCAGCGCATCCACCGCCTCGCTTTGAAGTCCCATGACGTTGCGGCTCTGAGGGCGATTGGCCACGGCGCTGGTCCAGAAATCGCGCTGCTCGTTGCCGGGGTTGTTGGACTGGGGAAACTGGCTGATCACCATGTCAAAGTCAAAGCTTCGCAGCCGGTTCAGGTACTGGCTGATATCCACGATGCGGATCGAGGTCTGCACGCCAAGACGCGCCATGTTGCGAAGCATCGGCTGCACCACTCGCTCAAGGCCCGAGTCGTAGAGCAAGACTTCCAGGCGCAGCGCTTTGCCATCTTCATCGGTAAGCGTGCCGTTTTCCACCGTATAGCCGGCCTCACGCAATAGCCCCAGCGCCTTTTTCAGCCGGGCGCGAAGCGCGTCGGGCTGCTCCACGGGCAGCGGCTGGTCAAACAGGTTAGCCGAGCCGTGGGACTCGACCAGCGCCTCGCGAAACGGCTCGAGCAGGGCGAGCTCGTCGTCTGAGGGCAGCCCTTCGGCCTGCATGGGTGAGTTCTGGAAAAAGCTTTGGGTGCGCCGATAGGTATCGTAAAAAATATTGGTGTTGAGCCAGGGGAAGTCAAAGGTCAGGCTCAGCGCCTCGCGCACTTTGGGGTCGGCAAATTTATCCTTGCGCAGGTTGAACACGAACGCCTGCATGCGCGACGGGTTGACGTCGGGTACGGTTAAGCGCTTGACCAGCCCTTCCTCATAGGCGGAAAAGTCGTAGCCAATGGCCCAGGTGGCCGCCCGGGCGTCGGTGCGGTAGTCGGTGAGCCCGGCCTTGAACGCTTCCCAGGCGATATCCCGGTCGCGATAGTAGTCAAACACCAGCCGGCCGATGTTGTGCCGGCCGACGTTGACCGGAAGGTCTTTTGCCCAGTAGTCCGGGTCCCGGGCGTAGACGATGCGGCGGCCCGGGTCGACCTCGGCAATGCGGTAGGGGCCGGAGCCCGGATGGGCGGCAAGGGTGGGCTTGGTGAAGTCGCGCTCGGCCCAGTAGTGCCGAGGCAGGATGGGCATCTGGGCAACGATTAGCGGCAGCTCCCGGGAGTCGGTGTCGCTGAGAGTAAAGCGCACCCGATGGGGAGACTGCGCGACGGCCTCATCGACGCCTGCGTAGTAGCTGCGGTAAAAAGGGTTACCCTCTTCGCGCAGGATATTCAGGCTGAACACCACGTCGTCGGCGGTGAGCGGCTCGCCGTCCTGAAAGCGCGCCTCCCGGCGCAGGTCAAACTCGATCCAGGAGCGGTCGGGGGCAATTCTTGCGCCGCTGGCCACCAGGCCGTAAAGGCTGAACGGCTCCCCGGGGTTGGTTTCCATCAGAGTGTCGTAAATCAGACTGACGTTGCTTGCCGGGGTGCCGCGGACGATAAAGGGGTTGGTGGAGTCGAAGCTGCTTCCCACGGCGGTGCGCACCATGGTGCCGCCCCTGGGGGCGTCGGGATTGACGTGGGGGAAGTGAGTGAAGCCTTCGTCGAGCTCGGGCGTGCCGTAAAGTGACATGGCGGCAACCGTGGCGACGCTGTCTGCCGTCGTGTCGGGTGCCGACAGCGCAGACGTCGCCGAAAGGCACAGCGTCAGGCACAGGCCCATAGAGGCAAGCCGGCGGCGAAGTGATGGCGTTCTTTGGTGCATGGCGGCCTGCCTCCCCTGCAAGACGTGACGCCTTTACCACAGGCGTCACGCCGCCGGTCAGTTGCGCCTAGCCCTCCGAAAGCGTCAAGAGCTGGCCCGGGCGCAGCGTGCTGGAGCGCTCGATGGCGTTCCAGCGGATGAGCTCATTAGGGCTGACATCATAACGCATGGCAATGGTTGTGAGGCTATCGCCGCTTTCAACCCGGTGGGTGGCTTGCCCGGAGGCAGGGTTGGCGTCGCTGATGGCGGCCAGCGTCTGGCGGTCAGCGTCGCTTGGGACCAGCAGCGTGGCGCCGTGGTCGGGATTGATGGAGCCCCGCAGCGCGCCGGGGTTTAGTCTTGCCAGCTGCGAAGCGCTGACGCCCAGGCGGCGCGACAGGTTGGCAAGCGTCATCGAGCGGTCAAGCTCCACCTTGGCAAAGGCCGGCGCCGCGTTGATATCCGGCAGGTTGACGCCGTAGCGGTTGGGGTGGCCGATGATCTCGGCGATGGCGTAGAGCTTGGGCAGGTACTGCATGGTCTCGCCGGGAAGGCTCAGCGACCAGTAGTCGTTGCCTCGGCCCTGGCGCTGCGCCCGACGCCGCGCCTTGTTGACCGTGCCTGCCCCGGCGTTATAGGCCGCCAGGGAAAGGGCGATATCGCCGCCGTACCAGCGCTGGGCCTGGGATTCGATATAGCCAAGGGCAGCCTGGGTTGAGGCGGTCACGTCCAGCCGGCCGTCGTAGCGGCCGTTGCGCAAAAGCCCCAGGGCGTCACCGGTGCGGGGCATGAACTGCCAGAGCCCGGCGGCGCCCCGATAGCTGCGCGCGGCGGGGTTAAACGAGCTTTCGACAAAAGGCAGCAGGGCGATTTCCCCCGGCAGGCCACGCTCTTCTACCTGCTGGGTGATCCAGGCAAGCCAGGGCTTGGCTTCGCGGGTGATGCTGGCGATGTTTTCCGGGCTCTGGCGATAACGGGCAATCCACTTGTCCACGCGCGCCCGGGCCTTGGGCGGCAGCGCATCAATATCCCAGGCGAAGCTGTCGCGAAGGCGCGTCCAGGCGTTTTGCGGCCGGGCATCCAGCGCTTCCCAGAAGAGATCGAGCGGAGCCGGATCAGCGGCCGCGGGGGTCGCGGTAGACGGCGTGTCGGTAGACAGCAGCGGCGGGGCGGCGTTGCCTTCGGGATGCCGGGGCATGGCCGAAGCGTTTTCGACGGTGGCAGCGATCAGTAAACTGACGATAAGGGTACTGCCGGCGCTCAGCATGAAGCGTTGGCGCAAAGTGTGGTAGGTCATAGCGTGTAAAAAGTCCGTTAAACAGCCGCTTTGCCACCTGCCGACAAACCGGCAGAAGCTAGAAGCGGTTTTTCCATTCGCGAAGCGTGGTAAAGGTGGCAAGGTCGCTATCGTCGGCGCCCTGGGCAGCCGCGGCCTTGCGCACGCTGGCGGTATGGACACGCAAATAGGGGTTAATGTTCAATTCGCGGCCGATCGTGCTGGGAAGCGTCGGCCGTTCGGCCTCGCGCGCTCGGCGGCAATCCTCCAGCGCAGAGGCAACCTCGTCGTTGTCGGGGTCGGCCTTACGGGCAAAGGTCAGGTTGGCTTGGGTATACTCGTGGGCGGCAAACACCAGGGTTTCTTCGGGCAGCGCGGCAAACCGCTGAAGCGATTGATAAAGCTGCTCCGGCGTCCCTTCAAACAGTCGCCCGCTGCCGGCGCAGAAGAGCGTGTCGCCGCAGAACAAAAGCGACGGAATGCCCGGCGTGAAAAAGCTGATATGATCCAGGGTGTGGCCGGGGGTGGCCATGACCTCGAAAAGGCGCCCCATGACGCGGACTTCATCGCCTTCGCCGACTGTTTGGGTAATGCCGGCAATGGTTGGGTTGTCCGGACCGATCACCCTGGGCGAGTAGCGCTTGATCAGCTCCTCGAGCCCGCCGGTATGATCGTGGTGGTGATGGGTGATCAGCACCGTTTCCAGCTCCAGCGCTTCGCGCTCCAGCACGTCTATCACCGGAGCGGCGTCACCGGGATCCACCACGCAAACCTTCTGGCTCGCATCTTGTCGCAGGAGCCAAATATAATTGTCGCTAAAGGCGGGTATCGGTGTCACGCTCAGCATGGGGCGAGATCCTTCCTGTCATGGGACATGAAAAACGCCGATACTTTGGAGGGGAGCGCTGTTTATGTCAACTTCGCAGGCACAGGCCGAGTGGCGTGAGCGGCTGGCTCTGAGCCGGCGCTACTGGGCCTCCGGACGAGGCCGGGCGCTGGCGACGGCGCAAGCCGCCTGCCTGGGGCCGGTGCTCGAACCGCGCCGCGACCGGCATGGGCTGGAGCTTTCCCTGGGTGCTTCGCTGCTGTCGCGAATGCCCGCTGCGGGCCCGGCGCATGCAATGCAGTGGGCGCCGGCTCGTGCCGAAGCCGAAAGCGATGCCACGCTGATCTGCCCGCCCCGGGCGCTGGCGCTGCCCGATGAGTGCCTGGATCTTACCCTGCTGCATCACTTCCTCGAACACTGCCCCGATGCCCACCAGGCCCTGGTGGAAGCGGCCCGGGTGACCCGGGACAGCGGCCTGCTGGTGATTTTCGGCTTTCAGCCGCTGGGCCTGGCAACGCTTGCCTATCGGCTGGGCAAAAAGCGCCGGCACTACCCGGGCAACGGGAGTTGGTATACACCTCGCAGGCTGCGCGACTGGCTGGCATTTGTCGATTTTGAAATCGAAGGCGTAGACTATTGCGGTTTTGGCCCGGGTAGAGGGGGCGTTTGCCACGAGCGCCGGGAAACGCTGGGGCGGCGGTATAACGTGCCGCTGGGTACCAGCTATATGATCCGCGCCCGTCGTCGGCGCCGCCAGGCCCCCGTTCAGCGCCTTCGCTTTGGCCTGCAGCCGCCCGCAGCGGCGGGGCCGATGGGCGTCACCCGGGGCCAGGCGGCATCGGGGCAGCGCTCCCCGCGTGCCGGCCGGTCCGACGACGCCCGGGCGCCAGACGCCGGCGTCAAGAACCACCCACAGCACGAGGAATACAAGCGTTGAGCGAACAGGATAACGCGCGGCTGCCGCGCGTGACGGTGTATACTGACGGCGCCTGCCGGGGCAACCCCGGCGTGGGCGGCTGGGGCTTTGTGCTGCAAAGCGGTGACCATGAGACCACGCGCTACGGCTTTGAAGCCCATACCACCAATAATCGCATGGAGCTGATGGCCGCGATTAGCGCGCTGCGCACCCTCAACACGGCCTGCGAGGTGTCGCTGTGGACCGACTCCCAGTACGTTCGGCAGGGCATCACCCAGTGGATCCATAACTGGCTGAAGCGCGGCTGGCAAACCGCGGCCAAAAAGCCGGTGAAAAACGCCGAGCTGTGGCAGACGCTGCACGCCGAAACTCAGCGCCACCGGGTGCAGTGGCACTGGGTTAAAGGGCATAGCGGCCATCCCGGCAACGAGCGTGCCGATGCCCTGGCCAACCAGGCCATCGACGAGAACACTTGAACGGCAGGCTAGTGGGTTCGCAGGCTAGTTGATTTGCAGGAGAGGTAATATGCGCCAGGTCGTCCTGGATACCGAAACCACCGGCATCGACCCCAAACAGGGGCACCGGCTGGTAGAAATCGGCGCGGTGGAAATGGTCAACCGGCGTTTGACCGGCCGTACTTACCACCAGTACATCAATCCCGAGTGCCACATTGACGCCGAGGTCGTGGCGATACACGGCATCGACAACGAAAAAGTCGCCAACGAGCCGGTATTTGCCGAGATTGCCGACGCGTTCTGGGCGTTCATCGAGGGCGCCGAGCTGGTCATCCACAACGCGCCCTTTGACGTCGGCTTTATCGACCACGAGACGCGCGCGCTGAACGAGCAGCGCCAGACGCCGATTCTGGGGCCGGTAGCCGAGCACTGCGGGATTCTCGATACGCTGACCATGGCGCGCAAGATGCATCCGGGGCAGCGCAACACCCTCGATGCGCTGTGCAAGCGCTACGATATCGCCAACGCCCACCGCGTGCTCCACGGCGCGCTGCTTGACTCAGAGATACTCGCCGACGTGTATCTGGCGATGACTGGCGGGCAGACGGCGCTGACGCTGGATGCCGAACCGGCTGCCGCCGCCGACAGCCACGCGGCCAACGCCCAGGGCGGCCTTGCCATACGCCGGCTGTCGCTGACGCCGGGGCAGCTGCGCGTGATTGCCCCCAGCGCGGAAGAAGAAGACGCCCACCGCGCCAAATGCGCCGCCCACGGGCTGCGCTGGGACAATGCCGGGGGCGATAATGCTCAGACGTGAGATACCGGACGGCGCCGGCGCCGGCCGAGTGATCGTGATGGCGAATAACCGGGTGGCGCCGGCGCCGGGAGACGGCGGCGGAGAAAGCGCGGAAATCCCGCTGCAGCCCTGGCAGCGCTGGGATGAGACCATGCAGCCGCTGTGCTACTGGGAGGATGAGCCGGTGGCGCTGGCCTTCGCCTCAGGGCCCAGGGACAGCTGGCCGAGCGGCCGGGAATGGCTGGCGCTGGTGTCCAACCGCTGGTTCAGCCTGCTGTCCACGGCGCTGCAGGTGGGTGCCTGGCTGCAGAATCACCGCTTTTGCGGCCGCTGCGGGGCGAGAGCTACCCGGCTTTCCGCCGAGTTTGCCATGCACTGCGACAGCTGCGGCCACCGTAACTATCCGCGCATCTCGCCGTGCATCATTACCCTGGTGACGTCCGGGGAGAACATGCTGTTGGGGCGCAGCCCGCGTTTTCGGCCGGGGCAGTATTCGACCCTGGCCGGCTTCATCGAGCCCGGCGAGTCCGCCGAAGAGGCGGTCCACCGCGAGGTGTATGAAGAGGTCGGCGTACATATCGATCAGCTGCGCTATTACCGCAGCCAGGCGTGGCCGTTTCCGCATTCGCTGATGATGGGCTTTTTTGCCGAGGCCACCACCCGGCGTATCCGCATCGACGAAAACGAAATCAGCGACGCGGCCTGGTTTACCCCGCGCCGGCTGCCGGGCCTGCCGGCGCCTTACTCCATCGCCCGGGAGCTGATCGAGGCGCACCTGACCCGGTGGCGGGAGTAGGGCGTGTCGTCCAGTTCCCGGGAGTCAGTCGCCGGGAAACAGCGCGCTTAGACGGGTGGCCAGCATGACGTTGCCCGTGGCCTTGAGCTGGCCGCTCATGAGCGCGGTCATGCCGCTGATCTCGCCGCGCATCAGGCGCCTCAGGGTATCGCTTGACAGGCTCAGGCTCACTGACGGGTCGTCGTGCTCGCCGTCTTCCACGGCCAGTGCCCCGTCGTCCACGCAGAGGTGATAGTCGCCCAGGTCCGTGAAGTGAAACTGGAAAATTTCGTGCATGTCCCGGGCAGCCTCGGGGTCAAAGCGGGCGTGCAGTTTCTCGAGCGGCGTGGGGGAGGCCATCGGCGATACTCTACGGTTGGCGAATGTTCGTCAAATAGCCTAACACCAATGGTCGCGCGTGCGCTAAAGCGCGGTCGCCCGGTTTATTAGCAAAAAATCGACTAGCAACAAAATGCGTCACAACGAGGAGAGACTCAGTGGGCGAGTGGATCATCAATATCGTCACCTTTCTTATCCAGGCGATTATCGTCATTGGCCTGGGTACGCTGGCGGCGCTGCTGTTCAGACGGGGGAAAAGCGACGGCGACGACGAGCTGACGTTGCATACCGAGGTGCTCAACGAGCAGCGTGACAAGCGTCATCGCCACCTTGACCAGGCCGGACGGGCCCCTAGAAAGCGGCGTAGTCGGCTGCTGCGCGCGCTTCGCCCCGGGCGCAGGAAAAAAGCGGCGGCCAAGGCGGATGATCTGCCCGGCTCGGCGGCGCCCGAAGGCAAGACCGGGGAGGGCGCCGGGCCTCGAGTCTGGGTGCTTGATTTTCACGGCGATCTTCAGGCGTCGGCCACCGAGCACTTTGCCGAGGAAGTGTCGGCGGTGATCCGCGTAGCGGGAAAAGAGGATGACGTTGTCGTGCGGTTAGAGTCCGGCGGCGGGCTTGTGCACGCCTACGGCCTGGCCGCGGCAGAGCTCGAGCGGCTGACGGCGGCAGGGCTTACCACCACGGTGTGCATCGATAAAGTGGCGGCCAGCGGCGGCTATCTGATGGCGTGCAGCGCCGGGCATATCAAGGCTGCGCCCTTTGCCGTGATCGGCTCTATCGGCGTGGTCGCCCAGGTGCCCAACGTGCACCGTCTGCTCAAGCGGCACGACGTGGACGTCGAGCTGCTCACCGCGGGGAAACACAAGCGCACCCTGACGATGCTGGGCGAAAACACCGAAGAAGGGCGCGCCAAGTTTATCGAGGACCTGGAGAACACCCACCGCCTGTTCAAGGACTATGTGGCCGGCCACCGCCCCGCAGTCGACATCGAAGCGCTCGCTACCGGCGAGATCTGGTACGGCAGCGAGGCGCTCAAGCGCGAGCTGGTGGATAGCGTGCAAACCAGCGAAGCCTACCTGGTCGAGCGCATGGCCGACGCCCGGGTGATCAGCGTCTGGCTGGAAGCGCCCCGGCGACTGAGCGATCGGCTGGGCATTGCGCTTGCCCGAGGGGCCGAAAGCGCCGTCGTCAGGGGGCTGGGCGCCCTGAGCGCGACGCGCTGGCACCGGCATTGAGGGCCGGCGGCTAGCCGCTGGGGTCGGCCAGCGCCTGGATAACGGCCTTGACGGCATCGCTTGCCAGGGAGTAGTGGATCGTCTGGGATTCCCGCCGCGTGGTCACCAGCGACTGCTGGCGAAGAATGGCCAGGTGCTGGGATAGCGCGGACTGGCTCAGCGCCAGCTGCTGGTTGAGCTGGGTAACCGACAGTTCGCCTTCGGCGAGCAGGCACAGAATGTGCAGTCGCTTGGCGTTGGCCATGGCCTTGAGTATCCGTGCGCTGGTCTCGATGGCGTCACCGTTATCATCCAGCAGGTGCATAGCGGCGCGGGGAAAGCTAGGCATGATTGGCTCCTGGCATATCGCTCCTGGCGTCCGTGAAAAGATCTTGATTTACGTTTCCGTACATTAGCTTAATTTTCCCAATGGTGATTCAACGGTACGGCAGCGTTTCTTCAACGGCCGGCGCGCCCGGCTTTTCTTCCTCTGGCCGTTGGGTATAATGACGGCCGCCGCCCGTACGGGCAGGAGGGTTCCCTCACCCCTTCGTTTTCACTCAGTAAAAAGGATGCCTGCCAGCCGATGTTTGTCCTGCCTGATCTTCAGCACCGCCGTTGCCTGTTTCTTTTGGTGACCTTCCACATTTCGATCATTGCCGCCAGCAACTATCTGGTGCAGCTGCCGTTTACGCTGTTCGGCCTGAATACCACCTGGGGCGCGTTCAGCTTTCCGTTCATCTTTCTAGCAACGGACCTCACCGTGCGGCTGTTTGGTAAAGAGCCTGCCAGAACCATTGTGCGGCGAGTGATGCTCCCGGCGCTGATCGTGTCCTACGTGGTCTCGGTGGTATTTCCCCGGGGGGAGTATGCCGGCCTGGCCGCCCTTACCGAGTGGGATACCTTCGTTGCGCGTATCGCGCTGGCAAGCTTTATGGCTTATGTGGTGGGGCAAACCCTCGACGTCCATGTCTTCAACCGCCTGCGTCGGATGGTGTGGTGGGTGGCCCCGGTGTTCTCCACGGTAGTGGGCAACTTTGCCGATACCCTGACGTTTTTCTTCACCGCTTTTTATCAAAGCCCCGATGCTTTCATGGCGGCCAACTGGCTGGAGATCGCCCTGGTGGACTACGTCATCAAGCTGGGAATCAGCATGGTGCTGTTCCTGCCGCTTTACGGCGTGCTGCTGGCCTGGCTGACGCGTAAAATGGTGGCCTGGACGGAGACCGCCGATGCCACTCCCAGCACCGCCTGAATCCGCTTTGGTATAAAGCGCAGCCTGACCATCATCACAAGGAGCCACTATGCCGTCTGCGGCCGAGCCTTCCCCCGTTGAGCTTTACTGCATTGATAGCGGGGCGGATGACAGCGGCGAGCTGCCGCTGGTCATTGTTCATGGCCTGCTGGGCAGCGCCGATAACTGGCGCTCGCATATCCGCGACTGGCGGGGCGCGCGCCGGGTGATCGCGGTGGACTTGCGCAACCACGGCCGCTCGCCCCATGCCGACGGCATGGACTATGCGGCGATGAGCGACGACGTGCTGGCGGTGCTGGACAGGCTCGGCCTTGAGCGGGTGCACGTGCTGGGCCACTCCATGGGCGGCAAGGTTGCCATGACTCTGGCACGTCGGCGGCCCCAGCGGGTGGCCTCCCTGATCGTGGCAGATATCGCCCCGGTCGCCTACGACCACGGCCACGACGACATTTTTGCCGCCATGCGCGAGCTTGAGCAGGGGCATCCGACGGATCGCCGGAAGGCCGATGCGCTGCTGGCGCGGTATATCGATTCGCGCCCCATCCGGCTTTTTCTGGCCACCAACCTTCAGCGCGGCGACGGCGAGATGACGCTGCGGATAGACCTGGACCGTATTATCGCGGGCTATCCCGATATCATCGCGCCGCCGGCCGGGGAGAGCCCCTTCGACGGCCCGGCCATGGTGCTGCGTGGGGCGGAGTCGGACTACGTGCAGGACGACATGCTGCCAACGCTTCGCGAGGTGCTGCCCAGAGCACGCGTCGTCACGCTCAAAAAAGCCGGTCACTGGCTGCACGCCGATCAGCCCGAGGCCTTTCAGCAGGCGGTGGCGACGTTTCTGGCTGCGCATCCGCACGGTGAGTGAGTCAGTCGCGGTGCCGATCTCAAGGCCGCAATGTCCTTAGCCCGCACGGCCGGCACGCAGCGGTCTATAGCGTATGGGGGTCCACGGCTAACGCGCGGGTGGGCAGGCGCATGTCGGTGATGCCGCGCTCCTGCAAAAACGTTTCCATACGTCGGTAGCGTCTTGTATCCACCGCCGCCGGGCGCAGCGCCATGCGCCGCACAATCGAAGGCCAGGCGGCTTTGTTGACGCTATTATCCAGCACCGGGTAGGCCTCAATCAGCGTTTTCCAGGCGCGTGCGGGGTCGTCGGCAATCCAGCGGGCGGCGTTTTCCAGAGCGATGGTCAGGCGTTGCCAGGTGTCTTTGCGCTCTTTCAGCGTCTTGGCGTTAACCATTAGAATCAGCCCGTCGTGGACCGGCAGCCCCAGCTCGGTATAGGGAATGACGCTGGCATTGATGCCGTCGGTTGCCAGCTGTGCGGGCAGCGAGTGGTAAAAACCGTCGGCCATGACCTGAATGTTGCTTTCCTGAAGGTGGCGCTCGCTGCCGTAGTGCACGTTGAGCGGGGCGCTGTAGCCATCGGTCTGGCGCACGCTGCCGGGAACCAGCAGCGGCACGATAAGCTCGGCGCCTTCCCGGGTGGCATAGCCGTAGGGCAGAGTGGCCAGCGCGTCGATGTCATCCGGCTGGGAGTTGCCGGTGACGATGACCGCGTTGAGCGGCGTTGCCATCAGCGTAGCAATACGTATCAGACGGTCATCGTCGTGATCGCGCAGATGCAGGAGCGGCTGACGGGCCAGGGCCGCGTCGACTTCGCCGGCGGCCAGCAGCTTGGCGGGCAGGGAGGGGTCGGCCGGCGGCTTGAGCGTGACGTCAAGCCCCTGCGCCTGATAAAGCTCCCGCGCCTTGGCTGCCAGCAGCGGCGCGTGCTGGGGGCTTAAAAACCAGTCGAGCATGATGGTCAGCGATTCCATCGGCGGCGGCGGAAGCGGCTCGGGCGTCGCCACGGCGATGCTGGGGGCAGGGATCACGATGTTGGCCGGCGGCCAGAGGTTGTCGGGCAACGTTACGTCGCCGTCCAGCGTCAGGGCGTCGTCATCCGCGGAGCCGTCCTGCGCCCAGAGGCCGACGCTGACCAGCCACAGCAGCGCCAGCAGGCAGGATCCTGTGCCGGGGAGGCAACGTAACCGGGAAGATGTTGTCGATGTCATGAAGCGAAGTGTATCCGCATGATAAACGGCCTGGCTAGCGTCGTGTGATGCGCTTGGGGCATAGATTGTCACGGTAAAGCCGTGCCCGGCATGGCATAATGGCCCGGATCACGCGGTCGAGACGGGGAGACATGGACGCAATATATACCTTCTTTTTACTGGGCGGCGGCCTGATGACGCTGAGTATTCTGGCCAGCCGCCTGTCATCGCTTTTCGGCCTGCCGCTTTTGTTGATCTTCCTTGGCCTCGGCATGCTGGCCGGCGAAGAAGGCATCCTTGGGATCGAGTTCGACAACTATTCCATGGCCTTCATCATCGGTCATCTGGCGCTGGCCATGATCCTGCTCGACGGCGGTTTGCGCACGCGGTTGAAAACCTTCCGCGTGGCCTTCAAGCCGGCGCTGCTGCTGGCGACCTTCGGCGTGCTGGTGACCAGCGCCATTGTCGGCGCGATTGCCATGCTGATTTTTGACCTGACGCTGATCCAGGGGCTGCTGGTGGGCGCCATCGTCGGCTCGACCGATGCCGCTGCGGTGTTTTCCATGCTCAGGGGGCACGGCGTCAACCTCAACGAGCGGGTGGGCGCTACGCTTGAGATCGAGTCGGGTACCAACGACCCGATGGCGATCTTTCTGACGCTGATGCTCATCGAAGTGCTGCGCGGGGACATCGGCGGCGTCGGTGAAACGGCGCTTTTTTTCGTTACTCAGTTCGGCATCGGGCTTGCCGTGGGGATCGGTGGGGGCTGGCTCAGCGCCAAGCTGCTGCGCT
The DNA here is from genome assembly GCF_055382465.1 of Halomonas garicola. NCBI lineage: Bacteria > Pseudomonadati > Pseudomonadota > Gammaproteobacteria > Oceanospirillales > Halomonadaceae > Halomonas > Halomonas garicola. The sequence continues at coordinate 1,536,692 of NZ_AP043931.1, forward strand.
TCATGGACCTGGCCCCGGGGCTTTATTCCATGCTGGCGCTGGCGCTGGGTTTCAGCGTCTTCGGGTTGACCAGCGTGCTCGGGGGCAGCGGTTTTCTCGCCATCTATCTGGCCGGGCTGATGATTGGCAATCAGCCCGGGCGCCATCTCAGCTCTATCCTCCCGGTGCATGACGGTCTGGCCTGGCTAAGCCAGATTGGCCTGTTTCTGGTGCTGGGGCTGCTGGTGACGCCAAGCCAGCTGTGGGACGTAGCACTGCCCGCCTCCCTGGTGGCGCTGGCGCTGATCTTTGTCGCCCGCCCCATTGCCGTGTTTGCCATCATCAAGCCGTTTTTCAAGTTTCGCACCCGGGAGGTATTGTTTATTGCCTGGGTCGGGCTGCGCGGGGCGGTGCCCATTGTGCTGGCCATTTTTCCGCTGATTGGCGGGGTGGAAAATGCCTCGCTGTACTTCAACGTGGCCTTTGCCGTGGTGCTCATGTCGCTGCTGGTCCAGGGCGGCTCGCTTGCCTGGGTGGCGCGCTGGCTCAAGCTCGAGGTGCCCGACGGCGCCACGCCCAATCGCCGGGGACCCTTGGGCATTCTGCCGGAAAACGACTTCGAGATGTTTGTGTATGAAGTGGAAAACCTTGATCTCGACGACGTTCCCATCCGCCTGCTGCGGTTTCCCTCCGGTGCGTTGATTTCCGCGCTGTTTCGTCAACATGCCATGCTCCACCCGAAGGGCAATACACGGTTGAAGATCGGCGACGTCCTCTGCGTGATCGGGCGGGAAGAGGACATCGTGGCGCTTAACCGCTTGTTCAACGGCGACGCGCGCTTCAAGCAGGAGCGGGCCTTCTTTGGGGCCTTTACCCTGGATGCCAGCGCGCGAATGAAGGACATTGCCGAAGCGTACGGCCTCACTCTGGGGTCAGGTACTCCCGACATGACGCTGGCCGATTTCATGGCGCTGCGGGTCGGCGGGCACCCGGTGGTAGGCGACGACGTGGACTGGCACGGCATCCAGTGGGTGGTCAGCGAAATGAACGGCAACCTCATCACTCGGGTGGGCCTCCGGCTTTACTAAACGCATTGATTTCCAGCGGAAAACCGGTAAAATTCGCCCCCGTGTTGGAGGGATGGCAGAGTGGTTGATTGCACCGGTCTCGAAAACCGGCGTAGGTGAGTAGCCTACCCAGGGTTCGAATCCCTGTCCCTCCGCCAAAAACATTGTAAATCAAGCGCCTGCGGGCGCTTTTTTTCGCTGGACGATCAGCAAAATGGAAGGCGACGTTATCCCCGGGGGCGGACCCTGGGCTCGACGAAAAGCATTGACTTCCAACGGCAGGCTGGTAAGATGCGCCCCACGTCGGAGGGATGGCAGAGCGGTTGATTGCACCGGTCTTGAAAACCGGCGTAGGTTTGTAGCCTACCCAGGGTTCGAATCCCTGTCCCTCCGCCAAAAACTCATTGCAAATCAAGCGCCTGCGGGCGCTTTTTTTGTTTTATACGGTCCTTGGCCTGGCCGTGGGGCGGTGTGTCCCGGTGCCGACGGCGGTGGCGTTTCGAGACGTTCTGGGAAGACGGTTGCGGATAGGCAGAGCGCAAAAACCTGCCCGCGTTGAATGCGCATGTAGCGACAGAGGCTTTTCAGGCTTGCGTATGGAACCTGTGGGCGGCATGCTTGTCGATTGTTGAGTAAACGACCAACGGAGCATGTTTACATGGCTTACAACGAATCACGCCTTTCCAGATCGCAGTCGACACAGGGCGTAAGCGATCTTGGTGCCAGCAAGGTGCTGCGTAATACCTACGCGCTTCTGGCCATGACGCTGCTGTTTTCTGCGGCAACCGCAGGTGCCGCAATGGCCATGGGTATCGAGCGGATCAATATCCTGGTGTTTTTCATCGGCGCCTACGGGCTGATGTTTCTCGTCCACAAGACGGCCAACTCCGCCACCGGGCTTTTGGCGACCTTTGCTTTTACCGGTTTCATGGGCTTTACCCTCGGTCCTATTCTCTCGGCCTACCTGACCCTGCCCAACGGCGCCGAGCTGATCATGACGGCGCTTGCCATGACCGGGCTGACCTTCTTTGGTCTGTCGGCAGTGGCGCTAGTGACCAAGAAGGACTTCAGCTTTTTAAGCAACTTCCTGATGGCCGGTGCCATCGTGCTGATCCTTGCCATGGTGGCGGGGCTGGTTTTCCAGATTCAGGCGCTGTCGCTGATGGTATCGGCGGGCTTCGTGCTGTTTTCCTCGGCGGCGATCCTCTACCAGACCAGCGAAATGGTGCACCGCGCCGGCGAGACCAACTATATTCTCGCGACCATTACGCTGTACGTGTCCATCTACAATCTCTTTATCAGCCTGCTTTCCCTGCTGGGCATCATGAGCAGCGATTAAGCACTCTGCTATACCCAAGCCAGCCGGGCCTTGTGCGTCAGCTTTTCTGATGCCAGGGCCTGCGTTGTTTTAGGACGATGGAGGTGACGCATGAAATACGCGCTGTTGGTCATGGGCGCGCCCTATAGCAGTCAGGCGCCGCATTCGGCGCTACGCTTCGCCCGTGCGCTGCTGGACGGGGAGCACACGCTGGACAGCGTGTTCTTTTACCGGGACGGGGTGCACAACGCCTCTTTTCTGATGACGCCGCCCCAGGACGAGGCGAATTTGCACAGGCTCTGGTGCGAGCTGAATCGAGAGCATGGCGTAAAGCTCGACGTCTGTATCGCCGCGGCGCTGCGCCGCGGCCTGATTAACGCCGAGGAGGCCGCGCGGCACGGCCACGGTGAATACAGCGTCGCCTCGCCCTTTGCGCTGACCGGGCTTGGGCAGCTGCTTGATATCCAGCAGCGCTGCGACCGGGTCATCACCTTTGCCGCCTGAGACTTCTGTCAGCTTGTTACCTATCCCTTCTGTGAAGTGACCACGCGCCATGGATGATACGCTACTTGTTGTGATACGCAGCGCGCCTTACCAGGGCGTCAGGCTGCGCGAAAGCCTGGATGCGCTGCTGGTCGGGGCAGCGTTTGGCAAGCCGGTAGTGCCGCTGTTCATGGGGCAGGGCCTCTTTGCGCTGCTGCCCGGGCAAACGCCCGGAGCCCCGGGCCAGAAGGCCACGCTGCCGATTATCGATATGCTGGAAATGTACGATATCGATACGCTTTACCTGCCCGCCGCAGACGCCACCGCCCGCGGACTTACCGAGGGTGACTTGGTCGCCAATACGCAGCTGCTCGACGCCGACGCCGTGCAGGCGCTGTTTCATGAGGCCGGGCAGGTTCTGACGTTTTGACTGCTCAGATTTTTCCCCAGTAGCGATGACACAGGGCCGATGATGATACTGCATATCCTTAACTGCCCCCCGGGCGACGGCCAGGCAAGCGCCCAGGCGCTCGCGGCCATGGCGGCGGAAGATGCGCTGCTGCTGATCGAAGACGGCGTTTATGCTGTGCTCGATGCCGGCTGGGAAGGCCACCGGCTTGACGTCGGACGTCTTTACGCGCTCGAGGACGACCTTGCCGCCCGGGGGCTTGGCAGCCGGGCACACGAACGAAACATTGAAACGGTCAGCATGGAAGCCTTCGTCGCGTTGACCGCCAGGGCACGGCAAACTGTTAGCTGGTACTAAGTATGGTCGAAGCAAAAATATACCGTTATCTTGAATGTGAAAACAAAAAAATCCCACTCGATCCCGAAAGTTATCTCGTCAACATGGGTGACTGGACGGAAAGCGTGGCAGAAGCCCTGGCCGAAGAGGACGGCATTACGCTAACGAAGGCCCATTGGGAGCTTATCTGGGTGCTGCGCAATTTTTACGCCCGCTTTGAAATGGCGCCGGCCATGCGCGCCTGGATCAAGGCGGTAAAGCAGCAGCTGGGCGAGGAGAAGGGGCACTCAATTTATGTGATGTCGCTTTTTCCCGGCAGCCCGGCCAAGCGCGCCGCCCGCATTGCCGGGTTGCCCAAGCCGACCCACTGCCTTTGAGCGCTAACCGTTAAAACACGCCTGGCGACGGCTCAGGCGGTATCGGCAAAGGGCAGCCCCAGCAGCGCCTTGAGATGGGCCTCGGTAGCGCTTGCCAGCGACTCCAGGTGGTAGCCGCCTTCCAGCACCGACACCAGCCGGCCGTCCGCATACAGCGTGGCCATTTCCATCGCCAGCCGCGTTATCCAGTAAAAGTCCCCATCGCTCAGTTCGAGATCCGACATGGAATCGTTGCGGTGGGCGTCGAACCCCGACGATAGTAGCACCAGGTCGGGTTTGAAGGCGTGCAGCGCCGGCAGCCACTGGTCTTCGATGGCCTGGCGAAACGTCTCCCCGTTTGCGCCTGCCTCAAGGGGCGTATTCACCACGTTGTGGTAGTCGTCTTCCATATAGCGCCAGGGATAGAAGGGCGCCTGGAAGCTAGTGCATATCAGCACGTTCGGATCCTCTTTGAAAATATCGATGGTGCCGTTGCACTGGTGCACGTCGAAATCGAGGATGGCAATGCGCCGCGCCGAGTACCGTTTGCGCGCATAGGCCGCCGCCACGGCGACGTTATTATAAAAACAAAAGCCCATGGTCGCCGCTGCCTCAGCGTGATGGCCCGGCGGGCGGACCGCGCAGAAAACGTTATCCGCCTGATGGCGATACACCTGATCCACACCCCGCAGCGCGGCCCCGGCGGCCATCGCCGCCGCCTTCAGACTCTCGGGGTTCATCAGCGTATCGTCATTGAGCATGACAATATCCTGATGGGGCACCACGTTCTTGAGCGCCTGCAAGTGTTGGCTAGGGTGTACCCTTGCCAGGTCTTCCCGGCTGGCTTCTTTGGCTTCGGACTGCATGGTCTGCTGCAGCAGTCCGGCAAGCGCCAGGCGCGCGCTTATCGCTTCCAGACGCTGGGGCGATTCGGGATGCTCCGGCCCCATGTGGTGCAGGGCACAATGAGGATGCGTGATATAGGCAGTGATCATGTCGGCGCTCCGCTGTGGTTCTGGACAGCTTAAGCAAAAAGCCGGGATGTGTCATAGTGCCCATAGGTCGTAACGGCGCTATTTCCCGGGGGAGTACCCAAATGAGCACGAAATTTCTGCATCATTTTTTACAGCCGGCATCGCTTGCCGTTATCGGCGCGTCGGAAAAGCCCGAATCCCTGGGCGGGCTGGTGCTGCGCAACGTTCAGGAAGGCGGCTTCTGGGGCAAGCTCTGGGCGGTCAACCGGCGCGGCTATGCCGACGTGTTCGGTGCTCCCTGCGTGTCGCGGGTGCACGACCTGCCGGCCATTCCCGACATGGCGGTCATCTGTACCGTCATCGAAGGGGTGCCGGCGCTGATCGACGAGCTGGGGGAGCTTGGCGTCAAGGCGGCGCTGGTGCTCTCCGGCGGCGCCCATCTGGACCGTGACACCCATTACCACGGCTCGCTCAAGGCGCGCATGCTCAAAGCCGCCCGGGCATCGGGCATTCGCCTGCTGGGGCCAGAATGCATGGGCGTTATCGTCCCCGGCAAAAAGCTGAACGCCTCCTACGCCAGCCAGCCGGTCAAGGCGGGGCGGGTCGCCTACCTGGGCCAGTCGGGCATGCTGGCCAACGCCATGATCGACTGGGCGGCCGGGCGCGACGTGGGCTTCTCTCACGTGGTCACCGTTGGCAACAGCGTCGACGTGCTGCTCCCCGACGTGCTGGACTACATCAATCAGTATTCGCCGGCGCAGGCGATCCTTCTGCACCTTGAGCACGTCCGCGATGCCCAGCATTTCATGACCGCGCTGCGGGATGCCTCGCGCAACCGCCTGGTGGTGGCCATCAAGAGCGGGCGCACGCCGGAGTCAGAGCTTAACAAGCCGCTGGTCACGCCGGGCGTTGCCCACCGCGATACCATCTTCGACGCGGCTTTCTCCCGCGCGGGCGTGGTGCGCGTCGACGACTCCGACGAGCTGCTCGACGCGCTGGAGACGCTCTCGCGCATGCGGCCGCTGAAGGGCGACCGGCTGGCGGTGGTGTCCAACGGCCTGGGGCCGGCCATGCTGGCGATCGACAAACTGGTCAGTGCCGGGGGCAAGCTGGCCATGTTCAGCGACGATACCCGCCAGGCCCTCGAGCAGCAGGGCCTTGACATCAGCAAGCCCGGGGAAAACCCGGTGGATCTCAGCGGCAACGCCACGCCGTCGCGCCTGGTCGAAGCGCTAGCCATCGTCAGCGCCGACCCCGGGGTCGATGCCGTGCTGCTGGTTCACGCCGCGACTCGCCTGGCACCTTCCCGAGAGACGGCCGATGCCCTGATTGACCAGCGGCCCAAGGTTCGGCGCAACCTGCTGACCAGCTGGATGGGCCTTAAGGAAGCCCAGGCCGCTCGCCTGGCCTGTAATCAAGCCGGCATTCCCACCTATATTTCCCCGGAAAAGGCGGTCAAGGCGTTCATGCACATGGTGGACTACCAGCGCGTACAGACGCTGCTGCAGGAGACCCCGCCGAGCCTGCCGTTTGCCACCAGCGCCGAAATACGCGCCCGCTGCCACGCGCTGATCCAGGCAGCCCGGGCCGAAGGCCGGAAGTCGCTGACCCACGGCGAAACGGCCCAGGTGCTGGAAGCCTACGGGATACCGGCAGCGCCCAGCCTGTATCTACATACGGCGGAAGAGGCGTTGGAAAAGGCCGGCCGGATTGCCGGGCCCAAAGCGCTGAAAATTGTTCACGAGGGCAACTGCCGGCCGTTTCGCTATCGCCGACATCCGCACAAGCTTTCCGCCGGCCTGCTTCAGGACCTGCAAACCCCGGAGCAGGTCGCCGACGGCCTCACGCGCCTCGGCGACAAGGTGCGCGAGAAATTTCCCGACTACGCCATTCGCGAGTACTGCCTGCAGCCCATGCAGCGGGGCAAGCATTCCATGCAGGTGTGCGCCGGCATTACCCGGGACCCTGTCTTCGGTCCGCTGATTGTCTTCGGTATCGGGGGGTACAAGGTCAACGTGCTGGCCGACCGGCAGGTGGCGTTACCGCCGCTAAACATGAGCCTGTCCGCTGACATGGTGGGGCGCACTCACGTGGCCTCGCTGATACGCGAGCATTCGGCCGCGCCGGAGCGCGACATCGAGCGGCTGTGCGAGCTGCTGGTCAAGCTCTCGCAAATGGCAACGGACCTGGTGGAACTGCAGGGGCTTGAGCTGAATCCGCTGCTGCTCAACCGCGACGGCATGGTGGCAGTAGACTTTGCCATGGACCTGGGCAAGCCGGCCCGCTTTGCCATCATGCCGTACCCCGAAGAGCTGCGGGAATGGACGACGCTGAACAACGGTTGGCCGGTCGAGGTGCGTCCGGTTCGCGCCGAAGACGCGCCGCTGATCAGCGCCTTTCACCGCAAGCTCTCCGAGCAGAGCATCCGCTTTCGCTACTTTCACAACAAGGCGGACCTGTCCCAGCGGGATTTATCGATCCTGTCCCACATCAACTACGATCGCCAGATGGCGTTTATCGCCGAGCACCGGCCCGAAGCGGGGGAGCGCCAGATGCTGGGTGTGGTGCGGGTATGGAACGATCCCGACAATCTGCGCACGGAGTTTTCCATTATCATCCGCGACGATCTCCAGGGGCTCGGCATCGGCAGCCTGCTGATGCACAAGATGATCAGCTATTGCCGTCACATCGGTATCATCGAGATGACCGGCACCATCATGATGGATAACCACCCCATGCGCGCGCTGATGAGGCACCTGGGGTTCAAGTGCCGCTTTGACATGGAAGAGCAGGTGGTCGAGGCCACGCTACGCCTGAACGAGCCGGAAAACGAGTGGCAGCGCCACCGGCTGGAAACCTCGAGCTGACGGTCGATGCGCCGCTTGCCGTTAGGGCGCCAGGCGAAACTGCTGCCAGCTTTCGCTGTCGCGGCGCTCGTAGCGGATACGGTCATGCAGCCGGCTGGGCTGGCCCTGCCAGAATTCGATCATGTCGGGCACCACGCGGTATCCGCCCCAGTGGATGGGCCGGGGGATTTCCTGGCCGTCGTAGGCCCGCTCAAAACGCTGCTGACGCTCCTCGATCCAGTTGCGGTCGGGAATTACAACGCTCTGGGTGGCAATCCAGGTACTCAGCTGGCTGTTGCGCGGGCGGCCGTGGAAGTAGGCGTCAGACTCGTCACTGCCGACCGGGTCGACGCTGCCTTCAATGCGCACCTGACGGGAAAGCGAGGGCCACCAGAAAGTCAGCGCGGCAAAGGGGACGTTGCTAAGCTCGCTGCCCTTGTGGCTGTGATAGTTGGTATAAAAGACCATGCCGGCATCGTCAAAGCCCTTGAGCAGCACGATCCGCCCGTGGGGGCGCCCCTGGTTGTCGGTGGTGGCAAGCGTCATGACGTTACCGTCCTCGCCTTCCTTTTCCAGCGCGAGGGTCAGCCATTCGTCAAATAGCGCAAACGGGTCGTCGGGCGTTTGCGACTCGTCGAGACGACCGCCTTCATAGTCACGCCTGATATCGGCTATGTTGCGTGTCATGGGTTTTCTCTCTTGAATGTAGGAGCCATGTTGGCTGCTATAAAAACAAAGCTCAACCCGCCCAGCTCAGCTGGACCATGAGCATATAGCTAGCGGTGCCCAGCACGATCGAAAGCAGGGCGTTGCGGCGCCACAGGTGAAGCCCCGCCACCAGCAGCGAGGCCACTATCAGCGGCAGGCCGTTGTCCCCCATGTTGAGCTGCCAGTCGGATGCCAGCGGGGTAAAGTCGCGCAGCGCGTAGATCACCAGAATCAGCATAACCGCCGGCGGCAGGTAGCGCCCGAGGTGCAGGATCAAAGGATGATCAGCCTGGCGCGACAGCGCCACGAAGGGCAGCACACGGGTGGCGAAGGTGGCCAGTGCGCAGACCATGATCAGCTGCCATAGCGGATCAGTGAGCATGGCGTTTCTCCCGGCGCTGGTCGTGACGATAATGCGCCAGCAGCAATAAACTGGCGCTGCCGATCGCCCCCAGCAGCAAATGCCGGTCCGGCAGCAGCAGCACGGCACCAAGACCGGTAGCCAGCGCGATGGCGAAGGGTAGCGCCTGCTTCAGCCGCCTGGCCTGCTCAAGCGTCAGCACGATAAACAGGGCGGTCAGGGCAAACTCGATCCCCTGGCTATTGAACAGCTGCGCGCTGCCCACGGCAATGCCGATCAGGGTACCGGAGAACCACCAGAGATGATTGAGCAGGCTGACCCGAAACCCCAGCGCATGAGTATAGGCCTGCTGGCTGGTCAGCAGCGAATAGGTTTCGTCGGTCAGGGCAAAAATCATGTAGGGCTTGCGCCAGCCGGCGCCCTGAAAGCGCTTTAATAGCGACAGGCCGTAAAACACGTGGCGCGAGTTGAGCATCATGGTCGCCACGGCGACTTCGGTCAGCCCGGCACCGGCGGCCAGTAACGTGGTCGCCAGAAACTGGCCGGCCCCGGCATAAATGATGATCGACATCGCCGCCGCCGCATACCAGGGAATGCCTACCTCGATGGCCACGATGCCGAACGCGGCTCCCAGCGGCAAATATCCGAACATGACCGGCAGCGTCTGCTTGCCGGCGTCGCGCCACGTTTGGCTGTTCACGCCTCTGCCTCCTTGGTAGCCCTGGGTTTACTGGTTGGACTTACTGACTCCGAGCTGCTGGCCTGTTTTTATCGGCCTGTCGCCAATCACTCTGTTTGCAGCCGAAGTCGTTAGCCGCGCTGCTGCGGCACCGAGCCACGGCCAATAACCACGCCGTATTCTATGAGAAAGCCTGAATAAATGCGAAACTGTTATATCAATATAGGGCGGGCTTAAACGGGAGTGGAGCGATGCAGCGTATTCGTGTCTGGGACGTCTATGTGCGGCTTTTTCATTGGGCGCTGGTGATTTCCGTGCTGGTGTCATTTTACACCATGAAAACCGCAGGCGAACCGTTTCTGTTCCCCGCCGCGGTTCACGCCAAGGCCGGCTACGTCACGCTCGGCCTTTTAACCTTCCGCTGGCTGTGGGGGTTTTTCGGCAGCTTCTTTGCCCGCTTTACCACCTTCCTGCGCTCGCCGCGCATTTCGCTTGGCTATGCCTGGAGCCTTTTAAAGCGCCGCCCCAAGCCCTACGCCGGGCATAATCCGATTGGCGGGTGGATGGTGCTTGTCATGCTGCTGTCGCTAACGTTCCAGGGCGCCAGCGGGCTTTTTTTAAGCGACGATATCTTCTTTGAGGCGCCGCTCTACGGCGCGCTGGGGGCCGACATCAGCAAAACGCTGCTTACCCTGCACCGCTACAACAGCACGCTGCTGCTGGTCCTGATCGGCCTGCATATTGGTGCCATCGTCTTTCATCGGCTGCTGGGCGAGAGGCTGGTGGGGGCCATGTTTACCGGCAACAAGCGCTTGCCCGGCCCGCCGATGGACGCCGACCCGAGCGCCTCCCCACTGACGCCGCGTCCGCTGTGGCTTGGCCTGCTGGCCATTGCCTGTGCCGCGGGTGTCAGCCTGACCTGGTGGTACTGGTAGCGCGCGCCAGGGCAGCGGACACAAAAACGGGAAGCCGTAGCTTCCCGTCTGGATACGCTGCCTGCGGTCAGGCAAGCTGATCTATTTGGACTCCTGCCGGCTTACTCGGCGCGGTAGTCGTCGTGGCAGTTCTTGCAGGTCTTGCCGACTTTCGACAGCTGGGCGCGCGACGTCTGAAAGTCCTTGTCCTCGGCGACCGTCGCCAGCTTCTGCGACTCGTCGATCAGATCCTGCTGCTTTTGCTCAAAATCATCCGGGTTATCGGCAATCTTTGCCAGCGCATCGGTGTCCACGCCGTGGCCGTCGTCCTGATAGCTGCCGTCAACAAAGCCTTCCCAGGGCATGCTTGCCAGGTTGGCGACGTTCTGTGCCCGACGCGCGAACTCGTCGCCGTCATACTCGATATCGCCCTTGGCCATGTCCGCAATCGGGCCGAAATGCCAGCCCATGACCCCTAGCGCCGACTGGCGATAATGAATAGCATCTTCAGGCTCGGCGGCGCTGGCGGTAACGCTTGCGGTTAGCAGCGCGGCACAGACTGCGGCACTCAGGCCGGTTTTCATGATACGCATCAAAACTTCTCCCTTGTCGTTATCACAGCATCGTCATCACGGCATCGTCATGACGGCATCGTCATGACGGCCGGATTCTCTTTGTGCTCAATATGCCTTTGACACATGGCGTTACGCGGTAACGTCCCATCACCTTAGCCTAATAAGCTTATCACTTGAAGATGTAAAACACGGGCGCCTTTGTCGGGCGTGAAGGGCCGGTGCCTGCTCAGCTGGCGTCACGTTCGCGCAGCAGCCGGCTGCGAAACCGCGCGTAGCCCATGCAGCCGGTAAACAGCGCCAGCGCCACCCCGGCTTCGAGCACGCCGCGAAGGTGCTGTCCGGGTAGCGTAGCGACCATGACGCCCTGCATGAAATACAGCAGGCTGACAAACGCAAGCCAGGCGTGCCCGCGCGGCCGCCTGCCGAGAATCGAGGGCAAAAACAGCACCAGCGGCAGCACAAACGCGACGATAGGGCGCCAGTTGAAGTCGGCGTCGCCCTGAATCAGCAGGCCGCGATACACCATCAGCATCAGCAGCAGGGCAAAGCTTGCCACGACCAGGCGACGTGAATGCCGGGTGAGGGTAGCCAGGCCCCGCCGACGCTCCAGCTCTTCCAGCCACTGACGCATTATTCGGCCTCCCGCATGGCATGCAGCGCAAGCCCCAAACGGGCAATGCGCCTGCCGAGTGCTACGCAGAGCTCGCGCTCGTGGTCGTCCACCGGGCGGTCGCCGCGCGCGCCGGCCACGTGGCTGGCGCCGTAGGGCGTGCCGCCGCCCTGGGTTTCGAGCAGCGCCGTTTCGCTGTACGGAATCCCCGCATAGACCATGCCGTGGTGCAAAAGCGGCAGCAGCATGGAAATCAGCGTGGTTTCCTGCCCGCCGTGAAGGCTAGCGGTTGAGGTAAAGGCACAGGCGGGTTTGTCGACCATCGCCCCGTTGAGCCAGAGCCCGCTGGTGGTATCAAGAAAATACTTGAGCGGTGAGGCCATGTTGCCAAAGCGGGTGGGGCTACCCAGCGCCAGGCCGCTGGCGTGGCGGAGGTCATCGTGGTCGACGTAAACCGCGCCCTCCTCGGGAATTTCCGGCGCCACTGCCTCGGACACCGGCGATACCGGCGGCACCGTGCGCAGACGCGCTTCAATACCGGGAACGCTTTCGATGCCCTTGACGATCTGGCGCGCCATGGTGACCGTCGCTCCGGAGCGGGAATAGTACAACACAAGAATATACGGCAGTTCGGCACTCATTAACGGGCTCCCTGGTGAGCGTCAGTCGCGGTGTGCGTTAAGGAATGAGGTATCGGCGCCCATGGTATCAGAGCCCGGACAGCCGATGGGCGTTTGCCCGGCAGCGCTGGCGTCGAGCCGGCGGTAGACCCAGGCCCGCGTGTCGTTGGCAAGCGTGACCGCAAGGCGAGCGTAGCGCCTGCCGAGCCGCTCGTAGCGGTCCAGGCGGGAAAGCTCGGCGGCAGACACGCTGAACACCTGGCCGGCGACGCGCCCGCCCGGAGCCGGGGCGATGTTCAACCCGCAGCGGCGGTAGTCGACCAGGGTAGCGTCATCGGTACTGCCGGCCGAGCCCATGACCAGGTAGCGCACCGGCGCATAGCGCAGGGTGCCGTAAACAAAAACCTGGTGCGAGCCCGGCGCCACCGGGGCAAGATGAGCCGGGCGGTCATAGCCCCAGGGGCTCAGCCAGATAAACCACCACCAGGTCGCCGCGGCCAGCAGCAAAAGGCCGGCAAGTCCGAGGCCGGTTTTTATCGCACGCTTAAGCCGCTGTGAAGGTTTTGATACGCTTGCCCGGGATAAGCTGAATAACGTCATGTGCCGTCAGCCGGAGGTAGGAAGATGAATCAGTCACTGCGTGACCAGACGGATTTTGCCGCGGTGGTCGGCGACGTGGCCCCGCTCAAGCGCGACAATCGCGCCGACCCGGGTAAAGCACCGCCGGCGTCAGCCGATGGCGGGCAGGCCCGTCGCGCCGCCGCCGAAGAAAACATCGGCGAGCATAACTTTCTCTCGGATGATTTCGTCGACCTGCTGCCGCCCGCCGACCCCATGGCATTTCGCCGCGACGGCATCCAGCGGGGCGTGGCTGACAAGCTCAAGCACGGCGGCTACCCGGTGCAGGCCCAGCTGCACCTGCTGCGTCTGCCGCTGGCCAAGTGCCGGCAGAGGCTGTTTGCCTTCATGGAAGACGCCTACCATAACGACCTGCGCTCGGTGCTGATTGTGCACGGCCGCGGGCGGGAAATCGACAGCCCGGCCAACGTGCTGCGCTCGTATCTGGCCAAGTGGCTGACTCAGTTTGACCAGGTACAGGCTTACGTCTCGGCCCAGCAGGCCGACGGCGGGCTGGGAGCAACCTGGGTGATGCTGCGTAAAAGCCAGCGCGCCAAGGCCAACAACCGCGAACGCCAGCAGAAACGCCGCGGCTAGGCGGGCTCAGCCGCCGGTATCGCCCAGCGGCGACGCTGCCATACCCACAGAAACCCCAGGGAATTGAGCACCCGATAGCCAAGCTGGGTAAGCCAGATGCCCAACAGCCCGTAGCCGCCGGCGACGCCGACGGCCCAGGCCACGGGCAAAAACACCAGCCACTGCATGGAAAGCGTAAGCGTCATCACCGTACGCTGGGCGCCGGCGCCCATTAGCGCCTGGGCCAGTACCAGGGCGGCGGCATCCAGCACGATCATCGCCCCGGTCAGCCGCAGCGGCAGGGCACCCAGCTCGATCAGCGCGGCATCGTGCAAAAACAGCCCGAGTATCAGCCGGGGGAAAGCCAGCATGGGTAGCGCAAGCGTGGCGAGCAACAGCCAGGCAAGCCTGAGCGCGTCCAGCCCCCAGCGGTGGGCATCGCCGCGGGCGTCACGGCCCAGCGCGTCACCGACCAGGCTCATGGCGGCCACGCCCACGCCCACGCCGGGCAGCACCAGCAGCAGGGAAAGGTTGATCAGGATATGCCCCACGGCCACGCTCTGGGTGCCTACCCGGCTTAGCATCCAGAACAGCACCGCGTAGCCGGCGGCAAAGCACAGCTGCTGCAGCGAGTGCGGCCAGACCAGCGCGGCCAGGCGTCCGACGGCGCGCGGCGTCGGCAGGCGGGTGAGAAACCCGTGCGCCCGCGCGCCCTTGAGACTCACTCCGACCCAAAGCACCAGCCCCAGGCACAGCGACAGCGCCGAGCCGGCCCCGGCGCCCTCTGCGCCCATGGCGGGAAGGCCCGCCAGGCCAAAGATCAGCCCCAGGCTTGCCAGCACGTTAAAGGCGTGGACGCAAAGAATGATGCGCAGATACATGCCGGTTTGCTGGCGGCCGTTCCAGTAGCCGCGCAGGCACAGGGTCATGGCCACCGCCAGCAGGGCGGCGACGCGCCAGCGAAAGTAGCTAGCCCCCACCGCCTGAACGTCGGGCGCCGGGGTAATCAGCCCGATCAGCGCGGGCGCCTGCCACCAGGCCAGCAGGCTGATGGGGGCGGCGATGAGGATCGCCAACATCAGCCCGCCGTTGAGCGGCCCGGCCGGGGCGGCGGCCTCTTCACCGAGCCGCCGGGCGGTTTGCGACTGCACCGCGGACGACAGCCCGAATACCAGCGCGGTCATCATGAACATGGCGTAGCCGCCGACGCCCACACCGGCCAGCGCCACCTCGCCGAGCGAGCCGACCATGGCCGCGTCGATCAGGTTGAGCACGCTTTGCGACAGCATGCCCAGCATCACCGGCAGCGCCAGGCGCATGACCCGGCGCCGGCGCGGGGGCAGAAGCGTCACCGCTTATTCCGGGTCGTAGGAGAGCACCGGCGCCAGCCAGCGCTCCATGTCGTCCAGGGGGCGATTTTTACGCGCGGCCAGCACTTCGACCTGGTCTCGGGTGATCTTGCCGGTGGCAAAATACTTCGACTGCGGGTGGGAAAAATACCAACCGGCCACGGCCGCCGCGGGCCACATGGCGAAGTTCTCGGTTAGCTCAAGGCCGGTGTGCTGCGTGGCATTCAACAGCTCGAACAGCTTGATTTTCTCGGTGTGATCCGGGCAGGCGGGGTAGCCCGGCGCCGGGCGAATCCCCTGGTATTTTTCGGCGATCAGCGCGGTGTTATCCAGGGTCTCTTCCGGCACATAGCCCCAGTACTCCCGGCGCACGCGCTCGTGGAGCAGCTCGGCAAAGGCTTCGGCCATGCGGTCGGTAAGCGCCTGCACCATAATGGCGTTGTAGTCGTCGCCGGCGTCCTTGTAGCTCTGACCGAGTTCTTCCACGCCGTGGCCGGTGGTTACGGCAAAGCCGCCGATCCAGTCGGGGTTGCCGGTATCTTTCGGGGCGACAAAGTCGGCCAGGCTATAGCACAGGCCGTCGCGCCCCTTGGTGGTTTGCTGGCGGATATGAAAAAGCCGCTCGACCACGTCGCCGCGGGATTCGTCGCGATAGATTTCGATCTCGTCGTCATCCACGCTGTTGGCCGGCCACAGGCCGATAACGCCGCGCGCCCGAATGCGCTTTTCGTCGACCATCTTTTTGAGCATGGCCTGGGCATCGTCAAACAAACTGCGCGCCGCTTCGCCGACGACCTCGTCATCCAGAATCTTCGGATACTTGCCGGTGAGCTGCCAGCTCATGAAAAACGGCGTCCAGTCGATGAAGTCGACAATCGCTTCCAGGTCGTAATCGTCGAAGGCAATCACGCCCTGGGTGTGGGGGGCCGGCGGGGTATAGGCGTCCCAGTCGGTGCGAAAGCGACGCTTGCGCGCCTGCTCGTAGGTGAGATCGGCGGCCTTGGGGCGGCGCTTGGCGTTGCGCTCGCGCACCTTGTCGTAGTCGGCGCTGATTTCGGCGACGTAGGCCTCTTTCAGGTTGTCGGCCAGCAGGCGGCTGGCCACGCCCACCGCCCGGGAGGCGTCGGTGACGTAAATCACCGGGTTCTGATACTGCGGGTCGACTTTCACCGCCGTGTGCGCCTTGGACGTGGTGGCGCCGCCGATGAGCAGCGGCAGATCAAACTCCTGGCGCTGCATTTCCTTGGCCACGCTGACCATCTCGTCCAGGGACGGCGTGATCAGCCCGGACAGTCCGATCATGTCGGCGTTTTCGTCGATGGCGGTTTGCAAGATCTTCGCCGCCGGGACCATCACGCCAAGATCAATCACCTCGTAGTTGTTGCACTGCAGCACCACGCCGACGATGTTCTTGCCGATATCGTGAACGTCGCCTTTCACCGTGGCCATCACGATCTTGCCCTTGGACTGGGTGTTCTCGTCCTTTTCCGCCTCGATGTAGGGCAGCAGATGGCCTACGGCCTGCTTCATCACCCGGGCGGACTTGACCACCTGGGGCAGAAACATCTTGCCCGCGCCGAACAGATCGCCGACCACGTTCATGCCGTCCATCAGCGGGCCTTCGATAACCTCGATGGGGCGGTCGAACTGCTGGCGGGCCTCTTCGGTATCGTCGACGATATGGCTGGTAATGCCCTTGACCAGCGCGTGCTCGATGCGCTTGGCGACGTCGTACTCGCGCCACTCGAGGTCTTCCTTTTTGGGGCCGCCAGCGGCTGCGTTCTTATAGCTTTCGGCAAGATCCAGCAGGCGCTCGGTGGCATCCTCGCGGCGATTGAGGACCACGTCTTCCACGGCGTCGCGGAGCTCGGCGTCCAAATCGTCGTACACGCCCAGCTGGCCGGCGTTGACGATACCCATGGTCAGACCCGCGCGCACCGCGTGGTAGAGAAATACCGAGTGAATGGCCTCGCGCACGGCGTTGTTGCCGCGAAACGAGAACGACACGTTGGACACCCCGCCGGAGACCATGGCGTGGGGCAGGTTGTCGCGGATCCACTCCGTGGCCTGGATGAAGTCCACGCCGTAGTTGTTGTGCTCTTCGATGCCGGTGGCGATGGCGAAGATGTTGGGGTCGAAGATGATGTCTTCGGCAGGGAAGCCGATGTCGTCGACCAGCAGGCGATAGGCCCGCGCGCAAATCTCGGTCTTGCGGGCGAAGGTATCCGCCTGGCCGTCTTCATCGAAGGCCATGATGACAACCGCCGCGCCAAAGCGCCGGCACTTGGTGGCCTGCTCGCGAAAGTCCGCTTCGCCTTCCTTGAGCGAGATGGAGTTAACAATCGCTTTGCCCTGAATGCACGCAAGACCCGCTTCGATGATTTCCCATTTGGACGAGTCGATCATGATCGGCACCCGGGCAATGTCGGGCTCGCCGGCGATCAGGTTGAGAAAGCGCACCATGGCATCCTGGGATTCGAGCATCCCTTCGTCCATGTTGATGTCGATGACCTGAGCGCCGTTTTCGACCTGCTCAAGGGCCACCTCCAGGGCGGTGGTGTAGTCCTCTTCCTTGATCAGCCGCTTGAAGCGCGCGGAGCCGGTGACGTTGGTGCGCTCGCCGACGTTGACGAACAGCGAGTCGGCGGCGATGTTGAACGGCTCGAGGCCCGACAGGCGGCAGGCAGCGGGGCGCTTGGGGATCTCGCGCGGCGGCATGTCGGCCACGGCCTCGGCAATCATGCGGATGTGTTCGGGCGCTGAGCCGCAGCAGCCGCCGATGATGTTGACCAGCCCGCTCTGGGCAAACTCGGCGACGATCGACGACATTTCCTCTGCGGACTGGTCGTATTCGCCAAACTCGTTGGGAAGCCCGGCGTTGGGGTGGGCGGAGACGAAGGTATCGGCCTTGTCGGCAAGCTCGGCCAGGTAGGGGCGCAGCTCGCTGGCCCCCAGGGCGCAGTTGAGGCCGACGGAAAACGGGTTGGCGTGGCGCACGGAGTTCCAGAACGCCTCGGTGGTCTGGCCGGAGAGGGTGCGCCCGGAAGCGTCGGTAATGGTGCCCGAGATCATCACCGGGGTGCGCTCGCCCCGGGCCTCGAACATTTCCTCCAGCGCGTAGATGGCCGCCTTGGCGTTGAGCGTGTCGAAAATCGTCTCGATCAGAATCAGGTCGGCGCCGCCCTCGACCAGCGCCGTGGCGGCCTCCAGATAGTTTTCGCGCAGCGAGTCAAAGGTGACGTTGCGCTTGGACGGATCGTTGACGTCCGGGGAGAGCGAGGCGGTGCGCGACGTGGGGCCGAGCACCCCGGCGACGTAGCGCGGCGTGCCGGTCTCACTGGCCACGGCGTCGCACGCGCTCCGGGCCAGGCGGGCCGCCTCGAAGTTGATCTCGCTAACCAGGTCTTCCATGCCGTAGTCGGACTGGGAGAGCCGGGTGCTGTTGAAGGTGTTGGTCTCGATGATGTCGGCGCCGGCTTCAAGGTAGTCGCGATGGATGCGCGTCACGACGTCCGGACAGGTCAACACCAGCAGGTCGTTGTTGCCCTTTAGATCGCTCGGCCAGTCGCTGAAGCGTTCGCCGCGAAACTCCGCCTCGCTTAGCTGCGCGTTTTGCAGCATGGTGCCCATGCCGCCGTCAAGAATCAGGATGCGTTGAGCAAGGCGCTCTTCAAGGGTCGCAGTCAAAGCACTAGCAGCCATAGCGAAGGGAAATCTCCAGCGTCACCGTAAAGAAAACAGGTTGTCTTGTTGCGCCATCGGCAGGTGAGCGGGCACGACGGGCGGGCGCGTATGATACCAAAGTATCCTCTTGCGCGCAGCTTGCCGTCAAAGCCGAGTAAAACACTCAGGATTGTGTCGGCGCCCGGTTTTGCTTATCATTGAGGCGAATATTGTTCGCCGTGCGCAGTACGCTGCCACCGTAGGAGACAAGTCCCATGACCACGACCGCTGAAGTACAAGATTCGCAGACTCGGCAGGACGTCGCTGAAGAAGCCAAGCAGGGCATCGAGATTACGCCGAGCGCCCAGGAGTACCTCGCCGAACTGCTGGAAAAGCAGAACGTCGAAGGCATCGCCGTGCGCATCTTCATTACCCAGCCAGGCACGCCCTACGCCGAGACCTGCCTGGCCTACTGCCGCCCGGGCGAAGAAGAGCCCGACGACGTGGCGCTGGAGCTGGAAAAGCTCCGCGTGTTTCTGGAAAAGAACAGCGTCAACTTTCTGGAAGAGGCGGTGGTCGACTTCAACGCCGACCGCATGGGTGGCCAGCTGACCATCAAGGCGCCCAACGCCAAGATGCCCAAGGTCAACGCCGACAGCCCCCTGGCAGACCGCGTCAACTACGTGCTCTACAGCGAGATCAACCCGGGGCTTGCCGCCCACGGCGGCGAGGTTCGCCTGGTCGAGCTGACCGACGACAACGTGGCCGTGCTGTCCTTCGGCGGCGGCTGTCAGGGGTGTGCGGCCGTGGACATCACGCTCAAACACGGCGTCGAGCGCACCCTGCTTGAGCGCATTCCCGAAATGGGCGGTATCCGCGACGTCACCGACCACTCCGATACCACCAACGCTTACTACTAACTTGAGGCCTGGCCATATCGAGCGCTAGCTCGGTAGGCTGAGTCCCACTAAGCTTAGCCCCATTAAGCTTAGCCCCAGTAAGCTTAGTCTCGATATGCTTAGCTCCAAGCCCCGCTTTTCAGCGGGGCTTTTTGCATAAAGCGCTTATCGTTTCTTTGCATCAGACTCGTCGGGCACGACGGCGGGCAGGGTAGCCACCTGCTCTTGCAGCGCCTGGAGGCGCTGGCTCAGCGACGCCTGCCAATCGCATTCGTGTCGGTAGCGCTCGCGCTCCTGCTCCAGGGCGCGCTCCGCTTGGTTCAGCCGCTCTTGCAGGCGCTCCCGCTCGCGGTGGGCCTCTTCTGCGGCTTGTTGCTGGCCCTGGAGTGCCTCTTCCAGCTGCCCATGGCTATGCTGCCACTGGGTTTCGGCTTCCCGAACTGCCTTTAACTCCCTGCCCACTCGGTCGTTCTCCTCACCGGCCTTTTCCAGACGGACCTCAAGCTGCCGCACACGCTTTTGATGCGCCTTGTCGTCGTCGGCGCGTTCCTGGCGTACGCCATCCAGCAGGGCAAGCAGCTTGCCTTCGGTCGCCTCGTTGCGCTGCTGCTCCTCGGCGAGCTGGCGGTCGAACGCCTCGCGCTGCTGCCTGGCCTCATCGCTATGCGCCCGGGCCTGCTGCTCAAGCTTTGCTTCCTGTTCGGCGCTTTCTTCTCTCAGCGCCCGGCACGCCTGCTCTGCGCTGTCGCTGCGCGACTGCAGCTGCTTCTGCTGCGCGCGGCTTTCGGCGAGCTGTGTGCCCAGCCCTTCAATGTGTGCTTCGCGGTGGCGAAGGTGCTCGGCCAGGGCGCTTTCCCGCTGGGCCGCGTTGTCGGCTTCCTGCCGGGCCTTCTGTGCCTCATCACGAGCCGCCTCCACTTCGCGATTGGCTTCCTCTCGATAGTGGGCCAGGCCCTCGTTGGCGACGTCCTGTGCCTGGCGCCACATGTCCGTTGCCAGCGTCACAACGGCTTCGGGAATCTCCCGGGGTGGAGGCGCGTCGCGGTTTTTCTCACGCTCATCGCGCCAGTAGCGGAAGTGCTCGCTGATGGTAGTGAAGCTGCCGGTGCCGAGCACCTCGCGAATGCGCTGCACGCTCGGGTTATCGCCCCGGGCGATCAGCTCATCAATCGCCCGGCGCACGTCGGCGTACTGGATACCGGTGCGTGCCATCTCTCGCCCTCCCTGGTTGTCGTTGGCCGTGGCGCTGCTGTTAAAAGGCCATCTATTTACGAAGCCCATTGTCGATCTCGCGCCGGCAAAAAGCAATTATTACATAATACATATTACGTAATTTTATTTACATTTTGAGCAATAAATTCAAGATTACCCGCCTTATCTTGAATTTTTAAACGCGTAGCGCCAGACTGAGCCTTCCACCTTTCACTAAGGGCCAGCCGCCGCCATGACGGATACGCGCACCAAGCTGGATAATGCGCTCTCCAGCGATCGCTTCATCGACCCTTCAGCGCCGCCGGCCGTATTGGCGCCGGCGCAGAAAAGTAAACGGGTAGGCAAACAAGAGGGCAGCGGCGGCCCGCTGATTCGCGCCTCAAACGACGCCGAGGCCGTGGCCCAGTGGCTCGCGGAATACCGGGACACGCCGCAGACTTGGCGGGCCTACCGGCGGGAAGCCCGGCGCCTGCTGCTGTGGCTTGACGAGAAGGGCACTGGCCTTGGAGACGTTGACCGCGAAGCGCTGCGCCGCTTCGAGGCGTTTTTGGCCGACCCGCCGGCGAGCTGGAGAGGGGCTACGCGGCCCGAAGGGCATCCTGACTGGCGGCCGTTTCGCGGCGCGCTATCTCCCGCCAGCCGTCGCCAGGCGCTGGTAATTTTGCAGGGGCTTTACGGCTGGCTGGTTGAAGCCGGCTGGGTGGCACATAACCCGTTCCGGCTGATGCGCGATAAATCCCGCCGGCTGAACAATCAGGGCGGGCGCATCGAGCGCTATCTGGAAAAGGAGTTGTGGGACTGGTTCTGGCAGTGGCTGAGCCGGCCGCCGGCGGCCGACGCTGCGCCGCGGGCGCGCTTTGAACACGAACGGCTGCGCTTTGTCTTTGGCTTTGCCTATCTGCTGGCCCCCCGCATTGCCGAAATGGCGGCGGCGCGGATGGAAGATTTTTTTACCCGGGAAGGGCGCCTCTGGTGGCGAGTGGTAGGAAAGGGCGGCAAGCTTGCCGAGGTGCCGGTGCCGGACGACTTTATTGCTTGCCTCAAGCAGTGGCGCGGCGCGCTGGGGCTTTCAGCGCTGCCGGCGCACGCCGAAGACACGCCGCTGATCCGCGCGCTGGACGGCCAGCGTGCCGTTGGCGATAACCAGCTATACCGACTGATCCGCCGGGCGTTTACCCAGGGTACCGAGGCGCTGGCAAACGAGGGCGGCTCGGCCGCGACGGTGGAAACCCTGCGCCGGGCGACGCCGCACTGGCTACGCCATACGTCCATCACCCACCAGGCTCAGGCCGGTATCGGGCTGCACTATCTCGCCGAAAGCGCCCGCCACTCCCGGCTGGACACCACCTCGCGCTATCTGCACACCGAGGATGCGCGCTGGCACGCCGAGCAGCAGCGCCACCGCCTGACGCCGGCACCGGATGAAGGCGCTCCCGGCGTTTCACCGGTGCGTTAACGCGTTATAATGCCGATATATTCACCTGACGAAAAAGGACTCGCCATGAGCGCCGAAGAAGCTCAGCAAGAGCTCGTCGAAGAGTTCGAGTTGTTTGACAACTGGATGGACCGCTACCAGTACATTATTGACATGGGCAAACAGCTGCCGGCTTTCCCCGAGACGTGGAAAATCGAGGAGTACAAGATCAAGGGCTGCCAGTCCAACGTCTGGATGAACCACGAAAAGCAGGACGGCCAGCTCACCTTTTACGCCACCTCGGATGCGGCCATTGTGTCGGGGCTGATTGCGGTACTGCTGCGCATTTACAGCGAGCGCAGCCCGGCAGAAATCCGCGCGGCGGAGCCGCATTTTCTTGCCGACCTGGGGCTGGACAAGCACCTTTCGCCCACGCGCAGCAACGGCCTTCACGCCATGCTGCAGCGGATCTTTCAGGTGGCGGAAAAAGAAGCTGCCAGCTGACAACGCTTGAGCGTCGGGGCGGTTTGATGAAAAGGCATCTCACAAGTTGAGGCGGCCGAGCAACAGGTTCGGCCGCTTATATTGTCCACTGCTAGAGCACCATGGCGGCCAGCCACCCCGCTGCCAGCAAGGGCAGATTGAAGTGCAGGAAGGTGGGCACCACGGTATCCCAGATATGGTCGTGCTGCTCATCGGCATTGAGACCGGCGGTTGGCCCCAGAGTAGAGTCGGATGCTGGCGAGCCGGCATCGCCCAAAGCACCCGCAGTACCGATCAAGGCGACCGTCGCTAGCGGCGAAAAACCGTAAGCAATACACAGCGGTACATAGATCACAGCGATAATCGGCACTGTCGAAAAAGACGATCCGATACCCATGGTAATCAATAGCCCGACAAGTAACATTACGATCGCTGCTAGAGCCTGGTTATCGCCAATCAGTGCAGTTGAGCTTTCTACCAGACTGGAGACTTCACCCGTTGCTACCATCACTGCTGCAAATCCCTGGGCGGTGACCATAATGAAGCCAATCAGCGCCATCATGCGTAAGCCGATCACGAAAACGTCATCGACTTCATTCCAACGGAAAAAACCGGAAAGGCTCAAAATGGCAAAGCCGATCAGGCCCGCCAGCAGCATTGAACCCAGCATGAGCTGTGCCACCAATGCGGCCACAATGGCAACCAGGCTGAGGCCGATCTGGCTCATTTTGAGCTCGACCTTCTGGGGTTTCTGGTCAGTGTCGGCGATGGCCCTTGTCTGGTACTCCCGAGGCTTGCGATACGTAATAAAGACCGCTATTACCAAACCTAAAAACATGCCAATTGAGGGAATGAGCATAGCCAGCGGGATAGAGTTTAGCGAAATGGCGAAATCTGACGCCTCTCCTGCCAGGTTGATATTTTCGCCCAGAACATTGCGCTGATATACCGATCCGAAGCCTATCGGAAATAGCATATAGGCTAGGATCAGCCCGCAAGTTAGCGCACAGGCGGCAGCGCGCTGATCCAGTTTCAGACGGTCCATCACTTCCAGAAGCGGCGGTACCAGAATCGGTATAAAGGCTATATGCACAGGGATTAATGTTTCGGCCACGCTGGCACAGAGCAGCAGCATGCCGTAAAGCACGACCTGGGCAAACAGCATATTGGTGGCACTATCTTTAGCGCCAAGGAGGTGAATAATCTTTTCCGATAACAAATGAGTTATCCCGGAACGCGATGGGCGACTGCAAACGCCCCCAGCAGCGCGTAGGAGAGCGCGATGTTGGCGCCATTCCCCAGACCGCCTTCAAAGGTGGACAGTATTTCCGTGGTATCCATCCCAGCGGCAATGCCGCCGACAAAGGTGGCGATAATAAGGGCCATGATGACCGGCACCCGCGACAGGCTCAGGCCCATCATGATGACCACGGCTATGACAATAGAGTTCATGGTTTAATTCTCCGATTTCTTGTTGTATTGGGAACGGTATATAATCGTTGGTAGCAATCAGATAACGCTATTGGCGCAGTGGCAGAAGTGGTTATTTTGACACCCTTTATTGGGTATGATTTTATTCCTGCTATATCCCGTTAAATTTACCTCCCTATACGTTGGGATGTTTGCGAAGTAATTTATTGACATTAACCTATTATGAATAATCGTAACATTTATTTGAAGAATAGTGGCGCTGTGGCAAAAGTATGCAACCCTATAGCGTTAAATCGAATGGTTTATAGCAGCATTGCCGCTATCCAGGCAAATAGTAGCATGCCAAAATTAGCATGAGAAAAAGTAGGGATAACGCTGTCATTAATATGGTTATGCTGCCCATCGGCATTGAGCCCTGCAGTGGCGCCAAGCGTGATGGTGGAAGCAGGAGAGCCTGCATCGCCAAGCGCGGCGGCAGCCCCCAGTAGAGCTATTGTAGCCATTGGGGAAAAACCCAGAGTGATGGCCAATGGTATATAAATTGGTGCAAGAATAGGCACGCTGGCAAAGGAGTCACCAAACCCTATAGTAATAAATAAGCCGACAATCAACATTAGCGCAGCGCCAAGCGCCATATTGCCACCGACCATGTCGGCCGTAGCGGAGACCAATGGGGCAATCTCGTCTGTTGCGCTCAGCACACCGGAGAAGCCGGAGGCAATAGTGATGATGACAGCAATCTGGGCCATCATACGAAGTCCTTCGGTGAAGACATCGTCCTGCTCATTCCAGCGGAAGATGCCAGTGAAGCTGAGGATAATAAATCCTATCATGGCACCTACCATGAGAGAATCGAATTTCAGCTGACAGATCAAGGCCACCGCAAGCGCTAAAAGCGTGGTAACGAGCTGTGTGATTTTTAGCGTTTGCGGTGACTGTTCCACATGAAGGTCTGTCAGTGGGACGGTCTGATAATCCCTTGGCTTTCGATAAGTGTAGAAAACGGCGACAAGCATACCGACTAAAATCCCCATCACCGGTAGGAACATAGCTTTAGGTACCATGCTGGCTGTCGCCGTGAGGTCATAGGCTTGACCGACGTCATTAACGTTCGCCAACAGAATTTCATTCAAATAGATCGCCCCGAAACCGGTAGGTAGCAATAAGTAACTAGCACTGATTGAGCAGGCAAGGACACAGGCCACGGCACGCCGATCGACTTGGAGCCTATTCATCACTCCTAGCAGCGGCGGGATCAGGATGGGAATAAACGCGATATGTACGGGCACCAGGTTCTGTGACATTGCGGAGGCAGTGATAAAGGTCAAGAAGATAATCCACTTCACTCCCTTGTTAGTAGCACCTTCTCTAAGATCAAGTCGTGAAGCAATTTTGTGAGCGAGTATATCCAGTAGACCGCTACGTGCAACTGCGACAGCAAAGGCACCGATCATTACATAGGTGAGTCCCACCTGCGCGCCAATCAATAGGTTATCGTTGAAAGCGGCGATCGCGCTAGTCATGTCCATCCCGCTATGTAAGCCACCGAGTAAGGCGGCTGTGATCAGCGATATAGCAACTGGCACCTGCAATAAACATAGCGTGATCATCAATGCGATCGTCAGAATTACAGCATTTATATGGTAACCAATCGCAAATGCAATTAAATAAATCATGCTGAACATAAGAATACCAGGAATCGCTCTTCGCTTTAAAAGCAAGTCTTTTCTTTCTTCCTGATTTAGAGTTTGTGGCAACGGCATAATAACTGGCCCCTTTTATCAGATCTATTTTATTGTGTCGTTTACGATTCGGTCGCGGGCTATAATATGATTAACGAGTTTCTGTAGTTTATCCGATTTTTGGTGCTGCCTTTTTTGTTTTGTTAGATCATGGCAGCCGCGACCCAGCCAAAGGCACCCAGCGAGATAGCAAAGTGTAAAAAGGCTGGCATCATGGTATCAAAAGAAAAAGGGCACTAGTATTTCCTCAGCGACTAGGCAAGAGTGAGTTAGGCATCAAACCGTTCAGGGTGCGTTTGAGCAAAAGTTCGGTGGCCGCTTCGATATCCGGAGCGAAGAAGCGATCCTGATCGTAATGGGTAACGCGCTCGCGCAGCGTTTGGCGAGCCTGCTCCAGCTTCGGTGAGGTAGATAGACCGCGGCGCATGTCGAGGCCCTGACAGGCGGCCAGCCATTCGACGGCCACAATGCCACGCACGTTGTCGGCCATTTCCCATAGACGTTTGCCCGCGGCCGGCGCCATGGAAACATGGTCTTCCTGGTTGGCCGAGGTTGGCAGGCTATCAACGCTGTGAGGATGAGACAGCGCCTTATTCTCGCTAGCCAGCGTCGCAGCGGTAACCTGAGCGATCATGAAACCGGAGTTGACGCCGCCTTTTTCTACCAGGAACGGCGGCAGCTGCGACATGTGCTTGTCCATCATCAAGGAAATACGCCGCTCGGCCAGCGCACCGATTTCGGCGATGGCCAGCGCCAGGTTGTCGGCGGCCATGGCTACCGGCTCAGCATGGAAGTTGCCGGCAGAGATGATGTCGCCTTCCACAGCAAACACCAGCGGGTTGTCCGATACCGCGTTGGCCTCGACTTCCAGCACCTCGGCGACCTGGCGAATCTGTGTTAGTACCGCACCCATCACCTGAGGCTGACAGCGCAGCGAGTAGGGGTCCTGCACCCGGTCGCAGTCGATATGTGAAGCACTGAACTCGCTGCTCTCACCGAGCAGGTGGCGATAGGCCGCGGCAGCGTCGATCTGGCCGCGCTGGCCGCGAGCCTCATGGATGCGTGGGTCAAAAGGGGCACGCGAGCCCAGCGTCGCCTCGACGGTCAGCGAGCCACTCACCGTGGCGGCGCTGAACAAGTCCTCGGCTTCGAACAGGCCCTTGAGGGCATAGGCGGTAGATACCTGGGTGCCGTTGAGCAGCGCCAGTCCCTCCTTGGGCGCCAGGCGCAGCGGTGTCAGGCCTGCAACTTCCAGCGCCTTGGCCGCGGGAAGCCACTTTCCCTGATGGCGCGCCTCTCCTACGCCCAACAGCAGGGCGCTCATGTGCGCCAGCGGCGCCAGGTCACCCGAAGCACCGGCAGAGCCCTTGAGTGGAATGCGCGGATACACTCCGGCATTGATCAAAGCAATCAGCGCGTCCAGCACCTCGCGGCGAATGCCCGAGAAACCCCGCGCCAGGGCGTTGACCTTGAGCACCATGATCAGCCGCACCAGGGCATCATCGATGGGCGCACCGACGCCGGTAGAATGGGACAGCACCAGCGAACGCTGCAGATCCTCCAGCTCGTCGTCGGCGATGCGGGTCTGGGCCAGCAGGCCGAAGCCGGTGTTGATGCCGTACACCGTGCGGCCTTCTTTCACGACTTGATTGACACGATCCACGCTGCGCTGGATGGCTGCATTGGCGCTGTCCGGCAGACTAACCCGGACAGGCGCCTCGAACATCTGGCGCATCTGCGCCAGAGTCATCTTGCCGGGAGTGATTTCCAGATGATTCATCACTTGTTCTCCTGTGCGTTGATCATCGGCAGGTCGAGGCCGTTCTCCTTGGCGGACTCGATAGCGATGTCGTAGCCCGCATCGGCGTGGCGCATGACACCGGTGCCCGGGTCGTTGCGCAATACTCGGCCGAGTCGCGCATGGGCGTCGTCGGTGCCGTCGCAGACAATCACCACACCGGCGTGCTGGGAGTAGCCCATGCCCACACCGCCACCGTGGTGCAGCGACACCCAGGTGGCGCCGCCGGCGGCATTGAGCAGAGCGTTGAGCAGCGGCCAGTCAGAAACCGCGTCCGTCCCGTCTCGCATCGCCTCGGTCTCGCGGTTGGGACTGGCTACCGAGCCGGAGTCCAGGTGGTCGCGGCCGATGACGACGGGGGCCTTGAGCTCGCCGTTTTTGACCATTTCGTTGAAGGCCTGGCCGAGACGCGCGCGATCCTTAAGACCGACCCAGCAGATACGCGCCGGCAGTCCCTGAAAAGAAATACGCTCCTTGGCCATGTCGAGCCAGTTATGCAGGTGCGGATCGTCGGGAATCAGCTCCTTGACCTTCTGATCGGTCTTGTAGATGTCCTCCGGGTCGCCGGATAGCGCCGCCCAGCGGAAGGGGCCGACGCCCTGACAGAACAGTGGGCGGATATAGGCCGGCACGAAGCCCGGGAAGTCGAAGGCGTTCTCGACGCCTTCTTCCTGAGCCATCTGACGGATGTTGTTACCGTAGTCGAAAGTCGGCACGCCCATTTTCTGAAAGTCGAGCATGGCGCGTACATGCACCGCCATGGACTGCTTGGCGGCCTTGACCACCGCTTCGGGTTCGGTCTTGCCACGCGCGACATAGTCGTCCCAGGTCCAGCCGGAGGGCAGATAGCCGTGCAGCGGATCGTGGGCGCTGGTCTGGTCGGTGACCATATCCGGGCGCACGTCGCGCTTGACCAGCTCCGGCAGCACATCGGCGGCGTTGGCGCACAGGCCGATGGAAACGGCCTTGCCTTCCTGCGTGTATTTCTCGATGCGCTTGAGAGCGTCGTCGAGATCCTCGGCCTGCTCATCCAGATAGCGGGTGCGCAGGCGAAAATCGATGCCCGACTGCCGGCACTCGACGTTCAGCGAGCAGGCGCCGGCCATGCTGGCTGCTAGCGGCTGCGCGCCGCCCATGCCGCCGAGGCCGGCGGTGAGAATCCAGCGGCCCTTGAGCTCGCCATCATAGTGCTGGCGGCCCGCCTCGACGAAGGTTTCGTAGGTGCCCTGGACGATGCCCTGGGAGGCGATGTAGATCCACGAACCGGCGGTCATCTGGCCGTACATCATTAGCCCCTTGCGATCCAGTTCGTTGAAGTGCTCCCAGTTGGCCCAGGCCGGTACCAGGTTGGAGTTAGCGATCAGCACCCGCGGGGCATCCTTGTGGGTCTCGAACACGCCCACCGGCTTGCCGGACTGGATCAACAGAGTTTGATTGTCTTCCAAACGTTGCAGGGTCTCGATGATCTTATCGTAGCACTCCCAGTCCCGGGCGGCGCGGCCGATACCGCCATACACCACCAGGTCTTCGGGGCGCTCGGCCACATCCGGGTGCAGGTTGTTCATCAGCATGCGCATGGGCGCCTCGGTCAGCCAGCTCTTGCAGCTGAGCTCGGTACCGGTAGGGGCGGCAATTTTGCGGCTGGGGTCGTGGCGCTTGTCCTGGATGCTCATCTATCGGTTTCCTTGTGTTGTCAGTCGCTGTAGTGAAATCAGCCGTTCAGTGTCAGCAGATGGACCAATCGCGCCGCCAGCTTGGCGGTACGGTTATCGATGTCGTAATCGGGATTGAGCTCAGCCAAATCGGCCAGACGTAGCTTGCCGCTATCGCGGATTGTTTCGATTAGCGGCTCAAGCAAAGCAAACGAAACCCCGCGGGCGGCAGGAGCACTGACGCCGGGCGCCTCGCAGGCCGGAAAAACGTCGAGATCGATGGTCAGATAGAGGTGGTCGCAGGAGACGATGAAGCGTTCGATATCCTGTATCAGCGTCTCAATGGCCGTGGGCACAAACTCACGATCCTCGCGCACCAGCACCTTGAGCTCGCGGGCGCGCTCGAACAGCGCCCGAGTATTGCTGGCCCGGCTAACGCCCAGGCAGGCATAGTCAAACGGCCAGCCGCGCTGTTCGCACTGCTCGGCAATTTGAGCAAAGGGCGTGCCGGAGGAGCGCACGTGCTGTGGGTCGCGCAGATCGAAATGGGCATCCAGGTTAATGATGCCGACTTTGGGCGCCTCGTTGCCCTGGTTTTCCAGATGGCACGTCAGCCCCTGCCAGCTGCCAAAGGCAATCGCATGGCCGCCGCCCAGCACCACCGGCAGGTGGCCGGCATCAAGCAGTGAAGCAAGGCGCTCGCCAAGCTGCTGCTGGGCCTGCTCCAGGGCATCGCCGTCGCAGATCACATCGCCGGCGTCATAGGCCGGCCCCTGACGATGCCAGGCCTGGGGGGCCAGGGCGCGGCGGAGCGCGGCAGGGCCCTTGGCAGCGCCGACGCGGCCCTGGTTGCGCGCGACACCGGCGTCGCTGGCAAAGCCAAGCAGAGCGCAGCCTGCTGCCGCGTTCTCGGTTAGCGGCTGGACGCGCTGATGCCAGCGCTCGCTGTTGGGCTCGGGGTCGGTGCGACCCTGCCAGATTTTCATATCGATCTCAGCGCTCATTGGATAGCCCCTCTGTCAGCTCCCCGCGATAGAGGCGCTGGGCCAACCGGCCGGGCTGGACGGCATAGGCCAGCTCGGCCGGCGTTTCGATGTTCCAGCGGCACAGGTCGGCCGGCTTTCCGGGAGCAATACGGCCCAGATCGTTAAGCCCCAACGCCTGGCCGCCGTGCGCGGTCATGCCGGCTAGCGCCTCACTTGGCGTCATACGAAACAGCGTACAGGCCAGATTGAGCATCAGCGTGGCTTGAAATAGCGGCGAGGTGCCGGGGTTGGCATCGGTGGCGACGGCCATTGGTACGCCGGCACGGCGCAGGGCGTCGATGGGCGGCGCTTGAGTCTCGCACAGAGTATGAAAGGCGCCGGGTAGGATGACGGCGAGCGTACCGGCCACGCGCATGGCCTCGATGCCGGCCTCGTCGAGATATTCGATGTGATCCGCCGACAGCGCGCCGTGTCGTGCGGCGGCGGCGCTGCCGCCGAGATTGGAAAGCTGTTCCGCGTGGGCCTTGATCGGCAGGCCATGGGCGTTGGCGGCCTCGAAGACGCGCTCGCACTGTGCCACCGAGAAAGCGATTTTTTCGCAGAACACGTCGACCGCATCGGCCAGGCCTTCGGCGACGGCCATCGGAATCATCTCGTTGCATACCAGATCGATATAGCCGTCGCTGCTGTCCTTGAACTCCGGCGGCAGGGCGTGGGCGCCGAGCAGGGTGGTGACAACGCGTATCGGGCGCAGCTCACCCAGCTGCCGCGCTGCGCGCAGCATTTTCATTTCGTGCTCGACGTCCAACCCGTAGCCCGACTTGATCTCTATCGTGGTGACGCCGTCGGCGATCAGCGCATCCAGGCGCGGCAGGGCGCTTGCCACCAGTTCTTCCTCACTTGCCTGACGGGTCGCGTTGACGGTGCTGAGAATGCCGCCGCCGCGGCGTGCAATCTCTTCGTAACTCACGCCCTCCAGGCGTGCTTCGAACTCCTCGGCACGCTTGCCGCCAAACACCAGGTGGGTGTGGCAGTCAATCAGCCCCGGCGTGATGACACCGCCTGACCCCATATCCTCGCCGTTATCGAGCAGGGCGGTATCGGCGCTGGCCATGGGCAGCACATCGGCAATGGTATCGCCCTCGACAATCACGGCATGGAGGCCCTCAAGGGTCCGCTCGCCATCAAAAACGGTGGCATCTCGCCAGACGCGGCGACTTCTATCACTGCTGACCATGGCTGAGCATCCTCTGGTTTACTGAATTTAGCTTGATTATGTATATACAATACAAGCTAGCTGACTTACGCAGCGCATGCCAATATCGGATACTGGTTTTAGTAAAAAAAGTGGATAAGACAGCGCATTATTTTTATTATGTTGTTGAATGTTAACGGTTTTTTTCGAATTTTAGAGAACTAAAAATATTCGTAAATAGACTAAAGTCTAACTTTATGGATGACGCAAAAGGGTCAGAGATAGTGCTATTTTGTGTATATACAAACAGGGAGAGAAGTCCGCTTCCGTTATCTATACCTGCCCCTGTACTGCTCACTGCGGAGCCAGCCAATGTCACCCTCTGACACTTCACAGCCACGACGCTACTCGCGCATTACCGTTATCAAACTGCTGCTGCCCAGCCTACTGGGTATTTTCATCTTCTTCGTGCCGATAACCCTCAGCGGGCATACCACCATTGCACTGGATCATATGGTTACCGGTGCGCGTTCGCTGCTTGGCGAGGGTAGCGGCCTGTATGCCATGGCCATGATTATCGCCGGCGGGTTTTACCCGTTGCTCAGCGGCACTTGGCGTGAAAGCCTGACCAGCGGCGTATTCACCGTACTCAAACTGATCGGCATCCCGGTCGCCGGGATGGCGCTGACAGGCTGGGGACCGGACTTTCTGCATACCCCGGACATGTTGCCGTTTCTGTTTGACAAGCTGGTCATACCGGTAGGGCTGATCGTACCGATCGGCGCTGTCTTTCTCGCGCTGCTGGTCAGCTTTGGCCTGCTTGAGCTGATCGGCGTTCTGGTGCAGCCGGTAATGCGGCCAATCTGGCGCACCCCGGGGCGCAGCGCCATCGATGCGGTCGCCTCCTTTGTCGGCAGCTACTCTATTGGCCTGTTGATCACCAATCGGGTCTACATTGCCGGACACTACTCGGCCCGCGAAGCGGCGATCATCGCGACCGGTTTCTCGACGGTATCGGCGACCTTCATGATTATTGTCGCCAAAACCCTCGACCTGATGAGCGTGTGGAATACTTATTTCTGGCTGACCTTGCTCATTACCTTCGCGGTCACGGCAATCACAGTGCGCCTGCCGCCGCTGGCAACAATGGATGACACAAGCGAAGACGGTGAGCCGGTGGCCGCCAAGGCACCTACGCTTTCAGCAAGCGTGGCGCTGAACTTCAAGGAAGGGCTGCTGATGGCCATCAGCATTCTGCCGTCGATCATGTCGGTAGGGCTTGCCGGCCTGCTGGTGGCCAAATACACGCCGTTTTTCGACTGGGTGGGCTGGCTGTTCTATCCGTTCGTCGCAATCTGGGGTCTGGAGGAAGCACGCCAGCTGGCCCAGGCGTCGGCGGCCGGGCTTGCCGAAATGTTTTTGCCCGCGCTGCTGATGGGCGATGCCGGCTTCGTGGCGCGCTTTGCTGCCGGCGTCATCTCGGTGTCGGGCGTACTGTTCTTTTCGGCGTCGATTCCCTGCATCGTGTCGACGCGTATTCCACTCAGCGTCGGCCGTATCGTCATCGTCTGGTTTATCAGGGTGGCACTCAGCCTGCTGCTGGCCGTGCCGACAGCCATGATAGTAAACGCCATCGGCTAGCAGCGCAGGCGGGACCTGTCCAATGCTTACGAAGGTTCACGAAGTATGCAATGAAGAGCGTAGCTTGTAACGATCACCGGGATGAGTCAGGCGCGCATAGCTGATCAGCTGCTCACCCGACCAGGTGCGTCGTATTAACTGCAAACAGGGTTGTTGGGCATCAATATCTAGCAGAGCAGCTGTTTCCGGATCCACCAGCATTGCCTCGACTACGTGCTCCACGTCGGTGATCGGACAGGCTTCTACCAGAACTTCATTGGGGGTCTGCTGGTGAAAATCAGTCTCCAGATAGCGTGGCGCATGGCGCGGATTTACATAGCGATCCTCAAGCTGAATGGGAATCCCGTTTTCATAATGCAGAATCAGGGTGTGAAACACTCGTGTGCTCAGCCGCACCCCCAGCCGCAGAGATACCTCATCATCGGCGCTTTTCGCTTCGACAATCAGCACGTCGCAGCTGTATTCGTGACCGCGGTTACGCACTTCGTCGGCGATATTGTGTACTTCGACCAGCGAAGACTCGGCCTTGTGATCAGTCACAAAAGTGCCGACTCCCGCCTGACGAACCAGATAACCCTGCTGGACTAGATCATGAATGGCCTTGTTAGCCGTCATGCGGCTGACGCCGAAATCGCGTGCCAACTGCTCTTCGGGAGGAATTTGGTGCTCTGCTGCCCAGTTGCCGCTCTGGATCTTCTCCAGCAGATGCTGTTGAATCTGGAGGTAGAGAGGAAGCGTTTTGCCCATGACGTCTTGGCATTCCTTGCAGTTGGATCGCGTCAGTTTACCTACTGGGTTAAAGAAGGGCATCCTTGAAGCCCCTGCCATGATGATAAACGAGTCAGAAGATGTCAGCAGCTGATGATAAGCGGTTAACAAGTGCTTCTACGGCGCGCAACCGCGACCCGATTCTGGCGGTGCTGCGCGAGCATTTGCCGCCTCGGGCCCGGGTGCTGGAGCTTGCCAGCGGCAGCGGCGAGCACGGCGTCTATTTTGCCCGTGCCATGCCCGGCTGGCAGTGGCAGCCAAGCGACACGGCCGACGAAGCGCTTGCCTCCATTGCGGCCTGGCGCGGTTACGAGAGCCAAGAAGGGCGGGGCGCCAACCTGTTGGCGCCGGTAGCGCTGGACGTCACCGCCCGCTGGCCTGAACAGTGGCAGGGCACCGCGTTCGACGCCGTTGTCGCCCTCAACCTGATCCATATCTCGCCCTGGAACGTAACGTCGGCGCTGATGCGCCGGGCCGGCGAGCACCTCACGAATAGCGGCGTGCTGTTTCTTTACGGCCCCTATCGGCGCGGCGGCCGGCATACGGCGGCCAGCAACGAGGCGTTCGATCAGAATCTGCAGGCGCGGAATCCGGCCTGGGGCGTACGTGACCTGGAAAGCGTCGAGGCGGAGGCGGCGGCCAACGGCCTGGTGCTTGCAGACGTCGTGGAAATGCCGGCCAATAACCTCAGCGTGATCTTTCGTCGCCGTGCCGGCTAGGCGCGCTACTCATCGGGGTTACGCGGGCGGAAATTATCGTCAAGCTCGGGGTCTTCCCGGCAGAGGGTTTCGCTGGGGCCGCCGGGTACCGGGTCAATCCCACCATCGCTGCCCGGGTGGCAGCGGCCCATACGTTTGACCGCCATGGCGCCGCCTTTTAACGGGCCGTGCACCTGCAGTGCTTCTACCGTATAGGCGCTGCAGCTGGGCCAGAAACGACAGCGCGGCCCCAGCACCGGGCTTATCACCCACTGATACACTCGCACCAGCCCAACCAATACCGCCGTCAGGCAGCGTTGCAGCAGGCGTATCACGCCTTGCCCCCGTAAAGGCGTGCCGGGTCGACCAGCGGGGCGCGCGTAATTTGCGGCTGCGCGGTGACGTCAAGATAAAAACAGCTGCGCCGGCCGCTGTGGCAAGCGGCCCCGGTTTGCTCGACCTGCACCAGCAGGGTGTCGCCGTCGCAGTCAAGGAAAGCGGCCCTGAGCCGCTGCTGCTGGCCGGAGGACTCGCCCTTGCGCCAGAGCTTGCCCCGGGAGCGGGAGAAATAGCATACGCGCCCGGTGCGCAGGGTTTCCTCCAGCGCCTCGCGGTTCATCCACGCCATCATCAGCACCTCGCCGCTGTCGTGCTGCTGGGCGATGGCAGGAATCAGCCCGTCGGCGTTAAAGCGCACCGCGCGCAAAACGTCAGCGGCGGCGGGCAGGGTATCGTCGGGGAGGGCGCTTTCCAGGCGTTTGAACAACGTGCTCATGGGCTCGCGTGCAATGTCTGACATGGTGGACTCACTCCGGGCGGGACGCAGGGGGGCGGGGTGACGCCAGGCAGGGCGCGCACAGCCCGATCAGCTCGATGGTCTGGTGCTCTACCCGAAACCCCTCGCGGCCGGCGCGGCGTGCCAGCTGCCGGCTGATATCGTCAAAGTGGATTTCTTCCACGTGCCCGCAGGCCCGGCAGATCAACAGCTGAAACCCGTGAGCATGCTCGGGGCAGGCGCAGGCCACGTAGGCATTTTGCGACTCGATGCGGTGGGCAAGCCCCTGCTGAATCAAGAATTCAAGCGCGCGATAAACGGTCGGCGGGCGCGCAGCGGCATGCTCGGCCGACAGCTGCTCAAGCAGGTCATAGGCTTTCAGGCCACCGCTATTGCGCGCAATCAGCTCGAACACGCGCCGGCGTATCGGAGTAAAGCGCGCGCCGCGGGCCCGGCAGCGGGCATCGGCTTGCTGCAGCAGGGTGTGTAGCTGATTCATAGGCGGCTCAGCGGAAAAAACGGCTACGCATCAATCAGTTCGGCAGGCTCGACAAGCTCGCTTCGCCGAGCAAAATGCCGCTGGGCGAAGGCCACGCGCTCGGCAGATGGCACGTTGTCGGGCTGGCTTTCGACCAGGTCGAGGCGGCGGCGCAGCCCTTCACCGTTGGTCATCTGAATGGCAAGCCCGGGGCGGGCATTAAGCTCCAGAAGCATCGGCCCGTGCTCGCGGTCAAGTACCATATCGGTCCCCAGGTAGCCAAGGCCGGTCATTTCGTAGCAGTTCGCCGCCAGATTGAGCAGAGTATCCCACTGGGGGACAATCAGACTCGCCAGGCCTTGCCCGGTATCCGGATGGCGCTGGCAGGGGCGGTCGAACTGCACGCCGCGCAGCGCGTGGCCGCTGGCGATATCGATGCCCACGCCAACCGCGCCCTGGTGCAGGTTGGCCTTGCCGTCCGAGGCGGCGGTGGAAAGCCGCATCATCGCCATGACCGGATAGCCCTTGAACACGATGACGCGGATATCCGGCACGCCTTCATAGGTATAGGCCATCAGGCTATCTTCAAAGTTGATCAGCGTTTCGACCACGGCCACGTCCGGTGAGCCACCGAGGGAGTAGAGCCCGGAGAGGATATTGGATACGTGCCGTTCGATATCGGTCAGCGAAAGCTCCGCCCCGCTGGGCTTGAAATAGCCGTCGTGGTCGGACTTGTCCACGACCAGGATACCCTTGCCGCCGCTGCCCTTGGCCGGCTTGATCACAAACCCCGGATGCCCCTTGAGCATGGTACCAATACGCTTGATCCCAAACTGCGTGGTCACCGTGCCGATCAGCGCCGGCGTGGTGATGTGATAAGTCTGGGCCAGCAACTTGGTCTGCAGCTTGTCGTCCACCAGCGGATACAGCCGGCGGTCGTTATAGCGGCCGATATAGTAAATATTGCGCCGGTTCATGCCGATAATGCCCTTCGCTTTCAGGCGCGAAGGGCGGGTCCAGTCCTTTAGCCAGCTCATAACCCGGACTCGTCATCGGTAATGGGCTTGAAGCGGCGCAGCTCGAGCAGCCGATAGCCGGTGTAGTTACCCAGCAGCAGTATCAGTGCCATCAGAATCAGCTGTACGCCCAGAAAGTTAAAGGTAATGTGGCGCACTAAGGGGTTGTTCATGGCCAGATAGACGATTACCGCGGTCATCAGGCTGCCGCCGCCCTGAATCAGCACCTCTTTGGGGCCTTCTTCCTCCCAGAGGATCGACATCCGCTCGATGGTCCAGGAAAGGATAATCATGGGGAAGAAGGTAATGGTCAGGCCGGCGTTGAGCCCCATGCGGTAGGCAATCACCGAGAATATCGAAATGATCGCAATAACGGTAATAATCACCGCCGACACTCGGGCGACCAGCAACAGATTCAAATATGATAAATAGTTACGTATCACCAGCCCCACAGCGACGACCAGCAGAAAACCCAGCAGGCCGGTGAGCAGCGACGTCTGGATAAAGGCCAGGGCAATCAGCACCGGCATGAAGGTCCCCGAGGTCTTGATACCCACCAGCACGCGCAGGAATACGACCACCAGCGCGCCAATGGGTAACAGCAGAATGGTCTGAAAAAGCGCCTGCTCTCCCAGCGGCAAGCTGTGAATCGAGAAGTTCAGCAGGGTGTCGTCGGAATGATGGTTGCGCACCGCGGCGGCGGCCGGCTGGGAGTGGGTCAGCATGGAGAAGGTCACGCGCGAATCGCTTCCGCCCTGCAGTTCAAGCACCGCCTGACCGCCAATTTCCCACAGCAGCAGGTTCTCCGGCTTGCCCTGCTCGCCGGTCACCGGATTGAACAGCCACCATTGCTTTTCGTCGTCGCTATAGACCTGTATCCAACTGCTCAGAGTCTGCCGACGGCGTCCGTCCTCGAGTTCAAGCCCGCTGACCACCCGTGCCTTGACGTCGGCCTGGTTTAAAAGACGCACGATCAGCTCGGTAGCGTCGAACTGGGTCAGCAGCAGGCGGGCGTTTTCTCCCTGCTGCTCGCCGCTGATGTCACGCATCAGCTCCCGGGCAAAGGTGGCGTTATCGGCGCTGCGCGCCCAGGCGCGCTCGATCACCTGGCTTGCCGCGGTATCGTAAGGGCGCTCCCAGGTAGTGGCGGACGAAAGCTCCGGCGGCGGCGGCCCCTTGGCTCTCGACTCGGGCGCCACCAGCAGCTGCACCGAATAATACAGCTGCTGCTCGCCCTCGGCATCGCGCGTTGTCCACTCGGCGCGCCGGCCCTGCTCGTCGGCGGCATAGGCCAGGCCGTAGCCCGAAGACGCCGTGTTTTCGGTCAGCACGCGAAATCCTTGCTGCTGCGAGGGCAGGGCGAAATTCACCGCTACCGGGCCGTCGTCGGCGTTGTAGGTCACCACCGCTTCCACTTCCCAGACCTGGCGCTGCTCGCCGGGCAGCCAGGGGATCTCGAACTGCAGATGGCGATGGGCCGTCATGGCAATGCCGACAATCAGCAAAAACCCGACGATCAGGTAAAACGGTAGCCGTGACATGCAAAAAATCCTTATGGGGCAAAAGCGGCGGCAGGGAGGGGCGCCGGGCGTTACTCGTCGTCGTCAACGTCGTCATCGTCGTCGGGCGTTTCATAGGAAGGGCGCTCGTGGACATAGCGCTGGGCGACGTCGACCAGTGCAATATCCAGCAGGAACCGTCGTCCCAGCAGCACCGGATAGTCCAGGTGGGAGCGGTCGTTGAGAGTGAATTCCACCTTCTGGCGGATTGGGCCCAGCGTCATGAGCAGCGAAATCACCGGACGCGAGGCTTCGCCGGTGGCCTGGATGATACGCACCCGGCGCTCAACCGGCGCTTCGACCCACTCGTCGCGGCGCGCTTCGACCACTTCGTCATCGTCTTTCAACGACAGCTTGAAGCGCACCCAGTCGTCACCGTCGCGCTCAAAGTCGGTAATTTCCCGGACTGAAAGCGACGACGTCTTGGCGCCGGAATCAATGCGCGCCTTGAGATACGTCTCAAGCTTGGGCAGGCCGACCCATTCGCTGCGGCCCACCAGCGTCTTGGTGCTCAGCAGGCTGTCGGCTTCGCAGGCCTTGCGGATTACCTGAGGCTCGCTTTCCTGGCGGGCCTGCAGCGCCGCCACGTCGCCGCGCAGGCGGCGCAGAAGGCCGCCGAGCTCGCGCACGTCGGCGGTCATTTCCTGGCGCGAGTCAAGCTGATCCTGCCGCATGGCGGAGGTATCGCACTGGCGGGCAATACGGCTTTCCAGCTCACCCATGCGCATCCGGAAGTCCGGTTCGGTCAGCGGAGCAGGCGAGGATGTTTCGTGTGGTGTCATGGAACAACCGACCAGCACGAGCGAGAACATCGCTAGCCCAACAAAACCGTAACGCATAGTGAACGTATCCTGAAGCCGTAGAGAAAGGGAATGATAAAGACAATGCGGTGGAGTTGTCCATCGGTGCAGACAGAGGGCACATCGTTTCGCTCAGCGACTACACCCGTCTTGAATAAGGGTCTACGCTTTATATACAGCGGCTTCTGAGGTATTCGGCGGAGACATGCCGTTTTGTCTCGCCATTGACGGCAAGCACTTTACGCAAAAGGGCGTCAGGGGGGGGACCATGGAACAGCGTAACATCTTCGTCGTGGGGCTTAATACCTTCAACCGTGAGCGCCTTGAGCAGCTGCGGGGCGCCAGGAACTATCGCTTTCACGGCGTCATCGCACCCGAGGAGGTCTACGAGACGGATTTTTTCCCCATCGAGGACATGCTCAACCGGGCAGAGGCTCAGCTGCGGTCATTTGACGGGTCCGTCGATGCTATCGCGGGGTATATGGATTTTCCTGTCTCGACCATGCTGCCGCTCTTATGCGAGCGCTTCGGGACCCGCTCCACCAGCCTCGAAAGCCTACTCAAATGCGAGCACAAGTATTGGAGCCGCCTGGCCCAGCGCGAGGTGATCGGCAACTACATCCCGCGCTTTACCGCTTTCGATCCCTTCGATGACAGGGCGCTGTCGCATATCGGCGAGGAGGGGCTGTGCTATCCCTTTTTCGTCAAGCCGATCAAATCCTCCGGCTCGCGGCTGGGCTTTCGCATCGACAAACCCGAAGACTTCACCGCCGCGGTGAAGCGCCTGCGCGACAATATCGGTCTGATTTCCGGGCCATTCAACTATGTGCTCGACCAGGCCAACCTACCCCGGGCAGTGCGCGACGTCGATGGCGGACATTGCATGGCCGAGGAGATCATTGGGGGCTGGCAGTGTACCGTCGAGGGCTATGTCTACCAGGGCAAGGTTGTCCCCTACGGCATCGTCGATTCGATTCGCTATCCCCGAGTCTTGAGCTTCTTCTGTTACCGCTACCCCTCGCGCCTGCCGGCGTCCATCCAGGACAAGATGCGCGAGCTGACCGCTACCATCATGCCCCATATCGGCTACGACAATGCCGCCTTCAATATCGAGTATTTCTGGGATGAGGTGCAGAACTGCATCTGGCTGCTGGAAATCAATGCCCGCATCTCCCAGTCGCACTGCGATCTGTTTGAGAAGGTCGATGGGATCAGTAACCAGCAGGTTACTGTCGACCTTGTCTTGGGCAAACTGCCCGATATGCCATCGCGCCATGGCGAGTTCGCCGTGGCAGGGAAATTCTTCTACCGGGTGTTCTTCGTCGATGCCGTGGTGACCCGGGTGCCCAGCGAGGCGGAAATCGCGGCCTTGCAGGAAGAATACCCGGGGACCCTTATCGCGTTGCAGGTCGAGGTCGGTGTGCAACTCTCCACGGTGCTGGAGCAGGATAGCTACAGCTTTGCCCTGGCCTATATCTGGATGGGGGCAGATAGCGACGAGACGCTCGAGGACAACTATCGGCGCCTGGCCGACCGGCTGCACTTCGAGTTCGCAGACATCGTGGAACAGGAAAAGCGCTTTACGCAACACTGACCAAGAAACGCTTCACCGAAAACCAGCACCCGGGAGACATCCGCTTATGCATATCGTCAGCGACTTTCCTCGCCAAATTCAAGAGGAAGAAACCTGGATCACCCTGGCGGATGGCTGCCGTCTGGGCGTACGCATCTGGCGGCCGGTGGATGCGGAACGCCATCCGGTGCCGGCGATTCTCGAATACCTGCCTTACAGCAAGCGCGACCACACGGCGCTGCGCGATGCTCAGATGCACCCTTACTGGGCGGGCCACGGCTATGCCGGGGTGCGCGTGGACCTTCGCGGCAGCGGCGAGTCGGATGGGGTGCTGACGGACGAATACTTGCCGCAAGAACAAGAAGATGGCGTCGAGATTCTGCGCTGGCTGGGCGAGCAACCCTGGTGTACCGGCAATGTCGGCATGGTGGGCATCTCCTGGGGAGGCTTCAACGGTTTGCAGATCGCCGCGCTGCAGCCGCCGGAGCTAAAAGCGGTGATTACCCTGTGTTCCACGGATGATCGTTACGCTGACGACATTCACCATATGGGCGGCTGCCTGCTCGGCGACAACCTGTCCTGGGCGTCGACTATGTTCGATGGCAACGCCTCTCCGCCGGACCCGGCGCTGGTGGGCGAGCGCTGGCGCGACATGTGGCTCGAGCGTCTCGAAGGCAGCGGTTTGTGGCTGATCAAATGGCTCGAGCATCAGCGCCGCGACGCGTACTGGAAGCATGGTTCAGTGTGCGAGGACTTCTCGCGCATTCAGTGCCCGGTGTATGCCATCAGCGGATGGGCCGATGGTTACTGCAACGCCGTATTTCATCTGCTCGCCGGGCTTGACGTGCCGCGCAAGGGGCTGGTGGGTCCCTGG
The DNA here is from genome assembly GCF_055382465.1 of Halomonas garicola. NCBI lineage: Bacteria > Pseudomonadati > Pseudomonadota > Gammaproteobacteria > Oceanospirillales > Halomonadaceae > Halomonas > Halomonas garicola. The sequence goes on from NZ_AP043931.1 coordinate 1,578,127, forward strand.
GCGCACAAGTACCCGCACCTGGGCGTGCCCGGGCCGGCTATCGGTTTTTTACAGGAGTCATTGCGCTGGTGGGACAAGTGGCTGAAGGGCGAGGAGACCGGCATCATGGACGAGCCGATGCTGCGGGTCTGGATGCAGGACTCGGTGCCGCCCTCGGCACGCTACGACACGCGCCCGGGTCGCTGGGTGAGCGAGCCGACCTGGCCATCGCCGCGTATCGCGACGCACACGCTGCGCCTGACCGATGGCCATGGTCTCGAGCCCGAGTCGCCTGACTCGCCGCCCCTGGCACCCGCCGATGAAGCGCTGTTAGCGATTAGCTCGCCGCTCTCCGTGGGCCTGTATGCCGGCAAGTGGTGCTCCTACAATGCGCCGCCGGATCTGCCCCATGACCAGCGTGACGAGGACGGCGGTTCGCTTATTTTCCAGACGTTACGGTTGAAAGAGGCCATCGAGATTTGCGGCCAGCCCGAGGTCGAGCTCGATATCGAAGCCGATCAGCCGGTCGCCATGGTGGCGCTGCGTCTATCCAATATCGCCATGGATGACAAGGCAACCCGGGTCTCCTACGGACTGCTTAACCTGACACATCGTGACAGCGATGAGTTTCCCGAACCGCTGACGCCGGGCAAGCGCTACCGCGTACGCATCAAACTCAAGCACATCGCCCAGCAGTTTGCCGCGGGGCATGCCATTCGTCTGTCGCTATCCACCAGTTACTGGCCCCTGGCCTGGCCGTCACCGAAGCCGGTCAAGCTGACGATCAACCCCGCTGCCAGCTATTTGCGGCTCCCTTGTCGCCAACCGCAGCCCAGTGAGGAGGCATCACTGCACGCCTTCGGCGAACCCGAAGGGGCGCCGCCGCTAGCGCGGACTCTCACCCGGCCAAGCCAGGAAGAATGGCGAGTGATTCGCGACCTGGCCAGCGACAATAACTTTCTCGAGGTCATCAACGATGAGGGCAGCTATCGCCTGGACGATATCGACCTCACCGTCGCCGCCCAGGTAGTCGAGCGCTATCGCTATTCCTATGACCACTACGACAGCCTGAGCGGCTGGACCGAATGGCAGCGCACCTTCCAGCGTGGCGACTGGAAAGTGCGGACCGTGACACGCACACTGATGACGGCCGACGCCGAAAATTTTCATCTGCATGCGACGCTGGACGCCTACGAAGGGGAGAATCGTATCTTTTCCAAGATCTGGGATGAACAGATCCCGCGAGATCTGGTTTAAGCGGTATGGGCGAGAAGCCTGGGGACGTATGAAAGACACTGCAGCGCGGTCACTCCGCGGACTTATGGTGCAGTATTTAACATAATATATATTATGCGAACTTATGGCACCTACCATGCCATGACCAAGCGCGCCGTCTTCTAATATCGGATACACGAAAGCCCCGCCGAAGCGAGGCTTTCGGTTGCCGGCAGACAACGGCCGGCGCCTACCGTCAGGCAGCGTTGGCGATAATTATTCGCCGGCCGGCGCGTAAGAGCCGTCTTCGCGGTGATTCTCGTTGCCCGTCAGCCCCGGTGTGAACACACAGGCCAGGTGCATGGTCTTGGAAGCGCGCAGCAGGTGCTCGTCGTGCTGGTCGAGGATATAGATATCGCCCGGCTTGATCGGCCAGATCTTGCCGTCGGCCAGGGTTTCCACCTCGCCTTCGCCTTCCATGCAGTACACGGCCTCGAAGTGATGCTTGTAGTGGATATGGGTTTCGGTGCCCTCGAAAATGCGCGTGATATGAAACGAGCAGTGACCGCCGTCGTCGGCCAGCGACAGGCGCGTGCTGTCCCAGTTGCCGTTTGCCGCGGTTACCTTGCGGTCTGTCTTGCGGGCTTCTTCAAGATTGCGAACGATCATAAGATGAGCTCCAAAAAAAACGGCCCGCTACCGGGCCGCTGGCAGAATGTTGAGACTAGGTGTGCCTGGAAAGTCATTGCGCTGTTAATCGCCACCTCGTGAAAATTAACAGGCAAATGAATAATAGCAGCGTTAGCTGCCGATCACCTCTTTCACCGCGGTTTCGAGGATGGAAAGGCCTTTCTCCAGCTCTTCGTCGGTAATGGTCAGGGGGCACAGGCACTTGACCACTTCGCCATCCTGGCCGCTGGTTTCGATGATCAAGCCGTGCTCGAACGCCTTGCCGGAGATCTTGTCGGCAATGTCACCGGACTCCACGTCGATACCGCGCATCAGGCCACGACCGCGCTCGCTCGCCGGCATGCCGGCGTCGGTCAGCTGGGAGGCCAGCTTCTGGAAGCGCTCTTCGACGATCTTGCCCTTGCGCTGCACGTCCTTTTCCAGGGTGTCGTCGGACCAGTACTGCTTGATCGCCGCCGCTGCGGTGATCATGGCCAGGTTGAAGCCGCGGAAGGTACCGTTGTACTGGCCGGGCTCCCACTGGTCGAGCTCCGGGCGCATGAGAACGTGGGAGAACGGCAGGCCAAAGCCTGACAGCGACTTGGAGTTGAGAACCATGTCGGGCACTACGCCTGCGTGCTCAAAGCTGAAGAACTTGCCGGTACGGCCGCAGCCGGCCTGGATGTCGTCGATGATCAGCAGGATGTCATTATCGTGGCAAATGCCTTCGAGGCGCTTGAGCCACTCGAGGCCGGAAACGTTGATACCGCCCTCGCCCTGTACGGTCTCGACAATGGCCGCCGCCGGCAGGTCGAGGCCGCCGGACTTGTCGCCGAGCAGCTTCTCAAAGTAGTCCAGCGTGTCGATGGCGTCGCCCATGTAGCCGTCGTACGGCACGAAGCTTCCGCCTACCGTGGGTACGCCGCCGGTATTTTCGCGGAATTTGCGGTTACCCGTGGGAGCCAGCGCGCCCATGGTGACGCCGTGGAAGCCGTTGGTGAACGCCACAATGTTGTGACGCTGCTTGACCTTGCGCGCCAGACGAATGGCCGCTTCCGTCGCGTTGGTGCCGGTGGGCCCCGGCAGCTGGATCTTGTAGTCCAGATTGCGCGGCTTGAGGATCAGCTCCTCGAGGGCTTCAAAGTAGTCGCGCTTGGCCGACGTCCACATATCGAGGCCGTGCACGACGCCGTCGGTGGCTAGATAGTCCACCAGCGCCTTTTTCAGGTCCGGGTTGTTGTGGCCGTAGTTGAGCGTGCCTGCCCCGGCCAGAAAGTCGATGTATTCGCGGCCGTTTTCATCGGTCAGGCGTGCGCCCTGGGCCTTGCTGAAAACCACCGGGAAAGAGCGTGAATAGGTGCGAACATTCGATTCCATGCGTTCAAACGTCTGGGTCTGCATGAGCGATCTCCTTTTTGGATCGTGTTCCGGACAATAAACAGGATGATGCAAAACGGGTTATGCAAAACGAGTTATGCAAAACAGAGTTAGCGGCTGCCACTGCCGACAAGCCCCACCGCCCCGGGATCAGGCCAAAAGCGCCCGACCCGACAGGTTGAACGGGGTCATGTCTGAATGGCATCCGTTTGGAAAGGACCGATGCGTACAAGGTTTTCCGGATCGTGCTCGCCTCCCAACTGCTCGGTCGAAAAGTATTCACGACTGTTCAGCGGCGTCTGCCAGCGTGCTGCCAAGCGACGGAACAGCCCCCAGGATGCCATGTTATCCGGGGTGATAGTGGTTTCGAGGTGATGTACGTCTTCAAGCTCCGGACGCGTCATGATGGCCTCTACCAGACGGCGAGCCAAGCCCGTTCCCCGGGCCTTTTCGCCAACGGCAACCTGCCAGAGAAAGAACGTGTCCGGGGCGTTATCCTTGACGTAACCGGAAACGAAGCCCACTACCTCACCTTCTTCATTGGTCGCTACTGCACAGGTATCACGAAATTGAGTAGCAAGCAAAAGGTAGGCATAGCCGGAGTTAACATCCAGCGGCGGGCAGGACTTGATCAGCTCATAAATCCCCCAGCCGTCTGCCGCGTTGGGCTTGCGGATAAACAGCGGCATTTCCGCCCGGCCCACCACGGCATCGGCAACGGTGGGCTTCACAAGATCGGCGGAGGGCGTAAAGGGCTGTATTGGTTTATTCATGTAGTTACTTCGCTGTTGCGATGTCGAGTCAATGATAACAGTCGCTTGTGGTGAGTTCAAAAGCGCTATTATTCACCACGACCTTTTCCATAATTTTATTTTATAGCTTGCCGCGACGTTTTATCGCCCTGCCGTCTCAGCGACGGCTCAGCGTACGCAGCGTGACAAACTCTTCGGCGCTGGTGGGATGAATGCCCACGGTGCGATCGAAGTCGGCCTTGGTCAGGCCGGCGCCCACGGCGATGGCGATGCCCTGGATCAGCTCGCCGGCATCCTCGCCCACCATGTGGGCCCCGACGACCACGTCGCTGGCATCGTCGACCACCAGTTTCATCAGCGTGCGCTCGCCGCTCCCCGAGAGCGTGTGCTTCATGGCCCTGAAATCCGTGGAATACACGCGAATATTGTCGTTGGCGTCTCGCGCCGCCTCTTCCGAAAGGCCCACGGTGGCGATATTGGGATGGCAGAATACCGCCGTGGGAATGGTCGAGTAGTCCAGCGGCGGCGGCGTTTCGCTCTTGAAGTGAATATCCACCAGCTGCATAGCCTCCGCCAGCGCCACCGGCGTAAGCTCCGGCGTATCGATCAAGTCGCCCAGGGCCAGAATCGAGGGCACGGCGGTTTCAAACCGCTCGTTGACCGGCACCTTGCCCTGGGCGTCGGGGGTAATGCCCAGGGTATCGAGCCCCAGCCCCTCGATATTGGCGTGGCGGCCGGTGGCGGCAAGCACCGTGTCTACCTCGAGCACCTCGCCGTCGGTGAGCGTCACGCGGTAGCCGCCGCTGCCCTTCTCGATCTGAACGATATTGACGTTGAAGTGCAGCTGGACGTCCTTACGCTGCATTTCGTCCCGGGTGAATTCGCGCACTTCGTGGTCAAAACCGCGTAGAAACAAATCCCGCCGGTAGATCAGGTGCGTGTCGCTGCCAAGCCCGCTGAAAATACTGGCAAACTCCACGGCGATATAGCCCCCGCCCAGCACCAGGAAGCGCTCGGGAAAGGTGTCCAGATCAAAGACCTGATTGGAATCGACGACGTATTCGCAGCCGGGGAAGTCCGGCACCCAGGGCCAGCCGCCGGTCGCTACGAGGATCTTCGCCGCGGTCACGCGCTGCTCGCCCTGATCGCTGACCAGCATGACCGTATGCGCATCGACTACCGTGGCCCGGGCGTTGAACAGGGCCACGCCGGCGTTTTCCAGCAGGCGCTGATAGATGCCGTTCAGCCGCTTGATCTCGCCTTTCTTGTTCTCCCGCAGGGTGGGCCAATCAAAGCGCGCCGGCGTATCGAGCTCCCAGCCAAAGCCCGCCGCATCGTCGAAGCTGTCGTGGAAGTTCGCGGCGTAGGAATACAGTTTTTTGGGCACGCAGCCAACGTTGACACAGGTACCGCCCAGGTAGCGGTCTTCGGCGATACCTACGCTCGCCCCTTCCGCCGCGGCCATGCGCGCGGCGCGCACGCCGCCGGAGCCGGCGCCGATAACAAAAAGATCATACTCATAGGATGCTGCGTCTGCCATTATATGCTCCTGTGCGATGGCACTTGTCGATACTTTCTGCTGGTCGACACCAGCGACCGTACCGGCGTTTATGCTGCCGCTACGCTAGCAGCGTATGCCGGGAACGTCACGGGGTATTCCGGGCGCCAGGCCCGCCCTCTGCTGCCGTTCTATCATTTTTGCTACCTACCGAGACTATTAGCCGAGATTCTCATGCCAGACTCGTTGAACCACCTTCTGGACAACAACCGCGAATGGGCCGAGCACATCTGCGAGGAAGACCCCGATTACTTTGCCCGCCTGTCCCGCCAGCAAAATCCCGATTACATGTGGATCGGCTGTTCGGACAGCCGCGTACCGGCCAACCAGATCATCGCCCTGCCGCCGGGGGAAGTGTTTGTCCACCGCAACGTGGCCAACCTGCTCAACCACACCGACATGAACGCGCTTTCCGTGGTCCAGTACGCCGTGGACGTGCTCAACGTCAAGCACATCCTCATCGTCGGCCACTACGGCTGCGGCGGCATCAAGGCCGCTATCGAGGGCGGCGAGTGCGGCATGGTGGATTACTGGCTGCACTCGGTGCGCGAGCTTTATAACCGCCACCGCGACTCCCTCGACCACCTGCCGATGAGCGAACAGGTGGATCGCATGTGCGAGCTCAACGTCAAGGCCCAGGTCAACAGCCTGTGCCGCACCAAGATCCTCCAGCGCGCCTGGCAGCGCGGCGAGGAAGTGGCGGTTCACGGCTGGGTTTACGGGCTCAGCGACGGCCGAGTGAAAAACCTCAACTGCACCGTCTCCGGGCTCGATCAGGTAGAGACCCTCTACCGCATCGATCGCCTGGCGCCGAGCGACTGAGCCGGCCGCTACCCGCTACGCCACCGGGCAGCTGACGCCGGTGCCTTTCAGGCCGCAGTAGCCGCCCGGGTTTTTCGCCAGATACTGCTGGTGATAGCCCTCGGCGTAGTAAAAGTACTCCAGCGGGCGGATCTCGGTGGTTACGTCGCCGCGCCCCGCCTGCTCAAGGGAGGCCTGAAACGCCGCGGCGCTCTGCTCGGCCGCGGCCCGCTGGGCCTCGGTGGTCGTCAGAATGAGCGAGCGATAATGGGGGCCGATGTCGTTGCCCTGGCGGTTGCCCTGGGTCGGATCGTGGTTTTCCCAGAACGTTTTGAGCAGCGTCCCGATACCGAAGACCGCGGGGTCATACACCACCTGCACCGTTTCGGCGTGGCCGGTGCGTCCGGTGCAGGTTTCTTCGTAGGTCGGGTTGGGCGTCTGCCCCCCGGCATAGCCCGCCGCCGTGACGAACACCCCGGGCAGCTCCCAGAAAAGCTGCTCTACGCCCCAGAAACAACCCATGCCCACCACGATGACTCCGTGCCCTTCGGGGAACGGCGGGTGCAGCGGCGCGCCGCTGACGGCGTGGGTTTCGCTGGTGCTGATCGGCGTTTCGCGCCCGGTAAGCGCGCCGGAAAATAGCGTCATACTGTCTTTCCTCCGTCTTCTAAAGGCTTACTCTCACGTCTGACTCCTGCTCGGGCGCCGATGTTCAATTGTCGTCCTCAAGCACCCGAGGATTGCCCTTGCGGCTGAACTGGTAGATCAGATCCACCGCCTGGCTGGTGCCGGACACCGCCTGCAGGTACAGATCCCGCCACAGGGTGTAGCGCAGCGTGAGCTCGGCAATGGGCGAGAAAATACCCACGCCATAGCTGACCCGCAGCCTGTCGCTCAGCTGACCGCTAACCGCCACCTGGCTGTCGTCCCCGGCACCGGTGGTATCAAGGGTCAAATCCTCGATGCCGAAGGCTTCGCCCACCGAGCCCACCGCGCCGCCGGCGCGGCCAAGCGACATGCCGATCAGCGCGGTGGTCAGGGCGCTGTCCAGGCCGCCACCGGAGGCATCCGGCGCGCGGCCGCGCAGCAGGTACGACAGCGCCCGGGTTTCGTCCATGGCCGGCTCCGAGAAGATGGCGATATTGGGCTCGGCGGCAATCCCTGTCACCCGCACCCCGGCGATCACATCGTCTTCGGTCACCTCGGGGTTGCGAATCGCTTCGAAATCCAGCGACGGCAGCCCCGGCGGGCCGCTGAAGTAGATTTTACCCCGGCGGATCAGCAGGTCCTGGCCGAACGCCTTGAAGCGGCCGTCTTCCAGGTTGACGTCGCCAAAGAGCTGCAGCCCGCCGCTGTCCTGGCGCACCTCCAGCGAACCGGCAAGGCCGGACTCCAGCCCGTAGGCGGAGATCTCCATATCGCCGCCCAGGGTAACGGTCAGGTGCACGTCCATAGCCATACCGGCGCTTTCCAGCTCGTCGGCGGCGCTGGGCGCGTCGGGGTTGCGGCGACGCTGCCGGGCTGCACGCTCGGCTTCCTTGTCCTCGCGCTCGGTAATGATGACTTCGTCGGCGCTTGGGGCCGTGGCCGAACGGGGGATTTCGCCGACTTCCAGCCGGGCCCAGGGCACGCTGACGTCGCCGCGCACCTGCAGCTGCTCGGGCGTGGCGCGGATGCGGATATCCGGCGAGGCCTCCAGGCGGCCAAACGCCGGCAGCGTCACCAGCAGCGGCGAGGCGGCGTTGAGGTTAACGCTAACCCGCCAGGCATCGCCGCTCGGCCATACGGCGTCGCCGTCAATATCCAGCCGGCCGCGCTCGGCGTTGAGGAAGCCGTCGATGCTGCCGCGCTCGCCGTTGAACGAGACGTTCACTTCGCCGTCGGGCACGGAGACGGGGATATCCGGCCCGGAGGCGTTGATGCCGGTTAGCTCAAGCGCGCCCTGCAAATCGGGCTGCCGCGTGGAGCCGCCGATGTTGACCTGGCCGTGCAGCGTCCCGGCAAGCTCGTCCATCCCTACCACCAGCGGCCGATACGGCTCCAGCGTGACCCCGTTGATCGTCAGCGCGCCGTCGAGAGTGCCGGCGCCCAGCGGATCGTCCACGGCCACCTGCAGCCGGGCGTCTCCGGCCTCGGCAAGCGACAGCGTAATATCGGCGCCCGCCCGGGCGGTATCGGCGTCCAGGTCGGCGTCCAGGCTGAGCTGCGGAAGCTCCACCGGCTGGCCGTAGTCGTTGAGCGCGGTGATCGATAGCCGACTTGCCAGCTGGCCGTCGGCCTGCCAGCGGGCTCCGCCCGCCGACCACGAGGCGGTCAAGTCCGCGGTGGTATCGCCGTCAAGCTGCCAGCCCTCGGGCAGAAACGGCTCGGCGGCGTCCATGGGCACTTCGCGCAGGGAAAGCGACGCTTCGCCCTGCTGCGCGGAGGCCGTCAGCGGCTTTTGTGAGCACACCACGCCGCCCTGCTCCCGGCGCAGGCAGAACGGCGTGAGCTCAAGCTCGCCGCGGCTCAGGGCGTAACGGATATCCACCGGCGATTCCAGGCGCACGTCCCCGGCGCTTGAATCGGCCTCCAGCGTCGAGAGCGTGCCCTGGTAACGGCTACGCGCCTGATCAAGGCCGCCGGACAAGGCCAGTCGCGCCCGGCTCAGGGTATCGTTGTCCGCTCCGCCCCGGGCCTCGAGCGTGAGCCGGTGCCGAGACAGCTTGCCGTCAAGGTCGAGCATCACGCTTTCGAGGGCCTGCCCGCCGGCATCAACGCCGGCAAGCTCCAGCCCCACGTCGAGCGCGGGATCGTCAATGCCGCGCACGTCGGCGTCAAGGCGCAGCCGCCGCAGGGTGTTGTCGGCAAAGCGCAGCGCGTCGCCGTTCAGCTTGGCGGTGACCTCGGGCGCGGTGAAACTCCCCCGGGCGGTGATGTCGCCGGTCAGAGTACCGCCAAGCTCCGCGGAAATGCTGTCCAGCTCGCGCAGGTCGATATCGGCGTCGAGGTCGATATCGCTCTCGCTGACCCGGCCGCGAGCGTTCAGGCGGTTGTCGCCCTGGGCGAAGTCGAGCCGGCGGATATTCAGGTTCAGGTTGCTGTTGGCCTCGAGCGCGGCGTCAAGCATCAGCGGATAGCCCTGGAGCGTGCCGTCGATGTTCAGCCTCGGCACGTCAACCGCCCACTGGTCGTCGAGCTGGCGCAGGCTGAACTCGGCGTTGCCGCTCAGCCGGCCTTCCAGCGCGTCGACAAAGCGGTGGGGATCAAAGTCGTCCAGCGCAAGCGTGGCATCGACGCGAAACGGCGCCTGCCACTCCACCTGCCCCTGGCTGCTCAGCCGGCCGTCACCGGTGTCGACGTCGAGTGAATCCCAGGCAAAGCGGGTGATATCGCCGCTGCCGGCGAGCGCCACGTCGGTTTTAGGCACCTCTGGCCCTTCGGCCTGAAAGCTGAGCGTCGCTCGATAGCCTTCCAGACTGCCGCTGGCGGCGAGATCCAGCGCGCGCAGGTGATACGGGCGGACGTCTTCCTCCGCCTTTGCCGGCGGCTCGGGGGCGGGTGCGGGCGCCGCTTCTACCGCCGCCCCGGCATTCACCGCCGTGCTCTCGGCAAGCGCGGCGGCATCTCTAGGCGGCAGCGGCCACTGCAGCGCTTCGCTTTGCAGGCGCAGCTCGAACGGAATCGCCGGAGCCAGAAGATCGGCGCTGGCGCTAAGGCGCGCGTTCACCGTACCGCTGGCGTTGAGCTCGGCGTGCAGATCGTCGAGCGCGCCGGAAAGCTCAAGCGTCAGCTCTTCGCCGCTGAGCTCGGGCATGAGCTCGGGCAAAAACAGCACCAGGTGAAGCCTGGCCGATAGCGGATAGGCATTGCTCAGGGTGGTGTTGGCGTCAAGCCGAGCGCTGGCGTCCGGCGTGACCAGGTTGAACCGGGTCAGGGTGATCCGATCGCCGTCGCCTTCGAACCCCAGGCGCAGCTCGTTGACGGTATAGTCGGTCACGCCGCTGACCACGAAGTCCTCGACTTCGAGTAGCTCAAGGTTGACGTTGACCGGCAGCCTGATCGCGGGCAGCTCCAGGGGCTTTCGCGCGGCGAGGGCTTCGTCCAGAGGGACAGACGCATCGGCGGCTTCCGTCGGCGCCTCGGGCAGCGTTTGCACCGCAATGGCGGCGTCGATGCCTTCGGCATAAAGCGGCGTGTCCACGCTTTGGGTCAGGCGCACCCCGGGGCTTGGCGGCAGGTACAGGCGCGGCTTTTGCAGCCTGGACGGCGCCACCTCGATCTGGCCGCCCTCGGCGGTCAGGGCACTGTCAAAATGCGCCCAGCCAAGGCGGGTGCCGTTGCCCAGCTGGACGCTGACGTCGTCCAGCACAAGCCGGCGCAGCTCCACGGGAAACGGCAGGATGATCTCCCCGGCCGGGGCGTCGTCCTCGGGCTCGGACGCAGGAGCCTCCTTCTCTGACGGATCCAGGCGAATATCGGCGCCTACCACGCGCAGGATGTCCAGGCACAGCCGGCCCGACAGCAGGCAGTCGTCGGCCCAGGCAAGCTCGAACTCGTCCACCCGGGCATGCACGCCGAGCGCGTCCATGGCAAAGCCTTGCAGGCGAAATTCGTCCAGCAGCCCGCCTTCGTGGTGCTCAACGCGGATCAGCTCGTGTTTCTCCGCCTGGGACAGCAGAAAGCCGGTGCCGAAAGGCGCAAGGGCAAGCCCCAGAACCAGCAGCAGCAGGGCCACAAGCCATAGCGGCAGCCAGAACAGCAGGCGCACCAGCGCCCAGGCGGTCTGACCGGCGCGCTGCCGGCCGCTCATCCGGCGGCGCCCGGCCGACGGGGGTCGAGTATCAGGCACGCGCGCCTCCTAGAATTCCGGTCCGATGGAGAAATGAATCCGAAAGTCGCTGTCATCATCGTCAAACGGGTGGGCGACGTCGAAGCGGATGGGGCCCACGGGCGAGACCCAGCGCACGCCCAGACCGGCGCCGGTTTTCAGATCGGCGGGTCCCCAGCTGTCAAAGGCATCGCCGGTGTCAACGAAGGCAGCACCCCACCAGTTGCCGGTAACGTTACGCTGGTACTCGGCGCTGGCGGTGAACATCTGCTGGCCGCCGCGGCGCTTGCCCTTGGCGTTGCGCGGCGACAGGCTTTCATAGGAATAGCCGCGCACGCTGTTGTCGCCGCCGGCAAAAAAGCGCAGCGACGGCGGAATCTTGCTGAAATCGTCGGTTTCGATAGCGCCTACGCTCACCCCGCCGACAAAGCGGTTTTTTTCGCCCAGCATGCGGATCCACTCGCTATCGCCGGTGGCGCGGAAGAACTGCGCATCCGAGCCCCAGGCGGTATCCGAATACTCCAGCGAGAGCTGCTGGCGGTCGCCCCAAACGGGAAAGCGCTGCTCCCGGGTGCGGGTGCGCGACCACTGAATGCCGGGGTAATAGATCCAGACTTTTTCGCTCTCGCCGCCCTGGGTAAAGTCTTCGTAGGTGGTGCGCACGTAGACCGACTGCACCCAGTCGTTGTCAAACTTCCAGCGCCGGGCCAGCTCCACCGTGCTTTCCAGGGAGTGGGTATCGCCGTCGTCGAGGTTTCTGACCCCGTACTGCAGGCGGTAGCTGTCGCGCAGCGGATCCTCCAGGGGTACGTTGTAGGTGCCGGAAAAGCGCTGCTCGGGGCCGGAAAGATAGAGGTCGTGGTCGAGGCTGTGGCCGTAGCGGTTGACCCAGGGCTGGTTCCAGGAGAAGTGCGTGCGCGGCCCTACGTCGGTGGCGTAACCCACGCCGACCTCGAACTGGTGGCGCTCGGCGGGCGTCACCACCACGTCCACCGGTAGCCGGGTATTATTGTGGCGATGCACGCGCATGGCGCTGCCCAGGGCGTCGCGCTCAAGCCACGCGGTCTGCGGCTGGGTCGCGGTGGCGCGGTGCCACCAGCTTTGCGAGCCGTCCGACGGCGCCATGGCAAGTTCCCGGGCGCTGTCAAGCCTTGGGCGTACCATCACTGAGCCAAACCACCCGGTCTCGGCCAGCCGCTGGTTGTACTCGGCAATCGAGCGCGCCAGATAGGGCTTGCCGGGTTCGAAGGTGCGCATGGACTCAAGCCGTTCGGGCTCGATATGGCTGCCGCTGACGACGACGTCGCCGAAGCGGTAGCGCGGCCCGCTGTCAAAATCCAGATACAGCCGTGCGCTCTGCTTATAGGGGCGCACTCCCATGCGCCGCTGGGCAAAGTGCCAGTCGAAATAGCCGCGCTCGAGCGCCGAGGCCGAAAGGCTGCCGCGCAGCTTGTCCCAAGGGGCGTGGAGCAGCGGGTCGCCCTCCTTCAGCGGAAAGTCGTCGATCGCTTCCTGAAACGGCGGATCGTTTTTGGCATCGCCCTCAAGCGTAATCGACAGGGTTTCAATGCTCACCCGCTCGCCGGGCTTGATGGCGATACTGACGACCTGCTTGCCTTTCGGCTCGTCAACGGTGACGTTGATCTCGGGCTCGTAATAGCCGTAGACGCGCATGGCTTCGCCGCTGCGCCGCTTGACCTCGCCGGCCAGGCGCGCCCTGGTATAGGCCTCGCCGTCGACGTTTTCCAGATACGCCTCGACGTTGGCCTTGAGGTCTTCATCCAGCTCGCCGTCAACGCCTTTGATCGTCGCGCTCAGGCCAAATGCCAGCGGCGCGGCGCACAGAAGCGGCACCATCGCATAGCGCGCAAGCCGGCCGGCGCCGGGGCTTCGGGAGTATTTTTCCATTACGTGTCTTGTGCTCCGTCGAAAGCGTAGCCGTATCAATTAGCGCAGCATTTCCAGCTGGGCACTGAACGCCAGCTGGGACTGGCGTAGCTGGCGTATGTCGCTTTCCAGAGCGTTGAGCCGCTTGTCCAGCGTTTCCCGGCCGCCGTCGCGCCCCTGGTCGAGCGCGGCTATATCGTCGGCCAGCGCCGCCACCGACTCGCTGAGCGCGGTCAGGCGTTCATCGTAGGCTTGCGCCTGGCGCTCAAGGCGGCTGGCGATGGTGGATTCCAGGTGGACGATGTCGTCGTCGAGCTGCTCGTGTTCGCTTTCGGCGGCGCTTTCGAGCGACTCGAGCGAGGCGCCGAGGGCGGCCAGGCGATCGTCACGCAGGCTTGCCGCCTGCTCTTGTTCCCTGACCTGCACCAACAGCGACTCGATGGCCTCGGCCGAGACAATATCCTCGCTTGCCGGCACCAGGTCCAGTAGCTCTTCGCGCATGCCGTTGAAGCGTACCGACAGCTGATCCTGCTCCTGGAACAGCGTCCTCAGCTGCGCCTGGAGCAGCGTGATCCTGTCCTGTACCTCGCCGTCCCCCGAGGCCAGCCGCGCGTGGACGTTGGAGACCTCGCCCTTGACCTGGGAAAGCTCGTCCAGCAGCCGTTCACGCTCGAACCAGGCGCCGGCAGCCAGCGCGGCCATGGCAGCCACCAGCAGTACGATCAACAGCCACAGCGGCCACAGGCGCGGCCGGGGCGGCGGGCGGCGACGCGCCGGCCCCAGGCTCTGGCCGGCGTCGGGAACAATACGCGAAGATGCGGCGTTCTCTGACATGAACTCTCCTTGCGCTCCTGGTATCCCCCGGCGCTTACGCTTCCTGCGGTGACGACCCCCAGGCCCCGGGGGGAGCCGGGTCTGCGCGGCGGCCGATGCCCCGGTAGCATAGCCCACAGCTTGCCACAAAGTCGGGATCATAAATATTGCGCCCGTCGAGTATCAGCTTAGCGCGTAACGTGCCGGCCAGCCGTTCCCAATCCGGATTCCAGTAGGTTTTCCATTCGGTCACCAGCATCAGCGCGTCGGCGCCTTCGCAGGCGCGGTACGGATCGTCGCTGAAGGTCGTCAGGTCATCGCGCTCGCCGACGGTATCGATAAGCGCCGGTATGGCGGCGGGATCGTGCAGCTTTACATGCACGCCCTGGGCCCACAGCGCTTCGAGCAGCGTCAGCACCGGGGCGTGATCAATACGCACGGTGCCGGGCTTGAAGGCAGCACCCCAGATCGCCACCGTTTTGCCCTGCAGCTCGCCGCTAAAGTGCGCCCAGAGCTTGCGAAACAGCGTCTCTTTTTTCTGCTCGTTGATGTCCATTACCCGGTCCAGCAGCGCCGAGGCGCGGCCGCTGGACAGCTGGGCATCGGCCAGGCGCATGAGATCCCGGGAAAAGCTCGGCCCGCCAAAGCCGCAGCCGGGGTAAAGATACTCAAAGCCGATGCGGGTGTCCGCACCCATGCCCTGGCGCACGTGCTCCACGTCGACGTCCAGCGTATCGGCAAGGCCGGCGATCTCGTTCATGTAGCTGATGCGGGTGGCCAGCATGCCGTTGATCGCCAGCTTGGTCAGCTCCGCGTCCCGGCACGGCATGCACTGAAACACCTCGCTGCGCCGGTTGAAGGCGCGCAGCAGTTCGCGCACCTGGCGTTCGCCATCGGCATCGTCGCAGCCCAGCAGCCAGCGCGTGGGCCGGGTAAAGGTAGTCCAGGCGCGCCCTTCCTCGAGCATGTCGGGCAAGGCGACCCCGATATGGGGGTCGCCCAGGCAGCGCTCAAGGTGCTCGGTTTCGCCCACGGGAAACGTCGAGTTGTTGACCAGCACCAGACGCGCCTTGCGCCCTACGGCCGGGTGGCGCAGAAGCGTGGCGGCGTCGTCCCGCTGGGACGACGATAGCCCGAGCCAAAGCGCATCGATGTCGGCGACCGACTCGGCGCTGTCCACCAGCGTCAGGTGGCCGTCGGCCCGGCTATGCTCGATCTGCTCGAACAGCTGCGGCTCCCGGCGCAGCCAGTCGGCCTCGCGCAGCATCCGCCAGGGCTGGCCCGCGTGGGGCAGCCAGCTTACCTCGTGCCCCACCCAGGCAAGCGCGGCGGCGGCGGTGGCGGCGCTCAGCTCGCTGCCGTAAACCAGAACCTTCATCTTGCTTTCCTCATCATACTTCCCTCATCGTGCTTCCCTCACTTTACTTTGCCCAACTTACTTCCCCCGGTAGCGCGACAGCAGCGCGCGAAAGTCCTCGCCCAGCGTCGGGTGGCGCCGGCCAAAGGCCAGGGTCGCTTCCAGGTAGCCCAGCGGCTGGCCGCAATCGTAGGTCAAGCCCTGCATGCGGTAGGCCTGAACGCCCTGGCGAACGCGCAGCGCCTCGATAGCATCGGTGAGCTGGATTTCGTTACCCGCTCCGGGCGGCGTCTCGGCGAGCAGCGAGAAAATAGCCCCGGAGAGCGCGTAGCGACCGATCACCGCCAGGTTGGACGGCGCCTTGTCCCGGGCGGGTTTCTCCACCATGCCGGCAAGCGCTGCCGCCTCGCCCGGTGCGGGGGCAGCGTCGCTTGGCGAAACGATGCCGTAGCGCTCGACGTCCGCCCAGTCGACCTCTTCTACCATCAGCTGGGCTTTCCGGGTGAGCTCAAACGCCGCCAGCATGCCGCGTAAATCGCTGGCACCGTGGGCCTGGCCCTCGGCTGAGTCCACCAGCACGTCCGGCAGCAGCACGGCAAAGGGCTCGTCGTCGCCGATTACCGGGCGGGCGCAAAGCACCGCATGGCCCAGCCCCAGGGGTTCACCCTGGCGCACGCTGATGATATTGACGTCGTCCGGGACGATATCGCGAATGCTTTCCAGCAGCGCCTGCTTGCCCTTGGCCTCAAGGCTGGCCTCCAGTTCGGCCTGGGTATCAAAGTGGTTTTCAATCGCACCCTTGCTGGCGCTGGTCACCAGCACGATGTCGCGAATGCCCGCCGCTACCGCCTCCTCGACCACGTACTGGATCACCGGGCGGTCGACCACGGTAATCATTTCCTTGGGGATCGCCTTGGAGGCGGGAAGGCAGCGGGTGCCGAATCCGGCAACGGGAAGTACAGCCTTGCGAATCATAGCGGTCCTTATTGATGCTTATCGTTCATGCTTTACGAACCGAGAGTGGTTAGAATGGCCATCATACACGACACACTGTCCCCAAGGAGCCGATACATGCATGCCAACGCCCAGGATACCCCCCGCGGCAACGTGGATGCCGCGGAAGTGGCCAAGTTTGAAGCGCTGGCCGAGCGCTGGTGGGACCGCGACGGCGAGTTCAAGCCGCTGCACGATATCAACCCGCTGCGGCTGGATTTTATCGATGCCCGGGCCGGGCTTGCCGGCAAGCGCGTGCTGGACGTGGGCTGCGGCGGCGGCATTCTGAGCGAGTCCATGGCCCACCGCGGCGCCGAGGTCACCGGCATCGACTTAGGCGAAGCCCCCCTCGAGGCGGCGCGGCGCCACGCAGCCGAGCACAGCGTCGACGTTCGCTACCGCAACGTGGCCGTGGAAACCCTGGCCGACGAGCAGCCGGGCGAGTTTGACGTCGTCACCTGCATGGAAATGCTCGAACACGTCCCCGACCCGGCATCAATCGTCGAGGCCTGTTCGCGGCTGGTGCGCCCCGGCGGCACGGTGTTCTTCTCCACCCTGAACCGCACGCCCAAGGCCCGGGCGCTGGCGATTGTCGGCGCCGAGTACATTCTTGGCCTGCTGCCCCGGGGCACCCACGACTACGCCAAGTTTATCCGCCCGTCGGAAATGGCCGCCTGGTGCCGCCGCCACCGGCTTGACGTCAGCGAACAGACCGGCCTGACCTACAATCCGCTGACGCGCCGCTACCGCCTGGCGCCCCGGGACGTATCGGTCAACTATATGATGGCCTGCCGCAAGCAGGAGGACGCATGACGCCCATGGCTGCCCCCGAGGCCGTGCTGTTCGACCTTGACGGCACCCTGGTCGACACCGCCCCAGACCTGGCCGCCGCGACCAACGCCCTGCGCCGCCATCACGGCCTTTTGCCGCTGCCGTTCGAGGTGATTCGCGGCCAGGTCTCCAACGGCGGCAGCGCCCTGGTCACCCTGGCGCTGGGGCTCGAGGCTGAACACCCGGATCATAGCGCCGCCCGGGTGATTCTGCTCGACGCCTACGAGCAGGCCCTTGCCACCCACAGCCGGGTGTTCGCCCCGCTGGATACCTGGCTCGACGGCTGGCATCGCGAGAAGCGCCCCTGGGGCATCGTCACCAACAAGCCCCGCCGCTACGCCGCTCCGCTCATCGAGACGCTCGGTTTGCGCCCGGGCGTACTGCTGTGCGCCGACGATCTGCCGACGAAAAAACCTGCCCCCGAGCCGCTGTGGGAAGCGGCCAAACGGCTGGATACGGCCTCGAAGGCCTGCTGGTACGTCGGCGATCACGTGCGCGATATGCAGGCGGCCAAGGCCGCGGGCATGACCGCGGTGGCCGTGGGCTACGGCTATATCGCCGAAGAGGAAGATTACCGCCAGTGGCCGGCCGACGTCTGGTTTGACGACTGCGCGGCCCTGGTGAAGGCGCTGAGCGCCGGCCAGGGCGCGTCGGCTACTGGCGCGGCGGCTGAGCGTCGATCTTCTCGCCGTTGACGCCCTGGCTGTCCGGCCCCATCAGCCACAGGTAGGTGGGCATGATGTCCTCGGCGGTGCGCAGCGCCTCCGGATCCTCGCCGGGAAACGCCGTGCGCCGCATCTGGGTCCGCGTGGCTCCCGGGTTCAGCGTATTGACGCGGATGGCGTGCTGGTTCTCCACTTCGTCGGCCAGCACTTCGACGAAACCTTCGGTGGCGAACTTGGACACCGCATAGGCGCCCCAGTAGGCCCGCCCCTTGCGGCCCACCCCGGACGAGGTAAACACCACCGAGGCGTCGGCGGACTCCTTGAGCAGCGGCAGCAGCGCCTGGGTCATCCACACAGGCCCGGTGACGTTGACCTGCATGACTTGCTCCCAGAGCTCGGGATTGTACTGCTCGAAAGGCGTGATACGCCCGAGCAGCCCGGCATTGTGCAGTACGCCGTCCAGGCGGCCGAACTCCTGGTGCAGGGTTTCCGCCATATCCAGATAGTCGGCGTGGGTGGCGCCTTCCAGGTTCAGCGGAAAAATCGCCGGCTGGGGGCCGCCGGCCTGCTCGATGGCGTCGTAGGTGCTTTCCAGCTTGGCGATGGTGCGCCCCAGTAAAATGACCGTTGCCCCGTGGCGAGCATAGGCAAGCGCGGCGGCTCGGCCGATGCCGTCTCCGGCGCCGGTGACCAGGATGGTGCGCCCCTGCAGCAGGTCAGCTGCGGGCTGATAATCGATTTTGCAAAGCATGGTAATCCTCGGGGTCAATGCCTTCCGTCATTGCGACTGGCGCAGGAAATCGCCGGCGAGCCCGGCGGCGCTGCTTTGGGGGTAGTCGTCCCTGAGTTTTTCGAGCAGCTCGCGGCTGCGCTCGCTGTCGCCCTGCCGGGCCTTCATCAGCCCCAGCTTATACATGGCGTCGGGCACCTTGCTGCTGTCGGCATGCTCTTCGATGACCCGGGTAAAAGCCTGATCCGCCGCGTCGAGGTTATCCCCCGCCGCGTACAGCTCGCCCAGCCAGTAATAGCCGTTGGGCGTCAGCCGGGTGTCCGGATAGTCGCTGACGAACTGCTTGAAGGCGGCGGTCGCTTCGTCAAACTCCCGGGCTTGAACGTGAGCGAAGGCCTGCTGATACGCTTTTTGGGCCTCCTTGTTGTCTGCCTGACCGGCTGCCTGTTCGGCGCCGGCAGACTCAGCGCCGGCGGAGTCGGACAGCGCCTCGGCGTTGCTTTCCGCCTTGGCCCTATCGCTTGCGGTTGGCTCATCGTCTGCGTCTGCCGCCTCGTCTTCGCCGCTCGCCGGCGCGGCCGTTGAAGCACTGGCCGCGTTGGCCAGCCGCTCGTCAAGGTCAAGATAGCGCTTTTGCGACTGGCGGCGCAGCTGCTTGAGCTCGTGGCGCAGCTCTTCGACGTCGCCACGCAGCTCTTTCAGCTCGCGCTGGTGCTCCTGAACCTGATTAAACAGCACCAGGCTGCCCGACGAGCGCGTTTCGGTCTGATCATAAAACCCGTCCGGCGAGCCGGACAAATCATCCACAGAAGGCCCCTGCGCCAGGGCCTGCCCCGGCCCCAGGGCGCCGGCAAGCGCCAGGTAGCAGAGACTTTTCAGCGCCGCGCCGCGCCATCTGGCGATGGCGGGTTCGGCCGTTACCCAACTAGATGTCATGGTGGCTCCCGTGCTCAATGCGCGCTATGGCGCGGCGGCAACTCAGTAGCTGAATTCGACACGACGGTTCTCGGAATACGCCGACTCGTTCGAGCCACGCGTGGCCGGGCGCTCTTCGCCGTAGCTCACGACGCTGATCTGGGAGCTTGACACGTCCTGCACGCGCAAAAAGCGCTTCACCGCGTTGGCCCGCCGCTCGCCCAGCGCCAGATTATATTCCCGGGTGCCGCGCTCGTCGGTATGGCCCTTCAGCACCACGTTGGCATTGCCGTTGGCGCGCAGGTAGCGGGCATGGGCCATGACCACGGACTCGTACTCGTCCTTGATGGTGTCGCGGTCAAAGTCGAAGTAGATCGTGCGCACCTCGGGAATACGCGAGTCGGCCTGCTGGCCGGTACCGCTGGTGCCGGTGCCCGAGCCGTACTGGCCGCCGCTGCCGGTGCCCGCGGTGCTGGCGCCGCCGGCCGTACCGTCGCCGCGGGTGCCGTCGCCGTAAGACTCACCTGTCTGGGTGCCGCCGGTGCTGGAACAGCCGGCCATGACCGCAAGGGAAAGCGCGACGGCAAAGGTGCGGACCAGCGGTGCGTACCGCCGAGATAAGAAAGTCGGGGTAGATGGGAACATGGTGTCACTCCATTGGCTGGGGGATCAGGTTATAAAAACGGTGACCATGCGGGTTCACGCACGTCTCCGCGGGCCGCCGGCAGGCGGAACGAGGAGCGACCGTCGGCGGACACCGCGCTCAATACGCCCTGCCCGCCCTGCTGGGTAGCAAAGAGTATCATGGTGCCGTTGGGCGCAACACTGGGCGACTCGTCGTGAGTGGTTTCACTGAGAACCACCAGGCGACCGGATTCCAGCTCCTGGCGGGCGATCTGATAGCCGTCCTGGGAGCGATGCACCATAAGGATCTGCTCGCCGTCCGGGCCGAACCGGCCGCGGGCGTTGTACTTGCCGGTAAACGTCAGCCGCTCGGCTTCGCCGCTGCCAAGGCGGTAGCGATACAGCTGGGGGCCACCGCTGCGGTCCGAGGTAAACAGCAGGCTGCGGCCGTCCGGCGCCCAGTCGGGCTCGGTGTCGATGCTCGAATTCTGCGTCAGACGGTTGAGCGAGCGGTCGGCCAGGTTCATCACGTAGATTTCCGGCTGGCCGTCCTTGGACAGCGACATAGCCAGCTTGCGCCCGTCCGGTGACCAGGCCGGCGCGCCGTTGATGCCTTCAAAGTCGGTGAGCTGGATGCGATTACCGCTTGCCATCTGCTGCACGTAAATGGCCGGGCGTTCGCCTTCAAACGACACGTAGGCCAGCTTTTCGCCGTCCGGTGACCAGGCCGGCGAAAGAATCGGCTCGTCCGAGGTCAGCACCTCCTGGCTGTTGTGGCCGTCGGCGTCGGCTACGTAAAGCCCGTAGTCGATGTTGTCGCCCACGCCGCGGGAGGTGACGTAGGCAATACGGGTGGAAAACGCCCCGGGAATATCGGTGATGGCTTCAAATACCGCGTCGCTGATGCGGTGCGCCGCACCGCGCAGCTGGTTGCCGCCCGCGGTGATCCGCTCCTGGAGCACCGGGCGGCCGCCGCTGACGTCCAGCAGGTCGTAGCCAATTTCATAGCCGTTGGCGGTTTTTTCGCCGCGCCCGACCAGCAGGTAGCGCACGTCCAGCGAGCGCCACTCGCCAAAGGCGACGTCGTCGGCGCGGTGCGGCCGGGCAAACATGGCGCCGCGTTCAAGGGGGTCAAAATAGCCGCTGCGCTCAAGGTCATCCTGGACGATCTGGGCCACGTCTTCCGACATGCCCTCGGCGCCGTCAAACGGCACCACGCCGATGGGCAGGGCGCTGTCGCTGCCCCGGGTGATCTCGATGGTCAGGTTGGCGCTCGCCGTCGTGCTGAACAGCACAAGGGCAAGCAGTAGCGCGGCGTGAACCGCGTACAATGAGCGGCGCAAGGGGGTACTTCCTGGCGTTGTCATCAGCGAATCTCTCCCGGTGTGAAACGTAGGTTGAACTGACGTAATTCAGACTGCTGCGCCGAGGGTAAGTCAAGCAGCTCGGTAAACGGTGCGGCGGCTTCCACGGCCTGAACGGCAGAGTTATCGAAGCCGCCGTCGCCGCTCGAGGTGGCAACGGTCACCGCCAGCACCTCGCCCGAGGGCCCCAGACGCACGTTCAGTTTCGCGCTCATGCTGTCGCCTGCCCGGGGCGGAATGCGCCAGGCCTGCTCCACCGCGCTGCGCACGATGGCAATAAAGCTGTTGGCCGCTTCCTGGGCCTGCTTGGCCTTGGCGGCCGCTTCCTGCTGGCCCTCGATTTTACGCTGCAGCGCGGCTTCGGCCTCTTCCCGCTGGCGCTTTTGTTCCGCCTCGCGCTTTTTGCGGGCCTCTTCCTGCTGGCGCTTCTCCTCCGCTTCGCGCTCGCGCCGCGCTTCTGCCTCGGCCTCTTCTTTCTTGCGCTGCTCTTCGGCTTCCTTTTTCCGCTGGGCTTCCTCGGCGCGTTTTTGCTCGGCTTCTTCCTGCTTACGTTTTTCTTCCGCGGCGCGCTCCTTTTCGGCCTTTTCCCTGGCCGCTTTTTCCGCTGCGGCCTTTTCCGCGGCTTCTTTCTTGCGCTGCTCTTCGGCTTCGCGCGCGCGCCGGGCCTCTTCCTCGGCCCGCTGGCGGGCGCGCTCCTCCTTGCGCTCGGCGGCCTCCTGCTCTTCCCGGCGCGCCTTTTCCGCGCGGCGCTCGGCCTCGGCCTGCTCCTTCTCGCGGGCCTCCTCCAGCGCCTGCTGCTCGCGCGCGTCGGCCATCTCCTCGGCCTGGTCCACGACCGCCTGCTCCAGCTCGTCCGGGGCTTCGTCCTCGGGCTCCGGCTCGGGGTTGGGCGCGGGTTCAGGCCTTGGCTCGGGCTTTGGGGCGCCGGCGGCGGCCTGCTGCTCATCCACCTGCTGGGCCTGATCCGTGCGGGTTTCGGTGCTCACCAGGGTGGCCTGCACCACCGATGAGGACGGCGGCTCCTCTTCCCCCCAGGGAAACTTCACCAGGCTGAACAGCACCACCGCCAGGTGCAGGGCAACGGCCAGCACCGTCGGCCAGAAATAGCTTTCCGCGGGGCGTTTACTCATCGCTGCCCGGCTCGGAGATCAAGCCCACATTGGCAACGCCTGCGCGCTGCAGCGTCGTCATCAGCGTCACCACCTGGCCGTAGGCGACGTGGCGGTCGCCGCGCACCATGACCGGCGTATCCGGGCGGCGCTGAACAATCGCGGTGACCCGCTTGGAAAGCTCGTCCGGGGCCACCGCGGTGCTGTCTTCCCCCAGGGTAATGTAATAATCGCCGGCCTTGTCGACCGAGACAATCACCGGCTCGGTGTCGTCCTCTGTATCGATGGGCTCGGCGGTGGCCCGGGGCAGCTCGACGTCAACCCCCTGATTGAGCATCGGTGCGGTAATCATGAAGATGACCAGCAGTACCAGCATCACGTCGATGAACGGTACCACGTTGATTTCCGCCATCGGGCGGCGCTGGCCGCTGCGGTTAAAAGGTCCCTGCATGGAAGGCCCCCTCTTTAACGGGCGGGTTTAACGGGCGGAGGCGTCACCGCGCCCTTGCAGATTGCGATGCAGTATGGCGTAAAACTCTTCGGCAAAGTCTTCATAGCGGCCGAGCAAGGTCGTTGCCTGGCTTGCCAGACGGTTATAGAAGATCACTGCTGGAATCGCTGCCAGAAGGCCCATGGCGGTGGCGATCAGCGCCTCGGCGATCCAGGGTGCAACGGTGGCAAGAGTCGCCTGCTGGGACATGGACAGCGACTGAAACGAGCCCATGATGCCCCACACGGTGCCGAACAAGCCGACATAGGGGCTTGCCGAGGCTACCGTGGCAAGAAAGACCAGGTGGCGATTCAGGCGCTCTTCTTCCCGGGACCAGGCGACGCGCATGCTGCGCTGCACGCCTTCAAGGACGGTGTCGGCGCGGGAGGTCTTGGGTGCCAGGCGATGAAACTCGCGAAACCCGGCCTGGAAGATGTGTTCGCCGCCCTGGCGGGCGTCGTCGGCGGGAATCTCGCCGTACAGCTCGTTGAGATCCACGCCGGACCAGAAGGTGTTTTCGAAGGTTTCATGGGCCTTGGCCGCGCGGCGCAGGGCAAAGCTACGCTGGAAGATCACCACCCAGGAAGCGAGCGATGCCGCAATCAGCAGCAGCATGACGAGCTGCACCACCAGGCTTGCGTTGGCAATCAGGTGGGGGATGGACAGGGTCGTTTCGTTCACGGTCGTCCTCTTTCCAGTTCCAGGGGGTGTTGAATACGGTGTCCGTTTGGTCCGGCGACGGGCCGATCATCCAGGCAAAACGTCACGAGTTTAAACGTTGGCGCCGACAAAAACGCCTGTATCCAGGCTATTTTCATGTTGCTTGCGCAATCCCGGCAAGGGCCTCGGGCCAGGCCCGGGGGCGCAGCCGGCGCGCATCCAGGCAGGCAATCTCGACGTTGGCGTCGCACAGCCGCGTGCCGTCATGCCAGACTTCCTGGGCAAACGTCATGCGGCAGCGGCTCTGCGCTACCACTCTGGCGGTAACCGCCAGGGCATCGTCAAGCCTTGCCGGGCGGGCATAGTGGCAGTCCAGCCGGTAGACCACCAGCTGAATTTGCTCGGCCAGCAGGGAGGCCTGGGTAAAACCGCGCTCGCGCAGCCACTCGCTGCGGGCGCGCTCCATGAACTTCAGATAGTTGACGTAATAGACGATGCCGCCGGCGTCGGTGTCCTCGATGTAGACGCGCACCGGCAGGGTAAAGCTATCGGCGGGGGCGGTAGCCTGGCTCACGGGCGTATCTCCCCCGCCGCTTCCGCGGCGTTTTCGTGGGGTACGCGGCTGAAGTGCGACCAGGCCTGGCGGGTGACGACTCGCCCCCGCGGCGTACGCATCATCAGCCCCTGCTGGATCAGGTAGGGTTCAATAACGTCTTCGATGGTGTCGCGCTCCTCGCCGATAGCCGCCGCAAGCGAATCCACCCCCACCGGGCCACCGTCGAACTTGTCTATCATCGCCAGCAGCAGCCGGCGATCCATGTGGTCAAGACCGTGGTGATCGACGTTGAGCATGTTGAGCGCGGCATCGGCCATGGTGACGTCAATATGCCCATCGCCCTTGATGTCTGCGTAGTCGCGCACCCGGCGCAGAAGCCGGTTGGCGATGCGCGGCGTGCCCCGGGAGCGCCGGGCAATTTCGGCCGCACCGTCGTTGCTTGCCGCCACCTCCAGCAGCCCTGCCGAGCGCGTGACGATGGTGGCAAGCTCCTCCAGGTCATAAAACTCCAGGCGCTGAACGATGCCGAAGCGGTCGCGCAGCGGCGAGGTCAAAAGCCCGGCCCGGGTAGTGGCGCCGACCAGGGTAAAGCGCGGCAGGTCGAGCTTGATCGAGCGCGCCGCCGGCCCCTCGCCGATCATGATATCCAGTTGGAAGTCTTCCATGGCCGGGTACAGCACTTCTTCAACCACCGGCGAAAGGCGATGGATTTCGTCGATGAAGAGCACGTCGCCGGGCTCGAGATTGGTAAGTATCGCCGCCAGGTCGCCGGCACGTTCCAGCACCGGCCCCGACGTCGACTTGAGCCCCACGCCCATCTCCGCGGCGATAATGTTGGCAAGGGTGGTCTTGCCCAGCCCCGGCGGGCCAAATACCAGCGTATGGTCCAGGCTTTCCTCGCGCAGGCGGGCCGCGCCGATGAAAATTTCCAGCTGTTCGCGCACCCGGGGCTGGCCGATGTAGTCGACAAGACGCTTGGGGCGGATAGCATAGTCGATTCTGACTTCGCCCTGCTCCGGTTCGGCAGCAATCAGCCGGTCATGCTCGATCATAAAGACGCTCTTTTCATGAAGATTTCAGCCCTGGCAGCGACTCAGACTAGCGGCCCATCCGCCGGGTCAGCGCCGCCTTGATCAGCGCTTCGGTGGTCTCGCCGCGGTCCAGGTCGGCGAGCATTTTCGCCGCCTCCGTGGGCTTGTAGCCAAGGCTGGTAAGCGCCGCCTCGGCCTCGGCGATGTTGTCCCGGGCGGGCGCGGCGGCGGCTTCCAGCGGCAGCGGCGACTCGCCCTGCTGCCACTCGGGAAAGCGGTCGCGCATTTCGATGATCAAGCGTTCGGCCGTTTTCTTGCCCACGCCGGGCAGCTTGGTCAGCGCCTTGGTGTCGTCATCGTGAACGCAGCGCATGAAGGCGTCTTCGTCCATCCCCGAGAGTATCGCCAGCGCAAGCTTGGGGCCCACGCCGTTGACCTTGATCAGCGCGCGAAACAGCGCCCGCTCGCGTTCGCGGACAAAGCCGTAAAGCAGGTGGGCATCGTCGCGCACGGTCAGGTGCGTATAAAGCATGGCGGTGTCGCCCACCGCGGGTAGCGCTACCAGCGTTGTCATCGACGCTTCAATTTCGTAGCCAACGCCGCTCACGTCAAGCAATAGCCAGGGCGGCTTTTTTTCCTGCAGCTGCCCGGTCAAACGTCCGATCATGGAGGAATCCTGTTATCGCCAGTCTGCCTGCCGCCTGCCAGCGGCCCCTTTACGGGCCGGGCACAGCGAACGAACCTTACTATAATGCCCCTCTGTACGTCTGACCAGTGTCTGCCGGCCAGGCCTCGCACCTAGAGCCGCCAGCGCCCGCCGGCGCGGCGGCCGCGCCGGGCACCGGCGCCGGGCAGCGGCCCGCTCTGCGCGTAGCTATGGGTCAGGGCGATGGCCAGCGCATCGGCGGCGTCTTCCTGAGGGGTGGCGGACAGGCGCAGCACGGCGGCGACCATGTGCTGCACCTGGGCCTTGTCGGCTCCGCCCTGGCCGGTCACCGCCTGCTTGACCTGGCGAGCGGCGTACTCGGCCACTGCCAGGCCATGGTTGGCCATGCAGACCAGCGCCGCCCCTCGGGCCTGGCCAAGCTTCAGCGCCGAATCCGGGTTCTTGGCCAGAAACACCCGCTCGATGGCGGCGCCGTTCGGGCGATACTCGCCCGCCACTTCGGCCAGGCCGGCATAAATCCGCGCCAGGCGCTGCGCAAGCTCGCCGTCGCCGGTGCGAATGCAGCCGCTGGCCACATAGCGCGGCTTGCCCTGCACCACGTCAATCACGCCGTAGCCGGTAATCCGCGAGCCGGGATCCACGCCGAGAATGCGCGTGACCATCAGGCTTGCCTGGCTCATGATCATGCCTCCCAAGACAAAAACACCGACGCCCGAAGGCGCCGGTGCAGGCAGTTGGCTTACGCCATCCGGCGCGGTTTATTCGCCGGCGTCGGCCGCCTTTTGGGCTTTCTGCCGCAGGCGGATGTTCAAGTCCTTGAGCTGCTCGGCGGTGACCTCGCCCGGGGCGTCGGTCATCAGGCAGGCCGCGCTCTGGGTTTTGGGGAAGGCGATGACTTCGCGGATGGTGTTGGCGCCGGTCATCAGCATCACCAGGCGGTCGAGGCCGAAGGCCAACCCGCCGTGGGGCGGCGCGCCGTACTGCAGGGCGTCGAGCAGAAAGCCGAACTTTTCCTGAGCCTCGTCTTCGCCGATGCCAAGAATCTCCAGCACCGTGCTTTGCATCTGCTGGTCGTGGATACGGATGGAGCCGCCGCCAAGCTCGGTGCCGTTGAGCACCATGTCGTAGGCCCGGGACAGCGCGTTGGCCGGATCGGCCTTGAACTCGTCCGGGGTGCAGGCCGGCGCGGTGAAGGGGTGGTGCAGCGGCGTCAGGCGGCCGCTGCCGTCGGTTTCGAACATGGGGAAATCGACCACCCACAGCGGCGCCCATTCCCGGGTGTAAAGCTTAAGGTCACCGCCCAGGCGCACGCGCAGCGCGCCGATGGCTTCGTTGACGATGTCGGCCTTGTCGGCGCCGAAGAAGATGATGTCGCCGTCTTTTGCCTCCAGGCGTTCGAGCAGGTCTTCGATGATGCCGCCCATGAACTTGACGATGGGCGACTGCAGCCCGTCGATGCCCTTGGCGCGATCGTTGACCTTGATCCACGCCAGGCCCTTGGCGCCGTAGATGCCGACGAAATCGGTGTACTCGTCGATGACCTTGCGCGAAAGCGACGCGCCGCCGGGCACCTTGAGCGCGGCGACGCGGCCGTCGTCGGCGTTGGCCGGCCCGGAGAACACCTTGAAGTCGACGTCTTTCATCAGGTCGTCAACGTCGGTGAGCTCTAGCGGGATGCGCAGGTCGGGCTTGTCCGAGCCGAAGCGGCGCATGGCGTCGTGCCAGGTCATGCGCGGAAACTCGGGCAGCGAGACGTCAAGCACCTCGGTAAACAGCTGGCGAATCATGGACTCGGTGATCGCCATGATATCGCGCTCCTCGACGAAGGAGGCCTCGATATCGATCTGGGTAAACTCCGGCTGGCGGTCGGCGCGCAGGTCCTCGTCGCGGAAGCACTTGGCGATCTGGTAGTAGCGATCGAAGCCCGAGATCATCAGCAGCTGCTTGAATAGCTGGGGCGACTGGGGCAGCGCAAAGAACTCGCCCGGGTGCGTGCGGCTGGGTACCAGGTAGTCCCGGGCGCCTTCGGGCGTGGCCCGGGTGAGCATCGGGGTTTCAATGTCGAGGAAGCCTTCCTGCTCGAGAAACGCCCGCACGCTGTGGGAAATCCGCGAGCGCAGACGCAGCTTTTCGATCATGTCCGGCCGGCGCAGATCGATATAGCGGTGCTTCAAACGCACTTCTTCGCCTACCTTGCCGTGCTCGTCGAGCTGGAACGGCGGCGTAGCGGCGGTGTTGAGCACCTCGACTTCCCTGGCCAGCACCTCGATCATGCCGGTGGGCATTTCCGGGTTTTGCGTCCCCTGGGGGCGCAGGCGCACCTTTCCGGTAATACGCAGCACGTATTCGCTACGCGAACGATCGGCATTGGCAAACGCCTCAGCGGTATCGGGGTCGACCACGAACTGGGCAATGCCGTCGCGATCGCGCATATCGAGGAAAATCACGCCGCCGTGGTCACGGCGACGATGTACCCACCCGCAAACGGTCACCGTTTGATCCACCAATGTTTCGTTCAGCTGGCCGCAATAATGGCTGCGCATGTCAAATCCTGTTGTGTTACGTGGCAAATAAACCTGTGTGGCACCGGACACCGGCCAGGCGCAAGCGCGCTTCACGCTTGCCTGCCGGGCAGTCGGCAAGCAGTTCAGCGCTTGTTTTCAAGGCGGTCATTATACCCTTTTGTTACCCTTGGCGAGCAAGGCCGCCGGCATAAAACGCCCGGGGCCCCATTTCAGGGGAGAAATACCATGACTCACGCCGTCCTGCTGGACGCACAAAGCCTGGGCGAGTCCGTGGACCTGACGCCGCTGCGCGACCGGGTCGACCGCCTGACCGTGTATGACCAAAGCAATGCCCAAAACGCCGGCGACAGGCTCTCAGGCGCCGACGTTGCCATCGTCAACAAGGTCGTACTCGACGCCGAGACGCTTAACGCCCTGCCCCGGCTCAAGCTGATCTGCGTGCTGGCCACCGGCCTCAACAACATCGCCCTGGACGCCGCCAGCGCCCGGGGCATCGCGGTGAAAAACGTGGCCGGCTACGGTACCGGCAGCGTCTCCCAGCACGTCATGATGCTGATGCTGGCGCTGGCCAACCGGCTGCCCCGCTATCAGCGCGACGTCGCCGACGGCCAGTGGCAGCAAAGCGACTTTTTCTGCCTGCAGCACCATCCGACGCTCGAACTTACCGGCAAACATCTGGTCATCGTTGGCCAGGGCGAGCTGGGCAGCGCCGTGGCCGGCCTCGCCGACGCCTTCGGCATGCGCGTAAGCTTTTGCGCCCGCCCGGGCAACGAAGCCGACGACCGTCGCCCGGCCCTTGAGGCGCTGCTGCCCGAGGCCGACGTGCTCAGCCTGCACTGCCCGCTGACCGACGACACCCGCCACCTGATCGGCCGCGACGCCCTACAGCGGGCCAAGCCTTCGCTATTGCTGATCAACTGCGCTCGGGGCGGCATCATCGACGAGCACGCGGCTCTTGAAGCGCTGCGCGACGCCCGGCTCGGGGGCCTGGGCGTTGACACCCTGCCGCAGGAGCCGCCCCGGGACGGCCATGCTCTGCTCGAGGCGCTTGACAAGCCGCTGAACCTGATCGTCACCCCTCATACCGCCTGGATTACCCCCGAGGCGCGGCAGAAAATCGTGGCGCTGACCGCCGATAACCTCGCCGAGTGGCGCGACCGGCGCTGAGCCAGCACTCAGCGCGTGGTAAAATCCGCCGGCGCATGCCCCTCGGCCGGCACTTCCAGGGGCTCAAGCCCGACGTGGGTCACATGGGCCGCGGTCGGGCCCTGCCATAGCCACTCGCACAGCTCGGCAAGCGCCTGGCGGCGGCCGTACATCACCACCTCGACGCGGCCGTCGGCCAGGTTCACCGCGTGGCCGGTAATCTGGCGCCGCAGCGCCTGTTCCCGAGCGGCCTGGCGAAAGCTCACGCCCTGCACCTTACCGGTCACCATTGCTCTGTAACACTGCGTCATGGCAGCCCTCCTTTTTTGCCTTGAAGCCGCGGGGTCAGTTCTGAACCAGCTCACGCTTGACCAGCACGGCACTGTTGCGCGGTATCAGCGAATGCCCCCGGCGCAGCAGCAGCGAGCGGGTAAACGCCGCGCCAAACAAAAGAATAAGTGAAGAGTAATATACCCAGAGTAGAATCATCACCACCGACCCCGCCGCGCCGTAGGTGGACGCCGTGGCGGTATACGCCAAATACATCGCAATGACGCTGCGTCCGAGGGTAAATAGAACCGCGGTCACCGCCGCGCCGATAAGCACATCTTTCCACCTCAGCACCACGTCGGGCAGCACCTTGAAGATGGTAGCGAACAGCAGCACCACCACGACCAGCGATACCAGCGCCTCGGCGCCCTGGGTCAGCAATGCGGCATACGGAAACAGGTTGTTGGCCGCGTGCAGCATGGTACGCACGATAACGCCCAACGCCAGCGACACCAGCAGGATAAAGCCGATGGACAGCACGACCGTCAGCGACAGCAGGCGATTTTTTAAAAACACCAGCAGGCTGTTTGACGTCGGCTTGGCGGTAACGCCCCAGATGGTATTCAGGGAAAACTGCATCTGGGCAAACACCGTCGTTGCCCCCACCATCAAGGTGCCGATACCTAATAGCGTGGGCAGGATGCCGGCTTCTTCGATACGCGACTGGGCCACGGCCTGCTGGATCGCCGCCGCCACCTCGGGGCCAAGCGTGCCCTGAAGCCTGGCCACAATCTGCCCCTGGGCGGCGTCGGCGCCCAGGACCACGCCGATGACGGTCACCGCGATAATCACCGTCGGCGCCAGGGAAAACAGCGTATAAAACGCCAGCGACCCGGCATAGCTGAAGGCGTTACGCTCAAGCCATACGCTGACAGCGTCCTGCAACACTCTGAACCAGAATAGAAGCGTGCTTTTCATTATTTGTCTTCCCGTTGTGGTGGTGCGCTCTGGTTGGCTATGGTGCGCCTGAGTTGTGATTCATGCGGGCGTTTTCAGCATACCTGACCCGGCGGCGTTTCGCCGAGTCGCCAGATTACATGCAGGACGCCGGCTGCCATAATGGTCGGTCCCGGGCTGCCCCGCGCCTCAACCAGAAAGGAAACCGACATGCCTCAAGGTCGCACGGTCGCGACTCGCTTTGACTTTGACTGCCTGGTGTTCATCGGCCGCTTTCAGCCCCCGCACCTGGGGCATCTCGCGGTGATCCGCGAAGCGCTGAAGCGCGCCCGCCAGGTGATCGTGCTGGTGGGCTCCGCCTGGCAGGCGCGCTCGCTGCGCAACCCCTGGCGATTCGACGAACGCCAGACCATGCTGCGCTCGGGCTTTGACGACGCCGACAACCAGCGGCTGGAAATCAGCCCGCTGCTGGACGCGCTGTATAACGACGACGTCTGGGTGCGCGACGTGCAAAGCCGCGTGCGCGATCTTACCGTCGCGGCCAACGCGCGCCTGCCGCGCATCGGGCTGATCGGCGCGAGTCGCGGCCAGTCCAGCTACTATCTGTCGCTGTTCCCCCAGTGGGAGTCGGTCAGCGTGCCGCTGGTGGAAGGCATCTCGGCAAGCCACATCCGCGAGCGTGTCTTCCGCGCCCCGGAGTCCAGCGCCGACTACCTGAGCACCGGTGCTTTCCATGAGCTGCCGCCGGGCGTGGTGGAGCGCATCAAAGCCTTTTGCCAGACAGCGCCCTACCAGCAGCTGATCGAAGAGCAGCGCCTGCTGGATCAGTACCGCAAAGCCTGGGCCGATGCCCCCTATCCGCCGATTTTCGTTACCGTAAACGCCGTGGTGGTGCAGTCGGGCCATATTCTGCTGGCGCGCCGCACCGCAGCGCCGGGTAAAGGTCTGTATGCGCTGCCCGGCGGCTTTATCAGCCCCAACGAGCGGCTTTTGGACGCCTGCCTGCGCGAGCTGCGCGAGCGCATTCGCCTCAAGGTGCCCGAGCCCGTGCTAAAGGGCTCGCTGCGCGGCCAGCAGCTGTTCGATGAGCCTCACCGCAGCTGGCGCGGGCGCACCCTGGCCGAAGCCTTCTACTTTGCTCTGCGGCCGGATCAGCAGCTGCCGCGGCTGAAACCGGTGAAGGGGGGCGATCACGCCCGCTGGGTGGCCCTTGCCGACCTGGAGCCCGAGAGCCTCTTTGAAGACCACTTCTTCATCATCCAAAATTTTCTTGGCCTGCCCGCCGATTTTGGCAGCGGTGTCTGACACCGCAGGGGATGGCAGTTAGTAGTTCAACCACTTTGTTTGAGCCAGGAACAGGTCGTCGAGAGGGCGCTGTGAATCCGTCCCTATACGCTACCTACGCCATCCATGGCGTAGAACCCTCTCTTTGACCTATTCCTGGCTCGGCGGGGCAATATCAATCGCTCTACCTGTATCCGTATCAGGCTTGAAGGAAATCTCTCGGCAGCTCCATCATCTGCCGCCAGAGCTTTTCCACGCCGGGCTTGTGCACCAGCGAGCAGCGGTATAGACGGATTTCCAGCGGAATATCCCAGGTCTCATCGCCGGCGCGCACCAGGTAGCCGTCCCTAAGCTCTTCGCGAATGCAAAAGTCGGGAATCCAGGCCATCCCGAAACCCTGCATCACCATGCCTTTTAGCCCTTCGGCCATGGCCGTTTCATAGACGGTGCGCAGCCGCAGGCGCAGCGGATCGTTTTTCAGCAGCATACGCACGCTGCGCCCCAGAAACGCCCCCTGGGTGTAGGTCAGGTACGGTATCGGCCCGTCATCCGCCAGCGAATGGCGCGGCGCCCCGCTGCTGTCGGGCAGCGTCACCGGCAGCATCTTGACCTCGCCGACGGAGAACGACGGAAACACGGCCTGATCCAGCTGCATGGTGGCAAAGGGGTCGTAGTAGGCGAGCATCAGGTCGCAGTTGCCTTCGCGCAGCACATGGATGGCTTCGCCCACGTTCATCGCCACCAGGCGCGTGGGCAGCTCGCCCAGACCCTTTTGCAGGAGAGATATCCACGGCGGAAAAAAGCTCAGCGCCAGGGAATGGGCCGCCACGATGTCCAACGCTTCGTTGGCGATGGAAAGCCCGCGCAAATGCCCCAGCGACTCGTTGAGCTGCTCCACCAGGTGGCGCGCCGTCAGCAAAAATAGCTGCCCTTCCGAGGTCAGGCCGATGGGCGTGGTGGAGCGATCGACAAGGGTCACCCCAACGGCGTGCTCAAGCGCGCGAATGCGCCGGCTGAACGCCGGCTGGGTCACGTGGCGCTGGCGCGCCGATGCCGAAAAACTGCGCGTATTGGCCAGGGCGACAAAATCTTCCAGCCACTTCGTTTCCAGGTTCACCTGCGTCTCCTTTTGCCCCGACAGTTTTTCCGATAGCTGCCGATCGCTGGCATCAGCTGCTACCGGCAACAAGCTCTGTCACAAAGTTCTGTCACAAAGGTCTGTCACAAAGGTCTGTCACAGCGGCGCTATTTTGCCACGCCGGCTACTGGATAGGCGATGTTAAATAGGCCGCTCGGGAGATCACTTTTTTCCACATTGGCTGCTGGCGCAGCTCGTCAAGGCTGACTTCGCGGCAGCGGCTGAAGTCTTCGCGCAGCATGGCATCAACGTCCGCGGCAAAGTTGGCGCTGGGAATAAAGGCGGTGATTTCAAAATTGAGCCGAAACGAGCGATTATCCAAATTCACGGTCCCCACACTTGCCGCGCTGTCATCGACAAGAATGACTTTTTGGTGGAGAAAGCCTGGAAGATAACGGTATATTTTTATCCCGGCCCGCAGCATGTCGGGCAGAAAGGCTAGCGCCGACAGGTACACCAGCAAGTGGTCCGGCCGCTCGGGCATCATCACCCGCACGTCGACCCCGCGCATGGCGGCCAGCCGCAGCGCGTCCTGCACGCCCTGATCGGGCACGAAGTACGGGCTGGTTACCCACAGCCGCTCCCGGGCGCTATGGATCAGGTTCTGCACCAGCAGGCTTGCGGTATCCTGCTGGTCGGCCGGGCCCGAAGGCACAATCACCACCCGGTGGTCGGCCGTTCCGGCCGCTTCCGGCTGCCACTCCAGTTCGATCACCTCTTCGGTGGCCCAGTGCCAGTCTTCCCAGAACGCCTCCTGCAGCCCCAGCACGCTGGGCCCTTCCAGGGCCAGGTGGGTATCGCGCCAGGCGCCGTGGCGCTGGCTTTGCCCAAGATATTCCACGCCCACGTTCAGCCCGCCGACCCAGCCCTGCTGGCCG
Organism: Halomonas garicola; assembly: GCF_055382465.1. Lineage (NCBI taxonomy): Bacteria > Pseudomonadati > Pseudomonadota > Gammaproteobacteria > Oceanospirillales > Halomonadaceae > Halomonas > Halomonas garicola. The sequence continues at coordinate 1,612,178 of NZ_AP043931.1, forward strand.
TCAACCACGGTAATCTTGCGGTGGTTGCGGAAGTTGAGCTGGAAGCGATGGCGCACTCCCCGGGAGGAGCGAAACGCGCTGACCGCCACGCCGGCCTCAGCCAGGTCGCGCAGGTAGCCCTCATTCAGCGAGTGGCTGCCAATGCCGTCGTAGAGAAAGTACACCCGAACGCCACGCTCCACCGCCCGGATCAAATGCCGCTGCACCCGTCGCCCCAGCTCATCGTCGCGAACGATGAAAAACTGCATCAGGATATATTTCCGGGCGCGGTCAAGCCCGGCGCAAAGGCTATCGAAAGTGGCCTTGCCGTCAATCAGCAGGTCGGCCTGATTCCCCCGGGTCAGGGGCATCATGGCAAGCTTTTCTACCGCCTGGATTTCGGCGCTGCCGGGCTCGGCCAGGTGCGGCGTGACGTTGTCGCGATAGCGCGATAGCACCTGGCGCAGCACGCTGTCCCGGGCCCCCCGAGCCGATACGTAGCCGTAGAAGCGCGGTCGGCCAAACATCCAATAGGCCGGCACGGCAACGTAGGGAAACGTCAAAATGGAAATGATCCACGCCACTGCCCCCTGGGAGGTACGGCTCGACATCAGCGCCATGACCGCCGAGATAATGCCCAACACATAGCTTAGCGCAATGGCCAGACCCAATAGCGAAGACGTCATAAAGGCTCCATCAACAAGAAAACGATGCCGCGAGGCAGTAAAAAGCCCCGCTTGGCGGGGCTTTTGCCGCGACACCGTGGCATAGCGGCACTATACTACACTATGCTTTTTACTACGCCTTCTACTACGCCTTTTCGGCGATGATCGCTTTCCATTTTGCCGGACCGGTCTGGTGGATCGACGTGCCCTGGGTATCGACGGCCACGGTGACGGGCATGTCCTCCACCTCGAATTCGTAGATGGCCTCCATCCCTAGATCCTCAAAGCCCACTACCCGGGAATGCTTGATCGCCTGGGCCACCAGGTAAGCTGAGCCGCCCACCGCCATCAGGTACACGGCCTGGTTGTCGCGAATGGCCTCGATCGCCGCCTCGCCGCGCTCGGCCTTGCCCACCATACCCAGAAGACCGGTGTCTTCCAGCAGGGTGCGGGTGAATTTGTCCATGCGCGTGGCGGTGGTCGGCCCTGCCGGCCCCACCACTTCGTCGCCCACCGGGTCCACCGGGCCGACGTAGTAGATGAACCGCCCTTTCAGATCCACCGGCAGCGTCTCGCCCTTGGCCAGCATGTCGAGCATACGCTTGTGGGCGGCGTCACGGCCGGTGAGCAGCTTGCCGCTGAGCAGCAGCGTATCGCCGGGCGCCCAGTCCTTGACGTCGTCCGGGGTGATGCTGTCCAGGTCGACGCGCTTGACGTTATCCCCGGCTTCCCGGGTGATTTCCGGCCAGTCTTCGAGCCTGGGCGCGGGCAGCACCGCCGGGCCCGAGCCGTCCAGGGTAAAGTGCGCGTGGCGCGTGGCCGCGCAGTTGGGAATGATCGCCACCGGCTTGTTGGCCGCGTGGGTGGGATAGTCCTTGACCTTGATATCCAGCACCGTGGTCAGCCCGCCCAGCCCTTGGGCACCGATGCCGCTCTGGTTGACCTTGTCGAAAAGCTCCAGGCGCAGCTCTTCGCTGCGGTTTTGCGCGCCCCGCTCGCGAAGCGCCTGGATATCGATGGGGTCCAGCAGCGCCTCCTTGGCCAGCATCATGGCCTTTTCGGCGGTGCCGCCGATGCCGATGCCCAGCATGCCCGGCGGGCACCAGCCGGCGCCCATTTTGGGCAGCTGCTCCAGCACCCAGTCGGCGACGCTGTCCGAAGGGTTCAGCATGGCGAATTTCGACTTGGCTTCGCTGCCGCCGCCCTTGGCCGCGACGTGGATCTCGACGCTGTCGCCGGGCACCAGGTGGTGATGAATGATCGCCGGGGTGTTGTCCCGGGTGTTTTCCCGCTTGCCGTCGGGGTCGGCCAATACCGAGGCGCGCAGCACGTTATCGGGCAGTTTATAGGCTCGCCGCACGCCTTCGTTGACCATGTCGTCAAGGCTCATGCTGGCGTCGGCAAAGCGGACGTTCATGCCCACGAGAACAAAGACCGTGACGATGCCGGTGTCCTGGCAGATCGGGCGATGGCCAAAGGCACACATGCGCGAATTGATCAGGATCTGGGCGATGGCATCTTTCGCCGCCGGGTTCTCCTCGCGCTCGTAGGCTTGCGCCATGGCGTCGATGAAGTCTTTGGGGTGATAGTAGGAAATGTACTGCAGCGCATCGGCGACGCTCTGTATCACGTCGTCCTGGGCAATCGCGGTCATGGAGAAACGGCTCCTGGTATAGCGGGGTGACGGCCGGCGGTAAAGCGGGCGATATCAGACCCAGCACCCCGGCGCTGCGCCATTATAGCGCATCGCCACCCTGCCCTGCAGCGAGGAGCGATCGGAGTGAAAAGATTAAGAGCTGAAAGCAATATAACGGTATAAATATTTTTACGACGAAAAGCCCTTGCCGCGCCAGCGCAATCAGGGCGACGGCTGGCACCGCGGGCAAAAATACAGCCGCCGGGAGCCCACCGAGACCCGCTCGATGGGGGTGGCGCAGCGGTGGCAGCCGAATCCCTCGCGCTCAAAAGCGGCAAAGCGCTGCTGGCGCTGGGCTTCCCCTTGGGCTTTGGCTTTTACTACCCACTCCGGCGCGTTGGTAGTGCCGGCGCTGCGGTAGGTTTGCCAGGTTAGCTCAAGGATGTACCGCGCCAGCCGCTGGCGTTCGTCGTCACCCAGATCCTGGGGACGAAGCCTGTAGTGCAGCCCGGCAAAAAACAGGATCTCGCTGCGCAGATAGTTGCCAAGCCCCGCGACAAAGCTCTGGTCCAGCAGCATCCCGCCCAGGCCTCGGCGGGCAAAGCGCTTGCTCGCCAGGCGCTCGGCAATGTCCTTAACGGTGACCGCCTCGCTGAGCAGATCCGGCCCCAGCCGGGCAAGAAACGGATGTTTCTCAATGGTGGCGTCGCGCCACATGCTCACGTCCGAAGCGCTGTAGAGACTGGCCGCGCGATCGCCGACTTCAAGCCTGACGCGAAGCGAGCGCCCGGTGTCGGGCGGCGCCCCCGCCGGGTGCAGCTTCCACAGGCCGTACAGCTGGTTGTGGGAATACAGCACCCGGCCGTCGTCAAAGCGCGTGAGCATGGCTTTGCCCCGGGTCTCGACGCGCTCGACCCGCCGGCCAATGAGCGTCTCGGCGTGGGGCTTGAGGTCAGCAAAGGCGAACCAGGCCTCGTCGACGGGCCCGCCTGCCAGCTGCTGTTGTACAAGATCCGCGGCGCGGCGGATTTCCGGCCCTTCGGGCATGTCAGCTTATCTCCAGCTGTTTTTCCTTGAGCACGTGGAGCTGGTCGCGAAGCTTGCCGGCCTGCTCGAACTCCAGGCTGTGCGCCGCCTCGAACATCGCGTCTTCTACCTTGCCGATAGCTTTGGTCAGCTCTGCGGGGCTCATACCCGCGGGATCGTAAAGGGACGCGGGCTCGGCTACCTTGCGCTCGCTGCCCCGGCGGTTGGCCTTCTTCGCCCCGGGCGCCTGACCGGCTTCAAGAATATCGGCCACCGAGCGCGACACCGTGGTCGGAGTAATATCGTGGGCCTCGTTATGGGCCATCTGCTTGGCGCGGCGGCGCTCGGTTTCATCGATGGTGCGCTGCATGGAGGCCGTGACCCGATCGCCGTAGAGAATCGCCTTGCCCTGGGCGTTACGCGCCGCCCGGCCGACGGTCTGGATCAGCGAGCGCTCGTTGCGCAGGAAGCCTTCCTTGTCGGCGTCGAGGATCGCCACCAGCGAGACTTCGGGAATATCCAACCCCTCGCGCAGCAGGTTGATACCCACCAGCACGTCGAATTTGCCCAGCCGCAGGTCGCGGATGATTTCCACCCGCTCCACGGTGTCGATGTCGGAGTGCAGGTAGCGCACGCGGACATCGTGATCGTCAAGATACTCGGTCAAATCTTCGGCCATGCGCTTGGTCAGCACGGTGACCAGCACCCGCTCGCTTTCCGCGGTGCGCCGGCGAATCTCCGACAGCAGGTCGTCCACCTGGGTGCTCGCCGCACGCACCTCCACTTCGGGGTCCAGCAGCCCGGTGGGCCGCACCACCTGCTCCACCACCTGGCCGGCGTGCTCGGCCTCGTAAGGGCCGGGCGTGGCCGAGACGAACACCGTCTGGGGGCACACCGCTTCCCACTCCTCGAACTTCATCGGCCGGTTATCCAGCGCCGACGGCAGGCGGAAGCCGTATTCCACCAGGGTTTCCTTGCGCGAGCGGTCGCCTTTGTACATGCCGCCCACCTGGGGCACGCTGACGTGGGATTCGTCGATGAACACCAGCGCATCGTCGGGCAGGTAGTCGAAAAACGTCGGCGGCGCCTCGCCGGGGTTGCGCCCGGAAAGATAGCGCGAGTAGTTCTCGATGCCGTTGCAGTAGCCCAGCTCCAGCATCATTTCGATGTCGTAGAGGGTGCGCTGCTCGAGGCGCTGGGCCTCTACCAGCCGCTCTTCCTGACGCAGGCGCTTGAGCCGTTCGGCAAGCTCCTCCTTGATCGACTCGATGGCCTCGAGGATGGTTTCCCGGGGGGTGACGTAATGCGATTTGGGATAGATCGTCATCCGCGGCACCTGGCCGCGCACGTCGCCGGTGAGCGGGTCGAACAAGCGGATGGTGTCAATCTCGTCGTCGAACAGCTCCACCCGCACCGCTTCGTCCTCGGCGTCGGCGGGGAAGATGTCGATGACGTCGCCGCGCACGCGGTAGGTGCCCCGGGTAAAGTCCACGTCGTTGCGGGTGTACTGCAGCTCGGCCAGGCGGCGCAGAAAGGCGCGCTGGTCGATCTCCTCGCCGCGGTTGAAGTGCAGACGCATCTTCAGGTACTGATCGGGATCGCCCAGACCGTAGATCGCCGAGACCGAGACCACGATCAGCGCGTCCCGGCGCTCCAGCAGCGCCTTGGTCGCCGACAAACGCATCTGCTCAATGTGATCGTTGATCGAGGCGTCCTTCTCGATGAAGGTGTCCGAGGACGGCACGTAGGCCTCGGGCTGGTAGTAGTCGTAGTAGGAGACAAAATACTCAATGGCGTTATCGGGGAAAAATGCCTTGAACTCGCCGTACAGCTGGGCCGCCAGCGTCTTGTTGGGCGCCATGACGATGGTCGGACGCTGCAGCGTCTCGACGACGTTGGCCATGGTGAAGGTCTTGCCCGACCCGGTCACGCCGAGCAGCGTCTGGTGGGCCAGCCCCGACTCCAGGCCGTTGACCAGCCCCTGGATGGCGCTTGGCTGATCGCCCGCGGGGGAAAACTTCGACTGCAGGCGGAACGCTTTACTCATGTCGTCTCCTGAAAGGCGGTGCTTACGATACCCTGATACCCAGGTTGAGCGCCTCGACCGCGCGGATCAGCGCCTCACGCCGGGCGCGCCCTTCCACTTCGGCGCCGTGGCGCCCGACTTCGGCGCTGTCCACGCCGTCGAGCGTCATTAGCGCCGTGGTGATCCGGTTGACCTGGTCGGTATTGGCCACGCCCTTGAACGTCAGTGTGTGCTGCGCCATGCCCTTTCCTATTCAAATATTATACAAAAAATAAAAACATATAGCTTCAGTGCAGCCTCGGCGAGTGTAGCACACGCCGGGCATCTACCATTAAGCCGCTGCCGGGATACATGGTAGGCTCGGGGGCAGTTTTCAAGCGTTCAACGCGAGGACATGACATGACAACGCACGCTTCCCCCGACTCCCCCGTCACGCTTTCCGCCACGGCGCCCCTCGAGCACCTGGCGGCTTTGGACATCCAGGGCGACGATGCCGAAGGCTTCCTGCAGGGGCAGACCAGCGCCCAGGTCAACCTGGCCGACGGCCGCTTTGCTGCGCTTACCTGCTTTTGCACCCCCAAGGGCCGCATGCTGGCCAACGGTCAGCTCGCGCGTATGGCAGAGAACCACTACCGCCTGATCGTGCACGCCTCGCTGGTAGAGCCTTTGATGGCACACCTGAAAAAATTCGCGCCGTTCTACAAGGTCAGTCTTGACGCCGCCGACGCCGTACTGCTGGGCGCCAGCCGCAGCGACGCCGAGACCCTGGCCGACACCTTTGACCTTACGCTGCCGACATCGGCCTGGCAGCAAAGCCAGGCCGCCAATGACGCTGCCATCGCCGTTTGCTATCCGGAAGAAAGCGACGCCGGCAACGATACCTGGCGCTGGCTATTCATCCTGCCCGCCGCCGAGGCGGAAAAGCTCAGCTGCCAAGGCGACACCGCGCGCTGGCCGCTGGCCGACGTGCGCCGGGGGCTGGTGTGGCTTGACGCCGAGCAGCAGGACAGCTACCTGCCGCAGATGGTCAACTGGGAGGCGCTGGGCGGCATCAGCTTCAAGAAGGGCTGCTATACCGGCCAGGAAGTCGTCGCCCGGGCGCACTTTCGCGGCCAGGTGAAAAAGCGCCTGAGCCTGGGCTACCTGGACGCCGCCACGCCGCCGGCCAACGGTACCGGCGTTACCGCCACGAACGACGGCGATGAAGACGGCAAGAACATCGGCGAAGTCGTTGCCAGCGCCGCTGCCGATAACGGCCAGACGGCGGTGCTCGCCGTACTCAATACCCGGCCGCTGGAAAAGAATCCGGCGCTGGATATCGAGGGTACGACGCTCACACTTACCGATCTACCCTACGCCATCGAACGCGTGGATCCGGAAGATCTGGCGAAGGAACAAGCTTCGGCGGCTAGCGCCTAGCCGCTAGTGGCCACGAAGCCTATGAAACAGCCTGCACCAGAAGGAAGCACCGGCGGCCAGCCACAGGCCCATTCCCAGCTGAAAGAGCAGCCCCGCCGGGCGCAGGAACGACTGCCATGAAGCCTGTGGCCAGTAGGGTAAAAACGCCAGCGCATCGGGCAGCCCGGCGAGCGCGGCAATCAGAAAATAGAGCCCGAGCAGCTGAAACAGCAGCTTTTGATCCTGCGGTCCCAGCGCTGCCGTAGCGTCGGGTGCCGCCTGCTCCACTCGGGCCAGCGCTGCGTTCGCGGCTCGATGGATCAGCCAGGCGGCCAGCAACCCCACCAGCAAAAAAACGCCGATGAGCAGCAAAAGCAGCGCCGGCGCGCTGTCTTCGGGCACGGTTCCCGCGGCCCCCAGCATCATGGCATACGTTGGCAGGCTGAGTATCAGCTTGACCAGCAGCCACAGCGCCATCAGGCGCAGGGCAACGGCAGTGATCTGTTTGGACAGCACGGGGACTCCTTGAAAACAGTAAGCGATGCCGCCGGCTTAAAGCGCCAGCCCAAACAGCGCTCGGGCGTTGGCCGTGGACTGCGCGGCTACGGCCGCCGCTTCTTCATCACGCAGCTCGGCGACGTGTTGGCACACCCGGGCGACGTTAGCGGGCTCGTTGCGCTCGCCTTGCTTACCACAAAGCGGCATATCGGGGCTGTCGGTTTCCAGCACGAAGCCGGTTGCCGGCAGACTTTGGACGACGCGGTGGAGCTTTTTTGCCCGCAGATAGGTCAGCGCCCCGCCCAGGCCCAGGGTAAAGCCCAGCTCGAGAAAGCGCTGGGCCTGCTCCGGCGAGCCGGCGAAGGCGTGAATCAGCCCGCCCTGGGGCAGCGCCAGCTGACGCAGCCGCTTGGCGACGTCGTCATTGGCGTGAACGCAGTGAATCACTACGGGCAGCTCGCGGCGTTTGGCCAGGCGCAGCTGGGCGTCAAATAGCGCCCACTGGGCCTCAAGCGTTTTTGCAAAGCGGGCGTCGATGCCGCACTCGCCCACCGCCACCACGTCCGGATGCGCGTCAAGCAAAGTCTCCAGCGCTTTGACGTCGGCGTCGTCTTCCAGCCGGTGGGCGTCCATGAAATACGGGTGCAGCCCAAGACACAGGCTAACGTCTACGCGCTTGCCCAGCGCCAGCACGTCGGGCCAGGCATCGCGGGTGGTTCCCGGCACCACAAAGTGGCGCACCCCCGCCGCCCGAGCGCGGTCAAACACCGCCCCCCGGTCGGCGTCGAAGTCGGCAAAGTCCAGATGGCAGTGGGCGTCAATCAGCATGGAAACAACCTATTCACAAAGGCATCAAACGGTCCTACCGATCCTGGAGCGTCGGGGATAGGCCGAAGAGGAGATTTTTTGCCATGGATGGCAAAAGTAGCGCCCAGGGATGGGTTTACAGCGCCTCCTCGCAGGCCTATCGCCAGACAAGCTCCAGCGTGTATCCAATGAGTTAGTGCTCCCGGGTGGGCCGGAAGCGCACGTCGGGCCAGCGCTCTTCGGTCATCTGCAGGTTCACCCGGGTGGGGGCGATGTAGGTCAGATAGCCGCCGCCGTCGATGGCCAGGTTGGTGCTAGCCTTGCGCTTGAACTCGTCAAGCTTCTTGGCATCGTCGCAGTAGATCCACCGCGCGGTATGCACGTTGATCCCCTCGTAGACACAGTCGACCTTGTACTCTTCCTTCAGCCGGTGGGCGACCACGTCAAACTGCAGCGTGCCCACCGCACCAAGGATCAGGTCGTTGTTATCCAGCGGCATGAATACCTGGGTCGCGCCTTCTTCGGAGAGCTGCTGCAGGCCCTTTTGCAGCGCTTTCATTTTCAGCGGGTCCTTCAGGCGCACGCGCTTGAACAGCTCCGGGGCAAAGTGCGGAATGCCGGTAAAGCGCATGTCCTCGCCCTGGGTAAAGGTATCGCCGATCTGGATGGTGCCGTGGTTGTGCAGGCCAATGATATCCCCCGGCCAGGCTTCCTCGACGTGGGCCCGGTCCGATGCCATGAAGGTCAAGGCGTCGGCGATCTTGACGTCCTTGCCGATGCGCACGTGGCGCATCTTCATGTTCTTGTCGTACTTGCCCGAGCACACCCGCAAAAAGGCGATGCGGTCGCGGTGCTTGGGGTCCATGTTGGCCTGGATCTTGAACACGAAGCCGGTAAAGCGTTCGTCGTCGGCGGCGACCTCGCGCACGTCGGTCTCCCGGGGCTGCGGCGCCGGGGCGTACTCAACAAAGCCGTCGAGCATTTCGCGCACGCCGAAGTTGCCCATGGCGGTGCCGAAGTACACCGGGGTCAGCTCACCGCGGCGGTAGGCCTCCAGGTCGAACTCGTGGGACGCGCCGCGTACCAGCTCCACCTCCATGCGCAGCTCTTCGGCCAGGTCTTCGCCCAACACCTCGTCCACCTCGGGGCTGTCCAGCCCCTCGATGCGCCTGTCTTCGGGAATGCGCTGGCCCTGCCCTTGGGTATAGAGATGGATAACGTCGTTATACAGGTGGTAAACGCCCTTGAAATAGCGCCCCATGCCAATGGGCCAGGTCATCGGCGCGCACTGGATATTGAGCACGGTTTCCACCTCGTCCATCACCTCGATGGGGTCCCGGGTGTCGCGGTCCATCTTGTTGATGAAGGTCAAAATCGGCGTGGTGCGCAGCCGGCAGACCTCCATCAGCTTGACGGTCCGGGCCTCAACGCCCTTGGCCGCGTCGATCACCATCAGCGCCGAGTCTACCGCGGTGAGCGTGCGGTAGGTGTCTTCGGAAAAGTCTTCGTGGCCCGGGGTATCCAGCAGGTTGACCACCCGGCCGCCGTAGGGAAACTGCATCACCGAGGTAGTCACCGAGATGCCGCGCTCCTGCTCCATCTTCATCCAGTCGGAAGTGGCGCTGCGATCGTTGCGCTTGCTCTTCACCGAGCCCGCCATCTGGATGGCGTTGCCGAACAGCAGCATTTTCTCGGTAATGGTGGTTTTACCCGCGTCGGGGTGGGAAATGATCGCGAAGGTGCGGCGCAGCTGCGCCTCCTGCGCGACTTGTTGGGCTTGACTCATCGTGCCTCGCAAATCGTGTGGGCTCGGGCTTCATTCGCCGGGCGCGACCCGCGTCGCCGAGCAGAAATAGCGTTGGCACGGATTATACCCGCCCCGGCCACGGCAGGGATAGGCAAGCGCATGATGCGAGCCGATGAAACAAGGCATATGGCAAAACGCCGGCTTTCTGCCGGCGTTGTGATGCTGCGCGCCCGCCGGCCGATCAAAAGCGGTCGGCGCGGTAAGGGCGCATATCAATGCTTGTGGGCTCGCCGTCCATCATCGCGCCCAGCAGTTCGCCGGTGAGTGGGCCTAAGGTAAAGCCCTGGTGGCCGTGGCCGAAGGCCAGCCACAACCCGTCATGACGCGGCGCCGGGCCGATGATCGGCTTCATGTCCGGCAGGCAGGGGCGCGCGCCCTTCCACACTTCGGCATCCCGGCGCTTGCCCAGCGGCACCAGGGTCCGCGCCACCTTCTCCGCCGCCGCCAGCTGATTCAGATGGGGCGGCGCGTCCAGGTCGTCAAGCTCGGCGCCGGTGGTCAAGCGCACGCCGGCTTTCATCGGCGCCAGCAGGTAGCCCACATCGGCGTCCATGACCCAGTGGCGCAGCCGGCCCCGCTGCGACTCGTCGTAGTGCATATGGTAGCCGCGCTTCACAAACGTCGGAAAATGGTAGCCCAGCGGCTTCAGCCAGCGTCCGGCCCAGGGGCCCAGCGCTACGACCAGGTCGTCAGCGTCCAGGGTCTGCGTCGCCGTGGTCACGCGCCAGCCGTCCTGGGTCTGGGCCACATCGGTAATCTCGTCCTGCAGGCACTGCCCGCCCTCGGCCTCGAAGGCCCGAGCGTAGGCGGCGACCAGCTCGCCGGGGTCGGTTGCCGTCCAGGAATTAAGCCAGTGAATCGCCCCGATAATATCGTCGCTCAGGTCGGGTTCCTTGGCGGCAAGGGCCTCACGGTCGAGTACCTCATAGCGTACGCCAAAGCGCCGGTAGTTGTCTTCGGCCTCGGCCTGGCGCTGGGTAAAGTGGCGTCGGCTGCGCAACAGCTCGAGAAAGCCGTCCTTGCGGATCAGCTTTTCGGCGCCGGCGGCTTCGATCATCGGCGTATGGGTCTCCAGGCAGCGCATGATCAGCGCGGCGTACTCGGGCACGATATGCCGGTAGGCAGAAGGCCCCGAATTGTGCCAATAGCGCAGCAGCGGCGTCGCCGCGTGCAGCATGCCCACGGGCCGGTAGCGGATATCCACCCGCTGGTTGGGCAGCACGCCAAGCAGCGTTTTCATATCGCGAGGAAACGCATAGGGCCGCACGGCCTCGCGCTGGATGATACCGGCGTTGCCAAACGAGGTTTCGCGCCCCGGCTCGCGGCGGTCGATCAGCACGACGTCGCGGCCGCGCTTTGCCAGGTGCCAGGCAATACTGACCCCTACCATTCCTGCGCCCAGTACCAGGGTTCGACGCGCCATTTTCCTACTCCTTGATGCCGGCGCCCGGCATGGGACGACGGCGATATCGTTGCGGCTGGCCGCGCAAAAACGCTGCGCGGATAGAGGTCAAAAATATCACCAAATACAGCGCTTTAACACAGACATAAGCTCTAATTTAAAGCACTAATACAAAAGAAAAAGCTGCGAAAAAGCGGCATCGAGGAGAAAAGACTAGGCAAAACGCCATGCGGCAGAGCGTCCGGCGGCTTGCCCACACAAAAACGACCCACGCAAAACGATCAGGGCACGGATAGCGGAAAGGCAACCAAGAAGTATAAGTGGAGCGGGAGACAAAACAAGCGGAGAAGGGAGGAGATACACAACATTGCAGACGGTTAATGGGGTGGATGATGGGGATCGAACCCACGACCACCGGAGCCACAATCCGGGGCTCTACCACTGAGCTACACCCACCATAACCGTTTTGCTCAAGCGCGCCGGGAGCGCTGCTTGTAGGGCGCTTCCTGGCTGATTTGCCTTGCTGGGGTGGATGATGGGGATCGAACCCACGACCACCGGAGCCACAATCCGGGGCTCTACCACTGAGCTACACCCACCGCTGTCAAAGCAAAAACTGCCAATACACGTTTGACGTGAGTCATATGACTCTTGTTTACCGCGTCTGGTTGGCGGCGCATGAATTGGCGCGCCCAGCAGGAATTGAACCTGCAACCTACGGCTTAGAAGGCCGTTGCTCTATCCGGTTGAGCTATGAGCGCGCTGTCTGTTTGCCAAAGCAAACCGTTTGCCGGAGCAAAACTGCCCGCCTGCATCGAGCCTCAACCCCGTCGAGCACCGGACACAAGCCCGGGTAAACAAGCCGTCAACGGCCGGCCGATGTCTTGTCGATATGGTCGGGATGGAGGGATTCGAACCCCCGACATCCTGCTCCCAAAGCAGGCGCGCTACCAGGCTGCGCTACATCCCGAACCGACGCTGCCTTCAGGGCCGAAGCCTAGAAAGCAAGACACTGCCTTACGGCCCGTCTCAAGCGAGGCATATACTACTGTTTTGTTTCTCAAAGTCAACTCCTGATAGCGCCTGATCGGTCACGCCATCGACCGACGCTTTGCCTTCCCGCCCCCGCATGCGAAAATCACGGCCACAGCGACGCCGCGCGGCGCTATTCATCCGACGTTATTGCACAACGCGACTCACACCACAAGGACCGCATTGATGACCGCTCAACTGATCGATGGCAAAGCCATTGCCGCTGACGTACGCCAACGGGTGGCGGAAAAAGTCCAGGCCCGGTTTGACGCCGGCGCCCGGGCTCCCGGGCTTGCGGTGGTGCTGGTTGGCGGCGATCCGGCCTCGCGGATTTACGTCAACAGCAAGCACCGCGCCTGCGAACAGGCCGGCATTGTCTCCTTTCAGCATGAGCTTCCCGCCGATACTAGCCAGCAGGCGCTGGAAGACCTGGTCGATCGGCTGAACGACGACCCCCGAGTCGACGGCATCCTGGTTCAGCTGCCGCTCCCCGAGCACCTCAACGCTCGGCCGATTCTCGAGCGCATTCTGCCGCACAAGGACGTCGACGGTTTCCATCCGTACAACCTCGGCCGCCTGGCCCAGCGCATCCCCGCGCTGCGCCCCTGCACGCCCAAGGGCATCATCACGCTGCTGGAAAAAAGCGGCCTGGCAGTACGCGGACTGGACGCCACGGTGGTCGGCGCGTCCAACATCGTCGGCCGGCCCATGGCGCTCGAGCTGATGCTTGCCGGTTGCACTACCACGGTGTGCCACCGCTTCACGCACAACCTGGAAGAGCACGTGCGCCGCGCTGACGTGCTGGTCGTTGCGGTGGGCAAGCCGGGGCTGGTCAAGGGCGAATGGACCAAGCCCGGCGCCATCGTCATCGACGTGGGCATCAGCCGTCAGGAAAACGGCAAGCTGGCCGGCGACATCGAGTTTGATACCGCCTCCTCCCTTGCCAGCCACATCACCCCGGTGCCCGGCGGCGTCGGCCCCATGACCGTGGCCACGCTTTTGGAAAACACCCTGGAAGCCGCCGAGCACCACGCCCCTTCCGGCGCGGCCTGAGCCATCCTCGCTTCCCGTTTTTCTTGAGTCCTAACCCAGTGATCGCTAACCCAGGAGGTACCGCTTTGCAGCCTATCGGTATTATTGGCGCCATGGCGCAGGAAGTCAGCATTCTTGCCGGCCAGCTGGAATCCCACCAGCGCCACGAGCACGCCGGCGGCGTGTTTCATACCGGCCGCCGCCACGGCGTCGAGGTGGTCATACTGCAGTCGGGCATCGGCAAGGTGAACGCCGCGGTGAGCACCGCTACCCTGCTCGAACGCCACCGCCCCCGCGCCATCATCAACACCGGCTCCGCCGGCGGCTTTGCCGACGACCTGCACATCGGCGACGTCATCGTCTCCGACGAGGTGCGCCACCACGACGTCGACGCCACCGCCTTCGGCTACGAGCTCGGCCAGGTGCCGGGCATGCCCGCCGCCTTTGCCGCCGACGAGAGCCTGCGCCAGACCGCCCGCAGCGCGGTAGAGGCGCTCGGTGAAATGCGCGTGCGCGAAGGCATGATTGCTACCGGCGACAGCTTCATGGCCGACCCCGAGCGCGTCAGCGCCACCCGGGCGGCGTTTCCCGCCATGCTCGCCGCGGACATGGAGGCCGCCGCCATCGCCCAGGCCTGCCACCTGTTTGGCTGCCCGTTTGTGGTGGTGCGGGCGCTTTCCGACCTGCCCGGCGCCGGCGACAACCACCTCTCGTTCGAGGAGTTTCTCGAGCTGGCCGCCCGGCGCTCGTCGCGCATGGTCGACCAGATGCTACGCCAGCTGGCCGGCGCCTGAGGCGCTAGCCGGTGACCAGCTTCCAGCCCAGGGTCTCGCCGGCCTTCATCGGCACAATGTGCCGGCCGTCGGCGTAGGCGTAGCTTTTCGGCAGCTGCCAGTCGCGCCGCTCAAGGATGACCGTATCGGCGTTGCGCTCAAGACCGTAGAAGTCGGCGCCGTTGTGGCTGGCGAAGGCTTCCAGCCTGTCCAGCGCATCGGCCTCGGCAAACGCCGCGGCGTAGAGCTCCACCGCCGCCGGCGCGCTGAACACCCCGGCACAGCCGCAGGCAGATTCCTTGTCGTCCTGGGCGTGGGGGGCGCTGTCGGTCCCCAGGAAAAACTTCCGACTGCCCGAGGTAACCGCTTTCAGCAGCGCCCGACGGTGGCGCTCGCGCTTGAGGATCGGCAGGCAGTAATAGTGCGGGCGAATGCCGCCCACCAGCATGTCGTTGCGGTTGAGCAGCAGGTGCTGGGGCGTCACGGTCGCGGCGACGTTATCGCCGGCGTCTAGCACGAAGTCCGCCGCCTGGGCGGTGGTGATATGCTCGCAGACCACCTTGAGCGCGGGGTGGCGCTCAAGCAGCGGCTTGAGTACGCGCTCGAGAAACTCGGCCTCGCGATCGAAAATATCTACCCCTTGGTCGGTCACCTCGCCATGAACCAGCAGCGGCATGCCGGACTCCGCCAGCGCCGCCACGGTATCGTCGCAGCGGGCAAGATCGGTCACCCCGGACGCCGAGTTGGTGGTCGCCCCGGCCGGGTAGAGCTTCACCGCCTTGACCATCCCGCTTTGACGGGCGCGCTCGACCTCTTCCGGCGGCGTGGTGTCGGTCAGGTACAGCGTCATCAGCGGGTCGAGCGCCGCCCCTGCCGGCAGCGCGGCAAGAATGCGCTCGCGGTAGGCCAGGGCGTCGGCCGTGGTCGTCACCGGCGGCGTCAGGTTGGGCATGATGATCGCTCGGCCCATCTGCGCGGCGCTATGGCCCACGGTGGCCTCAAGGGCGGCGCCGTCGCGCAGGTGCAGGTGCCAGTCGTCCGGGCGGGTCAGGGTAATGGCGTCCACAGGCTTTCCTCTCGGGCAGTGAATGATCCAGCGTTGGCGACATCGCCGGCCGCAGTATAACCCATCGGCATTCGGGCGAAATGTGGCGTATCATGGGCAGCCGTTCGGGTCTTGGGAAATGACTTATGCAAAAAGTGCGTCGCGCAGCGGACGTCGTCGCCGGGCTTGAGGGCCTGATGTGGCTGGGCCTGGGCTGGTCGATTTCGCTGTCGGCCTGGCTGGGCAGAAACGAGCCGATCCTGGCCGCCGTGCTGCTGGCCGGCACCGTGATGCTGTTCAGCTGGGTTCACCGGCCGCTGCGCTTTTTGCTGCGCCGCTTCCGGGTACGCAAGCGGCGCACGGACATGTGGATGCACCTGCTGGTGCTGCCGCTGCTTCTGGCCATGGCCTTCCACCTGATAATTGACGCCGTGCTCGGCGATACCTGGCTGCCGCCGAAGATGCTGCTGGTCAACGTACTCGCCAGCGCCGGCTGGCTGACCTTTTTGCTGACGCTGTTCATCAAATACGTCATCCACGACGTGAAGCGCAAACGGGCCAGAAAACACAGCGCTAAAAACGAGGCCGCTGACAGTCACCACGACCCTAGCGCGAGTTAACCGCTATGCCCGCCGAACTTCCCCTGCCGCTATCCACGCCCAACCGCAACCTGGTGCGCCTGACCATCGTGCGCGGCATTACCTGGACGGGCTTTTTGCTCGCCATCGTGGTCGGCGTGGAGCTGCTCGGCTTCAACATGACCGTGCCCGCGGTGGTCGGCGTGGTCATCGCCATGGGCGCGCTGAATATTGCCACCTGGTGGCGGCTGGGCCGCCCCCGGGACGTCGAGCACACCGAATACCTGCTCCACCTGCTGGCGGACATCGCCGGGCTGACGCTGCTGTTCTACTTTACCGGCGGCGCCACCAATCCGTTTATCACCTATTACCTGGTGCCGGTAACCATTGCCGCCGCCACCCTGCCCTGGTGGCACACCTGGGTCATCGCCGCCTGCGCCATGGGCGGCTACAGCTTTCTGCTGTTCTACTATCACGCCATTCCCCAGCTGCACATGATCGGCAACACCACGCTGAGCCTGCATATTCTCGGCATGTGGCTGAACTTCGGGCTGTCGGCGGGGCTGGTGACGTTTTTCATCTACAAGATGGCCCACGCCCTGCGCCGCCGGGACCGCGCGCTGTCGCGCACCCGGGAGGCCGCCCTGCGCAATGAGCAGGTGCTGGCCGTGGCCACCCAGGCCGCCGGCACCGCCCACGAGCTGGGCACGCCGCTTTCCACCATGGCAATTCTGCTCAACGAAATGGAAGCCGACGCCGAGGCCGGGACGCCGCTGCGCGAAGACATCGCTCTGCTGCGCCAGCAGGTCGGCCTGTGCAAGTCGCGCCTGCAGCACCTGGTAGAAAGCGCCGATCGCCGGCGCATGGCCGAGCCCGAGGTGTGCGACGCCGCCCAATGGCTTGACGGCGTGGTGCAGCGCTGGCTGGTGCTGCGCCCGGACGTCAGCCACCGGCTTAACGTTGCCGAGCGTCGGGGGCGCCCCTGGCTTGCGGTGGATGCCACCCTGGATCAGGCGCTGACCAACCTGCTCAACAACGCCGCCGACGCCAACCCCGAGGCCGTCACCATCAGCCTGGACTGGCAGGACGACAGCGTAGTGATCGACATTCGCGACCACGGCCCCGGCGTGGAGCTGGCCATTGCCGACCAGCTGGGCGAGACCTTTGTTTCCACCAAGAGCAAGGGCATGGGCATCGGGCTGTTTTTGACCCACGCCACCATCAACCGCTTCGGCGGCGGCGTCAGCCTGTATAATCATCCCGACGGCGGCACGCTGACCGAGGTGACGCTGCCCCGCAGCAAGCCGCCCGCGGCCTGACGCCGGTAAAAACATCTGTCGAGGACTTTATGCCAACGTCTGCACAACGCCTGCTCATCATCGACGATGACGAAATGTTCTGCCACGTGCTCAGCCGGGCGCTGGGCCGGCGCGGCTTCGAGGTCAGCGTCGCCCACGACGCCGACGAAGCGCTGGCGCTCGCCGTGGAGCACAAGCCGACCATGGCGACGCTGGATCTCAAGCTCGAGCAAAGCTCCGGGCTCAAGCTGCTGCCCGACCTGCTGGCAACGATCCCCCAGTGCCGCGTCGTCGTACTCACCGGCTATTCGAGCATTGCAACGGCAGTGGAGGCCATCAAGCTTGGTGCGGTCAACTACCTGTGCAAGCCCGCCGACGCCGACGACGTGCTCAGCGCCTTCGAACAGCAGCAGGGCGACCCGGACACCGAAGTGGCCGACAACCCGCCTTCGGTCAACCGCATTACCTGGGAACACATCCAGAAGGTGCTCCAGGAACACGATGGCAACATCTCCGCCACCGCTCGCGCCCTGGGCATGCACCGGCGCACGCTGCAGCGCAAGCTGCAAAAGCGCCCGGTGCGCCGCTAGGCCTCATCGTCTGACGGCGGCGCGGGCGGCTCGAACAGTCGGGTCATGAGCTGCTGGGCGAGCCTTGCGGCCTCCTGCATGCTGCCAAGCTCGCTTAAGTCGTCGAGAATGCGCCGCTGGTACCAGGTCCGGATGCCAAAGGCGTGGCGGTGCAGCCGATAGCTGCCGGAAGGCAGCGCCAGCAGGTATTCATCCGCCGCGGCGTCGGCGTGTTCGTCGGGCCATAGCGCCACCAGCCACAGCGAGCAGGGGGTAATCAGCGCGCCCACCAACAGCGCCTCGCCTTCGTCAGAGGTCAAGCGCTGAAAGCACAGCGCGTCCACGCCCAGGTGCGGGTTGTAGTGCGCAAGCTTTTTGAGCGCCACCAGGTGTACGTCGCGGTATTCACGGGCCACGGCGGCCAGCATGGCGTAGTCGTCGCCGCTCGGCGTTGCGGTCTGCATAGCTTTGCTCCCTGCGAGGCTGAAAAACAACGGTTGAAGGTAATGGTTGAAGACAACGGTTGAGGACAACGGTTGAGGAAAACGGCTGCCATCATAACGCGACTTGATGGGCCGCGTAGCGGCGCGCTATTGGCCATACCGGCCGCCGGCGCGCCACAATGGGCGGTGGCGAAACACTCTGTTTATCGTTTATCCAAGAGGAGACCTTTTATGTTCGTAGTGATTTACGGCCGCATGTCCTGCCCCTTCTGCGTACAGGCCAGAATGCTCGCCGAACGCCTGGAAGAAAGCGGGCGCATCGACGGCGTGCGCTACGTCGATATGCCCTCTGAGGGCGTGACCAAGGAAGACATCGCCAAGACCGCCGGCAAGCCGGTGCACACGGTGCCGCAGGTCTTCGTCGACCAGGAGCACATCGGCGGCTTCAGCGAGTTTCAGGCGTTCGTCAGCCGCCACCCCGCGCTCAGCGCCTGAGAGACCAGCGCCAATGCCGACGATCACCGGGCTGGTCAGCGTCCTGCTGCTGGCCGGCAACACGCTGTTCTGGACGCTGCCGCTAACGGCGCTGACGCTTGTCAAAGTAGTGTCACCCCGACGGTGGCAGCCGGCGGTGCTCAACGGCCTCAACGCCATCGCGCTCAACTGGATCGGCTTCAACCTCTGGTGGATGCGCCGCTGGCTCAGGCCGACCCTTGATACCCGAGTGCCCGAGGGTCTAAGCCCGGACAGGTGGTGGCTGGTGATCTCCAACCACCGCAGCTGGACCGACATCTTCATGCTGCTCGCGGTGCTTCACCGCCGGGTGCCCATGCCGCGTTTTTTCCTCAAGGCCCAGCTGATCTGGATCCCCGTGGTGGGGCTGGCGTTCTGGGCGCTGGAGTTTCCCTTCATGCGCCGCTACACCCGGGAGCAGATGGCGCAAAACCCGCGGCTTGCCGACATTGACCGCCGCGCCACCGAGCGCATGTGCCGGCGCGCCCGCCACCGCCCCATCACCATCTTCAACTTTGTCGAAGGCACCCGCTTCACCCCGGCCAAGCGCGACGCCCGGGGCAGTCCGTATCGCCACCTGCTCAAGCCCAAGGCCGGCGGCGTCGCCCAGGTGCTAAGCCTGCTCGGCGACCGCCTGGACGGCATGGTAGACGTCACCATCCACTACGCCGATCCCGACCCGAGCTTCTGGCGCTTCTTGTGCGGCCGGGAAGGGCCCATTACGCTGTCCGCCCGCCGGCTCGACATACCGGCATGGATGCACCGCGTGCCCTACCACGCCGACCCGCAGCAAAAGGAACGCTTCCACTCATGGATCAACGCACTCTGGCAAGACAAGGACCGCTGGCTGGACGCCGCCGAACGCCGGGCCTGATCATCACGCTTGCGCTGCTGCTCTGGCTGCTGGCCGGCTGCGCCGGAAGCCCAACGGATGGCGGCGACGCCGGCAGCGGCGGCGAGTGGGTGAGCATCCAGCGCGGCGACACCCTGGGTAAGCTTGCCCGGCGTGCCGAGGTACCGCTGGTGCGCCTGAAGCGCTTCAACCCCGGCGTGCGCGCCCGCCACCTGGCGGTTGGCCAGCGTATTCTGGTGCCCGGCCGCCAAGAGCGCGCGCCCTCCGGTGGCCCCTACCGCTACCGCATCCGCAAGGGCGACACCTACAGCGGCATTGCTCAGCACTTTGGCACTCGGGCGGGCCGTATCCAGGCGGCCAACGCCGACGCCTCGGCCAGCGCGCTGCGCGTGGGCCAGCTGATCCAGGTGCCGCTCAGCGGCGGCGGTGCCCCGGCCCGCCCGGCTTCGAGTGCCACGGCGTCGGCCAAGCCGGCCGCCAGCACGCCGGACCTGCCCGCCTCCGCCGGTACCTGGCCCTGGCCGCTCGACGACTACCGCGTCATGCGCCCCTACGGCAAGGATGACCGCGGCCGGCTGCAGCCCATGCTGCTCGCCGCCCGCCAGGGCAAGACGGCCAAGGCCGTGGCCGAAGGCGAGGTCAGCTTTGCCGACACCATGCGCCAGCTCGATCAGGTGGTTATCGTCCATCACGCCAACAATCTGCAGAGCGTCTATGCGCTGTGCGATACGCCAAGCGTCAATACCGGCGACTCGGTCAAGGCCGGCGATGCGCTGTGTCGCCTGGCCGACGGCGACGACGGCCAGGGCCCGGTGCTGCTGTTCGACATGCGCCGCAACGGCAAGCCCATGGACCCCGGCCGCCTGCTGAAATAGCCGTTAACCGTTAGCCACGATAGTGCCCCGGCGCCACGAACGGCATTTTGGTGACGGTCATGGCGCGCTTTTTGCCGCGCACCAGGGCAAACACCCGGGTATCCGGCGCCTCAAAGTCGCGCTTGACGTAGCCCATGGCTACCGGCTTGCCCACGCTGGGACCGAAGCCGCCGGAGGTCACCACGCCGATTTCCCGTTCATCGTCGTCGACCAGCACCGCGCCCTCGCGCACCGGGGCCTTGCCCTCGGCGACCAGGCCCACGCGCTTGCGTTCGTGATCCTTGGCGTCCACCTGATGCAGAATCACGTCCGCCCCGGGAAAGCCGGCCGGGCGCTCGCCGCCGTGGCGGCGGGGCTTGCTCACCGCCCAGATCAGGCCGGCCTCTACCGGCGTGGTCTCCGCGGTCATATCGTGGCCGTAGAGGCACAGGCCGGCTTCCAGACGCAGCGAATCCCGGGCGCCAAGGCCGATGGCCTCGACTTCGGGCTCCGCCAGCAGGCGCCGGGCAATGGCCTCGGTGGCCTCTGCGCGCATGGAAAGCTCAAAGCCGTCTTCGCCGGTGTAGCCGCAGCGGCTGATCCACACGTCTTCGCCGTCGATATCAAAGCGCGCGTGCTGCATGAACACCAGCTCGCAGGCCGCCGGGCACAGCCGCGCCATGACGGCGTTGGCGTCGGGGCCCTGGAGCGCCAGCAGGCCGCGGTCGAGACTTTCGATGGTGTGGGTCTCGCCCAGGGTGGCGCGCAGGTGGGCCAGATCCTGGTCCTTGCACGCGGCGTTGACCACCAGATAGAAATGATCGCGGGCGTTGACCAGCATCAGATCGTCGAGAATGCCGCCCTCGGTGCCGGTAAAAATGCCGTAGCGCTGGGCGCCGGGCTTAAGGTCGACCAGGTTCGCCGGCATCAGGGTTTCCAGCGCCTCGGCAACGTCGTCGCCGGCCACGGTAAACTGGCCCATGTGCGACACGTCGAACAGGCCGCAGCGGGCCCGGGTGTGCTCGTGCTCCTTTTTGACGCCCAGCGGGTACTGCACCGGCATTTCATAGCCGGCAAAGGGCACCATTTTCGCCCCCAGCTCGCAGTGCAGGTCATACAGCGGCGTGTGTTTGGGATTATTCATGCGGCTTCCTCATCTGGCAGGGGTTAAACGTAATGCATAAAAAAGCCGGGGAGCCACCCTCGGATGGCTCCCCGGCGTCAGGCTGCGTCCAGCATAACATTGCCACGCGCCTTGGTTGACGTACCAACCCAGGTTGAGCCGTCAACAGGTCTCCGAGGGGCGCTATAAATCCGTCCCTGGACGCTACCCTACGCCATCCGTGGCGTAGAACCCCCTCTTCGACCTGTCCCCGGCTCCGCTGGACATAGCGCGGCATTACGAGCGGTCGTGATCCAGCTCTTCACCGGGCTTTATGTCTTCCCCGCTGAAGTAGGCTTTCGCCAGCTTGAACACCACCGGCGACAACAGCGCCAGCGCGATCAGGTTGGGAATCGCCATCATGGCGTTGAAGGTATCCGCCATCAGCCAGATAAGGCCCAGGTTGGCTACCGCTCCCAGCGGAATGGCCAGCACAAAGACCACCCGGTACAGTGGGATCGAGCGCGCGCCGAACAGGAACTGGCAGCACTTCTCGCCGTAAAACGCCCAGCCCAGAATCGTGGTAAAGGCAAATACCGCCAGCACAATGGAAACGATCTCGTTGCCCATGCCCGGCAGAGCGGCATCGAACGACATCGCGGTGAGCGAGGCGCCCTCTTCGCCGGTCTCCCACACCGAGGCGGTGAGGATCACCAGCGCGGTGATGGTGCACACTACGATGGTGTCGATGAAGGTGCCGAGCATCGCGATCAGGCCCTGGCGCACGGGGTTTTTGGTCTTGGCCGCGGCGTGGGCAATGGGTGCGCTACCCAGCCCCGCCTCGTTGGAGAACACGCCCCGAGCGACGCCGAAACGGATCGCCATGGTCACCGCCGCGCCGGCAAAGCCGCCCACCGCCGCGTGAGGGTTGAAGGCGTAGTAGAAAATCATGCCCAGAGTGCCCAGCAGCTGGTCGGCGTTGATCACCAGCACCACGATACCGCCGACGATGTAGGCAATCCCCATGATCGGCACCAGCTTGCCCGCCACCTTGGCGATCCGCTTGATGCCGCCGAGGATCACCGCCCCGGAAAGCCCCATGATCACAAGGCCGGTGAGCCAGGCGGGAATGCCAAAGGTAGAGTTCATGGCGTCGGCCACGGAGTTGGACTGAACGGTGTTACCGATGCCGAACGCCGCCACCGCGCCGAAGAAGGCAAAGGCGCCGCCCAGCCATAGCCATTTCCGCCCCAGGCCGTTCTTGATGTAGAACATCGGCCCGCCGACGTGGTAGCCGGTGCTGTCGGTTTCGCGAAAACGCACCGCCAGCACCGCCTCGGCAAACTTGGTTGCCATGCCCACCAGCGCGGTAATCCACATCCAGAACACCGCCCCGGGGCCGCCCAACGCGATGGCCGTGGCCACCCCGGCGATGTTACCCGTGCCGATGGTCGCCGAGAGCGACGTCATCAGCGCGTTGAACGGCGAAATCTCGCCGTCGTCTTCGGACTTCTGGCGGCCACCGGGCGTGGACTTTGCGTCCCGCCCCTGCCACAACAGCTTAAGGCCGGTTCCCAGCTTGCGGATGGGCATCAGCTTGAGCCCCGCCTGGAGGTAAAGCCCCACCCCCAGCAGCAAAAGCAGCATCAAGGGCCCCCATACGACCCCGTTTATCGCCTGGAACAGGCTGTTCAACGTTTCCATTTTGTTCTCCTTAGTGCCCGATGGCACGCCGCCCGGGTCGCCCCGGGCGGCTTTGGCTTTATTGACGAGCATTTGGCGTTGAAATACGGGCGGCAAGCGCCGCCGACGCGCGCTTATTCTGAGTGTCTACGCCGGCGTTGTCACGTCCTGTTATGCACGATAACGGCTTGAATTACCGCCTATTCGACCTATGTCGCATGGGCCGGAATTGCCGCTAATTCCGAGCTAGCACCTCCCCTTTTTACAGGGGCTGCCGGCAATTTGTTTCCACCGGCAAACGCGGTAACATGGGCGTCACTGTTAGCCGCACGCTGCGCGACGTTTCCAACGACGACTCTCACCACCACTCCCACGACGAAAAACAGGAAATCAGATGAGCCAGGTTCCCGCTAATATCCACTACGCCGAAAGCCACGAATGGGTGCAGGACAACGGCGACGGTACCGTCACCGTGGGCATTTCCGACCACGCCCAGGAATCCCTTGGCGACGTCGTCTTCGTCGAGCTGCCCGAAGTCGGCCAGACCCTGGCCAAGGGCGACGAGTTCGGCGTGATCGAGTCGGTCAAGGCCGCCTCCGACCTTTACGCGCCGATCAGCGGCGAGGTGGTCGAGGTCAACGAAGACCTCGAAGACGCCCCGGAAAGCGTCAACGAGTCGCCCTACGAGGACGGCTGGATCATGAAGGTCCGTCTCGACGGCGATATCGAAGGCCTGATGGACGCCGACGCCTATCAGGCAAGCATCGAAGCCGACGCCTAGCGTCCGTACGACCGGCAAAGCCTTTACGCTTGCCCAGCCCGTACCTACGTGCCTGCCACCGCGCGGGCACGCCTTCCTGTCTGGCTTTTCTTTTTTGTCTGGAATCCTTCTCTGGAACTCTTCTCTGGAAACATGCCCTATGTCCGAGTTTTCTGCATCGCGGCCTGATTCACAGCGCTCCCAGGCGGCCCCCCGCCTGGCGCAACTGGCCGACCACGACGCCTTTATCCAGCGGCACAACGGCCCCGATGCCGAGGACGCCAGCGCCATGCTCGACGCCCTTGGCCTGCCCAACATGGCCGCGCTGATCGACAAGACGGTGCCAAGCGACATTCGCCTGGGCCGCGAGCTGGACATGGAAGACCCGCGCAGCGAAGTCGAGGCCCTGGACTACCTCGCCGGGCTCGCCGACCAGAACCGCGTAGCGCGCAACTTCATCGGCCAGGGGTACTACGGCACCCACCTGCCCGCGGTTATCCAGCGCAACGTGCTGGAAAACCCCGGCTGGTACACTGCCTACACTCCCTACCAGCCGGAAATTTCCCAGGGCCGGCTCGAAGGCCTGCTGAACTTTCAGCAGACGGTCATGGACCTTACCGGCATGGCGCTTGCCAACGCGTCGCTGCTGGATGAGGCCACCGCCGCCGCCGAAGGCATGGCGCTGTGCAAACGCGCCAACAAGAAGAACAAGTCCAACGCCTTTTTCGTCGCCGATGACGTCTTCCCGCAGACTCTTGACGTGCTCAGGACCCGGGCCGACTGCTTCGGCTTCGAGCTGATCGTCGCCCCGGCGGACACCGTCGCCGACCACGACGTCTTCGGCGCTCTGCTGCAGTACCCCGGCAACGGCGGCGAAGTCCGCGACATCGCCCCGCTGCTCGAGGCCGCCGCCGCGCGCGGTACCATGACCTGCGTGGCCGCCGATCTGCTAAGCCTGGTGCTGCTCAAGGAGCCCGGCGCGCTGGGCGCGGACATCGTGCTCGGCAGCGCCCAGCGCTTCGGCGTGCCCATGGGCTTTGGCGGCCCCCACGCGGCGTTTTTTGCCACCACCGACAAGCTCAAGCGCTCCATTCCCGGACGCATCATCGGCGTCTCGAAGGACAGCCGCGGCGAAACCGCCCTGCGCATGGCCATGCAGACTCGGGAGCAGCACATCCGCCGGGAGAAAGCGACCTCCAACATCTGCACCGCCCAGGCGCTGCTTGCCAACATTGCCGGCTTCTACGCCGTCTATCACGGCGCCGAAGGCCTTGAGAAAATCGCCGGCCGCGTCCACCGGCTGACGTCGATTCTCGCCCGGGGCCTTAAGCAGGCGGGCGTGACGCTTGCCCACGACAGCTTTTTCGACACCCTGCGCCTCACCGGCGTGGATGCCGGAAGCGTTCACGGCCGGGCGCTGAGCGCCGGGGTCAACCTGCGCTACTTTGCCAAGGACAGTGCTGGAGGAAACGGCGGCGGCGATATCGGCGTCAGCCTGGACGAAACCTCCACCGCCCGGGACGTCGCCCTGCTGTGGGACGTCATCCTGGGTGACGATCACGACCTTTCGATCAGCGCCCTGGACGAGGCCGTCGCCGCCGATATCGAGGCCGGCAAGGGCGCCATTCCCGCCGCCTGCCGGCGCGAAAGCGATTTCCTCACCCATCCGACCTTCCGCCGCTACCGCAGCGAAACCGAAATGCTGCGCTACCTCAAGCGGCTGGAAAACAAGGATCTGTCGCTCACCCACGCAATGATTCCGCTGGGCTCGTGCACCATGAAGCTCAACGCCACCAGCGAGATGCTGCCCATCTCCTGGCCGGCGTTTGCCCACCTGCACCCCTTCGCCCCCCGGGAGCAGGTCACCGGCTACCAGCAGATGATCGACGAGCTGGCGGCGTTTCTCGAAGAGATCACCGGCTACGATCACATCTCCATGCAGCCCAACTCCGGCGCCCAGGGCGAATACGCCGGACTGCTGGCCATCCGCCGCTACCAGGCCGCCCAGGGCCAGGCGCACCGCGACGTCTGCCTGATCCCCAGCTCCGCCCACGGCACCAACCCCGCCTCGGCGGCGATGCTCGGCATGAAGGTGGTGGTCACCGAGTGCGACGCCGAAGGCAACGTCGATCTTGACGACCTTACCGCCAAGGCCGAAGAGCACAGCGAACGCCTGTCCGCGGTGATGCTCACCTATCCGTCGACCCATGGCGTGTTTGAAACCCACGTCCGCGCGGTGTGCGACGTCGTCCACATGAACGGCGGCCAGGTGTACGTCGACGGCGCCAACATGAACGCCCAGGTCGGCATTTCCCGCCCCGGCGACTTCGGCGGCGACGTCTCGCACTTAAACCTGCACAAGACGTTCTGCATTCCCCACGGCGGCGGCGGCCCGGGCATGGGGCCCATCGGCGTCAAGTCGCACCTGGCGCCCTATGTCGCCAACCACTGCGTCACGCCCATTGACGGCGTGGACCCGGCAAGCACCGCCGTGGCCGCCGCGGCGTTCGGCAGCGCCTCGATCCTGCCGATCTCCTGGGCCTACATCAAGATGATGGGCGCGCGCGGGCTGCGCGAAGCCACCGAGCTTGCCATCCTCAACGCCAACTACATCGCCAAGCGGCTGGAAGACCACTTCCCGGTCCTCTACCGCGGCGAGAACGGCACCGTGGCCCACGAGTGCATCGTTGACGTGCGCCCGCTGAAAGCCGCCTCCGGCATCAGCGAGGAGGACGTGGCCAAGCGCCTGATGGACTACGGCTTCCACGCCCCAACCATGTCCTTCCCGGTGCCCGGCACGCTGATGATCGAACCCACGGAGTCCGAGTCGCGCTACGAGATCGACCGCTTCTGCGACGCCATGATCGCCATCCGCGAAGAAATCGGACGGGTCGAAAGCGGCGAATGGCCGCTGGACAACAACCCCCTGGTACACGCCCCGCACACCATGGCCGACCTCGCCGATGACGGCTGGGATCACCCCTACTCCCGGGCGCTGGCCGCCTTCCCCACCGAAGCGGTCAAGGCGGCCAAGTACTGGCCCGCCGTCAACCGGGTGGACAACGTGCTGGGCGACCGCCAGCTGATCTGCTCCTGCCCGCCCATCGACGAGTATCGCGACTGACCCAAAACGCCCCGCCGGCTAGATGCTGGCGGGGCGTTTTTTTTCCGGCTTATCCCAGCCGCTGCTCTCTGAAGCCGTCGAGCAGCTTGGTATAGCGCCGGGGCAGCGCAGCGTCGCGGCGATGCACCCGATACAATAGCTCGTCGACCGAGTGCTCGAGGCCGAGCTCCTTTACCTGGCGCTGCCAGGGCGAGGTTTCCAGCACCAGCCGCGACACCACGGTAAACCCAAGCCCCCGGGCCACGGCGTCGAGCACCATGCTCACCTCGTTGGTAAAACCCTGGTGGCGAAAGTGCGTCATCGAGCGAAACGCCTCGGGGTAGTTCTTGCGCAAAAGCGCCGTTGCCTGGTTGATGCCGTCGTAGTAGTTGATAAAGCCGATGCCCATGAGATCGGACAGCGTGCTGCCGGCAAAGTCCGCCGGCACTACCAGGCACAGCGGCTCCCGGTGCCACAGGGTGCACTCAAGGTCGGGGCTCTTCACCGCCTCGGTGACGATGCCTACGTCGTGGCGGCCGCTGATCAGATCGGCGACGATCTCGTGGTTAAAGGCAAAGCTGTAGTTCACCGTCAGGTTGGAGTGCATCTGCTGCTGGCCGAGAATATAGGGATAAAGCATCAGCCCCACGCTTCCCGGCGAGGCAAGGCGGCACTCGCCGCTGTCCAGAGAGTCGTCGTCCAGGCCGTGGCGAAACTGCTCGTGCTCGGCAAACAGCTTCAGCGCGTAGTCGTAGGTGCGCCGCCCCTGCTCGGTGAGGATAAAGCGCCGGCCGTGGCGCTCGAGCAGGGGCTTTTTCAGGTAGTCTTCCAGCTTGCGAATGTGCTGGCTGACCCCGGGCTGGGTCATTTCCAGCCGCTTGGCCGTCCGCGTGAAGCTCCCGGTCTCCACCAGCGTGATGTAGGTGCGGAAATAATGCGCGTTGAACATAACGGTCCGGCTTGCCCAAATAGCGCCCATCTTAGCACAGCACATCCCGAGCGCACGCCGGCACGCCGCCCTGTAACGGCGGGGTCAGCATGCTATTATGGCGCATTCATTTACGTCAGCACGGACAGCCTCCCACGATGACCCACGCCCCCAGCCAACGCCCGACGATCACCAGCATCATCTCGCCGGAAGGCAGCCTTGAGGTGCTTTCCCAACACGAAGTCAACCGGCTGAAGCGCACCTCGAAAACCGGGCTGCACGACCTCTTGCGCCGCTGTTCGCTGGCCGTGCTCAACAGCGGCATGCCCACCGACGACAGCATCGCCCTGCTCGAAGCCTACAAGGACTTCGACATCGAGGTGATGCAGCAGGACCGCGGCATCCGCCTGAAGCTCACCCACGCCCCGGCCGAGGCCTTCGTTGACGGCCGCATGATCCGCGGCATCCGCGAGCATCTATCGGCGGTGATCCGCGATATCGTCTACGTCTACAACGAGATACAGCAGCACAACCGCTTCGACCTTTCCACCGCCGAAGGCACCACCAACGCCGTCTTCCACATCCTGCGCAAGGCCGGCGCCTTCCAGCCCAACCGCGACCCTAGTCTGGTGGTCTGCTGGGGCGGGCATTCCATCTCCCGGGAAGAATACGATTACACCAAGGACGTCGGCTACCAGCTGGGCCTGCGCGACCTGGACATCTGCACCGGCTGCGGCCCCGGCGCCATGAAAGGTCCGATGAAAGGCGCCAACCTCGCCCACGCCAAGCAGCGCCGCAGCGACAGCCGCTACCTGGGCATTTCCGAGCCCGGCATCATCGCCGCCGAGGCGCCCAACCCCATCGTCAACGAGCTGGTGGTAATGCCGGATATCGAAAAGCGCCTGGAAGCCTTTGTGCGCCTGGGCCACGGCATTATCGTCTTCCCCGGCGGGGTGGGTACCGCCGAGGAGATCCTCTACCTGCTGGGCATTCTGCTCCACCCGGACAACGCCGATACCCCCTACCCGCTGATTCTCACCGGGCCGGCAAGCTCGGCGGACTACTTCAACACCATCGACGAGTTTCTGGTGTACACCCTGGGCGAAGACGTGCGTCGCCACTACCACATCTTCACCGGCAGCCCGGCCGACGTCGCCCGGCAGATGCGTCAGGGAATCGACGATATCACCGAGTTCCGCCGCCACCATCAGGACGCTTTTCACTACAACTGGCGGCTGAAAGTGGCGCGCAACTTCCAGGCCCCTTTCGAGCCCACCCACGCCGCCATGAAAGACCTGGCGCTTCACCGCCAGCAGCCCACCCACGAGCTTGCCGCCAGTTTACGCCGGGCGTTTTCCGGCATCGTCGCGGGCAACGTCAAAGAAGAGGGCATCCGCGCCATTGCCGCCCACGGCCCTTTCGAGCTTTCCGCCGAGCCCGAACTCATGGAAAAGCTCGACGCCCTACTCACCTCCTTTGTCGCCCAGGGCCGCATGAAGCTCGACGGCCAGCCCTACACGCCCTGCTACGTGCTGAAGTAGGCTGAGTCAGTAATGTGATCTAGTCGTCGTGCTTCAGCCGCCCGAAGTAGAACAGGCCGGAGGCAAGGCCCAGCACCACCAGCGCGAGCATGGCGGCGAACAGCGGCCAGGGGCCGAAGTTGTAGATGATGGGCAGCGCAAGACCGGTGATCAAGCCGCCGCCGAAGAACGGCTCGAATACCATCTGCTTATAGCCGAAGGCCTCGTAGGCCGGCGTTCTGTTATCCGGGTCGGCGATCTTCATCAGGATCAGGCCGGTCGCGGTCACGCCCATGGACTGGCCGATATCGCCGATGCCGCGCTCGAACCAGTATTTGGGGATGACGCGCGGCGCCAGCCACAGAAACAAGCTGATGTTCCAGGCAACACCGGCCACGCCCAGCAGCAGGAAGGCCACGAAATTATCGGCGATCACGGTCAGCGACAGGCTGGCGATCGCCGCAGCGATGAGTATATCCAGCGCAAAGCCCTGGATACGCAGCATGAGATCGCGGTCGAGCAGGTTATTCTTGTCAAAGCGGGTGAGGAGCTGCTGGACGATAAGCCCGCCGATCATCGCCAGCGGGAACAGCGGCACCGCGCCCAGCAATTGGACGCCGTCGTCGCCGGCGCCCCAGGTCACGCTTTCAACCCATGCCATGGCCTCAAGGATACCCAGGCCGACAAGGATCGCCATGGCGATAAAGGCGAAATGCAGCGTCAGCGGCTCGATGGACTCGGCGCGCACGGTCATGCTCCCCGCCGACACCGGGCGGTTTTCATGGGCGACCAGGCCGCGGCGCTGATCGTGAGGGATGCTGCCCACGCTCTGGTCGAGCACCGCACTCTTGCCCCGGCGTACGCCCCAGTTGATGAGAACGATGCCAAACACGATGCCGGAAATCACCCCGACCGTGGCCATACCCACGGCCAGGTCGGCGCCGTCGGCAAAGCCCAGCTCGCCGAAGGTCTCCTGCAGGCCGGCGGCGGTGCCGTGGCCGCCTTCAAAGCCGATCTCGATCAGCGCGCCGGCCATCAGCGGCACGCCAAAGAACGGCGCCAGGATCAGCGCCGTGATCAGGATGCCGATCACGTACTGGCCGGCGCCCAGGGTGACGCCAAACGCCAGCTGCGGGCCCGCCAGGTTCCATACCCGCTTCCAGCGGGGCAGCGGTACGCCGAGCAGCAGCGTGGCAAACACCACGTTGATCAGAAGGCCCGGCAGCTTGCTCCAGGTGTCGAGCATGGTTTCCGGAATCACGCCCTGGGCAAGCGGCGCCCCCTCACCGCCGATCAGACGCGCCAGCGCGCCGAGCACGTCGGGGCCGAGCAGCAGACCCACAACGCCGGCCAGTATAGAGGCCGGCAGAAACAGCTGCTGCGCCGGCCGCCAGTGCATGCGTACCCATTTGCCGACGTACAGCAGCACCGCCAGCATGAGCAGAGAAAAACCAACCTGTTCGGCGCTCATCGTCTCTCCCTCCACGTTGGAAACCGCCGGCCGTGGCGCGCTGATGCCGGCGCTATGGTAATCGCGACTTTAGCAGAATCACGGCTCGCTTTTCCTATCAAGCCGAGCGGAGGGCACAATACCACGCTGACGGTGTCCTTCGCCCCGGATAATTGAAGATGGCAACGCTTTCAGCCTCTTGCAGCCTAATAATGGCGCGCTGTGGCTCGGCTGTCGCCGTCCCCTTTCGCCATAGCCGCACCACCTATATGCAACGAACGTCTCATATACGCGATGCAGTGGTTGCCTACAGTAAAGAGAGTCCCGCTCACCGCTTTGCCTGATCCAATAACGATAACGGCCTCAGGAGTTACCCCATGAAAGCGTCTTGCCTCAAGCCCCTGGTGGCAGCCATGCTGCTGAGCCCGCTACTGACCACCGCCCAGGCCGCGACTACCGTCAACCTGAGCTATAACGGGGCGCCCGACCCGGACAAGAACGCCGTGCATGCGTTTGCTGCTAACCTGCAGACCCTGGTCAAGGAAAAGACCGACGGCGAAATCGAGCTGAAGCTCTACCCCAACAGCATGCTGGGTGAGGAGCAGGAGCGCATGGAGCAGACGATGAATAGCCCCTCGCTGAACGTTGCCTCCTTTGCCGGCATGTCGCCGGTGGTGCCGGAAATTTTTGTCAGCGCCATTCCGTTCCTGTTCGATGACTTCGAGGACGCGCGCACCTTTTTCGACGAAGGGGAGTACTGGCAGCAGGTAGAAGAGGACCTGCGCGAGCGTACCGGACTGGAACTGCTCGCGGTGGTCGAAGAAGGCGGCTTTTTGGCGTTTACCAACAACAAACGTCCGATCGCCTCGCCGGACGACTTCGAGGGTCTGCGCTTTCGCGCCATGGACCCAAGCCAGGTGGCGCTCTATGAGGCTTTTGGCGCTTCCGGCACGCCGATTCCCTGGACAGATACCTACATGGGGCTGAAGACCGGCGTCGCTGATGGCCAGATGAACCCGCCGATGTACATCATCCTCGGCAGCCTCAACGAGGTGCAGGACTACCTGACGCTCGCCAACATCCAGTACTCCGACCAATTCCTGGTGGGTAACGCCGCCATGATCGATTGCTGGGACGAAGCGCTGCGCCATAGCTTCCTGGAAGCCGTAGAGGAAGCCAAGGACAAAGCCCGCGACTACAACGAAAGCAAGGTAGAGGAACGCATTGCCTATCTCGCCGACAACGGCATGGAGGTGATCCGCCCCGACGACGAACAGCTGGCTGCCTTCCGCGAGCTCGGCCAGCCCGCCTATCTTGACTGGCTTAAAAAGCAGGACATTGAGCCCTCCTACATCGACATGGCACTGCAGGATGCAGGCTTTGACGATGGCGACGACAGCAACACCCAATGACTCGTTTGCTGCGCAGGCCGGCCGCGCTGATTCGACAATATTCCCTATGGCTTGCCAGCAGCATGCTGGCCGTCAACCTGGCGGCCATTCTGTACGGCGTATTCACGCGCTACGTCGCCGGCGGCGCGCCGATCTGGACCGACGAGCTGGGCCGCTACCTGATTATTGGCACGGTCATGCTGGCCATGGGAGCGGTATGGATTGAAGGTACCCACATGCGCGTGGCGCTCATCGAGCGGCTGTTGCCGCGCAGACTGGGCCGGCTGCTGTCCTGGTACCAGTGGCTGCTGACTCTGGCCATCGCCCTGGCCGGCGCCTGGCTCGGCTATCGCTACGCCCTGTCGGTAGCGATGTTCACCAGCCAGGGGCTCGGCATCAGCCGCACCGTACCGGCCATGGCGCTGCCCGTGGGCTTTGCCCTGCTGGCTCTCCTCACCGCCAGCCACGGCCCCAGGCCGCTGCCAACTCCCCACGAGGAGCACAACACCGCGGACAGCCCCGGCCCGGAGAATGCGCCATGACGCTGACCATGCTGGCAGTGTTCCTGGTCCACGTGCTGCTCGGGCTGCCGCTGTTCGTGTCGCTTCTGGCCACTGCCGGGGTCGGCTTTCTCTTTGTTGACCCGAGCATGATTCCGCGGATGATGCCGCAGCAGTTTTTCGGCGGTATCAACGCCTTCTCGCTGATGGCCATTCCGCTTTTTATCCTCGCCGGCAACCTGATGAACGCAAGCCAACTGACCGACCGGTTAATGGCCCTGGCGCGGCTGCTCGTCGGCCATTTGCGCGGCGGCATCGGCCACGTCAACGTGGTCTCCAGCGTGTTCTTTGCCGGCGTCAACGGCTCGGCGGTGGCCGACACCTCGGCGCTGGGCTCGCTGCTGGTGCCGGCAATGCGCAAGGAAGGCTACTCCACCGCCTTTGCTGCCGGGCTGACTGCCGGCAGCTCGCTGATCGGCCCCATCATTCCGCCCAGCATCTTCATGATCCTCTACGCCTCGCTGACCAATACGTCGGTGGGGGATCTTTTTCTTGCCGGCGTGATTCCCGGCCTGCTGCTGGGCGTTGCGTTCATGGCCATGAACGCCGGCTATGCCTGGCGTATCCGGCTGCCCAAGCGCGTCAGCTGGCCCAGCCGAGGCGAGCTGACGGGCGCATTTCTGAGGGCGCTGCCGGCGCTGATTGCGCCCTTTATCATTGTGACCGGCATCGTCATGGGCTTGGTCACGCCGACGGAATCCGGCGCCCTCACCGCGCTTTACGTAGCGCTTTTCGGCGTGGTTGCCGGTAATCTGAGCCCTGCAGGGCTATGGAAGGCGATAGTCGACACCACCAAGCTGACCGCGGCCATCTTTGTCATCATGGCCGCCTCCAGCACGGTTAGCTGGCTGCTGTCCTACGCCCAGGTACCCAGCCAGCTCGTCGAGCTGCTCACGCCCTATAGCGATAGCCCGGTGATCATTCTGCTACTGCTGAGCCTGATCACCTTCATTACCGGCATGTTCATGGAAGAAGTCTCCGCGCTGATGCTGCTCACGCCGATCTTCGTTCCCATTGCCGAGCTCGCCGGTATCGATATGGTTCATCTGGGGATTATCATTACCCTGAACATCACCATCGCGCTAATAACCCCGCCCATGGGAGCCTGTGTGTTTGTCGCGGCCGCCGTGAGCAAGCTTGAGATCACCGCGCTTTTTCGTACCATCTGGCCCTTTGTCGCCACCGCCGTTGTCGTGCTGATAGCGCTGATCCTGCTCCCCTCGCTGGCCCTGTGGCTGCCCGCCCATCTTGGATAACGTCATGACCGAACCCGCCACCTGGCAAACAACGCCTATTCCCTCGATGAGCGAGCCCGACTGGGCGACGCTGACCCAGATCCCGATCACCGGCTCTTCCGAGCGGCTGGTGCCCGTCAGCCTGGCGCCACCGCCGGTCCGGGTATTCCCCGCCTACGCGCGGATGGGCGTTCCCGGGGCGGTCAACGAGTGCTACCTGCGCGAAGGCGTGTATCGTCGCCTGCTGGCCGTAGCCCGTTCGTTGCCCAAAGAGCTGACGCTGCTGGTGTTCGATGGCTGGCGGCCCTGGCGAGTGCAGCAATACCTGTTCGAAACGCTGTCCGAAGCCATTCGCGACGCCTACCCGAGCATCGACGAACAGGAGCTGGTCAAGCGCACCCGGGAATTCGTCTCGCTGCCCAGCACCTCGCCTGAGGCGCCAAGCCCCCACCTGACCGGCGGCGCGGTGGACGTTACCCTGTGCGACGCTGACGGCCTGCCGCTGGACATGGGCACGCGTTTTGACGAAGCCGTGCCCGCCTCCCACGCCGCAGCGCTGGAAAGCCAGCCGCCCTCCCAGGCTCGGGATAACCGCCGTTTGCTGTACCACGCCATGCGCGCCCGGGGCTTCACTAACCTGCCCAGCGAATGGTGGCATTTTGACTACGGCGACCAGCTATGGGCCCACTACCGCGGTGAGAATCGAGCCGTATACGGCCCGGCAGAGCTTGAAAACATCGAAAGCCGCTGGCGACAATCGCTGCGGCAAGAGCAGTATAAAAAGGGTATACGGATTTAATGGTTGATGGGGCACATACATCCCACCAACTTGATACCACCCTCAGATGGTTGATAGATCGACTCCGTAGTTGAGTTCCTCTGCGAAGTCCGGCAGTCCGTAACCGATGGTTTTCTTGTAGAACGGAGAGACCTTTGCTGTCGGGGCCTTCTTCTTGTGCTTCGTGGTGTAGAGCATTCGTGCCCGCATCACCTCAAAGGAGTAACCACGCCCTTCACGGTTCTTATCCTTGGCCAGTCGGTTGATGGACTCCGTGTAAGCGTTGGTGACGGGCATGTCCGTCTCGAAGTAGGTCATGATCTCTTCGCGCCAGTTGCCCACAGCCCTGACCAGATCGCTCCAGACTTCCTTCTGGCCCTTCGGAATGATGGCTATCCACTCGTCCAGAGCGGCTTCTGCCTGGGGCCGTGTGGTGGCGTTCCAGATGCCGTAGAAGCGTTCCTTATGCTCGTAGGCGGCCAGCAGTTTCGGAAATGAGCCTGTCCAGGTCTCCATGATCAGTCGCTCTCGGTCTGAGACTTCGTGAGCGCGTTTCAGCAGGATTTTCCGGTCTCCCTTGAGGGTTCGGCTCTGGGAAGGTTTCAGCTCCTTTCTGAGACCCTTGCGTACCTTCTCCAAGGCATCATTGGCCATGCGCACCACATGGAACTTATCGACCACGATGCGGGTCTGTGGCAGCACCGTCTTGACCGCAGTCCGGTAGGGGTTCCACATGTCCATGCTGACGATCTCGACCTTCTGCCGGTCTTTCAGCTTCATCAAGTAGTTGGTCACCACGTCCTGACGGCGACTGGCCAGCAGGTCTAGCAGGGTTCTCTCCTCAATGTTGGTCAGGATACAGCGGTAGCGCTTGTTAAGGTACAACTCGTCAATGCCGAGAATGCGAGGCGTCTCGAAGCTGTGCCAGCGCCCCAGGAATTCGGCGCGGGCGTTGAAAATGTCACGTACCGTCTTCTCGTCCAGGCCCGTGGTATCAGCCACGTAGGCGTAGGGGTGATTGAAGGCTTCCTTCTCCACGTACTCATGCAACCGCAGCGTCATGCGGAAGCCATCCACCATCTCCGGTAGCTGGGGCCTGAAGGTGGTCTTGCAGGCCCGGCAGGTGTACCGGCGACGAACTACCCAGAGGGTGATCCGCTTGCCGTGGATGGGCAGGTCACGATAGGGAACATCACGCTTGCCGAACCGTACGAATTCACCCTGCACGCCGCACCCCTCGCAGGCTATTGGTGTAGGTGCCTCAAGCCGAAAATGTATGTCGTCATTCTGCTCCTTAGAATCCACCAACTGGTACCCAGGAAGGCTTAACGAATTAATCATCTCCCGCCTTAATCAAAAAAACAGGTAGGTGGCGTAACCGGCAATCATCGCCATAGCAAAGATGACTGCTAAAAACGCCGCTAAAAGCTTCAGCGTGAACAAAGAGCGCAACAGAATGAGCTCAGTCAGGCTGGCTCCGGCACTGCCGATGATCAACGCTAGCACCGCCCCGGCACCCACGCCTTTGGCCATCAGAGCCGCTGCCAGTGGTATGACGGCTTCAGCGCGAATATACAACGGCACGCCGATGACAGCGGCAACCGGAATGGCGAAGGGGTTATGTGGGCCTGCATACTGCTCCAATAAATCAGTGGGCATGAAGCCATAGATCACGCTGCCAATCGCAATACCGATAAGCAGGTAAGGCAAAACATCGACAAAGTCCGACCAGGCTTCCCACCACACACCACTGTACTTCCCTTTTTTCTTAACCGTGACAGGAGATTGAATGTCACAGCATCCGCTGGACGTAGAGACTGTCTTCTCATCAGCGCCGCAAGAAGCCGTCTTCGGAGTGGTGTCGCAGCTGTTAGTACCGCAATTCGATGCGGTCGGTGTAGCACCGCACGGACTTGCTGATGAACTACATTCACCGTTCTCTTGTGTTGCAGTCCGGCGCACATAACGCTCGAAGCCAAGCGTGTGAAGCAGCCATCCGGCACCTACAGCGACTACCAAAGCGGCGAGCACATAAATAGCAGTAAGTGTCCATCCAAACGTGGCAACCAGCAGGCCGACGACGATAGGATTCAGCAGCGGAGATGAGAAAAGAAACACCATCATCGGCCCAAACCCGGCCCGTGCCCGAATCAACCCTTTCAACATGGGGATTGTCGAGCAACTACAGAAGGGCGTTATAGCTCCTAAACCAGCAGCAAGAAAATAGCCTCGCTTCCCACTGGAAGTCAGTAACGTTTCCACCTTGGATGGTGGGATGTGACGTTGAAGAACTCCGACCAGCAAGCTAATGCCAATGAATAAAACCGATAGCTCGATAGCGAGAAAGGCGAACATGCTTAGAGCGTCTTGCAGTTGAGGTGACATTCAATATTACTCCTATATTTCTAGTTTTATCGAAATGATGCACACAGTCTAATTGCGTTTACTCGACCTGTAAACTACAATTCTAGAAATATCGAATTATTGGAGTGTGCTATGGATCACGAAAAGGTTGCAGCCAGCTTAGCTGAGCTAGGGAATAGTCACCGACTGTCCGTGTTCCGCTTTCTGGTCAAAGCTGGCCATGATGGGGCTTCGGTCGGAGATATCCAGAAGGGGCTGGGTATTCCTGCTTCGACGCTATCACATCACCTTGCGCGCATGGCCAAGGTAGGGCTGATCCGGCAGGAGAAACACAGCCGCACGATTGTCTGTATACCCGAGTATGGGCACCTAGAGAATTTGATCGGTTTCTTACAAGAGGAATGTTGTGCAGGTGTCCGGATTGCGCATGATCCAGAACCGCTTTGACGCTTGCCCAGCTCTCGCTGCCCTCCCTAGTCAGCATCGCTATGAAGATTCAGGCGAAGGTGGAAACAGAAAATTGGCAGCAGAGTAGGGCCTGTTGACGTTTCACATTGGTAGCCATAAAAAGCCGCATGCCAAGGCCACCATGCTTTCGTAATTTCGTTTGAGCTTATCGTAGCGCGTCGCAATGGCGCGATACGGTTTCAATCGAGCAAAGGCATTCTCAACCAGATGCCGGTAGCGATATAACCCTCTGTCCAGATTGGCATTTCCTTTTTTCGAGTTACGCCTGCGTGGAATGACGGCAGCCATTCCTTTGGCTTCGACCTGCTCACGGATACGTTCACTGTCATAGCCTTTGTCAGCCACCAGCGCGTCACCTGCCGGCAAACCGCCCTGTGTGTCAACCTGAATCCATACACCGGCTCAGTGAGTTAAACTCGATTTCAGAGCCCGAGGTTCAGGAGCCCATATCATGCCTAAACCGCCAACCGAGCTGCCCGATCACCAGGTCACGCCGAATCCCAAGCTGGAGAAGCGCACACGTCGCCAGTTCTCGACGGAGTACAAGCTGCGCATCCTGGCGGAAGCTGATGCCTGCCGGCATGGCGAGCTCGGAGAACTGTTGCGCCGAGAAAAGCTGTACAGCAGCCAGTTGACCGCATGGCGCAAGGAACTCGCCGAGAACGGCGTGGAGAAGCTTCACAAGACCGCCCCGGGGCCGCCCCCGAGCAAGACCCCGGAGCAGAAGCGTATCGAGGCACTGGAGCGTGAAAACGCCCGTCTTCAGCAGAAGCTCTCGACCGCCGAAGACTGCCTCTCGCTCCAAAAAAAGCGTTATCGATGCTCGATCGCATGAACAATGGGAGCGAACCATGATCACGGTGCTCGAAGAACGCCCGGCGCATCTCCCGTTGGCCATGGCTTGCCGAGCACTGGGCATCAACCGCAGCACGGTGTATGCCTGGCGAAAACGGCGCCACGAGCCCGCCACAGAGGCATCTACGTCGCGTCGGCATTGTCCGCAGCCCAGAGCCCTATCGGCCGAGGAGCGAGCAAAAATGCTCGAGATCGCGCATAGTGAGGCCTACCGGGATCAGCCGGTCTATGAGATCTACCACGACCTGCTGCAGCAAGGGATCTATCTCGGCTCGCTCAGCACCTGGTACCGGCAACTGCGTGAAGCCAAGGAGAGCGGTGACCGTCGCCCGCAACGTGCGCCTCAGCACCATGCCATACCGCGAATCACGGCATGCGCCGCCAACGAGGCCTGGACGTGGGATGTGAGCAAATTGCCGACCCAGCGCCGTGGTGTCTATCTCAACCTCTACGTCGTACTGGACCTGTACAGCCGCCTCATCGTGGCCTGGATGGTCTCTCACAAGGAGAATGCCGCATTGGCCCAGCAGCTCTTTCAGGAAGCGGTCGACCGCTACGGCATTCCGCATGGAGCGCTGACGCTCCACCAGGACCGGGGTTCGCCGATGATCGCGCACAGCTACCTGGACCTCATGGGAGAGTTGGGGGTGACGTGCAGCCATAGCCGGCCACGGGTCAGTAATGACAACCCCTTCAGCGAAAGCCAGTTCAAGACCAGCAAGTACCAGCCGGACTACCCGGGACGATTCGAGAGCATCGCGCACGCCCGGCAGTGGTACAGCGCCTATGTCGATTGGTACAACCTGCAGCACCATCACAGCGGGCTGGCCGGCTTCACGCCAGAACAGGTCTTCACTGGGCGTTATCAAACCATTGCGCAGGTACGCCAGCGTGCCCTGGATGAGCGCTTTGAGGCGCACCCCGAGCGATTTAGCCAAGGACGCCCGACGGTGGCGATGCCGCCGGCCAGTGTCTCGATCAATCCGGTGCAGCCCGATGATGACGACCCAGCGCCGTACAGCGTAGTGAACTTCCCGACACTGTCGGCGGCGAGCCATACCGCTGCAAAATCGACGTTAATTTTTAACGATCTGTCCGAATCAGGTTGACAGGTTCCGACCGTCAATCAATGCCTGGGCTTCCGTGCTGTCGTGCACTTCACCCCCGGTTATTCTGAAGGCGATCGGCAACCCATAAGCATCCACGGCCAAGTGGATCTTGCTGGTATTGCCTGCACGACTTTTGCCAATGGCTTCTGCGTCTTCCGTGGCAGCTCCAGTGCTGTCTTGGTGAGCCTTGACGTAGGAGCCATCAATGAACAGCCACTCAACATCAGGATCTTCCACCAGAGAGCTGAAAATCCTCATCAGCTTTCCACTCGCTGACCAGGCGTTGAAACGCTTGTAGACCGTGTTCCAAAGGCCAAACACCTCTGGTAGGTCTCGCCACGGGCAGCCAGTGCGCATCCGATAAAGGATGCCTTCCACCGTGGTACGCAAGTCGGCCTTGTCATAAATACCTTGTTGAAGCAGGATAAGTTTCAGCTTCGACCAGTGTTCATCCGTGAGCATTTGTCGGGGCATGGCAGGCTTGCAGTTTGTTGGCGTAGGAACCTTTATTCTGCGAGCTTGCCCCTATCCTGCCAATACCCCTGCCATGAAACGTCAACAGACCCTAGGCTGAAGAGGATCAATCAGATAGTCCGCTGAGAAAGATTTTCTTCCTTACATCTTTGGCATTTTATCAACCAGAAATTCCGGATACCCTATAAAAATAGCTTAAGCCATTGAAAATAAAATAAAATACCGACTTTCGATACTGTCAGTGCGAGGAGCCTAGCACCCAAAAAACGAATGTAACCGATGTGGCAACCTCGTACGTGCGGTAGCGCTTTTCCCTCTACGGTCGTCGCGAGGAGCGCAAGCGACGTGGCGATCTCTTTACTGTGCCGCTAACAGGAAACCCCGAGATGGCCACGCTTCGCTCGCCATGACCCAGCGCTGTCATCGCGAGGAGCGCAGCGACGTGGCGATCTCTTTACTGTGCCGCTAACAGGAAACCCCGAGATGGCCACGCTTCGCTCGCCATGACCCAGCGCTGTCATCGCGAGGAGCGCAGCGACGTGGCGATCTCGTATGTGCGGTGGCTCGGTAAAGAAAAACCGAGATTGCTTCGCTGCGCTCGCAACGACGCGGGAAGTGAAGTGCTCGTCATGACCCAAGGGAGCGCGTGCGCTTTCCCCGCTACCGTCGTCGCCATGACCGAGGGGGCGTTCGCCATGCCACTGGGGGCCTTTACCGCACCGAGCTATCTTGCCGGCCTATCCTCAGCCTATCCCGAGGCGCCGGTCGCGATGGCCATAATCACCGCGGCGACACCGGCAACGGCAAGTACCAGGCAGCCAAGCTGTATCAGCGCTACCGCTATCATCCTGACGCCGCCGTGATGCAGATAGTCCTCGGCCACCACCGTCAGGCCCAGCGCCGTATGCCAGAACAGCGCGATGAGCAGCAGGATCGCGGGAATCGCTGCGGCCGGCTGCGCCAGCCAGCCGACAACGGCTTCGCGCCCACCCCCGGCCACCGCGATCAGCGAAGCCAGGCTCCATATCACCAGCGGCACCAGGGCCACCGCCGTGACTCGCTGCCAGCGCCAGGCGCTGACGCCGGCTCTGGCCGACCCCAGCCCGCGGGCCCGCTGCACGGCTATATGGTTTTCGTCGTTTGCCATCCTGATTACCCCATTTGCCAGAGGGCCAGAGCCCAGGTCACCAGCGTCAGTCCGATACTGGCGAACACCACGATCCACCCCGTCAGGTAAATCGTTCTCAGCTCAAAGCCGATCACCGCATCCCAGAACAGGTGGCGGATGCCGTTGCACAGATGGAAAAACAGCGCCAGCGTCCAGACAAACAGCAGCGCCAGGCCCGGAAGCGATCCCAGCCCGGCATTGAGATAGCCAAAGCTGGCCGAGCCGGTAACGGCCGCCAGCAGCCACGCCACCAGCAGCACGGCCCCCAGGCTGAGAAAGATCCCGCTCAGCCGGTGGCCAAACGACAGCACCGAAGTGAGCTGCGGGCGGTAGACCTGAACGTGCGGTGACCGCGGCCGCGGTGCGTTATCCATGACTCGCCTCCCTAAATGGCCAACCTTGCCATTCGACGTTTTTCTTCAGCTTTGCCGGGTAATCATCTTGTGCTTAATTTCGGCAATCGCCTTGCCCGGGTTGAGACCCTTGGGGCAGGTACGCGTACAGTTGAGAATGGTGTGGCAACGGTAAAGACGGAACGGGTCTTCAAGCTCGTCTAGACGTTTACCGGTGGCCTCGTCACGGCTGTCGGCGATAAAGCGCCACGCCTGCAGCAGCACCGCCGGGCCGAGAAAACGGTCGCCGTTCCACCAGTGGCTCGGGCATCCGGACGTGCAGCAAAAGCACAAAATACATTCGTAGTAGCCGTCCAGCTCCCGGCGCTGCTCGGGGGTTTGCAAATGCTCCTTGCCGTCCGCCGGCGGCTCGGCTTCAAGCCACGGCTGCACCGCGGCGTACTGGGCAAAGGCATGGGTCTGGTCGCCGACCAGATCGCGTACGATATCCAGGTTGTTCAGCGGGTAGACAGTGGCCGGGTCGTCAATCTCGTCGAGATCGCGAATACAGGCCAGCCAGTTGGTGCCGTCGATGTTCATCGCGCAGGAGCCGCACACCCCTTCCCGGCAGGAGCGGCGAAACGTCAGCGTGGGATCGATCTCGTCCTTGATCTTGATCAGGGCATCCAGCAGCATCGGACCGCATTTGTCCCGGTCGATGGCGAAGGTATCGATACGCGGAGGCTCCCCGGTCTCCGGGTTATAGCGGTAGATATTCAGCCGCTTGATACGCTTGGCCCCGTCGGGCACCGGCCAGGACTTGCCCGGCTGAATGCGGAATTCCTTGGGCACCTGGGCGTTATAAGGGACGGGAAAACGCTTGAGCAGCTTACGGCGGGGCTGCTCGTCGGACGATGCAATCAGCATGACGGCCTCCTGTCCTGTTCGGCATCAAGCAGCTGGCGCAGTACGTACGGCAGAATGCCGCCGTGCCGGTAGTAGCCGGCCTCGGCCGGGGTGTCGATGCGCACCGTGGCATCAAAGGTTTGCGTCTGGTCTTCGGGGTGGGTCGCCGTCACGCGCAGCTCACGGGCCGGCTCTTCGGCGCCGGCAAGGCCTTCAACGGCAAAGGTTTCCTCGCCGGTAAGGCCCAGCGACTCGGCGCTCTCACCGTCGGGGAACTGCAGCGGCAGCACCCCCATGCCGATCAGGTTGGAGCGGTGGATACGCTCGTAGGAGCTGGCGATGACCGCACGCACGCCGAGCAGCGCCGTGCCCTTGGCCGCCCAGTCCCGGGAGGAGCCCGAGCCGTACTCCTTGCCGGCGAGGATGACCAGCGGCGTACCGGCGGCGGCGTAGTTTTCGGCGGCCGCGTAGATGCTGGTCACCGGCGCGGCGTCCCGGGTGAAGTCGCGGGTGACGCCGCCTTCGGTGCCGGGCGCCAGCAGGTTGCGCAGGCGGATATTGGCAAAAGTGCCGCGAATCATCACTTCGTGGTTGCCGCGGCGCGCGCCGTAGGAGTTGAAGTCCTTGCGCTCGACGCCGTGCTCGGCCAGATAGCGGCCGGCCGGCGAGTCCGGCGAAATGGCGCCCGCCGGGCTGATATGGTCGGTGGTCACCGAGTCGCCGAGTTTGGCCAGCACCCGCGCCCCGCTGATATCGGCCAGCGGTTCGGGCGCATGATTCATGCCGTCGAAAAACGGCGGCTTGCGCACATAGGTGGATGCCGGCTGCCATTCAAACGTATCGCCTTCGGCAATGGCCATGTTCTGCCAGCGCTCGTCGCCAGCGTAAACGTCGGAATAGCCCTTGGTGAACATGTCGGCGTGCAGGTTCTCGGTGATGGTGTGCTCGACTTCCCGAGGCTCCGGCCAGATATCGCTCAGGTAAACCGGCTGGCCGTCGGCGCCATTACCCAGCGGCTCGCGCGTGAGGTTGATGTGTAGGCTGCCGGCCAGGGCGTAGGCGACCACCAGCGGCGGCGAAGCCAGAAAGTTCATCTTGCACTCGGGGTGGATACGGCCCTCGAAGTTGCGGTTTCCCGACAGCATCGAGCAGACCGTAAGGTTGTTGTCGTTGACCGCCCGGCTGACTTCGGGGATGAGCGGCCCTGAGTTGCCGATACAGGTGGTGCAGCCGTAGCCGACCAGATGAAAACCCAGCGCCTCAAGGTACGGCGTCAGCCCCGCGCGTTCGAGATAGTCGGTGACCACTCGAGAGCCGGGGGCCAGCGAGGTCTTGACCCAGGGTTTGCTCACCAGCCCCTTCTCGACCGCGTTCCTGGCCAACAGAGCGGCGCCGATCATCACCGACGGGTTTGACGTGTTGGTGCAGGACGTTATCGCGGCGATGACCACCGCGCCGTTGTCGATTTCGCATTCACTGCCGTCATCCAGGGTGATCGAGACCGGCTCGCGTGGCCAGTCGCAGGTGCCGCCTTCGTCAGCCATGGGCCGCGGCGCGTCGGACGGATCGCTGCGTTCAATCGCTATAGGGTCGCTTGCTGGAAACGAGTCCGCCGAGGCCGCATCCAGACCGACCTGCAACGCCTCGGCTTGCGAATGCCCGGCGAGCAGAGCGCCGACGGCCTGGGGCGCCAGACGCAGCGGCACGCGGTCCTGCGGCCGTTTGGGACCGGCGATGGAGGGCTCGACCGTCCCCAGATCGAGTTCGACGGTCTGCGAAAACTCGGGCTCATGGTCCGGGTCGTGCCATAGCCCCTGCTCTTTGGCATAGGTCTCGACCAGCCGAATCTGGTGCTCGTCGCGCCCGGTCAGGCGCAGATAGGCCAGGGTTTCGTCGTCGATGGGGAAAATCGCGCAGGTCGAGCCGTATTCCGGGCTCATGTTGCCGATGGTCGCGCGGTTGGCCAGCGGCACGTTGGCCACGCCGGGGCCGTAAAACTCGACGAACTTGCCGACCACGCCGGTCGCGCGCAGCAGTTCGGCGACGGTCAGCACCAAATCGGTGGCCGTCGTGCCGGGCGGCAGCTCGCCGGTAAGCTTGAAACCCACCACTTCCGGCATCAGCAGGCTGATCGGCTGGCCGAGCATCGCCGCCTCGGCCTCGATGCCGCCCACGCCCCAGCCAAGCACGCCCAGGCCGTTGATCATGGGCGTATGCGAGTCGGTGCCGACGAGCGTATCGGGATAGGCCAGCACGCC
Organism: Halomonas garicola; assembly: GCF_055382465.1. Classification (NCBI taxonomy): domain Bacteria; kingdom Pseudomonadati; phylum Pseudomonadota; class Gammaproteobacteria; order Oceanospirillales; family Halomonadaceae; genus Halomonas; species Halomonas garicola. The sequence continues at coordinate 1,656,856 of NZ_AP043931.1, forward strand.
GTCATCGGTCTCGCGGGTAAAGACCGCACGCGCCAGATACTCCAGGTTGACCTGGTGGCAGATGCCGGTATCCGGCGGCACCACCTTGAAGTCGCGAAACGCCTGAGCCCCCCAGCGCAGCAGCTGGTAGCGCTCGGCGTTACGCTCGAACTCGTTTGCGGAGTTGGTCAGAAACGCATCGGGCCGCCCGAAAACGTCGACGATTACCGAGTGGTCGATGACCAGGTCCGTGGGAATCAGCGGGTTGATGCGGCGGGCATCGCCGCCCAGCTCGTCAATGGCATCGCGCATGCCGACCAGGTCGACGATACAGGGCACGCCGGTAAAATCCTGCATCAATACCCGCGCCGGCGTGTACTGAATTTCCTGTGGCTGCACGCTCTGCGGCTGCCATTCGGCCAGCGCGCGGATCTGGTCGGCGGTCACGCTTTCGCCGTCCTCGTTGCGCAGCAGATTCTCCAGCAGAACTTTGAGGCTATAAGGTAGCCGCTTTGCGCCGGCTATCCGGTCGAGCCGATAAACGATGTACGTTTGATCATCGACGGTAAGATGGTCGCGGCTATTGAAGCTATCAAGCGTCATGGAAAACTCCCCAAGCGGCGTCCAGCTCTACGCCGCGTTATTCGACTAGAGGCGTGGTTGTTTCAGCGGGATGCCTCATCGACGGGCTCGGCACCGCATAGCGGGCAGTAAATGGCCTGCCGGCCATGGCCAAGCTCCAGGCCTTTTCGTTCGTCGGCGATCTGGTGAAAAAGCTGCTGGAACTCGGGGCTGTCCTCAGCGTTTGTCGCAGGCGGAAGCGGCACCCGCTCCTTGAGCGACTCGGTGTGAAAGGCCGCTTCAATCCGGGGAAAGATGCGATGGTCTTCCGTGTATATATGGTGGTGATAGAGTTCGCTAAAGGCGCGGGCCAGGTTGAACGTATTGTTATCCATTTCTGCACCGGGGCCATTATCGGCGAGGCGCTGCGTCTTGGTCTCAAGCTCGCGTCCGTAGACCTCGAACCGACGGTGTTCTTCGGTCAGCACCGAAAAAAGGTCCTGGCTTTCGGGCTGCTGCTCGGCGAGCCACTGGAACAGCTGATCTTCCGCCCTGTGATGCCACTCCTCGGGCTGGCGATTCAAGTAGCGAAAGATACGTTCCAGAAGCCGGTAGTCGGGCACTTCCTGGCAGGCGGCGACGTGAAGCTGGCGATCGAGAATACACAGCAGCGCTTCATAGCGCTCGTGGTCAGCATACAGCCGCTCGAAAAGGGCCGTACTCATGGCAACCTCCTTGAAATATCAAGGGTCAGCTCGCGTGGGAGACCTTGAAAGCCTCAAGGTCTACTGCTCAACATTCAGCTGGCCTTGTGTCAAGCCTAGACGCCGTTACTCTGAGCTGTCCAACGCCGGAGTGAATACGGGCGGTGTCGTACGTGCTGTGGCACGGAAAAAACGAGCCGGCTTCGCTGCGCTCGCAACAACATAGTGGGCATGTGCGCGTTTCCCGCCAGACCTCACCGCGAGCCCTCAAGGGTAGGTCAAGAGCCCCATCACGCCGGCGCCTCGTTCATGGGGCGGGCCAGGCCGTGTTTTTCCATCAGACGATAGATCGTGACCCGCGAAACGCCCAGCTCCCGGGCCGCCGCCTGAACCCTGTGCGCGTTGCGCTCCAGCGCGGCGATCAGCGCGTCCCGCTCCGCCTCGCCCCGGGCCTGGCAGAGGAACAGGCCGGAGGCCGGGCCCTGGCGCCGCTCGATGCCCAGATCCTCGGGCTGAATGAGGCGGTCGTCGCACATGACCATTGCCCGACGCACGCGGTTGATCAGCTCCCGGATATTCCCCGGCCAGGGGTAGTCGCGCATGGCCTGCAGGGCGTCGCGAGAAAACCCCTTCAGGCGGTCGGGCTTTTCGCGGATGAAACGCTCGAAGAAATAGCGGGCGAGGATCTCGATATCCTCCGGATGATCCCGCAGAGCCGGCACCTTGACCTGCAGCACGTTCAGACGGTGGTAAAGATCCTCACGGAACCGCCCCTCCCGGACTGCCTCCTCGAGGTTGACGTGGGTCGCCGCCAGGATGCGCACATCGACGGCGATCTCGCTCAGCCCTCCCACCCGCTGGATCCGGCGGGTCTCGAGAAAGCGCAGCAGGTTGACCTGCTGCTCCAGCGGCAGGTCGCCTATCTCGTCGAGAAACAGCGTCCCGGCGTCGGCCGCCTCGATACGGCCGATCTTGCGCTGAGCGGCGCCGGTAAAGGAGCCCTTCTCATGGCCGAAGAGCTCCGATTGAATCAGCTGATCCGGTAGCGCGCCGCAGTTGATGGCATGGAAAACGCCGGACGCGCGAGGCGAGCGCTCGTGGATCGCCACGGCGGTCAGCTCCTTGCCCGTGCCCGACTCACCGCTGATCAGCACCGGGGCCTCCACCGCCGCCACCTTGCGGATCGTCTGGAACAGCGTCCGCATGGCCGGCGCCGTGCCGACCATCTCGTATTCCGCGATGTCGGCCGACAGGGCGGCCGCGCGGCGATGAAACGCCAGGTCCTGCCGCTGAAGCCGTGCCAGCGCCGCCGCGCGCCTCATCAGGTAGCCGAGCTCCGCGCCGTCGACGGCCGGCTCGATGAAGCCGTGGCAGAGCGTCGCCACCAGGCTGCGCCTGTCGGCATCCTCCAGGGCATCGTCCGGCAGGATGGCAAACCACAGACAGCGGCTGTGCAGGATCAGCGACTCCAGCTGGCACAGCCGGTCCCCCGTCATGCCGTCGAGTTGGACCAGGCCGACAAGGCACGCCTCGTCATCCTCAAGGCAACGGCCGGTGAACGGCGCCTGCGGCCGGTTCACCGTCCAGCCGAGCGCCTCGAGCCGGGTCACCAGCGGCCCGACCTTCTCCGGCGCCTCGGCCACCAGCCAGCAACGCTGCTTCAGTTCCATTGCGACTCACCTCACCTTTATTATCGGCGGCGGTTCAGCAAGGCCCTGGCTGGAACTGTCGCCGGATCGCTCTCCGTGCCATATCGCCGGCGTCAGTTGCTGCTGCCGGGTATGTGGCTCACGCCTGTTGTTCGGGCCTTACCATGATATTGGCAGAGATGGCATGGTTCGCGCGCCCTTCGTTTAGACGGGGCGGGCAACAACCTGAAAGACGAAGTGTTTTCGCCAAGGCACGGGGACGGAACAACCGTCGTGGAGCGAGGCTGGCCTATGCTGGCGAAACCCGAGATGGCCACGCTGGGCTCGCCTTGACGGGTACTTGTCTCAGCACATAAAATTTAGCCTTAGCTAACTATCTTACATCAAGCTGCTTGCTCACTGTCGCCATGCGTGCTTTGAGTGCGGAACGCTCTGGCGACAGTCCGGAGCCTGGTGAAAGCGCTGTCTTGCCCGGCAACAGAAGGCCGGAACGGAAAGGTTTGACACATGATATCCATACAAGACCTCACGGTCTCATACGGCAATTACAAGGCGCTGGATGGCATAACGCTGAGTACCGGCAAGGGGCGCCTGGTCGGCGTCATTGGCCCCAACGGGTCCGGCAAGTCCACCTTCATCAAGTCGATTATGGGGCTTATCCCGCGTGATCAAGGCCATATCCGCATATTTGATAAACCGGTGAGGAAGGTCAGAAAGCGGATCGCCTATGTCCCCCAGCACACGGGCGTCGACTGGGATTTTCCCATCAACGTGGTCAATACCGTCCTGCTCGGCACCTATCCCAGGCTGGGCTATTTCCGCTGGCCCGGCCGCAAGGAGAAGGCCCTGGCCGCCGCCTGCCTGGAGGAGGTTGGCTTAAAGCCATACGCGAAAAGGCAGATCGGTGCCCTGTCCGGGGGGCAGCAGCAGCGGGTCTTTCTGGCGCGGGCGCTGGCCCAGCAGGCCGACCTCTTCCTGCTGGATGAGCCCTTTGTCGGCATCGACGTGGGTAGCGAGGCCACCATCATTGAGGTGCTGAAAAGACTCCGCGATGAAGGCAAGACGGTGCTGATTGTGCATCACGACCTGTCCCGGGCTGCCGAGTACTTCGATGATTTGATTCTGCTCAACAAGAAGCTGCTTGCCTACGGCACGGCCGAAGAAGTTATCGAGCCGGATCAGCTGTTCCAGGCTTACGAAAGCCAGCTACCCTTCCTCAATGCCAGCTGATACAGGAGCGCCCGAATGACCGTTCTGGAATTCATCAACGACATCATCCAATACGATTTCGTGCGCAAGGGCCTGTTCGCCTCGATCATGGTCGGGGTGATCTGTGGCGTGCTCGGCTGCTTCATCGTACTCCGGGGATTAGCGCTCATGGGCGATGCCGTATCGCATGCCATCGTCCCCGGCGTTGCCATTTCCTTCATCCTGTCGATCAACATCTTCTATGGCGCCGTGGCCGCCGGCACCCTGGCTGCCCTGGGGATCGGCTACGTCAAGCAAAACAGTCGTATCAAGCTGGACTCCTCCATCGGCATTGTCTTCACAGCTTTTCTGGCGCTTGGGGTACTCCTTATCCGCCACGCCAAGAGCGGCCTCAAACTCGACAACCTGATGTTCGGCAGCCTCACCTCCGTTCAGAGCAGCGACATGTGGCTGACGCTGGGCATCGGGACTGTGGTGCTGTTGACCCTGCTTTTGTTCTACAAGGAGCTGGTGGTATCGACCTTTGATCCCATCATGGCGGCTGCCTACGGCCTGCCGACCGGGCTTATCCATTATGCCCTCATGGTGCTGCTGACCCTGGTGACCGTGGCCTCAATGCAGACGGTTGGCGTTATTCTGGTTGTCTCGCTGCTGATCATGCCGGCTTCAACGGCCTATCTGCTGACCAACCGGCTCAGCATCATGATGCTGTTATCAGCGACGTTCGGCGTCATCTCCACCCTGGTGGGGCTGTATTACAGCTTCTCTTACGACCTCCAGTCCGGTGCCGTCATCGTGCTTGCCGCCTTCACCCTCTTTGTTCTTGTCTTTTTCCTTGCGCCCGGCAGAGGCGTCCTGTGGCTGGCTGTCGGAAAGCTGATGCGGTCGTCACAGACGCGGGCATCGCAGACTCGGCCATCGACGCAACATGCCGCCGCCAAACTCATCAATCATGGAGATCAATCACCGTGAGTTTTCGCCAACCCATACGCTATTTCCACATGAGTCTGCTGTCTCTCACGCTTACTGCGTTCGTGGGCCATGCCAGCGCCGATGATGGCAAGGTTCAGGCTGTCGGCAGCTTCACCATCGTCTCCGATATCGTGGAACAGGTCGGAGGGGAGCGCGTAGATGCCTATAACATCATCAAGTCCGGTAATGATCCGCACGAATGGGACCCCTCGCCCATGGATACCAAGAAGACGGCCGATGCCGATGCCGTTTTCTATTTCGGCTGGAACCTGGAGGGTATTCAGGGTGACACGGCCCGGTATAACTGGGTCAAGAAACTGCTGCGCTCGGTCGACAAGGATCCGGATACCGTATTCACGATCTCGGACGGGATCGAGCAAAAGAAGCTCGGAAAGGTTGAGAAAAACAAGGGCCTGGTCAGCCCCCAGGCCTTCACCAGCCCCAAGGCCGGCCTCATCATGACGCAGAACGTCCGCGACGCCCTGATCAAGGTCGATCCGGATCACGCGGAAGACTACAAGGCGAACGCCGACGCCCTGCTGGACGAGCTGAAATCGCTTGATCAGGCCTACCAGAGCGAGATCCAGGCGCTGCCGGAAGAAAACCGTGTGCTGTTCACCGGCGAGAGATCCTTCCAGTACGTGGCCGAGGACTATGACCTAAAGGATGGTTTCATCTGGGAGATAGACGGCAACGAGGAAGGTACGCCGGCCCAGATCAAGCGGGCTATCAAGTTCGTGGAAACGCATAACCCGCCGTCCCTGTTCTATGAATACAACGTGGACAAGCGGCCGATGAACACCGTGGCCGATGCCACCGGCGTCGAGGTGTCAGGAACGCTGATCTCCGATGATATCGGCGAGGCCGATAGCTATGTGGAGTATCTGGAGTACAACCTGGTAACCATCGTCGACGGTCTTTCTTCCGGCGAATAGCGCCGTGCAGCCCGCCATCGCCATCGCGAGGAGCAAAATACCCAGAAAACGGGGGTAAACGACGTGGCGAACTCGTGCTGTGCCGTTGGCGAGAAAACCAAGATTGCTTCGCTGCGCTCGCAACGACGCAGGAAGTGAAGAGCTCGCCATGACCAAGGTGTATGATCTCGTCCACTACTTCCTGGGACCATACACCTAGCCCGACCAACGCTCGCCTGGCAGGCATGAACGGTTTGTTCCAAGTAGCTCGATTACGTGATCGTGGCTACCGGAACAAGATCAATTTCATCGCGATGCCTTCTCTAATCGGCAGTCCCGTGGGGCGGCTGTCCGATCAGGCCAAATCCACATAAAATGTCAAAGAGCCATAGCCTGAGATATTTACCAAAAGTATGATCAATCATAGGAAACTTGACAAGCAAGAGGTAAACATGCGACTTAGGATACTATCGGATCTTCATCTTGAATGCTTTGACGAAAGGCCGGAGCTACCAGATGTGGCCTGCGATGCGGTGATCCTCGCCGGCGATATTTCACGCAAAACTGAGGGGCTCAATTGGGCCGCTGAGCGTTTTACTGAAATACCGGTTATCTATGTACCTGGTAACCACGAATTCTATCACAGCTGCATGCCAACACTACGCCAAGACCTGGCCATAGAAGCACAGCGATTGGGCATATACTTCCTTGATGATCAAGCAATAACACTTAATGGTGTACGCTTTTATGGCACTACATTTTGGACTGATTTTGATTTATATGCAGGCTTGCCTGATAATTATCCACTGCTGATCGAAGAAAAAGCCCTATCCTTATTACCAGATTTTAACATTATTGAGCATCCAGTAGATAGCACACTCACTCCCTTGAAAAGTCGGCAACTGCATAAAGAATCTCTTGCTTGGCTGGAGCAAGAACTGGCTCATCCATTCAGTGGCCCACGGGTAGTGATTAGCCATCATGCACCCTTATCACAGTGTATTCCACCATGCTATAGGGGCGACACTTTATCGCCTGCTTTTGCTTCTAATCTACCCACACTAATGGGAAAGATGGCACTATGGATTCACGGTCATGTTCATGAACCAGTGGATATGAACATAGCAGGCACCCGGATAATCGCGAATCCCGGTGGTTACCCTAACGAATTTGATCCCCCCTATTTATACCCGATTTAGTTATCGAAGTCTGATACTCCCCGTCCGCTGAGAAGACATAGCTCACCATCGGCGACCAGTCCACCAGGATCAGCGAGCGCGTGATGTGGCCACTCAACCCCTATCTGCCAGCGTAGTTGTCACCCAAACGGATTGAGAGGTGATCAACATGCGTTACCCAGCAGAGCGTAAGGAAGCCATCCTCAAGAAGATGGCACCGCCCATGAGCATGACCATCCCGGAATTAGCCGAGCAGGAAGGCATCACCGCGACAACCCTCTACAATTGGCGGAAACAGGCCAGAGCACGAGGACAGGTTTTGCCATCACGTTCCACCCAACCCGATCAGTGGACCAGCCAGGAGAAGTTCCAGATCGTCCTGGAGACAGCTCCGATGAACGAGGCGGAAGTCAGCGCCTACTGCCGCGAGCGCGGGCTCTACCCCGAGCAGGTGGAGGCCTGGCGGGATGCCTGCATGAACGCCAACGATGATGCGGCAGCGCAGGCCAAGCAGCTTCGACAGGCGCGTAAGGCGGAGCAGAAGCGACTCCGTAAGCTGGAGCGCGAGCTGCACCGCAAGGACAAGGCCCTGGCCGAGACGGCGGCGCTATTGGCCCTGTCAAAAAAAGCCGAGGCGATCTGGGGCACGACCAACGACGAGGACGACTGACCAGCCTCCCGGATCGCCAGCGTATCGTGACTCTGGTGCAAGACGCCCAGCGTGACGGTGCTCGGCTGGCCAAGGCCTGTCAGGTGATGGGCATCAATGTGCGAACCTATTACCGCTGGGTTGCGGAAGGCGAAGTGACGGCGGATCGCCGCCCCGACGCCGACCGCCCGGAGCCGGCCAACAAGCTGTCGCCCGAGGAACGAGAGGCTGTTGTGGCGCTGTGCAACGCCCCGGAGTATCGGAGCCGCCCTCCCGCCTTCATCGTGGCCGATCAGGCGGACAAGGGCCGCTACCTGGCCTCTGAGTCGACGATGTACCGAGTGCTTCATGAATATGACCAGCAACACCATCGGGGCCGACAGCAGGCCCCACAGCGCAAGCGACCGCCGACCACGCACCAGGCCACGGCGCCAAACCGGCTTTGGTGCTGGGATATCAGCTGGTTACCGGGCCCTGCACGCGGTACTTGGTGGTACCTGTACCTGATCATGGACATCTTCAGCCGCAAGATCGTCGGGCACGAGGTCTACGAAACGGAAACCGGCGAACTGGCCGCCGAACTGATCCAGAAAGCCTGCTGGCGAGAGCATCTGACAGACCCTCATAAACCCTTGATTTTGCATTCCGATAACGGCAGTCCGATGAAGGCGGCGACCTTCCTGGAGAAGCTCTACGATCTGGGCATCACCCCGTCGTACAGCCGGCCAAGGGTTAGCAACGACTGTCAGTCTTTATACGTCGGATTCATAATCGATCCGGAAGACCTGGTCTTGGTGGCTTGACTCTTGCAATGATTGGCCGTTGCATGCCTTGGCGTTGATCTGTCAGCTCCGGACCGGGCACCTGATCCAGTATGGCGAAGCTGTGACTTAATAGGAGCCTGAAGGCATATACTCTCATGACAGTCCTGTCCACTTGGCCGATTCTGGAGACCATAACTCGACATACTCAGAGGCTGACATGACGGCTTTACAGTTACCTGATATCGCACCTTCCGGCCATATCGTCGTTGGGGTGGATACGCATAAGCATATCCATGTTGCTGCCGTTGTAGATACAACCGCTGGCCTACGATCAACGCTTTCAGTTACGGCGGACCGTGACGGCTTTGAAAAGCTGCTGGCCTGGCACGCTCTTTTGGTCGAATCCTGGCCTTTGGTGTGGAAGGCACCGGTTCCTACGGCGCCGCTCTGACTTCCTTCATTCGCCGGCATGACACGTTGGTCATCGAGGTGAGTCGCCCCAATCGCCGTCTCAGGCGGCTGAATGGAAAATCCGATACCCTAGACGCCGAGAATGCCGCCCGTGCTGTTCTGTCCAGAACGGCAACCGCTATACCCAAGGTGACCGATGGCACTGCTGAAATGGTTCGGCAGCTGAAGGTGGCTTATGATACGGCCGTCAAAGCCCGTACAGCGGCCATGGTGACCCTGAAGGCCATGCTGGTTCATGCACCAGACGATGTCCGGGCTAGCGCTGAAGCGAAAACGCCATTGGCGCTTGCACACAAATTTTCCAGGCTACGTCCCAGCTTGTTGGAGAATACGACAGATAGCATTAAACATACGCTTCGTTCCCTGTCTCGGCGCTGGATTTCTCTGGATGAGGAAGCCGGTGCATTGAATAAAATGATCTATGACCTTGTCCAAGAAGCCGTACCGCAGCTGGTCGAGTCGTATGGCATCAGCACTCACACGGCAGCAGAAATACTGATTGTTGTGGGAGATAATCCTGAAAGGATCAAATCCGAGGCGGCATTGGCAAAGCTGGCCGGCATTAGCCCTATTCCCGCCTCATCAGGCATGACATCAGGCCGATATAGAATCAACAGGGGTGGACACAGACAGCTCAATGCTGCCATCTATCGCGCGGCGATTGTGCGAATGCGAGGCCACGAGCCAACTAAGGTGTACGTTGCGCGAAGGACCGCAGAAGGCAAGACGAAACGTGACATTGTCAGGTGCCTCAAGCGTTACATCATTCGTGAGGTTTATCGTCTCCTACGGTATGGCCCCAAAGTAGCTGAATACGCGACTTGACAGATATAGGAGCATCAACGCCTTCGCCGAGTCGGCCTTCAAGACACTGAAGTACCGGCCGGGATTCCCCGCCGACGGCTTCGCCACGCTGGCCGAGGCACAAGACTGGGTCCAGCAATTCACCGAGTGGTACAACCATGAGCACCGGCACAGCGCCCTGCGCTACGTCACGCCGAGCCAGCGTCACAACGGCGAGGCCAAAGGCATTCTGACGCAGCGCCGAGAGGTTTTTGAAGCCGCGAAGCAGCGCCACCCGGAGCGGTGGTCAGGTGAGATCCGGAAACTCAGCCTGCCGGATGTAGTGCACCTGAATCCCGAACGGGACCCAGTACCACAGGCCGCAGGATTTTAAAGAGCCGAAGTCATTTTATATGGCAACTATGTTGACAGACTCCGCAACCGAGTGACAACAAGCCAATAGAACAACGTTCGCTTTTGATGCAGATGAACTCAGCAGCCAATTGGGCCGATTATTGGTGTGTTTGAGCGCCGCTGGCCCGACAGAACACGCCCGAAGGCAGTCATCCCAGGCGGCACCCCTCCTCAGCACGATTCCCTCACCACGCCAATCAGTGCCTGCCAAGCGCTTGACATGGACCACGGTGGAGTGATGCGCAGAACGTATTGTGCACAAATCAAAGGCCTGCGTGGGTCGCCTTTGGCATATTTTATTTTTGGCAACTTACAACATGCCAACTTATGCAAGACCTTATAATCATAGGCTATCATTTCATTGCTTATTTACCGAAGGCTTCTCAAGATTTAAGTCAAATCCGAACGAAGCGTTGAAGAAACTTTTTTAAGTGCTTCCAGACAACGGTTCTCCGCGGTGTTCAACTCCATTTCCATCATAGCTATATCTTCTTTCTGCTGCTCAAGAACCGCACGACGACGTTTGATAGTTTTCAACATCAATAATAACTGTTTTTCACTGCCGCTTGTGGTTTCGTCCCACAGGTCAAATAGCTCTTTGGTTTCTGCCAAAGATAGGCCCATACGCTTTCCACGCAAAATTAGTTTTAGTCGCACGCGGTCCTTGGAACTGAAAATTCTTGTCTGGCCCCGGCGAGTGGGATAAAGAAGTCCTTGATTTTCGTAAAAGCGTACGCTACGTGTCGTTACATCAAACTCCTGAGCCAAATCACCAATGCTGTATGTTTTTTTTGTCGCCATTAATAACTCCTCTCACCCCACCTGAATAAAGACCACATTGACACAAAATATAAACACTATCTACTCAGAGTAACGGAATATTTATAATGTTTAATTATTGGACATCGCCTGGTCACTCTCTTTCTTACGCAAGAACTTAAGCCACTAACTATTCAATTTTATTAACACCAACTTTAATAGCGACTCCTACACTTCATTTTTTAAAAATAGAGAAACCCTCTTAGCTTAGCTAAAATATTGCTGAATTATTACAATATACGGACATAGGGAGTAAAGAAAGCTACACTCACTCTACCTTAGGTTAATCACATATTAGGATAGTTCGGCCCACCCCCGCCTTCCGGGGTCACCCAGGTAATGTTCTGCGCCGGGTCCTTGATGTCGCAGGTCTTGCAGTGCACGCAGTTCTGGAAATTGATCCGAAACTGCGGCTGGCCGTCATCGTCTTCGACCACTTCGTAGACCCCGGCGGGACAGTAGCGGACTGCCGGCTCGGCGTATTTGGGCAGGTTGTCGCGGATGGGTATTGCCGGGTCCGAGAGCTTGAGGTGGCAGGGCTGGTTCTCTTCGTGGTTGGTGTTGGACAGGTAGACCGAGGAGAGCTTGTCAAAGGAGAGTTTGCCGTCGGGCCTGGGATACTCGATTTTTTCGCACTCGGCCGCCGGCTTGAGCGCGGCATGGTCCGGCGTTGTATCGTGGAGGTTGGGCAGCTTGCCGCCGCCGAGCAGCTGGTCGACAAAGTTGTAGGCGCCGCCGACCAGGGTGCCGTACTTGTGGAGGGCGGGGCCGAAGCTTGCGCTTTCCTTGAGCTCGGCGTAGGCCCAGCTCTGCTCCCACTTCTCCGTGAAAGCGGACAGTTCTTCCCCGCCTTCGCTTTCGTTGGCAAGGGCGTCGAATACGGTTTCAGCGGCGACCATGCCGGATTTCATCGCCGTGTGCAGGCCCTTGATCTTGGCAAAGTTCAGCGTGCCGGCATCGCAGCCGATCAGCAGACCGCCGGGGAAGGTCATCTTGGGCAGGCAGTTGAAACCGCCCTTGGTGATGGAGCGTGCGCCGTAGGCGACGCGCTTGCCGCCTTCCAGGTGCTTGGCCAGCACCGGGTGGTGCTTCATGCGCTGGAACTCGTCAAACGGCGACAGCCAGGGGTTTTGATAGGACAGGTCCATGATCAGCCCTACCATGACCTGATTATCCTCGCCGTGGTAAAGGAACCAGCCGCCGTGGGCGTGCTTGTCCAGCGGCCAGCCCGAGCCGTGCAGTATCAGGCCGGGTTCGTGCTTGTCTGCCGGAATGTCCCACAGCTCCTTGAGGCCAAGGCCGTAATGCTGCGGGTCTCGCCCTTCGTCCAGGGCAAAGCGCTGGATCAGACGCTTGCCCAGGTGACCGTGCGAGCCTTCGGCAAACAGCGTGTACCGGGCGCGCAGCTCCATCCCCGGCATGTAGCCATCCTTGGGCTCGCCGTCGGCGTCGACGCCCATATCGCCGGTGATAATGCCGCGTACGGCACCTTGCTCATCCTCAATGATGTCCTGGGCGGCAAAGCCGGGGAAGATATCAACGCCCAGCGCTTCGGCCTGCTCGCCGAGCCAGCGGCACAGATTGCCGGCGCTGGTGACGTAGCGGGTCTGGTCGCCGCCGGTGTTGTGCATGGCCCTGGGCACCAGGGCATTGGGCAGCTTCTGGGCCTTGTCGGCGTCTTTCAGCAGGTATAGCTCATCGCGCGTAGCAGGCGTCGTCAGCGGCGCGCCGCGCGCTTTCCAGTCGGGAAACAGCTCGTCCAGCGCGCGCGTTTCGAACACCGCGCCGGAGAGAATATGCGCCCCTACCTCAGAGCCTTTTTCCACCACGCACACGCTGAGTTCGCGCTCCGCGCTGTTGGCCTGCTGCATTAATCGGCAGGCCGCCGCCAGCCCCGAGGCGCCGGCGCCAACGATGACCACATCAAAATCCATGGAGTCGCGTTCGGTTTCCGCTGTCATAGAGCACCCACAAGGAAAATGGCCGACAGTGAGGATATACGACACCCAACTGCCGGCACTCTGAAAAGTTAAAAGGCGAGGGGCGATTAAAGCTTTTGCTCAAGCTCCGGCACGGCCTCAAACAGATCTGCCACCAGGCCGTAATCCGCTACCTGAAAAATCGGCGCGTCCTCATCCTTGTTGATCGCCACGATTACCTTGGCGTCTTTCATCCCCGCCAGGTGCTGAATGGCGCCGGAAATCCCTACCGCGACGTACAGATCGGGCGCAACGATCTTGCCGGTTTGCCCCACCTGCATGTCGTTGGGCACAAAGCCGGAATCTACCGCGGCTCGGGAAGCACCGATCGCCGCGCCGAGCTTGTCGGCGATGCCGTCAAGCAGCTTGAAGTTATCAGCACTGCCCATGCCGCGCCCGCCGGAAACGACCGCTCGTGCAGCACCCAGTTCGGGACGATCGCTTTCCGCCAGCGACTCTTTGACGAAGGCCGATATACTGTTGTCGATACTCTGTTCGACTACCTCAATGCTGGCGCTGCCGCCTTCGGCCACCGGCTCAAAGCCGGTAGCACGCACCGTGATAATCTTCAGGGCATCGCTGCTCTGCACGGTCGCGATGGCGTTACCCGCATAGATCGGACGCTTGAAGGTGTCGGCGGATTCCACGGCAATGATATCAGATATCTGTGCCACGTCTTTCAAGGCGGCAACCCGCGGCAGCGCGTTTTTGCCGTTCGTCGAAGCCGCCGCCAATACGTGGCTATAGTCATCGGCCAGCATGGCCAGCAGTTCGCTCAGCGGCTCGGCCAGCTGGTGGGCAAACACACGGCTATCGGCCACGCGCACCTTGCTCACACCGTCGAGTTTGGCGGCCGCCTCTGCCACGGCGTCGACGTTATCGCCGGCCACCAGTAGCTCAATATCGCCGCCGATCGCCTGGGCGGCGGCGACGACGTGGGCGGTCACACCGTCCAGCTCACCGTCCTGATGGTCGGCCAAAACCAGAATACTCATGAAATCACCTTGGCTTCGTTCTGGAGTTTGTCCACAAGCTCATCAACTGAGCTCACCCTGATGCCACCTTTACGTTCGGCCGGTGGTTCAACCTTGATCAGTGCCAGCTTGCTGGCCACGTCGATGCCCAGCTCCTCCGGGGTTTTGACGTCGAGCGGTTTCTTCTTGGCTTTCATCACATCCGGCAGCTTGGCGTAGCGCGGCTCGTTCAACCGCAGGTCGGCGGTCACCACCGCGGGCAGCGTCAGCTCAAGCGTCTGCAGGCCGCCGTCAATTTCGCGGGTCACCTGCAGCTTGCCGTCTTCCACGGTAATCTCGGACGCAAAGGTGCCCTGAGGGCGTCCGGTCAGCGCCGCCAGCATTTGTCCCGTCTGGTTGTTGTCGGTATCGATGGCCTGCTTCCCAAGAAGTATCAGCTCCGGCTGCTCTTCTTCGACGACCTTGGCCAATGCCTTGGCAGCTCCCAGTGATTCCACGCGCTCATCGGCTTGGACGTGGATGCCCCGATCGGCACCCAGCGCCAATGAGGTCCGCAGCTGTTCCTGAGCCGCTTTAGGCCCCACGGTCACCGCCACCACCTCACTGGCAATGCCTTTTTCCTTGAGACGCACGGCCTCTTCCACGGCAATCTCGCAGAAAGGATTCATGGCCATCTTGACGTTAGTAAGGTCAACGTCTGACTGGTCCGGCTTAACGCGAATCTTGACGTTATAGTCAATGACGCGTTTGATCGCGACGAGTATTTTCATAGAGGCATCCTAGTTTTATAATTTAATAGTAGCGATTAAAGGCCACTAGATAGAATAGAAATTATTACTCCACATTAAATTCTTACCGGCCACTAAGCGGCTGAATGGCATAATAGCTGATCCGTCTTCCTGAGAAACAAAGTAAATAGCTAACCATTCGTTTTAGGGCAATCGACGCTGAACTCAGTGAGTGCTCTTTATGAGCCTTAAGGCTCACGCTGTGAACCGCAATAAAATTGATGACCATTTGCACAAGGCATCGAATTTTGACTATAGGCGAGACACTCATGGGCTAAACTACCTTTGTTATCGTTAACCATATGGACATCCATAGAGTAAGTTCACCCTTACGTTCACGTCAATCTAGTTTTTAAATTTTTGACGGAATTGAGTAGGTCACCGTTGAATGCGCCATAGGCTCTTCTACTCCTTTGGAATAGACAAACACCTCCCCCACCGCCATCGTGCGCCCAACTTTGAGCATAGTGCCTCGCGCCGAGATTGGCGCATGGGCTACCGGCTTGCGAAGAAAATTGACGTTAAGGTTGGTAGTCACTGCCATTGGAACCAGGCCAATCTGACTTAGCAGAGCCGCGTAGAGCGTAACATCCACCAACCCCATTGTTACTGGGCCGGAAACGGTTCCGCCAGGACGAAGGTGCCTATCTTCAACCTCCAGGCCCATCTCGGCCCAGCCATCGCCCAGCGCTTGTAACTGGCCAAACGCCGCTCCCTGGGGAAATTGCTCCTGAAGAAATTGATCAAGTTCTGCAAATGTAACTTTCATCAGGTTTTGCGCGGGATACCCGGTAAGTCTAGTGCCGGGAGAGATAGCGCGTCGCCCCACCGGGCGACCTGGATCACGCCATCGCCTGCCCCGCTCCTCCTTTCAGATTGTTGGATGGTGTCAGGTGATAACCATAGCCGTCACCGCGTTGAATGTAGCTCACCCTGCAGATTCGGCCTATTTGCCGGCTGCTGGCCCGATTTGCCCCCACCGTGGCTTGATAGCATTACCATGCCTTCTGTCGGGCTTGACCAACATGCTGGACTCGGCAACACAACACGCTTCAGCAATGGGTTTCCCCACATCGGCCAGGCTAACCTGATAGCCGTTCTTGGCGATGAGGTCGTCGGGACGATCACATTGCCATCGCCGTGGCGGATCGCCATATCACCGGTCAGATGATGAAAGGCATTACGTTCGCCCCCTAGCTTTCCGTCGAGGCTAGCCACCTTTCGGGCGGCAGAGCTAAAGCCGTGATGTATCCCGGCATTCTGAGGTAGGCCCATGGTGTATTCCCGATATCCCTACCACTGAATGGATATGATATTTTGTATCATGCCATTACCTTTACGTGAAGGTAATGGCATGGTAGCAAGACCAAGGTAGAACAAGCTCAGGGCATACCAGCCTGGTAAAGAAGCATTGATGCTCTCACCACAGGGCCTCTGTAATACGTTAGTCGATGATTGGGTTGAAAACCGCTGGCAACATTATTACGTTTACGTCAACGTACACCACAGGGAAGGCCATCAAATGTGTTGGCTTAAGCTGGAACGCGAACCAACATAGACCTACTGCCTGGAAGCACTTGATAACGCACAGAAAAGGCCTAGCAAATAACAGCTGGTGGTGCGCTTGGCAAATGGCTTTGCCGCGGCCATGACCTTCCCCCGCTAAACCAAAAAGTGAGAAAACATGAAAACACCGTATTCGGAGCTTAATTTCGGCCTTGGCGAGACACTTGACATACTGCGTGAGCAGGTTAATAAGTTTGCCGCCACCGAGATCGCCCCGCGCGCCGAGGAAATCGACCGCACCAACGAATTTCCCGCCGACCTGTGGGAAAAACTCGGCGACATGGGCCTGCTGGGCATTACTGTGGATGAAGCCTACGGTGGCTCGGGTATGGGCTATATGGAACACGTTGTCGCCGTTGAGGAGATCAGCCGCGCCTCTGCCTCCGTCGGGCTTTCCTATGGCGCCCACTCAAACCTCTGCGTTAACCAAATTCACCGCAACGGCACCGAAGAGCAAAAGCAGGCCTATCTACCCAAGCTCGTCAGCGGCGAGCATGTTGGCGCTTTAGCTATGTCCGAGCCCAACGCCGGCTCCGACGTTGTCTCCATGAAGCTCAGCGCCAAAGACGCCGGTGATCATTACGTGCTCAATGGCAACAAGATGTGGATCACTAATGGCCCCGAAGCTAACGTCTACGTCATCTATGCCAAAACCGATAAAGATGCCGGGTCAAAAGGCATCACTGCCTTTATCGTCGAGCGAGACTACGCCGGCTTCAGTCGGAACCAAAAACTCGACAAGCTGGGCATGCGTGGCTCTAACACCTGCGAGCTAATATTTCAGGACTGCAAGGTACCCAAGGAAAATGTGCTGGGCGGTGTCGGCAACGGTGCCCGGGTGCTCATGAGCGGCCTTGACTATGAGCGCTTGGTTCTCTCGGGAGGGCCACTAGGGATCATGCAGGCCGCCATGGATCTTGTTGTGCCCTACATTCGCGAACGCCAACAGTTTGGTCAGGCCATCGGCGAGTTCGAGCTAGTTCAAGGAAAAGTGGCAGACATGTACACCTACATGAATACCGCCAAATCCTATGTATATATGGTGTCTCAGTCTGCTGACCGCGGTGAAACCACCCGTAAGGACGCCGCCGGTGCCATCCTCTATTCGGCTGAAATGGCCACCAAACTGGCGCTGGATGCCATCCAGCTACTGGGCGGAAACGGCTATACCAACGAGTTTCCCGCCGGTCGTCTACTACGTGATGCCAAACTGTATGAAATCGGTGCCGGCACATCCGAAATCCGCCGTATGCTGATCGGCCGGGAGTTGTTTAAGAACAATTGATTCCTGAAACACCAGTGCTTAACAGCCAACTTTTTTGCACGGCAAGCCTGGGTAACCCTGGTTAGCCAGAGGCGGGTAAACACACCAAGAAAAATGGGGATTTGGGCGTCTGGCGTTTCCTACATACGCCGCCCCAGCCTCAATGCACGGACGGGTAGGCCATGACGATACTTCAAAGCAGAATAAATCCGAGGTCGGAAGACTTCCAGACTCGGCAGGCGGCGATGGCAGAGGCCGTGGCAGACCTGCAGGACAAAGTGTCCAGCATTCATCAAGGAGGTGGCCCAGCCTATCAAAAACGCCATACAGACCGCGGCAAACTCTTGCCGCGTGAGCGCATCAACCGCCTGCTCGACGAAGGCTCAGCGTTTCTCGAAATAGGTCAGCTGACGGCCTACAACGTCTACGACGAAGACGTACCGGCAGCCGGTATCATCGCCGGTGTGGGGCAAGTCTCCGGCAGTGAATGCATGATTATTGCCAACGACGCAACGGTAAAAGGCGGCACTTACTATCCATTGACCGTCAAAAAACATCTGCGCGCACAAGAAATTGCGCTGGCCAACCACTTACCCTGCATCTATCTCGTAGACTCCGGCGGCGCTAACTTGCCCCATCAAGATGGAGTCTTCGCCGACCGAGATCACTTCGGACGTATTTTCTACAACCAAGCTCGGATGTCTGCCAATGACATCCCTCAAATCGCCGTCGTCATGGGTCTTTGCACCGCTGGAGGCGCCTACGTGCCGGCGATGGCCGACGAGTCTATTATCGTCCGCAATCAGGGCACTATCTTTCTGGCCGGCCCCCCACTGGTCAAAGCAGCCACCGGTGAAGAGGTCACAGCCGAAGAGCTGGGCGGTGCCGATGTGCACTGCAAAACCTCCGGCGTTGCCGACCATTACGCTGAAAACGATAGCCATGCTCTGGAAACGGCCCGGCGTTGCATTTCTCACCTTAACCGCCGCAAACCCGTTGACGTCGAAGTTCGCCAGCCCCTGGCACCCCGTTACGACCCTGAAGAAGTCTATGGCATCGTGGGTACCGATCTGCGCAAACAGTTCGACGTCCGCGATGTGATTGCACGCACAGTAGACGACTCAGCGTTTGATGAATTCAAACGCTATTACGGCCAGACCCTGGTGACCGGCTTCGCTCACATACACGGCTATCCGGTGGGCATCATCGCCAATAACGGCATCCTGTTCAGTGAGTCAGCGCAAAAAGGCGCACATTTTATCGAGCTTTGCTGCCAGCGCAATATTCCACTGGTGTTTTTACAGAACATCACCGGCTTCATGGTAGGCCAAAAATACGAAGCTGAAGGTATTGCCAAACACGGGGCGAAAATGGTGATGGCGGTTGCCTGCGCCAACGTTCCCAAAATTACCGTGTTGATAGGTGGCAGCTACGGCGCCGGTAACTACGGTATGTGCGGTCGCGCTTACAGCCCCGACTTTCTGTGGATGTGGCCCAATGCCCGCATCTCGGTCATGGGCGGCGAGCAGGCGGCCGGCGTACTGGCTCAGGTTCGCCGTGACAGAATGGAGCAGAAGGGACAGGAATGGAGTGACGCCGACGAAGCCGCATTCAAGAAGCCAATTGCCGACAAGTATGAGCATCAAGGCCATCCTTATTACGCCAGTGCCCGCCTTTGGGATGATGGCGTTATCGACCCTGCCCAGACCCGTGAAGTACTCGCACTTAGCCTTTCTACCACCCTTAATCGGCCGGCCAACTCCACCCGCTTTGGCGTATTCCGGATGTAATCGCGGAGAATCACCATGACAGAGAACCACACAGCACCCGCAGCGCAAACAGCGGTGGCACTTCGGCGCCACGCTCACGGTGTCAGCGAAATCGTGCTCAACCGGCCGGAAAAGCGCAACGCCTTTGACGATGTGATTATTGGCCAACTGCTCGATGTCCTGGCTGACGTTGATGCCGACAGCAACACTTCGGTAGTCATCATACGCTCAGCCGGCAAGCACTTCTCGGCAGGTGCCGATCTTGACTGGATGCGGCGCATGGCCGACAACAGTCACCAGGAAAACCTCGATGACGCGCGTCAGCTTGCCCGCCTAATGCAGACACTGAACCAAATTCGTCAGCCGGTTATCGGCCTGGTTCAGGGCGCCGCCTACGGCGGTGCCGTCGGTATCGCCGCCTGCTGCGATATTGTCATCGCCAACGAAAAGACCCGCTTTTGCCTGAGTGAAGTCAAACTCGGCCTGATTCCCGCAGTTATCAGCCCTTATGTAGTACGCGCTATTGGCGAGCGTCAGGCTCGGCGCTACGCCTTGTCGGCGGAAGTCATTAACGCCCGGGAAGCAGAAAAACTGGGGTTAGTACACATCGTCTGTGACGATATCGACGCCATGGATAGCTGCTGCGAAACAATGCTGCAACAGCTGGCTCAAAATGGCCCGGGTGCCATGCAGGCTGCCAAGGATCTTGTGCTAGCCGTTAGTCACAAGCCTATCGATGACGCCGTTCTCGAAGATACTGCCCAGCGCATCGCTGATATCCGCGTCGGCGTAGAAGGTCAGGAAGGGCTCAGCGCTTTTCTTGATAAACGCCATGCCTACTGGATGCCGGAGACCTCCTAATGTTTCATAAGATCCTGATTGCCAACCGGGGCGAAATTGCCTGCCGCATTATCCGGACAGCTCGCCGTATGGGGATCCGCTGCGTAGCGGTCTACTCTGATGCCGATGTCAACGCCCACCACGTCAATCTGGCCGATGAAGCCTTCCATATTGGTCCTGCACCGGCGGCCGACAGCTATCTGCGTACGGATAAGCTCATCGAAATCGCTGAGCGAAGCGGCGCCGAGGCCATCCATCCAGGCTATGGTTTTGTTTCCGAAAATGCTGAATTCGCCGCGGCATGTGAGGCTAACAACCTCGTATTCATCGGGCCGCCCTCTTCTGCTATTGCGTCGATGGGCTCCAAATCCGCCGCCAAGGTCATTATGGAAAAAGCCGGTGTGCCTCTAGTACCCGGTTACCACGGCGACGATCAAACGCCAGGCACCCTACGCTCAGAAGCCGAAAAATGCGGTTTTCCATTGCTGCTGAAAGCGGTGGCCGGCGGTGGCGGCAAAGGCATGCGCGTGGTGGAAGACATAGACGAGTTTGATTCAGCGCTCGACGCTGCCAAACGCGAAGCAACGAATGCGTTCAGCAACTCAGATATGTTGATCGAGCGCTACCTAACTCAGCCTCGTCACATTGAAATCCAGGTGTTCTGTGATCAGAGCGGCCGTGGCGTGTATTTGGCTGAGCGCGATTGCTCGGTTCAGCGTCGCCATCAGAAAGTTCTGGAAGAAGCCCCTGCGCCGGGGCTGAGCGAAGAAACCCACAGAGCCATGGGTGAAGCAGCGGTGAAAGCGGCGCAGGCGATTAACTATGTGGGCGCGGGCACTGTAGAGTTTCTTTACGATGTCGACGGCTCCTTCTTCTTTATGGAAATGAACACGCGCCTGCAAGTAGAGCATCCGGTTACCGAAATGGTGACCGGTGAGGACCTGGTGGAGTGGCAGCTGCAAGTGGCCTGGGGTGATCCCTTACCGCTGGATCAGCCGCAGATAAAAATTCACGGCCATGCTCTGGAAGCCCGCATCTATGCTGAAGACCCCGACCACGACTTCCTACCTGCCACCGGCAACCTGCGCTATCTACGCACGCCCAATGAAAGTGCCCATGTGCGAGTCGATACCGGGGTTGTCGAAGGTGATGACATCAGTATTCACTACGACCCAATGATTGCCAAGTTGATTGTTTGGGACAAAAGTCGCAATCGAGCCATTAACCGCATGGTCCAGGCGCTGGAGCATTACCGCATCGCTGGGGTAGCCACCAATATCCGCTTTATCCACGCGCTGACCGATAGCCAACCCTTTCGCGATGCTGATCTGACAACCGGTTTTATTGACGCTCATCGCGACAAGCTTTTTGCCGAATCAGAGTTCGGCACACACACAGCTTTGGTGCTGGCTACCGGTTTCATCATGGAGACGCCTAAGGCCGGCAATGGCAACGGCCCTGACCCCTGGTCACCCTTCAACCGCTCTGATAGCTGGCGCATGAACACCGAACATGCCCGACCGTTACAGCTCGAAGCCAACGACACCCTATACGACCTGACGGTGCGGGTACGTGCCAACCATTACCAGGTGTCCGTGGGTGACGCGGTTTATGATCTATACGCCAACCTGGTAGACGACTACCTTCAGGCCACCATTAATGACCATCGGATCAACGTCTACGGCAACCTGCATCACGATCACCTGGTGCTGTTCCACGGCGGTGAAAGCTTCCATTGCACCCGCTATCGAGAAAACTATGTCCTTGACGACTTAGCCCCCGAAGGCGGCCTCAATGCCCCCATGAACGGCACCATTGTGACGGTGCAAGCCGATGTGGGCGATGCGGTCTGCGCAGGCCAGACGCTGATCGTCATGGAAGCCATGAAAATGGAGCATACCATCAAGGCGCCGGCAGACGGTGTGGTCAGCGAGATTTTCTGCGTCGAAGGAGAACAGGTGGCTGAAAGCGCGGAACTGATTGTCGTTGAGGCCTCTGAACAAAACTCCGAGGAGGCAAGCTAATGGCACTGCCGAAACAGGTAAGGCTGGTGGAAATGAGCCCCCGGGATGGCCTACAAAATGAGCCTGGCTCTTTGGTTGCCACAGATATCAAAACCGAATTGATCAATCGCCTGGCCCATTGCGGCCTCAGCCACATTGAATCCGCCAGTTTTGTCTCGCCCAAATGGGTGCCACAAATGGCAGACGCCGCCGATGTGATGGCAAGCATCCAACGTCAGCCTGGTGTGCGTTATGCAGCGCTAACGCCCAACATGAAAGGTTTCGAGAATGCGCTGGCAGCGGGTGTGGACGAAGTGGCAGTATTTGCAGCTGCATCTGAATCCTTCAGCTTGAAAAACATCAACTGCTCTATCGCCGATAGCTTGAGGCGCTTCCAGCCGGTCATGGAGGCTGCCCAGGAACACAACATCCCGGTGCGCGGCTATGTTTCCACCGTACTGGGCTGCCCCTACGAGGGTGATATTGCCCCGCAGCAGGTAGCGTATGTCGCCGGCGAACTCGCCAACATGGGCTGCCATGAAATTTCCTTGGGCGACACCATTGGCACAGGAACACCGCTAAAAGCCAAGCGCATGCTAGAAGCCGTCACCACACAGGTGCCTACAGAGCGCCTCGCGGCACATTTTCACGATACTTATGGCCAGGCACTCGCTAACCTCTTTGCTGTACTGGAAGAAGGTATCGGCGTGATTGATGCCTCAGTCGCCGGTCTGGGTGGCTGCCCGTATGCCCGGGGTGCATCGGGTAACGTCGCTACCGAAGACGTACTCTACCTTCTTGAAGGTCTGGGCATTCGTACCGGCGTCAACTTGGAGCCCCTAATCGCCACCGGTGAATGGATCAGCCAGCAGCTTGAACGCCCCAACGGTTCGAAAGTCGGTCAAGCGCTTACTGTTCCATCAGGGGCCGCCACTGGTCAAGAAGTATAGTTACACCGACAACAACAATCGGAGGCAAGACAATGAATCAGGCTCTCCCAAGCTATACCAGCGGCACGTCTACCACTCCATTACTGGGCATGACCATCGGTGAAATGCTTGATCGCACCGCAAGTCAGTTCCCTGATAACGAAGCCCTGATATGCCTGCACCAAGGTATTCGCTGGACTTACAAAGAGTTCGTAACCAAAGTCAATGAAGCCGCCAGGGCTTTTTTAGCTATTGGCGTCCAGCACGGTGACCGCGTTGGTATCTGGTCACCCAACCGCTATGAATGGACGCTGACGCAGTTTGCCACAGCCAAAATTGGCGCTATTCTAGTCAACATTAATCCAGCCTACGGCGCACATGAGCTGGAATATGCCATGAACCTGGCGGGCATCAGCGTGCTGGTAACGGCCGACAAGTTTAAATCCAACAACTACCGCCAGACGCTCTATGAAGTTACTCCTGAGTTGCATACCGGCACGCCGGGTAGGGTTAAGTCACAGCGACTTGCTGACTTGCGTGCCGTCATCAATATGGACACAGAACAACACGCCGGCATGTGGAGCTGGGATCAATTTATCGGCTTTTCCCGGGACACTTCTCAGGAAGAACTGGACAAAGTACAAAGCCAGCTCCAGTTCGATGACCCCATCAATATTCAGTTTACATCCGGCACTACCGGCAATCCCAAAGGGGCTACGTTGTCCCACCACAATATTCTCAATAACGGATTTTTTGTCGGTGAAAGCCAGCGGTTGAACGAAAAAGACCGAATGGTTATTCCAGTTCCACTATATCATTGCTTCGGCATGGTCATGGGCAATCTGGGATGTATTACTCATGGCTCTACCATGATTTATCCAGAAGAGGGGTTTGACCCCAAGGCAGTGCTGGACGCCGTGCATCAGGAAAAAGCTACTGTCCTGTACGGGGTACCCACCATGTTCATTGCCGAGTTGGCCGACCCAGCCATTCACGACTGCGACTTGTCCAGCCTGCGCACGGGCATCATGGCCGGCTCCATCTGCCCTGCCGAAGTCATGAAGAAAGTCAACGAGCAGATGAATATAAAAGACGTGCAAATCGCCTACGGCATGACCGAAACCAGCCCGGTCTCGACGCAAACCAGCTCTCTTGATCCTTTTGACAAACAGGTCACTACGGTAGGTCGCACCCAGCCGCACCTAGAAAGCATGGTGGTCGATGTGCTGACTGGCAATGTACTTCCCCGGGGGGAAACCGGCGAGCTGTGTACACGCGGCTACAGCGTGATGCTCAAATATTGGAATAACGAAGAAAAAACACGCGAAGCCATCGATTCCGCCGGTTGGATGCACACAGGGGATCTGGCCATCATGGATGACGAAGGCTACATTCAAGTGGTTGGGCGCATCAAGGATATGGTTATTCGGGGCGGTGAAAACATCTACCCGAAAGAGGTGGAAGAATTCCTTTATACCCACCCTTCTATCAACGAAGTTCAAGTGACCGGCATTCCCGACACAACTTACGGTGAAGAGCTGGTCGCGTGGGTTCAGCTGCGTTCCGATGCTGATCCGGTGGATGCCGACGACCTGATAGCATTCTGCCAAGGCCAAATTTCTCACTTCAAGATTCCCCGGCACTACAAATTCGTGGACGAGTTTCCGATGACCGCAACCGGAAAAATACAGAAGTTCAAGATGCGCCAAGTTTCCATTGAAGAAATGGATGATTCAAAATAGCCATCAATTTCTTTATCTAAACAGCCGTGCCTCAAAATTCTGGGGCACGGCACCATCATTAACTACTGTCTTTTCTTTCTTGCCTTTTATCGGGCCATCTCTTAATTATCGTAAACTCACACTGAATAAAGGAAAATACATGTCAGCTTATTATCGTCTCATCGATAACACTATGGACGCTGAGAATGTAGTTACCGCCCACTATGCGCCTAACCATGCTGCACAAGGTGCATGGAACGCACATGAGCAGCACATGGCCCCTGCCACCGGTGTGATATGTGCCGAGATAGAGAAATTTCTACCTCGTAGTGATTTACGAATTGGACGCATTCATCTCGATATATGGGGGGTCATCTGGTTTTCTCCATTTACCATTCAAACTCGAATTATACGGCCGGGCCGAACTATAGAATTGATTGAGTCCCGCATGGAGGCCGAGGGTAGGACCTGCATCATAGCGACATGTTGGCGCATGAAGATCAGTAATACCCAAGAAATATCCAGCTCGGTAAATACGGTCACTGCTCACCCTGATAAAATGCAAGGCTGGAACGGAATGCAGCAATGGGGTGGCGGATTTATTGAGAGCATAATATTTAAAATCGATAAGCAAGAAGATCAAGAAATTATTTGGTTGAAAAACGATTTGAATATGATTGAAGGAAAGGAAACTTCTTCCTTTGTGCATATAATGGGAATGGTCGATACGGCTAATGGGGTGGCTAACCGAATTACAGCCGACGATTGGATATTTCCGAATGTTGACTTGAATATTAATTTATTACGACTACCTCAGGGCCGCTGGCTAGGGATTAATGCCACCCAGGAATATGGAGTTGATGGTATTGGCTTGACCAGCTCGATATTGTACGATGAGTTCGGCATGTTTGGCCGAAGTGAGCAGACGCTGACCATACGTAGAATTAATAAATATATATAAACTCAACTTATTCGACTTAAGCCAAACTCTAGTGTATATGCCGGATGCAATATGCATTGACTATCCGTTTCGTAAATAACTCAGGCCGCTGCTCCTGCCCTTCCTTCATCGCCGCTAGCAGCTCTTGATAGTGTAAAGCCTTCTGTGAGATAGACTAATTATACGTCCGAATATAGCGCGTGAATCTATGTTACAGGGTGGATGCAGATTCTGAACGCAACACCTTCATTGAGTAGTTGATGAACGCTCGTGATGTTTGGCCATCACCTCGCTCATCACTTCAATCGGACATTTAAAATCAAAACGTTTTCGCGGACGCATGTTTAGCTCGAAGGCAATGGCGTCGAGCTCTTCCTGGCTGTATACCGACAGATCCGTTCCCTTCGGTAGGTACTGCCGGATCAAGCCATTGATATTTTCATTGGCTCCTCGCTGCCAGGGACTATGCGGGTCACAGAAGTAAATCGCGACGCCGGAGCGCTGCGTGATCTCGGCATGACGCCTGACGAATCCCCACGAATATGTTGCTACTCGCCGCATAGGCTCTGCTCCCTGACTTCCTCGCGAAGTCGTGCTCGGAGGGTTGTCCAAGCAGGCCAAGGCACGGCGTCGGGTTGATGACGACGAAGACATTCCAAGCCCAGGCGCCACACGGAAAGCACGCTCCGGTGCCGGATACTGTTGCTCTGATAGCGCCGCTGTTGCCCCCGGGCTCGGACATCCAGGCCGGCCACCATCATGGCCACGTTCGCCAACATGGCGATCAGCAGCAGGACCTCGATGCGCTTGCCCTGGCGAGACTGATGCATGCCGAAGCCCAGCCCGAACAAGGGACTTTTGACATCGCGGAACCCTTCCTCAATCTGCATGCGCTGTCGGTAGATCGTTACCACTTTATTCGCCAGCGTTGAGCGGTCCGGCAGATTGCTGACCAGCACCCAGGGCTCCTGCTGACGCCGGGCGATCGTCCGGCTGCCGCCGTCCCGAGAGATCCGGCCTTGTTTATTGCGATGCTTACGTCCCCGTGGCGGTCGATAATAGAGCACCATCTGAGCGCGGAACGGATGGTTTTCGGCGATCCGGACGGAGCCCCACGCCTGCGGTTCCGATGTCGCGTGTTGAAACAGGGTCTTCACGGGTTGCCATGCTTCGCCTGACGCCTGGTAACGGGCGGGCTGACGGACCCGTCCAACGATATACCAGCCGCGCGCTTCAACGGCCCGAAACCACGGGTTACGAAAGCCGGCATCGGTCACCAGGATCGGCGTGGCCTTGTCGGGCAGGATCCTTGCCAGCGCATCCAGCAGATAGGCTTCACAGTATGGGCATCCTTCCTTGTGATGAACCTTCTCGAAGATGGGCAGCGATCGCCCGGCGAAGGGCACCGCCGCACGCAGCAGGAAATGCCTGCCGCGGTCATCAATCGGCGACCAGTCCACCAGAATCAGTGGGCGCGTTGTATGGCCGATCAGCAGCGAGGCCATGAGCCAATAGAACAGCGGTCGTTCCTGATGAAGGTGAGGGTTGCCTAATAGTCGATCGACTCGTTTGATGGCGTGCTTGGCATCCGTCGAGCTCGGCAACGCACGGCCAATGGCCGTTAATCCCAGACGTCGCTCGCCCAGCAGAGCGCCAACGGTATCGAGGACGGTCTGTAGCCGCTTGGCATGGATCACGGAGAGTGAAGACGTCAGCAAGTTATGCAAGAATCGAGGGGCCTGCATGGGTCTCCTTCGCATGTTGTTGTGTGTCGTAACTCACAACATGCATGACTCATGCAGGCTTTTTCAATCCTATCATGCTGATTTTATTACCCATTTCATGGGGATTCCTCAGGCATGACGCGCCATTTCCCGGCCCTGGTCGTATGTCATCGTCTTGCGGGCCGCCAGAGGCATCTGGTTTAGCGCCGCACTGAAGCCTTCAACCGCTGACGTAGCCGATGCGTCACGCATTTTCGCCAGCAGTAGATAGCCGCTGCTCAGTTCAACCAGCGTGCCAACGGCGGAGCCGTTGTTTTTGCCCTTGATCAGGTCACCTTCCCAGTGGCCGGGCATTTCACGCGTGTCGACCTCGGGAGGACGCAGGTGAATACTGACCATGTCAGAGATCTGGCCCCGCCGATCCACTTCGCCACGGCGAGGCTTGCGCGTGGATTTACCCTGCCGCAGGCAGTGGATCAGCTCCTTGCGAAGCTGGCCAACGGGCAAGGCATAAATGGCGTTGTAGATCGTTTCGCGGCAGACGTAAGCATCGCGCAGGTCGGGTATGTCCATGGCCTTGAGCTTGCCGCTAATCTGCTCGGGAGACAACCGTCGACGGAGCATATGGGCCACCAGTTCAAAGCGCTCGGTGCCGGGTATCAGCTTGCGCTTTGGACGACATGGCGCACGCCGTCTTTGGCGTTGCTGCTGAGCCTGCCGGGCACAGTACGCACGCTGGCCAGTCAGGTTGCGGCGCACTTCACGAGAAATAGTAGAAGGAGCGCGCTCAAGAATCCAGGCAATGTGCCTCTGGCTCATGCCCTGGGCACGGCTAACCTGGATGGTGGCGCGTTCTTCAATGCTGAGTTCGACGTATGACATGGGGCAACACCATAGCAACATAGGCGGGTGTTACTCTCAGTATCTGCAGATAAGAAGGCATATGCGGCGAATGGCACAAATTCGTGGGGAACCGTCAGACTTTACTTGGCAATTACAGTCGGCATGTATATTCTGGCTCAACAGAGCCGAACGTTAGCTCACTACGCTTATCTTAAATCTTTCGCTGTGATCAAACATCGCGAATGCAGCATATATCTAAGGGATAAATAAAATGAAAAAAATCAAAATAACTATTATCAATAGCGTTTTGGCACCCATAATTTCTATAGCATCTTTGGTAGCATTGGCAGAAGAAATTTCGGCAGATGAGTTCGAGAAAAAAGACGAAATGAAGCATCCAATATTGGTCCAGGCCCCCATGCCAATTGAGGCCAAAGAATTCGCTGGTCGCTTGGAGAATGTTAAAGTAGAAAAATCAGGATCAACCTTTATATTTTATATAGGCACAGTAGATGATTATCCGGTCATTGTTTCAAAAACAGGAAAAGGCATGGAGAATACGGCAGCAGCAACTGCCGTTGCGATAAATAAATATAAACCTTCTGCCATTATCAACCAAGGCACATCTGGCGGACATGACCCGGCTCTCAATGTTTTTGACATTGTCTTAGGTGAGCGAACGGTTAATATCGGTTCCATGAAAACAGGGGACCGTGCGGAGGGAGAAGGTATTGAAGCGAAAAACTGGAAGCCTATGGACATTATGGCTTCTGAAGGGAGTGCCGGTGAAGACCCAAATGCTGAAAAGGCTCGCTATTATGAAGCAGACCCAGAGCTTTTGGCCATAGCTAACCAAGAAAAAAATAACCACAAAAAAGGGAAAGTAGTTAAAGGAACAATTGGTTCAGCTGATCTATGGAATAATGAAATAGATCGCATCAATTGGCTCCATGAAAATTACGGCACATCAGTCGAGGAAATGGAATCGGCATCGGCTGCAATGATTGCAAAAGCATACGAAGTGCCATTCCTGGCGATTCGCATTTTATCGAACAATAAAACAAACCAAGGCGCTTATAATGCAGATACAGCAATTGCGAATCAGAAATATGTTTACAAAGTAGTTCGAGAATACATTTCAACACTAAATAACAAGTGAGCTTTTATTTCCTTAACCCATGAAATGTTGATAAACCTATTTGCCTACTGGCAAATCACTACTGATGAACAGCTCAGCCTGCTGGGTCTTGCCAAAGACAAGCAAAAGACTCTCACCCATGAAAGGGATAAGTTGAAGCGGGCGAGCGTACTCCTGGACATACACAAGTCCCTTCGCTTGCTGTTCCCTCACAACCGCGAGCTGGTGTACGGGTGGATGACCCAACCGAATAGAGCCTTTAACGGGGCGACTCCCGTGCAGATCATCGACGAGCGGGGTATGGTGGGGCTGTACATGACATGGTGCGGGCTTATCTGGATGTGCAGAGGAACCGGTAGGCATGGCTTTTAACAATCCGACGGCTTTCCGCCCAACCGCCGCGCGCGGCAGAAAATGCCGGCCACGGTCATCAATCGGCGGCCAGTTCACCAATGCTGGGTAAGATCACTCATGACTCCATTCGCTCAAGATTTGGGGCCCAGTATTTCGGGGACGACCCACACCACGGAAGCTACAGGCATGTCACCAGCGATTGTTTATTGCGAAACGTTTACGATGACGCAAGGCTAGGAACCGATAACTTTTATGTCAGCCGCCTCCTTTAGCCTCGTCCACCGGGCGCCCGAGCTCCAGCTTCTTCCTAGCTTGGGATCACGGTCTGGTCCACTGCTTTAATAGACCAATCCGTACCCGGCTTCGGATTCCCGCCGTTCAAATCTTCAAACAGCCATGTGGTCTCCGCCAGCAGAGACCACATGGCTTGGCAAGGAGGAAGTATGACACAACCCGGGCAACTTTTGCCGTCAGATGGCTGCCTACACCTTGTTGGCGACTGGACGCTGGCACATTTTTCCCGACTGAGGCGCGAGGTTGAGCAACAGACGAAAATTCCTCCGTCGCTGGACCTTTCGCAGCTTGGGGCTCTTGACACGGCCGGCGCCGCTTTGCTGGCAAAACTCATTAGCCCCGAGCGGCTCGCGGCCATTGATGACTGGGCCCCCGCGCTGCCAGCTGAACGCCGGGCTCTACTGCATACCGTGGCCGATGCCATGGCACAAAGCCCCCCTCCTCAGCCCCGCCCTACCCGGCCCGTGAAAGACTTCCTGGCCGAAACCGGCCGACGTGTCGAAAAATTTTGGCACCAGCAATGCCAGCTTATGGGCTTCATGGGCCAGGCTCTGGCAACGCTTGCTACCGGTATCTGGCGGCCGCGCCGTTGGCGCCTGACGTCTTTAGTGGCACAGATCCATCAAACGGGTCTCAATGCCCTGCCCATCGTCGCCCTGCTGACTTTCCTGGTAGGCGCCGTCATGGCTTTTTTGGGCGCCACTGTGCTGCGCGACTTCGGCGCCACAATCTATACAGTGAACCTGGTCGCCTTTGCTTTTCTGCGCGAATTTGGTGTGTTACTGGCCGCCATACTGGTTGCTGGCCGCACCGCCAGCGCCTTCACCGCCCAGCTCGGCGCCATGAAAGCTCACGAAGAACTCGATGCTATCCGCGTCCAAGGGCTTAACCCGATGGAATTGCTGGTGCTCCCCCGGGTGTTGGCAACAATGGTCACTATGCCAATACTCACCTTTGTCGGCATGCTATGCGGGCTGATCGGTGGTGCCTTGGTCTGCCTCCTGGCCCTGGATATCTCACTGACCCAGTTTCTCGCTATTTTGCAACGTGACATCCCGCTTAAACACTTTGTGATTGGCTTAAGCAAAGCCCCATTATTCGCCTTTGTGGTCGCCTTAATCGGCTGCCAAGAAGGCTTTAAAGTCAGCGGCAGCGCTCAGTCGGTAGGCGAGCACACCACATCCAGCGTGGTACAGTCGATCTTCATGGTTATTCTGCTTGATGCCGCCGCCGCGCTTTTCTTTATGGAGATGGGCTGGTGAATCAGGCCACAGAAGCTCAGATAAAATCACCGCTGATTCGGGTACGCGGATTGGAAAACCGCTTTGGTAGCCACGTCGTCCACGAAGACCTTGACCTAGACTTGCGGCAAGGCGAAATACTCGGAGTAGTAGGCGGCTCGGGCAGCGGCAAATCGGTGTTAATGCGTAGTATCATTGGCCTATTGCGCCCTAACGCTGGTGCCATCACGGTGTTTGGCAAGGACCTACAACAGCTTACTTCACAGGACCGCTCGCGAGTGGAGAGGCGTTTCGGGGTGCTCTTTCAGCGAGGCGCACTTTTTACCTCTCTAACACTCGCAGAGAACGTGGCTCTGCCGCTGATCGAACATGCCGGCCTTGCCCGGGACGATGCAGAGATGCTAGCGCAGGTTAAACTGGCACTGGCTGGCCTCCCCGCTCAGGCGGCCGCCAACTATCCCGCCGAGCTCTCCGGCGGAATGGTCAAGCGTGCCGCCCTGGCTCGCGCTCTGGCGTTGGATCCCGAGGTTTTATTTCTCGACGAACCCACCGCCGGTCTTGATCCCATCGGTGCAGAGGCCTTCGACCGTCTAATTCTGACCCTTCGCGACGCCCTTGGGCTCAGCGTTTTTTTGGTCACCCACGACCTGGATACCCTTTATGCGACTTGCGACCGGGTCGCTGTGCTGGCACGCCGTAAGGTCTTGGCCGCCGGCCGGCTCGACGTAGTCTCGACGCTCGATGACGACTGGATTCGCGACTACTTTCAGGGCTCACGGGGACGTGCTGCCCGCCATATTCCCCCCACTACCGAGGAAAGCTGACCATGGAACCCCGCGCTCACCACGTGCTGATCGGACTATTCACGATAATCACCCTCGGTGGCGCTCTACTGTTTGCCCTGTGGCTTGGCAAGACCAGCGTCGAACACGATTACTCCTATTACGAGGTTGGTTTCAGCCGGGCCGTCAGCGGGCTTTCTGAAGGCAACAAAGTCCAATATAGCGGAATCGAGGTCGGCGATGTTGTCAGATTAAGCCTCGACCCCGAGGACCCACGACATGTACGCGCGTTGGTACGTATCTACAGCGACATTCCCATCAAGCAAGACACCAATGCGAGCCTTGCTCTAGCCAACATTACCGGTAGCATGAATATACAATTACGTGGCGGGACCCCGCAAAGTCCCCGCCTAAAAGGCGACCGTGAGCATCCACCGCTAATCGAGGCCAAACCTTCCCCGCTAAACTCGCTGCTCTCTAATAGCGAAGAGCTCTTCACCCAGGTAGACACTCTGTTGGAAAAGGCGAACCGTCTACTGTCCGAAGAAAATGCCGAACACGTGACGCGTATTTTGAGCAACGTTGATATCGCTTCGCAGTCACTAGTCGACGAACGCGGCACCATCGACAAGACGCTGACCCAAGTCCACCGTGCCAGCGTACAGGCTGAAAAGAGCCTGGCGAGTTTCGCACGTCTAAGCGAATCTACCCACGGATTACTGGAAGAGCAGGGACAGCCCATCATGCAAGCTGCACACCAAGCCATGCGCGACCTGGCCACTACCACCGAGCGTCTATCAACGCTCACCGCCACACATGAAGAATCGCTATCCCAGGGCCTGCAAGGCATTGGCGAACTTGCTCCCGCCATGTTCGAGCTACGTAGTACGCTGAGCCAGCTGAACCGCATTACACGTCGCCTCGAAGAAAGCCCGGCTGATTTCCTACTTGGCCGCGACCCGATCCAGGAGTTCACACCATGATCTTGCGCGTACGCCTCGGCATTCTACTCCTTGCCGTATTAATAACCTCGTCGGCCTGCAGCCTACTACCCGATCAAACGCCACAGCGTACCTTCTTGCTACCCGCCACAACGCAACCTGCCTCTTCTGAGCCTTCGCTTGACATGACACTGCGCCTGGAAACGCCTCGCGCCGCCCGATTACTCGCCAGCCCACGCATTCTGGTACGTCCCAATCGCCAGGAAATAAGCGTCTACGCCGGAACACGGTGGAATGACGATGCGCCGGTGCTGTTGCGCGATCGTCTCATCGAGGCCTTTCGCCAGGACGGGCGCCTGGCAACAGTGGTAGGAGAAGGCAGTCGAGTCCAGAGCGACCTCACTCTAAGCAGCGATCTCGGCGCCTTCCAAAGCGAGTACAACGGTGACCAGGCTCCGCAGGCAGTCATCCGCCTAGACGTGCAGCTGCTCGACGAAAGCAACCGCAACGTGGTCGCCAGTCGGCGTTTCGACGTCCGTCAGCAAAGCGATTCTCCTCAACTTGAGTCGGTAGTCGACGCTTTCGGCTTGGCCGCTGACGAGCTTGCAATCCAGCTGGTCGACTGGACCCTTGCCAACACAGATGATTGACTGCTGCCCGCTCTATCGAAGCTGCGGCCAAGAGGCCAACTGACAGTGGCTTATTAAACTCAGGGTTGCATGGGACTGGTCATATGCTCTGGCTCTAGAAGCTCATCGAGCTGGGTCTGGCTCAGCCACCCCTTTTCGAGGACCAGATCATAGACACTGCCACCGGTGTCCAACGCTTCCTTGGCCACTTGCGATGAGCGTTCATACCCAAGTACGGGATTCAGCGCAGTGACAAGGCCGATCGAGCGCTGCACATAGTTCTGGCAGACTTCCCGATTGGCGGTAATGTCCTTCACGCACCGATTGTTAAGTACGATCATGGCGTTATTCAGAATAGTTAACCCTTGCAGCAGATCATAGGCCATGACCGGCTCAGCCATGTTTAACTCAAGCTCGCTGGCTTCCGCGGCGATACCGATCGTCGCATCAAAACCGATCACCTGGTAGCAAACCTGGTTGACCATCTCCGGTACCACGGGATTGACCTTACCCGGCATGATGGAAGAGCCCGGCTGCATAGGTGGGAGATTAATCTCATTGAGCCCGGCCCGAGGACCACTGGACAGCCACCGGAGGTCATTGCAGATTTTGGAGACTTGCACCGCTACCCGCTTCATGGCGCCGGATAGGCAGGCAAACGCTCCCGAGTCCTGAGTAGCCTCTACAAGATCGTTTGCAAGCGTCAAGGGCAACTCGGAGATAACGGCGAGTTTCTCGGCCACCAGCGGCGCGTATCCGGCCGGGCTGTTCAGTCCGGTGCCGATGGCCGTAGCGCCCAAGTTGATCTCGTGCATCTCCAGGGTTGCATGCGAAAGCGCGCGGCGAGCAGATGCCACCATCCCGGCGTACGCCCCAAACTCCTGGCCTAACGTCATCGGGATGGCGTCCTGGTTTTCTGTACGCCCCATCTTCAGCACGTCGGCAAACTCGTCGGCCTTTATCCGCAAGGCGCTGGATAGCTCATCCAATGAGTTCAGCGTCTGCTGAACGGTGAGCAGTACGGCAACTTTTACCGACGTGGGATAAGCGTCGTTGGTGGACTGAGACAGGTTAACGTGGTCCAGCGGGTGCAAGTGGGTATAGTCACCACGCTGATGGCCCAATAACTCAAGGGCGCGATTGGCAATAACCTCGTTGGCGTTCATGTTCGTTGAGGTGCCGGCACCACCTTGAATCATATCCAGCACAAAGTGTCGCCGCAGTTTTCCCCCGATAATCTCATCACACGCCGTCGCGATGGCCTTCGCCTTATCGGCCTCGAGTACACCCAGCTCCTGGTTGGTTTGCGCGGCCGCCTTTTTAACCATGGCCAGGCCGATACAAAGATTACCGTAGTCATCCAGGTGATGCCCGGAGATGGGAAAGTTCTCCATGGCTCGCAGCGTCTGAACGCCGTAATAGGCATCGGCGGGAATCTCTCGCTCTCCCAGGGAGTCGTGTTCTACCCGGGTCGTGCCAATCGCAAATTCGGGCTCACGATGTTCGACCATTCGGGTCGTGGTGCCACGTAGCCGCGCACGCAGGCGTGTTGCCACGCGTAGAATAAGCTCATGCCAAAAATCCGGTTGCCCTTGCTGTAGGCGTTCCTTGGCGGCGGCATCCAGCACCAAAAGCTGGCCAGCGGCCATCGCCCGAGTAGAGAGCCGATGCGGGTTGGGGTCGCCCATGAGAAAGCCTTCAAAGACCATGGCCCCTGGCCCCAGCAGCCCTACACGCCGTATGTCGGCATAGCGACCGTGCAGCAATTCCAACTCGCCCTGAAGCAGGACCCCGAACCATTCCCGGGGC
Organism: Halomonas garicola; assembly: GCF_055382465.1. NCBI lineage: Bacteria > Pseudomonadati > Pseudomonadota > Gammaproteobacteria > Oceanospirillales > Halomonadaceae > Halomonas > Halomonas garicola. The sequence goes on from NZ_AP043931.1 coordinate 1,692,450, forward strand.
ACTCCCTCCTGGCTGATCCAGTCACCACTGGAGAATGTTTGGACATCACCATATTCGCGCAACATATCAACGATATGTTGATCAGCATCACCGATTTGAGTCCCTGAAGTAAGATCCTGAGTGGACACTTCATTAACGTTCATCTCGCTTCTCCTAATAATCGCGATGGTCAAAAGACCTGGGAAATGAGCAACCCGATAATGACGGTGCCAATAGTGGCGACCAGCCCGGGGAGCATGAAGGAGTGGTTAAGCACGAACTTGCCGATCCCGGTAGTACCACTGCGATCAAAACTGATGGCAGCAAGGATCGTTCCGTAGGTAGGGAGGAAAAAGTAACCGTTAACGGCCGGCCACATGGCAACCAGCTGGGGACCACCGATACCTAGCGCCAGCCCCAGGGGCAGTAAGGCCCGAGTAGTAGCGGCCTGGCTGAATAACAGCACCGAGGCAAAAAACAAGCCGATGGCGAAGGTCCAGGGGGCAGCAGTTACCATGTTGCCAAGTCCGCCCACCACGGTTTCCTGATTGGCATCGATAAGCGTCTGACCGAGCCAGGCAAGCCCAAAAATACCCACAAGTGCCACCAGACCGGACCGAGCGGTGGCAGCCCGCGGGACAGCCTCAACGTCTACCCGACAGATCATCAGGATGATCGCTGCCACGGCCAGCATCGTGATCTGGATTGTCAAAGACATGGATAGCGGCACCAGTTCACCGCTGGTATCGGGAAAGGCTGGCCTCAGGCCCTCAAAGAAGCCCAGTACAACGATGGAGGCTACGCCCAGCAGGAAAATCAACGCACTAACACGGCCTTTCCACGGCCGAACAGACTCGGCAGGCTCTTTATCAGTCACCGCAGTGTCCGAGGTAGCGGTATTGGCTGTCACAAGGCTCTTCTCAGATCCGGCAACCTGTGAAGCCTGTGTATCGCTGGGTCCTTCGGGAATCGGTTCTACCAGTCCCTCGCTGACTCGCTGCTGAAACACCGGATCCTCTGACAGTTCCTTCCCGCGGCGGTAGGAAATCAGCGCCGCCAATACGATCCCCATCACTGTGGCGGGCACAGAAATCGCCATAATCGTCGCCAGCGTCATGCCCTCGGATTCCAGTATCACGATGATGGCCGCCATCGCTGCGGAAACCGGGCTGGCGGTGATCGCCTGCTGTGAAGCAATGGTCGAGACCGCAATCGGGCGCTCGGGCCGGATCCCGCTACCGTGAGCGACGTCATGGATGACCGGAAGCAACGGATAGAAAATATGACCGGTACCGGCACCGAAGGTGAACAAATAGGAAACCAGCGGTGCCACGATGGTGATGTGCTTGGGGTATCGGCGAATGATTCGTTCGGCAACGTTTACCAGCCAGTTGATTCCGCCGGCGGCTTCCATTACCGCTGCCGCACTGATCACCGCCAGGATAATCAGCATTACGTTAATTGGTGGTGCGGCAGGCTGCTCGCGGAACACCACCGTCAGGATAAGCAGGCCCACGCCACCCCACATACCAAGAGCGATGCCTCCCTTGCGGGCGCCCAGTGCAATAACGGCCAGCACAGTGAGAAGTTCAAGGAGAAATATCCAGTCCATAGTGTAATCGTCACGCCTCCATGGGTTGTCGATTAACCGGTCTACATTTTTTGCTCAAATATTTTACCTATTGCTACCGTATCCACTATTTAATTAGTTTAAATTGATCCAGATCAATATTTATCCAGTTTATTTCTATTTGGAATGAAAGAAATTATTTTATATGCAAATATTTCTAATAGACGGGTATGAGAGTGTTCGCATGCCTGACTGAATCACCGAATAACCGACGAGAGCCGCTATGCAACATCAAGACGTTGATATCGTGATCGTAGGAGGCGGCGGTGCAGGATTACGCGCCGCGATTGCCGCTGCAGAAAGTGGCAGAAACAAGGGGGAACGGCAGCGCATCGTGATGCTGTCAAAGGTATATCCCATGCGTTCTCATACGGTCGCGGCGGAAGGTGGCGCCGCTGCCGTTACCAGCGATGAAGATACGTTAGAAGCTCACTTTGAAGACACTGTCTCGGGAAGCGACTGGCTTGCTGAACAGGGGGTTGTCGATTACTTCGTCCGTCACGCCCACCAGGAATTAGTGCAGCTGGAACGCTGGGGATGCCCCTGGAGCCGTAAAGCGGATGGTACCGTGCAGGTGCGTCGCTTTGGCGGCATGAAAACGGCTCGTACCTGGTTTGCAACGGACAAAACCGGCTTTCACATCTTGCACACCCTGTTTCAGACGTCGTTGAAATATCCCGAAATTGAACGTCTTGACGAATATTTCGTACTTGACGTCGCAACAGTCGACGGCGCTGTTGCCGGCGTTATTGCCCTACAGGTCGCCACGGGCGAATTGATTTTGCTGCGCGCGAAATCGGTGATCATGGCAACCGGTGGCGCCGGGCGCCTGTTTCAGTTCAATACCAACGCCGGCATCGTGACCGGGGACGGCATGGCCATGGCCTACCGTAGCGGTGTGGCCCTACGCGATATGGAGTTCGTACAGTACCATCCTACCGGTCTTCCGGGTACGGGCATTCTGATTACCGAAGCGTGCCGCGGAGAGGGTGGCCTACTCTTGAATAAGGACGGCTACCGTTATCTGCAAGATTACGGGCTGGGACCGGAAACGCCGCTGGGGGAGCCGAAGAACAAATACATGGAGCTCGGGCCACGCGATAAGCTGTCCCAAGCGTTCTGGCAGGAGCAAAAGGCAGGACGTACCGGACGCTTCGCTGACAGCGACGTGGTCTATCTCGACCTGCGCCATCTGGGTAAGGATTACCTATATGAGCGCCTTCCCTTCATTTGTGATCTGGCCAAGTCCTATATCAATATTGACCCGGTCAACGAGCCCATTCCGATTCGCCCGGCGGTACATTACACCATGGGTGGCATTGAGACAGATGCCAACTGTGAGTCTCGTCTGAAGGGGCTGTATGCCGCCGGGGAGTGCGCCTCCGTGGGGCTGCACGGTGCTAACCGGCTGGGATCGAACTCACTGACGGAGCTGCTGGTCTTTGGCCGCCTGGCAGGCGAACAGGCAAGCCAGCGGGCAGCCACTACCCACTTCGCCGACCTCGAGTCGCTTCAACGGCAGTTTCAAGCCAAGCGGCAACACATCGACCGGCTACGTGAGGCCAGCGGCACGGAAGACCGGGTTGAACTGAAGCGCGAAATGGTTCAGGCCATGGAGGATGGCTGCGGCGTTTATCGTGATGAGGAGCGCATGCAAGGTGCCTTGAACACTATCCGTGAGCTCAAGTCACGGTATCACGATATTCAGCTGAATGACCGAAGCAAAGCTTACAACACCGAATTGCTGCTGTGCATCGAGTTGGGCTTTGGGTTGGATATTGCGGAGGCGACCTGTCTGGCCGCCTTACACCGTCGGGAATCCCGCGGCGCCCATCAGCGCCTCGACGAAGGCCTTCAACAGCGTGACGACATCAACTTTTTGCAGCACAGCCTGGTGTTCTTCAAAACCGACGCCCCTGCAGAGCTGCGCTGGCAAGAGGTAGATACTCGCTTCTCGGCGCCAGCGGTGCGCGCTTATGGCGATGCGGGCAAAGGAGCATAGCAATGACGACCAAACGGCTTAGTATTCAACGTTATCTCCCCGAGCAGAGCGAGGCGCCATTCTGGCAGGACTTCGACGTTCCCTATGACGACAGCACCTCTATCCTTGAGGCCTTGAACTATATCAAGGACGAGCAAGATGCCAGCTTGAGCTATCGCTGGTCATGTCGCATGGCTATTTGCGGCTCTTGTGGCGTAATGGTTAACGGGGTGCCAAAGCTGGGCTGCAAAAGCTTTTTGAGGGAATATCCGGAAACCGTCAAGATAGAACCCTTGGCGCACTTCCCCATAATGAAAGACCTCATTATCGATATGGATCTGTTTCTTGAGCACCTGACCGCCGTTCAGCCTTATTTGATCAATGAGTCGGAAGAAAGCGCAGAGCCCCATAATCAAACCCCGGAGCAAATGGCCAAATACGCGCAGTTTTCCGACTGTATCAACTGTGGGCTTTGCTACTCTGCGTGCCCGCAGTTTGGCCTTAACCCCGGCTTCCTGGGGCCGGCAGCGCTGACGCTGGCACAGCGTTATAACCTGGATAACCGCGACCAGGGTAAAAAGCAACGCCTGACACAAATGAATCGTGACGAAGGCGTTTGGTCCTGCACTTTCGTCGGTTACTGTTCAGAAGTGTGTCCGAAAAATGTTGACCCAGCGGCGGCCATAAACCAGGGCAAAGTCGAATCGGCCAAAGATCTCTTGATCAATTTATTCAAAGGCTAGCTATTCAACTGCAGGAGGCTTTCATGGACAAATCAACAGGACATTTTCCCGAACTTAAACGCACCTGGTGGTTAAAGCACCGTTACTTCATGACCTATATGGCCCGCGAAGCTACGGTCCTGCCGCTGGTTTTTTTCATTGCTTGCTTACTCGCCGGGATATACTGCCTCTTGCAAGGGGCTGATAGCTGGCAAGGATGGCAACAGTTCATGCAAAATCCCGTTGTCATCGCGATTAATCTACTGGCTTTCATTGCCAGCCTTTTCCACGCCGCCACATTTTTCACGCTTTTCCCACGAGTTATGCCGCTTCGCGTAAAGGAACGATTATTGCCAGCGAAATGGATCGTCCTGGGGCAGTGGCTTGCCGTACTGCTGGTAACGGTATTATTTGCCTGGGTATTCATCGGAAGGAGCATGTAATGGAACATCGCATCAAGAAAAGTGCCGAGCCTGTCTGGTGGGCCTTATTCAGCGCCGGTGGTGTCTGTTTTGCGGTATTCGTTCCAGCCGCCATTCTGTTTATTGCCCTGCTATTTCCCCTGGGAGTGTTGCCAACAGAAACGTTTGATTTCGAGCGCAGCCGCGCGATGCTGTTCAGCTTTTTCGGCCTGATGTTCGTTGGCGCTGTCATCTGCCTCCCGCTGTATCATGCGATGCACCGTATTCGTCACGGTCTGCATGATCTGAAGCTGGGCAGTGACAAAACGAACAAGACCATCGCCTATAGCATTGCGACCTTGTTCAGCTTGCTTGCGCTTTTACTGGTGCTGCTGGGAATACTTTCCAGCAATATCTAACACTTTCCGCCCGCAGTGCTATGCGCTGCGGGCGGAAGGCCTTGGGTTATCCCGCCCCCCTTTCTGGCTTCATCTTTTTTGGGACATACATCTAACGTTAAGCACCAAACGTAACAATACATACTAATTCTCTGATATAATACGCCACTTCTGCCGCGCCAGGATTTCCATTCTCTAAAAACAGCCGACCCTTGCGCACAACACGATGACGTTACGGAAGCCCGACACCATGCCATCGCTCAAGAAAATGAGCCTATTTATCGTCTCGGCCACCATCATTGCCCTGCTGCTGATCTTTGTTGGCTGGCAGGGGGACACGGCAGCCACGCTGTTCTCACGCCTACAGGGCATCATGGCGGGCTCTACCGGCTGGCTTCTTATTTTCATCATAAACGCCGTGCTGCTGTTTGCCTTGTACCTATTGTTTACGCCGCTGGCCCGGATTCGCCTGGGCGGGCCCGACGCACGCCCCGAGTTCAGCCGCCTTGACTGGTTTGGCATGCTGTTTGCCGCGGGCATGGGCATCGGGCTTTTGTTCTACAGCGTTTCCGAACCGTTGCAGCATTACGCCTCGTTCCGTCCTTATTTAAGCAGCGATGCCACTACCGCCCAGTTTTCCATGGAGATGACGTTTCTTCACTGGGGGCTGCACCCTTGGGGCATCTACGCCCTCGTAGGGCTGACGCTGGCCTTCTTCCATTATAACGCCGGTCACAAGCTCAGCTTTGAGGCGCCGCTACGCGAACTCCTGCCCGCTGCCTGGGCACGCCGCCTGGGCTGGGTGGCGAATATGGCAGCCGTGATTGGCACTATTTTTGGTATTACCACCTCATTGGGGCTTGGCGCCAGCCAGGCCAGTGCCGGCATCGCCGAGCTAACCGGGTTGGACGCCAGCCTGGGGCTCAACCTTGGCGTTATCGGCGTGGTGTGTACGCTGGCCATGGTCAGCGTGCTCAGCGGGCTGGGCAACGGCGTCCGTCTACTCAGCAAACTGAACCTGGTCGTCGCGGCCAGCCTGATGCTGTTTGTGTTATTTGCCGGCGAGCCGCTGTTTATTTTCAAGGCGCTGGGTGAGCATCTGGGCGGCTATATCAACGACTTGCCCAAGCTATCCACCTGGAACGAGACCTATAGCGGTACCCACTGGCAGTCGCAATGGACCATTTTCTACTGGAGCTGGTGGATCTCCTGGTCTCCCTTTGTCGGCATGTTCATCGCCCAGGTCTCTCGGGGCCGGACCATCCGTGAATACCTGCTTGGCGTCCTCTTTGTCCCGACCCTTTTCAACTTTCTGTGGATGACGGTGTTTGGCAGCAACGCGCTGTTTCTGGAGCTGTTCGAGAATGCCGGGTTTGCCAATACCGTTACCGTTGCCCCTGACGAAAGCCTCTATCGCTTGCTCGACTACCTGCCGCTGAGCACCTTCACCACGGGGGTGGCCGTACTGGTCGTGCTGATATTTTTCGTCACCTCAGCCGACTCCGGCGCCCTGGTGGTGTCAACGCTAACGTCAAACGGCAACGCCCCCAGCTGGCGACAGCGCTTCTTTTGGGTCGCGGCGGTTGGGCTGGTCACCGCCTTTCTGCTGCGCGCCGGCGGGTTGGACACCCTCCAGTCGGCGGCCATTGCCAGCGGCCTGCCGTTCGGCCTGCTGCTGCTGACGTTCATCCCGGCGCTGAGCATCGCCCTGCGTCGCCCTTACGTACGCCCCCAGGATGCCGGTACGGAAGCGAACGCCGACGTGCAGTCCGGGCCTTCTGCCCAAGAGGCTGAATAATGCTATTTGCCTGCACACCGACTGGTGGCTCCGCCACACCGGAGCCACTTCATGAAAGTCAAAGTCCGGATAGATCGTCGGTGCCATCCTGGGCATGCCCCAGCTGATAAGCGACTGAGCATTCGCAGCAGTAGCCGGGCATACATTCTTGTATGTAAGTAGGCGGCTGCACTATACTCCTTCTCCTCGCTAGGGCTACCACTGCCGCCAAAGCGCGGAATGCGAAGAACCCAGCCATACACCGCGCCTTGGGGGCCAAGTCACGATGCGAACCTCTGCCAGACCTGTATTTACGTCTTTCACCAAGCTGCTCAATCTTGCCAGCCTGATGCTGATGGGCTTCGTGCTTGCTGCCTGCTCAGATGCCGAACAAACCTCTGACGACACCGAGGCGTCGCCGCCTGCCGTGCTGGTAGCGCCGGTGGTCGAGCGTTCGATAAGCGCTGGCGAGTCCAAGGTGGCACGTACCCGTGCCGTACATCGGGTGGAGCTGCGTGCGCGCGTTTCCGGCCCGCTGGTGACGCGTAATTTCACAGCAGGAGAACACGTCGAAGAGGGTCAGCTATTATTCGAGATTGAGCCGGATCAATACGAGGCCGAAGCGGCCGCAGCGGCCGCTAGCGCGGCCGAAGCCAAGGCCAGTCATGACAAGGCCAATCAGTACCTCAATCGTCTGAAGTCGGTGGCCAGCGGTGGCGTGGCAGCCTCGGATATGGAAACGGCGCGCAACGACGTGCAGACCGCCAAAGCCCGGCTGGAGCAGGCCCGCGCCCGACAGCATTCGGCCGAGCTGCAATTGGGTTATACCGAGATCCATGCGCCCATCGCCGGCCGTATCAGCGAGGCCCAAGTCGATGTTGGCAACCTGATTGGACCAGACAGCGGTGTGCTCGTCACGATCGTGCAGCTGGACCCCATCTACGTCGACTTTACCGTCAGCGAGCGCGAAACCACACGCTTTATCCAGCGGCGGCGCGAGGCGGATGACGACCAGGCAGATATTGATGACTATCGCCTTCGCATGCGCCTGTCGGACGGCAGCCTGTACGAGCAGGGAGGCCGGCTGGACTATGTAGCAAGCGAAGTCGACCGATCAACCGGCACGCTAGCCATGCGCGCGGTAGTGGATAATCCGGAGGGCGTGCTGCGCCCCGGGCAATTCGTGACGGCGCTGATATCCGATAGCGAGCCGCAAAAACGTCTGGTCATCCCCCAGGCCGCGGTTCAGCAGGATAAAGAAGGCTACCAGGTCTTGGTGGTCGACGGTGATGGCGAGGTCGAGCGTCGTCAAGTCAAGCTTGGCGACCGCCGCAAGGTCGATTGGGTTGTGGAATCGGGGCTGCGTGCCGGGGAAAATGTGATTTTCCAGGGGCTACAGAAGGTGCGTCCCGGAATGACTGTCACCGCCGAACCGGGGAATCCCCGTGCCGGCCTGACCGATGAGTCGGGAGATTAGGCCGTGTTCAGTCGTTTCTTCATTCATCGGCCGCGTTTCGCGATTGTCGTCTCCCTGGTGATTGTGCTGGCCGGACTACTGGCGCTCACCGGTTTGCCCGTCAAGCAGTATCCGCAGATCACACCGCCCGGGGTTCGAGTCATGGCCACCTACCCCGGTGCCAGCGCAGACGTGGTGGAATCCACCGTAGCCACGGTGATCGAAGACGTGGTCAACGGTGTTGACGGCATGAGCTATATGTCGTCGACCAGCAGCAACGGCCGCTACGAGCTCAACATCACCTTCGAGCTGGGCACGGATCCGGATATCGCCGCGGTTGATGTCCAAAACCGTGTTTCGCTGGTTCAGGCCCAGCTTCCCCAGGCCGTGGCCGATCAGGGCCTGTCGGTGTTCAAGGCATCGGTCTCCATCCTGCAGATCTATGCGCTGTACTCGCCGGACGAATCCCATGACGCGCTGTTTCTCTCCAACTACGCCAGCACCAACGTGGTGGATAGTTTATCGCGGGTGCCGGGGGTCGGCGACGTCTTTATCTTCGGCGCCCAGGATTACGGCATGCGCATCTGGATGCAGCCGGATCGCATGGCCGACCTGGGGGTAGTGCCCAATGATATTGCCGGGGCCATTCGCAGTCAGAACGTTCAGGCAGCGGCTGGCCAGGTCGGGGCGCCACCGGCGGCAGACAGCCAGCAGTACCAGTACACGGTGCGCGCCCAGGGTCGCCTTGATGACCCCGAAGGGTTTGGCAATATTGCCCTGCGCACGACCACCGATGGCGGCATTCTGCGTATCAGCGACGTGGCCGATGTAGAGCTCGGCGCCCAGTCCTACAGCTCTTTCGGCCGCTTTTCCGGCCAGCCGGCGATTCTGATGGCCGTCTTCCAACAGCCCGAGGCCAATGCCCTGGACGTGGGACAAGGCGCCGAAGAGGAAATGGCCGAGGTCGCCAAGCGCTTCCCCGAGGGGATGGACTATGAGCTGGCGTTCGACACCACAGACTTTATTACGGTCAGCCTTCAGGAGCTGATCGTCACGCTGGTGATTGCTCTTGTGCTGGTGATCGCCGTCGTCTTTGTGTTCCTGCAGAACCTGCGGGCAACGTTGATACCGGCGCTGGCGATTCCGGTATCGCTGATCGGCAGCTTTGCGGTGCTGCTGCTGATTGGCTTCTCGATCAATACCATTACCCTGTTCGCGCTGATACTGGCGATCGGGGTGGTGGTGGACGACGCCATTCTCGTGCTGGAAAACGTCCAGCGCCATATGGATGATGGCATGTTGCCACAGAAGGCGGCACTCACCACCATGCGCGAAGTGACCGGCGCGGTAGTGGCCTCCACGCTGGTGCTGCTGGCGGTGTTCGTGCCGGTGACTTTCATGCCGGGAATCGCCGGTCAGCTCTACCAGCAGTTCGCCCTAACTATCTCTATTTCAGTGGCGATCTCCTCGGTGGTCGCGCTAACGCTTAGCCCTGCACTATGCGCGGTGCTGCTCCAACCCAGGACAGAGGCGACTCCGAGCCGAGGGTTCCGCTGGTTCAACGCAGGGTTTGAGCGGCTGACCCGCGGCTATGTCCACGCTGCCGGCTTCTTTGCGCGCTACGGCTGGGCCACGCTGGGCGTGCTGGCCGCTACCGGCGGACTGGTGGCCGTGCTGTTTGTAAGCGCGCCCACGGGCTTTCTACCTGACGAAGACCAGGGGGCACTGTTTGTGCAGATCCAGCTGCCCGATGCGGCGTCGCTTGAGCGCACCGACCGCATCATGCGCGAGGTGGACTCGCGGGTCAGCGAGATGGAGGGCGTGGCTGATATCATCTCTATCCGCGGCGCCTCGCTGCTCGGCAGCGACGGCCCCAACGTCGCCATGGCCATTGTGCAGCTCAATCCCTGGGATGAGCGCGGCGATGCGAGCCTGTCGGCGGCAGCGCTGACCGAGCGCGTTTCGCAGCGCCTGGCCGATATCGCCGGAGCCACCGTCACGGTGTTCGCGCCCCCGGCCATTCCGGGGTTGGGCGTGGGTGGCGGATTCGAATTCACGCTTCAGGATTACGCCGGCCACGGCCCGACAGCGCTGGCACAGACGGCGAGAGGCCTGGTCCAACGGGCCAATCAGGATCCGCGTCTGGCGCGCGTATTCACGTCCTACTCACCGGACGTGCCGCAGATACGCCTGAACGTCAATCGTGATCAGGCGCACCTGCTCGACGTGCCAATCAATGAGATTTTCACCACCCTTCAGGCTCAGCTCGGTTCGCAGATCATCAACGACTTCAACCTCAGCGGCCAGCTATATAAAGTGGTCATGCAGGCAGAGGCGACCAGTCGCGCCGAACCCGATAACATTAGCCAGCTGTATGTGCGCAGCCGCGGCGGCGACATGGTTCCGGTAGCGGCGCTTGGCGACGTCGAGGCCGAGCTCGGCCCAGAAAGCCTGGATCGCTACAACCAGTTCCTATCGGCGACTCTCAACGGCTCGCCGGCCCCGGGCTACAGTACCGGTCAGGCGCTGGAGGCAATGGAGGAGCTGGCTGCAGAATTTTTGCCGGAAGGCTATGGCTTCGAATGGTCTGGTGCGTCCTACCAGGAAAAAACCAGCGGCAGCGTGGCGCCGATTCTGGCCTTGTCACTACTGTTCGTGTTCCTGTTCCTGGTGGCCCAGTATGAAAGCTGGGCTATCCCGGTCGCGGTACTATTGATCGTGCCAATTACCCTGGTCGGGGCGCTATCGGGCATCCTGCTGGCCGGTACCAGTCTCGGGCTGTATGCACAGATCGGACTCATCATGCTTGCCGGCCTATCGACCAAGCAGGCGATACTGATTGTGGAGTTTGCGCGCACCCAGCGCGAGGAAGAAGGCCTGTCGATCGTCGCTGCTGCCGCTACCGCGGCACGGCTGCGCTTCCGGGCAGTGATGATGACGGCGCTGTCGTTCATGCTCGGCATCTTCCCGCTGCTCGTTGCCACCGGCGCTGGCGCCGGCGCCAGGCACTCGGTGGGCGTCGTCGTATTCTTTGGCATGGCGGCAGCTACGGTGATTGGCACTCTGCTAGTACCGGGCTTTTATACCCTGATCCAACGCGGGCGCGAGCGCGGCCGCCATTCGGAGGCTTCATGATGGTTCGCCGTTTGATCCTTGCGCTGGTTCCCTGTGCAGTCGTGCTCACTGGCTGCGCGGTCGGTCCCGATTATAAGGCCCCACAGGCCGAGACTGATGCCGAATTCAACCAGCTGCGCCGCGACGCCGGGCTGACGGCGGGTCAGCCCACTGAGCTTTCGCGCTGGTGGACGACGCTGGACGATCCGGCTCTGAACCAGCTGATCGACCAGGCGGTAACAAGCAATCTGGATCTGCGCGCCGCCGCCTCACGGCTGCGTCAGGTCCGCGCCCTGCGTAACGTTGCCGAAGGCGACCGGTTCCCCACCCTGGACGCCAGCGGCGGGGCTCAACGCTCGCGTTCCAGCGAGAACGTCTCCGGCAGCGACGATTTGACCACCGAGCTTTACTCCGCCGGCTTCGATGCCGGGTGGGAGCTGGACCTGTTCGGCCGCGTTGCCCGCTCAGTGGAAGCGGCCGAGGCCGACGTTGACGCAGCGGCCGAGTCGCGGCGTGACATTTTAGTGTCCGTGCTCGCCGAGGTGGCGTTAAACTACGTCGAGGCGCGCAGCTTCCAGGAGCGCCTACGTATCGCTCGCGATAACCTGGAAAGCCAGAGCGAGACCTTCGACTTGATCGAATCGCGCCACGCCGCGGGTCTGGTACAAGATATCGACCTGGAGCGTGCGCGCAGCAACGTGGAGACGACGCGCAGCAGCATTCCACAGCTGGCAACCCGTCTCGAGCGCGCACGCAATCGCCTGGCCATGCTACTGGGTGAAAAACCGGGCGCGCTCGATGATGTCTTCACACAAGCCAAGTCAGTCCCGAACCCGCAGTTAGAAGTCGCCATCGGCGTACCCGCCGATCTACTGCGTCGTCGTCCCGATATCCGCCGCGCCGAGCGAATGCTAGCCGCCGAAACAGCCCGGGTGGGTGTGGCTACTGCTGAGCTCTATCCTAAGCTTCGCTTGAATGGCTCGGTAGGGCTGGAAGCGCTGAGTGGCGGCAGCCTGTTCGAGTCAGCCAGCCGCACCTTCGGCATTGGTTCCGTCGTCAGCTGGCCGCTGTTCTCCGGTGGCCAGGTACGCAACCGCATCGAGGCCCAGTCCGAGGTCCAGGAGCAGGCCTACATTAGCTGGAAGTCGGCCGTACTAGGTGCGCTTGAGGATGTCGATAACGCGGTCACTGCTTACGCCAACGAGCAGATTCGCTACGCCTCGCTGCAGAGCGCGGCGAAATCCGCAACGCGCGCCGCGACGCTTGCTCGCTCGCGCTATGACGCCGGTGTCGCTGACTTTATCGAAGTGCTCGATGCCGACCGTGAGCAGCTGGCCGCCCAGGATGCGCTGGCCGCCAGCAACGCCGAGATCACCACTAATCTGATCCGGCTCTACAAAGCGCTGGGCGGTGGCTGGCAATCGCTGGCCGAAGAGTCGCCGTCGGCGACCTTGACGGATTCCTGAGTTGTCTTCAGGCCAGGGACAACCGCAACTACCCCGTCGAAGCGCCTGGCTGATTGCCGCGCGCCCCCATACGCTGCCGGCGGCCGCCGCGCCGGTATTCGTGGGAACGGGGCTGGCTGTCTACATGAACGTGTTTGCCATGCTGCCGGCGCTTGTCGCACTACTCGGCGCGCTGCTCATTCAGATCGGCACAAACTTCGCTAACGACTACTACGACGCCCGGTCCGGCGTCGACACGGAAAACCGCCAGGGTTTTACGCGAGTGACCCAGTCCGGCCTCATCAAGCCGGCCGATGTCCGGAGCGCCATGGTCGCTACGTTCACCCTGGCCGTGCTGGTCGGTAGCTACCTGGTCGCGATAGGCGGCGTCCCTATTATCGTCATCGGAGTAGTAAGCATCGCCTCCGGGGTACTCTATGCGGGCGGCCCATACCCCTTCGGTTCCTATGGCCTCGGCGACCTTTTCGTCTTCATTTTCTTCGGCATCGTCGCCGTCACCGGCACCTACTACGTACAGGCGGCCTCTTTTGTGCCCGCTTTCCCGCTCTGGCTGCCCTCTGACACGCTGCCGGTCACCGCCATTCTGGCAAGCCTTCCCGCCGCCGCGCTTGCGACCAATATTCTCGTCGTCAATAACATGCGCGATCGCGAAACCGACCGGGCGGCAGGCAAATACTCGCTTGCGGTCTTGATTGGCTATCGGTGGAGTCGGATCGAGTTTTTAGTCATGACGGGGATTGCCTACACCATCCCGGTCCTGTTCTGGTACCTGGGCTACGGCCCATTCGTTCTCGCGCCGCTACTCACCCTGCCTTACGCCTTCCCCATTATCCGCACGATCCTGCAAAGGACCGACGGCGCGGCGCTTGATCCCGCGCTTGCCCAGGTCGCAAAGCTGCTCGCAGCGCACTCTTTTTTGTTCGCGCTCGGCCTGGCACTGCCGGCATTTTTATAAAGCTGGGCGTACGCGCCTTTTCATCTCGGCGTTTCATCTCGGCGTTTCATCTCGGCGTTTCAGCCTTCGGGGTCGTCGAGCTCTGATTCGGTGAGCGACTGCGGGTCGCGGATACGATGACGGCGGAAAAATGTGCCACTCTCCGCTTTATCCGCCTGCCTAAGCGCAGACGCGGCCACGGACGCAGGAGTGGCCAGGCCGAGTTCCTGTAACGCTGCCTCCGCCCGGGCTGCCCGCGCCTCGAAGGCGTGCAACGCCGCCAGGGTGTTCTCATCGAGGCGTCCCCTGGATTCGAAGTACTTCAGCCGCGGGTAGCGCCCGGCCAGCGCAACGCCCCAATCAAGCGCCGGGTTCCACCATGAGTTTATCTCGCGCCCCTTGCCGGTACGCTGCTGCTCCAGCACGTCGTTGAGCGCTCCGTTCAGCAGCTTCAGGTCGAAGTCGGCGCCCGGCACCGGCTCAGCTACAGAGCCACCGGACCCGGCGCCATAGGCGTCAACGCCCGTTCGCGAAGGCCCGGTACGCGTATCGCGATAGCGGGCCAGCGTCATCGTATCGCTCGCCAGCACCGGTTCGTTGACCGGCAGACGGACGGCCTCGGGGTCCCCCATCAGCTGGCCCCAGGACATACGAATGAAGGTGTGCTGGTCTTCCATGCCGGGATGCGTGCAGCGCAGCCCGACGGCATAGGCTTCCAGGGGTTCCTGCATGAACTGAAACCCGCTGTAGCGCGCCCAGCGGACCACCAGAAACTCATGCGCCGCGGCGCCGGGCAGATGGAAATTCACCTCCTGCAGGTAGTCCAGCACGATCTGAACCTGCTCGTCCGACAGTTCAAGGTCCTCGTGTAGCGGGTACATACCTTCAAAGGTGTTGCGCACCGGCCTGGGCCGCGCGGCCATATAAGCATCGAGCTCGGCCTGGGTGCATGGGCGTGTTTTTTTCAGAACCGTACTGTTTTTCAGAACCATAGTGCGACTTCCTTTTCTTCTCTCGCGAACGGTCAGATTAGCTGGTTGCGGTCGAAGAAGTCCGTGTCCTCGAAGTAGCCACCGCGGCCCTCAAGGATAATACCGTAGCGGTTGACCACCTCAATACGTTCCAGCCACTTGAGGCTGCGAAACCCGGTCGAGGTTTCCAGGCGCAGCCGCACCGGGGCGCCGTTCTTGGCCGGAATCTCGCCTTCCTCGTTGAGCTCAAAGGCAACCATCGTCTGGGGCATCCGCGCCTCCACCATCGGCGTGGACTCGTAGTAGGTGCCCCCCTCGTACAGGGCGTCATCGCGGCCCATGTTCTGGAAGCTGATGTACACGACGTCAGTCGCGCCGGGCAAGGGCCCTACCATATCCAGCAGGTCCGCCATGGCAATGCCGCGCCAGCGCCCAATCGAAGTGAAGCCCTGCACGCAGTGGTGAAGCGTCGTCTGAGAGTGGCCCGCAGCAAGCTCGCGCAGCTCGGCAATCGTCAGCGTCAGCGGGCGCTCAACGTAGCCACCGATTTCGAGCACATAGTCGTCCTCGTAGCCGTTGGCCATCAGCGCCAGGTATTCTTCGGTTTCCGGCGGGCGCCCGCTGCCACGGAAGTGATGGGTGGCGTTAGCAAGCCCCACGTCCCTGCCGGTGATATTCGAGCGATCGTAGTGCATGCGCGCGGGCAGCTTATACAGCAGGTTCGACCACGGCCGCACAATCACGTTGTGCAACCTCTCAACGGCGCGGCCGTCCGCCAACGACCACCGCGTGGCGACCACGTGCAGGGTGACCACAAGGGCGAGGCCGAGGGTAAAAATAGCGCCGCCCAACACAGGATCGTTGGAGTGCCCCAGCACCATCTTGGACGTCTCGTGCAGGTAGCCGTGAAGAAAGACCAGCGGCACGTGTATGGCGAAGAATGCCAGATACCCCACAAGGCAGAAAAAGTGGACGCTACGAATCACCTGGCGGCCGCCCAGCGCACGGGTGATAACAGAGAAAGAGTTGGCGATGGCCGGCGACTGAAAGGCACCGGTCAGAATGACCAGCGGCGTCAGTATCAGTATCACGAACCCGTAGGACAGCTGCTGCAGGGCATTGAACACCGCCCCGTCGACGGCGTGGGGCATGGTAAAGGCGAGATAGGCCAGCATATCCTGACCCGCTTGGGCAAAAGTGTCCCAGCTGGTGGGAACGTAGCGCCGCCACTGGCCTGTCGCCAGCAGCAGCACGAAATAGGTGAACCAGCAGCTAACAAACCCCGTCACCGTGATGAAGTGCCAATACCGCCCCAGCCCCAGCAGGCCACGCCCGGGGAGAGAAATGCGCGGGGAATAGTCGTTGTACTCTTCGCCCACCGTGTAGTACTTGTGCTTAGACTCCTCCCGAATCGTAAACTGAGCCCAGGATGAGCCGGGCACGCTGTGCTGCGAGCGATAAAGCTTGGGGTAGGAACCCAGAATCTCGAGGCCCGAACGCACCAGAAATGAAATAAAAATGATATTGAGGAAGTGCTCTACCCGAAGCCACCACGGAAATCCGAGATCCATTGCGAAGCCCTTGTCAGTCCATGAAACGTTGATTGTCGGGAGCGGCGACGATCATTCCGTAGCGCAGCGCCGCAAAAAGCACGATGTAGCCTGTAGAGGCAAAAAGCGTCAGATTCCAGATCGCGGCGGCAGCGACGCTGGCCCCGTTCCAGACATACGGCGCACTGCCCAAAAGACCGCCAAGATAGACCAGCAGGGAAGCCAGCGCGATCGCAAGCCCCCGGTTCCAGAGGCGGGCAGAGGTCAGCAAACCCACGGCGACGAACACGGCTGACGCCCCGACAACAGCCCACAGAATTGGCGTCGCGAAGAAAAACGGCTCGTGGCTCAATAGCGCGGAAGCCGCCGACGCACCGCCGATGACGGCCACCATGGCAATCAACAGCAGCCGGGTGGTCCGCGGGAGATTGATACGAACGTAGCGCAACAGCGGAGCGCGATTCTTACCCGGCTTGGCGTGCTTCAAGACTCGCTGAGTCGCGTTTTTGCTGCCGCGAAAATCCACACCGGCACGCAGAGCCGGAGAGTTTTCGTCTTCCATTACGATGTACTGCCTCCATCGAAGATGATTAATCGCCGGCCGCTGTTCGGCACCGTCAGATATCTATTGACGCTATTGCGCCCGGCCAGCTCTTCATCGCTATATATAGCGACCTTCATCCATCAAATAGTAACGCAGGTACGGCTGAAAGGCTTGCAAGAGGCCCATAACCTGCCGGAGTTTGACTCCAGGTACCCATGGCCAGTGAGATGGGGATACCGTCGCGCAGCGCGAGCTGCCTTTACACCCGCCCTTTGGGTGCTCGCCTTGGCCCAAGGGAGCGCGTGCACTTCCCCACTACTGTCGTCGCGAGGAGCGTAAGCGACGTGGCGATCTCGTGCCGTGCCGTTGGCGCTGCTCCCACTACCGTCGTCGCGAGGAGCGTAAGCGACGTGGCGATCTCGTGCCGTGCCGTTGGCGAGAAAAACCGAGATTGCTTCGCTGCGCTCGCAACGACGCAGGAAGGTGAAGTGCTCGCCTTGGCCCAAGGGAGCGTGTGCACTTTCCCACTACTGTCGTCGCGAGGAGCGGAGCGACGTGGCGATCTCGTGCTGTGCCGTTGGCGAGAAAAACCGAGATTGCTTCGCTGCGCTCGCAACGACGCAGGAAGTGAAGTGCTCGCCTTGGCCCAAGGGAGCGTGTGCACTTTCCCACTACCGTCGTCGCGAGGAGCGGAGCGACGTGGCGATCTCGTGCCGTGCCGTTGGCGAGAAAAACCGAGATTGCTTCGCTGCGCTCGCAACGACGCAGGAAGTGAAGTGCTCGCCTTAGCCCAAGGGAGCGTGTGCACTTTCCCACTATCATCATCGCGAGGAGCGGAGCGACGTGGCGATCTCGTGCTGTGCCGTTGGCGAGAAAAACCGAGATTGCTTCGCTGCGCTCGCAACGACGCAGGAAGTGAAGTGCTCGCCTTGGCCCAAGGGAGCGTGTGCACTTTCCCACTACCGTCGTCGCGAGGAGCGTAAGCGACGTGGCGATCTCGTACGGGCGGTGGCGCTGCTCCCACTACCGTCATCGCGAGGAGCGGAGCGACGTGGCGATCTCGTGCCGTGCCGTTGGCGAGAAAAACCGAGATTGCTTCGCTGCGCTCGCAACGACGCAGGAAGTGAAGTGCTCGCCATGACCCAAGAAAGCGCGTGCATTATTCCCACTACCGTCGTCGCGAGGAGCGTAGCGACGTGGCGATCTCGTGCTGTGCCGTTGGCGAGAAAAACCGAGATTGCTTCGCTGCGCTCGCAACGACGCAGGAAGTGAAGTGCTCGCCATGACCCAAGAAAGCGCGTGCATTATTCCCACTACCGTCGTCGCGAGGAGCGTAGCGACGTGGCGATCTCGTGCTGTGCCGTTGGCGAGAAAAACCGAGATTGCTTCGCTGCGCTCGCAACGACGCAGGAAGTGAAGTGCTCGCCATGACCCAAGAAAGCGCGTGCATTATTCCCACTACCGTCGTCGCGAGGAGCGTAGCGACGTGGCGATCTCGTGCTGTGCCGTTGGCGAGAAAAACCGAGATTGCTTCGCTGCGCTCGCAACGACGCAGGAAGTGAAGTGCTCGCCATGACCCAGGGGGAAGCGCTCGCAACGACGTAATGAGCTTGCCATGCCACAGCCGGCCCAACAAAAAACCGCCGCTCGGGGGATGTTCCCAAGCGGCGGTTTTTATTGATATTTCTGGTCGGAGCGACAGGATTCGAACCTGCGACCTTTGCAACCCCATTGCAACGCGCTACCAAGCTGCGCCACGCTCCGGCACTTTATGCTCGCCCGGGCCTTGGCCTCAGGACGAGGCGTATACTAGCGCGTTTGGCCGGCGATGAAAAGCCCTTTTTGCGCTTTCGTTTCAGGCGCCTGGCCGGGCATGCGCCGTAACGGCCGGAACGAAAAAAGGGCCCGAAGGCCCCTGTTATCCATCAGCGGCTGCAGGCCGCGTTACCTTTTATTCTTTGCAGCCGGAAGGCAGCCAGCTGTCTTTACCATCCGTAAACGAACCGCCCGAAGCCCAAGAGCATTCCCAGCCATTGGCGAGATTGTCAGCTGCAGGCGCAACATACATTATGGCGCCCTTGAGGGCACTTTCATCTGCAAACGTTGCTTTAATTTTTTTATCGCTGTAGCGCACTTTCTCTACATAGCGGCCGGAGATGTCCAAGTCATTATTGCTCGCAGCTTCACCAGCAGCAGCTTTAAGTTTAGAAGCACTGTCCGGCATTTTGCCATTAAGCGCATAGTATTCGGCAATATCGGCACGCACGCCGGAAGTAATCGTCAGCGCTTCGCTGGCCTGGGAGCGGGCGACGTAGTTCTGGTACTGCGGAATTGCAATCGCCGCCAGCACGCCGATGATGGCGACCACGATCATCAGCTCGATCAGGGTAAAACCGCCCTGCTTGAGGTTGCGGGCTTGCGAAGTGGGAAGGTTTTGCATGGGAAACTCCTTGGCTCCTGGGGTGCCCGCGGCGCAGGCGTTTCGTTTCTTCTCTGTACACTTCGTTACACTATATTACGCTCGGCGAAGGCGCAACTTTTTTATACCTTTCTTCCCGCTATTTTTCTCCGCTTGCTGCCGGCGCGCGCGGATGCCGGCGGCGGGCCGAGTGTGGTACAAGTAGGCGCACCGCGACCCGCCACCCATCCAGCAACCAGCCGAGTCACGCATGAGCCAACCCTATTACGAGTCCATGCTGAGCCACGCCGCCTCCCGGGGCGGGCTGCGCGGCATTGCCGAGCGGCTGGTGCGCCACGGGCTTTTGAGCGAAACCCGCACGGCGCTGGCCGAAACCGAAGCCGTGGAGCAGCAAACCGAGCTTCTGCGCTACGTGGTCGAAGCGGGCCTGGTGGCGCCGGCCCAGGCCGCGGTGGTGGCCGGCCGGGAATACGGGCTACCGGTGCTCGACCTTGACGCCGTCAACCCCGAGGCCCTGCCCCCGGCCCAGGAATACCCGGCGCGAATACTCCGCGAGCTGCAGGTACTGCCGCTGGTCCGGCGCGGCCAGATCCTCACCGTGGCCATCCCCTACCCCGCCACGCTCACCCAGCTCGACGAGCTGCAGTTTGCCACCGGGCTGCGGGTCGAGGGGGTGCTGGCACCGGTGGACCAGCTGGCGCCCACGCTGCAGCGCTACATCGCCCAGAACGAGCGCAGCATGCTCGAAAGCATGGGCCAGATCGACGACGCCATTTCGTCGCTGGAAACCGCGGACAACGAGTACCAGCCAGACTTCAGCGACGACGCCGACGACGCGCCGATCATCAAGTTCGTCAACAAGATACTCCTCGACGCGGTGAACTCCGACGCCTCGGACATCCACTTCGAGCCCTACGAGCACCTGTACCGGGTGCGCTTCCGGGTGGACGGCATGCTCTCTGAAGTGGCGCGGCCGCCGTTTTCCATGCGCGACCGTATCGCCGCGCGGCTGAAGGTCATGGCGCGCCTCGACGTCTCCGAGCGCCGCCTGCCCCAGGACGGCAACATCCGCCTGCGGCTGTCGCGCACCCGCTCGCTGGACTTTCGCGTCAACTCGCTGCCCACCATCTACGGCGAGAAACTGGTGCTGCGCCTGCTCGACTCGGCCGCCGCGCAGATGGGCATCGACGAGCTGGGCGTAAGCGCGGCGCAGCGCCGCCAGTACGAAAAGGCGCTGGCCAAGCCCCAGGGCATGATCCTTGTTACCGGCCCCACGGGCAGCGGCAAAACGGTGACGCTTTACACCGGGCTCAACATTCTCAACCAGGTCCAGCGCAACATCTGCACCGCCGAAGACCCGGTGGAAATCCGCCTGTCCGGGGTCAATCAGGTCAACGTCAAGCCGCGCATCGGGCTGGACTTTGCCAGCGCCCTGCGGGCGTTTCTGCGCCAGGACCCGGACGTGGTGATGGTGGGCGAGATCCGCGACCTGGAAACCGCGGAAATCGCCGTGAAGGCCTCGCAGACCGGCCACCTGGTGCTCTCGACCCTGCACACCAACTCGGCGGCGGAAACCCTCACGCGGCTGTCAAACATCGGGGTCTCGGCGTTCAACATTGCAAGTGCCGTAAGCCTGATCATCGCCCAGCGGCTGGTGCGCAAGCTGTGCCCGGCCTGTAAAATGCCCGCGGACGTGCCCCCGGAGGCGCGGGCGTCCATGGGCCTTGCCGAGGCCGACACGGCAGGCGCCACGCTCTACCGCGCGGTGGGCTGCAAGAAATGCACCCAGGGGTACAAGGGCCGGGTCGGCGTCTACGAGGTCGTCCCGGTCACCGAAACCATGCGCGGGCTGATCATGCGCAACGCCAACGCCATGGAGATCGACGCCCTCGCCCGGGAGGAAGGCTACTCAAGCCTCTACCACAGCGGCGTCGACAAAGTGCTGGAAGGTATCACCAGCCTCGAGGAACTCAACCGGGTCACCAAGGAGTAAGCGACCATGGCATACGCCCCCCGCCGGCGCCCCGCGGAGGCCGACACCCTGTACCGCTGGAAGTGGACGGGCATTGATGCCTCCGGGCGCCGGGTGCGCGGCCACACGGTGAGCGCCAGCCGGCCCGAGGTCAGCGCCGAGCTGCGCCGCCAGGAGATCAGCGCCAAGCGGATCAAGAAGAAGTTCGGCGGCCCGGGCCGGGTGAAGCCTTCGGACATCACCCTGTTCGCCCGCCAGATGGCGACCATGATCCGCGCCGGCATTCCGCTGCTCCAGGCCCTGCAGGTGGTCCGCGAGAGCACCGAGAAGCCGGCCACGGTAAAACTGGTGCGCCAGATCACCGCTGAGGTAACGGCGGGGGCGAGCTTTTCGGACACCCTGGCCCGCCACCCGGAGCACTTCGACCGATTGTTCGTCAATCTGGTCCACGTCGGCGAGCAGTCCGGCGCCATGGACGAGGTGCTGTCGCGCATCGCCGCGCACAAGGAGCAGGTGGAGTCGCTCAAGGGCCGGGTGAAAAAGGCCATGTGGTACCCGGCGGCGGTATTGCTGGTGGGCATCGGGGTGACCATCATGCTGCTGGTCAAGGTGGTGCCGCAGTTCGAGAGCATGTTCCAGAGCTTTGACGCCGAGCTTCCCGCCATCACCCAGGTGACCATGCACCTCTCGGCGCTGGTGCAGCAGTACTGGCTGCGCGCGCTGGGGGTGCTGGCGCTGGCGGCGGTGGCGTTTCGCTACCTGCACAAGCGCTCGGAGTCGCTTGCCTACCGCACGGACGCCTGGCTTTTACGGCTGCCGGTGATCGGCGGCATCCTCAACATGTCGGCGGTGGCGCGCTTCTCGCGCACCCTGGCCACCACCTTTACCTCGGGCATTCCGCTCACCGAGGGGCTTGCCATCTCCGCCGGGGCCACGGGCAACCGCGTTTACGAGGCGGCCGTGCTCCGGGCCCGGGACGACGTCACCACCGGCCGGCCGCTCAACTTTGCCATCCGCATGACCAACATGTTCCCCACCCAGGTGGTGCAGATGGTCAGCATCGGCGAGGAGTCCGGCGCGCTGGACGCCATGCTCAACCGCGTGGCGGACCACTACGAAGAGCAGGTGAGCAACCGGGTGGAGGCGCTGACCTCGCTCATGGAGCCGTTTATCATCGTCGTGCTGGGGGTGCTGGTCGGCGGCGTGGTCATCGCCATGTACATGCCCATTATTACGCTGGGCTCGGCGCTTTAGCCTTTCAAAGAACGCTTTCAAAGAACGCTTTCAAGGATCCGCATGGCAATTCCCGTTTTACTGCTGGCCGCCCTGCTCGGCCTGTGCCTGGGCAGCTTTCTCAACGTGGTCATCGCCCGGCTGCCGGTGATGCTGATGCGCGGCTGGCGGGCCGAAGCCCGGGCGGCGCTCGAGCTGCCCGAGGAAACTCCGCCGCGCTTCAACCTGGCGACACCGGGCTCGGTGTGCCCGGCCTGCGAGGCGCCCATCCGCTGGCACGACAATATTCCGCTGGCGGGCTGGCTCAAGCGGCGCGGGCGCTGTGCGGCCTGCGAGGCGCGCATCAGCGTGCAGTACCCGCTGGTGGAGCTCGCCGGCGGGGTGCTGACCGTCGCCGTGGCCGCCCTTTTCGGCGTTAGCTGGCAGGCGGGCTTTATCCTCGCCGCCTGCCTTTTGCTTCTCGCCATGGCGGTGATTGACCTGCGCACCCAGCTTTTGCCCGACGCGCTGACGCTGCCGCTTTTATGGGCCGGGCTTTTGTACCAGCTGGCGTTTCAGCCGGCCATGCTGGCCCCGGCGGTGATCGGCGCCATGGCCGGGTATCTGGCGCTGTGGAGCTTTTACTGGCTGTTCAAGCTCGCCACCGGCAAGGAAGGCATGGGCTACGGCGACTTCAAGCTGCTCGCCGCCCTGGGCGCCTGGCTGGGGTGGAGCTTTCTGCCGCTGATTCTGGTGCTCTCCGCCGGGTTTGGCGCGCTGGTGGGCCTGGCACTGCAGGCGAGCCCCAAACGCCGGGGCATGCCCATGCCCTTCGGCCCCTTTCTCGCCATGGCGGGCTGGGCCGGCCTGCTCGCGGGTAACGAGCTGATGGCCACCTACCTGAGGCTAGTCATATGATCATCGGGCTGACCGGGGGCATCGGCTCGGGGAAGTCGACCGTGGCCCTGGCGTTTGCCGAGCTCGGCGCGGCCTGGGTAGACGCCGACGACGTCGCCCGGGAAATCGTCGCCCCGGGGGAGCCGGCCCTTGCCGCCATTGCCGAGCGCCACGGGCGCGGCGTGCTGAAAGCCGACGGCAGCCTCGACCGCGCCGCGCTTCGCGAGCGGATATTTGCCGACCCCGCCGAGCGCAAGTGGCTCGAGGAAGAAACCCACCCCCGGGTGCGCGAACGCCTGGTCGAGCACCTAAAGCGCCTGGAAGCCGGCCCCGCGCCCTACGTTTTGCTGGTCTCGCCGCTATTGTTCGAGTCCGGCCAGGACGCGCTGATCGAGCGCTGCCTGGTGGTCGATGTGCCCGAGGCCACCCAGCGGGCGCGCACCCTGGCCCGGGACGGCGTCAGCCCCGAGCAGGTCGAGGCGATCATGGCCGCGCAGCTTTCGCGCCGGCAGCGGCTTTCCCGGGGCTGCGATGTGGTCGATAATGGCGGCGACAGAGCCTTCATGCGCGCCCAGGCCGGCGCGCTGGACGCTTGCTATCGCCTGCTGGCCCGGGCCTGAGGCGCTTGGGCGCGGCCCGCTCCCCTACGTACGGCTAATTCAGGAGTCTTCTATGTCTGGCAACACGCCCCCTTCGTCATCCGCCGGCGCCTCCGCCGTCGAGCTACCCTGCCCCCAGTGCGGCAAGCGCGTGGTCTGGGCGCCGGAGAGCGCCTACCGGCCCTTTTGCAGCCGCCGCTGCCAGCTTCTGGACCTGGGCGCCTGGGCCGACGAGACCCACCGCATCGGCGGCGAAGACGCCATGGACGAAGCCGATATCGACGCGCTGCTGCGCGACGCCGACCGCGACGCGCCGCTGTCCTGACGCTCACCTGCCGCCCGTTTCTTGAGAGGACACGCCATGCCCGGCTCATCACCTCCGGTGGATTACCAGCTGCTGCACCGGCTGGACAGCGCCTTTGACGACGTGCTGGCCGCGCTGGAGGCGGTCAAACAGCAGGTGCAGCAAAGCGCCCCGGGGATCTGGGCGCTGAACGCCCCCGCCGCGGACGCCGGCTGGCTGGAAGAGGCACTGTTTGACATGTGGCATACGCCGGGCCAGGACGGCCGGCAGACGCGTAACTATGTGGGGCTGATCGCCGCCGACGAGGCGCTGATCGCGGCGGTGACCCGGGCCAACGCCGCCAAAAGCGCCTTCAGCGAGTGCCTGCAGGCGATCAAGCAGCAGGCGCCGGGGCTTTTGAGCGAGGGCCGGGAGCGCCTGCCCCGGCGCCACCCCCGGGTGGAAGAGGTGCTCGAGCGCAATGGCCTGGCGCGGCTGCACCTGAAGCAGTGCTGGCGCCACCTGCCGGTGGCCGAGGCGCCGGTGTCCCGGGTGCGCTTTGCCTGGTACAGCAGCGGGCGCTCGATCAAGCGGCTGAGCGTGCAGGAGGCGGAGCAAAAGCTCTTGGCCCTGGACAGCGACGCCGCCCACGTGCGCATTCAGCTGCGCCGGCTGGCGGGTATTCCCTCCGCCGAGCCGCTCGCCCAGGTGCAGCCCCAGGCGCCGCTGATGCGCGCCAATCTGTTTTTTACCGAGCCCGTCTTTACCCGGACAGCACCCGACGGCCACACCCGGCGGGCGCTGAACGTCGCCATGCCGATCTTTATACCCGCCCCCGAGGGGCGGCTGCCGCACACGAACCAGCCGCCCGCCGCCCCGCCGGAAAAGCGCACCCGGGCCCGGCGCCGGGATGAAAAGCTCGAACACGAGCCGTTTTTGCCCAGCCTGCGGGTCTACCGCTACCGCTGAGCCTTGGGCCTGTCGGCCCAGACGCCGCACTTGAGCAGCGTGCCGATCAGCTCGGCAAGTACGGCGTGGTTCATGCCGTACTCCTTCATCAGCGCCTCCAGGCGCTGGCCGAACGCCTGCTCCCGGGCCTGGGCGTCTTCTTCCTGCGCTAGCGTCTCGGCGGAGCGCACCGGCGGGCCGGTGGGTATGTCCAGCCGGGAATTCGGGTCATCCAGCTCCTGCAGCGCCCTGGCGAACGCATCGTCAAGCTCCTTGAACTGCTTGAGCTTTTCCCGTCCGTTGTATGGCTTAGCCGCGTTGCGATGTTTCATTATCGTTCCATTTTCACCTTGTGTTGCGCCCTGTGTGAAAGACCGGCCAGGGTTAAGCCGTCGTAGAGTATCGATATGACCGTCTGAATGGAAAAACGTTTTGCAAGTCGTTTCTAAAAGCCGCTTATGAAAACCGTATTGAAAGTCTTCTGAAAAGCCTATTGGCACGCCGCCTGCCAACATCGACTCGAAAAACGGCATTGAAGGCGGGGCTGAAGATAGCGCTAAAGGCAGATCTAAAGACAGAGCTGAAGACTATACGCATCGCCAGCGTCAACGCGCGGTTTATTCAGCGTCGCAGCGAGAGCAATCGTCTAGCCATCAATGAGCGCTTGAACGTTGCCGTAGCACTTGAACATAGCTTCGTGAAAGGCCGGCGTTGAATGCCGGCAAGGGCGTGTGATGCCCGGACACAGGTAAGCGTGTTTACCATGTCTGGCCGGCTATCGTAGATAATACTGAGCCGGCAACAGGTCTGCGAAGGGCGCTATGAATCCATCCCTGGACGCTACCCTACGCCATCCATGGCGTAGAACCCTTCTTCGACCTGTTTCCGGCTTTCTCGGACATATCCAGCGCGATGGCCCTGATTATGTCTGTCCGGAATACCTTAGTCTTCGGTGCGTACAACCCAGGACTCGACGGTCTTGTCGCCGTACTCGCTTTTCCAGGCGCGCAGCTCCTTGTGGTTGCCGCCGCGGGTCTTGATCACGCCGCCGGTGTGGGGGTTTTCATAGACCTTCAGACGGCGCTTGCGGCGGCCGGTGGTGGTAGTCGCCGGCTTGCTGGCCTGCTCGGGGCTCAGCAGCGCGATGACGTCTGCCGGGCGTTTGGAGAACTCCTCCATCAGGCTTTCGAGCTTGGCCTTGAACTCAAGCTCGCTTTGCAGACGCTGATCGCCTTCCAGGCGTTCCATCTCTTCCTGAAGCTGCTTGAGCTGCTGTTCTTTCTGAACGTATTGATTGAGTAGTGACATCTTGATTCCATTAGCCAATGTGGAAGTAGCGCTTACCGCTTCCCGAATATATGCTCCCGATAATGTCTCTCGGGTTACCTGCCCCAAAAAACCTCGACAACAAGTACCGGGGCGGCAGCGGACTTTTACCGGTGCCGCATATTATTACTGCAACAGAGCAAACTCGCAAGCATAAATAAAGACAGTCTGGCCTATCGGGCCAATATATCGAGTTAACTTGGTGAAAGCATACCGCTGGGCAAGCTTTGAACCCCTGAATTCAAGCAACAAACCCTGCAATCGTACCCAGACGGCATACGGAATAACGCTATTGCATAACGCCTGCGTGCGATGAGTTCGCCCGGGCTAGATAGCTCAGGCAAAAGAGAGACAAGAAAGGCGTAACAAAGAGACAAGAAGGAAAAGGATAGAAAAAGGCAAAAGAGAAAAGGCAGAAAAGTACAAAAAACGCCGCCCCGAAGGGCGGCGTTGGCAGATATCAGTGACCTCTAGAACCAGCGTCCTGAACAAGAAGGGGCGGAGGCTTAGTCCTGACCCATCTGCTGCTTGATCAGCTCGCCGATGGTAGTGGCACCGCCGCTACCGCCTTCCTGATCGTCGCGCAGCTTCTTCATGTTCTGGCGCGTGTCGTCCTGATCCTTGGCCTTGATCGAGAGGTTGATCTGGCGGCTCTTGCGATCGACGCTGACGATGCGCGCATCGACGCTGTCGCCTTCATTCAGCACGTTGCGCGCGTCTTCCACGCGGTCGGCGCTGATTTCAGAGGCCTTGAGCACGGCGACGACGTCGGTAGCCAGCTCAACCTGGGCTTCCTTGGCGTCAACCTCGACCACGCGGCCGGTGACCACGGTGCCCTTGTCGTTGACCGATAGGAACTCGGCAACCGGGTCGGTATCCATCTGCTTGATGCCAAGCGAAATGCGCTCGCGCTCGGGATCGATGGAGAGGATAACGGCTTCGGCTTCGTCGCCTTTCTTGAACTGGCGCACGGCTTCTTCGCCGGGTTCGGTCCAGGAAATGTCGGACAGGTGTACCAGGCCGTCGATGCCGCCTTCCAGGCCGATGAAGATACCGAAGTCGGTGATCGACTTGATGGTACCGGCAACGCGGTCGCCCTTGTTGTGCTCGGCGTTGAAGGTTTCCCAGGGGTTGGCCGTGCACTGCTTGATACCCAGGGAGATACGACGACGCTCTTCGTCGATATCGAGCACCATGACGTCGACGTCGTCACCCACCTGCACGACCTTGGAGGGGTGGATGTTCTTGTTGGTCCAGTCCATTTCGGAGACGTGAACCAGCCCTTCGACGCCCTCTTCCAGCTCGGCAAAGCAGCCGTAGTCGGTGAGGTTGGTGACGGTGGCGTGCACCTTGGTGCCTTCCGGGTAACGATCCTTGATGTTGACCCACGGATCTTCGCCCAGCTGCTTGAGACCCAGCGAAACGCGATTGCGCTCGCGGTCAAACTTGAGCACCTTGACGTTGATCTCGTCGCCCACGTTGACGATTTCGGACGGATGCTTGATGCGCTTCCAGGCCATGTCGGTGATGTGCAGCAGGCCGTCGACGCCGCCGAGGTCGACGAAGGCGCCGTAGTCGGTCAGGTTCTTGACGATACCCTTGATCTGCTGGCCTTCCTGGAGCGTGGCGAGCAGCGCTTCGCGCTCGGCGCTGTTTTCAGCCTCAAGCACCGCGCGGCGCGAGACCACGACGTTGTTGCGCTTGGGGTCGAGCTTGATGACCTTGAAGTCAAGCTCTTTGTTTTCCAGGTGCGTGGTGTCGCGCACCGGGCGTACGTCAACCAGCGAGCCGGGCAGGAAGGCACGGATGGTGTCGACGTCGACGGTGAAACCGCCCTTGACCTTGCCGTTGATCACGCCCTTGACGATTTCGTCTTTCTCGAAGGCGGCTTCCAGCACCTTCCACGCTTCGGCGCGCTTGGCCTTCTCGCGGGACAGGCGGGTAGCGCCGAAACCGTCTTCCACGGCTTCCAGGGCGACGTGCACGTCATCACCGACGGCAATGGCGAGCTCGCCGTTTTCGTCGAGGAATTGCGACGCGGGGATCTGGCCTTCGGATTTCAGGCCGGCGTTGACGGTAACCCAGTCACCGTCAATATCGACAACCTGAGCCGCGACGATGGCGCCGGGCTCCATATTGATGTCGTTAAGAGACTGTTCAAACAGTTCAGCAAAGCTTTCGCTCATGGTGTTCCTACGTGATCAACGTTGTTTGAGGCACGATGTGCCTTCTCCGTACCACCAGCAAGTACGGGCCTAATGTCACTCTGCTTTTGCGGACGTTAACGCTGGTTAGACATCACCGGGCTGGCAGTGTGAAAGATCGCCCGATCATGCCGTGACGCCGCAGCAAAAGCGCCGCAAGGGAGAATCAAGCGCCGGACGCCATGCCCCGCTGGGCCAGCAGTTCGGTCAGCTGTTCAACCACTTCCGGTATACTCAGGCGCGTGGTGTCAAGGGTTACGGCATCGTCTGCCGGCTTGAGCGGAGCCACGCTGCGCTGCGTGTCGCGTGCATCGCGTGCCTGAATCTCCTGCAAAAGACTCGAAAGATTAGCATCCACGCCGGCTTGCTGCAACTGTGCGTAGCGTCGCCGGGCGCGTTCGGAAGCCGAGGCGGTGAGAAATATCTTGAGCCCGGCGTCGGGAAACACCACCGTGCCCATGTCGCGGCCGTCGGCCACCAGCCCCGGGGGCTTGCCGAAGTCGCGCTGGCGCTTGAGCAGCGCTTCGCGTACCGCGGGCACCGCCGCCACCCGGGAGGCGCGCTCGCCGGCCTGCTCGGTGCGGATGGCGCGGCTGACGTCCTCGCCTTCGAGCAGCGTCTGCACCGTGCCGCCCTCTACCGGGAAGGCGACGTCGAGGGTTTCGGCCACCCGGGCCAGGCCGGCTTCGTCGTCAAGGGCAACGCCGTGCTTGCCGGCGGCGTACGCGGTCAGGCGGTACAGCGCGCCGCTGTCCAGCAGGTGCCAGCCCTGGCGCTCGGCGACCAGGCTGCTGACCGTGCCCTTGCCGGCGCCGCCGGGGCCGTCGATGGTCAGCACCGGAGTCATGATGTCGTCAGCGCTCATTGTTGCTCTCCGTTTCCGGGCCTGTGGTTTCCTGAGTCATGATTTCAATGACCAGGCCAATGCGGTTGGCAAGCTCGGTGAAGTCGGGAAAGGAGGTGGCGACGTTGGCGCAGTTGTCGATGACGATCTCACTGCCTGAGCGCAGCGCGGCCACGGCGAAGGCCATGGCGATGCGGTGATCGCCGAGGCTGTCGATGCGCCCGCCGCCGTAGCTCGGGGCCTCCGCCCCGCCGTTATCCACGTTTCCGTTGCCGACAATGTCGATGCCGTCCTCATACAGCGTATGGTCCACGCCAATCGTTGCAAGGCCTTCGGCCATGGCGGCAAGGCGGTCGGACTCCTTCACCCGCAGCTCGGCAGCATCGCGCAGCCGGGTGGTGCCGGCGGCGTTGGCGGCGGCGATGAACAGCGCGGGGAACTCGTCGATGGCCAGCGGCACCTGCTCGACCGGGATGTCGATGCCCTTGAGCGGGGCGTAGCGCACGCGCACGTCGGCCACTGGCTCGCCGCCCACTTCGCGCTGGTTGGCAAGCTCAAGGTCCGCGCCCATCAGCTTGAGGACGTTGATCACCCCGGTGCGGGTGGGGTTCGTTCCCACGTGCTCAAGGGTGAGGTCGCTCCCCGGGGTAATCGCCGCGGCGACCATGAAAAACGCCGCCGAGGAAATGTCCGCGGGTACGTCGATGGGGCTTGCGGTCAGACGCTTGCCGCCCTCGAGCCAGCAGGTGTCGCCGTCGCGCTCGACCGGGTAGCCAAAGCCGCCGAGCATGCGCTCGGTGTGATCCCGAGTGGGGGCGGGCTCGCGCACCCGGGTTTCGCCCTCGGCGTAGAGGCCGGCGAGCAGCAGGCAGGACTTGACCTGGGCGCTCGCCACCGGCATGTCGTAATACATGCCGGTAAGCGCCTGGCCGCCGTGAATCTTCAGCGGCGGGCGGCCGCCCTCGGCGGTGTCGATGGTCGCTCCCATGTCGCGCAGCGGGTCGGCCACACGGTTCATCGGGCGCTTGGCCAGCGAGTCGTCGCCGGCAAGCTCGCTTGAGAACGATTGCCCGGCGAGAAGCCCGGCAAAGAGGCGCATGGCGGTGCCCGAGTTGCCCACGTAGATGGGCCCCGAGGGCGCCTTGAGGCCGTTAATGCCCACGCCGTGGATGACCACCCGGCCCTGATTGGGGCCTTCGATGGCCACGCCCATCTCGCGAAACGCCTGCAGCGTGGCGAGGCTGTCTTCGCCTTCGAGAAAACCGCTCACGGTGGTCGCGCCGTCGGCAAGGGCGCCGAGCATGATCGAGCGGTGGGAAATCGACTTGTCGCCGGGCACGCGCACGCGCCCCCGGGCGCCGCCGCCCGGACGCACCCGGTACGTCACCTGACTCTGTGATTGCATGGCATATTCCGTCTGATAGCTGGTTTTGTTCAGCAGGGATTCAAAATAGTGGCGCGCGTGGCTGGCGCGACCGAAGGCGGCGAGCATGGCGTCGCCGTCGCCGGCCTCTACCGCGGCGCGCAGGCGGCCAAGCCCGGCCTCGAAGTCGTCCAGCGAGGCGAGCACGGCGTCGCGGTTGGCGACAAAAATATCCCGCCACATCACCGGGTCGCTGCCGGCGATGCGGGTAAAGTCGCGAAAGCCGCCGGCGGCGTAGCGAAAGATATCCAGCCGGGCGTCCTGGCGGGCGAGCGTGTCCACCAGCGAAAACGCCAGCAGGTGCGGCAGATGGCTGGTTTGCGCGAGCACGGCGTCGTGGCGCTCGACGTCCATTTCCAGCACGTTGGCGCCGCAGGCCTGCCACAGCCCGCGCACTACGGCCAGCGCCCCGGCGTCGGTGTGGGCCTCGGGGGTGAGGATGACGTTGTGCCCGGCGTATAGCTCAGGCGTCGCCGCGGCCACGCCGCTTTTTTCCGAGCCGGCGATGGGGTGGCCCAGCACCAGGGTCGGCGGCATTCCGCCGAACACCCGGCGGGCGGCGTCGCGCACGGTAGCCTTGGTGCTGCCCACATCGGTCACCGTCTGCCCTTCCAGCCCAGGGCTAAGCGCGGCAAGCTCGCCCAGCACGCCCTCCATAGCGAGCACCGGCACGGCGAGCACGATGACGTCCGCCGCCGGCGCCAGCTCGTCAAGGCTTGTGCCGCCGGCGTCGATCAGGCCCATCGCGATGCCGCGCTGTATTTCTCCGGCGTCGGGGTCGCAGGCGGTGATGCGCCCGGCAAAGCCCGACGCCCGTAGCCCGGCGGCCAGGGAGCCGCCGATCAGCCCCAGCCCGACAATCAGCAGGGCGGGCTCGGCGGCCGCGCGCCCTGTCGCACGTTCTGTCGTCGCGCCCTCGGTCACAGCACGCCCTGGGGGTAGGAGCCGAGCACCTTGAGGTCGGCGGCGCGCAGGCGGACTTCGTCGAGCATCGCGGCGATGTGGGGCTCGTCGTGGTGGCCGACGAAGTCGATGAAGAAGACGTAGTTCCACACGCCGCTGCGCGAGGGCCGGGTTTCCAGCCGGGTCATGTCGATGCGGTGGCGGTGGAACGGCTCCAGCAGGTCGTGGAGCGCGCCGGGCTGGTTGCGCATGGCGACCACCAGCGAGGTCTTGTCGCTGCCGGAAAACGGCGCGTCGCGGCTGCCGATAATCAAAAAGCGCGTGGAGTTGTCCGGGCGGTCCTCGACCTTGTCGGCGATGACCTCGAGGCCGTAGAGCTTGCCGGCCATGTCGCCGGCGATGGCCGCGCTGTGCCACTCGGTCTTGACCAGCCTTGAGGCCTCGGCGTTGGAGGCCACGGCCACGCGCTCGGCGTGGGGATAGTGGGCGTCGAGCCACTTGCGGCACTGGGCGAACGACTGCGGGTGCGAGTAGATCCGCGAGATCTTGTCGCGCCGGGTGTTCTCGCCCACCAGCAGGTGGTGGTGAATGCGCAGCACCACCTCGCCGCTGATGCGGATCGAGGACTCAAGGAAGGTATCCAGGGTGTGGTTGACCACGCCTTCGGTAGAGTTTTCCACCGGCACCACGCCGTAGTTCACCGCGCCGGCTTCCACCTCGCGGAAAACCTCGTCGATGGCGGCCATGGGCAGGCTGACCGCGCTTTCGCCGAAGTGCTTGAGCGCCGCCTGCTGGGTAAAGGTGCCCTCGGGCCCGAGGTAGGCGACCTTCACCGGCTGCTCCAGCGCCAGGCAGGCGGACATCACTTCGCGGAACAGCCGCGCCATTTCCTCGTCGGACAGCGGGCCCTTGTTCATGGCCATGATCCGGCGCAGCACCTGGGCCTCGCGCTCGGGGCGGTAGAACAGCGTGCCGGGGTCTTCGTCGAGCTTGACCTCGGCGACTTCCTGGGCGCAGCGGGCGCGCTCGCTGATCAGGTGGAGGATATCGTTGTCCAGCTGGTCGATGCGCTCGCGCAACGCGTCCAGGGTGGCTGCCGCATCAGAAGACATGGTGGTATTAGCCTTTTCGTTGTTCAAAATCGGCCATGAACGCGGTGAGCGCATCCACGGCGGTTTCGGGCACCGCGTTGTAGAGGCTGGCGCGCATGCCGCCCACGCTGCGGTGGCCCTTGAGGTTCAAAAGCCCGGCGGCGTCGGCTTCCTTGAGAAATTCGCCGTCCAGCCGGGCGTCCGCCAGGGTAAAGGGCACGTTCATCCGCGAACGGTTGAGCGGCGCGATGGGGTTGGCGTAAAACTCGCTTTGGTCGATGGCGGCGTAGAGCTTGTTGGCCTTGCGCTGGTTGATCGCGCTCATCGCCTCGAGGCCGCCGACGTCGTCTTTGAGCCACTCGAACACCAGTCCGGCCAGGTACCAGGCGTAGGTGGGCGGCGTGTTGATCATCGAGCCGGCCTTGGCCATGGCGCTGTAGCTAAAGAGCCCCGGCATCGCCGCCTGGGCCTGGTCGAGCAGGTCGTCGCGCACGATCACCAGCGTCAGCCCCGCCGGGCCGATGTTTTTCTGCGCGCCGGCGTAGACGATGCCGAACTGGGAGACGTCAAGGGGCCCTGAAAGGATGCTCGACGACATGTCGCAGACCACCGGCACCTCGGCGCCGTCGGGCCGGCGCCCCCGGGGCACGTAGTCGAACGCCAGCCCGCCGATGGTTTCGTTGGCGGCGTAGTGCAGGTAGGCGGCGTCGTCGCTGAGATCCAGCGACTCCGGGCGCGGCACGGCGACGTTGCCCTCGACCTCGGTGTTGGCCGCCACGTGCCAGGCCACGCCCAGATTCTGCGCTTCCGCCAGCGCCTTGGTGCTCCAGATACCGGTCTGGATGAAGTTGGCGCGCCTGCCGTTGCCCAGCAGGTTCATGGGCAGCATGGAAGCCTGCAGCGTCGCCCCGCCCTGGAAGAACAGCACCCGGTAGTTATCCGGCACCTTCAATAGCTCGCGCAGATCGGCCTCGGCGCGCTCGGCGATGGCAACGAAGTCAGCGCTTCTGTGGCTCATCTCCATGACGGAAAGGCCAAGCCCGCGGTAGTCAAGCATTTCGTCCCGGGCGCGCTCTAGCACCGGCGTGGGCAGCGCCGCTGGCCCCGCACAAAAGTTATACTGACGGGTCATCGCTACCTTCCTCCTCTGATCCCTGTTGCGTCGTGCTGTCTGTCACCTCATCTGTCGCCTGATCCGCGTCGCTCTCCGCGGTTTCTGCGCTATCGGCTTCCTCGTTTTCTTCATCCTCGTCGGGCTCGTCCACGCGCACGGTCTTCACCAGGTGCTCTTGCTTGCCCAGGCGGATGAGCATCACGCCCTGGGTGTTGCGCGAGGTGGTGGAGACCTCGTCGACGTGGGTGCGCACCAGGGTGCCGCGGTCGGTGATCAGCATCATTTCGTCGCTGTCGTAGACCTGCATGCCGGCCACCAGCGCGCCGTTGCGCTCGCTGGTCTGCATGGCGATCACGCCCTGGCCGCCGCGCCCGCGCAGGGGGAACTCGCCCAGCAGGGTGCGCTTGCCGTAGCCGTTTTCGCTGGCGGTGAGGATGTAGATCGGCGACGGCGCCTCTTCGCCTGCGGCGGCGGCGCCCTCGTCTTCGGCGTCGATCTGCTGGTGCTGGGGAATAATCAGGCTAATGACCTCGGCGCCGCCCTGCAGGCGCATGCCGCGCACGCCCCGGGCGGTGCGGCCCATGGCGCGGACGTCGCTTTCTTCAAAGCGGATGGCTTTGCCGTTGGACGACAGCAGCATGGCGTGATCGGAGCCCGAGGTAATCTTGGCGCCCACCAGGCGGTCGTCTTCCTCAAGCTCGATGGCGATCAGGCCGACGCTTCTCGGCCGGGAGAACTGCTCGAGACTGGTGCGCTTGACCGTACCCCTGGCGGTGGCGAAGAAGATGTAGTGGTCGGGGTCGTAGTCGCGCACCGGCATGATGGCGTTGATCGACTCGCCCTCGTCCAGCGGCAGCATGTTGACCAGCGGCTTGCCCCGGGAGCCGCGGCTGGCGTTGGGCATTTCGTAGACCTTGAGCCAGTAGACCTTGCCGCGGTTGGAGAACAGCAGCACGGTGTCGTGGGTCGAGGCCACCAGCAGATGCTCGATGACGTCTTCGTCCTTCATCGCCGTGGCGGACTTGCCCCGGCCGCCGCGGCGCTGGGCATGGTAGTCGGAAAGCGGCTGGGTCTTGGCGTAACCCGAGCGCGACACCGTGACCACCATGTCTTCCTCGGCGATCAGATCCTCGATGGACAGGTCCAGGTGGCTTGCCTGGATATCGGTGCGGCGGGGGTTGCCGTACTGGTCGCGCACGGCGACGAGCTCTTCGCGGATGACTTCCATGAGCCGGTCCGGCGAGGCGAGAATTTCGGAAAGCTCGGCGATGCGCTCAAGAATCGTCAGGTATTCGTTGAGCAGCTTTTCGGTCTCAAGGCCGGTCAGGCGGTGCAGGCGCAGCTCGAGAATCGCCTGGGCCTGGGCCGGCGCGAGCCGGTAGGCCGTGGCCGAGGGGTTTAAGCCGTAGCCCTCGTCGAAGTCCTCGGGCTTGCACGAGGTGGCCCCGGCGCGCTCCAGCATGTCGGTGACCTGCCCCGGCTGCCAGGTAGCGTCGAGCAGCTTTTCCCGGGCGGTGGCGGCGTTGGGCGAGGCCTTGATCAGCTCGATGACGTCGTCGATGTTGGAAATGGCGACGGTCAGGCCTTCGAGAATGTGGCCACGCTCCCGGGCCTTTTTCAGCTCGAACAGCGTGCGCCGGGTGACCACTTCCCGACGGTGGCGGACGAAGGCTTCCAGCAGCTCTTTCAGGTTGAGCGTGTAGGGCTGGCCGTTTTCCAGCGCCACCATGTTGATGCCGAAGACGTTTTGCAGCTGGGTCTGGGCGAAGAGGTTGTTGACCAGCACCTCGCCGGACTCGCCGCGCTTGACCTCGATCACCACCCGCAGGCCGTCCTTGTCGGACTCGTCGCGAAGCTCGGCAATGCCCTCGATGCGCTTGTCCTTGACCAGCTCGGCGATTTTCTCGATCAGCCGGGCCTTGTTCACCTGGTAAGGGAGCTCGGTAACGATGATGTGGTCGCGGCCGGTCTTGTCGTCGTGCTCGATAGTGTGGCGCGCGCGCACGTAAACCCGCCCGCGGCCGGTGCGGTAGGCGTCGAGAATGCCCGCGCGGCCGTTGATGATGCCGCCGGTGGGGAAGTCCGGCCCCGGCACGTAGTCCATCAGCTCGTCGATGGACAGGGTGTAGTCGTCGATCAGCGCCAGGCAGGCGTCGATGACTTCGTTCATGTTGTGCGGCGGGATGTTGGTCGCCATGCCCACGGCGATGCCCGAGGAGCCGTTGATCAGCAGGTTGGGCACTCGGGTCGGCAGCACGTCGGGGATGCGTTCGGTGCCGTCGTAGTTGTCGACCCAGTCGACGGTGTCCTTTTCCAGATCGGCCAGAAGCTCGTGGGAGAGTCTCGCCATGCGTACCTCGGTGTAGCGCATGGCGGCGGCGTTGTCGCCGTCGATGGAGCCGAAGTTGCCCTGGCCGTCCACCAGCACGTGGCGCATGGAGAAATCCTGGGCCATGCGCACGATGGTGTCGTACACCGCGCTGTCGCCGTGGGGATGGTACTTACCGATAACGTCGCCGACCACGCGCGCCGATTTCTTGTACGCTTTATTCCAGTCGTTACCCAGCTCGTGCATGGCGAACAGCACGCGGCGATGCACGGGCTTGAGTCCGTCGCGCACGTCGGGCAACGCGCGGCCGATAATGACGCTCATGGCATAGTCGAGGTACGACTGCTTGAGCTCGTCTTCAATGTTAACGGGCAGAATATCTCTGGCGGTGTCACCCATGAAAGTCAGATCCTTTGCACTGCATTGGCACTGCGTAGAGTGGTAAGCGCGAACACCGGACAACGGCGCGCAAATATCGCGCTATCATACCATTGCCGGCGCCTCATGGGCAGCCGCTTGCGCCCTCCTGCCGCAGCGGCGGCTACTGCATATCGACGACAAACGCCTCCGGCGGTACGACCAGGACATTGAGCGTGTCGCGCACTGCGCCGTCGATGGCGGCGGCCTGGCCGGCGGCCAGATCCAGCAGCACAAAGGTCAGGTCCGCCCGGGCCACCAGGGCGCCGTCGCCCCGGCGCACAATGCGGTGATGGCACTTGGCGCTGCGCTCGCCCACGCTGACGATGCCGGTGAGCACGTCGAGATCGTCACCCAGCACCGCCGCGGCGCGGTAGTCGATATTGAGGTTGACCACGGCAAAGCCCAGGCCGTTTTCGTGCAGCCCGGCAATCAGCTCGGGGTGGAGATCAAAGAACGCCCAGCGGCCCTCTTCCATGAACTCCAGATAACGGGCGTTGTTGACGTGGCCGTAGCCGTCCAGATGATACCCGCGTACCCGCAGGCAGGTACGCGATAATAAATCGCTCATGAGGGAGCCTCCTTGTTGAATTAAGGCATGCCGGCGTAGCGCCGGCGGCGGTCCAGTGCCCCAGGGCTATGGCTGACAGGCTTACTGTCATCGCGAGGAGCGTAGCGACGTGGCGATCTCCTGCTGTGCCAGCAGCGAGAAAATCCGAGATAGCTTCGCTTCGCTCGCTATGACACAGGGGAACATTCGCTATGACACAGGGGAAAAGGCGCGCCTCCCGCTACCGTCATCGCGAGGAGCGTAGCGACGTGGCAATCTCCTGCTGTGCCAGCAGCGAGAAAACCCGAGATAGCTTCGCTTCGCTCGCTATGACACAGGGGAATATTCGCCATGACACAGGGGTAGGTGCACATCCCTCTACTGTATCCTCGCGAGTCGCGCATGTCCGGACATGCTGGCAGGAAGCAGACGCTTTCGCCATAATGTGCGCCTTTTCTCTTCCGCAGTTCTCACAAGGACGGGCGACATGTGGTTTAAAAACCTGCTGCTCTACCGCCTGCACGGCGCCCCCGAGATTGATCACGCCACTTTTGACAACGTCCTGGCCGACCACGCCGCCGTGGCGCTTGGCAGCGCCGACGCCCGGCGGCTAGGCTGGACACCGCCGGCCGGCCGCGCCGGTGGCGGCCAGTACGTTCACGAAACCCAGGGCCACCGGCTGCTCTCGGCGCTGCGCCAGGAGCGCCTGCTGCCGGCGGCGGTGGTTCGCGAGGACGTCGACGAGCGCGTGGCCGACATCGAACAGGCCGAAGGCCGCAAGGTTACGCGCAAGGAAAAGACCGCGCTCAAGGAAGAGGTCACCGAGGCGCTGCTGCCCCAGGCCTTTATCCGCCGGCAGAAGATCGACCTCTGGTGGGACACCCGCCGGGGGCTTTTAGGCATCAACGCCGCTTCCCGGGCCCGGGCCGACGAGATTCTCGACCTGCTGCGCGAAACGCTGGGCAGCCTGAAAGTCACCCCGCTCACCGCGCAGACGCTGCCCATCCGCGCCATGACCGAGTGGCTTGGCGACCCGGGCAGCCGCCCGGCGGACATGGTGCTGGGCGACCAGGTGGAGCTCAAGGCCAAGGGCGACGACGGCGTGCTGCGCGCCCGCCAGGTCGATCTTGACGGCGACGACATCCAGCAGCTGCTGGAAAGCGGCCGCCAGGCCAGCAAGCTGGCGCTGGGCATCGACGGCCGGCTGCAGTTCGTGCTCACCGACGAGCTGGCGCTGAAGTCGCTGCGCTTTGGCGACGCCCTGATCGAGGAGGCCGACCACG
The DNA here is from genome assembly GCF_055382465.1 of Halomonas garicola. Lineage (NCBI taxonomy): Bacteria > Pseudomonadati > Pseudomonadota > Gammaproteobacteria > Oceanospirillales > Halomonadaceae > Halomonas > Halomonas garicola. The sequence continues at coordinate 1,731,187 of NZ_AP043931.1, forward strand.
CCGACGACGGCGACGACGCCCTGGCCCGGCTGGAAACCGATTTCATCCTCATGGCTCAGGCGCTTGCCGAGGACGCGGAACGCCTGCTGGAATGGCTGGGCGGCGAAGCTCGGACCGGCGACGCTGTCTGACACGCCAATCCATGGCTGCCCCATTTGCACTGCCGACGGAACGGACCCCATGACACACGACAACGCAAGCCCCCCCGCCGCTTCCGACCCCTGGGCGGGCATTCGCCCCTATACCGACGCCGAGGTAGAAGCCGTGCTCAGGCGCCTGGCGCACGACAACGAGCTGCTCAACGCGCTGACGCAGTTTCGCCTGCCGCGCCTGGCCCGGCTTGCCCCGCCGCTGGCGCGGCTGCTGGCACGCCGGGCGATCAAGCGCGAGGTACGGGGAGTGCGGGGAGTGCGCGCCTTTCAGCAGCGCATCGCCGGCTACATGGATCGCATGATCCGCCAGAGCACCGACGCCTTCGAGGTCTCGGGGCTTGACCGACTCGACCCGGAGACGGCCTACCTGTTCATTGGCAACCACCGGGATATTTCGCTGGACCCGGCGTTCGTCAACTACGCGCTCTATCAGGCCGGGCGCGATACGGTGCGCATCGCCATCGGCGATAACCTGCTGAAAAAGCCCTACGTCACCGACCTGATGCGGCTTAACAAGAGCTTCATCGTGCCGCGCAGCGCCCGGGGCAAGCGCGCCATGCTCGCCGGCTACCAGAACCTTTCGGCATACATCCGCCACTCCATCACCGAGGACAATCATTCGATCTGGATGGCCCAGCGCGAAGGCCGGGCGAAAAACGGCATCGACCTTACCGGCCCGGCGATCATCAAGATGCTGACCATGGCCAGGCGCGGCGCCGACAAGCAGGCCGGCACCGGCGAGGCGATCCGCGAGCTGCGCATTGTGCCGGTGTCGATCAGCTACGAGCTCGACCCCTGCGACGTACAGAAAGCCCAGGAGCTTTTTGATCTGGACACTCGGGGCGGCTACGACAAGACCGAGTTTGAGGATATCCAGTCCATCGTCGCCGGCATTACCGGCAACAAGGGCCGGGTACAGCTGCACTTCGGCACGCCACTGGGCGCCGACGCCGGCAGCGCCGAGGAGGTCGCCGCCGAGATCGACCGCCAGGTGATCGGCGGCTATCGGCTGTTCCCCACCCACTACCTGGCCCTCGAGGCGCTGGGTGACGCGCCTGAGCTGGTGCCGCGCAGGGCGATCACCGCCAGGGACCGCGAGCGCTTTGACAAGCGCCTGGCCGCGGTACCCGAGGCCCTGCGCCCCTACTGGCTTGCCCAGTACGCCAATCCGGTCAAGCACAAGGCCGGCCGGCTGGCGACGTAGGCCCTGACCTCAATCACCCGGGTGGAGCCGGCAACAGGTCGGCGAGGGCGCGATGAATCCCTCCCAGGACGCTACCTACGCCATCCCTGGCGTAGAACCCCCTCGCGACCTGTTCCCGGCTCCTCTGGACATAGCCACCGGGGATAGTTCTATCCTGCCGCTGCGCACTGCGTAGCGGGGGAAAAAATGCTATCGTCATCGCGTTACCGGGCGGGCGCCCGGGCGTTTCCCGGCAAGGCGTATCGAGGAGAGTTCTCATGTCTGCTTCAGAAATTCAGAAAACGCGCATTATCAACGAGCTGCAGGGGTTTATCCGCAAGCTGCTGCAGGATCCCAAGATTCTCGAGCAGTCGCTGACCGTGGCGCGCCAGGAACTCGATAACGGCGGCAACGCCGACAGCATGGTGCGTATCGCCAACGAGATCACCGACACCACGAGCATCCATATTCCGGAAGATCCCGACGAGCACTCCGAGGCCGACAAGCTGTTTCTCGCGCTGCTGCGCGAAGTGATCCTCGAGGAACAGGCGCTCTACTGAGCCGGCCTCGGCACGCGCCCCTTATTTTCCCCCAAGCCCGCTTACCCCAAGCCCGACGTTAACGGAAGTCTCATCCACCATGCCTAACACCGCCACGCGCAAGATCCTGGTCACCAGCGCGCTCCCCTATGCCAACGGCGCCATTCATCTGGGCCATCTGCTCGAGTACATCCAGACCGACATCTGGGTGCGCTTCCAGAAAAGCCGCGGCCAGCAGTGCCACTACGTCTGCGCCGACGACGCCCACGGCACCGCCATCATGCTGCGCGCCGAGCAGGAAGGCATTACCCCGGAGGCGCTTATCGAGCGCGTCTCCCGGGAGCACCAGGAAGACTTTGCCCGGTTCGGCGTGGCGTTCGACAACTACTACACCACCCACTCGGCAGAAAACCGCCACTTCAGCGAGCTGATCTATACCCGCCTGCGCGACGCCGGCCACATCGCCACCCGGGACATCGAGCAGATGTATGACCCCGAGCGCGGGCTGTTTCTCGCCGACCGCTTCATCAAGGGCACCTGCCCCAAGTGCAGGACCGATGGCCAGTACGGCGACAACTGCGAGGCCTGCGGCGCGACCTATACCCCGGCGGAGCTGATCGATCCGGTATCGGCGGTCTCCGGCGCCACGCCGGAGGTCAGAACCTCCACCCACTACTTCTTCAAACTGCCGGACTTTGCCGATTTCATGCAGCGCTGGATCAACGACGACCGCGTCCAGCCGCAGATCCGCAACAAGCTGATGGAGTGGTTCGAGGACGGCTTCAACGAGTGGGACATCTCCCGGGACGCGCCCTACTTCGGCTTCGAGATTCCCGACGCCCCGGGCAAGTATTTCTACGTCTGGCTGGACGCGCCCATCGGCTACCTGGCGAGCTTCAAGAACCTCTGCGACCGCAAGGGGCTGGACTTCGACGCCTACTGGCAGCCGGATTCCGACGCCGAGGTCTACCACTTCATCGGCAAGGATATCGTCTACTTCCACGCGCTGTTCTGGCCGGCGATGCTCCACGGCGCGGGCTTGCGCACGCCCACGGCGGTGAACTGCCACGGCTTTGTCACCGTGGACGGCGCCAAGATGTCCAAGTCCCGGGGCACCTTCGTCAAGGCGGCGACCTATGCCGACCATCTCAACCCGGAATACCTGCGCTACTACTTCGCCGCCAAGCTGACCTCGGGCATCGACGATCTCGACTTGAACCTGGACGACTTCGCCGCCCGGGTGAATTCCGACCTCGTCGGCAAGGTAGTCAACATTGCCAGCCGCTGCGCGGGCTTCGTCAAGAAGATCGGCGGCGCCACGCTGTCGTCGCACTGCGCCGAGCCTGCCATGGTGTCGCGCTTTATCGCCGCCGGCGACGACATCGCCGAGCACTATGAAAACCGCGAGTTCGGCCGCGCCATGCGCCGGATCATGGAGCTTGCTGATGAAGCCAACACCTACATCGCCGAGGCCGAGCCCTGGGTGCTGGCCAAGCAGCACGGCCGCGACCAGGAAGTACTCGACATCTGCTCGGTGGGTATCAACCTCTTCCGCCAGCTAATGGTCTATCTCGCCCCGGTGGTGCCGGCCATGGCCGGCGAGGCGCGCGTCTTCCTCAACCTCGACACCCTGGACTGGGCGAGCCGCCACGAGGTGCTGGCCAACCACGATATCAACAAATTCAAGCCGCTGATGACGCGCATCGAGCGCTCAAGCATCGATGCCATGCTCGAAGCGTCAAAGGAAGACCTCGCCGCGGAGCAAAAGCTCAAGGACGCCCCCAAAGGCCCGCTGGTGGACGACCCCATCGCCGAGGAAATCAGCTTTGACGACTTCAGCAAAGTCGATTTACGCATTGCCCGGATTGCCAGCGCCAACTACGTCAAGGGCGCCGATAAGCTCCTGCAGCTGACCCTGGATCTCGGCGGCGAGACCCGCAACGTCTTCTCCGGCATCCGCTCGTCCTACGCCCCGGAGGCGCTGGAGGGCCGGCTGACGATCATGGTCGCCAACCTCGCGCCGCGCAAGATGCGCTTCGGGGTGTCCGAAGGCATGGTGCTGGCGTCGGCCAACGACGCGGGCATCTATCTGCTCTCGCCGGACGACGGCGCCGAGCCCGGCCAGCGCGTTACCTGAGCGGCCGCTCCATGAGTCGCAACGCCTCGCTGATCAAAGCCGTCGATGCGCTGCTGCCGCAGACCCAGTGCGGCAAGTGCGGCTTTGACGGCTGCTTGCCCTACGCCGAAGCCATCGCCGAGGGCGAGCCGGTCAACCGCTGCCCGCCGGGCGGCGAGGCGACCCTTGAGCAGCTGGTCGAGCTTACCGGCCAGCCGCCGCAAACGCTTGCCGAACCGGCCCAGCCGCCGCTTGCCGCGGTGATCCGCGAAGACGAGTGCATTGGCTGCACCAAATGCATCGACGCCTGCCCGGTGGACGCCATTCTCGGCGCGGCCAAGCGCATGCACACGGTGATTACCGACGAATGCACCGGCTGCGAGCTGTGCGTCGCCCCCTGCCCGGTGGACTGCATCGACATGATCGCCCACCCGGCCTGGCAGGCCGCGGAGAGCGAAGCGGAGCAAAACGCCTACCTCGAGCGCCGCGCCGCCCTTGGCCGCGACCGCCACCGGGCGCGCCAGGCGCGTCTTGAGCGCGACGCCCGGCAAAAACGTCAGGAGCGGCGCCGGCGGCGGCTGCAAAAGCGTCAGGCCCCGGCTGCCGATGGCCAAGCGTCTCAAGCTGCGGCGCTGCGCCAGAAAAAGCTCGCCGCCCGGGCCGCCGAACAGGCGCTCAGGCGCGTGGAGCAGCAGCTGGAAAGCGCGCTGCGCCGCCGGGACTTAGAGGCCGAAGCCACCGCCCGGGAACAGCTGCCCGAGGCCCAGCGCCTGCTTGCCGAGGCGCAGGCAGCGCTGGAAAACGCCGCCGGCGAAGAAGGGATTAAGCCAAAAGAAAGGACAGTGCCAAAAGAAAGGACGGTGCCAGAAGAAGGGAACAAGCCATGAACGCGCAGAAGCGCTACGAGATCTTTGCCCGGCTGCGGGCGGAAAACCCGCATCCGCAAACCGAGCTCAACTGGGCCACGCCGTTCGAGCTTTTAACCGCGGTGCTGCTGTCCGCCCAAGCCACCGACGTGGGCGTCAACAAGGCCACCGCGCGGCTGTTTCCGGCGGCCAATACGCCGGAAGCGATCATCGCGCTGGGCATCGACGGCCTGAAGGCGCACATCAGGACCATCGGTCTTTACAACACCAAGGCCGAGAACCTGATGAAAACCTGCCGTCTGCTGGTGGACAAGCACGCAGGCGAGGTACCCCGCACCCGCCAGGCGCTGGAAGCGCTGCCCGGCGTCGGGCGCAAGACCGCCAACGTCATCCTCAACACGGCGTTCGGCATGCCTACCATCGCTGTGGACACGCACATCTTCCGCGTCTCCAACCGCACCGGGATTGCCCCGGGCAAGAACGTGGTGGAGGTCGAGCAGAAGCTTTTGCGCCACGTGCCGCGCGAGTTCAAGCGCGACGCCCACCACTGGCTGATTTTGCACGGCCGCTATACCTGCATCGCGCGCAAGCCCCGCTGCGGCAGCTGTCTCATCGAAGACCTCTGCGACTTCCCCGATAAAACCGAGCCGTAACGCGCCGACCTTCGGGAAGAGGACATCAACCGTCTTCGTCGCTCCGCGCGGCGCGACCTACCGGCTTTTCAAGCACCTCGTCCATGGCTGCCTGACATTCTTCCGCCCTTTCCCCCGGCGCTTTCGTCATCAGGCTAATGCCCACAAACAGCACGCTTGCCACGATAATTCCCCAGATGCCGGCGGGCAGCCCCAGCAGGGCGTTGCCGGTGGCATAGAGCGCCAGCACGAACAGCGTCGTACCGATCACGCTGGCCAGGGCGCCGGCGCCGGTGCCGCCTTTCCAGTAAAAAGCGCCGATCATCGCCGGAACCACGGCAACCAGGCCGGAGGAGGCGGCCACGGAGAGCACCGCGATGAGATCCAGCTGCAGCTGCGCAAAGCCCAGCGCCAGCAGGGCAATCAGCGGAACCACGATCTTGCCCACCCGCAGCTGCCGGCGTTCGCTGACGCCCGGCTTGAGATTGGCATACAGATCCCGGGAAAGCATGGAAGACAGGGTCAGCATGATCGAATCGATGGTTGAGACAGCGGCGGCCATAATGGCGATCAGCACGATCACGCCAAGCCAGTGCGGCACGTAGTCGGAGCCAAGCAGCCTCGGCGCGGCCAGGTCCGCATTCTCGAGCCCGGGAAAGGCGACCAGTGCCGAGAAGCCCCAGAGCACCGAGACAAGCGTATAGATAAAGCCGAAAATCAGAAATCCCAGCAGCATGCGCCGCATCGCCCCGAGAGAGGCGGGCATGAACAGCCGCTGGCTGACCTGGGGGTTGGAGAGGCTGAAGAAGAACCAGGGAAGGGTCAGCCCCAGAAAGGTGGTCAGGCTGAACAGGCCGCTCCCGGGCACCGTCAGGGCTTGCGGCTGTTCCGCGGCCAGCCTGTCGAACAGCGCCGGGAAGCCGCCAAGCCCCTGAACCACCAGGAAGACCACCAGGGTTGAGGCCAGCATCATCATGATGGCCTGCAGGGAATCGGTCCACATCACCGAGCGAATTCCCGCGATATAGGAAAACAGGATGGCGATGGCCGTGGCCAGGAGTATGCCGACGTTATAGGAAATGGCGCCATCCGTGGTGCCCTGCAGCAGATAGCCGACGCCGGTGAGCTGTACCGCGGCGTAGGGGATCAGGAAGATACAGTTCGAGACGGCGATGACCATGGCGACGCGCCTGTTGGCATAGCGGTAACCGAGCATTTCGCCGGGGGTGACGAAGCCGAAGCGTTTGCCCAGGGCCCAGAATCGGGGCCCGAAAACCGCCACCAGCGACACCCCGGCGAAATAGATGATCTCGAAGCCCAGGGCGCCGACACCGCCGGCGTAGGTAAGCCCCGCCAGACCGACCATCATGAAGGCGCTGTAGGTGGTGGCGCTGTAGCTGAGCGCGGACACCAGGCCGCTCATCTGACGATTGCCCAGAAAATACCCCGACATCCGCGCCGCAGGCTTCTTCTGCCGAGACAGCCAGGCGATCAGGGTGGCGATAATCAGATAGATCGCCACCGACCACCAGATAAGGGATGCGGTCATCCATTACCTCTTGTTATTTTCCTTTGAAGTCTTTGGTGATAACGACGTTGAGGGCGATCACCGCCAGGCCGACGAGGGTCCAGAAGAGAAAGCTTCCGTACCAGGCCTGGACCCGGGTCAGCAGAGTATAGGGAATCAGGTAGCTTAAAAGCACCAGGCTCCACACTCCCCATATCCATTTGCTTCTCGGCATTCGCGCTCTCCTGTCGTCCCTTTTACTCTGCTGCGAGAGTATCATGACGAGAGGCCATCCATGACGAGGTTGCCATCGCGCTGCAGCGCCGGGCGGAAATCAAGCCCCTCGACCCCCGGCCCGAGCGCCACCTACACTCAGTGCAGATTGCCCTACGTCTTGTCAAGGGAGAAAGGCCATGAATCAAGTCTGCGCCATTATCGGTATCGGTCCGGGCAACGGCCTGGCACTGACACGCCGTTTCGCCCGGGAAGGTTACCAGGTCGCCATGCTGTCCCGGGATATCGACAGGCTCAAGGAGTGGGAGAAGGACATCGCCGGTACCCATGCCTACCAATACGACGCCACCGATGGCGTTCGAGCAAGTGAGGTCTTCGCCCGCATTCGCGAGGAGCTCGGCCCTGTCTCGGTACTGCTCTACAACGCTGGCGCCGGCGTATTCAAGCGCGCCGACGAAACGACGCTGGATGAGTTCGAGACGACCTGGCGGGTCAACTGCTATGGGCTGCTGGCGGCCACCCAGGCGGTACTGGATCAGCTGCGCGAGCACGATCAGGCGAGTCTGGTCGTCACCGGCGCCTCGGCTGCGCTGCGCGGGCGCGCCGGCACCGCGCCCTTCGCCTCGGCCAAGGCGGCCCAGCGCAGCCTGACGCAGTCTCTGGCGCGCCAGCTCGGCCCCGAGAATATCCACGTCGCCTATGTGGTGATCGACGGGGTGATCGATCTGCCGCGCACCCGGGAAGCGATGCCGGACAAGCCCGACACCTTCTTTCTCAATGCGGATGCCATCGCCGATAGTGTCTGGTTCCTTACCCGGCAGCAGCGCTCCGCCTGGACCTTCGAGCTCGATCTGCGGCCCTTTGGCGAGGCCTGGTAAGCCTGATATTGGTAAACACCCTCTTCATTTTTTCCTCCCCGGTATTCGGCCAAGGTCGCCTTGGCCGCTAGCGCCCCGGGTGCCTAGACTGCGGTAAGCACGGGAACTTAAGCCACACTGGCCTTACAGCCACGCTGGCCTTACAACAACACAAGAACGCCGCAGGAGAACGCCATGTCTCGGGTACTGGTGGTGGACGACGAACCCAACATCGTGCTTTCGCTCGAGTTTTTAATGCAGCAGGCGGGCTTTGAGGTACTCACCGCCGAGGACGGCGAAGGCGCGCTTGCCCACATCGACGCTGGCCCGCCGGACCTTTTGCTGCTCGATATCAGCCTGCCCGGCATCAGCGGGTTTGACGTGCTCGAAAGGCTGCGCGCCGACGACGCCACCCGCAAGCTTCCGATCATCATGCTCACCGCCCACGGCCGCGAGGTCGAGCGCGAAAAGGGCATGGCGCTGGGCGCCGACGACTACGTTACCAAGCCGTTTTCCACCCGGGCGCTGGTCGATAAGGTCACCGCGCTGCTGGCCGAGGCCAACCATGACGCGCCGTAAGCGCCGCGGGCTGCCCAAGCGCCAGCGGCTGGTGGGCCTGTGGCTTCTGCTCAGCGGCGTCAGCCTCGCCGGCGGCACGCTGTTCGCCGCCTGGCTGGACAGCCGGCTGGGCGTGGGCGGCTGGGAGCGCGCCGCGCTGTGGCTGGGGTGTTTCTCCGGCGGGGCGACCATCCTGCTGCTGGGGCTCGCGCTCGAGCGCATGCTGTTCACCCCGCTGCGCCACCTCCAGGCCCAGCTGGCGCGGCTGGTGGCAAGCCCCGACGCCCACGACGAGCGCCCGCCCGAAGGCTGGCTGACCGGGCTGGGGCCGGACCTTGCCCGGGTGCGGGAAGGCTGGCGCGCCGATCGCGCGCGCCTGGCCGGCGCCCGGGACGAAGGCGCTCGGGAGGCCGCGGGCACCCGCCAGCGGCTGGAAGCGCTGCTGCAAACCCTGCACACGCCGCTGCTGCTGTGCGACCGCCACCGTCGTATTCTGCTGTTCAACGCCGCCGCCGAGCGCTTTTTCGACGGCGACCCGGCGCCGGGGCTTGGCAAGCGGCTGGACGCGCTGCTGCCGGCGGCGAGCCTGCAAAGCACCCTCGACCGGCTGCCCGACGACGGCACGCCAAGGGAGCTGCTGATCCCCTGCGGCGAGCGCTGGCTCAAGGCCGCCCTGCGCCGGGTGGTGCAAAGCGACGGCGAAAGTCTGGTCACCCTGCAGGACGCCACCCACGCCTGGCGCACCGAAATGGGCGTGCGCGCCGAGCTTGCCGCCGGGCTTGGCGACCTGCGCCGCCGGGCGGCAAGCCTTACCGGCGCCGCCGACGCGCTCAAGGCCCTGGGCACCGCCGAAAGCCCCCTGCGCCAGCGGCTGGCCGGGGCCATCGACGAAGACGGCCCGGCGCTGGGCGAAAGCATCGCCCGGCTGGGCCATCTCGTCGATGACATGCAACGCGAAGGGGAGCAGCTCTCGCCCATCTGGTCCAACGACTTCTGGCAGGCGCTGGACGAGCGCCTCGACCCTGAGCGCCGGCTGATCACGCCGCTGGGCATGCCATCCTGGTTCAAGGGCGACGCCCCGGCGCTGATCGCGCTGATCGACTCGCTGCTGCACTATCTTGAAACCCACCGGCATCTTGCATCTCGCCAACCTGCCGGCGGCCCGGAAACCGGCGGCCTTGACGGCGAGCGCTTCGAAGGCGAAATCACCCTGGGCAACAAGCAGGTGTATCTCGACCTGACCTGGTACGGCCGGGCCATCCCCGACGGTGAACTTGCCCGCTGGCAGCGCCTGCCGCTGGACTCCCTGCCGCTGGCGCCCACCGCCGCCGAAGTGCTGCGCCAGCACGCCAGCGAGGTCTGGAGCCTGGCCGACGACGACGGCAAGCGCGCCCGCCTGCGCCTGCCGCTGCCCGCCGTCGCCCGAGTCGGCCCGCCGCCCCGAGCGGTGCCGCCGCGCCCGGAGTTTCACGACTTCGGCATTGCCGGGCTGCCCTCGCCGGACGAGCCTCGGGCCGGCCTTGCCCTGCGCAGCCTGGAAATCGTCGCCTTCGATACCGAAACCACCGGCCTGGCCCTGCGCCAGGGCGATACCGTGGTCAGCCTGGGGGCGTGCCGCATCGTCAACGCCCGGGTGCTGGCCGACGAAACCTTCGCCCAGCGGGTCAACCCCGGCCGGCCGATTTCTCCGGAAAGCACCGCCATCCACGGCATCACCGACGCCGACGTCAGCGACGCCCCACCCCTGGATGAAGTGCTCACCGGCTTTCGCGACTACCTCGGCGACGCCGTGCTGCTGGCGCACAACGCCTCTTTCGACATGCTCGCCATCAGCCACCGGGGCGTCGAGTTCACCATGCCGGTGCTGGATACCCTGCTGATCTCAAGGGCGCTGGACGAGGCCCTGGACGGCCACGACCTGGACAGCCTGGCCGCGCGCTACGCCATCGCCTTTCCCCCCGGCACTCGCCACACCGCGCTGGGCGATGCCCGGGTCACCGCGGCGCTGTGGCTTTCTCTGCTGCCGCGCCTGGAAGCCCGCGGCATCGACACCCTGGAAGCGCTTCTGGTCCTGCAGGCCAACGCCATCGACACGGAGGATGCCACCGCGCCATGACCACCCCGCTACGCCATCGTTCGCGCCGCAGCGAGCGCCTGACTGCGCTGATCGTGACCGCCGCGGTGCTGTTCTGCCCGCCGCTGCTGCTGGTCATCGACCGACTGCCCTCGGCCACCGGCATCTGGCTGCTCCTCTACCTGTTTGTCGCCTGGGCGTTTGTGATCGGCCTCGCCGCCTGGCTGCAGGAAAGCCGCAGGGCGCCCGCCAAAGGCCGGCGCTAGGCCGTGCGCAACGACATTCTCATCCTCGCCGTGGCCTTCGGCTACCTGGCGGTGCTGTTTGTGGTGGCCGCCTGGGGCGACCGGCGCGCCGAGACCGGCCGCTCGGCCATCGGCTCGCCCACGGTGTATGCGCTATCCATCGCGGTGTACTGCACCGCCTGGACGTTTTACGGCAGCGTCGGCCGCGCTTCGGCCCAGGGGCCGCACTTTTTGCTGATTTACCTGGGGCCGACGCTTGCCATGCTCGCCGCGCCCTTTGTCATCCGCAAGATGGTGCGCATCGCCGCCCGCCAGCGGATCACCTCGATTGCCGACTTCATCAGCGCCCGCTACGGCAAGAGCGCCAGGCTCGGGGCCGTGGTCGCGCTGATGGCGCTGATCAGCAGCACCCCCTACATCGCTCTGCAGCTCAAGGCCATTACCGTCAGCCACGCGGTGCTGATCAACTACCCCGGGTCTGCGGACCTGGCCGTGGAGGAGGCGCACTTCTGGGCCGACAAGTCCTTCTGGGTGGCGCTGGTGCTGGCGGTATTCATCATCCTTTTCGGCACCCGCCACCTGGACGCCAGCGAGCGCCACGAAGGCATGGTCGCGGCCATCGCGCTGGAGTCGCTGGTCAAACTGGTGGCGTTTCTCGCCGTGGGCATCTTCGTGGTGTTTGTGATGTTCAACGGCCCGATGGACCTGCTCGGCCAGGTGGCCGATACGCCGGATCTCTCCCGAGTGCTGGGGCTTGAGCAGGTGCCCGGGGGCGCCACCGGCTGGGTGGGCGTGCTGATCCTTGCGGTGCTGGCGTTTCTCACCCTGCCGCGGCAGTTTCAGGTGCTGGTGGTGGAAAACGTCGACGAAACCCACATCGACCGCGCCAGCTGGGTGTTTCCGCTGTACCTTTTGCTGATCAACCTGTTCGTGGTGCCCATCGCCCTCGCGGGGCTGCTGCTGGGCGGCGACGGCGCCGACCCGGACAGCTTCGTGCTCACTCTGCCGCTGTCGACGGGCGCCGAGGCGCTGCCGCTGCTGGTGTTCATCGGCGGGCTTTCCGCGGCCACGGGGATGATGATCGTCGAGACCATTGCGCTGTCGACCATGGTCAGCAACCAGCTGATCATGCCTTTGCTGCTGCGCTTTGGCCGGCTGCACCTGAGCGGCACGGGCCGGCTTGCCGCCTGGCTGCTGGGCATTCGCCGGGTGGCGATCGTGCTGATTTTGCTGCTGGGCTACGTCTATCACGCGCTGATCGGCGACGCCTACACCCTGGTGACCATTGGGCTCGTCTCCTTTGTGGGGGCGGCGCAGTTCGCCCCCGCGCTGCTGATCGGCCTTTATTGGCGCGGCGCCACCCGGGCGGGGGCGCTTTGGGGGCTGGTGGCCGGCTTTTTTCTCTGGGGCTATACCCTGCTGCTGCCGGGCTTTGCCCAGTCCGGCTGGATCGACATCGCGCTGATCGAACAGGGTCCCTGGGGCCTTGGCTGGCTCAACCCCTACGCGCTCTTTGGCCTGGACGGCTGGGACATTTACAGCCACGGGCTACTCTGGAGCCTGCTGGCCAACGTCGGGCTCTACGTCGGCGTATCGCTCTTTACCCGGCCCACGGCGCTTGAGCAGACCCAGGCGGCGCTGTTTACCGAGGCGCTGCACCCCAACCTGCCGAGCGCCTCGCTGTGGCAGGGGCAAACCACCCAGGGCGAGCTTGGCGGGCTGCTGCGTCGCTACCTGGGCGAAGCCGCCATCCGCCGGGTGTTTGCCGACGAAAGCGACGGCCACGCCGGCGACGACCGGGAAGCCTCGCACCGGCTGATCACCCGCGCCGAGCAGGCGCTGGCCGGCTCGCTTGGCAACGCCTCGGCCCGGGTGCTGATCAACTCCGTGGTGCGCGGCGAAGCGCTGGATATGGCGTCCATTCTCAGCATTCTCGACACCACCTCCCAGGCGCTGGAGTACAACCGCCGGCTGGAGCAGAAGTCCGCCGAGCTCGAACGCGCCAGCGCCGCTCTGCGCCGGGCCAACGCCCGCCTGCGCGAGCTCGACCGACTGAAGGACGAGTTCATCGCCATGGTCAGCCACGAGCTGCGCACCCCGCTGACCTCGATCCGCGCCTTCGCCGAAATCCTCAACGACGGGGACGCCATGGACGCCGACAAGCGCCGCCACTTTCTCGGCGTTATCGTCCACGAAAGCCAGCGGCTGTCGCGCCTGATAGAAGAAATCCTCGATCTTGCCCGGCTGGAAAGCGGGCGGCTGACGCTGAACCCCGAACGGCTCGACCTCGCCCTGCTCGCCCGGCGCAGCGTGGACGCCGTCGCCCATCTGCACCGCGAACAGGGCATCGCGCTGACGGTGGAGCTGGACGGCGGCCCGGCCATGGTTACCGGGGATGCCGACCGGCTGGAGCAGGTGATCATCAACCTGTTGGATAACGCCGGCAAGTTTGCCGACGGCAGCGCTCCTCGGGTGCTGATCCGCCTGGCGCCGCACAAGGACCGCTTCCGCCTGAGCGTGGAAGACAACGGCCCGGGCATCAGCCTCGGGGAGCGCGAGCGGGTGTTCGACAAGTTCCACCAGCTTGAGCGCGACGGCGGCGAGCTTGGCCGGCCCCGGGGCAGCGGGCTGGGGCTCGCCATCAGTCGGGGGATCATTGCCCATCTGGGCGGCCGGCTGTGGGCCAACGAAAGCCGGCAGCTGGGCGGCGCCTGCCTGACCCTGGAGCTGCCCGGCGCCGCCGACGAGGCGCTACCCGAGGCGCCCGACGCTCACTGATCGTCGGCGTCGTCGCCGGCGTCGTGGCGAGGGTCACGGCGAGGGTCGGTGCCGAACATGGCCTCGCCGGTTTCGTCGATAAAGCGCTGCGCCTTGCTCACCATCATGGCATCGCAGGCCTCGCGGTCGGGCAGCACGTCGGAGCGCTCGAAGCGGTGCTCGAGCACCTCGCCCTCCTCCCGGGGCAGCTGGATCACGCCGCTGACGCGAAAGCGGCCGTCCTCGACCCCGGGCCGGGAAATAATGCGGTAGCCCCGGTACTCCACCGGCGCGGCGGGCGCCGGGCCGCGATCCTGCTCGGCGTGCCCGGCGCTTCCGAACAGGCCGGAAAACAGTTTTTTCAGCATGGTTTTCTCCCGCCTGCTCAGCTTCAGGCAGCGCTCGTCATGGCATCGCCGGGTTCCGGCGGGCGCGGCTTAGTCCTGCTTGCGGCCCTTGCCGGCGGCGATGCGCAGGCGCAGGGCGTTGAGCTTGATAAAGCCTTCGGCGTCTTTCTGGTCGTAGGCGCCAGCGTCGTCTTCAAAGGTAGCAATGGACTCGTCGAACAGCGAGTCGTCGGACTTGCGGCCCACCACGGTGGCGCTGCCCTTGTAGAGCTTCATGCGCACCACGCCGGAGACGTTGCCCTGGGTTTCGTCGATGGCCGCCTGAAGCATGCGGCGCTCCGGGCTCCACCAGTAGCCGTTGTAGACCACTTCGGCGTACTTGGGCATCAGCTGGTCTTTCATGTGCGCCTCTTCGCGGTCCAGGGTCAGCGACTCCATGGCGCGGTGGGCGCTTAGCATGATGGTGCCGCCGGGAGTTTCGTAGCAGCCCCGGGACTTCATGCCCACGTAGCGGTTCTCGACGATATCGAGCCGGCCGATGCCGTTGTCGCCGCCGAGCTTGTTGAGCCTGGACAGCACTTCGTGGGGACGCAGCGACTCGCCGTCGATAGCGACGATGTCACCCTGATCATAGGTCAGCTCGATGTAGGTCGGGGTGTCCGGCGCCGCCTCGGGGGACACGCTCCAGCGCCACATGTCTTCCTCGGCCTCGGCCCAGGGGTCTTCAAGAATGCCGCCCTCGTAGGAGATGTGCAAAAGGTTGGCGTCCATGGAGTACGGCGACTTTTTCTTCTGGCCGGAGAAATCCACCGGAATTTGATGCTCTTCGCAGTAGGCCATGAGCTTCTCGCGAGAGTTCAGATCCCACTCGCGCCAGGGGGCGATGACCTGAACGCCGGGCTTCAGGGCGTAGGCGCCAAGCTCAAAGCGCACCTGATCGTTGCCCTTGCCCGTGGCGCCGTGGGAAATGGCGTCGGCGCCGGTCTCGTTGGCGATCTCGACCAGCCGCTTGGCGATCAGCGGGCGGGCGATGGAGGTGCCGAGCAGATACTCGCCTTCGTAGACGGTGTTGGCGCGAAACATGGGGTAGACGTAGTCGCGAACGAACTCTTCGCGCAGGTCTTCGATGTAGATTTCCTTGATCCCAAGCGCTTTGGCCTTTTCCCGGGCCGGCTCAACTTCTTCGCCCTGGCCGATATCAGCGGTAAAGGTGACCACCTCGCAGCCGTAGGTTTCCTGCAGCCATTTGACGATAACGGACGTGTCCAGGCCGCCGGAATAGGCCAGCACTACCTTGTTGACATCGGACATACTCTGCTCCTCGTTGAAAGGTCCCGCCGACGCCCGGGGGCACCGGCGGCGGATGAAAACAAACGCCAAGTATAGCGCCCCGGGCCGCCAACGAATACCGCATAAGGCGCTGCGTATAAAGCGCCGGGTAAAAGCTGCTAGAATCGGCCTGTTTCGATCCGCCACCGCCACCGGTTTGCGGCCCGTGTCATTTGCTACTCACCCCTTCTATTCAACCGCTACCCATCTGCCAATCAGGAGTGCTGCATGAGCGAGGCCATTGCTCGCGATTTGATGTCCCGGCGTTTTCGCAGTTATTTGCCGGTCGTGGTCGACCTGGAAACCGGCGGCTTTGACGCCGCTGGCGATGCGCTGCTGGAAATCGCGGCGGTAACGCTCACCATGGATGCGGACGGCAACCTTTTGCCCGATGCCACCTACGCCCATCACATTCGCCCCTTTACCGGGGCCAACGTGGAGCAGGCGGCGCTGGACTTTACCGGCATCCGGCTCGACGACCCGCTGCGCCAGCAGGTGGCCATGGAAGAGAGCGAGGCGCTGGGCGAGATTTTTCGCCCGATCCGCAAGTCGATCAAGTCGCACGGCTGCACTCGGGCGATTCTGGTGGGCCACAACGCTGCCTTCGACCACGGCTTTTTGAACGCCGCGGTCAACCGCTGCGGCATCAAGCGCAACCCCTTCCACCCCTTTTCGAGCTTTGATACCGCCTCGCTTGCCGGGCTGGTCTACGGCCAGACGGTGCTCGCCCGGGCCTGCCGCGCGGCGGGCATCGAATTTGACAGCAAGGCCGCGCACTCGGCGCGCTACGACACCGAGCGCACCGCTGAGCTATTCTGCGCCATGGTCAACCGCTACAAGGACCTGGGCGGCTGGCGGCTGGCCCAGCAGGAACAGGCGATGGACAAAGACAGCGCCGACTGAGCCCGCCGGGCGGATGCAGCCACCGGCGCTTTGCGCTAAAATCCGCCCCCGTTAATGTCGCTATCCCCGGGGCGCCTTGCCGCCCCCGGCGTTTTTTCGTCCCGCTTCAGGAGTCACATCGTTTCCATGGCCCAGCACAACGCTTTTTATGCCCAGTCCGGAGGCGTCACCGCCGTCATCAACGCCAGCGCCTGCGGCGTGATCGAAGCCTGCCGCGAAGCGCCGGAGCACATCGGCAAGGTCTACGCCGGACGTAACGGCATCATCGGCGCGCTGACCGAAGACCTGATCGACGTCAGCCAGGAAAGCGACGCGACCATTGCCGCGCTGCGCCACACCCCGGGCGGCGCGTTTGGCTCCTGCCGCTACAAGCTCAAGGACATCGACACCCACCGCGCCCAGTACGAGCGGCTGATCGAGGTGTTCAAGGCCCACGACATCCGCTACTTCTTCTATAACGGCGGCGGCGACAGCGCCGATACCTGCCTCAAGATGTCCCAGCTCTCCGAGAAGATGGGCTACCCGCTCACCGCCATCCACGTGCCCAAGACCGTGGACAACGACCTGCCGATCACCGACTGCTCGCCGGGCTTTGGCAGCGTGGCCAAGTACATCGCCACCTCGACCCTTGAAGCGTCGCTGGATATTGCCTCAATGTGCGCCACCTCGACCAAGGTGTTCGTGCTCGAGGTCATGGGCCGCCACGCCGGCTGGATCGCCGCCGCCGGCGGGCTTGCCGGCCAGGGCGAAGGCGAGCCGCCCCACGTGATCATCTTCCCCGAGATCGCCTTTGACCGCGAAGCGGTGATGGCCAGGATCGACGACTGCGTCAAGGAATACGGCTACTGCGTGATGGTGGTTTCCGAAGGCGCACGCTACGCAGACGGCACCTTCCTTGCCGATGCCGGCAACACCGACGCCTTCGGCCATCGCCAGCTCGGCGGCGTGGCGCCGACGGTAGCGGGCATGGTCAAGCAGGACCTGGGCTACAAGTACCACTGGGCCGTGGCCGACTACCTCCAGCGCGCCGCCCGCCACCTGGCGTCCAAAACCGACGTCGAGCAGGCCTACGCCGTGGGCCGCGAGGCGGTCACGCTGGCGCTGGCGGGCAAGAACGCGATGATGCCGGCGATCCGCCGCACCGCCCAGGCGCCCTACCAGTGGGACGTGATTTTCGCACCGCTCTCCGAGGTGGCCAACCGGGAAACCTTCATGCCCCGGGACTTCATCAGCGAGAACGGCTTTGGCATCACCCAGGCCTGCCGGGAGTATCTCTCGCCGCTGATCCAGGGCGAGGACTTCCCCCCGTTTGACAACGGCCTGCCCGTGGTCGCCAAGCCCAAGCTTGCGAAAGTGGAAAAGCGTTTGCCGGAGTTTACGCTGTAAGAACGCTTCACTTCTTACGTCGTTGCGAGCACCCAAAGGGCGAGTGTAAACGCAGCGAAGCAATCTCGGGTTTACTTGCTAACGGCGCAGTAAGGAGACCGCCACGCTTCGCTCGCGGTGACGAGTAGCGAGAGTCAGTGCCACGCTTCCCGCACATTCCCTCTATGTCGTTGCGAGTGCAGCGAAGCAATCTCGGGGTTTGTTGCTACCGGCACGGCAGGAGATCGCCACGTCGCTGCGCTCCTCGCGATGACAGGAGAGGGAAAAAGCGCCACCGCACATACGAGATCGCCACGTCGCTGCGCTCCTCGCGATGACAGGAGAGGGGAAAAGCGCCACCGCACATACGAGATCGCCACGTCGCTGCGCTCCTCGCGATGACAGGAGAGGGGAAAAGCGCCACCGCACATACGAGATCGCCACGTCGCTGCGCTCCTCGCGATGACGGTAGAGGAATAGAAGTCTTCCCCCATCATCGCGGCAGCCCCTACCGCAGTATCCAGGACAGCACCAGCAGCAACAGCAGAATACCCGCTACGCCCTGCCAGAAGCGCCGGGCGTCGGCGCGCTGGGCGGCGTCCGGGGGGGACAGGTGGCGGCGTATTTGTAGCGCGTGCACCAGCTCCGAGAGGCGGCGAAAACGCAGCGCGCGCTGGGGATCCAGAGCCCGGCGCAGGGTATCGTCCAGCGCCGGGGTGATCTCGGGATTGGCGCTGCGCGCGCTGCGGTAGCTGAGCGCTTCCAGATCAGTATGGTTACACAGCCGGTCCGGCGTCAGCCGATACGGCAGCTGGCCGCACAGCAGCCAGTAGACCGTAGAGGCGTAGCCGTACTGGTCGCTGCGCTGACCGACGGTATCGCCCAGGGCATATTCCGGCGCGGTGTGCGGGGTAAAGCCGATGGGCCGGAGGATTTCGCCGGACTGGCGGTGGCCATCGGTATCGCGCAAGTGGCAGGCGCTGAAGTCGGTGAGCACCACCTTGCCGTGCTCGTCGACCAGCACGTTGTCCGGGTTGATCTGCTGGTGCAGCACTCCGCGGTGGTGGAGCGCCTGTATCGCATGGCCCAGCTGGCCGGCCATTTCCAGCCGCTGGGCAAGCGTTGCCTGGGGGTGGCACTCGGCCCACTCGCGCAGGGTCTCGCCGCGTATGCTCGACAGCAGATAGTACAGATAGTGGCGCGGCCGCGAGGGCTCAACCACCCGCACCACAAACGGCGACGACACCCGCTCTACCACCCACTGCTGCAGCAGAAAGTGCTCCAGGTAGGCGTTGCGCAGGGAAAGCTCGGGGCTTGGCGCCTTCATCACGATCTCGGCCCCGGTGTGCACGTCCTGCACGCGATACACCCGGGACTGGGCGGTGCGCGCCAGTACCTCGGTGACTTCCAGCCCGTCCAGCCGATCCCCCGGCGAAAGCTCCGGCGGGATCGGCAGGTCGCCGTACAGCTGGCCGGGGTCGTCGCTTTGCCCTTCGGGCAGCTCGTCGATGCGCGCCAGCTGAAAGCAGAACGGGGCCACGGCGTAGCCGCGCTCCCGGGCCCGGGCAGTGGCCTCGGCCACCAGACGGTCGCAGGCGGCGTTAAGGTCGCTTGCATCCTTGCGTATCAGCCGCACGTAGTCAGAGGGCAGCAGCGTCCCCACCGCCGCCCGGGTGGTGAAGAGGAAAATATCGCCCTGCTTGAGCGGAAACCGGGCGTAGTCGATGTCTACGCTGTTATCCATGCCCAGCGCCCGGGACGGATAGCGATAGCCGCCCAGGGCGGTCACATGCTCGGCGCTGAGCTGCTCGAACTCCGCGCCGCGCAGGCGAAACACCAGGGTATCGCCAATGTGAAACAGGTGGGCACTTTGCCGTCGGAACACCAGCGCCGACAGGGAGGCGACGAAGCTTTCGGCCTCCGACTGGCGGCTCTGGCCGTGGCACCAGCCGTTCAGCGCGTGGAGCACCCGAGTGGCCGAGGTTTTGACGGTCCAGTGGTCGGGCGTGGAAAAGTAATCCGCGACGAAGGCCCGCACGCCAAGGTCTGCCGCCTGGCTTGCATGAGCGCCGGACGATACCGAGTCGCCGATCACCGCACAGCCGCCCTTGGCGTGCATCAGCGGCCTTTCCGGCAGATATACCGCCATCGAGCTGCGCGGGTGACGCGGGGCGGGCGCCACCAGCGCCTGGCCGTAACTGATAAGCAACTGTGCGTGTGCCACGTTTCCTCCCGGCTTTGTCTTCCCGACTCCGCTGTGGCCGGCAAAGCCCTGTGCGGTAAGCGTAAACAGGCGGAAATCATACACGCCGCACGCCGCGCCCCACCATGCGACTTATTGCATACGGCGGGCGCTTGCCAAGTCGGCCCAGGGCGTTTTTTATCGCATTGGTAATCCTTTCGCCTTGTTCGTATAATCCGGCTCCAGCATGTCCGGCATCAGCTGTGCTGTCCTGCCCTACCCTGCCCTGACGATTTGCAACACGTACATGCCCCAAGGAGCCCACGATGAACTTTGACAACATTCCCGCCGGCAAGGCGCTGCCCAACGACATCTACGTGGCCATTGAGGTCCCGGCCAATCACACGCCGGTCAAATACGAGATCGACGAAGACATGGGCGCGCTGATGGTTGACCGCTTCCTGGCCACGCCGATGTTCTACCCGGCCAACTACGGTTACGTCCCGCGTACCCTGGCCGACGACGGCGACGCCCTCGATGCCCTGGTGGTCACGCCGCACCCGGTGGCTCCCGGCAGCATCATCCGCGCCCGGCCGGTGGGCGTGCTCAACATGACCGACGAAGCCGGTGAGGACGCCAAGCTCGTGTGCGTGCCCCACGCCAAACTGTGCGTGCTTTACAACGATGTCAACGAAGTTACCGATCTACCCGAGCTTCTGCGCCAGCAAATCGCCCATTTCTTTGAAAACTACAAGGACCTGGAAAAGGGCAAGTGGGTCAAGGTCGAGTCCTGGGACAACGCCGACGCCGCACGCAAGGCCATCGAAAAAGCCGCCGATGCGTATCAGACAGCCTGACGGTCGCTTGTGCCTCATCAGCAAACGGGTCGCCTTCGGGCGGCCCGTTTGCGTTTACGGCGAAGGTTAACGCGTTATGAAGACGGCAAGGCCGATCGCGCATTAACGCTTTTGAATTCTCAGCCACTATTTTCAGCCACTAAGGACAATTCCGTGCTATTCCATTTCCGCCTGCCCGCCGCGCTGCGGCGCTGCCAAGCCCTCTGGCTTCTGGCTGCTGCGCTGCTCGTCTTGCTACCCCCGGGGCTCGCCCAGGCCCAGTGGCTCTCCGGCGATGACCAGAGTGATTTCCTGCCCGTGCGCGAGGCCTTTCAGCCCAGCGCCTGGCACGACGGCGACACCCTGTATATCGGCGTCGAAGCCGCCGAAGACTACTACCTCTACCGCCACCAGTTCGCCGTCGAGAGCCAGTCCCTGGACGTCAGCCTCGGCGAGCCCGAGCTTCCGCCGGGCACCTTCATCACCGACGAATACCTCGGCGATGTCTACACCTTCCGCGACACCGTGGTATTCGAGGCGCCCCTGGAAGAGGCGTATAACGGCCCCTTTGACGTCGAGCTGACGTTTCAGGGCTGCGCCGACGCCGGGCTTTGCTACCCGCCCGAGCGCATGACCCTCGAAGCCGCCGAGACCGCGACCCCGGCAGCCTTTGTCGATGCCGGCGAAGCCGCTGCCAGCGACCAGGCCTCGCCCATCGATGAGGCTTCCCCTGGCGGCGAAGCGTCACCGGTAGCCAGTGACGCCGCTTCTTTCCCGGATAGCGAAGCGCCGGCTAACGAAGCCGCGGATAGTGAAGAGACCCCGGCGTCCGATATTGCCAAAGACGACGCCGCGGATGCCGGGTTCAGCGGCCCGCAAAGCGAAGACCGCCGCTTTGCCACCCTGCTCGACGAGGCTAGCCTGCCGCTGGCGCTGGGCCTTTTCTTCCTCGCCGGGCTGGGGCTTACGTTCACGCCCTGCGTGCTGCCCATGCTGCCGATCATGTCGTCGATCATCGTCGGCCAGAACCCCACCCGCCCCCGGGCCTTCGTGCTCTCGGCAAGCTACGTGCTGGGCATGGCGCTGACCTATGCGCTGGTCGGCGTGCTGATGGGGCTATTCGGCGCCGGACTCAACCTCCAGGCGCACCTGCAGTCGGCGCCGGTGCTGATCACCTTTGCGGTGCTGTTCACGCTCTTTGCGCTGGCCATGTTCGGCGCCTTTGAGCTGCGCATGTCACCGCGCATTGCCGGCAAGGTGGACGCCTGGCAAAACCGCGCCCAGCAGAGCGGCCCGCTGGGGATTGCCGTGGCCGGGGCGCTCTCGGTGCTGGTGGTCTCGCCCTGCGTGACCGCCCCGCTGGCCGGCGCCATGGTATTCATTTCGTCCACCGGCGACGGCGTGCTCGGCGGGATGGTGCTGTTTGCCCTGGGGCTCGGCATGGGCCTGCCGCTGCTGCTCGCGGGCACCTTTGGCGCCACGCTGCTGCCGCGCTCCGGCGCCTGGATGAACGGCGTCAAGATTGCCTTCGGCCTGCTGCTGCTGGGGGTCGCCGTGTGGATGATCGAACGGCTGGTGGCAGCGCCCATTGCGCTGATGCTGTGGGCGGCGCTGGCCGTGGGCTCGGCGCTGGCGCTGGGGGCGCTGCAGTTCAACCAGCCCCAAGGCTGGGGCCGGGCGCGCCAGGCCCTGGGCATTCTGCTGCTGGCCTGGGGCATCGCGCTGCTGCTGGGCGCCGCCCAGGGCAATAAAAACCCGCTGCGTCCGCTGCAGGGCACCCAACAGATGAGTGCTGGCGGCGGTGCGCCGGCGACGGCAGCCGAGCCCCAGTTCACCCGGGTGGATACTCTCGCGGGGCTCGACGACGCGCTTGACGACGCCGCGGCCAAGGGAGAGCCAGCGTTTGTCGACTTCACCGCCGAGTGGTGCATCTCGTGCAAGGTTATGGAGCGCGAGGTGTACCCCGACCCCAGGGTCGCAGGCGCGCTTGCCGACTACACGCTGATCCAGGCCGACGTCACTGAAACCGACGACAGCACCCGGGAGCTGCTGGAAGCCTTTGACCTCTTCGGCCCGCCGAGCCTTCTGTTCTTTGCCGACGGCGAGGAAATTACCCAGGCGCGCATCCAGGGCGAGGTGAACGCCGACGAGTTCAGCGGACACCTGGAAAAGCTCGGCCAGTGGCTCGATAGCCGAGCCAGCTAAGCCTGCCCTCCTGCAGGCCTATGCTATCGCTGTTAGCTCAATCGCCGGATTGAGCCGTCAACAGGTCTGCGAGGGGGCGCTGTGAATCCATCCCTGGACGCTACCTACGCCACCCCTGGCGTAGAACCCCCTCTTCGACCTGTCCCCGGCTCCTCGGACATATCCAATGGCGATAGCCCTGGCGGCACCCAGGCAGCGCTAGACAGGCTGCCTTTTTTTCGGCAAACTTCGCCTGCACGCGAGCCCGGTGCACGGTTCGGGGCGCCAATAGAGCCGCAACGTTCACTAACGTGCCGCGTTCTCGGGATTTTTCTTTCAGGTTTACTGCGGCATGAAACGCCCGCCAGGCGTGCGTGCTGCGCCGTTTGAGCGCGCCCTGAAGGCGCTACTTAAACGCCGCCGTCCGTCATGTCCGTTTGCCTGGGCGCTGCACTTTCGCGCGCCGGCACTGTCCGGACGCTGTGTCGCTTATGCCTTTTGTCGTTTTCACTTTCAATGAGTATGGGACCCCCTCATGGATATTCGTAAAGTCAAAAAACTGATCGAGCTGCTGGAAGAGTCCAACATCAGCGAGATCGAGATTCAGGAAGGCGAAGAGTCGGTACGCATCAGCCGCCACCCCAACGGCACCCCCTGCGCGCCCCAGCCCATGGCTCAGTTTGCGCCCCACCCGTACCCGACCCAGGCACCCGACCCCGCCGCTCCCGGCACCGCCACGCCGGCACCGGAAGAAGCCCCGGCGGCGCCGGCCTATCGCGGTGAGGCAGTAAGCTCGCCCATGGTCGGCACCTTCTACCGCAGCCCGGCCCCGGGTGCCACGCCCTTTGTCGAAGTCGGCGCCAGCGTGAAGAAAGGTGAAACCGTGTGCATCGTCGAAGCCATGAAGATGATGAACCAGATCGAAGCCGACCGTGACGGCGTGGTCGAAGCCGTTCTGGTGGAAGACGGCGAGCCGGTAGAGTTCGATCAGCCCATGGTCGTCATCGCCTGATCTTTCATTTTTGACACGGGTGGATCCTCCCATGCTGGACAAGGTACTGATCGCCAACCGCGGCGAAATCGCCCTGCGCATCCTGCGCGCGTGCAAGGAGCTGGGCATCAAGACGGTCGCGGTGCACTCCCAGGCCGACCGCGAGCTCATGCACGTGCGCCTGGCCGACGAGGTCGTCTGCATTGGCCCGGCGCCGTCGGCCCAGTCGTATCTGCATATTCCCGCGCTTATCAGCGCCGCCGAAGTCACCGACGCAAGCGCCATTCATCCCGGCTACGGCTTTCTTTCGGAAAACGCCGACTTTGCCGAGCAGGTCGAGCGCTCGGGCTTCCGGTTCATCGGCCCGCGGGCGGAGACCATCCGCCTGATGGGCGACAAGGTCAGCGCCATCAAGGCGATGAA
Organism: Halomonas garicola; assembly: GCF_055382465.1. Classification (NCBI taxonomy): domain Bacteria; kingdom Pseudomonadati; phylum Pseudomonadota; class Gammaproteobacteria; order Oceanospirillales; family Halomonadaceae; genus Halomonas; species Halomonas garicola. The sequence continues at coordinate 1,755,467 of NZ_AP043931.1, forward strand.
GGCAGCCGGCGTGCCCACCGTGCCCGGCTCCAACGGGCCGCTTGACGACGACGACGATGCCAACCTGGCCGCCGCCCGGCGCATCGGCTATCCGGTCATCATCAAGGCCTCCTCCGGCGGCGGCGGGCGCGGCATGCGCGTGGTGCACACCGAAGGCTACCTGCTCTCGGCCATCAGCATCACCCGCACCGAGGCGCACTCGGCGTTCGGCGACGGCACGGTGTACATGGAGAAATTCCTCGAGAAGCCGCGCCACGTCGAAGTGCAGGTGCTGGCCGACGGCCAGGGCAACGCCATCCACCTCTATGACCGCGACTGCTCGCTGCAGCGCCGCCACCAGAAGGTGCTCGAAGAGGCCCCGGCGCCGGGCATCGACCCCGCGGCCCGGGAAAAAGTGCTCAACGCCTGCCGCGACGCCTGTATCGACATCAACTACCGCGGCGCCGGCACCTTCGAGTTTCTCTACGAAGACGGCGAGTTCTTCTTTATCGAGATGAACACCCGAGTACAGGTCGAGCATCCGGTCACGGAAATGGTCACCGGGGTGGATATCGTCAAGGAGCAGCTGCGCATCGCCTCGGGCTGGCCGCTCTCCATCACCCAGGACGACGTCAAGCTCAGCGGCCACGCCTTCGAGTGCCGCATCAACGCCGAAGACGCCCGCACCTTCATGCCCTCGCCGGGCCGGGTCACGCTTTATCACCCGCCGGGCGGCCTTGGCGTGCGCATGGATTCGCACATGTACACCGGCTACACCGTTCCGCCCCACTACGACTCGCTGATCGGCAAGCTGATCACCTGGGGCGAAGATCGCGACATTGCCCTGACGCGGATGCGCAACGGCCTGGACGAGCTGCTGGTGGAAGGCATCAAGACCAATATCGACCTGCACAAGGATCTGGTGCGCGACAGCTACTTCCGCCAGGGCGAAGTGACCATCCACTACCTGGAAAAAAAGCTGGAATCCTGACGCCCGGCCGGGTAGCACACGCCGCGGGGCAGCTGCCGGCTGCCCCGCGTTTTTCCCCGCCGTGCGGAGACAGACCCCATGCCCTGGCTACAGCTCAAAGCCCACGTCCCCCCGGAACACGCCGAACAGCTCGAAGACCTGCTGCTCGACGAGGGCGCTACCGCCATCAGCCTGCAGGACGCCGACGACGACCCGGTCTTCGAACCCGAGCGCGGCACCACGCCGCTATGGCAGGACACCGTGCTCATCGGCCTTTATGACGACCTGGAAGGCGTCGGCGAGATGCTCGAGCGCATTCACGCCGCCTGGGCCGAACGGCTGCCCGGCGAGCCCTGCCCCGCGATCGACTACGAGCTGGTGGCCGACCGCGACTGGGAGCGCGAATGGATGGACGCCTTCGAGCCGCTCAAGATGGGCGAGCGGCTGTGGATCGTGCCCAGCTGGCACGAACCGCCGGCGCCGGATGCGATCAACCTGGTCCTCGACCCCGGCCTTGCCTTCGGCACCGGCACTCACCCCACCACGGCGCTGTGCCTGGCCTGGCTGGATGAGCTGGCCGTCAACGGCGAGCTTGCCGGCACCCAGGTGCTGGACGTGGGCTGCGGCTCGGGGATTCTGGCCATCGCCGCGCTCAGGCTCGGCGCGCGTCACGCGACGGGCACCGATATCGATCCCCAGGCGCTCCAGGCCAGCCGTGACAACGCCGAACGCAACGCCGTCAGCCACGACGACCTGGCGCTTTACTACCCCGAAGAGCTCGACCGTCAGCACCCCGAGGCCGGCTACCCCCTGGTGGTGGCCAATATCCTTGCCGGCCCGCTGGTGGAGCTGGCCCCGGCCATTGCCGGGCGCGTGGCCCCCGGCGGGCGGCTCGCGCTTTCCGGGATCCTTGAGCACCAGGCCGACGAAGTGCTCGACGCCTACCGGGCCCGTGGGCTTATCATGGACGAGCCGGCGCACCGCGAAGGCTGGGTGCGCCTGACCGGCACGCGCCCGCATTAACGCCCGGACTGACGCTATGACATCACCCACTTCCGCCGTTGCCATTGGCCCCTATACGCTGCCCAACCGCGCGATACTGGCGCCCATGGCCGGCGTTACCGACCGCCCCTTCCGCCAGCTGTGCCGGCGGCTGGGCGCCGGCTGGGTGGTTGGGGAAATGGTCACCTCCGATCCATCGCTTTGGAACACGCGCAAATCCCGCCAGCGCATGGATCACCGCGGCGAGCCCGCGCCTCGGGTAGTGCAGATTGCCGGCGGCGACGCCGACATGCTCGCCGAGGCCGCCCGCCTGAACGCCGAGCTGGGCGCCGAAGTCATCGACATCAACATGGGCTGCCCGGCGAAAAAAGTCTGCAACAAGGCCGCGGGCTCGGCTCTGATGCGCGACGAGCGGCTGGTGGCGGAGATCGTCAACGCCGTGGTCGCTGCGGTCGACATCCCGGTGACGCTGAAAATCCGCACCGGCTGGTGCGCCGACAGCAACAACGCCGTGCGCGTGGCCGGCATCGCCGAAGACGCCGGCATCCAGGCGCTTGCCGTACACGGCCGCCACCGCCAGCAGCGCTACGCCGGAGAGGCCGAATACGACACCATCGCCGCGGTGAAGTCCCGGGTGGGGCTGCCGGTATTTGCCAACGGCGATATCGACACCCCCGAAAAAGCCGCCCGGGTGCTGGCGTATACTCGGGCCGACGCGCTGATGATCGGCCGCGGCGCCCAGGGCAACCCGTGGATATTCCAGCAGATCAACCGCTATCTTGATCACGGCACGCCGATGGCCGCCCCCACGCTCGGCGAACGCGCCCGGGTGCTGGGCGAACACCTGGCCGCGCTGCACGAATTTTACGGCGACTATATGGGCGTGCGCATCGCGCGCAAGCACCTGGGCTGGTACCTCGCCGCCGATACGCGCTTTACGCCGGAGCAGCAGCGCGCCCTGAAAAAGCAGTTCAACGCCCTGGAGACCCCGGCGACGCAGTTTGACTGGATGGACACTTTCACGGTGCCGGATGCCGCCGCGCGCCTGTCAGCCAAAGGAGGCCACGCCGCATGACGGATCGCAACCCGATGCCCGCTCACCCGGACGCCGCTGCGCTCGGCAGCACGCCGCCAGAGGCGCCGCCCAAGCCGCTGCGCGACGCCGTGGAGGCTTCCATGCGGCGCTACTTTGAACACCTTGACGGCGGTGAAACCAGCGACCTTTACGCCATGGTCATGGCCGAGGTGGAAACGCCGCTGCTGGCCGCCGTGCTGGAGTATACTCACGGCAACCAGACCCGCGCCGCCCAGGTGCTGGGGTTGAACCGCGGCACCCTGCGCAAGAAGCTCAAGCATTACGGACTTATCGACAGCGCCCCCTAGGCGCCGCTGTTTTCTATCTGACCCACTGCCTACGAAAGTTTGATGAGAGAGTTTGATGGCTACTACCGCGTCCCCCGTTCGCCGCGCTCTGCTGAGCGTTTCCGATAAAACCGGCATCGTCGACTTTGCTCGCGGGCTGCACGAGCACGGCGTCGAGCTTTTGTCCACCGGCGGCACCTTCCGACTGCTCGCGAAAAACGACCTCCCGGTCAGAGAAGTCTCCGAGCACACCGGCTTCCCGGAAATCATGGACGGGCGGGTCAAGACCCTGCACCCCAAAATCCACGGCGGCATTCTCGCCCGGCGGGGGCAGGACGACGCGGTCATGGCGGAAAACGACATCGCGCCCATCGACATGGTGGTGGTCAACCTTTACCCCTTTGCCGACACCGTAGCCAACCCCGACTGCACGCTTGAAGACGCCGTCGAGAACATCGACATCGGCGGGCCGGCCATGCTGCGCGCCTGCGCCAAGAACCACGCCCACACCACCGTGGTGGTCAACGCCTGTGACTACGCTCGGGTGCTGGACGAGCTGGCCGCCCGGGCGGGCAGCATCGGCGCCACCGCGCGCTTTAATCTGGCGGTCAAGGCGTTCGAGCACACCGCCGGCTACGACGGCGCCATTGCCGACTATCTGGGCCGCCGGGTGAGCGCCGACGACGCCGACTTTCCGCGCACCTTCAACCTGCAGCTGGCCAAAAAGCAGGACATGCGCTACGGTGAAAACCCCCACCAGAACGCCGCCTTCTACGTCGAGCCCGACGCCTCGGAGCCCGGCGTCGCCACTGCGCAAACCCGCCAGGGCAAACCGCTTTCGTTTAATAACATCGCCGACACCGACGCCGCCTTCGAGTGCGTAAAGGCCTTTGACGACACCGCCTGCGTGATCGTCAAGCACGCCAACCCCTGCGGCGCGGCCGTGGGCCAAAGCGCCGTTGATGCCTACGACCGGGCCTTTCAGACCGACCCCACCAGCGCCTTCGGCGGCATTATCGCCTTCAACGTGGCGCTCGACGCCGAGACCGCGCAGCGCATCATCGACCGCCAGTTCGTCGAGGTGATCATCGCCCCGGGGATCAACGAGGACGCCGCGGCCATCGTCGCGAAAAAGCCCAACGTGCGCCTGCTTGACGCCAGCGCCGGCTGGCCGGGCAGTCAGGCCGAAGCGGCACTGGACTACAAGCGCGTCAACGGCGGGCTCTTGGTGCAGGAGCGCGACCGGGGCACGGTGGGCCGGGACGCGCTCAGGGTGGTCAGCGAGCGCGCGCCCTCGGAGCAGGAGCTCAATGACCTGATCTTCGCCTGGCGGGTGGCCAAGTTCGTCAAGTCCAACGCCATCGTCTACGCCAGGGAAGGGCAGACCGTGGGCGTGGGCGCGGGGCAGATGAGCCGCGTCTATTCGGCCAAAATCGCCGGCCTCAAGGCCGCCGACGAAAACCTGCCGGTGCCCGGCTCGGTGATGGCCTCGGACGCCTTCTTCCCCTTCCGCGACGGCATCGACGCCGCCGCCCAGGCCGGCATTACCGCGGTCATTCAGCCCGGCGGCTCCGTGCGCGACCAGGAAGTCATCGACGCTGCCAACGAGGCCGGCATCGCCATGGTGTTTACCGGCATGCGCCACTTCCGCCACTAGGGTCTGTTGACGTTTCATGGCAGGGGTATTGGCAGGATAGGGGCAAGCTCGCAGAATAAAGGTTCCTACGCCAACAAACTGCAAGCCTGCCATGCCCCGACAAATGCTCACGGATGAACACTGGTCGAAGCTGAAACTTATCCTGCTTCAACAAGGTATTTATGACAAGGCCGACTTGCGTACCACGGTGGAAGGCATCCTTTATCGGATGCGCACTGGCTGCCCGTGGCGAGACCTACCAGAGGTGTTTGGCCTTTGGAACACGGTCTACAAGCGTTTCAACGCCTGGTCAGCGAGTGGAAAGCTGATGAGGATTTTCAGCTCTCTGGTGGAAGATCCTGATGTTGAGTGGCTGTTCATTGATGGCTCCTACGTCAAGGCTCACCAAGACAGCACTGGAGCTGCCACGGAAGACGCAGAAGCCATTGGCAAAAGTCGTGCAGGCAATACCAGCAAGATCCACTTGGCCGTGGATGCTTATGGGTTGCCGATCGCCTTCAGAATAACCGGGGGTGAAGTGCACGACAGCACGGAAGCCCAGGCATTGATTGACGGTTTGCCGGCAGGTGACGCGCTGGTGGCTGACAAAGGCTATGACAGTGAACGTATCCGTGAGCAGGTCGAAGCCAAAGGAATGGCTGCCGTCATTCCACGCAGGCGTAACTCGAAAAAAGGAAATGCCAATCTGGACAGAGGGTTATATCGCTACCGGCATCTGGTTGAGAATGCCTTTGCTCGATTGAAACCGTATCGCGCCATTGCGACGCGCTACGATAAGCTCAAACGAAATTACGAAAGCATGGTGGCCTTGGCATGCGGCTTTTTATGGCTACCAATGTGAAACGTCAACAGGCCCTAGGCGCCAGGCACAAAAAAACCGGCGGCCCCGGGTAAAAGGGGTCGCCGGTTTTTTTTATCTGCGGGGCATCGCCCGGCCTAGCTGATATCCATGCACAGGTACTTGGTCTCGAGGTATTCATCCAGCCCCTGGTGGCCGCCCTCGCGCCCCAGCCCCGAGGCTTTCATACCGCCAAACGGCGCCGCGGCGTTGGAGATCGCTCCGGTATTGATCCCTACCATGCCGTACTCCAGCGCATCGGCAACGCGCCAGGTGCGCGCCAAATCCCGGGAATAGAAATACGAGGCCAGGCCGTAGCGGGTGTCGTTGGCCATGGCCACGGCGGTTTCTTCGTCATCGAAGGGGAAAACCGCCGCCAGCGGGCCGAAGGTCTCTTCCTGGGCCACGCGCATGTCCGCGGTCGCCGCGCTGATCAGCGTCGGCGAGAAGAAGTTGCCGCCCAGCGGGTGCGGATGGCCGCCCAGCAATAGCTCGGCACCTTTATCCACGGCGTCCTTGACGTGCTCGTTGACTTTGTTGACGGCATCCTCGTCGATCAGCGGACCAATATTGTTGCTGGCTTCCTCGCCGTCGCCCACGTGGAGTTCGCTGTGCATGGCCACCGCGAGCTTTTCGCAGAAGGCATTGACCACGCTTGTCTGTACCAGAAAGCGGTTGGTGCAGATGCAGGTTTGCCCGGTGTTGCGGAACTTGGCGGCCATGGCGCCTTCCACCGCGGCGTCCAGGTCGGCGTCTTCAAAGACAATGAAGGGCGCGTTGCCGCCAAGCTCCAGGGAGATTTTCTGCACGTGCTCGGCGGCCTGGGACATCAGCTGGCTGCCGACCTCAGTGGAGCCGGTAAAGGTAATCTTGCGCACCTTGGGCGAGTGGGTCATGGCCTGGCCGATGTCCCTGGCGCTGCCGGGCACCACGTTGAATACGCCGCGGGGGATACCCGCCCGCTCGGCCAGCAGTGCCAGGGCCGTGGCCGAAAACGGCGTCTGGCTGGCGGGCTTGACCACGATGGTACAGCCGGCGGCAAGCGCCGCCCCGGCCTTGCGCGTGATCATTGCCGCAGGAAAATTCCACGGGGTGATGGCGCCCACTACGCCCACCGGCTGCTTGGTCACCACGATACGCTGGTTGACCTTGGCCGCGGGCACGGTTTCGCCGTAGGCGCGCCGCCCCTCTTCGGCGAACCAGCGCAGAAAGCTGGCGGCGTAGGCAATCTCGCCCTCGGCTTCCTTGAGCGGTTTGCCCTGCTCGTGGGTCATCAGCATGGCCAGGTCCTGCTGGTGCTCGAGCATCAGCCCGTACCACTTGAGCAGCAGGTCGCCGCGCTCCAGGGCGGTCATCCCGCGCCAGGCGGGCAAGGCGGCATCGGCGGCGTCAATGGCGCGCCGGGTTTCGTCTCCGCCAAGGCGCGGCACGTTACCGATGAGATCCCCGGTCGCCGGGTTGTAGACGCTGATTTGCTCGCCGCTGTCAGCGGCCACCCAGCTGCCGTCAATGTAGGCAAACGGACAGTAAAGCTGGGTCTCTTTTAGCGATTCCATGAGTGCTCCAGACCAGTTCGTGGCGTTAAGCATGAAAGACCGTCGCCTTCATGCTAGGACGAAATACTCTTCATGACCAAGAAAACAAAGCTTGCCGGTGCTTAGCTGATCAGCGTCAAGAATTCCTGGCGAGTGGACTGATTACTGCGGAAGGTCCCGAGCATTACCGAGGACGACATGCTCGAGTTCTGCTTTTCTACGCCGCGCATCATCATGCACAGATGCTGGGCTTCGATCACCACCGCTACGCCGCGAGCCTGAGTCACGCTCTGAACCGCCTCGGCGATCTGCAGCGTCAGATTTTCCTGGATCTGCAGGCGGCGGGCGAACATGTCGGTGATCCGGGCAAACTTGGACAGCCCCAGCACCTTGCCGTTGGGCATATAGGCCACGTGGCACTTGCCGATAAAGGGCAGCAGATGGTGCTCGCAGATGGAATATAGCTCAATATCCTTGACCAGCACCATCTCGTCTGTATGGGAGTCGAACACCGCGCCGTTGACGACTTCGTCAAGCGTCTGGTGGTAACCCGCGGTCAAGAACTGCATGGCCTTGGCCGTGCGTTTGGGGGTGTCCTTGAGCCCTTCACGATCGGGGTCCTCCCCCAGCTGCTCCATGATCTGGCGGTAATGCTGGGCTATTGCATCGGTCTCATTAGTCATCAATAGGGTCTCGTTGGTCATTCTTGTGAGTCATCCCGGGGCGTTGGCCTGGCGAACACCCCGAGAACGGGCAAGACTATACAGCAGGCAGCCGGCAATGTTGTCTGGCGCGTGGCGCTCGGGCGGCTGGCGTTGGCGGGTCATCGGCAAAACCTCATGCTGTGATATAATCGCCGGCATTATTGACCCGTTAATCCGTAGCTACCCAACACGCGAGACTCCGCTATGCCTTCCATCAACATGCCTCTCTTCTCCGCCTGCATGTCTGCCCGCACGGGCGCTGGCGCCCTGTTAGCGGCGCTGCTGGCCGCCCCGGCCGGCGCCTTTGCCGCCACGCTCAGCCTGCCAAGCGATGCTACCGTGGACGTGGAAGTCGTCGATACCATCAGCTTTGCCGGGGGCGAGTCTCGCCAGGAAGGCATTTTATTAAGACCGGCTGATATTAGCCAGGCCTCAGCCACCCTGCCCGAGTACTGCGTCATCGTCGGCGACGCCCAGCGTGACGATGACCGCATGCGCATCACCACACACGACGTCACCTGCATCGAAACTGACAGTGCCACCAGCTCGATTTTTTCCGGCGAAATAGACGCCGCGGCCTACGATAGCGACGGCCAGTACGGCATTCAGTGTGAGGGCGACGACTGCCGCCTGCCCGCCGGGCACGCCTTTACCCTGACCCTGGGCGCGCCGCTTGAGATCACCGAGCAGGCCAACCCCTCGGAAGAAATCAACAAGCAGCGTCGCGAAGCCAGCGGTGCAGGCGTGGCCAACCCGATTCCCTCAGAGCGGCCCGACCCCGAAGATAGCCAGAGCGCCGGGGACTGATTACAGTCGTGGCACTGCTCTAAAGCCGGATAGCCTCTATCTCTCGGGCTCGCCTGCCTTCAGGCGAGCCAGCGCGTTGTTTCCAGCCGCACCCGCTGCTGCTCCAGCTGGCGAATATGCGCGTCCCAGTAGCCGCTTTCGCCAAGCCAGGGAAACGCCCGGGGGAAAGCGGGGTCTTCCCAGCGCGCCGCCAGCCAGGCGCTGTGGCGCACCATGCGGTGGCTGCGCAGCGGCTCGATCAGCTCAAGCTGCTCCTGGGGAAACGCCCGCTCTTCTTCGTAGCCTTCGCTGATTTCGCTGAGCTGGGCGCGCCAGGCGTCGGGCTCGCCCGTGGGCAGCAGCATCCAGATATCGTGGACGGCCGGCGCCATCAGGCAGTCATCGAAGTCCACCAGGGTAAAGGCCTCGTCGCGCCCCAGGATGTTGCCCAGGTGGCAGTCGCCGTGGCAGCGCGTCAGTGCCGGCATGGCGTAGCCTTCCAGCGCCTTCACCAGGCGATGCGTCACCGCTTCGTAGGCGCGCCGCTGCTGCTTGCCCAGCCAGCCGCTGGCGAGCACGTCGGCGCTTGCCCGGGCGGTGTCCGCCGCCGGTGACAGTCGCGGCCGATGGGTAAAGGCGCGTCGACCGGCGACGTTGTGCAGCCGCCCGAGCAGCCCGCCCAGCGCAAACAGGTGGGCGGGGTTGTCAAGCTCCGGCGCCTGGCCCGGCCGCTGGGGAAACAGCGTAAAGATAAAGCCGTCGAACCGATGCAGCGTGTTTCCGCCGTCCAGGCGCACCGGCGGTGCCACGCTGACCCCGGCGGCGTGAAGTTCGAGCAGGTAGTCGTGCTCTTCCTGAATAGCGGCCGCCGTCCAGCGCTCGGGGCGGTAGAACTTGACCACCCAGCGCCCGCCGTCGTCATCGCGAAACATCAGCACGCGATTTTCGTAGCTGTTCAGCGCAAAGGGCTCGCCGGCCGGATACACGCCGACCGACTCGATGGCCGCCATAACAACAGACGGCGATAAGGCGCTAAACGCGTGATTCATGGAAGTCTCCGCCGGGCAAAACGCCATGGTATCAGGACGCGCCCAGCGATGTACGCGCCAGCGCGTAGACCACCACTTCCCGGGCGCCGGCCCGGCGAGCGGCCAGCGCCAGGGCGTTGACCGTAGCGCCGGTGGTCATGACGTCGTCGACCAGAGCCACCCGCTCGGGTAACGGCGTTGCCACCGCGAAAGCCTCCGCCAGGTTGGCAAAACGCTCGCCGCGAGAGAGCGGGCGCTGGCTGGGCGTATCGACCCGGCGGCTCGCCTCAATCACGGGAAGGCCCAGGCGCGTGCCCAGCTGGCCGGCAAGCCACCGGGCCTGGTTAAAGCCGCGCTGCCGCGCCCTCGCCGGGTGCAGCGGCACCGGCACCAGCGCCTCCGCTGGCGTCTCATCCAGCGCCGAGACAAACAGCTCCACCAGCAGCGTGCCGGCGCGCGGCGAGGCATGAAACTTGAAGTCCTGCACCAGCTCGCGCACCGCCCCCTGATACACTAGCGGCACCCGGGCGCGCGCAAATGCCGGCGACGCCGCGCGGCAGCGGCGGCACAGCGCCTGCGCCCGGCTCAGCGGCTCGGCACACAGGCAACAGCCGTTGCGGTTCCAGGCAAGCTCCCGATAGCAAGGCATACACCAGCTTTGCTCCGGCGCCGGCTCGCCCAGGCAGAACGCGCAGTGCCCGGGCATGGCGCGGCGCAGGTGCTTTTCCAGCGTCGCCAGCGCACCGGCCACCCTGTTACCCGCCGCCCGGCCGTTCGCCACACGTTTTTTGTCAATGAGTGGGCGCACCTCCGTCCCCCCTTCGCTGTCCCGAACTCTCGCGGGCTATTCGACGCTCCCCGCCAGCGTTGACTTTACGCTCATGGTCAGTAAAATCCGCATTCGATCTGCGGATGTGGTGGAATTGGTAGACACGCTAGATTTAGGTTCTAGTGCCGCAAGGCGTGGGAGTTCAAGTCTCCCCATCCGCACCAGCTTATAATGTAACCCACTGATTTTACTGCTTTTCATAAGCCTCCCTGCCCAAAATCAGACAGCCAGTAGCCAAATATCGGGCGTTCCCCCCGCCCTTACTTGCCGATTCCAAACGCCGCTGCTTACCTGAACTCGGGCAAAAACGTTGTCTATTTCGGGCGTATTGCTCTGTTTCTTGCCTGCCTTTCTGACTACAATCGGTTTCAATTATCCAGGCTTAAAATAAGGAAAACCAATGGATTGGCTCAACGAAAACAGTCAGGCCATCTCGGCTGTTACCAGTGTCGTGACGGTGTTCGTGTGGATATTTTATGCCCAGCTGCTGTACGACGGCTACGCGCGCCAACGGCGTCCGCGGATCATCATCAACCGCGGCAAGGGCGTCGGCATGGAAGCCCTGTGCCTGATCAGCAACATGAGTGTCGAAGCCATTTACGTACAGCACCTGATCGCCGTGCTGCACACCCGGGATAAAAGTTACAGCCTGGACGTGGTCGAATACCAGCAGGAAGGCGATGAGGAGGTAAAAGGTGGCTATCGCACTCACCAGGGACCGCTGGCTTCCGGCAACCATCTGCACGTCGAGACGTTCAACTCGATTTTGCACCAGATTCTTCGCTACTGGGAGCTCGACAACGACATCCTGGACCAGGAAGGCCTCTGCCTTGGCATACGCGTCGTTGCTATCTACGGCTCCGAAGACATGCCCACCGGTGCCTGGCGTACTTTCGAAATGGACCTTTCTCAACCCCCTGAGCGCCAATTAACTCCCAGCACCATCGACACCCACCGCATGAGCAGCAAGCGTCAGCGCAAGCGCGTACTGGAATGGGTGAAAGATATCGAAATACACAAGGTATACTGACCCCGGAAGTCATCACCACAACTCAGGGATGGCCTGCCGGCGTCGTTACGGCGCCGGTATCGTGCCGCACCCGATGCCTGGATAACGCGGCATGAGATTACGCTTTACCTACCTGTTATTGACGCCGCTGGCTTGCGCCTTATCCGGCCATGCCGGCGCCGAATCCGGCGACTCCGCCGCGCCGACCGATAGCGACCTGCCCGACTGGGCCATCGAGCAAGTCGAGCCGCTGCGCAACAGCCTGGGCACCTGGGTCGACAATACTTCGCGCAGCCTCGACGGTTTTTTTGGCACCCCGGAAAGCCACGACGTCGACAACGAGTCCTACCTTCGCATCGGCCACGAGGTCGACTGGATGGAAGGCGACGGCGTAGATAACGATTTCAATCTGCGCTACCGGGTCGACTTGCCCACCGCGGAAGAGCGCCTGCGGCTGATCATTGAAAGCGACCCCGAGGAAACCCAGGGGACGCTTGCCGAGCAGGGGTCAGGAAGGCTGGCCAACGACCAGCGCGACCGGCGTACCTCAACGCTGGGCCTGGGTTGGCTTGAAAGCAGCGACAAACGCAAGAGCTGGAGTAACCGCGTAAGCGCCGGCGTACGCCTGCGCCTGCCGCTGGACCCTTACGTGCGCTTCACCAGCAAACGCCTGTGGCAGCTAAGCGACGGCCCCTGGCAGCTGGAGTCCGACAACCGTCTTTCCTGGTTCAACCACAACGGCTACTCGGCGCGTACCCGCTGGGACGTCGGCCGCCCGCTGTCCGCCTCCCGTCACCTGCGCTTTATCACCAACGTGCAGTGGCGCGAAGAGGAAGACACCCTAGAGTACGGCGAAAGCGCCGAGCTCAACCATCGGATCAACCGCCGCAGCGCGCTGCGCTACTCCGCCATTGCCATCGGCTCAAGCGCGTCTAACCCGCGCATGACCGACTACTATCTACAGACCCGCTACCGGCGCGATCTGCACAAGGGCGTGCTGTTTGCCGATGTCATCCCCGAGCTACACTTCCCACGCGACGCCAGCTACGAATCGCGCTGGGCCATGACCCTGCGCCTGGAAATGTACTTTCAGCGCCGGCTTTCCCGGAATTACTTCAACTGACCCGCCTGTACGGCCGGTCGAGCGCTTGTTTTACCCGCATGCTGCCACCATATTCTGGGCAACGATCTCAACAACGTGACGGAAAACGACCTCGAAGCGATCGTGAAAACGATTTTTAAAACAGCGCCACTCAACCCTACTCACCTTGTCGCGCCTTTGGAATACAGCTTGAGCGAGCCGGAGCCAGCCCATGCCGATATTGCTTTTCATCACCCTGTTTACCCTGCTCGATTTTGTCGTGCTGTTCAGCATCGGCGGCCAGATCGGGCTGTTGGCCACCCTGGCGCTGGTGCTGATCACCGGCATCGGCGGCCTGCATCTGATCCGCCGCGAAGGCGCCTATACGTTTGCCCGGGCGCGGGCGCGCCTCAACGCCGGCGAGCTGCCCTCAAACGAGCTTGCGACCGGCGCCGCGCTCATTTTCGGCGGTGCCCTGCTCATGGCACCGGGATTTTTGTCCGACGCCCTGGGCCTTGCCTGTTTGATTCCCAACGCCCGACGCCTGCTGTTCAAACTGCTCACCTGGCTTGGTTTTCGCGCAAGCATGGCCGGCTACCGGCAAGAAGGGCCGTCCTCCCACGCTCACCGCCAGGCCGGGGACCCCAGCGACTGGAACAACGCCCGTCCGCGGCATCGCCAAAAAGACTCGCCCACCGGCGGCCGCCATCAGCAGGAAGACGATGCGCTGGAAGGCGAATTCATCGCCCGGGACGAGGCGTCGCGGCGGCGTTAGCGGGCTTAGGCGCTAGCGTCATGAAAAAAGTCGCTTTTTTTCATTTACGCCCCTTGAAAGGAAGCTGCCAGCCCCCATTTTTTAGCCAGCACACGGAATCGACGGAGCCTGCAGGGCTCCGTCAGTAACAAAGAGGGTACGTTGTGCCTTCGGCTCCTGCCGGCCTGCCCGGCAAGAGCGCCATGAAAATCGCCTGTAAAGGCATTTTGTCGAGACTTATCGTCAATACCAGGAGAGCGTGAATGAATATCCGTCCCTTGCACGACCGCGTCGTTATCCGTCGCGTCGAAGAAGAACAGACCACCGCTGGCGGCATCGTGCTTCCGGGCAACGCCCAGGAAAAACCCACCCGCGGCGAAGTGCTGGCAGTGGGTAACGGCCGGATTCTCGACAGCGGCGATGTGCGCCCGCTGGACGTGAAAGTCGGCGACACCGTGATCTTCAAGGACGGCTTTGGCGTCGAAAAGGAAGAAATCGACGGCGAAGAAGTCCTGATCATGAGCGAAGCCGACGTCCTGGCCGTTGTGGAAGGCTAACCGCCCCGCGCTTTTACGTTTCCCGTTGACCGTTTCACCATTCAGGAAAAATCAACATGGCAGCTAAACAAGTCAAGTTCTCCGATGATGCTCGCAAACGCATGACTCGTGGCGTTGACGTCCTCGCCAACGCGGTGAAGGCCACGCTTGGCCCCAAGGGCCGCAACGTCGTGCTGGACAAATCCTTTGGCGCGCCGACCGTGACCAAGGACGGCGTTTCCGTGGCCAAGGAAATCGAGCTCAAGGACAAGTTCGAGAACATGGGCGCGCAGATGGTCAAGGAAGTGGCTTCCCAGACGTCCGACGCCGCCGGTGACGGCACCACCACCGCCACCGTTCTGGCCCAGGCCATCGTTGCCGAAGGCCTCAAAGGCGTCACCGCCGGCATGAACCCCATGGACCTCAAGCGCGGCATTGACCACGCCGTCACCGCCGCGGTCAAGGAAATCCAGGCGCTGTCCGTGCCCTGCACCGAGACCAGCTCCATCGCCCAGGTGGGCACCATTTCCGCCAACGGCGACAAGGACATCGGCGCGATCATCGCTGACGCCATGCAGAAAGTCGGCCAGGAAGGCGTCATCACCGTCGACGAAGGTCGCGGCTTTGACAACGAGCTGGAAGTGGTCGAAGGCATGCAGTTCGATCGCGGCTACCTCTCGCCCTACTTCGTCACCAACCAGGAAACCATGGCGGTTGAGCTTGAAGACCCCTATATCCTGCTGGTCGACAAGAAGATCTCCAACATCCGCGAACTGCTGCCGACTCTGGAAGCCGTCGCCAAGTCCAGCAAGCCGCTCGCCATCATCGCCGAAGACATCGAAGGCGAAGCGCTGGCCACTCTGGTGGTCAACAACATGCGCGGCATCGTCAAGGTCGCCGCCGCCAAGGCGCCCGGCTTCGGCGACCGTCGCAAGTCCATGCTTCAGGACATCGCGATTCTTTCCGGCGGCACGGTGATTTCCGAAGAAGTCGGTCTGACCCTCGAGCAGGTGACCCTTGACCACCTGGGCACTGCTCGGCGCATGACCATGTCCAAGGAAAACACCACCATCATCGACGGTAACGGTGCCGAGGCGGACATCGAAGCGCGCGTCAGCCAGATCCGCGCCCAGATCGAGGAAACCTCCTCCGACTACGACAAGGAAAAGCTCCAGGAGCGCGTGGCCAAGCTGGCCGGCGGCGTCGCCGTCATCCGCGTGGGTGCCGCTTCCGAAGTCGAGATGAAAGAGAAGAAAGCCCGGGTGGAAGACGCCCTGCACTCTACCCGCGCCGCGGTCGAGGAAGGCGTCGTGCCCGGCGGCGGTACCGCCCTGGTGCGCGTGCTGACCAAGGTCAAGGGCCTGACCGGCGACAACGAAGACCAGAACCACGGCATCAACATGGCCCTGCGCGCCATGGAAGCGCCGCTGCGCCAGATCGTCATCAACGCCGGCGAAGAGCCCGCGGTCATCATCAACCGCATCAAGGACGGCGAAGGCAACTTCGGCTACAACGCCCAGACCAGCGAGTTTGGCGACCTGTTCGAAATGGGCGTGATCGACCCGGCCAAGGTGACCCGCAGCGCGCTGCAGTCAGCGGGCTCCGTCGCCGGCCTGATGATCACCACCGAGTGCATGATCGCCGACGATCCGGACGAGCAGGAAGCCGCGCCGGACATGGGCGGTATGGGTGGCATGGGCGGAATGGGCGGCATGATGTAAGCCGTCAAGCCCACGCCTGACCCGCGAGTCTTCCTGAAAGGCTCGCCCGTAAAAAAAACCCCGCTGCGGCGGGGTTTTTCTGTTTTCATGGCCTTTCCGGCCCTCGTTTCCATCACTCAGGAGGCGCTGTTGTGCTATCCCGACTCCGCATCGTGCTGGTGCAGACCTTCCACCCTGGCAATATCGGCGCCGCCGCCCGGGCGATGAAGACCATGGGGCTTGCCGAGCTTGTGCTGGTCAACCCCCGGGCGTTTCCCGACGACGAGGCCACCCGGCTTGCCGCCGGCGCCGCCGACGTAGTGGACAATGCCCGAGTGGTCGAGTCGCTTGATGAGGCCGTGGCCGACTGCGTGCAGGTCATCGGCGCCAGCGCCCGGCTGCGCAGCCTGCCGCTTCCCCACTTCGACGAGCCCGACGCCATGGCGCAAAGCGCGTTACATAACGCCCAAAGCGCCCCGGTGGCGCTGGTATTTGGCCGCGAGCGCTCGGGGCTGACCACCGCCGAGATCCGCTGCTGCACCCATCAGGTCAGCATCCCCGCCAATCCCGACTACGGCATCCTCAACCTCTCCCAAGCGGTGCAGATACTCGCCTACGAGCTTCACCGGGCCTGGCGCACTCGGGAAGACAGCGGCTTTATTTACCAGACGCCGACCCAAGCCACGCCGCCCACCCGGGAGCAGTTCGGCCACTTTCAGCGCCACCTGCACGAGGTGATGGAGAAAAGCGGCTTTTTGACCCAGCCCCACGCCCGCACCGAAGAGCAGCTGCAGGCGCTGTTTGCCCGGGCCGAGCCCTCGCGCCGCGAGCTTTCGCTACTCAGGGGCCTGCTCAGCGCTCTGGAACCCGAAAGCCCAGACGATCCCGAGAGAGCCAACGAGGGGGACGGTTAGAGTAGCATCGCCGCCGCCCAGCCAAAGGCAATCATCGGCAGGTTATAGTGCAAAAACGTCGGCACCACGCTGCCCATGATGTGGTCGTGCTGGCCGTCGATGTTGAGCCCCGAGGTCGGCCCCAGGGTGGAGTCCGACGCCGGCGAGCCGGCATCCCCCAACGCCGCCGCCGTGCCCACCAGCACCGTGGTGGCCAGCGGCGAGAAGCCGAACTGCACCGCCAGCGGCACGAAAATAGCGGCGATGATGGGAATGGTAGAAAACGACGAGCCGATCCCCAGGGTAATGAACAGCCCCACCAGCAGCATGGCAATGGCGGCCAGGCCGCGGTTATCGCCAAACAGGGCAAAGGCCCCCTGAACCAGGGCGTCGATCTCACCGGTGGTTTTCATCACCTCGGCAAAGCCGGCGGCAGAGATCATGATAAAGCCGATCAGCGCCATCATGCGCATGCCGCTGGTGAAAAGGTCGTCGGCCTCGCGCCATTTGAAGATGCCGCCCAGGGATAAAAGCGCAATGCCCACCAGGCCGCCGAGAATCATCGAGCCGCTGTAAAGCTGCAGGCCAAGGGCGGCCACAATGGCAAGCCCGGACATCACCAGCCCCAGCGCGTGGGGCGCGGGGACAGTATGGCCGTCGCCGGCACCGATGCCGGCCACTTCCCGAGTTTCGTAGGTGCGCGGCCGGCGGTAGCTTATAAACACCGCCACGGCGAGCCCCACGGCCATGCCGCCCACGGGCACCGCCATGGCAAGCGGCAGCATGCCTCGGGTGATCTCAAGGCCCAGCGGCGCGCCGGCACTGTTGATGTTGGCAAGCAGTATGTCGTTGAGAAAAATCGAGCCGAAGCCCACCGGCAGCAGCATGTAAGGGGCAGTCAGGCCAAACGTCAGCGCGCAGGCAATGGCCCGGCGGTCCAGGTGCAGCTGGTTCATCACCTTCAAAAGCGGCGGAATCAGGATAGGGATAAAGGCGATATGCACGGGGATCAGGTTCTGGGACGAGATGGCCACCAGCAGCACGGCCCCCAGCAGCAGGTACTTGACCCGGGCCTGGCGGGCGGCGTCGGCTTCCTGGCCCAACATGCTGATCAGCCGACGAGCCAGCATGTCCGGCAGGCCCGAGCGCGAAATAGCCACGGCAAATGCACCCAGCGTGGCGTAGGCAAGCGCCACCTGCGCGCCGCCTCCCACGCCCTCATTAAAAGCATCAAGGGTTTGTTCAAGCGTCAGCCCACCGGCGATCCCGCCCACCAGCGCCCCCAGCACCAGGGCAAACACCACGGAAACCCGCGCCAGCGCGAGAGCGACCATCACCAGGACGGCGAGAATGACTGCGTTCATCGGCAATATCCAGAAACGTCAGGAGTGAGAGAAAGTCAGAAAAGCGCCCGATTTTAGCAGATAAGATGCCGCTCGCCGCTGGTGTTGACGCCGAGAAACGGTAAAATGCCGACGCGATCCGACCCCTTCGCCGGGGGTCGCCGCGCCGTTCCCAGGGAGGCCAACGCCGCTATGCCTTACGCCAACATGCCCGCCGGGCGCTGCCCGGGCGCCAACGCCACGCCTTACCCTCATGCTTGAAGTCGTCACGCTGTCGTTTGCCTTCGTGTTCGGCATCCTGGTGCGCCAGATCGGGCTGCCGCCGCTGGTCGGGTTTCTCGGGGCGGGGTTTGCGCTCAACGCCTTCGGCCCCGCCGTGGGGCTGCCCACCGATGCCGGGCCGATCCTTGAGCATACCGCGCACCTGGGCGTGCTGCTGCTGCTTTTCACCATCGGGCTCAAGCTCAACGTCAAGAACCTGATTGAGCCGGTGGTGCTGGGCAGCGCCTTTGCTCACCTGCTGATCAGCGGCGCGATATTTACCGCCGGGTTTATCTGGCTGGCCGGCCTGCCCTTGGAAACCGCCATTCTTCTCTCTATTGCGCTGTCGTTTTCAAGCACGGTGCTCGCGGCCAAGGTGCTTGAGGGCAAGGGCGAGCTGCGCGCCTTTCACGGGCGCATCGCCATCGGCATTCTGGTGATGCAGGATTTGATCGCGCTTGCCGTGCTCAGCGTCTACAGCGGGCAGACCCCGTCCATCTGGGCGCTTTGGGTGCTCGCCCTGCCGCTGCTGCGTCCGCTGTTCTACTGGCTGATGCGGGTGGCCGCCCACGACGAGCTGCTGGTGCTGATGGGCGTGGTGCTGGCCGTCGCCGCCGGCGGCATGGGGTTTCAGGCGGTGGGGCTGAGCTCGGAGGTGGGGGCGCTGGCCATGGGGCTTACGCTCTCGCGCCACCCCCGCGCCCAGGAGCTGTCCCAGGCGCTGTGGGGGATCAAGGAAGTGTTTTTGATCAGCTTTTTCCTGCAGATCGGCATGTCCGGGCTGCCGGATACCGAGGCGCTCACCTTCGCCGCGATTTTTGCCCTGCTGCTGCCGCTCAAGGGCGTGCTGTTCTCCGCCCTGCTCATCGCCTTCCGGGTACGGGCGCGCAACGCCTTTCTCGGCGGGCTGAGCCTGTCGGCGTACAGCGAGTTCGGCCTGATCGTCGCCGCCAGCATCATGGAGGAATGGCTGGTGCCGCTGGCGGTGACCGTGGCGCTGTCTTTTGTCATCGCCGCCCCGCTCAACCGCTTTGCCCACCCGCTGTTCGACCGCCTGGAAAAATACCTGGTGCGCTTTGAAACCAACACCCGCCACCCCGACGAACAGCCCGCCGACCTTGGCCAGGCTAACGTGCTGGTGCTGGGCATGGGGCGAACCGGCAGTGCGGCCTACGACTTTTTTGTCGAGCAGGGGGTGAGCGTCATCGGCCTCGACTCGGACCCCAACAAAGCCGAACAGAAAGGGCGCCACGTTCTCTACGCCGACGTCGAAGACGCCGGCTTCTGGCATCACCTGGACATGACGCAGCTGAAAGCCGTTACGCTTGCCATGCCCACCGTCGAAAGCAAGCTGATGGCCACCCGGCAGCTGAGAAAAGGCGGCTTTCACGGCAATATTATCGCCGGCCTGCACTTTCAGGACGAAGCCAGCACCCTCCAGGCCGCGGGCGTCGACCATACCTATCTGCTGATGTCCGGTGCGGGCATCGGCATTGCCGAAAAAACCTGCGAGTGCCTCAAGGCTCAGGCCTAGCGCATCAGGCTTGCGCCGCTGTCGTCATCCAGCGCCACGCCTTCCACGCCGATGTCGGACTCCAGCGCCAGCAGGTAGTGGCGCAGGCCGCGCCTTGTGGCCTGCTCGTGCAGGCTGCGCCGCACCTGGTCGGTCACTTCGTCGTAGGGCAGCTGGCGGCTTTCTTCGCGGTGATCCACTATCACCAGATGCCAGCCGTAGCGCGAGGCCAGGGGCCGGTCGTGCAGGCCCACCGGCAGATGCTTAAGCGCCCGGTCAAGCTCGGCAACGGTTTGGCCCGGCATGAGCCGGCCCAGGCTCCCGCCGTCGTCCTTGGACGGGCAGTCCGAATGACGCTGGGCAAGCTCGGTCATACGCTCGGGGTGTTCGGCGAGCTCGGAAAGCAGCGCCACTCCCTTGTGATACTGGGCATCCCTGGCTTCGGCGTCGTCCGGCGGCGCGGCCAGCAAAATGTGGCGCACCTCGATCAGCACCGGCTGGCTGAAGCGCTCGGGGTGGGTCTCGTAAAAACGCTTGCAGTCGTCTTCCGAGGGCTCGGGCACGGCAAGCTCGGCTTCCAGCAGCGCGGCGATGGCGTCACCCGACGCTTGTGCTTCGCTGTCTTGCGCCGCCAGCCCCAGCATCTGGGCTCGCTGGTGCAAAAGCTCGCGCACCACCAGCGCCCGGGCGGCCTTTAGCTGGGCACTGCCGGCGCTGTCCGCCGGGTGGTACTGCATCTCGGCGGCAATGTCCGCCTCGCTGATCTCGCGGCCGCCAACGCTCACCGGCGGCGGGGTTTGCGTCCCTGGCAGCTGTTCCACATCAATCATCTGCATGGCGATACCTTTGTCACTGTCGAATGATTCCGCTGACTTTTACCCCCGCTTGCGCACCAGCTGGTAGCGCCGAGTGACGTAGCCAAAGGGTATGCTCCAGACGTGCACCAGGCGGGAAAACGGGAACAGCAGGATGATGGTCAGGCCGAGGAAGACGTGGATCTTGTAGATCCAGGCCACGTCGGCCATGTAGTCCGCCGCGCCGCCGCTGAAGAACACGATGGCCTGGGCCCAGGACGCCAGGGTCAGCATCATCGCGCCGTCCAGGTGGCCAAGGGAGAAGAACACGGTGGTCACGCCGAGGGCAGCCTGCAGTACCAGAATCGCCAGGATCAGGGTATCCATGGTGCTCGAAGACGCCTTGACCCGAGGGTTATACAGGCGCCGATAAAGCAGCATGCCGCCGCCGATCAGCACCATCACCCCGGCGATGCCGCCGATGACAATGGCCACGATCTGCTTGGCGCCGGCGCTGATGAACGGCGCATAGATCCAGTGCGGGGTGAGCATGCCGAACAGGTGGCCGAAAAAGATCACCAGGATGCCGATGTGGAAGACGTTGCTCGCCAGGCGCATGTTCTTTGACGAGAGCATCTGGCTGGAGCCGGTCTTCCAGGTGTACTGGCCGTAGTCGAAGCGCAACAGGCTGCCCACCAGAAACACCGTACCGGCCAGATACGGATAGTAGCCATAGATCAGGTGCTGCAGGTATTCGATAAACATGGCGTTTCTCCTTTAGCCAGCGGACGGGCCGGACGGCATGATTTTCACGGGGTCACTGGGTACCGTGTTCTTGCGCTCGGCGAGCCGGCGTCCTTCTGCCGACTGCATCGCGCAGTCCTGATCCGATTCGGCGGTGAAGCTTACCGCCTCTTCTTCCCAGACGGCGTCCAGGGCTTCCGGCGTATCGTCGCGCTCCTCGGTGCGCGCGGCTTCGCGGTGGGCCTCGACCTCGCCTTCGGCGCCGATCAGCGCCAGCAGCGCCACGGGCACCAGGGCGTGTTCGGCGTCGCGCTCTTCCATGCGCGCGGCGAGCAGCGCCAGAATATGGCGGATTTCGCCCAGCCAGCGGGCAATATCCGCCTCGCCCCGGGTCGACAGGTACTCCAGAAACAGCGGCAGGTAGTCCGGAAGCTCCCGGGCATCGAGTTCAAAGCCGGCGTTCTCGTACTCGTTCATCAGGTCGACCATGGCCTGGCCGCGATCCCGGGACTCGCCGTGGACGTGCTCGAACAGCAAAAGCGAGGTCGCCTTGCCCTTGTCAAAAAGCGCTACGTACTCGGCCTGAAGCTCCAAAAGCTCGGCATCGGCAATGCGCTGGCACCAGTTCATCAGGGTGCGCCGGCGCGAGGTCGTCCAGCGGCGCTCGGCGTCGATGATTTCGATCATCTCGCCGGCGGCCTCCTGCAGCTCGGCGGTGGGATAGTCCAGAAGTCTCGCCAGCACCCGCAGGCTGAGCATTTCCACGTCCGACCCCGGCGCCTGCGCGCCGGGCCCTTGCGCGTCCGGGGTGTACGCTTCGGCCGCGTTACTCATGGGTCACCTCCATCTTGGTCTCCGACGGGGCATTTTTCTCGGGCTCATAGACGTCCACCGGCTTTACCATGGTGGCGGTAGTGGGATGGCCGTTGAACAGGCTTGGCGAGCTTTCGCCGTGGCAGCCGTCGCCGAAGCTGAAGCCGCAGCCGCCGCGCTCGGGGAAGGCGTCGGTGGCCAGTTCCCGGTGGCTGGTCGGAATCACGAAGCGGTCTTCGTAGTTGGCAATCGCCAGGTAGCGATACATATCCTCGACCTGAGCTTCGGTCAGGCCGACCTCTTCGAGCACGCTGGCATCAAGCTTGCCCTCCACGTGCTTGCCGCGCATGTACAGGCGCATCGCCATCAGCCGCTTGAGCGCCAGCACAATGGGCGCCTCTTCGCCCGCGGTGAGCATGTTGGCCAGGTACTTCACCGGAATGCGCAGCGATTCGATCTTCGGCATGATGCCGTCGAACTCGACGTCGCCGGCCTCGGCTGCCGACTGGATCGGCGACAGCGGCGGCACGTACCAGACCATGGGCAGAGTGCGGTATTCCGGGTGCAGCGGCAGCGCCAGGCCCCAGTCCATGGCCAGCTTGTACACCGGCGATTCCTGGGCCGCCTTGATGACGTTGTCCTGCACCCCGTCCTTCTTCGCCTGGGCGATGACCTCGGGATCGTGCGGGTCGAGGAAAATCTCGCGCTGGCGGTGATAGAGATCCTGCTCGTCCGGGGTGCTGGCGACCTCTTCGATGCGGTCAGCGTCGTAGAGCAGCACGCCCAGATAGCGGATGCGACCCACGCAGGTTTCCGAGCACACCGTGGGCTGGCCGACCTCGATGCGCGGATAGCAGAAGGTGCACTTCTCGGACTTGCCCGACTTCCAGTTGTAGTAGATTTTCTTGTACGGGCAGCCGGAAATGCACATCCGCCAGCCGCGGCACTTGTCCTGGTCGATCAGCACGATGCCGTCTTCCTCACGCTTGTAGATCGCGCCGGACGGGCACGCCGCCACGCAGGTGGGGTTCAGGCAGTGCTCGCAGAGCCTCGGCAGATACATCATGAAGGTGTTTTCAAACTGGCCGTAGATGTCGGCCTGCACCTTTTCGAAGTTGATGTCCTTGCGCCGCTTGGCAAACTCGGTGCCAAGTATCTCTTCCCAGTTGGGGCCCCACTCCACCTTGGTCATGCGCTGGCCGGAAATCAGCGAGCGCGGCCGCGCGGTGGGCTGGTGCTCGCCCTGCTTGGCATTGTGCAGGTGCTCGTAGTCGAAGGTGAACGGCTCGTAGTAGTCGTCGATTTCGGGCAGGTCGGGGTTGGCGAAAATATTTGCCAGCACCCGCCACTTGCCGCCGATGCGCGGGGTGATCTTGCCGTTCTTGCCGCGCATCCAGCCGCCGCGCCACTTGGCCTGGTTTTCCCATTCCTTGGGGTAGCCGATGCCGGGCTTGGTCTCGACGTTGTTGAACCAGGCGTATTCCACGCCTTCGCGGCTGGTCCAGACGTTCTTGCACGTCACCGAGCAGGTGTGACAGCCGATGCACTTGTCGAGGTTCAAGACCATGCCGACCTGGGAGCGAATTTTCATTTAACGGCCTCCTGAACGTAGTCGTTGTTTTCGCCGTCGAGCCAGTCGATGTTGTGCATCTTGCGCACCAGCACAAACTCATCGCGGTTGGAGCCCACGGTGCCGTAGTAGTTAAAGCTGTAGGAAAGCTGCGCGTAGCCGCCGATCATGTGAGTCGGCTTGGGGCATACCCGAGTGACCGAGTTGTGAATGCCGCCCCGGGTGCCGGTGATCTCGGAGCCGGGGATGTTCACGATGCGCTCCTGGGCGTGGTACATCATCGCCATGCCGTTCTTGACCCGCTGGCTGACCACCGCCCGGGCGGCAATGGCGCCGTTGGCGTTGTAGGCTTCGATCCAGTCGTTGTCTTCCACGCCGATGGACTGGGCGTCGTCTTCGGACATCCAGATGATCGGCCCGCCCCGGGACAGCGTCTGCATCAGCAGGTTGTCCGAGTAGGTCGAGTGGATCCCCCACTTCTGGTGCGGGGTGAGGAAGTTGAGCGCGATTTCCGGGTTGCCGTTGCCCTGGGGCTCGGACACGCTGGCCGCCGCCTTGGTGTCGATGGGCGGACGATACACCAGCAGGCTCTCGCCGAAGGCGCGCATCCAGGGGTGATCCTGATACAGCTGCTGGCGGCCGCTCACCGTGCGCCACGGAATCATCTCGTGAACGTTGGTGTAGCCGGCGTTGTAGGACACGTGCTCGTCTTCCAGGCCCGACCAGGTGGGACTTGAGATAATCTTGCGCGGCTGGGCCACCACGTCGCGGAAGCGAATCTTTTCGTCTTCCTTGGGCTTCGCCAAGTGGGTGTGGTCGCGACCGGTGATTTTCGACAGCGCCCCCCAGGCTTTTACCGCTACCTGGCCGTTGGTTTCCGGCGCCAGGGTGAGAATCATCTCGGCGGCGTCAATGGCGCTGTCGAGCAGCGGCTGGCCTTTCGCCGGGCCGTCGAGTTTGCGGTGGTTGAGGTTGCGCAGCAGCTCGACTTCACTTTCGGTTTGCCAGTTGATGCCCTTGCCGCCGTTGCCGACGCTCTCAAGCATCGGGCCCACCGAGGTAAAGCGCTCGTAGGTTTCCGGGTAGTTGCGTTTGACCTCGACCAGGCTCGGCATGGTCTTGCCCGGAAGCGGCTCGCACTCGCCCTTCTTCCAGTCGAGCACCGCGGTTTGCGCAAGCTCCCCGGGGGAGTCGTGCTGCATGGGCAGGGTGACCAGGTCGGTCTCCTCGCCCAGGTGGCCTACGCAGGCCTTGGAGAACGCCTTGGCAATGCCCTTGTAGATGTCCCAGTCGCTGCGCGACTCCCACGCCGGGTCGGTGGCCGCGGTCAGCGGGTGGATGAAGGGGTGCATGTCCGAGGTGTTGAGGTCGTTTTTCTCGTACCAGGTGGCCGTGGGCAGCACGATGTCGGAATACAGGCAGGTGGTGGACATGCGAAAGTCCAGGGTCACCAGCAGGTCGACCTTGCCTTCCGGGGCCTCGTCGTGCCACTTGACCTCTTCGGGCTTGTGCGCGCCGGCCTCGCCCAGGTTCTTGCCCTGGATGCCGTGGCGGGTGCCCAGCAGGTACTTGAGCATGTACTCGTGGCCCTTGCCCGAGCTGCCCAGCAGATTGGAGCGCCAGATGAACATGTTGCGCGGGAAGTTCTGCGGGTTGTCCGGGTCTTCCGAGGCAAAGCTTAGCTTGCCGCTCTTGAGCTGGTCGACCACGTAGTCGGCGGTGCCCATGCCGGCCTTTTCCGCCGCGCCTGCCAGGTGCAGCGGGTTGGTGTTGAGCTGGGGCGCGGACGGTAGCCAGCCCATGCGCTCGGCGCGCACGTTGTAGTCGATGAGGTTGCCGGAGTAGTCCTTGGCCTGGGCCAGCGGCGAGAGCAGCTCCTTGATCTCGAGTTTCTCGTAGCGCCACTGGCTTGAGTGGTTGTAGAAAAACGAGGTGCCGTTCATGTGGCGCGGCGGGCGCTGCCAGTCCAGGCCGAAGGCCAGCGGCGTCCAGCCGGTTTGCGGGCGCAGCTTTTCCTGGCCCACGTAGTGCGACCAGCCGCCGCCGGTTTGGCCGATACAGCCGCACATGATCAGCATGTTGATCAGGCCGCGGTAGTTCATGTCCATGTGGTACCAGTGGTTCATCCCGGCACCGACGATGATCATGGAACGGCCGCTGGTCTTGTGGGCGTTGTCGGCGAACTCCCGGGCAATGCGGGTCGCCTGTTCGGCGGGCACGCCGGTGATCTTCTCCTGCCACGCGGGGGTGTAGGGGCGCAGCTGACCGTAGTCGGTAGCGCCGTCGTCTTCGCCTTCGGCGCCAAAGCCGCGGTCGATGCCGTAGTTGGCGCACATCAGGTCAAAGACGGTGACCATCAGCACTTCCGTGCCGTCGGCTTTGGTGACCCGCTTGACCGGCAGGCTGTGGTAGAGGATCTCGTCGTGGACGCCTTCGTTCTTGACGCTTTCGAAGTGCTTGTGCTCGATGCCGCCAAAGTACGGAAACGCCACCCGAGCCACTTCGTCACGACGTTTGTCGAGGCTCAAAAGCGGCGCAAGCTCGGCGCCGTCGGCGTCCAGGGACTCCAGGTTCCACTTGCCGCGGTTGACCTCGTCCTCGTCCCAGCGAAAGCCGATGGAGCCGCGCGGCACCACCAGCTGGTCCCGGGCTTCGTCCCAGACCACGGTTTTCCATTCGGGGTTGTTGCCCTGGCCAAGGCTCGCCTCGAAGTCGCTGGCGCGCATCTGCCGGCCCGGCGCGTAGCTGCCGTCTTCGCGCGGCTCGAGCTCGACCAGGCACGGCATGTCGGTGTAGCGGCGCACGTAGTCGGTGAAGTAGGCGCTGGGGTTGTCGAGGTGGAATTCCTTGAGGATCACGTGCCCCATGGCCAGCGCCAGCGCGGCGTCGGTGCCCTGCTTGGCGGACAGCCACTCGTCGGTGAGCTTGGAGACTTCGGAATAGTCCGGGGTGATCGAGACGGTCTTGGTGCCCTTGTAGCGGACTTCGGTGAAGAAGTGGGCGTCGGGCGTGCGCGTCTGGGGCACGTTGGAGCCCCAGGCGATGATATAGCCGGAATTGTACCAGTCGGCGGATTCGGGCACGTCGGTCTGCTCGCCCCAGGTCTGGGGGCTGGCCGGCGGCAGGTCGCAGTACCAGTCGTAGAACGACAGGCAGACGCCGCCGATCAGCGACAGATAGCGCGCCCCGGAGGCGTAGGAAATCATCGACATGGCGGGAATCGGCGAGAAGCCGATAATGCGGTCCGGCCCGTACTGCTTGGCGGTGTAGACGTTGGAGGCGGCGATGATCTCGTTGAGCTCGTCCCAGTCAGCGCGGACGAAGCCGCCCATGCCCCGGGCGCGCTTGTACTGCTTGGTATGGGCCGGGTCTTCGACAATCGCCGCCCAGGCCTCAACCGGGTCTTTCTTGTCCGCGAGCACCTTGCGCCACAGCGCCAGCAGCGGCTTTCTGATCAGCGGATACTTGAGCCGGTTGGCGCTGTACATGTACCAGGAGTAGCTGGCGCCCCGGGGGCAGCCGCGGGGCTCGTGGTTGGGCAGGTCCGGGCGGGTACGCGGATAGTCGGTCTGCTGGGTTTCCCAGGTGACCAGGCCGTTCTTGACGTAGATTTTCCAGCTGCACGAGCCGGTGCAGTTGACGCCGTGGGTGGAGCGCACGATCTTGTCGTGCTGCCAGCGGCGGCGGTAGCTGTCTTCCCACTGGCGAGACTCCTGGCGCCGCTCGCCGTGGCCGTCGGCAAACGGCTCGCGAGGCTTGCGGAAAAAATTCAGCCGGTCAATGAAGTGACTCATGGTCGATCTCCCTGGCTTTTACAAAAACGCTTCAAAAAAAGGCTTTCATAAAACGCGATGGTCTAAAGCACTTACCTGGTAGCAGGTATCTTGAGATCGATTTTGACGGATTGAACGGCCGATTTCTGCCCGGTTACCTCTATAAACTCACCCCCTACCACTAAGGGGATAGGGGGTGAGGTCAAACCTTCGCGATCGGCTGAGGCGCGGCGTGCCGCGCGGGCGGCTTAGGCGGCGCTTAGCGCCTTGGCCGGGCCGAAGTATTCATAGTGGCGGTGGGTTTGAGGCACGCCCAGGTGCGCAAGCCCCTGATTCACCGCGTCCATGAAGCCGTGGGGGCCGACAAAGTAGCAGCGCGCGCTGTCGGGCAGGCAGGCTTCCAGCAGCGCCTGGTTCACTCGGCCCTGGTAGTCCGCCGCATCGCCCTGCTCATGCACGGTGACGGCTTTCAGCGTCTGCGGGTGCTGGCGCGCAAGGCTTGCCAGCGCATCGGCAAAGGCGTGGTGCTCGGCATCTATTGCGGCGTGCACGTAGGTGACCCGGCGGCCTTCGGCAAGCGCCTGGCGCGCCATGGGCAGAAGCGGCGTCTGCCCCACCCCGCCGCTGATCAGCAGCAGCGGCTCGTCGCCCTGGGCCAGGGTCAGCTCGCCGGCGGGCGGCAAAAGCTCGATGCTGTCGCCGACATTCAGACGGTCGTGGAAGTGGCGGCTGGCAAGGCCTTCGGGCTCGCGCTTGATCGACAGCCGATAGCTCTGCCCGTTGGGCACGTCGGACAGGCTGTAATGGCGATATACCGGCTTGCCGTCGATCTCGAGCTTGACGCCGATATACTGGCCCGGCGCATGCTCGGCTACCGGATCGCCGTCTTCGGGCTCGAGGATAAACGAGCGGATCACCCGGCTTTCCTGGTGGGTCGCCGCAATGCGGAACCGCCGGGTGCCGCGCCAGCCGCCGGGGCTGTTTTCAAACTGCTGATAGCGCTGCTCTTCAAGCTCGATCAAAAGCCCGGCGAGCTCGTTGTAAAGCGCCGTCCAGGCGTCGGCTACCTCGGGGGTGACGGCGTCGCCCAGCACCTCGGCGATGGCTGCCATCAGGCACTCGCCAACGATGGGGTACTGCTCGGGCTGGATATCCAGCGAAACGTGTTTGTTGACCACGGTTTCCAGGGTGGCGCGCGCGGTTTCCGGGGTCTGACGCAGCTGCACATAGGCCAGAATGGCGCTGGCCAGCGCCCGGGGCTGCCCGCCGTCCTGCTGGTGGGCCTGGTTAAACAGCGAGGCTACCTCGGGGTAGCGTTCAAACATCAGGGGGTAAAAGCGCTGGGTAATGGCGTCGAGGTGTTCGGCGACCACGGGGGCGGTGGTATCGATGATCTGTTCTTGGGCCTGCGTAAGCATGGCTACCTCTTGTGTCAAGCGTGTATTGCTATCAAACGTTGCTACCGGCTCATCTCAAGGCGAGGGGGAACGCCATAAGATGTATATAAAATGCATCTTAAATATACCAAGCATGCCCCCTCGCGGCAATTAAACCGCGACAATTGACCGCCGCTAGCCGAGCCTTTTGGCGCCCTTCCGCGTTAGCAAAATACGGCAGAGCTCGTACAATAGAGGAAAGGTTTTTCAGGCGACATTTTATGCATTTAACGCGATTTACCGACTATTCCGTTCGCGTGCTGCTTTATCTGGCCACCAAAGGGGAAGAGCGCTCGACCATCAGCGAAATCGCCAAGACGTTTGATATTTCGCGCAACCATCTGATGAAGGTCGTCCAGGAGCTGAACCAGAAAGGCTACCTGAAAGCCATGCGCGGCAAGCACGGTGGGCTTTTGCTCAACCGGCCGCCGTCCAGCATCAACCTCGGCGCCGTGGTCCGCGATACCGAGCAGGAAATGGCGCTGGTCGAATGCTTCCGCGAAGACAACGCCTGCGTGATCACCCCCCACTGCCGATTGCAGCCGATTCTTGCCGAGGCGCTGAACGCCTTTCTCGGCGTGCTCGACAAATACACCCTGGCCGACATGCTCGACGGCCGCAGCACAGAGCTTGCCCGGCTGCTGAGAATTCCCGCCGCCAACGTCTCTTGACGCCCGCCGCGCCACCGCGGCCATCAGCCCAAAGAGGTAGCGCGACCACTTCTTATACCTCCAAAGACGTAATACACTGCCCGTGCCCAGGGATGATCCACAGGCCGCGCCTTACCCTGGAACTGATTCGCTCACGGGAGTTGCATGAACGCTTTACGGCATTCGCTTGTTGCGCGCATTGTCGCTTATCTGGTGCTGATCAGCAGCCTGGCACTCGCCAGCATCGGCCTGACCGTGGTCATGGCGAACAGCACCCGGGGCAATGCCGCGGCGATCAACGAAGCCGGCGCGCTACGCCTGGCCGGCGCCCGCATCATCCATGCCCTGAGCCTGGCTGACGCCGAACCTCTCGACCGGGTGCTGGCGCTGGAAAACCGGCTGGATAGCACCACCCTCGAGGCCCGTTCGCACTGCGACGTCATCGGCCGACAGGCCGCCGATAATATCAACGCCGCCCTTGAGCAGCTGCGCGATCGCTTTCACCGCCACGTCGTACCCGCCGTGGACGCGGCGGAAAACGGCGGCCGGGCGCAGCGGACCCGAGCCACCGCCCAACTCAACGCCTATATCCGCGAGGTTGACCGCTTCGTCGCCCTGCGCGCCCGCACCACCGAAGCGCGGATCAGCCTGATGGGCACGACCCAGGTGGTGTTTCTCGGCATAGTGGCGCTTTTGCTGCTGGTTGCCCTTGTCGACATGCGCCGCAGCCTGGCCCGCCCGGTGCGCCGGCTGATGGAGCTCAGCCGCCAGTTCAGCCAGCGCCGCTTTGACGGCCGCAGCCATTTCGCCAGCCGCAACGAGATGGGCAAACTGGGACGTACGCTTGACCACATGGCCGCCGAGCTGGATGTCAGCTACCAGGCGCTGGAAGACCGAGTGGCGCAGAAAACCGCCGAGCTCGAGCGCCACAACCACGCCCTGCAGATCATACACGACAGCAGCCACGCCCTGTACGGCGGCGGCAACGACCTCTGCGCCAGCGCCGCGCCGCTGCTGCGCCGGCTGGAAAACGTGCTCGACATCGGCCCCATTGTGCTGTCGCTGCACAACGAGCACGACGGCAGCGACATGGAGATTCTGGCCACTCATTCGCCGGAGCGCCCGCTCTACTGCCGGGATCTTGACTGCTTTGCCTGCCTGGGCACCGACGACGACACGTCTGGCGCCAACAACATTCCCCTGGTTGACGCCAACGCTCGGGCGCTGGTGCTGCCCATGGTGGCCGGCCGCCTGACCCTGGGCTACCTCACGGTGAGCTACCTAAAAGCGCCCGGCGCGTCCACGCACCGGCTGCTGAACACCCTGGCCGACCAGCTGGCCACCGCGATCTATTTAGAGCAGCGCATCGAAGAGCAGCAGCAGCTGTCGCTGATCAAGGAGCGCACGATCATTGCCCGGGAGCTGCACGATTCGCTAGCCCAGTCGCTTTCATATCTCAAGATGCAGGTCGCAAGGCTTGAGCGCATGCAGACCAAGGGGCTGCCCGCCGAGCGCCAGACCGAGGTGATCGGCGATCTGCGCGAAGGGCTCAACAGCGCCTACCGCCAGCTGCGCGAGCTGTTGACCACCTTCCGCCTGTCGCTGGACAAGTCCGGCCTGCAGCCTGCCCTCGAGCAGACCGTGCAGGAGTTCAGCGAGCGGCTGGAATTCGACATCGAGCTGATTTACCAGGTGCCTCCCCACCTGCTCAGCGCCAACGAAGAGGTTCACCTGCTGCAGATCACCCGCGAGGCCCTGGCCAATACCGTCAAGCACGCCCACGCCCACTGGGCCCGCGTCAGCCTCACCTTTCGCCAGGCACGCCTGCACCTGGCCATCGAGGACGACGGGATCGGGCTGGAAAACGATGACTCGCCGCCCATGCACTACGGGCTTGTGATCATGCGCGACCGGGCGCGGCATATCGATGCCCAGCTTGACCTGCACAACCGCGCAGGGGGCGGTACCGGGGTGCATCTTTACATGACCCCCCTGGCTGACCGACTGATTAAAGAAGAGAGTTTGTGACCATGACAACTGTCGACACCGAATCTCCCGCCACCATCATGGTGATTGACGATCATCCCCTGCTGCGCCGCGGCGTCCGCCAGCTGCTGGAAATCGAAGATGACCTGACGCTGGTGTTTGACACCGGCTCGCCCCGAGAGGGATTGGAACAGGCCCTCGCCCAGGAGCCCGACATGCTCCTGCTGGACCTGAACATGCCCGAGATTGACGGTCTGGAGCTGCTCAGGCGGCTGCGCGACGGCGGCTTTGCCGGCCGCATCATCATGTACACGGTATCCGACCAGGAAGACAACGTAGTCGATGCCCTGCGCAGCGGCGCTGACGGCTACCTGCTCAAGGACATGGAGCCTGAAGAGCTCGTCCACCAGCTGCGCCAGGCCACGCTGGGCCGCATGGCCATCAGCGACGACTTGACCAACCTGCTGGCCCGGGCCCTGCGCAGCCAGCGCCACGCCGAGACCGCCCCCACGCTGGACGTGCTTACCCGGCGCGAGCGCGAAATTCTCCACGAGCTCGCCGCCGGCATGTCCAACAAGCTGATCGCCCGCAAGCTGGAGATCACCGAAGGCACGGTCAAGGTCCACGTCAAGCACCTGCTGAAAAAGCTCCGCCTGCGCTCCCGGGTCGAGGCCGCGGTCTGGGCCGTGCAGCAGGGTCTTGCGCCAGATCATTAAAGCGCTCGTTCCCGGCGGCTACCTCCAAAGAACCGGGTGGTAGCCGGAAAAGCGCATCCGGCGCCGACGTATCGTGAAAACAACAGCAAAAACAGATGATTAGCCAAAAACAAAGCTACCCCAAAAGGAGTAGCCAACGGGAACGCCGCCCGCCATGCCCCCGTTTATTCCCGTCCCGGCAATGCGTATCTTCCCCGTAGCGCTGCTTTTTGCGGTAACTGCGTCCAAGGGGATACGCCATGACCAGAAAAAACGCCGATATTGACCGCTGGGATATCGAAAACTCCGACTTCTGGGAAAAGGAAGGCAAAGCCGTCGCCACCCGCAATCTCTGGGTTTCCATCCCCAGCCTGCTGCTCGGGTTTGCGGTATGGATGATGTGGGGCATGATCACCACCCAGATGCAAAACCTGGGGTTTGACTTCAGCGTCGATCAGCTGTTCTCGCTCACCGCCATTGCCGGGCTTGCCGGCGCCACGCTGCGCATTCCCGCCTCCTTCATGATCCGCGTCGCCGGCGGGCGCAACACCATTTTTCTGACCACTGCGCTGCTGATGATACCGGCACTGGGGACCGGTATTGCGCTAATGAATCCGGCCACGCCGTTCTGGATATTTCAGGCATTGGCGCTGCTGTCAGGAATAGGCGGCGGCAACTTCGCCTGCTCCATGAGCAATATCTCCGGCTTCTTCCCCAAAAAACAGCAGGGCTATGCGCTGGGCATGAACGCGGGCCTGGGCAACTTTGGCGTTACCACCATGCAGATTCTGGTGCCGCTGGTGATGACCGTGGGGCTATTCGGCTCCCTGGCCGGCGGCCCCATGGCCCTGGAAAGCGCCAGCGGCACGCTGATCGGCCGCATCGACGCCGGCACCGACACCTGGATCCAGAACGCCGGCTTCGTCTGGATGCTGTTTTTGATTCCGCTGGCCTTTGCCGGCTGGTTCGGCATGAACAACCTCAAGACGCTCTCGCCCCAGACCGGCAGTCCCGCGACGGCGTTCGGCAAGATACTGGGTCTCTACGCGCTGGGGATGGTCGCCACGCTTGCCGGCGTGCTGGCGCTTGGCTGGATCAACATGTGGCTGGCGCTGCCCTTGACCATTCTGCTCACCCTGGGGCTTTTACTGCTGCTGCCGGGTAGCCTCAAGCCGGCCATCCGCAACCAGTACCGGATATTCGGCAACTCCCACACCTGGGCGATGACGATTATCTACACCGCCACCTTCGGCTCCTTTATCGGCTTTTCCGCCGCGCTGCCGCTGTCGATCAACATTATCTTCGGCAACATGATGGACGTGGCCGCCGACGGCAGCGTCACGCGCATTACCAACCCCGACGCCCCCAGCGCCCTGACCTGGTCGTGGATTGGCGCCTTCGTCGGCGCATTGATCCGCCCGGTGGGCGGCTGGATCGCCGACAAGTTTGGCGGCGCCATCGTTACCCAGATCATTTCGATAGTGATGGTGCTGGCATCCGTTGCCACCGGCTACGTGATGATGCTGGCCTACAACGCCACCGACCCCAACCAGTATTTCTGGGCCTTCCTTGCGCTGTTCATCGTGCTGTTTGCCGCCAGCGGCATCGGCAACGGCTCCACCTTCCGCAGTATCGGGGTGATCTTTGACGCCACCCAGAAAGGCCCGGTGCTCGGCTGGACCTCGGCCATCGCCGCCTACGGCGCCTTCATCGCCCCACGGGTCATCGGCGACCAGATCAAGGCCGGCACGCCGGAGCTCGCCATGTACGGCTTCGCCGCCTTCTACGCCGCCTGCCTTGTGATCAACTGGTGGTTCTACCTGCGCAAAAATGCCTACGTCAAAAACCCATAACCCTGCCGCGCCGGGCGCCTTCCGAGAGCCCGGCCACAAGGGGTAGGCAGCGCTACCCCATAGGTAATAGCTCGCCGGTCTTTCAGAGGTAGACACAGCAAACGCTTGATGTGTATCAAGAACGTTCGACGGCGGGGCGCCAGACTGAAACAGGCAACCTCAGTCGCCACCCATGGAGAGACATCATGAAACATCTCGAGGGGGTCACCCGCCCCCAACAGTATCGAGCCCTGTCGTTCAGTACTCTGGCGTTTACGGTCTGCTTTGCGGTATGGACCATCTTTTCCATCATCGGCGTCAAGATCCAGCAGGACCTGGGCCTCAGCGAGACCCAGTTCGGGATTCTGGTGGCCACGCCGGTATTGACCGGCTCCGTGAGCCGTATCTTCCTGGGTATCTGGACCGAACAGCTGGGCGGACGGCGCGTATTCAGCCTGCTGATGCTGGTCACGGCGGCCTGCGTCTTTTTACTCTCCTACGTCGAATCCTACGCCATGTTCCTGGTCGCCGCCCTCGGCGTAGGCCTGGCCGGGGGCTCCTTCATCGTCGGTATTGCCTACACTTCCTACTGGTTCGAGAAGGAGGCGCAGGGCACGGCGCTGGGTATCTTCGGTGCCGGCAATGCCGGCGCGGCGGTGACCAATTTCGCCGCCCCCTTCTTACTGCTGGCAGTGGGCTGGGAGCGTACCGCGGTGGTCTATGCCATCGTCCTGGCGGTGATGGCCGTTGTCTTCTGGGTATTCACCCAGGAAGACCCGCTGACTCGCACAAGGCGCGGCCAGGGCGGCAAGGCAACCTCCGCCCGGGAGCAGCTGGCGCCTCTCAAAGATATCCAGGTGTGGCGCTTTTCCCTGTACTACTTCTTTGTCTTTGGCGCCTTCGTGGCGCTGGCTTCCTACCTGCCGCGCTATTACGTCGGGGCCTACGACGTGAGTATCGCCGTGGCGGGTACCCTAACGGCCCTCTACTCCCTGCCGGCGAGCGTCTTTCGCGCTCTCGGCGGCTGGCTGTCGGACCGCTACGGAGCGCGCGCCATCATGTATCTGACTTTCATTACCTCGCTGATCTGCCTGTTCCTGCTCGCCTACCCCGAGACTCGCTATGTGGTCCAGGGCAAGGAAGGCGAGTTAGCCTTCTCCCTGGCGATGCCGCTGTGGGGCGTGGTGATATTGACCATGCTGCTGGGCTTTTTCATGTCGCTGGGCAAGGCGGCGGTCTACAAGCACATCCCGGTCTACTACCCGCACAACGTCGGCTCGGTAGGCGGATTGGTTGGCATGATTGGCGGGCTTGGCGGCTTTTTCCTGCCGATCCTGTTCGGCGCAGTGCTCGACCTTACCGGGATCTGGACCAGCTCTTACATGGTGCTATTCCTGCTGGTGGCAATATCGCTGATCTGGATGCACGGGGCGATTCGCCGCATGGAGCGCCAGCGCGTTCCGGAACTGGGCGAGGAACGCTACCGCTACCTGCCGGAGATCCAGGAGCCGGCGCAGGCTCACGCCCAGCGGCAACAGAGCAACCAGCCCGGCGCCTGATACCGTCACCTGACGACAGCAGGACGACAGCATCGAATGCCACCTTCGGGTGGCATTCCTGCTTCTGGCGGCTGGCTATCCGACCGCTATGCCCCCTTCGACCTGTTCCCGGCTCCTCGGGGCATATTCAACGGCGATAGCTCTGATCTTGTGCGAACGATATCTACTGCTATGCTGAATGTTGTAAAAAGATCACATTCAATAAAGCAGAGGCGCCTGCATCAGTAATAGCTTTCCTATTAAATCCTGAATTTATAGAATAACAACAGCCGCAAACGTTCGGCCGGGAGATGAGAGAATGAGCAACGCAAAACGCACCATGGCAAGGACATTCAGAACACTGCCATCGCTGGTATTGGGTGGAATGCTGACTTTCGGGTTGACGGGGACGGCATTGGCCGAAGACCAACAGGAATCCACCACCTCTGAGCAATGGCTTCCAAGCCTGATCACTGAGACACCCCAGGAAGGCTTTGCGCTAGCGGTCACGCTCTCCCAGAAAGGCGTAGGGACCACTCAGCCGGACACCAGCGTA
This sequence comes from Halomonas garicola, assembly GCF_055382465.1. Taxonomy (NCBI): domain Bacteria; kingdom Pseudomonadati; phylum Pseudomonadota; class Gammaproteobacteria; order Oceanospirillales; family Halomonadaceae; genus Halomonas; species Halomonas garicola. The sequence goes on from NZ_AP043931.1 coordinate 1,791,634, forward strand.
CGCAAGGGGCTGCGGGAAACCTATGCCAACGACCCCGATAGTCTGATCGCTGCTTCCCAGGTAATCGCTACCCACTTCCAGACCGTCGCCGCCGCCAACGATTACTGGCAGGAGGAGTGATAGGCACTTGCTGGCTATAAACCTGACGCCTTAGTCTATCTTTTTCAGCGTACCTTCCTTATGCGCTGCAATATGAACTGTTTTGTCGCTTTCAATCTCATACTGCGGCTCTTCCTTCGAAGCGCGACGCGGATGGCCTTTGTAGGTAAAATCCCGAGTATGAACCTTGATGATGTGGCCGCTAACCCACCCCGCTTCCGAGTTCCAGGTTACATGATCGCCAATCTTGTATTTCGCTGACATAGCCTACTCCTTGTTTAAGGGTCTTCACAGCTGATAAGTATTATTGGTGAGCGGCGCTCCACCCTCGGGGGTGACCCGCACGGTGTCGCTCATGCCAACCCCCCACTGGCCCGGCAGCCGCAGGCAAAGCGGCAGATGGAAGACCATATCGGTGGCAAATTCGGCGTACTGACCGCGAGCGATATAGCCCGTCCCCTCAACCCAGCTGGGCGGAAACTGGGCCCCCACCGCATAGCCAAACACTCCCGAAAAGAACACGCGCTCGATGTGGGGCGCCAACACCGCCTCGGCGGCCTGCGCCGCATCGTCGAAGGAGGCACCCGGTCGCATGGCGTCGCACAGCGCCTCAAACATCCCACGGCAGACATCGCGCAACGCCTGCATTTCGGCGCTGGCCAGGCCCGCCACGGCGGTGCGCATCATCGGCGCGGTATAGCGCTGGAAAGCGGAGCCGAACTCCAGAAACACCGGGTCGTCGCGCTCAATGACCTGACGCTTATGGTTGACGTGAATGGTGCCGATACGTCGGCCGACAGTAACGATGGGCTGCAGGCTCATGAACTCGCTGCCCGCCGCCAGCATGGCCCGGCTGCCCTCCGCCGCCACCGCGTTGTCGGTGACGCCCGGCACAATAATCGCCTCGGCCGCGCGCAATCCCGCCGCGGTAATTCGTGCACTCTCTCGCAGGCAGTCGAGCTCCGCGGGTGTCTTGACGATACGGATGCGGTCGAGCAGCTCGCCCCCATCATCACGGAAACGCCCGGCCCCGAGACGCGCCTGCAGTTCGCGAATGACCCCAAAGCGCAGGCCAGCGCCGAAGGCGTCCAGGCCGATGGACTGGTACGGAGCCAGGATATCGATCAGTGGCTCGATGACTTCACCGATGCCTTCCCAGCGGTAGTCCAGTATCTCGTCTACCGCGGCGGTGACCACGGCGGGGCCGACCTCGATGGAGGGCACCTGTAGCACCAGCCGCTCGGCCGACACCACCAGGCACACGTGCACCGAGACTTCAAAGGTGTGATACCCCGTTAGGTAAAAAATATCGGCGGGATCGGTGAGCAACAGCGCCTCGAGCCCGGCAGTCTGCATGGCTTCGTGCACTCGCCGGCGACGCGCCGCGAGCTCGGCGGGGGCAAAGGGCAGCTCACTCTCGGCCAGGCGCTCGGCCAAGGCATAGCGGTAGGCGTGATGATCCACGGGCAGCGCTCCTGAAAACAAGACTCCCCTCAGTGTAGTCATGGCTCTGCCAGCATGTCACTGTGGCTCATCCGCTATTATATGAACGAGTACGGCATGGGCATCCAGGTCACCGCGCTCTTGGCGGTCGGCATCGACTGGGGTTGTGCACAAACCGTGCGGTAACGGGTATCATCGACGTAAAGCTCACAACGTTCAGGTGCTCACAATGGCAGGCGGCTGGGCGCGCGACGGCGCCGTACAAGATCAGATTGACGCAAGCGTTGAAGACGCCGTAGAGCGTGCCAGAAGCGGTCTGCACGCCGGCGACTCGGCGGAGTTTTGCGAAGAGTGCGATGCGCCGATTCCTCAGGCGCGTCGCGAAGCCATCCCCGGCGTGCAGCTGTGTATTCACTGCCAGGCCGAAGCGGAAAAGCATCAGGCCGCCTCAAGCGGCATCAACCGGCGGGCCAGTAAAGACAGCCAGCTGCGCTAGCTCCCCATCGCCTCCCGGGCCAGGTCGATCACTCTGGCGCTGGTGGCAAGGGCGGGGTTTTCGATCTCGTCGAGCCGGAACCAGCGGGCGTCAAGGGCATCGCTGGCGGCGGCGAGAGTACCGCTCGGCTCGCAGCAGAGCACGGCGATGAGCACGAAATGGTGCTTAAGCGCGGCCCCGGCATCGCGGTCGAGCACGTCAATGGCGGTGAGCACGCGTTCGGCGGCGGCGTTTAGCCCGGTTTCTTCGCGAAGCTCGCGCACGGCGGCCTCGTGTACCGTCTCCCCCGGCTCGATCCTGCCGCCGGGAAAGCCCCAGAAACCCTTGTTCGGCGATTTGGAACGCTGCACCAGCAGCGCGGAGTCGCCCTTGACCACCACCGAGATAACGGCCGGCACCGGCCGTACGGCACCGCCCTGCTGCGTCTGTTGTTGCTTCTCTGCCATTATTTCCCCCGGGTTGCTGGGCGGTTATTCCTCAAGGCTTGCTGAATCTAGCCGATCCTTCAGCCAATCCCAAAGCAGTGCGGCCTCTGGCCGCGGCCGGGGCCGCGCCGGGCGCACTAGCCAGAACCCTTCGTGGCTTTCTACCGGTCGGTTAAGCGCGACCACGAGGTCGTGGCGGTGCTCTACCAGCCGGCGGTGGGTCAAGGCAACGCCTTCGCCCTGGGCGGCAAGCGCGAGCGTCATGGTCTGGGTATCGCAGATTAGCGGCGCGCAGCGCGAAGAAAGCGCCGGCACTCCCACGGCATCCAGCCAGGTAGGCCAGCCGACGGCAAACCCCGCCGCGTGCAGCAGGGTATGCGCTGCCAGGTCTTCCGGCCGGGCAATCGCTTCGGCCAGCGCCGGGGAGCACACCGGCAGCATAGTCTCTCCGCCAAGCGGCAGCGCCTCCATGCCGGGCCAGGCACCCTCACCATAGCGTATTTCCAGATCGGCGCCTTCGGGGCCGAAATCGTCCGGCCAGATGGCGCTGACGAGCCGCAGCGCCACTCCGGAATGCTGCCGCCGGAAGGCGGGTAGCCGCGGTGCCAGCCAGTTCTGCTGCACCACCGGCGTGGTGCGCAGGGTGACCGGCGCGTCGCTGGCGTCGCCGAACACTTCCCGAGTGCCTTCGGTCAGCCGGGTGAAGCCGTCCTGAAGGCTCGGCAGCCACGCCTGCCCCGCCGGCGTAAGGCTCAGGCTGCGCGGATGGCGGACAAAAAGCCGCTGGCCCAGGCGGTCTTCGAGCAGGCGTACGCGCTGGCTGATGGCCGCCTGGGTCACGCCCAGCTCCTGGCCGGCGGCGGTAAAGCTCAATGTTCGGGCGGCAGATTCGAAGGCCTGCAGCCAGATTAGCGGCGGCAGCGCGCTCATGAAAAAGTCTGGCATAAGTTATATCGGGTCATAGCGGCCAGATTAATCGTTTGTGACGGTGCCGGGCAAGCTCCATCCTTGCCACGCAGCCAAGACGTCACCAAGGAGTCAATATGACCACAGCCGCCGAACAGCGCCCCGTTTTGCCCATGGGCGAGCTAAGCGATTACGCCGGAGGCCCCGCTCTGATGCGCGCCGAGACCGCCAGCGACCGCCTCACCCTGACCTGGGAAAGCGGCGAACAGTCGGCCTTTTCCCTGACCTGGCTGCGCGATCACTGCCCCTGCCCCGAGTGCCGGCACGCCAAAACCCGGGAGCGCCTGACGATTCCCCTCGAGCCTCCCGAGCGCGCCCCCGGGGCGCAGCTGATGGAAGGCAACCTTGAGCTTGTCTGGGCCGACGACCACCAGAGCCGCTTCGACGCCGGCTGGCTACATCAGCGCCGTCCCGGCCAAACGCCAGGCGACACTATCCCCGCGCGCCGCCCCTGGGCCGAGGGCTTTCAGCCGGTCAGCGTCGACCACGCCGACTTTACCGGCAGCGCCGAGGGCGAGCGCGCCTGGCTTGACGCCCTGCTGCGCGACGGTCTGGTGCTGTTGGACAACGGCCCGTTGGCCGACGAAGAGGTTAGCCGCCTGGCCGAGCGCATCGGCCCGCTGCGCCCGACCAACTTCGGCGCGCGGTTCGACGTGCGCTCCAAGCCCAACCCCAACAATGCCGCCTACACGGCGATCGGCCTGGCGCCGCATACCGATCTGCCCAACTGGCGCCAGCCGCCGGATATCCAGCTGCTCTACTGCCTGGAAAACGGCGCCGACGGCGGCGAGTCCACCTTCAGCGACGGCTTTGCCGCCGCCACAGCGCTCCGCGAACGCTCGCCGGAGGCGTTCCGGCTGCTCAGCGAAACGCCCATCGACTTTCGCTTCCAGGACGATCACCACGACATTGCCTGGCGCGCGCCCATCCTCACCCTGGGCGCCGACGGCGAGCTTTTAGAAGTGCGCTTCAACAACTGGATACGCGACACCCTGCACCTGCCCCCGGAGCAGGCCGACGCCTGGTACCGGGCCTACCGCGAGTTCTGGCATCTGGTGCACGAGCCCAACCAGCAGCTCGAGTTTTCCCTGGCACCCGGGCAAATGGTCGCCTTCGACAACCGCCGCATGCTCCACGGGCGCAAGGCCTTCAACCCCGAAAGCGGCCGGCGGCACCTGCAAGGCACCTATCTGGACCTTGACCTGCTGGAGTCGCGCTTGCGGGTGCTGGCCCGCCGGGCGTAAGGCCAGCGCTCGCCCCGCCCATACGCCGCCATCTATAGCGTGGCAGCGTTTAACTGCCAACGTTGTTTTATCGCCAACGTTTAGCCGCTAATGTTTAACTGCCACTATTCAACAAAGGTATGTGAATGCGTATTCCCCTGACCGCTGCACTAATACCCCTCCCCCTGACGCTTGGCCTGGCAGGCCCGGCCCAAAGCGATGACGGCACCGTCAATATCGGCGTACCCGCCTGGCCCGGCATCACCGTCAAGACGGAGATAGCCAGCCAGCTTCTCGCGCCGATGGGCTACACCGCCAATACCCAGGAAGTGGGTATCCAGATCATCTACCAGGGGCTCGACACCGGCGACCTCGACGTCTTTCTGGGCGGCTGGCTTCCCGCCCAGGAGCCGCTTTATACGCCGCTCGATGAAAGCGGCGCGATCACCACGGTGGTCAATAACGTCGACGGCGCGCAAATGACCCTGGTCGTCCCCGACTACCTCTACGAGCAGGGCATCCAAAGCTTTGCCGATCTGGACGAAAACCGCGATCTCTTCGACGGCAAGATCCACAGCTTCGGCGCCGGCTCGGCGGCAAGCCAGGTGCTCGACAAGGCCATCGATAGCGACGCCTGGGGGCTCGGCGACTGGCAGCTGGCAGATACCAGCGTGGTCGCCATGCTCGGCGCGGCGCGCAACGCCATCGAGCGCGAAGAGCCCATTGTCTGGGTCGGCTGGCGCCCCCACTGGATGAACCTTGAGTTCGACATGCGCTACCTCGACGACCCCAAGGACCTGTTCGGCGAGAACAACGGCGAAAGCCAGGTGCTGACGCTGATGCGCACCCCCTATGCCGACGGCCACGCCAACCTGGTCGGCTTCTTTAAAAACTTTACCTTCTCCGCCGAAGAGCAGAGCTGGATGATCAACGAGTTCGGGCAAAAGGAGCGCGCTCCGGACGTCGTCGCCCGGGAGTGGCTGGAAGACCACCCCGAGCGCGTTCAGGCCATGCTGGAAGGCGTGACGACCCGCGACGGCGATCCGGCCTGGCCGGCGGTCGAGGCCAGCCTGTAAGCCTCCCGGCTTACCGCCCCGCCCGGCGTCATCACCCGGCGGTGAAACGCAGCCGATACGGCGGGGCAATGGCATTTTTTGCCGGCTTCATGCAGGCTAGGGGGTCCATTTTCACGACGCGAGGCATCGCTATGACCCTACCCCCCACCCCACGGCGCCCTTTGATGAACGGCGTACTCTCGACGGGCCTGCTCGCTCTGCTGGCGATGCCCGTCGCCCAGGCAGCGTCCGCGCAGCACACCCTGGATGAAGTGCGTTTCGGCGTCCCTCCGTGGCCGGGCATTACGGTCAAGAGCGAAGTCGCCAGCCAGCTTCTGGAAGCGCTTGGCTATGATACCCAGCAGCGTCAGCTGGCCGTCAGCGTGATTCTCAACGCGCTCTCCCAGGGCGATCTCGAAGCCTACCTGGCCGGCTGGTACCCCCAGGAGCGGGACATGCTCGCGCCGCTGCTCGAGGACGGCTCGGTCATCGAAATTGTCGACAACATCCCGTCGGCGATCACCGGTATCGCCGTCACCGACAACGCCTGGCAGGCGGGCGTGCGCAGCATCACCGACCTTGACGAGCACGCGGATCGCTTCGGCAGCCGCATCTACGGCATTGAAGCCGGCTCGGGCATCAACGACGCCGTCCTCAAGGTCATCGACGAAGAGCGCTTCGGGCTCGGCGACTGGCAGCTGCAGGAATCCAGCGCCTCGGCCATGCTCGCCCAGGTAGGCCAGAAGGTCGAGAAGGACGAATGGGTCGCCTTCATCGGCTGGCAGCCGCACTGGATGAACGTCGCCTACGACATGCACTACCTCGAGGATGCCGACAACTCCGGCGCCGCCGAGCTGGAAGGCCATGTGGCAACGGTGGTGCGCTCCGACCTTGAAGACTTGGATCCCAACGTCGCGCGTTTCTTTGAGCAGTTCGTGGTGGGCAGCGATGTCCAGAGCGAATGGGTCAACGCCTACTCGCGTGAAGAGCGCGACGCCGAAGACGTCGCCGGCGAATGGATCACCGCGCACGAGGATACCGTGGCCGAGTGGCTTGACAGCGTCACCACCCGTGACGGCGACCCCGCCATGGAAGCGGTGCGCGAACAGCTGCTGTAGTCGCTTAGGCGGCAACCTCTGGAGATAGCCCATGGCACCTGCCCCCTCCCCTGAATCGGCTACCCCCCAGCCCCGTCGCCTGGCGGGCATGAGCTGGGCGCACTTTCTCAACGACGGTGCGGCCAACTATTTGCCCGGCGTACTGCCGGCGATTCTTGTTTCGCTGAATCTGTCGGTGGCGCTTGCGGGCACCATCATGGCCGCGCTGCTGATGGGCCAGGCGCTGCAGCCGCTGGTGGGCCTGCTGGCCGACCGCGTGGGCGGGCGCATCATGGTCGTTTTGGGGCTGGCCGGCTCGTCTCTGGGCGGGGCGCTGGTCGGCTTTGTCACCCACTTTTGGTCATTGCTTGGGGTGCTGGCGCTGATCGGCATCGCCAACTCGTTTTTCCACCCCCAGGCGCTGGCCGGCATCCGCCAGCTGGGCGGCAACCGGCCGGGCATGTCCATGTCGATCTTCATGGTCGGCGGCGAAGTGGGCCGCGGGGTATGGCCGGCCATCGCCAGCTGGGTGGTGGTGCAGTGGGGGCTTGGCTACCTGTGGATTCTCGCGCTGCCGGCGCTTTTTACCCTGCCGCTGCTCTTGCGGTTTGCCCCGCGGCTGTCGGCGCGCACGACCCAAGCCACGCCGATCGCCTGGCGCCAGCACGCCGGCCCCATTACCCGGCTCACCGCCTTTTCCACCCTGCGTTCGCTGATGATTTTTTCGATCATCACCTTTGTCCCGGTCGCCTGGGCGCAGACCGGCGGCTCGCTGACCACCGGCGCCAGCTTTATCACGGTGATGCTGGTGGTCGGCGTGATCGGCAACGTAGGCGGCGGCCACCTGTCCGATAAAATCGGCCGCCGGCCGCTGCTGATCGCCGCCATGTGCCTGGCCACTTTGATGCTCGCCGCTTTTCTGCTGGCAAGCGGCGGCTGGCTGTGGCTGGTGCTCGGCGTTTTGGGGATCAGCCTCTTTGCCACGCTGCCGCTGAGCGTGCTCATCGCCCAGGATATCCTCCCCGAAAACCGTTCGCTGGGGTCCGGGCTGGCGCTGGGCCTTTCCAACGGCCTGGCGGCGCTGGGCATTATGATCCTGGGGCCGGTGGCCGCTCACTGGGGGCCGGAGGCGCCGCTGTGGGTCGCTCTGGTCGGCGGGATGATCAGCGTCCCGCTGGCCGCGGGCCTGCCGGAACACACCCGTTTAGCCCGGTAACCAGCGCAACGCGCGGTCGCTGCCGGCGCTGCCAAATTTCTCCATTCACCTGCACGACGGACAACCATGAGCTACACAGACATTGCCCCAACCCGCTGCTGGGCGCCCTCCGAGCGCCAGCGCCAGGCAACACAGATGATGCGCTTTGCCAGGCAAGTGGGCCTGGAAAATGCCGGCTACGCGGACCTGCACCGCTACTCGGTGGCCTGCCTGGAAGACTTCTGGGCCGAATTCTGGGACTTTGCGCAGCTCAAGGCGAGCCCTTACGACCAAGTGCTGACCACGCCAAGCGGCAAACGCATGATGGAAGCGCGCTTTTTTGACGGCGCGACGATCAACTTTGCCGAGAACATGCTGGCCGGCGACCCCGCAAGCGTGGCCGTCATCGAAAGCGACGAGCGCGGCCTGGGCAACGAAGTCACCCTGGCCGAGCTGCGCGCCCGGGTCGCCGGCGCCCAGCAGGCGCTGCGACGCCTCGGCGTCGAAGAAAACGACCGAGTCGCGGGACTCATGCCCAACAGCCTGGACACTTTGGTCATGGTGCTGGCCACCGCCTCGATCGGCGCCATCTGGTCGGTATGCGCGCCGGAGTTCGGCGTCTCGGGCGTACTCGACCGCTTCGGCCAGATCGAGCCAAAGGTCCTCGTGGCAGTGTCTCGCTACCGCTACAACGGCAAGATCCACGAGCTGGGCGAGCGCATCGGCACCGTAGCCAAAACGCTTGGCGTCGAGCAAGTGCTGCTGACCAATGACGATGAGATCGACGCCGCGCCGATAGGGGTTTCCCGGCTGGGCGAGCTTGCCGCCGGCAGCGCCGAGGTGCCGGACTATCCGCGCTTCGACTTCAACCACCCGCTCTACATCATCTATACCTCGGGCACCACCGGGCTTCCCAAGTGCATCGTCCACAGCACCGGCGGCACGCTCATCGAGCACCGCAAGGAGCACATGCTGCACTGCGACATCGGCCCCGGCGATCGCGTGCTCTATTACACCTCGACCGCCTGGATGATGTACAACTGGATGGTCACTACCCTGGCCAGCGGGGCGACGCTGGTGCTTTACGACGGCGCCGCGGTGCCCAAGATCGACGCCGAAGGGAACACCGATACCGACCTGCTCTGGCGCCTGGTCGCCGAGACCGGCGCCACCCACTTCGGCACCAGCCCGCAGTATCTCAAGCTGATGATGGACGGCGACTACCGCCCGGGGGATACCCACGACCTGGCCGCGCTGCGCATGATCCTCACCTCGGGCGCGCCGCTGACGGCCAACCTCTTCGACTGGGTCTACGACGCCGTGGCGTCCGACCTTTGCCTGGCCTCCATCTCCGGCGGTACCGAGATTCTCGGCTGCTTTGTTATGGGCAACCCGGCGGAGCCCGTGTACCGGGGCGAAATCCAGGGCCCCGGGATGGGCATGGCCATGGCCGTGGTCGACGAGCGGGATATCCCCATCTTCGGCCGCGAGGGGGATGTCGTCTGCACCGAGCCCTTCCCCTCCATGCCGCTGGCGTTCTGGGGAGAAGACGGTCGCCAGCGGTACCTGGACACCTACTTCAGCGACCGCGACGACGTCTGGACCCACGGCGACGTCGCCGAAATGCGGCCCACCGGCGGCGTAGTGATCACCGGGCGCAGCGACACCATGCTCAAGCCCGGCGGGGTACGCATGGGGCCGTCGGAAATCTATCGCGTCGTCGAAGCGCTGGATGAGGTCGACGATTCGGTGGTGGTCGGCTATCCCACCGGCGACGGCAACATGGACCTGTGGCTGTTCGTCGTGCCCGCGGGCGGCCGCTCGCTCGACGACGCCCTGCGCGACACCATCCGCAAGCGCCTACGCGCCGAGGCGTCGCCGCGCCACGTCCCCAAGCGCATTTTCCCGGTAGCTGCGGTCCCCTACACCTTCAACGGCAAGAAGGTGGAAAAAGCCGTGCTGCAGCTGGTCACCGGCAAGCCGGTGAAAAACCGCGGCTCGCTGCGCAACCCCGACTGCCTGGACGAGTACGCCGCCCTCGCCGACGGCACGGCCTGAGGCCTCGCGCCTCCCGGCCTTGAATGACAAAGCCTGCTGGATTAGCGTCGATCCGGCAGGCTTTGCGGCCACTAAAGCCGAGTCATCCAGGATCCGCCCTGGCTGTACCCATCACAGGAGGCGCCTTATGCCCGCCCAGCACCCGGATCGACAGCGTCTTGAGCGCTATGACGAGACGACGGACGAATACACCCTCGCCATCATCACGGATGAAGATCACGCCTCCCAGGTAGAGCTTGAGGACGGGCAAACGGCCTGGCAGTCCACGCTGCGCTACGACAAGCTCTATCGTCACCTGGATCCGGCCACCGGCAGCGCCCGCTACCGCATGGCAGCAAGTCCACATAAGGAAGGCGGAGAACATCGGCTGATCAGCCTGATCGCGGAGAGCGGCCGCGGCGCCGAATTCTCCGAGCTGGTGCTGTTCGGCGAGCGGCTGATCACCTTCGATGATCGTACCGGCCTGGTGTGCGAAATCCGCCACAACCACCAGCTGGTGCCCCGCCACATCCTCATGACCGGCAGCGGCGACGAACAGTTCAAGGGCTTCAAGAGCGAATGGGCCACCCTGAAAGACGACCGGATGATCGTCGGCAGCCACGGCAAGAACGCCCAGGAAGAATGGATCAAGATTTTGGACCGCCACTACAGTCTGGAAAGCGCAAACTGGCATCGTCACTACCAGCGCATCCGCGATGCCCTGGGGGTGGGCGAACAAGGCTACGTGACCCATGAGGCAGCGGAATGGCACCCCTACCGCCAGTGCTGGATTTTCTTCCCACGGAAAATTTCCACGACGCCGTTCGAGGAAGCCGTAGACGAGCGAGAGCGCGGCGGCAATACGCTGATCATCGCCAGCGCCGACTTCAGCGACATCAAAACGCTGGAGGTCGGTGAGCGAATACCCGAGCGCGGCGTGTCTTCCTTCAAGCTGGTTCCCGGCCGTACCGACGAGTGTATTGGCCTGAAAAGTGTGGAAATCAATGACCGCACGGAAACCTACCTGTTCTGCTTTGACCTTGAGGGCAACGTCCTGCAGGAAGACACCCTGATCGGCCATTATAAATGTGAAGGTGTAGAGATTCTCTAAGCCGTTGAGTCCCGGCGCCTTCTCTCCATGTTTTCAAACCCTCCTTTCAAACCCTCCTTTCAAACCCGGTTTTCAACCCCGACCCCGGAGCATTCTATGTATAAACTGATCTACTCCAGCCTTCTCGGCTGCGCCCTTCTCGCCACCACCTCTGCCTGGGCGCAGGACACCCTGCCCACCGTCGAAGACCGTGACGGCTGGGCCGTGCACCAAAGCGAGATGTCGTACCCATCGCTGGTCGATAGCGTCAAGGCCGCTGCCGAGGCGAGCGACCTCGGCGTCGTCACCGAAGCCGGCCCGACCCAGGCGGCCGCCGATCGCGGCGTCGACATTCCCGGCAATCGCGTCATTGGCCTGTTCAATAACGACTACGCCGTGACCGTTCTGCACGCCTCCACCGCCGCGATGATCGAAGCGCCGATCCGCATGTACGTCACCGAAGCCCCCGACGGCACCGCCACGCTATCCTATAAGCTTCCGACGTCCGTTTATGAGCCCTATATGGAAGAAGGCGGCGACGCCCTGGCCGAGGCTGCCGAAGCGCTCGAGGCCGACTTCGAGTCGGTGGCAAAGGACGCGCTGGAATAAGCCAATGGGCAACGCCAGAGGACAACGTTCGGATAGCGCGCAGGGAAGCGCCTGAGACGGAGAACGAATAAGAAAGGATATAATAGAGAAGCTAAAATGGAGGCGGCCCCAAAAGCCGCATCCCGGCACACGCGTCCACCACTACCGTTGCTCCCTTCCGGGCCTGGCGGGGTTTGCAGTTTAGCGTTGCGGGAGGACCTGAGGGGCCACCATCGCCGCAGGCTGGGCCTGCGCTTGTTCGCTGTGGTGGCTACGCCCTGATTCGAACAGGGGACCCCATCATTATGAGTGATGTGCTCTAACCAACTGAGCTACGTAGCCTTTTCGCCATCAGCGGGGCAGCATTATGCCCGCGGATAGCGGCAAAGGCAAGCCCTTTTTTCCTGCCCTTGCCGCCGATGACGTCATTCGATCCGAATCAGTTAAGCGCGGAGCGCACCGCAGGCGCGCCCGGCTCGCCGTCAACGGTGGTGACGCCGTCAAGCCATTCGTCGAGCAGCTCGTCGTTGGCCGTCAGGTAGGCGCGGGCGGCATCCCGAGGATCTTCGCCCTCGTCCATGATGCTTGCCATCAGCTGGTTTTCCATTTCCAGGGTAAACGTCAGGTTGTCCAGCAGCGCGCCGACGTTGGGGCACTCGTCCACGTAGCCTTCGCGGGCGTTGGTGTACACCGTGGCGCCGCCGAAGTCAGGGCCGAAATAGTCGTCGGCGCCGGACAGATAGGCCATGTCGAAGTTGGAGTTCATCGGGTGCGGCTCCCAGCCCAGAAACACCATCCACTTCTCCTTGGGCGTGCGGGCCTTGAGCTCTGAGAGCATGCCCGCTTCGCTTGAGTCCACCAGCTGCCAGCCGTCCAGGCCGTAGGCGCCGTCGTCGATCATGTCCTGGATCATCTGGTTGCCGTCGTTGCCGGCCTCGATGCCGTGGATGCGCGAATCGAACTTGTCCGCGTGGTCGGCAAGATCGGTCACCGAGGTCACCCCGGCGTCGTGGACGTACTGGGGAACGGCCAGGGTGTACTTGGCGCCTTCGAGGTTGGCCTCCAGACGCTCGACGCTGCCGCCGTCGACGTACCTGTCGCTGATGGTGGCCATAGTCGGCATCCAGTTGCCGAGAAAGACGTCAAAGTCGTTGTTCTTCATGCCCGAGTAGGCAATCGGCACGGAAACGGTGTCCACCCGAGTGTCATAGCCCAGGCCTTCCAGCACTTCGGCGGTGAGCGCGGTGGTGGCGGTGATGTCGGTCCAGCCGACTTCGGCGAAGCGCACGGTGTCGCACTGCTGGGCCATCGCGGTCGCCGGCACGCCGGCGGCGAGCGTCAGCGCGGCCACCCAGCGCAAGGGTGAGGGAGCAGAGAAGCTCATGGGATTCCTCCGAATACGTTATTAATTGAACGTTCAATAAAAAAATGTCACCCTGCACAGGTAATCACGCCTTCATGCTGGTTTCAAGGGCAAGGCATCAACGCCATGGCGCATAGCGCCGCCGGACAATGGCATAATCGGCCGTTTTAGCGTGTCTTGTTCAACGAGTTTCGGGAGAGTACGCCGTGCCCAAGGTAGGAAACGAGCCGCTGCGCCGCCGGCAGCTGATCAGCGCCACCATGAACGCCATTGACGAGGCGGGGCTCGCCGACGCGACCATTTTGCGCATCGCCCGCCGGGCGGGCGTCTCGGCAGGCATCATCAGCCACTATTTCGGCGGCAAGGACGGCCTTCTGGAAGCCACCATGCGCCAGATCCTCACCGACCTTGGCAACGCCGTCGGCGAGCGCCGCCGCGCGCTTGACGATGATTCGCCCCGGGCCTGCCTCGGCGCGGTGATCGAGGGCAACTTCGATGACTCCCAGGTCACCGGGCCCGCCGCCAAGACCTGGCTGGCGTTCTGGACGAGCAGCATGCATAAGCCCGACCTGGCGCGGCTGCAAAACGTCAACGATCGCCGGCTGTACGCCAATCTGTGCTTCCATTTTTCCCGGGTGATGCCCCGCGCCGAAGCGCAGGACGCCGCCCGGGGCCTGGCGGCAATGATCGACGGCCTCTGGCTGCGCGGCGCGCTCACTCCCGAAGGGCTCGGCGCCGAAGGCGCCCGACGCCTCGCCTTCGCTTGCCTTGACCAGCTTTTGGCCCAACACGGCGGCGCGCCGGCATCGCCGTCCGCCGCCATAGGAGAGACCCATGATGAATGACATCCAGCCGCTCTATATCGACGGCCGCACCGTCGCCGCTACCTCGGGCGACACCTTCGACGTGACCAATCCCTTTGATGCCACCCGGCTGGCAAGCGTCGGCCAGGCAAGCGAGGAAGACGTCGATACCGCAGTCGCCAGCGCCGTCCGGGGCCAGAAAACCTGGGCCGCCATGACCGGCATGGAGCGCGGCCGGGTGCTCAACCGCGCCGCTGCCATGCTGCGCGAGCAAAACGACGCCCTGGCCGAGCTTGAAACCCGCAACACCGGCAAGCCGCTGAGCGAAACCATCGAAGTGGACGTTCAGACCGGCGCCGACGCCCTGGAGTACTACGCCGGCCTGGCCCCTGCCCTGGAAGGCAGCCAGATTCCGCTGCGCGAAAGCTCCTTTGTCTATACCCGCCGGGAGCCGCTGGGCGTGATCGGCGCCATCGGCGCGTGGAACTATCCGCTGCAGATCGCCTGCTGGAAGGCCGCCCCGGCGCTGGCCGCGGGTAACGCCGTGGTGTTCAAGCCAAGCGAAGTGACCCCGCTCACCGCAATGCAGCTGGCCGAGACGCTCACCGCCGCCGGCCTGCCCGACGGCGTGTTCAACGTGGTGCAGGGCGACGGCCGCGTGGGCAAAATGCTCACCGGCCATCCGGACATCGCCAAGATCACCTTCACCGGCGAAGCCGGCACCGGCCGTCAGGTCATGGCCGACGCCGGCGGCTCCACGCTGAAGGACGTCACCATGGAGCTTGGCGGCAAGTCGCCGCTGCTGGTGTTTGCCGATGCCGACCTGGACCGCGCCGCCGACGCCGCGATGATGGCCAACTTCTACTCCAGCGGCCAGGTGTGCACCAACGGCACCCGGGTCTTCGTCGAGCGCGGGATCAAGGACGCCTTCGAGGAAAAGCTGCTGGAGCGCGTGGCGCGCATCCGCGCCGGCGACCCGCTGGACCCCGAGGTCAACTTCGGCCCGCTGGTGAGCTTTGAGCATCAGGAAAAAGTGCTTTCCTATCTCGCCCTGGGCCGCGCAGAAGGCGCGCGGGTGCTGACCGGCGACGACGCGGCCTTTACTCAGGGCACGTTCGCCAGCGGCGCCTGGGCGGCGCCCACTATCTTTACCGACTGCCGCGACGACATGCGCATCGTGCGCGAGGAGATCTTCGGCCCGGTGATGTCGCTGCTCGCCTTTGACGACGAGGCCGAAGCCGTTCGTCGGGCCAACGACACCGACTACGGGCTGGCCGCCGGCGTGTTCAGCGAGAGCCTCAACCGCGCCCACCGCGTCATCCACCAGCTCGAAGCCGGCATCTGCTGGATCAACACCTGGGGCGACTCCCCCGCCGAAATGCCCGTGGGCGGCTACAAGCGGTCCGGCATCGGCCGGGAGAACGGTCTCGAAACCCTCGGCCACTACACCCAGACCAAGTCGGTCCAGGTCGAAATGGGCCCCTTCGAGTCGGCGTTTTAATACGCTTCAAGGAGAATGCCATGTCCCGGACACGCGAATTCGACTACGTCATCATCGGCGCCGGCTCGGCGGGCAACGCGCTCGCCGCGCGCTTGACCGAAGACAGCGACACCACCGTGCTGCTGCTTGAGGCCGGCGGCCCCGACTACCGCCTGGACTTCCGCACCCAGATGCCCGCCGCGCTTGCCTACCCGCTCCAGGGCACGCGCAACAACTGGGCCTTTCATACCGAGCCCGAGCCGCACATGGGCGGCCGGCGCATGGAGTGCGGGCGCGGCAAGGGCCTCGGTGGCTCTTCACTGATCAACGGCATGTGCTACATCCGCGGCAACGCCCTGGACTATGACAGCTGGGCGCAGCGCCCGGGGCTCGAGGACTGGGATTACCTCAGCTGCCTGCCCTACTTCAGAAAGTCCGAGCGCCGGGACATCGGCGCCAACGACTACCACGGCGGCGACGGGCCCATCGATGTGGCCACGCCCAAACCGGGCAACAACCCGCTGTACCGCACCTTTATCGACGCCGGGGTGCAGGCCGGCTACGCCGAAACCGACGACGTCAACGGCTATCGCCAGGAAGGCTTTGGCCCCATGGACCGCTTCGTCACGCCCAACGGCCGGCGCGCTTCCACCGCCCGGGGGTATCTCGACACCGCCAAAAAGCGCGATAACCTGACCGTGGAAACCCACGCGCTGACCGACGTCATCGAATTCGACGGCAAGCGCGCCCTGGGCGTGCGCTACGCGCGCAAGGGCAAGCCGCAGCGGGTTCACGCCCGGCGCGAGGTGCTGCTGTGCGCCGGAGCGATTGCCTCGCCGCAGATTCTCCAGCGCTCGGGCGTCGGCGACCCGGCCCTGCTCGAGCGCTTCGGCATTACGCCGGTTAAGGCGCTGCCCGGCGTAGGCGAAAACCTCCAGGACCATCTGGAAATGTACCTGCAGTACGAGTGCAAGGAGCCGATTTCGCTCTACCCCGCGCTCAAGTGGTACAACCAGCCCAAGATCGGCGCTCAGTGGCTGTTTGGCGGCACCGGCATCGGCGCGAGCAACCAGTTCGAGGCCTGCGCCTTCATCCGCTCGAGCGAGGACGAAGCCTGGCCCAACCTGCAGTATCACTTTCTGCCCATCGCCATCAGCTACAACGGCAAAAGCGCGGTGCAGGCCCACGGCTTTCAGGCCCACGTCGGCTCCATGCGCTCGGAAAGCCGCGGCCGGGTACAGATCACGTCGAAAGACCCCAGCGCCGCGCCCAGCATCCTGTTCAACTACATGGCCACGGAAAAGGACTGGCAGGAGTTCCGCGACGGCATCCGCCTGACCCGGGAGATCATCGGCCAGGCGGCGTTCGACGCCTACCGGGGGCGCGAAATAGCCCCCGGAGCGGACGCCCAGAGCGACGCCGAGCTGGATACCTTCATCCGGGAAAACGCCGAAACCGCCTACCACCCCTGCGGCACCTGCCGCATGGGCGAGGATGAAGGGGCGGTGACCGACGGCCAGGGCCGGGTTCACGGCGTTGACGGCCTACGCGTGGTAGACGCTTCGCTGTTTCCGGTGATCCCCACCGGCAACCTCAACGCGCCGACGATCATGCTTGCCGAAAAGATCGCCGACCGGATCCGCGGCCGCGAGCCGCTGCCCCGCCGCGAGGTGCCCTACTACGTGGCGGATGGGGCTTCTGCCGAGGAGGCGGCAAAGGCCAACCTGGCGACCCCCACCTGAGGCGATGCCGGCTCGGCGGCCAACGCCGGCCGGCGAGGATACCGCCTACCATGAACAAGCGCTGCGGCCGAGCCGCAGCGCTTTTTTTGTGCGCCGACGGTTTCGGCGATACATTGAACGGACCCGGGATAGATAGCCGGATAAGCATGGCATGATGCTTGCGCCCGCGGGGCGGAGTCTGCCACTATCCAAACAGGCATCCAAACGACTGTTTGAAACCTGTCATAAAAACTGACATAAAAACCCGTCGTTACGCTCGATAGACACCCACAAGGACCGGCGTCTCGCTCGGACGCCATCGGGAGAAAACCTATGCTCACCCTGCTGTTGATCGTGCTGGCCGTGGTTGGCCTGCTGGTGGCGATGCGGCGCGAGGCCGGTGCCGGCGCCGCCCTGCTGGCCACCGGCATCCCCGGCCTGCTGGGCCTTGGCCTGGGCGCGCCGGTGATCGGCGTGCTGCTTTTGATCGTCGCGGCGGCCATTGCCGTTGCCGGCCTGCCGGCGCTGCGCCGGCTATGGCTGACGCCCCGGCTGTTTGTCCTGTTCCAAAAAGTCGCGCCCCGGGTATCCGACACCGAACGCACCGCCCTTGAGTCCGGCACGCTGTCCTGGGACGGCGAGCTGTTCTCCGGCCGCCCCCGGTGGGAGTCGCTGCTCGGCTATACCGACGACGGTCTGACCGACGCCGAGCAGGCGTTTCTCGACGTGCAATGCGCCAGGGCTGCCGGCATGTGCAACGCCTGGGACATCACCCGGGAGCGTGCCGACCTGCCCCGGGCGCTTTGGGATTACCTGAAAAAGGAAGGCTTTTTCGGGATGATCATTCCCGAGGCCTACGGCGGGCTGGGGTTTTCCGCCAAGGCCCAGTCCATGGTGCTGCAAAAGCTCGCCGTCAACGAAACGCTGATGGTCACCGTAGGCGTGCCCAACTCCCTGGGCCCCGGCGAGCTGTTGCTCAAGTACGGCACCGAAGAACAGAAGGACCACTACCTGCCGCGCCTCGCCGACGGCCGAGAAATTCCCTGCTTTGGCCTCACCGGCCCCCGCGCCGGCTCGGACGCCACCTCGCTTCCGGATACCGGCATCGTTTGCAAAGAGACCGTTGACGGCGAGGAAGTGCTGGGCGTGCGCCTGAACTTCGAGAAGCGCTGGATCACGCTGGCCCCCATCGCCACCGTCGTCGGCCTGGCCTTCCGCCTGTTCGACCCGGACGGCCTGCTCGGCGACGAAGCCGACCGCGGCATTACTCTGGCGCTGATCCCCCGGGACACGGCGGGCATGGAAATCGGCCGGCGCCACGTGCCCATCGGCAGCCCCTTCTTGAACGGCCCGATCAAGGGCCAGGACGTGTTCGTGCCGCTTTCCACCATCATCGGCGGCGAGGCGATGATCGGCGAAGGCTGGCGTATGCTGGTGGAGTGCCTGGCCATCGGCCGCTGCGTCACCCTGCCCTCCGGCGCCACCGGCACCGCGCGCTACGCGCTTGGCTGGAGCGGCGGCTTCACCCGCATCCGCCGCCAGTTCAACGTGCCGGTAGCGGAGATGGAGGGCGTCCAGGAGCCGCTGGCGCGCATGGCCTCCCACGCCTACATTGCCAAGGCCGCGGTGTACCAGACGGCCAACCTCATCGACCACGGCGAAAAGCCCGCGGTGCCCTCGGCGATCCTGAAAAGCCAGCTCACCGAGTACCAGCGCGCGCTGCTGGGCGACGCCATGGACGTCCACGGCGGCAAGGCGGTCACCCTCGGGCCGCGCAACTACCTGGGGATAGGCTACAGCGCCAACCCGGTGGCCATCACCGTGGAAGGCGCCAACATCATGACCCGCAACCTGATGATTTTCGGGCAAGGGGTCATCCGCTGCCACCCTTACGTGCTGGACGAGCTGGCGGCCAAGGACGCCGGCGACGCCCGCGCCTTTGACAAGGCGTTTTTCAGCCACGCCGGGCTTGTCTTCGGCAACGCCGCCCGGGCCTTCACCCTGGGGCTCGGGCTTGGCAAGCCGACCGTGCCCTTTACCGGCCCGGCCGTTGAGTACGCCCAGGAAATTTCGCGGCTCTCCGCCGGTTTCGGCCTGTGCGCCGACGCCGCCATGGCGAGCCTGGGCTCGGCGCTGAAAAAGCGCGAAATGGTGTCCGCACGGCTGGGCGACGTACTCTCCAACCTCTACCTGGCCTCGATGGTGCTCAAGCACTGGGAAGCCGGGAACAAGGTGGAAGGCGAAGAAGCGCTGTTGCACTACAGCTGCCGCTTTTTGCTCCAGCGCGCCGAGCAGGCGTTTATGGAGCTTTTCGACAACCTGCCCAACCGGGCGCTGGGCAAGACCCTGAAGCTTGTGGCGATGCCCGCCGGCCGGCGCTTTAGCAAACCCCACGACGATCTCGCCCGGGATATCGCCAAACGCGTGTCGACCCACTCGGCGCTGCGCACGCACCTGCTGGAAAATACCTGGGACAAAGACGACGGCGATCAGCCCAACCCGCTGGCGGCCTACAACGCTCTGCTGGTCGATTACGACCGCGCCGAGGCGCTGTATCGCACGCTCAACAAGGCCTACGCCAAGGGCGAGCTGCCCGGCACCGCGCTGCACCCCGAGCAGCGGGTAGAAGCCGGGCTGGAAAAAGGCCTGATCAGCGATGAGGATGCGCAGTTCATGCGCGGCTTCGAAGCCGAAGTGCTTGAACTTCTCACCGTGGACGACTTCGCCTTTGACGAGCTGGCAAGCAACAAGGACGAAGTGATTTACCACGCCGGCCAAGCGCCCTCTGCCTGACCCGTCCATGCCGGCCCCCGGCCGGCACCTGCTCTCAGCCCCGGCCCTGGCGCCGGGGCTTTTTTGTGCGCCTTCAGTAGGAGCGCACCCGCCCCACGGCGTCGAGCCAACCCTGGTAGAGCGCCTCGCGCTGATCTTCGGCCATGGTGGGGGTAAAGCTCGTCTCGCAGCGCCAAAGCTCGGCCAGCTCGTCGAGGCTTTGGTACCAGCCAAGCCTGAGCCCGGCGAGAAACATAGCACCCAGCGCGGTGGTTTCCAGCACCTCGGGACGGTCCACCTGAACCCCCAGCATGTCGGCCAAAAACTGCATGACCCAGCTATTGCTGACCATGCCGCCGTCCACCCGCAGCCGGCCCGGCGGGGCCTGCATGTCGTCGTGCATGCAGCGCTGCAGGTCCCGGGTCTGATAGCACACCGCCTGCAGCCCGGCGGCCACGATCTCGGCAATGCCGGTATCCCGAGTCAGGCCGAAAATCGCTCCGCGCGCCTTGGGATCCCAGTACGGCGCGCCCAGCCCGGTAAACGCCGGCACCAGGTACACGCTGTGGCCGCTGCGGGTGCGCCGCGCCAGCGCCTCGGTATCGGCGGCGTCGGCAAATAGCTTGAGCCCGTCGCGCAGCCACTGCATGGTGGCGCCGGCGACGAAAATGCTGCCTTCCATGGCATAGGTCGGCACGCCGTTCAGGCGGTAGGCCACCGTGGTTAACAGGCGATTGCGCGAGCGCGCCGGCTCTTCGCCGGTGTTGACCACCATGAAGCAGCCGGTGCCGTAGGTGCTCTTGGCCATGCCCGGGCTGAAGCAGGCCTGGCCCACCAGCGCGGCCTGCTGGTCCCCGGCTACGCCGGCAATGGGCAGCTCGCGGCCGAGCCAGCGCGCCTCCAGGGTGCCGAAGTCGTCGCTTGAGTCCCGCACCTCGGGCAGCAGGCCGGCGGGGATGCCAAACAGCTCAAGCAGCGCGTCGTCCCACTGCTGGGTGTGAATATTGAACAGCGCGGTGCGCGAGGCATTGGTGGCGTCGGTCAGGTGGCGTCGCCCGCCGGTCAGCCGCCAGATGAGGAAGGTATCCACGGTGCCGAAAGCCAGCTCACCGCGCTCGGCCCGCTCCCGGGCGCCGTCGACGTTGTCCAGCAGCCAGGCAAGCTTGGTGGCGGAGAAGTAGGGGTCGATCAAAAGCCCGGTGCGCGCCTGGACGGTCTCGTTGTGGCCGGCGTCGCGCAGGCGCTGGCAGTGCTCGGCGGTGCGCCGGTCCTGCCACACGATAGCGTTGTACAGCGGCTCGCCGGTGGCTCGATCCCACACCAGGGTCGTCTCGCGCTGGTTGGTAATGCCAAGTCCGGGCACCTGCTCAAGGGGCGCGTCGCTTTCGGGCAGCGTGCCCAGCACCTCGCGGCAGGTGGCAAGCACCCCCTCCCAGATTTCCTCGGGATCGTGTTCGATCCAGCCGTCTCGGGGATAGTGCTGGGTAAACGCCTGCTGGGAAATACCCGCCATCTGGCCGTCGCGGTCGAACAGCATGGCGCGGGTGCTGGTCGTGCCCTGGTCAACGGCGAGAATATACGACGCCATGGTTCACCCCCTGGTCAATTACCTGAATTCAAGACAATGGTGCCGAGACCATGATGACAGCCACCCGCTTACAGCGGCCAGCGCCATAAAATCATGGGGATGGCCACCGCCATCACCGTAAGCGAAAGCGGTAAGCCAAGCTTCCAGTAGTCGCCGAAGCGGTAGCCCCCCGGCCCCAGCACCAGCGTATTGGACTGGTGACCGATGGGCGTTAGAAACGCGCACGAGGCGCTGACCGCAACGGCCATCAAAAACGGATCCAGCGAGACGTCCAGGCCGTTGGCCAGACTCGCCCCAATGGGCGCCATCAGCAGCGCCGCCGCGGCGTTGTTGACCACGTTGGAGAGCAGCATCGACACCACGAACAGGCCGCTCAGGGTCACCACCGCCGGCCACTGGCTGCCGGCCTGGAGCATGGCGCCGGCAATCAGCTCGGCGCCGCCGCTGCTGTCCAGCGCCTTGCCCACCGGCAGCATCGCGCCCAGCAGCACGATCACCGGGCCGTCGAGGGCCTGGTAGCCGTCGCGCAGCGGCAGCACTCTTGCCAGCAGCGTGGCCACCGCAGCGCCCGAAAGCGCCACCGCGGCCGGCAACAGATCCAGCAGCATGACGGCAATGGCCAGAGCAAACACGCCCAGCGAGAGCGCCATCTTGCGCGGCTGGCCGAACGTCAGCTCGCGGCTGGCCAGCGGCAGGCAGCCAAGCGTCGCCAGGCTTTCGCGCATTTCCTTTTCGCTGCCCTGAAGCAGCAGCACGTCGCCGGCCTGGAAACGAATATCGCGCAGACGCTGTCTGAGCCGGGTGCCGTCCCGGGCGACGGCCACCAGGTGCAGGCCGAACTGATGGTGCAGCCGCAGCTGGCGCACGCTGCGGTGGGACATCATCGAGTCGTTGCGCACCACCGCCTCCACCAGCTGCAGGCCTTCGATATTGACGCCGCGCGAGGTGCCCTTCTTGGCCGACCCGGCGTCTTCCCCTTCTTCGGCTCCGTCCTCCCCTGCCTCACCGGGCTCGCTGACCACGCTCAGGCCAACCTTGTCTTCCAGCAGCTTGAGCTCGTCGGGCGCCGCTTCCAGCAGCAGGATATCGCCGGTTTGCAGCGTGCCGTAAAACGCATAGCCGGCGCGGCGCCTGTCATCGCGCACCACGGCCAGCACGGGGATCGCCTCGTCGATTTCCTGGCGCAGCTGCTGCAGCGTCAGGCCGTTGGCCCTGGCGTCCTCGCCGACCTTGAGCTCGGCCAGGTAGCTTGCGGTATCGAACATGTCGGCGCTGGAGGCCTGCCCGGCGCGCCGGGGCGTCAGCCGCCAACCCACCAGCACAATGAACGCCAGCCCGGCAAGCGCCACCGCGACCCCGACCGGGGAAAAGCTGAACAGGCTGAAGTTTTCTCCAGTGATATTGCCCCGATAGCTTGCGATGATGATATTGGGCGGCGTGCCGATCAGCGTGGTCAGCCCGCCCAGCAGCGAGCCGAACGCCAGCGGCATCAGCAAAAGCGAGGGTGAGGTATCGTGTTCCCGGGCCAGGCGCAGCGCCACGGGCAGCAGCAGCGCCAGCGCGCCGACGTTGTTCATCACCCCGGAAAGCACCACTACCGTGCCCACCAGCACCGTCAGCTGCACGATCAGCCGGTCGCCGGCTTTCAGCACCTGTTCGGCAATCAGGTCCACAATACCGGCACGTTCAAAGCCGCGGCTGAGCACCAGCACCGCGGCAACGGTGATCACCGCCGGGTGGCCGAACCCGGAAAACGCCTCGTCGGCGGGTACCAGCCCCAACACCACCGAGGCCAGCAGCGCACAGAGGGCGACCAGGTCATAACGCAGGCGTCCCCACATAAAAGCGCCCAGCGTCGCCCCCAGAATGATAAACGCCAGGGTGCTTGGCGCCACGTCGAAGGGTATTGCCTCTATCATCCGGACTCCTGTCAGCGGCGGGAAAGCGTCATGAAATCAGCCGGTCGTGCCCCCGGGCAATAAAAAACGGGCATCTGTCAGCAACAGATACCCGTTCGGCTCGATCGCCAACTACCCTATCGTTAACTACTCCAGGGCCGATAGCTCACGACCGGCAGCAAGGCTTCAGGCGCTCTTATCCTGCTTGTCGTCGGACGCGTCCTTATCCTGCTTGTCGCTCTTGTCCTGCTTGTCGTCCTTGCCGCTCTTGTCCTGCTTGTCGCCGGCACTGTCCTTCTTATCCTGTTTCTTAGCGTCCTTGCTCTGCTCGTCGCCCTTATCCTGCTTATCGCTCTTGTTCTGCTTCTCGTCGCCTTTGTCCTTGCCGGCGTTATCACCCTTTTCGCCGCCGGCCGCTTCAAAGCTCACGTTTTTGGACTGATCGGCCTGCTTCTTCGAGTCCTGGTCTTTCTTATCGGCGTCTTTCTTATCGCCGTCTTTCTTGTCGGCCTTGTCAGCGCTCTGCTGATCGCCCGACTCGTCGTTGCTGTCGGTTAGCCGCTGTTCCAGCGCGCCCAGGTCGCCGCGCCACTGATCCAGCTGCTTTTGCAGGCTCTCAAGCTGACCCTGGCGCTGGCTGATACCGCTATTGACGCTGTTCAGCTTGTCGCTGCCGCTGGCAAGCGATGAGGTCAGCTCTTTCAGCCGGCTGCGGGTATCCTCGAGCTCCTCGGTACGCTTATCACGCTTCTCTTCCAGGGTATCCACTTCTTTTTGCAGGGTCTGAACATCTTCACGCATGTCGTCGCGCTG
Organism: Halomonas garicola; assembly: GCF_055382465.1. Classification (NCBI taxonomy): domain Bacteria; kingdom Pseudomonadati; phylum Pseudomonadota; class Gammaproteobacteria; order Oceanospirillales; family Halomonadaceae; genus Halomonas; species Halomonas garicola. The sequence continues at coordinate 1,815,786 of NZ_AP043931.1, forward strand.
CTGAGACAGCTCGTCGCGTTCCCGGGTGACGCTGGCGACTTTCTGGCGCACGTCGTCCAGCTCGCTTTCGGCGCTGTCGATGTCTTCATTCAGGCTCTGCAAGCGTTTCTCGGCCTGCTGGCGCTGCTCGACGGCCTGCTGGCGTTCATCCTCGGCTTTCTGGCGGGCCTTTTCGGCTTTCTGGCGGGCCTCTTCGGCCTCCTGACGCGCCTCTTCGGCTTCGTCGCGCGCCGCTACCGCCTCTTGCTGCGCGGATTTGATCTGCTCTTCCTGCTCGCGAAGCTCGGAAAGCTCCTGCTCGCTGTCACGGACCTTCCCGTTGAGGGAGTCGAGCTTTTGCTGCTGCTCGTCGCGCTCGCTTTGCTGCTCCTTCAGGGTGGCTTCGGCGCTTTCGATCTCGCTACGGGTGTCGGCAAGCGAGGCTTCGGCTTCCTGCTGCTGCTGCTTCAGCGAGTCAATGCGCTCTTCCAGCTCGGCCATGTTGCGCTCGGCTTTTTGTTGCTCGGAGAGCTTGTCGTTGAGCTGGCTGTTTTCCTGCTGGGTATCAGCCAGCTTTTCTTCCAGGCTTTCGATGCGGTCTCCCCGAGAGCCGGCGCTGGACTGGGCAATGATCGCCCAGACCACGGCGATGGCGGCAATGCCGGCAATGGCCTTGACACGATTGTCCTTCATCAGCGCGCCCGCCGACGGCTTGGGCGAGGGCGTGCTGCCGTGCCTGGGCGGCGTGCCCCCGCCGCCGTTACCGCCGCCCTTGCTGCCCTGGGCGCTTTCCGGCTTGCTGTCTTCCGGACGCTTGTCTTTTGAGCTTTCATCTTTCGGACGGTTGTCTTCCGGACGGTTGTCGTCTGCCATGGTGGAGTCCCCCTTCGCGTTGACGCGGTCAAGAAAGCGTGCTGAATGTCGAGTTATCGTTGCTGATTGGCACTATGACGGAATAAACGGCCAGTGCTGAAAGTATCCTACCTTAACAGCATACACGCCGAGGCGCGTCTGGCTACCCAAAGGAGCGCAGCGGTGGCGCAGGGCGCAACGACGCCGAGGGCTTCCCCGGGAGAAAACCGCCGGCGCGCCCGCTTTTAGCATCGAACCAGTCAAGCGTGTGATTCACCCCCACCACCTCGCCGATAATCAACAGCGTCGGCGTTTTGACGGTGCCGGCCAAGTACTCCTCGGGCAGCGCCGCAAGGCGGCCGATATGCACCGCCTGGTCCCGGGTGGTGCCCTGGGACACCAGCGCCAGCGGCGTCGTCGCCGCCAGCCCGTGCGCCCTCAGCGCCGCGCAGATAGTCTCCAGATTGCCAAGGCCCATATAAAACACCAGGGTTTGCCCCGGGCGGGCAAGGGAGGTCCAGTCGAGCTCGCAGCGGCCGCTTTTCACATGCCCGGTGACCAGCCGCACCGACTGGGCGTAGTCGCGGTGGGTCAGCGGAATGCCGGCGTAGCTGGCGCAGCCCGAGGCGGCGGTGATGCCGGGAATCACTTCGACCGGGATGCGCCGGGCCATCAGCGTCTCCAGCTCCTCGCCGCCGCGGCCGAAGATAAAGGGGTCGCCGCCTTTCAGGCGCACCACCGCGTGCCCTTCCAGCGCCCAGTCGACAAGCGCCCGGCTGATGCCCTCCTGGGGCACACTGTGGTGGGAGCACGCCTTGCCTACGTATCGCTTGCGGGCCCCGGCGGGAATAAGAGCCAGCACCTCCTCGCTCACCAGGCGGTCGTGGAGGACGATATCGGCATTCAGCAGACGCTGGTACGCCTTCAGCGTCAAAAGCTCCGGGTCGCCCGGGCCGGCGCCGACCAGGCTGACGCTGCCTCGCGGCTGTCGGGAAATACGGTCTAGCAAAGCCACACGGCACCTCGGTCAGTCATGGCAGGCCGTTGACGCCCGGGCTGAAGGGGCGGGCGTCAACGGCGGACAAAAAGACGATCAGCGGGCAACATAGCGAACTTTCAGGATCACAAAAAGAAATAAATAATTAACTATTAATTCATTAATGGAATATAAAGCGCCGCAATCGACACCGCCCCAGTGGCAGAGCCGGCAGCGGAATGGCATGATGAAGGGTTCACGAGGTTCGCGCTTTGGCGTAAGCGCGGCGCCTGCGGGTTTCGTCTACGCCAAAGCTACTTCACTGACTTATTCCCTTACTTAGCCGCCAGACAATGAGGAACCCCGATCCATGTTCGAACGTATTGAGCGAGTCCCCGGCGATGCCATTCTCGGGCTGATCCAAGCTTTCAAGGAAGACACCAACCCGCAGAAAGTCGACCTGGGCGTCGGCGTCTACCGCGACGCCGGAGGCAACACGCCGGTCATGCGGGCAGTGAAGGAAGCCGAAGCTCGCCTGCTCAAAAATGAGTCGACCAAGACCTACATCGGCTCCCACGGCTCGGCGGCCTACGGCGACGCCGTGCTGCCGCTGGTGCTGGGCGCCGATTCCCCGGTGCTGGAAGCCGGCCGCGCCAGCGCCACCCAGTCCCCCGGCGGTACCGGCGCGCTGCGCCTGGCGGCGGACTTCATCGCCGGCGAGCTTCCGGGCAGAGGCATCTGGGTCAGCGACCCGACCTGGCCCAACCACCACGGCATTTTCACCGCCGCGGGCATTGCCTTGCACAAGTACCCTTACGTGGACGCCGATAACCGTCTGGATTTCGACGGCATGCTGGCCGCCTTCAACAAGATTCCCGAAGGCGACGTCGTGGTGCTCCACGCCTGCTGCCACAACCCCACCGGCTTTGACCTCTCTGCCGAGCAGTGGCAGGACGTGCTCGAGGTGGTGCGCGAGCGCAACCTGCTGCCGCTGATCGACTTCGCCTACCAGGGCTTCGGCCAGGGGCTCGACGAAGACGCCTACGGCGTGCGCCTGTTGGCCGAGCAGCTCGACGAAGTGCTCATCACCAGCTCCTGTTCGAAAAACTTCGGCATCTATAACGAGCGCACCGGCTGCCTGATCGCCGTGGCCAAGGACGCCGAGCAGATGGAAAACGTGCGCTCGCAGTTTGCCGTGGTCGCCCGGGAGAACTACTCCAACCCGCCGGCCCACGGCAGCGCGATCGTCGGCGAGATCCTCCACGACCCCGAACTGGCCGCCGCCTGGCGCGACGAGCTGACCGAGATGCGCGATCGCGTCAACGGCCTGCGCCAGGACTTCGTCAAGGCGCTCGAGCCCTACGGCCTGGCCGAAAAATACGCCTGCGTGGGCGAGCAGCGCGGCATGTTCTCCTATACCGGCCTGACGCCGGATCAGGTCGACCGCCTGCGCGACGAGTTCGGCATCTACATGGTGCGCTCGGGGCGGGCCAACGTGGCCGGCTTCTCCCAGGAGAACCTACCTTATATCACCCGGGCCATTGCCGTGGTCAACGACGTCAAGGTCGACGACTGAGCGCACCGCGCTTATCTGACGCTACCCCCGCAAGACGCCCGATCGTGCCCCGCACGGCCGGGCGTCTTGCTGCAAAATCCGCCGGCAGCGTGTACAATCCGCGGCTTCGCCGCCAGAGCCCTGGGGCGCCCGCGCGGCGTCCCGCGTTCACGCTGCGCTTGACCAATCAGTCAATATCCGCCGCGTAACGCTCAACCCAAGCGCTATCAAGAGGCTTATCATGGCGGCTGCCGGCTCCCACCTTCACTATCCCTGGTATAAAAAAGAAGATACCGACGCGTTTTTTGCGCTGTTTCAGAACAACATCGCCAACTTCGTGGTCATTGCCATTTCCATGCTGGGCATGGGCTTTCCTGCCTCCATCGTCTATGGCCAGGTGCTGCCCGGCGCCGCCGTGGCGGTCATGGTGGGCAACTTCTACTACGCCTTTACCGCCGCTCGCCTTGCCCGGCGGGAAAACCGCACCGACGTCACCGCGCTGTCCTACGGCATTTCCACCCCGGTGATGTTCGTGTTTCTGTTCGGCGTGCTGCTGCCGGCCAAGCAGCTCACCGGCGACGCCGATCTCGCCTGGAAAGTCGCCGTGGCGGCGTGCTTTATCAGCGGCGCCATCGAGGCGGCCATCAGCCTGGTAGGCCGCTGGGTGCAGTATCACCTGCCCCGGGCGGCCATGCTCGGCGCGGTAGCCGGGGTGGCGCTGACCTTCATCGCCGGCGAAATGCTGTTCAAGACGCTGGAAGTTCCGGTGGTGGGGCTGGTGGTGCTGGCGCTGATCCTCGTCGGGCTGGTGGCCCGGGTAAGCATGCCCTTGCGCATTCCTACCTCGCTGTTTGCGATCATCCTCGGCACACTTCTGGCCTATCTGATCGGCGCTACCGACGACGGCAAGTTCAGCGACGCCTTTACCTACATCGGGTTTTATCCGCTGCTGCCAAGCCTTGCCTGGCTTGACGGCCTGGGACTGCTCGCTACCGGCATGCTGAGTATCCTCACCGTGGTGCTGCCGATCACCCTTTATAACGCCATCGAAACCATGAACAACGTCGAGGCCATGGAAGCGGCCGGCGACAAGTACGACGTGCGCGAGTGCCAGGCCGTGGACGGCGCGGGCACCATGATCGGCGCACTGTTTGGCGGGGTGTTCCCGACCACGGTGTACATCGCCACCGTCGGCGCCAAGTGGATGGGCGCCGGGCGCGGCTACAGCCTGCTCAACGGCGCGGTCTACGCCCTGGCCACCATGTTTGGCCTGATTGCCGCGCTGGCCGCGGTGATTCCGGTCTCGGTGGTCGCGCCGATCCTTGTGTTTGTTGGGGTCTCGATGATCGCCACCGCGTTTCAGACCAACGATACCCGCTACTACCCGGCCGTGGCCCTTGCCATGCTGCCCTACTTTGCCAACTACCTGGTGACGCGCTTCAACCGCGACGCCGGCGACGTGGTCAGCGGCATTTCCGGCGCCATCGAGGCCATGGGCCAAGGGTCGATGTTCATGGCGATTTTTCTCGGCGCCATGGCGGTCTCGGTGATCGATCACCAGTTCCGCCGGGCGGCGGCCTTTGCCGTGCTGGCCGCGGGCTTCTCCTTTGTGGGGCTGATGCACGCCCCGGCGCTGGCGTTCAGCGCCGCGCCGGACTTCGTCGTGGGCTATCTGGCCATGGCCGCGCTGTTTGTCTACTTCGCGCTTCAGCAGCGCCGCTAGGCCTCTCCCGCCTGCGCCTCCCCGGAAGACGCGCGCAGGCGGGCCCCGACCATACGCCGAAGCAGCCGCCAGGCCGTGAATCCGGCCAGGACGTTACCCAGCGCCGCCCCTAGCGCCAGCCCGGCCCAGCCGCCAAGCTGCATTCCCACCCACAGGCAGGGCAGATAGCAAATAAAGAGCCGCACCCCGGACATCAGCATCGACCACAGCGGGAAGCCCAGCGCATTCCCCGCCGAAACGACCAGCATGCACACGCCGAGAGCGGCGTAGCTTGGCAGCAGAAAGCGGATCAACAGCGCAAGCTCCTGCTGCACGTCGGGCTGGCCGGCAAGCGCCAGCGCGACCCAGTGAGCGGCCAGTGCCATGCAAAGCCCCAGCGCCAGCTGCCAGGCGACCGCCACCTTCAGGGCCAGGCGCATCAGCCGCTTTATCTGCTCCCAGTCGCCGGCGCCGTAGCAGCGCCCGAGCCACGGCGGCAGCGACATGGTCAGGGCAAGAATGGCCATGAGCGAAAGCGTCTCCAGGCGGCTGGCAAGCCCCCAGGCGGCAACAAAGGAGTCGCCAAGCGAGGCAACCACGGCCACCGCCAGCATGGCGGAAAGCGGCGGCATCAGCTGGCTGACCATGGCCGGGCCGGCGATGCCAACAAAGGGCCTGAGCGATCGCCGGGCCTCGCCGCCCAGGCCCACCCGCGTCAGCCAGCGCTTGTGGGCCAGCCGGCGGGCGGTGACGCCGCCCCCGACGCCAAAGGCGATGACGCTGGCCAAGGCAGCCCCCGGCAGCCCCAGCCCGCCCCAGGGGCCAGCGCCGAAAATCAGCAGCGGGTCCAGCGCTAGGTTAACCAGGCTGGTAAGGAGCATCATGTTGCCGGGCAGCCGAGTATTGCCGTGGGCGCGGAACACGCTGTAGGAAAAGTACGCCAGTGCCCCGAGCCAGCCCGCCAGCAGCTGCATCGGCCAGTAGCGGGCGATGTAGGCAAGCGCGGTGTCGTTCGCGCCCAGAGCGATGAAAACGGGCCGCTGGCCAAGCCACAGCGCCACAGCCATCACGCCGATAATGGCGCTGCCGATCATCAGCACCAGGGTGCTCAGGCGCCTGGCCCGCTCGCGCTCGCCGGCGCCCAACGCCCGGGAAATCAGCGCGGCAATGGCAATGCCGATGCCCACCTGCACGCCGATGATCAAAAACGACAGCGGAAAAGTAAACGACTGCGCCGCCAGCGGCGCGGTGCCCAGCCGGGCGATAAAGGCGCTGTCCACCAGCTGAAAGCCCAGCAGCGACAGGGCTCCGATGGCCATGGGCCAGGTTTGCTGCCACAGCTGTTTGCCCAGCGTTGCCTGCTGCGTTTCTGCCACAATCGTCTCCCGTGCTAAAAATTTGTTCCGTGATAAAACTCTTTCTCGTGATAAAACCCTGGCTCCAACGTAAAACGCCACCGCCTCGGGCAAGGCGGTGGCGTTTCAGGCGTCCGGGGTGTTACTGGCGAACGCCCTCAAAGGTCACGTACAGCTCGAGCTCGCGCATGGGTTCGGGAAACTCGCTCATGTCGATGCCGAACTCGGACGGCACCAGGATGGTGGAGCCTTCGAAGCCCGCGCGGTAGCCGCCCCAGGGGTCTTCGCCCTCGCCCACCAGCGTGACCGGCATCTCGATGGTTTGGGTTTCGCCGTGCAGCGTCAGCTCGCCGGTGATCACGCCGGCGTCGTCGCCGTCGGGCTCAAAGCCGGTGGACTCGAAGGTTGCCGTAGGATAGGCATCGGCGTCGAGAAAATCGTCGCTCAGAATATGGCGATCGCGCTCGGCGTGGTTGGAGTTGAGGCTTGCTACTTCCACCTCGAACTCGACGGCGGCGTCTTCTAGGCTCTCGGGATCGTAGTCGAACTCGCCGCTGAACGTTTCAAAGTTGCCAAGTAGGTACGAATAGCCCAGATGGCTGATCTTGAACTGGACAAAGGCGTGCTGGCCTTCGGTATCCACCTTGTAGGTATCGGCCTGGGCCTGGCTGAAAGGCAGCAGCGCTGCGGTCACGGCCGTGGCCGTAGCGGTCTTCTTGAGCGTATCGACTGTCAACATCCTGTTTTCTCCTTGCAGGGATACCGTATTATTGGCGCCTGGCGTATTTGGCGCTGAGCATGCGCACAAGCGTCAGGCGCTTGTCCCACCAGTGGTGGCGCAGCGCGGCCAGGGCGTGCCCCGCCGCCAGCGCCAGTAACGTAAGAGCGCTATACCAGTGAATGGTTCCGGCGATGTCTGCCTGATTGGCAAAGCCGTAGACGGTCGCCGGCACCTCGAACCAGCCAAATACGTCGATGCCGCTGCCCTTGGCGGTGGATATCAGGTAGCCGCTGACCAGCACGCCGAGCAACGCCAGATACAAAAGCCAGTGGCCAAGGCGTGCCGCGACGGCCTCGAAACGGCTGCCTTCGGCCCGGGGCGTAGGCTGACAAAGCCGCCAGACCAGCCGGCCGACGGTAGCCAGCAGCAGCAGCATGCCCGCCGAGCGGTGTAGCCACGGCGCCTTGTTATACCAGGCGTCGTAGTAGCCAAGATCGGTCATCCACCAGCCCAGGGCAAAGAGCCCGATAATGGCCAGCGCGCTCAGCCAGTGCAGCGCGATGCTCATCCAGCCCCAGCCGCTTCGCGTATTTTGCCACATCTCTGCCTTCCTCCCGCTGCCGCCTTCAGCCTGGCGCCGCGCCGTGCGCGCTCAGGCGTTATCCCTGGCCAGGGCGTCCAGCCCCCGGGCAAGGTCCGTGCGGATATCGGCCAGGCTTTCGAGCCCCACCGACACGCGCAGAAGCCCCGGGGTAATCCCCGTGGCCTGCATCTGCGTCTCGGAGAGGCGCCCGTGGGTGGTGCTCGCCGGATGCGTAATCGTGGACTTGACGTCGCCCAGGTTACCGGTAATCGAAATCAGCCGGGTGGCGTCGATCACCTGCCAGGCGCCCTCCTGGCCGCCCCTGACCTCAAACCCCAGCACCGCGCCGAAGCCCGACTGCTGGCGCGCCGCCAGGGCGTGCTGAGGGTGGTTTTCAAGGCCGCTGTAGTGAACCTTCGTCACCGCCGGATGCTCATCCAGCCACTCGGCCAGGCGGGCGGCGTTATCGCAGTGGGCGCGCATCCTCAGCCCCAGGGTTTCCAGCCCCTTGGTAAAGATCCAGGCGTTGAACGGGCTCATGCAGGGGCCCGCGGTGCGCACCGCACCGAACACGCCTTCGAGCAGGTCGTGGCCACCGACCACTGCACCGCCCACGGCGCGACCCTGGCCGTCGAGGTACTTGGTCGCCGAATGGATCACCAGGTCCGCGCCCAGCTCGAGCGGACGCTGCAGCGCCGGGGTCAGAAAGCAGTTGTCGATGGCAAGCCAGGCGTCGTGGCGGTGGGCTATCGCGGCAAGCGCGGCGATATCGGCGACTTCAGAGAGCGGGTTGGACGGCGTTTCGGCGAAAAGCAGCCGTGTCGCCGGCGTGATCGCCGCCTCCCAGGCGTCGAGATCGGAAAGCTCGACGTAGCGGGTGACGATGCCGAACCTGGCCAGATACTTGTCCAGCAGGCTTACCGTGGAACCGAACAGCGAGCGCGAGGCGACGATTTCATCGCCGGCGGACAGCAGCGCCAGCGCCGTGCACAGGATGGCCGCCATGCCGGAGCTGGTGGCCACGCAGCGCTCGCCCCCTTCCATGGCCGCCAGGCGCCTTTCGAAGGTGTTGACCGTGGGGTTGGTAAAGCGCGAGTAGATGTTGCCCGGCTCGTCGCCGCTGAACTTGCGCGCCGCCTCGGCGGCGCTTTGGTAGACAAAGCTCGAGGTAGGGAAAATCGGCTCGGCGTGCTCCTGCTCCATGGTGCGGTCGTGGCCGGCGCGGATGGCCAGTGTCTCCCGCGACCAGGGCGCCTCGTATGAATCGTCGCGGCGTGAATCATCGTGCATAGCGGCTTCCCGGTAGTGTCGTGTCAGTCGTCCAGATCGTCGTCCTGGTTGTGCATGCCGACCAGCGCGTGGTCCCCGGCGCTTTCGTCCATGGCGGCGTCGTGGCGGCTGGCTTCCAGGGCGTCCAGGTAGGCCGCGTCAATGTCGCCGGTTACGTAGTTGCCGTCAAATACCGAGCAGTCGAACTCCTCGAGCGCCGGGTTGACCTCGCGGCAGGCGGCTTTCAGGTCGTCCAGGTCCTGGTAGATGATGCGGTCGGCGCCGATCAGCTCACCGACTTCGGCCTCGGTACGGCCGTGGGCGATGAGCTCGCTGGCCGCGGGCATGTCGATGCCGTAAACGTTGGGGTAGCGCACCGGCGGCGCCGCCGAGGCAAAGTAGACGTTGCGCGCGCCGGCGTCCCGGGCCATCTGGATAATCTGCTGGCAGGTGGTGCCGCGCACGATGGAGTCGTCCACCAGCAGCACGTTCTTGTCCTTGAACTCGACGTCGATGGCGTTGAGCTTCTGGCGCACGGATTTTTTCCGCTGGGTCTGACCCGGCATGATGAAGGTGCGCCCGATATAGCGGTTCTTCATGAAACCTTCGCGGTAGGTCACGCCCAGGTGCTGGGCCATTTCCAGCGCCGAGGTGCGCGAGGTGTCGGGAATGGGGATGACCACGTCGATGTCGTGGTCGGGCCATTCGCTGAGCACCCGGTCGCCGAGCTTGCGCCCCATGTGCATGCGCGTGCCGTAGACGTAGGCGCCGTCGAGAATCGAGTCCGGACGCGCCAGGTAGACGTGTTCGAAAATACACGAGCGCAGCCGCGGGCGGTCGGCGCATACCTGGGTATGCACCTGACCCTCCATGTCCACGAACACCGCCTCGCCGGGGGCCAGATCGCGCTCAAGCTCAAAGCCGCCGACGTCAAGCGCCACGGACTCCGAGGCCACCATGACTTCCTGCTTGCCGCCTTCAGTGCGCGTGCCGAACACCACCGGGCGAATGCCGTTAGGGTCGCGAAACGCCACCATGCCCACGCCGTTGATGACGGCTACCGCGGCATAGCCGCCGTTGCAGCGCCGGTGCACCCGGCGCACGGCATCAAAGACGTCTTCGGCTTCAAGGTACAATCCCTGCTTGCCAAGCTCGTGGGCAAAGACGTTGAGCAGCACTTCGGAGTCCGAGCTTGTGTTAATGTGGCGCAGATCGGTGGAAAACAGCTCCTGCTTGAGCCGGTCAGAGTTGGTCAGGTTGCCGTTGTGCGCAAGCGCAATGCCGTAGGGCGAGTTGACGTAGAACGGCTGGGACTCCGCTTCGCTCGACGACCCTGCCGTGGGGTAGCGCACGTGACCGATCCCCAGATTGCCCTTGAGCCTGGCCATGTGGCGAGTATGAAAGACATCGCGCACCAGCCCGTTGCTCTTGCGCAACAAAAAGCGTCCTTCGCTCCAGGTCATCATCCCGGCTGCGTCCTGGCCCCGGTGCTGAAGCACGGTCAGGGCGTCGTAAATGGCCTGGTTGACCGCCTGGGTGGCCATGAGGCCGACGATACCGCACATGCTTTATACCTCGTTTTGTCGCGACTTGCCGAGGAGGCGTAAGCCATTGGAATTCGTGAACGCCCGACGCCTGGCTGCAGGCCGGGCTGGTAGCGTGCCGGCGCGGCTCAGGAAGCCTCGCGCCGGTGAAAGTCCGGCAGCGGAATATCCCTGATTGATTCCGGCGCCGGGGGCAGCGTTGGGTCCCACTGCTCGAGCTGGCCGAGCGCCCAGCCGCGCAGCTGTTCAAAGGTCGGGCGCAGCGCGGCCTCCTGCCAGGCGTCCAGCGCCTCCAGCGGCGTGAGCGTCAAAAGCACCGTGGCTACCAGCAGCACGGCGGTGCCGCGCACCAGGCCGAAGGCCGCCCCGGCCAGGCGGTTGAGAAAGCCCATCCCCACCCACTCGATCGCCGCGTGCAGCAGACGGATGACGATGCCGCCCAGCAGAATCACAATGAGCACCACCAGCACGAACCCCAGCACCAGGCGCGCATCGAAGCTATCAATCCAGCCGGCCAGCCGCTCGGCCACGGGCTCGGCCAGCGCCCGCGCCGCCATGAGCGCCGTCACCCAAACCGCCAGGCCCAGCGCTTCGCGCACCAGCCCGCGAACCAGGCCGGCGAGCACGGAGAGCGCCAGCACGGCGAGAAACAGCACGTCGATCCAGGTCAGCGCCACGGCTCAGTCTCGCACCCGGATCAGCAGCCCCTGCTGGTTGGCGCGCTCCTTGATCAGCGAGCGGGCCTGCTCGCCGTCCTCGGAGCTAGCGTAGGGCCCCACGAGCACGGTGGTCAGATCGTTGTCCCGGGCGCGGGTGTAAACGCTGAAGCCCTCGCCTTCGAGCTCTTTTTTCAGCCGGCTGGCGTTTTCCGCCTTGCCGAAGCTGCCCACCTGGACCGCCCATTCGCCGCCCTCGGCCGCTTTGGGCGCCCCGCCGCCCTGCACCATATCGGCAATGGGATCGCTTTTGTCCGCGGCCGCCGAGTCATCGTCGTCCGACCCGGCCTCATCCGAGGATATCGTCGGCGGCTCGACCACGGCTTCCCCGCCGGTATCCGGCGCCTTGTCGTCCGCTTTCCCGGTAGCGCTGTCGAGCGGAACGGCGTTGGCGACGGCGTCTTCGTCGATCTCATCGGCCGCGTCGATGGAGCCCGGCTTCTGCGGCGCCGGCACCTCGTGGCGGGGCACGTCCGCGGGCTGCTCGACGTCGAAGGACGGCTGTAGCGGCTCGTCGCGGGGCGCCGGCTCGCTCATCAGCCAGGGCACGATGATCGCCGCCAGCGCCAGCAGGATAACAATGCCGCTGATACGCTCGGTCTTGCCGTATTTCATAGGTGTATCCTCTAGCAGATCGGCCCCTGCCGGGCCGCTCGCGCGGCGCTCAGGCGCTGCCGTCAAAGCGTGGCGTGGCCAGCAGCGCGCCTACGGTAAAAAACGAGCCGGCGACGAGCACGATGTCGTCGTCGGCCAGCTGCTCGTCGAGCCACTCGGCGCCGGCCTCGGGCGACGCCGCGCAGTGCCGCACGCGCCCGCCCCCGGCCACGACGTCCGCCGCCAGCGCCTGGGCATCGCGCCCCCGGGGGCCGTCAAGGCTTACGCATACCCAGTCGCTGATCGCCGGCGCCAGCGCCGCAATCACCCCGGCGGCGTCCTTGTCGTCGAGCATGCCCAGCAGGCACCAGCGCCGCCCTGGCGCTGCCCGCGCGGCCAGGCGGCCGGCGACGTAGGCGGCGGCGTGGGGATTATGGCCCACGTCCAGGCACCACTGGCCGTGCCACTGCATGCGCCCGGGCAGGCTAACCTGCGCAAGGGCCCGGCGGAGCGCGGTCGGGTCGAGGTCGATCCCGGCAAGCGCCAGCGCCTGTAGCGCGGTGGCGGCGTTGTCCAGCGGCAGACCGGGGTCGGGCAGGGCCGCAAGCGAAGGCCCCGCCTCGCGGTGAAACGCCCAGCCATCGGGGGTCAGCGGCGTACGCGAAAACGCCTTGCCCAGCGCATAAACCGGCGCTTGCCGCTCGGCGGCGGCCTCTGCGACGCTTTCCGGCAGAGCGTCGCTGCCCAGCACCGCCGGGCGCCCGGCGCGGAAAATGCCGGCTTTCTCCCGGCCGATATGCGCTATGTCATTTCCCAGAAAGCCGGCGTGATCCCGGGCGATCGTGGTAACCACGGCGACGTCGGCGTCGATGATGTTCACCGCGTCCAGCCGGCCGCCCAGGCCCACTTCCAGCACCAGCAGGTCAAGCTCGGCATGCACCAGGCACCACAGGGCGCAGAGCGTGCCGGCTTCAAAATAGGTGAGGCTGACTGCGGGCGCGACGGCGCGGGCCTTCTCCACCTCGACAAAACCCGCCACCAGCTGGGCGTCGCCTGCCGGCTCGCCGTCGATGATGACGCGCTCGTTGTAGCGCACCAGATGCGGCGAAGTGTACATACCCACGCGCCGGCCGTGGCCGTGCGCGAGGCTTGCCAGCATGGCCGCGGTAGAGCCCTTGCCGTTGGTGCCGGCAACGGTGATCACCTGCGGCGGGTGGCCGCCCGTCAAGCGGCCGCGCTGAACAAGCCCCAGGCGCGCGGCCACCGCGCGCACGCGATCCAGGCCCATGTCGATGCCGGTGGGGTGCAGCCGCTCCCACCAGGCAAGCCACTCGGCAAGCGAGGCGGACGGCGATGGTGGCGAAGCGTCAGGCATCCCGGGGCTTGTCGCCGTTGTCGTCGTTATCACCGCTGTCGTCGGGCGTGTCGGCCTCGTCGGGCGCCTTGCCGTCCGCTTCGCGACGCGAAGCGTCAGCGGTTTGATCGCCGTCGGCCGTCTCCTCCGGCTCCGGGCGCGTCTCCGCCTCGTCGGAGTCGGCCGCGCGTTCGCCGGTTGCGGCCGGCGGCTCGTCGGCGAGAACCTCTTCATCACCTACCGGCGGCGCTACCGGCGCGCCTTCGTCGGGCAGCGCCTGGGACGCGGGCTGGTGCGTCAGCTTGCGCAGCATGCCGGAAAGCCGAGTGCGCATGTCGTGGCGATGCACGATCATGTCGATGGCGCCGTGCTCGAGCAAAAACTCGCTGCGCTGGAAGCCTTCGGGCAGGTTTTCGCGCACGGTCTGCTCGATGACCCGGGGGCCGGCAAAGCCGATCAGCGCGTTGGGCTCGGCGACGTTCAAATCACCGAGCATGGCAAGCGAAGCCGAGACGCCGCCGAAGACCGGGTCGGTGAGCACCGAGAAGTACGGCACGCCGGCCTCTTTCAGGCGCTCGAGCGCGGCCGAAGTCTTGGCCATCTGCATCAGCGAAAAAAGCGCTTCCTGCATCCGCGCCCCGCCGGAGGCGGCAAAGCAGATCAGCGGCAGGCCTTCTTCCCGGGCCAGGGTCGCCGCGCGGGCGAACTTTTCGCCGACCACAGCGCCCATGGAGCCGCCCATGAAGGTGAACTCAAACGCCACGGCGACGACCGGCATGCCGTCCAGCCGGCCGCGCATGGCGATCAGCGCATCTTTCTCGCCGGTGGTTTTCTGCGCCGCGGTCAGGCGGTCGCGGTATTTCTTGGAGTCGCGGAACTTCAGCCGGTCGACCGGCTGCACCTCGGTGGCAAGCTCTTCGCGGTCGTCCTTGTCCAGAAACCAGTCCAGCCGCTTGCGCGCGGTCAGGCGCAGGTGGTGGTCGCACTTGGGACACACGCTGTGGAGCTTTTCAAGCTCGGGCAGATAGAGGACGGCGTCGCACTTGGGGCACTTGCGCCAAAGACCGTCGGGCACGCTGGCACGGCGGTCTTTACGCTGGATTCGCCCCATCGAGGGCACAATTTTGTCTAGCCAGCTCATATCACAAAGGCTTCCGTTATACGTTTATGCCCGGCGGGGCCAGGCCTGAAGGTTGGCGTGAAGCACGCACGTAATACAAAAGGTGGCATCAGCGCGGCGCATCGGCAAGGTCCGGCGCGGCCACCGCGTCCATGGCCCGGCGCATGTCGCCGAGCACGGCTTTCAAGGCGTCGGGAATCGCCTCGGGCGTGGTCGCGTTGTCGGCAATCCGGTTAACCAGCGCGCTGCCGGCGATAACGCCGTCTGCGACCCTGGCGACTTCGGCGGCGGTGGCTCCGTCGCGGATGCCAAAGCCCACGCACAGCGGCAGATCGGTCAGCTCGCGAAGCGGCGCCAGGTGCTCGGCGACGTCCTCGGCGTTGAGCGTCGCCGAGCCGGTGACGCCCTTGAGCGAGACGTAGTAGAGGTAGCCTTCGCCGTGGGCACAGATCGTGGCGGCGCGCTCCCGGGAGGTCGTTGGCGCCACCAGGAAAATCGCCGCCACGCCGTTGGCCTTCAGCAGCGGCGCGAGCTCGTCGGCCTCTTCCGGCGGCATATCCACGGTGAGCACGCCGTCCACCCCGGCCTCGGCCGCCCGGCGGGCAAAGGCCTCGTAGCCGATGCGCTCGATGGGGTTGAGATAGCCCATGAGCACCACCGGCGTGGCGGTGTCGGTGCGGCGAAACTCGGCGACCATGTCCAGCAGGTCGACCAGCCGGGTGCCGGCCGCCAGCGCCCGCTCGCAGGCTTTCTGGATCACAGGGCCGTCGGCCATGGGGTCGGAAAACGGCACGCCCAGCTCCACGACGTCGGCGCCGGCTTCCACCAGCGCGTGCATGAAACCCACGGTATAGCGCGGCGCGGGGTCACCGGCGGTAATGAACGGGATCAGCGCGCGGCGCCCCTGCTGCTTGAGTTCGCTGAATCGTTGATCGATACGGTTCATGGCTATCCCTTGAAAAACGGGCTCTGGAAAAGCGGGCTTTTAAAATTCGATGCCGTCGAGCTTGGCGACCGTCATGATGTCCTTGTCGCCGCGGCCGGAAAGGTTGACCACAATGTGCTGGTCGGGCCGCATGGTTGGCGCCATGATCTTGGCCTGGGCCAGCGCGTGGGCGGACTCCAGCGCCGGCATGATGCCTTCCATGTGGGTCAGCTCGCGAAACGCTTCGAGCACGGCGTCGTCGTTGGCGGCCACGTAGTTGACCCGCCCGACGTCTTTCCACAGCGCGTGCTCGGGGCCCACGCCCGGGTAGTCGAGCCCGGCGGAAATCGAGTGGGTGTCGGCCACCTGGCCGGCCTCGTCGGACATCAGGTAGGTGCGGTTGCCGTGGAGCACGCCGCGCGGCGCCCCGGACGACAGCGGTGCGGCGTGGCGGCCGGTAGCAACGCCGTCGCCGCCGGCTTCCACGCCGTACATGGCGACGTCTTCGTCTTCGACAAAGGGATAGAAAAGCCCCAGAGCGTTGGAGCCGCCGCCTACGCAGGCGATCAGCGCATCGGGCAGCCGGCCGATCTGCTCAAGCGACTGGCGGCGCGCCTCGCGCCCCACGACCGAGTTGAAGTCGCGCACCAGCAGCGGGTAAGGGTGCGGGCCGGCCACGGTGCCGATGATGTAGAAGGTGTCGTCGACGTTGGTCACCCAGTCGCGCAGCGCCTCGTTCATGGCGTCCTTGAGCGTTTTGGTACCCGATTCCACGGGGATAACTCGGGCGCCCAGCAGGCGCATGCGGTAGACGTTGAGCTTCTGGCGCTCGACGTCGGTGGCGCCCATGTAGACGTCGCACTCAAGGCCCAGCCGGGCGGCAACGGTTGCCGTGGCAACGCCGTGTTGGCCGGCGCCGGTCTCGGCGATGACCCGGGGTTTGCCGCTTTTCTTGGCCAAAAGCGCCTGGCCGATGGTGTTATTCACCTTGTGCGCGCCGGTGTGGTTCAAATCTTCGCGCTTGAGCCAGATCTGCGCGCCGCCCAGGGCGTTGGACCAGCGCTCGGCGTGATAGAGCGGCGAGGGCCGGCCCACGTAATGGGCCAGGTCGTGGTCAAACTCTGCCTGGAAGGCCGGGTCGTTACGCAGGCCGGCGTAGGTTTTTTCCAGGTCTTCCAGGGCAAAGCTCAGGGTTTCGGAGACGAAGCGGCCGCCGTAGGGGCCGAAATGGCCGCGGGCATCCGGCATCCCGGTAAGCTCGCTGAATCGGGGTTGATCGGCGCCGGACGAGCCAGCGCTAGACTGGGTAGCGCCGGGCTGAGTAGCAGAGACGGTCACGGGTGCACCTCACAAAAAACGCCAAGAGTTAAGCCATCCATACCCCGGACGGGAGCAATGCTGGCTGCCATTATTGGACCGGTAAACGCGCAGCGGGGTTCCTCGCCGCGCATCAACGTTACGGGGCCGCCTTCCGCACACGATCCGCCGCCGCTACCCGCTCCACAAACGCCGCCATTCTCGCCGGGTCCTTGCGGCCGGGAGCGGCCTCGATGCCGCCGGAAACGTCCACCGCGTGGGGCGCTACCCGGCGGACCGCGCGGCCGATATTATCAGGCGTCAGGCCACCGGCGAGGATAACAGGTTTTGAAAGCGTAGCGGGAATTCTCGACCAGTCAAAGACCTCCCCCGTGCCGCCCGGCACCCCCGGCCGGTAGGCGTCCAGCAGCAGCGCCGAAGCGCCCCGGTAGCGCTCGGCTTCGCGGTGCAGATCAACGCCGTCGCGCATGCGCAGCGCCTTGATCCAGGCCGTGGCATAGCCCGCGCAGTCGGCGGGCGGCTCGCTGCCGTGAAACTGCAGCATATCGAGATAAGGGGCGCACTGCTCGACCAGGTCGGGGTCGGCATCCACAAACAGCCCCACTCGGGTAACAAAGGCCGGCACCTCGGCGGCAAGGGCCGCAAGCGTTGCCGCGTCGATGGCGCGCTTGCTCTGCGGCCACATGACAAAGCCCAGGGCGTCGACGCCAAGCGCCACCGCCCGGGCGATATCGGCCCGGCGGGTTAGCCCGCAAAACTTGATCCGGGTGCGTGAAGGCGCCGGGGTCATGTGGCGCCCTCCTCGACCGCCCGGCGCGGGCGTCCCCGGCGCAGGCGCACCATGCGCGAGTCAGGGATAGGCCGCTCGCCGGTCCATTCACCGGTGGAAAGCAAAAGCCCCGGCCCCAGCGGCTCCCGGGGCAGCGCAAAGGCGTCGTCGTAGCGCACATCGACAAAGTGCAGGCCCCGGGCCGGCGCGGTCACGTCGCCCTGCTGGCGGTCTTTCAAGGCTAGCAGCCGGCCCAGATACGCCTCGTCCCGGGCGCCGCGACCGACGCTTGTCAGCGCGCCGGCGACATTACGGATCATGTGGTGCAAAAAGGCGTTGCCCTGGATGTCGATCACCACCAGCGGGCCGTGGCGTTTGACCTCGAGAAAGTGCATGTGCCGCCAGGGCGTTTTCGACCGGCAGCCGGCAGCGCGAAAGCTGGAAAAATCGTTCTCGCCCACCAGCGCCTGGGCCGCCCGATGCATGGCGTCGGCGTCCAGCGGATCGCGGCACCAGGTGACGTTGGCGCGCTCGAGCACCGGAGGGTTGAGCTGGTTGATCAGCACGTAACGGTAGCGCCGCGCCAGCGCGCTCAGGCGCGAGTGGAAATCGTCGGGTACTGACGTTACCCAGTGTACGGCGATGTCCCGGGGGAGATTGGCGTTGGCGCCGAACACCCAGCCCTTCTCACTGCGCGATGCCGGCGCGTCAAAGTGAATGATCTGGCGGGTGGCGTGAACGCCGGAGTCGGTGCGGCCGCTGGCGTGAACCTGTACCGGGGCATTGGCCACTCGGCTCAGGGCATGCTCCAGCGTCCCCTGGATCGAGGCGGCGTGGCTCAGGCGCTGAAAGCCGCAGTAGCCGCTGCCGTCGTACTCGATACCCATGGCGAGCCGCCCGGTAAGCGGCGTGCTTTCATCAAAGCGGTCAAACAGCGTCATCACTTGCCACAATCAATAGGAAGAAGAAGACGTATTATCCTGACTCGACGGCTTGAATGCTACCTCTTCGCCGCGCGGCGAGGCGTCTTCGTAGGCGCTGAACTCGTCAACGTCACGACCTGAGCGCCGCCGGTAGCGCCACAGCGCCACCAGCGCCACCAGCAGCAGCGCGCCCCCCGCTAGCGGCCAGCGGTACTCGGCGGCAAGGCTCGCCATGCCGCGCCGGGCAACGGCGAATTCGCTAGCCGGCGCCACCGCATCGTCCGTCGCGCCGTTTGCCGACCGCTCCTCGTCCGCGGCTGCCCGGTAGCCCGACGTGCCTTCCTGCACCTCCTGGCGCGCCAGCTCCACTTCCTGAAGCGCTAGCTCCTCGGTCAGCCGGGAAAGCTCCGACTCCAGCCGGGACACTTCTTCAAGCAGCCGGTCGCGCTGGCCAATAGCGCGCTCAAGGCGAGCCTTGAGCGCGTCGAGCTCGCCTCCTGCCCCGTCCTGGGCGAACTCCTGGCCAAGCTCCCGGACCTCGGCAAGCACGCTCTGGTCGAGCGCCCCGAGCCCGGCTACCGCCTTTTCCGGCTCGAGCGACAGCGCCTCGCCGGCCTCCAGGCTAAGCGCCGGGGGCTGGTCTTGCGCGTTTTGATCTAAAGCGGCTTGCGCCCGGTTCTCCGGCGGGCCCAGCGGCACGTGCACCGGCCCTTCCGGCCCGCGGATGCGCCAGGCAATATTCATGTAATCGATGGTTTTTTCCGCCTGGGCCTTGCTGCGGCGGAGCATGCGCTCGACGTCCGGCACTCTGAGTTCGGTGTCGGCTGACATGGCGTTGATGTTGCCGCTGGGAAAGGCCTCGGGATTGGCCTCGACCAGCGCCAGCATGACCTGCTCGACGCTTGCCGCCTCGGGCCTGACGCGCTCGGCCACGTGCCACAGGGCATCGCCGCTGCTGACGTAGGTGGTAGCGGGCGGGGTGCGCTGCGCTGGGTCGTCGGCGCCGGCGGCATCCTGCCCGCTTTCTTCGGCATGGGCCAGCGGACCGGCAAGCGATACGGCAAGCAACACAGCCAGCGCGGATGGTAATTTCATGAGCCCCTGGTTCCCCCGGTTACAGCGCGCCGGGTCAGCCACGCCGGCCCGACGCCCCTGTCTCGTTTCCCTCATACCCTGCCGGCGTATCGGCCCGGCGGCACCCACAACAGGGCCATTCACAACATAGTAATAAAAAACGGGCGCCGGCTTCAGCGCCCGTTGACGATGGTGATCGCCTATTTTACTGCTCGCGCAGGATCTTCAGCATCCGCTTGAGCGGCTCGGCAGCACCCCACAAAAGCTGGTCGCCGGCGCTGAAGGCGGACAGGTATTCGCCGCCCATGGCCAGCTTGCGCAGCCGCCCGACCGGCACCTGCAGCGTGCCGGTGACCGCCGCCGGGGTGAGCTGGTCGATGGAGGCGTCTTTCTCGTTGGGCACGACGCTCACCCAGTCGTTGTGCTTCGCCAGGCGGTCTTCGATTTCGTCAAGCGGCACGTCCTGCTTGAGCTTGATGGTAAACGCCTGGCTGTGGGAGCGCATGGTGCCCACGCGCACACAGATGCCGTCGATGGGCACGGGGTTATTTTCCAGGCCGAGAATCTTGTTGGACTCGGCACCACCCTTCCACTCTTCGCGGCTCTGGCCGTTGTCGAGCTTGCTGTCGATCCACGGCAAGAGACTTCCCGCCAGCGGCGCGCCGAAGTTATCGGTGGGAAAGTCGCCGCCGCGCATGGCCGCGGTGACCTTGCGGTCGATGTCGAGGATCGCGCTGGAGGTGTCCTTAAGCTCTTCGCCGACGCTATCGCGCAGCCCACCCATCTGGTTGAGCAGCTCGCGCATGTGCTTGGCGCCGGAGCCGGACGCCGCCTGATAGGTCATGGAGGTCATCCACTCGATCATGTCGGCTTCAAACAGCCCGCCAAGGCCCATGAGCATCAGGCTGACGGTGCAGTTGCCGCCGACGAACGTCTTCGCCCCGCGCGCCAGCTGGGCGTCGATGACGGCGCGGTTGACCGGATCCAGTACGATAGTGGCGTCGTCGTCCATGCGCAGAGCGCTGGCGGCGTCGAGCCAGTAGCCGTTCCAGCCGCCGCGGCGAAGGTCAGCGTAGACCTGCTTGGTGTAGTCGCCGCCCTGGGTGGTCACAATGACGTCGAGCGCCTTGAGCTCGTCCAGATCAAAGGCGTCTTTCAACGCGGGGACGTCAGCGCCGATGTCCGGCCCCGGCTGGCCGACCTGGGAGGTGGTGAAAAACCGCGGCTCGATGCCGTTGAAATCACCGCCTTCGAGCATCCGCTGCATCAGCACGGAGCCGACCATGCCGCGCCACCCCACAAAACCGACTTTCAACATGACAAGTCCTCCGGAAAAAATGTGCCCCCCATTATACACAATTGCGCGGCGCGTTTATCACCCGGCCCCGAGAACGACGTCAGGCTAAGCGACGGGAAAAGGCCTCGAGTACGGCATCGCCCATGGCGTCGGTGCCAACGGCCTCTTCGCTGTCGGCGGCGATGTCGGCGGTGCGCAGGCCGTCGTCAAGCACCTGACCCACCGCCGCCTCGATACGCCGAGCCATGGCGTTTTCGTCAAGCGAATAGCGCAGCATCATGGCAACCGAGAGCATCATCGCCAGAGGGTTGGCCATGTTCTTGCCGGCGATGTCCGGCGCGCTGCCGTGGCAGGGTTCAAACATGCCCTGGCCGGACTCGTTCAGCGAGGCCGAGGGCAGCATGCCGATGGAGCCGGTGAGCATGGCCGCGGCGTCGGAGAGGATATCGCCGAACATGTTGCCGGTGACCACTACGTCAAACTGCTTGGGCGCGCGCACCAGCTGCATGGCGGCGTTGTCCACGTACATATGCGAAAGCTCGACGTCGGGGTACTCCGGCGCCAGGCGCTCCATGACCTCGCGCCACAGCATGGTGACCTCGAGCACGTTGGCCTTGTCCACCGAGCACAGCTTTTTGCCGCGCTTTTGCGCCATGGCAAACGCTACCCGGCCGATGCGCTCGATCTCCGCCTCACCGTAGACGTAGGTGTTATAGCCCACGCGCTGGCCGTCGCGCTCTTCAATCCCCCGGGGCTTGCCGAAGTAGATGCCGCCGGTGAGCTCGCGCACGATCATGATATCCAGCCCCGAGACCAGCTCGGGCTTGAGGCTTGAGGCGCCGGCAAGCTGCGGATACAGCAGCGCCGGACGCAGGTTGCCAAAAAGCCCCAGATGCTTACGCAGGCCCAAAAGCCCCTGCTCCGGACGCTTGGAACGATCCTCCAGCGCGTCCCACCTGGGGCCGCCCACCGCGCCCAGCAGTACCGCGTCGGCGGCTTTGGCTTTCTCCAGCGTGGCTGCCGGCAGCGGCTCGCCGTGGGCGTCGAAGGCTGCCCCGCCCACCGGCGCTTCGTCGACGTCGATGTCAAGCCCGGCCTTTTGGCAGGCGTCAAGCAGACGCGCCGCCTGGGCGATAATTTCCGGGCCGATGCCGTCGCCCGGGAGTAAAAGTACCTTGCGTGTCATGCAAACTCCTTGTTTTGTGTCGACGCCGGCGGTCATCAGGCGCTATCGCGGAACAGCCAGGGCCGGCGGGCGCGGTGGCCGGCCTCGAACTCGCGGATGGCGTCTTCGTCCTTGAGGGTAATGCCGATGTCGTCGAGGCCTTCGAGCAGGCACTGCTTGCGAAACGCGTCCACGGCAAACCCGATACGCTCGCCTTCCGGGGTGATCACCTGCTGGTTTTCCAGGTCCACGTCCAGGGCGTAGCCTTCAGTGGCCTCGACGGCCTTGAACAGGCGGTCCACGGTATCTTCGTCGAGCTCGATCAGCAAAAGGCCGTTCTTGAAGGCGTTGTTGTAGAAGATGTCGGCAAAGCTCGGCGCAATCACCGCGCGAAAGCCAAAGTCCTCGAGCGCCCAGGGCGCGTGCTCCCGAGAGCTGCCGCAGCCGAAGTTGCGCCGGGCGAGCAGCACTTCGGCGTTTTGGTAGCGCGGCCGGTTGAGGACGAAATCCGGATTGAGCGGCCGCTTAGAGCAGTCCTGGCCCGGATAGCCCTCATCCAGATAGCGCAGCTCGTCGAACAGGTTGACGCCGAAGCCGGTGCGCTTGATCGACTTCAAAAACTGCTTGGGGATGATCAGGTCGGTATCGACGTTGGCGCGGTCGAGCGGGGCGACCACGCCGTCAAAGCGGGTAAACTGTTTCATGTTCAGGCCTTTTGCGCGTGGAGGTCATCGTTGGCGGGCAGGCGGCGCACGTCGACAAGACGTACATCAACAAAGTGGCCGGCAATGGCGGCGGCGGCGGCCATGGCCGGACTCACCAGATGGGTGCGGCCGCCGTAGCCCTGACGCCCTTCGAAATTGCGGTTGGAGGTCGAGGCGCAGTGCTCGCCGGCGCCGAGCTTGTCGGCGTTCATCGCCAGGCACATGGAGCAGCCCGGCTCGCGCCACTCAAAGCCCGCCTCGATAAAGACCTTGTCGAGCCCTTCTTCCTCGGCCTGGCGCTTCACCAGCCCCGAGCCCGGCACCACCATGGCGAGCATGATGCTGTCGGCCACCTTCTGGCCTTTCGCCACGGCGGCGGCTTCGCGCAGGTCTTCAATGCGCGAGTTGGTGCAGGAGCCGATGAACACCTTGTCCAGACGAATGTCAGTAATCTTCTGGTTGGGCGCAAGCCCCATGTACTCAAGCGCCCGAGCGTGGCTGGTGGCCACGGTGTCGTCTGCGGCCCTGGCGGGGTCGGGTACCTGACCGGAAATGCCGGTGACCATCTCGGGGCTGGTGCCCCAGCTGACCTGGGGCTCGATCTCGGCGGCGTCAATCGTCACCACCTTGTCGAACTCGGCGTCGGGGTCGGAGACCAGGTTGCGCCAGTCGGCAACGGCGGCGTCCCACTGCTCGCCTTCGGGCGAGTACGGCCGGTTGCCGATATAGTCGATGGCGGTATCGTCAACGGCAATCATGCCCACCCGAGCGCCGGCTTCGATGGCCATGTTGCATACCGTCATGCGCCCTTCCATGGAGAGCCCTTCGATGGCGCTGCCGGCAAACTCGATGGCATGCCCGGTGCCGCCGGCGGTGCCGATGCGGCCGATAATCGCCAGCACCACGTCCTTGGCGGTAACGCCTGTGCTAAGCGTGCCCTCCACGCGCACCTGCATGTTCTTCATCTTCTGGGTGAGCAGGCACTGGGTGGCCAGCACGTGCTCGACTTCGGAGGTGCCGATGCCGTGGGCCAGGGCGCCAAAGGCGCCGTGGGTGGCAGTGTGGGAGTCGCCGCAGACCACGGTCATGCCCGGAAGCGTGGCGCCCTGCTCGGGGCCGATAACGTGAACGATGCCCTGGCGCGGGTCGTTGATGCCAAACTGGGCAATGCCGTATTCGCTGCAGTTGTCGTCCAGGGTTTGTACCTGGATCAGCGATACCGGATCCTTGATGCCCTTGTTGCCCTCGGCGCGCTCGGCAACGGTGGTGGGCACGTTATGATCGGCGGTGGCCAGGTTGGCATCCAGCCGCCACGGCTTGCGCCCGGCCAGGCGCAGCCCTTCAAAGGCCTGGGGCGAGGTGACTTCGTGGAGCATGTGGCGGTCGATGTAGATCAGCGCGGTGCCGTCGTCGCGCTGCTTGACCAGATGCTGCTCCCAGAGTTTGTCGTAAAGCGTTTGCGCTGCCATGTTGTCTCCCGGGCCGCTGCCCTGCGTTGCGCGGATTACCGGCGTCACGGGGCGTGGTCGCTTGCGGTAATCGCATGTTGCTAAGCTGTGCGGGTAATAAGCTGTGCTGATAATAAATAGGCTGTGCTGGTAATCCGTTGTGCTGGAAATAGTGTTGCCCGCCGTGAAGATAAATGCAATTCATGTTATTTATGGTTTGGATTCCTTAAAGGAATAGTGATGGACACCCAGAGCCTGCAGGCCTTTATCGCCGTGGCCGACTGCCAGAGCTTTTCCCGGGCGGCGGAGCGGCTCCACCTGACTCAGCCGGCCATCAGCAAGCGCATCGCGGGGCTCGAAGACCAGCTGGGCACGCGCCTTTTCGACCGCATCGGCCGACGCATCGCGCTGACCGAAGCGGGCCGGCTGCTGCTGCCCCGGGCGCAGGGCATTCTGCTGGCGGTGGACGACAGCCGCCGGGCGCTGGCCAATCTCAGCGGCCGGGTCGGCGGGCGGCTGAGCCTGGCCACCAGCCATCACATCGGCCTGCACCGCCTGCCGCCGCTGCTCAAGCGCTATACCCGGCGTCACCCCGACGTGGCGCTTAACCTTGAGTTTCTCGACTCCGAGCAGGCCTACCGCGACGTGCTGGACGGCCGCCTGGAAATCGCCGTGGTCACGCTCGCACCCGAGCCCCACGAGCAGCTTGACGTGGTACCGGTCTGGGTGGATCGCATGTGCTTTGTCTGCGCCGCGGATCACCCGCTGCGCCACGCCGCGTCGCTGACGCTTGGCGAGCTGTGCCACCATGCAAGCGTGCTGCCCGGTCCGCTGACCTTTACCCGGGCGCTGCTTGGCCGGCGCCTTCAGCGCGAAGGGCTTACCCTGGAAGCGGGCATGTCGACCAACTATCTGGAAACCCTGAAAATGATGTGTAGCGTAGGATTAGGGTGGAGCCTTTTGCCCGAGAGCATGGTCGACAATGATCTGGTCGAGCTGGACGTTGCCACCCCGCCGCTTCACCGGCCGCTTGGCTACCTGGTGCACCACAATCGCACGCTATCCAACGCCGCGCGCCGCATGATCGAAGAGCTCGAGCAGGCGCGCGACATCGACGCCGGCGACCGGGCAACGTTTACCGAGCAGGAAATCACGCCATGACCTTGACGAAGCCACCCCTCTGGAAAACCTACCGCGACACTCCGCTGGTGCTGAAGATGGCGGCGGGCTTTTTACTGGGCATTGCCGCCGCGCTGATCTTTCGCGACCAGGCCACCCTGGTCAAGCCGCTGGGCACGCTGCTGATCCACCTGCTGAGCCTGCTCGCCATTCCGGTGATTTTTCTCACCGTGGTGCTGGCCGTCAGCCAGATGAACCTGCCCCAGCTGGGCAAGATGGGCGGCAAGCTGCTGCTCTACTACCTGACCACCACTGCCCTTGCCGTGCTGATCGGGGTGTCGCTGGCGCTTTTTTTCAACCCAGGCAGCGGCCTGTCGCTTCCCGACACCTCGGTGGACAAGCCCGACATCCCGCACTTTTCCGACATTCTGCTGCAGATCGTGCCGCGCAACCTCTTTGCCGCCTTCACCTCCGGAAATCTGATGGCCATTCTGTTCATCGCCATCATCATCGGCATGGCCGTGTCCACCATGCGCTTCTCCCGGGAAGAGGCCACGCGCGAGCACGGCATGCGGGTCGAGCGCTTGTTCACCGCCCTGAACGAAATGTTCTACCGCATCCTGAACGGCATTCTGCTGTACGCGCCCATCGGCGTCTTTGCCATCAGCGCCTCCACCTTCGGCAACCAGGGGCTGGAGACGCTGAAATCGCTTTTGTACTTCACCGGCGTGTTTTACCTGGGGCTGGTCATTCTCTGGAGCGTGGTCTACACCGGCTTTCTGAGCCTGTCGAAACACTCGGTCGGGGCCTTTTTCAAAAACATTCGCGAAGCCTTCACCACGGCGTTTTTTACCTCCAGCAGCATCGCTACTCTGCCCATTGCCATCAAGGCGGCGAAAAAGGCCGGGGTATCGGAAACAACCGCCAACTTTACCCTGCCCCTGGGCGCCATCTTCAACTCCGACGGCGGCGCGCTGCGCATGGGGGTATCGCTGGTGTTTGCCGCCAATATCACCGGGCTTGATCTGGCGTTTTCCAACTTTGTGGTCATCGTGGTGATCGGCACCCTGCTCTCGGTGGGCACCGCCGGGGTCCCCGCCGCCGGGCTTGTCACGCTCTCCGCGGTGCTCGGCATGTTCGGCCTGCCCCTGGAGGTGGTGGCGCTGATCGCCGGCGTCGATGCGCTGATCGGCATGGGCGGCACCGCGCTCAATGTGACCGGCGATATCGTCGGCGCGGCGGTGGTCGACGAGGCCACCCCC
The DNA here is from genome assembly GCF_055382465.1 of Halomonas garicola. Lineage (NCBI taxonomy): Bacteria > Pseudomonadati > Pseudomonadota > Gammaproteobacteria > Oceanospirillales > Halomonadaceae > Halomonas > Halomonas garicola. The sequence continues at coordinate 1,842,109 of NZ_AP043931.1, forward strand.
GACGCCCAGAAGGAAATGGCCTCTTAGGCCAGCTTGGCGGGGCGCGCCTGCAGCACGACGTTGCGCGGCGTCAGCGCCCGGGAGCAAAAGGTAGCAAGGGTCGCGTCAAAGCCGGCCTCCTGCATAAATATCAGCCGATCGAGCAGCAGCCACACTTCCAGCGGCCGACGAAAGGCATGGCGCACAAGCTCGAGGCGCTCGACCTGCCCCAACCGTTCCCTGCCGGCCGCTTCCCAGTCGCGCCGGGAGAGAGTGGCCGGCGGCAACGTAAGCCCTTTTTGCGCCGCGGCCCAGCGGCAAAAGCCGACGAAGTCAGCCGGCATCCGGCCGTAGGCCAGGCTCGGCACCGGTAGATACTCATCCACGCCGCGCACCTCCCGCTGGAGCAGGTCAAACCCCAGCCGCCAGGCGCTAGCCCGCTCGCGCTGACGGCTGACGCTGGACGGCGCGGTGACGGTTTCCCGGACGGCAAGGGCCAGGTCATCGCGCGCAAGCGCCAGTCCGCTTGCGGCCGCGAGCCGCTGCCCCAGCGTGGAAAGCGGCCGATAACGCTCCGCCGCGGTGCGCTGATAGCAGCACGGCGCCAGCGTCAGCGCCACGCCCTTCTGCGCGGCCTGGCGAAGCAGCGCCGCGTGCAGGTCGCCGCAGGCGTGCAGCGCCACGGCGTGCGCCCCGGGTTCAAGCCAGCGGCCGGCATCCCTTGCCAGCACGTCCTGCTCCGCCAGGGTGACCGCCGCCCCTTGCTTTTGCGCCAGGCGCTGACCCTGCTCGCACAGCGCCGGCTGCCACTCGAGGCCGGTTACCGCTCGCCCGTACAGGCGGCTCAGCGTGCGCGCCAGGTGCCCTTTCCCCGCGCACCATTCCACCAGCGGTCCGGAAGCGTCGGGCACGCAGCGCACAAAGGCCTGCAGCTGGCGCCACTTGCGCCCGCCGATATGATCGCTCCAGACGTTGGGCAGCGCGGCGTCCTCGGCCTGCCCGGCGCGATGCGCCGGCAGCCGGGAGAGCGCCCGAAGCTCAGCCACGGGCAGCCAGGGGTCAAGTTCCCCGGCCGCCAGCGGGTCGTCTTCCACGCGCTCAGCGGCGTCGGCGTCAAGCGCCAGCAGGGTTCGGTGCAGCGCCGGGTAGCTCGCCGCCCAGGGCAGGCGGCGGTGGGCAAACGGCAGCGGGCCCCACAGCGGCTGCCACGCGGCCAGCACTTTGGTCAGGCGCTGAAAGCGCTCGGCATGATTCATGGCAGGCCTTCTCTCCGTGCGGGTAAGTCAATGATGGGGCGCGCTGGCTTTTCCCCGGCGTTGCCGTTAGCCTGCCGGAAATTTTCCGGGAAAACGGCTATGCACGAAAGTTCCCCCCGGCAGCGCATCGCGGGCGGGCTGATTCTGCTTGCGCTGCTGCTGCAGATCGCCGGCTTCAACGGCGCGATCAGCACCACCTACGCGGTCAGCTACGGGCTGTGGCTCGCCGTGGTGCTGCTGTGGCGCGACATTCCCACGCGCTCCCGCCGCCAGGCCGCCGTGCTCATCGTCCTGGGGGTCGCCATGCTGCTGGCCGCAAGGCTGGGCTACGGCGCCCGGGTGTACTGGCCGGGCATTATCACCCGCAACGCCTTCGTGGTGGTGATGCTTGTCGGGGTAAGCTTTATTGCGCTGATCGGCAGCCAGGGCAACCGCGGCGCGCCGGGCAAGCGCGTCACCGGCACCGGCGGCGTGCTGCGCAGCTGGGCCGGGGTGCACTTTCTCGGCACCATCCTGAACCTTTCGGCGGTCTTTATGGTAGGCGACCGGCTCTCCCGCCGGGAACCTCTGTCCACGCCCCAGCTGCTGGCGCTCAACCGGGGGCTTTCCAGCGCGGCGCTGTGGTCGCCGTTTTTTGCCTCCATGGGGGTGATGATCGCGCTGACCCCCGACATGCAGTACGGCTACGTGGCGCTGGCGGGCTTTCCGCTGGCCATGTGCGCGGGGCTTTTCACCGCGCTGGAGCTTAGCCGACGCTTTGACCTTGACGACGTTGAGGGCTTTTCGCTGGCGCCCAAAAGCCTGCTGATGCCCCTTTGCATGGCGGCACTGGTGATGCTGTTTCACTTCTGGCTGACGCCCAGGCTCTCCATTGTCAGCATCATCACCTTTCTGCTGCCCTCGGTGGCGCTCGCCGCCAACCTGCCCAAGGGGCCGCGCTATACCGGCTACCGGATCTATCAGCACGCCATGACAAGGCTACCGGCCATGCGCGGGGAAATTTCGCTGTTTCTTGCCGCAGGGCTGTTCACCCTGGGGCTTTCCACCCTGGTGGACGCCGCCACCCAGGAAGAGTGGACGCTGTTTGCCCGCTTCGGCATGCCCCAGGCCATGGCGAGCTTTGTGGTCATCGTGCTCAGCGCGATGATCGGCCTGCACCCGATCATCGGCGTCTCAACCCTGGCCTCGATCCTGACGCTCGAGGGCAACGCCCAGACGCTGTACGCCTTTGTCGGGCTGGCCGCCTGGGGCGTGGGCACCGCGGTGGGGCCGCTTTCCGGCATCAACCTTTCGCTGCAGGGCCGCTACGGCATCAGCGGCTACCGGATGATGAAACACAACCTGGGCTATGCCGGCGTCATGAGTCTGCTCGTTCTCATCGCCATTGCCGGGATTGCCCTGCTGCTGGGGCAGACCTGACCCGCTCCCCTTCAGCGCGGCGGACGCCGCTCAGCCCTTGCGGGTAGCGGTCAGGCGCATGAAGTAGCGGCTGCCGCACTGATGGCAGGGCTCCAGCAGCTGGACGCGATCCATGATCACCTCGGCGTCGCAGTGGGTGCAGGCCATTTTGCCGGGAGCGGCCATTTCGCCTTCGCAGTAGTCGGCCCGGGCGGCTTCCAGGTCCTCGTTGAAGCGCTCGCGTTCAACCACGCTGCGATCGGCAATGGACAAAAGCGACTCGCTCACTCGGCGCGACAGGTGGTCAAGGTCAATGCCCAGCCACTCGGCTACCTGGCGGCCGGAGTTGCCCAGATAGCTGCGCATGTCGCGCAGGTCGCGCTCGACCCAGACGCGCAGCAGCGCAAGCTCGTCCTTGGTGTATTCGGCAAGCTCGCTTTCAAACTCGACGGCGTCGTCCAGCTCCTTTTCCAGGCTCGCCCGGTCAAGCTCGCCGGAGCCGCCTTTCACCCGCTCCAACAGGCGCTCGTAGCCTTCGCGCAGACGGCTTTCGTTGTGCTTATCCATAACGTTCTCCTTTGTTTCAATCCGGCTTGCCGGGCGTATTCGCCACGCCTTGGGGCGGGCGCGGGCGCTTTGTTGTGCTTGCCGTTCAAGGTTACCCCTTCATAGGATACAATCGAGTCAAGGTTCCAGCATTCGACTTTTATCATTCACTCTCGGCCCGGCCCCGCCGGGCGAGCAGCCCAAGGCATAACATAACCCGATGGACGCACATTACCGCCCCAGCGAAATTGAACGCGACGCCCAGCAGTACTGGCACAAGCATCAGTGTTTCAAGGCCGTCGAGGACGCCAGCCGCGAAAAATTCTACTGCCTGTCGATGTTTCCCTACCCCAGCGGCAAGCTGCACATGGGGCACGTGCGCAACTACACCATCGGCGATGTGGTGTCGCGCTTTCAACGCATGCAGGGCAAAAACGTTCTCCAGCCCATGGGCTGGGACGCCTTCGGCATGCCCGCGGAAAACGCCGCCATCCAGAACCAGGTGCCGCCGGCCCAGTGGACCTACGATAATATCGACTACATGCGCCGCCAGCTCAAGGCGCTGGGCTTTGCCTACGACTGGGACCGCGAGTTTGCCACCTGCGACAGCGACTACTACCGCTGGGAGCAGTGGTTTTTCACCAAGCTGGTGGAAAAGGGCCTGGTTTACAAGAAGATGTCCACGGTCAACTGGGACCCGGTGGACCAGACGGTGCTGGCCAACGAGCAGGTCATCGACGGCTGCGGCTGGCGCTCCGGCGCGCCGGTGGAGCGCCGGGAAATCCCCCTGTGGTTCTTGAAGATCACCGACTATGCCGACGAGCTGTTGGCCGACCTTGAAGAGGTCGAATGGCCCGAGCAGGTCAAGACCATGCAGCGCAACTGGATCAGCAAGTCGCGCGGGGTCGAGCTTTCCTTCGCCGTCAACGATTCGGCCGGCGGCGAGTGCGAGCCGCTTTCGGTCTACACCACCCGCCCCGACACCCTGCTGGGCGTGACCTACGTCGCCGTGGCCGCCGACCACCCGCTGGCCAAAAGTGCTGCCGAGCATAGTTCTGAGCATGGCTCCGAGCTTGCCGCCTTCCGCGAAGAATGCGCCAGAGGCGGCACTTCGGAAGCGGACATGGCCACCCGGGATAAAAAAGGCCTGGCCACCGGCCACACCGCCATTCACCCGCTCACGGGCAAGAAAGTGCCCGTCTACGCGGCCAACTTCGTGCTCATGGAGTTCGGCACCGGCGCAGTCATGGCCGTGCCCGCCCACGACCAGCGCGACTGGGAGTTCGCCACCGCCTACGGTCTGCCGATCTCCCCGGTCATCGCCGATGCCGACGGCAACACGCCGGACCTGACCCAGGGCGCCTACGTCGAGCACGGCACCCTGATCAACTCCGGCGAGTTTGACGGCCTGGACTTCGACGCCGCCTTCAAGGCTATTGCCCAGGCGCTTGCCGAGCAGGGCCGCGGCGAGGTCAAGACCCAGTACCGCCTGCGCGACTGGGGCATCGCCCGCCAGCGCTACTGGGGCGCGCCGATCCCGGTGAAGTACGGCCCCGACGGCCAGACCGTGCCGCTCACCGACGACGAGCTGCCGGTCAAGCTGCCCATGGAAGTGACCGTCGACGCCTCGGGCTCGCCGCTGAAGAAGATGCCCGAGTTCTCCGAGCTGGGCGACGGCTGGGTCCGCGAAACCGACACCTTCGACACCTTCATGGAGTCGTCCTGGTACTACGCGCGCTTCTGCTGCGCCGACAACCATGATGCCATGCTCGACGAACGCGCCAACTACTGGCTGCCGGTGGATCTCTACATCGGCGGCATCGAGCACGCTATCCTCCACCTGCTCTACGCGCGCTTCTTCCACAAGCTCATGCGCGACTTCGGCATGGTGGACTCCGACGAGCCCTTCCAGCAGCTTTTGACCCAGGGCATGGTCATCGCCGAAACCTACTACCGCCCCGCCGAAAACGGCGGCAAGCAGTGGTTCAACCCGGCCGACGTCGAGGTCAAACGCGACGACAAGGGCCGCGCGGTCAGCGCGATGCTGCCCGAAGACGGCCAGCCGGTGACGGCCGGCGGCATCGAAAAAATGTCCAAGTCGAAAAATAACGGCGTTGACCCGCAGTCGATGATCGACAAGTTCGGCGCCGACACCGTACGCCTGTTCATGATGTTCGCCGCCCCGCCCGATCAGTCGCTCGAGTGGTCGGATGCCGGCGTCGAAGGCGCTCACCGCTTTTTAAAGCGCCTCTGGCGCCAGGTGCACGAGCACCTGCAGGCGGGCACGCCGGCAGCGCTGGCCGACGTTACCCTGACCGAGGCGCAACAAGAGCTTCGCCGCAAGACCCACGAGACGATCAAGAAAGCCAGCGACGACATCGGCCGGCGCACCACCTTCAACACCGCCATTGCCGCGGTCATGGAGCTGTCCAACGCCCTGGGGCGCTTTACCCACGATACCGACAGCGCCGACCCGGACAACCTTGCCGTGGTCCGGGAGGCGGTGGAAACCTGCGCGCTGCTGCTCGCGCCCATCACGCCCCACCTGTGCCACGCGCTCTGGCAGCAGCTGGGCCACGACCAACCGGTGATCGACGCGAGCTGGCCGGCGCTTGACGAAGGCGCCCTGGCCCGGGATAGCATCGAGCTGGTGGTCCAGGTCAACGGCAAGCTGCGCGCCCGCCTCAACGCCCCGGCGGATGCCGACAAGGAGACCGTGGAGGCCCTGGCCATGGAAGACGACAACGTCAAGCGCCACCTTGACGGCAAGACCGTGCGCAAGGTCATCGTGGTGCCCGGCAAGCTGGTCAACATCGTGGTGGGCCAATGAAGCGCCGGACGTTTCTGAGCGCCGCCGCGGGCGCATCCGCCGCCCTGCTGCTGGAGGGCTGCGGCTTTCACCTGCGCGGCCGCGCAAGCCTGCCGACGCTTCCCACCCTGGCCCTTGAGGGCGACACCCAAAGCGAGCTCGGCCAGGCGCTGACCCAGCTGTTGCAGGCCCGCGGCAGCGGCGTCAGCGACTCAGCGCCCTGGCGGCTGACGCTCAGCGGAGTCGACATGCACAGCCGGCGGCTGGGCGGCACGGACCGCGGCAGCCGCGAACACCGGTTTACCCTTGAGGCCCGGGTATCGCTGCAGCAGCGCGACGACCAGGCCTACGTATGGAACCGCGAATCGTTCAGTTCCGAGCTCAGTCAGCGCGTCAACGATGACGACCTGCTCAACCGCGACGTGCTGATCGACGAGGCCCGCCAGCAGCTAGCCGAGCAGCTGGCCGAACGCATTACCGAGCGCCTGGCAAGCGTCGAGGCGTTCAAGTGAAGGTATTTGCCGATCAGCTGCCCGGGGCGCTGGCCAAACGGCTGCCCCAGGCGGTGATCGTCGCCGGTGACGAGCCGTTGCAGCATCGCGATGCCTGCGACGCGGTGCGGGCAGCGGCGCGCAAGGACGGCGTGGAAGAGCGCGAAGTCCTCGACGTGGAGCCCAACTTTGCCTGGGGCCGGCTGCACGAGGTAGCCGGCAACCTGTCGCTGTTTGCCACGCGCAAGCTGATCGAGGTGCGCCTGGGGCGGCATAAGCTTGGCCAGGACGGCGCCAGGGCGCTCGCCGAGTACGCCAAGGGGCTTGGCCACAGCGACGACGTCCTGCTGCTCAGCGCGGGCAAGCTCGACGCCCGGCAGCAAAAAAGCGCCTGGTTCAAGGCGCTGGACAAACACGGCCTGTTCGTCCCGGTGTGGCCGGTGGACGTCTCGCGGCTGGGGTTCTGGCTGCGCGACCGGGCGCGGCTTCACGGTCTCCAGCTCGAGCTCGATGCCGCGCGCCTTCTCGGCGAGCGCACCGAGGGCAACCTGCTGGCGGCGGACCAGGAGCTGCAAAAGCTTGCCCTGGTGCTGCCGGCCAACGCCCGAGTGAGCACGGAAAGCATCGCCCAGGGAGTTGAGGACAGCACGCGCTTTGACGTTTTCAACCTGGTCGATGCCTGTCTGAAAGGCGAAACGGCTCGCGCTTCGCGAATCGTCTACGGGCTCAAAAACGAAGGGGTCGAAGCGCCCATCGTGCTCTGGGCGCTGGGCCGGGAAATGCGCACGCTGCTTTCCCTGCATCAGCATCTGGAGCAGGGGCAAAGCTTTGAGCACGCCTGCAAGGCGCAAAAGCCGATGATCTTCGAGCGCCGCCGGCCGGCGTACCAAAACGCCGTCCGGCGCTTGCCCATGCGCCGGCTGCACAAGCTGTTGCTCATGGCCCAGCGGCTGGATCTGGCCGTCAAGGGCGCCTCCCCGGTACCGCTGTGGCAGGGCCTTCACGACCTGGCAATGACGCTTGCCGGCGGCCGCGGGCTGCTGGCGGAAACCGCCTGGACCTACCGGGTACAGTAACCGCCGCGCGCGAGGTTACCCCAAGATACAAACCTTGCGCTTTAATGCACACGCCGGCCTTAAATACGCGGGGATTTCTTTCTATACTGTGTGCGATGCATCCAGCGCTCGTTTTATCGCCAAGCCGGCCTCAGCCGATTTGGCGATAGTTCGCCTGTGCCAACCCCAATAACCAACGCTACTCAACAAGGGAACATGACCATGCCTTACCTCCGCCGTTACGTCGCCATGCTGCTGATTGCCGTGCTGGCGCTTGGCAGCCTGCCCGTGGCCGCCGCCCAGACCGCCGGTCTAGTCTCGACGCAGTCGGCGCTACAGGCCGACACCGCCGCCAGCGATCGCGAGCGCATCAACGACGTTCTCGCCCGCGCCGACGTACAGGACCAGCTGCTGGCCCAGGGCGTCAGCGTTGACCAGGTCAAGGACCGCGTGGCCGCGCTGAGCGATGCCGAAGCCCGCGAGATGGCCGACCGCCTCGACGCCATGCCCGCCGGTGCCGGCGTGGTCGGCGCCCTGTTTGCCGTCTTCATTATTCTGCTGGTCACTGACATTCTCGGCCTGACCAATGTCTTCCCGTTTACTCGCTAAGCGCCAGGCGCCCCGGCGCCCCCTGCAAAACGCCCGCCCCGCGGGCGTTTTGCTTTGCGCCACCCTGCTCGCCCTTTTTCTGAGCGGCTGCGCGACGAGCCCCGCGCTGAAAGACAGCACCTATCGGCTGCCCGAGCACGTCGAGCTCGTCAACGTGCCCTTCTTTCCCCAGGAAAAGTACCAGTGCGGCCCGGCGGCGCTGGCCACGGTGCTCAACTATTCCCCGGCCACCCCCTCCTCAGCAAAGCGCTCGCCGGCGGGCCAAGCCGGAACCGACAGGGCCTGGACCGTCTCGCCCGCGGCAAAGGCCAGGCTTGCCCGGGGCAGCGAACGGGATACCGACATCACCGCCGACAGCCTGGTCTCCCAGGTGTTCATCCCCGGGCGGGACGGCAGCGTGCAGCCGGAAATGCTGGCCGCGGCGCGGCGCCACCGGCGTCTCGCCTTTCCCATACGCCCGACGTTCGATGCGCTGCTTGGCCACGTCGCCGCGGGCGATCCGGTCGTGGTCATGCAAAACCTGTCGCTGCCCGCCTTTCCCATGTGGCACTACGCCGTGGTCATCGGCTACGACCTGGCTGAGGAGTCGCTGATCCTGCGAAGCGGCGAAACCCGGCGACAGATCACTTCGTTTAGCCGCTTCGACGCGACCTGGGCACGCAGCCAGCGCTGGGGCTTTGTGCTGGCCAAGCCGGGGCGCATCCCCGAAGGCGTCACGTCCCGGCGCGCAGTGGACGGCGTCAGCGCCTTTGAGGCGCTGCACGGCACCCGGGCCGCGCTTTCCAGCTGGCAGGCGCTGACTCAGGCCCAGCCGGATAACGCCATGGCCCACTTCGCTCTGGGCAACGCCCTCTACGAGCAGGAAAAGCCGGAAAAAGCCGTGCAGGCGTTCAGCCGCGCCGTCGCCGCCGATGACACCCTGGGCGTTGCCTGGCTGAATCTGGGGCTTTTGCACGCCGAGCAGGAACAAACGGCAAAAGCGCGCCGCGCGCTGGAAAAAGCCGCCGCACTACCGGGCCAGTGGCAGCCTCAGGCCCACCGCGCGCTGGACACGCTCTAACGCTTACGGCCGGTCTTGAGTCGAGGCCATGTTCTACACAACATGTTCTACACACACAGTGTCAGAAATAGAGGCGCCCATAAGAAAAGCCTGCACCGGATTAGCGGTGCAGGCTTTTTCATCGCGTCATTGTGACAGATGCCGCTCAGCGGGCGATATCGTAGCCCAGATCCGCCCCGCGGCTGACATCGCTCTGGCGGCGGGCGCTGATGCCCTGACGCTTGCGGTTTTCTTCTTCGCAGACGTCATCCTTGCCGCCACAGATGTCGCAGCCCTCTTTCAGCCCCAGCTGGTTCAAGCCGCCGCAGGAGCCGGCGATGGGCTTGCGTCCCATCAGCACGCCAACGGCCATGGCCGTCATGACCAGCAGCATGAAGCCCAGTGCAAGTAGCCAAATCGTCATACGTTACCTCCCGTGCGGCGTAAGCGCAGGTTTGCGCCGGCCGCTTGCCTCGTTGAATAGAACGTCGCCCTTTACCCCCATTATCGTAATGATCGGCGGCAAACACAAAGGGAAAACCGGCGCCCGCGAAACACAACGGGGCCAGCCACACCGGCCAGCCCCGCAAGCGTTACCCTCATACCGTCGCGCCGGCCCTAACCGCCGAAATCGTCCAGCATGATGTTTTCCGGCTCGACGCCGAGATCCAGCAGCAGCTTGATCACCGAGGCGTTCATCATCGGCGGGCCGCACATGTAGTACTCGCAGTCCTCGGGCGCCGGGTGGTCCTTCAGGTAATTTTCGTAAAGCACGTTGTGGATGAAGCCCGTGGGGCCGTCCCAGTTGTCTTCGTCCTGAGGATCAGAAAGCGCCAGGTGCCATTCAAAGTTGTCGTGCTCTTCTTCCAGCTGATCGTACTCTTCGTTGTAGAAGGTCTCGCGCCAGGAGCGCGCGCCGTACCAGAAGCTGATCTTGCGCTTGGTATCCAGGCGCTTGAGCTGGTCGAAGATATGGCTGCGCATGGGCGCCATGCCCGCGCCGCCGCCGACAAAGACCATCTCCGCGTCGGTATCCTTGGCGAAGAACTCGCCGAAGGGGCCCATGACCGTCACCGTATCGCCGGGCTTCATGTTGAACACGTAGGTCGACATCAAACCGGGCGGATGGCTCGTGCCCGGGGGCGGCGTAGCGATGCGGACGTTGAACTTGAGGATGCCCTTCTCTTCCGGGTAGTTGGCCATGGAATAGGCGCGGATGATTTCCTCGTTGTTCTTGTGGGAGACGTCGAAGAGGCTGAACTTCTTCCAGTCGCCCTGGTAGTCCTCGTCGATATCGAAGTCGGAGAACTTGATGTCATAAGGCGGCGCCACCAGCTGCACGTAGCCGCCGGCGCGGAAGTCCACGTTTTCGCCTTCGGGAAGCTTGAGGTTGAGCTCCTTGATGAAGGTGGCCACGTTGTGGTTGTCGAGCACCTCGCACTCCCACTTCTTCACGCCGAAGACTTCTTCGGGCACCTCGATCTTCATATCCTGCTTCACCGGCACCTGGCAGGACAGCCGCCAGCCCTGCTTTTTCTCGCGCATGGTGAAGTGGGATTCTTCCGTGGGCAAAATCGAGCCGCCGCCTTCTTCCACGCGGCACTTGCACTGGGCGCAGGAGCCGCCGCCGCCGCAGGCGGACGACAGGAAAATGCCGTTGGCCGCCAGGGTATTGAGGAGCTTGCCGCCGGCCTGGGTGGTCAGCGTGCTCTCGGGGTCGCCGTTGACTTCGATGGTCACGTCCCCGCTGCTCACGAGTCTGCTGCGGGCTGCCAGGATGATCGCCGTCAGACTGAGGACGATGACCGTGAACATGACAACACCGAGCAAGATGATGGATGTATCAACCATGTCGGTTTCCTATTGCTGAAGGTTGTTCCGATTCCGGCGGCGGCCAGAGCGCGCCGCCGGAAAAACGCTGCGTCAGAGCTGAATGCCCGAAAAGGACATGAAACCCAGCGACATCAGACCTACCGTGAGGAAGGTAATCCCCAGCCCCTGGAGGCCCGCCGGCACGTCGCTGTACTTCAGCTTTTCACGGATCCCGGCAAGCGCGGCGATGGCCAGCGCCCAGCCCATGCCCGCGCCGAAGCCGTAAACCACGGACTCGCCGAAATTATAGCTGCGCTCGACCATGAACAGCACGCCGCCAAGGATGGCGCAGTTGACGGTGATCAGCGGCAGAAACACGCCCAGGGCGTTGTAGAGCGCGGGCACGTACTTGTCCAAAAACATTTCCATGATCTGCACAAGCGCGGCAATCACGCCGATATAGCTCAAAAGCCCAAGGAAGGACAGGTCGATGTTTTCGGCCCCGGAAATCCCCGTCCAGGTCAGCGCCCCTTCCTGTAGCAGATAGGTGTAGACCAGGTTGTTGACCGGCACGGTCACCGACAGCACCACAATCACCGCCACGCCCAGGCCCAGCGCCGACGACACTTTCTTGGACACGGCAAGGAAGGTACACATGCCGAGGAAGAAGGCCAGCGCCATGTTCTCGACGAAAATCGATTTCGCCAAAAGGCTCAGATAGTGTTCCATGTTACACGGCCTCCTTCGGCTGAGTGTTTTCCTTCATCTGGAATTCGTTTTCCTCGACCTGCTCAGGATCAATGGAGCGCATGGCCCAGATCATCAGGCCGATGACGAAGAACGCCGACGGCGGCAGCAGCAAAAGGCCGTTACCCACGTACCAGCCGCCGTCCTGGACGGTCTGCAGCACGGTAAAGCCAAAGACGCTGCCCGAACCGAGAAGCTCGCGGACAAAGCCTACCGTCATCAGCACAAAGCCGTATCCCAGGCCGTTGCCCACGCCGTCGAGGAACGAAAGTCCCGGCGAGTTGGACATGGCGAAGCCTTCGGCGCGGCCCATGACGATGCAGTTGGTGATAATCAGGCCGACGAACACCGACAGCTGCTTGGACATCTCGTAGGCGTAGGCCTTGAGGATCTGGTCCACCACGATCACCAGCGAGGCGATGATGGTCATCTGCACGATGATGCGGATCGACGAAGGGATGTGGTTGCGAATCAGCGAGACGAAAAAGCTGGACAGCGAGGTCACGAAAATGACCGCCAGGGTCATGACCAGCGATACGCCCATGCTGGTGGTCACCGCCAGCGCCGAGCAAATACCCAGTATCTGCAGGGCGATGGGGTTATTCTGGAAAATCGGCGTCGTCAGGACGCCCTTGGGAGTGACGTCTGCCATGATCAGGCTCCTTCAGATTCGGGTACAACATCGGCATTTTGTGCCTGCGCCGGGCTGACACCGCTGCGGAACCGGGTCAGGTAAGTGCCGAAGCCTTCCGGGCTCAGCCAGAACTGAAGCATATTGGTCACGCCGTTACTGGTGAGCGTCGCGCCGGACAGCGCATCCACCTCGTTCTCGCCGCTGGCACTTTTGGACAGGTGGATCTGCGGTGACAGGTTGCCCTCGTCATCGTAGATTTTCTTGCCTTCCCAGAGTGCCTGCCAGCGAGGGTTGTTGACTTCGGCACCCAGACCCGGAGTTTCCCCGTGTTCGTAGTAGGTGATACTGACGATGGTGTTGCCGTCGCCCTCAACCGACAGGAAACCGCGCATCAGTCCCCAGAGGCCCTGCCCGCGAATGGGCAGCACGATCTGGTCGGGATCGTCGGGATCGCCCACCAGGTAGACCGTGGCGTATTCTTCCACCCGGGAAAGCCCGGCAATGTCCTCGGGGCCGGAGAGCGTACGGCCCGTAGCCGGGTCGCTTGCCGCCTCGAAGCTGTCGAAGGTGTCGGGGTCGAACTCGTCGGTGTATTCACCGGTTTCCATGTTCACGACCCGGGCGCTCATGCGATCGCCAAAGACCTCTTCCACGTCCATGCCCGGCTCGTAGAGATTGGCCACGTTGAGGATGTTGGTCTTGCGGTCCAGCTCCTGGTTGAGCTGCTGCTGCGGGCGCAGCGCTACCGCCGCCGTGGACACGATTACGGAGCAGACGATACATAGCGCAAACGCCACGATCAGCGTCTTTTTGATCGAATTGTTACCCATCAGGCTGTCTCCTCGGCCGGCACGCCAACGCGCTTGACGCGGCGCTTGATGTTGGCCTGGACAAAGAAGTGGTCAATAAGCGGGGCAAACAGGTTGGCAAACAGAATCGCCAGCATGATGCCTTCGGGGAAGGCCGGGTTAACCACGCGGATCAGCACGGTCATGAACCCGATCAGCACGCCGAACAGCAGACGCCCGGGGTTGGTCATCGACGCCGATACCGGGTCGGTTGCCATGAACACCGTACCGAAGGCAAACCCGCCCACGACCAGATGCCAGTACCAGGGCATGGCAAACATGGCGTTGGTGTCCGAGCCGATCATATTGAACAGCGTGCTGGTGGCGACCATTCCCAGCAGCACACCCAACATGATGCGCCAGGAAGCGATCTTCGTCCACAGCAGCACAATGGCGCCGAGCAGAATAGCAAAGGTAGAGACCTCGCCCACCGAGCCGGGGAGAAAGCCCCAGAAGGCGTCCCACCAGCTAAAGCTTGACGTCACCTGGCTCATGCCGTCCTGAAACGCCATGGACAGCGGCGTCGCCCCGGTATAGCCGTCGGCGGCGACCCAGATGGCGTCGCCGGAAATCTGCGCGGGGTAGGCAAAGTAAAGAAAGGCACGGCCGGTCAGCGCCGGGTTAAGGAAGTTCTTGCCGGTACCGCCAAACACCTCCTTGCCGATCACCACGCCGAAGGTAATGCCCAGCGCCACCTGCCACAGCGGGATCGTTGCCGGCAGGATCAGCGCGTAAAGCACCGAGGTCACAAAGAAGCCCTCGTTGACTTCGTGGCCGCGCTTGATAGCAAACAGCACTTCCCAGAAGCCGCCGACGATAAAGGTCGCCAGGTAAATGGGCACGAAGTAGGTGGCGCCCAGCACGAAGTTGGCCCACAGGCTGTCGGGATTATGCCCCGAGGCCAGCACCATCATCAGCGCTTCGCGCCAGCCGTTCATCGACTCGTAGCCGGCCTGGATGGCGCCGTTGGCCTGCCAGCCCGCGTTCCACATGCCAAAGAGCATGGCCGGGAAGGTGCACAGCCACACGGTGATCATGATGCGCTTGAGGTCGATGCCGTCGCGCACGTGGGCGGTGGTCTTGGTGACGTTCGGCGGCGAGTAGAGCATCGTGTCTATCGCTTCATAAAGCGGATAGAACTTTTCGTACCTGCCACCCTTGTCAAAATGCGGCTCGAGACTGTCGAGCGTTTGTCGGATACCCATCGTCAGGCCTCTTTCTCGATCATGGTGAGATTGTCACGCAGGATGGGGCCATACTCGTACTTGCCGGGGCAGACGTACGTGCAAAGCGCCAGATCCTCTTCGTCCAGCTCCAGACACCCAAGCTGCATGGCAGCTTCGATGTCACCCACGATCAGCGAGCGCAAAAGCTGAGTCGACATGATGTCCAGCGGCATGATCTTTTCATAGGCGCCCACGGGCACCATGGCACGTTCCGAGCCGTTGGTCGACGTCGTCGGGGCGTAGCGGTCAAGCCCAGTCAGCTTGGAAAGATAGATGCCCATCACCGAGTGGCGGTTGCTGCCCGGCGACAGCCAGCCCATGAAATTACGCTTGTTGCCCTCTTCAAGCAGGCTGAACTGGTTGTGAAACCGTCCGGCGTAGCTCAGCTTGCCTTCGGCGGCAAAGCCCGAGAACACCGCGCCGGAAATGACGCGGGTGTCGTCGGGCTTGACGACCTCACCGGCCAAAAGCTCATCGGTGCTCGCGCCGATACGGGTGCGCAGCAGGCGCGGCGACTCGGCCCGGGGGCCGGCGACCGCCATGACGCGGCTGACGTCAAGCTTGCCTTCGGTAAATAGCCGGCCCATGGCGATCACGTCCTGGTAGCCGATGTGCCAAACCTTACGGTGCAGGGCAACGGGCGACAGGTAATGAATGTGCGTACCGACCAGCCCGGCCGGATGCGGCCCGGTGAAGGCTTCCCGGGTAACGCCGTCCACGTCGTCGCCGGGAATCGCGCTTTCCTCGCCGGTGCACAGGTAAACCTTGCCTTCGGTCAGGCGGGCAAGCACCTTGAGGCCGTCTTCAAACGCCTCGGGCGCTTCGTTGACGATCACCGCCGGATCCGGGCTCAGCGGCTGGGTATCCACGGCGGTGACGAAGATGTCGGCGGGCTTGCTGTCAAGCGCCGGCGTCCGGGAATAGGGGCGCGTGCGCAGCGCGGTCCACAGGCCGGACGCCACCAGCTGATCGACCACCGCCTGGCGCTCCAGGCGGGAAAGCGCGCCGCGCTCGTGGGCCGTGAAGGAGACCGTTTCCTCTTCTCCCTCGTCGACCTGGATCACCACAGACAGCAAACGACGCTTTTCGCCGCGGTTGATCGCGACGACTTCACCGGCTGCGGGTGCGGTAAAACGAACCCCCGCCGTTTTCTTGTCGGTGAAGAGCAGTTGGCCCAGTTTGACCTTCTCCCCCACCTGTACCTCCATGGTCGGCTTCATGCCGACATAGTCAGGTCCCAGGATCGCCACGTGTCGCACCGGCTGCGCCGCGTCAATGCGCGGTTCCGGCGCCCCCGTGATGGGGAGATCCAGGCCTTTCTTGACTTCGATCATAGTCTCGCCCAGTTGATGGATCGGATATACGAAGATAAGGGGTTCGAAAATATTCGAATGTCTTGGTATCCGCTCAGTTATTACCAGTCGGGCCCGAGACGCGCTCGAACCACCCCAAAAATCCACCGTATTATAAAGATAAGCGCGGCCAATGACCACATCCATCCGGCCTCCCATAGGTGGTAGGGTCCCGCGCTAGCCGCCCTCCGACCAACGCAAAACGCCACCCGAAGGTGGCGTTTTCGCAGGCATGACGGCGGCTCTTGGAGGCGCGATCAGCCGGCTTCGTGGGGCAGCTTGAGGAAGTTGACGTGGGACACGTGCTGCAGCAGGCGAATGACCTGGCAGCTGTAGCCGAACTCGTTGTCGTACCACACATACATCACGGCGTGGTTGTCGTCGGCGATGGTGGCCTTGGCGTCCACAATGCCCGCCTTGCGGTTGCCGACAAAGTCCGACGAGACCACTTCGGCGGAGTCGACGAAGTCGATCTGCTTCTGGTAGGCCGAGTGGATCGACATGTCGCGCAGATAGTCGTTGAGCGACTCGGCATCAGCGCCCTTTTCCAGGGTCAGGTTGAGAATCGCCATGGAGACGTTGGGCGTGGGCACGCGGATGGCGTTGCCGGTAAGCTTACCTTCAAGCTCGGGCAGCGCCTTGGCTACGGCCTTGGCCGCGCCGGTTTCAGTAAGCACCATGTTAAGCGCGGCGCTGCGCCCGCGGCGGTCGCCCTTGTGGTAGTTATCGATCAGGTTCTGGTCGTTGGTGTAGGCGTGCACGGTTTCCACGTGGCCGGTGGTGACGCCGTACTCGTCGTTGATCACCTTGAGCACCGGCACAATGGCGTTGGTGGTGCACGACGCCGCCGAGAGAATGTGATCGTCTTCCTGGATGTCGTCGTGGTTGATGCCGTAGACGATGTTCTTGATCTCGCCCTTGCCCGGCGCGGTGAGAATCGCCTTCGCTGCGCCCTTGCACTCCAGGTGCTGGCCCAGGCCTTCCTCGTCGCGCCAGATGCCGGTGTTATCCACGATCACCGCGTTGTTGATGCCGTAGTCGGTGTAGTCGATGTCGCTCGGGGAATCGGCGTAGATCATCTGGATGACGTTGCCGTTGACGGTCAGCGTGCGCGCCTCGGCGTCGACGTCGATGGTGCCTTCAAAGGGGCCGTGCACAGAGTCCCGGCGCAAAAGGCTCGCGCGCTTTTCCAGGTCCTTGGCCACATCGCCGCGGCCGCGCACCACAATGGCGCGCAGGCGCAGCAGGTTGCCGCCGCCGGCCTTTTCGATCATTACCCGGGTCAACAGCCGGCCGATCCGGCCAAAGCCGTAGAGCACCACGTCCTGGGGCTCGCCGGTGCTTGCGCCCGGCTGGTAGGCGTCGACAATTTCGTGCAGCTCCTTGCGCAGGTAGGCCTCCACGTCGCCGCCGCCCTGGCGCTTGAAGTTCACCGCCAGCTTGCCCACGTCGACGTGTGCCGGGCCCAGATTCAGCTCGCTCATCGCCCGGACGATGGGAAAGGTGTCTTCCACGGTTAGCTCGGTGCCTTCGATTTTGCGCACGAAGCGGTGATCTTTCAAAATACGGATCACCGACTGCTTGATCAGCGAGCGGCCGAACATGGTGGCTACGACGTTGTTTTGGCGGTACAGGCGCCCCACCAGCGGAATCATCTGTTCGGCCAGGGCTTCGCTGCTCTGCCATTCCCGGAAAACGTTATCAAGCATGGGCTGACTCACGTGCGACCTCTTTGGGTAATAGAAGGAAGTTCGTGCGGGTATTATCCCGACCTGCCGAGGGTATCGCAATCACAGGATGGTCGCAGCGCCTGTAAACCGGTTACACCGCGCCCGTTATCTCCCCGAAACACGGATCATCGACGCCGGGTGGCCATGCTCGCCCGGCGGATCGTGTATGATCGGAGCTTTCTTTTTTCCGCGTCAACTCGCCAACCGATATCGACTATGCCGACTTTTTCACTGCTCGAACCGCCAACTCCCCGGGGCACCCGCGATACGCTGTTCTGGACATCGCCGCCGGGCAGCGCCGCTGCCCTGGCGCTGGCCCGGGCAGCCGGGCAGGCCCCCTTGCTGGTCATCACGCCAAGCACCGCCAGCGCCCAGCGCCTGGAACAGACGCTGGCCTTTTACAGCGACGTGCCGGTGCTGCCCTTCCCCGACTGGGAAACGCTGCCCTACGATAGCTTCTCCCCGCACCAGGATATCGTCTCGGCGAGGCTGCGCACCCTGCGCAGGCTCCAGGACGGCGTGCACGGCATTGTGCTGGTGCCGATCAACACCCTGATGCAGCGGCTGCCGCCGGTGGACTACATCGCCGGGAGGGTGTTGACCCTGGCCGCCGGCGACACCCTGGACCGCGAGCAGCTGCGCGAGTCGCTGACCCGGGGCGGCTATCGCGCGGTGGAAACCGTCTTCGAGCCCGGCGAGTACGCCATTCGCGGCGCGCTGATCGACCTTTACGCCATGGGCATGGAGCAGCCCGTACGCATTGACCTGTTCGACGACGAAATCGACACCCTGCGCTATTTTGACCCCGGCACCCAGCGCTCCAGCGAAAAAGTGGAGCGGGTGGAGCTGCTCCCGGCCCATGAATACCCGCTGTCGCGCAGCGCCATTGCCCGTTTTCGCGAGCAGTTCGAAACCCTGTTCGACGTCGACCCGCGCCAGTGCCCGCTGTACAACGACGCGCTCAAGGCCATTCCCTCCCCCGGGCTCGAGCAGTACCTGCCGCTGTTTTTCGAGCAGACCGCGTCGCTGTTCGATCACCTGACGGACGACACTCGCGTGGCCCTGCTCCCCGACGTATTTCACGCCGCCGAGCAGCACTGGGAGGCCATCGAGGCGCGCTACGCCAACCTCGGCGTGGACCCCACGCGCCCGCTCCTGCCGCCCCATCGGGCGTTCTGGCCGGTGAGCGACATCTTTGCCGCGGTCAAGCAGCGCCCGCGCATCGAGCTCACCGACGACGGCGAACACCGCCACGCCCGGGCGCCGGATGCGCTGGCGCTGCCCGACGTCGCCATCAACGCCCGCAGCCACACGCCGCTGGCAGCGCTTGCGCACTTCCTTGACCAGCATCCGGACACGCGCATCCTCTTTGTCGCCGAGTCCCGGGGGCGGCGCGAAGCGCTGGAAGAGCTGCTCGCCCCGCTTTCATTGGCGCTGCCCCACGTCGAGGGCTTTAACGCTTTTCTCAGCGGTGACGCGCCGTATGCCCTGACCGAGGGGCAGGTGGATGCCGGCCTGTGGCTGGGCGCGCCGGATATTCTGGTTCTGACCGAAACCGAACTGTTCGGCGACGTCGTGCGCCAGAGCCGACGCCGGGAAAAAGCCACCGACGACGACGATTTCGCCGTCCACCACCTGTCCGAGCTCAAGGCCGGCGCGCCGGTGGTGCACCAGGCCCACGGGGTGGGCCGCTACCTGGGGCTGGAAGCGCTTGAGGCCGGCGGCCAGGCCAGCGAGTTTCTCGCCCTGGAATACGCCGGCGGCGCCAAGCTTTACGTACCGGTGGACAACCTTCACCTGATCTCGCGCTACAGCGGCGTCGACGACGAGCTGGCCCCGCTGCACAAGCTGGGCTCGGAGCAGTGGGACAAGGCGCGCAAGAAAGCCGCCGAGAAGATCCGCGACACCGCCGCCGAGCTGCTCGACATCTACGCCCGCCGCGAAGCCCAGCAGGGCGTGGTTTACGACGCCCCGGACAGCGACTATCAGCGCTTTGCCGCCAGCTTCCCGTTCGAGGAAACGCCCGACCAGGAAGCCGCCATTAACGCCGTGGTCAACGACCTGACCGCGCCCCAGCCCATGGACCGGGTGATCTGCGGCGACGTCGGCTTCGGCAAGACCGAGGTGGCCATGCGCGCGGCGTTTCTCGCCGTGCAGTCCGGCCGCCAGGTGGTCGTGCTGGTGCCCACCACCCTGCTCGCCCGCCAGCACTTTGAAAACTTTCGCGACCGCTTTGCCGATACCGCCGTCACCCTCGGCCTGCTATCGCGCTTCACCGGCGGCAAAGGCGCCTCTGAGGCGCTGGAGAAAGTCACAAGCGGCCAGACCGATATCGTCATCGGCACCCACAAGCTGCTGTCGAAAAGCGTCGATCTGCCCCACATGGGGCTTTTGATCATCGACGAGGAGCACCGCTTCGGCGTCGCGCAGAAGGAAAAGCTCAAGACCCTGCGCGCCGAAATCGACATCCTCACGCTCACCGCCACGCCCATTCCGCGCACGCTCAACATGGCCATGAGCGGCATTCGTGATCTGTCGATCATCGCTACGCCGCCGGCACGGCGGCTGTCGGTGAAGACGTTTGTCCAGCAGCGCGCCGACGGCGTGATCAAGGAGGCGCTGCTGCGCGAGATACTGCGCGGCGGCCAGGTGTATTTCCTTCACAACGAAGTCAAGACCATCGACACCGCCGCGGAGAAAATCCGCGAACTGGTGCCCGACGCCCGGGTAGCGGTGGCCCACGGCCAGCTCCCCGAGCGCAGCCTGGAGCGGGTCATGTCGGACTTCTACCACCGCCGCTTCAACGTGCTGGTGTGCTCGACCATCATCGAAAGCGGCATCGATGTGCCCAGCGCCAACACCATTGTGATCGAGCGCGCCGACAAGTTCGGTCTCGCCCAGCTGCACCAGCTACGCGGGCGCGTGGGCCGCAGCCACCACCAGGCCTACGCCTACCTGCTCACCCCGCCGCCCAAGGCCATGACCCGGGATGCGGTCAAGCGGCTCGAGGCCATCAGCGCCTCGGACGACCTGGGGGCGGGCTTCACGCTTGCCAGCCACGACATGGAGATTCGCGGCGCCGGCGAGCTTTTGGGCGACGAGCAGAGCGGCCAGATGGAAACCATCGGCTACACCCTCTATATGGAAATGCTCGACCGCGCGGTGAAAGCCATTCGCGCCGGCAAAACACCCAACCTCGAGGCGCCGTTTGACAGCGGCGTCGACATCAGCCTGAACCTTCCGGCGCTGATCCCCGACGACTATATCCACGACGTGCAGCAGCGTCTGGTCATGTACAAGCGAATTGCCAACGCCCAGGGCGACGACGAGCTCAGGGAGCTTCAGGTAGAGCTCATCGACCGCTTTGGGCTGCTGCCCGCGCCGCTCAAGCACTTAATCCGCCAGACCCGGCTGCGCCAGCGCGCCGAGCCGCTGGGCATCAGCCGCCTGGAAGCCGGCGAGACGCGCGGTCGGATCATCTTTGCCGCCGACACTCGGGTCGACCCGATGACGCTGGTCAGCCTCATTCAGCAGGCGCCGGACAAGTACCGCCTGGACGGCTCTGATACCCTGCGCTTCACGCTGCCCATGGAAAGCGTGGAGGCACGCTTTGAACAGGTCGAAGCCCTGCTGCACACCCTTAACCAGAAACCCCCAGCCCCCTGAGACGTATAAGGACATGACATGAGCGCCAACGCTGCCCATCGACGTTTGACCAAGACGCCTGCCGTCACGCTGCTGGCCGCCGCCATCAGCGCCGCCTGCCTGACCCTGCCCGCCACCGCCACGGCGGCCTCGCTCCAAAAGGCGAGCGCCGAGAACGACAAGGCCGACAGCCAGTCGGCTTCTACGCTACTGGAAAACGCCCGCGCCCTGACGGCCAAAAGCAAGGCGTCGAGCGCCGACCAGACGTCCGCCGACGAAGCGCCGGCTGCCGCCCCCAACGACCTGCCCCGGGGGCAGTTCCACATCCCCGACGAAGGCGACGTGGTCGGCAAGCATTACACGGTCACCGTCAAGGATCAGGAGCAGACGCTGGTCGACATTGCCCGCCAGCACAACATCGGCTACGAAGAGATGCGCATGGCCAACCCCGGCGTCAGCCTCTGGGTGCCCGGCGAGGGAACCGAAGTCAATCTTCCCAGCCGCTATATTCTTCCCGACGTCAAGCGCGAAGGCATTGTCATCAACCTCTCCGAGCTGCGCCTTTACTACTACCCGGCGGACAAGCCAAACATCGTCGAGACCTATCCGGTCAGCGTCGGCCGTGATGAATTCGCAACCCCCGTCGGCGTGACCAAAACCACGGTCAAGGTCAAGGATCCGGCCTGGGCGCCGCCGGCCTCCATGCGCCGGGAAGCCGCCGAGCGCGGCGACCCCGCCCCCAAGGTGGTGCCCGCAGGCCCGGACAACCCCCTGGGCCGCCACGCCATTCTGCTGGGCCTGCCAAGCTATTTGATCCACGGCACCAACCGCCCCGAAGGCGTGGGCATGCGTGTCAGCCGCGGCTGCATCCGCATGTACCCCGAAGACATCGAGTCGCTTTATAAGCGGCTTCCGGGCAGCACCCGAGTCAACATCATCGACGCGCCGTTCAAGGCCGGCCTGGACAGCGACGGCAGCCTGCTGGTGCAGTCCTTCCCTCAGCTGGAAGAAAACAGCGGTGATTTCGAGCCGCTGCTCAACGCCCTGGAAATCATCGAGGCGAAAACCGGCGAACAGGGGGTCGAGGTCGACTACAAGCGCGTCAAACAGGCCATTGAAGAGCCCAACGGCAGCATCCTGGCGCTTTCCGGCCCCCAGGCCGAAGCCTCCCGTGAAGGCGATGAAAACCGCAACACCGCTACCCTGCTGAAAAATCTCCAGCTAAAATCCCAGCCCGCCGACAAAGACGACGACGGCGAATAAATCCGCGCTGTCCAGATAACAAAAAACCCTGCCGAGGCAGGGTTTTTTGTGCTATGTAAAAGCAGCCGCAAAGGACGTTGGCCCTTTAAGAACGTCGGCCCCTTGCGGTTTCCATGCGTCTTACTTCTGCATGGAGCGCTCAAACATGCGGTTCATTTCTTCACGGTTCTTCTCAGACATCTGCAGTGCGGCACGTGCGTCACGCTGCGCCTGCTTGGCAGTGTTCATCGCCTGAGACGCAGTGCTCTGCGCTTCAGCGGCATCAGCCTGAGCGGATTCTGCCGTGGTGCGAACTTCTTCCAGCGCGCTGGTAGAAGCACAGCCGGCCAGAATAGCCAGAGAAGCGGCAGCGGCAGACATTTTCAGGGTCGTCTTCAGAGTCATAGTGTTCTCCTTGAATCTTCCTTGGTGCTACATTAATGAATCGGCAGGCATAAGGCTAAAGCCCTTATGCATGCTTGTCCACCTGCAATTTGCAGGTTTACTGCAGCGACATATGCCGCGAAGCACAGACGCGAAACGCTGTTGTATTATAGCCAACAACGTTTGTCTAGCATCCTATGTTCAAATACTGAAACTTTGAACAATCTTCGACAACAACACCTTAGCGAATAACGATGCGGGTGCCAATGCCAACCAGCTCTTCCAGCTGTTCGATTTGGGTATCGGTCATGGCCACGCAGCCCTGGGTCCAGTTCATGCGCCGGTGGACCTCGGGGTCGGCCTCTCCCAGCCCGTGCAGGCCGATGGCGCCGCCCAGCACGGTATCCTGGGGCGGCGTCCCGTAGCGGCGGTAGTGATCGAAATACGCCTGGTAGTCCTCGCGGGAATAAAGCCCGGTGCGCAGGGCCATACGCGCGTGGTCGGGCGTCGGGTAGTCCACGCCCATGAACAGGTGCCAGCGGCTGTCGAAATTGAAACGGTTGACGCGAAACTCGCCCCTGGGGGTCACGCTACCGCCGCTGATGCGCTGGTTATCCGCCCCGCCGCGCCCCAGCGATACCGGTGCAAAATGCTCGATACGCTCGCGACCGCGATAAACGTCGAGCGACAGCTTACGACCGTCTACCAGCACCCAGACCTCGCCGGGAAAGCGCGGATGCATCGCCTCTTCCAGCTGCTGTTCGACCAGATCGATAAAGGCGATTTTGGCCAGGAAACCGGCGCTGGCCGGGGCGGCCTGAAAGGCCAGAAAGGCTGCGGTACCGGCCAGAAAACGGCGACGATCCAGAGGCATAGGGCATACTCTTGTCAGGAAAAAATGCGGGACGGGCCGGTACCCTCAGCTAAATATCGCTAAAATCCTCAAACTGCGAGACAATGCGGCGCACCTCGGCCTCGTGGCCTTCGGCCAGCGAGTTGAAGAACTCTTCCTCGGCAGGAATCACGGCCTTTTTTGCGCGGTACTCATAAAGCTCCTGCAGCGCGTTGTGCGCTTCCGTCGAGGTCTGCAGGGCCGCTTCGATGCTGTCATAAGTGGCGTACTGTGTCAGGCGCTCAAGCCCCGGCGGCTGGGGGAAGTCGGCCGGGTCGTCAAACCAGGTGTTGAGCACTTCCTGATGGGCGGAGCCTTCGTCCAGGGTATCTTCCAGCCCGGATTTCATGCGCAGCTCCTGGCTTGCCAGGTAATCCAGCGCTATTTGCAGGCGTTCGCTTTCCGCATCCTTGGCCCGGTCGCCGAACTGACGAGCCATCCGCCCGTGAAAGTCGGCCGCCCAGGCGATCAGATCGCGTACTTGGTTATAGCGCATATACCTCTCCTTTTTAGGCTTTGGTCACGCCACCTGTGTGACCTTGACAGCATGCCACGGGGTCACCGCTCGCTGCACGCCGCAGAAGACGTTGGCACGGCCTCCGGTGGAGCCAGCGTGCCCGGCGCCGCCCGGGCGTTACTTCTTGCGTTTGTCTTCTACCTGCCACTTGCCCTCATCAAAGGTGGCTTTCCACCCCGTGGCCTTGCCGTTTTCGTCGGTCATGACGAACTGGGCCTTGTTCTTGCGCGAAAAGCGAATCTGCGCCGGCCGCCCGTCAGGATCTTCGCTGGGCGCGTCGAGAATGAAGCGGTATTTCTCCGGCAGCTCGTCGGCGTGGGCCTTGAGCTCCTTGACCAGAGGCGGGCGCGTCTCGCGGTTCTTGGGGAACTTGCTCGCCGCCAGAAACAGCCCGCTGGCGCCGTCGCGGAGCACATAGTGGTCGTCGACCTTCTGGCAGGCAAGCTCCGGCATGGGAATCGGGTCCATCTTCGGCGGCGCCACCTCGCCGCTGCGCAGCAGCTTGCGGGTGTTCTTGCACTCGCTGTTGGTGCAGCCGAAGTACTTGCCAAAGCGCCCGGACTTGAGCTGCATCTCGTGACCGCACTTGTCGCACTCGATGACCGGCCCGTCGTAGCCCTTGATCTTGAACTTGCCGCTTTCGATCTCGTAGCCGCCGCAGTCGGGGCTGTTACCGCAGATATGCAGCTTGCGCGTCTCGTCGATGAGATAGCTGTCCATGGCGGTTTCGCACCGCGGGCAGCGGCGCTTGGCGCGCAGGGCGTTGGTTTCGGCATCGGCGCCGGCATCGGCGGCGACGGCCTCTTCGCCGGGGATCAGGTCAATGGTGGTCTTGCAGCGCTCCTTGGGCGGCAGGTTATAGCCGCTGCAGCCCAGAAACACCCCGGTAGAGGCGGTACGGATCTGCATGTGGCGCCCGCACTGGGGGCACTCGATATCCGTGGGCACCGGCTGGTTGGGGCGCATGCCGTCTTCGCTTTCGGCCTGGGCCAGCTCGTCGCGGAACTCGTGGTAGAAGGTATCCAGCAGCGCCCGCCAGCTGCGCTCGCCCTCGGCGACGTCGTCCAACCCGTCTTCCATGCGCGCGGTAAAGGAGTAGTCCATGAGATCAGGGAACGACTCCTTGAGCCGCTCGGTGACGATATCGCCGAGCTTTTCGGCGTAGAAGCGGCGGTTTTCCAGCTTGACGTAGCCGCGGTCCTGGATCGTCGAGATAATCGCCGCGTAGGTCGACGGCCGGCCGATACCCTGCTTCTCCAGCTCCTTGACCAGCGCGGCTTCGGTATAGCGCGCCGGCGGCTTGGTGAAGTGCTGCTGGGGATCCAGGGCGTCGAGGGTCATCGGCGTGCCTTCGGCAAGGTCGGGCAGGCGCTGGTCCTCATTCTTGCCCGAGGGCTTCATGACCCGGGTATAGCCGTCAAACTTCAGCACCCGGCCCTTGGCGCGCAGCTCATAGCCGTCAACGTCAATGCTCAGGGTGCTGGAAAGGTACTCGGCCGGGGTCATCTGACAGGCCACGAACTGGCGCCAAATGAGCTCGTAAAGGCGCTCGGCGTCGCGCTCCATGCTGGCAAGGTCGCCCGCCCGGGTTTCGACGTTGGACGGGCGGATGGCCTCGTGGGCCTCCTGGGCGCTTTCCTTGCTGGCATAGCGGTTGGGCGCTTCCGGCAGGTAGCGCTTGCCGTATTCCTCGCCGATGAAGCCCCGCGCGCTCTCCACCGCGTCGTTGGACAGATTGGTGGAGTCGGTACGCATATAGGTGATGTAGCCCGCCTCGTAAAGACGCTGGGCCATGGTCATGGTCTTTTTCACCGAAAAGCCCAGCCGCCCGCTTGCCGCCTGCTGCAGCGTCGAGGTGATAAAGGGGGCGTTGGGCTTTGAGCGCGTGGGCTTGTCTTCCCGGGCGGTAATCGCCAGGTCAGCGCCTTTCAGCCCGGCAATGCGCTCGAGGGTCTCGGCTTCGGCGGTGGGGCGAAACGCCTGGCCGTTCTGGCGCGCCAGCACAAAGCGCACGGCCTCGCCCTCGGGCGTAACCAGGTCGGCGTGAACGTCCCAGAACTCTTCGGGAATAAAGGCGCGGATTTCGCGCTCGCGCTCGACGATCAGCCGCATAGCCACCGACTGCACCCGCCCGGCCGACAGCCCCCGGGCCACCTTGGCCCAGAGCAGCGGCGAGAGCATGAAGCCCACCACGCGGTCGAGAAAGCGCCGCGCCTGCTGGGCCTCCACCCGGGGGATGTTCAGCGAGCCGGGGGCCTTGAACGCGTCCTGGATGGCGTTTTTGGTGATCTCGTTGAACACCACGCGCTTGTAGCGGTCGTCGTCGCCGCCAATGGCCTCGCGCAGGTGCCAGGCAATGGCTTCGCCCTCGCGGTCCAAATCCGTTGCCAGATAGACCGCGTCGGCGTCGGCGGCGAGCTTTTTCAGCTCGGCCACCACCTTTTCCTTGCCCGGCAGCGTTTCGTAATGCGCCTCCCAGCCGTTATCCGGATCAATGCCCATGCGCCGAATCAGCTGGGTATGCGCCTTGCGCTTTTTATGCGCCGCCTTTTCTTCTGCGGACATCTTGCGGGTCAACGCCGCCTGACGCGCCCGCTCCTTGGGGTCCACAGCGGTTTTACTCGAGCCGCTGGTCGGCAGGTCACGGATATGACCCACGCTCGACTTGACGATGAAATCGCGGCCGAGATATTTGTTGATCGTTTTCGCCTTGGCCGGCGACTCAACGATGACCAGTGACTTGCCCATAGTGCTCCACTTAAATGCTGTGCCGACAAAAAACGGCAGTTGAACAGGCGTATCGCGCTGTCTGGCACTTTTTGCGCGAGTGAAAAAATGCGCCTACCCTAACCCACGCCCAACAGAAGCGCTAGCCCGGCCAGAGCTATCCAGGGCTCTCGCCGCTGGAAATATCCTGCGCGCCGCTAACCATGTTACATTGGGCGTATTTACCGACGCATCCATTGACGTGCTGACGCCCCACGAGATCCGGTGGCATGGCCCGTCATCGCACAGTAGAGGCTCTTTCAGTCATGAGCAACGATACCTTGCAGCGCGTGCAAAGCGGCGAAAAATTTCGCAACGATCGCGGCATGTCAGTCATCAAGGACGGGATCAAGCAGCGCAAGGCGGCGGTGGAAGCCGAGCCCGATGCCTCGCTCGAGCGCAAGCCCAAGTGGCTGCGCGCCCGCATCCCCGGCGGCGAACGCTTTGAGGCGGTGAAGAAAAACGTCGCCAAGCACGGCCTGAGCACCGTCTGCGCCGAGTCCCACTGCCCCAACCTGGGCGAGTGCTGGAGCAACGGTACCGCCACCATCATGCTCATGGGGTCGGTATGCACCCGCGCCTGCCGCTTCTGCGCGGTGGATACCGGCAACCCCCAGGGCTGGCTGGACAAGGACGAGCCCGCCAACACCGCCAACTCGGTGGAGCTGATGGGGCTGCGCTATATCGTTTTGACCTCGGTGGACCGCGACGATCTTGACGACGGCGGCGCCGGCCACTACGCCAGCTGCATCAGCGCGATCAAGGAGCGCACCCCCGAGGTGGTGGTCGAGGCCCTGACCCCGGACTTCGACGCCGATCCCGCCGCCATCGAGCGGGTGGTGGACTCGGGCCTTGAAGTATTTGCCCAGAACGTCGAAACCGTCGAGCGCCTGACCTCCCGGGTGCGCGACCCCCGCGCCGGCTACCGCAAGACGCTGGACGTGCTGGCCCACGCCAAGCGCTACCGCCCGCAGACCATCACCAAGACCAGCATCATGCTGGGGCTTGGCGAGACCGACGAGGAAATCCTGCAGACGTTCGACGACCTGCGCGAGATCGGCGTGGACATCGTCACTCTTGGCCAGTACCTGCGCCCGACGAAAAACCACCTGCCGGTGGAGCGCTGGGTCACCCCGGAAGAGTTCGAGAACTATCGCCAGCTGGGGCTTGCCAAGGGCTTCATGGAAGTGCCCTCCGGCCCGCTGGTGCGCTCGAGCTACCGCGCCGACCGGGTGTTCGAGAAAAACAACCTGGGGCTTGCCTCTCCCGCCGCGGTGCCCGGCCAGGAAACCGGCGGCGACGATAACCTGATTCCGGTACAGAGCGTCAGCTAAGCCGCCCGCTACGTACGCACAGCTCGCACTCACAAAACACGCACGCACAAAAAAGCCGCCGTATCCACGGCGGCTTTTTTCATCCATGACGCCATGCGTTAGCGCTAGACGTTATAACGATACGGGGCGTTATTTACACACGGGTGCCAGCTCGCGTCCGATGCGCGCCGCCAGCGCCCGGGCCAGCTGCTCACCGACGCTTTCCACGCTCATCTTTTCCCCGTGTTCCACATCTTCCCTGTGCTCGATCAGCGAAGCCAGCCGCGCCATGGGCATGCCGGCATGGCCGCAGGGGTTGATGCGCGAGAACGGCGCCAGGTCGCCGTCGACGTTCAGCGCCACGCCGTGGTAGCTCGATCCGCGACGGATGCGCAGACCCAGCGAGGCAATCTTGGCCTCTTCCCCACTGTCGAGGATTACGTAAACCCCCGGGGCATCGGGTCGCGCACGCGCGGCAACGGCATATTCTGCCAGCACGTCGATCACCGCGTTTTCCATGGCCGTCACCAGCGCCCGCACGCCAAGCCCTGCCCGGCGCACGTCGATCAGCGGGTACAGCACCACCTGGCCGGGGCCGTGGTAAGTGACCTGGCCGCCGCGGTCGGTCTGGACCACGGGGATATCCCCGGGCATCAGCACGTGCTCGGGCCTGCCCGCCTGGCCCTGGGTAAACACCGGCTCGTGCTCGACCAGCCAGAACTGATCCGCCGCTTGGGCATCCCGGGTCTCGGTCAGCTCGCGCATCGCCTGCCACACGGGCAGGTACGGACGCCGCCCCAGACAATGCAGCTCGATCGCCACCGGAGCGCCCACGCTACACCACCATATGCACGCGGCCGGTGGCCTTGAGCTCCTCGAACAGCGCCTTCAGCTGCGCCTCGCCGGTGGCCCGAATGCTCAGGCGCACCGACTGAAAGCGGCCGTTGCGGCTGTCGATCACCCGGATGTCGGCGGCGTTGAAGTCCGGCGCATGGCGCTTGATCACCGCGCACACAGCGGCGGCAAAATCCTCCGCTGCATCGCCGACCACCTTGATCGGATAGTCACACGGAAACGTGATCTCGGGCGCTTTCTGCGTCGCGGTCTCGCGCATATCGCGAAACGCCCGGTTGCTGCCTGACTGCATGTCTCCCCCTGCTTGCTCATCGTGAACGTCCGGGCGGACGGGCCGCCCCAAAGGCTCAGTCGGTAAAGCGGCTCAGCAGGCCGCTGAAGAAGCGCTTGACCTGGTCCATCAGGCGTTTGAAAAACCCGCCTTCCTCGACGTCTTCAAGGGCGACCATGGCGCGCGTACCGACGACCTTGTCGCCCAGGGTCACCTCGAGCGTACCCACTTCATCACCCATGGCAATGGGGGCGCTTAAGTCATGTTCCAGGTTCAGCCGGGCGCGCAGCTCCTCGCTGCGGTTGCGCGGCAGGGTCATGTTGACTTCGCTGTCCACGCCCACGCGCACCTTGTCGATCTCGCCGCCCCAGACCCGGGGCGAGGCCAGCACCGCGCCGCGCTCGTACAGATGCTTGGTTTCATAAAAGCGAAAGCCGTAGCTCAAAAGCTTCTGGGTTTCCTGAACCCGGGCCTCTTCCGACTTGGTGCCCATGACCACCGCGATCAGGCGCATGTCCTCGCGCTTGGCCGAGGACACCAGGCAGTACCCGGCGGCGTCGGTCCAGCCGGTCTTCAGCCCGTCGGCCGACGGGTCGCGCCACAGCAGGCGGTTGCGGTTGGGCTGCTCGATCCCGCCGTAGGTAAAGCTGCGCTCGGAGTACATTTTATAGTGCTCCGGATAGTCATTGACGATGTGGCGGGTCAGCCGCGCCAGATCATGCGCGCTGGAATAGTGCCCTTCCACCGGTAGCCCAGTGGCGTTTTTGAAATGGGTGTTCTCCATGTCCAGGCGGGAGGCGTGCTGGTTCATCAGATCGGCGAACTGTGCCTCGCCGCCGGCCAGGTGCTCCGCCATGGCAACGCTTGCGTCGTTGCCCGAGACGATGACGATGCCGTGCAGGAGCTTTTCCACGGGCACCTGATTGCCCACTTCGATGAACATCTTCGAGCCGCCGGTACGCCAGGCCTTTTCGCTGACGTTGACTTTATCATCGGGCTCGATGGAGCCCTGGTTGAGCTCGCGCTCGACCAGATACGCGGTCATCAGCTTGGTCAGGCTCGCCGGCGGCAGACGCTTGTCGGCGTTTTGCCGGGCGAGAATATGGCCGCTGTTGGCATCCATCAAAATCCACGAGCTGGCGGCCAGCTGCGGCGCGGCGGGAATGAGGGTCTGCGGTTGCGGCACCGCCTGGGCGCTGGCCGACACCGGCGCCAGGGTCACCACAGCCGCCGCCACCAGGCCAAGCGCCGCCGCCCGCAGGCGGCGCACCAGGCGCCCGGAGGGGGCGGCGGAAGAAGAGTCTGCGAACAACGCTTTCATCACATGATTTCTCTTTTGAAACATTCAATAACGGCAAGGCGCGCACTATACGCCGCTTGCGTCCGGGGCGCATTATCGCACGATAAACGCCCGGGGAAAGCCCGCCCGGCGCAGCGCATCGCGAAGCGCGCTCTCATCGTTCCCGGCGGTGACCGGCCCAACCTGGACCCGGTAAATACCGTCGCCCCGGGCAATGCGTACGTCCTCCCCAAGCTCGCCTTCCAGGCGGCGCTTGAGCTTTTGCGCCCCCGGGCGGCTTTCCAGCGCCGCCACCTGCCAGTAGGCGCCGCTCCCCGCGGCCGCCGGCCCGGCACTATCGGCCTGGGCCTGCCTTGCCGGCGACCGTTTGGCCGGCGCTGGCTGGCTCGACGCCTTTTTCGCCGTTGCCTTATTCGCTGCTGCCTCGGGCGCGGCCTTTCCTTGCTGCGCGAGCCACTGTTTGGGGTCGATGGCCTCTACCCTGACCCTTCCGGTGCCGTCATCGGTGATCCCAAGCCTTGAGGCCGCCGCGTAAGACAGGTCGATGACGCGCTCACTGTGAAACGGCCCGCGGTCGTTGACCCGCACGATCACGGACTTGTCCGCCCCCTCCCGCGTTACTCGGGCAAACGTCGGCAGCGGCAGCGAGCGGTGGGCCGCGCTCATCCGGTACATGTCGTAGATCTCGCCGCTGGACGTGGCGTAGCCGTGAAATTTCTTGCCGTACCAGGAGGCGGTACCGGTTTTGCTGTAGCCCCGGGCATCGGGCAGCACCCGATAGTTTTTACCCCACACCGTGTAGCTTGAGCGGTTACCCACCTGGGAGCGCGGCTCGACGCGCGGCACGGCATCGGGAACGTCGGAGACGTCCGGCGGGTCCAGCGGGTAGGCGTCGGCGCTCATGGCGTAGCGCCCGCCGCTATCGGCCTTGGCGCTCTTGTCGGCAGCGGCCGCCGCGCTTTTGCCGGCCTCGTCCGATGCGGAGCGCGAGCTCTGGCCGGCGCAGCCGGCAAGCGTCAGCAGCGCACAGGCAATACCGGCGCACACAAGAAGCCTGGGGGGCACGGCCGCGGGCCATACGGCGAAGCGTAGTACGGCAAAGCGTGATCTCATGCCGGGTCCTCGTCCTGATGGGATGACTGGGCGTCAGCGGCAATGGCCCGGGCAAGCTCGGCCACTGCCATGGCGTAAAGGTGACTGTGGTTATAGCGCGTGATCACGTAGAAATTGTATCCACCCAGCCGGTACGTGGCCGACCCCTCCTCGGCGGCCAGGCGCAGCGGCACGACCGGCGCCTGGGCGTTATCGGCCAGGCTTTCAAGCGTACGCCCCAACGGGTAGACGCCGGCCGCAACGGCCTCGCCAAGCGTGGTTTCCGGGCGCGACGTCTGATTCAATGCCAGGCCCTCGGGGGGCGCCTCTGGCCCCAGCGCCGGCTGGTAGACGGCTTCGCCCCGGCGCCAGCCGTGCTCGGCAAAGTAGTTGGCGACGCTGCCGATGGCATCTGCCGGGTTATGCCAGAGATCGCGCTGACCGTCGTCGTCAAAGTCGATGGCGTAGGCGTCATAGCTGGTGGGGATAAACTGCGGGTAGCCCATGGCGCCGGCGTAGGAGCCGAGCAGGCTTTGCGGGTCCATGTCCTGCTCGTAGGCCAGGCGCAGAAACGCCGCCAGCTCACCGCGAAAGAAGTCGCCGCGCTCGGGGTGCTCAAACGCCAGCGTGGCCAGCGAATCCAGCACCCGGTGCTCGCCCTTGTGGCGCCCGTAGTAGGTTTCAACGCCGATGATGGCGGTGATAACTTCCGGCGGCACGCCGTAGGTTGCCTGAGCCCGCTCCAGCGCTTCGCGGTGGCGCTCCATGAACCGAGCCCCCTGCTCGATGCGCTCGGCGGTGAAAAATATCGCTCGGTACTCGGGCCACTCCAGATGCCGCTCGACGGCGCCGGACATGGCGTCCAGCACCTCTTCGCTGGCATTGGCCTTGGCCAGCGCCTTTACGAGAAAGTCCCGGGGCAGGCCCTCGTCGCTGAGCTCGTCCACCAGCGCCGCGGCGTCGGAGCCGGTCTTTTCCGGATCAAAGTCCGGGGCGGCGGCGGCAGTAGATGCCGCCCCCAGCAGGCCAAGCGCCAGCAGGGCCGGCATGAGCCACCGCGGCCGGGAGGCTGTCTTCCACATGGTTATCTCCTGAAAACGGCGGATTGTGGCGATAGCGTCGCTATGTCCCGGGCCGGTCAGCGCGGCAGCAGCCGCCGGTGGGCATGGACCGACATGAGAATACCGAACCCCGCCAGCAGGGTCACGCTCGAGGTGCCGCCGTAGCTGATCAGCGGTAGCGGCACCCCCACCACGGGCAGAATGCCGCTGACCATGCCGACGTTGACGAACACGTAAATGAAAAACGTCAGGATGACGCTGCCGGCCACCAGCCGGCCGAAGGTATCCTGAACGGCGGCGGCCAGCCACAGCCCCCGGCACACAATGACAAAATACAGCGCCAGCAGCGCGGTCATCCCTACCAGGCCGAACTCTTCGCCCAGCACGGCGACGATAAAGTCGGTGTGGCGCTCGGGCAGAAACTCCAGCTGCGACTGGGTGCCCTCAAACCAGCCCTTGCCCTTAAGGCCGCCGCTGCCGATGGCCGTGGTCGACTGGATGATGTTCCAGCCGGACCCCAGCGGATCGCTTTCGGGGTTCAAAAACGTCAGCACCCGCTGGCGCTGGTAGTTTTGCAGATTGATCCATAAAAGCGGCAGCGCGGCCCCGGCCAGCAGCAGGAAAAAGCCAATCAGCCGCCAGGAAAGCCCCGCCAGCAGCACCACGATCAGCGCCGCGCTGGTAACCAGCAGCGACGTGCCCAGGTCCGGCTGCATGGCGATGAGCACCACCGGCAGGCCGATCAATACGGCGGCGACGAACAGGTGGGGCAGGCGCGGCGGAAGGCCGGTGCGGCTTAAGTAGGCCGCCACCATCAGCGGGGTGGCAAGCTTCATCATTTCCGAGGGCTGAAAGCGCACGACGCCGGGGATTTCCAGCCAGCGCTGGGCGCCCATGCCGATATCCCCCACTAGCTCCACCGCAATCAGCATCACCACGCCCAGCCCGTAGGCCAACGGCGCCCAGCGATAAAAGGTGGCGGGCGGAAACTGCGCCAGCACCGCCATGACGGCAAACGCCACGACAAAGCGCAGGGCCTGCCCGGCGACCATGTCGGCGTGCCGGCCCGAGGCGCTGTACAGCACCAGGAGCCCGGCGCCCACCAGCGCCAGCAGCAGGACGAGCAGCCAGGGGTCCAGGTGCAGATTTTGCCACAGGCTCTTGCGCCGGGACATGCCGCTGTCCGGCGGGCGAACGGGGTAGCGGTTGAGCAAGCGTGAAAGCGTCGTCCAGGGCATGGCTAATCGTCCTCGCTGGGCATGTGGCCCTCATCGAGCAGCCAGGCATCGGTCATCGCCCGGGCCAGGTGGGCGGCGTGGGTACTGCCGCCGCCGGCATTTTCGACGATGACCGCCACGGCGATCTGGGGATCCTCGACCGGGGCAAAGGCAATGAACAGCGCGTGGTCGCGCAGTCGCTCGGCCAGCTCCTCGGCGTTATAGCGTTCGTCCCGGCCCAGCGAAAACACCTGGGCCGTCCCCGACTTGCCCGCCATGCGGTACTCAAGCCCCTTGCCGGTACGCCGGGCGGTGCCCTCGTGGCCGCTGAGGACTTTTTCCATGCCGCTGAACACCGTGTCCCAGCCGCTCGGGTTGGGCAGGTCAATGTCGTCGGGCGTGCCGGGGAGCTCGTCGGGCAGCGGCTCGTCGCCGACCTTGCTCGCCAGGTGCGGTTTCACCCAGTCGCCTTTGTTGGCAAGCGTGGCCGTGGCCGTAGCGAGCTGCAGTGGGGTCAGCTGCAAGTAGCCCTGGCCGATGCCCACCGAGAGCGTCTCGCCGGGGTACCAGGACTGGTTGTAGCGCTCGCGTTTCCACTCCCGGGACGGCAAAAGGCCGCTGCTTTCACCCTGGACGTCGTGGCCTACGCGCTGCCCCATGCCGAACGCTCCCAGCTGGCGCTCGAGCCTGTCGATGCCCAGATCGTGGGCCAGCGAGTAATAGTACGTGTTGTTGGACACCGCCAGCGAGCGCTCCATGTCGACCCGGCCGTGCCCCCAGCGCAGCCAGTTACGGTAGCGGCGCGAGTCGTTGGGCAGCTTAAAATAGCCCGGATCGTTGATGGTCTTGTTCGGCGTGATTACGCCTTCGCGCAGCCCGGCAACGGCGACAAAGGGCTTGATCGTCGATCCCGTGGGGTAGCGCCCGCGAATCGCGCGGTTAAACAGCGGCAGGTCGATGTCCTGCTGCAGCGCCTGGTAGGAGGCAACGTCGATCCCGGTCACAAAGCGGTTGCTGTCAAATCCGGGCGTTGATGCCAGCGCCAGGATGTCGCCGCTGTCGGGCTGGATAGCAACGATCGAGCCGCGCCGGCCGTCCAGCAGGTCGAACGCCAGCTGCTGCATGCCCGTATCCAGGGTCAGCGTGAGGTTTTTCCCCGGCACCGGGTCCTGGCGGCCCAGCTCGCGCAGCACCCGGCCTCGGGCGTTGGTTTCCACCTTGCGCAGCCCCGCCTGGCCGTGCAGCTGCTGTTCGTAAAATCGCTCGATGCCGGTCTTGCCGATAAAGTGCGTGCCGGCATAGCGCCCGGTATCCAGGTTCTTGAGCTCTTCGGCGTTGATCCGCCCGACGTAGCCAAGCGCGTGGGACATGATGTGGGCATGAGGGTAGTAGCGCAGCAGCTGGGCCTCGACTTCCACGCCGGGCAACCGGTGGCGGTTGACCGCCAGCCGGGCGATCTGCTCCTGGGTCAGATCGCTCATCAACAGCGCCGGCTGAAAGGGCCGCTGGCGCTGGCGCGAGCGCTTCTTGAACGCCTCGACGTCGTCGTCGGAAAGCTCCAGCAGCGTGACCAGCCGCTCGAGGGTCCGGTCCAGATCGTCGACCCGCTCGCGCACCATGGTCAGGTTATAGGTCGGGCGGTTTTCGGCCAGCAGCACGCCGTTGCGGTCGTACACCAGTCCCCGGGTCGGCGGCAGCGGCTCCACGCGCACGCGGTTGCTCTCCGAGCGGGTGCTGTACTTGTCGTGCTCGACGACCTGCAAGTAGACCAGCCGGCCGACCAGCAGCGAGGTCAGCGCGATCACCACCACCAGTGCCAGCAGCGCCCGCCGGCGAAAGATCCGCAGCTCCTGCTCGGTATTTTTCAGCGTATCAAGGCGCGGTGGCATGGCAGCGGCTAACGGTTACATGAAGGCAAAACAATCGCGCGGACTCCCGGCTATTACGGTGGATCGGGCCGTGAACGCGCCGGCAGCACGGTCTCAGCGGTGGTACGGATGACCGACCATTAACGTCCAGGCGCGGTACAGCTGTTCGGCAAGGATCACCCGCACCAGCGGGTGCGGCAGGGTCAGCGGCGACAGCGACCAGGCGCTTTGGGCCCGAGCAGAGAGCGCCGGGTCAAGGCCGTCGGGGCCGCCCACCAGCAGCGCTACGTCGCGCCCCTGCATGCGCCAGTCCTCGGCCTGCCGGGAAAGCTGACGAGTGGTCCAGGGCTTGCCCGTGACTTCCAGCGCCACCAGGTGCTCGTCGCCTTTCAGGCGCTCGCCTATGCGCCGAGCCTCCTGCTCCCGAGCCCTGTCGGCCGGGGTGTTCTTGCCGCGCCGAGCCGGGGCGATTTCTTCCACTTCCAGGGCGAAGTCCCGGGGCAGACGCTTACGGTAGGTGGCAACGCCCTCTTCCACCCAGCCGGGCATCCGCGTGCCCACCGCCAGCAGGCGCAGCTTCATTGCCGACCGGCCTGCTCTTCCATCCGCTCGCGCAGCTGTTCGACGCCGCCTTCGGCGGGCAGGTCGGCCCACAGGCGCTCCAGGTCATAAAGCTCCCGGGCCTCGGGCAGCATGACGTGTACCACCACGTCGCCCAGATCCACCAGCACCCAGTCGGCGTTGCTGCCGCCTTCTACCCCGCGCGGCGCAAGCCCGCCGGCCTTGGCTTTTTCCACCACGTGCTGCGCCAGCGCCGAGACGTGGCGCGTCGAGGTGGCGCTGGCCACCATCATGACGTCGGTGACGTCGGTCAGTTCGGCCACGTCGATCGTGCTGATATCCCGGGCCTTGAGTTCTTCCAGCGCGTCAAGCGCCAGCTGCTTTAAGGTATCAATGTGCATGAGGGGTAACTGCCAACTCCGTTGGAAACCGTGTCAAAGCCGGCCATTGTAACGGCTTTAGGCGTGACTGCCAGCGCTATTCTGCCGCTCGGCGAGCGCTCTAGCGGTATAGCCGCCGGGCCACGGCGGCGCGCTCGACGGCCGCGGGCAAAAGATAGCGCACGCTTTGCCCCTGCTGCAGGCGGTTGCGTATGGCGGTGGCGGAAATGGCCATGCGCGACGGCAGCGTCAGGCGCAAAAGCCCGCCCCGGGGCGAGCGCATCAGGGCCTGCGCGTCTGCGACCTCGCGATGGCCGATGAGTTCCTCAAGCCGGGCAGACGGCTTAAGGGCGTGCCCCGGCCGGGCCATCACCACGATGTGCGCCAGCTCGAAAAGGCGCTCGGGGGCGTGCCAGTCGGCCAGCCGGGAAAAGGCGTCCTCCCCCAGCGCCATGACGAGACGCGCGGACGCTCCATACTCGTCACGCAGCTCCGCCAAGGTGTCAGCGCTGTAGGAGGGCCCCGTGCGCGAAAGCTCGCGGTCGTCGGCGTAAAGCCCGGGCGTATCGCCGATGCCCGCCTCAAGCAGCGCCAGGCGCTCTTCGGCCGCGACCTGGGGGCGCCCGCGAAGCGGCGGCTGAGGGGCGGGAATCATGTGCAGGCGGTCAAGCGCCAGCGCCTCGTGAAGCTCCACGGCGCTGCGCAAATGGCCCAGGTGCACCGGGTCGAAGGTGCCGCCGAGCATGCCGATGCGCGGTGCCTCGCCGGCGCTGGTAGCGCGGTCGGCCGCCTCAGACATGCCGGCACTCATTGGCGTCTCCTATTGACGAACATGGCCGTCGCCGAAAACGATGTACTTGCGCGTGGTAAGCCCCTCCAGGCCCACCGGCCCCCGGGCGTGGAGCTTGTCGGTGGAAATGCCGATCTCCGCGCCCAGCCCGTACTCGGCGCCGTCGGCAAAGCGGGTGGAGGCGTTGACCATCACCGAGCTTGAGTCCACCTCGGCCATGAACCGCCGCGCCAGGCTGTAGTCCTGGGTGACGATGGTGTCGGTATGCTGGGAGCCGTAGCGCTCGATGTGGGCCATGGCGTCATCGGCGCCGTCGACCACTTTAATCGCCAGCACCGGCGCCAGGTACTCTTCGCTCCAGTCGTCGTCGCTGGCCGGGGTAATGCGCGAAAGCACCTGGCGGGTGCGCTCGCAGCCGCGCAGCTCGACCTCGTACTCGGCAAAGCGCTCGGCCAGCGCCGGCAGCAGACGCTCGGCCACGGGAGCATCCACCAGCAGGGTTTCCAGGGTGTTGCAGGTACCGTAGCGCTGGGTCTTGGCGTTCACCGCAATGGCCAGCGCCTTGTCGACGTCGGCGGTGGCGTCCACGTAGACGTGGCAGACGCCGTCCAGGTGCTTGATCACCGGCACGCTGGCTTCTCGGGAGACCCGCGCGATCAGCGACTTGCCCCCGCGCGGGATGATCACGTCGACGAATTCGGGCATGCGGATCAGCTCGCCCACGGCGGCGCGGTCGGTGGTGGCGACTACCTGCACCGCGCCCGCGGGCAGCCCGGCGTCTTCCAGGCCGGCCTTGAGGCATTCGCTGAGCGCGGCGTTGGAGGAGCGAGCCTCGGAGCCGCCGCGCAGGATGCAGGCGTTGCCGGACTTCAGGCACAGGCTGGCGGCTTCGACGGTGACGTTGGGCCGGGACTCGAAGATGATGCCGATGACGCCCAGCGGCACGCGCATCTGCCCCACCTGAATGCCGCTGGGGCGGGCGCGCAGGCCGTCGACCTCGCCGACCGGATCGGGCAGCGCGGCCACCTGGCGAAGCCCTTCTATCATGGCGTTGATGCGCGCCTCGGTCAGCTCCAGGCGGTCCAGCAGCGCGGCGTCAAGCCCGGCATCGCGGCCGCGCTGCATGTCGTCGGCGTTGGCGGCAAGCACCGCCTCCCGGGCCTTGTCGAGCCGCTCGGCCATGGCCTCAAGCGCGCGGTTCTTGCGCCCGCTGTCGGCTCGCCTCAGGCCCTGTGCGGCTTCCCGGGCCGCCGTGCCCACCGCCTGCATATAAGCAGGAATGTCCGTCGTGTCAGATAACGCCGTGGAAACGCTCATGCCATGCTCCGTGTCAGTCAACGATCGTCGGTCACTTGTCAGTCTGCTTCAATGCAATTAGCTTTATAGCGTCAACGCCGCCCATGCCCCAACGGTAAAGCATAAGCCACCATGCAAAACAAGTACAAAGTCCACCCCCTCCGGGCCAACCTGCTGGCGGTTGCCACCGCGCTTTTGCTGTGGACTCCGGCGGCGCCGCCGCTGGCCGCGCTGGTCATGTGGGTGTCCATCGGCTGGCTGTTTATCACCGCTTTGCTGCTCGACTTCAGCCATCGGCGCAGCCGCGGCGGACTTCCCTGGCAGCTGCTGCCCGGCGTGCTGCTGATCGGCCTCATCGCCTCCGCGCCCCAGCGCCATATGCTGCTGGTGTGGGCCTGGGTCGCGCTTTTCATGCTCCCCCAGCCCCACTGGGTGGCTACCTTCAACCTGAGCGGCATGCTGCTTGGCATGGTGCTGATTCTCCCCCACCTGGGCCTGCCCGCCTGGACGCTGATGCTGCTCAGCCTGATCGTTTTATGCCTGATCGCCACGGCCCGGGCGAACCAGCTCACGCTGATCCGCGGCGATCTCCGCCGGCGCCTGCGCCTGGTTCCCGGGGTCAACTTCTGGACACGGGAGCAGCTGCTGCTCGATCTCAAGCGCGAACGGCACCGCTGCGCGCGCGAGGCGGTGCACGGCGAGCTGGTGGTCATTCGCGTCCGGCGTCGCCAGCTGTGGCCCCTGGCGCGCCGCCTGTGCCGGCTGCTCTACGGCTTTGAAAACGCCTACCGCGTCGATGGCCGCACGCTCGCCGCGATCCTCTTCTCGCCCTCGCCTCAGGAAGGCGAAAAGCGTCGCCGGCGGCTCGCCGCCGCGCTACCGGACAATGCCCTTGGCCGGGGCATGCCCCTTGCCGACATCGAGTTCGAGTCGCTCGACCTGCACGCGCTGGCGGAAACATCATGAGCGCCCACGCCATCTCCCGCCGCCTGATGACCCTGGCCTTCGCCGCAAGCCCCGTGCTCATGGCCGCCTACGCCGCCTGGCGCTACGCCATGGGCGATTACGTCACCCTGTTCACGCCGCTCTTCATGGTGCTGGTCCTGCTGGCCGCGCTGCTGCTCCACCTGTACCGCTCGTCGTCGCCGTACCTGCCGCGCATGGTTCTGCTGCTAGCCACCTACCTGACCCTGTTCGCCGCCATCTGGCATCCGCCGGATATCTCGCCGGTATGGCTTGGGCTGCCGCTCGCCGCAACCTTTTTGCTGCTGCCGCTGTGGGCAGCGCTGGCGATCATTCTGCTGCTGGCGCCGGCGTGGTGGCTCACGCCGCTGGCAAGCGCCTCCCCCAGCTGGGTGATGGGCTTTCTGGTGACCGCGCTGCTGCTTGCCCTGCCGCGCTGGGAGCACGCCCGGCGTCGGGCGCTGCTCCGCGCTACCGACCCCTACGACGACGAGTGCGATGCCTTCCACCGCGACACCCTGAACAAGCGCCTGGTTAGCGAGCACCAGCGCGCCCTGGTGCTCGGCCGCCGCCTGGCGGTGCTGGCGATCCACCTGCCCCAGCTGGACATGGCCGGCGAGCAGTTCGGCCACCGCGCCCGGCTGGCGCTGCTGGAGACGCTGTGCCGCGAGGCGCATCGCCAGTGCCGGGACGACGACGTCCTGGGGCGGGCGTCCGCCGCGACGTTCTGGCTGGTCCTGCCCGATACCGGCGAAAGCGGCGCGCTGCTGCTGCAGGAACGGCTGACCCGGGAGCTTGCCCGCCAGGTGCTGGTGGAAACCGGCCCGCTGGAAGCGCGTATCGCCGTCTGCCTGCTGCGCCGGGGCGAAGGCATTGCGCCGTTCACCGCGCGGCTCGAGCAGCGCAGCAGGGCGCTGGCCGAGCCGCCGGAAAGGGTCTGACTCGGCAGCGCAGCACCTTAGCCCAAGGCCAGCCACAGCCCCACGCCGACCATCAGGGTGCCGGAAATACGGTTGAGCAGGCGCACCCCGGCGCCCCGGGCCAAAAGCTGGCGGAGCGTCTTGCCGCCGGTGGCGTAGAGCACCAGGCAGACAAACTCGATGGTCAAGATGACCGCCACCAGCATGGCAAGCTGGGGCCCCAGCGCCCGGCCGTCGTCGAGAAACGGCGGCAGCAGCACCATCAGAAACGCCCAGCCCTTGGGGTTGGCAATGGCGGTCATGAAGCCCTGCACGAAAAGCGTGCGCCGGGCGGCCCTGTCGCCGGCTCTGAACTCATCGGGGATCGCCATGCGCCCGCGCGAGCGCCACATCATAATGCCCAGGTACGCCAGATAGGCCCCGCCCAGCCACTTGAACAGCACAAACACTTCCGGGCTCTTGAGCATCAGCGCGGCCACGCCGGCACCCGCCGCCACGGCCACCGTGCCCACGCCCAGAAGCTCGCCGATCATCATCCACAGGGTGCGCTTCACGCCCTGGGTCATCCCCAGCACCATGGCAAGCGTCATGCACATGCCCGGCGTCAGCGACACCAGCAAAAAGGTGGGCACAAAGACCGAAAGCGTAGCGGGGGACAGCATAAAGGCTCCTGGTCAGCGCGGCGGCTCGCCGGCCTCGCCCCAGCGCGGCATCAGCGCGTGCTCGATGCCCAGCTGGTTGAGAATGCGCGCAACGATAAAGTCGATCAGGTCGTCAACGGACGCCGGGCGATGATAGAACCCCGGCGCCGCCGGCAGGATCACCACGCCAAGGCGGCTAAGCGTCAGCATGTGCTCCAGATGAATCGGGGAAAACGGGCTTTCCCGGGGCACCATGACAAGCCTCCGGCGCTCCTTGATCGCCACGTCGGCGGCGCGCTCGATAAGGTTGTTGCTGGCCCCCGTGGCCACCGCCGAGAGCGTGCCCGTGGAGCAGGGGCAGATCACCATGCTGGAAGGCGCACCGGAGCCCGAGGCCACCGGCGCCATCCAGTCTTCCCGGCCAAAGCAGCGGACTTGCCCTTCTTGCGCGCCGCTGCGCTTGGCAAGCGCCTCAGCCAGCCGCGCGGGCCCGGCGGGCAACGTGACATCGGTTTCGGTGGCGATGACCATGTGCGCGGCCTTGGAGATCATCACCCAGACTTCGTGGCCGGCCGCCACCAGCACGTCGATCAGGCGCAGCGCGTACTGGGCGCCGGAGGCCCCGGTCAGCGCTACCGTTACCGGCGGTTTGAAAGTCGTCATCACGTTTTACTCCCGATGCGCGACGGCAAGGGCGTCCAGCAGGCGCTGGTGAATGCCGCCGAAGCTGCCGTTGGACATCACCACGATGCGGTCCCCGAACGTTGCTTTGGCCACCACGGCGTCTACCAGCGCGCCCAGGTCGCTTTCCAGGCTCGCCCGCTCGCCCTGGGGCGCAATCAGCGACGCAAGCGACCAGTCGAGCCCCGGCGGCTGGTACCAGAAGGCGTGATCGGCCTGGGCGACGCTTTCGTTCAGCCGCGCCTTGAGCGCGCCCAGGCGCATGGTGTTGGAGCGCGGCTCGATCACCGCCAGCAGCCGCCCGGCGGGCGTTGCCGCGCGCAGCCCTTCAAGGGTCGCTGCAATCGCCGTGGGGTGGTGGGCAAAGTCGTCGATGACCTGGATGCCGGCCACCTCGCCGCGTACTTCCTGACGCCGCCGAGGACTTTCAAAGCGGGAAAGCGCGGCGCAGCCCCGGGCCAGATCGACGCCGCAGGCGTGGGCGGCGGCCAGCGCCGCCAGGGCGTTATAGGCGTTGTATTCGCCGGTGAGCGACCACTCGACAATGGCGTCGTCGCCGCTGTCCACGGCGTGAACCACGCGAAAGCGGCTGGCGTCGGCGTGCTCGAGCGCCAGCTGCCATTCGCCGTCGCCTTTGCCAAACCGCGCCACCGGGGTCCAGGCGCCCTGCGCAAGCACTCGCTCAAGCGCCGGCTGGCCGTCGGCTATCAGCAGCCGGCCGTTGCCCGGCACGGTGCGCACCAGGTGGTGGAACTGGCGCTCGATAGCGGCCAGATCGGGGAAAATATCCGCGTGATCAAACTCCAGGTTAGCAAGCACGGCGATCGTTGGCCGGTAGTGGACGAACTTGGAGCGCTTGTCGAAAAACGCCGTGTCGTACTCGTCGGCCTCGACCACAAAGGGCGCATCCGCTCCGCCAAGCCTTGCCGACACGCCGAAGTTGCGCGGCACCCCGCCGATCAGAAAGCCCGGCGTTTGCCCGGCGCTTTCCAGAAGCCACGAAAGCATGCTCGCCGTGGTGGTCTTGCCGTGGGTGCCGGCCACCGCTATCACCTTGCGGCCGGCGAGCACGTGCTCGCACAGCCACTGGGCGCCGGAGGTATAGGCAAGCCCGCGATTGAGCAGCGCCTCGACTTCGGGATTCCCCCGGGACAGCGCGTTGCCCACCACCACCAGATCCGGCGCAGCACCCGTGGCGGCGTCCAGGTTGTCCGCGCCGTAGCCTTCCTGCAGCGCAATGCCGGCGTTTTCCAGCTGGGTGCTCATGGGCGGATAGACGTTGGCGTCCGAGCCGCTGACCCGGTAGCCCCGCTCCCGGGCCAATAGCGCCAGGCTGCCCATGAAGGTGCCGCAGATCCCGATAATATGCAGATGCATGGTGAGCATGCTCCCTGAAGATAACCCGTGCGCGGCTGCCTTGGCTCTGCTTTCACCCCGCGCGTAAACGACTGAAAAGCCTAGCACGCCACGGCCGCGGGCTCACGGGGTGAGGTGACAAAAGCCGCCGCGTGCGTCACGATGAACGCCACTTCGGCGCAGGGCATGCGCCCGCCGGCGCTGCCTTGATATTTCCCAGCCACCACTTCCCTGCCACAAAAGGACAGCTCATGCGTATTCTGATTCGCTACTTCTTCCGCGGCGTGCGCCTGGTGCTCGCGCCGGTGATGCTCGTCTCTGAAAAGCTTTCCACGCCCAAATCCGTCGAGCGCACCGACGCCGAGCAGGCCGAGGTCGACCGCGCCTGCGACAGGCTCGCGCTCTACCAGTTTCGCACCTGCCCGTTCTGCATCAAGGTGCGCAAGGAAATGGCCCGGCTGGGGCTCGATATCGAGCGCCGCGACGCCCAGCTCGACCCCGAGCGCAAGCAAGAGCTCAAGGAAGGCGGCGGCCGGGTCAAGGTGCCCTGCCTGCGTATCGAAAACGACGACGGGGGCGCCGAGTGGCTGTACGAGTCCGACGACATCAACGCCTACCTCCACCGCCGCTTCGGCGCCGCCTGAGCCTTCACGGCCGGCGCCGCCGGCCTCCCCCTTGGCTCATTCGCCGGATGAATAGCCCCTGTCATTATTTCGATTGTGCTCCTGCCCACGCCGGCCAACAATCAGTAACGAAACGTCCATAAAGTATCCCCATAACAACCGCCCGTTATTATCCGGCACCCGCCAACAATAACCACAGGGACCTTCATCATGACCGTGACGACCAGCACTCGCACTATCGTCGGGCCGCGCGTAAAAAAGACGCTTCTGGCCACCGCCATTTCTGCCACGCTTGCCGGCGGCGCGATGTTTGCCACCGCCGCCCAGGCGGAAAACACCCTGCGCATGGCCTACGACGCCGACCCGGTGTCGCTGGACATCCACGAACAGCTCTCGGGCGGCATCATGCAGCTCTCGCACCTGCTGTTCGACCCGCTGGTGCGCTGGGACCAGTCGCTCAACTTCGAGCCGCGCCTGGCCACCGACTGGGAGCAGGTCGACGACACCACCATGCGCATGACCCTGCGCGAAGGC
This sequence comes from Halomonas garicola, assembly GCF_055382465.1. Taxonomy (NCBI): domain Bacteria; kingdom Pseudomonadati; phylum Pseudomonadota; class Gammaproteobacteria; order Oceanospirillales; family Halomonadaceae; genus Halomonas; species Halomonas garicola. The sequence goes on from NZ_AP043931.1 coordinate 1,886,808, forward strand.
GTGACCTTTCACAGCGGCAACCCCTTTACCGCTAAAGATGTGGTCTGGACCATCGAGCGGCTGAAGCGCAGCCCGGACTTCAAGGCGATCTTCGACCCCATCGAAAGCGCCGAGGTCGTCGACGAGCACACCGTCGAGATCAACACGTTCAAGCCCTATCCGCTGCTGCTAAATCTGGCGACCTACCTCTTCCCCATGGACAGCGAGTTCTACTCCGGCGAGGCGCCGGACGGCGACCCCAAGGATGAAATCGTCAAGAACGGCAACTCCTACGCCTCAAGCCAGGTGTCCGGCACCGGCCCCTACACCGTCACCGAACGCCAGCAGGGCGTGCGCACCGAGTTTGCCCGCAACCCCGACTATTGGGATGAGGCCTCGCCGGGCAACGTCGACACCCTGGTGCTGACGCCGATCAGCGAAAACGCCACCCGGGTCGCCGCCCTGCTCTCCGGCGACGTCGACTTCATTGCCCCGGTGCCGCCCAACGATCTGGAGCGGGTGCGCGAAAGCGACAACGCCAAGCTGGTCACCATGTCCGGCACCCGCATTATCATGCTGCACATGAACCAGAAGCGCGTGGAGGCGTTTGAAGACCCCCGGGTGCGCAAAGCCTTTGCCTACGCCGTCAACCAGGAAGGCATCGCCGACCGCCTGATGAAAGGCTTTGCCACCCCGGCCGCGCAGATGTCTCCGGAAGGCTACGTCGGCCATGTGGACTCGCTCACGCCGCGCTACGACGTGGAAAAGGCCAAGGAGCTCATGGCGGAAGCCGGCTACGCCGACGGCTTTGACATCACCATGATGTCGCCCAACAACCGCTACGTAAACGACGCCAAGATTGCCCAGGCCGTCGCCGCGATGCTGGCGCGCATTAACGTCGATGTGGACCTTAAAACCCTGCCCAAGGCCCAGTACTGGGGCGAGTTTGACGACCGCGCCGCAGACATGATGCTGATCGGCTGGCACTCCGACACCGAGGACAGCGCCAACTTCCACGAGTACCTGACGGCCTGCCCGGACGCCGACAGCGGCGCCGGCCAGTACAACGCCGGCAACTACTGCAATCCGGAGCTCGACAAGCTGGTGGCCGACGCCAACCAGGAAATCGATCTGGAAAAGCGCGCCGAGATGCTCCAGCAGGTCGAACAGACGCTCTATGACGAGGCCGCCTTCGTGCCGCTGCACTGGCAGGATCTGGCCTGGGCATCCGCCATCAACGCCGAGATCGAGCCGGTGCTCAACGTCATGAACTTCCCCTACCTCGGGGACCTGGTGGTCAACGACGCCGCGGAGTAATTCCGCCCCGGCTCTTGCCCCCTCGTTTTACTGCCGCTTGACGACGCGCCCGCCGGGCGCGTCGCTTCCCTGTTGCCGCTACAGGACATTGCCCCATGATCGCTTTTCTGATCAAGCGTCTTTTTCATGCCCTGCTGGTGATGTTTGTCATCAGCATTATCGCCTTCGCCATCCAGGACAACCTCGGCGACCCCATCCAGCAGCTGGTGGGCCAGTCGGTGCCGGAAAGCGAGCGCGAGGCCCTGCGCGAAGAGTTCGGGCTGAACGACCCGTTCATCACCCAGTACCTGCGCTTTGCCGGCAACGCCCTGCAGTTTGATTTCGGCTACTCCTACGTCTTCAACCAGCCCACCACCCAGGTCATCGCCCGCCACCTGCCGGCGACCCTGGAGCTGGTGGCGGCGTCGACGTTTCTGATCATCGCGCTGTCGATTCCCATCGGCGTGTACAGCGCGATCAAGCCCCGGGCCTGGCTCACGCGCTTTTTCATGAGCGTCTCCATTGTGGGCATCTCGATCCCGGTGTTTCTCACCGCCATCGTGCTGATCCAGATTTTTGCCATCGGCATCAGCTGGGCGCCCTTCCCCGCGGAGACCGGCTGGGGCGCCTGGCTTAACGGCGTGCTCTCCACCGAAGGCGGCATGCCAGCCTACGGCCGCGGCGACCCGGTGCCCGTCTTCGGCCCCTGGGAGACCAACTTTGCAAGTCTCGACGGGCTCAAATACCTGGTGCTGCCGGCGATTTCGCTGGCCTCCATCATGCTGCCGCTGTTTATCCGCCTGATCCGCGCGGAAATGCTCGAAGTGCTGCAGTCCGACTACGTCAAGTTTGCCCGAGCCAAGGGTATTTCCATGCGCCGCATCTACTTTCTGCACGCGCTGAAAAACACCATGCTGCCGGTGATCACCGTGGGCGGGGTGCAGATCGGCACGCTGGTGGCTTACACCATTCTCACCGAGACGGTGTTCCAGTGGCCGGGGATGGGGCTGATGTTTCTCAACGCCATCCAGCGCTCCGACATTCCGCTGATCGTCACCTACCTGATGATCGTGGGGCTGATTTTCGTGATCACCAACACCCTGGTCGACCTGATCTACGGCCTGGTGAACCCCACCGTCAAACTCACAGGAAAGCCCGCATGAGCCAGCCGATTCCAACGCCCGAGACCCAGGCCAAGGCCCTGCCGGCGCTGCCCGGCCGCTGGGAGCGCTTTCGCGACTCCTACCTGCTGTACAGCTTCAAGCGCGACGTCATCGCCCAGCTGAGCCTGCTGACGTTCATCGCCCTGGTCGCCATTGCCGTGTTTGCCCCCTGGCTTGCGCCGATGAATCCCTACGATCTTGCCCAGATCGACATTCTCGCCTCGGAGCTTCCGCCCTTCTGGGTGGACGGCAGCGACCCGGCCTACTGGCTGGGCACCGACGCCCAGGGGCGGGACATGCTCTCGACCATCCTTTACGGCGCCCGGGTATCGCTGGTCATCGGCTTTGGCGCCGTGGCGCTGCAGGCGATCCTCGGCGTCACTTTCGGCCTCATGGCCGGCTATCTGGGCGGGCGCATCGACGCCTTTCTCATGCGCCTCGCGGATATCCAGCTGTCGTTTTCCACCCTGATGGTGGCGATCATCGTCGGCGCGCTGGTCAAGGCGGTGTTTGGCAGTGCCACCTTCAGCGCCTACGCCGTGCCGCTGCTGGTGGTGATCATCGGCCTGGCCGAATGGCCCCAGTACGCGCGCACCGTGCGCGCCTCGGTGCTCGCGGAGAAGAGCAAGGAATACGTCGACGCCGCCCGGGTGATGGGGCTCAAGAGCCGGCGGATCATGTTCCGCCACGTCTTGCCCAATACGCTGTCGCCGATTTTCGTGATTTCCACGGTGCAGATCGCCAACGCGATCATTTCCGAAGCGGCCCTTTCGTTTCTGGGGCTCGGCATGCCCGAAACGCACCCGTCGCTTGGCTCGCTGATCAAGGCCGGATTTGACTACATCCAGTCCGGCTCCTGGTGGATCACGCTCATCCCCGGGGCGGTGCTGGTGGTGCTGGTGCTGTCGATCAACCTGCTGGGCGACTGGCTGCGCGACGTGATGAACCCGCGACTTTATAAAGGCTGAGGACACTATGGCACTGCTGGAAGTCAACCACCTCGATGTCCGCTTCGCCCTGCGCAAGGGCGATGTCCACGCCCTGCGCGACATCAACTTTACCCTGGAGCGCGGCGAACGCCTGGGCATCGTCGGCGAATCCGGCGCGGGCAAGTCCGTGGCCGCCTTTTCGCTTTTGAACCTCATCGCCAAGCCCGGCTTCATCGCCGGGGGCGAGGTCAAGTTTGAAGGCAAAACGCTCAATCACATGAGCGAGCGCGGCCTGCGCAAGTTCCGCGGCAACCGCATCTCGATGATCTTTCAGGACCCGATGATGACGCTCAATCCGGTGCTCTCCATCGGCGAGCAGATGGTCGAGTCGATCAAGGCGCACCGGCGCACCGGCACCAAAGCCGCACGCAAGATTGCGCTGGATCGGCTGCGCCAGGTGCAGATCCCCTCGCCGGAAGCGCGGCTCGACCAGTACCCCCACGAGCTCTCCGGGGGCATGCGCCAGCGCGTGATCATCGCCATCGCGCTGCTCCTCGACCCTGACATCATCATCGCCGACGAGCCCACCACTGCCCTTGACGTCACCATCCAGGCGGAAATCATGGCGCTTCTGCTCAACCTGTGCGAAGAGCACAACGTGGGGCTGATCTTGATTACCCACGACCTGGGCGTGGTCAGCCAGGTGACCCAGCGCATGCTGGTGATGTACGCCGGCCGGGTGATCGAACAGGGGCCCACCCGGGAGATCATCAACGACCCCCAGCACCCCTACACCCAGGGGCTGATCAACGCCCTGCCGCAGATGGCAACGCCGGGCCAGCCGCTCAACCAGATCCGCGGCAGCATGCCCTCGCTTGACAACCTGCCTAGCGGCTGCGCCTTTCACCCGCGCTGCGACTTTATCAAGCGCTCAAGCGGCGAAGTACGCCCGGCCTGCGTGGAGCAGGTGCCGGGCTTCACCACCTCCGGCAACTGCCGGGTCGCCTGCCACATGGTCGAAGAGCTGCAGCAGGACCGCCGCCTGAAGGAGGAAGCCCAATGAGCGCCACCGCCACCCGCATTCCCGCCGTTGAGCATGCCCAGACGCCCCAGACGGCACAGCAGGGTGAAACGCTGCTGGAAATCCGCGCGCTGGAAAAGCGCTTCTCGCTCTCCGGCGACTTCCTTGAGCAGCTCAAGTTCAGGGGCGGCAAGCTCGTCCGCGAGCAGAAGTTTGTCCACGCCATCAACGGCGTCAACCTCGACATCCAGCGCGGCGAGGCGCTGTGCGTGGTGGGCGAATCCGGCTGCGGCAAATCCACCGTGGCGCGCACGGTCATGGGGCTGTTGCACCCCTCCGCCGGGGAGATCCGCTACGACGGCACGCGCATCGACAACCTCGACACCAAGGCGCTGATGCCGTTTCGCCGCCGCATGCAGATGATCTTTCAAAACCCCTACGCCTCGCTCAACCCGCGCATGACCATCCAGCAGACGCTGGAAGAGCCGGTGCGCCTGCACCATCCCGACTGGAGCCGCCAGCAGGTGGCCGACCAGGTCGAGCGGGTGATGGCCTCGGTGGGCATCGACCCGGACTGGGGCAAGCGCTTCGGCCACGAGTTTTCCGGCGGCCAGCGCCAGCGCATCGCCATTGCCCGGGCGCTGGCGGTAGACCCAGAGTTTATCGTCGCCGACGAGCCGATCTCGGCGCTGGACGTGTCCATTCAGGCCCAGGTGCTCAACCTGCTGATGGAGGCCCAGCGCGAGCGCGGGCTGACGTACCTGTTCATCACCCACGACCTCGCCGTGGTCGAGCACTTCGGCACCCGGGTGGCGGTGATGTATCTGGGCACGGTGTGCGAAATCGCCGACACCGCCACGCTGTTTGCCAAGCCCCGCCATCCCTATACCCAGGCGCTGCTCTCGGCCATACCGCGCCTGGACGACGACGGCCCCCGGCACATTCGCCTGGAGGGCGAAGTGCCCACGCCGGTGAACCTGCCGTCGGGCTGCGTGTTCCACGGCCGCTGCCCCTACGCCAACGCCCGCTGCCAGCAGGAAGTGCCGGTCCTGCAAACCCAGGATGACGGCGTGCGCGTGGCGTGTCACGCTGTGGAGGAAGGCCGCATATAAACGGCACGGTCGCAGCTCAGCGGCCGCCTTTTGCATCCGGGACGCTATTTAAGGTGGACAAGATACGCTATGGAAATTCGCTGGCTGGAAGATTTTATCGCCCTGGCCAGAACGCGGCATTTCTCCCGCGCCGCCGACGAACAGCACGTGACCCAGCCGACTTTTTCCCGACGCATCAAGCTTCTGGAAGAAGAGATGGGTGCGACCCTGATCAACCGCCAAACGCTGCCGCTGTCGCTGACCCCCGAAGGCGAAGAGTTTCTTGCCCTGTGCGAAAAAATCACCGAGGGCGTGCGCCTGACCCGGGAGCGCATCCACGACATCAGCGCCGGCCACGAGCGGCGCATCAGCGTGGCCGCCCCGCAGAGCCTGCTGGCGCACTTTCTCCCCGAGTGGCTCGCCGCCACGGGGCTTGAAGAGCGCATGCAGCCCTATCTGCGCGCCACCGGCTGGATCGCGGCGGACTATTTCAAGGCGCTCAACCGCGGCGAGTGCGACCTGGCGCTGTGCTACTGGCCCCTTGAGCGCTGCGACCTGGAGCTGGATAATACCGCCTGCCGCTACCGCACCCTGGGCCACGAGCGTCTGATACCGGTCAGCGCCCCCGCGGCCGACGGCACGCCGCGCTTTACCCTGCCGGCCAGCCGCCGGTCACCCGCGCCCTGGTTTGCCTACCCAAGGCTCGGGCTGCTGGGAGCGGCGCTACAGACGCACCTGGCGCGCCTGCCCGAGGCCCCCGGCCTTGCGGTCAAAAGCGAGAACCTCTACGCCGCCAGCATCAAGGAGCTGGTCTCCCTGGGCTACGGCGTCGGCTGGCTGCCCGAGCGCACCGTACGCCGGGCGCTAAAGACAGGCAGGCTGGTGCGCGCCGGCGATGCCCGCTGGGACGTCCCCCTGGCATTACGCCTTTACCGCCACCGGCATCATCACCACGCCGAGCTGGATGTTCTCTGGGCCGAGCTTGCCGCGACGGAGGCCTCGCGCTGATTCGCCGGCGCCGCGCTCGCTCGCCCCCGCTTTTTCCACACTCGCCCACAACGGAGCCCCCATGGCCGACACCCTTGACCGCCTGCAAAAAGACCATATCCAACGGCTACTCACGGCCTATCGCGAGCTGATGCACAAGCACGGGCTGGACGCCATCGCGCTTTACAGCGGCCACGCCCTGCCCCACTACGGCGACGACCAGTACCCCGAGTTTCAAGCCGACGGGCACTTCATGCACTGGACGGCGCTGCTCGAAGCCCAGCACAGCTGGCTGGTCATCACCCCCAACACCAAGCCGCGGCTGGTGCTGCACGCGCCCACAGACTTCTGGCACCTGACGCTGTCGCTTCCCGACGAACCCTGGGTCGGCGAGTTTGATATCGAGCTTGCAAGCGAGCCCACCGCTCCCGCGCTTCGCGGCCGGGTCGCGCTGATCGGCAACGTCGAGGCTCTCCAGGACGGCCCGGTTGCCCTGCCCCACGGCGAGGCCAACCCGCCGGCGTTGGTCCACGCGCTGGACGAGCTTCGCCTGTACAAAAGCCCCTATGAGATCGCCTGCCTGCGCGAAGCCAACCGCCTGGCCATGGCCGGCCACGAGGCCGCCCACGCAGGCTTTGCCGGCGCCGGGGCGGAGCTCGATATTCAGCTCGCCTACCTTGGCGCCAGCCGCCAGCGCGAGTCCCACGTGCCCTACGACAACATCGTCGGGCTCAACGAGCACGCCGGCGTGCTGCACTACCAGCACTACGATCTGCACGCCCCTGCCGGGCGCTACAGCCTGCTGGTCGACGCCGGGCGGCGCTTTCGCGGCTACTGCTCGGACATCACCCGCACCCATGCCGGGCCCGATGCCCCGGCGCTTTTTGCCCAGCTGATCAGCGCCATGCACGAGCTCAAGGACGCGCTGGTGGCCGATATCGCCCCGGGCGTTGACTACGCCGAGCTGCAGCTTTCCATGCACCGCCGGCTGGGCGACATCCTGGTCAGCCACGACCTCTACCGCGGCACCGCCGACGACTGCGTGGCAAGCGGGGTCACCCGGGCTTTCTGCCCTCACGGCGTGGGCCATTCGCTGGGCATCCAGGTCCACGACGTCGCCGGGCTGAAAGCCGCCGACGGCACCCCCGCCCCGGCCCCCGACGACCACCCGGCGCTGCGGCTTACCCGGACGCTTACGCCGGGCATGGTGGTCACCATCGAGCCGGGACTTTACTTCATCCCCATGCTGCTTGAGCCCCTGCGCGACACCGGCGCCCCGGTCAACTGGCCGCTGGTCGAGCAGCTCATGCCCTGCGGCGGTATACGCATCGAAGACAACGTCGCGGTGACCGATAGCGGGTTTGACAACCTCACGCCCTGAGCCACCACCGCCGGGGGAAACGCCTTGATGAGAGACGAAACGCGATAAAGCCGCTGAACTTTTCCCCCGGCGGCCAGTCTTAATCACCAGCGAGACACAGGGCGCGCTTTCTTGACAGATGCCGTCAGGCGCTCAAGAATGGAACGCGCTTTATTTACTGCTCATACACCGGACGGCAAGCAGTACGCGGCAACGCCCTCAACTCCATCGACCGTTGTCGCCGCCGTTGCGGACACTTTGCACGTCAAAACCCGCTAGCCAAAAAGAGTAAGGATCGATCAACATGAAAACATCCTGGATGCTGATTCCCGCCGCCGCTTTTGCCGCCATGGCGTTTGCTTCTCCGACCATGGCCGCCGATGAATGCGAACTGACCATCGAAGGCGATGACCAGATGCAGTTCAACAAGGACGAAATGAGCGTGCCGGCCAGCTGCGACGAAGTGACCGTCACCCTTGAGCACACCGGCGAAATGGACGTCAGCGCCATGGGCCACAACTGGGTGCTGTCCGACTCCGACGTCTATGAAGACGTGGCCAAGGACGGTATGGGCGAAGGGCTGGAAAACGACTACCTGCCCGAAGATGACGAGCGCGTCATTGCTCACACCGAGGTTGTCGGCGGCGGTGAAGAAACCAGCGTGACCTTCTCCACCGAAGGCCTGGAAGATCGCGATCTGACCTTCTTCTGCACCTTCCCGGGTCACTACGCGTCCATGAACGGCAGCTTCACCGTCACCAAGGAAGACTAAAAACGGCCAGGTGCCCGGGTATACGCCCGAGCCAACCGTTTTCGCATACGCCGGCAAGCCAACGCTTGCCGGCGTTTTTGTAGGTGCCAGATCGTGCCACCCTTCCCTACGAGGGTCATGGCAAACGCAGTGAAAGCCATCTCGGGGTTTCTCGCTACCGGCGGTCTGCTAAATCACTTAACGCCATCCCGCATTACCTGCGCGTAGCGCTTGGGGCTGAAGCGCAGCGTCACCAGCAGCATGGCCACAATGACCACGGCGAGCAGCGCCCAGGCGGCGATGAAGCTGCCGGTCATTTCGCGCAGGGTGCCGCTAATCCACGGCGACATGGCGTTGAGCATAAAGCCGAAACCCTGCATGAAGGCCGCCAGGCGCCCCGCCGCTCGGGCGTCGGGCAGGTGATCAAGCGCCAGTATCAGCCCCAGCGAGAAACACGCCCCCAGCCCAAAGCCGGCAATGGCGTTCCACAAAAGCGCCAGCGACTGCGGCATAAAGATCAGGCCCAGATATCCCGTGAGCTGAGCCGCCAGGCTTACGCCCAGCAGCCAGCGGCGGTCGGCGGTTTTTTGCCGCTGGGCCAGCATCGGCATGACCAGCGCGGCCAGCACCTGAAAGATGGTCATCCACGCCAGGAGCCGCCCGCCGGCCACCGCGCTTCGGCCCAGCTCCTGGTAATACACCGGCAGCCAGGTCACCACGCTTGAATAGCCCGCGTTGATCACCCCGAAGTACAGCGCCAGCAGCCAGGCGCGCTTTAACCGCCAGGGGCGCACGCCTTCGATGGCGGCGGTTTCAGGCGGCGGCGCGGCGCGGCGGCGAAAGATCATGAACCAGCCCGCCAGCGTCACCAGCGCCGGCACCCACCAGATCCCCACCCCCAGCTGCCAGCCGCCTATCTCGGCCAGGCGCGGGCTAACCCACGCCGAGAGCCCGCCGCCGGACATCAGCGAGGCGGAGTAAAGCCCCATCACCAGCGGCATGCGTGCGCCAAAGCGGCGCTTGACCAGCCCCGGTACCAGCGCCTGGATCAGCGCGATGCCGGCGCCGCCCAGCAGCGCCGTGGAGAGCAGCGTGGTACCCGTTCCGCTTAGCTGGCGCAGCGCGCAGGCCACGCCGATAGCGGCCAGCGAGAGCATGATGCCGCGGCTTTCGCCCAGCAGGCGCTGCAAACGGCCGCTGGCAAGCGCCACCGCGCCCATGCACAGAAAAGGCAGCGTGGTTAGCCAGGCGAGCACGCCGTAGCCCAGCCCCGTCGCGGCGCGGATATCTCCCATCAGCGGGCTTGCAGAGGCCAGCAGCGGCCGCAGGTTGAGCCCCAGCGCCATGATCAGCAAAAGCCCGCCGACAAACTGCAGCGTTTCCGTGTGGGCCGCTGTACGGCTGGCCGTATTGCCCGGTGTCGTCATCGTCGCCTCGCGGTGGTTCGGGGAAAGCCCACACTTTTAACACGCTAACGGGCGAGATTGTATACAGAAAGCAGGTTTTCCAGGACAGGGGCAGGTAGTAACGCGGTGAAGCGGCGTTTCAGGCGGACTTCAGCAGCGCCAGCACGGCGTCAATATCCAGATGCTGTTCAAGGGTACCGGCCAGACGGTCAAGCTCGCGCTCGGCGGCCTCGCCGCTTACAAGACGATAATCGGCATCGCGCATCAGCCGGGACAAATACGGCAGCGTGCCCAGTACCGGCTTTTGGGTATAGTCTTCGAGCCAGTCAAGCCCCGGCGTCAAAAGCGCCATCGCGCCGCGAAAGCGGTTGATGATAAAGCCGCGGGTGCGCGCCCGTTCGGATTCGCTGATTAACGCCAAAGTACCCACCAGCTGGGCGAACACCCCGCCGCGGTCGATATCGCCCACCAGCAGCACCGGGCAGTCCGCCGCCTCGGCAAAGCCCATATTGGCGATGTCGCCCTCGCGCAGGTTAATCTCCGCCGGGCTGCCGGCGCCTTCGGCAATGATCACGTCAAAGCGCGAAGACAGCGCCTGCCAGGCGTCCATCATGCTGTGTCGAGCCGTACGCTTGAAGGCTTGAGCGTCGGAGGCATGGTAGTTCAGCGCGTCCATGTGGCCATATAGCTGCCCGCGCAGAAACACCTCGGCGCCCCGCTCGCTTGAGGGCTTCAAAAGCACCGGATTCATGTCGCTGTGTACGCCAACGCCGGCCGCTAACGCCTGAAATGCGGTTGAGCGGCCAACCCGCCCACCGTCCACGGTGGCTTCATCGTGCTGCGCCATGTTCTGGGGCTTGAACGGCGCCACCGACACCCCCCGGCGCTTGAGCACGCGGCAAAGCCCGGCAACCACGGTGCTCTTGCCCGCATCCGACGTCGTGCCCTGGATCATCAGCGTGGTCATCATGCTACCGGTTGAGGATTTCGCGCAGAATCAGGTGGATCACCGCCTCTTCGGGGCGGTCGTAGCCGCGGCGGTCGTAATCGTCGTAGCGCCGGTACTCCTCGTCATAGCGCGATTCCCCAAGGATCTGGCGCAGCCGCGCTTCGTGTTCGCGCTCAAGGTCGCGGAAGGCGCGCTCTCGGGCGCGCTCGGAGCGAAAGCGGCGGTTTTCCAGACGGCGATAGTCGCGCTCGCGCTGACGCTCGAAGCGCTCCAGCGCGCGGCGCTGCTGACGTTTCAGCTCATGGTCACGGTGGCGCCAGCCGTTGTCTTGACGGGTGGCGCCGCTGTAGCCGTCGGTGGCGCCGGAATAGCCGTCGGTCGCGCCGCTGTAGCCGTCGTGGCGGCGGTCGGCATGGGCGCTTCCCGCGCCCAGCATCAGGGCCAGAAACGCGACCAGGGCGAAGGCCGGCAGCCGGGTGAATCCTTGCATGATCATCCTCCGTTGTGGCTCGCGCCAGCATCGTGGCACTGGCGCCAGTATACCGGCCAGCGGCATCGCCGAAACCGACAGCAGACAAAGTTCTTATTCGCTGCCACTTTCTTCCTGATGACTATCCAGCGCTGGGCAGCGGCGCTGCCATATTTGACTTGGCTATGGATTATCGCGTACTTTGATAACCAATAGTTATGGAAACCCGAGAATAACGGCTCGAAGCGCCTCACCGCGCTTCTTCCCGGCGTGCTGCCAGACGCAGCATCGCCCCCTCCTGCAAGCCTCACCATGCCTTGCATCTTGCGGTCACTTCCGTCCGGGCCGGACAGGCCTGCGATTGGCCGCGCCTGCGCGTATTTTCTGCGCGGCCGGCCGTCGGGCGTCCATGACATCCAGCCAATGCTGACACCCCCGCGCAGCGCGTTGAGCCTGCCCGGCGTCAGCCAGACCGGAGCATGATGATATGACCCAACGCGTTGCCATTATCGGCGCTGGCCCCAGCGGCCTGGCCCAGCTGCGAGCCTTCCAGTCCGCCGCCGAGCAAGACGCCGAAGCGGTCGAGCTTGTGTGCTTTGAGCGCCAAAGCGACTGGGGCGGCCAGTGGAACTACACCTGGCAGACCGGCCTTGATAACCATGGCGAACCCGTGCATAGCAGCATGTACCGCTATCTGTGGTCCAACGGCCCCAAGGAATGCCTGGAGTTTGCCGACTACAGCTTTGAAGAGCACTTCGGCAAACCCATCGCCTCCTACCCGCCCCGGGCCGTGCTCTGGGACTACATCAAGGGCCGCGTGGAAAAGGCCGACGTGCGCCGTTTCATTCGCTTTAACTGCCCGGTGCGCAACGTAAGCTTTGACGACGCCAGCGGCCTGTTTACCGTGACCGTACACGACCACAATACCGACGTGGTGGAGTCATCCACCTTTGATCACGTCATCGTTGCATCCGGGCACTTCTCCACGCCCAACAAGCCCGAGTTTGAAGGCTTTAGCGACTTCAACGGCCGGGTGCTGCACGCCCACGACTTCCGCGACGCGCTGGAATTTCACGGCAAGGACCTTTTGCTGATCGGCTCCAGCTACTCCGCCGAAGACATCGGCTCCCAGTGCTACAAGTACGGCGCGCGCAGCATTACCACCAGCTACCGCTCGGCCCCCATGGGCTTTGAGTGGCCCGAGAACTGGGAAGAAAAGCCGCTGCTGGACTACGTCTCCGGCAATACCGCGCACTTTATCGACGGCACCCGCAAGCGCGTCGACGCGATCATTCTGTGCACTGGCTACCTGCACCACTTCCCCTTCCTGCCGGACAGCCTGCGGCTGAAAACCAACAACCGCCTGTGGCCGCTGAACCTCTACCAGGGCGTGGTCTGGGAAGACAATCCCAGGATGTTCTATTTGGGCATGCAGGATCAGTGGTACACCTTCAACATGTTCGACGCCCAGGCGTGGTTCGTGCGCGACGTGATTCTCGGCCGCATCAGCCTGCCGGAAAAAGCCGCGATGCAAAGTGACAGCGCCGAGTGGCGCGCCCGGGAAGAGGCGCTCGACGACAACGAGGCGATGATCCGCTTTCAGGGCGACTACGTGCGCCGCCTGATTGAGCAGACCGACTACCCGAGCTTTGACATCGATGGCGTCAACCAGACGTTCCTCGCCTGGGAGCGCGACAAGCACGCGGGCATCATGAGCTTCCGCGACCGCTCCTACCGCTCGCTGATGACCGGCACCCAGGCCCCGGCCCACCACACCCGCTGGCTGGATGCGATGGACGACTCGCTGGAAGCCTTCCTCAACGACCCGCGGGAAGACCAGCCCGCCACGCGCAAGGCCAGGGAAAAGACCGGCGTGAAGAGCGCGTAGATAGCAAATCCTTGGCTTACTCGCACGATACTTTCTATTCGTGTCATCGCGAGCGAAGCGTGGCGATCTCCTTACCATGCCGCTGGTGAGAACCCCGAGATCGCTTCGCCAGCTCGCGATGACACATGGAAAATATGGCGGCCTGGCAGGCCAGTCAGCTATCACAAAAAAAGCGCCCCGCGGGGCGCTTTTTGACGTTACGCAAGCCGAAAAGGCTTAAGCCATGCTTAGGCCTTGAGCACGTAGCGCAGGATTTCCACGACCTGGTCGGTGGTGGTGCACCAGGCCTGGGCGTCGGCGTCGACTTCTTTCAGCGGGTGAACGATGTCTTCGCTGTGCAGGGTAATGTAGGGCTTGGCCAGTGCGGCGCAGTAGCCGGCGTCGAAGGCGGCGTTCCACTGCTTGTACTTGTCGCCGAAGCGCACGACGACCAGGTCGCTCTGCTCGATCAGCGTGCGGGTGCGGATGGCGTTAACCTTGGACGACTGGTGATCGCGCCAGAACTGCTTGTCTTCGGCGCCCAGATGGTCGCCGGCGGCGTCGCTGGCGTCGTGGTCGGTGACCGGCGCGGTAAATACCACGTCCAGGCCGGCGGCTTCGGCGCCGCGCTGGATTTCGTCACGCCAGTCGGTGTGGATCTCGCCGGAAAGGTAAACGTAAAAGCTCATAATGTTCTCCTGCTATGGGTCACGAACCGTGTGTCATGAATCGTCTGTCATAAACAATGCGCCATGATAGCCCATATCGCGTTTATGGAAAATCCTTCCATAAATATGCCGACGAACCAGGGCATCGTCAGTCGTTCACCGGCACGAATACCGGCGCGCCGTCCACTTCCACTACCTTGAGCCGCTGGCGGTAAAGCTGCTCAAGCGCGCAGGGTTCCAGCATATCCCGGGCCGCGCCCCAGCAGGCCTCGCCGTCCGGGTAGAGCAGCAGCACGTGGCTGCACCAGCGGGCGGCCAGGTTCAAATCGTGCAGGCACAGCATCAGCGCACGCCCCGAGGCGGCCTGCTCGCGCATTAGCGCCATCACCGCGCTTTGGTGGTGCAGGTCCAGATGGTTGGTGGGCTCGTCTACCAGCCACACCGCGGGATCCTGGGTCAACAGCGTGGCAATCGCCACCCGCTGGCGCTCGCCGCCGGAGAGCGTACCCACCGGCCGCTGCCTCAGGTGCGCCACGTCCAGCCGCTCAAGGGCCGCCTGCATGCGGTCTATATCCTCGGCGCTTTCCCGCTGCCAGTAGGACAAGTACGGATGCCGGCCGAGCATCGCGGTTTCTTCAACCGTTGAGGGAAAGCCGTCGACCCGCTCCTGAAACACCAGCCCCAGCTTTTGCGCCACCCGGCGGCGGCGCATGCGCGCAAGGGAGGCATCGTCCAGGATGACCTGCCCGGCCAGGGGCGGATGCAGGCCGGCCAGGGTATGCAGAAGCGTGGTCTTGCCCGCCCCGTTGGGGCCAAGCACCCCCCACACCTGCCCCGGCTCAACGGCGAAGTTCAGCGCCTGGCCGCTTTGGCGGCCGGGCACGTCGATAAACAGGTCACGCGCGGCAAGAACGCTCATTGCCCGCTCCGATACAGCAGAAACAGAAACGTCGGCACGCCGAGCAGCGCGGTAATCACGCCCACCGGCAGCTGCTCCGGGGCGATCACCGTGCGCGCCAGCGTATCCGCCAGCAGCAGCAGCGTGCCGCCGGCCAGCGCACAGGCGGGCAGCGCAATACGCTGGTCGTTGCCCAGCACCAGGCGCAGCATGTGCGGCACCACCAGCCCCACAAAGCCAATGCTGCCGGCGGTGGCCACGGCCACGGCGGTGAGCAGGCTGGCGATGGCGTAGATGCCCCACTCAATCGGGCGCGCATCCACGCCCAGCGCGGCGGCCTGATTGGCCCCCCGGGCCAGCACGTTCAGGCTGCGCCCCAGCGGCAGAAGCCCCAGGCAGGTCACCGCCAACAGCGCCAGCGGCAGTCCGGGCTCACGAGCGTAGGAAAGATCGCCCATCAGCCAGTAGAGCATGCCCGGCAGGCGCTCCGCCGGCGTCATGGAAAGCATAAGCGTAATCAGCGCGCCCCAGCCCGAGGCCACCACAATGCCGGTGAGCAGCAGCCGCGTAGGCGACCAGCCGCCGCGACCGTGGGCCAGGCCAAACACCAAAAGCGTGGAAAAAAGCGCACCGCCGAAGGCCGAGGTGGAGGCCAACAAACCGCCCAGCCCCAGCATCATCGCCCCCAGCGCGCCAATCGCCGCGCCGCCGGAAATACCCAGCACGTAGGGATCGGCCAGCGGGTTGCGCAACAGCACCTGCATCAGCGCTCCGGCCACGGCCAAAAGCCCGCCCACGGCGAACGCGGACAGCGCCCGGGGCAGGCGCAGCTCCAGCACCATGGTGCGCGCCAGCGCGTCGCCCTCGCCCAGCGCAATCGCGCGGAGCTGGTCCAGCGAGATCGACGCGCTGCCTACGCCCAGCGACAGGCCAAGGGCGACAACGGCGCCAAGTGTGAGTAGTACCAGCGGCAAGCTTGCCTGGCTGCCCGTACGCCGCATTACTTGGAGCCGCCCTCACGGGGTTGGTTTTTACGGGCTTGGTCGATGCGCTCGCAGAGGCTTTGCGCGCCCTGCAAAAAGCGCGGGGTGGGCCGCACCAGCGGGTCGGCGGGCACGGTGTAAAGACTCTCCCGCTGAACCGCGGCCATGCTCGAGTACTGCTGCCAGTGAGAAAGCCACTGGTGGCGAGCGTTCTCCTCGTCGCCGTTTGAGGCATCGCTGCTGCCGGTGATGATCACCTCGGGGTTGGCGGCAAGCACCGCTTCATCGTCAAGCCGCGGCACCAGCCGGGGGCGCTCGCCAAACACGTTAACTCCGCCGCAGTCGGTAATCGCGCGGCCGATCAGGTGCTCGTCGTTGAGGCTCATCAGCGGCGCGTCCCACACCTGGTAGAACACGCGCACCGGCGCGCGCTCGGCGTAGCGGGCCTTGAGCTTGGCCATGCCGGCGAGAAACGCCTCGGCTTCCTGCTCGGCAATATCTTCGCTGCCGGCAAGCCGGCCCAGGCGGTTCAGGGCTGCGGCCACGCCGTCGACCGTGCGCGGCTCAATGTAGAACACCTTGGTGCCCAGCGACTCCAGCGTTTCCAGCTGCTTGCCCGGGTTGCCGGTTTCCCAGCCGATCACCAGATCCGGCCCAAGCCCTACCAGCGCTTCCAGATCGATGCGGCTGTAATCCCCCACCGAGGGCAGCTTGCGAGCGCGGGCGGGGTAGTCGCTGTGTTCCACCACCGCGACCACGTCATCCCCCGCGCCGGCGGCAAAGGCAAGCTCGGTAGCGCCGGGAGAAAGCGCCACAATGCGCTGGGCCGGCGCGTCAAGGCAGACCTCGCGCTCCAGATCGTCCACCGCGCAGGGCTTAGCATCCGCCCCGGCGAAGGCGCCCTGGGTGACGAACGCGCACGCCAGGGCCGCCGCTGCCAGCGGCCCTGCTCCGCGCCTTAAGCGCTTACTGCGCACCGAAGCTCACGCTCAGGTAGGCGGCGCGGCCGGCGTTCAGGTAGTCGTCGCCGTTGGAAAAGCGCGTGGTGGCGTAGTCGTTATCAAAGGCGTTATCCAGCGTGACCCGGGCCTGCCACAGGGGGGCAAACGCCCAGCCGGCGCGCAGGTTGACGATGCCGTAGCCGGCCAGGCGCTCGTCGTTGGCCGCATCGGCGTAGCGGTGGTTTTGCGCTACCCAGGAGCCGCCTACGGACCACTCGCCCAGCTCGCGGTCCAGATCCAGCCGCAGGCTCTCGCTGGCGCGGCCGGCCAGGCGGTTGCCGGTGTCCTTGTCTTCCGGCTCAAGGTAGGTCAGCGCCGCCTGGGCGGTCCAGCCGTCGATCTCGACGCCGCTTGCGATTTCGGCCCCGCGAATGCGCGCCTCGGGTGTGTTGAAGGCGGACGTTTGCCCGGAAATCAGGTTGTCGATCTCGGTCTGGTAAATCGCCGCGTCCCAGAACCAGCTTGTGTACTGGCCGCGTACGCCCAGCTCAACGGTTTTGGAGGTTTCGGCTTCCAGATCGGAGTTGCCGTAATCCGGGTAGTAAAGGTCGTTGAACGTCGGCGCGCGGAAGGCAGTGCCGTAGCTGGCACGCGCGGTGTGGTGATCATCCAGCGCGTAGCCCAGCGCCAGCCCGCCGGTGACTTCTTCGCCGTAGGCTTCGTTGTTGTCAAAGCGCAGGCTGCCCTGCACGGTCAGCGGGGCGAAATCCAGCAGTGCCTGAGTAAACACCGCCTTGTTATCGCGGCTTTCCACCTCGTAGGTGCCAAAGCCGGTATCGCTGTCTTCCACGCTGTCGTCGCGGTATTCGGCACCG
Organism: Halomonas garicola; assembly: GCF_055382465.1. NCBI lineage: Bacteria > Pseudomonadati > Pseudomonadota > Gammaproteobacteria > Oceanospirillales > Halomonadaceae > Halomonas > Halomonas garicola. The sequence goes on from NZ_AP043931.1 coordinate 1,904,441, forward strand.
GCAATAAACTGGTGATACCCCACGTCCAGCGTATTTTCCCAGCGTACGGTGCGGCTTTGGGTAGTGTATTCGCTGGCGTAATACTCGGTCTCGGTTTCGTCCCGGGCCTCGCTCAAGGTCAGGCGGGTACGAAAATCGTCGCTCAGAGCCAGCTCGCCGTACACGCCGGCGACCTGCTGTACGTAGTCGGTGTCGGCCTTGTCACCGCTGGCGTCAAACTCGGTGTTGCCGCGTGCACGCAGCGCCAGCGCGCCGATCTCGGAGCCGTCGTTGAAGGTGTGGGACACCCGCGCCAGCGCCGAGGTGTTGTCGTAGCCCATGTCCTCGCCGCCCCGGCGCACCGGCTGGCCGTCGGTGGCAAAGTGGCTGCCGGCGAAGCTGTAGCGGGTGGTGCCGTTCTGACCCGAATCGCTCTTGCCGCTGATGCCGGCGCTGACTCGGCGGGTGTTGAACGAGCCGCCGCCCACGGAAATACGCGGCTGGGGGCCGGCTTTTTCGCCCTGGGGGGTAAACAGCTGAATTACCCCGCCCACCGCATCGGCGCCGTAAAGGCTGCCGCGCGGACCGCGCACCACTTCGGCGCGGTTGAACATGCGCGGATCAAGGTACTGGTAGCTCGGCGAGCCCAGCGTCGCCGAGCGCAGGCGGATGCCGTCGATCATGAACAGCGTGGAGCCGCTCGAGGTGCCGCGCAGATAGACGATGCTGGTTTTACCAAAGCTGCCGTTGGTTTTAACGTCGACGCCCGGCTGGCCGCGCAGCAGGTCGGTCAGCTCGGTCGGGTCCTGGCGGCGCAGGGTGGCTTCGTCGAGAACGGTGACCGACGACAGCGTTTCATTGGCGGTGCGCGGCGCGCGGGTGGCGGTGACCACGACCGGGTTTAGCGTATCAGCAGCGGCCTGGTCGGGCTGCTCGGAGATAGACGGGGTTTGCGCAGAAACGGCCAGCGGCAATGCGGCCAGCGCGAAAGGCACAAGCGTTTTGCCGGCGGAAAAACGGTTAGACAGGAAAAGACGGTTGGACATGAAGGTTCCCTTGCTCATCGTGCTCACCCGCACGGGGGTAGCGTTTTTTATGCCGAGCGAGCGGAGAGAGGGAGATAACGCAGAGGGAGTCGGCGCGAGCGCGCCCGGTCCGCCTGCCAACGCCCACCGCGCCACGGCCTGTTTTCTGCCCACTATTGCGTGGGTCAGTGTGCTCAGGCCGGTCTCCGGGCTGACGAGCAAAAGGCGTTGCGCTCTTGGCGGGCTATTGGCCTTTATGCCGCCACGCCCTTCCCGCGCGTTTTATCCTGTGGGGATAAAAGCGGCGCAGTGGCTTGCGTAGCGGCTGTCTCGATCACCGTTGCGGGGGCAGCGTCGGATTGGGCACCGACTTCCCGTTTCACCGCCGCGAATATCACGCGGCTGGCACCTGAGAGTGCGCGTAAGCTAGCAATTTGCGCGCGGTAACGCAACGCTGCCGAAGGGAGTACCTACAGCGCCATGACCAGCCCATGGCGCACCTGCCATACGCGCTCGGCGCACGCGGCGACGTCCTGATTGAACCAGCCGTTCATGTCGCGCAGGCGGCGCTCAAGGCGCTCCATGGGCACAATGCCGCTGCCCACTTCGTGGCCGATGATAATCAGCGGCGCGGCATTAAACCGCGCGTCGAGCGCATCAAGCGCTTCCTGCCACTGCCGGCGCAGGGCGTCGTCGTCATCGCTTCCGGCAAGCGCGTCTTCAAGCCAGACGAGGACGCCGTAAAGCACCGTGGGCGTGTCCGTCGCATCCTGGCCGGCCCAGTCGGCAAGCGTCTCGCCGGGCACAAGCTTGTGCCAGCGGGCGCTCGGCCAGCGGGCGGCTACGGCGTCGCGCTTGCCGGCGCGGGCACCGCCGAGGAACAGCTGCACTGCCACGGGTCGTCTCCCTTTTTATTTGCCTCGGGGGAATAGTTCAGCTGCCAGCGCCGCCCTTCGGCCTGGCGCACGGTGGCGTCCCAGAACGCGACGCTTTCAAAGCGCCGGCGCAGCTCGCGGATCACCCCGCCGTGGGCTACGGCGAGCACCTTTATCGGTGCCGAGCCGCCCGCTTCGACCGCCGCTTTGGCCACGTCCGTTAACCAGTCGTCCAGCCGGGCGCGCAGGTCGGCGCCGTTCTCGCCGCCGGGGATGCGCTGCTCGCCGACGCTATCGATCCAGGCGCGGTAGTCGGGCCGGTCCTTGAGTTCGTCGTAGGTCTTGCCCTCGTAGTCGCCGAAGTCGATCTCGCGAAGGCGCGGCTCGAAAGCGGGCGTCACGCCGTTTGTTTCAGCCGCGCCGGTCCACTCAAGGGTCTGGCGGCAGCGGGTCAAATCGCTTGAGTAGATGAGCGCAAAGCGTTCACCTTCAAGGCCAATGCGCAACCGCTCAAGCGCCGCTTCAGCCTCGGGAAATTTCAGCGCAATATCGCGCTGGCCCTGGTAGCGTCGCTCCAGGTTCCAGGCGGTCATGCCGTGGCGAACTGCCACCAGCTCCACAGACACAGCAACAGCCATAGCTCTCCTCCTTCGATCATCGCACCGGCCAAATCACCGGTAATGCCCCCAAACCAGCGCTTGAGCGCGGCACGCGCGACGAGAAAATAAAGCCCCGCGGCCAAAAGCGCCAGCCACACGCCGGGCCAGACAAGCGCCAGCACAAGCGGCGCGGCAAGCCCAAGGGCGGCGTCCAGCGGGGTAAGCGAGCGCTGCCAGGCGTGCGCCAGCCCGCTGGGCTTGGCGCAGGGGATAAGGGCCAGCGACGCCGCGCCGAGCCAGCGACCCAGCGCCGGCACGGCGATTAGCCAGCCCACGGGGGCGCCGTGTTCCACCAGCGCCCACAGCAGCACGCCCTTCCACGCCAGCAGAAAAAATAGCGCGAGCATGCCGAAGCTTCCCACCTGGGGGTCCTGCATGATGGCAAAGCGGCGCTCCAGCGGCTGGTTGCTGCCCAGGGCGTCGGCCATGTCCATCAGGCCGTCTAGGTGCAGCCCGCCGGAAAGCCCGACCCAGAGGCTCAGCAGCACCAGGGCCGTAAGCGGCGCGGGGGTGGCGGGGAATATCTCGGTCAGCAGGTACGCCGCCAGCGCCAGCGCGCCGCCCAACAGCATACCCACCAGCGGATAGGCGCGAACCGCAAAGCGCCGGGTCTCGGGCGTCCAGGGGCAGGTCACGGGCACGGGGATGCGGGTGAGAAACTGCAGCGCGAGTATCAGCCCGAAGGCGGCATTTTTCATCGCTTAGCGTCTCCTGAGACGGCATTTTTCAAGGCACGCTGGGCGGGCTTCCATTCGATGCGCCGGCCTGCCACCACCTCAACAACCGAGTCGGCACGGGCGGCCACCAGCCGGTGCGCCCGCTGTAAAAAGTCCACGTAGCGCCACACTTCGGGGCTATCGGGCAAAAGCGCCTCGTTAAGATCGTTGGAGACCACGACCAAAGTAATCCCACGCCGGCGGGCGGCGCACAGGCATTCGGCCAGTTCCGCCAGCGCCTGCTCGGGCGTTGGGTGCTCAACATTATCTTTCTGCGGATAAAGCACCTGGCTTGCCCATAGCGTCAGGCAGTCAATTAGCGCCGCGCCGCCGGCGGGCACCCGGGCTATTGCCGAGGCAAGCGAAAGCGGCGCTTCCAGCGTTACCCAGCCTTCGCCCCGAGAGCGCTGATGGCGGGCTACCCGCGCGGCCATTTCTGCGTCGCTGACCCTCGCCGTGGCAACGTAATACGGCGTCGCGGGGCCGGCAGCCTCAAGCACCGCGGCCTCAGCCACCGCGCTTTTGCCCGAGCGCGCCCCGCCGCTAACGAAGACAATCATCGAGCACCTTGAGCAGCCGATTGTTAGCATCCTTGTCGCGCAGGGCAAGGCGCAGCCATCCGCCGTCAAGCCCGGCATAGCCGTGGGTATGGCGGGCAAGAATTCCGCCGCGCAGCAGCCGCTCCAGCAGCGCCTCGGCGTCAAGCCCCTGCCGTCGAGCCTCAAGGTTCGGGCGCAGCAGAAAAAAGCAGGTCTCGCCGGGTGCGACCTCAAGCCCGCGGCGCTCAAGCGCTACCTGCATGCGCGGACGCTCTACTGCCAGCCAGGCATGAGTGCGGGCGGCGAAATCCGTGTCGGCCAGCAGCGGCGCGGTAAGCCCCGCGGCCAGCTGATTGACGCTCCAGGGCGGCTGGCGGCGGGCCATGGCGGCAATCAGCGCCTCGCTTGCCAGCGCGTAGCCCAGCCGCAGCCCGGGCAGAGTATAGAACTTGGTCATCGAGCGCAGCAGGATCAGTTGCGGGTGCGTGGCCAGCCGCGCCGGCAGCGCGTTGGCGTCTGCGTTATCTGTAGTCAGGTCGATAAAGGCTTCGTCGACGATTAACCGACAGTTTACCGCCGCGGCCCGGGCGAGCAGCGTCTCCACTTCCGAAAGCGGCAGCAGCCGGCCGTCGGGGTTGTTGGGCCGGCAGAGAAATACCGCGTCGAGATCGTCGAGGGGGTCGGCAGGCGCTATCTCGCGCACCTCGGCCCCTACCCCGGCAAGCGCTCGGGCGTACTCGCTGAAGGTGGGGGCAAATACCCCCGCACGGCCGCCGGCGCAGAGCCCCGCGGCGAGAAAAATCGCCTCGCCGCCGCCGTTGGTCACAAGCACCTGGTCACGGCTTACGCCGTGGTGGGCGGCAATCGCCGCACGGGCTTCCACATAGTCCACGTCCGGGTAGCGGCTAAGCTCGCTTAGGTGGCGCTCAAGCCACGCCGGCACCCAGCCGGGCGGGCCCAGCGGGTTGAGGTTGGCGCTAAAGTCCTCAAAGGAATGATCCGGCGGCAGCCCGAAGCGCGCAAGCAGCGCCCTCGCCTGCCCGCCGTGGCGGGGCCACGGGCTGGCGTCTTCCCGATTGGCTGGCTCCATTAGCCGATACCTCCCGTTTTTAACAGCCACGCAGCGGCGATCATCACTGCCGCCGCCAGGGCAAAAAACCGCGCCCAGGCCGCGTGCATCAGAGCAATGGCGCGGTGAATATGGCCGGCATTGGGCGTTTCTCTCGGCTCGCCCAGGGTCGCGCTGCGGGACATCACCCCCTGGTAGCGGCTCACCCCGCCAAGCGCAATGCCCAGCCGGTGCGCCACCGCGGCCTCGGGCCAGCCGGCGTTGGGGCTTGCGTGCCTGGGGGCATCCCGTCGCGTGCCCCGCCAAGCGCCCTGCCAAGTACGGCGCCCGCCCAGGCAAAAGCACAGCGCGGTAAATCTCGCCGGCAGCCAGTTGACGACGTCGTCGAGTTTGGCGGCGGCGCGGCCGAAGTCCTCGTGTCGCGGGGTACGGTAGCCGACCATGGAGTCGAGCGTATTCACTGCCTTGTAGGCCAGCGCCAGCGGCGCGCCGCCCAAAAGCGCAAACAGCAGCGGCGCGGTAATGCCGTCCACGGTGTTTTCGGCGACGGTTTCCACCGCGCCGCGGGCAACGTCGGCCTCATTCAGGCTGTGAGTATCGCGCCCGACCACTCGGCCAAGGGCTGAACGCGCCGCGGGCAAATCGCCCCGGGATAGCGGTACCGCCACGGCGCGGCCGGCGTCTCCCAACCCCTTGATGGCTATCGCGGTCGAGACCAACCACAGCTCCGCGGCAACTCCCAGCCAGGGGTGAATCGCACCAAGCCCCCGGCACACAAGCCACGTCGCCGCGAAGGTGCTTGCTACCGTTACCAGCACGGTGGCAAGACCACCCCGCCGGCGGGCGCGGGCGGTGCCACGGTTGAGGCGGGCCTCCAGCGCGCCGATCAGCCGTCCGATCAGCACCACCGGATGGGTTAACCGGCGCGGGTCGCCCACGGCGAGATCCACCGCCACGGCGGCGGCCGCAAGCGCGGTCAGGGCGATACCCAGCATCATCGTCCGCGCTCCTCGCCGTTGCCTGCCTGTAAAGACTCGCGCACGGCGCGGTACGTGGTGCGGCCAACGGCGCGGCCAAGCTCGGTGCCGGAGCCGGCGTAGGGCGTGGGTGCGCCGCGCTGGGTGGCGGCAATGCTTACGCAGTCGGTGGAGGTGCCGGTGGCCGGGGTGCGGCTGTGGGCATCCATAACGTTTTCATCGCTCAGGGCCGCTACCTTGGCCTCGGTCACCGAGAGGCAGGCGTTGACCAGCGCCCCCGGCGTCAGGTGGGCATCGATAAACACGAATACGTTAATCGTGCCGGCCACCAGCCGCGGATCGGCGCCCGCGGCGGTAATATCCACGGCGTTGCCGCTGCCCGCGGTGGCAAGCGCCAGCACGGCGTTTTCCCGATTGCCAAGCGGGGCGCTGTGCATCGCGGCGTGCTCAAGCGTCACCGCGGTCATCATCGCTACCGCGCCGTCTGCATTTATCTTACGTCCGGCAATCCAGCGGGCAAGGTCGTCCGCCGGCGCGCGGCCGGCGTAGTCCTTGTCCACGTAGAAGTTGCAGAAATCCCCCCTCGTGCCAACGCCGCCGCCCACCAGCGCGGAGCTTAGCGTGGCAAGCGGGGCGTCAGCGCGCAGGTGGATACAGCCGGGCGTAAAACGGCCTTCAAGCCCGCCGCTAAAGGCCAGGCGCACGGCCGGCGCAGCGTCCTCAGCGCTCGGAGTCACGAGCGGCTGTCGTCCACGCCGGCGTCGCTGAACGTCGCCATGTCGCGAAGCATGGCGCAGGCGGCGTCCAGCAGCGGAAACGCCAGCGCCGCCCCGGTGCCCTCGCCCAGGCGCATGCCCAGCGCCAGCAGCGGCTCGGCGTGCAGCGCTTCCAAGGCGACGTTGTGGCCGGGCTCTGCGCTGCGGTGGCCAAAGATCAGATAGCCGCGCACCTCGGGGCACAGCCTGGCGGCAAGCAGAGCAGCCACGGTGGCAATAAAGCCGTCGACCACGCAGGGCACGCCCCGCGCCGCACCGGCGATGTAGGCGCCGGCCATGGCGCCAATTTCCAGCCCGCCCACGCTTGCCAGCACTTCAAGCGGCTCGCGAGGATCCACCGGGCGAGCGTTAACGGCGCGCTCGATCACGCTGATCTTGTGCGCCAGCGTCTCGCGGCGGATGCCGGTGCCTGTCCCTACCAGGTGCGCTGCCGGCTGGCCGCTCAGTACCGCCAGCACGGCACTTGCCGCCGTGGTGTTGGCAATGCCCATTTCGCCCACGATCAAGCAGCGGCAGCCGGCATCAAGCGCCCGGCCGGCGGCCTGAACGCCGGCGTCAAGGGAGGCCTCGGCGTCTTCCCGGCTCATGGCCGGGCCGCGGAGCATGCTGGCCGTGCCCCGGCGCACCTTGGCGTTGACCACGCCCGGCGCCTCCACGTCGCCGGCTACGCCGACGTCGACCACTTCGACGCGCGCGTTGATCCGCCCGGCAAAGACGTTGATGGCCGCGCCGCCGGCGGCAAAGTTGGCGACCATCTGCGCGGTGACGTCCTGGCTGAAGGCCGACACACCCTCGGCGGCCACGCCGTGGTCGGCGGCAAAGACAATGCAGGCCGGCGGGCTAACGTCGCTGGTCTGGCCGATGATTCCACCCAACTGGACGGCCAGGGCTTCCACCCGGCCAAGGCTGCCCGGGGGCTTGGTCAGCGTATCCAGGTAGGCGCGGGTAGCGTTTGCGGCCCGGCGGTTGACGGGGCGAACGCGCGCGGCCAGCGCTTTGATCGCGGGCGCAGCGGATAAAGGGGGCATGGCGGGCTCCGGGCGGGCGAGAAAACGGCGCTCAGCATAGCAAAGCCGGCGGTGCCTACCCAGCCCGGCACGCCTTGACTCTGGTCACGCAATATCCCAGCTTATTAATAAGCGGAGCATAACCCTTGATGCTAAACGACAATGACTGTCAGTCTTTATACGTCGGATTCATAATCGATCCGGAAGACCTGGTCTTGGTGGCTTGACTCTTGCAATGATTGGCCGTTGCATGCCTTGGCGTTGATCTGTCAGCTCCGGACCGGGCACCTGATCCAGTATGGCGAAGCTGTGACTTAATAGGAGCCTGAAGGCATATACTCTCATGACAGTCCTGTCCACTTGGCCGATTCTGGAGACCATAACTCGACATACTCAGAGGCTGACATGACGGCTTTACAGTTACCTGATATCGCACCTTCCGGCCATATCGTCGTTGGGGTGGATACGCATAAGCATATCCATGTTGCTGCCGTTGTAGATACAACCGCTGGCCTACGATCAACGCTTTCAGTTACGGCGGACCGTGACGGCTTTGAAAAGCTGCTGGCCTGGGCACGCTCTTTTGGTCGAATCCTGGCCTTTGGTGTGGAAGGCACCGGTTCCTACGGCGCCGCTCTGACTTCCTTCATTCGCCGGCATGACACGTTGGTCATCGAGGTGAGTCGCCCCAATCGCCGTCTCAGGCGGCTGAATGGAAAATCCGATACCCTAGACGCCGAGAATGCCGCCCGTGCTGTTCTGTCCAGAACGGCAACCGCTATACCCAAGGTGACCGATGGCACTGCTGAAATGGTTCGGCAGCTGAAGGTGGCTTATGATACGGCCGTCAAAGCCCGTACAGCGGCCATGGTGACCCTGAAGGCCATGCTGGTTCATGCACCAGACGATGTCCGGGCTAGCGCTGAAGCGAAAACGCCATTGGCGCTTGCACACAAATTTTCCAGGCTACGTCCCAGCTTGTTGGAGAATACGACAGATAGCATTAAACATACGCTTCGTTCCCTGTCTCGGCGCTGGATTTCTCTGGATGAGGAAGCCGGTGCATTGAATAAAATGATCTATGACCTTGTCCAAGAAGCCGTACCGCAGCTGGTCGAGTCGTATGGCATCAGCACTCACACGGCAGCAGAAATACTGATTGTTGTGGGAGATAATCCTGAAAGGATCAAATCCGAGGCGGCATTGGCAAAGCTGGCCGGCATTAGCCCTATTCCCGCCTCATCAGGCATGACATCAGGCCGATATAGAATCAACAGGGGTGGACACAGACAGCTCAATGCTGCCATCTATCGCGCGGCGATTGTGCGAATGCGAGGCCACGAGCCAACTAAGGTGTACGTTGCGCGAAGGACCGCAGAAGGCAAGACGAAACGTGACATTGTCAGGTGCCTCAAGCGTTACATCATTCGTGAGGTTTATCGTCTCCTACGGTATGGCCCCAAAGTAGCTGAATACGCGACTTGACAGATATAGGAGCATCAACGCGTCCTGCTTGCCGCTGACTCCGCCGGCCGGCGGGCAAACCAGGAAATTTGCCATGAAGAAACGCCCCTCTGATGACGCCAAGATCCGCGGCATCCACGAGCTTTATGCCGAAGACCCCGAAGCGGCCGACAAGCAGCTTTGGGATCGTGAGGTCGACCCCACCAGCCGCCGCGGCTTTTTGAAGCGTTCAAGCCTGCTGGCCATGGCCGCTGCGGTGGGCGGCTCGATCCCCTTTGCCGACCGCATGCCCGGCGGCCTGATTCCGGCAGCGCTGGCCCAGAGCGACGAGTCGTTCAACCTGGAAGGCAAGGACGGCCTGACCGTACTCAACGACCGGCCGATCAACGCCGAAACGCCGCCCCACCTGCTCGACGACGACGTTACCCCGGCCAAGCACATGTTCGTGCGCAACAACGGTATACCGCCGGCCGTTGAGGATATCGACGTCGACAGCTGGGAGCTCGAAATCGGCGGCGAGTCGTGCAAAAACCCGCAAAGCTTTACCATCGCCGAGCTCAAGGAGCGTTTCGAGCACCATACCTATCAGCTCACCGTCGAGTGCGGCGGCAACGGCCGCCACGAATACGTGCCCTCGGCCAGCGGCAACCAGTGGACCACCGGCGCAGTCGCCTGCCCGACCTTCACCGGGGTACGCCTGCGCGACGTGCTGGAAGCCTGCGGTATCGCCGACGACGCCGTTTACACCGGCTACTACGGCGCTGACGCCCACGCCAGCGGCGATCCGGATCGGGACCCCATTTCCCGGGGCGTGCCCATCGACAAGGCGCTGGAAGACGAGTCGCTGATTGCCTGGGCGATGAACGGCGAGGATATTCCCTACCTCAACGGCCACCCGCTGCGCGTGGTCTGCGGCGGCTGGCCGGGGTCGGTATCCGGCAAGTGGCTTGAGCGCATCGTGATTCGCAACCAGAAGCACGACGGCACCAAGATGGCCCCGCCTTCCTACAGCGTTCCCAAGCATCCGGTAGCGCCGGGAAGCGAAGTACCGGAGGAGGACTTCGTTACCATCCACTCGATGCCGGTGAAATCGCTGGTGACCTACCCCGAGTCCGGTACCGAGCAGTCGCGCGACGAGCCCATGACGGTGCGCGGCCACGCCTGGGCCGGCGATCTGAGCGTCAAGGAGGTGCATATCTCCATCGACTTCGGCGCCACTTGGCAGAAAGCCGACCTGAAAGATGCGCCCAACCGACTGGCCTGGCAGCGCTGGACCACCTCGGTGGAGTTCCCCGAGCAGGGCTATTTCGAAATCTGGGCAAGGGCCACCGACGAGGACGGACGCTCCCAGCCGATGGTCGTCCCCGGCTGGAACCCCAAGGGCTATCTCAACAACGCCTGCCATCGCATCGCGGTCCAGGTGGCCTAGGAGGCTTTTATGCGTGTCTTATCTTGTTGGGGCAAGGCGGCCCTGCTGGCCGGGCTGGCCAGCCTTCCGCTCGGCGCCCAGGCCCAGGAAACCGATGCCGACACCGGCCTGATCAAGGCCGAAGGCTGGGAGATGGTCAAGGGCAATTGCACCATTTGCCATTCGTCCCGGCTGGTCACCCAGAACAGCGGCTCGCGCGGCCACTGGGAGTCGCTTATTCGCTGGATGCAGGACACCCAGGGGCTGTGGGAATTCCAGCCTGACGTCGAAGCTACCATTCTCGACTATCTGGCCGACAACTACGGCCCCAAGGAAAGCGCCCGCCGCCTACCGCTGTCGCGCACCGACCGGCCCGATAACCCCTACCCCACGGTGTCCGACTCCGGATAGTAACCGCGGGCCTAGTGGTGAAAACGCTCGGCGGCCTCCCGGGCCAGCTGCTCAATGCTGGCCCAGTCTTCGGCGTCGATCAGCGCTTTGGGCGTAAGCCAGGAACCGCCTACGCACATGACGTTGTCCAGCGCCAGATAGTCGCCGGCGTTATCCACGCTGATGCCGCCGGTGGGGCAAAAGCGCGCCTCGGCAAGCGGCGCGCTGAACGCCCTGAGCGCAGCCACTCCGCCGCTGGTCTCGGCCGGAAAGAACTTGAAGCGGCGGTAGCCATACTGCCAGCCGGCCATCACCTCGGACACGCTGGCAATACCCGGCAGCATGGGCACCGGGCTTTCTATCCCGTAGCGGTAAAGCGCATCGGTGGTGCCCGGCGTCGCCACAAAGTCCGCCCCGACCTGCTCGGCCTGACGGTACTGGGCCGGGGTGAGCACCGTGCCCACGCCGACGCTCGCGCCGGGCAGCGCCTCGCGAATGCGCGTGACGGCGTCAAGCGCGCAGCCGCTTCGCAGCGCTACTTCCAGTACGTGCAAGCCGCCGGCGAACAGCGCCCGGGCCACGGGCACGGCGTCTTCCAGCCGTTCGACGGTGATCACCGGGAGCACTTCGGCTTTCAAGCAGATGCTGTCAAGCTCGGCAGTACGGGTTGAGGGCAGTTGTTTATCCATCATGGAACGTCTCCGGAATCGCGGCGGGGCTTCTTTACCGACAGCCCAGCGTTACCCTTAGATAGCGTTACCCTCAGCATAGCGTTACCTGTGACACCGTGCCGGCTCGTCTCATCCCGCCAGGATCGCGCGCACCTGATAGCCGCTGTATTTGCGCAGGTTGATCACCCCGGTATCGAGTATCAAGTACTGGCCCTTGATGCCCTCAAGCACGCCCTCCACCTGGGGCGTTTTGTCCAGATTGTGCGAGGCCACCTTGTGAGGAAACGCCCTGACCGGATAAGAAAACGTCTGCACCTCGGCATCCAGCCGGCGAATGGCGTCAGCGCCGTGGGTCTTGCGCAGCGCGTCAAGCCCCGAGGCAAACGAATCAAGCAGCCGGTCGCGCTCGGCGTAAAGGTCGAGGGTATCCACCTCGCCCTTGAGCATGGCGCGCCAGTTGGTGCGATCGGAGACTGCCTCCTTGAGCAGCACCTCGACAAACCCGGCCTGCTGGCGGCTGGCCACTTCCAGAATTGGCAGGCCCTGGATGGCGCCCTGATCCAGCCAGCGGGTGGGCAGCTGGGTCCTGCGGGTGATGCCCACCTTGAGCCCGGACGAATTGGCCAGATACACCACGTGGGGCGTAAAGCAGTGCGCCTCGCCCCACTCGGGCTCGCGGCAGGTGCCCTGAAAATAGTGGCACAGCTCGGGCTTGACGATGCACATGTCGCACCGCGCCAGGCGCTTGAAGCACGGGTAGCAGTGCCCCTGGCCGTAGCTTTTGCGGGTGTGGCGCCCGCAGTGAACGCAGTGGATAGCGCCCTGCCACTCAAGGCGCAGCGGCGTGCCGAGGCGCGCATTAAGCCCGGCTTCTCCGTCGCCCACACGCAGACGGTACGCCACTCGCCCCTGAGCGTCGGGGGCGGCGGCCATTTTGCCAAGCCCCCCGGCAAGCGCTTCGGCCGTGTCGTTAGCGGCCACGGGTGGCGTCCTCGCCAAGGCCAGCCATGGCCGGAGAGACGCCGCTGCCGTCGGTGCCGGCGCCGCAGGTGCGGCGGCTAAGATAGCCGACGCGCTGATCTTCAGGGACCTCGCTCTCCACTTCGTAGCGCATCACCGCTTCCAGGCAAAGCTCGGTCTGTTCGGCCGTCAGGCGCTTGCCGTCCGGCCATTTGCCCAGCGCCACCGCCTCCTTGAGGTTTGCGTAGATGGTCGGCGTCATCTGACGGATCATTGTTTCAAAGGTCATTTCACTCATGGCAGGCTCCGAACGGGTCATGGCTTCCGCCGGCGCTCGCCAAGACGGCGAACCCGACAGCGGCCTCAGGATATCATTGCCCCCGGCAGAAAACTTCCGGTGCCAGGTTCAAACCGAGGTTATCGCAGCTGGTTATGTCCAGAGGAGCCGGGGACAGGTCGAAGAGGGGTTCTACGCCATGGATGGCGCAGGTAGCGTCCAGGGAGGGATTCATAGCGCCCATCGTAGACCTGTGACCGGCTCAACTTGAGTGCTGCGATAGCCCTAAAGCTCAGCGCCGCGACGAGGCGAACCAGCCGGTGGCCAGCCCCACCAGCAGCCCGCCCAGGTGGGCTTCGTTAGCGACGTTGCCAAACCCTACCTGCCCGGCCATGGAGGTCATGGTGAAGACCATCCAGCCAAGCATGAAGACCACCAGCATGGATGGCACGAAAAAACCGCTGTTTGGCACCCGCCGCGACATGAGCCAAACGTGGCCCAGCAGCGCATAGACCACGCCGGACATACCGCCGAACAGCGCCGTGCCCGTGGCGTACTGGGCCAGATTGGCGCCGACGCCTGCCACCAGCACCAGCGCCAGCATCCAGCGGCTGCCCTGCAGCACTTCTACCTGACGGCCGAAAAACCACACCCACATCAGGTTGAAAATCAGGTGCATCCAGCCAAAGTGCAAAAAAGCAGGGGAAATCAGCCGCCACAGCTGGCCGCCGGCAAGCCCCTGACCCAGCGTGCCGTACACCAGGTCTTCGCCGGCGATACCGATCGGCACGATGGTCAGCTGGACAATCAGCCAGTCGCCCAAAAACCCGATCAGGGCAAAGACGACCAGGCACAGGCCGAGCGTTGCCGCCGTGACCGGAACGCGCCTGAGCAGCGGCATCAGGCCCGCCACGCGGCCCGGCTGGCGACGCTCGGGAGCTGCCGTCAGCGAGTCGCCGCGCTGCCAGCGACCGACCATCTCCTGCAGCGCATCGTGATGCGCCGGATCGGCCAGCCACAGAAGCTGTCCTTCGTCTTCCCGGGTAATGCGGTGGCCGATGCGGTGCTGCCAGAGGGCCTGGCGAAGCGGCCGGGTATCAGCATCGAGGGGCAATAGCATGACGGGCTGCATGAAACATCTCTTGTGGCATGTCTACGGATCATTTTGACACATCCGCCGGAGCGGCTCATGCCGCAGATCAGCAAAAGCGATCGCCCAGACGAAAAAATCCGGCGGTGGAGGCCGCCGGAGAAAGCAAGGGATCATTCAAGGGAACACCCAATCAGATGGCCACCGGCGGATAAAGTTCACCCGGTTTCAGGAAAATATGTAACTGAAAGTAAAGTCGGCGATCAGCCCGACAGCAGACTCTCTTCCCGGGGGACCCGCACCCATACGAAACGGTCGGCGTTGAGCGTCTGCTCGCCGCTCCAGCGGTACGCCACCAGGCGGCCGTACTTCACCGCGCTGTAGTCCAGGCAGGCAATATTGTGGGTCGGCAGCGACGGCACGCCTTCGCACCAGTAGTGGCCGATAAACAGCGGCGGCTGATCGCTGCCGTAGTAGCTCAGGCGGCGGCGCTCGCCGGGCTCCAGCAGCCGCGACTCCAGATCGCCGGGCAGATTATCCGGCTGAAATACCACGTCGCCCCACACCACGGGATCTTCGCTCCAGAAGTGGGCGCGAAAGCTTTGGCGGGTAAAGCCGTCGCCGGAGTGGATCTGGATGCCCCGGGGCAGCGGTATATTGGCGCCGCGCGTCAGCCGGTCGAGAATGGCGAAAGCGTCGGTGGAGGCATCGGTGGACTCTTCCAGAAAGGCGTCGTCCATGCAGGCATCCGGGTGGCGCTTTGTCAGCCGCTTGATCAGGGCATGGTCCCAGCAGGCGTGCACCACGCGGATGCCGTCGATTTCCAGGCACAGCGGGATGGTCTTGAACCAGGCCAGGGTATCTTCCCACTCGTTGGTGTAGTCGTAGTACTGCTCGAGAGTTTCGCGGATCAGGCGGTTGTTGCGCGGAGTATGCTCGCGCAGCCAGCGCTTGCCGCTCCCGGGCGGTGCCGGGTAGCTATACGCCAGGGCGTTATATTCGTGGTTGCCCATGACGATATGGGCTTCGCCCTCTTCGACCATCCGCCGGGCCACGGTCACCGCCAGGCGGATGCGCGGACCGCGGTCGATCAAATCGCCGAGAAAGATCACCTTGCGCCGGGGGTGGCGATACACGCCGCCGCGCCGCTCATAGCCGAGCTTTTCCAACAGCGTCACCAGGGTGGCACCGCAGCCGTGAACATCGCCGATCAAGTCATAGCCTTCCAGCCGCGGCTTGCCCTGCGGGGTCATGCCCATGTCTAATCTCCCAGCCGGTGGCTCCAGCCCAGTTTGCTGCGCAGCACTTCGTAAAAATTGTGGCCCAGCGGATGCGCCAGCTGTACCCGCTCGGGCTTGCGCCTGATGACCAGCACGTCGTCGGGCTTGGCCACGGCACGGGTCTGCCCGTCGCAGCTGACGTGGGGGTAGACCAGGTTGGTGTCGCCGATGTGAATGCGGATTTCGCTGGCGGCGTCAAGCACCACCGGCCGGCTCGACAGCGTGTGTGGAAACATCGGCACCAGGGTGACCGCTTCCAGGCGCGGATGCATGATCGGCCCGCCGCCGGCCAGCGCATAGGCCGTGGAGCCCGTGGGCGTGGCGACAATCAGCCCGTCGCTGCGCTGGCTGTAGACAAACTGGCCGTCCACGAACAGCTCAAACTCGATCATGCGCACGGCCTTGCCCGAGTGCACCACGATCTCGTTGAGCGCCTCGCCGTGACCCACCGCCACGCCGCTGCGGTAAAGCTCGGCTTCCAGCAGAAAGCGCTCTTCGCGCTCGAAGTGGCCGGCCAGCACCTCGCCCACCCGCTCTTCCAGCTCGGCGGGGGAGATATCGGTCAGAAACCCGAGCCGGCCGCGATTGACGCCCAGCAGCAGCGTGCCGGTTTCGCACAGCGTGCGCGCCGCCCCCAGCAGGCTGCCGTCACCGCCGATAACGATGACCAGGTCACACAGCTCGCCCAGCGCCCGGCGGCTGGTCTCTGGCATACCGTGGTCCGGTATCACCGTGGCCGTGCGGTCCTCGATCACCACGCGGTAGTCGCGCTCGCCAAGGTAGCGAATCAGGCGCTTTAAAGAGTCGACGACCTTGTCGCTGCCCAGCCGGCCAATCAGGCCGATGGTGGTAAAAGGCCGGGCGCCGCCGGGAGAGCCCGGGGCGCCGGTAGCAGTGGCTGTGTCAGTCATTGAGGCAACTCGTTAACATCGGCCTGCATTATGTCGACCCCGGCCTCGGCGGGCAAATCGTTCAGGCGCGGCCGGCGCCCTGCCCGGCCGGCCGGCGCCGATTGCGGTGATAATACCGCTGGTTCAGCCACAGCGAGGCGGCGATGATCGCCCCGCCCAGCGCCAGCCGGTCAAGCTCGGCCTCACGGTTCCACAGCAGCAGATTGACCACTAGCCCGGCCGGCACCAGGGCGTTGTTCATGATCGCCAGCACCCCGGCGTTGACCCTGACGGCCCCGCGGTTCCAGAGAAAGTAACCGCCGCCCGAAGCGGCAAGCCCCAGCCACAAAAGCACCAGCCACTGGGTCGAGGTTTGCGGCAGCGCCGAGGCATCCCCCAGCAGCCAGAAGGCCGGTAGCGCCACCGCCAGCGCGCCGAGAAAGAACCAGCCAAACACGCTGTGCCAGGCAAGCGACGCCGGCAGCGTGGCGGCCAGCCGCCGATAGCCCACCTGGCCCAGGGCAAAGCACAGGTTGGCGCCCTGAACCACGCCAAAGCCCAGCCAGAAGTCACCGCTTACGCCGTCATAGCGAATCACCGCCGCGCCGGCCACGGCCAGCAGCGCGGTCAGCAGATAAAGCGGCGTGAAGCGGCCGAAAAGCGCGTCGTCGAGCAGCGCGATATAAAGCGGCGTCAGCACGGTAAACAGCAGCACTTCGGGCACCGACAGCAGCAAAAACGACGAGTAGAAAAACAGATACATCACGCCCAGCTGCAGCGCCCCCACCGCCATCAGCGCCAGACGTTTTTTGCCCTGCAGCAGGCGGGGTCGCAAGAGCGGCAGGAACACCAGCGCGGCAAGCGAAACCCGCACCAGCACGGCAAAATAGCTGTCGACCTGGCCGGCCAGATAGGCACCGATCAACGAAAAGGAAAACGCCCACAGCCCGGTAACGCCGACAAGATAACCCAAGGTAAACCTCTTTTAATAAAAATATTTACCCCGAGTATAACGGCCCGAGCCCCACGTCCCAATGTTTTCAAGGGCGGCCCTCAGGGGCGGCGCAGCCAGGCAATGGCGTAGATAACGCCGGGGATCCACAGCAGCAGCGTCAGCGCCGCGCTGATCGCCACGCGCCGGCCGTTGCCGCCGCTAAGCCCCACGGCCAGCGGCGGCAGCAGCACCGCAAGGGCAGCATAGGCGGCGTTCAGCACGGCAGGCTCCCGGTCTTCGGGCACGTCGGGCATCTCAAGCTCGGCGGGCTGCTCGGGCGCGGGCGGCGTAAAGTGCCCAACCGCGGCGCTGGCCGGCTTTGCTTCGGCGCCGGCTGTCTCGCTGGCGCCCGCCTTGGGGCTCTTGTCTACCGGCGGCGGCTCGGCCGGGGCCTGCTCCTGTTCGCGGTGCGCTTCGCGGTCGATTTTCTGCTCCAGGGAAGAGGCGTCATCGGCCAGCTCGCCGTGATAGCGCTCCCAGTCTTCCCAGTCGTGGGGCGTCCCCGTTTTGGGGCGATGCTGACCGGCTTGGCGAGCGCGCTCCCAGGCTTTTTCTTCCAGGGTGTTGGTACGATCCGGATCACTGTCCAGCGCCACGCCTTTACGGCTTAAATACTCGCGTGCGTCCATGGGCGTACTCCTGCCGAGTCAACGGCTGCGAAATGGGCTACTGTCTAAGATGGCGGTCGTGAGCACGTTATTCAACTACGCTGCAACCGACGGACGCCCTCTGACACCAGAATAGGAGAAGGTCATGCTAACGGCCTCTGCGGAAACGGTTCTCAGCATCATGTCCCGAGACTGCTTCCGGGTGACATTGGACACCCCCATCACCACGCTTGCCCGAGGGCTCACGCTGCACCGCCTGCCCGGCGCTCCGGTGGTCGACGAGGCCGACCGCCTGGTGGGCTTCATTTCCGAGCAGGACGTGCTCGGCCAGATACTCGACAGCGTGTACCACGACGACGAAGCGCCGCTGGTAAGCGAGCTGATGCGCAGCGACGTGCTGAGCGTATCGCCGGACAAGAGCATCATCGACCTGGCCCAGGAAATGCTCGGAGCCAAGCCCAAGGTCTATCCGGTCGTTGAGCAGGAACGGCTGGTGGGCATGGTGACCCGGCGCGATGTCCTCATGGCCTTGCTCACCATGCACGGCCGTTAAGCCTGGCGCCGCCGTGCGGCGCCCTGCAAAGCCCGTCCATAAAAAAGCGCTGCCCGAAGGCAGCGCAAGCAAGGGATCAAAAAAAACAGTAAGCCAGTCCAGCAATGGTTACGGGGCAACAGTCTTGGCGACTGCTCTCGCTATGCTGTTGGTACCTACTCAGACAGCCCTTGGGATAAAAGTTCACCGACGGGCAAATTTTCTCCTCGGGCGCGTCTGCGTATAATGCGCAATCGCTTCATCCACTCACGCTGCGTACCCGCTACGCACAGGCCGGGAGCCGCTCAATGGCGCTTTACTTGCTGGTATTTGGCGTTTGCCTGCTGGTGATTGGCAGCACGGTCGTAATTTTGCTGACGACCCGCACGCCGCGCTACCGCACCGAATCCCACCACCTGCTTGAGCTTTTCGACAAGGCGCTGGAAAGTCGAGTCAGCGAAAGCGAGTGGCACACGCTTATCGGCTACCCGATCCGCCATAATGACTACCTGGAAAGCGTGCGCCGCCGGGCGTCTCGCCTGATGGAAGAGCACGGCCGTCACTGGCAGCTTGCCCAGGGCAAGCCGCTGCTCAACGCCACCGGCCAGGAGGAACTCCGGGCGCTGCGCGACCACCTCTCCGCCCGCATGGCGCTGCAGCACGCCTGACCGGCGCTTCCCTCAGCCGGCTGGCGGGGTCTCAGCGCCTCCACTAAAGTCTGAAGAGCCCTTCATCTCGGGACGCGTATCATGAAAGAATAGCGCTTTAACCGGCCAACCGGTGCCTGCGCCCTGCCACGGCATTCGCTACCGGCACCGTGCGTACTGCCTGATTCATTCCGTCTTTCCTCGGGGACTTCAATGCTCAATGCCAAGACACTGCGTGACTCAGCCACCTGGCAAACCGATCCCGATACGCTGATGGAGCGTATCAGCCAGCATTACATTGTTGATGAAGATCGTTTTGTTCGCGAGCTGGTCAAGCTGCTGGATACCGACCGTGACACCTTCACCCGCATTGAAGAGGATACGGCTTCGCTGGTGCGCGAAGTGCGCGACATGGATACCGCCGTCGATACCATCGACGAGCTGCTCCAGCAGTACAGCCTGGAAACCCACGAGGGGCTGATGCTGATGTGCCTCGCCGAGGCCATGCTGCGCATTCCCGACAAGGCCACGGCCGATGCCCTGATCGAGGACAAGCTCGGCCCCGCCGACTGGAACGCCCACGTCGGCAAGAGCGAGTCCTGGCTGGTCAACGCCTCGACCTGGGGGCTTTTAACCACAGGGCGAGTGCTCAAGCTCGATCACCCCCGAGACGGCCACCCCGCCGGCTTTGTCAACCGCATGGTCAACCGTCTGGGCGAGCCGGTGATTCGCCGCGCCATGGTCGAGGCGATGAAGATCATGGGCCGCCAGTTCGTGCTCGGCCGCGATATCGACGAAGCCCTCAAGCGCTCAAAGCCGCTGTTTGACAAGGGCTACACCTACTCCTACGACATGCTCGGCGAGGCCGCGCGCACCCGGGACGACGCCCGAGGCTACTTCAACGACTATCAGAACGCCATCCGCCACGTCGGCCAGGCGCGGCAAAAAATCGGCGATAAAGCGCCGGCGCCGTCGGTTTCGATCAAGCTGTCGGCGCTGCACCCGCGCTACGAATTCGGCCGCCGGGAGCAGATTCTCAGCGAGCTGGTAGAAACCGTTATCGCCCTTGTCACCACCGCCCGTGAGCTTGACGTCGAGCTCACCATCGACGCCGAAGAAGTCGACCGCCTGGAGCTTTCTCTGGAAGTCTTCCGCGCGGTCTACGAAAGCGACGCCGCGCGGGGCTGGGGCCGCTTCGGGCTGGTCGTGCAGGCCTACGCCAAGCGCGCGCTGCCCACGCTGCACTACGTTAACCGGCTGGCCGACCAGCAGGGCGACGAAATCCCGCTCAGGCTGGTGAAGGGCGCCTACTGGGATACCGAAGTCAAGGAGTCCCAGCAGCTGGGCGTCGAGGGCTATCCGGTGTTTACCCGCAAGGCCGGCACCGACGTGGCCTACCTCGCCTGCGTGGAGTTTTTACTGTCCCAGGATACCCAGGGGCGCATCTTCCCCCAGTTTGCCACCCACAACGCCCACACCGTCACCGCCATTCTCGACCACGCCAACCGCCACGGCCGGGCGTTCGAGTTCCAGCGTCTGCACGGCATGGGCGAAGCGCTTTACGACGCGGCCTTGAAGCGTGCCCCCCAGGGCACCTACTGCCGCATTTACGCCCCGGTCGGCGCGCACAAGGATTTGCTGCCCTACCTGGTGCGCCGGCTGCTGGAAAACGGCGCCAACTCCTCGTTCGTCCACCAGATCGTGGACCCGGACGTACCCGTGGAGTCCCTGTGCGAACACCCCGTTGACACCCTGGCCGCCCACGACGCCTACTCCAACCCGCGCATTCCGCTGCCCCAGCACCTCTACGGCCCCCGGCGGCCCAACGCCCGGGGCGTCAACCTCAATATCCGCAGCCATTACTATCCGCTCATGGAGCAGATGGCCGAGTTCATGGATAAAACCTACACCGCCCGGCCGCTGCTGGCCTTCGAGGTGGAAGACAACGCCTCAAGCACCCACGCCGTGACCTGCCCCTTCGACCGGCGCCAGCGCCTGGGCAGCATCCAGTGGGTCACCGGCGAGCAGACCGCCCAGGCGCTCGATGCCGCCTGGGCGGCGTTTGCCGACTGGGATGCCACGCCGGCCGCCGAGCGCGCCGCCATTCTGCGCCGCTTTGCCGACCTGCTGGAATCCCACATGCCCGAGCTCATGACGCTGTGCTCCCGGGAGGGCGGCAAGCTTCTCACCGACGGCGTGGATGAAATCAAGGAAGCGGTGGACTTCTGCCGCTACTACGCCATGCGCGCCGAGGATACTTTTGCCGAAGCGATCGAGCTGCCCGGCCCCACCGGCGAGTCCAACACCCTGCAGATGGGCGGCAAGGGCGTGTTCGCCGCCATCAGCCCGTGGAACTTCCCCGTGGCCATTTTCTGCGGCCAGATGGTCGCCGCGGCGGTGTCGGGCAATACGGTGCTGGCCAAGCCCGCCGAACAGACGTCGCTGATTGCCCACCGCGTGGTGGAGCTTCTCTACGCCGCCGGCATGCCGCGCAACGTGGTCCAGCTGCTGCCCGGCGACGGCGAAACCGTAGGCAGCGTCCTCACCGGTGATCCGCGCATTACCGGCGTGGCCTTTACCGGCGGCACCGATACGGCCCAGATCATCAACCGGGCGCTGGCTGCCCGGGAAAACGCGCCGCTGCCCACGCTGATCGCCGAGACCGGCGGGCTCAACGCCATGATCGTGGACTCTACCGCCCTGCCCGAGCAGGTGGTCGTCGACGTCATCCAGTCAGCGTTTCAAAGCGCCGGGCAGCGCTGCTCGGCGCTTCGCGTCCTCTACCTCCAGGAAGACGTGGCCGATCGCGTCATCAAGATCCTGATCGGTGCCATGCAGGAGCTGCGCGTGGGCGACCCGCGCGACCTGGGCACCGACGTCGGGCCGGTCATCGACGAGGATGCCCGGGAGCAGCTCCAGGCGCACATTGACAAGCTGACCGCCGAGAACCGCCTTATTGCCCAGACGCCGCTGGACGAGGACGTTATCCAGCACGGCACCTTCATCGCCCCGACAGCGTTTGCCATCGACGGCATCGACGCGCTGGCAAGCGAAAAATTCGGCCCCGTTCTGCACATCGTGCGCTACCGAGCCGACGAGCTGGATCAGGTCATCGATACCATCAACGCCCGCGGGTACGGGCTGACCTTTGGCGTTCACAGCCGCAACGCCACCTTTGCCGACGAGGTGGCGCGCAAGATCCGCGCCGGCAACGTCTATATCAACCGCAACATCATCGGCGCGGTGGTCGGCGTGCAGCCGTTTGGCGGTCAGGGGCTTTCGGGCACTGGCCCCAAGGCCGGCGGCCCCAACTATCTGCCGCGCTTTGCCTCGGAAAAGACCGTGACCAATAATACGGCGGCGCTTGGCGGCAACGCTTCCCTGCTGGCCATGGGAAACGACTAGAATAACAACACAACAAGCACAAACCCGGAGAGATGATTATGGCTATTGGCGTCTGGATCAGCCTGTTTACTTATTTCGCGCTCATGCTGGGCATCGGCTTTTATGCCATGCGCGCGTCAACGTCCACCTCAGAAGGCTACATACTCGGCGGCCGCTCCCTCAGCGCGCCGGTGGCGGCGCTCTCCGCCGGCGCATCCGACATGAGCGGCTGGCTGCTGCTGGGGCTGCCCGGGGCCATGTTTGTCTCGGGCTTCGCGTCCGCCTGGATCGGGATCGGCCTGTTCGTGGGGGCCTTCGCCAACTGGATTCTGGTCGCGCCGCGCCTTCGCGAACAGACGGTACACTACGGGAACGCCATCACCATCCCGCAGTTTCTGGCCAACCGCTTCCCTACTCGCGCCATACCGCTGCGGACCGTATCGGCCATTGTGATCGTGGTGTTTTTCGCGGTGTACACGGCCTCGGGCCTGGTGGCGGGCGGCAAGCTGTTTGAAAGCGCGTTTACCGACGTCATCAACATCGGCGGGATAAGCGACTACTCAGCCGGCATCATCCTCACGCTGGGCATCGTGCTGGCCTATTCCGTGATCGGCGGCTTTTTGGCGGTGAGCATGACGGACTTCGTGCAGGGCTGCATCATGATGCTGGCGGTGGTCATCATGCCGCTGGTCGTGCTCTACGGCGAAGGCGGCGGCGGGCTCTCCCAGGCATCAGACGTCCTGAATGAGACCGACCCCACCCTGCTCTCGTGGACGGACGGGCTGACCTTTATCGGCTGGCTCTCGGCGGTTACCTGGGGGCTTGGCTATTTCGGGCAGCCGCACATCATTGTGCGCTTCATGGCGATCCGCCACCTGAAAGACGTGCCCACGGCCCGCAATATCGGCATGAGCTGGATGTTCATCTCGCTGGTCGGGGCGGGCTCCATGGCCGTGCTCGGCCGTGCCTATGCCATCCGCAACGGCATGGACGTCGAGGATCCGGAAACTATCTTTATCATCCTCGCCGAGCTGCTGTTTCATCCGCTGATTACAGGCTTCCTCTATGCAGCGCTGCTGGCCGCCATCATGAGCACCATCTCCAGCCAGCTGTTGGTGGCCTCTTCATCGCTTACCGAAGATTTCTATCGCCTGTTTCTACGTAAAGAAGCTTCAGAAAAAGAAGCGGTGAATATCGGCCGGCTCAGCGTGGTGATCGTCGGCCTGGTGGCCGCCACCATAGCGTCGAACCCGGACTCCCAGGTGCTCGGGCTGGTGAGTAACGCCTGGGCCGGCTTTGGTGCCGCCTTCGGCCCGCTTATCATCCTCTCGCTGATGTGGTCGCGGACCAACGGCGCCGGCGCCATCGCCGGCATGATCGCCGGGGCGGTGACCGTCATGGCATGGATTGCGCTGGGCTGGAACGGAAGCTTCATGGGCGGCCCCGGGGTCTATGAAATCATTCCCGGCTTTATCGTCTCCTTCATCGCCATTCTGGCGGTGAGCAGCGCAACCGCCGATGCGGGCGAGTATCAGCACATCACGCGCTAAAAACTCGGGCTAACGCTCAGCGTGGCAAAAAGGCTCCTTCGGGAGCCTTTTTACTTTGTGGGTAGCCTTTTTCCCTACCATTGGAGGTAGAAGACGAGTACCTCTTGCGCTGGATCAATAATCAACGGGTTCCGGGCTTTTACACTGCTACCAGTGATCGACGGCACGCACTGCCTGCCTATAAAGCCACCCACTGGAGTGATGACACCATGCGCAAAACTGTCCTGCCTACCCTGCTTGCCGCCGGCGTTGCCGCTGCTGTCTTTACCGCCAGCGCCCAGGCGTTCGCCTACGGTGCCGGCGATTTTTATACCCGCGTTGGCGTCGCCAAGGTGTCGCCGAAAAGCGACAACGGCGATCTCGACACTCTGGGGATGACAAATCTCGGCGTCGATGTCGACGACGAGTCCGGCTTTGCCTTCACTTTGGGCTACCGCTTTCACGACAAGATCGGCCTGGAGCTGCTGGCCGCTCAGCCTTTCAAGCACGACATCAGCATTGCCGACGGCGCGGTCAGCGGCAAGACCAAGCACCTGCCGCCCACGCTAACCCTGCAATACTATCCGCTGGGCGGCACGCCAGCCCGGGTTCAACCCTACATCGGCGCGGGGGTCAACTACACCCACTTCTCCGACGAGAAGGTCGATGTTCCCGGCGCTTCGCTGGACCTGGATGACTCCTGGGGCGCAGCCGGGCAGCTGGGCATCGACGTGCTGATCGACGAACACTGGGCGATGAACGCCGCTGCCTGGTACATCGATATCGACACCGACGCAAAAGTTGCCGGCGCCGATGCCGGCACCGTGGAAATCGACCCGGTGGTGGTCATGGGCGGCATCAGCTACCGTTTCTAGGAGTTGATGACGTCGTCGACCCGCTCGACGCTCTGTACCACCAGCAGCTGGTCGCTGGCGCGAACGCTTTCCTGCTGAAGGTAGGCCTTTACCGCAGGCGCCACCTCGCACTTTTCCGGCAGCGCGGCCCCCTCTTCAAGGAGGCCGCGCAGGCGCGCGATAAACACAAAGCGCAGCCACTGCGGTAGGGACATGGTGTCGACGCAGAACGGCTGGCGGCTGGCAAACGCCGCCGGCGACGGCGTGTCCACGCGCCACAGCCCGGCGGTTTTCAGCGTGGCTTCCAGCGCGTCAAGCGCCTGTTCAAGCTCTTGGCGTGTCGTCATGAGAGAGACTCTGCAGATAGGTGAAGGACGGTAGCGGAAAATACACAGGGAAAGTCGCGTATTGTCCCAGCGCAGGCAGGCGCTGCCAAGCGCCGGCAGCCGGTGCAGCGCTGTGCACAGCCCGCTTGCGCTGTGGATAGAGGCCCCAAAGCGCCCCGGGATGGCTCGCCGATTCACAGAAAACCTGAAAGACGCTGTGGATAAACTCTGGAAAGGTCGCGCAAAGCGCCATTTCTCGGGCGTGAGGGGTGTTTGATCATTTTTTAACCGACCGCGCCTTCCCGAGCGTTTTAGCGCTAACGGCTGACACCCGCCGGGCGGCAAGGTAGAGTGCAGGCTTGCAATGCGGAAGGATGCCATGCAGCCGATTCACACCCTAGACGACTTTTTTACCCGCAGCGGGGCCACCCTCGCGCTCTATCACAT
The DNA here is from genome assembly GCF_055382465.1 of Halomonas garicola. Classification (NCBI taxonomy): domain Bacteria; kingdom Pseudomonadati; phylum Pseudomonadota; class Gammaproteobacteria; order Oceanospirillales; family Halomonadaceae; genus Halomonas; species Halomonas garicola. The sequence continues at coordinate 1,929,814 of NZ_AP043931.1, forward strand.
GGGGCGCCGAGTGACGCCCTGCTCCCGGGATACCCTGGCCGCCTTTGAAAACGGCAGCGCGCCCTGGCCCGAGCCCTGGCAGGGGCAGGCGCGCCTGGCGGCGGTGTTTCGCCTGGGCGATATGCCCGATCCCGCCATCTGGTTTTTAAGCCTGCCGCTGGATGAGCAAGGCTATCTGTCGCCGGCACAGCGCGACGCTTTCCTGCAGCGCCTGCTGGAGACCCTGGGCCGCGATGCCCAGCAGAGCGCCGGGGAAAAAGGCGACGCCGTCGACCACCTGATGCACGATAACCCGCTGGCGTTTACGCCCGATACGACCTTCCAGGCAGTGCTCAACGCCTGCGCTACTCGGGATGCCGACCGGCCGCCAAGCCAGTACCTGGCCGGCGTGGAGACCTTTATCGAGGGCCGCCACGACGACTGGGAATCCCTTGGCCTCCAGGGCCTTGCCGATTACGCCATGCGCCTGAACGAGGCGCACCAGCACACCCTGGCGCCAGCGCTTGAGACGCTGCCCGTACCGGTGCTGCGCACGCTATGCCACTGCCTGGAACACCGGCCGCTGGCGCAGGTCCTGGTAGCCGCGCTTTGCCAGCGGGGCGAAGCCGCGGCAAGCCAGGGGGACGTGGAAACCTTCTGCGCCTGCATCCGCGCCGTCGGCAGCAGCCGAAACACCCAGGCCGGCGCCTGGTATGCCACGCTGCTGGCCGATACCGCCGCCTGCGGCCCGGATACTCTGGCTGCCATGGCCGGCCGCGGCTGGCCGCTGCTGGAAGACGGCGAGCGCCTGCCGGCCTTCTTGGCGCGCCTCGCCGAGAGTCCGCGCGTCGATTTTGGCGCCGTCGTGCGCGACCTGGCCCTGATTCCACGCCTACGGCTGCCGGTCATTACGCTGCTGCGCGATGCGCCGGAAGGCTCCCGCCTTCATGCCCGGCTGCTTGAGCTTACAGGCAACGCCTGAGCGCCGCTGCCGGCCAGGCAGGCCGTGCGGCAAAACAGGCATGGCGGCACGGCAACAACTTGTGGAGGGAGGATTCGATGGTGAAGGAGACTGCGCTGTGAGAGAACTGCCCTATCAGGCCAAGGCCATTATCGGCCGGCGTGAAATGGTTACGCTGCCGGAACTCGACCTATACTTGTGTTGCAAGGCCGACACCGGTGCGCGCACCTCGGCACTGCACGCCGAAGACATCGAGGTCTTCGATGACGACGACGGGCTTCCCTGGGTGCGCTTTGTGACTCGCAGCGGCGGGCAGGACACGCCGGCCCGCCACCTGACGCTGCCGCTGCACGATCGGCGCCGGATCACCAGCTCCAACGGCCAGACCGAGTACCGCTACGTGATCCGCACCATGCTTGAGCTGGGCGAGCTGGCGTTTCCGGTGGAGCTGACGCTGACCGATCGCCGCCCGATGCGCCACCCCATGCTGCTTGGCCGCCGGGCCATGCGCCGGCTGCTGGTTGCCCCCGGCGCCTCTTTTTTACACGGCGAGCCCTAGCGCCGCAGCGGCTTGCCCCTCACCGGCCTGGAGTATCGTATGCATATTGCCCTGCTGTCGCGCAATCGCCACCTGTACTCTACCCGGCGCCTGGTGGAAGCCGCCGAAGCACGCGGTCACAAACCTCGGGTACTGGACACCCTGCGCTGCTACATGAGCATTGCCTCGCACCGCCCCACCATCCATTACCGGGGGGAAAACATTAAGCCCTTCGACGCCGTGATTCCGCGCATCGGCTCATCGGTGACCTTTTACGGCTGCGCGGTGCTGCGCCAGTTCGAGATGATGGGCACCTATGTGCTCAACGATTCCGTGGCCATTGCCCGCTCCCGGGACAAGCTGCGCTCGCTGCAGCTGCTTTCGCGCAAGGGGCTTGGGCTGCCGATCACCGGTTTTGCCCACTCGCCCGACGATATTCCCGACCTCATTACCATGGTCAGGGGCGCACCTTTGGTGATCAAGCTGCTAGAAGGCACTCAGGGGATCGGCGTAGTGCTGGCAGAAACTAACCAGGCAGCAGAGTCCGTCATCCAGGCCTTCATGGGCATGAAAGCCAACATCATGGTGCAGGAATACATTCAAGAGGCCAAAGGCGCCGACATCCGCTGCTTCGTGATTGGCGACAAGGTCGTCGCCGCCATGAAGCGTCAGGCGGCCGAAGGCGAGTTCCGCTCCAACCTGCATCGTGGCGGCAGCGCCAGCGTGATCCGCATTACTCCTGAAGAGCGCTCCACGGCCATTCGTGCCGCCAGGGCCATGGGGCTGCGCGTGGCCGGCGTAGACCTTTTGCGCGCCCATCACGGGCCTGTCATCATGGAGGTCAACTCTTCCCCGGGGCTGCGCGGCATCGAGAGCGCCACCGGCCAGGATATCGCCGGGCTGATCATCGAACACATCGAAAAGAATGCCGCCCCGCGGCGCAAGGCACCGCCCCGGCCAAAGGGCTGATATGGCAGGTGAAAAATAAATCGGCAGAGGGGTGGCAAAACCGCGCTGCCGCCGCCACAATCTGCGTCACCGAAGGAGGTAGACGCTCATGTTTCTCGATAATCGCCAGGTGGCGATGGACAGCGCACTGGAGGCGCTGGCCGACAGCATCGACTATTTTCAGGATAATATCGAACGCCTGCGGCCCTCGCTGCGCGAAAGTCTGAAACCGCTGTACGAAGCGCGCCTGAAGCAGATGCACAGCCTGCAAGGCCTGGCGCGCAAGCACCTTAAAATGCTGCCTCGGGATGCCGACGTCGAGCGCGATGACTTCCTGTGGCTGTGGAGTCGGCTGAAAAGCTTTGTCGGCAACGATAGCCAGGTCTTGATCAACGAGCTGCTGGAGCAGGAACGGGTGCTGATGCAGTCGCTGTCGACGCTGTTCACCCATCCGCTGCCCGATCCGGTAGAGCCGATCATCGAAGAGTGCATGAAAGGCTGCCGTCAGCTGATCCGCGAGCTTTACGCGATGCAAAAACGCAAGACCTGGCGTTAAAGGCGCGCCTGCCGGGCTCACTCTCCGGGAGCGGGCAGTATGTCGGCGGGTTCCGGATCCTGCGGCAGAATGGCGTCCAGCGCCCGCTCCCCGGGCAAGGCCTCGTCTAGCCGGGCCTTGTCAGCGCCGGGTGGAATGCCGGTCGCGGGCGCCGGCAAAATCGGCTCGGCGGGCCCCAGAAAATACGGCTCGCGCGCCCAGAGATACAGATCCCCAAGCGTCGCCACCCGGGCCACCCCCTCGCGCAGCCTGAGCCGCCACTCCCCTTCTACCGCGCCGTCGTTGGCCACGCAGCCGGTCACGTCCATGCCTCGGGCGCGGGCAATGTATATCGCCCTTGGCAGATGCCAGCGCTGGGTAATCAGCGCTGCCCGCTCAAGCTGGAAGACGTCCTGGGCCCGGGCCAGAGTGTCGAAGGTGCTGAAACCGGCGAAGTCCATGGTCAACCGCTGAGAGGCGACGCCTCGGGCGCTGAGGTCCCGCCACATGGCTCGGGGTTCGTTGTACGAGCGGGTGCGGTTATCCCCGGACAGCAGCAGATGATCGACCCGGCCGTTTTTCACCAGCCGGGCCGCGGTATGCATGCGGGCGATAAAGTGCGGGTTGCGTACGCCGGTGCGCGTCCAGCTCGACGTGCCAAACACCACGCCCACCGGCTGGGCCCGGCAGCTGTCCAGCCGGGAGTCGATATAGGGGGCGGTGCGCGTCAGCACCCAGATATTGCCTGCCACCAACAGCAGCACCGCCAAGAGCAGCAGAGCCCCCAACACCATCAGCAGCTGCCTGATCCCGCCGAGCAGCCGCTGCATCATCTGACACGCCCCGTTTGCCGGCCGCTTCGCCGGTTAAAACATGCCCAGTTCAAGCTTGGCCTCGTCACTCATCATGTCCCGGCTCCAGGGCGGGTTGAAGACGATCTCGGTATGCACTTTCTGAATCTGCGGCGCCCCCAGAATCTTGTTGCGCGCGTCAGCGGCAATCACCTCACCCATGCCGCACCCCGGCGCGGTCAGCGTCATGCGGATGGTGACCATGAGCTCACCGCTGATCAGACGCTCAAAGCGGCAGCCGTAGACCAGCCCCAGCTCAACGATGTTGACCGGAATTTCGGGGTCAAAGCAGGTACGCAGCTGATCCCAGACGAACTGCTCAATGGCCTCGTCGTCGGCGTCCTCGGCAAGGGTCGGGCGCGGCAGCGCCTCGAGCCCCAGGGCATCGAGGTTGCTGCCTTCGATCAGGTACATCCGCCCTTCAAAGCCGACGCTCACCGTGCTGCCCTTGGCCTGCATGACGCTAACCACGCTGTCTTCCTCCAGGGTCACGATGTTGCCGAAAGGAATGACGATGCCGTCAACGTCGCGCTGCAGGGGCAGCATCTGGCCGTTTTCCAGCCCGGCAATCTGCTCGGTATCCATAGCGCTCCTTAGCGTAGCATGCCAATGACGCGGTTAAGCGCGGCAATAAAGGTATCCACTTCTTCCAGGGTATTATACGCCGCAAACGAGGCCCGGCAGGTCGCCTCCACGCCAAAGTGGTGAAGCAGCGGCTGGGCACAGTGGTGGCCGGTGCGGATCGCTACCCCCAGCTGATCGATGAGCAGGCCAATATCCTGGGAGTGCGCGCCGTCCACCACAAACGACAGCACGCCGGCCTTTCCCGGCGCCGTGCCCAGAATGCGCAGGCCCTCAACGCTGTTGAGGCCCTGAGTCGCGCGTCCCAGCAGCCGTTGCTCCCACTCGCCAATGGCCCAAAGCCCGACGCTTTGCAGCCATTCGAGCGCGCGCCCCATGGCGATGACTTCGGCGATGGCTGGCGTTCCGGCCTCGAACTTGTGGGGAATGTCGGCAAAGGTCGAGCCGTCAAACGACACCGTGGCGATCATTTCGCCGCCGCCCTGCCAGGGCGGCATGGCCTTGAGCAGCTCGCGCTTGCCGTAAAGCGCGCCGACGCCCGTGGGGCCGTAGGCCTTGTGCCCGGAAAACGCGTAGAAATCCGCGTCGATCGCCTGCACGTCCACCGGCTGGTGGGGCACGGCCTGAGCGCCATCCACCAGGATCAGCGCGCCGGCCTGGTGCGCCGCCGCGGCCATGTCGGCCACCGGATTCACGGTGCCGAAGGCGTTGGACACATGGTTGACGGCCACCAGCCGAGTGCGCTCGCTCAGCAGCTCGCGGTAGGCGGCAAGATCCAGCGCGCCGTCATTATCGACCGGGATGACCTTGAGCGTAAAGCCGATCTCTCGGGCCAGAAGCTGCCAGGGAACGATGTTGGAGTGGTGCTCAAGCATCGACACCAGCACTTCGTCGCCGGGGGCGAGGTTGGCGCGCCCCCAGCTGTTGACCACCAGGTTGATGGCCTCGGTGGTTCCCCGGGTGAAGATGATCTGGCGGGCATCCGGAGCATTTAAAAAGCCGCGCACGGTCTCCCGGGTTCCTTCGAAGGCGGCCGTCGCCTCGTCGGCCAGGGTGTGCAGGCCACGGTGAATATTGGCGTTGTAGCGACCGTAATAGTCGTTGAACACGTCAATTACCGGCTGCGGCGTCTGACTGGTGGCTGCGTTATCCAGGTACACAAGCGCCTTGCCGTGCACCTGACGTTCCAGCACGGGAAACTCCTCGCGCAGCCGCGCCACGTCAAACGGCGCTGCGGCTGTGGCCGGCGCGGTATCAACGATACTCTGAGACATGCGGCACTCCTTTTGTGTGGCCCGGCAGCAGCCGGTTAATCGTTCAGCGCCGTGGACGCCTCGACAAGGCCTACCAGGTTAAAGCGGTCGGGCAGCTTGCCGGCCACCGTCAGCTCGACCCGCTGGGCGATAGCGTCCAGCGCAACCTCTTCAAGCACCTCGCCGGCAAAGGCCAGGGTCAAAAGCCCCCGGGCCGTCTGCTCGTCCAGCCCCCGGGTGCGCAGCGCAAAGATGGCGTCTTCGTCCAGCTGGCCGGTGGTGGTGCCGTGAGAGCACTTGACGTCGTCGGCGTAGATCTCAAGCTCGGGCTTGGCGTCGATGTGCGCGCGGTCAGAGAGCAGCAGGTTCTGGTTGCTCTGAAAGCCCTCGATCTGCTGGCTGTCGCGATGGACGTAGACCCGGCCGTTGAAGACGCCGTGAGCGCGGTCGTCGAGCACGCCCTTGTAGTTCTCGTTGGAAAACGTCAGCGGCGCATAGTGGTTGACCTTGGTGTGGTTATCCACGTGCTGGCGACCCTGGCCGAAGAACAGCCCGTTGAAGGTCGCCTCGGCGCCCTTGCCGTTAAGATCGCTGATCAGGTCGTTGCGCACCAGCGCCCCGCCGAGGTCCATGTTGTGCGACACGTAGCGGCTGTCGCGCGCCTGCTCCACGTGGATGCTGGCGACGTGGTAATCTCCAAGCGGCGCTTCCTGAAGCTTGTAGTGGGTGAAAATCGCCCCCCGGCCCAGGAACAGCTCGGCGACCAGGTTGGTGAAGTTTTTCGCCCCGGCGTCACCGGTATGATGTTCGATGACGGTGGCTTCGCTGCGCCCGCCCGCCTCGACCAGCACCCGCGGGTGGCACATGGTGGGCGCTTCGTTTTCCCGGGATAAAAACTGCAGCAGGATGGGCTTTTCCACCACGCAGCCGTCGGCCAGGCGAATCACCGCGCCCTCTTCCATAAAGGCGGTGTTGAGCGCGGTAAAGGCGGAAAACTCGACGCCGGTCAGCCGGCCCAGCGGGCCGCCCACGGCTTCGTGGTTGTCCTCAAGCGCCTGGGAAAGCGGCAGTACCTGAACGCCGTCCGGCAGGCCCTGAAGGTCGGACAGCGCCGGCGCATAGACGCCGTCGACAAACGTCAGCCGATGGGCCTCAACGGGCAGCGTCAGCGCGGCCGCACTAGCGGGGGAAAACTCGCTGCTGTCGGTCAGGGAAAAGTTTCCCCGGGCGATGTCGCGCACGTTGGTGTATTTCCACTCTTCGTCGCGGCGGGTGGGGAAACCCACGGCCTCAAAGCGCGCCGCGCCGGCCTGGCGGCGGGCGGCAATCCAGGAGGGCTCCGGGCCGCGCTGGCTGTCCCTGGCTTTCAGCGTTTCCAGAAACGTTAGCGTATCGCTCATGCCGCTGACTCCTCGATTCCTTCATAGCCGTTGGCTTCAAGCTCGCGGGCGAGCTCGGCGTCGCCGCTTTTGACGATGCGGCCGTCGATCAGCACGTGGACATAGTCGGGCACCACGTAGTCCAGCAGGCGCTGATAGTGGGTGACCAGCAGGATCGCCCGCTCTTCGTTGCGCAGGCTGTTAACGCCGCTTGCCACCACGCGCATGGCGTCGATATCCAGGCCGGAGTCGATTTCGTCGAGCATGGCAAGCTTGGGCTGAAGCACCAGCATCTGCAGGATCTCGTTACGCTTCTTTTCCCCGCCGGAGAAACCCTCGTTGACGGCGCGCTGCAAAAAGCTGGCATCCATCTGCATGGAGGCGATCTTTTCCTTGATCAGCTTCATGAACTCCGGCGCCGGGATTTCGCCCAGCCCCTGAGCCTCGCGCTGGGCGTTAAGCGCTGCCTTGAGCAGATAAATGTTTTTGACCCCGGGGATTTCCACCGGATACTGAAAGCCCAGCAGCAGGCCTGCCCGGGCGCGCTCCTCGATATCCATTTCCAGCACGTCGCGCCCTTCGTAGGTAACCGTGCCCTGGGTGACCTCGTACTCTTCCTTGCCGGCGATGACCGCCGACAGGGTCGATTTTCCCGAGCCGTTGGGGCCCATGATGGCGTGGACTTCGCCGGCGTTGATGGTCAGGGAGAGGCCCTTGAGGATCTCGTTGCCTTCAACCGTGACGTGCAAATCGTTGACTTCAAGCATGCTGATACCTTGTAAAAAAGTTGACCTTGGAACCAGGCGTGTCGCCGCCCGGCAGCGCGTCGCGCCAAAGCGTTAGCCCACTGCGCCTTCCAGCGTGACGTTGAGCAGCGCCTCGGCTTCCACGGCAAACTCCATGGGCAGCTCCTGGAAGACGTCCTTGCAGAAGCCGTTGACGATCATGCTCACGGCGTCTTCTTCGGTAATGCCCCGGCTCTGGCAGTAGAACAGCTGGTCTTCGCCGATCTTCGACGTCGTGGCTTCGTGCTCGACGGTGGCCGTGCTGTTGTTGATTTCCTGATAGGGGTAAGTGTGCGCGCCGCAGGTGTCGCCGATGAGCAGGGAGTCGCACTCGGTAAAGTTGCGCGCGCCCTTGGCCCGGGGCCCGATCTTCACCAGCCCGCGATAGGACTGGTTGCTGCGGCCGGCAGAAATGCCCTTGGAAATGATCGTCGAGCGCGTACCCTCGCCGATATGCACCATCTTGGTGCCGGTATCGGCCTGCTGGCGGCCGTTGGTGACCGCTACGGAGTAGAACTCGCCGATGCTGTCCTTGCCGCGCAGCATGCAGGACGGGTACTTCCAGGTAATGGCGGAGCCGGTTTCGACCTGGGTCCAGCTGATGCGCGAGCGCTCGCCGCGGCAGTCGCCACGCTTGGTGACGAAGTTATAGATACCGCCCACGCCGTCTTCGTCGCCGGGGTACCAGTTCTGCACCGTGGAGTACTTGATATAGGCGTCGTCCAGCGCCACCAGCTCGACCACGGCGGCGTGCAGCTGGTTTTCGTCGCGCTGGGGCGCGGTGCAGCCTTCCAGGTAGGAAACGTCGGCGCCGCTTTCGCAGACGATCAGCGTGCGCTCAAACTGGCCGGTGTTTTCGGCGTTGATGCGGAAATAGGTGGACAGCTCCATGGGGCACGAGACGCCCTCGGGCACAAACACAAAGGAGCCGTCGGTGAATACCGCCGAGTTGAGCGCGGCAAAGTAGTTATCGTTCTGGGGGACGACCGTGCCCAGGTACTGCTTGACCAGCTCGGGATATTCCTGTATTGCCTCGGAAATGGAGCAGAAGATCACGCCGGCTTCGGCGAGCTCTTCCTTGAAGGTGGTGATGACCGACTCCGAGTCAAAGACCGCATCCACGGCAACGTTAGCGCCAGCAACGCCGGCAAGGGCTGCCCGCTCGTGCAGCGGAATGCCCAGCTTTTCGTAGGTTTCCAGAAGCTTGGGATCGACTTCGTCCAGGCTCTGGGGGCGGTCTTCGGGGCGCTTGGGCGCGCTGAAGTAGGAGATTTCCTGGTAGTCGATGGGCGGATAGTTCAGGTGCGCCCAGGACGGCTCTTTCATCTTGAGCCACTGGCGGTACGCCTCCAGGCGCCATTCGAGCATCCACTCGGGTTCGCCTTTCTTGTTGGAAATAAACGCGATGGTGTTCTCGTCCAACCCTGGCGGAAGCGTGTCGCTTTCAATGTCGGTGACAAACCCTTCCTTGTACTCGCGACGAACCAACTGTTCCATTTCTTCAGTTGCCATTGGTGAAACCCTCCGGGCAGTTGGGCGGCGAGGCCAGCTCGCCTGTGCGTAAATAAAGACGGCTCAGGCCATGGCCGCCGGTAAACTGATACTTTGAATAGGCAGGCGTACCGGCAGCTTGAGCGGCGCGGTGTCCGCCAGGTGCGCAAGCGTCACGCTTTCCAGCAGCGTACGAATCGCAAGCGACACCCGCTGCCAGTTGTCCGCCACGCCGCAGGTGTCGAGGAGCTCGCAGTCGCCTTCGTCGTGGCTGCATTCGGTCATTGCCACCGGCCCTTCAATGGCGGCAATGATATCGGCCGCGGTGATCCTGGATGCCGGGCGCGCCAGCCGATAGCCTCCCTGGGCGCCGCGTACCGAAGTCAAAAGCCCCGCCCGCACCAGCATCTTGAGCGTTTTTCTGACCGTTGGCGCCGGCAGCGTCACCGCCTCGGCGAGATCAGCGGCCGGGTGAGGCTTGTCCGGGTGGCGCGCAATCCAGGCCATAACCACGGCGGCGTAGTCAGTCAGCCGCGAAAGCTTGAGCATAGCGTCTCCCCTCTTCACCGGCGGCGGCTCGTGCGGCCCCGGCATTCGATTGGGGACCATTTTAGTCCTGTATCCAAGCGTTGTGAAGCCTTAAGGCAAAATACCCGGTAATCCATTGACTTTTTAGCCACGTTCGACGCATTTATCAACAAGAATACAAACTATTTCTATTTGCAAAAGAGAACCGCCCGCGATTTTTACGTATAAAAAACCCGCCGGCACAGCGCGTGCGGCGGGTGGGCAGCAGTCCGCCGGCATAACACCGGCCCGGCGGGGTAGGTTAGCTGCGCTTATAGGTGCCGATCAGCCGCTCCATGCCCAGCAGGTGCGGCTCGACCTCTTGCAGCAGCTCGACCATGCTCAGCCCCTCGGGCAGCGATGTCTGGGCATCAAGCGCCAGCACCCAGAAGTAGTAGTGGTGCTTGCCGTGGCCTTCCGGCGGCATCGGCCCCTTGTAGCCGGTGCCGCCGGCGTCGTTTTGCCCCGCCGTGCCAACCTGGGTATTTTCTTCAAGCGTCAGAGTCTCGGCCGGCAGGTTGTAAAGCGTCCAGTGGACGAAGCCGTAGGTACCGTGCTGCACCAGCGGCGCATCGGGGTCATGGCAGATGACAGCAAACCCCTTGGTGCCTTCCGGCGGGTTTTCCCAGGCAAGCGCCGGCGAGACGTCGTCGCCTTCACCCGAGTGCTTTTCCGGAATCGTACGGTGATGCTCAAACGCCGAGCTTGTTACTTCAAGCGCTGACGGAACAAATGCCATATCCATCTCCTTGCAATCGCATGTGTTCCGGCCTTGCCGGAACGAGTGTTTCTTACCCTAACCACCAGGCCCGCCGGCCGCAAGCCGCACCGGCGGGGCTCGCCGGCTACCTGAGCCGCTCGAACACCGTCGCCACGCCCTGGCCCATGCCGATGCACATAGTGGCAAGCCCGTGGGTGGTATCGCGACTTTGCATCACATTCAGAAGCGTGGTGGCGATCCGCGCCCCCGAGCAGCCCAGCGGGTGACCCAGCGCAATCGCCCCGCCGTGCAGGTTGACCTTGTCATCCAGAGCGTCGAGAAAGCCCAGGTCCTTGAGTACCGGCAGGCTCTGGGCGGCGAAGGCTTCGTTGAGCTCGACGGTCTGGATGTCGTCGGCGGTAAGCCCGGCTGCCTTCAGCGCCTTCTGGCTGGCGGGCACCGGGCCATAGCCCATGATCGAGGCGTCGCAGCCGGCAACGCCGGTGGAGACCACCCGCGCCAGGGGCTCAAGCCCCAGCGCTTGGGCGCGCTCGTAGCTCATGACCGCCATGGCGGAGGCGCCCACGGAAAGCGCCGACGACGTACCCGCGGTGATCGTGCCGCCCTTGGGGTCGAACACGGGCTTCAGCTTGGCCATGTCGTCAAGGTTGGCGCCGGCGCGAATCACCTCGTCAGCCTGGATCAGTGCCTTGACGCCGTCGGCATCGTGGCCCTCGACACCGATGATTTCGTTGTCAAATAGCCCCTGCTCCGTCGCCGCCTGGGCGAGCTGCTGGGAGCGCACGCCGAATCTGTCCTGCTCTTCCCGGGTGACGCCGTGCATCTTGCCTAAAAGCTCGGCGGTCAGCCCCATCATCATCGCCGCCTTGGCGGCGTATTTGCTCGCCGCCGGGTTGATGTCGACGCCGTGGGTCATGGGCACGTGCTCCATGTGCTCGACCCCGCCGATGATGTACATATCGCCCATCCCCGCGCTGATGTTGGCGCTGGCGATGTGCAGGGCGGTCATCGACGAGCCGCACAGGCGGTTGACGGTCTGCGCCGGTACGCTGCGCGGAATACCGGTCATGATCGCTGCGTTGCGGGCGATATTCATGGCCTGTTCCTGGGTCTGGTTGACGCAGCCCCAGATGACGTCGTCCACCGCGGCCGGATCCAGCCCGGCGTTGCGGTCAAACAGCGCCTGCATGGTGGCCGCCGACAGGTTCTCGGCACGCACGTGACGAAACGCGCCGTTTTTGGCGCGAGCCATCGGCGTGCGCACGGCATCGACCACCACGATATCTCTCGGATTCAAACTCATCTTTGCTCTCCTCTGCGCGGCGGCTTATTCGGCGGCGTCGTAAAAGCGGGCGTTGTTGTCGGCCATCTGGCGCAGCTTATCCGTCGGCGCGTAGAGCGGCCCCAGCTCGCCGGCGAGGCTGTCCGCCAGTTTGACGAACTCGGCCGCGCCCATCGCATCGATGTAGCGCAGCGCGCCGCCGCGGAAAGGCGGGAAGCCGATGCCGTAAATCAGCGCCATGTCGGCTTCCGCCGGCGTGGCAACGATGCCGTCTTCCAGGCAGCGCACGGTCTCCAGACACAGCGGCACCATCATCCGCGCAACGATGTCGTCGTCGACGAGCTCCGCCTGCCCCCGGGTAACCTCCTCGAGCAGCGTGTAGGCGGTATCGTCGCTGACCTTTTTCGGCTTGCCCTTTTTGTCTTCCTCGTAGGCGTAAAAGCCCTTGGCGTTTTTCTGCCCCAGGCGGTCGTTGTCGTACATGACGTCAATGGCGGTTTTGCTGTCTCGCGCCATGCGCTCGGGGAAGCCTTCGGCCATGACCTCGTTGGCGTGAACGGCGGTATCCATGCCCACGACGTCGAGCAGGTACGCCGGCCCCATGGGCCAGCCGAAGGTTTCCATGACCTTGTCGATGCGCTGAAAGTCCACGCCCTGCTCCACCAGCAGGCTGAAGCCGCCGAAATACGGAAACAGCACGCGATTGACCAGAAACCCGGGGCAGTCGTTGACCACAATCGGCGTCTTGCCCATGGCGCGAGCGTAGGCCACTGTGGCCGCCACGGCGGCGTCGGCGGTTTTCTCCCCGCGGATGACTTCCACCAGCGGCATGCGGTGCACCGGGTTGAAAAAGTGCATGCCGCAGAACTGCTCGGGCCGCTTGAGGTTCTGCGCCAGACGGTTGATGGAAATCGTCGAGGTGTTGGAAGCCAAGATGGTGTCGTCGCCTACCTGCTCTTCCACCTCGGCAAGCACCGACCCCTTGACCTTGGGGTTTTCCACCACGGCTTCGACGACCAGATCCACGCCGTCAAAATCGCCGTAGGAAAGCGTCGGGCGGATGTTGCTGAGCCGTTCGGCCATTTCCTCGACGGTCAGCTTGTTGCGTTCGATCTGCTTGCCGAACAGCTTGCGGGCTTCTTTCAGCCCCAGCTCCACGGCGTCCGCCTGGATGTCCTTCATCAGTATGGGCGTGCCCTTGGAGGCGCTCTGGTAGGCAATGCCGCCGCCCATGATGCCGGCCCCCAGCACCGCGGCCTGCTCGATCTTTGCGGCCTGCTTGGCGTAGACACCGGCCTTTTTCTTCACCGCCTGATCGCTCATGAACAGGCCAACCAGATTGAACGCGACGTCGCTCAGCGCCAGCCTGGCGAAGGTCTCCGCCTCGATGCGCTGTGCCCGGGCGCGCTCCTCGCCGGCGCCTTTCTGGATCACGCGAATAGCCTCTACCGGCGCGGGGTAGTGCGGCCCGGCCTTGCCCGCCACGTAGCCCTTGGCGGTCTCGAACGCGAGCATCTGCTCGCTGGCGTTAAGCTTGAGGGGGCCGGTCTTTTCCGCCCGCCGGGCAGCAGTATCAAGCTCGCCGGCATTGGCCCGCGCGAGCAGCGTGCGCGCCGCGGCCGAAAGCGCATCGGCGGGCACGACCGAGTCCACCGCGCCCATGGCCAGCGCGGCGTCGGCATGGTTCTGGGTACCGCCGGCGATCCATTCGATGGCGTTGTCGGCGCCGATCAGGCGCGGCAGGCGCACACAGCCGCCCCAGCCGGGAACGATTCCCAGCTGGGTTTCGGGCAGGCCGATTTTGGCGCCGACAGCCATCACGCGAAAATCCGCAGCCAGCGTCACCTCAAAGCCGCCGCCCAGCGCCAGGCCGTTGATGGCCGCCACCGTGGGAAACGGCAGATCTTCGATGGCGTTGAAGATATCGTGGACCCTGAGGTTCATGTCGACCAGATAGTCTTCGCCCTTGTCAAAGAGGCCGTGGAACTCGGTGATATCCGCGCCGACAATAAAGGCGTCCTTGGCGCTGGCCAGAATCAGCCCTTGCAGGCCGCTTTCTTTCTGCAGCGCGGCCACCGCGTCGCCCAGCTCTTGTATCGTCGTGCTGGAGAGCGTGTTGACCGACGCCTCCCCCGCATCAAACAAAAGGGTCGCGATACCGTCTTCGTCGCGCGACACCGTAATGGCACTACCTTGATAGATCATCCGCGCTGCTCCACAAAGGTTATATTCATACGATCGTTTTATCACCTAAGCTTGGGTCACACCCAAGGCCTCGTCAAGCCTCGCTCATTCCTCCCACGCCAACAAGCCGCGCGGCGGCGTCTGTGTTATTAATAGGCGGTTTTTTCACTTGCCGGATCACCCTGCTATGCCCACCTACCTGACTTCTCAGCGCCTTGCCCGCCTCCAGGCGCTGGTCGAAACCCTGATAGCGCGCCTAAAACCCTGGAGCTGGCTATGGCCGCCCGTGGCCTTCGGCGCGGGGCTGGGCAGCTTTTTTCTGGTGGATCGCCAGCAGTGGCTGGGGGCGGCACTGGCGCTGGGGTTGCTGATGGCCTGGCTGCTGCTGCTCTCGGAAAGCCTGATCGGGCGCTTTCTGGCCAGGCGCGGCTACCCGACTCTGCCCCGGGGCATCAGCACCTTTATCGCCCAGATGATCCACCAGGAGACGCTGTTTTTCGCCCTGCCGTTCGTGCTTGCCACCACCGTATGGAACAGCGGGCAAAGCCTTTATGCCCTGCTGGTCATGGCCATGGCGGTACTGTCGATTGTCGACCCGCTGTATTACGGCGTCGCCGGGCGCTATCGCAGCCTGTATTTCATGTTCCACGCCCACTGCGTATTTCTGGTGATGCTGGTCACGCTGCCAATCATGCTTCATTTGACCACCGGCGAAAGCCTCAAGCTTTCGCTGGCGGCCACCCTGGTAGTAGCGCTACCCAGCTTTATGCACCTGCTGAAGCGCCGATCGCCAAAGCGCTGGCTGGCTTTTATCAGTATCGCCCTGCTGCTGGCGCTGGGAGGCTTTGCCGGGCGTATCTGGGTGCCGCCGGCCAGCCTGTGGCTAACCGGCAGCGCCATTTCGCCGGCGCTCGACATCCAAAAGCGCAAGCCCCAGGGAGCCACGGCCCTGACGCCCAAGGCCCTGCAGGCCGAGGGACTTTACGTGTATAGCGCCATTCGCGCGCCCCGCGGCCTGAGCGAAACCATTACCCACGTGTGGTACCAAAACGGCGAGCGCCTTGACACCATCGCGCTGGAAATAGCCGGCGGGCGCGAAAAAGGTTATCGGGCCTGGAGCCACAAGCAGAACTTTCCCGATGATCCTCGCGGGGACTGGCGGGTCGATATTATGACCGCCGGCGGCCAGCGGCTGGGGCTATTGCGCTTTCACGTAGCCGACGACCCGGCGCTTGCTACCCGGGCAGACAGCGATATCCAGCCGGCCGGTATCAGCCTGCTACACCTGCGCCGGCTCGTTCCCGGTCAGCTGGAAGACGCCACGTAGCGGCGCCCGGCCCGCGCGACATCTTGCATTCCGCCAGTGCCGGGTTGACAATTCTCGTAACGGCTTTTTACGCCTTGACCGGCATATTTTCTCTTTGATCGATAGTAGGGCACCTATGGCTACGTCTCTCGGTTTTCGCATTGCCCGCCTACCCCACCTCTGGCGCTCCATTCTCGACCGTCGCCTGGCGCCGCTGGGGCTGACCCAGACGCGCTGGGTCACGCTTTACCACCTGTGGCGCATGGGCGACGGCCAGCCTCAGTGCGATCTGGCCCGCGCCATCGGCGTCGAGGCGCCCTCGCTGGTGCGCACTCTGGGTCAGCTGGAAGAGCAGGGCCTGATTGAGCGGCGCGCCTGCGAAAGCGACCGGCGCACCAAGCGCCTCTACCTCACCGCCGAGGCCATGCCGCTGCTGGACAAGATCGGCCGCGTGGCCGATGAGGCCCGCCAGGAAATGCTCGCCGGGCTGAGCGAAGACAACATCGAGCAGCTGGATAGCTGGCTGGCCGTGATTGAGGACAACGGGCTGACGCTTCAGGAGCGCGACCAAAACCTGGAAACGGTTTAGCGCGCCTTGCCGGGTCCGGCTTGGTGAGACTGGCTTGTATTAGCGCGGCCGCGCGCCGGGTACGGCAAGCGGCCGGGCATCGGGGCGATCGGCGTAGCCGCTCAGGTCATCGCGCAGCGCAGCCGCGTCTTTAATGCAGGGGGCAAAGCCGTCGGCGGTGGCGGACTCCCACCACCAAAGCGTTAGCGCCGCCGCGCTGGACTGAACCACCAGCACGTCGTCGGGCAGCGTTGACACCAGTGCCTCAAGCGTCTGCTGAGCGCTCGCCGGCAGCGGCCTAAGCGGCGCGATACGAAAGCGCCACCCATGGCAGTAGCGGTCAAGCGCGGCGCTGGCAACGCGATCGCGCACCAGCACGAAGTCCGGCCCCGGGTGCTCGTCGGGGTAGCGCAGCCGATAGGCCGGCATCTTTTCTCTGACCAAGTGCAGCGGCGCTTCCCGGCGGGCGATTTCTACGCCGCGCTGCCGCGCCATCTCGCGCAGGCGGCTTTGCCGACGCTGGCGCGGGCTGGGCTTTAGCCACATCACCGGTGAAATCACCATCAGTACCGCCGCCACCATGATCAGCCACCCCATGCTCAAGCTCCTGTTTTAGCACGCCATCCGTTGTTAATTCGGCCGTACCGGCCTAAAGTAAAGGCAGGTTCGCTGCCGTTTCCGGTACGGCTTGACCTGGCCTGTAGGCAAGCTCTATTTACAAGCTTTAGTTACAAGCCCTGTTTATAAGCCCTGCTTTCATGCAGCGCTGCTTTTCTTCAGGCCAAATCATCAATCACCTTAGCCGGCAAGCATCGTTAGTATGAAGTTTTACCACCGCGGAGGGATAACATGAGCTATCACCACATTCTGGTAGCGGTCGACCTGACCAAGGACTCGCACAAGGTGCTGGAGCGCGCCATGGCAATCGCCGAACGTAACGATCAAGCCAAAATCTCCATCATGCATACCCTTGAGCCGCTGGGGTTTGCCTACGGTGGCGATATCCCCATGGACCTGACCAGCATTCAGGATCAGCTGGATGACCACGCCAAGAAGCGACTGGGCGAAATTGCCTCCGCCGACGTGGACGACATCAACCAGCACGTGGTGGTGGGCATGCCGGATACCGAGATTCACCGCTTTGCCGGCGACAACGACGTCGACCTGATCGTGGTCGGCTCCCACGGTCGCCACGGCTTTGCCCTGCTGCTGGGCTCGACCTCGACCGGCGTACTCCACGGCGCCCCGTGCGACGTGCTGGCCGTGCGCGTGGGGAAGAAAGGCGAAGCAAGCGACGAATAATCGGCCGGTAACATAGCCAGTGCAAAGGCGCCGTCGGGCGCCTTTTTTGTCTATCTACCGCCGCTTTTCTGCACGCCGGGGCTACTCGCCCTCGGCCATGGCCTCAAGCTCCATCCAGCGCTCCATCACCGCGTCCAGCGCCTGCTGGGTGTCGCTCAGCTCCTTGAGCCGGGCCTCTACTTCATCGGCCGGCTGCTGATAAAAGGCCGGATCGGCGACGCCCTGCTCAAGCGTTTCCACCTTTGCTTCCAGCCGCTCGATCTCGGCCGGCAGGCCGTCAAGCTCGCGCTTAAGCTTGTAGGAAAGCTTGACGCCTTTTTTCGCCGGCGCCGCCGCGGTTTTTTTCACTGCCGCGGCGCTCTTTTGCTCGGCAACCGGTTCGGTTTGCTGGCGCGCCGCCCCTTCCCAGGGCGCCGGGGGAAGCGTGCCGCCCTGGCGTATCCAGTCCGTGTAGCCGCCGACGTATTCGCGCACCTGACCTTCGCCTTCAAACGCCAGCACGCTGGTGACCACGTTATCCATGAAGGTCCGGTCGTGGGACACCAGCAGCAGCGTGCCGTCGAAGTCCAGCAGCAGCTCTTCAAGAAGCTCCAGGGTTTCCATGTCGAGATCGTTGGTCGGCTCGTCGAGCACCAGGACGTTGGCCGGCTGAGTAAACAGCTTGGCCAGCAGCAGGCGGTTGGACTCGCCGCCGGATAGCGCGCTGACCGGCTGGCGAACCCGCTCCGGGGTAAACAGAAAATCCTGCAGGTAGCTCATCACGTGGCGATCCTTGCCGCCGACCGACACCCGGTCGCTGCCCTGAGCCACGTTGTTGAACACGGTTTCCTCGGGCTCGAGCCCGGCGCGCAGCTGGTCAAAGTAAGCCACGTTAATATTGGTCCCCAGCCGCACGCTGCCTCCGGTGGGCTCGAGTTCGCCGAGCATGATCTTCAAAAGCGTTGTCTTGCCGGCGCCGTTGCGGCCCAAAAATCCGATGCGGTCGCCGCGCTGTACTTCGAGGCTGACATCATCGATGAGCGTGTTATCGCCGTAGGAATGGGTCACGTGCTTAAGCTCGATCACCCGCTTGCCGGTGCGCTCGCCGCGGTCAACGCTCAGGTTGGCGGTCCCCTGACGCTCGCGGCGCTGGCTGCGCTCGGCGCGCATTTTTTCCAGCGCACGCACGCGGCCTTCGTTACGCGTGCGCCGCGCCTTGATGCCCTGGCGTATCCAGGCTTCTTCCTGAGCGAGCTTTTTATCAAACTCGGCGTTCTCCCGGGCTTCCACCTCCAGCTCGTGCTCCTTGCGCTCCTGGTAGGCCGCGTAGTTGCCGGGATAGCGCCCCAGCTTGCCGCGATCGAGCTCGAGCACGTGGGTGGCCAGCCGGGAGAGGAAGGCGCGGTCGTGGGTAATCAGCAGCACCGCGCCGTCAAAGGCCAGCAGCTGCTCTTCGAGCCAGGCAATGGTGTCCAGATCCAGATGGTTGGTGGGCTCGTCCAGCAACAGCAGGTCGGGCTCGGCCACCAGCGCCCGGGCCAGCGCCACGCGCCGGCGCCAGCCGCCGGAGAGCGTGCTCATGGCAATATCGGGAGGTAGCCCCAGCCGGGTGAGGATGACGTCGATACGCTGATGAAACGACCAGCCGTCAATGGCTTCGATGCGCGTTTGTAGCGTGGCCATGCGGTCCATGTCGGGCTCGGCGGCATGGATCAGGTGGTGATATTCCGACAAAAGCGCTCCGGCCTCGGGCA
This sequence comes from Halomonas garicola, assembly GCF_055382465.1. Classification (NCBI taxonomy): domain Bacteria; kingdom Pseudomonadati; phylum Pseudomonadota; class Gammaproteobacteria; order Oceanospirillales; family Halomonadaceae; genus Halomonas; species Halomonas garicola. The sequence goes on from NZ_AP043931.1 coordinate 1,948,779, forward strand.
GCCCCTGGGCCACCATGTCGAAGATCGTCATGCCCGACGAGTTCGGCAGCTCCTGGGCCAGCACGCCGATTTTCAACCCCGGCGCGCGCCAGATCGTGCCGTCGTCGGGCTGAATATCGCCGGCGACCAGCTTCAAAAGCGTCGATTTACCCGTGCCGTTGCGCCCGACCAGCGCCAGGCGCTCGCCTCTTTCAATGGTCAGGTCGGCGCGGTCCAGCAGAACCTGAGTGCCGTAAGCCAGCTGTAGCTGTTCCAGTCGTAACAAGGTCACGCCGTCTCCTCCTCGTGTTGCGGAGCGGTAGTGTAACGTATGCAGCCGCGCAGGTGGTGGTATCGCCGCCGTGCCTGTCAGGCGTTACACTAGGCCGCGCCCGGCAGCTGCCACGCTCAGCGCCCCGCGCCGCATGGTACCGGTATTCTTCATTGACGCTTTACAGGAGCCCTTTGTGGCCAACGCCTTCCCTGACGACGTCCTCCCCGAGGCGCTGCAGTTTCGTTCGCCGTCGCCGCTGGTGGATATCGGCGCCAACCTGACCCACCAGAGCTTTGCCGGCGACCTTGACGCCGTGCTCGCCCGGGCCCGGGCGGCCAACGTCGCGGCCCTGGTCCTTACCGGTACCGATCTTGCGCACGCCAGGCAGGCGGCCGAACTGAGCGAACGTCATCCGGGGCTTTACGCCACCGCCGGGGTCCACCCGCACGATGCCAGCGGCTGGAACCCGACCCTTGCCGAGCACATGGCCGCGCTTTATGCCCACCCGGGCGTGGTTGCCGTGGGCGAGTGCGGGCTGGACTTCAACCGCAACTTTTCCACGCCCGCCGAGCAGGAGCACGCGTTCGAGGCGCAGCTGGCGCTCGCTGCCCGACACGACTTGCCGCTGTTCATCCACGAGCGCGACGCCGGGCGGCGCATGCGCGAGATGCTCAAAAGCTGGCGCGACGATATCGGCCAAGCCGTGGTGCACTGCTTCACCGCGGACAAGGACACGCTTTACGGCTATCTTGACCTGGACCTGCATATCGGCCTGACCGGCTGGCTCTGCGACGAGCGTCGGGGGCACCATCTGCGCCCGCTGGTGGGCGAGATTCCGCTCGAGCGGCTGATGGTGGAAACCGACTGCCCCTATCTGCTGCCGCGCAATCTGCCGGCAAAGCTCAAAGGGCGGCGCCACGAACCGGCGCTGCTGCCGTGGATCGTGCGCGAAATCGCCTGCCGGCGCGACATGGACGAGGCCGCGCTGGCCGCGGGCACCACCCGGACGGCCGCGGCCTTTTTCCGCCTGCCCGACTCGGCAGTGCGTGCCACCTGTGAAGAGACAACTGCTGAATGAACGAGATGCCGGGATTTATCGCGCTGGAAACCACCGACGACGACGGCCTGCCGCTGGCCATTGCCTGGTCGCTGCCCGACGGGCGCATCAAGCATACGCTGATCCAGCCCGACGACAGCTGGCTGGACGAGGAGTCCAGCATCACCGGGGAATACAGCATGGAAGAGCTGGAGAGCCTTGGCGTCAGCCCCCTCGACGTGATCCGCGAGCTGGAGAACGATCACTTCAACGCCACGCTCTACACCAACGGCAGCGGCGAGGAGGACCAAGCGCTGGCGCGCCTTTTCGACACCTACGGGCTCGACCCCTTTGTCGAACTGGCCCCGGCCGAGGTGCTCTACGACGCCGCCGGCCCGGGCGAGTGGCAGCGCCAGCGCGGCGAAACCTTCAACGAGCTGGGGCTTGAGCCCATGCGCCCCGAGCACGAAGTCGAGGCGATGCTGCACCTGCACCAGCGCCTTATCGCGCGCTAGCGGCGAGCACCTCGCGCCCGGCCTTGCAGGCCTCATCCCGCGTGGCCGAGGCCTGATAGTAGCGGTAAAGCGCTTCGCGAAACGCCGCCGCCCGGGCAGGCAGGCCGTCTTTCAGGTATCGCTGCGCCCTTGCGCGCACTTTGGCGGCAAAGGCGTGGCGGTCGACCTCGGCATCGCCGTCGAGATTATCCACGCTGACGTTGAACTCGCGCCCGCAGGCCTCGGCAAAAAGCGACTCCAGCGCCTGAGGGGCGACTTCCGCCCGCTCAAACGCCCGCTGCTGCTGTTCGTTGCGCCCGTCGGGCAGATACCAGTAGCCGTAGTCTTCACGCCTGCGCCGCTCGGCGCCGGCGATGCACCAGTGGCTGATTTCGTGCAGGGCGCTGGCATAAAAGCCCCGGGCGAAGATGATCCGGTGATACGGCGTCTCGGCGTCGGCCGGGGCATAAAGCGGCTCATCCTCGCCACGAACCAGGCGCGTCTGAAAGGTCGGGGCAAACACGCCGTCAAACAGGGCGATAATATCGTCAAGCGTCCAGCGTTGTTTGTCGGCTGCGCAGGCTTTGGATACCACGTCAACTCCTTGGCGGATAATGCTCATGCGGGCAGTATAACGTCGATCAACCGCCAGGCTAAGCAGGCCGCTTTTTATAATGACCCATGATAGACAGGAGGCCGCCTTGAGCCGCATCGCCTCTCGGCTAAAAACGCTTTACTGGCCGGAAACCCGCCTGCTGGCAAGTCTGGCGCTGCCCATTTGCGGGGCCCAGCTGGCCCAGGGCGGTATGAGCGTGGTCGACGTCATGATGACCGGGCGCCTGAACGCCACGGCGCTGGCGGCGGTCTCCGTGGGCTCAAGCTTGTGGCTGCCGCTGATGCTGTTCATGACCGGCACGCTGATGGGTGTCACCCCCATTGTCGCCCAGCTGCTCGGCGGGCAGCGCCACGCCGAGATTCGCCCGGCAGTCCATCAGGCGCTGTGGGTGGCGCTACTGCTCGGCGTGATGTCGGCCGGCCTGTTATGGCTGGCAGTAGCGCCGATATTCGCCCTGATGAGCGTGCCGCCTGACGTCGCCGCCGCCTCTTCGGCCTATTTGTCGGCGCTGGCCTTCGGCATGCCGGGGGTCGCGCTCTTTCAGGCGCTTAGGGCGTTTTCCGACGGCATGAACCATACCCGCCCGTCGCTTTGGATCAGCCTGATCGGGCTCGGCGTGAATATTCCCAGCAACTACCTGCTGATTTACGGCGGCGACGGCCTGGTCGATGTATTCGGCCCCTGGATCCCCGGCGTTCTCCAGCAGCTACCCGCCCTTGGCGCGTTTGGCTGCGGCATCGCCACCGCGCTTTCCATGTGGACCATGGCGCTGGCCATGGCGTTCTACACCCGCCGGGGCCGCGCCTACGACCCGGTTAATTTGTGGCAGCGCCTTACCTGGCCTCAGGCAAGCGGGCTGCGCGAGCTGACCGTGGTCGGCCTGCCCATCGGCATTGCCATCTTTGTCGAGGTAACGCTGTTCACGCTTATCGCTCTTTTTATCGCAAGTCTCGGCGAAATCACCGTGGCCGCGCACCAGATCGCCTTTAGCTATACCGGCATTCTGTTCATGCTGCCGCTTTCCCTGAGCATGGCGCTGACGGTGCGCGTGGGTAATACCCTGGGCCAGAACCGCCCCGCCATGGCGCGACTGGTGGCAGGCAACGGCGTTGCCATCAGCCTGGCCGCGGCGGCGATCAACAGCACCCTGCTGTGGGTTACCGGCGCCTGGGTGATTGCCCTCTACACGCCCAACCCCGACGTGCAGCAGCTGGCCGTTTCGCTACTCTCTCTGGCGGCGCTTTATCAGGTGTCGGATTCGCTTCAGGCCAACCTGGCCGGCGCTCTGCGCGGCTACAAGGACACCCGCATCGTCATGCTGATCACCGTGCTCTCGTACTGGTGCGTCGGGCTGGGCGGCGGGCACTGGCTGGGCACCCGCGGCGCCGGCTCGCTCAGCGGGCCGCTGGGCGTACACGGCTACTGGCTGGGGCTGATTGCCGGGCTCAGCACGGCCGCCGTACTGCTGGGCTGGCGGCTGCAGAAGATCAGCCGCCAAACCCGCGCTCAGGGCGTACCCGCCGCGTGACGTTCCGGCGCCTGATCCGTCGTCTCGCGGTCGCCCCGGCCATCGCCCTGCTGCTTGCCGGCTGCGGCGACGGCGGCGTGGAGCAGCGCTGGGTCGATTATCACCGCGCGCTCGAGCAGGCGCTCGGCATTGCCCCCATTGCCCGCTCGGCGCCGTCAAATATCGGCAAGCTGCCCGGGCGCCGTAACCGCCTTTTCAACATTGAAGAAACTCGCGAGGGGATGCTCAACGTCTACGCGCTGCGGGAGTGCCGGATTGTTTCGCTGGTAGCCGGACGCAATAACCAGCTCGGGCGCGTCGCCCCGCCCAGCCAGCAGTGGCTGTACGAGCGCGAGCTGTGGCAACGCCTGAGCGGCTGCTGGAATACCCAGGTACCCCGGGGGCTTGCCGATAATGATCGCCAACGCCTTCGCCGGCTGACGCTGACCAAGACCCGGCAGCTGCCCTACGTCAGCTGGAATGCGCTGTTCGATTCCGACGAGTGGGAAAAAAGCTTTGCCCGGGCAAGCCATGCCATCGACTTCAGCCGGGCCGATATTCGCTCCGACCTCGAAGCGCTCGACTACCTAACGGCCATGGTGCGCCACCAGTTCAGCCGCGAATGGGAGCAGGACTCCGGCCGCCTTGAGGAAAACCTCAAGACCCTGCGCGCCCGCCCGCTCACCGCTCAAACGCTGCGCACGCTGATGCTTGCCACCCGGCGCCTTCACGAAGCCACCGCTGCTCTGCACAAGGCCCCGCCCGGGCGCTGTCTGCCGCCCGGGCCGACCCTGGCGATCGACGCTACCCGCCATAAGGCCGGGCAGTGGCTAAACGCCGTCAAGGCGCTGTTCGACAGCCTGCCGGTAACGCCTCCCGGGGCAATGAAGGCCTACCGCCAGCGCTGGCTATCGCTGGATAACCCCCGGGCGCCCCGGGCATCGTTTCAGGCTGCTCTGATCGAGCATCACGCCGTACGCATGCGCTTATCACCCTGCTCTGACGAATAAAGCAGCAAAACAACAGGCCACGCTTAACCTTCGTCTCAAGCTGTGCTATTGGTGAGGGACAAGGCAAGGTGAGATCTTGCCGCTATCGAGGCCATGCAGCATCAGGAGGGACATCATGGGCGCATCCTTGTCATCCCGCTCTGCCCGGGTCATCGATCTGGAGACGGTACGCCGGCGTCACCAGGCACAAAAGCAGCTGGTACGCCTGGCGCCGGAGCTTGACGGGCTGGAAATGCTCTACCAGCTCGATACCGATACGGAAACCGGCTATAGCATTCCGGTACTTGCATGGGGGCTGCATCAGGACGGCAGCGTCGACGGCCTTGTGCCCTGGATGGCCACCCTCACGCCCTGCCCCCATATCAACAGCGAGGAAGACGGCCGCTTCATCGGCTACCGCGACCCGGAAACCGAAGAAATATTCACCGCCCCGCCGGAGCACAAATACGACGAGCTGCAGGCAGCAGCCACCTACTTTGAATATGAAACGTCCCGCGACGTCACCCTGCTTCAGCAGCTACCCGACACCCAGGGCACCCACGCCCTGTGCATGGATACCCACGAGACACCCTGGCAGATGAAGCCCGTCCACGGCTGGTCGCTTTACAGCGACGGCAGTATCGATGCGCTGCTTGCCGATGATGACCAGATAGTCATGACGCCGGTGCGGCTGGGTGACGACTGCCTGTATAACGCTCGCTCACGCCATCCGCGACTGTACTTCTTTCAGCGCCACATCGCCAACCGCATCATCGAGGAAGACCCGGCAACTCTGGATGCCCTGGCGCTCATCGTCGTGCCTCAAGGCGATAGCTAAGCCTCCTGGCGGCGCCTGACTGCCGGGCACCTTCATGGCACAACCGAATGGTTCAGCCCGCCAGGCGGATAAAGTACCGGTAAACCTCGCCGGCCGTATGCTGCTCCACGAGCTCATGGCCGAGAAACTGGCAGAACTTTGGCACGTCGCGGGTAGTGGCCGGATCGGTGGCCACTACCTGCAGTATCTCCCCCGGTGTCATGTCCCTCACCTTGTTATGCATCAGCATAACGGGCTCGGGGCAGTACAGGCCGCTGGTGTCCAGCAGCGCATCGTGTTCCGGCAGGTTGGCAGTCGTGTCAGACATGATTATCTCGCTCAGTCGTCAAACGCTTTCGGCATCAGGCACGTTGGCTGGCGGGAGCCAGCAGCCGCACATGCACAGTCACCTCTTCGCGGTCATGGTACAGATGGCGGCACGCCACGGTAGCGTCAATTCCAGTCTGCCCCAGAGAGCACTCAAGAGCACTCAGGCTTCGCTGAACCTCTTCCCAGCGCTTTTTCATCGGCAGCTTCAGGTTGAACACCGCCTCGCGGCACCAGCGCCTTATCAACCAACGCTCAACCATGGCCAGGACCCGGGCCGGCTTATCCACGATATCGCAGACCAGCCAGTCAAGGCGTTCCGGTGGCTCCCAGGTAAAGCCGTCCTCGCCCAGGTGCTCCACCTGCCCGCTCGCCATCAGGGCCTTGTCCATGGGGCCGTTATCAATGGCGTACACGTGCATGCCACGCTGCACCAGCTGCCAGGTCCAGCCGCCGGGCGCGGCCCCCAGATCGGCTGCCTGCATGCCTTCTGCCAGACGCGCGTCCCACTCATCGCGCGGCACAAACTCGTGCCAGGCCTCTTCCAGCTTCAGCGTCGAGCGGCTGGGAGCGCGCGAGGGAAACCGCAGCCGCCGGATACCGCCGGCAAGTTCGCTGCGATTGCCGGGAAAGCTCATGCCGACTAACACCTGCTCTCCTGACAGCCACAGCAGATGCAGGCGCCGACCGCCGGCATTACGCCGCAAGGCGCCACGCTTTTTCAACAGGCTTTGCAAAGGGCGCGTCAGCGCCTTTGTCAGCCGCGCTAACGATTTGCCGTCGTTGGTATCGGGGGTTTCATGCCAGATACTATCAAAGCTCCACCCGGCCCCGCTGACCTGGCCGGCAATAGCGCTCAGGCGATCGTCCCGCGAAAGGCTTAGCGCCGGCAGCGCAATCAGACTCTGCCGGGCAAACACCAGCCGCGAAAACGCCACTTCGCGCTGTAGCGCATTGGCCATTCCGCCGTCCGTTCGCGTAACGCCGGCCCAGCCGGCGCCGGCCGTCCCCTTGACATCGGCATCGTGCTGCGCTGCATGATACAAGAGCTCCGCCTGGGCGTCCCGCTCAAAGCCTTCCCGGCAGTAAACCAGCCACGTTGCCGGCACCGTCTGATTCACCTTGCCCCCTTGCGTCTCATGGAAAACGGGACTACATGCTAACACGGCTGCCATCGCCCCCTGTATCAAAGACGCCTGCCCCGTTATCCAGCCACCCCTGGGCAACCACTAACCGTATAAGGTATGCATGGAACGCATAATCGGGTTTAATAAGCTAGCTTTGTCATCTGCACACACATCATCGAACAAGGTAAAGACACCATGGCCGAGACACAGGATCCCCAACAGCATCTTGAAACCTACGTCCCCGATACGCTGGCCAGCCTGAAAAAAAGCAGCCCGGCCCAAACCGAGTTCTATCAGGCCGCTGAAGAAGTGCTGGAGTGCTTACGTCCGCTGTTCAAGCGCTGCCCACACTACCTGGAACACAATATCATCGAGCGCATCGTGGAGCCCGAGCGCCAGATCATGTTCCGCATCTGCTGGGCAGACGATAACGGCAAGGCGCAGGTCAACAAGGGCTATCGCATACAGTTCAACTCGGCGCTAGGACCCTATAAGGGCGGCCTGCGCTTCCACCCCAGCGTCACGTCCGGCACTATCAAGTTTCTGGGCTTTGAGCAGATTTTCAAAAACGCGCTCACCGGCCTGCCCATCGGCGGCGGCAAGGGCGGCTCCAACTTTGACCCCAAGGGCAAGTCGGATGCCGAGATCATGCGCTTCTGTCAGGCCTTCATGACCGAGCTTTATCGCCATATCGGCCCCACGACTGACGTCCCCGCTGGCGATATCGGAGTGGGCGCCCGCGAAATTGGCTACCTCTACGGCCAGTACAAGCGCATGACCGGCCGACATGAAGGCATTCTGACCGGCAAGGGGCTTGACTGGGGCGGATCCATCGGCCGCAAGGAAGCCACCGGCTACGGCGCTGTCTACTTCGCCCAAAACATGCTAAAAGCGCGCAAAGACAGCATCGAGGGCAAAACCTGTCTGGTATCCGGGGCGGGTAACGTCGCCATTTATACCATTGAAAAACTGCTCGAGCTCGGCGCCAAGCCGATCACCTGCTCGGATTCCGGCGGCACCCTCCATGACCCTGACGGCATCGACCTGGCGCTGCTCAAGGAACTCAAGGAAGTCGACAGTCTCTCCCTTGAGACGTATCTGGAAACGCGCCAGGAAGCCCGCTTTATCAAGGTGGCCGACTACCCCGAAGATGGCCACGCCGTCTGGCATCTCGAGGCGGACGCCGCCTTTCCCTGCGCCACGCAAAACGAACTGACCGCCACCGACGCCAAGGCGCTGCTGAAAAACGGCATCGATTGCGTTAGCGAAGGCGCCAATATGCCCTCCACCGCGGATGCCGTTGACTGCTTTATCGATGCCGGCATTGCCTACGGGCCGGGCAAGGCGGCCAACGCCGGTGGGGTGGCGACCAGCCAGCTGGAAATGGCCCAGAACAGCAGCATGGAACAGTGGCCGCTGGAAAAGGTCGATGACAAGCTCAAGGCCATCATGGCTGATATTCACCAGCAGTGCGCCGATACGGCCGCAGAGTTTGACGCCCCCGCCAACCTGGTGCTCGGCGCCAATATCGCCGGTTTCAGGCGGGTCGCTGATGCCATGATCGATCAGGGCATTGTCTGATCGTCTTGTCGGCGCAAATAGCGTATAGTAATAACTGACACAGTCCTTCCCCATTTTTTCGGGGAAGGACTGTTTTTATTGGCTATTGCGCGTTTGCGTTTTCTATTCCAAGGAGAGCACCATGGGATACCGTCCGCCTATCCTGATTAATCGACTCGACGCCGAGCGCCTGCAGCGACTGATTGACGATGCTTCCGACAAGGATCTGGACGTTGCTGAGCTGCTCGAAGCGGAGCTTACGCGAGGCGAAGTAGTGGATCCGGCCGATGTTCCCGATGATATTGTCAGCATGAACAGCCAGATCCAGTTTACCGATCTGGAACGTGATCGCCAGATAACCCGTACCCTGGTCTACCCGCACGCCATGAGCAGCGTTGAAGATGCCATTTCCGTCATGGCACCTATCGGTGCCGGCCTGATTGGCCTCAGAGTCGGCGACGTTGCCGACTGGCCGCTCCCTAATAACGGCAAGGCCCGCCTGCGCATCGATGCCATTTTATGGCAACCCGAACGCGAAAAGCAGTATCACCGTTAATACGCCATGCCGCGGTGGGCGCGTGCGCCTTTCCCCGCTACGGTCATCGCGATGACCCAGGGGTCGCTATGACGTGGCGGGTGCGGTGCTCACAGCCCGCTACGGTCGTCGCGAGGAGCGCAAGCAACCAGAAAACGGGGGTAAACGACGTGGCGATCTCATACTTGCGCTGGCACTTTCCCGCTACGGTCATCGCGAGTCGCATAGCGACGTGGCGATCTCATACTTGCGCTGGCACTTTCCCGCTACGGTCATCGCGAGTCGCATAGCGACGTGGCGATCTCGTACGGGCGGTGGCACGGTAAAGAAAAACCGAGATAGCGTCGCTGCGCTCGCTATGACCCAAGGGGGCCATGACACTATACCCTTTCCTGGCGCCTTCCACGCATAAAGCCCACACACAAAAAACCCGGCACGGGGGCCGGGTTCTTTGCGTATAGATGCCTGACGATGTCCTACTCTCGCATGGGGAGGCCCCACACTACCATCGGCGCTGAGCGGTTTCACTGCTGAGTTCGGCAAGGGATCAGGTGGTTCCCGCTCGCTATGGCCGTCAGGCGTAACCGGTGATATATCATGCTGTTCGTGATCGTCTTGCGTATCCGGCTTGTCGTTGTCCTGCGACCCGACCCCTTGGGTGTTATAGGGTCAAGCCTCACGGGCACATTAGTACCGGTTAGCTCAACGCCTTGCAGCGCTTCCACACCCGGCCTATCAACCAGCTCGTCTTGCTGGGCCCTTCAGGAGGCTCAAGGCCTCGGGGATGTCTCATCTTGAAGGGGGCTTCCCGCTTAGATGCTTTCAGCGGTTATCCCGTCCGCACTTAGCTACCCGGCAATGCCACTGGCGTGACAACCGGAACACCAGAGGTGCGTCCACTCCGGTCCTCTCGTACTAGGAGCAGCCCTTCGCAAACATCCTGCGCCCACGGCAGATAGGGACCGAACTGTCTCACGACGTTCTAAACCCAGCTCGCGTACCACTTTAAATGGCGAACAGCCATACCCTTGGGACCGACTTCAGCCCCAGGATGTGATGAGCCGACATCGAGGTGCCAAACACCGCCGTCGATGTGAACTCTTGGGCGGTATCAGCCTGTTATCCCCGGAGTACCTTTTATCCGTTGAGCGATGGCCCTTCCATACAGAACCACCGGATCACTAGAACCTGCTTTCGCACCTGCTCGACGTGTCTGTCTCGCAGTCAAGCACCCTTGTGCTCTTGCACTCACTGCACGATGTCCAACCGTGCTGAGGGTACCTTCGTGCTCCTCCGTTACGCTTTGGGAGGAGACCGCCCCAGTCAAACTACCCACCACACACGGTCCTCGATCCGGATCACGGATCGGAGTGAGAACGCCAATGATGCCAGGCTGGTATTTCAAGGGTGGCTCCCCCCGGTCTGGCGACCGGGGTTCCAAGCCTCCCAGCTATCCTACACAAGCAACATCGGCGTCCAGTGTGAAGCTATAGTAAAGGTTCACGGGGTCTTTCCGTCTGGCCGCGGGTACACCGCATCTTCACGGCGATTTCAATTTCACTGAGTCTCGGGTGGAGACAGCGTGGCCATCATTACGCCATTCGTGCAGGTCGGAACTTACCCGACAAGGAATTTCGCTACCTTAGGACCGTTATAGTTACGGCCGCCGTTTACCGGGGCTTCGATCAAGCGCTTCGCCGAAGCTAACGCCATCACTTAACCTTCCGGCACCGGGCAGGCGTCACACCCTATACGTCCGCTTGCGCGTTAGCAGAGTGCTGTGTTTTTAGTAAACAGTTGTAGCCACCTGGTATCTTCGACCGCCTTCCGCTCCCCCCGCGTGGGGGTTCACGTACCGGCGGCGTGCCTTCTCCCGAAGTTACGGCACCATTTTGCCTAGTTCCTTCACCCGAGTTTTCTCAAGCGCCTGGGGATTCTCACCCTGACCACCTGTGTTGGTTTGGGGTACGGTCTCGCAGTATCTGAGGCTTAGAGGCTTTTCCTGGAAGCGTGGCATCGATGACTTCCAGCCCGTGGGCTGTTCGTCTCGTCTCTCGGCCTTGAACCACCGGATTTCCCTGATGGTTCAGCCTACGGACTTTCACCAGGACGACCGTCGCCTGGCTCACCTAGCCTTCTTCGTCCCCCCATCGCAATACTGTGAGGTACGGGAATATTGACCCGTTTCCCATCGACTACGCCTTTCGGCCTCGCCTTAGGGGCCGACTCACTCTGCTCCGATTAGCGTCGAACAGAAACCCTTGGTCTTCCGGCGAGGGCGTTTTTCACGCCCTTTATCGTTACTCATGTCAGCATTCGCACTCGTGATACCTCCAGCAGGCTTCTCAGCCTCCCTTCATCGGCTTACACGACGCTCCTCTACCACGTATCTAAAAAGACACGTCCGTAGCTTCGGTATCTGGTTTAGCCCCGTTACATCTTCCGCGCAGGCCGATTCGACTAGTGAGCTATTACGCTTTCTTTCAAGGATGGCTGCTTCTAAGCCAACCTCCTAGCTGTCTAAACCTTCCCACATCGTTTCCCACTTAACCAGAATTTGGGGACCTTAGCTGACGGTCTGGGTTGTTGCCCTTTCCACAATGGACGTTAGCACCCACTGTGTGTCTCCCACGCTGGCACTCACCGGTATTCGGAGTTTGCCTCGGGTTGGTAAGTCGGGATGACCCCCTAGCCGAAACAGTGCTCTACCCCCGGTGGTGATACGTGAGGCGCTACCTAAATAGCTTTCGAGGAGAACCAGCTATCTCCGGGCTTGATTAGCCTTTCACTCCGACCCACAGCTCATCCCCGCATTTTTCAACATACGTGGGTTCGAGCCTCCAGTTGATGTTACTCAACCTTCACTCTGGCCATGGGTAGATCGCCCGGTTTCGGGTCTATTCCCCGCAACTTGTCGCCCTGTTAAGACTCGCTTTCGCTACGCCTCCCCTACACGGTTAAGCTCGCTACGGAAAATAAGTCGCTGACCCATTATACAAAAGGTACGCGGTCACCCCATCACTAAGCCACCTCTGCTTGATTTTTGGGTTGAACGTTGCAGGCAACGTTAACCCTCAAGCGGATGTGATAATGATGAGCTCATCACGAAGAAGCTTAGTGATGGGGCTCCCACTGCTTGTACGCACACGGTTTCAGGATCTATTTCACTCCCCTCACTGGGGTTCTTTTCGCCTTTCCCTCACGGTACTGGTTCACTATCGGTCAGCCAGGAGTATTTAGCCTTGGAGGATGGTCCCCCCGTCTTCAGTCAAGGTTTCTCGTGCCCCGACCTACTCGATTTCACGCGATCGGATTTTCGACTACGGGGCTATCACCCACTATGGCGGCCCTTCCCAGGGCCTTCGTCTAATCGGTCACGCGCTTAAGGGCTACTCCCCGTTCGCTCGCCGCTACTGGGGGAATCTCGGTTGATTTCTGTTCCTCGGGGTACTGAGATGTTTCAGTTCCCCCGGTTCGCCTCGTATCCCTATGGATTCAGGATACGATACTCATCTTGTGATGAGTGGGTTGTCCCATTCAGAGATCGCCGGGTCAAAGGGTGTTTGCCACCTCGCCGACGCTTATCGCAGGCTTCCACGTCTTTCATCGCCTCTGGCTGCCTAGGCATCCACCGTGTGCGCTTCATTGCTTGACCCTATAACCCGAAGGAGTCGGGGTCGCAATGACAACGATATTGCCGGATACGCTTGAGACGTATCACATGATCTTCTCAAGGAAGATCGTTTTATCAGCATGATATATCTTGTTAAAGAGCACTGCCTGAAAGCAGTCATAAGCGTCGTGGCGTTTCACGGGGCTTATGACTGCTCAGGGGCACATCGATCAGGTAATTCATTGTGGGCACTTGCCGGGCGGGTAGACGCATCGGTTAAGGAGGTGATCCAGCCGCAGGTTCCCCTACGGCTACCTTGTTACGACTTCACCCCAGTCATGAACCACACCGTGGTGATCGCCTTCCGAAGTTAGGCTAACCACTTCTGGTGCAGTCCACTTCCATGGTGTGACGGGCGGTGTGTACAAGGCCCGGGAACGTATTCACCGTGCCATTCTGATGCACGATTACTAGCGATTCCGACTTCACGGAGTCGAGTTGCAGACTCCGATCCGGACTGAGACCGGCTTTATGGGATTCGCTCACTCTCGCAAGTTAGCAGCCCTTTGTGCCGGCCATTGTAGCACGTGTGTAGCCCTACCCGTAAGGGCCATGATGACTTGACGTCGTCCCCACCTTCCTCCGGTTTGTCACCGGCAGTCTCCCTAGAGTTCCCACCATTACGTGCTGGCAAATAGGGACAAGGGTTTCGCTCGTTACGGGACTTAACCCAACATTTCACAACACGAGCTGACGACAGCCATGCAGCACCTGTCACTGCGCTCCCGAAGGCACCCCGAGATCTCTCTCGGGTTCGCAGGATGTCAAGGGTAGGTAAGGTTCTTCGCGTTGCATCGAATTAAACCACATGCTCCACCGCTTGTGCGGGCCCCCGTCAATTCATTTGAGTTTTAACCTTGCGGCCGTACTCCCCAGGCGGTCGACTTATCGCGTTAACTTCGCCACAAGGGTCTCAAGGACCCCAACGGCTGGTCGACATCGTTTACGGCATGGACTACCAGGGTATCTAATCCTGTTTGCTACCCATGCTTTCGCACCTCAGCGTCAGTGTCAGTCCAGAAGGCCGCCTTCGCCACTGGTATTCCTCCCGATATCTACGCATTTCACCGCTACACCGGGAATTCCACCTTCCTCTCCTGCACTCTAGCGCGACAGTTCCGGATGCGATTCCCAGGTTGAGCCCGGGGCTTTCACAACCGGCTGATCGCGCCGCCTACGCGCGCTTTACGCCCAGTAATTCCGATTAACGCTTGCACCCTCCGTATTACCGCGGCTGCTGGCACGGAGTTAGCCGGTGCTTCTTCTGTGAGTGATGTCTCCCTGCCGGGGTATTAACCCGACAGCGTTCTTCCTCACTGAAAGTGCTTTACAACCCGAGGGCCTTCTTCACACACGCGGCATGGCTGGATCAGGCTTCCGCCCATTGTCCAATATTCCCCACTGCTGCCTCCCGTAGGAGTCCGGGCCGTGTCTCAGTCCCGGTGTGGCTGATCATCCTCTCAAACCAGCTACGGATCGTTGCCTTGGTAGGCCGTTACCCTACCAACCAGCTAATCCGACATAGGCTCATCCGATCGCGGGAGCCAAGGCCCCCTTTCTCCCGTAGGACGTATGCGGTATTAGCCTGAGTTTCCCCAGGTTATCCCCCACGACCGGGCAGATTCCTATGCGTTACTCACCCGTCCGCCGCTCGACGCCCAGAAGCAAGCTCCTGTCGTTTCCGCTCGACTTGCATGTGTTAAGCCTGCCGCCAGCGTTCAATCTGAGCCATGATCAAACTCTTCGGTTTACGATCATTGTGATCCTTGCTTTCCGCTGCCCGAGGGCATTGGAAAAAGCGGATCAAACTTGGCTCAAGGTTTCAAACGTTCTCAAAAAATCCAGAAATCGAGATTTCCAAATTCTGACGCGTCGCTTGCCTTGATAGTAGGTGATTTGTCACCCACCCAGGCAAGCGCCCACATGAATTACCTGATCAACTTGTTAAAGAGCGTCTCGCTAACACCACTCGCCGGCGATGACCTGCCGCGGCGGCTGCGAGGAAGGCGCATTCTACACGCCTTGAAGCGTTTGTCAACGGCTTGAATTAAACCGCGTAACTGGCTGACAAACAAGGCCTTTTTTGGGCCCTATCACCGCCGGTGACGCTTGGCGTCGCCGGCAGCGGATGCGTACTATAGGATCTGACAGGGTGTTTGACAAGGGGGAAGCCACGAATTTTCCGCTTCGCCTCCACCGGTAGGCACGTTAGCCCGTCTGGATTAGCCTGTCTGAAAAAGCAAGCTCAGCGCCGACACCGTACACAACGTCAGCGATATAATTTGCAGCCAGCGCCGATTAAGCTTCGGGGCAATACGGTTGGCCAGGGCATTACCCAGCAGTACCGCCGGCAGTAGCGTGGCGGCAACGCCAAAATGCCAGACGCTAATTTGCCCGGCCACGGCCAGGGTAAACAGCGTAAAAATTGAGGTCAGGATAAAAAACGCGGCTAGATTACCGCGCACGCGGTCGGGCGGAAGACCGTGCATAAGCAACACCATGGGCGGGCCACTGATGGAAGCCACGGTTCCGAAAATCCCCGACAGCACGCCGGCACCAAAGAGCGTCTGACGATTTACCGGTAGTCGAAAACGAAACAGCGTGACCAGAACGGCAAACAGCACGATGGCGGCGATCAGCTTTTCCAGGATCGCCATGGGCGCGGCGAGCAGCAGCCAAGCGCCCAGCACATTGCCCGGTAGCCGCCCGACCAACGCCATGCTGATCGGCCCGAGGCTCACTTCGTGGCGGTAGTAGCGCACCATCATCAGCGATACCGTCAGCCCAAACAGCACCAGCACCACGGGCACCAGTCGGGGCTCCAGCATCAGCAAGAGCGGTGCGCTGACCACCGCCAGACCAAACCCGGTGGCACGCTGGACAAAGGCGCCTACCGTCAGCACCGCCGCCGCGCTGAGCCACAGGCGCGGCGTCATCTCCAGCCAGGCAAAGACATCAAACATGATCAGGGGAAGCGTCGGGCACGGGCCTCGGGGTCAGCCAGCGCACCCCCACGTTGCCTATCGCCGATGCTATCAGCATGGTCACCACCATCGGCCACATGTTCTCGATTTCGAAATAGCCCACCATCATGCCGGCGAGCGCCCCGCAGCTGAACTGGATGCCTCCCAACAGCGCCGTGGCGGTAGCGCTGATGTGGCCAAAATGATCCAGCAGCGAGGAAATCGAGTTGGGCGTAATCAGGCCGATCATCCCGGTAAAGCACATCACCAGGGCGACCACCACCGGCAGGCTGTTAAGCCCCAGCGCGGTAACGATCACCAGACCGGACGACGCCGCCAGCTGCACCGCCAGCCCCAGGCGCAGGTTCTGCTGGGGCGTTCGCGTCTTCAGCAGGGCGATATTCACCCGGTTGGACGAGGCGATAATGATCACGTTGGCGCCAAAAACAAACGGATATAGCGCCGGCGACAGGGAGAAATACTCCATATAAACAAACGGCGAGGCGGTAACGAACGCAAACAGGCCGGAAAATGCAGCGGCGACTGCACAGATATACCCCATGCCCTCGCGGTGGCGCAGAATGCTGGCGTAGTTGCCGAGCACCTGACGGGGTGAGGCGGCCGGCAGCGACATATCTCGAGTTTCGGGCAGCTTGGTGCCTAAAAGCCACAGCAAAAACAGCGCATAGGCCGCAAGGAACACGAAAATAAGCCGCCAGTCCACGGCATGCAGCAGCGCGCTGCCCACGCTCGGCGCCACCAGCGGGGCAAGCATCATGATCATCGCCATGGTCGACATCACCCTTGCTGCTTCCCGCCCCTGAAAACAGTCGCGCACGATCGCCGCCGAGTTGACCACGCAGGCGCCGCCGCCCAACGCCTGAACAAAGCGCAGCGCCAGCAGTTCGGGCAAACTGTCCACCTGGGTAAGCATCAGGCTCGCCAGCGCAAAGATGGCAAGCCCGCCGGTGAGCACGGGCTTGCGCCCCAGTCGGTCGGAAAGCGGCCCGAAGCACAGCTGCCCCAGCGCAAAGCCGAACAGGAAAACGCTGATGGAAAGCTCGGTGCGATGGATGCTGGCGCCGACGGTATCCGCTAACGCCCCCATGGCGGGCAGATAGGCATCAATCGCAAACGGCGCCAGCGCCGTATTGGCAGCGACCAGCAACGCCACGCGGCGAGGGTTAAGTTCCATGCAGCTCCTTAAATACAGAATAAGTGGCAGCACCCTGCTCGCCGACAAGCGGCATAAAGGTGCTCATGAGGTAGCTAATCATAGACGATTCAGCCCCTCTTGGCTGCGCTGTTCGAGGCGCCGCTGCCTTGCTAGAGTACAGCCACGATATCAAAGGAGCGTGACATGGCGAGAAGCCTGCTATCCCAACTCAAGCAAATGACGACCGTGGTCGCCGACACCGGCGATCTGGACGCCATCCGCCGCTTTCGGCCCCACGATGCCACCACCAACCCCTCGCTGATTCTGCAGGCTGCTCAGCACGAAGACCGCCGCGAACGCCTGGCGCGCATTGCCGGTGAAAGCCGCGACCTGGACGATGCCCTTGACCGGATCGCCGTGGATATCGGCAGCGAAATCAGCGCGCTGGTGCCCGGCTATGTGTCCACAGAAGTCAGCGCTCGGCTGTCGTTCGACCGCGAAGCTACCGTTGCTCGGGCCCATTCGCTGATCGAGCGCTACCAGCAGGCCGGCGTGGGCCCCGAGCGCATCCTGATCAAGATTGCCTCTACCTGGGAAGGCATTCAGGCCGCATCCCGGCTGGAGCGCGAGGGCATCCAGACCAATCTGACGCTGCTGTTCGGCTTTACCCAGGCCCAGGCCTGCGCCGACGCCGGCGCCACGCTAATCTCGCCGTTTGTGGGGCGTATACTCGACTGGCACAAGACCCGGGATCCCGAGACGGACTTCAGCGGCCATAACGACCCCGGCGTCATTTCGGTGAAAAAGATCCATGACCACTTCAAGGCGAACGGCTACCCCACCATCGTCATGGGCGCCAGCTTCCGTAACGCCGGCGAAATCCAGGCGCTGGCCGGCTGCGACCGGCTGACTATTTCGCCCAAGCTGCTCGGCGAGCTGGACGAGCGGTCAGGCACCCTGCCCCGCCAGCTCGACGCTGCCGGCGCCGGCACCGCTGCCAAGCGCACGGCGCCGCTTGACGAAGCGACCTTTCGCTGGCAAATGAACGAAGACGCCATGGCAGACGAAAAGCTTGCCGAAGGCATTCGCAAGTTCATGGCAGATCAGCGCCGACTGGAAACGCTGCTGGGTGATCTTGGCCAAAAAGGCGGATAGCCGGGGCCGCCACGACGAGCTGCCACGCCAACGTCAGTGGCGAGTCGAGGTGTCCTGGGCTTCGAGCATTTCCACCAGCGGCTGAAACTCCTCACGGTTATGTTCGTTCATGTGCATCAAAATACGGTGGGCTTCCAGAATGCGCTCGCGCAGCCCGCCTTCGTCCGCCTGCACTTCGGGAAGATCCTCGGCATCATCGGCCGGGCTGTGACAAAGCGGCGCTGAAAGCAGCGTGAAAAAGCGGGCAAACCCCATGACGTCGAGCATCTGACGCACGTCGGGGTTGTCGGCAATAATGGTCGGCGGCTGCTCCAGGCGACTTCTCACCGCCATGGCGACCTTGGCCAGAAACCCCAGCGCCGTCGAGTCAACGTTGCTTGCTTCGCGCAGGTCGATAATGACCGCGCGCAGCCCCGGCGTTTGCGCCAGCTGCTGCGCCTGGGTGTCCAGCGTGGCACAGAGTGTCAGGCGGACATCACCGCATAGCTTGAGGACAAACACCCCGGAATCGAACGCCGCTTTAATGCGGCCTTCCTCAGTCAGCATGACCAAATCCGCTCACCATCATGATGGTTAAATCATCGGGTAACGCCAGCCGGTCATCGCTCGCCTCGTCCGGCTGGCGCGCCTTTGCCAGGTCAACATGGGTGCTGGTCCGGGCAAGCCCGTCGCGGAACTGCTCAAGCGACGCGCTTTGCGCTAACAGCTGCTCCAGTTGACCCAGCCGCGCATCGAGCGTTTTCCCCGGCAGGCATTCCAGCACGCCGTCGGAGCACAGCCACAGGGCAAAGTCGTCCGGCAGCGCGCACTCAAGGACAGGATAGACCGCATCCGGAAACAGCCCAACCGGCATGCCCTCACCTTCCAGGCGCTCAAGCGTGCCGCCGGCCTGCAGCATGGGCATCGGCAGCTGGGCGCCCAGCGAATAGTGCAGCGTCCTGTTGACGTGGTCAATCACGCCGGCAAACAGCGTCGCGTGCTTGCCAATATCGCTGTCCTGAAGCTCGCGGTTGAGAGAGGCGAGCCAGTCTGCCGGCATGCGCTCGGGGGCTTTACCGTCCCACTCATGCAGCCAGCGCGTAAACAGGTATTTAAGCAATACCGTCACAAAGGCTGACGATGCCCCGTGACCGGAGACATCGGCAAAGTAGAAGGCACTATAGCGGTCACTGTAGCGCTGATAGCCCAGAAAGTCCCCGGAGAGATACAGCGACGGCGCCAGCCAGTAGTCAAAGCGCACGCCGCTGAACACGCGCAAACTCCGTGGCAGCAGCCGGCGCTGGATATAGCCCCCGCTTTGCTGGTCCAGACGCAACAGCTCAAGCCGGGCCTGGAGACTGGCATTCTCCCGAGCCAGCTCCTCGCAGCGCTGCCGGTACACATCGAGCGACTCACGCATGGCGGTATCGCGCTTGTTTTCGTGCTTCATCCCGAGCCTCAATCGGCGGCGTTATCGTCGCCGGGATCCGCGTCGTCAACGTTTGCGTCATCAAAATCCGCGTCATCAAAATCCGCGTCATCAAAGTCAAAGTCGTCTGCGGCAAAGGGATCGTCACCCAGCTCGCCATCGCTGATCTTGAACGCGCGATTCTGCAGATAGGCATCGCGCATAAAGCGATAGCGATCTCCCTGGATCAGGTCTTCCTGGTCGAGCAGACTGGCACGCTGGTCGATCAGGTTGAGCGCGCCCAGAGCAATCCGGGTTTTATCGTCGTCGACGTAGGTGACCGGATAGGCGGCGATATCCGCCGGCAGACCGGTGGCATCGCGCAGGGTGCTCGGCCCCAGGAACGGGAGCACCAAGTAGCGCGAATCCGTCCAACCCCAGGTGGCCAGCGTCTGGCCAAAGTCTTCTTTCTCCTGGCGAATGTCCATCTTCTTCGCCACGTCAAAAAGCCCGCCGACGCCCGCCGTGGTGTTGATCAGCAGCCGCGACGTAGCGCGGCTGGCATTTTCGCCCTTGCCCTGCAGCAGGCTGTTCAGCACCGTGCGTATTTCCCCCAGGTTGGAAAAGAAATTGCCCACGCTGTCCTCGACCGGTTCGGGCGTAATCGTGCGATAGCCCTTGGCAACCGGGCGCAACGCATAGCGATCCAGCACGTCGTTGAACACAAACACCTTGCGGTTGAAGCCTTCCCAGGGATCCTCCGGATGCGGCTCGCCTTTCGTCGCGCTGCTGGCACAGCCGCCAAGCACCACGGCAAGCGCCACGGTAGGCATCAAAAGGGCTGCGCGTTTAACGCCCGGCGCAGGGGTGAGGCGGAAATTATCTGACATGGGAGTCTCTTCAGGGGTGGTCATGAAATCAAACCGGCAACGCTAGGCTTTCTGCAGCACGACGCTGCCCGCGCTGTAGCCGGCACCGAACGAGCAGATAATGCCGATATCGCCGGGCGCAAGCGAGTCGCGGTGCAGGTGAAAGGCAATAATCGAGCCCGCCGAGCTGGTATTGGCATAGCGGTCGAGTATCACCGGCGCCTGCTCCGGACCGGGCTTGGCGCCAAGCACCTTGCGCGCGATCAGGTCATTCATGTTCTGGTTGGCCTGATGCAGCCAGAGCCTGCGCACGTCATCTGCGCCAAGCTCGAGAGAAGCCAAATGGTCGCTGATCAGCCTTGCCACCAGCGGGCAAACCTCCTTGAACACCCGCCGCCCTTCCTGGACAAACAGTTTGTCCAGCGCGTTAGGGTCGGCATCGGCCACGCGATTCAAAAACCCGGCGTTATTGCGGATGGCGTTGGAAAACTGCGTTACCAGCCGGGTCCCGAGTATCGCGTAGCGCTCTTCGGCCCGGGCGACCGCGTCGTTCTCCAGCACCATGGCGGTACAGGCGTCGCCAAAGATAAAATGGCTGTCGCGATCGCGGAAGTTCAAATGCGCCGAACAGATCTCCGGATTGACGATAAGCGCGCGCTTGACGCTGCCCGAGGCAATGGCGTTGGCGGCCGTTTCCAGGGCAAAGGTGGCCGAGCTGCACGCCACGTTCATATCAAACCCGTAGCCGCCGGCACCCAGCGCCTGCTGAAGCTCTACGGCCATGGCCGGATAGGCGCGCTCCAGGTTCGAGCAGGCAACGATCACAAGCTCGACATCTTCCGCTTCTATGCCGGCGCTGGCAAGCGCCTGGCGGGCCGCGTCAAGCGCCATGTCGCACTGGATCGACGGCTCGTCGTTACCCCGCTCGGGCAGGTGCGGGCGCATCCGCTCCGGATCAAGGATGCCTTCGGCATCGAGCACGTAGCGGCTTTTAATACCCGAGGCCTTCTCGATAAAGGCGCTGCTGGAATACGCGAGCGGTTCGCGCTTGCCGGCGGCAATGGCTTCGGCATGGCGGTCGTTCTCGGCTTTAGCCCAGGCGTTGAACGCGCTCACCAGCGCCTCGTTGTCCACGGCGTGCTCGGGGGTATAAAGCCCGGTACCGGTAATCACCACCTGTGTCATTCGCCCTCTCCTCCCGGCGGCACGCCGCCTGCTCGATCGTCGATTACGCCTGAGTGATATCCTGCCAGCGCTTTTCCAGCCGCTTGACCGATACCGGCATGGCCGTGCCCAGCTGCTGGGCAAATAGCGACACCCGAAGCTCCTGGAGCCACCAGCCAAACGCCACAAGCTCCGGAGATTCTACCCGCCCCCGGCGCTCGCTTTCGCGCCGGGCGTCAAAACGCGCCTCCAGCGACTGGATATCGCCCATCAGCATCTGGTCGCGGCCGCGCTCGCGCGGGGCCTTTTCCAGCCGGATCAGCGCGGCCTGCATGTAGCGCGGGTAGTGCGCCAGCCAATCACCCGAATCGCACAGAAACCCCGGGTACACCAGCCGCTGCATCTGCGCCTTGATATCACTGTAGACCAGCGCCAGGGCAAAGTTGAGCTTGCCCTTGAGCACCTTGGTTACCTCCAGGTGCTCCTTGAGGGCAGCGTGGGCCTGTTCCAGCAAGGTTTCCGCGTGGGGAATGACGGCGTCGCCAACCTCCTGCAAGCGCTCTTCCAGAGCGGCGGCCGAGCGCGGCAGCGGCGCCACCGCCACTACCTGGGTAAAAACGGCCTCGACCAGATCGTCGATAAACGCCTGCTTGCTGCCTACCTTGGCAAACAGCAGCGCGCAGGTTTCCATTCCTTGCAGCTGGCGAATCTGCCTGACCCACTCCGGGCGGTTGGCCATGGCCAGTCGCGCAACGCCCTCCCGGTGGGCGGCTTCGGCCTTGGCCGGGTGATCCAGCAGCGACACGCTGAAGGATCCCCCTTCCTTCACCAGCGCCGGATAGGCTTCCACGCGGATGCCTGCCTGCTCGGTCACCCGGGACGCCGGCAGCGGCGTTTCCGGCAGGCCCTCAACCACCGGCGCCTCGCTTGCCTCGGCGGCAAGCGCACGCGCGCCCTGGCTGGCGGCGTCTTCAAAGCGCTGCTCCAGCGCCCGGGCGTCGCGCCCCCGGCCCAGGGTCTGGCCGTCGTGGCCCACCACGCGAATATTCATGATCAGGTGCGGCTCCAGCTGCTCCAGCCGCCAGTCGTCGGGGCTGACCCGGGTGCCAGTGCGCCGGCGAATGAACTCGCCCAGTGCTTCCGTGAGCGGGCGGTTATCGGGTACCAGGGTCTCAAGCGCGGCGTCCACCCAGTCGGGGATCGGCACCACCTGGCGGCGCAGGCTCTTGGGTAGCGACTTCATCAGCGCAATGCACTTGTCGCGCAGAAGCCCCGGCACCAGCCATTCCAACGCGTACACCGGCAGCTGGGGCAGCATGGCGGCGGGCACGGTGAGCGTCACGCCGTCGTCTTCCGCCCTCGGGGAAAAATGATAGCTGACCGGGTAGCTCACCCCGCCAAGGGTCAGGTGATCCGGGTACTGCCCTCGGGTAACCTCCTCGGCCTCCCGGGCCTTGAGGGCGTCGAGGTCAAACTTGAGCAGATCCGGGTTGTCGCGCTCGGCCTTCTTGCGCCAGCTCTCAAAGCCCTTGCCGTTGACGATATCGGCGGGGATACGAGTGTCGTAAAAGGCAAACAGCGTTTCTTCGTCGACGAGGATATCCCGCCGCCGGGCGCGGTCTTCCAGATCCTCAACTTCGTCGATCAGGGCGCGGTTGTGGGCAAAAAACTCGCCCTGGGTACGAAACTCGCCTTCGACCAGCGCCCGGCGGATAAACAGCTCTCGGGACTCTTCCGGCGCAATGGCGCCAAAGTTGACCCGCCGGCCGCTGACGATGGGCAGGCCGAACAGCGCCACCTGCTCCTTGGCCACCACCTGGGCGCGCTTCATCTCCCAGTGCGGGTCGCTGTAGCTGCGCTTGACCAGGTGGCCGGCCTCGGGTTCGATCCACGCCGGGTCGATTTTTGCCACGGTGCGGGCAAACAGCCGCGAGGTTTCAATAAGCTCAAAGGCCATCACCCACTTGGGCGTCTTTTTGGCAAGCCCCGAACCCGGGTGAATCACGAACTTGCGGTTGCGCGCGCCGAGATAGTCACGATCTTCGGTGAGCATCCCCAGGTTGGACAACAGCCCCGAAAGCAGCGCCTGATGCAGCTTGCCCGAGGTCTTGCGCCGAGCCTGGCGGGCCTCTTCCTCGCTCTGCTCGGGATCGCCCGGCGGTGCTTTGGGCACGTCAATATCCA
Source organism: Halomonas garicola (assembly GCF_055382465.1). Lineage (NCBI taxonomy): Bacteria > Pseudomonadati > Pseudomonadota > Gammaproteobacteria > Oceanospirillales > Halomonadaceae > Halomonas > Halomonas garicola. The sequence goes on from NZ_AP043931.1 coordinate 1,972,591, forward strand.
TATCGCGCAGCAGCTGACGCAGCTGGCGGAAAGTATCGTGCCACTCGCGCACGCGCAGGTAGTTGATGTAGCGCTCGCGGCACCAGCGCCTGAGCTGGTTGCCGGAAAGCGCTTCCCGGGCGTTTTCGATGCCGTGCCAGAGGTTGACCAGGGCGACAAAGTCCGACTCCGGCGAATGCCAGCGGTGATGCGCCTGGTCCGCCGCCTGACGCTTGTCCGCCGGGCGGTCCCGGGGATCCTGGATCGACAGCGCCGAGACCACCACCAGCACCTCGTATAAACTGCCGCGATCGGCGCCGGCCAGCACCATGCGCGCCAGCCGCGGGTCGATAGGCAGCCGTGAGATCTGCCGGCCAAGCTTGGTCAGCGCGTTTTTATCGCTCACCGCGCCGAGCTCATACAAAAGCCGAAAGCCGTCCTTGACAAAGCGCGGGTCCGGCGGGTCGACAAACGGGAACGCCTCGATGCTGCCAAGCTTCAGCGAGAGCATGGACAAAATCACCGAGGCCAGGTTGGTGCGGCGAATTTCCGGGTCGGTAAACTCGGGCCGGGTGAGAAAGTCCTCTTCGTCGTAGAGGCGAATACACACGCCTTCGGCAATCCGCCCGCAGCGGCCCTTGCGCTGGTTGGCGCTGGCCTGGCTCACCGGCTCCACCGGCAGGCGCTGGATCTTGGCGCGGAAGCTATAGCGGCTGATGCGCACCAAGCCCGGGTCGATCACGTAGCGAATGCCGGGCACGGTGAGCGAGGTTTCCGCGACGTTGGTGGCCAGCACAATGCGCCGCCCCTTGTGCGGGGCGAAAACGCGGTTTTGCTCGGCGTTGGACAGCCGCGCGTACAGCGGCAGAATCTCGGTGCCGCGCAGATCGGCCCGCCGCAGGGTGTCGGCGGCCTCGCGGATTTCGCGCTCGCCGGGAAGAAACACCAGCACATCCCTTGGGCCGTGCTGCCAGCCCTTCTCCCGCTCGATCTGCTCGATTTCTTCTACCGCCTGGACGATGCCGTCCTGCAGGGAAAGATCGTCTTCGTCGTCGGCCTCGCGGACAAGCGGCCGGTAGCGCACTTCCACCGGGTAGGTGCGCCCGGTTACCTCGACCACCGGTGCCGGCGTCTCCCGAGTGCCGAAATGGGCGGCAAAGCGGTCCACGTCGATGGTCGCCGAGGTGATAATGATTTTCAGATTGGGGCGCTTGGGCAAAAGCCGCTTGAGGTAGCCCAGCAGAAAGTCGATGTTCAGGCTGCGCTCGTGTGCCTCATCGATGATGATGGTGTCATAGCGCAGCAGCAGCGGATCGTTGCGGGTTTCCGCCAGCAGAATGCCGTCGGTCATCAGCTTGACCAGGGTGGTATCCCGGCTCTGGTCGGTAAAGCGCACCTGATAGCCTACCTGCTCGCCAAGCGGCGTCTCGAGCTCTTCGGCCAGGCGGGTCGCCACGCTTCTGGCCGCCAGCCGGCGCGGCTGGGTATGGCCAACGAGGCCGCGACGGCCGCGCCCGAGCTCCAGGCAGAGCTTGGGCAGCTGGGTGGTCTTGCCCGAGCCGGTCTCCCCGGCAACGATGACTACCTGGTGCTCGTTAAGCGCTTCGAGAATATCCTCCCGGCGCTCCGCCACCGGCAGTTCCGGCGGGTAGTTGAGCGTGACGCGCTGCTCTCGGCGCGCCTGAACCAGGCAGGCGGCGCGCTCCATTTCCCGGGTGATCTCGCCCAGGCCGCGATCAATCGGCTTGCCGTCGCCAAGCCGCCGCTCAAGGCCTGCCAGGCGACGCTCAAAACGCTGCGCGTCCTTGAGCATCAGCGCAGCGGCTGCCTGACGCAACGCCTGCAGGCGCTCGGCAGGGCTGGCGTCGGTGTCAGCCGGGGATACGGGCGGCGTTATGGTAGAAGAATCTGAGGTATCGGCAGTCACGGTCGGCTCAATTTCATCGGCGGTGGCCATCAACAATCGGCCCGCTCGGGTGAGCGGGCCGGCGAGTATAACGCTTTCAGGCAAGGGGCACCTACCCCAAGGCACTAATCCCGATCAGCACGACTGGTCCGCACGGCACCCGGCGACAAACGCGGCCGCAGCCATTCCCGCTTCGTGGCGCCGAGTAGAAGGCAACCGCTACGGCGCTGCCGCGTCGGGATCCTCGTCGCGCAGCTGGCGGCGCAGCACCTTGCCCACGTTGCTCTTGGGCAGCTCGTCTCTGAACTCGACGTGTCTGGGCACCTTGTAGCCGGCGAGCTCCTTCTTGCACCAGCGGCGCAGCGTCTCGGCGTCGAGTTCGGCGCTGTCGGTGACCACAAAAAGCTTGATCGCCTCGCCGCTGTCGTCGTCGGCAATGCCCACGGCGGCGGCTTCGCGCACGTCGGGGTGGGCGGTGACCACGTCTTCGATTTCGTTGGGATAAACGTTGAAGCCCGACACCAGGATCATGTCCTTCTTGCGGTCGACGATGCGCACGTAGCCGTCTTTTTGCAGAACGGCAATGTCCCCGGTGGCAAACCAGCCGTCCCGGAGCGCACGGCGAGTTTCCTCTTCCATGCCCCAGTAACCCTTCATGACCTGGGGGCCCTTGACGCACAGTTCGCCCGGCTCGCCCAGCGCCACGTCGTGACCGTCCGCGTCCACTGCCTTTACCGCCGTGCCCGCTACCGGCTTACCGATGGTGCCCAGCTGAATGGCGTCGCTTGGATTGAAGGCGACAATCGGTGAGGTTTCGGTCAGGCCGTAGCCTTCGGCCACCGGGCAGCCGGTGACCTCTTCCCAGCGCTCGGCGGCGGCCCGGGTCAGCGCCATGCCGCCGGAAATGGTCAAATGCAGCCGGGAAAAGTCCAGCCGCTTGAAGTCTTCCCGGTGGCACAGCGCGTTAAACAGCGTGTTCAGGCCGATAAAGGCGCTGAACGGCTCCTTCGCCAGGGTTTTGACAAAAGCGCCCAGATCCCGCGGGTTGGGTATCAGCACCGAATGATTGCCGGTATTTACCAGAAACAGGCAGTTCACGGTAAACGTATAGATGTGGTAAACCGGCAGCGGCGCGATCACCCGCTCGCTGCCCTCGCCGATATTCTCCCCGATGGCCTGGCGCGCCTGCAGCATGTTGGCCACCAGGTTGCCGTGGGTAAGCATCGCCCCCTTGGGCTTGCCGGTGGTGCCGCCGGTATATTGAAGCGCGGCCAGATCATCCAGGGTTTGCGGCGCATCGCGCTGCTCAAGGGTACGCCCCTTGCTCAGCGCCCGGCGCCAGGGCGTCGCATCGGGAAGCGAATACGCCGGCACCATTTTTTTCAGGTACTTGACGGCGGCGTTGATCACCCAGCGCCTGGGCGCCGGATGAAGGTCGGCAAGCTCGGTCACCACTACGTGGCGAATGCTGGTTTGCTCCCGTATTTTTTCCAGCTTGGCCGCCATGTTGGCCAGAATGACGATCGCGCTGACGTCGGCGTCCTTGAACTGGTAGGCCATTTCGCGCTCGGTGTAGAGCGGGTTGGTATTGACCACCACCATGCCGGCGCGCAGCGCGCCGAACACCGCCACCGGGAACTGCAGCACGTTGGGCAGCTGAATAGCGATACGGTCCCCGGGCGCAAGGTCGGTCTCGTGGGTCAGCCAGGCGGCAAAGCTTGCCGACAGGCGGTCCAGCTCGCTAAAGCTCAGCGTTTGCCCCATGCAGGTAAAGGCCGGACGGTCACCGAAGCGCGCGACGGCTTTGCGCCACACGTCGGTAATCGAGCCGTACTGCTCAACGCCCTCAAGCGCGGGCCCGTGGAGCACCGGGTCGCTTCCCGGTCCGGAAAAAGCAGCGTGTTCGCTCATGGGGCAGTCTCCGCTATCCGCGTCGGCCAGATTACCGACGTTGTTATTGTGTCAGATACGGTTGTTGTATCAGCCATGGCGGCGCTTGTCTCGGCCGGCGCCACTCTTTCGAGCCCGGCTGCGGCGCTTCTGCTTTCAGCTATTGCCTTTGTCAGGCGCTACTGGCTGCCTGGCCATCGCCTGTATAGCGCGCCTGTATCTCGCCGTCCTTCCACACCAGCAGCTCCCCCGGCGCCATACGCCGCCATTTCTCGTTATGGGTCAAGGGCTCGGTGGCAATCACCGACACAATATCGTCAGGCGTGGTGTGTTCGACAAAGTTGACCGTCATCTCGGCATCGGAAAGCTCGGCCTCGCCGAAGGGCGCGCGCCGGGTAATATGCGCAAGCTTGGTCGCACAGTAGGTATAGAGGTAGTCGCCGTCGGAGAGCAGCAGATTGAACACCCCAAGCCCGCGCAGCCGCTCGCACAGCGCGTGAAGATACTGCCACAGCCGTCGCGGATCGTCCGGCGGCACGGGGAAGACCCGGCGTACCTCGCCGAGCAGAAAACAGCAGGCGTGCTCGCTGTCGGTAGTGCCCACCGGGGTATAGCTACCCAGCGGCAGGCCTTGCCAGCCGGAAAGCTGGCCGTTGTGCGCATAGCACCAGGGGCGCCCCCACATTTCCCGGGTGAAGGGATGGGTATTGGCCAGGGTCACGTCGCCCACGTTGGCCTGACGAATATGGCTGATCACCACGTGAGATTTGATCGGATAGTCGCAGATCAGCCGCGCAATGGGCGAATCCACCGACGGATGCGGATCGCGAAACTCGCGGTAGCCGCCTTCTTCATAAAAGGCGATACCCCAGCCGTCGCGGTGCGGGCCGGTGCCGCCGCCGCGGTGCAAAAACCCCGCAAAGCTGAAGCAGATATCCGTGGGCACGTTGGCGCTCATTCCCAGAAGCTCACACATCGCTGACTCCTTTCGCGGGGTACCGCCCGGACGAACGCCTAGCCGAGGACCGGCTCCCGGCGGCGGGTTTCGGTCTCGGCGCCGGTTCCTCGGGCCGAGGCTGTCTTCCTGCCGGCCGGGGGCGTACGGTCGTCCTCAGCGCTGGCGCTCGGGCGACGCCACCACCAGAGGGCAATGCCGACAAGCGCTCCCAGCACCACGCCGCTCAGCAGCCACATCAGGCCGCCGGCAAACGCCGTCGAGTCCCCTTCCAGAAAGCCCACGGCGGCGACCATGGCCGACGGCGCCCAGCCGTGATAAAACTCGCCTTCTTCCACCAGCGGTAGCGAAAAGCTCGCCGGCATCCAGATGGCGCCGACAATGGCCCAGGTGAGCACCAGCCGCGCCAGGCGCGGTAAAAACGCAAACGCCAGATAAACCGCGCCCAGCACCAGAATCGACACGCCGTAATACGCCAGCCAGAGCTGTGACATTGAATCGGCAAACAGCATAGTATTCCTCTTGTGGATCTCAGTATCCGTGCAACATTTTCCGTTATGGTACCCGTCAATTGAACAAAGCACAGCCAGAACGTACCGAGCTTTCACCGGTATTGCGTTATTTCCGTTCCGACGCCCCCGAATGGCACTGGCTTGAAGACGACGAGGCGCCCGCTACCCGGGCGTTTCTCGACGCCGCCAACGCCGAGCACGCCGCCTGGTTTGCACCGCTCAAGCCGCTGGCCGAGGCGCTCTATCGCGGCCACCTGGCTCGGCGCGAGCTGGCCTCGACAAGCCTTGAAACCGCCCTAGATCACTATACGTTCTACAGCGTCACCGGCGCCGACGACGACTATCCCCGCTGGTGGCGCTACCCCAACGGCTACCCGAGCAAGCGCGAATGCTTTTTTGACCTGCCCGCCCGGGCCGCCGGCCAGGCGTTTTTCGAGATCGGCGACATGGCGCTTGCGCCGGACGAGCAGTGGCTTGCCTGGACCGAAGACACCCGGGGCGACGAGCGCTTTATGCTGTGGCTAAAGGCCCTGCCCGACGGCCAGCCCCAGCGCCTGCTTGACGACATCGGCCCGGCGCTGTGCTGGGCCGAAGACCAGACGACGGACGCCGCCACCCTGCTGTTCACCCGCTTCGATGCCACCCAGCGCCCGGACAGCGTCTGGCGCCTGCCGCTGACGCTTGCCGAGCCGGCCGTCGGCGACACGCCGCGGCTGATCTGGCAGGAAGACGACCCCGAATTCTGGGTAGGCATGGACAAGACCCGCTCCCGGCGCTGGATCGTACTGGAAAGCGCCTCCAAGGACACCGGCGAAACCTGGGTGGTGCCCGCCGCCGCGCCGGCCACAACGCCGGTGTGCCTATACCCGCGCGACACCGGCGTGGAGGCTGGCATCGACCACCGCCCGGGCTTTTTCTACTGCCTGCACAACCGCGCCGGCGCCCACTTCCAGCTGGACGTGGCCGCCGAAGAGACGGCCCTGGCAGCGGCCCGAACCGGGGACGAGAGCATCGCCTGGCGGCCGCTGGTTGCCCACCGGGAAAGTGCCACGTTAGAAGGCGTTGACGCCTTCTCCTGGGGCTTGATGCTGGCCGAGCGCGACCACGCGCTGGCCCAGGTGACCCTGCGCCGGCTGGTGCTCGACGACGCCCACCGCATCAAAAGCGACGAAACCCTGGCGCTCCCGGAAACGCCCTGCTCCCAGCTGCTGGAAGACGCTCCGCACTTTGCTGCCCAAGCGCTCAGGCTGCGCGAGGAGTCCTTCACTCGCCCGCCGCGCTGGGTCGAGGTGGACTTCGAAAGCGGCGAACGCCAGGTGCTCAAGACGCTGCCGGTGTACGGCGAGCTGACGCCGGAAAAACTCACCAGTCGGCGTCTCTGGGCGACAAGCGCTGACGGCGAAAGCGTCCCGGTATCCGTGGTCATGCGTGCCGACCTCGCCGATCGACCGCTGCCGACGCTGCTGTACGGCTACGGCGCCTACGGCGACCCTCAGGATCCGTGGTTTTCCATCGCCCGGCTGGAACTTCTAGAGCGCGGCGTCGCCTTTGCCGTGGCCCACGTGCGCGGCGGCGGCGAGCGCGGCGAGCCCTGGTACCTCGACGGCAAGATGGCGCACAAGGAAAACAGCTTTGATGACTTTCTCGCCGCCCGAAACGCCCTGGTAGAGCAGGGCGTCAGCCAGGCCGCGCGCATCGTCGCCTTCGGCGCCAGCGCCGGCGGAATGCTGGTAGGCACCTGCGTCAATCGCGCTCCCGACGCTTTTTGCGCGGCGGTGCTGGAGGTGCCCTTTGTGGACGTGCTGCGCACCATGCAAACCCCCGAACTGCCGCTGACCACCGCCGAATACAGCGAGTGGGGCAACCCAGCAACCCCCGAGGTCGCGGCGCGCATCGGCGGCTATTCGCCGGTGGATAACGTCACGGCGCAGGCATACCCGGCGCTGTGGATCGAAGGCAGCTGGTTTGATACCCGAGTGGCCTACTGGGAGCCGGCCAAGTACTATGCAAAAGTAACACAGGCCCGGGTCACGCAATGCCAACAGGGCGAGGCGCCGGTGCTTTTGTATACCGACATGCAGAGCGGCCACGGCGGCGCTTCGGGGCGGTTCAAGGCCTGGCGCGACGCCGCCCGGCAGGATGCGTTCATACTCTGGGCGCTGGGCCTTGCGCCCGACGCCTAAGCCGCCCGCTTCACCGCCTAGATTGGCAACACGGCAATCACGTGCTCTTCCAGGCGGTGCTCGGGCACCCAGTCCTGGGAGATGGCGTAGCCGCGCACGCTCACGCCCTTGCGGTGGACGCGTTCGGCGTCGTTGCTGAGCAGCGGATGCCAGCCGGCAAGCTTGCGCCCTTCGGCCACGCGGCGGTAGCCGCAGGTGGACGGCAGCCAGGCAAACTCGCGGACCAGCGCCGGCGTGAGCTGAATACAGTCGGGCACGCTGTCAAAGCGGTTGGGGTAGTCGCTGCACTGGCAGCTGTGGGTGTCCAAAAGCCGGCAGGCCACGTTGAGGACGGCCACTTCCTGGGTGTCCTCGTCGTGGAGCTTGAGCAGACAGCACTGGCCGCAGCCGTCGCACAGCGCCTCCCATTCGGCGTCGTTGAGTTCTTCCAGGGAGAAGCGCTCCCAGAAGCGTTCGCGCATCGGCATGGTCGTCTGCCCTCCTTCTTCACGGTTTACCGAGCTGGTGGCTCTCGCCACGCCTAGTAAACGGCCTGAGTGGGTGTCCGGTACAGATCGAGCAGATAGTCGTCTTTCGCCGGCGGCATCTGGAAATAGTAGCCCTGATCGGCGATGGCGGCCAGCACGTCGGCGGCATTGACTCGGGCCAGCGGCTTGTCCGCGGTCAGCAGCAGAGTAAACACCGGCACCGGCTTGCCGAACTGCTCGAGCAGCGCCTCGGGGATCTCTTCAAGCCCCTGGCGCTTGTCGACGTACAGGTACATCTCTTCCTTGCGCGAGCTTTTGAACACCTCGCAGATGATGCGGTCGGCGGCGGTCATGATGCTTCCTCAAGGGTTCGGGTCAACGATTCGTTCAGGCATTCGCCGCGCCAGCCGTCGGGCAGTACGGGCGTTTCACCGGCCAGCGCCTGCATGGCAATGGCTTCGATATCCCGCCGGCGCAGGAGCATTTCCGGCGCCATACCCAGCGCGGCGGCGCGGTCGCTGACGGTCTTTTTCAACGCCTTGAACAAGGGTTTGAACGGCGGCCGCGCGGGGTCCGGCCAGACCCGGGGCAGCGCTTCTGCATCCCGCTCCCGGGCTGTTTGCACCAGCGCCAGCAGAGTATCGCCCTCCTTTTTGACCAGCGACGGCTTCACCTCTTCTATCGCGGCCAGCTCAAAGCGGTTTTTGGGCATGGCATCGGCCACGGCGAATAGCACCTTGTCGCTTACCAGCCAGTTGCGCGGCAGGTCGCGCCGGCGGATCTCGCCTTCGCGCCAGGTGGTCATCAGCCGGTAGGCCTCGATCTGGCGCGGGGCAAGCCGCCACAGCTGGCGCTGGCGGGTAAACCACTTCGCGTCCTGGTCGGCGCCGCGCCCGGCCTGCTCCACCAGCGCCCGGCACTGGGCCAGCGCCCAGCGCATGCGCCCGCTTTTTTCCAGCGCTTCACCCTGGCGCTTCCACACTTCCAGCAGGCAGATCACGTCCAGCGCGGCGTAGTCGCACTGGGCCCGGCTCAGCGGACGCTTGAGCCAGTCGGAGCGGGTTTCTTCCTTGGGCAGGGTTTCCCCCAGCCAGTGCTCTACCAGTTTCTGATAGCCCATGCCCGGGGTGTCGCTCAGGAAACCCTGGGCTACCTGGGTATCCATCAGCGGCGCCGGTAGCACGCCGGCCCAGCGCTGGAACACCTCAAGATCTTCGCTGCAGGCATGGATCAGCTTGAGCGCGTCGCTTTGCAACAGCGCCCGACACGCCGGCGTGCAGTCAATCGCCAGCGGATCGACCAGCCAGGTCATGCCGCCCGCGGCAAACTGAAACAGCGCCGGCAGCGGATAAAACGTCTTTTCACGAAAAAACTCGGTATCCAGCGCGATCACGTCGGCCGTCGCCATCTGCGCGCAGGCATCATCCAGCGCCCGGGGCGTGGCAATCCACTGGTACGAGGGGGAGTCAATCAAGGACAAAAGCAGGATTTCCGGTCAGGGCGCACGCGCGGCGTGCACGGCAGAGTTTATTCGCTGGTGAACGGCAGGCGGCCGTTGAACGCCCGACTAAGCGTACCGCCGTCGACGTACTCAAGCTCGCCGCCCATGGGCACGCCGTAGGCCAGGCGTGAGAACGTCACGCCGTAAGCGTCAAGCCGGGTCGCAATGTAGTGCGCGGTGGCCTCCCCTTCTACCGTGGGGTTGGTGGCCAGCACGATTTCGCCTATCGCGCCCTCGGCCACGAGCTGCTCCAGCTGTTCAAGGCCGATGGTTTCGGGCCCGATGCCGTCAATGGGCGACAGGTGTCCGTGCAGCACGAAATAGCGCCCGCTAAAGCCCCCGGCCTCTTCGATGGCCAGCTGGTCGGCCGGCGACTCGACCACGCACAGCAGCGTTTCATCCCGCCGCGGACTTTCGCACAGTGTGCACAGCTCGGCCTCGGTCAGCGTACGGCAGCGCCTGCAGTAGCCCACGGCCTCGACCGCCTCGGCGAGCGTGGTTGACAGGCGCTTGCCGCCTTCGCGCTCGCGCTCCAGCACGTGCATGGCCATGCGCTGGGCGGTTTTTGGCCCCACGCCCGGCAGCACTCGGAACGCTTCCATCAGCTGTTCGACAAGCGGAGAAAAGCGCATCGCTTAAAACGGCATTTTAAAGCCGGGCGGCAGGTTCAGGCCCGCGGTCGCTTCTTCCATCATCTCCTTGGAATTGGCCTCGATCTTGCGCACGGCGTCGTTGACCGCCGCGGCCAGCAGGTCTTCCAGCAGCTCCTTGTCCTCTTCCATGACGCTCGGATCGATGTCGACCTTGCTGACGTCGTGGCGGCCGTTCATGGTGATTCTGACCATGCCGGCACCGGCTTCGCCCTGAACTTCGGCCTTGGCGACCTCTTCCTGGGCCTGCTGCATCTTTTCCTGCATTTCCTGGGCCTGCTTCATCATGTTGCCCATTCCGCCTTTCATCATGGTCTCTCTCCAGACAGGTAAAATATCGTTTTCAGTCGGTGCCCCGGGCAGGCGTCACGCCGTTATCTATAAAGGTGGCGCCAAACGTTTCCTTGAGCTGTTGAACATGGGGGTCACGGTTAAGCGTATCAAGCGCCCGGGCGTGGCGCGCCTGCGCCAGCCGGCTTTCGCGCTGCCGGGGCGTTTCCAGCGTCGGATCCAGCGGCTCCGGGGTAAAGGCTACCCGGCGCTTTAGCCCCTGGGCCGCAAGCGCCCGGGCAATACGGGTTTCGTGTATCTCCGCCTGCATGGCCGCCTGCTCCGGATCCAGGCGCAGCTCCAGGGTCGCGCCGTCGTCGTGTTTGAGCTGGCAGTTCGCGGCCAGGCTGCGCGTCAGCCCGCCGAGCCCCAGCGCGGCGAAGCCGTCAAGCCAGCCGGCGTGGTCCAGCCGATCGGACGCTGCCGGCTCCCGAGGCTCGGGGGCAGCCGGATCGGGCTCGGGCGGTACGGGCGCCGTCTCTACAGCCGTCTCAATCACCGGCTCAGGAGCAGGCTGAGATGCCGGCTCGGGGGCCGCTTCCAACGTTGAGTCCGGCTCCGGCGCGGCGTCGCGCGCCGGCTCCAAAGCCGGCTCAGACTTTGGGATGGGCGACGCCGGTGGCGGCTCAGCCGGCCGCTCGGGCTGCAGCGGTAGCGGCGTGGCCGGCGGCCGGGGCACGCCCTGGGGGCGAAACGCCAGCATGCGCATCAGAGTCATTTCCAGGGCGCTGCGTAAATCCGGCGCGTGGGCCATGTCGCCGCGGCCCTGGATGCCGATCTGATAGTAAAGCTGGACATCTTCGGCAGTGAAACGCGCCGCCAGCGCGAGCACGGTCTCACGATCGCCGTGGCCGCTGTCCACCGCGTCGGGGACCATCTGCGCCACCGCCAGGCGGTGCAAAATAGCCGTAACGTCGTCGAGCACCGCGGCAAAGTCCGGGCCCTGCTCGGCCAGCCGGGCCACCTCCTCCAGCAGGCGAGCTACGTCTACCTCGGCAAGCGTCTCGACCAGCGCCAGCACGTGGCGATGGTCCAGCGTGCCCAGCATGGCGGCCACGTCGGCATGGTGAACGACGCCCTGGCCAAAGGCGATGGCCTGGTCGGTGAGGCTCATGGCATCGCGCATGGAGCCTTCGGCGGCCTTGCCCAGCAGCCACAGCGCGCTTTCTTCAAACGCGATGCCCTCTTCGCCAAGCACGTGGGTCAGATGCTCGACCACGCGCTCCGGCGGCAGATGCTTGAGAGTAAACTGTAGACAGCGCGACAGCACCGTGGGCGGCAGCCTGTGCGGATCGGTGGTCGCCAGCAGAAACTTGACGTGGGGCGGCGGCTCTTCCAGCGTTTTCAGCAGCGCGTTGAAGCTGCTGGTGGAAAGCATATGCACCTCGTCGATGAGGTAGACCTTGTAGCGCCCCTGGGTCGGCGCGTACTGGACGTTGTCCAGAAGCTCGCGGGTATCTTCCACCTTGGTGCGCGACGCGGCGTCCACCTCGATCAGGTCGACAAAGCGGCCCTCGTCGATGGTCCGGCAGCTGTCGCACTGCCCGCAGGGGGTCGACGTGACGCCTTCATCCCCCTTGCCGCCTGCCGTGCAGTTGAGGCATTTGGCCAGAATCCGCGCCAGCGTGGTCTTGCCCACGCCGCGGGTGCCGGTAAACAGGTAGGCATGATGCAAACGCCCCTGGTCAAGGGCATTGACCAGGGCGCGCTGCACGTGCGTCTGCCCCACGAGTTCATGGAATGTGCGCGGCCGCCATTTGCGGGCCAGAACCTGATAGCTCATGGGGCAGAATATCCTTCGGCGGGCAAAGAGACAGGGAAAGGCGCCATTCTAGCGGCTGCCACCGTGCCCGCCAACCGCTGCCGAGATACGGCAGAAGCGACGCTTCAGGCGTTGTCGCCTTCTTCGGCGGTGCCGGCGCGCTGGGCCGCGCCCTTGACCAGCTTTTCCAGCTCGCCGTTCTGGTGCATGTCGACGACGATGTCGCAGCCGCCAACCAGTTCGCCTTCTACCCACAGCTGGGGGAACGTCGGCCAGTTGCCCACCTTGGGCAGCTCGGCACGGACGTCTGGATTATCCAGCACGTTGACGAAGGCAAAGCGCTCGCCGCAGCTCATCAGCGCCTGTACGGTCTGGGCCGAAAAGCCGCACTGGGGCAGCTGCGGCGTGCCTTTCATGTAAATCAGGATTTGATTTTCGCTGATCTGCTGCTGAATGTTTTCCACGGTTGTGCTCATGAGGCCTCCTTGGGATTGCCGACGCAAGGCATCGCCCTGCGTCGGTTTCGAGAACGGTCGCGTCGCCGAATCAACTCCGGCTCTGCCAATACCCGACCATGCTACTAGGCCTTGCAGCCTAGCGCCATCCTACCCAATGCGGCCCGCGTTGCGCATCCCCTACCGCGCCGCTAGGATAGTCTTTTTGCACGGAGAGCTCTCATGGCGCGCCATTTTTTGACCCTTCTGGACCTGTCTCCAGACGAGCTGCACTACCTCATCCAGCGGGCCATCACCATCAAGAGCAACCTTAAGGCGCAGGGGCCCAACTACGCGCCGCTACCCAACCGCACCCTGGCGATGATCTTCGAGAAGTCGTCGACGCGCACTCGAGTGTCGTTTGAAACCGCCATGGCGCACTTTGGCGGCCACGCGCTGTTTCTGTCTCCGCGGGATACCCAGCTGGGCCGCGGCGAACCCATCGGCGATACCGCCCGGGTGCTCGCGGAAATGGTTGATGCGGTGATGATCCGCACCTTTTCCCACGCGGGGCTTGAAGAATACGCCGCGGCAAGCGCTGCGCCGGTCATCAACGCGCTTACCGACGACTACCACCCCTGCCAGCTGCTGGCCGACGTGATGACCTGGACCGAGTTGCGCGGCCGAATCCAGGGCCGCACGGCGGTGTGGATCGGCGACGGCAACAACATGTGCCACTCGTGGATCAACGCCGCCCGCCAGTTCGACTTCAACCTGCGCGTCTGCTGCCCCGAAGGCTACGAGCCCCGAGCCGATATCGTCGCCGCGGCGGGGGATCGCGTCAGCATTCTTCACGATCCGCAGCAGGCCGTGGACGACGTTGACCTGGTCACCACCGACGTCTGGGCCTCCATGGGTCAGGAAGAAGAGCAGGCCAAGCGCGAGGCCGACTTCGCCGGCTTTCAGGTCACCGAGGCGCTGCTCGACCGCGCCAGAGAAGACGCCCTGTTTCTGCACTGCCTCCCCGCCCACCGGGGCGAGGAAATCAGCGCCACGCTGCTGGACGACCCCCGCGCCGCGGTCTGGCAGGAAGCCGGCAACCGCCTGCATGCGCAGAAAGCGCTGATCGAATTTCTGCTGCTGGGGCGGGTCAGCTAAGCCGCTGCCCCGTGGCAGCCAGCCGCTGCCGAGCCATACAAAAAACCGCCCGATGGTCTGAGCCATCGGGCGGTTTTTAAATCTGGTGGAGCCTAGCGGGATCGAACCGCTGACCTCAACACTGCCAGTGTTGCGCTCTCCCAGCTGAGCTAAGGCCCCAAGGCTGCGTTCAGCAGCGAGGCGAATCATAAGGGCAGAACCTAGCCGAGTCAAGCCGCCATAAAAAACGCATCTTGCACTACGTCTCCCGGAAAAAGGTGTGGCACTATCGGCTTGACGGCTTGCGCTTGACGGTTTAACGCCTACCCCTTATATGACCCGGCCTTGTAGCGGTTCAGCTGACTTGCCACGCAGGAGCTGCCCCTTGATCCACTTACTGATTGCTGACGATTATCATCTGGTCAGAACAAGCATCGCGCATCGGCTCAGCCAGGAGTGCGATATTGCCATTGCCGGTGAGGCCGCCGACGGCGAAAGCGCGATCGCCCAGTGTCGCGAGAAGCGCCCCAATGTCGTGCTCATGAACATCCGCATGCCGGGTATCGGCGGGCTGGAAGCCACCCGGCGGCTTTATCGCAGCATGCCCGAGATTAAAGTGCTGGCGTTAACCACCCAAACCAAGGACAGTCTGGCCCGCCCCATTCTAGAGGCAGGGGCCGCCGGCTTTCTGAACAAAAGCTCCAGCTACCACGAAATGCTCGACGCCATTCGCCACGTCTTTCACGGCCGGCGCTATATCGGGCAAAGCGTTGCCCAGCGTCTGGCGCTGGCCAACATTGCCGGAGAAGCCGGCCGATTTGACCGGCTTTCCCAGCGCGAGCTGCAAATCGCCCTGATGATTGTCAACTGCCAGCGCGTTCAGGAAATCTCCGACCGCCTCCATCTGAGCAGCAAAACCGTTCACACCTACCGTTACCGGCTGTTTGAAAAGCTCAACGTCAGCACCGACGTAGAGCTGACTCACCTGGCGCTGCACCACGGCTTGGTGGACGGTTTTGACGCCACGCCGCCTTAGCACTGCCTTTTACTCGGCCGCGGTACCGACAAGGATCGTCCGGCTATACGCCGGGCCAAGTCTGTTAGACTGGGCGGCACCCCATGAACACGAACGTTGCGTCATTAATCTTGCCCCATGAGCTTTGACCACAAGCAGTTTCTGAGTACCGTCGGCGCCTCGCCGGGCGTTTACCGTATGCTCGACGCCCAGGGCGACACCCTTTACGTGGGCAAGGCCAAGCGGCTGAACGCCCGCCTGGCGAGCTATTTCCGCGGGCGCCTGAACGCCAAGACCCAGGCCATGGTCGGGCGCATTGCCGATATCCAGATCACCGTGACCCGCAGCGAAATCGAGGCCCTGCTGCTTGAGCAAACGCTGATCAAGTCCTGGCGTCCGCCTTACAACATCCTGCTTCGCGACGACAAGTCTTACCCGTTCATCTTCGTCACCGATCGCCACCCGTTTCCCGCGCTGGAGTACAAGCGCGCCCGCCAGCGAAAAAACGACGGCCGCTATCTCGGCCCCTACCCCGGAAGCGGCGCGGTGCGCGAGAGCCTGGCGCTGATGCAGAAAATTTTCCGCATCCGCAGCTGCGAAGACAGCGTCTTTGCTCACCGCTCGCGCCCCTGCCTGCAATACCAGATCGACCGCTGCAGCGCGCCCTGCGTGGACTACATCAGCGAAGCCGACTACCGCCGGGATCTGGAGCACGCGATCATGTGCCTGGAAGGCAAGAGCGAGCACGTGACCCAAACGCTCACCGATGCCATGGAGCAGGCCAGCCAGTCGCTGGATTTCGAAGAAGCCGCGCGGCTGCGCGACCAGATTCAGCAGCTCAGAGCGCTGCAGCAGCGCCAGTTTGTCGATACTGAAGGCGGCGATGCGGACGTCTTCGCGCTGGCCCAGCGCCCCGGGGGCCTGAGCGTAGCCGTGCTCAGCGTGCGCGACGGCCGCCTGCTGGGCGCGCGCCACCATACTCCGCCTAACGACCTTGATCTTGACCCCGGCAGGCTGCTCGCCAACGTGATCGGCCAGTATTACCTTGCCCAGCCGCACGAAATCCCCGCCGAGATCATTACCTCCCACGCCCTGGACGACGCCGAGCTGCTGCAAAGCGCGCTCTCCCAGCACGCCGGCAAGCGCATTCGTCTGGCCTATCAGGTGCGTGGCCACCGCGCGCAGTGGCAGGATCTGGCAATCACCAACGCCGAGCAGCACCTGGCGACCACCCTTGCCGATCAGCAGCAAATGCACGAGCGCTTTGCCGCACTGCAGCAAGCCCTGGGGCTCGATGCCATGCCCGAACGGCTCGAATGCTTTGACATCAGCCACAGCCACGGTGAGGCCACCGTCGCCTCCTGCGTGGTATTCGATACCGGCGGGCCGCGCAAAAGCGACTACCGCCGCTTCAACATCAAGAACGTTGCCGCCGGCGACGACTACGCCGCCATGCAGCAGGCGCTGACTCGGCGGCTCAAGCGCGTGACCGACGACGCCGGCGTTGCTCCTGACGTGCTAATCGTGGACGGCGGCAAAGGCCAGCTCAACATGGCCCGCGAGGTGCTGAAAACGCTCGGCATCGACAACATTATCCTGCTCGGCGTGGCCAAGGGCACCACCCGCAAGGCGGGGCTGGAAACGCTCTTTCTCGAGACCCCCGAACACCCGCTGGCCCTGGAGGCCACCTCGCCGGCGCTGCATCTGGTGCAGCACATCCGCGATGAGTCCCACCGCTTTGCCATCGCCGGCCACCGCGCCGCCCGAGACAAGACCCGACGCACCTCGACGCTACAGGAGATCCCCGGCATCGGCCCCAAGCGCCGCCGGGAGCTGCTACGTTTTTTTGGCGGCCTGCAGGGCGTACAAAAAGCCGACCGCACCGAGCTTGCCCGGGTCCCCGGCATCAGCGAAGCGCTGGCCGACGTGATTTATCAGTCGCTCCACGGATAAAGCGCGGCGAGCATGGATGCCGCTCGACAAGAGGGATAGAATAGCCGGGCGCTCACGACGCTCCGACGCTTTCTTCCGTTTTTCCGGCAAGGATCGCACCCCGCGATGAACATACCCAATATCCTCACGCTCGCCCGAATCGCCTTCATCCCGCTACTGGTGGTGCTGTTTTACCTGCCGTTCAAGTGGAGCATGTCGGCCGCCGCGATTTTTTTCGCCCTGGCCGCGGTTACCGACTGGCTGGACGGCTACCTGGCCCGGCGCTGGAATCAATCCACCCCTTTCGGCGCGTTTCTCGACCCGGTGGCGGACAAGCTCATGGTCGCCGTGGCGCTGGCGCTGATGATCGAACGCTTTGATACCTGGCTGCTGACGCTACCGGCGCTGGTGATCATCGGCCGCGAAATCGTCATCTCTGCCCTGCGCGAATGGATGGCCGAAATGGGCAAGCGCGGCGCGGTCGCCGTGTCCTGGATCGGCAAGTTAAAAACCACGCTGCAGATGGCGGCCATACTGGTGCTGCTGGGCTTTCCTCCGGGACACCTGATGGCTAACCTGGGGATTGTCACCCTCTACGCCGCTGCCCTGCTGACGCTGTGGTCCATGATCCAGTACCTCAAGGCCGCCTGGCCGCATCTTAGCCGGGAGATGTAAATCGCCCGATGCAGTGATTCGTCCATTGACAACGGGGGCAACCTGCGTATAATTCGCCAGCGAGTCGAGCGGGAATAGCTCAGTGGTAGAGCATCGCCTTGCCAAGGCGAGGGTCGGGAGTTCGAATCTCCTTTCCCGCTCCAACGACTTGAGGCTGGATGGCAGAGTGGTGATGCAGCGGACTGCAACTCCGTTAACGCCGGTTCGATTCCGACTCCAGCCTCCATTTCTTTGAGTATCCTCCCCCTCTTAGTTTTCGCATGCCTCGCCCGGATGGTGGAATAGGTAGACACTAGCGACTTAAAATCGCTTGCCTAATGGCGTGCCGGTTCAAGTCCGGCTCCGGGCACCACATGCGCTTTCCCTATTGCTGAAAACTAATCTTAGTTTTTATTATCAGCTAGTTACCGTTACTTTTAGCGATATTCGTATCGCTACTTCGCGCAGCGGCATTGCGCTACATCCTTGCCTCTTGCTGCTTGTGCTGACCGTGATAAAAAAAGCCCGGTCCCCGATGGGCCGAGCTTATCGCCGACTTCAGCTGATGCCATTATTCATCCTTGTCCTGCTTGTTATCGTCGCCGCTATTCGTGGTGGAGCGAGACCCGAGGCTTGACGCGTCGTCAGATTCGCTACCAGGGGTGCCTTGGCTGCTCGGGTTCTTGCGCTGACTTCTTTCGTCCTGAGCGCCGGGATACCCTTGGCGGCGTGGATCATTCTGATCGCTGTCGCCTTGCTGGAGCCCCTGGGTGTAGCCTTGCTGGAAACCTCTCAATAGCCCCTGCTGGATGCCTTCCTCCTTGCCCTCCATATATCCCTGTAGATAGATGTATTGGAAAAACTGCGACGAGTCGTCCTGCTGCCGGCTGCCCCGGTCCCACCGTTCTTGCGAATCGCCGCCCCGATGGCTCTTCCCGGAGGCATTGCGATCCTGTTGCCAGGATCGATCCGACGAGCCAGAACGGGAACGTTCTCGGTCGCTGCTGTCATGATCAGGCCGAAAGCGCTGATTCTGTGCCTGGCGATCCTCGTAGTCCCGGTTACGCCATTGCTGGCGATGCTGGTCGCTATCGTAGCGTTCCTGATTATCAAACCGCTGACTGCTTTGGCTATCGCGCCATGGCTGACGATCCTGATTATCGCTTTGCTGAGCCATAGCGGCGCTGCTGGTAACGAGTGTGGCCGACACGATGGAAGCCATTAGAAGTTGGCTGTACATGACTACTCCTTGGGTATTTATCGAGGCGCACGGGCGCTCGGTTAATTGTTAATGTTTATCCAAGTATCACTCCGACCTTGTCAGCCTACTTAATAGTCGTTGCGATTGCGTTGATTGCTGTCGTAGCGGTTATGCCGGTTGCTGTCATGGCGATTGCGCTGATTGCTGTCGTAGCGGTTTTGCCGGTCGCTATCGTAGCGATTGCGCTGATCGCTGTCGTAGCGGTTTTGTCGGTTGCTGTCGTAGCGGTTGCGCTGGTCGCTGTCGTAGCGGTTTTGCCGGTTGCTGTCGTAGCGGTTGCGCTGATCGCTGTCGTAGCGGTTTTGCCGGTCGCTATCGTAGCGATTGCGCTGATCGCTGTCGTAGCGGTTTTGCCGGTTGCTATCGTAGCGGCTGCGCTGATCGCTGTCGTAGCGGTTTTGCCGGTCGTTGTCGTAGCGGCTGCGCTGATCGTTGTAGTCACGATTTTGATGTATGTTGCCGGAACGGCTTTGCTGTCCGCTGTCGTAGCGCTGAGTGCTGGAATCATAGCTACGTTCGCTATTCATCCAGCCTTGCTCACCGCTTTGCTGGGCAGCGGCGCTGCCTGTGACCAAGAGAGCTGATATAGCGGAAGCCAAGAGCATTTTCTTAAACATCAGTTTCTCCATTAGTTATTTTTGTATCAACAACTTCATTGGGTATTTTCCAAGAGCCTTCCAAATAAAGCTTAGTTAGCATTGTTGATAATTCAAGAAATCGCCTTTCCGGCCATCATGGAAAGATGGCGCGGAGTCATCGTCTATCCTTGAGTCTCGCTCACAGGCTCAAATCTTTCGCCCCACGCTTATCGTGATGGGCTTATCGCGCCTGCCCACATACCAAGGTGCTGATGATTGGCGGCGGCATGGCCGGCCTGACGCTGGCCATGCAGCTCGCCGGCCACCGGCTGACTCAGCTGCCGGGGCGGTGGAACACCCGGCGAAGCCGGCGCCGGGCATCCGCAGGCGCGCTGTCAGGCCATAGCCATAGCCGCTTGCCGCCAAGCCTCAGACCGGCAAGCCAAGGGCCGAGATAGTCGCACTCGAGCGGCGCCCAGACAGGCGGCAACGCCGTGGAGGGCACGGGCAGAAAACGCCCCTGTACGCTCGTCTCGTCAACGCTTACCTCAAGCGTCCCCCTTGGCTCGCGACGGCGCGCCTGCCACAGCCAGAGAGCGCCAAGCGCGGCGCAGACCGTCGCTGCGATGAAACCCAGGCACAGCCCGACAACCCACGCCGCCAGCCCCAGCAGCAGTCCGTGAGCTCCCAAGCGGACCTTAGAGGCCGCGATAGGCAGCGCTATCGAGGCTTTCCGCATGGGCCACAATCATTTTGACAATGCGCCGGCGCGAGGCATCTTGAGGCCACTCCCGACGCATCAGCCAGGCGAACAGGTCCTGGTCTTCTTCGGTAATCAGCTGGCGGTAGACCGCCTGGTCATCGGCACTCAGGGTGTCATAGCACCGTTCAAGGAACGGGATCAGCAGCAGGTCCAGTTCCCACATGCCGCGGCGGGAGTGCCAGTACAGTCGTTTGCGCTGGATTGCTTCCGGGGAAGTCGCGTCGCTCAACGTCGGCCTCTTTTGCGTTGATGAAAGGAAACGCCAGTATAGCGCACACGCACGTTCGCGACAGCGGCACTTCCGGCCTATGCTGCCATTATCGGCGACGCAGGCTAGTACCTTGTTTTCGCTGAATTGTTTTATCCACAATGGAGCAGTATGCTGAATACCGCTGCACACTTGGGCGACACCGCGCCGCGGCCGCCGATACTCTTTGCCTCTGCGTTTCTCGCCGGCGCCCCACCCCTGTCGTTGCATGGAGCCAACCGATGACCAAATCAGAGCTGATCGAACAGATTGCACTGCAGAAGCCGGAGCTTTCCCTCAAGGAAGCAGAAACCGCCGTGCGCCTGATACTCGACGACATTACCGATACCCTGGCAAGCGGCAGCCGGGTAGAAATCCGCGGCTTTGGCAGCTTTTCGCTCCACTACCGCGAGCCGCGCACCGGCCGCAACCCCAAAACCGGAGACCCGGTGGAGCTCGACGGCAAATATGTGCCGCACTTCAAGCCCGGCAAGGAGCTGCGCGAGCAGGTCGACGAGAGCCGCACCCAGGGCTATTAGCACGGGTCAGTCCGCTCCCGGCCACGGCCGCCGCGGGGTGACGCGGCGCCCCGAGTCATACACAATAGGGCACCGGATACGCTACCAATCAGGACATTCATCATGCGCTGGATCAAAGGGCTTTTACTTGCTGCCATTTTGCTGGTGGTATTGCTGGTCGGCATTCTTTTCGCCGTCAACAACCAACAAACCATAGCACTCGACCTTATCTGGCTGGAGCTGCCGCCGGTATCGCTTTCGGTTTGGCTGCTGGCAACGCTTACCGCCGGGGTGATCGTCGGGATGCTCGCCATGCTCGGCGTCTACGTGCGCCTCAAGGCGCGGCTAGCCAGCGCCCGGCGCAGCAATAAACAGCAGCGCAAGGAGCTTGACCGCCTGCGCACCCGGGAGCTCAAGGAGCTCGCCTGAATGAAGGACAGCGCCTGAATGCTCGATGCCGTGCTGCTGGGGGTGCTGGTGGCCGCCATTGCCATCGGCTTCGGGCTGGGTTACCGCCAGGCGCTTCGCCGTGCCAGACAAACGCTGCCAGACCCGTCCGAGGCGCTGTCCCGGGACTACTTTATCGGGCTCAACTACCTGCTCAACGAGCAACCCGACGAAGCCATCAATACCTTTATCCAGGCGCTTGAGGTCAACAGCGACACCGTTGATACCCATATCGCCCTGGGCAAACTCTTCCGCACTCGCGGCGAAGCCGACAAGGCCGTCAACATCCATCAGAATCTGCTCGCCCGCCCGGCGCTTCCTGCCCTGCAGAATGAGCAGGTACAGCTGGAGCTGGCGCGGGACTTCATGGCGCTTGGGCTACACGACCGAGCCCAGCGTCTCCTGCAGCAGGTCGATGCCGACAGCCGCCACGAAGCCCACCGGACCACCGCCAGGCGGCTACTGATCGATCTCTTTGAACGCGAGAAAGACTGGCAGAGCGCGCTTGAGGTCATGCAGCCGCTGCTGGAACAGCAGCCCGACATGCAGGGGGCGGCCGCCCACTGGCAGTGCGAGCTGGCCGAACAGGACGTGATCCAGGCCAGCCGGACCCTGGCCCGGCGCCGGCTAAAAAAAGCGCTGCAGCTTGACCCCCGCTGCGTACGCGCCAACCTGCTGCTCGCCGAGCTGGCCATGGACAAAGGCCACTATTCGGACGCCATTGCCCGGCTGGGCCAGGTCGCTGACCAAGAAAAAGCGCATATTCCCACCATGCTGCCGGGCCTGCAGCGTGCCTACCGCCGCGCCGGTGACGAGGCCGGCTTCGAGCGCCACCTGCTCGCCCTGCTGGAAGACGCCCCCTATACCAGCGTCATCGTGACCCTTGGCGAACTGACTCACCGGCGCGACGGGGTAGACGTCGCCATTGAACGCACCGGCGAGCGCCTGGGCGTATCGCCAAGCCTTGGCGGGCTCGACTACCTGCTCGACCTCTACATTGAAAGCCAGCGCCTGAGCGGGCGGGAACCCCCGGACTCGCGGCTTTTCCTGCTCAAGCATCATACCCGGGCGCTGCTGGAAAACCGCCCCCGCTATCGCTGCCAGCGCTGCGGCTTCAGCGGCGAAACCCTTACCTGGCAGTGCCCCAGCTGCCGCCACTGGGGAAGCGTCAAGCCGATCACCGGGGTCGAAGGCGAGTAGCCGCTGCTCGGCGGCTGCCATCGCATCAATCGCCGGCAAGCTCGGCTTCAATCGCCTCGAGGGCAGCCATCGGGGCATCGGCCCGAGTTACCGGTCGCCCCACCACCAGGTGCGTGCTGCCGGCCCGCATGGCGTCCGCCGGCGTCATGATGCGCTGCTGATCGTTGGCGGCGGCAAAGCGCGGCCGAATGCCCGGCGTCACTTTCAAAAAGTTCTCGCCGCAGCAGGCGGTCAGCAGCGGCGCCTCCCGGGCCGAGCAGACTACCCCACTCATGCCGCTGTCGCGGGCCAGGAGCGCAAGGCGCCGAACCTGGTCTTCCGGCGTTCCGCCGACCCCCACTTCTTCCAGGTCTGATGCTTCCATGCTGGTCAGCACGGTCACCGCAATCAGGTGGGTGGCCAGGCGATGAGCGGCCAGGCGCTCGGCGGCGGCTGCCATCATTTGGCGCCCGCCGCCGGCGTGCACGTTGACCATCCACACGCCCTGCTCCGCTGCCGCCTGGACGGCGCTGGCCACGGTGTGGGGAATGTCGTGGAATTTCAGGTCAAGAAAGACCTCGAAGCCGCGCCCGTGAAGGGCTTCCAGCACGGCCGGGCCGCTACGGGTAAAAAGCTCTTTGCCGACTTTCAGCCGGCAGCGCGCGGGATCGAGCTGGTCGGCCATGCACAGCGCGGCATCCAGCGAAGGGTAATCCAGCGCGATAATCAGCGAAGGTGGCGTCGTCACGTTATGGCTCCCCGGGAGAGTGTCAGCATGGCGCAGTATATCAGCCGCGGCGCGCCGGTGAAGCCTGACCCGGCAAGCCCTGTACGCCAGCAATGCCTGTACGCCATGGATGACAGCGCCGTAGCCGTTGTCTTACATCCCCGGCCCGGGCTGGCTGACATGCCGCGCTTGCCCGCCGGCTAACGTGAAAGGGCGTGAGGCCTTCCCGCCACGCACGTTGCCCGTACAGCACTCCCATGGAGGATCAACATGACGCTCAAAGGACTCACCGCTGCCCTACTGCTCAGCCTTACGCTCGGCCTTTCCGGCGGCGCTATCGCGCAGCAGGTAGCCCCCATCAACGTCAACACCGCCGACGCCGAGCTGCTGGGAGAACTCCCGGGTATCGGCCCCAGCCGCGCCGAAGCCCTGATCAAGGAACGCGAAGCCAACGGCGAGTTTAAAGACGCCGACGACCTCACCCGGGTCAGCGGTATCGGCGAGGCCACGGTGGACAAGATTCGCGACGAAGTCGAGTTTTAAGCGCCCGCTATATCCGCCACTGATCCATGAACCGGTGCACCGGCGTGCCTTCCAGCGCGTCGGTGCTCTTGCACTGGGCCAGGATGGCGTCCGCCTGCCGGGGCGGAAAGCGCGTGGCCAGATGGCGGGTAAACTTCTCGACCAGCTCCGGCATCCCCTCTTCCCGCCGGCGACGATGGCCGATGGGATATTCCACTTCGACCCTGTCGGTATGGCTGCCGTCGTTGAAAAACACCTGAACGGCGTTGGCAATGGAGCGCTTGTCGGGGTCCAGGTAGTCGGCGGAGTAGCGCGGCTCTTCCACCACCTGCATGAGCCCACGGAGCCGGTCGATTTGGGGATGCGCGGCGTGAAAGTCGTCTTCGTAGTGCTCGGCCTCAAGCGCGCCGAAAATCAGCGGCACGGCGACCATGTACTGCAGGCAGTGGTCGCGGTCGGCGGGGTTGGCCAAAGGCCCGGTCTTGGCAATGATGCGAATGGCCGACTCGTGGGTGACAAGCTCGATGCGTTCAATCTCGTCCAGCCGGCCGGCAACGTCCGGGTGCAGCGCCATCGCCGCCTCGCAGGCGGTCTGGGCGTGAAACTCGGCGGGGAAGGAAATCTTGAACAGCACGTTTTCCATCACGTGGCAGCCAAACTCGCGCTGGAAGCTGAAGCGGCGCTCGCCTTCCGGCTTGGTGGCCAGGTCCCGGTTGGTATGGCTGAAGGCGACGTCGTAAAAGCCCCACTGGGGGGCGCTCAGCGCACCGGGGATGCCCATCTCGCCGCGCATGGCCATGTCGGCCAGGCGCACGCCCCGGGCGGTGGCGTCCCCCGCCGCCCAGCTTTTGCGCGACCCGGCGTTGGGCGCGTGACGGTAGGTGCGCAGGCTTTGGCCGTCGACAAAGGCGTGGGACAGCGCGGAAAGCAGCTGTTCGCGGTCCGCGCCCATCAGCCACGCCGACACCGCGGTCGAGGCCACCTTGACCAGCACCACGTGATCCAGTCCCACGCGGTTGAAGCTGTTGTCCAGCGCCAGCACGCCCTGGATTTCGTGGGCCATGATCATCGCCTGAAGCACGTCGTCCATGGTCAGCGGCGCCTCACCCCGAGCCGTGCGCTGCTGGGATAGGTGGTCGGACACGGCGAGAATCGCCCCCAGGTTATCCGAGGGGTGGCCCCACTCCGCGGCAAGCCAGGTGTCGTTGTAGTCCAGCCAGCGGATCGCGGTGCCGATGTCGAAGGCCGCCTTGACCGGGTCCAGGCAAAACGACGTCCCCGGAACCCGCGCGCCCTGGGGCACCTGGGTGCCGGGCACCTGGGGCCCCAGGTGCTTGGTGCACTCGGGAAAGCGCAGCGCCAACAGGCCGCAGCCCAGGGTATCCATGAGGCAGTAGCGAGCCGTTTCCCAGGCCTCGGCTGAGGGCGCCGGTGCGCTCAGCACATAGTCGGCAATGCGCTGCAGTTCGTGATCATAGTCGGGGCGCTGATTGTCGTCGGACATGCAAACCTCTTTGCTTCATTGGCGGAAATCGGGCTGGCAAAAGCGCCATCAGTCGCGCTGGTCGATGGGCACCCAGTCGCAGTGCTCGGGGCCGGTGTAGTCGGCGCTGGGGCGGATAATGCGGTTATTGGCGCGCTGCTCGAATACGTGAGCGCACCAGCCGGTCACCCGGGCCATGACGAAAATCGGCGTGAACAGCTTGGTGGGAATGTCCATGAAGTGATAGGCGCTGGCGTGGAAGAAGTCGGCGTTGCAAAACAGCTTCTTCTCCCGCCACATGACCTCTTCGCAGCGCACCGAGACGGGGTAGAGCACGGTATCGCCCACGTCATCAGCCAGCTTTTCCGCCCACTTTTTGATGATGGCGTTGCGCGGGTCGGACTCGCGATAAATGGCGTGGCCGAAGCCCATGATTTTTTCCTTGCGCTCGAGCTTTTCCAGCATGCCGCGCTCGGCGTCACCCGGAGAGTCAAAGCCTTCGATCATCTCCATGGCGGCCTCGTTGGCGCCGCCGTGCAGCGGGCCGCGCAGGGTGCCGATAGCGCCGGTGACGCAAGAGTGCAGATCGGAGAGCGTCGAGGCGCACACCCGGGCGGTGAAGGTCGAGGCGTTGAATTCGTGCTCGGCGTAGAGGATCAGCGAGACGTTCATGGCGTCGGCGTGCAGCCGGCTCGGCGCCTTACCGTGAAGCAGGTGCAGAAAATGCGCGCCGGTGGACTCATCGTCGGTTTGGGTATCAATACGCTCGCCGCCGTGGCTGAAGCGGTACCAGTAGGCAATAATCGAGGGCAGCGCGGCGACAAAGCGGTCGGCCACATCCTGCTGGGCGTCAAAGCTTTCCTCGGTTTCCAGGTTGCCAAGCATGGAGGCGCCGGTGCGCATCACGTCCATGGGGTGGGCATCGGCGGGAATCTGCTCGAGCACGGTTCTGAGCGCGTCGGGCAGCCCGCGCAGGCTTTTCAGCCGGGCGACATAGGCGTCAAGCTCGGCGCGGTTGGGCAGCTTGCCCTTGAGCAGCAGGTAGGCCACCTCTTCAAAGCGGGCGTTATTCGCCAGCGTCTGGATGTCAAAGCCGCGGTAGGTCAGCCCCGAGCCGGACTTGCCCACGGTACAAAGCGCGGTTTCGCCGGCGCTCTGGCCACGCAGGCCGGCACCGCTGAGTTTCTGCTCCGCCATAGTTGTCTCCTGAACAAAAGTGAATGGCGCAGGCGCGCCGGCCGCGTCAGAGCGTGCCCCTATCAGTCGTCATCGCTCTGCCCGACAAACAGCGCGTCCAGTTTCTGCTCGTATTCGTGATAGCCAAGGATGTCGTAGAGCTCGTCACGAGTCTGCATGGTATCCACCACGCTTTGCTGGTGACCCTCGTCCCTGATGCGCTGATAAACGTTGAGGGCTGCCGCGTTCATCGCGCGAAACGCCGACAGCGGATAAAGCACCATGTCGCAGCCCGCCTCCCCAAGCTCGGCCTGGGTGAACAGCGGCGTGGCGCCGAACTCGGTAATGTTGGCCAGGATCGGCGCATCGACGCGCTCGCAGAAGGCGCGGTAGTCGTCAAGGCTGTGCACCGCTTCGGCAAACACGCCGTCGGCGCCGGCTTCGACGCAGGCGTTGGCCCGCTCGATGGCGGCGTCCAGCCCCTCTTTCTGGAAGGCGTCGGTACGCGCCATGAGGAAAAACTCGGGGTCGAGGCGCGCATCGGCGGCGGCCTTGATGCGATCCACCATTTCCGCCTGGGACACGATCGCCTTGTTGGGCCGGTGGCCGCAGCGCTTTTGGGCTACCTGGTCCTCCAGGTGCACGGCGGCCACGCCGGCGCGCTGCATCTCCTTGACGCTGCGGGCAATATTGAAGGCCCCACCCCAGCCGGTATCGATATCCACCAGCAGCGGCAGCTCCGTGGCGCCGCAGATGCGGTGGGCGTCTTCGACCACGTCGTTCATGGTGGTCATGCCCAGGTCCGGCAGGCCAAAAGAGGCGTTGGCCACCCCGCCACCGGAGAGATAAATCGCCTGGTGCCCCACGCGCTCGGCCATCAGCGCAGTGTAGGCGTTAATCGTGCCGAGGATCGGCAGCGGGTGGCTCCGGTTGAGCGCGGCGCGAAAGCGCGCGCCGGGGGTGAGTGCGGTCATGGTCATCCTCGCTGAAAAGACTTCCCCAAATACTACAGATCGTTTCATGCGCCAGCCAGCAGCGGCCCCCGGTTTACTCCAAAGGTATAAACGCTGCGCGCGTAACGGCGGCCCTTGCCCGGCAGCGCCGCCGGTATCTGGCAAGGCCGGCGGCTCGCCCCTAGAATAAGGCGCTCATATGAACTTAAGACGCTCCCATTCCGGCAAGGCGACACCCCGTACATGACCCAGCCGCTAACGCTTACCCCGCTGTCCTACGCCCGCGATCCGCTGGCGCTGTTTGCCCGGCTGCGCCATCGCCCAGGTGCTGTGCTGCTCGACAGCGGCCGCCCCGAGACCCGCGGCCGCTACGACATCATGACCAGCGACCCGCTGGGCACCCTTCATGTAGACGCCGGCGGTCATCCGCGCCTAATGCGCCATGACGACGCCCTGGCCGCGCTGCCCGCCGAGCTTACCGATGCCTTTGCTGCCCAGGCCTGGCTACTGGACCAGCTGCCGGCCCCCGGGCTTTCCAGCGAACTGCCCTTTCTCGGCGGCCTGGTGGGCTATTGGGGCTATGACCTGGGCCGCCAGCACCAGGGGGTTGCCGGCGCCCAACCCGCCGCGACGTCGCTTCCTGCCGCGCGTCTGGGGCTTTACAACTGGGCAATCATATTCGACCACGAGGCGCATCGGGCCTGGCTTGCCGCCACGCCGGCGCGCGCCGAGGCAGTCAAGCAATGGCTTGATCAGCCGGCGGACGCCAGCGGAGACTTCCATCTTGTCGCGCCGTTTCGTGCCGACATGAGCCAGGACGAATATGCCGAGCGCTTCGCTCGGGTGAAGGACTACATCCGCGCCGGTGACTGCTACCAGATCAATCTCGCCCAGCGGCTTTCTGCCCGCTACCGGGGCGATGTCTGGGCCGCTTACTGCCGCCTGCGCCGAGCGACGCCGACGCCGTTTTCCGCCTTCATGGCATGGGACGACAAGGCCGTGATGTCGCTGTCGCCCGAGCGCTTTATCCAGGTCCGCGACGGCCGGGTGGAAACCCGCCCGATCAAGGGCACCCGGCCCCGAGGCGACACGCCGGAAAGCGATCGTGCCCGGGCACAGGAGCTGCGGCACAGCGCCAAGGACCGCGCCGAGAACGTGATGATCGTGGATCTTCTGCGCAACGATCTCGGCCGGGTATGCCGGCCGGGCAGCGTGCGCGTGCCGCTGCTTTGCGGGCTGGAAAGCTACCCCAACGTGCATCACCTGGTCAGCGTTGTGCAGGGCGTGCTTGCCGCCGGCTACTCACCGCTTGCCCTGCTGGAAGCCGCGTTCCCCGGCGGCTCGATTACCGGCGCGCCGAAAATCCGCGCCATGCAGATCATCAATGAGCTGGAACCCTGCCAGCGCAGCCTCTACTGCGGCAGCCTCGGCTACGTGGACGTGCGCGGGCGCATGGACACCTCCATTGCCATCCGCACGGTGCTGGCCGACGGCGAGACGCTCCACGTCTGGGGCGGCGGCGGCCTGGTCGCCGACTCTGACCCGCACGCCGAACACGCCGAGACCCTGGACAAAATCCGCCATCTGATAGCTTCTTTGGAATAAAAAAGTGATAAAACCAAATATTTAGGAATATAAAAACCAAACAAAACGGTATTGGGCCCCCGGTTGGCCTTATTGTTAGCCTTTCTGCCAACCCCACGGCCACAGGAGACAATATGGCAATTCCAGCGCTTGA
Source organism: Halomonas garicola (assembly GCF_055382465.1). Lineage (NCBI taxonomy): Bacteria > Pseudomonadati > Pseudomonadota > Gammaproteobacteria > Oceanospirillales > Halomonadaceae > Halomonas > Halomonas garicola. The sequence goes on from NZ_AP043931.1 coordinate 2,001,490, forward strand.
TACCGTCAACCGCGACCTCGGTCACGACCCCAGCGCCCTGATCGAATGGGCCATGCGCCAGGGCAACCGGCCCCTCTGCACCACCAACTTCCGCCCATTTGAAGCGGTCATTCTGCATATGGTCACCCGGGTGAAGCCGGATATTCCGATCGTGTGGATGGACAGCGGCTACAACACGCCGGCCACCTATCGCTTTGCCGACGAGCTTGTCCGCCGGCTTGCCCTCAACGTCATCAGCTACGTGCCCCGGCGCACCCGAGCCCACCGCGAGGCGCTAGAGGGCGACTTTCCCGACATTGACGATCCGCGCCACGCCGCCTTTACCCGGGAGGTCAAGATCGAGCCGTTCGAACGCGCCCTGAGCGAGATGCGCCCGGACGTCTGGTTCACCGCCCTGCGCGCCGAGGACACCGCCGCGCGCGCCAAAATGCAGCCGGCAAGCCCGGGCGAAAACGGCCTGGTAAAAATCGCCCCGGTACTTAACTGGAGCGCCAAACAGATGCACGACTACCTGGTGGCGCACGACCTGCCCAACAACCTCGACTATTTTGACCCCACCAAAGGCGAAGAAAAGCGCGAATGCGGGCTGCACCTGCAGCACTGAAAACAAAAGGCCGCCCGGCGCGGCCGCTAGTATTCCGGCAGGCGGATGTCGTCAAACAATGTTTTCTCATGGCGCGGCCCGGCCGTGAGGGCGGCGTCTACCAGGTCCCGGTCCAGGTGCGGCGCAAAGCGGGCGAGGAAGTCATACATGTAGCCACGCATGAAGGTGCCCCGACGAATGCCGATCTTGGTGGTCGAGCTTTCAAACAGGTGGTCGGCCCTGAGCGCGACCAGGTCACTGTCCAGGACTTCGTCAACCGCCATGCCGGCCACAATGCCCACGCCCATACCCAGGCGCACGTAGGTTTTGATCACGTCGGCATCGGCCGCGGTCAGCACCACGTTGGGCGCAAGACCCTGGGCCTTGAAGGCGTCGTCCAGCTGGGAGCGGCCGGTAAAGCCAAACACGTAGGTGACCAGGGCGTAGCCGGCCAGGGCCTCCAGGGTCAGGCCGCCGTCGAGGCGAGTCAGCGGATGGCCCCTGGGCACCAGCACGCAGCGGTTCCAGCGGTAGCACGGCAGCAGTATCAGGTCGGTGAACAGCTCAAGCGACTCAGTGGCAATGGCAAAGTCGGCCTGGCCTTCGCTGACCATCTGGGCGATCTGCTTGGGCGTGCCCTGCTGCATGTGCAGCGCCACGTCCGGATATTGGCGGGTAAATTCGGCAATCACCGGGGGCAGCGCGTAGCGTGCCTGGGTGTGCGTGGTGGCAATAGCCATGCTGCCGCGCCGCTCGTCGCTGTGCTCCTGGGCCACGTCCTTGATGTTTTCCGTCAGCCGCAGCACCTGACCCGCCAGCTCGATAATCGCCTCACCCGCCGGCGTAACCCGGGTAAGATGCTTGCCGCTGCGGGCAAAGATCTCTACGCCCAGCTCGTCTTCCAGCAGGCGAACCTGCTTGGAGATCCCCGGCTGCGAGGTGTAAAGGCTCTGCGCGGTGGCCGAAACGTTAAGATTGTGCCGCCTGACTTCCCAGATGTAGCGTAGCTGCTGTAGCTTCATGCTTTGGCCTTTTCTTGGTGGCAGCCCGATCAAGCGGCTGACATTTTCAATAACGAATAAAAAACATTTTTATAATACTTTTAAAGCATAGGCAATACCAGCATCGCGGCCCGTTTCAAAAGCGGTCAGCGCATCATCAGCGGCACCGGGCGTCCGCAGAGTTGCCAGCCCTGGCCACGCCGGCTAACATTTGCCGGCTTGGCGCGGTGAAAAAGCGCTCGAAACACGCCTGGAGCCGTTGCTTGGGACACGGCAACGACACATCAAGAGCAACGCAAACGGGAGAAGATAATGTCCAACGTAGACGTCACCAACACCAACTTTGAAGAGGAAGTCCTCAACGCCGAGCAGCCGGTGCTGCTGAAGTTCTGGGCGCCCTGGTGCGGCCCCTGCAAGGTAATGGCGCCGGTGGTCGACGAAGTCGCCGACGAGCGCGATGGCAGCGTCAAGGTGGCCAGCATCAACGTCGATGATGCCCCGGAAATCGCCGCCGAGCAGGGCGTCCGCGGCGTCCCCACCGTCATGCTGTTCAAGTCCGGCACCAAGGTGGCCTCGCTGGTGGGCGCGCAGTCCAAGTCCCAGCTCAGCCAGTTTCTCGACCAGAACGCCTGATAGCGCAGCCCCCTTAGCACCGAACCCTTAGGACAGAACCTACTAGCGCAAGCCCGGCCGCTGACGCGGCCGGGCTTCAGGCGCGCACCTGCCCCCTTCACTACCTATCACTACTGCCCATCATTCGCCCTCGGCTTCTCGCCGGCGCCGTGAAGGCGGGCGCTTGGCCTGACGCAGCCGGCGGCTCTCTTCTTCTCCGCCCATACGCGACCCTGGCCCCAGCAGATGGGCCATCCAGCGGGTTTGCGGGTGGCTGTCCAGTGCGATCTTGAGCGTCATGGTCAAAAGCACCGACAGCAGCAGTCCCGCCACGCCGAAAATCCAGCCCCACACCACCAGCGACAAAAACACCACCAGGGTGGAAAGGCCCAGCGCCCGTCCCATCAGGCGCGGCTCCACCAGGTTGCCTAGCACGAAGTTGACCCCCAGGTAGGCAAGCGAAAGCAAAAACGCCTCGCCGATGCCGCCATTCTGGCTGACCAACAGCAGCAACACCGGCGGCACCGCGGCAATTGCCGAGCCGATGTTGGGAATGAAGTTCAGCGCAAACGCCAGCACGGCCCAAAGCAGCGCAAACTGGACGCCCACCAGCAGGCAGGCCAGCCAGATGAGAACCCCGGTGGTCAGGCTGATCACCGTTTTTACCGCCAGGTAGCGCTTCAGCGTCAAACTGAACTCGGCAAAGCGCTCAAGGCTGGGAGCCGGGTTGGCCAGCGCCAGCGACACTTTCCCGCGGAAGTGCAGCGTTTCAAACATCATGAACACTACCAGCAGCGATACCACCATGCTCTGCATGAAAAAGTTGCCCAGCTCGCTGAGCAGCATGGAGACCCAAGTCGTGTCCTCTGCCCCGCCAAACAGCGCTTCGATCTCTTCGGTGTTAATTGCCAGACCGAACGCCGATAGCTGGTTGAGCACCTGCCAGTACGTCTGGCGCAGCCGGGTTTCGATGTCCGGCAGCGCCTCGACAAAAGTGCTGAAACTGTTGACGACGAGAAACCCCAGCAGCGTGACCAGCCCCATCAGTACCAGCAGAGTAAGCAATACGGCAGCGCGCATGGGCAGCCCGCGGCGGTGCAGCCACTGCACCGGCTCGGTGCATACCACGGCGATAAAAAACGCCAGCAAAAGCGGCACCAGCAGGCTGGCCCCCAGCTTCATGCCGGCAACGATGATCACCAGCGAGGCCAGCGCCAGGGTGGCGTGAAGCGGCATGCTGCGATAGTCCGGATCAGATTCGTTGTGCATTGAGCGAGTCTCTGGTAGATAGCTTGGGTGATGATGCAATAGCTTTGATGACGGTTGTTAGGGTCTGTTGACGTTTCATGGCAGGGGTATTGGCAGGATAGGGGCAAGCTCGCAGAATAAAGGTTCCTACGCCAACAAACTGCAAGCCTGCCATGCCCCGACAAATGCTCACGGATGAACACTGGTCGAAGCTGAAACTTATCCTGCTTCAACAAGGTATTTATGACAAGGCCGACTTGCGTACCACGGTGGAAGGCATCCTTTATCGGATGCGCACTGGCTGCCCGTGGCGAGACCTACCAGAGGTGTTTGGCCTTTGGAACACGGTCTACAAGCGTTTCAACGCCTGGTCAGCGAGTGGAAAGCTGATGAGGATTTTCAGCTCTCTGGTGGAAGATCCTGATGTTGAGTGGCTGTTCATTGATGGCTCCTACGTCAAGGCTCACCAAGACAGCACTGGAGCTGCCACGGAAGACGCAGAAGCCATTGGCAAAAGTCGTGCAGGCAATACCAGCAAGATCCACTTGGCCGTGGATGCTTATGGGTTGCCGATCGCCTTCAGAATAACCGGGGGTGAAGTGCACGACAGCACGGAAGCCCAGGCATTGATTGACGGTTTGCCGGCAGGTGACGCGCTGGTGGCTGACAAAGGCTATGACAGTGAACGTATCCGTGAGCAGGTCGAAGCCAAAGGAATGGCTGCCGTCATTCCACGCAGGCGTAACTCGAAAAAAGGAAATGCCAATCTGGACAGAGGGTTATATCGCTACCGGCATCTGGTTGAGAATGCCTTTGCTCGATTGAAACCGTATCGCGCCATTGCGACGCGCTACGATAAGCTCAAACGAAATTACGAAAGCATGGTGGCCTTGGCATGCGGCTTTTTATGGCTACCAATGTGAAACGTCAACAGGCCCTAGCGTTACCGGCCGATAGTGGCGTTATTTTTCCGCCACGCAAAACGCCGGGGCCGTTAAGTCTTCAGCGGCTAGGCCCACAGCATGCCTCAAGCCGGCACGGAAAATTTGAAACCATCGTGCAAGCCAGCGTGCAAACGCTGCCGCGCGCTTCCGACGGCTGCCATACTCAAGCGGGCGGCACCCGCGACGGCGGCGCCGCCCGTCAACGCCTTCCCACGATTCAACACCACAAAAGGCAGGTATTCCATGCGACATCTTCCACTTATCCACCGCCGTCATGGCGGCAGAAGCGGCCGTATTGCGCTGCTGCTCTCGCTGGCGCTCGGCGCCTTCACCGCCGCGTCCCCTTCGCTGGCCGATAACGAGCGTACGCCGAGCCTTCAGGTGCAGGCACAGTCCACCGTCGAGGTGACGCCCGATCGCGCCACCGTCCGCGCCCGGCTGTGGGAAGACACCCCCGCCGTCAACCTCGCTGATGAGCAGCAGCGCCAGCAGCACCAAAAGGCCCGCCGGGAGGCGCGAGACGCCCTGGAAAAGCGCGCCGCTAGCCTGATCGACGCGCTTGAAGACGACACCGGCATCGAACGCGACGCCATCAGCGCCGGCTCGCTAGGCGTGCACCCGCGGCGCGATGAAACTCCCGGTTCCGGGCAGGACGATGACCGCCAGCCTCTGACGCGCACGCGGCTGGAGCGCCCGATCACCGTTCAGCTCGACGACCTGGACCGGCTCGAGGACGTACTCGGCACGCTGATGGCGGCCGACGTCAACCGCCTCGACGGCGTAACCTTTGACCTCAAGGACCGCCAAGGCGCAACCGACAGGGCGCTGACGCAGGCGCTGGAAAAGGCCCGCCGCAAGGCCGGCCTGATGGCAGAGAGCCTAGACGTCGAGCTCGGCCGCGTGCAGCGCGTGGAAGAAACCCGCTCGCCGGGCTTTTCTCCGCGCATGATGAGCATAAGCGCCGACTCGCGTGGCAATACCGAAGCCTCGGCGCCGGCTACGGAATACCGCCCCGGCACCATCGACGTCGAGGCCGGCGTCAACGTCGAGTGGGCGCTTGAAGACAGCGATAGCGAAAGGGATAGCGACGCTTAAAGGCGAATGGTCTCCACGCCGCCCATATAGGGGCGCAGCGGCTCGGGAACGGTGACCGTGCCGTCTGCCTGCTGGTGGTTTTCCAGCACCGCCAGCAGGCAGCGCCCCACCGCCAGGCCGGAGCCGTTCAGCGTATGGACCAGCCGGGGCTTTTTCGCCTCGGGACGGCGATAGCGCGCCCGCATCCGCCGGGCCTGGAAATCCTCGCAGTTGGAAATCGAGGAAATCTCGCGGTAGGTCTCCTGGCTTGGCAACCACACTTCCAGATCGTAGGTCTTGGCGGCGCCAAAGCCCATGTCGCCGGTACACAGCGTCACCGCGCGGTACGGCAACTCCAGCGCCTGCAAAATCGCCTCGGCGTGGCCGCGCATGTCCTCGAGCGCCGCGTAGCTGTGCTCGGGCTCCACCACCTGCACCATTTCCACCTTGTCGAACTGGTGCTGGCGGATCATCCCCCGGGTATCCCGCCCGTGAGACCCCGCTTCGCTGCGAAAGCACGGCGTATGGGCGGTGAGCTTCAGCGGCAGCGCCTCGGCCTCGACGATTTCGTCGCGCACGAAGTTCGCCAGCGGCACCTCCGAGGTCGGGATCAGATGATACTCGCGCTCGTCGTCCAGGCGGAACAAGTCCTCGCCGAACTTGGGCAGCTGCCCGGTCCCGATCAGCGAGTCGCGGTTGACGATATAGGGCACGTAGCACTCTTCGTAGCCGTGCTGCTCGGTCTGGGTATCCAGCATGAACTGCGCCAGCGCCCGGTGCAGCTTGGCCACCGGGCCGCGCATCACGGCAAAGCGCGCGCCGGTGAGCTTGGACGCCAGGTCAAAATCGAGATAGCCGGACTTCTTGCCCAGATCCACGTGGTCAAGCACCGCGAAATCAAACTCGCGCGGCGCCCCCCAGCGGTGCAGCTCGACGTTATCGTCTTCGTTCCGGCCTTCGGGTACGCTTTCATGGGGCAGGTTGGGAATCCCGCTGACGGCGTGCTCCCACTCTTCCTGAACCTCGGCGTGGGCCTGCTTGGCTTCGTCCAGCCGATCGCCCAGATCGCTCACTTCATCCAGCAGCGGCTGAATGTCCTCCCCGCTGGCCTTGGCATTGCCGATCGCCTTGGAGCGCGTGTTGCGCTCGTTTTGCAGCTGTTCGGTCCGGGTCTGCAGCTCCCGACGGCGCGACTCAAGCGCAGCAAGCCCTTCCGTATCCAGGGTATAGCCGCGGCGAGCCAGCTGCCGGGCCACCGCCTCCAGATCTCCGCGCAGCAGTTTCGGGTCGAGCATGAGTCATCCTCCGGGCTGAAATCAGAAAGACACGCAGCGCCAAACGCCCGTGACAAAGGCCGTCATTGTAGGCAAAAGCCCGCCGTGGAGCTATGGTTGGACCTTGATACTCAGGCAATCGCAGCTGGCTATGTCCAGAAGAGCCGGGGACAGGTCAAAGAGGGGGTTCTACGCCATGGATGGCGTAGGTAGCGAGTCCCCTCGCAGACCTGTTGACGGCTCAGCCTGGTTGACTGAGGCTAAGATGCCTTCTTATCTCTTCCGACAGCGAGCCGTCATGACCCGCGCTTTCACTACCACGCCCTTCATCACCGTGTTTGACGCCCTGGACGACCTTCACCGCGGCGACCCGCGCATCGTCGAGGTGGACGGCGAAGCCGAACCCAGAGAGCTGGTTTACGCCCGGCGCATGAGCGCCTGGCTTGAGCACATTGACAGCGAGCCAAGCGACATCCTGCGCCTGGCCGTGCGCGCCCAGCACCTTGAGCGCTGGCAACTGCCCCGCGCCGACTACACCGAAGGTCGCGTGGGTTACCTGACCTGGCGCCGCGACCAGAGCCGCCGGGCCGGCGAAACGACGGCCAGGCTGATGCGCGAAGCCGGCTACGCCGAGGCCGACGCCGAACGCGCCGCCAGAATCATCCGCAAACAGGACCTTAAGCGCGACGCCGAGGTGCAGACGCTCGAAGACTGCGCCTGCCTGGTCTTTCTGGAAAACTACTTTGCCGACTTCTCGCGCACCATCGAGCGCGATCATCTGATCCGCATCGTGCAGAAAACCTGGCGCAAGATGTCACCCGGGGCGCGGGAGCTCGCGCTAGCCCTGCCCATGTCCGAGACCTCTGCGGCTATCGTTCAGGAGGCCCTGGCGGACGCGCCGGCCTGAAGCGGACCCCGTGTGCAGCCCGGGAGCGGCTGCGTTAAACTGGATACCTCCCTTTGATCTCCGGCTTTCCGGCTGTGACGGCGCTGATATTCCATGATTGCATCCCTGACTCGGCAGACTATCCCCCTTGAGCGCGCAAGCGCCGACTACGTGCGCTTTCTCGAAGCGCTCAAGGCCACCGGCTTTGACGGCGAGATCGCCCCGGACTACGCCAACCGCACCGTCGCGGCCACGGACAACTCCATCTACCAGCGCCTGCCCCAGGCCGTGCTCTACCCCCGCCACCGCGAGGACCTTGAGCGCATCGCCAAGCTCGCCGGCGAGGTGCCCAACCGCGATATCGTCCTCGCCCCCCGGGGCGGCGGCACCGGCACCAACGGCCAGTCGCTCACCGACGGCCTGGTAGTGGACGTCTCCCGACACATGAACCGCATTCTCGAGATCGACGTGGAAAACCGCCGGGTGCGGGTGCAGGCCGGCGTGGTCAAGGATCAGCTCAACGCCGCGCTCAAGCCCTACGGGCTGTTCTTTGCTCCGGACCTGTCCACCTCCAACCGCGCCACCGTCGGCGGGATGATCGCCACCGACGCCAGCGGCCAGGGCAGCTGCGAATACGGCAAGACCCGGGACCACGTGCTCGAGCTCGACAGCGTGCTGCTGGGCGGCAAGCGCCTGATAAGCCACGCCCTCGACCCGGACGAGGAGCGCGACACCAGCGCCCAAAGCGGCATAATCGGCGATATTCACCGCACCGCCGCCGACATCATCGACCGCAAGGCCGACCTCATCGCGGAAACCTTTCCGCCGCTCAACCGCTGCCTCACCGGCTACGACCTGGCCCACCTGCGCGACGCCAAGCAGCGCCTGGATATCAACAGCCTGCTGTGCGGCGCGGAAGGCTCGCTGGGGCTGTTAAGCGAGGCGACACTCAACGTGCTGCCTATTCCTGAGTATTCGACGCTGGTCAACGTGCGCTACGCCGGCTTCATGGACGCCCTCAGGGATGCCAAGGCGCTGATGGGCAGGGCCCAGCCAACGTCCATTGAAACCATCGACGACAGCGTGCTGCTGCTGGCCATGGACGATTTCGTCTGGGACGGCGTGGCCGAGTTTTTCCCCCAGGGCGACACGCCCATTCGCGGCATCAACCTGGTGGAACTCAACGACAACGACCCGGATAGGCTTGCCCAGCGCGTGGCGGCCTTTACCCGCCACCTGGCCGACGATGACAGCGTCTCGCGGCTGGGCTATACCCTAGCCGAAGGCCGCGGCGCGATCCAGAAAGTCTACGCCATGCGCAAGCGCGCGGTGGGGCTTCTGGGCAACGTCCAGGGGGAAAAGCGCCCGATCCCGTTCGTCGAAGACACCGCCGTGCCGCCGGAGCACCTGGCCGACTACATCGCCGACTTTCGCGCCGTCCTCGACCGCCACGGGCTGAAATATGGCATGTTCGGCCACGTCGACGCCGGCGTGCTCCACGTGCGCCCGGCCATCGACATGAAGGACCCCGAGCAGGCGCGGCTGATCCGCGAGATTTCCGACGAGGTCGCCGAGCTGACCCAGCGCTACCACGGCCTTTTGTGGGGCGAACACGGCAAGGGCATCCGCTCGGAGTACGCGCCCAAATTCTTCGGCGAGCTCTACCCCAGCCTGCAGCGGGTCAAGGCGGCCTTTGACCCGCACAACCAGCTGAACCCGGGCAAGATCGCCTCGCCGCGCCACGAAGGCGGGCTGATCGCCCGGGAGAGCGATCCGGCGCTTTTGACCATCGACGGCGTGACCACCCGGGGCGAGCTCGACCGCACCATCGACGAGCGCGCCTGGCAGTCCTATGACGCGGCGGTGTACTGCAACGGCAACGGCGCCTGCTACAACTACGACGTCGACGACCCCATGTGCCCGTCGTGGAAGGCCACCCGCCAGCGCATTCACTCGCCCAAGGGCCGCGCCAGCCTGATCCGCGAATGGCTGCGGCTGCAAAACGCCGCCGGCGTGGACGTGGTGGAAGAATCGCACAAGAAAAAGACCGAAGGCGTGGGTGGCTTTATCGCCCACCTGCCGCTGCGCACCTACAACACCTTGAACCGCCGCGGCCGCGACGACTACTCCCACGAGGTGTACGAGGCCATGGCGGGCTGTTTGGCGTGCAAGTCCTGCGCCAGCCAGTGCCCGGTGAAGGTCAACGTGCCGCAGTTTCGCTCGCAGTTCCTCGAGGTTTATCACGGCCGCTACCTGCGTCCGCTCCGGGACTACCTGGTCGGCACCACCGAGTTCATGCTGCCCACGCTTGCCAAGGCGGCGCCGCTGTATAACGCCCTGATCACCGGCCGCCTGGTGGACGGTCTGATGCGCCGGGGGCTCGGCATGAGCGACTCGCCGACACTATCCCGGGCCAGCCTGAAAAAGCAGCTCAGGGCCTGGGGCGTGAGCGCCGCCACGCCTACCGCCCTTGGCCTGCTCACCGAGCAGCAGCGCGCCAACAGCGTGATTATCGTCCAGGACGCCTTCACCACCCACTTTGAAGCGCAACTGGTCATGGACGTGGTCGAGCTTCTATCCCGGCTCAACCTGCGGGTGTTCGTCATGCCCTACGCCGCCAACGGCAAGCCGCTCAACGTCCAGGGCTTTCTCGGCGCGTTTGAACGCACCGCGGAAAAGCAGGCGCGGCGCCTGCGCACCCTGGCCGACTTCGGCGTGCCGCTGATCGGCATCGACCCGGCGATGACGCTCTGCTACCGCCAGGAATACGTCAAGGCGCTGGGCGAAGATGCCGTGCCGCCGGTAGCGCTGCTCCAGGAATGGCTGGTCACCCGGCTGAACACGCTCCCGGTAGCGCCGCTGGACGGGCCCGAGGACGGCTACCGGCTGCTTTCCCACTGCACCGAACAGACCAGCGAGCCCCAGGCCCCCAAAGCCTGGCAGCAGGTGTTCGCCGCCTTCGGCCTGGAGCTTGAGACGCTTGCCAGCGGCTGCTGCGGCATGTCCGGCACCTACGGCCACGAAACCCGCAACGTCGAGACGTCGAAAACCGTCTACGCCCAGTCCTGGCAGCCCATGGTCGAGGCCGAAGAAAGCCCAGGTCGTCTGCTCGCCACCGGCTACTCCTGCCGCAGCCAGGCCAGCCGCTTCTCAAGCGCCACCCTGCCCCATCCGCTGCAGGCGCTGCTCACGGCGATGAAGCGTACGGGCTAGCCCACTTACCTCAGAAAAACATCGCCTGGAGCGCCTCCCCCGGGCTCTCCTTGCGCATAAAGGCCTCACCTACTAGAAAGCCGTTGACGCCGCTGTCGCGCATTTTGGCGACGTCTTCGCGGGTGTGGATGCCGGATTCGGTAATCACCGTGACGCCCTCGGGCACTTTCTTGAGCAGGTCGAGGGTAGTGTCGAGCGTGGTGTCGAAGGTGTGCAGGTTGCGGTTGTTGATGCCCACAAGCTCGAGATCGAGCCTGAGCGCGCGCTCCAGCTCCTCGGCATCGTGGACTTCAACCAGCACGTCCATGCCCAGCGCATGAGCCTGCTGGTTCAGCTCGGCGAGTCGGTCGTCGTCGAGCGCGGCGACGATCAGCAGAATGCAGTCCGCGCCGATGGCCCGGGCCTCGGTGACCTGGTAGCCGTGGGTGATGAAGTCCTTGCGGATCACCGGCAGCGAGCAGGCGTCCCGGGCGGCAATGAGAAAATCCTCGTGACCCTGGAAGAAGTCCGCGTCGGTAAGCACCGACAGGCAGGCCGCGCCGCCGTCGGCGTAGCTTTGGGCAATCTCGGCAGGCGCGAAGTCCTCGCGGATGACGCCCTTGGACGGCGAGGCTTTTTTGATCTCGGCGATCACCGCCGCCTCCCCCGCCGCCATGCGCTCGTTCAGCGCGCGAATAAAGCCGCGCGGGGCGCTTTGCTTGTCGGCCAGCGCCAGCAGGTCGGCCTCGGAAACCGCTTGGCGGCGCTGCGTTACTTCCTCATCCTTGCGCGCCAGAATGCGGGTTAACACGGTCGGCGTAGCCTGATCGCTCATAGATATCATCTCACTGCGGTTGCGTTAGGGTTTGAACTGGGCGGTGAAGCGCGAAAGCTCGCGCATTTTTTCCAGCGGCAGCCTGTCCCGCTGGGCGCCGCGCGCCAGGCGCACGCCCTCTTTCAGCGTGTCGGCCACGCCGGCGCAGTAAAGCGCCGCGCCGGCGTTGAGCGAGACGATATCTGCCGGGGCGCCTTCGCCGCTCAGCGCGGCCTTTACCTGGCGCAGGCTGTCTTCCACGCCGTCGGCTTTCAGCGATTCAAGGCTTTGGCGCTCGATGCCCAGCTCTTCCGGGGTAATGCGGTATTCGGTGATGTCGCCGTCTTTTAATTCGGCTACCTGCGTCGGGGCCGCCAGCGAAATTTCGTCCAGCCCGTCGTCGGAGTGGACCACCATGACGCGGCGGCTGCCGAGCTTTTGCAGCACCTCAGCCAAAAGCGGCACCAGGGCCGGGTCGTACACGCCCAAAAGCTGGTTGGGCGCGCCGGCGGGGTTGGTCAGCGGGCCGAGAATGTTGAACAGCGTGCGCACGCCCATGTCGCGGCGCGGCACTACGGCGTGGCGCATGGCCGGGTGGTGGTTGGGGGCGAACATGAAGCCCACGCCGACCTCTTCGATGCAGCGAGCCACCTGCCCGGCTTCCAGATTGAGAAAGATCCCCGCCACGTCGAACAGATCCGCACTGCCGGACGACGATGACACGCTGCGCCCGCCGTGCTTGGCCACGCGAGCGCCGGCCGCGGCGGCGACGAAGCTCGAGGCGGTGGAAACGTTGAACAGGTTGGCGCCGTCGCCGCCGGTGCCGACGATATCCACCACGCCGCCCTGCACCTCGGGCGTGACGCGGTTCATCAGCTCGCGCATGACCTGGGCGGCGGCGCCAATCTCGGTGGCCGTTTCGCCCTTCATGGCGAGCCCCATGAGCAGCGCGCCGACCTGGGCGTCGCTGGCGTCCCCGGTCATGATCTGGCGCATGAGCGCGTGCATCTGGTCAAACGACAGGTTCTCGCGGCGCATCACCGCATTGATTGCGTCTCGCATCTGCATGAAAAAGGTGGGCCTCGTGCTCGTGATGCGCCGGTTCAAGCGCGTTGCAAAAAATTCGCCAAAAGCGCGTGGCCCTGGCGGGTCAAAATCGACTCGGGATGAAACTGCACCCCTTCAATGTCCAGCTCGCGGTGGCGAAGCCCCATGATCAGCCCCGGCGTAACGTCGTCCTCCGGCGTCCAGGCGGTGATCTCCAGGCACTCGGGCAGGCTGGCTTTATCCACCACCAGCGAATGGTAGCGGGTCACTTCCAGCGGGTTGTCAAGCCCGGTAAATACGCCATGGCCAAGATGCTCAACGGCCGAGGTCTTGCCGTGCATCACTGCCGGGGCGCGAATCACGCGGCCGCCGTAGGCCTGGCCGATCGCCTGGTGGCCCAGGCACACCCCCAGAATCGGCAGCTGGCCGGCAAAGTGGCGAACGGCGTCCAGAGATATCCCCGCCTCGTCGGGCGTACAGGGGCCCGGGGAGATGACCAGGTGGCTTGGCGCCAGAGCGTCGATGTCGGCGATGGCGATCTCGTCGTTGCGGTAAGTCAACACTTCGGCCCCCAGCTCCGCCAGATACTGGACGATGTTGTAGGTGAAGCTGTCGTAGTTATCGATCATGACGATCTTTGCCGCTTTGGCCATCAAAACATCCTGTGGTTTGCCGGGTCATTCAGGCGTTTGCCGATCAACCCGACGGCCTGCTTGCTACCGGCCGGGCAGTTTCTCCGAGTGTAACGCAACCCGCCGCCAGGGTGCACGGTGCCGGCCATCCGAGAGGTGCTCACACCGCCCGGGCTTTTTAGCGCTCCTTGAACTACCTCCCGCTTTAATGCTTAGCTAGACGCTTGAAGACAGCGTCACACCGGCTTGCAACGCTTACTCCCCGCCAGAGCACGGGGCGCGTATAAAAACAGCTCACGCGTCGCCGGATAGCGCTTTCCCAGACACCGTAACGGGTACGCCTTATGCCACTCGACAGTGCCAACGAGTTGATCGCCGAGTACTGGGCCATCGGGCTTTTCGTCCTGGCCGTGTTTCTGCTGTGCGCGTTCATGATCGGCGCCTCGGCGCTGCTCGGCGGGCGCAGCCAGGGGCGCAGCAAGACCATTCCGTTTGAAAGCGGTGTCCTTGGCGCCGGCGACGCCCGGCAGCGCTTTTCCATCCAGTTTTATCTGGTGGCGATGCTGTTCGTCATCTTCGATATTGAAGCCGTTTTCCTGTTTGCCTGGGCCGTCTCGGTACGCGAATCGGGCTGGCCGGGCTTCTGGGGCGCAGCCGTTTTCATTGGCATCCTGCTTGCCGGGCTCATCTACGACTATCGCTCCGGCGCACTCGACTGGGCGCCTGGCGGCAGCGAACGGATGCACCGGGGAAGCGCGCGGCGCGGCTGAATCGACGCGCGATTCAGCGCCTGCCAGCACGAAGCAAGTACCAGGGCCGAGGCGTTTCCGGCCGGCACTCAACGATTTCAGTCGGGAGGCATAACATGGCATATACCCTGACCCGGGCCGACGACGCAATGGCGCAGCAGAGCGACCGCTATCCGCTGGGCGAGCGTCAGCGCGTCGACGATCCGATGAAGCAGCAGGTACACCGCAGCGTGTTCACCGGCAAGCTGGAAGAGGTGCTCAACTCGGCGGTGAACTGGGGGCGCAAGAACTCCCTCTGGCCCTACAACTTCGGGCTGTCCTGCTGCTATGTGGAAATGACCACGGCGTTTACCGCCCCCCACGACGTCGCGCGCTTCGGCGCCGAGGTGCTCCGCGCCTCTCCGCGCCAGGCGGACTTCATGGTGATCTCCGGCACCTGCTTTGTGAAAATGGCGCCGGTCATCCAGCAGCTCTACGACCAGATGCTGGAGCCCAAGTGGGTGATCTCCATGGGCTCCTGCTCCAACTCCGGCGGCATGTACGATATTTATTCCGTGGTTCAGGGGGTGGATAAATTCCTCCCCGTGGACGTGTACGTGCCCGGCTGCCCGCCCCGCCCGGAGGCCTTTTTGCAGGGGCTGCAGCTGCTTCAGGACTCCATCCAGGAAGAGCGCCGTCCGCTTTCCTGGGTCGTCGGTGACCAGGGCGTTTACCGCGCGGAAATGCCGTCTCAGCGGGAGAAGCACCGCGATCAGCGGATTCAAGCCACTGAACTGCGCACGCCGGACAGCGTATAGCGCCCCAAGCCAGGCGGAACCGCCTTTAGCCAAGGAGAACCTGCACCACCATGAGCACAGATGCCTCCGCCGCGATTGTCCATACGCTACGCGAACGCTTTGGCGACAAGCTTCACTGCGAGCAGCCCACGCTGACCGGCATGCCGGTGGTCTGGGTGCGCCGCGACGCCATTGTCGAGGTGCTCGACGCCCTGCGCCGGCTGCCCGAGCCGTTCGAGATGCTCTACGATCTCACCGCCGTGGACGAGCGCATGCGCGGCCACCGCGACGGCCTGCCCGCCGCGGACTATACCGTGGCCTACCAGCTGCTGTCGGTCTCCGGCAACCGCGACATCATGCTCAAGGTGGCGCTCGACGAGCGCGATCTCTCTCTGCCCACGGTGATTGCGGTTTACCCCAACGCCGACTGGTACGAGCGCGAGGTCTGGGACATGTTCGGCATCGAGTTTGCCGGCCACCCCAACCTGCGGCGCATTCTCATGCCGCCGACCTGGAACGGCCACCCGCTGCGCAAGGACCACCACGCCCGGGCCACCGAGTTTGACCCCTACACCCTGACCGTTGAGGGTCAGGACAAGGAACAGGGCGCGCTTCGCTTCGTCCCCGAAGAGTGGGGCATGCAGCGCGAGCGCGACGGCGCCGAGTTCATGTTTTTGAACCTGGGGCCCAACCACCCGTCCGCCCACGGCGCGTTTCGCATCGTGCTGCAGCTCGACGGCGAAGAGATCATCGACTGCGTGCCGGATATCGGCTACCACCACCGCGGCGCGGAAAAGATGGGCGAGCGCCAGTCCTGGCACAGCTTCATCCCCTACACCGACCGCATCGACTACGTCGGCGGGGTGATGAATAACCTGCCCTACGTGCTGGCGGTAGAAAAGCTCGCCGGCATCCAGGTCACCGACCGCGCCGCCACGGTGCGGGTGATGATGTCGGAACTTTTCCGCATTACCAGCCACCTGCTGTTTCTGGGCACCTATCTGCAGGACCTGGGCGCCATGTCGCCGGTATTTTTCACCTTTACCGACCGCCAGAAGGCCTACCACGTCATCGAGGCGATCACCGGCTTTCGCATGCACCCGGCGTGGTTTCGCATCGGCGGGCTGATGCAGGATTTACCCCAGGGCTGGGACCGGCTGATGCAGGAATTCGTCGACTGGATGCCGGCGCGGCTGAGGGAATACGAGCGCGCCATGATGGAAAACTCGGTGGTGCGCGACCGGACCCGTCACGTCGCCGCCTTTGACACCGCCAACGCCCTGGCCTGGGGCGTGACCGGCCCCAACCTGCGCGCTACCGGCTGCGATTTCGACCTGCGCAAAAAGCGCCCCTACTCCGGCTACGAGAATTTCGACTTCGAGGTGCCGCTGGGGCACAACGGCGACGCCTTCGACCGCGGCCAGCTGCGCATCGAAGAAATGCGCCAGAGCCTGCGCATCATCCAGCAGTGCATCAACCACATGCCCGCCGGCGACTTCAAGGCCGACCACCCCTTGACCACGCCGCCGCCCCGGGAGCGCATGCTCGAGCATATCGAGACCCTGATCACGCACTTTCTGCAGGTCTCCTGGGGGCCGGTGCTGCCCGCCAACGAGTCGCTGCAGATGGTCGAGGCGGCCAAGGGCATCAACAGCTACTACCTGACCAGCGACGGCAGCACCATGAGCTACCGCACGCGGATTCGTACGCCGAGCTTCCCGCACCTGCAGCAGATTCCGGCGCTGATGCGCGGCGGCTTCGTCCCGGACCTGATCGCGCATCTGGGCAGTATTGATTTCGTCATGGCCGACGTGGACCGTTAACCCGGGGAGTGTAAGCAATGTCTGACAGCTTTTATGACGCAACCGGCACCGCGGCTCCCATTGCTACCGATGGCGACGGCTTCGTGCTCCACGCCGACGACCGCCGCGCCATGCTCGACGAGCGCGCCCACTACGAGCAGCCCCAGGCGGCGTGCATCGAAGCGCTGAAGATCGTCCAGAAACGCCACGGCTGGGTGCCCGACGGCGCTATTGTCGCCGTGGCCGAGACGCTCGGCATAGGCTCCGGCGACGTGGAAGGCGTGGCCACTTTTTATAACCTGATTTTCCGCCAGCCGGTGGGCCGCCACGTGATTCTTGTCTGCGACAGCAGCTCGTGCTTTTTGACCGGCTATGACGAGCTAAGCGAAGCGCTGAGCCAGCGGCTGGGCATTGGCTTTGGCGAGACCACCAAGGACAACCGCTTCACCCTGCTGCCCACCTGCTGTTTGGGCGCCTGCGACCGCGGGCCGGCCATGATGATCGGTGACGACACCTTTGGCCCCATTGCGCCGAGTGATCTGAGCGAGCTTCTGGAGGCGTATCCATGACCGCAATTCCTGCGAACTCTCGGCTGCGCTATCACAGCCAGCTGCGCCAAAGCGCCGACGAGCGCCGCGAGGAGACGCATCCGCTGACCTGGCGGCTTCACGACGACGGCAGGCGCGTCGGGCTTGACGAGTACCGGCAGAAAAACGGCTACGTCGGCGCGAAAAAGGCGCTGGCCATGGACCCCGCCGACGTGATCGAGGCGATGAAAACCGCCAACGTCCGCGGGCGCGGCGGCGGCGGCTTCTCCGCCGGGGTCAAGTGGAGCCTGACTCAGGTGGGCGAGAATCTGCCGCGCGGCTACACGGTGTGCAACGCCGACGAAATGGAGCCGGGCACCTTCAAGGACCGCATGCTCATGGAGCAGCAGCCGCACCTGCTGATCGAAGGTATGATCATCGCCGGCCACGCCAACCGCTCGAAATACGGCTATATCTTCCTGCGCGGCGAATACGTCGAGGCCGCGCGCTCGCTTCAGCTTGCCATCGAGGAGGCGCGGGAGGCCGGCCTTTTGGGTGACAGCGTCGCCGGCACCGGCTTTGACTTCAACATCGCCCTGCACACCGGCGCCGGGCGCTATATCTGCGGTGAGGAAACCGCGCTGATTAACTCGCTCGAGGGCAAGCGCGCCAACCCCCGGGCCAAGCCGCCGTTTCCCGGCCAGTCCGGCGCCTGGGGCAAGCCCACCGTGGTCAACAACGTCGAAACCCTGTGCAACGCTCCGGCGGTCATGCAGCACGGCGCCGACTGGTACCAGGCGCTATCCGGCGATCTGAGCAACGACGGCGGCACCAAGCTTTACGGCGTTTCCGGGCTGGTCAACAAACCCGGCCTGTGGGAGCTGCCCATCGGCACCAGCGGCTGGGACATCATGGAGCGCGCCGGCGGCATGCGTGAAGGCCACACGCTGAAAACCTGGCTGCCCGGCGGCGGCAGTACCGGCTTTTTGCTCCCCGAGCACCTGGAACTGCCGCTGGACTTTGACACCGTCGGCCAGTACGGCAGCCGGCTGGGCACGGGACTTTTGACCGTGGTCAGCCAGCGCCAGAGCCTGGTGGCCCTGCTGCGCAACCTGGAGCAGTTCTTCGCCCGGGAGTCCTGCGGCTGGTGCACCCCCTGCCGGGACGGCCTGCACTGGACGGCGAAGATACTCCAGGCCATCGAGCACGGCGATGGCCGGCCCGGCGACATCGAGCTTCTGCAGGAGCACGCGCAAAACATCGGCCCGGGGCTGACCTTCTGCGCCCACGCGCCGGGGGCGGCGATGCCGCTGGAATCGGCGATCCGCCACTTCCGCGCCGACTTCGAAGCGGGCATTGTCAAGGAACAAGCCGAAGAGGTTACCGCCGCGGCTGACGGCGCGGGTACAGCGGCGGCCAATGAAGAGGTGAGCTGATGGCAACGATTCATGTGGACGGCAACGCCTACGAAGTAGACGGCAGCGATAACCTGCTGCACGCCTGCCTGTCGCTGGGCCTGGACATCCCCTACTTCTGCTGGCACCCGGCCATGGGCAGCGTAGGCGCCTGTCGCCAGTGCGCGGTCAAGCAGTACAAGGACGAAAACGATACCCAGGGCAAGATCGTGATGTCGTGCATGACGCCGGCCGCCGACAACAGCTGGCTTTCCATCGACGATGATGAAGCCCACGCGTTTCGTGCTCGTGTGACCGAATGGTTCATGACTTACCACCCCCACGACTGTCCGGTATGCGCCGAAGGCGGCCACTGCCACCTTCAGGACATGACGGTGATGACCGGCCACAGCCGGCGCCGCTACCGCTTTGCCAAGCGCACCCACCGCAACCAGTATCTGGGGCCCTTTGTCGCCCACGAGATGAACCGCTGCATCAACTGCTATCGCTGCGTGCGCTTTTACAACGACTACGCCGGCGGCACGGACCTTGGCGTGTTCGGCATGAACAACAACCTCTATTTCGGCCGCCACCAGGAAGGCGTGCTGGAAAGCCCCTTTGCCGGCAACCTCACCGAGGTGTGCCCCACCGGCGTGTTCACCGACAAGACCCACACCCGCCACTACACCCGCAAATGGGACCTGCAGTACGCCCCCAGCGTCTGCCACCAGTGCGCGGTCGGCTGCAACACAAGCCCCGGGGAGCGCTACGGCAGCGTCCGGCGTATCGAAAACCGCTACCACGGCGAGGTCAACGGCCACTTCCTCTGCGACCGCGGCCGCTTCGGCTACGACTACGTCAACCGCGACGATCGCCCGCGCCGGCCGGAATGGCACGATAACGACACCCACGTCACCGAGCTCGACGTGGACCCCGCCCTTGACCGCGGCGCCGACCTGCTGCGCCGGGCCGACCGCGTCATCGGCATCGGCTCGCCCCGGGCGAGCCTTGAGAGCAACCACCAGCTGCGCGCGCTGGTGGGCGAGAACAACTTTTCCACCGGCATCGCCGCCGCCGAACAGGCCTGCCTCGAGCGCATGGCCGCCATCGACGCCGAAGGCGCGCTTGCCACGCCCACGCCCCGGGACATCGAAAGCCACGACGCGGTGCTGGTGCTCGGCGAGGACCTGCTGAACAGCGCCGCCCGGCTGGGCCTCAACGTGCGCCAGGCGGTGCTGGGCATCCGCGAAGAGCTCGCCGAGGAGCGCGGCATCCCCCAGTGGCACGACGCCGCTGTCAGAACGCTGGCTCAGGACAGCCGCCATCCGCTCTACATCGCCTACCCCACCGCGACCGGCCTCGACGACATCAGCGCGGCCAGCCTGCGGCTGACGCCGGACGACATCGCCCGGCTGGGCTTTGCCGTGGCCCACGAGATCGACCCCGACGCGCCGGCGGTCAGCGACCTTGACGACGCCACCCGGGATCACGCCCGGAATATCGCCCGGGCGCTTCTCGCCGCCAAGCGCCCGCTGGTCATGAGCGGCGGCTCGCTTGAATCGCTTGCCATCCTCAACGCCACCGCCAGCGTCGCCCGGGCCCTGGGGCAGAAGACAGAGGGGCAGAAGACAGAGGGGCAGCGAAAAGGGCGGAAAAAAGCGCCGCAGGGCGGCCTGCTTCTGGTTCGCCGGGAAGCCAACAGCGCAGGGGTCGCGCTGATGGGCGGCAAGCCCCTGGAGCGCGCGCTCGAGCACGTCTCCCACGGCCACGCCGACACCCTCATCGTATTGGAAAACGACCTCTACGAGCGCATGCCGGACGCCCGGATAGACGAAGCCCTGACGGCGGCCGAGAGCCTGATCGTGCTCGACCACCAGCGCACCCAAACCTGGCAGCGCGCCACCCTGGGCCTGCCCGCGGCAAGCTTTGTCGAGGCCGACGGCACCGTGGTCAATCTCGAAGGCCGCGCCCAGCGGTTTTATCAGGTGTACGACCCGCGCCACATGCGCCCGGAATGCCGCATCCACGCCGGCTGGCGCTGGCTTGACGCCCTGCGCGCAAGCCTCGGGCGCAGCGTCAGCGAGCCCTTGACCTTTGACCAGGTGGTGAGCGACTGCGCTTTCGCGCACCCGACCCTTGCGGGCATGGAGGCGGCCGGCGGCCACGCCAAGCTTCCCGGCGCGCTCAAGCTTGCCCGGGCGCCCCATCGCTACAGCGGGCGCACTTCCCTGCGTGCTCACCTCAACGTCAGCGAGCCGCGCACCCCTCAGGATCCGGACACGCCCTTCGAGTTTTCCATGGAGGGCTACAGCGGCTTTGACCGCCCGCGCCAGAACGTGCCCTTTGCCTGGGCGCCGGGCTGGAACTCGCCCCAGGCGTGGAATAAGTTCACCGACAGCGTGGGCGGCCACCTTCAGGGCGGCGATCCGGGGATTCGCGTGGCCGGTGCGGAAGGCGCGCCGGAGGCGACCTACCCCGCCGCCGACGCTATTCCGGCGGCCTTTGCCCGCCGCGACGGCCAGTTTCAGCTGTGGGTTCTGCCGCGGCTGTTCGGCGGCGAGGCCACCTCGTCCCGCGCCGACGCCATCGCAGAGCGCACGGGAACGCCCTGCCTGCAGCTAAGCGAGGCCGACGCCCGAGCGCTTGACGCCGAAGACGGCGCCACGCTGACGCTGTGCGTTGGCGAGACGCACCTGCCCCTCGCCCTGCAGGTGGAGACCCATCTGCCCGACGGGCTGGTAACGCTACCCGCAGGGGTTATGCCCGGCGCGCCGAACGGCCACTGGGTCACCCTTGGCAAGGAGGAAGGCTGATGGACTGGGCAATGCTTGATGGCCTGCGCCCGGCGTGGCTGAGCCCGACGCTGCTGGCAACGGCTATTGCCATGATCGAAGCCGTGGCGATTCTGCTTGTCGCGGTGCTTATCGGCGCCATTCTTACCGTGGTCGAGCGCCGGATGCTGGGCCTGTGGCAGGACCGCTACGGGCCCAACCGGGTGGGACCGTTTGGCTCGCTCCAGCTGATCGCCGACATGCTCAAGATCTTTTTCAAGGAAGACTGGATTCCGCCCTTTGCCGACCGCACGATTTTCCTGCTGGCCCCGGCCATTGCCATGGCCTCGCTTTTGCTGTCGTTCGCGATTATTCCCATCACGCCGACGCTTGGGGTCGCGGACTGGAACATCGGCCTGCTGTTCTTTTTGGCCATGGGCGGCATCAACGTTTACTCGGTGCTGCTGGGCGGCTGGTCCAGCGGCAACAAATACGCGCTGATCGGCGCCATGCGCTCCTCGGCCCAGACGATCTCTTATGAAGTCTTCCTGGGGCTTTCGCTCATGGGCGTCGTGGCCACCGCGGGCTCGTTCAACCTGCGCGAAATCGTCAGCGCTCAGGAAGGCCTGTGGTTTGTCATTCCCCAGTTTCTGGGCTTTTGCAACTTTCTCATCGCCGGCTTTGCGGTCACCCACCGCCACCCTTTCGACCAACCCGAAGCCGAGCAGGAGCTGGCCGACGGCTACCACGTCGAGTATTCCAGCATGAAGTTCGGCATGTTCTTTATCGGCGAATACGTGGGCATGCTGCTGATTTCGGCGCTCACCGTAACGCTGTTCTTCGGCGGCTGGCACGGGCCGCTGCTGCCGCCGATTGTCTGGTTCATGCTCAAGACCGCGGTGTTTACGCTGCTGTTTATTCTGGTGCGGGCGTCGCTGCCCCGGCCGCGCTACGATCGCGTCATGACCTTTGGCTGGATCGTCTGTCTGCCGCTTACGCTGCTCAATCTGCTGGTCACGGGCGCCATTATTCTGCTCGCAGCGCCGGCGTGAGCCCGCGCTCAAAGAGACGCACTGAGTCCGCCATGCAGGCGTAAAACGTGGGTTACCAGGCGTCAACGGAGGAAACGTCATGTATAAAAAGCTTTTACAGGGCACCTGGTCCCAGCTGCGCAGCCTGGGAATCATCTTCATGCACGCGTTTCGCAAGCGCGAGACGCTCAACTATCCCGAAGAAAAGCCTTATCTTGCGCCGCGCTATCGCGGGCGCATCGTGCTCACTCGGGACCCCGACGGCGAGGAGCGCTGCGTGGCCTGCAACCTCTGCGCGGTGGCCTGCCCGGTGGACTGCATCGCGCTGCAAAAAGGGGAGATGGATGACGGCCGCTGGTACCCGGAATTTTTCCGCATCAACTTCTCGCGCTGCATCTTCTGCGGCATGTGCGAAGAGGCCTGCCCCACCTCGGCGATTCAGCTGACGCCGGACTTCGAGATGGCCGAGTATCGCCGCCAGGAGCTGGTCTACGAAAAAGAGGATCTGCTGATCAACGGCCCCGGCAAGGACCACGACTACCACTTTTATAAGGTAGCGGGCATGTCCATCGCCGGTAAGGACAAGGGCCAGGGCAAAGACGAAGCCGAACCCATCAACGTCACCACGCTGCTGCCCTGAGGGCGCTTTGACCACACGGGAGGATTCATGGAGCTTGCCTTCTATCTCGGCGGCCTGATCGCGGTGCTTGCCACCCTCGGGGTCATTGCCAACCCCAACCCGGTACATGCGGTGCTTTACCTGGTGGTGTCGCTGCTGGCCGTCGCCATGGTGTTTTTCGCCCTCGGCGCGCCCTTTGCCGGCACCCTGGAAATCATCGTCTACGCCGGCGCCATCATGGTGCTGTTCGTATTCGTGGTGATGATGCTCAACCTCGGCCAGTCCGCTGCCGAGCAGGAGCGCGAATGGCTCAAACCGCGCACCTGGCTGGGGCCGTCGCTTTTAGCCGCGGTGCTGCTGCTGACGCTGGTCAGCCTTCTATGGCGCGGCGACAGCCAGTCCATGATTACCGGCGGCGGCCTTACCGCCAAGGGCGCCGGCACGCTGCTCTACGGCCCCTGGCTGCTGCTGGTGGAGCTCGGCGCGCTGCTGCTGCTGGCTGCCCTGGTGACGGCGTCCCACGTGGGCCGTTTAAGCCCTGTTGCCGCCCCCTCGCCCGCCCCGCGCGATATACCGACGAATAAAAAGGGCAAAGGCGCGAGTGCAGCAACCGCCGACGTCGAAGGTCAGCCCCAGGCAGCGGGCACCGATACCCCCAAGGAGGACTCATGAACGGCGTACCCATGGAGCACGGCCTGGTACTCGCCGCCGTGCTGTTTACCCTGGGCCTTGGCGGGCTGATGTTCCGCCGCAACATGATATTTGTGTTGATGAGCCTTGAAGTCATGCTTAACGCCGCGGGTCTTGCTTTCATCGTGGCCGGCACCGGCTGGGAGCAGCCCGAAGGCCAGGTCATGTTCTTGCTGGTGATTACCCTGGCAGCCGCCGAGGCAAGCGTCGGGCTTGCCCTGCTGATTCAGCTGTATCACCGCTTCAAGACCCTCAACCTCGACGTGGCCAGCAGGATGCGCGGATGATGGAACTCTTGACGACTTTCTCGACAGCCCAGCCAACGGCGGTGCTTCTGCCGCTCACTTTCTTGCTGCCGCTTCTGGGCACCCTGATTCTGGCGTTCTCCCGGGGGACCCTGGGCTACGGCGCCAGCGCGCTGACGGGCACGGCAAGCGTCGGCCTGGCCGCCCTGGCAACGGCGATGCTCGCTCTGGGCTTTGCCGAGAACGGCCCCGAGCAGCTGACGCTTTGGACCTGGATTGCCGTGGGCGATTTCCAGCCGGGCATCAGCCTGGCGCTGGACGGCCTCTCGCTCACCATGCTCGGCGTGATCACCGGGGTAGGCTTTTTCATCCACCTGTTCGCGGCCTGGTACATGCGCGGCGAGGCGGGCATCACCCGCTTTTACACCTACATGAACCTCTTCGTGTTCAGCATGGTTCTGCTGGTGCTGGGCGACAACCTGCTGCTTTTATTCCTCGGCTGGGAAGGCGTGGGGATGTGCAGCTACCTGCTCATCAGCTACTACTACACCAACAGCGCCAACGGCTGGGCCGGGTTCAAGGCGTTCATTATCACCCGGATCGGCGACGTCTTTCTCGCCATCGGCATGTTCCTGCTCTTCAGCCGGCTGGGGACGCTCAACATCGCCGAGATCCTCGAGCTTGCGCCCCAGGCATGGCAGTCGGGCGACACCGTGGTGGAGCTGGCGGCCTTTCTGCTGCTCGGCGGGGCGCTGGGCAAATCGGCCCAGCTGCCGCTGCACACCTGGCTTGCCGACGCCATGGCCGGCCCCACGCCGGTGTCGGCGCTGATCCACGCCGCCACCATGGTCACCGCCGGGGTCTATCTGATCGCGCGCATGCACGGCATTTTCGAGCTTGCACCCGCAGCGCTTTACGCCACCGGCGTGATCGGCGCGCTGACGCTTTTGATGGCGGGCTTTGCGGCCCTTGCGCAAACCGACATCAAGCGGGTGCTGGCCTACTCCACCATGAGCCAGATCGGCTACATGTTTCTCGCTTTGGGCGTCGGCGCCTACGACACGGCGATCTTTCACCTGATGACCCACGCGTTTTTCAAGGCGCTGCTGTTCCTCTCCGCCGGCGCGGTGATCGTAAGCTGCCATCACGAACAGGACATGCGCAACCTGGGCGGGCTGTGGCGCAAGCTGCCGCTGGCCTATATGGGCTTTGTTGTCGGCGGCGCGGCGCTGGCCGCCCTGCCGCTGGTGTCCGCCGGGTTTTACAGCAAGGATGAAATCCTCTGGCAGGCGCTCGCCGCCGACCAGCAGGGCCTGCTGGTGGCCGGACTGATCGGTGCGCTTTTGACCTCGCTTTACACCCTGCGGCTGATTATCGGCACCTTCCACGGCGCGGCGAAAAGCGACAACGCCCGCCACGCCGAAACCGGCCGCGGCCTGGCCCACGGCCTGCCGCTGGTGGTGCTCGCGGTGCTCTCGACGTTCCTCGGCGCCTGGATTACCCCGCCCCTTGGCGGCGTGCTGCCATCAAGCCCCGGGGAGGGTGTGACCGCCGGCCACGGCGCGCTGGAGCTGGTCGCCGCCGCGACGGCCCTGGCCGGCATCGCCCTGGGGGTGTGGCTATTCGGCCTCAAGCGCGGCTGGCTGCGTCCGGCCAACCACGGCCTGGGCGCCGGGCTCTGGCAGCTATGGCACCACGCCTGGGGCTTTGACCTGGTGTTTGACTGGACCATTGTGCGCCCCTATCGCGGCGTGGTGTGGCTTTTGCAAAGCGACCTGTTCGACGGCCTCTTCCGCCTGCTGGCATGGTGTGTGCGGCTTGTTCACCTGGGGCTTTCGCGGACCCAGACCGGCAAGCTACGCGGCTACGCCGTCACCATGGTGGCCGGGGCGACGTTGATTTTGTTGAGTTTGGCGCTGGTGATCCAGGGAACCTGAAAGGGATAAACGCTTATGATACTGGTATGGCTGATCGTCATCCCGTTTGTCGGGGGGCTGTTTTGCTGGCAGGCCGAACGCCTGGGCAGCCGGGCCACGCGCCTGATTGCTCTTGCCACCATGCTCTGCGAGCTGCTGATTGCGCTGTGGCTGTGGACGCAGCTGGATTTTCAGCTGCCCGCCACGGACGGCTCGAGCACCCAGTGGGCGATTGAATATCGCCTGCCCTGGATCACCCGCTTCGGCATCGACATCCACCTGGCGCTGGACGGCCTGTCGCTGGTGCTGATCGCTCTGACGGGCTTTCTCGGCGTGCTCGCGGTGCTCTGCTCGTGGAACGAGATCGTCCGCCGCATCGGCTTTTTCCACCTTAACCTGCTGTGGATCCTCGGCGGCGTGGTCGGGGTGTTTCTGGCCATCGATCTGTTTCTGTTCTTCTTCTTCTGGGAGCTGATGCTGGTGCCGATGTACTTCCTCATCGCGCTCTGGGGCCACAGCGGCTCCAAGGGCAGCACCCGCATCGGCGCGGCGATCAAGTTCTTCATCTACACCCAGGCAAGCGGCCTGTTAATGCTGGTGGCGATTCTGGGGCTGGTATTTGCCCACCACGCCAACACCGGCGAGTACTCGTTCAGCTACGCCGTGCTCAAGGAAACCACGCTGTCGCCGACGCTTGCCTTCTGGCTGATGCTCGGGTTCTTCATCGCCTTTGCCGTCAAGCTGCCGGTGATACCGCTGCACGGCTGGCTGCCCAACGCCCACGCCCAGGCGCCCACCGCGGGCAGCGTGGACCTGGCCGGTATCCTGCTCAAGACCGCCGCCTACGGCATGCTGCGCTTTGCCCTGCCGCTTTTCCCCGAGGCCTCCCAGGCGTTTGCCCCGGTGGCCATGGGGCTTGGCCTGCTGGGCATTTTTTACGGCGCGGTGCTCGCCTGCGGCCAGCGCGACATCAAACGCTTTGTGGCCTACACAAGTATTGCCCACATGGGCTTTGTGCTCATCGGCATCTACGCCGGCACCCCGCTTGCGCTCCAGGGCGTGGTGGTGCTGATGGTGGCCCACGCCTTCTCTGCCGCCGGGCTCTTTATCCTCAGCGGCCAGCTCTACGAGCGGCTGCATACTCGCCAGATCAATGAAATGGGCGGCCTCTGGGGCCGGCTTGGCAGCCTGCCGGGGTTTTATCTATTTCTCATCGCCGCCTCGCTTGGCATGCCTACCACGGCCAACTTCGTCGGCGAGTTCATGGTGCTGTTCGGCACCTTTGCCATCGCCCCCTGGGTGGTGGCGCTGGCAAGCGTCGGGCTGGTGCTGGCGGCAGTATATTCGCTGCTGCTCATGCAGCGGGTACACTACGGCCCGCCCAAGGACGATACGCCCTTGAAAGGCCTGGATCCCCGGGAGTTTTGCATGCTGCTGGGTATCATCGCGCTGATCCTCTGGGTCGGCCTCTACCCGCAGCCGCTGCTGGACACTACCGGTGCGTCCATGGGGGAAATCCATCGGCTGTTTGATGCCCAAAGCTCACCGTTGCCGGAGGCTCGCTAATGCCGTTGCCCAAGCTTGCTATCGCTTATCTTCCGCTGATTCTGGTGGCCGCCACGGCCATTACCGTGATGCTGGGCACCGCCTGGCGGCGCGACCATCACGTCACGGTGGCCGTGAGCGTGCTGGGGCTGACGCTTGCCCTGATCGCGCAGATCCTGGTGCTGGACCTGCTGCCGATTACCACCACGCTGCTCGTCTTTGACGGCCCCGCCATGCTCGGCGGGCTATTGGTGCTGGCCTCGACGCTTGCCTGCGCGGTGCTGGCACACGCCTACTTCGAGACGTTTCAGAACGCCCGGGAAGAGTTTTACCTGCTGCTCCTGTGCTCGGCGGCGGGCGGGCTGGTGCTGGTGGCAAGCCGGCACCTGGCCAGCCTGTTTCTGGGGATGGAGCTGCTTTCCATGCCGCTGTACGGCATGCTGGCCTACGCCTTTCACGAGCGCCGTTCGCTGGAAGCCGGCATCAAATACCTGATTCTTTCCGCGGCGGCGAGCGCCTTTTTGCTCTTCGGCATGGCGCTGGTCTACGCCCAGACCGGCGAACTTGAGCTTACTGCGCTGATGGCAACGCTTACCCAGAACAGCAGCGCCTGGGGGCTGGCCGGCGCCGGCATGATGCTGGTGGGGCTTGGGTTCAAGCTTTCGGTGGCGCCCTTCCACCTGTGGACGCCGGACGTCTACGAAGGCGGGCCCGGGCCGGCGGCGACGTTTCTCGCCACGGCCAGCAAGGTTGCGGTATTCATCGTCATGCTGCGCCTGGTGATGAGCGCCCCGGCGTTTCAGGGCGAGTGGCTGCACGCGGTGCTCTGGGTGCTCGCGCTTGCCAGCATGCTGGTGGGCAACCTGCTGGCGCTGACCCAGTCCAACCTCAAGCGCCTGCTGGGCTATTCGTCCATTGCCCACTTCGGCTACATGCTGCTGGTGCTGGTCATCGCCGACGGCCTGGCCGCCGAAGCCGGCGGGGTCTATCTGATGACCTATATCCTTGCGACCCTCGCCGCCTTTGGCGTGGTCATCCTGGTATCAAGCGCCACCGAAGGCGCCGACGCCGGGAGCCTGCACTACTATCGCGGGCTATTCTGGCGCCGGCCCTTCCTCACCGCGGTGATGACCGTGGCCATGCTCTCGCTCGCCGGCATTCCCGCTACCGTTGGCTTTATCGGCAAGTTCTACCTCATCGCCCTGGGCGTGGAAGCCGAGCAGTGGTGGCTGGTGGCCGGCATCATCGTCGGCAGCGCCATCGGGCTTTATTACTACCTGCGGGTGATCGTCACGCTGTTCCTCGCCGAGCCGGGGATGCAGCACCGGGACGCCTCGGCGGACTGGGCGGTACGCGCCGGCGGCCTGGTGGTGCTCGGCGCGGCGGTGCTGGTGGTTCTGCTGGGCCTCTACCCCGCGCCGATGATCGCCCTGGCGAACGCCGCCGGCGGCGTGGCGACGCCCTAACTCCAGACGCCATGGCCTCAGGCGCCTGGATCTCAGGCGCCGTCATCTCAAACGGCCCGGCCGGCCAGGCGCTTTCCTATATGCGCTTGCACCGGCCGGGCCGCCTCAGTTTTCGTCCAGGCCGCGCTCGGCCATGGCCACGGCGCGAAACAGCGCGCGGCCCTTGCTCAGGGTTTCCTGCCATTCGGTTTCCGGATCCGAGTCGGCAACGATCCCCGCCCCTACCTGAACGTGGACCTCGCCGTCCTTGATCACCGCGGTACGAATGGCAATGGCGGTATCCATATTGCCGTGCCACGACAGATAGCCCACCGCGCCGGAGTAGATGCCGCGCTTGACCGGCTCGACCTCGTCGATGATTTCCAGCGCGCGCACCTTGGGAGCCCCCGAAACGGTGCCCGCAGGGAAAGTCGCGCGCAAAGCGTCCATGGCCGAAAGCTCAGGTCTAAGCCGCCCCACGACGTTGGACACGATGTGCATGACGTGGGAGTAGCGCTCTACCACCATCCTGTCGGTGACCTTGACGCTTCCGGTCTCGCTGATGCGCCCGATATCATTGCGCCCCAGATCGATCAGCATGGAGTGCTCGGCGAGCTCCTTGGGGTCGGCCAGCAGCTCGTCTTCCAGCGCCTGGTCTTCGGCCTCGGTCCTGCCGCGCTTGCGGGTGCCGGCAATGGGCCGCACGGTGACTTCGTCTTCCTCGGTGCGGGTGAGGATCTCCGGCGACGAGCCTACTACCTGATGGTCGTCCAGGTTCAGGTAATACATATACGGCGAGGGGTTGAGGCTGCGCAGCGCCCGGTAAAGGTCCAGCGGCGCGGCGCGGTACGGCGTCGACATGCGTTGGGAAGGCACGCACTGCATGACGTCGCCGGCGCGGACGTACTCCTTGATCTTCGCCACCGCGGCCTTGAAGCCGTCCTGGGTAAAGCCGGAGCGAAAGTCGCTTTCGCGAACGTCCGGTTTGTCCCTGGCCTCTCCGCCCGGCCGCTGATAGGCATCGCGCAGGCGGCTTTCCAGATGCCGCAAATGCCCTTCGGCCGTCGCCAGGGCATCCGCGGTTTCCGGGTCGGCATGGGTGAGAAGCGTCAGCCGGCCGGAAAGGTTGTCAAACACCACCAGGTCGTTACACACCATCAGCAGGATGTCGGGCACGTCGAGCTGATCGGGCTTGTTGCTGTCGGCCAGGCGCGGCTCGATGTAGCGGATGGTCTCGTAGCCGAAATAGCCCACCAGCCCGCCGTCAAAGCGCGGGCGATCGTCTATTTTGGGCACCTTGAAGCGCGCCTGGAACTCCTCGATCCACGCCAGCGGGTCGTCGACCTCGGCCACTCCCTGGGTTTCGCCGTCCTGAAGATGGCGCACGGTATGGCCGCGCACTTCGATGCGCTCCCGGCACGGCAGCCCAATGATCGAGTAGCGCCCCCACTTTTCTCCACCCTGCACCGATTCCAGCAAAAAGGTCCACGGCACGTTGGCAAGCTTGAGATACGTCGACAGCGGCGTATCCAGATCGGCCAGCACCTCGCGGGCGACGGGAATGCGGTTGTAGCCGGCGCGGGCCAGCTCGGCAAAGCGGTCGGGGGTCATCATCAAGGTTCCTTATCGTGTAGAAGACGGTCGGGCAGAGGTCGACAGCAGCTCGCTCAGCGAGTCAAGCAGCGCATCCGGCGCGCTTTCGCTAATCGGCTCGCCGTGGTTGTAGCCGTAGGTAAGCGCGGCGGTGGCGAATCCCGCCGCCTTGCCGGCGGCCATGTCGTGGCGGGAATCCCCCACCATCACGCAGGCGCCGGCGGGTACGCCAAAGTGCGCGGCGGCGTGGGTCAGCGGCAGCGGATCGGGCTTTTTACGCGCCAGGCTATCGCCGCCCAGGCAGAGGGAAAAGGCCTCGTTCAAGGCAAAATGCTCAAGCAGCGGCGCGATAAAGCGCTCGGGCTTGTTGGTCACCAGCACCAGCATAAAACCCGCGTCTTTAAGCGCATAAAGCGTCTCGGCAACGCCCCGGTACAGCCGCGTCAGGCGGTGCGGAGCGTCGCCGTAATAGCCCATGAAAGCGGCGTAGACCCGCGCCGAAAGCGTCTCGTCCACGGCCTCGACGGGGGTATTAAGCGCCCAGGCAAGGCCCCGCTCAACGAGCTTGCGGGTGCCGTTGCCCACCCAGTGGCTCACGTCTTCCTGCCGGGGCACGGCCAGGCCTTCATCGTCGAGCGCGCGGACAAGCGCCGCCGCGAGATCGGGCACCGAGTCAATCAGAGTGCCGTCAAGATCAAAGGCCATCAGCCGCTTGCCGGTTAACAGCTCGTGCAGCGCCCGGTCCGCTGCCGCCTCGTTACGCCCTTCATCTTGATTCATCGTCGCATCCTGATGGTTCGTCTGCGGCCATCTTACCTCTCAGCCCTCTCCGGCGCATTAGCCCTGCGCCAGCGCCTCGCGCATCCTGGCGATGACCGAGTCGTAGGCGTGGGGGTCATCGCTGCGGCGCGCCTTGAAGATCGCCGAGCCGGCGACAAAGGTGTCCGCCCCGGCGGCGGCCACCTCGGCGATGTTGTCGATTTTGATCCCGCCGTCCACTTCCAGGCGAATGTCATACCCCGACGCATCGAGCTTTGCCCGGGTATCGCGCAGCTTGGCAAGCGTCTGAGGAATGAACGCCTGGCCGCCAAAGCCCGGATTGACGCTCATCAGCAGCACCATGTCGAGCTTGTCCATGACGTAGTCGAGATAGCTCAAGGGCGTGGCCGGGTTCAGCACCAGCCCGGCCTGGCAGCCGCCGTCGCGGATCAGCTGCAGCGAGCGGTCGATGTGGTCGGACGCTTCAGGGTGAAAGGTGATGATGCTGGCCCCGGCGTCGATGAAATCGCTGATCAGCTGGTCCACCGGTTTGACCATCAGGTGCACGTCGATGGGCGCGGTCACGCCGTGGTTGCGCAGCGCCTTGCACACCATGGGGCCGATGGTGAGGTTGGGCACGTAGTGGTTGTCCATTACGTCGAAGTGGACGATATCCGCGCCGGACGCGAGCACGTTGTCGACTTCTTCCCCCAGGCGGGCAAAGTCGGCGGAGAGGATCGACGGCGCCAGGCGAAACGGACGCGCGGGGGCTTGGGGAGATGCAGTCATGGTCATGGGCTTTTTTGAGCGGGTGGCTTTGGCAAAGGGTGTCGTTAGCAAAGGGCTAATGATACCAGAGCCCGGCGATGCGGCGAGAGACGCGGCGGTCTGGCGAACGCGGCACACATATATTCTAAATTCGAATAGTAAACATGATTGTAATTACACTTTGGCGGATTTAGTCTTTATCCCACTCATCTTCATCCCTATTCCCGTTTCTTGTGACAGGAGCCTTCACATGGCCTTTCCCCGCACCACAAGCGCGCTCAAGCGCAGCCTGCTCGCCGTCGCCGTTGCCGCCAGCGCTTCGGGCGCGGCCAACGCCGCCGACCGCGAACTGCTCAACGCCTCCTACGACATCGCCCGGGAGCTGTTTGCCGAGATCAACCCCCAGTTCGAAACCTGGTGGGAAAACGAGCACGGCGAAAGCGTTGAGGTCAGCCAGTCGCACAACGGCTCGTCCGCCCAGGCCCGATCGATCATGCAGGGGCTGGGGGCCGACGTCGTCACCTTCAACCAGGTGACCGACGTCCAGGTGCTCGCGGATGCCGGCCTGGTGGCTGACGACTGGCAGGAAGCCTTTGACAACAACGCCTCGCCCTACTACTCCACCACGGCGTTTCTGGTGCGCAAGGGCAACCCCAAAAACATCGAAAGCTGGGACGACCTCGCCGGCGACGACGTGGAAATCGTCTTCCCCAACCCCAAGACGTCGGGCAACGGCCGCTACACCTACCTGGCCGCCTGGGGTGCCGCGGACAAGCGCTTTGACGGCGACGAAGACAAGATCCGCGACTACATGAAGACCTTTCTCGGCAACGTCGAAGTCTTCGACACCGGCGGCCGCGGGGCGACTACCAGCTTTATCGAGCGCGACATCGGCGACGTGCTGATCAGCTTCGAATCCGAGGTCAACAACATCCGCGGCGAGTACGGCAGCGACGACTACGAAGTGGTAGTGCCGCCGGTGAGCATCCTCGCCGAGTTCCCGGTAGCCGTGGTTGATGAAAACGCCGAAAAGAACGACAGCGCCGATCTCGCCCAGGCCTACCTGGACTACCTCTACCGCGAAGATACCCAGCGCCTGCTGGCGGGCTTTAACTACCGCGTGCATGACGACACCGTGGTTGAGGAGTTTGCCGACCAGTTCCCCGACACCGAGCTTTTGGAGGTCGAAGACGTCTTTGGCGGCTGGGACCAGGCCATGGAGAAGCACTTTGAAAGCGGTGGCCTGATCGACCAGCTCCAGCGCCGGTAGGCACACCCCCATGAGTGCTTTCGCTATCAGACTCCCCCGGCGCCTGTCCGGCAGCACCCGCGTGCTGCCGGGCTTCGGCCTTTCCATGGGGATCAGCGTGCTGTTTATCTCGCTGGTCCTGCTGCTGCCCATGACCGGGCTATTCGGCCAGCTGGCCGGACTTTCGCTGGGCGAATACTGGGCCATCGTCAGCGACCCCCGCGTGGTGGCAAGCTATACCACCACCCTCGGCGCTGCCGCCGTGGCCGCTCTGGTCAACGCCGCCTTCGGCCTGCTTTTGGCCTGGGTGCTGGTGCGCTACGACTTTCCCGGCAAGCGCCTGGTGGATGCGCTGATGGACCTGCCCTTCGCCCTGCCCACCGCCGTGGCCGGCATTACGCTTGCCACGCTGTACGCCAAAAGCGGCTGGGCGGGCAACGTGCTCGAGCCGCTGGGTATCAAGGTGGCCTACACCTGGGTGGGCATTGCGCTGGCCATGGCGTTTACCAGCATTCCCTTTGTGGTGCGCACGGTGCAGCCGGTGCTCGAGGACATGCCCGCGGAGGTGGATGAGGCGGCGATGTCGCTGGGCGCAAGCGACGGCGTGGGCTTTCGCCGGGTCATTCTGCCCCACCTCTGGCCGGCGCTGGTGACCGGGACGGGCCTTGCCTTTGTGCGCTCGCTTGGGGAGTTCGGCGCGGTCATATTCATCGCCGGCAACACCCCCTACGAGACCGAGATCACGTCCTTGATGATTTTCGTCAAGCTCCAGGAATACGACTACGCCGGCGCTTCGGCCATTGCCTCAGTGCTGCTGTTTGTCTCGCTTGCTCTGCTGTTTGCCATCAACGTCTGGCAGGGCCGCTTTGTCCGCCGCCTGCACGGAGGGAAAGGGTAATGCAACGCATCGGTGACTCCCCCGGCGTTCGCCGGCTGCTGATCGTAGCGGCGCTGGTGCTCACGGCCGTCTTTCTGCTGCTGCCGCTGGTCGCTATCTTCGCCCAGGCCTTTGCCAAGGGCCTGGGCGTGTTCTGGGCAAGCGTGACCGAGGCCCACACCCTCCACGCCATCTTTTTGACCCTGGCCGTGGCCCTTCTCACCATCCCCATCTGCCTGGTGTTCGGCGTCGCGCTGGCGTGGCTGATCACCCGCTTCACGTTTCCCGGCCGGCGGCTGCTGCAAACCCTGATCGATATTCCCTTTGCGGTCTCGCCGGTGGTGGCGGGCCTGATCTACCTGCTGCTCTACGGGCGCAACGGCTGGCTCGGCTCCTGGCTCAGCGCCCACGACATCCAGCTGATGTTTGCCTGGCCGGGCATTCTCATGGTGACGGTGTTTGTCACCTGCCCCTTCGTCGCCCGGGAGCTGATCCCACTGATGCAGGCTCAGGGCAGCCGCGAGGAAGAAGCCGCGGTCACCCTCGGCGCCGGCGGCTTTGCCGTCTTTCGCCGGATCACCCTGCCCAACATCCGCTGGGCGCTGCTCTATGGCGTCATTCTGACCAACGCCCGGGCGGTGGGCGAGTTCGGCGCCGTCTCGGTGGTATCCGGCGCCATCCGCGGACAAACCAACACCCTGCCGCTCAACGTGCAGCAGCTCTACCAGGACTACAACACGGTCGGCGCCTTCTCGAGCGCAGCACTGCTGGCACTGATCGCCCTTTTCACCCTGGCGGCCAAGGCCGGCCTTGAATGGCGCGCATCGCGCCGGGAGACCCACGCATGAGCATCCGTCTGGACAACATCGGCAAGCACTTCGGCCCCACCCGGGCGCTGGAGCCGGTCAACCTGGATATTCACGAAGGCGAGCTGGTGGGGCTTCTGGGGCCGTCGGGCTCGGGCAAGACCACCCTTTTGCGGATTATCGCCGGGCTGGAAACCCCCGACCGCTCGGGTACGCACACCCCGGCGCGCATCCTTTTTGGCCAGCGCGACGTCACCCACGTTCACGTCCGCGACCGGCGCATCGGCTTTGTCTTTCAACACTACGCGCTGTTTCGTCACATGAGCGTGTACGACAACGTCGCCTTCGGCCTCTCGGTGATGCCCCGGCGCAGCCGCCCGTCGCGCAGCGATATCCGCGCGCGGGTCTTTCGCCTGCTGGAGATGGTCAAGCTCGAGCATCTCGCCGACCGCTACCCGGCCCAGCTCTCCGGCGGCCAGCAGCAGCGCGTGTCGCTTGCCCGGGCGCTGGCCGTGGAGCCCGACGTGCTGCTGCTCGACGAGCCTTTCGGCGCGCTCGACGCCAAGGTGCGCCAGGAGCTGCGCCGCTGGCTGCGCCATCTTCACGAAGAGCTCAACTTCACCAGCGTCTTCGTCACCCACGACCAGGAAGAGGCGCTCGAGCTTTCCGACCGCGTGGTGGTGATGAGCGACGGCAAAATCGAGCAGATCGACACTCCGGAAACGCTGTATCGCGCGCCGCAAAATCGCTTCGTGTTCGAGTTCCTGGGCGATGTGAACCATCTGGAGGGCGACGTGCACGGCGGCGTGCTGACCTGCGGCGACGCGCGGCTGGCAGTGGACCTGCCCGACGGCCGCGAAGAGCTGTTGCTGCGCCCCCACGAGGTGCGCCTGGCCGAACAGCCGCAGGCCGACTGCCATCTGCCGGTGACCGTCACCGCGGTCTCCCCAGTGGGCGCCGAGGTGCGCGTGGAGCTGGAGGCCGACTGGCTGGCCAAACCCTGGCTTGCCAGCGTGCGCCACGCCGACTTCGAGCAGCTGAACCTGCACCGCGGCCGGCGCCTCTTTGCCCACCCGCGCCAGTGGCACCGCTTTGCCGATGCTGCCAGCGCCCCGGCCCCTTCCCACGCGGCCTGAGCGCAAACTGGCCCGCGACATTACCCGGCGGGCCGATTTGCGTCTAGAATGCGCGCATGGCTTCACTCATTGACCCACAAGAACCAACGGAGACCCCCATGCAGCGACGTTCTTTCTTGCTCAGCGTCACCCTGCTTTGCGCCGGCCTGTGGCTTGGCGGCTGCGCCAGCCCGCAGTACCTGGAAGTCACCCCCGAGCGCAGCGCGCCGGTGGCCCAGGTCGGCAACGGCCAGGAGGTCGCGGTATTCGCCCAGGACGGGCGCGACACCGACGTCATCGGCCAGCGCAGCGGCGGCGGCATGTCCACGTCCCGGATTACCGTCAGCAGCCATATTCTGATCCCCCAGCTTCAGCGTGAAGCCGAGCGCGCGGTGCGCGACATGGGCTTTACCCCGGTCAGCGAGCAGGCCGAAGGGCGCCCGACGCTGACCCTGGAGCTTGCCCGGCTGAACTATGCCCGGGGCGACGGCGCCAATCCCGGCATTGACGAGGCTCAGCTTGAGGGCGTGCTGCGCGCCATCGCTAAAAATGACGGCACCACCTACACCGGCACCTATACCTCGCGCCGCACCCAGGAATATGCGCTCAAGCCCGACTCGGACAAAAATACCGAGATGCTCAACGAGCTGCTCGGCAAGGCGCTCGACCGCGCTTTCAACGACGGCGAGCTGGGCGCGCTGCTGGCGCGTTAGCTTTTCGGGCCGCGGCGCTCGAGCGCCCAGGTGCTCTCGATAAAGCCGCGCGCGTCGGGCGGCCCCTGCTCCAGAAACGTCAGCCGGAAGTTGGGCGAAAAGAGCTGCTCGACTTCTTCGTGGGACACGCTGTAGGGCGGGCCGGCGTCGGCCTCCCCCCGGGTCAGGCTGACCAGCAGCCCCCGGGCGCCCGGGGGCACCAGCTGGGCCAGATGAAAGGCATAGCGCTGCCGCGTGGGCCGGGGCAGCGCGATCAGCGAGGCGCGGTCGTAAAACGCCTCGATTTCCGCTACCTGGCGGATATGCAAGTGGAAAAAATCGCCCAGCCACAGCTCGATGCTGCCCTGGCGCACGATGTCAAAGCCCGCCTGGTGATAGCGCAGCACGCCCTGGCGGCGTTCGGCGACGAACTGCTCGATGGCCTCCGGCGAAATCTCTACGCCCAACACCGGGTGGCCGGCATCGGCGAGCCAGCGCATATCCACGCTTTTACCGCACAGCGGCACCAGCACCTTGGCCGTCCGGGGCACGTCAAGCGTCAGCCAGTAGCGCTCAAGCGCCGGATGCAGCGTTGTCCGGTGAAAGCCGATGCGCCCCTCGCGCCAGCGCTTGAGCCATTGATCCGTCATCGCCTGATCCCGTCTTGAAGGGCTCTGTCTTGAAGGACTCCGTCATGAAAAGCCCCGTCATAAGAAGCCCCGTGGTCCATCAAAACCAGCGGTCGCGCTTTTTGCGCCGGCGCGGCAGGTGCGGAACGATCAGCCCTACCAGCAGGCCGGCACCGGCGACGCCGCCGCCGTACATGAAGTAGCGCATCAAAAGGTCCTCTTCCTGGGTTTCCAGGCGGGCATTCAGCTTGCGCGACTGCTTGCGCAACGTCTCGGCATCGCGCTTGAGCGCTTCATTGCTCGCCTCGAGCTCGTCGATACGCTGCGCCCGGGCTTCCAGGTTCTCTTTCATGGTCGCCACGCGCTCTTCCCAGGTGGCGTTGATATTGTCGAGCTCCTCGGTTAGCTCAGCCACCCGGGTCTCAAGCTTGGGCAGCTTTTCCCGGGCGCTGGGCGTGTCCTGCAGCTCCTCGCTGAGAATCCACACGGCGTCGCCGGAATCGCTTTCTACCCGGGTATATTCACCGCTGGTTTCAAGCATCTTGACCTGCTCGCCGGCGCTTAGCGTGCCCACGATCCGGTAGCCGTCGGTGGGACCCGAGCGCACATAGGTGGTGAGCTCTTCAGACACCCAGGTGGCACTCTCCTGGGCAAGAACCTGACCGCTGCCAAGACCGATCAACAGGCCGGCCAGCGCGGCCCGGCAGGAAAAACGAAACGTCGTTGCTTGCATGTGAAACATCCTGATGAAAACGCTGACCGCACACACTACCGAATTCGCCGCCCCGGCGCAGCTACCCGGGTGCCGCCCCTTGCGCATGCGCAGCCCCTGAAAAGGCCGCCAGATTAACACAGGCCCGCGCTTTCTACCGGCGCGCGTTGACCCCACAGGCATCACAATGCTCGCACCCGGGCTCAGATAAGCCTAGAGTGAAGAATACTGGTGCCGTAGCGCTGACGCTTTGACACCAAGGCCCATCGGCAAAGAAGAAGGAGCTAGACCGTGGAAAAAAACACTGACAAAGGTTACATCGCTCTTCTCGGCTGGAGCCTGAACGCCATTGAAGCCGCTGAAAACTTTGACCGGCGCTATGTCGTCGTGGCACCGCCCTGGGCAGAGGACTACTGCCAGGAGCACGATATTCCCTATGTGCCCTGGGATTTCGAGCGGCTCAACGACCGCTCCATGGAGATTGCCGAAACGCTCAAGGAAAAAGGCGTTGACGTGGCCATTCCGCTGTTTGAGGAAACCGTTGAGTGGGCCGGCGCCATCAACTCCGTGCTGCTCGACAGCCCGCGCCTTTACGGCCAGTCGCTGCTTTTGCGCGACAAGGCGCTGATGAAGCGTCGCGCCCAGCTCGGCGGCATTCGCGTGGGCATTTTCGAAGAAGCCCACGACAAGGACGACGTGGTGCGCTTTCTCAAGCGCGTCAACCAGACGCTGCTCAAGCTCGACGGCGACCCCAACGACCCCATTCACCTGAAGGCGTTCGACAAGGCCGGCTGCCTGGGCCACCGGGTGATCCGCACGCCGGACGAAGTCGACCTGATTCCCGAGGAGGAATTCCCGGTGCTGATGGAGTCGCATCTGGACGGCTGGGAGTTTGCCGTAGAGGCTTGGATCCACAACGGTAAAATCGTCTTTTTGAACATTTCCGAGTACGTCACCCTGGGCTATTCGGTCTTCGTCCCCGCCTCGCCTGAGCTTGAAAGGTACCGCGACCAGATTACCGCGCAGATCGAGAAGCTGATCAAGACCTTCGACATCGGCTTTGGCCTTATCCACCCCGAGTATTTCGTCACCAGCGACGGCGAAATGTACTTTGGTGAAGTGGCCTATCGCCCGCCGGGCTTCAAGGTGTTCGAGCTTCTGGAGCGGGTCTACGGCTTCAACGCCTACCAGGCCTCCATGCTGGTGTTTGACCCCCACACCACGGCGGAAGAGGTTGCCGACTTCTTCCCACGGGAAGTGGTCGACGCCGACGGCTTCGCCGGCTGCTTCGGCGTTTATCCGCGCCGGCGCGTGGTCAGCCGGCTGGAGCTCCCCGAGGAGGTGGAAGACCATCCCTACTTCGAGTCCCACGAGCTCACCTCGCCCCTGGAAGAAACCGTGACCAAGCGTACGGCTTTCGGCACTCACTGGGGGCTTGTCTACTTCAAGGGCGACGACGCCCACACCCTGCGTGACCTGCTGAAACACCAGGAAGATCTCGACTTCTATGTATAATCCCCTCACCCGCAGGGATAAGGAGTCACCGTGACCCCAGCAAACAACGCATCTTCCACCCACGCCGCTTACAGCGAAGCGGCAAAGCTTGACAGGCTGGTGGAAAAATTTGACGAGGCGCTGGGCCTGCTTCAGCAGGCCCTCGCCTTCAATAAAACCGCAAGGCTGCCCCGGGTGCTGGACACGGCACGACGGCTGCTGCTGACCGACGGCGGCTGCGCGGCGATTGAGGCCCGCGCCGAGGCGCTGGAAAACGCCGCCGTGTTCGACGGCTCCGACTGGGCCTCCCCCAAACACCTGCTGCCCTCTCTGACAAGCCAGGCGCTGAAAAGCACCGACGCCAACGTGGTGGTGATCGAGGCGCTGAGCGAGCTGCGCCTCCTTGCCGTGGCCAAGGCCAGCTTCGCTCACCCCCAGGTCTCCGCCGAGCACGCCCACCACTACTTGACCCAGGCCCTGGCGCTCAACCTGCGGCTATTGTTCACCCCGCCCACGGAAGCCGAGCGCGAGTCCCAGGGGCGCCTGGCTCTGGTTTCGCGCTACCTGTTCCAGCATCTGGCCGCGCGGATTGGCTACGAGCACATCGTCGACACGCTGATCGAGGAAGTCTGGCGCATACTGCAGCAGCGCCCGCTACAGACCGACGCCATCAAGCAGATGATCACCCAGATCGCGCTGTGCCAGGCCGACCCGGCCATTGACCTCGGCGCCAGCGGCCAGGGGGCGGCGCGGCTGGTCAGCGCGCTTTTCGGCCCCACCCAGGCCTGCCAGGAGGACCCCGGCGTCGAAGTATACCGCGAGCGCCTGGAGCGCATGGACCACGCCACCCTCCAGGCCGAAGCCTCCGGCTTTGCCCGAGCCATGCACGACACCGGGCTGGTCGCGCCCTACCACGCCGTGCTCATGCGCCACCTGGTCGAGCACAGCGATCAGCTGATCGCTGAAGCCCTGGGGCTTTCCTCCACCGGGCGCGACTGCCTACTGTGCTACCGCGAACTGGTGCTGGCGCTGATCCGCACCGGCGTCTATTCGGACACCGCCCAGGCGGTTTACGGGCTGGCGCTCACCCTGGAGCGCGGCATCCTCTATCAGCCGCCGGTGGCACCGGCCATGTGGCGCCAGCTGGGGCTTACGCTGTCGGACTGGTCCCGGGCGCGCCTTGTGCTTGCCTGCGGCGACGCCGTACCGCCCCGAGCTCGGTTGCTGGAAGGCGTGCTGGGCATGCTCGGCCTGCCGTTTGGCATCGGCCAGGGCAACAACCCCACCTGCCAGTCGGCCCGGGCGCTTTCCATGTGGGCCTACAACGACCCCGACTACCTGCTGCAAATGGTCGCTTGGGCCGCGCGCGACGATGAAATCATCATGCACTTCGAGGGCCAGCCCATCTCCTCGATGGCAAGCCTCTCCGGCGTTGCCACCGAGCTACCCATGGACCTGGACCCGGTATCGCTGATCGTGGTGCCCCACCTGGACCGCATCTACGCCGAAATGGGCAGGCGCTGCGTCGGACGGCTGGGCGATCCCCACCGCTGGGTCAACCCCGAATTCCACGGCTGGTGGTCGGGCCGCGGCTTTGCCATCAACGTCGACGTCGCCACCGGCAAGCTCATCGACGTAGACGCGTTTCTGCGCCATTTCTACGCCAGCTATCACCCGTTCTATAACGGTAACCAGCCGCTGATCCACCCCCAGCCGGCGGGCATTGCGGTAACCGACAGCACCGGCCGCTTTATCGGCTGGCACGCCATCAGCGTACTGCGCGCCTCGCTTGACCCCGGGGAGCAAATGCGCGTGTATTTCTACAACCCCAACAACGACAGCGGCCAGGACTGGGGCGATGACGTGGTGGTCAGCACCTCAGGCAACGGCGAACGCTTTGGCGAAGCGTCGCTGCCGTTCGAGCAGTTTGCCTCGCGCCTTTACATCTACCATTACGACGCGCTTGAGCACGGCGAACTGGCCATCGTCAGCGACGACGAGCTGGCGCGGGTCAAGGGGTATCTCTCGCGCAGCTGGGGCGCCGAGCGTCTGCCCCCGGGCGGCCTGCAGGCCGCGTCCGGCTCCGCCGGCCGGCGCGGGTAGCGCCCCATGCCACGTCTTGACCAGCTACTCGTCAAGCAGCAGCTTGCGGCCTCACGCACCCGGGCCCAGCGGCTGATCAAAAGCGGCCACGTGCGGCGTCGGGACACCGGCGCTCGGCTGGCCAAACCCAGCGAGCAGCTGGCCGACGCCACGCCGCTTGTCGTGGATGACGCGCCCGAAGAGCGCTACGTTTCCCGGGCGGGACTCAAGCTTGAAGCCGTACTCACGGCCCTCGACAAGCGCTTTGACGGCCAGACGGTACTCGACGTGGGCCAGTCCACCGGCGGCTTCACCGACTGCGCCCTGCGCTTTGGCGCGCGTCACGTCATCGGTATCGAGGTCGGCCACGGGCAGCTGGCGCGCCGCCTTTGCGATGACCCCCGGGTCAGCTGCCTCGAGGGCATCAATGCCCGGGAGCTGACCCGCTCCCCGGCCTTTGCTACCCTGTGCCAGCGCCAGCCGCCGGATACCGCGGTGATGGATGTCTCTTTTATTTCACAAACGCTGATCCTGCCCGAGATCGCGGCGGCACTACCCGCCGGCGGCGAGCTTTTATCGCTGGTCAAGCCGCAGTTCGAGCTCGACGCCTCGGCCCTGGGCAAACGCGGCGTGGTCCGCGATACGCACCGCTACGCCGAGGTCAGAGCGCGCCTGGAGCACGCCTGCCGGCAAAGCGGGCTTACCATCGACCACTGGCAGCCAAGCCCGATTGCCGGCGGCGACGGCAACCGCGAGTTTTTGCTCCACGCTCACTGCCAAAGCGCCTGACCGCCGTTGACTTCTTCAGGCCCCGTGATAAAACACGCCCAGGCGTTTGCCTGCTTATCCATTGACGAGCCGTAACCATGACCGCCCGACATCCATTTCTTGCCGGCTTGAGCCTCGTAGTGGCAATGCATGCCGGCAGCGTCTTTGCCGACGCCGCTGACCCCAGCGCGCTGGACGCGCGCGTCCACGCCCTGCGCCAGGAAATCACCCGGCTCAACCTTGAGCTCTCCTCGCTCGAGGCGCGCCAGACGCCGCGCTTTGAAACCTCGGCGTACATGACCGCGCTGACCCCCAAACCGCCGGAAGAGCAGGCCATTGAAGAAACCCGCGAGCGCCGGCAGCTGGAAAGGGCGT
This sequence comes from Halomonas garicola, assembly GCF_055382465.1. Lineage (NCBI taxonomy): Bacteria > Pseudomonadati > Pseudomonadota > Gammaproteobacteria > Oceanospirillales > Halomonadaceae > Halomonas > Halomonas garicola. The sequence continues at coordinate 2,044,226 of NZ_AP043931.1, forward strand.
CCAACCACAACCCGTTTTCGATCACTGCCCACCGCACCAACTATCTGTTTCCGGTGAGCTATAACGGCAACCAGGACCGCGCCCGCTTTCGCAACATCGACGCCGACGGGCGGGCGGACAGCGCCGAGGTGAAGTTCCAGTTCAGCGCCAAGTTCTCGCTGGTCGAAGATCTGTTTGGCCACAACGGCGACCTGTTTTTCGGCTACACTCAGCGCAGCTGGTGGCAGGCCTACAATACCGACTCGTCCTCGCCCTTCCGCGAAACCAACTACGAGCCGGAAATCTTCATCGACTTCGACAACGCCTGGAATATTTTCGGCTGGGTCAACACCCGCAACCGGCTTGCCGTCAATCACCAGTCCAACGGCCGTTCGGCGCCGCTGTCGCGCAGCTGGAATCGGGTGTATCTGGAAAGCACGCTGCAGCGCGGCAACTGGGCGGTCACAATGGCTCCCCACTGGCGCATTCCCGAGTCCCAGGGCGATGACGACAACCCCGACATCCACCGCTACATGGGCTACGGCGATGTGCGCATCGCCAAGCGCTATAGCCACGACCAGGAAGTCGCCGTCCAGCTGCGGGGCAACCCCGATACCGGCAACTACGGCACCCAGCTGGACTACAGCTGGCCGGCCTTCAACGGCGTCCGCGGCCACGTGCAGTATTACTACGGCTACGGCGAAAGCCTGATCGACTACGATCACCGGGTCCACCGGCTAAGTCTCGGCTTTAGCCTCAACCCGCTGTTTACGCCCAGCGGGCTGCTGCGCTAGGGGTCACCGCGCGTATAGCGCTTGTATCGCCCTTTACACCTGCTATGCTGACATCTCGCTGCTGAAGCGATGTCACTCACCGGTAACACTCATTTGTGGGTTCATTCGGGTGCTCATTCGTGCAGTACCCACGTGTAGTACCCCAGGAGAAAGACACCATGGCCAAGAAACCATCAGATCGCCAAGTACAGACCGAACAGCTGCAGGACGACCTGCGCCACCTGAGCGACACCGTAGAAGAATTGGTCAACGCCACGGCCAAGGACGCAAGCTCGGAAATGCGCGACCTGCGCGAGCGCGCCGAACAGCGCCTCAAGGACACCCGCGCCCGCGTTGAAGCCCGGGGCGAGCAGCTTTACACCGGCACCCGGGACAGCCTGACCCAGCAGGCCGACTGCTGCGACCGCTACGTGCGTGACAACCCCTGGACCAGCGTAGGCATCGGCGCTGCCGCCGGCGTGGTGGTAGGCCTGCTGCTCGGACGGCGCTAATGGCGCTGGGTCCCGGCCAACGTGTGATCCAGGCCGTCAGGAGCGTACTCGGTACGCTTGTCGCCAACGGCGAAACGCGTCTGCGTCTGGCGGTACTGGAGCTTGAAGAAGAACGGGCGCGCCTGCTGACGCTGATACTGCTGGCGGGCGCCAGCCTGCTGCTATTCATGCTGGCCACGGCCAGCATGACCACCCTGATCATCGCCATCTTTTGGGACAGCTATCGTCTGCTGGCCATCGGCGCCTGCGCCGGCGTGCTATTGCTGGCAAGCGTCGTGCTTGCCGCGATAGCGATACGCCAGGCAAGGCGGCACACCCTGCTGAAAGACACCCTGAGCCAGCTGGCCACCGACCGCGCCCTACTGGAGCAACGTAACGATGCCCGCCAAAAACGCTGATCCGGTCGCCCATCGCCAACCGGCACGCCGCTCGCCGTCGCGGGCGGCGCGCAAGCGCGAACTGCTGGAGCAGCTGGAGCAGCAGCGCATCGACATCATGGTGGAAGGCCTGCGCCTTGAGCGTGCCGCCGAGCCGCTGGACCGCGGCTGGCAAAAAATCGCCCGCTACAAAACGCCGCTGATGCTTGCCGGCAGCGGCCTTGCCTATCGCGTAGTCAGAAAATCCGGTCCCTTTGTGCGCATTGGCCGGCGCGCCCTCGCCGCCTATATGCTGGTGCGCAACATCAAGCGGCTGGGTCGCCTGCGCCGCTAGCAGGCCTGGCCGCAGGCCACCCCCGATGCCCAGGCCCACTGAAAGTTGTACCCGCCAAGCTCGCCGGTCACGTCCAGCACCTCGCCGATAAAGCGCAGCTGGGGTAGCCCGTTCACGGTAAAATCCTTCGACGACAGCGCCGCGGTATTCACCCCGCCAAGCGTTACCTCCGCCGTGCGCCAGCCTTCGGTACCGGCAGGCTTCAGCGTCCAGCGGTTGAGCCGCCCGGCCCAGGCAGCAATGGCGGCGTTGGAATATTCCGCTAGCGGCGCACTGCCGGCGGCATCGGCGTACCACTCTCCCAGCGCCTGAGCGACCCGCTTGGGCAGGCGCTCCCCAAGCCAGGTGGAAAGCTGGCGCTTGGGCGTGGCGCTGCGCGCCTGGCGCAGGGCAGCCTCGGCGTCCTCCCCCGGCAGCAGGTCTACGCACAGCGCCTCCCCCGGCTGCCAGACGCTGGAAATCTGCAGCATGGCAGGCCCGGAAAGCCCGCGGTGGGTAAACAGCATCGGCTCGGCAAATTCGCGCCCGTTGCAGGCGACGCGCACGTCAAGGCTCACCCCGGAAAGCGCCGCCGCCCGGGCTTTCCACGGCTCGCTCAGGGTAAAGGGCACCAGCGCCGGCCCGGTGGGCAGCACCTCGAGGCCGAAGCGGCGGGCAAGCTCATAGCCAAAGCCGGTGGCGCCCATGGTGGGGATCGAAAGCCCGCCGGTCGCCACAACCACCGCGCCGGCATCCACCGTGCCAAGCGACGTGGCCAGGCGCATACCGTCCCCCCGCCGCTCCACGCACTCCACTTGGGTCCCCAGGCGCACATCAACCCCCGCCCACTCGCATTCAGTGAGCAGCACCCGCACAATGTCCTTGGCCGACGTGGCGCAAAACAGCTGCCCCGGCGCCTTTTCCACGTACTCCACGCCGTGGCGCTCCACCAGCTCGATAAAGTCGCCGGGCGAATAGCGCTTCAGCGCGGAGATGCAAAAATGTGGATTCTGCGAGTAGAAGTGCTGTGGCGCGGTGGCCGTATTGGTAAAGTTGCAGCGCCCGCCGCCGGACATGAGTATTTTCTTGCCGGCCTTTTTCGCATGGTCCAGCAGCAGCACGCGCCGGCCGGCGTAGCCCGCCTGGGCGGCGCACATCAGACCGGCCGCGCCCGCGCCGATCACCACCACGTCATAGGTTTTCACAAGGCAGCTCCGGTATGCACAAAGCCGCTAGTTTAACAGCCTGTCCCGCTTCCGCCGCCCTTCGTACGAAAGCCCGGCGCGCGCGGCGCCGCGCAGTGCTCTGGCTTGGGCTGCTGCCTGGCCTGCTGCTGGGGCTGGCCGCCGGGCCGGCGTCGGGGCAGACCGGCGCAACGGCCCCACAGGTCATCGCCGCCAGGGTCAGCCAGGGCGCCTGGGCGGATACCGTCAGGGCCCCTGGCACGCTGAAAGCCGACGAAAGCGTCACCCTCTCGGCAACCGTCACCGACGTGATTACCGCCATCGACTTTGACGACGGCGACACGGTCGAAGCCGGCCAGCGCCTGTTTCAGCTGGATGACGCAGAGGAGCGCGCCCGGCTGCGCGCCGCCCGGGCCAGCGCCAGCGAAGCGCAAAACGCCCTGCGCCGCGCCACCCAGCTGCAAGAGCGCAACCTTTCGGCCCGGGCCGACGTGGAAGACAGCCAGGCACGGCTGGATCAGGCCCGCGCCGAGGCCGCCGCCCTTGAAGCAAGGCTTGCCAACTACCGGATTGCCGCGCCGTTCGCCGGGCGCATGGGGCTGCGCAATCTGAGCGTCGGCACCCTGGTGTCCCCGGGTGACGAGCTTGCCACCCTGGACAAGCTCGACGTCATGCGCCTGGACGCCAGCATTCCCGCCGTGCGGCTGGGGCAGCTCTCGCCGGGGAGCCCGCTTCGTGCCCGCACTCGGGCATTCCCCGAACGCACTTTTAGCGGCGAAGTGGCCAGCATCGATACCCGGGTCGACCCGGTCGCGCGCAGCGTCACCGTGCGCGCCCGGCTGGAGAACCCCGAAGCGCGCCTGCGCCCGGGGATGCTGATGCAGGTCGAGCTTGATACCGCCACCCGGGAGGCGCTGGCGGTGCCCGAGGCGGCTATTGTCTCTGAAAGCCACAACCACTACGTGTGGCGGCTGGATGCGACCGACGACAACCGCGTGGAGCGCCGCCGGGTCGAGCTTGGCGCCCGGCGCCTGGGCGAGGCGGAGATCCTCGACGGCCTCGAGCGCGGCGATCTGGTCGTCGTTCACGGCGCGGAAACGCTGCGCGACGGCCAGACGCCCGGACTTCTGGGCATTACCGATGACGACACCGATATCAAGGCAATACTGCGCCAGGGGCGGAGCGAATAATGCGGCTTTCCGATATATCCGTCGAGCGGCCGGTACTTGCCACCGTCATCGCCGCGCTGATCGTCGCCTTCGGCGTACTCTCCCTTGACCGCCTGGCGCTGCAGGAATACCCCTCCATCGACCCGCCGGTGGTGAGCGTCGACACCCGCTACCCCGGCGCGTCGGCGAGCATCGTCGAAACGCGCATCACCCAGCCGCTGGAGGATCGCATTTCCGGCGTGGAAGGTATCGAGACGATTACCTCCTCCAGCAGCGACGGGCGCTCGAGCATCAGCGTCGAGTTCAGCCTGGACCGCGAGATTGACTCCGCGGCCAACGACATCCGCGACAAGATCTCCCGGGCGCTTGGCAACCTGCCCGAAGAGGCCGACCCGCCCGAGGTGCAAAAGGCCGACGCCAACTCCGACACCGTGCTGTGGCTGAGCCTCACCGGCGACAACTACACCACCGCCGAGCTCACCGACTACGCCGAGCGCTACCTGAAAGACGCTCTGGCGGTGCTGCCCGGGGTCTCCCAGGTGCGCGTGGGCGGCGGGCGACGCTACGCCATGCGCGTCTGGCTCGACGCCGACGCCCTGGCCGCGCGGCGGCTGACCGTCAACGCCGTGGAAAGCGCCCTGCGCGAAGAAAACGTCGAGCTGCCCGGCGGTGCGATCGAATCCCGGGAGCGCCAGTTCATCGTGCGCCTGCCGCGCAGCTTCACCACCCCCGCAGACTTCCGCACGCTGGTGCTCGACGAAACCGACAGCGGCGAGCTGATCCGCCTGGGCGACGTGGCCCGGGTAGAAATCGGCGCGGTGGAAGACCGCACGATTTTTCGCAGCAACGGCGAGCCCATGGTGGGGATGGGGCTGATGAAGCAGTCCACCGCCAACGTCCTGGAAATCTCCAACGCCGCCCGGGACACCCTAAAAGACCTGCAGAAAACGCTGCCCGAGGGCATGACGCTGAGCCTGAATTTCGATTCGTCGGTCTTTATCGCCGGGGCTATCCGCGAGGTCATCGTTACCCTGCTGATTTCGATGGTGCTCGTGGTCGCGGTGATTTTCCTCTTTCTGGGTAACCTGCGCACCACCCTGGTGCCGGCGGTGACCGTGCCCGTGGCGCTGGTCGGCAGCTTCGGCGCCCTGCTGCTGATGGGCTTTACCCTGAACCTTTTGACGCTGCTCGCCCTGGTGCTGGCCATCGGCCTGGTGGTGGACGACGCCATCGTGGTGCTGGAAAACATCCACCGGCGCATGCAGGAATACGGCGAGACGCCGCTGGTCGCCGCCTGGCGCGGCGCCCGGCAGATCGCCTTTGCGGTGATTGCCACGACGCTGGTGCTGATCGCGGTATTCGTGCCGCTGGGCTTTCTCCAGGGCGATATCGGCCGGCTGTTTTCGGAGTTTGCCCTGACGCTTGCCGCCGCGGTGGCGCTCTCCAGCGTGCTGGCGCTGTCGCTGTCGCCGATGATGGCGTCCAAGGTGCTCAAGCCCGGCATGCACGACGGCCGCCTGGCCCGCGGCGTGCAGCGCCTCCTTGACGCCAGCCGCAGCGCTTACCGGCGCACGCTGAGGCTTGCCCTGCGCCTGCGCCTGGTCGTGGTGGCGGTCTTTGTGCTGCTGCTCGGCGGCATCGCCTGGCTTTCCCAGACGCTGCCGACCGAATACACCCCCGAAGAAGACCGCGGCAGCTTCTACATCATCGTCAGCGGCCCGCCGGGCGCCACCTTCGACTACATGCTCGACTACATGGACGAGATCGAAGCGCGGCTGCTCCCCCTGGTGGACGACGGCGAAATCGAACGCCTCCAGGTGCGGGCGCCGCTCGGGTGGGGCAACATCGAAAATTTCAACAGCGGCTTTATCATCGTCAACCTCGCCGACTGGGGCGAGCGGCGCAGCGTCTGGCCGATCATGAACGAAGTGCGCGAAAAGCTCGGCGACCTGCCCGGCGTGCGCGCCTTTCCGGTGATGAGCCAGGGCTTTGGCGGCAGCGCCGGAAAGCCGGTGCAGTACGTGCTCGGCGGCAGCAGCTATGAAGAGCTCGCCCAGTGGCGCGATACGCTGATCGACTACGTGCGCGAGGACAACCCCCGGCTGCTGGGGCTCGACAGCGACTACGAGGAAAAGCAGCCCCAGCTGCGCGTGCACATCGACTACGACCGCGCGGCAAGCCTGGGCGTCACCGTCAGCGACGTCGGCCGCACCCTGGAGACCCTGCTCGGCGGGCGCCAAGTCACCCGCTACGTCGAGGGCGGCGAAGAGTACGACGTCATCGTCGAAGGAGAAAGGGGGGCCCGCCCCAGCGCCCAGAGCCTGGAAAGCGTCTTCGTGCGCTCGGCGCGCTCAGGCGAGCTGGTACCGCTGGCAAGCCTGGTGAGCTTTGCAGACACCGCCGGCGCCAGCACCCTGAGCCGCTTCAACCGGCTGCGCACCATTACGCTTCAGGCCAACCTCGAAGACGGCTACGCCCTGGGCGACGCCCTTGACTACCTTGACCGCACCGTCGCCGACATTCTGCCCGAAGCCGTGCAAACCGACGTCCAGGGCGCCTCGAGGGACTACCGCGAAGCCGGCGGCGCCACGGCGTTTCTGCTGGGCATGGGGGTGCTGGTGGTATTTCTGGTGCTGTCCGCCCAGTTTGAAAGCTTCATCCACCCGCTGGTGATCATGCTCACCGTGCCGCTGGCCATCGTCGGCGCGCTGCTGGCGCTTTATGCCACGGGGCAGACGCTGAACATCTACAGCCAGGTGGGGCTGGTCATGCTGGTGGGGCTCGCCACCAAGAACGGTATTCTGATCGTCGAGTTCATCAACCAGCTGCGCGATGAAGGCATGGCCTTTCAGGAGGCGCTGGTCGAGGCGTCGGTCACCCGGCTGCGGCCGATTCTGATGACCGCCGTGACCACCATGGCCGGCGCCGTCCCGCTGGTGCTGTCAAGCGGCCCCGGCGCCAACTCGCGGCTGGTGATCGGCACGGTGATCATGGCCGGCGTGGGTGCCGCCACGGTGTTCACGCTGTTCGTGGTCCCCGTGGCCTACGCCCTACTGGCGGGAAAAAGCGGCTCGCCGGGCGCGGTCAAACGCAGGCTCGCCAGCGAGCTTGACGAGACCCGGTCCGCCGAGGAGGTTTAGCAACCAGGCGCGCGGCAATACACGGCGGTCGACTCCGCCGTGGTTACCAGGGCAGCACCTCGCCATTGCTATGCCAAAAGCCGCCGCTATTCTCCAGCGTCAGCGCCTCGATACGCTTGGCGATACCCGTGGCGGCCTCCTCGGTGCTGATCATGCCGCCAAATTTGACCATGCGCGTCTGCACATAGCCCGGGTGAATCTGGGCAACGGCGACACCCCGCGGCTTCAAGTCCACGGCAAGCGACTTGCCGAAGGCGTTGAGCGCCGCCTTGGAGGCACGATAGCCGTAGCGCCCGCCGGAGTCGTTATCGGCGATGGAGCCCATGCGGCTGGTAATATTGGCGATCCTGGCGCCCTCTCCCAGGTTGCCAAGCAGCGTCTCGGTCACGCGCAGCGGTGCATAGGCGTTGATCTCCATCTGCGTGCGCATGGAGTCAAAGTCGAGCTCACCAAGCACCTCATCCTGCATCAGGCCGGCGTTATTGACCACCAGGTCCAGGCGGCGGTCCGCCAGCGCCTGCTTCAGCCGTGCCACGTCCTCTTCACGGGTCACGTCGATGCCCTCGATCAGCGTCTCGGCGACGTCTCGCAGCTCGGCCGCCTCCTCACCGCCGCTGCGGCACACGCCGATCACCGCCCAGCCGGCGGCATGGTAATGGCGAGACAGGGCGAGTCCGACGCCGCGGTTGGCGCCGGTGATCAGTACACTAGCTGACATATCAACTCCAGAGCAGGAAATGTGGGTACATGGGAGGTGGAGCCCATCCCTCCATCGTTCAAGCGGGAATGGGCGATGCTTGGCACTGCACAACGCATCAGCGGCTGGCGGCGCTCGCCAGCTGCGCCCTGCTGCGCTTACGCGTGCTGTTCCAACGAATGCCCAGGGCAACGATCAGGATCAGCCCCACCACGCCCAGCATGGGATAGACGGTGCCGATCAAGGCACTGAAACCGAACTGGCTGAGCACCAGCCCCACCAGGGTGAAGATGACGCTGAACAGCTTGAAACGAGCCGACTCCGGCGCGGCGAAGCGGGCGCTGAAGGCGAAGAACATGCCCACGGCGGTGCTGTAGATCATGCAGATCAGCGCCACCGACATCGCTATTGCCACCACCGGCGAGACCGCCGTGGCAAGCATCAGCGAGGGCATATCGACGCCGGCCAGGCGCTCAAGGTTGGCGAACAGGCCGATATTGAGCACAAAGATCAGCACGCCGAGCCCCACGCCGCCAAGAATGCCTCCCAGGGAGGCCTCGCGCGTATCCCGGGTCAGGCCGCCGATCACCGAGAGCATGGGGAAACCGACGGCGATATTGAACGACGCATAGAGCAGGGCGCCGATAAACCAGTGCGAGAACGGCCAGTCATCGCTGATGGTCGGTACCTCGGCGGCCGCGGCCTCCAGCGTCTGCAAAGACGCACTGCTGGTGAAGAAGGAATAGACGGTAATGGTCATCACCAGCAGCAGCAGTACCGGCATGATAACGCTGATCAGATTGATGATGCCGCGAACTCGCAGGCACAGGGTCAGGATGACCAGCACGCTGAGCAGCACGCCGCCAAACAGCGGAGGAAGGCCGTACTGCTGAGAAAAGATGGAACCGCTGCCGGCCAGCATCACCACCCCGACGCCGAACAGGAAGAAGGAGAGCGCGAGGTCAATGACCAGACCGGCACGCCTGCCGAAGAGCGCCTCCAGCACCACCTTGTGAGAGCTCGCCTGCAAGGTGGAACTCATCCGCGCGATCTGCATGCCGAGAAAGGCGAACAGCAGACCGCTGACCAGGGTGCCGGCAATGCCGATCACCCCATAGCCGGTGAAAAACTGCAGCACCTCCTGTCCCGAGGCGAAGCCGCCACCGATGATAATCGACATGAAGGTCATGGCGATCAGGAAAGGCTGTTTGCTCATGGAATGACACCTCACTACAAATGGCTTCTATGGCCCGTCCCAACCACGGGCCGATTCATCGCCAATCAATACAAGCGTTCCATTGAGCCCATCGCAGGCGGACCCGATTCGAGAGCACTGGCGTTGCTGTAGTGATTAGATGGGCGAGAGTATACGATAGGAAACTTAGTTTATTATCGGGAATATAGGCGCCAATCAGAAATAAACACTCCATTATGCGCCTTTAGTTTTACACGCTTGATTGTAAAACGTAGAGACCCTTCTCCCCCACTTCAGGAGACCCCCATGCCCCGCCTGCTAATCGTCAAGACCGGTGATGCCTTCCCCGAGGTGATCGAACAGTACGGCGACTTCGAGGCGTTGTTCCAAAAGATACTGGCCCGCCATGGCTTCGAAGCCGAGGTATTTGACGCACGCCACGAACCCTTGCCGGACCTGAAGGGCATCGACGGCCTCTATATTACCGGCTCCCACGCCATGGTCAGCGATGCCGAACCCTGGAGCGAGGCGCTCAAACCGTGGCTGGTCGCTGCCCGGGAGCGCAACCTGGCGATGCTTGGCGTCTGCTATGGGCACCAGCTGATGGCCGCCGCCTTCGGCGGTAAAAGCGACTACCATCCGGCAGGACGCGAGTCCGGCACCCACGAGGTGACGCTGACCGAGTCCGGCCGCGAGGACCCGCTGCTTAGCACGCTGCCGACCCACTTCCCCGCGCAGCTGACCCACGCCCAGTCGGTGCTCGAGGCACCCAGCGGATCGGTGGTGCTGGCCCGTAACGCCCACGACGCCTTTCAGGCACTGCGCTATGGCCCGCGCCAGTGGAGCGTGCAGTTCCACCCGGAGTTTACCCCCGAGGTGATGCGCGCCTACCTGGCCCGCCAGGTCGACGAGCTGCGCAACCGGGGTGAAGATGCCGATGCGCTGATGCGCGGCGTCATCCCCACGCCGGAGGCGAGCTCGCTGCTGGCAAGCTTCGCCCAGGCAGTAGCGATGCCCTCCCAGGGGTCAGTGGCGCTCACCCACCGGGGGTAAAAGATCGCCGTGCTCAAGGCTCTCTTCCGCGACCTCATCACGCAGGCGCCGGGTGTCCGGGGCACCCTCGGCCGCCTTGCGGCGCTGGCGCAGGAGATCACGCAGCGAGCTTGCCAGCATGGCGGCGACGATCATTCCACCGCCCACAAAGGCCAGGGGCGCCGGCACTTCACCGACCCACCACCACACCAGCAGGGTACCGACCAGGGTCTCGAGCAGCATGACCAGGCTGACCTCGGCGCCGGGCAAATAGCGCGCCCCGGTCTGGATCAGGAAATAGGCCAGCGGCAGCAGCAGCCCCATCAGCAGCAGACGCTGCATATTGTCGGCATCCGGCAGCTGGGCACCGCCTATCAACGCCGCGGGCAGCAGCATCGCCAGGCAACCCAGGGGCAGCACCACGGTGGTATCCAGGCCGCGCTTCCCGGCGCCGGGCCGGGAGCTCGCCACGCTGGTGTTGATCGCAATGGAGACCGGAATGATCAGCGCCACCGCCAGTCCCAGCAGGCTGCCCTGCCCCACCTCGCCGGCGGCCATCAGGCTGGCGCCGGTAATGCAGATCACGATCACCACCCAGGTCTGGCGGCGCAGCCGCTGGCGAAAGAACAGCAGGCCGATCAGCCCGGCCACCAGGGGCGCCAGGTTGAGCATGACCAGCACATTGCCCGCCGAGGTCAGGCGAGTCGCTATCACGAAGGCCCAGGCGCTGGCGGCAAAGGCAAGCGGGCACCAAAGCGCCGCGGGACCGCAGGCCAGCACCGCCTGTCCCAGACGCTCGCGATAGCGAGCCCCGGCGATCAGCAGCAGTACCAGGCCCAATAACAGCCCACGCCAGAACATGAAGGTGGCCACGTCCACCGTGGTGTCCTTGACCAGCAGCGCATCCGGCGAGAGCAGCAGCACGCCGCTCATGGTGATCAGATAGCCGCGCAGGCGAAACGGCAGCCGCTTCCACATGGTGCAATCTCCCAGGTTCGGAGCTATCGGGGGTATTAACGGTAGGGTGCCGGATGATCAAATCGCCTATGCGCCTCGGCCTGAACAACCTTCTCGCCGCGGCGCGTCAGCGCTTAGGGCCAAGGGCCGTCATTTGTCCTGGCACTCGCCCTGGTAGGTGCCTTCAATCTGGGTGTGCATAGTCATCTGGCCGATGTCGGATTCGGTGTCGATATCGATGTCGCCCTCGATACGCTCGCCCATGAAGCGCATTTCACCGTCGATCATGGCTTCGCCGTCGTCGGCGCTGCAGGCCATGGAGTAGCTCAGCCCGTCGGCGCGGATGTCCTGGTCAAGCAGCTCGCAGCCGTCCTCTTCCTCGATGAAGCCAAAATCGGCGCTTTCCAGATCTTCCGCGGTGATGCACTGGCTGTCGGTATCGGTGCGCTCGGGCATTTCCACGTCGCCCTCGACGTTGGTGACGCTGACGAACTCCCACTGGCCGGGCTTGATATCGGGGGTGTCGGCCTGGGCGGCGAGGGGCAGCGTGAAAGCGACGGCGGCGGCTAGCATTTTCATGTTCATGGTCATCTGACTCCCGGGTAAAAACGTGGCAATGTAGCTGGAAACAAGGCTTGAGAAAAGCCCATAAGGCGCTATCCTACCCCAATCCGGCCGCTACTGCTCGCCTGCAACGGCAAGCCGGCAAGGCTTTCCCCGGGTTTACTTTTTTACCCGAGCGCCGTTTCTGACACCCGTTCGCAGAGGCTTTTATGCACGACGATGCCCTGATAGCCCATGACTTCCACTGCCCCTATTGCGATAGCCCCCTGACCTTTGAGATCGACGCCTCCCAGGGCAGCCATACCACCTGGGAAGACTGCCACCAGTGCTGCGCTCCGATTCTGGTCGAAGTGGTGGTATCGCCGTTCAGCGGCGAGCTCGAAAGCGTGCGCACCGGGCGCGACGACGACGTGCTGTAACGCTCAGCCGCCGGGGCGCGCCAGGCTCGCCCGGCGCTTTTTCTCCCCGCGGCGCATGACGTACCAGGCCACCAGGGTCGCCAGCGACACCGCCAGGATGATCAGCGTGGCCAGGGCGTTGATCTTGGGCGACACCCCCAGGCGCACCGAGGAAAACACCACCATGGGCAGGGTGTTAGCCCCGGGACCGGAGACAAAGCTGGCGATGACCAGGTCGTCAAGCGACAGGGTAAACGCCAGCAGCCAGCCCGCGACCAGCGCCGGCGAGATGATCGGCAGGGTGACGGCAAAAAACGTCTTCGCCGGCGGCGAGCCCAGGTCCATGGCGGCCTCCTCGATGGAGCGGTCTACCTCGCGCAGCCGGGCCGCCACCACCACCGCCACGTAGGCGCTGCAAAAGGTGGTGTGGGCAATCCAGATGGTAGCCATGCCGCGGTCCGCCGGCCAGCCGGTCAGCGCGGCCATCTGCACAAACAGCAGCAGCAGCGAAAGCCCGGTGATCACCTCGGGCATCACCAGCGGCGCGGTGACCATGCTGGCAAGCACGGTCCTTCCGCGAAAGCGGTCGAAACGGGTCATCACCAGCGCAGCCGGCGTCCCCAGGCACACCGCCATGCTGGCGGCAAAAAACGCCACCTTGAAGCTGGTCCACACCGCCGCGAGGATCTGCTCGTCGCGCAGCAGCTCGCCGTACCATTTCGTCGAGAACCCCGCCCACACGGTCACCAGGCTCGAGGCGTTGAACGAATACGCCACCAGCACCGCCATGGGCAGGTAGAGGAACACAAGCCCCAGCGCCAGCGCGGCACCGCTGAACGACGGTAGTCGCCTCATGGCGCCAGCTCCCGGGACTGATGGCGGTGAAAGAGCACCAGCGGAATCACCAGCAGCCCCAGCATGATCGTGGCCAGCGCCGCCGCCACCGGCCAGTCGCGGTTAAGGAAGAACTCGTCCCACAGCACCTTGCCGATCATCAGCGTGTCCGGCCCGCCCAGCAGCTCGGGGATGACAAACTCCCCCACCGCCGGAATGAACACCAGCATGCAGCCCGCCACGATGCCGCCGGTGGAGAGCGGCAGCGTCACGGTGATGAAGGTGTTGAAGCGCCGAGAGCCAAGATCCGACGCCGCCTCCAGCAGCGTCATGTCCAGCCGGGTCAAATGCGCATAAAGCGGCAGCACCATAAACGGCAGGTAGGCATAGACTATGCCCACCACCACCGCAAACTGGGTATTGAGCAGGCGCAGCGGCGCGTCAATCACGCCAAGCCCGAGCAGCAGCTGGTTGGCAAGCCCGCTGTTGCTCAGGATGCCCATCCAGGCATAGATGCGGATCAGAAACGACGTCCAGGACGGCAGCATCACCAGCAGCAGCAGGACCAGCTGGGCGCGCGGCCGGGCCCGCGCCATGGCCCAGGCCATGGGATAGCCCAGCAGCAGGCACACAAGCGTCGATAGAAACGCCGTTTTCACCGACCCCCAGTAGGCCGCCGCGTACAGCGAATCGCTGAACAGGAACAGGTAGTTGCCCAGGTTGAGAAACACCCGCAGCGTGCCGTCCACGTACTCGGCAAGCGGCGCGTAGGGCGGCACGCTGATCGCCGCCTCGGACAGGCTGATTTTCAGCACCAGCGCAAACGGCAGCAGGAAAAACAGCGAAAGCCACACCAGCGGCAGCGCGATCACCGCCCGGCGCCCGAGCGATAAGCGCCCCGGCCGGGCAGCGAACAAAGCGGAAAGTCGGGAGCGAAAGGACATGGTCGGCGTCACTCCAGGGGGCAAAGCTAAAGTGGTAAAGCCAAGGTGATAAAGCCAAGGCGGTGGCAAAAGACGGGCCGGACTAGCGGTTCAGCACGATGGTGCTGTGATCTTCCCAGTACACGTACACCCTATCCTCCCAGGTGGGGCGGTCGCCCCGGCGCTCGGTGTTGGCCATGCTCACCTTGAACAGCGTGCCCCTGCCGGTGCGCACGTAGTACAGCGAAAATCCGCCGAGATAGGCGATGTCCTCCACCACGCCCTGTTCCCAGTTGTACGGCGCGTCGGGGCGCTTTCGGGTGAGCCAGACCTTTTCGGGGCGCAGCCCGGCCCAGACCCGGCGCTCGGCGGCCTGGGTGGTCACCCCGTGATCGATGTACAGCGGGCGCTCAAGGGCCGGGCTTGCGATCCGGCAATGGTCGGCGGCGTCTACCTCGATCTCGCCTTCGAGCAGGTTGAGCGTGCCGATGAACTCCGCCACCGTGCGGCTGACCGGGCTTTCGTAGATATCCACCGGCGATCCCACCTGTTCGATCCAGCCGTCGGCCATGACCCCTACGCGGTCGGCCATGGTCATGGCCTCTTCCTGGTCGTGGGTGACCATGATGCAGGTCACCCCGACCTGCTCGATGATTTCCACCACTTCCAGCTGCATTTCGGTACGCAGCTTCTTGTCCAGCGCCCCCATGGGCTCGTCGAGGAGCAGAAGCCGCGGGCGCTTGGCCAGCGAGCGCGCCAGCGCCACCCGCTGGCGCTGACCGCCGGAAAGCTGGGCGGGCTTGCGCCGGGCAAAGCGCTCCATGTGCACCAGCTTGAGCATCTTCGCCACCCGGGCGCGGATGTCGGCCCTGGGCAGCTTGTCCTGCTTGAGGCCGAAGGCGATGTTCTGCTCCACGCTCAGGTGCGGAAACAGCGCGTAGGACTGAAACATCATGTTGATCGGCCGGCGGTACGGCGGCATCCGGGTAATATCCTCGCCGTCGAGCAGGATGCGCCCTTCGCTTGGCGTCTCGAAGCCCGCCAGCATCCGCAAAAGCGTCGACTTGCCCGAGCCCGAACCGCCCAGCAGGGCAAAGATCTCACCGCGCTTGACCCGAAGATTGACGTCGTCCACCGCCACCGCGTCGTCAAAGCGGCGCGTCAGGCGCCGGATGTCGAGCACCGTGTCTTCGGCAAACCGCGGCGTCTTGCCGGCGGCGGTGGCAGGCGTCGTCATGCCCTTCTCTCCTGACTCAGCGGCCGGATTTTACCCGGTTCCAGATGCGCGTACGGGCACGCTGCACGTCCCGGGGCTTTTCGTTGGCTACGTAGAGCTTGTCCATGACGTCGTCGTCCGGGTAAATCGCCGGGTCGTTGAGAATGTCTTCGGGCATGAAGTCATCAGCCGCGGCGTTGGGGTTGGCGTAGCGCACGTACTGGGTAATCTCCGCGGCGATTTCCGGCTTGAGAATGAAGTTGATGAAGGCGTGGGCACTTTCCGGGTTCGGCGCGTCGGCGGGAATTGCCATCATGTCGAACCACAGCGCCGCGCCCTCCTTGGGGATGGTATAGGCAATGTCGAAGCCGCGCCCGGCCTCCTCGGCGCGCTCGACGGCCTGGAAGACGTCGCCGGAGTAGCCCGCCGCCACGCAGATATCGCCGTTGGCCAGATCGCCGATGTAGCGCGAGGAGTGGAAGTAGGTCACGTCGTTGCGCACCTTGGCGATGACCTCGCCGCCGGCCTTGAGGTCATCCACGTCGTTGCTGCGCGGATCCAGGTCGATATAGGCCATGGCCGGCGAAATCATTTCGTCGGCGGAGTCGAGCATGGCGATCCCGCAGCCGGCCTTGTTCAGCGCGCCGGTTACCTCGGGGTCAAACAGCAGCGCCCAGCTGTCAAGCGGAGCGTCGTCGCCGAGGATCTCGGTCACGCGGTCGACGTTGTAGCCGATGCCGTTGGTGCCCCACATGTACGGCACCGAGTAGCGGCTGCCGGGGTCGACCTCCTCAAGCTCGTCGAGGAGCCGGGTATCGAGGTTTTCCAGGTTGGGCAGCTGTGAGCGGTCGAGCTCCTGATAAACGCCGGCGCTCAGCTGGCGGCTCAGGTAGTGGTTGGACGGCACGACCACGTCGTAGCCCGAGCGCCCGGCCAGCAGCGCGGCGTCCAGCACTTCGTTGCTGTCGAACACGTCGTAGGTCACGTCGATGCCGGTCTCCCGGGTAAACTTTTCCAGCGTGTCCGGCGCGATATAGTCCGACCAGTTGTAGATCCGCACTTCGTCGGCCTGAACGGACGCCGCCGTCACGGCACAGACAAGCGTTGCCGCCATCAGCGGTAGTTTGTGCAGCTGCCCCATAGCATCCGCTCCTTTTTTATACGTTTGATATTGGTAAGCCGATATTGATACGCCTGATACTTACTTACGCACGATGCTGTTGCCTGCCGGCTGGCCGGTATCTTCACTGGCCCCGTATCGTCACTGACCCGGTATCGTCACTGACAGAGTAGCGGATTTTGCGGTCAGGCAGCGCTCACCGCAAGCGCTCGCCGGCAAAAACTTGCATTTGCCCGGCACGCCCCCATGTCCTTGTCAGGCGGCGGCCTTTTGCCAATAAGCCGCCGCCTTGCCAACACCCACACCGCCAGTTTTCCGCTTCGAGCCCGTTTGCCGGCTGACGCTCGCCTGAGAGCGACGACATGACTACCAAGTGCACAAATAGCCTATAGCTATGGCGATTTATGATTTTTCTCAATTTTATTAATCGCGCGGCAACGGCTAAAGTAGTTACCACGAACTTGGCAATACCCGCTTGAAGCAACCGTCATCAACCAGGAGACGTTTTTTATGTCCTTAATCAATACCGAAGTTAAACCGTTTAAAGCCACAGCCTACCTCAACGGCGAATTCGTCGACGTCAGCGAAGAAGACCTCAAAGGCAAGTGGTCCATCTTCTTCTTCTATCCGGCGGACTTCACCTTCGTCTGCCCCACCGAGCTTGGCGACCTGGCCGACCGCTACGAGGAGTTCAAGAAGCTGGGCGTGGAAATCTACAGCGTTTCCACCGACACCCACTTCACCCACAAGGCGTGGCACGACAGCTCCGAGACCATCGGCAAGCTGCAGTACCCGATGCTCGCCGACCCGACTCACACCGTATCGCGCAACTTTGAAGTGCTGATCGAGGAAGACGGCGTCGCCGAGCGCGGCACCTTTGTTGTCGACCCCGACGGCAAGATCCAGATCATCGAGCTCAACGCCGGCAACATCGGCCGTAACGCCGAAGAGCTGCTGCGCAAGGTGAAAGCCGCCCAGTACGTCCGCGCTCACCCCAACGAGGTTTGCCCGGCGAAGTGGGAAGAAGGCGAAGAAACTCTGGCACCGTCGCTGGACCTGGTCGGCAAGATCTAAGCCGGCCTGCGCCCTGGCACCCGGGCCCGGCCCGGGTGCCCCACCCCATCACGGCGGGCTTGGGTTTGTGCCCCGGCGGCCACGCCTTTCAGCGGGCCCAAACCCAAGCCCGGACGCCAAGTCTCCCTAACTACCCGAACCCCATGAAACGGCCGCGTTGATAACGGCGCGTGCGGCGCCTCGTGCCCGTTTCATCCCTTATTACGCACCGTCAGCGACTGCGAGGAAGCGATCGACATGCTGGATGACAACCTGAAACAACAGCTCAAGGCCTACCTGGAAAAAGTGACTCAGCCGTTCGAGCTTGAAGCCTCCCTCGATGACGGCGCCAAGTCGCAAGAGCTTGCTGAGCTCCTGGAAGAAATCAGCGGCCTGAGCGACAAGATTACCCTGTCCATGGACGGCACCGACGCGCGCAAGCCGTCGTTTGCCATCAACCGCCCGGGCGAAGACACCGGCGTGGTGTTTGCCGGCATCCCCCTGGGCCACGAGTTTACCTCCCTGGTGCTCGCGCTTCTGCAGGTCGGCGGTCATCCGCCCAAGGTCTCCGAGGAGACGCTTGAGCAGATCAAGTCCCTCGACGCCGACATGGAGTTTGAGACCTACTTCTCGCTCTCCTGTCAGAACTGCCCTGACGTGGTCCAGGCGCTCAACCTGATGGCGATCTACAACCCCCGGATTCGTCACGTGGCCATCGACGGCGCCGTGCACAAGCAGGAAGTCGACGAGCGCGAGATCATGTCGGTGCCCAACGTCTACTTAAACGGCGAGCCTTTCGACCAGGGCCGCATGAGCCTGGAGCAGATTCTCGCCAAGGTGGACACCGGCGCGGCCGAGCGCGAAGCGCAGAAGATGAACGAGAAAGCCGCCTTCGACACCCTGATGATTGGCGGCGGCCCGGCCGGCGCCGCGGCGGCCATTTACGCCGCGCGCAAGGGCATCAGCACCGGGCTTGCCGCCGAGCGCTTTGGCGGCCAGGTGGCTGATACCCTGGGCATCGAGAACTTCATTTCGGTCTCCAAGACCGAAGGCCCGAAGCTCGTCACCGCCATGGAGGAGCACGTCAAGGACTACGACGTGGACATCATGAACCTGCAGCGGGCGGTAAAACTCACCCCGGCGGAGAACGAGGGCGGCCTGCACGAGGTAACCTTCGAATCCGGCGCCACGCTCAAGAGCAAGACCCTGGTGCTGGCCACCGGCGCCCGCTGGCGCGAGATCAACGTCCCCGGCGAAAGCGAGTACCGCAACAAGGGCGTGGCCTACTGCCCCCACTGCGACGGCCCGCTGTTCAAGGGCAAGCACGTCGCGGTGATCGGCGGCGGCAACTCCGGGGTCGAGGCGGCCATTGACCTTGCCGGCCTTGTCGGCCACGTGACCTTGATCGAGTTCATGGGCGAAATGCGCGCCGATGCGGTGCTGCAGAAAAAGCTCGAGAGCCTGCCCAACGTGGACATTCTATTAAGCGCCCAGACCACCGAAATCACCGGCGACGGCAGCCGCGTCAACGGCCTGACCTACAAGGACCGTAACACCGACGAGACCCACCACGTGGAGCTTGAAGGGGTCTTTGTCCAGATCGGCCTGGTGCCCAACACCGAGTGGCTCAAGGGCTCGCCGGTGGAAATGAGCGCCCACGGCGAAATCATCACCAACGACAAGGGCATGACGTCCATTCCCGGCATCTTTGCCGCCGGCGACGTCACCACCGTGCCCTACAAGCAGATCGTCATCGCCATGGGCGAAGGCGCCAACGCCGCCCTGGGCGCCTTCGACTTCATCATCCGCAACTGATGGTTGCCGGCCGGCAGGCACCCTGCCGGCCACGTTTCCCCCTGACGCTCAGGCACCCCCAAGCCTGACGTCTTTTGCCCGCCCTCTCCGGCGGGCTTTTTTTGGGCGGGCCGTTTTGCTTCTTCGCAGGCTCGCGCTAAACGGTGGCACCTATTAGCCGGTACTCGCCAGCGGGCGCCCCCGGCACACCGCGCAGTCGGGGTCTCGGGGCAGTGTGAAGTGGCGCCACTGCCCGGAGAGGGCGTCAAAGGCGGAAAGGCCGCGGTGCACGCTGCCCGTGCCGCTCAAAAGCTTGAACGCTTCCACCGCCTGAAAGGTACCGACCAGGCCCACCAGCGGCGCCATGACGCCGTTTTCCGCGCAGGTCATGGCTTCGTCGTCGTCGCTGTCGTCTGGCGGGTAGAGGCAGGCGTAGCACGGGCATTCGGGGTCCCGGGGGTCAAACACCGCCACCTGGCCGGAAAAGCGGATGGCCGCACCCGAGACCAGCGGCACGCCGGTGGCCTGGCTTGCCGCGTTGACTGCGTAGCGGCTGGAAAAGCGGTCGGTGCAGTCCAGCACCACGTCCGCCGTGGCCACGAGCTTCTCCAGGGCCTCGCCCAGCAGGTGCTCACCCACGGCGGTGATCTCGCAGCCGGGGTTGATCGCGCGAAAGGTGTCCCGGGCCGAGTCGGCCTTGTTGCGCTCCAGATCGGCCTGGCCGTGGGCCACCTGGCGCTGGAGGTTGGAAAGCTCCACCTCGTCGGAGTCGACCAGGGTCAAACGCCCGACCCCCATGGCGGCAAGGTACATGCCCGCCGGCGAGCCCAGCCCGCCGGCTCCGATAATCACCGCGTGGGCGTCCAGCAGGCGCTGCTGGCCGCCGATTCCCACCTCGGGCAGCATGATCTGACGGCTGTAGCGCAGTAGCGCCTGGTCATCCATCATGGCTTATTTCTCCTCCAGGTCATCGAGAGGCAGGCTGAAGCTTTCCTTGACCTCTTCCATCACCACGTAGCTCTTGGACTCTTTCACCCCGGGCAGCGTCAGCACGACGTCGCCCAGCAGCTGGCGATAGGCCGACATTTCTGCAATCCGGCACTTCAGAATATAGTCGAACTGGCCGGAAACCAGATGGCATTCCTGGATCTGGGGCAGCTTCTCCACCGCCCGGCGAAACTCGTCAAACACCGCCGGCGTCTGGCTTTCCAGGCTGATTTCCACAAATACCAGCAGGTCGGCGCGCAGCGCGCGCGGGTCGAGCAGGGCCTGATAGCCGCGGATCACGCCGCTGCGCTCCAGGCGTTTGACGCGCTCAAGGCAGGGGGTCGTGGAAAGCCCCACCTGGGCGGCCAGGTCGACGTAGGAAATGCGCGCGTTTTCCTGCAGGCAGCGCAGGATGTTCAGGTCGATACGGTCCAGCGTCTTGTGCTTGGCTTTCATGGCAGGATCCCATCGCGTTAACAGAAATGGCAGTCAGGCCGCGGGGCGCTGCCCCAGGCTGACGCGCTCGTGGCTGCCTAGATCCCGCACGCTTACCACTCGGGCGTAGCCGGCCCGGCCGAGCATAGCGCGCACGCCGGCGGCCTGGGTATGGCCGTGCTCCAGCGCCAGCCACCCGCCCGGGGCCAGAAAAGCCCGGGCGCGATCCACCAGCAGGCTCAGGTCAGCGTAGCCTTCAGCCCCGGCGACCAGCGCCGAGCGCGGCTCGAAGCGCACGTCGCCCAGCGCCAAATGCGGGTCGCTATCGGCGATATACGGCGGGTTGGCAACGATCAGGTCGAACGCCGTCTCGGCCTCGCGTTCCAGGGCGTCAAACCAGTCGCTGTGGATAAAGCGGGCGTTGTCCAGCCCGAGCGCGGCGGCGTTATGCCGGGCAAGGGCGACGGCTTCCGTGCGGATATCCACGCCGACAACCTGCCAGCCCGGGCATTCGCATGCAAACGCCAGCGCCACCGCGCCGGTGCCGGTGCCCAGGTCCAACAGCCGGCCGGCGGGCGCGGCGGCGCGCGCCAGGGCGGCTTCGACCAGCGTTTCGGTATCCGGACGGGGGATCAGCGTGCCCGGCGAAGTGGCCAGACGTAACCCCCAGAACTCGCGCTCGCCGGTAAGATACGCAACCGGCGTGCCCTGGGCCCGGGCGGCGACCAGGGCGTCAAAGCGCGCCCGGTGCCAGCGTGATTCGGCGGCGTCACCCCAAGGCTGGTCTCCCCAGGTATAGAGCCAGGTGCGGTCGCGGCCGATGACGTGGAGCAGCAGCACTTCGGCGTCCAGCCGGGGGGTTGGCGAGCCGGCTTGTTCAAGACGCCGGGCGGCCCGGCGTACGTGCGCCTCCAGGGTCATCCGCTGCCCTGAAGCGCGGCTAGCTGATCGGCCTGATATTCGTGGATCAGCGGGTTGATCACCTCGTCGAGCTGCTCGCCGTTGACCACCTCATTCAGCTTGTAAAGCGTCAGGTTGATGCGGTGGTCGGTGATCCGGCTCTGGGGGAAGTTATAGGTGCGGATGCGGTCGCTGCGATCCCCGGTGCCCACCAGCGAGCGGCGCGCGTCGGCCTGCTGCTGGCGCTGCTCGTCCAGGGCGTTCTGCTTGAGCCGGGAGGCCAGGTGCGACATCGCCTTGGCGCGGTTCTTGTGCTGGCTGCGCTCTTCCTGACACTCGACCACCACGCCGGTCGGCAGGTGGGTAATGCGCACGGCGGAGTCGGTGGTGTTGACGTGCTGGCCGCCGGCGCCGCTGGAGCGGAAGGTATCCACGCGCAGGTCGGCCGAGTTGATGTTGATCTCGCCGACGTCTTCCACTTCGGGCATCACCGCCACGGTGCAGGCCGAGGTATGCACGCGCCCCTGGGACTCGGTGGCCGGCACGCGCTGCACCCGGTGGGCGCCGGACTCGAACTTGAGCCGAGCGTAAACGCCGTCGCCCCGGACCCGGGCAATGATCTCTTTATAGCCGCCCATTTCGCCGTGGTTGGCGCTAACG
This sequence comes from Halomonas garicola, assembly GCF_055382465.1. NCBI lineage: Bacteria > Pseudomonadati > Pseudomonadota > Gammaproteobacteria > Oceanospirillales > Halomonadaceae > Halomonas > Halomonas garicola. Next base: position 2,066,438 of record NZ_AP043931.1, read on the forward strand.
ACGCTCACCCGCCAGCCGTGCTGCTCGGCGTAGCGCGAATACATCCGGAACAGGTCCCCGGCAAAGAGCGCCGCTTCGTCGCCGCCGGTGCCGGCGCGCACTTCCAGAAACACGTTGCTGTCGTCGTCGGGGTCCTTGGGCACCAGCAGGCGCTTGAGCTTATCATCAAGCGTCGCCAGCCGCTCGCGCCCGTCGTCGATCTCCATCTCGGCCAGCTCGCGCATTTCCGCATCGCTGTCGTGGCGCATGGCCTCGGCGGCCTCAATGTCACCTTCGATGCCGCGATAGCGCTGCCAGGCGGCCACCAGGTCTTCAAGCTCGGCATATTCCCGGGAGTAGTCGCGAAAGCGCGGCTGGTCGGTGATCACGTCGGGGTCGGCGAGCAGCAGGGCCAGCTCTTCAAAGCGTTCGACAAAGCCGTCCAGGCGGTGGCGCAGCGTCTCTTTCATACAAGGGTTTCATCCTTCTGGCGAGGCGCCACCGCCGTGCGGGGCGCGGCCGCCGTGTCGTGAGTTTCAAACGCAGGCTTGGGCGGCAGCAGAAGCTTCGGCGCCGCGCCCAGTACGGCATGATCCTCGTCGGACGCGGCATCGCGAATGGCCTGGGTCGGCCGGTGCATCAGCCGGTTGGTGAGCTGGTAGGCCAGCCGCTCGATGATCTCGGCGGGGTCTTCGCCCCGGGCCAGACGCGCCAGCGCCTGATCCCGGGAGAGATCGCGCAGCGCCTCCCCCTGCTCGCGGTAGGTCTGGATCAGCTGACCGCCGCTGCGAATGCGGCGCTCGTGCAGCCAGCTGCCCACGCCGTGCTCAATCAGCGACTCGGCCTGGTCGGCGGCGACCTGGCGGTGGCGACGGTTTTCCTGAATGACCACTTCCAGGTCGTCCACGGTATAGAGGAAGACGTCGGCAAGCTCGCCCACCTCGGGCTCGATATCCCGGGGCACGGCGATATCCACCATGAACACCGGGCGCTGCCGGCGATTCTTGAGCGCCCGCTCCATCATCCCCTTGCCGAGGATGGGCAAGGGCGAGGCGGTGGAGGAGATCACAATGTCGGCGTTTTCCAGGGCGTCTGGAATCTCCGGCAGGGTGATGGCCTCGCCGCCGAGCGCCGCCGAGACGTTTTCGGCCCGCTCCCGGGTACGGTTGGCCACGGTGAGCTGGCGCACGCCTGCCTCGTGCAGGTGGCGGGCCACCAGCTCGACGGTCTCGCCCGCGCCGATCAGCAGCGCCCGGGCACGGCTGAAATCGTCAAAGATGCGGCTGGCCATGCTCACCGCCGCGTAGGCTACCGACACCGGGTTCTTGCCGATGCCGGTTTTGGTGCGCACTTGTTTAGCCACGGCGAAGGTGTGCTGAAATAGACGCTCAAGCTCGCCGCCCAGCCCGCGCGAATCCCGCGCCTGCTGATAGGCCTCCTTGAGCTGGCCGAGAATCTGCGGCTCGCCCAGCACCATGGAGTCAAGCCCCACCGCCACGCGCATCAGGTGGCGAGCGGCGTCGTTGTCCAGGTAATGGTAGGCGCAGCGCGTCAAATCCTCGACGCTGAGCTGATGAAAACGCCCCAGCCAGTCGAGCACGACTTGCTCACCGGCGGCATCGGCCACGCAGTAAAGCTCGGTACGATTACAGGTGGAAAGCACCGCCGCTTCGCGGATTTGCGGCAGCGAACGCAGCTCCTCAAGCGCCAGCGACAGCTGTGCCGGCGTAAAGGCGACCTGCTCGCGCACGGCAACCGTGGCGGTACGGTGATTGATTCCCAGGGCAAGAAGCGTCATGCGTTGTGCGTCTTCGCTAGTGTGTCGGTCGTTACGTCTGGCCTTGTGCCGGCCAGTGCACGTCGATTAGAGCGCCTATTCTAACACAGCCGTGGCGGTTCTTACCCCCACCGCTTTTCCACACCATCCTGTCCCATTAAATATGCCCCACGACTATGCCCCACCACTTTGCCCCGGGCCGGCAAGGGGCTATGCTGAGCGTCCGGCCCACGGATCGAGAGTTGCATGCCACTTCGCGCCACCGCTATTCGCGCCACCTTGACGCGCGCCCTTCAAGCCACGCCCGCGGCGTCGCTGCTGCCCCTGCTGGCGGCAGGCGTCCTGCTGGGCGGCTGTCAGACCGCGCCGCCGGCCGAGACTCCGGGCGAGGATATCCTGGCCTCGGCGCCGCCCATCACCCGCGGCCTTGACGCCAAGGGGCTGGGGACGCTGCTCACGGCCGAAATGGCCGGCCAGCGCGGGCGCTACCGCGACGCCACCCAGGGCTATCTGGACGCCGCCGAGCGCTACGCCGACCCGGCCCTTGCCGAGCGCGCCACCTTTGCCGCGCGCTTCAGCGAGTCCACCTCGCTGCTGCAAACCGCCGCAGCGCGCTGGCAGGCGCTGGATCCGTCGAGCACCACGCCCGGCCGCCTGCTTTCCGCCCTTGCCGCCGAGCAGGGCGACTGGGACGGCGCCCTCGAGCAGCGCCTGGCGCTTGCCGCCCAGGGCGACGAGGCCAGGCTTGCCGCGCTTGCCGGCCAGGCCATTGCCGAAGGCGCCCCGCCGGCGCCGCTGCTCGACCGGCTGGACGCCGCGCTGAATGCCGCCGACCCGCTGCCCGAGGCAGGCCGGGGGGACGCCCATCTGGCCGCCGCGCTTTTGGAAAAGGCCCGCGACAACGCCCCCGCGGCGCGCGCGCACCTGACCAGCGCCCGGGCCCTCATTGCCGACGCTCCGGCCCTGTGGCGCACCCAGGCCCAGCTGGCGCTAGACAGCGGCGACTATCGCGATGCTCGCAAGGCCGCCCAAAAAGGGCTTGAGCTTGCCCCGGAAGACGCCCGCTTTACCCTGCTGCTGGTTCAGGCCGACATTCGTCTGGGCAACGTGGCCGCCGCCGAAAAGCACACCGGCGACCTGCTCGAGCGCCACCAAGGCGGGCGCGACCTGCGCCTGGCGCTCGCCCGGCTATACCTGGATGAAGAGCAGCCGGCCGCCGCCCGGCGGCTGCTTAAGCCCCTGGCCGGCCGCGACGACCTTTCCGCTGCCGGCTACTTTCTGCTGGGCAAGGCCGACGAGGCCACCGGCGATACCGACAGCGCCCTCTTATACTACCGCCAGGTCACCGGCGGAGAGGAGCTTCTTCCCGCCAGCGCCTCGGGGGCGCGCATGCTGATCGACGCCGGGCAGCCGGCCGATGCCCGCACCTTTCTCAAAAACCAGCGCCGGCGCTTCAGCGAGCGCTACAGCGACCTGCTGATGCTGGAGGCGAGCCTGCTCGACGAGCTCGGCCAAAAGGCCGAGGCCGACGCCCTGCTCACCCAGGGCATCGAGCGGTCCCCGGACGCTACCGAGCTGCTTTATCACCGCGCCATGCGCGCCTGGCAGGACGGCGACCTTGCCGGCATGGAGCGCGACCTTCAGCAGGTGTTAAAACAGGAGCCCGACAACGTCATGGCGCTCAACGCCCTGGGCTACACCTGGGCCGACGAGCAGGTTCCCGACCGCCTTGACGATGCCCGCCGGCTGGTCGAGCGGGCCCACGAGCTGGCGCCCGACAACCCCGCGGTGCAGGATAGCCTCGGCTGGGTGTACTTTCGTCAGGGGCAGCCGGACAAGGCGCTGCCGCTGCTTGAGCGCGCTCGCAAGCGGATGCCGGACGGCGAAGTCACCGCGCACCTGGCCGAGGTGCTCCACGCCCTGGGCAAAACCGACCGCGCCCGCCGGCTGGTGAGCGAGGCGCTTGCCCGGCGCGACGAGCACCCCGCCATCGACGACCTGCTCTCGCGCCACCCGGAGCTCGCGCCTGCGTCACCCGGGGAATAGCGCTCCCGGCGGTTTTTTCATGCAATCTTTTTCATTCACCCTTTCTTCACTCACTCTATTTTCATTCACGCTTTCTCCATTCACCCTGCCCTGGATACCCTCATGCCGAGCCACTCCCTGACGAGACGTTTCATGCCGCGCCTTGCCGTGCGCACGCCGCTCCTGCCCGCGCTGGCGGCGCTCACGCTGCTCGCCGGCTGCGCAAGCCAAGCGCCCACCGACGACAGCGGCCGCCAGCGCGGCGACTGGAAAGCCCAGCAGACCGATATCCAGGAACTCGAGCGCTGGTCGCTGGTGGGCAAGGCGGGGCTTCGCACGCCCGACGAGCGCCAGAGCGCCAACCTCGACTGGAACCAGTACCCCCACTACTTCCGCATGCTCATCAGCGGCCCCTTCGGCGGCGGACGCACGGTGCTCGAAGGCCGCGAAGGCCGCTTCTCGCTGACCAACGGCGACGGCCGCTTTGAAGCCGAAAGCCCCGAGGCGCTGATGGAAGACCAGCTCGGCTGGTCGCTGCCGGTGCGCGATATGCCTTATTGGGTGCGCGGCCTGCCCGGCGAGCGCGACACCTATCAGCTGGAAACCGACGCCTTCGGCTTCCCCTCGCATCTGGAGCAAAACGGCTGGGAGATCGACTACCGCGACTGGACCGAAGTCGGCGACCTCTGGCTGCCGCGCAAGCTGGCGCTGGCCTACGGCGACATGCGCGTCACCCTGGTGATCAACCGTTGGCAGCCCGACCCCGATGACGCGCCGGCACAGTAACCCCGTGCCCGGCACGCTACGGCTGCCCGCCCCGGCCAAGCTCAACCGCCTGTTGCACATTACCGGCCGGCGCGACGACGGCTACCACGAGCTGCAGACGCTGTTCCAGCTGCTCGACCTGAGCGACGCGGTCAGCCTGACACCGCGCAGCGACGGCCGGCTGGTGCTGGAAAGCGCGCTTGCCGGCGTCGCCGCCGACGATAACCTGGCGCTGCGCGCCGCTCGGCTGCTGCAACGCCGTGCGCCCGCCGGCTGCGGAGCCAGCATCAAGGTCGACAAGCGCCTGCCCTTGGGCGGCGGGCTTGGCGGCGGCAGCTCCAACGCGGCCACGGTGCTTGTGGGACTCAACGCGCTCTGGCAGCTTGGGCTGTCGCTTGACGAGCTGGCGACGCTTGGGCTTGGGCTGGGGGCGGACGTGCCGGTGTTCGTCAGAGGCCGCAGCGCCTGGGCCGAAGGCGTCGGCGACAGGCTCACTCCGGTTCGCCTGGAGACGTCCTGGTTCGTGGTCATCCACCCGGGCGTGAGCGTCTCTACCGCCGGGGTGTTCGGCGATCCGCAATTGACACGCCATACCCCGCCGATTAATATGGCGCGCGCACTTCAAGGGGGAGCATCCACCTGGCGCAACGACTGCGAAGCCGTGGTCAGGGACAGGCATCCGCCGGTTGCCAGCGCGCTTGACTATCTTGCCCGCTACGCACCCGCCGGGCTTACCGGCACCGGAGCCTGCGTATTTGCCGCTTTTCCGCACGCGCCAGACGCTCGGCGCATCGCGCAGGCGGCAGGCGAGTACGGCACGGCCTGGGTTGCCAAAGGATGCAATCACTCTCCTCTTCATGATGCTCTGGGCGGCTAAACGCCCGTCCTGCTGGAACACTGCTGGGGTATCGCCAAGTGGTAAGGCACCGGTTTTTGGTATCGGCATGCGCAGGTTCGAATCCTGCTACCCCAGCCAATCCAGCAGCCAGCGGCGCCGAACGATTTAGCCAAAACGCCCAAGATTTCCAACACTGCAAAGGTGGCTGCGCGTGTCAAAACTGATGGTTTTCGCCGGGAACGCCAATCCCGAGCTCGCTCACAAGATTGCCGATAGTCTGGACAGCCGAATGGGTAACGCCACGGTCGGCCAGTTCAGCGACGGCGAAATCGCAGTCGAGATCAATGAGAACGTGCGCGGCAAGGATGTCTTCATCCTGCAGTCCACCTGTGCGCCCACCAACGACAACCTGATGGAAATGATCCTGATGGTTGACGCTCTGCGTCGCGCCTCGGCGGCGCGCATCACCGCGGTGCTGCCCTACTTCGGCTATGCCCGCCAGGACCGCCGAGTGCGCTCCTCAAGGGTGCCGATTTCGGCCAAGGTGGTGGCCGACATGATGGTCAAGGCCGGCGTGGACCGGGTAATGACCATGGATCTTCACGCCGATCAGATCCAGGGCTTCTTCGACGTGCCGGTGGACAACGTCTACGGCTCGCCGATCCTGCTTGACGATATCGAGCGGCAAAACTACAGCGACCTCGTCGTGGTCTCCCCGGACGTCGGCGGCGTGGTCCGCGCCCGGGCCATTGCCAAGGCGCTCAACGCCGACCTGGCGATTATCGACAAGCGCCGCCCCCAGGCCAACCAGGCCCAGATCATGCATATCATCGGCGCGATCGAAGGCCGCACCTGCGTCGTAGTCGACGACATGATCGACACCGCCGGCACCCTGTGCAAGGCCGGCGAAGCGCTGATGGAGCGCGGCGCCAAGAGCGTGGTGGCCTACGCCACCCACGCTATCCTCTCCGGCCCGGCGGTGGATAACATTACCGACTCCGTGCTTGACGAAGTCGTGGTGGCCGATACGATTCCGCTGTCGGAAAGCGCGCGTCGCAGCGGCCGCATCCGCCAGCTAAGCGTCGCCGGGCTGATCGCCGAGGCGATCCGCCGGGTCAGCAACGAAGAATCCGTCAGCGCAATGTTCCACTGATTGCCTGACTTTCGCAGCGGTAGGGGCCAAATGCCCCGCCGCTTCTGGAAACGTCGTCGTCTGGTCGCGGGCGGCGGCGTTTTCCAACGTTAACCTAGAGGCACATTCAATGTCCGATTTTATCCTTAACGCCAGCGTTCGTTCCGACCTGGGGAAAGGTGCGAGCCGCCGCCTGCGTCGTGCAAACGAACAAGTTCCCGCCGTAGTTTACGGCGGCGACAAGGCGCCGCAGTCCATCGCCGTGGAAAAGACCTCCTTTTACAAGGCGGTCGAAAGCGAAGCATTCTTCTCCTCGATCATCGATCTCAACATCGAGGGCACCAAAGAGCAGGTCATCGTGCGTGATCTGCAGCGCCACCCGTTCAAACCGCTGATGACCCACGCCGACTTCATGCGCGTGGATGCCAAGCAGGAAATCACCATCAACATCCCGCTGCACGTCATCGGCGAAGAGCAGTGCGTGGGCATCAAGGACCAGGACGGCGAGCTGCACACCCTGGCCGTTGAAGTTGCCGTCTACTGCCTGCCCAAAGACCTGCCCGACAACCTGGAAATCGACATTTCCGAAGTAGAAGTCGGCACCACCCTGCACCTTTCCGACATCAAGATGCCGGAAGGCGTACGCTCGGTCGATCTCGCCCACAGCGAAGATCACAACTCGGCCGTGCTCAGCGTCGTCAAGATGAAGGATCGCGACGACGAAGAGGACGAAGCCGAAGAGGGCGAAGGTGAAGGCACAGGCGAAGGCGAAGGTGACAACGCCGAATAAGCCGCAGGCCCAGGGCCGTGCCCGGCACGGCCCGCTAAATGTTACGATCAAGCGCTTCGGCGCTTGATTTTTTTTGGAGGGAAACAATGAGTCAGGTCCTGGCGCTTATCGGCCTGGGAAACCCCGGCCCCCAGTACGCCGCCACGCGACACAACGCCGGCGCCTGGCTGGTGGACGCCGTGGCCCGGGAGGCGCGCGTCGAGCTGCGCCCGGAAAAGAAGTTTCTCGGCCTCTATGCCAAGGCGCGCCTGGGCGATACCCAGCTGCACCTGCTCAACCCCACCACCTTCATGAACCGCAGCGGCGCCGCCGTGGCCGCGCTGTGCCAGTTTTTCAAGCTGGCCCCCGAGGAGCTGCTGGTAGCCCACGACGAGCTCGATCTGCCCGCCGGCCAGGCACGCTATAAAACCGGCGGCGGTCACGGCGGCCACAACGGCCTGCGCGACACCATCAGTGCACTTGGCAATCAAAAACAGTTTCATCGCCTGCGCATCGGCATCGGCCATCCCGGCGAGTCACACCAGGTCGTCAACTACGTGCTCAACCGCCCGGGCAAGGCCGAGCAGGCCGCCATCGACGCCGCGCTGGACGAGTGCCTGGCCACCCTGCCGCTGGGGCTTGCCGGCAACTGGCCCCGAGCCATGCAGCGCCTGCACAGCGTCAAGTAACGCGCCTTTCGCGTCGCACTTCACACAAGCTTTCAGGAATCATCGTTATGGGTTTCAACTGCGGTATTGTCGGCCTGCCCAACGTCGGCAAGTCCACGCTCTTCAACGCGCTGACCAAGTCGGGCATCGACGCTGAAAACTTCCCCTTCTGCACCATCGAGCCCAACGTCGGCATTGTGCCCATGCCCGACCCGCGGCTCGACCCGCTCGCGGCCATCGTCAAGCCCGAACGGGTGCTGCCCACCACCATGGAGTTTGTCGACATCGCCGGGCTGGTGGCCGGCGCGTCCAAGGGCGAAGGCCTGGGCAACAAGTTTCTCGCCAACATCCGCGAGACTCAGGCCATTGCCCACGTGGTACGCTGCTTTGACAACGACAACGTCATCCACGTCTCCAACCAGGTCGACCCCCGCGCCGACATCGAGATCATCAACATGGAGCTGGCGCTGGCTGACCTCGACACCGTGGAGAAGGCCCTCCAGCGGCTGGTGCGCGCGGTCAAGGGCGGCGACAAGGATGCCGTTGCCACCAAGGCCGTGCTCGACAAGGTGCAGCCGCACCTGGCCGAAGGCCAGCCGCTGCGCAGCGCCGGCCTGGACGACGACGAAAAGGAGCAGGTCAAGAGCTTCGGCTTTCTGACCCTGAAACCCACCATGTACATCGCCAACGTCAACGAGGACGGCTTTGCCGACAACCCCTACCTCGACGTGGTCGACGAGATCGCCGCCGAAGAAGGCGCGGTGGTCGTTCCCGTGTGCAACCAGATCGAAGCCGAAATTGCCGAGCTCGACGACGAGGAGCGCGCCATGTTCCTCGACGAGATGGGCATGGCCGAGCCCGGCCTCGACCGAGTGATTCGCGCCGGCTACTCGCTGCTGGGCCTGCAGACCTACTTTACCGCCGGGGTGAAGGAAGTTCGCGCCTGGACCGTGCGCGAAGGCGCTACCGCCCCGGAAGCCGCCGGCGTAATCCACAGCGACTTTCAGAAAGGCTTCATCCGCGCCGAAGTGGTGGCCTACGACGATTTCGTCGGCCTGGGCGGCGAGCAGGCCGCCAAGGATGCCGGCAAGTGGCGCCTGGAAGGCAAGGACTACATCGTCCGCGACGGCGACGTCATCCACTTCCGCTTCAACGTCTGAAGCACTTGACGCCTCCCCGGCCGCCGGGTAGTATCCGCCCCCGTTGAATGGCTACGTAGCTCAGTTGGTTAGAGCACATCACTCATAATGATGGGGTCCCCTGTTCGAATCAGGGCGTAGCTACCAGCCCGGTTAAATTGGGTAGGGGCCGGGGTTACCCCCGGCGCCCTCCCACACCACCGTACGTACCGTTCGGTATACGGCGGTTCATGAAGAACGGCTAAGCCCTCTTACCGTATCGAGTACCGAGATCAGGCCCTGCCGGTCGAACCACTTGCGTGGCAGGGCCTGATTCATGTGCGAGGCGCCGGCATTCCACCAGGGACCTCGCCCATTCCCCGCTGACTTCCAGGCACGCTGACCATCCAAGCCCAGCGCCAGAAGCTTGCGGCGCCGGGTCTTTGGACGTTTCCACTGCCGCCAGATCACACAACGCAGTCGGCGACGTACCCAGCTATCCAGCGCTTCCAGCGGTCGCTTCACGTCAACGAGACTGAAGTAGCTGGCCCAGCCCCGCAGGACGGGAGCCAGCTCTCTGGTGATACGCCGAATGCTGCGCCCCCTGCCGCGTTTGAGGATATCGCGGACACATTGCACCAGGCGCTGCAGGCTGGCCTTGGCCAGCGTCAACTTCGGCAGCTTGTGCCGAGTCAGCGTGTAGCCTAGGTATCCCCGGCTCCAGGGTCGGTCCACCGCACTTTTGTCGCGATTGACCGTCAGCCGGAGCGAATTCTCGAGAAAATCACTCAGGCTGGCCATGACGCGCTCGCCCGCTCGCCGACTCCTGACATACACCTGTATGTCGTCGGCGTAACGGCAGAAGCGGTGGCCGCGGCGTTCCAGCTCCTTGTCCACGTCATCCAGCAGGATATTCGCCATCAGCGGACTCAGCGGTCCGCCCTGAGGTGTTCCCTGCCGACGTGGTGAGACCAGGCTGTCCTGGAACATGCCGGCCTCCAGGTAGCGGCGAATCAGGCGCAGCACCCGCTTGTCGCGGACGCGACGCGCGACCCGCGCCATCAGCAGGTCGTGGTTCACCCGATCGAAGAAGGCTTCCAGATCGAGATCGACCACCCAACGGTGGCCAGCCGCGACATGGTCCTTCATGGCCGAGACGGCCTGCTGAGCACTGCGTTGGGGGCGGTAACCGTAGCTCGATGCGGAGAAGCCCGGATCGAAGAGCGGCGTCAGCACCTGCAGCAGCGCCTGTTGGATCAGCCGGTCACTGACCGTGGGGATGCCGAGCTGACGCGTCCCGCCCTTGGGCTTGGGGATCTCGACGGCTCGGACCGGGCTGGGGTGGTACTCTCCGGCCAGCAGCCGCTCGCGCAGCGTCGGCCAGTATTGCTTCAGGTGGTCGGCCAGTTGGTCCACCGACATGCCATCGGCACCCGGTGCCCCCTTGTTGGCGACCACCCTCCGGTAAGCCCGCTGCATGTTGTCGGTGGCGACCACCGCTTCCATGAGCGAGGCGGACTCCGCTTTCGTCCACGATAACGACGCCGGGACCGTCTCGACGCCCACCGGCTGGAGCTCGGGGTACTGCCCCTGCCCCTCTGGGTGGGTGACGGTATTAGCGCCACTTTCTGTCTTCATGATCGATCCTCGAGACGTCATCGCCTACTCGCGGTTCTTCATGTTCGGCCCTTGGTGCCGGGGTGAGTCGGCACTTACTATGGCCTCGGCTGACGTCTGGCGGTCCATCCCGTCACCTCTCGACGCCGGTAGCACTGTGGCAGACCACCAGACCTCCCAGGGTAAGACGCGCGACCTTCCTCCCATCTACCCGCCGCATTTACCTCCACACCTTCCGGATAGCTATTGGGCTTCGAGTCTCATTGCCCTCTCGCCCAGATGTGGCTGCCTCATATGCGATTCCTGTTCGTCGGGCCGGGAGTTTGCCTGCAGCTTCCTTCAGATTCCGCCTCGCGACGGACACCCTTGCTGTTCGGCTAACGGTTCCCGCTATCAAGGTCCGTAGGGGACTCTCACCCCCAAGTCATCCCGGGGCACTACCCCCGGGAACAGCACCTGTCGGTGCTACGCGCCATGCCTGGCGCACAACGGAAAAGCCCGCCATCGAGCGGGCTTTTTTGCGTCAGGCGTTCAGCTCGAGGGCCGGGCGATCAAGAAAGGTCCGCAGCGCGCGGATCAGGTGGATCACATCCTCGGTGCCGGCGGTTTCGCGGACGGAGTGCATGGCCCACTGGGGCACGCCCACGTCAAGCGTCGGCACGCCCACTTCGGTGGCGGTGATCGGCCCGATGGTGCTGCCGCAGCCCATGTCTGCCCGGGTGACGAACGCCTGCACCGGCACCGAGGCCTCCCGGCAGACGTCGCGAAACAGCGCCCCGGTGGCGCTGTTGGTAGCATAGCGCTGGCTGGCGTTGACCTTGATCACCGGCCCCTGGTTGATCGCCGGGCCGTGCTGCTCGTCGTGCTTGTCGATAAAGTTGGGGTGCAGCGCGTGGGCGTTATCGCAGGAAATCATCAGCGATGACTGGATCAGCTGCACAAGCGACGCCTCGGTGGCGCCGCCTACGGCTTCGTTCAGCCGCCTGAGCACATCGCCGAGAAACGGCCCCTGGGCGCCGCAGGCGCTGGCGCTGCCGACTTCCTCGTGGTCGTTGGCCACCAGCAGCGCGCCCTGCTCACCGTCGCACTCGAGCAGCGCTTCCATCCCCGTGAAGCAGGACAGCAGGTTATCCAGCCTTGCGCTTGCCACCAGCTCCTGCTTGACGCCCACCAGCGCCGGCGGCTGGACGTCGTAAAACGAAAGCTCGAAGTCCACCACCTCGATGTCGTCGAGGCCGTGCTCCCTGGCCAGCAACGTCTGCAGCAGCGGCGTTAGCGTTGCGCTCTCGCTCTGCATCAGCACCGGCGCCATCTGCGTCTGGGGGTTGATCGCCCGGCCGCTGTTGGCCTCGCGGTCCAGATGAATGGCAAGGCTTGGAATGGTAGCCACGGGCCGGTCGACGTTTAACAGCACGCTTTCCAGACGGCCGTCGCCGTGGCGCACGTGGACGCGGCCGGCAAGCCCTAGGTCGCGGTCAAACCACGGCGCCAGGAGCGCGCCGCCGTAAACCTGCACCCCCAGCTGCAGCCAGCCGGCGGCGTATTGCGTGGCGTTGGGCTTCAGGTGAAGCCCGGGGCTGTCGGTGTGGGCGCCGATCATGCGCAGCGCGGCAAGCGAGGTGCAAGGCAGCTGAAAGGCGATAATCGACGAGTCATTGCGCGTGACGTAGTAGCGCCCGCCCGCGCTCAGATCCCAGTCCCGGGTTTCCTCTAGCCGCTGGAAGCCGGCGCTTTCCAGCCGCCGAGCCATGTTGCGGGTGGCGTGCCACGGCGTGGGCGAGGTGCGCAGAAAATCGCGCAGGCGGTCGAGGGTATCGGTATGTTCGCCCTGGGGCATGAAAAACTCCCTGACAAGAATGGTGGTTTGAGTCTCGGCGAAGCAGGCTAACTGCTACAATGCCTTTTCGGTTCACGCACTATGTTGACTACTTGCGCTCTAGCCGCTTGCCGCGCAAGGGCCTGAGTATACCTAACCCCGGGAGAGCTTGATTGATGAGCTGGTTTGCCACCCTTTCGCGCCTGACCGCCCTTACCGCGGTGCTGATCATGAGCAGCGCGGTCATGGCCCTGGAGCCGACCGACGAGCAGCGTCAAGCCGCCGTGGAAAGCGCAGACTCGCTGCGCTACGGGCACTACGCGGACGTAAACTTTGACGAAGCCTGGTCCCAAAACGCCTTTGATCGCTATCTGGATATTCTAGACGGTCAGCGCGCCTACCTGCTACAGCGCGACATCAAACCGTTCAACTCCTTGCGCACCGAGCTTGGCCGAGTGCTGGAAAACGGCGAGCTGGACGAAGTCTTTGCCCTTCACGAGCGCGCCAACGAGCGGCGCGAAGCGCGCCTGGAATGGCTGTTGGACGAGCTCGACCAGGGGCTGGACTTCGACTTTGACGGCGACCAGCGCCTGGAAGTCGACCGCGAGGATGCGTCCTTCGCCACCCGCGAAAGCGAGCTTGACGCGCTGTGGCAAAAGCGGCTGATAAACGACGCCCTGAGCCTTGCTCTGACCAACCAGGATCGCGAGCAGGTCGAAGACGCCCTGCGCCAGCGCTACGAAGGCCAGCTGTCGCGCATCGAGCAGACCGAGCCCGAAGACGTCTTCGGCCTGTTCATGGCCGCCGTCACCGGCAGCATCGAGCCGCACACCGCGTACCTCTCGCCGCGCCAGGGCGAGTCCTTTGATATCCAGATGAGCCTGTCCCTTGAAGGCATCGGCGCGCTGCTCCAGGCCGACGGCGAATACGTCAAGGTGGCAAGCCTGGTGGCCGGCGGCCCGGCCGAACGCGCCGGCGTGCTCAAGCCCGCCGACCGCATCATTGCCGTGGGCCAGGAAGACGAAGACGAGATGGTCAACGTCATCGGCATGCGCCTGGACAACGTCGTTGACCTGATTCGCGGCCCCAAGGGTTCCAAGGTTCGCCTCGAGGTCATTCCCGCCCAGGCGGTGGATACCACCCGCTCCCACGTGGTCACCATCACCCGGGACACCGTGGACCTGGAAGACCAGGCTGCCAGTAGCGAAGTCATTGAACTTGAGCGCGACGGCGAGTCCCACTCCCTTGGCGTGATCAACGTGCCCACTTTCTACGTCGACTTTGACGCCTGGCAGGCCGGCGAAGAAGACTACCGCAGCACCACCCGGGACGTCGCCGAGGAAGTCGAAAAGCTCAAGGAGCAGGACGTCGAAGGCATCGTTTTAGACCTGCGCAACAACGGCGGCGGCGCCCTTCAGGAGGCCAACTCGCTGATTGGGCTGTTCATCGACCGCGGCCCCACGGTGCAGGTGCGCGACGCCCAGAGCCGCATCCAGCTCTACGGCGACAGCGAAGCCGGCACCCTTTACGACGGCCCGCTGGGCGTATTGGTCAACCGCCTGTCCGCCTCCGCCTCGGAGATTTTCGCCGGCGCCATCCAGGACTACGGCCGCGGCCTGGTTCTCGGGTCGAACACCTTCGGCAAGGGCACGGTGCAAACCCTTGACCAGCTCAGCCACGGCGAGCTCAAGCTGACTCGGGCAAAGTTCTACCGCATTTCCGGCAAGAGCACGCAAAACCGCGGCATCGAGCCGGATATTACCTTCCCCAGCCTGATTGACCCCGAGCGCATCGGCGAAAGCAGCCTGGATAACGCCCTGGGCTGGGACAGCGTGCGCGATGTGCAGTACCGCCGCTACGGCAAGCCGGAAGAGGTTCTGCCCACGCTGAAAAAGCGCCACGAAGCGCGCGCCGAGGAAAACCCCAACTTTATCTATCTCGAGCGCCAGTCGGCCCTTGCCCGCAAGCTGCGCGAGCAGCACACCACCGTCAGCCTCAACCGCGAGCAGCGGAAAAAGGAGATGGAGGCCCAGGAAGCCGAGCAGCTATCGCTTGAGAACCAGCGCCGCCGGGCGCTGGGCATGGACGAACTCGACGAGTGGATCGACGCCCGCGAGGACGCCATGGCCGGAAGCCATCAGGACGGGGTAAACGACGTCGGCGAAGAAGATGACGACGATGAGGACATGCCCGCCGAGCGCGCCCAGGTCCTTGAAGCCGCGGAAATCCTGCTCGACTACGCCGGCCTCGACGCGAACACGCGCCTGGCCAAGGGCTAAAACGAGCACCCCCACAGCGCACAGAGGCGGTGTGGGGGTGCTTTGCTATCAGTGCGGTCGCCTAACCCCTGTTAGCCAGCAGAAAGTCTGACTAGGGCCTGTTGACGTTTCATGGCAGGGGTATTGGCAGGATAGGGGCAAGCTCGCAGAATAAAGGTTCCTACACCAACAAACTGCAAGCCTGCCATGCCCCGACAAATGCTCACGGATGAACACTGGTCGAAGCTGAAACCTATCCTGCTTCAACAAGGTATTTATGACAAGGCCGACTTGCGTACCACGATAGAAGGCATCCTTTATCGGATGCGCACCGGCTGCCCGTGGCGGGACCTACCGGAGACGTTTGGCCCCTGGAACACGGTCTACAAGCGTTTTAACGCCTGGTCAGCGAGTGGAAAGCTGATGAGGCTTTTCAGCTCTCTGGTGGAGGAGCCTGATGTTGAGTGGCTGTTCATTGATGGCTCCTACGTCAAGGCCCACCAGGACAGCACCGGAGCTGCCACGGAAGACGCAGAAGCTATTGGCAAAAGTCGTGCAGGCAATACCAGCAAGATCCACTTGACCGTAGATGCCTATGGGCTACCGATCACCTTCAGAATAACCGGGGGTGAGGTGCACGACAGCACGGAAGCCCGGGCATTGATTGACGATTTGCCAGCGGGTGATGCATTGGTGGCTGACAAGGGCTATGACAGCGAGCGTATCCGTGAACAGATCGAAGCCAAGGGCATGGCTGCCGTCATTCCACGTAAACGCAACTCAAAGAAAGGAAATGCCAATCTGGACAGAGGCTTATATCGCTATCGGCATCTGGTTGAGAATGCCTTTGCTCGATTGAAGCCGTATCGCGCCATCGCAACGCGTTACGACAAGCTCAAGCGAAACTACGAAAGCATGGTGGCCTTGGCCTGCGGCTTTTTATGGCTACCAATGTGAAACGTCAACACGCCCTAGCTGCTTGCCAAAGCTTTTACTCGAAAAAAGATCGATAAACGCCTGGGGAGCGTTGTCCAATCCGTCGACGACGTTTTCCCGGTAGCGCAGTGTCCCGTCCTTGATCCATTGACCCAGGTGCTCGACGGCCTCGGCGTTTCTCTCGGCGTAGTCGTATACCACGAAGCCCTTCATCATGGCGCTTTTCTTGATCAACAGCTGCGGTGCAACAGCGCCGCTTGCCAGAGACGTGGCGTTATACTGCGACGTCTGCCCACACACCACGATCCGCGCGTGATAATTGATCAACGACAGCACCGCCTGGGTAACCTCACCGCCAACGTTATCAAAGTAAACGTCGATACCGTCCGGGCAGGCGTCCTTGAGCGCCGCCGCCAGATCTTCCGTATTTTTGTAGTTGAGAACCGCATCAAAGCCTAGCTCATCGCGCAGATAAGCAACCTTCTCCGGTGAGCCGGCTGTGCCGACCACGCGACAACCCTGGCGTTTGGCGATTTGCCCCGCAACCATTCCCACGGCACCCGCAGCACCAGAAACGACCACCGTTTCTTCGGCCTGAGGCTTGCCAATGTCCAGCATGCCGAAATACCCGCAGAACCCCGGTACGCCAACGATACCCAGATAGGCCGACAAGGGTGCCGCGTCGGGGTCGACCTTCTTGGCTTGGCTGCCGTCGGATAGCGAGTAGTTCTGCCAGCCGAGCCGCTCATAAACGTAATCGCCCTCGGCAAAGCCGCTCAGCTTTGACGCTACAACGCGCCCGACCGAGCGTCCGGTCAAGGGCTTTCCCAACTCAAACGCAGCGGTGTGGGACTTGCCCTCCTCCATCATACTGCGCATCCCCGGGTCCACCGACAGGTAGAGCGTCTGAATCAGCATTTCGCCTTCACCTGGGTTTGGCACCTCGGCGTCCACCACCTCAAAATCATCTCGCTGCGGCCTTCCTTGCGGACGCTTGGCGAGGAGTACCTGGCGATTGATTTTGGCTTGCATGATGGTTTCCTCATCGTGTCGAAGGTTCGCATGCCTCTAGGGTAGCGCACCTCTTCACCGCTCGATCAAGAGCACATAGTTAACTATTCCCCAAGCGCTTTATCGTCATACGCACAAGGGTATCGTCGTGTTTGACGAAGTGATGATACAGCGCCGCCCCCAGATGACCGAGTACCAGCGCGACGAACAGCCAGGAAATCTGAGCGTGCCATTCGCCTAATGCGACGGCCCAGGGGATTTCCTGCTCGCTCTGGGCAACAAGTTCGATGCCAAAAACTCCAAGGCCGTGACCGCCTCCCACCATGAGCAAAACACCTGTTACCGGAATCAACACCATGCACAGGTAGAGCAGCAGATGCCCACCCTTAGCCAGCAATGCCATGACACCCTGGCCCTGTGGTTTGGCATGCTGTTGTTGCTGGCTTAGCCTCCAGATGATTCTGAGCGGCACAAGAACAAGCAGTAGCAAACCGACATCTACGTGCCAAGGAACGATCGTGTTACCAACCCAGTGCTCTCCATCGTTGATGTAACCACCGAGTGCCATGAACTGAATAATGATAAACAGTGCCATTATCCAGTGAAATAGACGACTGATGACGCCGTAACGCCCCTGTGTGTCATGATAAGTCATTTTCCCCTCCTATAGGTCGTGATCGCTTTTTTCAAACCATGCCAAATTGACATGGCGTTATGGTCGCAATCCAACCTGACAGAAGGCTTAAGACATGACGCCATCTCGGCAATATTCGGCACATCCAGGGTGTGCGTATTCCCGCCGGCGAGCTGGACACCCCAGCCTCAGTGTGGGAGCCGTAAGCTTGCCTCGAACCCGTCTACCCTGCCCGACGCAGGAGAAGCCAGGGTCAAAGTGGCACCGGCCCCGACGGCGATCGCATGGGCAATAGCAAGCCCCAGGCCGGACCCTGCCGCGGGGGTATTCGCCCGCTGAAAGCGATCCGTCAGCCGGTTGAGATCTTCCACAGGTACTACCGGTCCCGCATTGATCACGCGCAACAGGCCATTCCCCAACACGCAGACCTCGACGGGCCGATCTTTCTGCCCGTGCTTCAGGGCGTTTTCAATCAGATTACGCAGCAGGATGGCCAGCACGTCCGGATCAATCGATGACATGACACACGCTTCGTTAGGTAACGACAGCATCAGAGGCGTTTCGGTGGCGCGCTGAAAATCATCGACGAGGTGGGTAACAATCGGCAGGATATTCTCGGGACTCTCGACCAATAGCCCTCCGCTCTCCGCTTTGGCCAGCTGCATCAGTTTCTCCGACAGCCGCGAAAGCTCGCGCAGCGAGGCCTCAATTCGCTCCGTCCGATCCTGTATCGGCCCATCGGGCGCTTCCCGGCGCAGGCGCTGCACCTGAGCCAGGGTCGCGGCCAGGGGCGTACGCAGCTCGTGAGCGCTATTGGCGGTAAAGCTGCGTTCCGCCTCCAACGTTCGACGTAGACGCTCTAACAGCTGATTAACTGCCTCACCGATCGGCACTATTTCGGCCGGCAAGTTTTCGCCTCTCACCGGCGACAGGTCGCCGGCGCCGCGGACTTCGAGCATCGTCCGATACTCAAGCACCCCGCGTAGACTACGGCGTACAAACCACCAGATGCCGATCAAACTCAGGGGAATCAGACCCGCCAACGGCAGGAACAGCATGCCAATCGTTTGCCATTTTGCCTGACGGCGTGAGGCCAACGGCTCGGCCACCTCAATAAAAAAGGTATCGCTGACCGCAGAGATACCGTAAAGCCGATGCGTTGCGGTACTACGCAGTCCCGTTTGAGGCGTTTCGGGAAAGACCGAGAGGTCAATGTCGTGGGACACCAGCAAGGGGGCACCGTCCATTCCACGCACCAGGTAGGTGATGTATTCCT
Organism: Halomonas garicola; assembly: GCF_055382465.1. Classification (NCBI taxonomy): domain Bacteria; kingdom Pseudomonadati; phylum Pseudomonadota; class Gammaproteobacteria; order Oceanospirillales; family Halomonadaceae; genus Halomonas; species Halomonas garicola. The sequence continues at coordinate 2,085,057 of NZ_AP043931.1, forward strand.
CGTGGGGGTGCAGCGCCGCCACCTGCTGAAGCAGATCGGAATCTTCGCGATTAAATATTTCAACAACGGCAAGCGACAGGAGGCGTTGTGCTGCTTCTTCAAGGACGCTATCGAGCGTCTTGTTCAGCGTATCCTCAACGATCAGTGCCGTTACCACAGCAACAAACAGCCAGAGCAGCGTGGTCCCCAGCGTCAGGCCAACCCCCAGACGACGCTGCAAACTCGTAGCGCGTCTCACGCCTGCCCCAGCCGGTAACCCATACCACGCACCGTCTCGATAACGTCACGCCCCAGTTTCTTGCGCAGACGGCTGATATGGACCTCGATAGTGTTGCTCTCGATCTCGGCACCAAAGGCATATAAACAATCTTCGAGTTGGGAGCGGGATAGCAGTGCCTCAGGGCGTTGCATGAATGCCTCAAACAGCGCCCACTCCCGGGCGGTCAGCTCAATGTCATGCCCGCCACGACGTAGCGAATGGTTGACCAGATCGACCTCCAGTTCGCCCACTGTAATCAGGGGGTTCGGGTTACCCGCATAACGCCGCGCCACGGCAGCGATCCGTGCCGACAATTCCGACAGGTCGAAGGGTTTGACAAGGTAATCATCCGCGCCGGCATTCAAGCCGGCGATACGATCGGAAATCTGATCCCGCGCTGTCAGAATAATCACCGGCGTCGTGTTGCCGGCACGACGGCAATGCTTTAACAAATCGAGCCCGTTTCCATCGGGCAGCAGAAGGTCGAGCAGCAGCAGGTTGTAAGCGGTGGTCGCAAGGCATGCCTGGGCCTCGCCAAGCGTTTGCATCCAGTCCACCGCGTGGCCTTCTTCGGCTATCTGATCGCGCACGACTTCGCCTAGCGCGGAGGCGTCCTCGAGCAGTAATATGCGCATCTCCCACATCCTTCTAACATCAGCGGTACGCTAAGCCTAACGGATCGACCTGACGACTAGGGGTCGTTAACAATTAGGCCAGCCATATGGCGGCTGACACGAGGCAGAGGAGTGACTGGTAGTTTCTTGCCAGTCGCTCATAGCGTGTAGATAACCGCCGGAACTTCTTGATTTTCTGAAAGAACCTCTCCACCAGATTGCGATCTTGGTAACAGTGCCAGTCTACTTCAATGCGCGCCAAACGATTCTTTTTCGGAGGAATCACCGGCTCGGCACCTGCGGCCTGAATCATGTCCCGCAGAGCAGTGGAGTCATACCCCTTGTCGCCCAGCACCGCTTGCGGGGAAAAACCTTCCAGTAGAGCGGGAGCAGCACCATACTCCGACGCCTGGCCCGGTGTGAGAACCAATCGTACTGGGTTACCTAACGCATCGACTGCGGCATGAATTTTGGTGCTCAATCCGCCTCGAGATTTGCCCATGGCTTCGACGTCTTGCGTGTTTTTTTTGACGCTCCATGCTGGTGCACCCTGACGATGCTACCGTCGATCATCAGCTGCTCTAGATCGGGATCGTCGGCTACTGTGTCAAAAATACGCTGCCAAACGCCCTTTCGTGACCAACGGTTATACCGCATGTAGACGGTGTGCCAGCGCCCAAAAGATTCGGGAAGATCACGCCACGGGGCGCCGGTCCGAGCGATCCAGAGCACGGCTTCCACGAACAGGCGATTGTCCTTGGCAGTTACCCCACAGTCTGAGGCTTTGCCGGGGAGCAGGTGCTCGATTCGCTCCCACTGATCATCGCGTAACTTCAACCGACTCATGGCCCACCAAAATCTATGAATACTAAATCAGTTTAAACGAAACTAATGATTGTTAACACACCCTAGCTGAACGAGACGGCCCGTCCGAGCCTCAAATTCCCCGGCGCCGTGTCAGACTGCTGTCAGGATAGCAGGCTACAGTAACCGTATGTCTCAGCCCCAGAGGATCATAACCATGAAAACTCTATGGCAAACAACCGCGACGCTTTGCGCACTGCTCATCGCGAACATCGTCCAGGCAAGCCATGGCTGCAAGGATCCGGTAGCCGATTGGCAACCGCGCGATGCCTTGCGCCAACAGCTCGAAGATAAAGGCTGGGAAGTGCGCCGTATCAAGGTTGATGACGGCTGCTACGAAGCCAAAGGCTTCGACCGGCACGGCAATAAAGTCGAGGCCGACTATATGCCTTCATCGCTGCGCCTGCGCGAACTGGAAATAAAGTTCAAAGAAGACGCCGTCATACCCGACGGCCTCTACAGCGGCGGCATCGATAACGCCAACACGGAGAAAGACACAGAAAAAAGGCAGAGAAGAACCCGCCATGAAAGTGTCACAGGCAAGGGACACAAATGATCTGGAAGAATTGGTCTCACCCTACCCGGATGCCTCTACACATACTCAGGAATGCCAAGGTTAATCTTGGCCGATCGGGCTAATCGCTGATAGGGACGACCAGACAGGTAACGTCAGCGTGCGACGCAAAACGGGGAGAAGAAAGTAAACAGACACGCGAAAAACCGTGGTCAGGAGACGACGATGTAACAGAAGACAGAGTAGTTAACTTCGCAATCGAAGGGGATCGATTGAATACCGCGGTGGCTGGCTCCCCGAGCAGGATTCGAACCTGCGACCCAATGATTAACAGTCATTTGCTCTACCGGCTGAGCTATCGGGGAATCGTGCAGCGCGTGCGATGTGTCTGGCTCCCCGAGCAGGATTCGAACCTGCGACCCAATGATTAACAGTCATTTGCTCTACCGGCTGAGCTATCGGGGATCCGCTGAAACACGCTGCGTAGTATACCCGTCACGCACGGCGAGTCAAGTACGGTTTTGCCGGATGCTAGCAGAGCCCCGCCCGTATCCGTATAATGTGCCCAGGCACAAAACGCGGCGGCGCCGCGCCACCATTCATCCTCGTCCCTTGACGACCCATAGATCACAGGTACCGATGGCGAAGAAGCTTTTCATCAAAACGCACGGCTGCCAAATGAACGAGTACGACTCGGCGCGCATGGCGGACATGCTCGGCGAGTCGCACCAGCTTGAGCTCACCGACAGCGAGCAGGATGCCGACGTCATTTTGCTCAATACCTGCTCGATCCGGGAAAAGGCCCAGGAAAAGGTGTTTCACCAGCTGGGACGCTGGAAAAAACTCAAGCAGGCCAATCCCAATCTGGTGATTGGCGTAGGCGGCTGCGTGGCCAGCCAGGAAGGCGAGGCCCTGCGCAAGCGCGCCCCCCAGGTCGACATGGTATTCGGCCCCCAGACCCTGCACCGGGTGCCCGGCATGCTCGACAAGCACCGCGACAACCAGATCGCCGCGGTGGACGTCACCTTTCCCGAAATCGAGAAGTTCGATCACCTGCCCAAGCCCCACGCCGACGGCGCCACGGCCTTTGTCTCGATCATGGAAGGCTGCTCCAAGTACTGCAGCTTCTGCGTGGTGCCCTACACCCGGGGCGAAGAAGTCTCGCGTCCGTTCGATGCGGTCATCGACGAAGTCATGCACCTGGCCGACCAGGGCGTGCGCGAAATCAACCTGCTGGGCCAGAACGTCAACGCCTACCGCGGTGAAGATGACCTGGGCGATGAAATCGACCTGGCCGAGCTGATCGCAAGCGTGGCAGCCATCGACGGCATCGACCGCATCCGCTTCACCACCTCGCACCCGGTGGAATTCAGCGACAGCCTGATCGAGGCGTTTGCCGAGATTCCCGAGCTGGTGAGCCACCTGCACCTGCCGGTGCAGTCCGGCGCCAACAACATCCTTGCCGCCATGAAGCGCGGGCATACCGCGGAAGAGTACATCGACAAGATGGAGCGCATCCGCGCCAACCGCCCGGATATCAGCTTCTCTTCGGACTTCATCATCGGCTTTCCCGGCGAAACCGAGCAGGACTTCACCGACACCATGGAGCTGATCGGGCGCATCGGCTTTGATCACTCCTTCAGCTTTGTCTACTCCGCTCGCCCGGGCACCCCTGCCGCCTCCCTACCGGACGAAACGCCGGAAAGCGTGAAGAAGGAACGCCTGGCCATTCTCCAGCAGCGCATTCTGCAGCAGGCCGGCCAGATCAGCCGGCGGATGGTCGGCACCACCCAGCGGATTCTGGTGTCGGGCTTTTCGCCCAAGGACCCCGGCGAGCTCTCCGGGCGCACCGAGAACAACCGCGTGGTCAACTTCCGCGCCGCCAACCCCACCGAGCTGATCGGCTATTTCGTCGACGTCGACGTCGTCGAGGCGCTGCCCAACTCGCTGCGCGGCGAGCTGGCCTCACCCGAACGCTACTGATCCGGCCTCGCGCCTCCCCTGCCCCGGCATAATTGCCCCGACACCGTTCGGGGCAGTAAGCTGGGGTCACATTTAACAACCGACGGGTTTTCCTCTCTTGAGCCAGCCATCATCTCAGGCCAACCGCATCATCACCCTAAGCCTCGAACCCAACGATCCCCAGCGGCTCGCGAGCCTTTGCGGCCAGCAGGATGAGCATCTGAAGCTGATCGAAAGCCGCCTGGACATCACCCTGCGCAATCGCGGCAACGTCTTTCAGCTGGCCGGTGCCGCCAACCGCATCAAGGCGGCGGCCAACGTGCTCGAGCACCTCTATCGCGAGACCGCCTCTCACGAGCTGGAAGCCGATACGGTGCACCTGTTCCTGCAGGAATCCGGCCTCGAGGCGCTGGCAGAAGAAGACGCCGGCGATCCCGACGATGACGTCGTGATCCGCACGCCGCGCACCGTGATCAAGCCGCGCGGCGCCAATCAGCAGCGCTACGTCGCAAGCGTGCGCGAACACGACATCAACTTCGGCATCGGCCCGGCGGGTACGGGCAAGACCTATCTTGCCGTAGCCGCCGCGGTGGAAGCGCTCAACCAGCAGGAAGTGCGCCGCATTCTGCTGGTGCGCCCGGCGGTGGAAGCCGGGGAAAAACTCGGCTTTCTACCGGGCGATCTCGCCCAGAAGATCGACCCCTACCTGCGCCCGCTGTACGACGCGCTCTACGAGATGATCGGCTTTGAGCAGGTCGCCAAGCTCATCGAGCGCCAGATCATCGAGATCGCGCCGCTGGCCTACATGCGCGGGCGCACGCTGAACAACGCCTACATCATTCTGGATGAAAGTCAGAACACCACGCCCGAGCAGATGAAGATGTTCCTCACCCGGATCGGCTTTGGCTCCACCGCGGTGATCACCGGCGACGTGACCCAGGTCGACCTGCCCAAGGGCCAGCGCTCGGGGCTGATTCAGGTGCTCGACGTGCTCAAGGAAACCCCCGGCATCGGCACCACCCACTTTGCCGCCAAGGACGTCGTCCGCCACCCGCTGGTACAGCGCATTATCGAGGCCTACGACGAGTTCGAGTCCCGGGAAGAAGCCGAGGAGCGCAGGCGCCACGAACAGCGCAAGCAGGAGCGCGAGGAACGCCTCCGGGCCCGCGACGGCTCCTTATGAGCCAGCCCCAACGCAGTGTCCCCTCGCCCGGCGCCGTCATCGACCGCCAGGTCGCGGTCACGGCCCCCGCAGACGCCGCGCTTCCCGGCCAGCCGGCCCTTGCGCGCTGGGCCGGCGGCGTGCTGGCGCACCACCCGGACAGCCCCGGCAACGAGCTCACCGTGCGCTTTGTCACGGCGGAGGAAAGTCAGTCGCTCAACCGCGACTACCGCGGCCGGGACAAGCCCACCAACGTGCTCTCGTTTCCGTTCGAGGCGCCGCCCGGGATTCATCTGGGGCTCTTGGGGGATCTGGTCATCTGCCACGCCGTGGTAGCCGACGAAGCGCACGCCCAGCGCAAGGCGCTCGCCGATCACTATGCCCATATGGTGGTACATGGCACCCTGCACCTGCTGGGGTATGATCATGTTGACGACGATGAAGCCGACGTCATGGAGCAGCTGGAGCGCGAGATACTCGCAGGGTTCGGTATTGCCGACCCCTACGCCGCCGGCTGACGTCATGCCATCGCCCCTGTCGCACGGCCCCCGTGCGATATCATCCAACGCGATACCACAAGGGAACCCGCGCATGAGCGACGACCGATCGAGCACGTCAACGTCCAAAAACTGGATGGGCAAGCTCTTTGGCGCCTTTTCCGGAGACGGCGACGACCTGCATTCACGCGACGAGCTGATGGCTTTCCTGCGCGATACCGCAGGGCGGCTCAAGCTGGACCAGGACGCCCTGACGATCATCGAAGGCGCCCTGCATATCAGCGACCAGCAGGTGCGCGAAATACTCATTCCGCGCTCCCGGGTGGTGGCCATCACCCTCGACCAGCCGGTAGAGGGCTATCTGCCGCTGATCGAGGAAACCGGCCATTCGCGCTACCCGGTCATCGGCGACAACCTCGACGACGTCAAGGGGGTGCTGCTGGCCAAGGATCTGCTGCCGCTGCTCTCGCGCCCCCAGCAGCAGCGCGACACCTTCAAGCTCGACGAGGTGCTGCGCCCGGCCATGTTCGTGCCCGAGTCCAAACGGCTGAACAGCCTGCTCAAGGAGTTTCGCGACACCCACAACCACATGGCCGTGGTCGTCGACGAATACGGCGGCACCGCCGGCATCATCACCATCGAGGATATTCTTGAGCAGATCGTCGGCGATATCGAGGACGAGCACGACACCGACGAAGACGACGATATCCGCCCGCTCGACGACGGCCGCTTTGCGGTGCGCGCGCTGACCCCCATCGACGACTTCAACGCGCGCTTTGACACCGGCTTCAGCGACGACGAGTTCGATACCCTGGGCGGACTGGTGATGCAGCAGTTCGGCCACCTGCCCCGGCGCGGCGAACAGACCTGCATTGGCGGCTACTGCTTTACCGTGCTCAACGCCGACAACCGCCGCATCCGCCTGATCGAAGTCGCGCCCGACCCGGGCGATACCCCCGCCTCTCCCGACGCCTGACCGGCGTTTGCACAGGATACCGCTTGATGAAGGACCCCCTTGTTAGCCGTCACCCGCTGGCCCTTTACGGCCAGCTTGTGGCTGCGCTGATCGCCGGCGTGTTCACCACCCTGACCGCTTCGCCGTTTTACCTCTGGTGGCTGGCCCCCGTGGCCATCGCGCTGGTGTACACCGGCCTCTACCGCCTGACGCCTTTCCAGGCGGCGCTCAAGGGGTGGCTCTACGGCGTGGGACTCTTTGCCAGCGGCACGTCCTGGGTCTACGTCTCGATCCACGACTACGGCTATACCGGCGTGCCGCTGGCGGTGTTTCTCACCGCGCTGTTCGTCGCCGTGCTGGCGCTGTTCTTTGCCGCGACGCTGTGGCTTTACCGGCGGTTTTTCACGCCGCGGCTGGCGTTTTTAAGCTTTGCCGGCATCTGGGTGCTGGGCGAGGTGCTGCGCACCTACCTGTTTACCGGCTTTCCCTGGCTGCTGCTGGGCTCAAGCCACGTGGACTCGCCGCTTGCAGGCTTTGCCCCGGTGGGCGGGGTTTACCTCCTCTCGCTGCTGGTCGCTCTCAGCGGCACTCTGCTGGCCGAGCTCGCGCTCTACCGCCGCGTCTGGGCGGTAGCGCCCCTTGCCGCCATCTGGCTTGTGCCGCTCGCCCTGCCCGGCCAGTGGACGCACCGGGCCGACGCCGAGCCCACCCGGGTTGCCCTTCTTCAGGGCAACCTTTCCCAGCTGACCAAGTGGACGGCCGAAGGCCAGCGCGAAGCCGCCAACACCTACGCCAGGCTGACCCGGCAAGTCGAGGATGACGTCGATCTGATCCTGTGGCCGGAAACCGCGCTGCCCATGGCCGAGGGCGACGCCCGGGCCGTGCTTTCCCGGGTGCAGGCCAACCTGGCGCCGGATACCGCGCTGATGACCGGCATCGTCCAGCGCAACGAGGCCGGGCAGTACTTCAACAGCGTGGTCGGGGTGGGCGACGTTAAGGGCAGCTACCAGAAAGAACACCTGGTCCCCTTTGGCGAATACCTGCCGCTGGAAAGCGTGCTACGCGGCACCATCGACTTTTTTGACCTGCCGATGTCGACCTTTGCCTCCGGCGCCAGCGAGCAGGCGCCCATGCGCGCCGCGGGGACGGCGCTGGGCAACGCCATCTGCTACGAAATCATCTATCCCCAGCTGGTCGCCGAGCGCGCCCGGCACAGCGACGCGCTGATTACCGTCTCCAACGACACCTGGTTCGGCGGCTCCATCGGCCCCCACCAGCACCTGCAGATGGCGCGGCTGCGCGCCCGGGAAAACGGCCGCTACGTGCTGCGCGCTACCAGCAACGGCATTACCGCCATCATCAACCCTCAGGGCAAGGTCGAAGCCCGGGCGCCACAGTTTGAAACCGCCAGCCTCACCGGCGAATTTTACGCCATGGAAGGGCTTACGCCCTTTACCCGGCTCGGCAGCTGGCCGGCCTGGCTGCTGGCCGGCGCGCTGGTGATACCGGGCCTTGTGCGCCGGCGTCGGGCGCCCGCCGGTCCGGACAGCTCGCGGCGCTAGCCCACCTCGCCGTTCTGGCCGCGCTGACGCAGCCAGTGATCCATCAGCACAAGCGCCAGCATGGCCTCGGCAATGGGCGTGGCGCGGATGCCCACGCAGGGGTCGTGGCGGCCCTTGGTCACCACCTCGACGGCCTCGCCCTGGACGTTCACCGAGCGCCCGGGGGTGGTAATGCTGGAGGTGGGCTTCAGCGCCAGCCGGGCCACCACCGGCTGGCCGCTGGAAATACCGCCCAGCACGCCGCCGGCGTTGTTGGTCAAAAAGCCGTCGCCCGGAGTCATTTCATCGCGGTGTTCGCTGCCGCGCTGGCTGACCGCCGCAAATCCCGCGCCGATTTCGACCCCCTTCACCGCGTTGATGCCCATCAGGGCGTGGGCGATGTCGGCATCCAGGCGGTCAAACACCGGCTCGCCCAGGCCCACCGGCACGCCTTCGGCGATCACGGTAATTTCCGCGCCCGCGGAATCCTGATCCCGGCGCAGCTGATCCATAAACGCCTCAAGCTCGGGCACGCGCTCGGCATCGGGGCAGAAAAACGCGTTCTGCTCCACGGCGTCCCAGTCGTTGAAGGCAATCTCCAGCGGCCCAAGCCTGCTCATGTAGCCGCGGATCACCACGCCCCGGGCGGCCAGGTATTTCTTGGCGATGGCGCCGGCGGCCACGCGCATGGCGGTTTCCCGGGCGCTTGAGCGTCCGCCGCCGCGGTAGTCCCGGCGGCCGTACTTGTGGTGATAGGTGTAGTCGGCGTGGGCCGGACGGAACTGGTCCTTGATCTTCGAGTAGTCCTTTGAGCGCTGGTCGGTGTTTTCGATCAAAAGGCCGATGGGCGTGCCGGTGGTTTCGCCTTCGAACACGCCGGAAAGGATCCGCACCCGGTCGGCTTCCCGGCGCTGGGTGGTATGGCGCGAGCTGCCCGGCCGGCGGCGGTCAAGGTCGCGCTGCAAATCCTCCTCGCACAGCGGTGTCCCCGGCGGGCAGCCGTCGATAATGGCGCCAAGGGCCTCGCCGTGGCTTTCGCCGAAGGTGGTCACGGTAAACAGTTTGCCAAAGGTATTGCCTGACATGGGCGTTATGTCCTCACGCGAAAGACGCCGCACGGGCGTCGAGTTCAGCGGCGGAGAGCGCAAACACGCCCTGCCCGCCGCGCTCGAATTCCAGCCACATGAAGGGCACGTCGGGAAAGGCCGCTTCCAGGTGGCGATCAGAGTTGCCGACTTCCACGATCAGCCAGCCGTCGTCGGTCAGATAGCCGCGCGCCTCGCGCAGCATGCGCCGAACGATGTCCAGGCCGTCGCGGCCTGCCCCCAGCGCAAGCGCAGGCTCGTGGCGAAACTCCGCCGGCATGGTGGCCAGATCCCAGGCATCGACGTAGGGCGGGTTGGCGACGATCAGCTCGAAGCGCTGCCCGGCCAGGCCGTCAAAGACGTCGGCTTCCACCGCGCGAACCCGGTCGCCGACGTCGTGGCGGGTGATGTTTTCCTTCGCCACCGCCAGCGCTTCCCGGCTGAGATCGGTCAGCGTTACTTCGCAGGTCGGCAGATACTGCGCGGTGGCGATGCCGATGCAGCCCGAGCCGGTACACAGGTCCAGTACCCGGGCCGGCGGCTCGTCGCCAAAAAAGGCGCTGAAACCGTCTTCGATGAGCTCGGCAATCGGCGAGCGCGGGATCAGCACGCGCTCGTCGACGTTGAACGCCAGGCCGGCGAAAAACGCCTCGCCCAGCAGATAGGCCAGCGGCTCGCGGCGGGTGATTCGCTTGCGTGCCAGCGCCACGATGCGCGCTCGCTCCACGGGCAGTAGCGTGGCGTCGAGCACCGCCGGGTCCACGTCCCAGGGCAGATGCAGCGCGCCAAGCGTCAGCGCCACGGCTTCGTCCCAGGCGGAGTCCGTACCGTGGCCGTAGTAGAGCCCGGCCAGATGAAACTCACTGGTCACCCAGCGCACGCAGTCGCGCAGCCGGGGCAGCCCGGCGGCAAGCGCGGCGTCGGACTGGGCAAGCGTCGAGGCGAAGCGGGGCGTATGGCGGGCAGCAGAGGGCAGGCGGGTCACGATGACTCCTCGGGCGGTCAAGATGGCGATAGCATTAGCGCGCGGCAAAGCGTTGATTGTACCTTTCGCGCCGGCCGGTTCACAGCGGCGCCTGTCACGCTATACTGTGCCCCTTGCGAGACATTTTCCTGCGATTTGCCCTTTGGACGCCGAGCCTGCCATGAACCGCCGCCGCCACCTGCCCGACGACGACCCGCCTCATGACGATGACTTCAACGCCTTTCGCCAGGCGCTCGAAGCCGCCGGGGTGCGACGCCTGAACACCAACCGCGCGGATACCGGCAAACCCAAACCGGCGATTGCCGACAAGGCGGCGCGGCGCAAGGCAGCGGTCGAGAGCCAGACGCTGAACGCCACCGGGCGCACCTCGGACGGCCGGGTCGAGGCCGTGCGCCCCTCGGAATATCTGGAATTCTCGCTGCCGGACCTGCCCTGGCGCACCCTGAGCCAGCTGAAGCGCGGCCGGACGGCCTGGCAGGCGGGGCTTGATCTGCACGGCTATACCCTGGAAGAGGCCCGCCTGGAGCTTGAAAGCTTCCTGCGCGACGCCTCTGCCCGGGGGCTGCGCTGCGTGATCGTGGTTCACGGCAAGGCCTGGGGCGCCACCGCGGACTTTCCCGTACTCAAAAGCCACACCAACGCCTGGCTGCGAGAGTGGCCCGGCGTGCTGGCGTTCTGCTCGGCGACGGACGCCGACGGCGGCACCGGCGCCCTTTACGTGCTGCTGAAAAAGCCCGGCCGCGGCTAGTCGCCGCCGACCGGCGGGTCGTCGGCGCAGGGCAGCTGCGCGCGGGCGTCGCTGCTTAGATGATGCTTCAGGGCGTCGTCGCCCAGGTGGCGTCCCAGCCGGATCAGATCCTCCGCGCGGTGAAACTCGTAGGCGCTGCACACGGTCTTGGGCACGTCGATCAGCACGTCGGGCGGGTAGCCGGCAATCTTGTACTTGGCAAGCGCGGCCTGGGTAATGTCGAAGGATTCAAGGATCATGTCCAGCTTGCCCCATTCGCGCTTGCCCCGCGCCTCGGCATCGTCGTCGCTCCTCTCGCCGCCGAGGCTGCCAAGCCCCTGCCACAGGCGGCGGGTCGCTGCGCGCACCTCGCCCACCCAGCGGCTGACCACCTGGGCATTTTCGCTCATGTCCACCACCCGCTCGGCGGGTCTTTCCGGCAGCATCTCTTCGAGCGTGACCGCCCGGGCGCTATGGGCCGTGGCGTTGACCGCCACCACGATATCCGCTTCGTGGGCGGCCAGCACCGGCATCAGCGGCAGCGGATTGAGCAGGCCGCCGTCCACCAGCACCTGATCGCCCAGGTTCACCGGCGTAATCACCCCGGGCACGGCAATGGAGGCGCGAATGGCGCGAAGCAGCGGGCCGTTCTGAAACCACACCTCGCGCTGGCGTATCAGGTCGGTGGCCACCGTGGTCACCGGAATCGGCAGCTCTTCCAGGCGGATGCCGTGGATCATGGCGTCCAGCTTGTCCATTACCTTGTCGGCGCGCATGGCACCCATGGGGCTCCAGGTCACGTCCACCAGCCGCAGCACGTCCAGGTAGTCCAGCTGGCTCACCCACTTGCGATACTCGGGCAGCTTGCCCGCGGCGTAGATGCCGCCGACCAGCGCCCCCATCGAGCAGCCGGCGATGGAGACGATCTCAAACCCCCGGGCTTCCAGGGCGTCGATCACGCCGATGTGGGCATAGCCCCGGGCCCCGCCGCTGCCCAGCACCAGCGCCACCTTGCACCGGCTGGCCTTCGCTTGTTCGCTCATGACGCCTTAGCTCACCGCCTTGCCGACCGGGCAGCCGTTGACGACCGCGTCGGCCACGGCGTCAACGCGGTCGCGTTCCAGATGCAGATGATGCCCGCCGGGCACCACATGGCGGGTGAGGTCAGGCACCGCTCCCCGGGCCTTTGCCGCAAAGGCGCGCTCGCCGAGAATGCCCTCATCGCCCTCCACCAGCTGCACCGGGCAGCGAATATCGGCCAGCAGCGCCAGCACCTGGGCCGGGGTAAAGCGCACCGGCGAGGGCTTGAGCAGCCGGCTGTCAGTACGCAGGGTCACACGCCCGTCTTCCAGCCGGCGGCTGTTGCGCTCGACCAGCGGCGCGGCGGTATCGGCGTCGATGGGCGTGACGCCGCCGGCCACCCGGGCGGCAACGGCGCTTTCCACGTCCGCATAGCCGGGCATGCGCGACGCGCGCATGCGGTGGGCAAGAAAACCGCGGCGCAGCTGGGAGGCGGTATCTTCGGCGGCGGTGGAGAGCATCCCCAAACCGTCGATCAGCACCAGCCGGCGCACCCTTTCGGGCAGCGCGGCGGCCAGCAGACAGGCCACCGCCGCGCCCATGGAGTGTCCGACCAGCACGGCGTCGTCGAGCCCCAGGGTGTCCATAGCGTCGAGCACGTCGTGGCCGTAGTCCCAGAGGGCGTAGTCGTCGGTGGCGCCTTCATTGGCGGCGGACAGGCCGTGGCCACGAAAATCCAGCGCCACCAGGCGTATATCCAGCCTCTCGGCGAGCAGCGGCCCCAGGCGCGAGAAGCTCGCGGCGTTATCCAGCCAGCCGTGCAGCGCCAGCCACACCGGCGCCTGCTCGCGCCCCCAGGCAAGCGCCGCCACCCGACCCTCGGCCAGCGAAAGCGAAGTGACGTCCGCCGCGCCAGCGTCTACCATGCCGGCACTGTCTTGCACCATCGTGCTGTTCATTGTCATCCATCCTCAAGGAGCTCGTCATGAAGCCACGCCGCGATACCGCCGCCCGCAACCGGGTCTTTTTCATCGCCGTGATTGCCGCGTTGGCGGTGGCCGCCTGGCTTTTGCGCTAGCGCGCTGCCGGCGCCCGGCCAAGCCTTGGGCTCAACGCCTCGCCGGCCACCACCATGGCCACCAGAATGCCCAGCAGCCACGGCCAGTCCGCGGCAAGCGATACCTGATAAAGCCCCAGCGCGTTGATAAAGATCACCACGATGCCCAAGGGGCTTACGTAGCGCACCATAAAAAGCCAGGCGGCATAGAGTGCCGGCGGCAGCGAAAGCTCGTCGCGAAACGTTTGGCTTTTGAGCACAAATCCCGCCAGCACTACCATGCCAAGCCCGCCCAGCGGCATCAAAAAGCGCGACGTCAGATAGTCGAGCCAGTCAAAGAAGTTTCTGCCCAGAAGCGTCCAGTCGGCGCCGACGTTAAACGACAGCATGGCAAGGGTGCTGACCAGCCACAGCGCGATACCCGCGCTCCAGGCGGCCTGGGGGCGCGACAGCCCCTTATTGTCGCACAGCCAGGAGAGCGTGGCCTCGATCATCGAGATCGACGACGTCAGCGCGGCCATGGACAGCATGATAAAGAACAGCACCCCGAACAGGGTGCCAAAAGGCATCGACTGAAACGCCAGCGGCAGGCTCATGAAGATCAGCCCCGGGCCTTCGCCCGGGTCCATGCCGTTGGCGAAAATCGCCGGGAAAATGGCCAGCCCCGCCATCAGCGCCACAATGGTATCGGCAATGGCCACACCGATGGCGGTGCGCCCGATAGAGGCGCTTTTGGGCAGGTAGCTGCCGTAGGTCAGAATCGCGCCGGAGGCAAGCGACAGGGTAAAAAAGGCGTGCCCCAGCGCCGCCAGCATCCCTGCACTTGACAGGCTGCCGGCGTCAAAGGCAAACAGAAAGCGCACCGCCTCACCGAAACCGCCGGAAAACAGCCCGTAAACAATCAGCACCAGCAGCATCAGCACCAGCCCCGGCATCATCCAGCCGACGCTTCTTTCGATGCCTTTCTGGACGCCCTTGCCGACGATGAACATGGTGGCCACGGTCACCAGCGTACTCCAGAACCCGAGGCTGAGCGGATTCTGGTTGTTGGCGGTAAATACCGCCACCATGTCGTCCACGCTTGAGCCGCTGATGCCGCCGGTGAGCATCTTCCACACGTAGGCGAACGACCAGCCGGCCACCACCACGTAAAACGACAGCACCATGAAGCCGCAAAGCATGCCCATCCAGCCCACCAGCGCCCACACCGAGCCGCTCCCGGACTCGTTCACCACGCGGCGGATGGCATCCACGGGACTGCCGCGCCCGCGCCGCCCAAGGGCAATCTCGGTCATCATCACCGGCACGCCCACGGCGAATATGCACACCAGATAGACCAGCACAAAAGCGCCACCGCCGAATTCACCGGTAATATAGGGAAATTTCCAGATGTTCCCCAGCCCCACCGCCGAGCCGGTGGCCGCGAGTAGAAAGCCCCAGCGGCCCAGCCACTGCGCGCGTGGTTGTTGTGACGTCGTCATGGATACTCCGTTATTTGCGTCCGTTTCCCGGCCATGGCCTGTGCGCCGTATTGTAGGCGATTTTACCCCACCCGTAGCGCCCCGCCTATGGCCCACCACCTGCCCCGCCTTGGGTTCTGCCTTTTACGCCCCCATCTGTTATCACAGATGAGGCTTGGCAGGTCATGCCATACTTGCCATACAGCATCTGCCATACAACGGCCGGCACCGCCGGCGCGCCCATCCGGACTCACCCGGAATAAGGAGTCACCATGAGTCAGACCCAAGCCCCCTGGAAACAGCCCATGCCCGACGCGCAGTTTTCCCTGATGCGCGACATCCTCGCCGCCCCCAGCCCCGTGGGTCTGGAAGCCGCCATGACCTACGGCGTGCTCAAGCCACACTTCGAAAGCTTTGCACCCAACGGCTGGCACCTGCATCAGTTCAAGGGCAACGCCGGCGTGGTGCTCGATACCCACCCCGGGCGCGACGACATGTTCAAGCTGATGCTCATCGGCCACGCCGACAAGATCCGCATGCAGGTGCGCTCCATCGGCGAGGACGGCAAGGTCTGGATCAACACCGACTCGTTCTTGCCCACGGTGCTCATCGGCCACGAGGTCAAGCTGTTCAGCGAAGACCCGGAAAAACCCGGCGAATACCGCTGCCTGGAGGGCGGCACGGTGGAAGCGCTGGGCGCCATCCACTTTTCCGATCCGGCCCAGCGCACCGGCGACAAGGGCATCAAGAAAGAACAGATCTATCTCGACCTGCAGATCCACGGCGACAACAAGAAGCAGCAGGTGGAAAACCTCGGCGTACGCCCGGGCGATTCGATCATCTTCAACCGCCCGATCCGCGAAGGCTTCAGCCCGGACACCTTCTACGGCGCCTACCTGGATAACGGCCTGGGCTGCTTTGCTACGGCCGAAGTGGCAAGGCTGATCGCCGAGGCCGGCGGTACCGAGCAGGTGCGGGTGATGTTCGCCATCGCCAGCTACGAGGAAATCGGCCGCTTCGGCAGCCGGGTGCTGGCCGGCGAGCTCAAGCCCGACGCGCTGATCGGCGTTGACGTCAACCACGACTATGTGGCCGCGCCGGGCATCGGCGACAAGCGCATGCAGCCGCTGGAAATGGGCAAGGGCTTCACCATGTCGGTGGGCTCGATCGCCAGCGAACAGCTCAACCGCGTGATTGCCCAGGCCGCCGGCGAACACGACATTCCGCTGCAGCGCGACATCGTCGGCGTGGATACCGGCACCGACGGCATGGCCGGGGTGCTGGCAAGCGTCGACTGCGCGGCAACCTCCATCGGCTTTCCCATCCGCAACATGCACACCATCTCGGAAACCGGCAACACCGGCGACGTGCTCGCCGCCGTCCACGCCCTGACCCATACCATTCAGGCGCTGGACAAAATGCCCGACCTCGACCGCGCCTTTTTGGATAACCACCCGCGGCTGGATAACGCCCGGCCCCTTGGCCACCAGGGCAGCGAAGCGCCGCAAAGCGATGAGGAAGACGAGGAATAAGCCCCGGGCAAGGCGCCGCCGCGGCTTTCCCGAGGGTTAAAGTTAGCGGACTAACCGCTAAGCTGATAAAGTAACGCCCGCCGGTTTTAAAACGGTGTTTTTAACGGGAGAATAGCTATCTCCCGTTGCTAACCTCCTGCTTTGGAAGCCGGCGGGATTTTTTATCCGTTGCGCCTCGGAGACAGCCATGCCCGCTCGCCGAATCCTGATCCTCAATGCCCTCGGCGCTGCCCTGCTGCTCAGCTGGGCGCTACCGTCGTTTACCGTCTGGGCCTACCTTGACGACGCCGTTTTCTGGTTTTTCAATCACACCATCAGCGTCGACAACCCGCGCTGGACCATGCTTCTTGCCGCGCTCAACAACCGCAAGTTTGACATGGTCATCATGTTCGCCATGCTGGCGATCATGGTCAGCGCCAGCTACCGCGACAGGCGAGGTGGGTATCGGCGCTGGTTCGGCATCGGCGTAACCATGCTGATCACCGCCGGGCTGATGAACGAGCTGGTGCGCAACCTGATTACCTACTCCCACCCCAGCCCGACGAAGGTATTCGACGACGCCAACCTGCTTTCGCAGCTCGTGCACTTTGCCACCAAGGATCAGGCCGGCAACAGCTTCCCCGGCGATCACGGCATCATGGCGATGATATTTGCCGCCTTTATGCTCGCCTTCGGCGACCGTGCCACGCGCATTGCCAGTCTGCTGCTGGTAGCCTGTGCGGTGGTGCCCCGGGTCATGGCAGGTGCGCACTGGCTAAGCGACGTGCTCGTCGGTTCGCTGTCCATCGTGCTGCTGCTACCCTGGGTGCTGTGTACGCCTATTGCGCGTAAAAGCAGCGCCGCCATCACTCGCGCCCTTGAGCGCGGCGAACAGAAACTCGCTGCCCTGCGTGTGCGCCGGCCCCACTGAGCCGGCCAGCGACGTTCGCCTCGGGCAGCCGCAAGACACTCCGGGAGACACAACATGGGAGAGCATGAAGAAGCGCACGAAAACGCTTCCGGTTCAGGCACTGCTGCACGTATCGGCCTGATTCTGGGGCCATTGTGGCTGCTGATAACATGGATTTTGCCGGCCCCGGCCGGCATGTCGGAGGCCGCCTGGTCGTGCCTGGGCATTGCCCTGCTGATGGCGACCTGGTGGTCCACCGAGGCCATCCCGATTCCGGCCACGTCGCTGCTGCCCCTGGTGCTGGTGCCGGCGTTCGGGATCGACACCGTCAAGGCAACCTCAGCCAGCTACGCCAACCCCATCATCTTCTTGTTCCTGGGCGGCTTTCTGATCGGCATCGCCATGCAGCGCTGGGACTTGCATCGGCGCATTGCCCTGCTGGTACTGCGCCTCGTCGGCGCCCAGCCCCGGCGCCAGATTGCCGGCTTTATGCTGGCGACTGGCTTTTTGAGCATGTGGGTCTCCAACACCGCAACGTCGATCATGATGCTGCCCATCGGCATGTCGGTGATCACCCTGCTCGATGACAGCGACCCCAAAGAGCTTGCGCGCTACGCCACCGCGCTGCTGCTGGCCATCGCCTACTCCGCTAGCATCGGCGGTATCGCCACTCTGATCGGCACGCCGCCCAACGCGCTGCTGGCAGGCTATCTGCTCAACGAGCAGAACATCGACATCGGCTTTGCCCAGTGGATGCTGGTCGGCGTCCCCGTCAGCCTTTCCATGATGGCATTGGCCTGGCTGTGGCTTAGCCGCGGCGGTTTCAACATCAACACCGGCGAGGACAGCGGCGCCATGATCCGCCAGGAGCTGGCGCGCCTGGGCCGCATGAGCCGGGCAGAAAAGCGCGTGGGCTGCGTCTTCGTGCTGGCCGCGCTGGCCTGGATCTGCCGTCCGCTCCTTAACAACGCCGGCCTCGACTGGCTCTCGGATACCGGCATTGCCATTGCCGCCGGCATTGCGCTGTTCCTGATTCCCAGCGGCCAGCAGAACGGCCAGCGCCTGCTCAGCTGGCCGGAAGCGGAAAAGCTGCCGTGGGGCGTGCTGCTGCTCTTTGGCGGCGGCCTGGCGCTGGCCGGGGCCATCACCCAGTCGGAGCTCGCCGACTGGATCGCCGAGCAGCTTGCCCTGCTGAGCACGGTGCCGCTGCTTGCGCTGATTGCCGCCGTGGTGCTGGTCATTATCTTCCTGACCGAGGTTACCTCCAACACCGCAACGGCCGCGGCCTTTCTGCCCCTGCTGGGAGCCCTGGCGGTGTCCATCAACCACGAAATACTGCTGATTACGGTGCCGGCCGCCATTGCCGCCAGCTGCGCATTCATGATGCCGGTGGCCACGCCGCCCAACGCCATCGTGTTTGCCACCGGGCACATGAGGATCCAGTCCATGATCCGCGCCGGCTTCGCCCTCAACCTGGCGGGCACCGCCGTCGTCACCCTGCTGGTCTACCTGCTGATTACGCTTCTCTGGTAGCGCCCTGCCGCTCTGATCGCCGGCGCCACGCGAGGCGCCGGCGATACCGGGGCCTGATTGACCAAGCCTGCATAGCAACGCGCCCCCGATGGCAGCCATCGGGGGCGCGTTGCGCCGTTTGCGTTCGGCTTAAAGCGTCATGTAGGGCGTCGCTTCATGTTCGCTGAAGGTGTAGACGTTGTACGGCTCAGTTTTGGCGCCCGGCATCCCCGGCGTGCCGCTGGGCATGCCGGCCAGGCCGATACCGGCAGTTGCCGGCGCCTCCTCGAAAAAGGCCTCCAGCGCGGCCATGGGCACGTGGCCTTCAATCCAGTAGTCGCCGGCCTTGATCGTATGGCAGGAGCCTTTGCCGTAGGGCACGCCGGCTTGCGTCTTGACCTCATTCATGTCCCTGTCGCTTACCACGGTGACATCGACGCCGTGCTCTTCAAGATGGCGGGCGTAGCCGTCGCAGCACATGCACTGCGGGTTCTTATACAGCGTGGCGGTTTCCGGTAGCGCGGCCTGGGCGGCGGTGGCGCTCAGTGAGGTCAGGCCGGCCAGCAGTAGCGGGGTGAATACGCGGCGCATGGCGTTCTCCGTGTTGATGCATTCAGGTGCGTTCATTAGCCCGGCGCTTTGACGCCACGGTTCGCGGCCTGCCGGCGTTCGATAGAGCATACAACCTGCGGGCTGCCCCGGGGTCAAGCGGCGTTGCCCTCCGGCAGGCCGCCAATCGCCATCACCTTGATCGGCGGCAAGAAACCGGGCGTTTTTTTACAAATCCTCGGTACGCGGCGGCTCGCCTACGCTGGCTTTCTGGATATCCTCCTGGCGCAGACCGCGGAACAGCCCGATCATCATGATGAACGCCAGAATGAAAATGGGCAGACCGATCACCGTAATCACCTGCTGCAGCGCTAAAAGCCCGGTTTCCCCGGCCAGCACGATAAGCATGGCCGCGAGCACCCCCTCGGAAATCCCCCAGAACAGGCGCTGGCGTACGGGGCCCGGGTCCGGCGTGCCGGTGCACAGCATGTCAACCACCAGCGACGCCGAGTCCGACGAGGTGGCAAAAAAGATAGCCACGATCAGCACCGCCAGCCCCTTGATAACGGTGGCAAAGGGGAAGTGCTCGAAGAAGGCGAACATGGCCAGCGGTATGCTCTCTTCCACCGCGGCGGACAGCGCGCCGGCCTGCTCGCCCAGGGCTGCGCGAGCGTCGGCGCCGATGCCGTCGATCTCCATGGCCGACCAGCCAAAAATCGAGAACCACACCAGGGTAAAAACCGACGGCGCAAACAGCACCCCGAGAACGAATTCGCGAATAGTGCGCCCGCGGGAGATCCGCGCCACGAAAATGCCGATAAACGGCGACCAGGTCACCGTCCATGCCCAGTAGAAGACCGTCCAGTTGCCCTGCCAGCCCCAACCGCCGTTTTGCTGCTGGTACTGGGCCAGGGTGTCGTTCCAGAATGCCATGGGCACGATGTTGGCCATATAGAGACCGAACGTCTCGATGGTGGCGCGCAGCAAAAATACCGTGGAGCCGGTAAACAGCACGAAAAACATCAGCCCCACGGCCATGCCGATATTGATATTGGAGAGCCGCTTGATCCCCGCGTCCAGCCCGGCAACGATCGACCCGACGGCAACCGCTGTCAGCAGCGCGATGATGATGACCTTGGGCGCGACGGCGTTGGGAATACCGAACAGCTCGCTAAGGCCGGCGTTGATCTGCTGGGTGCCCAGGCCAATGGACACCGCCACCCCGAACAGCGTGCCCAGTACCGCAAAAACGTCCAACGTCTTGCCCAGCGGGCCGTAGATGCGATCCCCGATCAGCGGGTAGAACACCGAGCTGTAGCGCATGGGCAGATCATAGCGGTAAATGAAGTAGGCAAAGGCCAGGCCGGGCAGGGTAAAAATCGCCCAGGTATGCAGCCCCAGGTGGTAGATGGCAAAGCCGATGGCGTCGTCGGCGGCCTCCACGGTAAAGGCGTCCACGTCCGGGTGCGGCGGGTTGGAAAAGTGCGATATCGGCTCGGCCACGCCCCAGAACATCAGCACGGTGCCGATCCCGCCGGCAAACAGCATGGTAAACCAGGACACGTTGCCGTAGTCGGGCTTGGCGTCGTTGCCGCCCAGGCGAATGGCGCCGTAGCGGCTCATGGCCACCCAGAGCAGAAACACTACCCAGCTGGTCACGCCGAAAATGAAAAACCAGCCCAGGTTGGTCACAATCCACAGGCGCCCGGCGCCGAATGCCTCCTCAATCGTTTCGGGAATCAGCAGCAGCGTGATCAAAAACACCACCATGATGCCCGCTGCCACAAAAAAGATAACGGGGTCCGTCCTCAGTCCAAGCCTGCGCGCCAGTTTCTCCATCGTTGTTATCCTTGTGGTAGAGAAAGGGAAGGGGAAACAAGGCAGTAGAAAAAGCCCGCAGCGTGCGGCCGCCCGCTCCGGTCAGCGCCCTGCTTCGCTTTTCAGATTAGAAGCACAACCGCCGGGTGTCGAATATCGCGTTCGGCCAAGACGGCAGATTCGCTCGCTCCGGGAGTCGAGCGCCATAATGTCGCACGGCGTTGCTCGCCATAGGCGATCGGCATAAACTTGATCCATGACAACTTCTCGCTCTTTTTGGCTGGTCCTCGCCCTGCCGGTTGTGGTAAGCGTGGCGCTTGGCGCGCTGATATTCGGCGGCGAGGCGGTATCCGCCAACGGCGTCGAAGCTGACATTCAGCAGGCCCTGGCCGAGCAGACCGCCGCCAGCGTCTTCGAGCTGCGCAACCTCCAGGAGGTCCAATACGGCTACGGCGTCTGCGGCTCCTACCGCCCGTTGGACGGCGAGGGCGGCTACGCGTCGTTTTTCTACGATACGGTCAACCACCGGGTGGTGCGCGATGTCAGCACCCGTGCGTTTACCTCCCACTGCGATCTCTCGGCCATCTGCCGGGATACCCGCTAGCCTTTTTCGTCCCATGACACGTTTTCCGCCCATGACACAGGAGCCATGCCATGCCCGCGCTTTCGTTTACCCACCGCCTGCCCACCCTGCTGCTGGGCGTCTTGCTGCTGGCTGCCGGCAGCGCTGCCGCCGCCGAGCTTGAAGCCACCGACGCCAAACTGCGGCTGCTTCCCGGCGACCTTCCCGGCGCCGGCTACTTCACCCTGCACAACAACGGCGACGCCCCTGTCGCCCTCACCGGTGCGGCGAGCGAGGCCTTCGACAAGGTGATGCTGCACGTCAGCACCGAAGAGGACGGCATGGCCGACATGCACGCGGTTGACGCCGTCGAGGTGGCGCCGGATGACGCTTTCACCTTCGCCCCCAGGGGCCACCACCTGATGTTCATGCAGCGAAGCGCTGATCTCGCCGTGGGCGACAGCGTCGCCGTCGAGCTTGAATTCCAGCATCGCGACCCGCTGAGCGTGACCTTTGACGTAGTCTCACCGGCAGAGCGCTGATGTTAAAGCGACTTCTGTTCGGGCTTGCCGCCCTGGCGGTACTCATCACAGTGGCCGGCTGCGAAGAGGCCCGTGAATGGCGCACCGCCGATATCTCCGACCGCTTGCCGCCGCTGGATTTTACCCTGACCGATGAAAACGGCCGGACCGTGGACGAAAGCGACTATGCGGGCAAGCCGGCGCTGGTGTTTTTCGGCTATACCCACTGCCCCGACGTCTGCCCGGTCACTCTGGCCCGGCTGGCCTCGGTGATCCGCCAGCTGGACGCCGAGGAGCGCGACCAGGTGCAGGTGCTGTTCGTCTCGGTGGATCCGGCCCGGGACACGCCTGAGGTGCTTGAAGCCTATACCGACGCCTTCCACCCCCGGTTTGTGGGGCTTACGGGGAGCAAAGAGCAGATCGACGCCGTGACCAACCGCTACCGGGTGCACTACAGCTACGGCGACAAGGATGCCGACGGCGACTATGCGGTGACGCACTCAAGCGCGGTGATGGCCTTTGGCCGGGACGGCGAGCCGGCCTTTCTCACCCGAGACACGGACTCCGACGCAGCGCTCATCGACGACCTGGAAGCGCTGCTGAAATAAGCGCCTCACACCAGCTTGAACGGCTCGATATCGCGGAAGATGCCGGTTTTGGTCATGTCCCTTCGCAGGGTAAACGCCTCTGCCGCCGCGACCGGGTCGATCTGCTCCAGGGCATCGAAGTGGATGCGCTCCCAGCGCTCCCGAGTCACCTTGATGCTGTACAGATACTGATCGCGCGCCTCGCCAGTGGCGGCATCCGCCGCCTGGCGATAGCCCGACACCCGCGCTTCGCGCACCGCCGGCAGGCGGGCAAAGACCGCCCCCAGCACGCGAAAGGCAATGCCGTGGACGTGATCCCGATAGAGCTGGCGCTGGCGCGTGGCGCTGAGCTTTTTGGGCGTCAGCTTGAGCCGCTTGGCCGGCATGCCCCATTCGCAGTCGGGCATTTCGTCTTCGCCGGGCAGGGCGATGTCCACCGCGATGGTGCGCTCGTCCGCGCCCAGATCGAAATCGACCGCGGTTTCCCGGGGCCAGTCGATTTCCTCCAGGCGCTCCTGAAGCGTCCTGGCCATGGCATCAAGGTCATCCCAGACGCCCCGGGATTCGCGCTGCTGGCGCGCAAATTCGGCGGCGTCGAACTCGGCCTTGCGCCACTCCCACTGGCGATAGGCCTTGTCGAAAGCGGCGCGGCGACGCCTATTGTCATTGAGGCGCCGGCGCTCGCCCGGGGGCCAGAACCGGTGCCACCAGCGCAGCGGCCGCGTGCTGAGCGCCGCCGGCGGCGCTTCGATGAACGGCCGCGGCGTGTAGCCGCCAAGCGTGGGGGCCGGCGTATCGTGGTGCAGCTGACCAAGCGCCACCAGGTCGGCATTGCGCTGCTCGCAGAGCGCTTGCAGCCGCTGGCGAATGGCGTCTTCGCCATCGCGGCGAACGTCCCGGGCCTCGGCCTCGCTCAGGGGGGTGCCGTCGGCATGGAAATAGCTGACGTAGCCCCGTTCATCGATCGCAAGCTCAAGTTCAAGCGTGCCGCCCTCTTCCCGCGGTGCCTCCGTTTTCGCCTCCG
This sequence comes from Halomonas garicola, assembly GCF_055382465.1. Lineage (NCBI taxonomy): Bacteria > Pseudomonadati > Pseudomonadota > Gammaproteobacteria > Oceanospirillales > Halomonadaceae > Halomonas > Halomonas garicola. Next base: position 2,108,753 of record NZ_AP043931.1, read on the forward strand.
ACCCTGACTTGGTGCTATCGCCCTTTTTATTCAGCCGGGTACGATACCCAAGGCCGGTGCCGGGAACCCCCGCATGGGCGTGTGCCCCGCTCGGCCCCAGCGTAATGCTTGCCCCGCGCGGCCCCACGGAGACCCCCGCTCCGCGCTTGCTCAGATTCAACCGCACGCCGGGCGCCAACGTAATACGCCGCCGAAAACGAAATGCCATGACTGCCTCCCGCTTGCCTAACCCTTTGTCGATACACGCCCGCTGCGCACTCGGTCGCGCTGATCCTTGATCGCCACCATAAGCGCTGTGCAGATCACCAGCGCAATAATCCCAAAGCCGCTAGCCGCCGCGACCGACCAGGACGTTACCTTAAGCAGGCCAAACACCGCCGCGGTAATCACCGCGATGCCCACCGAGGTGCCGATGCGCTGGCCGGTCTGCATGATCGCCCCGGAGCTTCCGGCGTAGGCCAGCGGCACCTCGGCAAGAGTCAGCGTCTGGTTGGGGCTGACCACCGCGCCCTGGGCCGTGCCCACCAACGCCAGCGACGCCATCAGCCACCAGGGGCTGATATACCCACCGGCGTGCAGCAGAATCACCGTAATGCACAGCAAAAGCCCTAAAATGGCGCAGCACAGCCCGCCGACCACCACTTTACGACCATAGCGCGATACGCGCTTGCCTGCCCAGTTGGCGGCAAAGGCCGACATCATTGCCGAAGGGATGCCCACCGTCCCCGCTTCCAGCGCCGAGCGGCCGATACCTTCCTGCATATAAAGCGCCACCAGCACCCAGATACTGGTCATGCCCAGAAAGTACAGCGTCATGATCAGCGAGCCGTTGGTGAAGCTGCGGGTGGCAAAGATATTCAGGTCTACCATGGGGCTTCGCCCCTGGCGGGCATAGTGGCGCTCCCAGCGCACCCAGGCCACCACCAGCGCCAGGCCTGCCGGCAGCCACAGCCAGGTAAGCGGCGAGTTGCGCGCCTCCATGAACGGCAGCAGCACCGCGAACACCGCCAGGCCCAATAGCAGGGAGCCCACCGGGTCAAGCGAGCGGCCGATATGCAAAAGCCGGTGGGAAACGCTCGCGCTCCCGCGCGGCCCGCCACCGCCGCTCAGCAGCGGCCGGGGGAACCAGGCAAAGGCCAGGATCAGCGTCAGCACGCCGATGGGCACGTTGACCAGAAACGTCAGCCGCCAGCCGATATCGGCACCGCCAAGCTCGATCAAAAGCCCGCCGAGCAGCGGGCCAATGCCCACCGAGACCCCTACCACGCTGCCGAAGTAGCCAAACGCCCGGCCGCGTTCGCTGCCACGAAAATACTGCTGGATCATGCCCACGCCCTGGGGATTCAAAAGCCCCGAGCCCACGCCCTGGACAAACCGCGCGGCGTTGAGCGCGGTGGCGTTAGGCGCCAGCCCCGAGGCGATCGAGGCGGCGGTAAACACCGTCACCCCGATGATGAAAATGCCCCCGCGGCCCATGATATCACCCGCCCGGCCAGCCGCGACCAGCACCACGCCGAACGTCAGCGCATAGCCCGAGAGTACCCACTGCAAATCCGACTGCGACGCCCCCAGCCCTTGCTGCACCGAGGGCAACGCCACGTTGACGATGCTCACGCTGATCAGCGACATGGCAATCGCCCCCAGCAGCACGATCAGGATGCGCCAGCGTATCGGGTCCTGCGTTACGTCATACTCTGCTGCGTTTGACTCAACCTGCTTGTGCACGAATAACCGCTCCCCTTTCACCCGGCAAACCCGCCGGCAACTATACGCAACGGCAAAATAAAGGGGCGCCGGCCATCGCGAGCGCCCCGGGCATTGAGTATAACAGCCGGTTAGCGGCCTATCCCCGAGAAGTGAGGTTGTAGGCAAGCCAAGGTCTGAGAAGCCTTTCATTCAACGCAAAGCGGCGGCAAACATGGCCACCGAATACGACGTGCTTATTGCACCTTAATCACCGAACGGCCCAGCAGTTCGCGACCGGCAACGTCCAAAAATCGGACCTCATAGGTGCCTGATTCATCCGGTATGGTAATCTCCATGGACTTTTCCTCACCGATAGATTGAACGCTGATCCAGCTGAATTCCGGCTGATCCTTACGCGCCAGAGCAATGCGCTGATCTTGACTGCCGCTACCCCCGCGCCAGGTAATCGTGACGGTTTCACCTGCCTTTGCGCTGCTGGGAACATCAAGGCCTGCGCCGCTATCCAGCGGGGCATCGGCAGCAACCACCTCAAGCGGGGCGCTGGCAAGCGTTTTCATGCCTTCGCGCAATATGTAGCGCACCTCATAAAGCCCCGGATCGGCGGGAGCGGTGAGCTTGCCCTCGCTTTTTTCACGCACCAACCCACGGTCTCCCGTTTTTCCCTCGTCAGCACCCGCCGGCACAACGGTGTAGTAATCATCGGTGGCGATCGTACTGCTCCAGCTGACCGTGACAGGCGTAGCGGCGCGTACTATGTCAGGGGCGCTGATAGTCACGTCGGCATCGACTACCTCAAGCGGGGCGCTGGCAAGCGTTTTCATGCCCTCGCGCAATACATAGCGCACTTCATAGAGCCCCGGCTCGGCGGGAGCGGTCAGCGTGCCCTCGCTTTTTTCACGCACCAGCCCCCGATCTCCCGTTTCGCCCTCGTCAGCCCCCGCCGGCACCACGGTGTAATAGTCGTCGGTAGCGATAGTATCGCTCCAGCTGACCGTAAAACGTGCCCCGGTAGTCGCCTGCTCGGGTGCGCTGATGCCAAGCTCAGCCGCCACCACCTCCAGGGGGGCACTGGCCAATGTCTTCATGCCCTCGCGCAATATGTAGCGCACTTCATAGAGCCCCGGCTCGGCGGGGGCCTTGAGCGTATCTTCGTTTTTTTCACGCACCAGACCCCGGTCTCCCGTTTCTCCCTCGTCAGCACCTGCCGGCACCACGGTGTAATAGTCATTGGTAGCAACGCTATCGCTCCAGCTGACCGTAAAATGTGCCCCGGTAGTCGCCTGCTCGGGTGCGGTCAGCTCAACGCCGGGCAACGCCGGCTCCGGTTCCGGCTGAGGTTCCGGCTGAGGTTCCGGTTGCTCCATGACAACCTGCACCTGAGCCAGCGCGTCATGCAGCTCGGCGGCACTGTTGGCCGGCACAAAGATGCCGCCGGTGTTGTCGGCAATACAGGCAAGGCTCTTGTGGGCATCGGCTTCCAGGTCAAAGCCTACTACGTGGGTCGTCAGCCTGACGCCCTGCCGAGCAAGCTGCTCGGAAAGCTCGCAGGGATCGGCATTACAGGTTTCCAGCCCGTCGGAAATCAGCACGATAGTCGCCTGGCTATCACGGTACGAAAGCAGGTCGGCAGCGTGCTCAAGCGAAGCCGAGATAGGCGTTTTGCCCTTGGGCCTAATCGCATTAACGGTGTTGATAAAGTCCGTTTTGTTTAACGATCCAGGCTCGATAAGGGTTTCAATATCCTCACAGTCACCCTGGCGGCGATGCCCGTAGGCCACCAGCCCCAAAGGCGTATTTTCATCCCACTCATTGATCAGATCGGCCATCACGCTCTGAGCAATTTCCATTTTGCTCACGCCGTCAATTTGTCCCCACATGGAGCCTGATGCGTCGTAGACAATGACCACATCCTCTTTCGCCTGCGCTTCGGCGGCACAGGCAAGGCCGGCTGCCGCCAGAGCAGCTAACAGCGTTGATATAAGCCGTTTCATTGGTTTTCTCTCCTGTACTGCCCCGCACTAGCCACGAACACTCTTTATCAACATCAGCCATGGACACACGCTACGGGCACTCGCCTATGGCCCACGCACTTTATGCCTTGCCCCTCATGTTCGCAGCTGGTGCTGCACTTGCCCCCGTTTAATCAGACAGGAAAACCGAGCCGAACCATGCTCTGAGTCAAACGACTACACTAGCTAACACACTCCATGGCTCGACAGGAGATGAATCATGTGGCGATTATTCACAATATGGCTCGGCGGACTTACCCTGATAGGCACGGCCACCCTTGCCAACAGCGCGCCCCGGCTACCCGAATCGGTAGCAGCGAAAGACGCAGCGCCGAAGCAGACTTTACTTCAGATAACGGGCAATACCCGTGGCAAAACCGTCGACCTAACCCGGGCAGACTTACGCGCACTGCCCAACGCGACGCTGACTACCTCTACAGTAGTGACCGACGGCACGCACGAATTTCGCGGCTTTTTAATGCGCGATCTGCTGGAGCAGATGGATATCCAGGGCAGCCAAGTAACCGCCATGGCACTTAACGACTACGCCGTGAACATCCCCGTGGAGGATTTTTACCGGTTTAATGTAATCGTGGCCTACGCCATGGACGGCAAGCGCTTAAAACGAGCAGGCAAGGGGCCATTGTGGATTGTCTACCCGCGCGATGCGCATAAGGCGCTGCAGGATATCCGCTATGATTATCGCTGGGTATGGCAACTCTACCGACTGGAGGTGCAATGAAGCGCCGCAGTTCATCCATTTTCGGCATCTGGCTGCCGCTGGCGGCCGTGCCCGCCTTTGCGTTGCTACTGGCGTTCTCATTGATTCGCATGCTGGATGTGGAAAGCAACATGCGAGTCGATGCCGAGCAGAACATGCTCTGGGTGCTGCACCAGGCAGAAGTCGCGGCGCTGCGCCTGACCAGCACCATTGCTCTGGCAGAAGCGGGGGCCGCATCAACGGACGACGTTGCCCTACGCTTCGACATTCTGCAAAGCCGGATTGCATTGCTCCACGCCGGACCGCAGCATCGCTTTATCGAGCAGATTAACTTTACCGACACGCTGGATCAGCTAAGCCGTACGCTGGATAGCCTGGTGCCGGAGATCGCCGCTTTTACCCCCAATGCCGGCCCCGGCCTGCGCAGTCAACTAGCACCTTTTGCACGCCGCCTGGGTCAAGCCGCCAATGTGGCCATGATCACCGAGTGGGATGATCTCGGCGGACGCCTGGAAGCCCAGCGCCAGCAGCTCCATCAGGCCATTGCTTCGCTCGTCGGCATTATGATCGCAGGCGCTGTCCTGACCGTGACGCTGATTCAGGCACTGCGTCAGTCCCATCGTCGCAACCGGATGCTGCGCCGGGAGCGCGATTTTTCGGCGCTGCTGATTGCTTCCAGCGGCGAGGGCATTCTGGCGGTGGGCAACGACGGACGCTGTACGCTGTGGAGTTCCGCCATGGCCGACATTACCGGCAAGTCAGAAGGCCAGGCAATGGGCAAGGCGCTGGCAGACATCGCCAATTTCTTTGCTACGCCGGCGGTGGATCAAGGCGTTACCCGAGCGCTTGACGGTACCGCATCGCGGTTGACGCTACAGCCGCTGATTCAGCCCGGCGGTGCGACAACCCTGCATGTGGACCTGCACGCCTTTCCGATGCGCGACGACGGCGCTGTTCTGGGGGCCATTTTACTACTGCACGACGCCTCAGACCGGTACGCTGCCCAACAAAAACAAGCTCTCGACCGCGACCGGCTGGAAGAGCTGGTTATTGAACGCACCCAGGATCTGGACAGTGCCTTGCAGCGCGAAAGATCGGCGGCAGAGCTTTATCGTAATTTTGCGGCCATGGTGTCACATCAATTTCGTACGCCGCTGGCAGTGGCAGACTCGGCCCTGCAGCGGCTGATACGCCGAGGCTCCCGAGCCCGGCCGGATGAAATCATCGAGCGCGCAAACCGTGCCCGTGGTGCCATTGCCGGCTTGACGCGGTTGGTAGACAGCACGCTGGATACCGCCAGGCTGGATGCCGGCCAGATCAGCACGCGCCAGGTCGAGTGCGACCTGGGCAAGATCGTTGAGGCTGTCTGCACGCGCCAGCGTCAGGCCACACCAAGCCACCGGCTCGTGCTGCACAAGGAAAGCGATAACGACAGTATCGCCCTCTGCGATCCGGCACATGCCGAGCATGTGCTGGAGAACCTGTTGTCCAATGCCATAAAGTACGCACCCCCCGAAGCTTCCATTACGGTAAGTATGCACGGCGACGAGCAAACGCTGTCCTGCGACGTGCATCACGATGGCGAGCCGATTCCCGAGCACGATCGTGCGCATCTTTTTGAACGCAACTACCGCGGCGCCAGCAGCGTCGGTATTGCCGGTACCGGTATCGGGCTATTCATGGCACGCACCCTGATACGCATGCAAGGCGGCGAACTTAGCCTTCAGCCGGATAGCCACGGGGTTACCTTTCGTTTAACGCTGCCCCGCGTAGCAGGAGCAAAGACATGATCGCAACAACTGCGCTAATCCTGGTGGTGGAAGATGAGCAGGCGCTGCGCAATGATATTGCCGAAGAGTTGCAGGAAGCCGGCTACCGCACCTGCGTGGCGGCTGATGGCCAGCAGGCACTAACGCTGCTGATAAACACCGCACCGGATCTACTGCTGTGCGATATCACCATGCCCGGCCTCGACGGCTACGAGCTGCTTGACACTCTTCGCGCCCGGCACCCCGAGTTCGCTGCTACGCCGTTTATCTTTCTGACGGCACTGGCCGAGCCCCGCGAAGTGGTCAAGGGCAAGCTGCTGGGCGCCGATGACTACCTGGTCAAGCCGCTCGATTACGACCTGATGCTGGCAACTGTTGAAGCCCATCTGCGCCAGGTGAAGCGCCTTCGCCAGCAGCACCGTGATGAGGTTGCAACGCTACACAAAGCCGTTAGCGGCCTGTCCGGCGACGGCGCCGATCAGGCGCTGGATCTTATTGCCCTGGGTATCGTACTGCTTGATGATCAGGGAAAAACGACTCGTGTTAATCGCGCAGCTCGACATATGGCCGACGATGCCAATGTTGTGCGCATTGATGAAACGGGTATTCAAGCGCTTGATAGATTTTCCAACCGAGCGCTACAGGCGGCACTTGGCGACGTTAATAACGCCGCCGTGGGCGGTGAAGAAAAGGTGATGGGCGTCATGCTCCAACGAGAACAGCAAGAAAACAGCGTATCGGCATTAGTTTGCGCGCTACCCCAGGCCACAGCGGAAAATTCGTGGCAACGGCCCGGCGTCGCGGTGTTTCTTTCTGCTTCGCACTTTCGTCAGCGGGCATCAAAAACGCTGCTGATGGAACTCTTTGACCTGACGCCGACCGAGGCGCGGGTCGCCGGAGCGCTGGCCGGCAGCGCACGCAAGGCGGATATCGCCGAAGAGCTTGGCATTACTCAAACGACTGTCGCCTTCCATATGCGCAACCTGTTCGATAAAACCAGAACTCACCGTCAGGCCGATCTCATTGCACTGATACTCGCCGGCCCAATGATGGTTCAATCAGGATGACTCGCGTTGAAGTGGTCCAACGAGGCCACTTCTTCATGCACCTTCGTTAACACAGCCGTTTTAATATCCCGCCTACCTGCTGATATTTCCCACGTCCCAGTTCATTCAAACGGGGCGCCATCAGCGTTTGTTCCATAAACTGAAAGTGCTTTTTCGTCGACGGTCGGCTGCGTTCCCAGGCTTTCTTTATTCTCGGCGTTGCCGCTCTTTTGCTGCTTTTTGCAGCGCCGAGCGTCTTCAATAGGGTGGTGCAGGTCGCCGACCAGGCGCCGGTCTTAAGCGCCACCAACGGGGTGACGGAGTATCTACCATGAAAGACTTTCAAGTGGGCACTATTCTCGGCCTGCTGCGCCGCACTATGCCATTTTTGATCTTTCGCTTTCTGGTCTACTTCGGCATTACGCTGAGCTATGTGCTAGCCACCGGCGCCGGTGCAGGCGTGGGCTATACTGCCGGAGCGGTATTCGGCAATGCCGGCGGGGGAGCTACCTGGGGCGGCCTTCTCGGGTTCGGCCTGGCCGGTGCAGTGATGTATTTCTTGCGCGAATACCTGCTGTACATGGTAAAGGCCGGCCACATCGCCGTGCTGGTCGAGCTGATGGACGGCAGCAGGATTCCCGGCGGCCGGGGCCAGCTGGATTATGCCCAGAGCGTAGTTAGAGAACGCTTCACCGAGTCCAACGTGCTGTTCGGCGTTGACCAGCTGATCAAGGGTGTTATCAAGGCATTCAATCGCACTTTCTTTACCCTGGCAGCGATTCTTCCCATTCCCGGTATCGAAGGGCTGGCCAAGCTCGTCAACACCGTCATCCGCCTCTCACTCACCTACCTGGATGAAGTTATCCTCGCCCATAACATCCGCACCCGCAGCGACAACCCCTGGGCTACCAGCCGTAGCGCGTTGATTCTTTACGCCCAGAACTACAAGGCCTTTTTGACCAATGCCGTACTGCTCACCTTTATTACCTGGGGGCTGACGCTTGGCGTATTCCTGCTGATTTTGGCCCCGGTAGCCGGCCTGGTCGCACTATTTCCCGGCACCGCTGGCGTCCTTACCTTCGCCGTGACGCTGGTATTTGCCTGGGGCGTCAAACAGGCCGTGATTGAACCCTTTGCCATGACCGCCCTGATGCAAGTGTTCTTCAAGGTTACCCAAGATCAGCAGCCCGATCCGGAATGGGAGTAGAAACTGGATTCCCTATCCGGCCAGTTCGGCGAGCTGAAGAGCAAAGCCAAAGAGTGGGGCCATAGCCGGCAGGAACAGGAAGTGGCGGGAAAAAACACTGTGCCATAGTGCACCAAGCGCTCTACTACTTAGATAGCCATCACACCCACAGCGGAAAAACAACATGAACCAACAACAACGGAATTTTCCTACTCGACTCCGGCCTGCAGCCGCGCTTTTCCTTCTCCTGCCTGGCCTTGCGCTGGCCGGCGGCAAGGCTACTCTGATAGAAGCCGGTCACTCCATGCCGATTGGCAATCAAGCGATTAAAACGGGTCCAACCGAGATTTCCATTACCTGGCAGGACGCCGATACGGTACGGATGGATTTTGACGAAGACAGCTCGCTATTCCGCCTGGACGGCAAGACATATACGGTAAGCCGCAGCGACGGCGATATAGAAGTCATCGATATAGGTGCCATGATAGAGATGATGCATTCCATGACCAATCAGGGAGAGGGTCAGGATGATAAAGACTCGCTCGACGAAAGCTTTTCAACCCAAGCGACCGGCAGAACCGAAACCCTAGCCGGCTTCGAGGGCCGAGTCTATCAGGTGCAGTCGAATCTTTTTGACGAAGACGACGGCCCCGACGAAGTCGTCTTCACCGACGATCCTCTGGTCGTGGAAATGACCCACGCCTATTTCGGCGTGATGGACGGCATGGCCAGCAAGGAAATGGGACAGAGCTGGCTGGATGCCCTCCCTGGCAAGGATCGAGGTCTGCTGCGCCTTGGCGATCAACTCAGGCTTGAATCGATCCAGCGCGCCGACCCGCCTGCCTCCGCCTTTGAGCTACCTGCCGAACCGATGGACCTGCAAAGCCAGATGGGCGGCATGGGAGCACCTTGACACGCCTCGTGATTGACGGCTAGCGCCTCCAGACACAAAAAAGCCCGCTCTAGGCGGGCTTCTTCGTTATATTCTGGCGGAGGAGGAGAGATTCGAACTCTCGAAGCCTTTCGACTTACTCACTTTCCAGGCGAGCTCCTTCGACCACTCGGACACTCCTCCGCAAACTGTCGTTCTGCACGGGGTGGGCGCTTGCCTTTATCCGCGAGAACGGCGCGTATATTAATGGCTAAGGCGGGGAATGACAAGGTTTTTTGTCGCTTCTCCTGATGGCAGAGCCTAAACGCCGGCGGAGAGCACCGCGTAGCGGGCCGCTTTTGGGAAACGCGAGCGGCGGATAGGACGCCCTTGAAAGGCACTCAGGCGCGGCTTAATCCCAGCGCTCGACGAAGTCGGCGATATCGTGCTCGGGGGCGGGCCTCAGCCGGCCGCCGGGGGTGCCGACGTACAAAAAGCCGATCAGCTCGTCGTCGTCTTCCAGGCCCAGCCCCTTGTGCACCACCGGGTCAAACGCGTACTTGCCGGTGCGCCACATAGCGCCAAAGCCCTGGGCGTAGGTCGCCAGCAGCATGGCGTGGGCGGCGCAGCCGGCAGAGAGCACCTGTTCAAGCCGGGGCACGCCGGGCACGTCGGGCTGGACCCTGGCCACCACGGCGATCAGCATCGGCGCGCGCAGGGGCTTTTTGCGCGCGCTGGCGAGCACGGTGTCGCTGGCGTCGGGGTCGGCCTGGAACTCGGCTTCGGCGTAAACCTCCCCCAGGCGCTCGCGGCCCTCGCCGGTAAACTCGATAAAGCGCCAGGGGCGCAGCTCTTTATGGTCCGGGGCGCGCAGGGCCGCCTGGTAGATAGCTTCCAGGGCCTCGCCTTCGGGGACCGGGGCCATGAGTTTGCCCATGGAGCGGCGTTCGTGCAGAAGCGTCAGTGCATCCATCAGTGACTCCGTTTCAGCGGTAGGAGCGCTACTCTAGCGCGGGGGTTACTGCCGTGCCAGCCGCAGCGGGCTCGGCGGGCGCAGGCCCGGCGTGGCGCGCCAGGGGCTGATATCAAGCCCGCCCCGGCGTACGTAGCGGGCCAGTACCAAGAGCTCCTCAGGGGCGGCTTTGGCGACCAGGTCGGTAAAGATCTGCTCGACGCAGTGCTCGTGAAAGCCCTGCTGCAGGCGAAAGCCGACGAGGTAGCGCAGAAGCCCTTCGCGGTCGAGCTTCGGCCCGCGGTAGCGCACCATTACGCTGCCCCAGTCCGGCTGGCCGGTGACCGGACAGTTGGACTTGAGCAGGTGCGAATGCAGGGTTTCCTCGACGATGTCGGCATCCGCGGCGCTGCCGCCTTCTACGCCCAGGTGGTCCGGGTCGGGGGTGTAATCGCTGATCGCGACATCCAGTTCGTCGATGCACTCGCCGGGGAGCCGACGCGGGGTGAGCGCGTCGTCGTCAACCGTTAAAAGGTCAACGCTGACGCGACCGCCAACGGCGGCGGAAAGGTCGCGCTCAAGCGTGGCGGCGACTTCTTCGCCGCTGGCAAACCGGGTCTGGTTGAAGCTGTTGAGGTAGAGCTTGAACGACTTGGACTCGATCAGGCCTGGCGCGTCGGCGGGCAGGCGAAAGCGCCCCACCGCCACCACCGGCTTGCCCCGGGCGTTGAGCCAGGAAAGCTCGTAGCCGTGCCATTCGTCCTCGCCGGTAAACGGCAGCGCGTCGCCTTCAGCCAACCCCAGCGCGGCGCGGTTCTCCGCCCGGGCCAGGGGGAAGAGCAGCGAGGCATCGTATTGATCGGGGTAGGTAGCGCTGCGCCCCAGCGGGGAGTGCTCAAGGGTTGCGGGGGTATCGCTCATCGGAAGTCTCCTTGTATCTGGCCTGCGGGATGCAACGGGGCTTAGCTGCGGATGCCGTAGCCGCGTTCAAGCATTACCAGCGCAACGGTATAAAGGACGGCAATGAACGCAAGCGATGCCGACAGCGCCCACACGGCGGGAATGTCCGAGACGCCGAGTATGCCGAAGCGGAAGGCGTTGACCATGTAGAGGATGGGGTTGAGCATCGACACGCCCTGCCAGAAATCCGGCAGCAGCGAGATGGAATAAAACACCCCGCCGAGATACGTCAGCGGCGTGAGCACGAAAGTCGGCACGATGGAGACGTCATCGAACTTGTTGGCCAGCAGCGCGTTGATAAAGCCGCCGACGGAAAACAGCGCCGAGGTCAGAATGACCACCAGCAGCGTAAGCAGCGGGTGCGCCACGCTCAGCTGGGTGAAAAACAGCGACACTACGGTGACGATGGCGCCCACACCCAGCCCCCGGGCCATGCCGCCGAGCACGAAGCCCGAGAGAATCACCCAGCTGGGCATGGGCGAGACCATCATCTCTTCCACGCTGCGCTGGAACTTGTTGGAAAAAAAGCTCGAGGCCACGTTGGAATAGCTGTTGGTGATCACCGCCATCATGATCAGTCCGGGGACGATGAAGTCCATATAGCTGAAGTCGTCCATGGTGCCGATGCGCGAGCCGATCAGATTGCCAAAGATGATGAAGTACATCGCCATGGTGATCGACGGCGGCAGCAGCGTCTGCGGCCAGATGCGGGTAAAGCGCTTGATTTCCTTGATGACCAGCGTCCACAGCGCGACCAGTGTCTGGGTGGCGTTCATGCCCTCTCCTCCTCTTTTTCGCCTGCGGCCCCCTCCTGGCCATTCGCAGCCGCCGTCTGGCCAGCGTCTTCCGCCTCGTCGTTCACCATCGAGACGAACATTTCTTCCAGCCGGTTGGCGCGGTTGCGCATGGACGTCACCTGGATGCCCTTGGCGCTAAGCGCCTCGAAGATGCTGTTAAGCCGCTGGCCGCGGCGGATGACCACCGCCAGCTGGGCGGGCTCGCTCTGGTACACCTCAAAGCCTTCGATGGTCGGCACTTCGTCCGAGTCCAGCGGGCGCGTGAGGTCGAGCAGGAAGGTCTCCGCATCCAGCTCGGCCAGCAGGCTGCGCACGCTGGTGTTACGAATGATGTCGCCGTGGTTGATGATGGCGATGTTGCGGCACAGGCTTTCTGCCTCTTCCAGGTAGTGCGTGGTGAGGATGATGGTGGTGCCTTCCTCGCGGTTGATGCGGCGCATGTATTCCCACATGCTGCGCCGAAGCTCGATATCCACGCCGGCGGTGGGCTCGTCGAGGATCAGCAGCCTGGGCCGATGCATCAGCGCTCGGGCGATCATCAGCCGGCGCTTCATGCCGCCGGAGAGCATCCGCGCGCTGCCGTGACGCTTATCCCACAGGCCAAGGTCAGACAATAGCTGCTCGGCCCGGGGCAGCGCTTCCCGGTGCGGCATGCCGTAGTAGCCGGCCTGGGCGATGACGATATCGATCACCCGCTCGAACTGGTTGAAGTTGAATTCCTGGGGCACCACGCCCAGCTGGTACTTGGCCCGGGCAAAATCGCGGTCGATATCGATGCCGAACAGCGATACCTGCCCGGCGGTTTTTTGTACCAGCGAACACACCACCCCAAGCGTGGTGGACTTGCCCGCGCCGTTGGGGCCCAGCAGGGCAAAAAAATCGCCCTGCTCGACGTCCAGATCAATACCTTTCAGTGCCTGAAAGCCGTTGCCGTAGACCTTGGTCAGGCCACGGATCGACAATGCCGGTTCGGCCATGAAGCTGTCCTGTCAACAAAAGTGAGACACGTACGCAACGACTACGCGAAGACACGAATCGTTTAATAATCTGTCAATATTAGGGCATTAGCCGGACTTTCAAGGCGCCGGTCGGTATACAGCCACTGCAACGGGCGTGACGAGCAGGCATGCAAAACCCCGGCCCTGAGCCGCGCGGGTATCGGTAAGGCAAGGCGATGATGGATGCTTGGTAGTCGATCGGCCCGAAGTAAGGGCGGTGCGCCTGGAGCGGGAAAGGAGATTCGAACTCCCGACCCTCGCCTTGGCAAGGCGATGCTCTACCACTGAGCTATTCCCGCAGCGCTTGGAGGGGCACGACGTTGACAACGCGTGAGGCGAGATGGCGTCCCATAGGGGGTTCGAACCCCTGTTACCGCCGTGAAAGGGCGGTGTCCTGGGCCACTAGACGAATGGGACACTGGAGCGGGAAAGGAGATTCGAACTCCCGACCCTCGCCTTGGCAAGGCGATGCTCTACCACTGAGCTATTCCCGCTTGGCTGCCCGTTGTGAAACAGGGCTCTCGCTGATCGATTGGCGTCCCATAGGGGGTTCGAACCCCTGTTACCGCCGTGAAAGGGCGGTGTCCTGGGCCACTAGACGAATGGGACACTGGAGCGGGAAAGGAGATTCGAACTCCCGACCCTCGCCTTGGCAAGGCGATGCTCTACCACTGAGCTATTCCCGCAAACCGATACCTGACGTGACAAGTGGCGTCCCATAGGGGGTTCGAACCCCTGTTACCGCCGTGAAAGGGCGGTGTCCTGGACCACTAGACGAATGGGACGCTGTATCGCCTCGTCGAGGTGGCGCGTATGATACTCAGCGGGTTACAGGGTGTCAAGGTTTTATCTTCCTCGCTCCGAGCGCTCAGGATACGGCGCAACGGGGCCGGCAGGAACCCGGGCGCCGTCGCGGCGTCTGATAACGGCAAGGCACCCCAAGCGCTACCGGCAAAGCGTTAACCGGATACACCATGCGCAGATACATGAGCGAACCGACAGGAGGCTTATCATGGCCAAACTGGAAAAAACGCCCAAACAGTGGCGCGAACAGCTGACCGAGGAGCAGTACCGGGTCACCCGGGAAAAAGGCACCGAGCGCCCTTTCACCAGCGACTGCGACGTACACCAGGGCCAGGGCATCTACCACTGCGTGTGCTGCGGGGCGCCGCTGTTTGAAAACGAGCACAAGTTCGACGCCGGCTGCGGCTGGCCAAGCTTTGACCGCCCGCTCGGCCGGCAAAGCGTGGAAGAGCATCACGACACCAGCCTTGGCATGACGCGCACCGAGGTAGCCTGCGCCAAGTGCGACGCCCACCTGGGCCACGTTTTCCCCGACGGCCCGCCGGACACCACCGGCGAGCGCTTTTGCATCAACGGCGTGGCGCTGGATTTTCATCCCGACGAATGAGCCTCGTCGCGCCTCAACGCACGCCAGTCCGGGCGCCTTCTGTTAGAATGGGCGCCCGATTTTTTGCAGCGCCGCCGGGCGGGCTGCCGGAAGCTGTCAGGAGAGTGCCATGCTGGGCTGGTTTCCCGGTCACATGAACAAGGCGCGCCGCCAGATCAAGGAGGCGCTGCCCGAAATCGACGTGGTGATCGAGGTGCTCGATGCGCGCCTGCCCTACTCCAGCGCCAATCCCATGCTTGCCCAGCTGACCCGGCACAAGCCTGTGCTTAAGATCCTTTCCCGGGCGGATCTCGCCGACCCCGAGCGCACCGCCGAATGGGTCGCCCACTTTGACGCCGAGGACGATACCCGGGCGCTGGCGGTCACCACCACCAACGCCCGGGAGCTCAAGCAGATCCCCGACCTTTGCCATACGCTTGCCGGCCAGGTACGCGCCGACCGCGACGTTCGGGTGATGGTCATGGGCATTCCCAACGTGGGAAAATCGACCCTGATCAACGGCTTGGCCGGGCGCAAGATTGCCAGCACCGGCAACGAGCCGGCGGTAACCAAGCGCCAGCAGAAAGTGCCCATCGGCAGGCGCGTGGCGCTGACCGATACCCCCGGCGTGCTGTGGCCCAAAATCGAAGACCAAGCCAGCGCCTATCGGCTGGCGGCCAGCGGCGCCATCCGCGATACCGCCATCGAATACACCGACATCGCCATTGTCACCTGCGCCGAGCTTGCTAGGCGCTACCCCGAGGCGCTTCGCGCGCGCTACAAGCTCAAGGAGCTGCCGGCTTATGCCGCTGAGACGCCAGGCAGCGTGGATAGCGACGGCCCCGAGCGCCCGGACTTTCTCGCCCTGGCGGGCTTTGACGGCCACGCTATCCTTAGCGAGATTGCCCGCAAGCGCGGCGGCCTGCGCGCCGGCGGCGTGGCGGACCTGCACCGCGGCGCCGAGGTGCTGCTCCACGAGCTGCGCGACGGCAAACTTGGCCGCCTGACGCTGGAAACGCCGGCGGACATCCCAGCGCCGGAAGCGCCTGACGCCTCGAACCCAACGCCGAACGACTCCTGACTTCGCCTACTTTTTCTGGAAACGCGCCATGGACACCCTCACCTTCCCCGAGCCGGTTACGCTCAACAAGTCCCACAAGCTGAACAACGTCTGCTACGACATTCGCGGCCCGGTGCTGGAACACGCCCGGCGGCTGGAGGACGAGGGCCACCGCATTCTCAAGCTCAACATCGGCAACCCCGCGTCGTTCGGCTTCGAAGCGCCGGAAGAAATTCTCCAGGACGTCATGCGCAACCTGCCCTCCGCCCAGGGCTACTGCGACTCCAAGGGGCTTTATTCCGCGCGCAAGGCGATCATGCAGGAGTGCCAGCGCAAGGAGATCCCCGGCGTCGACATCGAGGATATCTACATCGGCAACGGCGTCTCGGAGCTCATTGTGATGGCGCTGCAGGCGCTGTTAAACGACGGCGACGAGGTGCTGATCCCGGCGCCGGACTATCCGCTGTGGACCGCCGCCGCCAACCTTTCCGGCGGGCACGCTGTGCATTACCTGTGCGACGAGCAGGCCGGCTGGACCCCGGACATGGACGACATCCGCCGCAAGGTCACCGCCCATACCCGGGCGATTGTGCTGATCAACCCCAACAACCCCACCGGCGCTGTGTACCCGCCCGAGGTCGTACGCGAGCTGCTGGCCATTGCCCAGGCCAACGACCTGGTGGTGTTTGCCGACGAGATCTACGACAAGATTCTCTACGACGACGCCACCCACACCGCCACCGGCGCCCTGGCCGATGACGACCAGCTGGTCATCACCTTCAACGGCCTGTCCAAGAGCTACCGCTGCGCCGGCTTCCGTTCGGGCTGGATGACGCTTTCCGGCAACGTAGCCAAGCAGCGCTCGGAGAGCTTCATCCAGGGGCTGACCATGCTCGCCTCCATGCGCCTGTGCGCCAACGTGCCCGCCCAGCACGCCATTCAGACCGCCCTTGGCGGCTATCAGTCGATCAACGATCTGATCCTGCCCGGCGGGCGCCTGCGGGCCCAGCGCGACATCACCTATGACAAGCTCAACGCCATCCCCGGGGTTAGCTGCGTCAAACCCCAGGGCGCGCTATACGCCTTTCCCCGGCTCGACCCCAAGGTGTTCAATATCCAGGACGACCAGCGCATGGTGCAGGACCTGCTGCTGCAGGAAAAGATCCTGCTGGTTCAGGGCACCGCGTTCAACTGGCCCGAACCGGACCACGTGCGCATTGTAACGCTGCCCTGGGCCGACCAGCTGGGCGACGCCCTGGACCGCTTCGCCAACTTCCTCTCGCGCTACCGGCAGTAAAATGCGAGCCGCCGCGCTTGAAAAGCCGGCGGCAATACCGATATATAGCTAGCTCTGACGGATCTTCACGCCGCGCGGCCATTGCCCGGGCGGCGGCTGCTGTTTGATCATCCCGGCTTGACGGAGGCCTTTAGCGATGATGCGAATCGTACTGTTTCTTGCCACCAACCTGGCGGTACTGCTGGTGGCCAGCGTTACTCTGCGCCTGCTTGGGGTTGAGAGCTATCTCACCAGCCAGGGCCTCAACTTCACCAGCCTGCTGATTTTCTGCTTTGTGTTCGGCATGGCGGGCTCGGTGATATCGCTGTTCATTTCCAAATGGATGGCCAAGCGCTCAACGGGCACGACGATTATCGAGCAGCCGTCCAACGCAACCGAGCAGTGGCTCGTGGACACCGTGGCCGAGCTTGCCCGAGAGGCCGGCATCAAGACGCCGGAGGTAGGGATTTTCCCCGCCCAGCAGTCCAACGCCTTTGCTACCGGCTGGAACAAGGACGACGCCCTGGTGGCCGTCTCGGCGGGGCTTTTGAACCGTATGCGCCGGGAAGAAATCCGCGCCGTGCTGGCCCACGAGATTGGCCACGTGGCCAACGGCGACATGGTCACGCTGGCGCTGATCCAGGGCGTGGTGAACACCTTCGTGATGTTCTTTGCCCGAGTGGTAGCGCACCTGGTCGACCAGCTCCTGCGCAGCGACGATGACGGCGGTGGCCTGGGCTTTTTCGGCTACTTCGCCGTAGTCATGGTCGCCGAGGTGGTATTCGGCATTGCCGCCTCGACCATCGTCGCCTGGTTCTCGCGCTTTCGCGAATACCGCGCCGACGAAGCCGGAGCGCGCCTGGCCGGAAGCGGAGCCATGATCGGCGCCTTGGAGCGGCTCAAGGCCGAAACCCAGGCGGCCGATGAAATGCCCGACACCCTGCGCGCCATGGCGATTACCCAGGGCCAGACCCGGTCGCTGATGGAAAAGCTGTTTGCCAGCCACCCGCCACTGGATGATCGCATTCGCGCTATTCAGGAAGCCTCTTACCGCCGCTAGGCTCTGCCCCGCTCCCCGTCAGGCAGCCAGCGTAAACCCCGCTGCCGCAAGCGGCCCGGCAAGCGTCCGGGCCTCGCCTTTCAGCCGCACGCTCAGGGTGGCAAACTCCCGGCGCAGCGGGTAGCCGGCTCGGCAGGCGTCAAACCCTGCCGCCATGCCCTTGCCTGCCGCCCGGCGGACGAGGGCGTCGTGGTCGCGGCGGCTGTCATAGACGGCGCGCGCGCACAGCCGCAGGGCCTCTTCCACCGGCAGCGCCTGGCCAAGCGTGAGCTCCGCCAGCGCCGGCGGCGGGCAGATATCATCGAACGCAAGCGCGCTTTTACCCCCCAGGTGCGCTGCCAGCGCGTGATGAATCATCAGGCTGCCGCGCAGCTTACCGTCCAGGCTATAGCCGGCAATATGCGGGGTGGCAAGGGCCGCCTGGGCGTGCAGCGCGGCGTCGATTACCGGCTCGTTTTCCCAGACGTCGAGCAGCGCGGCGATATCGCCCAGCACCGTCAGGCGACGGTAAAGCGCGGCGCCGTCGACGCAGTCGCCGCGCCCGGCGTTCAGCACTACGCTTCCCGGCAGCAAACCGGCAATGCGGTTAGTGCCCAGCAGATGGCGGGTAGCGTGGCGTCCCTCGCGCACCAGGGGCGTGTGCAGGCACAGCACATCGCAGCGCTTGACCAGGGCATCGAGCCCGGTAAAGCCTGCGCTGCCTTCGCGCTCGGCCCGGGGCGGGTCGCACACCGCTACGTCCACCCCCAGGCCCTCAAGGCGCGCCTGCACCCGGCGGCCGACGTTGCCGGCGCCGACAATCCCGACCCGGCGTTCAAGCAGCGGCTTGCCTTCGCGCTCGGCGTGGGTCAGCAGGCTCGACAGCACGTAGTCCGCCACGGCCTCGGCGTTACAGCCCGGAGCGCTGGCAAAGCCGATGCCGTGCGCCGCCAGGTAGTCGCGGTCAACGTGGTCCGTACCGATGGTACAGGTCCCCACAAAGCGCACCGGCGTACCGGCCAGCAGCGCCTCGCCCACCGGGGTGACCGAGCGCACGATCAGCGCATCGGCGTCTTCCAGGTGGGCGCGAGTGATCTCGCGTCCGGGTACTCGGGTGACCCGCCCGAAGACGCCAAAGCAGGCGTCGGCGGCGGGTATATTGGCATCCACAATCAGGTGCATGGCGTTTTTTATCTCGACCTTTACAATACGCTCGCCGGCGGCCGGATAAAGCAGCGGCGCGCCGCGGGCGTGATGAACAGCACGTTAAAGCCGTGCCAGAAATACGACGGGTAAAGCAAGAGGGTATCGCGTGATCATACGGTGGGAAACCGAACATGACTATGTGCTGATCCATATCCATCAGGATATGTTCGGCGACTGGATTTTCAGCCGCGCCTGGGGCCAGATTGGCACCCAGTTCGGCGGGCTTGAGCACCGCCTGGCGGATACGCTGGGGCAGGCGCAGATGTGGCTTGATGACGAAGCCACCATCCAGCGCTCCCGGGGGTTTGCCAAAGTCCTCGACGTCGACGCCGAAACCCCCGAAGGCCGCCAGGCCATGCGCCAGCTCTCGCTGCTGGATGAGGGCTGAGGCCGTTTCCATGCCGTGTCTGGCACCGCCGATAGCGCCCGAGTCCTTTCACCCCGGCCGAAATCGAGCACAACCGGGAAATTGCAGCTAGCTTGTATAGTGCACCAAGCCCATTCGTTTCTTTCCGACTCTTTGGAGGCCGCTTACATGCAGGCTGCAGACATCATGACCCCCAACGTGATCACGGCTCACGCCCAAAGCGAGGCCAGCGACATTGCCGAGATGCTGTTGACCTACAACATCAGCGCCGTGCCGATCGTCGATGCTGACGACCGGGTGCTCGGCATGGTCAGCGAAGGCGACCTGATGCGCCGTATCCAGAGCAGCTCCGATGAGCCTCGGTCCTGGTGGCTAAAGCTCTTCGGCGACGGCTCCGAGGCCGCGGACTACGTCAAAAGCCACGGCCGCAAGGCAAGCGAAATCATGACCACAAACCCGGTCACAATTACCGAGGATGAGCCGCTCCACCGCATCGCCGGGCTGCTCGAAAAGCACCGCATCAAGCGCGTGCCGGTGATACGCGACGGCAGACTGGTCGGCATCGTCAGCCGCTCCAACCTGCTGCGCGGCTTTTCGGCGAGCCGCATCAACGCCGGCGGCGGCAGCGACCGGGAAATTCGCGACGCGATTCTCGGCGAGGTGGAAAAAAGCGTCGGCATGCTGCTCTACCGCCTTAACGTCATCGTCGCCGACGGCAACGTACAGCTTTGGGGGCTGGTCGACAGCCATGACCAAAAGCGGGCCGTTCAGGTCGCCGCCGAACGCGTAAACGGCGTCAAGGACATTGAGAACAACCTGGGGTTCCTCCCTCCGGGCGTGGGCGCTTGAGACAGCCCACCCGCCGTTCGCTATCCTAAATACCGCCGGCCGTGGCGCCGGTAGGCCGCCGTGGCCCGGGGCGCCTCCGGCGGGCTAAGCCAGGCGGCAAGGGCGGCTTCGTCCAGCCAGCCCCGGCGGCGCAGCCACTCGCCCAGCCGCTTGGGGTCGAGGCCGCGGTCAAGCTCTGCGCCGTGATGATCGGCGAGCACCGGGATGCGCACGCCGTAGCGCTCGGCAAGCGCTGCGTCTGCGCTGATCTCGATGTGCTCGAGCACGACCTCGTCGTTGGCCAGCCTGTGCACCAGCCCTTCCAGCTGGGCGCAGAGATGGCAGCCAAGCGTCGTGTAGAGCGTCAAATGGATCATGCGCCGCCTCCTTCTTTGCCGTTCTCTTCTTTGCCGCCTGCCGCTTCGCCGTCCGCCGCGTGGCGCACCAGAAAGACGTGGTGCAGGCCGGTGCTGCGCGTGAAGTCGGGATCAAACGTCTGCGCGGAGATATTTTCCACCGCGTAGCGCTCAATGAGCGCCTCATCCAGCTTGAAGCGGCGCTGGTTGTTGGAAAACACCAGGGTGCCGCCGGGGGCCAGCCGTGCCATGGCAAGCTCGATCAGCCGGGCGTGGTCGCGCTGAACGTCAAAGCTGGCGCGCATTTTTTTTGAGTTGGAAAACGTCGGCGGGTCCAGGAAGATCAGATCAAACTCGGTGCCCGCGGTTTCCAGCCACTCGATGCAGTCGGCGCGCATGACCCGGTGGCGAGCGCTATCCAGCCCGTTCAGGGCAAAGTTGTCCCGGGCCCAGTCCAGGTAGGCGTTGGACATGTCCACGCTGACGCTTTCGCTCGCGCCGCCCAGCGCCGCGTGCACCGTGGCGCTGGCGGTATAGCAAAAGAGGTTCAGAAAGCGCTTGCTCGAGGCCATCTCGCCAAGCATCCGGCGCACCGGGCGGTGATCCAGAAATAGCCCGGTATCCAGGTAGTCGCGCAGGTTGACCCACAGCCGCGCCTGGCCTTCCGCTACCTCGAATCGCTCACCGCTGGCCGCGCGCTTTTCATACTGGGCTTTGCCCGCCTGGCGCTCCCGGCGCTTGACGTAGATATGGCCGGGCGCCACGTTAAGCTCCCGAGGCAACACTTCCAGGGCGTCGAACAGGCGCTTTTGCGCCTGGGCCGAGTTGACCGTACGCGGCGGGGCGTATTCCTGGACGTGAACGCGGTCGCCGTAGATATCCACGGCCAGGGCATATTCGGGCATATCGGCGTCGTACAGCCGGTAGCAGCGCTCGCCGCTTTGCTTGAGCCACTTCTTCAGCCGCCGGCGGTTTTTCCGCAGCCGGTTGGCAAACATCTGCGCGCTGTCTGCCGCCGGCGCCGCCGATTCGGGCTGGCCCTCCTCCCTGCCGGCGGCCTTTTGCGCTTCAGGCGCCTGCTTCTCGTCCTTGTCTGCCTGGCCAATGGCCATCAGCAGCAGCTTGGCGTCCAGCGGGCCGTTTTTCAGCGCGTACTGCCTGTGCGCCCGCAGGCCCAGCCGGTGGCCAAGGTCCGGGTTGCCGGTAAACAGCGCCAGCGTCCAGCCGGGGAACAGCGCTTTTGCCTGCTCGCCGATGGTGGCATAGAGATTGACCAGCTCGGGCAGCTCGCCCAGCCGCTCGCCGTAGGGCGGATTGGTAATGATCAGCCCCGGGCCCTTCGCCTCGACGCTTGTGGGGTCAAGGGCGGCCACGCCCTCGCCCTTCAGGGTAAGCAGGGCGGGAATGCCCGCGCGCATGGCGTTGGCCTTGGCCGCGGAAAGCGCCGCCGGGCTTTGGTCAAAGCCGTAAAAAGCGCTTTTGCAGCGCTTGCGCCCGATGGACGCCCGGGCTCTGGCTTCGCGCACCAGCTCCTGCCAGGCCGCCGGCTCAAACTGCGCCCAGCCGTGAAAGCCGAAACGCTTGCGGTGAATCCCCGGCGCCTGGTCTGCGGCCATCAGCGCCGCCTCGATTAGAAGCGTGCCCGAGCCGCACAAAGGGTCGACCAGGGGCTCGCCGGCCCGGGCGCGCTCGGGCCAGCCCGCGCGTACCAGCAGCGCGGCGGCGAGGTTTTCCTTGAGCGGCGCATGGCCCACGTCCCGACGATAGCCCCGGCGATGCAGGCTTTCACCGGCCAGATCGATCCCCAGCGTCAAATTCTGGCGGTGCAGGTGGGCGTAGATCTGCACGTCCGGGGCCTTGTTATCCACTACGGGGCGCGCACGCCCTGCCCGGCCGAGCGCATCGACGACGCCATCCTTGACCGTTTGCGCGCCGAACAGCGTGTGGCGAATATGTTCGCTGCGGCCGTGAAAATCCACCGCCAGGGTGGCGCCTTCGTCAAGGTGCTGTGCCCAGTTGAGACGCGCCGCCGCCGCGCGGATCTGCTCCGGCGTCTCGATCAGGGTATCCCGACTTAGCTGCACAATGACGCGGTTGGCAAGCCGCGACCACAGGCAGAGCCGGTAGGCGTCGGCGTGGTTTGCCGTGGCGTATACGCCGGCCACCGTGGTTTTCACCGGGATGGCGCCCAGCCGGGCCATCTCGTCGGCCAGCAGGGCTTCGATGCCCTTGGGGCAGGTCACCAGAATATCCAGCTCGGGCGTTGCCGGCGGTAGTAAAGAAGGAGAGGTTTGGCTCGGCTCGGTCATGATTATCGGGCGCCTGCGGCGCGGCATTCCTGGTCGATGAAGAAGGTCGATGAAAAAGGGAACAAAAAGGGAAACGTTAATTATTGTCGTCGGATGCGGCCTAAAGGCTCGACAGCGGCTCCATTGTGGGCTAATCATAAGGGTGTAGCTACACAAAACGCATGCGTTATCGGGCCGTGCCTCAAGGCACGGTATCAGGGTAACCGGCGGTACGCTCCGCATGGGAATGCACAGCACTTTGCCGCCCGGTTCCCGCCGCTCTTTGCTTGCCCACTGCCGCACGGCCGTTCATTTGCCCGCGGCGTTTCGAGTGGGTATCGAGTCAGCGCTTGCCCCGGCGCCGGGCACAGCACGACGCCTGATTGACCGCCAGTCGGCAGCGCGCTGCTTTTCGTCAAGGCTTTCATAAAAAGAGGTTAGCCCATGAAACGACAAAAGCGTGATCCCTTTCAGCGAGCCTATGTCCGTGGTTACCAGGCCGGCGTTAAAGGCCGTTCCCGCGATGAGTGTCCAAGTGATAACGTCAACGTGCGCGAGTACTGGATGAGCGGCTGGCGTGAGGGTCGCGGCGATCAATGGGACGGCATGACCGGCGTCGCCGGCATCCACCGAAGTCCCACCGTTTCTGTCTGAATGCCCCGGTGACACAAGCGTCACGACGGCCGCCTTCAGGCCTGGAAAGCCCGCTTATCCGGCGGGCTTTTTTGTGCCCGCCGTTTGCCCCGGCTAATGTCGCTCAATTAGTTTTCCTCGGCTAACGCTCCGGCGCATTCGCCTACCAGCCCGGGGCCCTGGTAAATCAATCCGGTGTATAGCTGCACCAGGTCTGCCCCGGCGGCTATTTTGGCCTTCGCCGCCTCGCCGCTGTCGATGCCGCCCACGCCAATAATCACCATCTCGGGCAGGTGCTCGCGCAGCTGGCGAATCACGCGATTCGAGGCCTTAAACACCGGCCGGCCAGAAAGCCCGCCGGCCTCTTCGGCCTGGGGGGCATCCTGCACCGCCTCCCGGGAAATCGTGGTGTTGGTGGCAATCACGCCGTCAAGGGCGTTGCGCGCGATGCTTCCGGCCACCAGTTCCACTTCGTCGGCCTCCATGTCCGGGGCAATCTTGACCAGCAGCGGCACGCGCCGGCCGTTTTCCTCATCCAGCTCAAAGGTGCGCGTGCGCAGCGGCGCCAGCAGCGCGTCCAGCTGCTCGCCGAACTGCAGAGTGCGAAGCCCCGGCGTGTTGGGCGAGGAGATGTTCACCGCGACGTAGTCGGCGTGGGGGTGTATCGCTTCCAGGCAGGTCAGGTAATCCCGCAGGGAGTCGTCCACCGCCGTTGCCAGGTTCTTGCCAATGTTGATGCCCACCACGCCGTCAAAACGGCGCTTTTGCACCCGCTCGACCAGGTGCGCCACGCCGTGGTTGTTGAAGCCGAAGCGGTTGATGATCGCCCCGTGTTCGGCCAGGCGAAACATCCGCGGTTTGGCGTTCCCCGGCTGGGCCTTGGGCGTCACCGTGCCCACTTCCACAAAGCCAAAGCCCAGCTCGCCCAGCGCATCCAGATGGTCGGCGTTCTTGTCGAGCCCCGCCGCCAGCCCGACGCGGTTGGGAAAGCGAAGACCCATCAGCTCCACCGGGTCCTCCACGCGCTTGCCGGCAATCTTTGGCACGCCGCCGGCGCGGTGGAGCCACTCCAGGGAGGTAAGCGCGGCGCGGTGGGCGGCTTCCGGATCCAGGCGGAAAAATAGCGGGCGGACAAAGTGATACATCGTCTCTCCAGACGTTGGGCAGGGGCGCGGCGAGTATAGCGCAAAGCAGAGTGGGAGAAAAAAGCACGCCGCAAAAAAGCGCCCCGAGCGGCGCTGGATGACGTCGCTCGGGGCGCTTGGGCCGGCCTTAGCCGGCATCTTGGCGCGGCATGCGCCGGGCGTTCGGCTTATTCGCTGCCGCTTTCGGCAAGGCCCACCAGCGCCCGTACCGCAACGGTGAACAGGGCAAAGCCGGGCTCGTTACCGCTGCGCACTTCGCTGATCAGGCGGCACCAGCGGTCGTGCAGCTCGGCGTGCTGCTCGAGCCACCGGTCTACCTTATCGGCGGCGCTGCCGCTGCTTTCCTCAAGCGTCAGCACGCCGGTGGTCAGCGCCAGCTGCTGGCGGTCGATGTCGTCGCGGAAGGTTTCCCGGGCCTGGGCCTGCCAGGCGTCCCGGGCTTCCAGCCGATTCACCTGCTGGATCATCCACGGAAGCTCCAGCCGGCTGCCGACCTCGTAGAACACCTCGGCCACGCGCTCGGGCGCCTCGTCGGCCTGGCGAGCGGCCTGGATAATCCCCAGCCCGGCATACAGGCTCGGCGCGGCGGCCACGGTCACGGCCAGGCTCTCCGGCACGCCGGCCTCCGTCAGCTCGTCCCGGCGCGCCTGCCAGGCCTCGAGCTCTTCGCCGCTCAGCAGCTCGCCGATGCTGCTTTGCAGCGTCGCCAGTCGCGGACCGAAATACTCGATGGTGTCGGTAATCGAGAGCCCGGTGTGCTGGCGCAGGAACCAGCGCGTGGCGCGGCGGATCATGCGCATCAGATCCAGCATCATCGAGTACTGCACCTGGCCCGGGACCTGGTTGTCGAGCGCTTCGATCTCGCCCCACAGCGCGGACAGGTTGAAGCTGTCCCGGGCGACGATGTAGGCCCGGGCGATGTCCGCCCGGCCAAGGCCGGTGGAGTCCGTCAGCCGGCGCACAAAGACGATGCCCATGCGATCCACCAGATCGTTGGCCACCTGGGTGGCAACGATTTCGCGCTTCAGGCGGTGGCCGTACATTTCGTCGGTGTAGCGCTCGACCAGCACCTCGGGAAACAGGCGCTCCAGGTGCTTTTCCACGTAGCTATCGTCGGGCAGTTCGGACTCGTTCAAATCGCCCTTGAGCGTGCTCTTGGCATAGGAAATCAGCGTCGCAAGCTCGGGCAGCAGCATGCCCTGGCCGCTGGCCGTACGCTCCTTGAGCACGTCGTCGCTGGGCAGCGCTTCCAGCTCGCGATCGATCTCGCCGACGTTCTCAAGCTCGCTGATAAAGCGGCGGTACGGCCCGATGCCCTGCTGCGAAATCAGCTCGGACAGATCCAGCGCCTGGGTCTGGCGATAGTTGTCCTTGATCACCAGGTCGGCCACTTCGTCGGTCATCTCGGCCAGCAGTTCGTTGCGCTGCTTGTCGGTCATGTCGCCGCGCTTGACCACTTCGTCAATGAGGATCTTGATGTTGACCTCGCGGTCGGAGCAGTTCACCCCGCCGGCGTTGTCGATGAAGTCAGCGTAGACGCGGATGCCCTTGGCCGCGGCTTCGGTCCGGCCAAGCTGGGTGCAGCCCAGGTTGCCGCCCTCGCCGATCACCCGGCAGTTGAGGTCGGCGCCGTTGACGCGCAGGGCATCGTTGGCCTTGTCGCCCACCTCGGCCTGGGTTTCTTCCGCCCCCTTGACGTAGGTACCGATGCCGCCGTTCCACACCAGATCCACCCGGGCGGTGAGCATGGCGCGAATCAGCTCCGCGGGCGCCAGCCGGTCCTCGCTGATGCCGAAGGCTTCCTGCATCTGCGGGGTAATGTCGATGGACTTGGCGCTGCGGCTGAAGACCCCGCCGCCTTCGGCAATCAACGAGGTGTCAAAGTCTTCCCAGCTGGAGCGCGGCATCTCGAATAGACGCTTGCGTTCTTCATAAGTGGACGCGGCGTCCGGCGACGGGTCGACGAAGATGTGCAGATGGTTGAACGCCCCCATCAGTCGGACCTGGTCGGACAGCAGCATGCCGTTGCCGAACACGTCCCCGGCCATGTCACCCACGCCCACCACGGTGAAGGTATCGTTCTGGGTGTCGACGTCGAGCCCGCGGAAGTGGCGCTTGACCGACTCCCAGGCGCCGCGCGCGGTAATCGCCATGCCCTTGTGGTCGTAGCCGTTGGCGCCGCCGGAAGCAAAGGCATCGCCCAGCCAGTGGTTGTATTCGTGGGAAATCTCGTTGGCGATGTTGGAGAAGGTCGCCGTGCCCTTGTCCGCCGCCACGACCATGTAGCTATCGGCATCGTCGTGGCGAACCACGTCCCTGGGCGGCACCACGTCGTCGCCGTCGAGGTTGTCGGTGATGTCAAGCAGCGCGCGGATGAAGGTCTGGTAGCAGGCGATGCCCTCGTTCTGCCGGGTTTCGCGGTCGGGGTTGTCGGGCATCTGCTTGCACACGAAGCCGCCCTTGGCGCCTACCGGGACGATGACCGAGTTCTTCACCTGCTGGGTTTTCACCAGCCCCAGCACCTCGGTACGGAAGTCCTCCAGCCGGTCGGACCAGCGCAAGCCCCCGCGGGCGACCTTGCCGCCGCGCAGGTGCACGCCCTCGATGCGCGGCGAGCAGACAAAGATTTCGTACGCCGGCTTGGGCTTGGGCATGCCGGTAACCCGGGACGGCGCCAGCTTGTAGGCAATGTAGTCCTTGGGCTTGCCGCTGGCGTCATACTGGTAGTAGTTGGTGCGCAGCGTGGCATCAATAAGCTCCATGAAACGACGCAGCAGCTGATCGTCATTGAGGCTGTCCACCTGCTCCAGATGCTCGTTGATGCGCGCAAGGCAGGCGTCGGTATCCCGGTCGTCAAGCGCGGGGTCAAAGCGCAGCCGGAACAGCTCGACAAGCTCCCGGGTAATCTCGGCGTAGCCGTTAAGCGTAGTGGCAATGTAGTCCTGGGACATGCCAAAGCGGATCTGCTTGAGATAGCGGGCGTAGCCGCGCAGCATCGCCACTTCGCGCCAGTCAAGGCCAGCGGAGATGATCAGCCGGTTGTAAGGGTCGTTGTCGGCCTCGCCGGCCCAGATGCGCTTGAACGCCTGGGTAAAGCCTTCGCCCATGTCGCTCAGGCTGACCTCGGCGCCGCTGTGCTCCAGGTTGAAGTCGTGGATCCAGTAGCGCTGATCCGCCGCGACAATTTCGTAGGGACGCTCGCCGATCACGCGCAGCCCGAGATTTTCCATCATCGGCAGCACGTCGGACAGCGGAATCTGGGCATTGTACTGGTAAAGCTTGAGCTTGACCCCGCCGTTCTGCTCTTCCAGCGGGCGGTAATAGGACAGCGCCAGGCGATTCTCGTCATCCAGGCCCAACAGGTGCTGAATGTCGTACACCGCCGTGCGGGCGCTGAAGTCTTCGCGGTAGCTGGCCGAGAAGGCGCCGTCAAAGCGATCCATCAGGTGGTTGGCCTGCTCTTCGCCAAAGCCCTCGATCATGGCCGAATGCAGGTCGTCGCGCCAGCTGCGGGCAAGCCGGGCGATCTTCTGCTCCAGCCGGGCAAGATCAAACTTGCCGGGGCGCTCGCCGTTAAAGCGCAGGATTAGCTGGATACGCGCCAGCACCGACTCCGAGAGGTAAGTGTTGAAGTCGCCGAAGTGAGCGTCCATTTCCTCGCACAGCAGCTGCTGGATAGCGGCGCGCAGGCGGGTGGAAAACACGTCCCGGGGCACGAAAATCAGGCACGAATAGAACTTGCCGCTGAGGTCTTCGCGAACGAACAGGCGTACCTGACGGCGTTCGCGGATATCGAGAATGCCCCGGGCGGTTTTCGCCAGCGCCTCGGTGCCGATATGGAAAAGGTCGTCGCGCGGGTAAACCTCAAGCACCTGCAGCAGCTGCTTGGCGTCGTGGCCGTGCGCGCCGAAGCCGGCCAGCTCCATCACTGCCTTGAGCTTGCGCCGCAAAAGCGGAATGTTGCGCGGCGAGTCGTTGTATACGGTGGCGGTCAGCAGGCCGAAAAAGCGCCGCTCGCCGATGACGTTGCCGTCGTCGTCGTAGCGGTCAACGCTGATATAGTCCGGGTAGGCCGGCCGGTGCACCCGGGAATGGTGGGCGCTTTTGGCAAATGACAAGAGCTGCGGCATCAGCACGTAGCCGTTATTTTCGTCCAGCCCTTCCGGCGCGCGAATATGCTCGTCGTTGCGCGGCTGCTCCAGGCGAAACACCCCAAGCAGGCTGTCGGGGTCACGCTTGAGCGTGCCGTTTTCCAGGCCGTACTCGTCGTAGCCGAGGAAAATGAAGTTGTCCTTGAGCAGCCACTCGAGAAAGGCAATGGCCTCTTCGTGGTCGTCCGGATCCACCTGGGGCGGGCAGGCTTTTTCCAGCTCTTGAATAGCGTCGCCGACCCGCGCGCTGATGCTGTCGTAGTCGCTCACCGCCGTGCGCACGTCGCGCAGCGCATCGTGCAGCTCCTGCTTCACGGCTTCAAGGGCCTCAGGATCGCTGTGGCGGTCCACTTCGATGACGATCAGCGACTCGCGCTGCTCGGGCGCGTTCTCGCCGCGCACCGTGGTCACGCTTTGCAGCTCATGATCGGCATTGCGCTCAACCGCCAGCACCGCGTTCTGGATCGCGTGGATGGTCAGCCCCTGGCGATTGAGAGCAATGCGCACCGAATCCACCAAAAACGGCATGTCCGGATGCAGGACGGCAACGAAGGTGTGGGAAGACTGCCAGCCGTGGGCCTCGAAATCGGGGTTGAAAACCTGCACCTTGGGGCTGTCCGGGTCGTGGTGCTGCAAAAACTGCCAGACGGAAAGCGTGGCGCCGTAAAAGTCGTCCAGCCGGCGGTTGGCTAGATCTTCCATGGGCACCGTGGCGTAGAACTGCCGCGCGAAAGCGTCGATGGCGGCCGCTCGCCCGGGTTTCAGGCGGGCGTCCAGACGCTCCTTTAGCTGCTTCAGCAGATCCTGCCGGCTTTCCTCAATCGCAACGTAATGCATCCGTCACCTCGACTGCCAAGACCGCTATCCGGCCAATATTGAAGGAAGAGAGGCGCTTGCCTCTCCTTGCCCCAGCTTACGCCAGCTGGGCAAGTGACCCAAGCCCCTTGAGCATTTGCTCATACTGCATGTCCGCGGCGCATGGCTGCCACTGGGCCACCTCAGGCGCTGTCGTGGCGGACCAGCAGCACGCCGCATTCGCAGTGGTGGGTAAACGGGAACTGGTCAAAAAGCGCCAGCCGCTCGATGCGGTGAGTAGGCGCGAGCTGCGCCAGATTGTCCGCCAGGGTTTCCGGGTTGCAGGAAACGTAGACGATGCGCTCATAGCCGCTGAGCTGCGCGCAGCTGTCCGCGTCCAGCCCCGCCCGCGGCGGATCCACCAGCACGGTGGAAAAAGCATAGCCGTCAAGCGCCATCTCGGCCACGCGGCGCCCGCCCTTCTCGCCTTTCAGCGCCAGGGCAAAGTCTTCCGCGGACATCCGCGCGACGCGGACGTTATCCACGCCGTTGGCGTCCAGGTTGACGCGGGCGCTGGCCACCGAGGTGCGCGAAATCTCGGTGGCCAGCGCCCGGCGGAAGTTGCCGGCAAGGGCAACGGTGAAGTTGCCGTTGCCGCAGTAAAGCTCGACCAGATCCTGCGCTTCGCTGCCGGCGGTAACGTTTTGCGCCCAGGCGAGCATCTTTTCGCACACCCGGGCGTTGGGCTGGGTGAAGCTGTTTTCCACCTGCTGGTAGGCAAGCGCGCGGCCGTTGACGTAAAGCCGCTCCCAGACGTGGTCCCGGGTAAGCACCAGGCGCTGCTTGCGCGAGCGGCCAATGATCATGATGCCAAGCTCGCGTTCAAGCGCCCGAGCCTCGGCTTCCCAGGCGTCGTCCAGCGGTCGGTGATACACCAGCGTCACCAGCGCTTCGCCGGAAAGCGTGGTCAAAAATTCGATCTGAAACAGTTTTCGCCGCAGGGTATTGCTTGCCAAGAACGCCGCGCGCAGCCGGGGCATCAGGGCGTTGATGGCCTCGCTTGCTACCGGGTATTGATCCAGACGCACGACCGTTTTCTGCTTGTTGCCGGCAGCGTCCCGCGCCACGTCGAACATGGCGTAGTAAAGATCGTCGCCTTCGTGCCAGAGGCGAAACTCGCAGCGCTGGCGGTAATGGCTCGGCGGCGAGTCGTAAACTTCCATCTCGGGGGTATCAAAGTCGGCAAAAAGGCGGCGGACGGTGTCGCATTTGGCCGCAAGCTGGGCATCGTAACGCTGCGGCTCCACCTGGGGTATGGCCAAGGGCTTCTCCTCTTGTGCGGGTAGCGGCTGGGCTTGTAGGGCAATGGCTAGTAGACAACGGCTAGTGGGCGACGGCACCGGCGTCGGCGAGCGCTAACGGCGCGGGCGGCTGAAAGCCGTAGGCGGCAAGCGCGCGTGCCAGCACGGCATTGGGGGCTGTCGCCAATCCGCGGCTTCGTTCGCCGCCGGCCGCGGCAAGCGGTGCTGCCAGCTGCCCTACGCGCCGGGCAATGGCATCGCCGGAATCGATCCAGGCAAGCGGCGTCGGGGCCAGCGCCGACAGCGTCGGGGTCAGCAGCGGAAAGTGGGTGCAGCCCAGCACCACGGTATCCAGCGGGGCCGCACCGGCCCGGGCCGCCTGCCATAGGGGGGCCAGAGCGGCGTCAAGGCGCGCGGCGTCAAGCTCGCCCCCGCCAAGCCAGGTTTCCGCTTCGCCCACCAGCGCATCGGCGGCAAGGCAGGTCACCCGGCAGTCGGCGGCAAAGCGCTCGATCAGCCGCTGAGTATAGGGGCGGCGCACCGTGGCCGACGTGGCCAGCAGGCCCAGGTGGCGCGTACGGCTCAGCGCCGCCGCGGGCTTGATCGCCGGCACGGTACCCACAACGGGTATCGCAAGCGCCCGGCGCAGCGGCTCGAGCGCCAGGGTGCTGGCGGTATTGCACGCCACTACCAGTACGGCCGGGCGGCAGGCTTCCACCGCGGCGGTGCACACCGCCACGATACGCCGCACCAGCGCCGCGTCCGGGCGTAGGCCGTAGGGCAGCCAGGCATTGTCGCAGGCGTAGCACAGCGCCGCCTCGGGGTAGTGGCGGCGCAGGGCCGCCGCGACAGACAGCCCACCGACGCCGGAGTCGAAAATCAGCACGGGGCCGGTCATGGCGGAAAGGCGATCTCCTCAGCGTGATGGCTCGGGACACAAGCCGGCCCGTAGGGCATAAAACCTGAAGGGCATAAAAAAACGGGGCGGCCAGTTTAGCACGCCCCGCTGTCAGGGTTCTCGCTCATTTTATGGCCGCCAGGCGCTAATCAAGGGGCGGCACGTCGGCCTCTTCCAGCTCTGCATAAAGCTCGGGGTAGGCCTCCTTGAGATGCTCGATTTTCTTGTCCGCATTGCTCGGCATCGTCTGCTCAAAGAACTCGGTGCCCTTGGCGTCAAAGCGGGTTTCCAGCAGCGGAAACAGCTCTTCGCGCTCTTGGCGCAGGTATTCCCGGTGCGCTTCCAGATACTGCTTGAGGTCGTCGGCAAAGCGGTCCATGGGCAGAATATTATCCATCAGCACCATGTCGATATCGTCGGAAAGCGCCTCCAGCCGGGGCCTGAGCTTGCGATAGTCGGCCAGCATCTGCTCGGCCACTTCTGAGTGCTCGGGCACGTACTCCTTGAGCTGCTCGACAAACCCCTGCTCAAGGGAGACCGCAAAGTCTTCCATGTAGGAAAGAATATAGTCCACCACTTCGCGCATCAGATGGAAGTTGGGGCGTTCGCCCTGCTGGAGAACCCGGTATTTCAGGTCCAGCACGTGGAGCATCCGCGCCATGTTGGCGTGGTCCAGGCTCAGCTGATTAATCATGGTACCGTCTCCTTTTCACCGCGCCTGCCCCAGGCTTTGCGCGTATGCGCGCCTGATGCGCGTAAGCCTTGCAGGGCACGGCGGGTCTCTTGCACTTGACGTTCATGTCCGAGGTTGCGCTCGACTCTTTTCGCGCTGACTGAAACAATCATGCTAACAGTAGCCGGGCGCCGAATAGATTGCCACCGTATCAGGCAAGCCACGGCACCTGCCCTTCATGACAGCCAACGGCACGGCGTTGTTCAACGGAGTTTGCATGGACCTTTTTTCTACCGCCGCCGGCCAGGCTCCGCTGGCTTACCGTATGCGCCCGCGTCGCCTTGCCGACTACATCGGCCAGCAGGCGCTGGTGGGCGAAGGCAAGCCGCTCAGGCAAATGGTGGACACCGCCACGGTTCGCTCCATGATCTTGTGGGGCCCGCCGGGCGTAGGCAAGACGACTTTAGCCGAAATACTTGCCCACGCCTCAGGCGCGGCGCTGGAGTCCCTGAGCGCGGTAATGGCCGGGGTCAAGGAGATCCGCGCCGTGGTTGAGCGCGCCCGGGCGCTTGCCCCCACGCCGATGGTGCTGTTTCTCGATGAGATCCACCGCCTGAACAAAAGCCAGCAGGACGCCCTGCTGCCCCACGTCGAGTCGGGGCTTTTTACCCTGATCGGCGCAACCACCGAAAATCCTTCCTTCGAGGTCAACTCGGCGCTGCTATCCCGCGCCCGGGTCTACGTGCTCAAACCCCTTGACCACGACGCGCTGATCGAGGTCATGCAGCAGGCGCTCGCCGATACGCAAAACGGCCTAGGCGAACGCCATATCCGGGTGGAAGACGGCGTGCTCGAGGCGCTGGCCCGGGCAAGCGCCGGCGATGCTCGCCGGGCCCTGGGACTTCTGGAAACCGCCTGCGACTTTACTACCGCGGCCGGCGACGGCGAGACGCTGGCGCTTGACGTGCTGGACGACGTCATCGGCCATCAGGCCAGCGCCATGGACAAGCAGGGAGACGGCTACTACGACCTGCTTTCCGCCATTCACAAGTCGATCCGCTCCTCAAGGCCCGACGCCGCGCTGCTCTACATCGCGCGGTTCACCCAGGGCGGCGGCGATCCTCTGGACGTGATCCGCCGGCTCACCGCCATTGCCTCGGAGGACGTCGGCAACGCCGATCCTCGCGCGCTGCCGCTGGCGATTGCCGCCTGGGATGCCTATCTGCGGCTCGGCGATTACGAGGGCCAGCGGGCCATGGCCCACGCCGCCATTCACCTGGCCGTGGCGCCCAAGAGCAACCGCATCGACCGCGCCTGGAAGGCGGCGCAACAGTACGTGCGCGTGCAGCCCCAGGTCGAGGTGCCGACCTACCTGCGCAACGCCCCGACCCGGCTGATGGAGGAGCTGGGCCACGGCGAGGGTTACCGCT
Organism: Halomonas garicola; assembly: GCF_055382465.1. Classification (NCBI taxonomy): domain Bacteria; kingdom Pseudomonadati; phylum Pseudomonadota; class Gammaproteobacteria; order Oceanospirillales; family Halomonadaceae; genus Halomonas; species Halomonas garicola. The sequence continues at coordinate 2,142,605 of NZ_AP043931.1, forward strand.
ATGCCCACAGCGAGCCCGACGGCTACCCTGCCGGAAGCGCCCACGACTGCTGGCCGGAGGGGCTGCCCCCGGCCAGCTTCTATCAGCCGGCGGAGCTCGGCCACGAAAAGCGCTTTGCCGCCATCATGGCCTGGCGCGCCGAACGCGACGCCGAGGCCGACGGCCAGCGCCGGCCATGAAGCCCTCGCTTAGGGCGCATCCTCGCGGATTACATCGACGCCGTCGGGCATATCAAAGCGGAAGCGCGCGTCGTCGATGGGAGTATTCTGGCTGATACCGGAAAAGCGGATAGCGGTGCGCTGGCCGGTGCTGTCGGTCATCCACAGCTCGGTCAGGGTATCACCGTCAAAGGTCATGCTGAGCTCTTCAAACAGCGTATCCGGCGAGACGGGAATCAGAGTAAAGACGTCGTCGCCGTCTTCCTGCTCGTAGAAAACGTCGAAGCTGTCGGTAAGCTCGCCGGCACTGCCGGACAGCAGCAGCGCCGGGGTATAGGTCACCCGGTTATCCAGGCCCTGGACCGTAACCTGCTCCAGATCGGGATCGTAGAGATAAACCTCGTCGCCGTCGGACACCACGGTCTGACTATAGGGGGCGCCGACCTCCCAGCGCAGCATGCCCGGGCGCGATAGCCACATCTCCCCTTCTGCCTGCTGCAGGCGCTCCCCGCTGCTGTCAAGGATCTGCTGATCGAACTCGGCCTCGTAGGTTTCCAGCGGGTCAAGCCGCTCGGTCAGCCGTTCGGCGGCCTCGTTGGCCCACGCCTGGGGGGCGGCAATAAAGCCCAAGGCGCTTGCGGCTAGCGCAAATGAAAACGATCGCGGTGTCTCGATATGGCGCATCTATATCTCCCTGAGGCCTGAGCGGCAAAAATGTCGTCCCCACTATGACGTAAAAAGCGCCGGCAGGTTTCCTCAGCGGCGCTTTTTCCCGATTTTTTCACGTTGTGGTCAGTCTCTGACCGGCGGCGGCGCCAGCACTTCCCGGGCGCCGTTGCTGCCCATGGGGCTAACCACGCCGGCGCTTTCCATGGCGTCCACCAGGCGCGCCGCGCGGTTATAGCCGATCTTGAAGCGGCGCTGCACCGAGGAAATGGAGGCGCGCTGGGTCTCGGTGACAAACTGCACCACCTCGTCGTAGAGCGCGTCCTGCTCGGCGTCTTCGCCCTCGGCCCCTTCGGCTTCCAGGCCGGCCAGGGCGTCGGCGGACACCCCGCCGGAGAGGATTTCCTCGATGTATTCGGGCTCGCCCCGGCGGCGCAGGTCTTCCACCACCCGGTGGACCTCGTCGTCGTCGACAAAGGCGCCGTGCACCCGGTTGGGCGGCCCCGAGCCCGCGGGCAGATAGAGCATGTCGCCGTGGCCCAGCAGGCTTTCCGCGCCGCCCTGGTCGAGGATAGTACGCGAGTCGATCCGCGACGACACCTGAAACGCCATCCGCGAGGGGATGTTGGCCTTGATCAGGCCGGTGACTACGTCCACCGAGGGCCGCTGGGTCGCGAGAATCAGGTGAATCCCCGCCGCCCGGGCCTTCTGCGCCAGCCGGGCGATGAGCTCTTCGACCTTTTTGCCCACGATCATGAACATGTCGGCAAACTCGTCGATCACCACCACGATATAGGGCAGCTTTTCCAGCACCGGCGGGTTCTGATGCATTTCCCAGGGCTGGGGCTCCCACAGCGGGTCGGCCACCTGGGCGCCGGCGCGCTCGGCTTCGTCAAGCCGGGCGTTGAACCCGGCAATGTTGCGCACGCCCATGGCCGCCATCAGCTTGTAACGGCGCTCCATTTCCGCCACGCACCAGCGCAGGGCGTTGGCGGCTTCCTTCATGTCGGTAACCACCGGCGCCAGCAGGTGCGGTATGCCGTCGTACACCGACAGCTCCAGCATCTTGGGGTCGACCATGATCATCTTGAGCTCGTCGGGCCTGGCCTTGAGCAGCATGGAAATCAGCATGGCGTTGACCCCCACGGATTTGCCCGAGCCGGTAGTGCCGGCCACCAGCAGGTGGGGCATTTTGCCCAGGTTGGCCACCACCGGCCCGCCGCCGATGTCCTGGCCAAGCGCCATGGTCAGCGGCGATTCCTTGTCCTGATAGACGTCGGAATCGATCACCTCGCGCAGGCGAATCATCGCCCGGCGGGGGTTGGGGATCTCGATGCCCACCGTCGGGCGGCCGGGAATCACCTCGACCACGCGCACGCTCTTGACCATCAGCGAGCGCGCCAGGTCCTTGGACAGGTTGCTGATCTTCGAGACCTTGACCCCGGCCGCGGGCTTGATTTCAAAGCGCGTAATCACCGGCCCCGGCCAGGTTTCCACTACCTCGGCCTTGACGCCGTACTCGCGCAGGCGCACTTCGAGAAGCTCGGCCATATCGGCAAGCTCCTGATCGGTATAGTTGGGCTGGTGGGGTTCGGGCTGGGTCAGCAGCCGGTAGCTCGGCAGCTCGCCTTCGGGTTCGGGCATGTCGTCGAGCACCGGCCGCTGGTTTTGCAGGTGCTCCACCGTCCACAGCGCCGGCGCTTCGTCGTCCGCTGACGCCGGCGTTTCGGGCATTTCCGGTTCCGGGCGCGCCGGCTCGGGTTCAGGCGCGGGGGTAGGTGACACAAACGCGGGGGGCGCCTGAGGCGACTCGGGCACTTCGTCGTCCTCCTCCCAGACGGGCTCGGGCACCACTTCGGGGCTGCGCGGCGGTGCAGGCGCCGGTTCAGGCTCGGGGCCTGTCTCAGGCTCCAGCTCCGGCTCTATCTCGGGCTCCGGCTCTGGCGCTAGTTCTGGCTCCGGCTCCGGTTCTGGTTCCGGTTCTGCATCGGATTCCGGCTCTGACGCTAATGCCGGTTCCGGCTCTGTCTCTGGTTCAGGTTCAGGTTCAGGTTCAGGTTCAGGTTCAGGTTCAGGTTCAGGTTCAGGCGACGATGCCGCTGCCGGCGCTGACTCGGTCTCAAGGTCACGCTGCGCGTCGGGATCGGGCTCCGCCCTTGCACCAAGAGTTGGTTCCCGGCGCGTGCCGGCTTCGCTGCGCTCCGGGACTTCCGTCGACGGCCCATCGCTTTTTGACTCAGAGGCTTTCGGCTCAGGAGCTTCTCGTGCAGGGGCTTCCGGCTCGGAAGCGCGGCCGGCGGCCTTGCCGGTAAAGTACGTCGCGGCGTCCCAGGGGATCTCGGTGGTATCGGCCTGCTTCGCGGCCGACTCGGTCGCGGCCAGGCTCGGCTCGCGCCGGGAGGGCCGCGCCGGCTCGGGCGCCGGCTGTACGGATGCCGCCGCCGGAGCAGCGCGGGCTCTGCCACGCCGCTTTTCACGAAGGCCCGCCGTGCGCGCCTTGAGCCAGTCGCCCAGGCCGTAGGCGCGGTAGCCTGCTTCATCTGCCACGCGCAGCCAGGACACGCCGCTGAACAGCGGAAAGCCACCGGCCATCAAAGCCGCGGCAATCAGCCCCGTGCCGGCGCTGCCCACCAGCGGCACCAGCGCGCCGACCAGGCCTTCGCCGATAATGCCGCCGGAGCCGTAGGGCAGCACGCTTTGCGGATGATAAAAATGCAGCGCCCCCAGCATGGTAGTGCCCAGCATCAGCAGCACGAGCCCGCCGACGTGCACCGCCAGCGCCACCGGGTCCAGGGTGAAACGCACCTGGCGTGAACGTATCAGCCACCAGGCGGCAAAGCCGCCCATGCCCGGCCACCACAGCGCGCTGGCGCCGAGCAGCGAATACAGGACGTCGGCAAGCCAGGCGCCAATGGTGCCCATCCAGTTGGCCACGTCGCTTTCCGGCCCGCGATAGGACCACCCCGGGTCTCCCGGCTGATAGCTCAAAAGCGCCAGCAGCAAGAAGACACACAGCGCCAGCAGCACCACGACCACGCTCTCACGGGCGGCCCCTTGAAGGCGCACGCCCATGCGCCGCGCCCCTTGTGTCGCTGCCTGGACGCGCCCTTTTGCTACCTTTGCGGACGTCTGTGGCCTGCGCTTGTTTCCCGCTTTATTAACTGTCAAGCGACCCCCTGTTGTACCCCTGAACCTTTGATGGATGCTTCGTTTGCCAGGCGCCGTGCGGTTATTGGTAACGTTCTCGAACGCGCCGGGACGTGGCATCATACCGGGCATCTTTATGCCGTCACAGGGCTCGTCACGCCCTGCCCGTCATCGGAGCACGCCATGCTACCCTGGCTATCCTCGCCTACGCCCGTCTTTCCTCCCGCCCATGCAGCGCTGGATCAACCCAACGGCCTGCTGGCCGCCGGCGGCGCGCTGACCCCGGCGTGGCTGGTCAACGCCTACCGTCACGGCATCTTCCCGTGGTTTACCGACGGCGACCCGATCCTGTGGTGGAGCCCAGATCCCCGCATGGTGCTTTTCCCCGAGGCGTTCAGGCAGCGCCGCAGCCTGACCAAACGGCTGCGCCACGGCGGCTTCAGCGTCACGCTGAACGGTGACTTCGCCGGCGTGATACGCGCCTGCGCTGCCCCCCGGGACGACGAGGCCGGCAGCTGGATCACCGCGGAAATGCACGCCGCCTACTGCCGGCTGCACCGGCTGGGCATTGCCCACAGCCTGGAAGTCTACCAGCACGGCGTGCTGGCCGGGGGGCTATACGGCGTCGCCCTGGGGCCTGTGTTTTTCGGCGAATCGATGTTCTCGCACCGGCCCGACGGTTCCAAGGCAGCGCTTGCCTACCTGGCTGCCGCCATGCGCGCCCGCGGTGGCAAGCTCATCGACTGCCAGATGCACACACAGCATCTGGCCAACCTCGGCGCAGTCAACGTGGCCCGGTCGACGTTTCTCGACTACCTTGATGCCTGGCTGCCCGAGGTTTCCCCCGGCGCGCCCGGCAGCCCGACGGCTCCGCCGCGCGTGCCCCGGCCTTCCTGGCTTGATGCCCTGGCGGCGCCCGACAGCCGGCGGCTGGTCATTTAGCCGGATTTATCCCGCGACTTTTGCCTTGACGCCCGCCTTGCGGCACAATATAGCGCGTTTTCCCCGCCCGGGCGCTGGCCGCGGGCGGCGCCTCCCCTGCGGGAGGTCTATCCAACATTCATTGAACCAGTGAGGAACGGCCTATATGGCACGTGAAGATCATATTGAAATGGAAGGCGTGATCGTCGACACCCTTCCCAACACCATGTTCCGCGTCGAGCTGGAAAACGGGCACGTGGTAACCGCCCACATTTCGGGCAAGATGCGCAAGAACTACATTCGTATCCTGACCGGCGACAAGGTCAAGGTCGAACTGACGCCGTACGACCTCTCCAAGGGCCGCATCGTCTACCGCTCGCGCTAGCACCGGACCCCTGACCTCTCCTTCCGGGCATGCTCTCGTTGCGCTGCCCGCGACGCCTGCCATCCCGCATCTGCCAGGCCCGGATACGCAAGCGCCCCGTCACCGTTATGGACAGGGCGCCTGATGCATTGCCGGCTCAGCGGCTGGCAGCGCCCCTGTCAGGGCGCATCCGCCATTTCCGCTTCCGTTGACAGCTGCAGCTCGCCGTTTTCCAGGCGGACGTGAACCGTGCCGCCGTGCTCGGCCAGCTCGCCGAAGAGGATCATCTCCGCCAGCGGCTTCTTGAGCTTTTCCTGGATCAGCCGTGCCATCGGGCGGGCGCCCATGTCGGGGTCGTAGCCCTGCTCGGCCAGCCAGTCCCGGGCGCTGTCGTCCACTTCCAGCTGCACGCGCTTCTCGTCCAGCTGCGCCTGCAGCTCGATGAGGAACTTGTCCACCACGCTGCGCACCACCTCGATCGGCAGCGAGCTGAACTGGATGATGCCGTCCAGCCGATTGCGGAACTCCGGCGAAAACGTCTGGTTGAGCACTTCCATGGCGTCGGTTGAGTGATCCTGGGTCTGAAAGCCGATGGAGCGCCGGGTGGCAAGCTCGGCACCGGCGTTGGACGTCATGATCACGATGACGTGGCGGAAGTCCGCTTCCCGGCCGTTGTTGTCGGTGAGCCGGCCGCTGTCCATCACCTGGAGCAGAAGGTTAAACACTTCCGGGTGTGCCTTCTCCATCTCGTCAAGGAGCAGCACGCAGTGGGGCTGCTTGGTGATGGCTTCGGTCAGAAGCCCGCCCTGCTCGTAGCCCACGTAGCCGGGAGGCGCGCCGATCAGCCGCGACACGGTATGGCGCTCCATGTATTCGGACATGTCGAAGCGCACAAGCTCGATTCCCATGATGTGGGATAGCTGGCGCGCTACCTCGGTCTTGCCCACCCCGGTGGGGCCGGCAAAGAGGAAACTGCCCACGGGCTTGTCCGGCGACTTGAGCCCCGCTCGGGAAAGCTTGATGGCCGCCGCCAGGGTGTCGATGGCTTCATCCTGGCCGAACACCAGCATCTTGAGATCGCGGTCGAGGTTGGCCAGCAGCTTGCGATCGGAGCTCGACACGCTCTTGGGCGGAATACGCGCCATGGACGCCACTACTGCCTCGACCTGGTCGACGTCGATGGTATCGATGCGCATTTCCGGCGGCAGCAGCCGCTGGTGGGCGCCGGCCTCGTCGATGACGTCGATGGCCTTGTCCGGCAGGTAGCGATCGTTGATGTAGCGATCCGCCAGGCGGGCGGCGCTTTCCACGGCGGCGTCGGTGTACTTCAGCTCGTGATGCTCCTCAAAGCGTGAACGCAACCCCTTGAGAATACTGATGGTGTCGTCCACCGAGGGCGCCAGCACGTCGACTTTCTGGAAGCGCCGGGCCAGAGCGCGGTCTTTCTCGAAGATGCCGCGAAACTCCTGGAAGGTGGTAGAGCCAATGCAGCGAAGCTCGCCGGAGGACAGCAGCGGCTTGAGCAGGTTGGAGGCGTCCATGACGCCGCCCGAGGCCGCGCCGGCGCCGATCACGGTGTGGATTTCGTCGATGAACAAAATCGCGTTGGGCTGCTTTTTCAGCTCGGCGAGCAGGGCCTTCAGGCGCTTCTCGAAGTCGCCACGATACTTGGTGCCGGCAAGCAGCGCGCCCATGTCCAGGGCGTAGACCACCGCATCGGCAATGACGTCGGGGACGTCTTCTTCTACCACTCGCCGGGCAAGCCCTTCGGCCACCGCCGTCTTGCCCACGCCGGCTTCGCCCACCAGCAGCGGGTTGTTCTTGCGCCGGCGGGCAAGAATCTGCACCACCCGCTCAAGCTCGTGGTCGCGCCCGATCAGCGGGTCAATCTTGCCCAGCCTTGCCTGCTCGTTGAGGTTGGTGGCGTAGCCGGTCAGCGGATGCGAGGCGCTGTCGCCGGTGCCCTCCTCGGCCTCTTCAGCTTCCTCCCGGGACGGCGACGGCGAGGCGCCGTGGCCGGACACCTTGGAAATGCCGTGGGCGATGTAGTTGACCGCATCCACCCGGGCCACGCTTTGCTGCTTGAGGAAATAGACCGCCTGGCTTTCCTGCTCGGAGAAAATCGCCACCAGCACGTTGGCGCCGGTGACTTCATTTTTTCCCGACGACTGCACGTGGAAGACGGCACGCTGCAGTACGCGCTGAAAGCCAAGCGTCGGCTGAGTTTCACGCTCGCCCTGGCTTTCGGGAATCAGCGGGGTGGTCGAGTTGATAAAGTCCTGCAGGTCGGAACGCAGCTTGTCCAGATCCGCCCCGCACGCCTTGAGCACGTCCACGGCGGCGGCGTTGTCCAGAAGCGCCAATAGCAGGTGCTCCACGGTCATGAACTCGTGGCGCTTGGAACGTGCCACGGTAAAGGCCGTATTCAGAGTCAGTTCAAGTTCTTTGCTCAGCATGGCAGTCCCCTTTTCGCTACTTCTGCCCGGGGCGTAACGCCACCTGGGGCTGGCGTCGGATCGGTTTCATCCTTCCGCACTCTCAACATCGGGTACAAAACCCCCACTTGCAAGCCTTCCGGCGAGGTTTTTCTCAACGTTTGTGGGAAATTCCGCGCCTAGTCGTCGGCCACTTCGATATCGCTTTTCAGCGGGTGCTCGCACTCCCGGGCGTACTCGTTGACCTGATGGCTCTTGGTTTCGGCGATATCCCGAGTAAACACCCCGCAGCTGGCCTTGCCCCGATGGTGCACCGTGAGCATGACTTCAATTGCCGCTTCGCTGTCCAGATGAAAAATGCTTCGCAGCACCTCTACCACGAAATCCATCGGGGTGTAGTCATCGTTGTGCAGCACTACCCTATACATGGGCGGCTTAGCAAGCGCGGGGTCAGCCGGCGCAACCGATAGCTCATCGTCGCCCGCCGGCGAGCCCGGGCGCGTCATGCCCGACAGCAGCGGGCGAATGGTGTGTGGTTTCAGCATAGATAATTACATAGACAATAGAGGTGGCATCGTTCACGCCGGGTAAGGAAGGCCGCAGGCCTTTCCCCTTGGACGCCCCACCCGGGCAAGAGTTCAGAGCGTCGGACATTCCAGGCTTGCATGGCTAAACGAGGCCCAAAATAGCACAGCCGGGCACGCCGGCATAAAAAAGCCCCGCCCGCGGCAGCGCGGACGGGGCCTGTGGCCGCTATCACGGCCCTTTTAATGTCGCGGGTATGGCGCGCGCCTACATGTTGTCGGCAACCGCCTGGCCAAACTCGGAGCACTTGAGCAGCACGGCGTTTTCCATCTGGCGGTGGAAGTCGTAGGTGACCTCGCCCTTGGCGATGGCTTTTTCCATGCCCTTGATCACCAGCTCCGCGGCTTCCGTCCAGCCCATGTAGCGCAGCATCATCTCGGCGGAGAGGATCAGCGAGCCGGGGTTGACCTTGTCCTGACCGGCGTATTTGGGCGCGGTGCCGTGGGTGGCTTCGAACATGGCCACCGAGTCGGAAATGTTGGCCCCCGGGGCAATGCCGATACCGCCGACTTCGGCTGCCAGGGCGTCGGAGATATAGTCGCCGTTGAGGTTAAGCGTGGCAATGACGTCGTACTCGGCCGGGCGCAGCAGGATCTGCTGGAGCATGGCGTCGGCAATCACGTCCTTGATGACGATATCCTTGCCGGTCTTGGGGTTTTTCATGGTCATCCACGGGCCGCCATCGAGCGGCTCGGCGCCGAACTCTTCCGCGGCAAGCTCGTAGCCCCAGTTCTTGAACGAGCCCTCGGTGAATTTCATGATGTTGCCCTTGTGCACCAGGGTCATCGAGTCGCGGTCGTTGTCGATGGTGTACTGGATGGCCTGGCGTACCAGCCGCTTGGTGCCCTCCTCGGATACCGGCTTGACGCCGATGCCGCACTGCTCGGGGAAGCGGATGTTGGTCACCCCCATCTCTTCGCGCAGAAACTTGATGACCTTGTCCGCCTCGGCCGAGCCTGCCTGCCACTCGACGCCGGCGTAGATGTCTTCGGAGTTTTCGCGGAAAATTACCATGTCCACGTCGGCAGGTTTTTTCACCGGGCTGGGCACGCCCTTGAACCAGCGCACCGGACGCTGGCAGACGTACAGGTCAAGCTTCTGGCGCAGGGCGACGTTAAGCGAGCGAATGCCGCCGCTGACCGGCGTGGTCAAGGGCCCCTTGATCGAGACCACGTAGTCCTCGACCGCGCGCAGGGTTTCCTCGGGTAGCCAGGTATCGGCGTCGTAGATGCCGGTGGCTTTTTCACCGGCGTAGACCTCCATCCAGTGAATCTTGCGCTCGCCGCCGTAGGCCTTGGCGACCGCGGCGTCGATGGCGATTTTCATCGCCGGGGTGATGTCGGTACCGGTGCCGTCGCCTTCGATATAGGGGATGATCGGCTCGTGGGGAACGTTGAGCGTTTTGTCGGCGTTGACGGTAATCCGGCTACCGCCTTCGGGTACAACAATATGCTGATAGTCCGCGTGGTTGGCGCCCATGAAGAACTCCCTTGTGGGGGTCGGCCCCCGGGCCGGGTTAGCCCGGAGCCGACGGGTTGATTCAGTGCGTCCGCGAGTGTAACACCGCCGCTTCCAGGCACAGTAGCCTTGAGGGCGCGCACTGATCTAAAGTCGAGTATGCTATCGCTTTTTCGAGTAAGCATCAGGTGTTGCCAACGCCGCCATGAGCCAACTTTATCTGCTACACAAGCCTTATCGCGTGCTCAGCCAGTTTCGCGACGACCAGGGCCGCGCGACCCTTGCCGATCACCTTGACGCCAAGGGCGTCTACCCGGCAGGCCGGCTGGACTACGATTCCGAAGGCCTGCTGCTGCTCTCCGACGACGGCGCGCTGATCCATCGTATCGCCCACCCGCGCCACAAACAGCCCAAAACCTACTGGGTGCAGGTAGAAGGCCATATCGACGACGCCGCGCTTGCCGCCCTGCGCCAGGGCATTACGCTGAAGGACGGCCCCACCCGGCCGGCCCGGGCCCGGCGCATCGCCGCCCCCGAGGTCGCCGAGCGCACGCCGCCGGTGGACCCCAAGCGCCACCCGCACACCGGCTGGCTTGAGCTTGTCATCTCTGAGGGGCGCAACCGCCAGGTGCGGCGGATGACCGCCCACGTCGGCTTTCCCACCCTTCGCCTGATACGCGCCGCCGTCGGCCCCTGGCGGCTCGGCCGCCTCGCTCCCGGCGAGTGGCGCCGGGAAACCCTGCACGCCCCGCGCCCTGCCAGCCGGAGATCTCGCCGATGACCTTTGAAACACTCTTTGAACCCCCTGCACGCGCCGCCTGCCGTCCGCACATTCGTGCGACGGTGGCCTGCGTCATCCAGCGCCAGGGGCGCATCCTCATGGTAGAGGAAGACCGCGGCGGGCCCGTCACGCTTTACAACCAGCCCGCCGGCCACATCGAAGCCGGCGAAGGCCCGATCGCCGCCGTGCACCGCGAGGTCAGAGAAGAGACCGCCTGGGAAGTCACTCTCGACGGCTACCTCGGGCTGTACGTTTTCGAGCTCCACGGGCTGACCTTTCACAGCCACGGCTTTATTGCCACGCCGGCGCGCTTTCTGGATACGCCCCTGGACGACGACATCCACGCCGTGCACTGGCTCGTCCCCGATGAGATCCGCGCGCTGGCCGCCAACGGACGCATGCGAAGCCCGCGCGTTCTCCCCCGGGTCGAGGACGCCCTGGCCGAACAGGCGTTTCCGCTGGGCGTTATCCGCGAAGGCTAGCCGGCCGAAAAACGATCGCCGGCTGCCACGGCTCGAAGCATCGCCTGCGCATCGTGTATACTTGCGACCTACCTGCACTATTTTAATCGAGGGTGGCCATGACATCCCCCCAAGGCAAAGTGATCGTCGGCATGTCCGGCGGCGTCGACTCTTCCGTCTCCGCCCTTTTGCTGCTTGAGCAGGGCTATGAGGTCGAAGGCCTGTTCATGAAGAACTGGGACGAAGATGACGGCACCGAATACTGCACCGCCAAGGAAGACCTGGCGGACGCCGAAGCGGTGTGCGAAAAGCTCGGCATCCCGCTGCACACGGCCAACTTTGCCGCCGAATACTGGGACAACGTTTTCGAACACTTCCTGGCCGAATACCAGGCCGGGCGCACGCCGAATCCGGATATCCTCTGCAACCGCGAGATCAAGTTCAAAGTATTTCTCGACTACGCCGAGCTGCTCGGCGCCGAGAAAATCGCCACCGGGCACTACGTGCGCCAGGGGCTGGTTCGCCAGGGTCAGGACGACGCTCGCCCGCGGCTGCTCAAGGGGCTCGATGCCAACAAGGACCAGAGCTACTTTCTCCACGCGGTGCCCGAGGCGGCCATTGCCCGCACGCTGTTCCCGGTGGGCGAGCTTGCCAAGCCCGCGGTGCGCGAGCTGGCCGAAAAGCACGGCCTGGCCACCGCGCGCAAGAAAGACTCCACCGGCATCTGCTTTATCGGCGAGCGGCGCTTCAGCGATTTCCTGAAGCAGTACCTGCCCGCCCAGCCGGGCACCATCGAAACCCCGGGCGGCGACGTCATCGGCGCGCACCAGGGGCTGATGTATTACACCCTGGGCCAGCGCCAGGGGCTGGGCATCGGCGGGCTTGCCGACTACTCCGAAGACCCCTGGTACGTGGCGCAGAAGGACCTTTCTCGTAATGTCCTGGTCGCCGTGCAGGGCAAGCACCACCCGCTTTTGTACAGCGACTCGCTTGCCACCGAGCCCATGGAATGGATCGCCGGCCGCCCGCCCGCGACCCAGGGGCGCTTTCGCGCCAAGACCCGCTATCGCCAGGCGGATCAGCCGTGCTCGCTTGTGACCCGCGCCGACGGCGGCGTCGACGTTCACTTTGACGACCCTCAGCGCGCGGTAACGCCGGGCCAGTCGCTGGTGATTTACGACGGCGACATCTGCCTGGGCGGCGGCGTGATCCGCGACACCTGGAACGCCAGGGAGGCCGCCGCATGAGCAGCGCCACACCGATTCACCGCGCCCCGGACGACCCGGCCAGCCGTCAGGCGCTGGCACTTGCCGGCGTGTTTCAGGCGGCAAGCCTGGTCGACGAGCTGGCGCGCAACGGCCACGCCGACCAGCGCCCCTGGGAGACGCTGATGCAAGCCACCGTGGACACCAGCCCGCCCAGCTTCGAGGCGATTTACGGCGGCCATCCCAACAACCTGCGCCAGGGGCTCGAGCTGCTCGAGGCCCTCGTCGGGCGCAAACAGGGGAGCCCGGTGATCATGCGCTACGGCTTTTCGCTGATTCTGCTGATGAGCAAGCTGCGTAAAAATCCCGACATGCTCGATGCGCTGGGCGAGTCGCTGGATCGCATTCAGCATCAGGCCGCGCACTTCGGCGCCACCCACGAAAACGTCATCGCCAACCTCGGCGAGACCTATCAGGAAACGCTGTCTACCTTTAAACACCGCATCGTGGTGCAGGGCGACCCCACCATGCTGCAAAGCCCCATGATGCCCGAACGCGTACGCGCCTGCCTGCTGGCCGGGGTGCGCTTTGCCCTGCTCTGGCACCAGCAGGGCGGGCGCCGCTGGAAGCTGATGTTTCAGCGCAGCGCCCTGCGCCGCGCCCTGGACGATCTGCGCTAGACCGTTTGCGCCACCCTCGGCCTGCGCCCGGATGACGATTGACTGACCTGGAAAACGACCATGCAACTTTCTGCCCTGACCGCCCTTTCCCCCGTTGACGGCCGCTACGGCGCCAAGACCGCCGCGCTGCGCGAGCACTTCAGCGAGTTTGGCCTGATCCGCGCCCGGGTCATTGTCGAAGTGCGCTGGCTTGAGCGCCTCGCGGGCCAGGGGCAGATTGTCGAGGTGCCGCCGCTTTCCGCCGACGCCACGGGCTTTCTCGACGCCCTGATTCGCGAGTTTTCCGAAGCCGACGCTCAGCGCATCAAGGACATCGAGCGCACCACCAACCACGACGTCAAGGCGGTGGAGTATTTCCTCAAGGAGCGCATCGCCGCTAACGCCGAGCTTGACGCCGTCAGCGAATTCATCCACTTCGCCTGCACCTCCGAAGACATCAACAACCTCGCCTACGGCGTGATGCTAAGCGACGGCCTGGGTGCCCTGCTGCCCGTGCTCCACGAAGTAGTCGAGAGCATCGCCGCGCTGGCCGAAGAGCACGCCGCCCAGCCGATGCTTTCGCGCACCCACGGCCAGACCGCAAGCCCCACCACCCTGGGCAAGGAAATGGCCAACGTCGCCTACCGCCTCAAGCGCCAGCTCCGCCAGATCGAAGAGATCCCTATCCTTGGCAAGATCAACGGCGCGGTGGGCAACTACAACGCCCACCTTACTACCTACCCGGAAGTTGATTGGCAGGCCAACGCGCGCACCTTCGTTGAAGGCCTGGGGCTCTCCTTCAACCCCTACACCACCCAGATCGAACCCCACGACTACATCGCCGAGCTGTTTGACGCCATCGGCCGCTTCAACACCGTGCTGTTGGACTTCGACCGCGACGTCTGGGGCTACATTTCGCTTGGCTACTTCAAACAGAAAACCGTGGAAGGCGAGATCGGCTCCTCGACCATGCCGCACAAGGTCAACCCCATCGACTTCGAAAACTCCGAAGGCAACCTGGGGCTTGCCAACGCCGTGCTTGACCACCTGGCCGCCAAGCTGCCGCTGTCGCGCTGGCAGCGCGACCTCACCGACTCCACGGTGCTCAGAAACCTGGGCGTGGGGCTTGGCTACGCGCTGATTGCCTATCGCGCCTCGCTCAAGGGAATCGCCAAGCTCGAGGCCAACCCCGAGCGCCTGGCCGATGACCTCGACGCCAGCTGGGAAGTGCTCGCCGAGCCGATCCAGACCGTGATGCGCCGCTACGGCATTGACAAGCCCTACGAGAAGCTCAAGGAGCTGACCCGGGGCAAGCGCATCGACCAGGCCGGCTTTGCTGCCTTTATCGACACCCTTTCGCTACCCGACGACGTCAAAGGCGAGCTTAAAGCGCTGACGCCGGCCCGCTATATCGGCAACGCCGAAGCCCAGGCCCGCGATCTCACCCAACAGTTGCGTACGCTGTAAACACCTACGTTGTAAACCGGCTACATCGCCAAGGATACCGCCATGAGCCACCATGATACGCCGCTGACCCTGCTGGGAGACTTGACCCCGGCCGAGTTTATGGCCGAGTACTGGCAGCAAAAGCCGCTGCTGATTCGCGGCGCCATGCCGGAGTTTCTGTCGCCGATCGACGCCGACGAACTCGCCGGGCTTGCCTGCGAGGACGGCGTGGAAGCCCGCCTGATCGAAGAAAACGGCCCGGACGGCCCCTGGCAGGTGTCCCACGGCCCCTTTGACGAGGCCACCTTCGAGCGTCTGCCCGAGCGCGACTGGACGCTTCTGGTGCAGGCCGTGGATCACTACGTGCCCGCGGTTGCCGCCCTGCTCGACGAGTTCGACTTCCTCCCGCGCTGGCGGCTGGACGACATCATGATCAGCTACGCCCCGCCGGGCGGAAGCGTCGGCCCCCACGCCGACCAGTACGATGTCTTTCTGCTACAGGCCGCCGGCCACCGCCGCTGGCAGCTCGGCGGCGAAACCGCGGAAGACGCGCCGATCATTGACGGCATCGACCTGAAAATCCTCGAAACCTTTGAAGTCGAGGCAGACTCCGACTGGGTGCTGGAAACCGGCGATATGCTTTACCTGCCGCCGGGCTGGGCGCACCACGGCGTCAGCGAAACCGACGAGTGCATGACCGTCTCGGTGGGCTTTCGCGCGCCGTCTGCCGACGAGGCCGTGACCTCCTACGCCGACTACCTGGGCGAGCAGCTGCCGGCGTCGCTGCGCTACACCGATGCCGGCATGGCGCCGGCACAGACGCCCGGCGAGATCGACGACGCCGCGCTTGAGCGCATGCGCCGGCTGATACTCGATACGCTGGACAGCCCCGTGCAGATGAGCCAGTGGTTCGGCCGGGTAATGACCCAGCCCAAGTACGTCGACCAGCTGATTCCCTTTGACCCGCCGCTGGACGAGGCGGCCCTGATCGAAAAGCTCGAGCGGACACCGCTGCACCCGGCCCCGGGCTCCCGCTTTGCCTGGCGCCGAGACGGCGGCGCCACTACGCTCTTTGCCGACGGCGACGGCTACCCCTGCACGCCCGAGCTTGCCGTCAGGCTGTGCGAAGGCCGGCTGATACGCGCCGACGTGCTCACCGACTTCCCGGGGGCGGCAGCGCTGCTCGCGCAGCTGGTCAACGCCGGCAGCCTCAACTTCCCGCTCGACGACGACTAGCACCGCCCCTCACCTGCCGGGCGACTTGCCCGGCTTTGCCTCTCCTTTCGCCGTTCGCTGACGGAGGCTTTCAAGAAACTCTGCTACAGCATTGGCAGCGCTTCTCTCGTCATGTCGTCACGCTACAACCCCGCCTGCTCCCAAAAGCCAATTGCTGCCGGCAGGCTCCGTCGCGGATAGTAGAGCCACGTACCGCGGCAAGCAGGGCCGCCGGATACCCTTAGCGATACGTCGACGCCACAGGAGACAGCACATGACGGGACTGCTTGAAGAGATTCAGGAACTGAAGAAGAAGCGCGACGCCCACGGCGGCAAGTGGGACAACATCAACCCCGAATACGCGGCGCGCATGCGCCGGCAAAACCAGTTTCATACCGGACTGGACATTGCCCGCTACACCGCCGCCATCATGCGCGAAGACATGGCCGCCTACGACGCCGACAGCAGCCTGTACACCCAGTCGCTGGGCTGCTGGCACGGCTTTATCGGCCAGCAGAAGATGATTTCGATCAAGAAGCACTTCAACACCACCAAGCGCAGCTACCTCTACTTGTCCGGCTGGATGGTCGCGGCCATGCGCTCGGAGTTCGGCCCGCTGCCGGACCAGTCGATGCACGAAAAGACTTCGGTGCCCGCCCTGGTCGAAGAGCTCTACACTTTTTTGAAGCAGGCCGACGCCTGGGAGCTCAACCACCTGTTCCGCGAGCTGGACGAAGCCCAGGAAGCCGGCAACGACGTTCAGGCCAAGGCGCTGGTTCGTGAGATCGACGAGCACCAGACCCACATCGTGCCGATCATCGCCGACATCGACGCCGGCTTTGGCAACGCCGAGGCTACCTACCTGCTGGCGAAAAAGTTCATCGAGGCCGGCGCCTGCTGCATCCAGCTGGAAAACCAGGTGTCCGACGAGAAGCAGTGCGGCCACCAGGACGGCAAGGTCACCGTGCCCCACGAAGACTTTATCGCCAAGATCAACGCCGTGCGCTACGCCTTTATCGAGCTCGGCGTTGACGACGGCGTCATCGTCGCCCGCACCGACTCGCTGGGCGCCGGCCTGACCCAGAAAATCGCCGTCACCGAAGAGCCCGGCGATCTGGGCGACCAATACAACAGCTACCTCGACGGCGACGAGATCGCAAGCGCTGCCGATATCGGCAACGGCGACGTGGTCATCAAGCAGGGCGGCAAGCTGGTCAAACCCAAGCGTCTGGCCTCCAACCTTTACCAGTTCAAGCCCGGCACCGGCGAAGACCGCGTGGTGCTCGACTGCATCACCAGCCTGCAAAACGGCGCCGATCTTCTGTGGATCGAAACCGAAAAGCCCCACGTAGGCCAGATCGCCGGCATGGTCAACCGCATCCGCGAGGTCTGCCCGGACGCCAAGCTGGTCTACAACAACTCGCCGTCGTTCAACTGGACGCTCAACTTCCGTCAGCAGGTGTTCGACGCCTGGCAGGCAGAGGGCAAGGACGTCTCGGCCTACGAGCGCGAGGCGCTAATGCAAGAGCAATACGACAACACCGAGCTTGGCCGGCTGGCCGACCAGTGGACCGCCAACTTCCAGCGCGATGCTGCCCGGGAGGCCGGCGTATTCCACCACCTGATCACGCTGCCGACCTACCACACCGCGGCACTCTCCACCGACAACCTGGCCAAGGGCTACTTCGGTGAAGACGGCATGCTGGCCTACGTGGCCGGCGTCCAGCGCGAAGAAATCCGCCAGGGCATCGCCACGGTCAGGCACCAGGACATGGCCGGCTCCAACATCGGCGACGACCACAAGGAGTTCTTCCACGGCGACGCCGCGCTCAAGGCCGGCGGCAAGGACAACACCATGAACCAGTTCGGCTGATCCCCGGCAGGCGCCGCCTGGATCACCCGGCACATCAACTATCAAGACAGCAACCATCAAGGGAGGCGAACGCCTCCCTTTTTTACTGTCTGGAGACCGGCAAGCCGCCCGCCGAGCACGTCGGGCTGTTCATGAACAGCGTTTCGGCCTATGCTGCACGCCGTAAAGACGTCTTGAGCGACGGGCTTTATCCTATTACGCTGCACATAACATACTGACTGGAGAATGTGCCATGAAACGACTACTGCCCGTTGCCGCGATCAGCCTGCTGACCCTTGCCGGCTGCGTTAACACCTCGCCCTACTCCGGCGACGTTTACAGCGGCAACCAGGCGAAAAGCAGCCAGAACGTTACCTACGGCACCATCCAGGCCGTGCGCCCGGTTCAGATTCAGGCGGACAGCCGCACCGGCGGCCTCCTCGGCGGCGGCACCGGCGCGCTGATCGGCGGCGTGCTGGGTAATCAAGTGGGCGGCGGCAGCGGCAAGAAGATTGCCACCGCTGCCGGGGCCATCGGCGGCGCCATGGCGGGCACCAAGGTGGAAGACAGCGCCAACCGCATCAACGGCGTTGAGCTTGAGATCCGCACCGATGCCGGTAACGACGTGGTCGTGGTACAAAAAGCCGACCGTCGGTTTGAGCCCGGACAAAAAGTTCGCCTGATCGGCAGCGGCTCCAACGTCAGCGTCGCGCCTTACTAAGCCGGCTACGCGCCCTCTTGAGGCGCGTACCGTCGCGGTAACGAAAAACACCGGCCAAAAGGCCGGTGTTTTGCATTCGGTCGGGGTCTTTTGCGCCTCAGGGCATCTTCTTGCCCGCCACGCTTGCTACCTTGGCAACGATCAGCGCGATAATGCCAAGCAGGATCACCACCAGCAGCACGTCGATCGGGCGCACCAGCGCCGTTGCCCCTAGCACGGCAATGGCGGCGACCCAGATATAGCGGTTCTTGCCGTGGCTTTTCAGCATCGCGGTGAGCATCTTGTCGATGCCCTGGCTGACGCCGTCGTTCCAGCGCTTGTTGGCAAAATAGAAGATCAAGGCAAAAGCAATGACCCAGATGACAAAGATTGTCATAGACAGACTCCAGGAGGCAGTAGGTCGGACGTCAAAAGCCGAACGTCAACGGGATAAGTGGCGCTAGGGTAGCTTTGCTCTTTGAACGGCGCAATAGCGCCGGGAAATCGCGTCAAGGAAAATCCCCGCGAGCACTGACATCGGGTCCGTTTCCGCGTTACCATCCGCCGACACGTTTCCAATGCATTCACCGAAAGGTTCTTTCATGCAAATTGCGCAAAACTCGGTCGTCGCATTTCACTACACCCTGACCAACGATGCAGGCGAAGTGCTCGACAGCTCCGAAGGCCGCGAGCCGCTTACCTACCTGCACGGCACGGGCAACATCATCCCCGGGCTGGAAAAGCAGCTGGAAGGCGCCTCCCCCGGCGAAAAACTCAACGTCAGCGTAACGCCTGAGGAAGGCTACGGTGAAGTCCAGGAACAGCTGATGCAGGAAGTCCCGCGCGATGCGTTCCAGGGCGTGGAAAACGTTGAGCCGGGCATGCAGTTTCAGGCCCAGACCGAAGGCGGCCCGCTGATGGTCACCGTCAAGAAGGTCGAAGGCGACACGGTCGTGGTAGACGGCAACCACCCGCTGGCCGGCCAGAACCTGACGTTCGACGTTGAAATCTCCGAGGTCCGCGAAGCCAGCGCCGAAGAAATCGAGCACGGCCACGTGCACGGCGAAGGTGAAGGCGAAAGCGAAGGTAACGCCGAGCAATAAACGCCGGCATGGCGGGGCTTTCCCCGCCAGGGACACGACAAAGCGGCCCTTTTGGGCCGCTTTTTTTATCGCCGACTTATGGCTGGCGGCGCTCTACCCGGCGTAGCCAGGTCGCGATGGCAAACGTCACCGCAAACAGCAGCCAGGAGCCAAGGGTGACGCCGGCCCAGCCGTCCCACAGCCAGAACGGTTCCAGCCAGAAACCGCCAAGGCTTGCCCCGGTGTAATAAAACACCAGATACAGCGCCGAGGCGCTGCCCCTTGCCCGCTGGGCGTTGCGCCCCACCCAGGCGGACGCCAGCGAGTGGGTGAGAAAAAAGCCGAAGGCGTTAACGGTCAGCCCCAGAATGACCAGCATCAGCGAATCGGCCCGGGTCACGGCGGTGCCGGCGCACAGCAGGGCAACGCCTGCCATCATGCAGCGCGCCGGAGAAAAGCGCCCCGCCAGCCGGCCGGACAGCATGGAGCCCAGGGTGCCGCTTAGATAAGTCAGGAACAAAAGCCCCAGGCTGCTCGCCGCCAGGCTATACGGCGCCTGGGCGAGCCGGAAAGTGATGTAGCTGTACTGGTTGATAAACACCATGAAGTTGATGCCGCCAAGCACATAGGCCCCCAGCAGCACCGGCGTGCGCAGGTGCTGGTAGAGGTCAACCGCGGCGGTCTTTACGTGAAACGGCTGGGCCACAAACGTCCGGCTTTGCGGCAGCAGGCGCCAGAATACTGCCGTGCCGGCCAGCGTCATGAGGCCCACGACAATGAAGGACGCCGACGCCCCGCCCAGGTCCGACACCAGGCCACCGACTACCCGCCCGCTGATGCCGCCCAGCGAGTTGGCGGCAATATAAAGCCCCACGGCGCCGGCAAGCGCCCGCTTGTCGAACGTATCCGCCATCCAGGCAATGGCCACCGCCGGCAGCCCGCCGAGCACAAACCCCTGCAGCAGACGCAGCGCTAACAGAGCAGAAAAGCTCGGCGCAAAGGCCAGCACAAGGGAGCCGATACCTGCCACCAGCAGGCTGTAGCGCATGATGCCTTCGCGCCCGATGGCGTCCGACAGCGGCCCGAATACGACCAGCGCAAAGGCCAGCGACAGCGTCGCTGCCGACATCACGAAGCTGACCGCAAGCGTGGAGACGCCGTAGGTCCGGTGCAGCTCGGGCAGCAGCGGCTGGGGAACGTACAGGTTGATGAAAACGAGAAACGAGCCGAGGCACAGCGCAAGCGTAGCGCGCCACCAGGCCGGCGTATGGATTTCGATCATAAAGGGCGGCTCGACCCGGCGGTCAAAGCGTCACAGTACACGGCTGAGCTGGGCCATTTGTGGGCCTTCAAGGGTGCGGCGCGACTGCCAGTAGTAGCGCTGCCAGTAGGTATTATCCAGCTCCGATATGATCACGCCCCGGGACGTGGAGGCGTGGAGAAAGTGGCCGTCGCCGACGTAAATGCCCACGTGGCGGCTGCCCGGCGGGCGGAAAAACACCAGGTCGCCGGCGCGCAGGTTGCGACGCTTGATCGCATGCCCCTTGTTCACCAGCCCCCGGGTCGTTCGCGGCAGGGAAATATCGAACGTATCGCGGTAGACGTTCTGCACCAGCGCCGAGCAGTCCACCCCGCTCTGGGTCGTGCCGCCCAGCCGGTAAGGCGTCCCCGACCAGCTGTCGTGCTGCTCCATCAGCGCTCGGCGGATCACCAGCGGCGGCGAGTTCTGCCGCCGCGACAGCGCCCCATCAACCGGCGACATCATCGCCTCACCGTTTTGGGCCATGCTCGGCAGCGACATGGCAAAGTAGTCATCCGGCGGCTCGGTGTCCTGGGCGCTGGGGGTGCCGGCACAGCCGGCCAGCACCAGGGTAAGCGTCAACACGCAGGCGTCACGGGTGCCCCTGAGACAGTGAGATGGCGCGTCAGCCATACGGCAGTCCTCATCCAACGATAGAAAATGCCCGGCGGCAACGGCACGACTTTCCACAGTCACGGGCCGCAGTCTCGGGCAGAAAAGGCTCAGCGGATATTAGTATAAACGAAAGGCCCTTGTATAAGCGATCACTACGAACCGGCTCCCGGCGCTATCAGTGCAGCGTCCGCCGATCCCCCGGAAGCGTATCGATATGCAGCGGGGCAAAGTGGCGCGGCCGGCCGCCGGGGAAGTCCAGGCTGGCCCAGGCGCCTGCCAGCACCGGCGCGCCGCAGCACCAGGCGACGAGAGCATGGCGCAGCCCGGCCAGAAAGCTTTCGCGCTCGCCGGTCTCCCCCATGAAAAAGGAAAACCCGGTGTACAGGCCTTCGGCGTACTCCTGCCAGCCGCCGTAGTGGTTTTCGGCCAGGGCATAGGCGCGCTCGAGAATCCGCGCCAGCTGCGCCGGGTCGAGCCAGCCAAGCTCGCGTCCGGCAATGGCCAGGTCTACCGTCTGGGCAATGTCCCAGGCGGCCATGTCGCATTCGTTGCAGCCGTCCTCGTTGTCGCGCACCCGCTCCAGGCGCAGCCGGTGGTTGCGCTCCTCGACGTCGCTGTCGCCGGTTTGCAAGACGGCAATTTCATCGTCCAGCCGCGCCCGGTTGAGCGTGTACGGCGCATAGTTGATCTGATACTCCTGGCGGTCGCCGGCTTCCAGCATGGTATCGATAAAGCCGCGCAGCTCCTCGGCGTCGTGCAGCTGGTAATGCTCTTCCACCCAGGCGCGGATGGACTCGCGCTCCCGGGGGCTTTCCGGCTCCGGCTGACGCCAGGCGGTGCTGTTCAGCGGCCCCACCAGCGCCATGGCGGTGAAGTGGCGAAGCGAAGGGCGCTCGCCGGGTTCCTGCCAAGCGCCGGGCTGCCAGTCGACCCAGTGGAACACGCTGCCCGGGTCGTTCAGATGCCAGGCGATGTCGTGCTCAAGCCCGGCCTGGTCGGGCTCGGGCAGGCAGCGCTCCCAGGCAAGCCAGGCCTCCAACAGCCGGGTGGGGGTGGCATAAAAATGGCACAGGCAGCTTTTCAGCGACTGCCCCAGCGCCAGCAGCGCCGCCTCGTCGAAGCGCCGGCTGTCCATGGCGGTATGCAGATAAAAGGCAAACTTCTCCGCCATGTGCACGGTAGCCGCGTGGCGGCTGGCCTGGCCCAGCCGGCCGCGCTCGGCAAGCGCCTCCCGGGAGGGTCGACCAAACGGCGTACGCGAAGGCGCATGGAGGCCGTGGGTGGCATCCGCCGCCATCTGGTTGAGATGGTGCGCCTGGGCCGGGAGCCAGTAGCGCCCGAGCGCCTCGGCTCCCTCGTCGGCATAAAGCTCCAGGGCGTCCTCGAGGTAGCGCTCGGCTTCCCGGCGCTGGGGCTCGGGCAGCGGCAGGCCGGGTTCGCGCTGGCGCAGCGTAAGCTCGGGGTCGCGCACGCCGGCTATCGCCTGCAGCCAGTGGGCAAGCGTGGCGCGATAGCTGCGCATGGCCGCGCGCGAGGCCTCCCGGCTGGCGGGCTCCAAAAGTACCGCCAGCGCGCGCTGCCAGGGTAGGCCCGGCGTCTCAAGCGCCGCCGGGGGCTGAATCGCCGGGTCCAGCCCCCGGCAGTCGGCGCCGACAAACAGGCTGAGCCCGCGCAGGTACGCCGCAAGCACCGGCTGCCAGTCGTCATAGCGGGCGTGGAGAAGCTCGGCGGCGTGGCCGGCGAAGTGCTCCGCCTCGGCCTCGGTCAGGTAGCCGCAGCAGGCTCCGGCCCAGGCTAGCTCCGCCAGGCGCAGCCAGTCCCACGCCGCCCATTCAAGGGGCTCGCCCGCGGCCACCCAGTCGGGCAGCAGCACGGCATGGGGCGCGTCTTCCGCCGGCGTTTGCTGCTGCCATTCAAGGCGTTTGGGCACGCTCATGGCCTTGAGCCCGGCGGCATCGATATCCCAGCGCTGGCGCTCGCCCTGGGCGGCAAGCCACAGCATGGCGTCCACCAGCGCCTCTCGGGTATCGATCTGCCATGCCTGGGCCAGCCAGAGGTCAGGGTCGGGCCAGCGGCCCCCGGGCGTGGGGCAGGCAATGCCCAGGTGCCAAAGGTCTTCGCTTGTGGCGGCGGGCAGCGGGCAGGCGCGGTCGCCTGCCGTGCAAAGTTCCAGCTGTTGCCCCCACCAGGCATGTAACGCGTCGAGCAAAAGATTCCCCTATTAAGCACCACGGGCCCGCCAGAGCGGCCGGCACAACGGCGCCTAGTGTAACGGGGCGCGTACGGTAACGGAAAGCGTCATCGGGACCGATGCCGCAAACGCCATCGCCCGGCAGGGCGCCGGGCGATGAACGGGCCTGAGCCCGGTTAAGTAATAAGGTCAGCGGGGCGCTATCGCACCTTGCTCACCACCCACAGCAGGACGGCCGACCCCACCACGGCGGTGACCAGCGAGCCGATGAAGCCGCCGGCGCTCAGCCCCAGCAGGCTGAACAGAAAACCGCCGATGATCGCGCCGACAATGCCCACCCCGATATTACCCAGAATACCGAAGCCGCCGCCGCGCATCAGATTGCCCGCAATCCAGCCGGCAAGACCGCCGATGATCAACCACGCTAGAAAACCCATAACCGTCTCTCCTTGTGTCGTTATCGACAGGGTGCTAGTGAACGCGAAAGGTGAACAATGCATCCCGCTTGTCTTACCATAGCAGACGACTTAAGGTGCCTTGCATGCGCTCACCGATCAATGCCCCGCGTAGTCATACGGGGCTCATGCACGCTATTTCCGCAATTCCTTTTCCCTTGCAGGGCGCTCGGCACCCACTCAACGACGATCACCAGGACGCTTCATGATCCCCGATTCGCTTCAAGAGCGGCTTGACGCCACCGACGACCAGCAGACCCTGACTTGGGAAGGCCGCGAGCTGGTGCTGTTCAATCAGCCCTGGGGGCAGCTGGCCGTAGCGCTGACCGGTGCCCAGGTGGTGCACTTTAAGCCGGCGGGCGATACGCCCTGGCTGTGGCTCACCCCCACGCCGGCGGCGGCGCCGGCCACGCTGCGCGGCGGCATACCGCTGTGCTGGCCGTGGTTCGGCGACGAGCGCTACGCCGACGAAAGCCCCAACCGCCAGGGGCCCTTTCACGGTACGGCGCGGCTCGCCCCCTGGCGTCTGGACGGCGTCGACGAGCACGAGGAAGGCATCGAAGTGCACCTCTCGCCGGAAGAGCGCCTGCACGGCCGGCTGACCGTCCGAGTGGTGATCCAGGCCAACGCGCGGCGCCTGCACGTCGAGCTGATCAGCGAAAACGTCGGCGACGCCCCGGTCAAGACCAGCGCCGCCCTGCACACCTACCTCGCCGTCGACGACGCTTTCGCCTGCCGGCTTGAGGGTCTGGCCGGCGCCCGCTATCTGGACAAGCACCAGGGCTTTGCCGAAGGCGAACAGCAGGGCACCCTGGCCCCGAGCGGCGCCGTTGACCGTATCTACCACAGCAACGCCGCGGTGCGCGTACATGACGGCAGACGCACGCTGCTCGTGGCCAAGGATCAGAGCGACTCCACCGTGGTCTGGCACCCCGGCGAGGCGCCGCCGGATGACACCTCTCCCGCCGCGGCGCGGGGCTTTCTCTGCGTGGAGGCGGCCAACACCCGGCTCGACCCGGTGTGGCTGGTGTCCGGCGCCCAGCACCTGCTGGGGACCACCCTCACCCGCCCGCCGGCGGAGGGCACGGTATGAACCTTTCGCTTCTGATCGATGCGTTTTCCATGGTGTTCAACATCATCGGCATGGTGCTCGGCGTCGGCGGGCTGCTGCTCGCCCAGCGTTCGATCCGGCGCTGGCCGGGCTACAGCATGACCGCGGCGGGCTTTTTGATCGCCACGCTGCCGTTCTGGTACCAGCTCTTTACCACCCTGACGGGCACGGAATAGCGCCCGTGGCCGCCCTACACGACACCCTGGGCCGGGAGCTTGGCAACCTGCTGGAACGCGGCCGCGACCGCCAGCTGCGCCTGGCCGTCACCGGCCTTTCCCAGGCGGGCAAAACGGCCTTTCTGACCTCGCTGGTCAATCAGCTACGCCACGCCGGCGTGGAAGCCCGGCTGGACCTGCTGCCCGCCGCCCGCGACGGCCGCCTGCTGGGCGCCCGGCGCCTTAACCAGCCGGACCTGGGCGTGCCGCGCTTTCCCTACGACCCGGCCATGCAGGCGCTGAGGGAAACGCCGCCGCGCTGGCCCGACCCCACCCGGGGCATCAGCGAGCTGCGCCTTGAGCTGCGCTACCGCCCGGCACGCGCCGGCTGGCTGCGCGGGGCCGCCTCGCACCTGACGCTGGATCTTTTCGACTACCCCGGCGAATGGCTGCTGGATCTGCCGCTGCTGGACCAGGACTACTACCAGTGGTGCCGCACCCGCCCCTTTGATCAGGGCGAGCAGCGCCGGGAGGTGTTTGCCGAATGGCTTGCCGCCGCCGAGCAGCTCGACCCCGCCGCCGAGGCCGACGAAGCGGTGCTCGCCGAGCTGGCCGAAGCCTACGCCAAGGGGCTTAAGCGCGCCAAGCAGCTGGGCTTTTCGCAGCTGCAGCCGGGGCGGTTTCTGCTCCCCGGGGAGCTCGACGGCGCGCCGGTGCTGCAGTTCTTCCCCCTGCCCCACCTCGAGCAGCCCCGGGACGAGCTCGACGCCCTGCCCGACACCAGCGTTTACGCGACCCTTGCCGCGCGCTTTCGCTACTACCAGAAACAGGTGGTGCAGCCCTTCTACCGCGAGCACTTTCGCCGCTTTGACCGCCAGATCGTGCTGGTGGACGTGCTCGGCGCCCTGAACGCCGGGCCGGAGCGCTTCGAAGACCTGTCTCGGGCGCTTGGCGAGCTCATGCAAAGCTTCAGCTACGGCAAGCGCAGCCTGCTGCGCCGGCTGTTTACCCCGCGTATCGACCGGCTCGCCATCGCCGCAACCAAGGCCGACCACGTCACGCCCGACCAGCACGACAACCTGGTGACGCTGCTCAACACCCTGCTCAAGGAGCCGCTCAAGGACCTGCGCTTTGCCGACGTGCCGGTCAAGGCGCTGTCGCTGGCCGCCATCCGCGCGACTCAGCCGCGCGAGGTCAACCAGGGCAAAACGCGCCTGCCGGCGCTGCGCGGCACCACGCTTGAAGGAGAGGACGTGCTGGTGTATCCCGGCGACGTGCCCGCCGCGCTTCCCGACGCCGCCTTCTGGCAGCGCCAGGGCTTTGACTTTCCGCGCTTCCGCCCGATGCCCGAGGTGTCCGGTGCGCTGCCGCATATCCGCATGGATGCCGCCATCGACTGGCTGATCGGAGACAAGCTGACATGACCTCGCCCAGACCGCGCCGGCACTTCCACCTCGACGGCGAAACCGTTGCCACCGCGCAAGCCCACCGCGACGATACCCTGCGCGGCACCTACCGCTTTGACGACACCGCCCGGGAGCAGCCTCTCAAGGACGACGCGGCCAGCCGCGACGCTCTGCCCGAACAAAGCCTGGGGACGCCGCGCAAGCGCCGCTGGGGGCTTTTGTTCACCCTGGCCGGCTGCGCCGCGCTGGGCACCGCCGAGTTTGTCACCGGGCTGCCCGACGCCCTCACCGGCGCCCGCTGGCTGGACGCCGCCTGGCGGCTTTTCGGCATCGGCGTCATCGGCGTTGGCAGCGCGGCCATGCTGCGCGAGCTTTTCCGCCTGCGCCGGCTCAAGCGCCACGACAAGCTGCGCGCCGCCCTTGCCGCGCTGCCTGGCCGCTCGCCGCGCCAGGCCCGCAGCCTTGCCGACCGGCTGCAGACCCAGCTTAAGCTCAGCGACGACGATCCGCACTGGGCGACTTTCACCGCGGCCCGGGAGCCCCACCACAGCGGCGAGGAAACGCTTGCGCTGCTCGACCACCACCTGCTTGCCCCCCGCGACCGCGAGGCCCGCCGGCTCATTTCGCGCATGTGCGGGGAAACCGCCGTCATGGTGGCCGTGAGCCCCCTGACGCTTGTTGATATGGCGCTGGTCGCCTGGCGCAACCTGGCCATGGTCGACCGCCTGTGCCGGCTTTACGGCCTGGAGCTTGGCTACGCCAGCCGCCTGCGGCTGTTCAAGACCGTGCTTTCCAACATGGCCTTTGCCGGCGCCAGCGAGCTTGCCACCGACGCCGGCATGGATATGCTCTCCCTCGACGTCACCGGCCGGCTCTCGAGCCGGGCCGGCCAGGGGCTCGCCGTGGGGCTATTGAGCGCCAGGCTCGGGCTGCGCACCCTGCGCCTGTGCCGGCCGCTGGCCTTCGCCCCGGGGCAGCAGCCTACCCTTGGCGACCTGCGCCGGGACTTGTGGCTCCAGCTGCGCCGGCTCGATAAAAGCCCCGGCGCGGACGATAACGCGACCCCGCCCTGAGCAAAACCGCCGCGCGATTGGCGCCATCGCCCCGAATCCGTATAGTGGCAGCCTACCCTCGCCAACCGATTGAGCCTCATGTTGCAGAACAACTCCATGCTTGCCCAGCTCAAGCAGCAGATTCGTGACACCACGCCGCGCGTTGAAGGTGTCATCAAAGGCACCGACCGCGGCTTCGGCTTTCTGGAAACCGACGACGGTGAATCCTATTTCGTCCCGCCGCCCGCCATGAAGCAGGCGATTCACGGCGACCGCATCGAGGCCGTGATTCATGAAAACGGCGACAAGGTCTCCGTCGCGCCGGAAACGCTCATCGAACAAGGGCTCGACCGCTTCGTCGCCCGGGTGCAAAAGCGCGAAGGCCGCCTGGCCGTGGTACCCGACCACCCGTCGATCCGCAACGTGATCAAGGCACGCATCAAGCGCGGCCTGGACGAAGACAGCATCGCCGACGGCGACTGGGTGGTCGCCCGGCTGGTGCGCCACCCGATGAAAAAGGACGACCGCAGCTTTTTCGCCCAGATCGACGAGCTGGTCGCCAAGAGCGACAACCCGGCCGTGCCCTGGCGCGTCACGCTTGCCCGCCACGCGCTGGAGCAGGAATGCCCCGACGCCGGCAGCGAGTGGCCGCTGCACGAAGAAGGCCTGGAGCGCGAAGACATCACCGCCATGCCCTTCTTCACCATCGACAGCGCCTCCACCCGGGACATGGACGACGCCCTGCACGTCACCGAGCGCGAAGACGGCGGCTGGCGCATGAGCGTGGCCATTGCCGACCCCACGGCCTACGTCGACGAAGAGCACGCCGCCGACAAGGAAGCCCGGGTGCGCGCCTTTACCGTTTACCTCCCGGGGCAGAACGTGACCATGCTGCCCGAGCAGCTGGCCGACGATCTGTGCTCGCTGCTTGAGGGGCAAGCCCGCCCGGTGCTCGCCTGCACGCTGGACGTCAACGCCGACGGCAGCCTGGGCGACTACCGCTTCTTCGCCGCCAACGCCATGTCCCACGCCAGGCTTTCCTACGACAACGTCTCCAACTGGATCGACGGCGAAGGCGACTGGGCGCCCGCTGATGACATCGCCCCGCAGCTCACCGCCCTGCGCGAGCTGACCGAGGCACGCACGCGCTGGCGCGAAGAGCACGCCCTAGTGTTCAGCGGAAGCCCGGACTACGAGTTCGAGCTGGACGAAGCCGGCAACGTGCTGGGGATTCACGTCGAAGAGCGGCGCATCGCCAACCGCATGATCGAAGAGTCGATGATCGCGGCCAACGCCTGCTGCGCCGACTATCTCGCTACCCACGTCGGCCACGGCATTTTCAACGTCCACCGCGCCTTCGAGCCGGAAAAGGCCGAAGACGCCCAGGCGTTTCTCGCCGAGCAGGACATCAACGTCGACACCGAGGCCCTGCTTGAGCTGCCGCGCTACAAGGAGCTCAAGCGCGAGCTGGAAGGCCGCGAAGACGCCTGGCTCGACGTGCGCCTGCGCCGCTTCCAGGGCTTTACCCGGATGTCCGCCCTGCCCGGCCCGCACTTCGGCCTGGGGCTTGCCGCCTACGCCACCTGGACCTCGCCGATTCGTAAGTACGGCGACATGGTCAATCACCGCCTGATCAAGCACGTGCTCAAGGGCGAACAGGCGCCGGCCGAGGCAAGCGAAGCGCTCACCGATCAGCTCACCGAGCGCCGCCGGCTCAACCGCATGGCCGAGCGCGACGTCAAGGACTGGCTCTACGTGCGCTACCTGACCCCGGACGCCGAGGCCCAGACGACCTTCGACGCCGAGATCATCGCCGTGAACCGCGGCGGCATGCGCGTACGCCTGACCGACAACGGCGCCACCGCCTTTGTCCCCGCGCCGCTGATGCACAGCGACCGGCGCAAGGTGGTCATCGACGACAAGGAAGGCCGCATCCAGATCGAAGACGTCGAGCGCTACAAGCTTGGCGACAGCGTGCGCGTGGACCTGGTCGAAGCCCGGGAAGAAACCCGCTCGCTAGTGGCGCGCCCGGCGGAGTAAACCGCCGCGCGGCTGTCGACGCCGGCCTTTTAGCCCACGAAACAAAACCGCCCGGACCTTGAAAAGGCCCGGGCGGTTTTTTATACGCCTGGCTAAAGCAGTGGTCTTACAGCAGCCTGCTTACCAGCCGGTCACGGCCTTCAGCGCATCGCCGATGCCCGCCAGCGAACGCACGGTCTTGACCCCGGCGTCTTCCAGCGCGGCGAATTTTTCATCCGCGGTGCCCTTGCCGCCGGCGATGATCGCCCCGGCGTGGCCCATGCGCTTGCCGGGGGGAGCGGTCACGCCGGCAATGTAGGAGACCACCGGCTTGGAGACGTTGTCCTTGATGTAGGCCGCCGCCTCTTCTTCCGCGGTACCGCCGATTTCACCGATCATCACGATGGCTTCGGTTTTCGGATCGTTTTCAAAAAGCTCGAGCATGTCGATGAAGCTGGAGCCCGGAATCGGATCGCCGCCGATGCCCACACAGGTGGACTGGCCAAAGCCGTGATCGGTGGTCTGCTTGACCGCTTCGTAGGTCAGCGTGCCCGAACGCGAGATGATGCCCACGCGGCCCGGCTGGTGAATATGACCGGGCATGATGCCGATCTTGGACTCGTCCGGGGTGATCACGCCCGGGCAGTTGGGGCCGATCAGAGTGACGCCCAGCTCGTCGCATTTCACCTTGGACTCGAGCATGTCGAGGGTGGGAATGCCTTCGGTAATGCACACGATCAGCTTGATGCCGCCGTTGGCCGCCTCGATGATCGAGTCCTTGCAGAACGGCGCCGGCACGTAGATCACGCTGGCGTCCGCGCCGGTTTGCGCAACGGCTTCCTTCACCGTGTTGAACACCGGCAGGCCCAGGTGCTCCTGGCCGCCCTTGCCCGGCGTGACGCCGCCGACCATCTGGGTGCCGTAGGCAATGGCCTGCTCGGAGTGAAAGGTGCCCTGACCGCCGGTGAAACCCTGGCAGATGACCTTGGTGTGCTTGTCGATGAGGATGCTCATTACTTGCCCTCCGCCGCGTTGACGACCTGCTCTGCCGCGTCGGTCAGGCTGGTCGCGGCGATAATGTTAAGACCGCTTGACGCCAGCTTTTCCGTACCCAGCTCGGCGTTGTTACCTTCCAGGCGCACGACCACCGGCACGTTGACGCCCACTTGCTCGACGGCGCCGATGATGCCTTCGGCAATCATGTCGCAGCGCACGATACCGCCAAAGATGTTGACCAGCACCGCCTTGACGTTGTCATCCGAGAGAATGATCTTGAACGCCTCGGCCACGCGCTCCTTGGTCGCGCCGCCGCCCACGTCGAGGAAGTTGGCCGGCTTGCCGCCGTTCAAGTTGACGATGTCCATGGTGCCCATGGCAAGGCCGGCGCCGTTGACCATGCAGCCGATGTTGCCGTCGAGAGCGACGTAGTTCAGCTCCCACTTGGCGGCGTCGGCTTCGCGCTCGTCTTCCTGGGACGGATCGCGCATGGCCTGCAGGTCCGGATGGCGGTACAGCGCGTTGCCGTCCAGATTGACCTTGGCGTCCAGGCACAGCAGATCGCCCTCGCCGGTGATCACCAGCGGGTTGATCTCCAAAAGCGCCAGATCCTTGTCGTGGAACAGCTTGGAAAGACCCAGAAAGATCTTGGTGAACTGCTTGATCTGGGCGCCTTCAAGCCCCAGAGCAAACGCAAGCTCCCGGGCCTGGTACGGCTGGGCACCGACCAGCGGGTCGACTTCCGCCTTGAGAATCTTCTCCGGCGTTTCCTCGGCGACCTGCTCGATTTCCACGCCGCCTTCGGTCGACGCCATGAACACCACCCGGCGGGTGGTGCGGTCCACCACGGCGCCCAGGTACAGCTCGGAGGCGATATCGGTGCCGTTTTCCACCAGAATCTTGGAAACCGGCTGGCCCTTGGCGTCGGTCTGATAGGTCACCAGGTTCTTGCCCAGCCACTGCTCAGTAAAGGCTCTCGCCTCTTCCGGGTCCTTGATCAGCTTGACGCCGCCGGCCTTGCCCCGGCCGCCGGCGTGTACCTGGGCCTTGACGACCCACTGCTCGCCGCCGATTTTCTTACAGGCGTCTACGGCATCTTCCGGGGTGTCCACGGCAAAATTCCTGGACACCGGCAGACCATAGTCGGCAAACAGCTGTTTGCCCTGATACTCGTGAAGGTTCATCGCTTCATGCCATTGGTTGCATGTGACTCGAACGATGGGCGACGTTCGTCCCCCATCCCCGCGCCCTGGCCGCGCGCTTCAAGTGCACGGCCAGGGCCTCACGTCACCCGCAGGTGGCGCTTCTTTACCTGAACTGGATCACTTACGCTTCTTGCGGTTGGCCATGTGGATGGCGTGTCCGTCAACGGCCAGCGCCGCTTCGTGGACCGCCTCGGACATGGTCGGATGCGCGTAGCAGGTAAGCGCCAGGTCTTCGGCGCTGGAGCCGAATTCCATGGCGATAACGCCCTGGGCGATCATCTCGCCGGCGTGCTGGCCGACGATGTGCAAACCGAGAATACGGTCGGTCTTGGCGTCGGCAATGACCTTGGCGCTACCTTCGGTAGCGTTGTTGGCCATCGCCCGGCCGCTGGCGGCAAACGGGAAGTTACCGGTCTTGACCTCGAAGCCCTGGTCCTTGGCCTCCTGCTCGGTAATGCCAACCCAGGCAATCTCCGGCGCGGTGTAGATGACGCTGGGAATGGCGTCGTAGTTCACCTCGGCCTTCTGGCCGGCGACGATGTCCGCCACCATGATGCCCTCGTCGGACGCCTTGTGCGCCAGCATCGGCCCGCGCACGCAGTCGCCGATGGCGTAGACGCCGGGCACGCTGGTGCGGCACTGGTCGTCCACGGTGATCATGCCGCGCTCGTCAAGCTCAACCTCTACGCCGTCGGCAATCACCCCTTGGGTATAGGGCTTGCGGCCGACGCAGACGATCAGCTTATCGAAGGTCATTTCCTGCTCGCCGTCGGCGTCTTCGTACTTGACCACGACTTCTTCGTCCTTGACCTCGGAGCCGGTGACCTTGGCGCCCAGCCGGATATCCATGCCCTGCTTTTTGAGCAGCTTCTGGGTCTCCTTGGCGATGGCGCCGTCGACCATGGGCAGGAAAGTGTCCATGGCTTCAAGCACGGTGACCTCTGAGCCCAGGCGGTTCCATACGCTGCCAAGCTCCAGGCCGATAACGCCGGCGCCGATGACGCCTAGGCGCTTGGGCGTTTCCTGAAACTCAAGCGCACCAGCGGAATCGACGATCAGCCCTTCGGTGAGCGGCGTCGGCGGAATTTCCACCGGTACCGAGCCCGCGGCCACCACGATGCTGTCGGCTTCGTAGGTCGCTTTCTTGCCGTCAAAGTCGGTGACTTCCACCTGCTTGTTGCCGGTCACCTGGCCGGTGCCGTCAATGGCGGTCACGCCGTTGGACTTGAACAGCCCGGAAATGCCGCCGGTGAGGTTTTTGACGATCTTGTCCTTGCGCGCCATCATTTTCTTGACGTCCATGGACACGTCGCCGCCGACGATGCCCAGCTCGTCGAAGTCGTCCCGGGCTTCAACGAACTTGTGCGTGGTTTCCAGCAGCGCCTTGGACGGGATGCAGCCCACGTTCAGACAGGTGCCGCCGTGGGATACCTTGCCCTGCTTGTCCTGCCATTTTTCCACGCAGGCGGTTTTCAGCCCCAGCTGCGCTGCGCGAATGGCGGCAACGTAACCACCGGGGCCGGCACCAATAACAATCACATCAAACTTGTCAGCCATATTGGCTCCTTTGTTCGGGCCGCCTCGCCCCGATAGAGCGAGGGCTATCTTGAATAAAGTGTCTGAACGCGTCAGGCCTTCCTGCGTGCCCGGCCCTGCGTCGAAGGCACAGGCTATACGTTAAGCAGCAGGCGTGCAGGATCTTCCAGCAGCTCCTTGATCGCTACCAGGAACTGCACGGCGTCCTTACCATCGATCATGCGGTGGTCATAGGATATCGCCAGATACATCATCGGCCGTATTTCCACCTGGCCGTCTACCGCCATCGGGCGCTCCTGGATCTTGTGCATGCCCAGAATGGCCGTTTGCGGCGGGTTGAGAATCGGCGTGGATAAAAGCGAGCCGAAAATGCCGCCGTTGGTGATGGTAAAGGTGCCGCCCTGCATCTCGTCGATGCCAAGCTTACCGTCACGCGCGCGCTTGCCAAAATCGCCGATGGTTTTTTCCACGTCGGCCATCTGCATCTGGTCGGTATCGCGCAGCACCGGCACGACCAGGCCGCGGTCGGTAGACACGGCAACGCTGATATCCTGATAGCCGTGGTAAACGATCTCTTTACCGTCGATAGAGGCGTTGACGTCGGGGAAGCGCTTGAGCGCCTCAGAGGCCGCCTTGACGAAAAAGCTCATGAAGCCGAGCTTGACGTCGTGGGCTTTCTGGAACCGCTCCTTGTACTCGGCGCGCAGCGCCATGATCGCGCTCATGTCCACCTCGTTGTAGGTGGTCAGCATGGCGGCGGTTTGCTGGGCCTCGACCAGGCGCTTGGCGACGGTCTGGCGCAGCCGGCTCATGGGCACGCGCTTTTCCGGGCGCTGGCCTTCTACCGGCGCGGGCGCTGCCTTTGCCGTCGCCGCGGCGTCCGCTTTCTTCTGCTCGCCGCCGGACTTGGCCGCGCTGCCGTCCTTGAGCGCTTTCTGGACGTCTTCCTTGAGAATCCGCCCGCCCTTGCCGGTGCCTTCAAGACGCGATACGTCCAGATCGTTTTCCGCGACCATCTTGCGCGCCGCCGGCGCCAGAATCTTGCCGCCGAGATTTTCGTCGGCGCTGTCATCGCTTTCGCCGTGGGTGTCAGTCTTGGCGGAAGAGGCCTTGTCATCCCGGCCTTCATCGCCGCCGTCCGCGTCGCCGGCCCCTTCGGTAAACAGCGCCAGCACCTCTTCGGACTCGACCTGGCTGTCGGCTTCTGCCTTGATTTCGGTAAGCGCGCCGTCGGCCGGGGCCACGACTTCAAGCACCACTTTGTCGGTTTCGATCTCGGCCAGCACTTCGTCGCGCTTGACCGCTTCGCCGACCTGCTTGTTCCAGCTGGCTACCGTGCCTTCCTGCACCGACTCGGGGAACGACGGCGCCTTGACCTCGTGCTGCTTGCCGCCGCTCTTGGCCGTGCCAGCCTGCTTGCTATCGCCGCCCTTGGCCTTCGACGACGTGTCGCCGGACGCCTCGTCATCCGCCTTTTCCTGCTTACCGCTTTCTTCCTTGCCGCTGCCACCCTTGGCAGCGCCCGCGTCGAGCTTGCCCAGCAGCTGCTCGGACTCGACGGTCTCGTCTTCATCGACGAGCACGTCGCTTAACGTGCCCGCTTCCGGTGCCACCACTTCAAGCACCACCTTATCGGTTTCAATTTCCACCAGCAGCTCGTCACGCTCGACGCTGTCGCCGGGCTTTTTGTGCCAGGTGGCAACCGTGCCCTCGGCCACGGATTCCGGAAAATTTGGTGCTTTGATTTCGGTAGCCATGTCGCTTCCCCTTAATGTGTTCGCTAAACCGGTGTGACTCACACCCTAAACAGGCGCTGATTACAGGTTGAAGGCGTCTTCGACCAGCCGGCGCTGCTGCTCGGTGTGCACGGACATATAGCCCGCGGCAGGCGCGGCAGAGGCGGGACGACCGGCAAACTTCAACTTGCCGCCAAGGCCTTCACGCAGCCTTTCGGCAACGGCGCGCATGTGGTGCTGACTGGGGTACCAGGCCCCCTGGTTCAGCGGCTCTTCCTGACACCAGACGATATCTTCCACGTGCGGATAGGCTTTCAGCACCTCCAGCAGTGCATCCTGGGCGAAGGGATACAGCTGCTCGATACGCACGATCGCCGTGTCGTAGCGCTCGTTCTCCTCGCGCCAGGCGGCAAGATCGTAGTATACCTTGCCGGCGCACAGCACCACGCGGTTGACCTCTTCCGCCACCAGGTCCGCCTGGTCGGCGATCACCATGTGGAACTCGCCGTAGGCCAGGTCTTCCAGGGTCGAGGTAGCCGCCTTGTGGCGCAGCAGCGACTTGGGCGACATCACCACCAGCGGTTTTCTCAGCGGACGGATCACCTGACGGCGCAGCAGATGGTAAATCTGGGCCGGCGTGGTCGGCACGCACACCTGCATGTTGTTTTCCGCGCTCAGCTGCAAAAACCGCTCGAGGCGCGCCGAGGAGTGCTCGGGACCCTGGCCTTCGTAGCCGTGGGGCAGCAGCATGGTCAGCCCGCACAGCCGGCCCCACTTGGTTTCGCCCGAGGAGATGAACTGGTCAATCATCACCTGGGCGCCGTTGACGAAGTCGCCGAACTGGGCCTCCCAGATCACCAGGTCGTTGGGCGCGGTGGTGGCATAGCCGTACTCAAAGGCCAGCACGGCCTCCTCGGAGAGGAAGGAGTCGTGGATGGTAAAGCTCGGCTGGCCGTCGCTGATATTTTGCAGCGGCACGTAGGTGCTGCCGTCCTTCTGGTTGTGCACCACGGCGTGGCGGTGGGAGAAGGTGCCGCGCCCCGTGTCCTGTCCGGTGAGGCGGATCGGGTGCCCCTGGTCAAGCAGCGTGGCGTACGCCAGGGTCTCGCCAAAGCCCCAGTTGATGGGCGTTTCCCCCGCCTGCATCTTGCGCCGTTCGCTGTAGATCTTTTCCACCTGCCGCTGGGCCTCAATGCCCTCGGGAATATCGCACATGCGCTCGGCCAACAGCTGCATGCGCTGCATGTCAAAGGTGGTATCGGCGTAGCCGGTCCACTCATGCCCCAGGTACGGCTGCCAGTTGACGAACAGCGCCTCGTTGGGCTTTTGCACCAGGGCGTTGGCCACGTGATTACCGGCCATCAGATCGTCGCGGTACGTCTCCTCCATGGCGTCGGTATCGTCCTTGCTGACGACGCCCTGTTTGACCAGACGATCGACGTAGAGCGACCGCGCCGAGGCGTGCTCCTTGATCTTGGTATACATCATCGGCTGGGTACCGGACGGCTCGTCGGCTTCGTTGTGGCCGCGGCGGCGGTAGCAGACCAGGTCGATGACCACGTCTTTCTTGAACTGCTGGCGATAGTCGAGCGCCACCTGGGTGGCATGGAGGACGGCGTCGGGATCATCGCCGTTGACGTGGAAAATCGGCGCCTGCACCATTTTGGCGATGTCGGTGCAGTATTCGGTCGAGCGCGCATCCAGCGGGTGCGAGGTGGTAAACCCGATCTGGTTGTTGATCACGATATGCACGGTACCGCCGGTGCGGTAGGCGCGGGTCTGGGACATCTGGAATGTCTCCATCACCACGCCCTGGCCGGCCAGAGAGGCGTCACCGTGGACGTTGATCGGCAGCACCTTTTCGCCGTTGGGATCCTGACGGCGGTCCTGGCGCGCGCGCACCGAGCCTTCCACTACCGGGGCGACGATTTCCAGGTGCGAGGGGTTGAACGAGAGCGCCAGATGGACTTCGCCGCCCGGCGACATGACGTTGGAGCTGAAGCCCTGGTGATACTTGACGTCACCCGAGCCGCGTTCGATCACCTTCTTGCCGTCGAACTCGTCGATCAGGTCGGCGGGGTTCTTGCCAAGGATATTGACCAGCATGTTCAAGCGCCCGCGGTGGGCCATGCCGATGACGACTTCCTTGGCGCCGTAGCCGCCCGCCCGCTGGATCAGCTCGTCCATCATGGGGATGAAAGTCTCGCCGCCTTCCAGGCCAAAGCGCTTGGTCCCGGGATACTTGGAGGCGAGGTAGTTTTCCAGCCCTTCGGCGGCGGTCAGGCGCTCAAGCACGTGCCGGCGCACCTCGTCGCTGAATTTGGGCGCGCTGCGTACCGATTCGAAACGGCGCTGCAGCCAGCGCTTTTCTTCGGTATCGACAATGTGCATGATTTCGCAGCCGATGGAGCGACAGTAGGTGCGCTCCAGGGCGTCGACGATATCGCGCAGCGGCGCCTTGTCGATACCCAGAAAAAACGACCCGGTCTGAAACTCGGTGTCCATGTCGTCTTTGGACAGCTGATGGAAGGACAGATCAAGGTCGGGGACGGGGGTGGGGTCACGCAACCCCAGCGGGTCAATATCGGCTTTCTGGTGCCCGCGAAAGCGGTACGCGTTGATCAGCTGGAGCACCTTGACCTGTTTTTTACCGACGTTGTCGTCGGCGGTAACGGCGCCTGAGCGCTGCTCCTGGCCCAGCTTGTAGAACTGATCGCGTACGGGGGTCAGCGGCACATCTTCTTCGGCGCCGCCGTCGGGCCTGGGCAACTCATCAAAATAGCGACGCCACTCGTCGGGAACGGCGTCTGGGTTGTCAAGGTACTGCTCAAATAGCGCTTCCGCATAGTGAGCGTTGCCGCTGCTCACGTGGGAGGAACGCCACATCAACTCCATTATGCCTTGTTGCATCTCTCGGTCACCCTGCACTGATGGGGTGGTATCGCTGCGCCGAGCGCGCGGCGACATCGTGATTGCGTAAAACGGTGCGACGTCGCGCCGCACCGCTTAATGGGCCATGATAACAAGCTACGCGCTGCGGTTTAAGTGGCTGCCGTGCAACTTGATGCAGCAAGCCGCATCATTTGGGCTGCACGACCCGGGCCACACAACCGTAGGGCAGCCGGGCTAGGTCGCCTCGGCTACCAGCATTTCGCGAATCTTGCCGATGGCGCGGGTCGGGTTCAGCCCCTTGGGACAGAACGCCACGCAGTTCATGATGCCGCGGCAGCGGAATACCGAGAACGGGTCCTGAAGGTCGGTCAACCGCTCCCGTGTCGCGGTATCCCGGGAATCGGCGAGAAAGCGATAGGACTGCAGAAGCCCCGCCGGGCCAACAAACTTGTCGGGGTTCCACCAGAACGACGGGCAGGCCGTGGAGCAGCAGGCGCACAGGATGCACTCGTACAGGCCGTCGAGCTTTTCGCGGTCTTCCGGCGACTGCAGCCGCTCGATGGTGGGCTCGGGCTCGTCGTTTTGCAGGTACGGCTGAATGCGCTCGTACTGCTTGTAGAAGATCGCCATATCCACGACCAGGTCGCGGATAACCGGCAGGCCCGGCAGCGGGCGCAGCGCTATCTTGCCTTTTTTCACCACGTCGGAAAGCGGGGTGACGCAGGCCAGCCCGTTCTTGCCGTTCATGTTCATGCCGTCGGAGCCGCATACCCCTTCGCGGCAGCTGCGGCGAAACGCCAGGCTGGAATCCTGCTCTTTCATCATGTGCAGAACGTCCAGCACCATGACGTCGCGGCCTTTTGTATCGACCTGAAACTCCTGCATGTACGGCGCAGAATCGGTTTCAGGATTGTAGCGATATATCGATACCTGAAGATTGGACATCGTGACTCCCTCTCGTCTGCGCGTAATCAGTAAGTACGGATCTTGGGTTCGAACGTGTCGACGGTCTTGGGCGTGAAGTTGACGTCGCGCTTACCCAGCCGCTTCTCGGCGGGGAAGTAAATCGAGTGCTTCAGCCAGTTGACGTCGTCACGGTCGGGATAGTCGTAGCGCGAATGCGCGCCGCGGCTTTCCTTGCGCTCAAGCGCAGAAATCGCCGTGGCTTCGGCCACTTCCATCAGGTTATCCAGCTCCAGCGCCTCGACCCTGGCAGTGTTGAAGGCGTTGGACTTGTCCGGCAGGTAGGCGTTGTCGATCCGCTTGCGCAGCTCGGCCAGACGCTTGACGCCTTCCTGCATCTTCTGCTCTTCGCGGAATACGCCGAAGTCGGTCTGCATGATGTCCTGCAGGGCGCGCTTGAGCTCGGGCACGGACTCGCCGTCGCCGGACTCGTTCCAGCGCTCCAGACGCTTCATCGCCGCCTGGATATCCGCCTCGTTGGCGTCCAGGTACTCGATGCCCTCGTTCAGCGCGCTTTCGATGAACTTGCCCGCCGAGCGGCCAAAGACCACCAGGTCCAAAAGCGAGTTGCCGCCCAGGCGGTTGGCGCCGTGAACCGAGACGCAGGCCACCTCGCCACAGGCAAAGAGGCCGTTGATCACGTGATCGTTGCCGTTTTCGTCCTGCTGGATCGCCTGGCCGTGCACGTTGGTGGGAATACCCCCCATCATGTAGTGACAGGTCGGCACCACGGGGATCGGCTCGTGTACCGGGTCGACGTGGGCAAAGGTCTTGGACAGCTCGACGATGCCGGGCAGGCGCTTGCTGAGCACCTCTTCGCCCAGGTGGTCAAGCTTGAGGAAGACGTGATCGCCGTCATCGCCGGCGCCCTTGCCGTCGAGCATCTCCATGACCATGGAGCGGGCGACGACGTCGCGGCTGGCAAGGTCCTTGGCGTTGGGCGCGTAGCGCTCCATGAAGCGTTCGCCGTCCTTGTTGATCAGGTAGCCGCCTTCGCCGCGGCAGCCCTCGGTGACCAGGGTGCCCGCGCCGTAGATGCCGGTGGGGTGGAACTGCCACATTTCCATGTCCTGCATGGGGAAGCCCGCCCGCAGCGCCATGCCGATGCCGTCGCCGGTGTTGATCAGCGCGTTGGTGGTCGAGGCGTAGATGCGCCCGGCCCCGCCGGTGGCAAGCACCGTGGCCTTGGATTTGATGTGCGCCACTTCGCCGGTTTCGATGCACATGGCAATGCAGCCCACCACGTCACCGTTGGCGTTTTTCACCAGGTCAACGGCGTACCACTCGTTAAGAAAGGTGGTGTTGTTCTTGATGTTGTTCTGGTAGAGCGTGTGCAACAGCGCGTGCCCGGTACGGTCGGCCGCCGCGCAGGTGCGCGCCGCCTGGCCGCCTTCGCCGAAATTTTTCGACTGGCCGCCGAACGGACGCTGGTAGATACGGCCGTTGTCGAAGCGCGAAAACGGCAGGCCCATGTGCTCAAGCTCGAATACCGCTTTGGGGCCTTCGGAGCACAGGTATTCCGCCGCGTCCTGGTCGGCAATGTAGTCGCTGCCCTTGACCGTGTCGTACATGTGCCAGCGCCAGTCGTCCTCGGGGTCAGCCGCGCCGATAGCGCAGGTAATGCCGCCCTGGGCCGAGACCGTGTGCGAACGTGTGGGAAACACCTTGGACAATACGGCGGTTTGCTTGCCGGACTTGGCCAGCTCCAGCGCCGCTCGCAGACCGGAGCCGCCGCCACCGATGATAATGGCGTCAAATGTCAGGCTACGCAGGTTAGACATGAATCAGGCTCCCCACAGAAGTTGAATGCCCCATACCAGGTAGGCAAAGATGGCCAGGATGATCAGCATCTGGACACCCATGCGCTGGTAGGTGGACTTGAGGTAATCGGTGGTCACGGTCCACAGGCCGACCCAGGCGTGCGCCGCCAGGGAAATAAAGGCGAGCAGCGAGAAAATCCGCATCCAGGTCTGCTCGAACAGGCCGCTCCAGGTGTAATAGTCAAGGTCGGGATGAAACAGCAGATAGGCCACGATGAATACCGTGTACACCGCCAGTACCACGGCAGACACGCGCTGCATGACCCAGTCGGAAACGCCGTTGCGACTGAAATTGGTGACGCTGGTTACCATATCCACACTCCTGCCAAAA
This sequence comes from Halomonas garicola, assembly GCF_055382465.1. Taxonomy (NCBI): domain Bacteria; kingdom Pseudomonadati; phylum Pseudomonadota; class Gammaproteobacteria; order Oceanospirillales; family Halomonadaceae; genus Halomonas; species Halomonas garicola. Next base: position 2,183,523 of record NZ_AP043931.1, read on the forward strand.
TGATCAGTACGGCGCTGATAACCACGGTGGCCTGCGCCTTCTGGATGCCGCCTTCATGGGTCACGCCGATATCGGCATCCATGAACAGGTGCTTGATGCCGGCCACAAAATGAAATGCCAGGGCCGAGACCAGCCCCCAGGCAATCAGCTTGGCCAGAAAGTTGCTGGCCAGGGCGTCGCTGACCGCATCAAAGCCCGCCGGCGACGACAGCGATTTGCTGAGCGCCCAGAAGGCAAAGATCAGGCCCACAAACAGGATGACGCCGGTGATGCGGTGCACAATTGACGTCAGTGCCGGCAGGGGGAAATGAAACGTTGTCAGATCGAGATTTACGGGTCGTTTGCTATTCACGGCTCTATACACACTCTCTTGGCCCGCTCGGCGGCGATCGGGCGTAGCCCGGGCGGGCGGTGATGGCTGGAAGGGCTCGGCCGTTGCCAAGTCGAGCACACCGCCCTTGCTACCGGCAGTGCGCTGCACGAATTATATGAATCTGAGCGCTGGCTGACAAACCAAACCCTGCGTGACTCGACCATGGTGCAAGATATCGGCACTAGGTCGCTGCTGCTAAAAAGCGCATAATGGCCCGGCCGTCCGGCCCCGCTAGCGCATCGCTTGCAGGCAGGCGCGGACGACGCCGCACCGGCGGCCACCGGCCCAATCATAGACAAAAACTGTGCCATATCACAGTTTTGTACAGCAGCGCGGCTCTCGCCGCCACCCTTGGCATTTCGGCTAATTGACAATCTTTCGGGCCCTTTTATAGTGGATTGGCTTTTTTCCCCGGCGCGCAAACCACCGCAATCTCGTACGTCCCATCCGAATTCGAAAGGAGGCCAGCATGGCTGACAGGAAAGCAACACTGACGGTAGACGGTCTGGACAAGTCGATTGAACTGCCCGTCTACTCAGGCGCCCTGGGCCCCGACGTCATCGACGTTCGCGGCCTGGTCGGCGAAGGCCTGTTCACCTATGACCCCGGCTTCATGGCAACGTCTTCCTGCCAGTCCGCCATCACCTATATCGACGGCGGCCAGGGCATGCTGCTGCACCGCGGCTACCCCATCGGCCAGCTGGCCCAGCACTCCAACTTCGTCGAGCTCTGCTACACCCTGCTGTTTGGTGACTTGCCCAACGACGACCAGTACGCCGAGTTCCAGGCGCGCATCCGCAACCACACCATGGTTCACGACCAGCTCAACAACTTCTTCAAAGGGTTCCGCCGGGATGCGCACCCGATGTCGATCCTGTGCAGCGTGACCGGCGGGCTTGCGGCCTTCTATCACGACCACATGGACATTTCCCGCGAAGAAGACCGCGTCATCAGCGCCGTGCGCCTGATCGCCAAGATGCCGACCATTGCCGCCATGGCGTACAAGTACAACATCGGCCAGCCGTTCAACTCGCCGCGCAACGACCTGAGCTACGCAGAAAATTTCCTCTACATGATGTTTGCCACGCCCGCCGAGGAATACCAGGTCAATCCGGTCTACGCCAAGGCCATGGACCGCATCTTCATGCTCCACGCCGACCACGAGCAGAACGCCTCGACCTCGACCGTGCGCATGGCGGGCTCGACCGGCGCCAACCCGTTCGCCTGCATCAGCGCCGGCATTGCCGCCCTCTGGGGGCCGGCACACGGCGGTGCCAACGAGGCGGTGCTCAAGATGCTCGACGAGATCGGCGACGACTCCGAAGAGAACATCCAGCGCTTTATCGACAAGGCCAAGGACAAGGACGATCCGTTCAAGCTCATGGGCTTTGGCCACCGCGTCTATCGCAACTTCGACCCCCGCGCCCGGGTGATGAAGGAAACCTGCGACGAAGTGCTCGAAGAGCTGGGCCTGGCCGATGACCCGCAGCTCAAGATCGCCAAGCGCCTGGAGCAGATCGCGCTGGAGGACGACTACTTCATCGAGCGCAAGCTCTACCCCAACGTCGACTTCTACTCGGGCATCGTCCTCAAGGCCATGGGCATTCCGACCAACATGTTCACCGTGATCTTTGCCGTCTCGCGCACCATCGGCTGGATTTCCCACTGGCACGAGATGCTCAGCGACAGCTACAAGATCAACCGCCCGCGCCAGCTCTACACCGGCCATGACCAGCGGGACTATCCGCAGAAGAAATAACGCGCCGCAGAAGAACGTGCGTTTCTGCTACCACAAGGCCACCTGCGGTGGCCTTTTGCGTGGGCGATCCAGTAACTTGACCTCTCCCTTTTTACCAGCAGGAGCCACCAGCCTATGCGTCCCGTCTCCACCGTTGCCTTTATCGGCCTTGGCGTCATGGGCGGCCCCATGGCCGGCCATCTGGCACGTCAGGGATTTACCCTGCGCGTCTATAACCGCACCGCCGGCAAAGCCGACGCCTGGGTCGAGCAATACGGCGGCAGCGCCCACGACACCCCCGCCGAGGCGGCCGAAGGCGCCGATTTGGTGCTCAGCTGCGTGGGCAACGACAACGACGTCCGCGACGTCACCACCGGCGAACAAGGCGCGCTTTGGGGCATGTCGCCCGGTGCTTTTCTGGTCGACCACACCACCGCCTCCGCTGACCTGGCGCTGGAGCTAGCTGAGGCCTGCCGGCAGCGCGATATCGGCTTTATTGACGCCCCGGTCTCCGGCGGCCAGCAGGGAGCGGAAAACGGCGCGCTGACGATCATGTGCGGCGGCGAGGATGCGCTGTTCCAGCACCTTGAGCCGGTCTTGGCCCACTACTCGCGCGCGGTGACGCTCATGGGGCCGGCGAGCAGCGGCCAGCTGACCAAAATGGTCAATCAGATCTGCGTGGCCGGGCTGGTACAAAGCCTCTCTGAAGGGCTGAATTTTGCCCGGCAGGCAGGGCTTGATGGCCACCGCGTGATGGAGGTGCTCTCCAAGGGGGCGGCCGGCTCCTGGCAGATGGAAAATCGTCATCGGACCATGCTCGCCGGCGACTACGATCACGGCTTTGCCGTGGACTGGATGCGCAAGGACCTTGATATCTGCCTGGGTGAAGCACGCCGGCTGAACGCTGCTCTCCCGGTTACCGCGCTGGTGGATCAGTTCTATGCCGAACTGCAGCGCCAGAGCGACGGACGCCGGGACATCACGGCGCTTTTGAAGCGCCTGCAAGCGCCCGAATGACCCTTGACATTTTCTGAAAATGACGTCGATCGGGGTTTTCCACACTTACTGTGGATAACCCTGTTTACAACCGTTAGAAAACGTTCTCTAGTCGGCATGCAGAGCGGCTCTGCCTTAAATTGGTTATTTTTTAACCTTCAGTAAGTCATTGTTTTAAAACAAAATAAAGATATCAAGCCTTTTTTCGGCCAATAATAGGCAGTTGTGCACAGCGCCCCTTCGCGGAACAGACGAAGTGGACAAGTCAAGCGCAAAACGGCGCAAAAACGCCTTTTTTTGAGGCCAGGCAAGGCGTTTGAGGCTAGCGTTACCAAGGCCCGGGGCAAGCCGGCACAGCGTCGCTTGGCAGCGGACCCAGCATGCAGAAAAAGCGGATAGCCAGGCAGCAAAAAGCGGCCGGCATCATGCGCGGCAGGGAATCAGGCAGACAGCGGAAGTGGCGTCCCATAGGGGGTTCGAACCCCTGTTACCGCCGTGAAAGGGCGGTGTCCTGGACCACTAGACGAATGGGACGCAAAGATGCCGCAATACGGCAGGAAGCAGAACGCTTCGGGGGAAATCCTGAAGAGAATGGTGGAGCCTAGCGGGATCGAACCGCTGACCTCGACACTGCCAGTGTCGCGCTCTCCCAGCTGAGCTAAGGCCCCACTTGTCTCGAGGACGGAGCGTATAATACTTATGCCCCGGGGGCGCGTCAAGAAAAAAGCGCCGCTTTTTTGCAGCGCTTTTGGCTGCGCGATCCGGGTGCCATTCAGCCAGCATTTTGGCCTTTTGCTAGGCGAGATCGCGATACTCCTTCTCCAGGCGCTTGGCCTGCTTTTTCGACACGCCGCCCAGCACGCTGACGGCGTGACGCAACCGGGCACGGGTCATATCCGAGCCGAGAATGGCCATGGCGTCCATCACCGAGGTGCTCGCGCTCGAGCCGGTGATGGCGATAAACACCGGCGCCAGAAACGCCTTCATCTTCAGCTCGAAATACGCCGCCAGCGCTTTCACTTCCTCAAGCAGCGCTTCCTTGTGCCAGGCAGGCACCGTTTCCAGCCGCCACACCAGAAACTGCAGCAGCTTGACCAGGGTCTCTTTCTCCAGCTTGACCGACTCAAACGACGCCTCGGTAATCGCCGGCAGGCCTGAGAAAAAGTGCCCGGCCAGCGGCACCACCTGGGCAAGCGTTTCCACCCGCGGGCGCACCTGGGGCAAAATCTGCCTGACGTAGTCCTCGTTGAACGCCCAGTCGCGAAGCGCCTGCAAAAAGGCGTCGTCGTCCAGGTCTTCGCGGATGTAGACGCCGTTGAGCCAGGTCAGCTTTTCCAGATCGAACACCGGCCCGCCAAGCGACACCCGGTGAATATCGAAGGCGTCAATCATTTCGCCAAGGCTGAATTTTTCCCGCTCGTCGGGCATGGACCAGCCCATGCGCCCCAAGTAGTTGGTCACCGCCTGGGGGAGAAAGCCCATGCGGCGATAATAGTTGATCGAAGTGGGATTCTTGCGCTTGGACAGCTTGGACTTGTCGGGATTGCGCAGCAGCGGCATGTGGCAGAGCACCGGCATGTCCCAGTCCAGGTACTCGTAGAGCAGCTGATGCTTGGGCGCGGAGTTGATCCACTCCTCGCCGCGCAGCACGTGGGTGATGCCCATCAGGTGGTCATCGACCACGTTGGCCAGATGGTAGGTGGGCATGCCGTCGGATTTCAGCAGGATCTGGGCGTCTACCTGAGCCCAGTCCACGTCGATACGCCCGCGCAGCATGTCCTGCACCACGCAGACCCCCTCCTTCGGCACCTTCATGCGCACCACGTGGGGCCAGCCCTCGTCGGCGCGGCGCTGCTGTTCGTCCGCCGTCAGCGCCAGGTCCTCGGGCTTCAGCGCCAGGTGCATGCCGGCCGCCTTGCGCTCCTCGCGCAGCGCGTCAAGCTCCTCGGCGGTGCGATAGCACTTGAACGCGTGCCCGGCGTCCAGCAGCTTTTGCGCGTACTCGGCGTAGATATCGCCGCGCTCGCTCTGCCGGTAGGGGCCGTGCGCCCCGCCGACGTCGGGCCCTTCGTCCCACTCGATCCCCAGCCAGCGCAGCGAATCGAGGATCATCTGCTCGGACTCCGCCGTGGAACGCGCGCGGTCGGTGTCCTCGATGCGCAGAATGAAGTCACCGCCGTGCTGGCGCGCAAAACACAGGTTAAACAGCGCCACATAGGCGGTGCCAACGTGGGGGTCGCCCGTGGGCGACGGCGCGATACGGGTACGTACGGTCATGGTGAAGTCCTTAATGTCACAAGGGGGTGAGCGTCGTCGACAAAAGCGTGGCGCCATTATACGCACCGCAACGCTTGCCGACAGCAGGCGCACCGGCATGGGGGCAAAACCGGCGCGCCTGCCTAGGGCCTGTTGACGTTTCACATTGGTAGCCATAAAAAGCCGCATGCCAAGGCCACCATGCTTTCGTAATTTCGTTTGAGCTTATCGTAGCGCGTCGCAATGGCGCGATACGGTTTCAATCGAGCAAAGGCATTCTCAACCAGATGCCGGTAGCGATATAACCCTCTGTCCAGATTGGCATTTCCTTTTTTCGAGTTACGCCTGCGTGGAATGACGGCAGCCATTCCTTTGGCTTCGACCTGCTCACGGATACGTTCACTGTCATAGCCTTTGTCAGCCACCAGCGCGTCACCTGCCGGCAAACCGTCAATCAATGCCTGGGCTTCCGTGCTGTCGTGCACTTCACCCCCGGTTATTCTGAAGGCGATCGGCAACCCATAAGCATCCACGGCCAAGTGGATCTTGCTGGTATTGCCTGCACGACTTTTGCCAATGGCTTCTGCGTCTTCCGTGGCAGCTCCAGTGCTGTCTTGGTGAGCCTTGACGTAGGAGCCATCAACCCGGCCTATTCATGAGGCCGGCCTGAAAACGAAGATAGCGGATGGTATTCTCTTGAAAATTCAATGTGTTCCGCCAAGAACCTGAACCAAGAGAGCCATCCGCTATGGGTGAAAGCCTATCTACCTGGACGCCCTCGTGCAACGGCTCCGTCCGTGTCGAGCTGAGCGGCCACCGCACCACCAGTGACAGCGGCGCTCTGCTGCTGCGTGAAGCCCTCGACAACAGCGGTGTGATCGAGGCGCTCGAAGACAATCTGGTCGATCAACGCCACCCGCTACGCATCCGCCACTCGCTGGCCAGCCAGCTGCGAACCCTGGTGCTGCAGCGCGCGATGGGCTGGATCGACCTCAGCGATACCGACACGTTGCGGCGTGATCCCCTCTGGCAGCTGGCCTGCAGCGATGCGCGTGGAATGACGCCACTGGCCCAGGACCGGCCGTCTCAAGCCACGCTGTCGCGGCTGCTGACTTGCCTTGGACGCAACGACAACATCGATGCCGTGCATGAAGGCCTGCTGCGACTGGTAGTCTGGCGCCTGACCTCGCTGAAGAACGGCGAGCGACCCAAGCAGTTGACCCTCGACATCGACGGCCTGCCGATCGAGGTCCACGGTCACCAAGGTGGCTCGGCCTATCATGGCCTTTACGGGGTCCGCATCTACTCGCCGCTGGTCGCCTCGCTGGCCGAAACCGGTGACATGGTGGGCGGCCTACTACGCGAAGGCAACGCCGGCCCGGCCGAGAACGCCGATACCTGGATCCCGCACCTGGTGAAGCGGCTCAACGAAAGCACCGGCGCCCAGGTTCGGGTGCGTATCGACGCCGGGTTCACCGACAACGACACGCTGGAGGCGTTGGAAGATCGCGGCATCGAGTACCTGGGCCGGCTGCGCAGTCACACGGGGCTGCAGACACTGGCGGCGCCGTACCTGAAGCGGCCCCGAGGTCGGCCGCCCGAGCAGCCACGGGAATGGTGTCATGACCTGGAGTACCAGGCCGGCACCTGGCCTGAACCACGGCGCGTGGTACTGGTCGTGCAAGAGCGACCCGATGACCTGCTGTTGCATGCCTTCTTCCTGGTCACCAACCTCAACAAGTTCGACTGGCCGCCGGAGAAGGTCCTGGCACTGTACCGCAAGCGCGGTAGCGCCGAAGCGCACATGGGCGAGGTGAAATCAGCGCTCGACGTACACCTCTCGTCGACGGATCGTGGCGCCTCCACGGTTCAGGACGTGATGGCGCGTAACGAGGTGAGCCTGCTACTCAGCCTCTATGCTTACCAGGTCCTGCATGGTCTGCGTTGCCTGCTGGAGCGGCAGACTCGGCAAGGCTGGAGCCTGAGTCGGATGCGCGAGCAGGTGCTTAAGGTCGCCGCCACACTGAAGCTGCATGCCCGGCGGATCACCCTTCATCTGGGTGCCGCCGCCGATAAGTGGTGGCCGACGTTGCTGAAGGGGCTGCCGAAGCTGACGGCGCTGAGTTGACGCCCGGCGAGACGGCTTCAGGACCTGAAATCGAGCGACCGCTGCAGCGGCCGGCGGTCACGGCTGCTTTGACGGTCGCAATGGATTCCCAAGAGCTATAAGAAACCGGGAAGAAAGCCATGTTCGGGCATTACTCAGCGGCCTCTCGCGTCGGAGAGGCCGATCCTGATGAGCGACGCCGCCAGCCAGCCTCTTCACGCCGCCCAGTCAGCGTCTTCGTGAATAAGGCGGGATCAATGAACAGCCACTCAACATCAGGATCTTCCACCAGAGAGCTGAAAATCCTCATCAGCTTTCCACTCGCTGACCAGGCGTTGAAACGCTTGTAGACCGTGTTCCAAAAGCCAAACACCTCTGGTAGGTCTCGCCACGGGCAGCCAGTGCGCATCCGATAAAGGATGCCTTCCACCGTGGTACGCAAGTCGGCCTTGTCATAAATACCTTGTTGAAGCAGGATAAGTTTCAGCTTCGACCAGTGTTCATCCGTGAGCATTTGTCGGGGCATGGCAGGCTTGCAGTTTGTTGGCGTAGGAACCTTTATTCTGCGAGCTTGCCCCTATCCTGCCAATACCCCTGCCATGAAACGTCAACAGACCCTAGCCTTGGGGGTAGCGCACGCCTTCTTCTTTCTCGCTGTGCCTGAGCTCGCTGCCGATTGAGAAGGCGCGCGTATAGACGGCGATCTGCCCCAGCCCGTGGGGAGCCTCCTTCACCAGCTTGCCTGTCAGCTGCTCGCCTTTATCGCCAATGCGCCGGCGTACCGCCACAGGCTGCACGCTGGCCTCCGACAGCTGAACGCGCACGCGGTAGTCGCCGTCCGGCACGCCGCTGCCAAACCCTAAAGGCCCGGCCTGAAACTGCCCGCCTTGCACCTGAGCACGCTCCTGCCAGCGCGCCCCGCTGGCCGCCCGCTTGATCGCGATCAGCAGCTGGGCGTCGTCGGGCAGGTTGGTGCTCCCGGTCACTTCCAGCCGCCGGTCCGAACGCATGGCCACGTCGGCGCTCATCGTCACTTTCAGCGGCTCAGCGTCCTCGGGCGACGAGGCCGGCTGATCCGCCGTCTCGGCACCGGAGGCCGTCTCGGATGTGCTCCGGGGAGTGGCGTCTTCGCTGCCGCCGCAGCTTGCAAGCGCCAGTACGGCGGCGAGCATCAGCGAATATCCGGTAAGCGCACGCCGTCTGTGCATGGCTGCCTCCGTTTACGCGTCATCGCGCGAGTCGGTTTCATCCCGTTGGGTTTCCAGCGACTGCTGCCAGTCGCGAAACGCATTGTACCAGCGATGCGGCTGTGCCTGAGTCTCAATCGCTGCCTCCGGCAGCGGCGCCAGCGCCGTGGGCTGCCAGTCGCTTGCGGCAAGCACCGCTTCCAGGCGCGTGTAGTCCAGCACCCGCTCCTGGGCGCCAGGCGTTTCGTCGAGCGCGCGGAACACCGCGTCCATGCCCGCCTCCTGCTCGTCAAGCGGGTAGGCCTGCAGGTAAAGACGCTCGCCGTCGCGGCCGATCTTCACCGGCATATCGATGATGTTGACCCGCTCGTCGACGCCCACCCGGGAGAACAGCTGGCGGATGGTGTCCGGGCGCATGCGGATACAGCCGTGGCTTACGCGCATGCCGACGCCGTCAGGGCGGTTGGTGCCGTGAATCAGGTAGCCGGGCAGGTCCAGCAAAATCGCCCGCTCGCCCAGCGGGTTGTCCGGCCCCGCCGGCACCACCGACGGCAGCGAATCGCCCTTCTCCGCCGCTTCCTGGCGGATGGAATCGGGCGGGTACCAGGCCGGATTTTCGAGCTTCATGGTGGTTTTGGTAACGCCCAGCGGCGTGTCGTAGCCGTCTCGGCCAATCCCGATCGGGTAGGTCTCGACGGTCGGCGTCTCGCCTTTTGGCGTATCGGGGAAATAATACAGCCGCAGCTCGGCCAGGTTGATGACCAACCCCTGCCGACGTACCGGCGGCAGAATATAGCGCGCCGGAATGGTCACCTCGGTGCCGGGTTCCGGCGCCCACAGGCTGGTATCCGGATTGGCGTGGCGGATTTCTTCATAGCCCACCTGCTGCTCAGAAGCGATATCGAGCAGGGTATCGCCCTCCTCGACCGTGATGCGATAGACCTCGCCCACCATGTTGCCACTTTCCGGCAGATCATAGTGGCCCGCGGGCGACGCTTCCGCCAACGCCGCGACCGGCACGAAAAACAGCGCCGCGCCAAGCACCCGCACACAAAAGCGCCGCCTGGCGCCCGAGGAAAAAAGAAAAAGCATGGTTGGTATCATCTTGCCGTGAGGAATGGAACCTGACGGCCAAAAGGCTTCCGCCGTCAGGTCGAGTCCGGAAATGCCGGCTATCAGTATATCAGGGCAGCGGGCAGCCCGTCGGGAGAGTGGGCCATGTGCTATCGGCGTCAGGCATCCGGCGCGGTACGCTTGAGCGCGTGGCGCAGCGTCGCCCGGGAAAGCTCGCCCAGGTGGGTGTCTACCAGCTTGCCGTTGGCGTTATAAAACAGCGTGGTCGGCAGCGCGGCCGAACCGGCTTCCTGACCAATGGCGCCCTTGAGATCCAGCAGCACGTTATCCAGCGCCAGCGACTCGTGGTCGAGAAAGTCGTCAATGGTGGGCGCCGTTTCGCCCTGGTTGGCGAACACGAACAGCACGTCGGTGCGCTCCTGCTGGGCTTTTTCCAGCATCGGCATCTCTTTACGGCACGGCGGGCACCAGGTCGCCCAGAGATTGACCACCATCGGCTTGCCGCCGGCTTCCTGCTGCAGGCTGGCAAGGTCCACCGAGGCGTTATCCAGCGTTTGAAGCGCGGCCTGCGGCGGCCGGCTTGCCTGATTTTCGATCAGGCTGATGGCGCCGCCGGTCAGCCCCCAGGTCAGAAGCCCGGCAAACGCCGCCATGAACAGCGGCCGGCGCAGCACGCCGCGCCGCCAGCCCAGGTAAACGCCGTACGCCACCATGGCCAGCACGCCGGCTACGGGGTCAAACCCGCCGTCACGAATATCGATCCACGCCAGCGGATCGGGCCCGTAGCTTGCAAAGTAGCGCCCGACAAAAACAAGGCGCGCGGCGACCATGCCCACCAGCGCCAGGTTGATAATCGTATCGCTGATGGCAACGTCCCGCCGCCCGGCGGATATTTTGCCGGCAATCAGCGCCACCAGAAACGCGAGCACAATCAGCGCCTGCCCCACAGAGATGGCCAGCGGCCCCAACGTCAGAGATAACACCCGTTGCTCCTTTCGCTTGTAAAATTGCGGCTATCGTAATGACGCCCATGCTAACCACACCCCATTAAGCGCCGGTTAGCATAGCCATGCCCCTGGCGACTGCCCCACCCCACCAATAAAAACGCCCCGCACAAAAGCGGGGCGTGGCATAACCGGCGTATTGCGACGGTTCAGGACACCTTGGCATGCAGTGAGAAACCCAACGCTTTGGTTACCTTCATGATGGTGGCAAAGCTGGGGTTGCCGTCTGCCGAGAGCGCCTTGTAAAGCCCCTCCCGGGTCAGGCCGGTATCTCGAGCCAGCTGAGACATGCCTCTGGCACGAGCAATGTCCCCCAGCGCCGCCGCCACCAGAGCGGCATCGCTTTCTTCCATGCAGGCTTCAAGGTACAGCGCCATATCTTCTTCGCTGTTCAAGTGGTCTACCACATCCCATTGGCGCAGTGTGCTCATGGTGCCTCCTTCAACTCCCGTGCCAGCTGTTTGGCCGCCGCAATATCGCGTGACTGGCTCGACTTGTCCCCGCCCGCCAGCAGTATCACCAGCTCAAGGCCCCGCTGGGCAAAATACACCCGGTATCCCGGGCCGTAATGAATTCTCAACTCCGACACGCCTTCGCCCACCGGGGCGTAGTCGCCAAAGTTACCCAGCTCGGCGCGGCGTACTCGAGCCAGTATTTTGGCTCTGGCCCGCGCATCTTTCAGCCCGGAGAACCAGCCCGCATAGGTAGCGGTTTCGCGAATGAGCTTCATTGCGCTAAATGTAAACCATAGTTCACAATGGCGCAAGGCTGCCGCCAAATGCAGCTGAAGCGATGTACTCGAATGCTCAAAAGGCAGTGGCCAAAAAATTTGACCATTACACGACAAGGTGCGCCAATTTTGTCGGGCCTGCCGGTTATTGCGTAGAATACCCGCCATTCGTTTCTGAACGCCCATCCGCTATCGCTCGTGAAAATGCCCATGAACATGACCACCGCTCACCCGGCCAATGCCGCGCGCCGCTTTTCTGTGGCGCCGATGATGGACTGGACTACCCGGGACTACCGGGCGTTTGCGCGGACGCTGACCCGGCGTGCGCTTTTGTACACCGAAATGGTGACCACCGGAGCGATTCTGTACGGCTCGCCCCGGGAGCGTTTTCTGGGCTACGACGCGGTGGAACATCCGTTGGCGCTGCAGCTTGGCGGAAGCGACGCCGGTGAGCTTGCCGAATGCGCGGCGATTGCCGAGGCCTGGGGCTACGACGAGGTCAACCTGAACGTGGGCTGCCCCAGCGACCGGGTGCAGAACAACCTGATCGGCGCCTGCCTCATGGCGCACCCGGAAAAGGTCGCCGCGGCGGTAAAGGCCATGCAGGCGGTAACGACAATCCCCATCACGGTGAAGTGCCGCATCGGCATTGACGACCAGGACGAGGACGAGGATCTGGAGCGCTTCATCATCACCGTGGCGGATGCCGGCGGCGAGATATTCAAGGTGCATGCGCGCAAGGCCTGGCTTGCGGGGCTCTCCCCCAAACAGAATCGCGACGTGCCGCCGCTCAACTACGCCCGGGTGCACCGGCTCAAGATGCGCCATCCAACGCTGCACATCGGCCTCAACGGCGGGCTGAAAACCCTCGACGCCTGCGCCGGCGAGCTTGAGCGGGTGGATAGCGTGATGGTGGGCCGGGAAGCCTACCAGAACCCCTGGCTGCTCGCCGACGTGGACCGCCGCCTGTACGGCGAAGCCAATCCGGCGGCCGAGCGCATGGAGGCGGCGCTGGCGTTTCGCCCCTATATCGCCAAGCGCCTGGCCGAGGGTGCCAAGCTCAACCACGTTACGCGACACACCCTGGGGCTTTTTCAGGGCTGCCCGGGCGGGCGCCAGTTCCGCCGCCACCTGGCCGAAAACGCCCACCGCGACGGCGCCGGGCTAAACGTTTACGACGATGCGCTGGGCCGCGTTAAAGCGCCGGCGGCAGCGTGAGCAGCGACTGAAACGACTCGACCGCGGTTTCGGCCTCGTCGATGGCGTCGAAGCGGGCAATGTGAAACAGCGCTTCGCCCTCGTTGACCAGCGGCAGGCGGGTCATGCCGATGACGATGCCGTCGGCCACCGCCTTCACCTCACCTGGGTTATTGCCAAACGGGCCGGCTACCCACCCCAGCAGATCGCCCTTGGCCACCCGCGCGCCGAGGCGCACCCCGGGGCGCAGAATGCCGTCAATCGGGGCCCGGGCCCAGCTCGAACCGTTGGCCACCTCAGCCGACGCGGGCCGGCGGCGCTGCGCGGCGGTAAGCATGCCCAGCCGGCGCATCACCCGCAGGACGCCGCTGACGCCCGGGGCGATGGCCCATTCGTCAAAGCGTAGCGCCTCCCCTGCCTCGTAGGTCAGCACCGGCGTGGCGTGATCGACGACCTGCTCGCAAAACAGCGCCGCAATGCGCCCGCCAAGCGAGCCGCTTTCGCTCCCGGGAAAGCAGCGGTTGAGGTCGCGCCTGTCGGGTAGGTAGCGGATTTGCTGCAAAAAGCCAAAGACGTTAACCACCGGCACGGCAATCAGCGTGCCGCGCAGGGCGGCAATGGCCTTGACGTGCAGCAGCCGGCGAACAATCTCCACGCCGTTGATTTCATCGCCGTGAATACCGCCGCATACCAGCAGTACCGGGCCTTCCCGGCGCCCGTGCACTACCTCTACCGGAACATTCAGCGGCGTATGGGTATAAAGCCGCGCCACCGGCACGTCGATCTGTCGGCGCGTGCCCGGGGCCACGCTTTCCCGGCCCAGCTGAAAAGGCGCGCGCGCCGGCGAAGGTGTGCTTGTCATGGTTGGCGTTATCCATACACTTTTGAATGTAAAAATTCCGGCGGTGGGGTAAACTGGGGTGGCCGTACTCACTCTTCAGGTTGCTCGACCATGGCCCGAAAAACCAAAGCCGAAGCTGCTGCCACGCGGGAAACGCTGCTGGACGCGGCCGAAGATATGTTCATTGCGCACGGGGTTGCCCGCACGTCGCTTGACCAGATTGCCCGCCACGCCGGCATGACCCGGGGCGCCGTGTACTGGCACTTCAAGAACAAGGCGGACCTGTTTCAGGCCATGCTCCAGCGCGTGCGCCTGCCTTTTGAAGACCTGGTCAAAGAGCTCGACGATACCACCCTTGACCAGAAACCGCTGGAAGCGGTGCGGCTGGCTTGCATCAACGGTTTTGCGCACCTGGAGCAGCCGCGCTACCGGCGCGTGCATTCCATCCTGCTTCACCACTGCGAGACCTTTGGCGACATCGACCCGCTGGCCATGCAAAACGAAATGTCGTCAGAAACCTGCGGCGCGCTGCTGAAATATTTCAACATGGCCGGCAAGCTCGGCCAGCTGCGCCCCTGCCTGGCGCCGGACGTGGCCGCGCAGATCATGCAGGCCATGCTTGCCGGGCTATTTCACGACTGGCTGCGCAACCACGAAAGCTACTCTATTCGTCGCGAAGGGGCACAGCTGCTCGACACCCAGCTGGCCCTGATGCAGCGTACCCCTCCCCCGCTGACTTATAGATGATGCGGTGACGTCTTGCGCTGCAGGGTTAGGCGCCGGGCGTGGGCGCGAGCATCGCGGTAGGCATCTTCGGTGACGCTGCGGTAGGCATTTTCCTCGGCGATAAACTTGACCAACACCCGGTGCTCCCCGGCCTTGGGTATCCTTCCGCTTTGCCGCTTGCCGTGCAGGCGTACGTAACAGCTACGGTCGCTCAGCAGGACGGCATCGGCCCAACCGTCGGCATCCGCCTCATGGGTGACTTCCACCATCTCGCCGAGCAGCGTACGGCGCTGACCGTGGAACCAGCGGTGGGTTTTATGGCACAGGCGCGCTGCCAGCGGTGACGCCAGCGCAAACGCTGCCCACAGCACGGCCACGCCCAGCGGCACGCGAAACAGCCCCAAGGGCAGCCGGCTGAGCACGAAAAACTCAACGGCCAGGGTGAACAGCCCGGCTAAAACGATCAGCACGCTCAGCGCAAAAGTCGCCGGCACGCCGGCAAAGCCAAGCGACACCAGCGTGCTTGCGGTGTGTTCGTGCCTGAGGCTATCGCGCTCAAAAAGCTCGACCGGCACCAGCCGCACGGTGGCGAGCAGCCAATAAAGCACTACCAGCGGCACCAGCAGGCTGAACACGATCATCGGAAAGCTGATAAAAAGCGCGTTGACATTTTCCATATCTTGCCCCCTTCCATTCATCTCTTGCCGTTTCCAGTATAGCCCACAAGTCGCTTATATACTTTAAGGCTTGGCTTTGCCGGCATGCCGACATAAAAAAGCACCGACCCAGTGGCCGGTGCTCAGTCTTTCATATAAGCCTGTTATAGGGGCCTACGCGTCCGGCGCAGGCGCTTTTCAGGGCTTATGCCGAGGTACTATTGCTGTCTTCTTCAGCGCTTTGGTCGTCGCCAGCGCCGCGCTTGCGGTTGGCCCAGTCGGCCACGCCGGCAATCATGGCGTAGTAGCTGGGAACGAAGCAGCTCGAAATAATCGCTACCGTCGCCATGCCAACGGACACCGTGGTGCCGATGTGGTGGCTGCTGGTATCGCTCGCCCCGGTGGCAAGCGCTAGCGGCATCGTGCCCAGGATAAAGGCCAGGGACGTCATCACGATGGGCCTGAAGCGCAGCTCGGCGGCGATAATCGCAGCCTCGCGGATGCTCTTGCCGAGCTCCTTGCGCTGCAGCTCGGCAAACTCCACGATCAGGATGGCGTTTTTCGCCGCCAGCCCCACGACCACCAGCATGCCGATCTCGACGTACACGCTGCTGTCAAGCCCGCGCAGGGCCACCCCGCCGATGCCGCCAAACAGGGCGAAAGGCGTAGCGGTGAGCACCGCCAGCGGCAGCGACCAGCTTTCGTACTGGGCCGCCAGGATCAAAAA
The DNA here is from genome assembly GCF_055382465.1 of Halomonas garicola. Classification (NCBI taxonomy): domain Bacteria; kingdom Pseudomonadati; phylum Pseudomonadota; class Gammaproteobacteria; order Oceanospirillales; family Halomonadaceae; genus Halomonas; species Halomonas garicola. Next base: position 2,199,135 of record NZ_AP043931.1, read on the forward strand.
CACCATCAGCAGGCCAAAGACGATGGCAAGCGTCGCCGCGCCCCCCTGAGTGGATTCCTGATAGGCGGTGCCAGTCCAACCCATGCCCCATTCATCGCCCAGGGTTTCCTGAACGATCTCTTCCATGGTGTCGATGGCCTGGGTGGAGCTGTAGCCTTCCGCCGGCTCGCCCTGGAACTGCGCGCCCAGGTACACCCCGAAGCGCGATACCACCGAGGGCTTGGTCTGGCGCTCGAGCGTGACGAATTCGGAAAGCGGAATACGCTCGCCGTTGCTGCCGCGCACATAGACGTTGCCGATATCGTCCGGCGTCTTGCGGAACTCGTCCTCGTTCTGCAGATAGACCTGGAAGTTGCGGTTCTGATAGCTGAAGTAGTTAACGAAGCCGTTACCGAAGGTGTTGGACAGCGTCGAATAAAGATCCGTCAGCGATACGCCATAGCCCAGCACCTTCTGCTGGTCGATCTCGGCCCGGTAGCCCGGCACGTTGACGTTGAAGGTGGAAAACACCTGGTTGAGTCCCGGGTGCTCGTTGGCCGCCTGCATGACCTTGAGCGAGGCCTCGTAGAGCTCCTGGGAAGAGGCACCGCCAAACGACTGCAGATAGCCGGTAAAGCCGCCGGTGGTGGACAGCCCGATGATCGGCGGCACGTTGAACGCCATCGCTTCACCGCCGTCGGTCTCGGCGCCCAGCTGCATGATCTTGCCTACCAGCTGTTCCGCCGTCAGGTCGCGCTCGGACCAGTCATCCATGTTGATGAACATGATGCCCCGTGCGGTATTCACCGCGCTTGACAGCATGTCGTAACCGGCTACCGCCGAGGAATACTCCACGCCGGGAATCTCCTCGATACGCTCGGAAAGCCGCGACATGTAGTCCCGGGTGCGCGTCAGCGACGCCGAGTCCGGAAGCGAAACGGTAGCCAGCACGATACCCTGGTCCGTCTCCGGCACCAGCGTGGCCGGCGTGGTCTCATAAAGCCACCAGGTCGCCCCGCCCACCAGGGCGGTAAGCAGCAGGGCCACCCCCCAGAAGCGCACCAGCACCTTCACCGCGGCCATATAGGCGGCGGTGATGCCGGCAAAAATACGGTCAAACAGGCGCAGCGGCGTATGCAGCGCGCGCATCACCTTCGTCTCTTCGGTGTCTTTCTTGTTCTTGATGAAAATCGCCGACAGCGCCGGGGTAAACGTCAGCGCCATCAGCGCCGAGAACGCCACCGAAATCGCCACGGTCAGGGCGAACTGCTGGTAAATCTGCCCGGTAAAGCCGCCGAGGAAGGCCACGGGCACAAACACCGCCGCCATGATCAGCGACGTTGCGATAATCGGCCCGCCGACTTCCTGCATCGCGCGCACGGTGGCCTGACGCACGGTCAGGTCCTCCTCGCCGAGCACCCTTTCAACGTTTTCCACCACCAGAATGGCGTCGTCCACCACGATGCCTATCGACAGCACCAGCGCAAACAGCGTCAGCAGGTTGATGGAAAAGCCAAACATGTAGAAACCGGCGAAGGTGGCCAGCACCGAGACCGGCACCACCGACATGGCGATCACGGTAAAGCGCCAGTTCTGCAGGAAGATGAACAGAATCACGCCGACGATCAGGAAGGCTTCGATGAAGGTGTGCAGCACGGTTTCTACCGAGGCGTCGATAAACAGCGTGGTGTCGTAGGGCACCACGTAGTCGAGCCCTTCGGGGAAGCGCTGCTCGAGCTCCTGCATGGTGTCCTTGACCGCCTTGGCGGTTTCAAGGGCGTTGGCACCGGGCTGCTGGTTGATGACGATCGGCGCCATGGTGCCGCCGTTCAGCCGCGCCTCGACGCCGTAGAACGACGCACCCAGCTCGACGCGGGCGACGTCCTCCAAGGTCAGTGAGGAGCCATCGGGGTTGGTGCGAAGCTCGATGTTGCGGAAATCATCGACGTTGTTCAGCCGCCCGCCGGCGGTGATGGTATAGGTAAACGCCCGGGGCTCGCTCTGGGGCGTGGCCGCCAGGCTGCCCGCCGGCACCTCGGTGTTCTGCGAGCGAATCGCCGTGGCCACTTCCGCCGGCGTCAGGTCATACTGGGACAGCTTGTTGGGGTCCATCCAGATGCGCATGGCGAACTCGCCGCCACCCAGCACTTCTGCCTCGCCGACCCCTGGCACCTGGCGCAGCTCGTCAAGGATGTTGAGCGTGGCGTAGTTCTGCAGGTAGACGCGGTCGTAGTCTTCCTGGGGCGAGGTCATCGCGATCATCATCAGAATCGAGCTTGACCTGAGCTCGACCTGTACGCCCTGATCCTGGACCGCCTCGGGCAGCTGGGACAGCGCCCCCTGCACTCGGTTGTTGACGTTGATGGTGTTGATGTCGCCGTCGGTGCCGATGTCAAAGGCGATCGACAGGCTCATCGAGCCGTTGTCGGCACTGGTCGAGGTCATGTAGAGCATGTCCTCGACGCCGTTGATCGACTCGGCAAGCGGCGCCGCTACGGTTTGCGCCACGGTCTCGGCGTCAGCCCCCGGGAACTGGGCGCTGACCGATACCGTGGGCGGCACGATGCTTGGGTACTGCTCGATGGGCAGCACGCGCATGCTCATGACCCCGATCACGGTCAGGATAATGGCAATGACCGTGGCAAAGATCGGCCGTTTGATGAAGAAGTTGGAGAAATTCATTACGACGCGTCCTCGTCATCCGACGCGGCCTGGGACTGTTCGGTATCCGCTGACGACTCGGCGTCTTCATCCGGCGCTTGCTGCTGCTCCTGCTGTGCCTCCTGGGCTTCCTGTTTCTCCTGCTGCTCTTCGGCCTGCTTTTCTTCCTTGGCCTCTTCCATCAGCGCGCCCGCATCGCCGTCAAAGGATTCCGGCTTGATCGGCGTGCCGGGCTTGAGTCCGGCCGGATCGCCCACGACCACGCGGTCGCCGGCTTCTACGCCGTCGCGCAGAATCTGCCAGGGGCCGGCCAGGTCGCCAAGATCCACGGTTTTCGCGCGGGCGGTGTCTTCCTCGTCAACGACAAAGACCTGGGGCCCCATCAGCCCCTGGGTCAGGGCAATTTCCGGCACCGCCAGCACGTCGTAACGCTTGAGGCCTTCCAGATGCACGCGCACGTACTGGCCGGGCAGCACCTGGCCGTCGGGGTTGGCAAAGTTGGCGTTGGCCTGAACGGTGCTGGTGGCTTCGTCGACCCGCGCGCCGAGAAAATCGAGATGGCCGCTAAGCCCGGTGTCGCTGCCCGGCAGCTCAAGCCGGGCGCCAATGTCTTTGATATCGGCGCCGGCTTTCAGCTGGTGGCGCAGCTCGTAGGCATCTTTCTGGGGCAGCTGAAAGCGCACTTCCAGCGGGTCTAGCGGAGTAATGGTAGCAAGCTTGGTGCCCGAATCGACCAGATTGCCGACGTTGACCATGCTCAGGCTGATCATTCCCGATACCGGCGCCGTCACGCCGGCGTAGTCGAGATCGATATTGGCGCTTTCCAGCGCCGCCGAGGCCTGGGCCACGCTTGCCTGGGCCACCCGCCGGTCGGCCAGCGCCTGGTCGTACTGCTGGCGGCTCACCGAGTTCTGGCTGAGCAGGCGCTCGAAGCGCTCGGCGTCGCGCTGGGCGCGCGACAGCTTGGCGCGGGCGCTTTCCAGATCGGCCTTGCGCTGGTTAACCGCGGTCTGGTAGCGGTCGGGCTCGATGCGGTAGAGCGTGTCGCCCTTCTCGACCATTTGGCCCGGCTCGAACAGCCTTTTTTCCAGCGTGCCGGTCACCCGCGCCACCAGCGTGACTTCGTCATCGCTGCGCAGCAGGGCCGGATAGGATTTCTCCAGCGCGACGTCCTGGCGCTCAAGCGTGGTGACCTCGACGGATCGGGGCTTGCCCTGCTGCTCTTCGCCGCCCTGCTGGCCCTGCTGGTCCGCGGACTCTTCACCGCCGCAGGCAGCCAGCAATACGCTGGCTCCCACGGCGGCGGCCGCGCGGCCAACTCTACTCAACGTCGTTTTCATGATGTCCTTGTATCCGTTAACGCCCTGACAGAATGTGCAAAGCCTACAACCATACACACATGAATGTAAACATGAACGCCACCCCGTCAGGTCTGCGGCAGCGAACCGGTATTTAGCGAACTGATGCTTCAGGAGTCGCGCGTCGGCCGCTCGCCGATGCGGGTCACGCTATCCGCGTTTTCTTCGGGGAGGGTGAAACTGACGCTGTCTGCGCTCAGCCAGCCGTTGACCTCTTCCAGCGCATCGACGTCCAGCACGCCGGCCTGCTGGCGAAGCGTGAGCAGGTTGATCACGTAGTCGTAGCGGGCGCTGGCGTAGTCGGCCATGGCGGTGTAGAGGTTCTGTTCGGCGTCGAGCACGTCGACGATGTTGCGCGTGCCTACCTCATAGCCGGCCCGGGTGGCGTCCAGCGCGCTCTGGTTGGAGACGATCGCCTGGCGGCGAGCATCCACCGTGGAGACGTTGTTGCTTACCTGGGTGTAGCGCGAGCGCACCTGCTGCACGGCTTCGCGGCGCTGGTCTTCAAAATCGTACTGGCTGGACTCCAGCAGGAAGGTGTTCTGGCGAATCGTCGAGGTGGTGGCACCGCCGGTATAGAGCGGCAGGCTGAACTGCACGCCGACCTGGCCTTCGGAGTTATAGCCGTCCACGCCGTCGGCGTCGTTGTCGTCGTAGTTGTAGCTGGCAAAGGCGCTGACCGTAGGCAGGCGGTTGGCCCGGGCAATATCGACGTTGCTTTGGCTGACCTCGACGCCGGCCTGGCTAGCCAGCACCTGGGGGTTATTTTCCACCGCCAGATCGACCCAGTGCTGACGGTCATCCGGGGTCGGCACCTGAATGGGCATGTCGTCGCCCAGCGCTTCCACGTCTGAGTAGCGCTTGCCGGTCAGGCGCTCGAGTGCCTCAAAGCTGACCTGAAGATCGCTTTGCCCGGCGATGCGCTCGGCCCGGGACTGGTCGAAGCGCGCCTGGGCTTCTTCCACCTCGGTGATTGCGATCAGGCCGACGTCGAACTGCTCCTTGGCCTGCTCGAGCTGACGGCCGATGGCGCGCTCCTGGGCGCGACGGGCCTCGAGGATCTCGTGGGCGCGGAGGATCTCGAAGTAGGCCGATGCCACGTTGATCAGCACCTCCTGCTCGGTAGCGGCCAGCTGGTAAAGCTGCTGATCAATCTGGCGCTCGGCTTTTGTCACCTCGCGGCTGTTGAGGGCATCGAACAGCGCCTGGGTGGCTTCAAGGGTGAGGCTTGTGCTGTTGACGCTGTCGTCCTGAGCGCCCGCCCCCGGCATGCCTGCGGCTCCCTGGCGGCTTTGGCGCTCGAACTGCTCGCTGTGGGCGACGTTGCCCTGGGCGTTTATCTGCGGCAGCAAATTGCCCTGCTCGGCGTCTCGGGCGGCCCTGGTGCTTTCCGTCACCGCTTCGGCGGAACCCAGCGCGGCGTTGTTGTCCAGCGCGTCCCGGGTGATGGTCAAAAGATCCGCCGACAGGGCCGGCGTCGCCCAGGCCGCCGCGATGAGCGAAGGCAGCAGCGCGCGACGCGCCGTGGTCAGGGCAGAAGTGAGGGGCTGTCGCAGCATGGCGTCTTCCTCGTTACATGATGGTCGGTTTCGGGTTGGCCGGGCGGGCCAAAATTTACATACATTATCGCATGTCAGTCGCGTAATCACACCGCTTTTACGCCCATTCAGCGTTTGCGCGCAGGCTAGGCATGCTCCAGCCGAGAAAGCGCCCGGCGAACGCCGCCCAGATAGCCGGTGCCGAACAGCAGCAGATGGTTGAGCAGCGGATAAAGCTGAAACAGCGCTTCCCGCCGCGGCCAGTCCGCCGGCGCGGCGCCGTCCCAGTAGGCATCCCAAAACGCCCCGCCCGGGGCACCGAACAGCGTCAGCATGGCCAGATCCACCTCCGGATAGTGGGCGTATACCGCCGGATCGATCAACGCCGGGCCGCGCGGAGTATAGAGCACGTTGCCGGCCCACAGGTCGCCGTGAACCAGCCGGGGCGCGGCCGGCGCCAGCCAGTCTTCCAGAGTGTCAGCCTGACGGCGGATGCGCCGCTGGGTCTCGGCGTCCAGCAGGTCGTGCCGGGCGCAGGCCTCGACCAGCGGCAGCAGCCGCCTTTCCCGCTGAAAGGCGCGGCCGTCGGCCATGGGCGCATTGGGCTGGGGCGTTTGCCCGCAGGCGTTGTCGCGGTGCCAGCCGTGCTCCTTGAGAGACGTCTGATGAAGCCGGCGAAGCCCCTCTCCCAACGCGGCCTCATCGCCCCCGGCGGCGGCTTTTAGCGCCTCGGTCAGCAGCCAGCCGTGGCCGCAGCCCATGACGTCGGGCACGACCAGCCCGCTGTTGGCCCGGGCAAGCGCGATGAGCCCTTCGGCCTCGCCCTCCAGCTGCTCGGGCGCGTCGCTCTTGGCGATAAGCTCGCCCTCGGCGGTTGCCAGCCGGTACACGGCGTTGTTCCCCCCTGCGCTGATCAGGCGGGGCGTATCGGTGGCTTTCACTCCCTGCTCTTCCAGCAGGGCGCGCAGTCCGGCCTCCATGGGCAGTCTCCTTTGTGTCAGGCCCGGCGGGCGTCGCTTTTTACCCCGCATCTTTGGCAAGATAGCTGCTATCCCCCAACCATGCCGGGAGGCAATATGTACAAGCTGGCTTTTTACGTGCCGCTCGACGCGGCAGAGAGCGTCAAGGAAGCGGTATTCGAGACCGGCGCCGGGCGCCAGGGCAACTATGAAGCGTGCTGCTTTCAAACCCGGGGGACCGGGCAGTTCCGCCCGCTGGCCGGCGCCGAGCCGCACATCGGCGAGGTCGACTCGCTGACCCGGGTCGACGAGCTTAAGGTAGAGCTTGCCTGCGACGACGACATCATTCACGCCGCCGTTGCCGCCCTCAGGCTCGCTCATCCCTACGAAGAGCCGGCCTTTGATGTCTGGCAGCTGGCCGAGATATGAGCGCCGCGAGAGATAGCCGCCCATGCTAGACACCCTGCGCCAGCGCCTGCAAGCGTACCGCCCGCCAACGCTTGACCACCTGGGCCTGCCCCAGGCCGCCGTGCTGCTGCCCGTTGTCGACCGCGCCGCGCCCACGCTGCTGTTTACCCGGCGGGCCCTGCACCTGACCACGCACCGCGGGCAGGTCGCGTTTCCCGGCGGCAAGCGCGACCCCGGCGACCGCGATCTCTACGCCACGGCGCTGCGCGAGTCCGAAGAGGAAATCGCGCTGGCGCCGAGCCAGGTCACCTCGCTTGGGCGGCTGTCGGATCTGGTGTCGCTGCACGGTCTCCAGGTCACCCCCTGGGTCGGCGTGATTCCCCCGGACCTGCCGCTAAAAGCCGAGCCGGGCGAGCTCGACGCCATTTTTGAAGTGCCGCTGGACTACTTTCTCGACGACCGGCGCACCCATACCGACGTCATCACCGCCGAGGGGCGCCGCTACTACGTGCCCAGCTACCGGGTCGGCGGCTACGTGATCTGGGGCCTGTCGGCGATGATGCTGGTGGAGCTGCTCGTCCGGGGCTACGACATGGATATCGACATGACCCGGCGCCCTCCGGGCGAGCTGCGCACCTATCCGCCCCGCCGGCGCCGGGCAGGCCCCCTGCCGAGCACAAAAAAGCCCTGACGGCCGTCAGGGCTTTATGCTTTTCTCTTCCCGCCGACGGGCGGCAAGTCATCCCGGCGCCTAGGCGTTTTTCAGCGTGGCGCTCATGGTGATCTTGGCGTTGAGCAGCTTGGAAATCGGGCAGCCTTCCTTCGCACCTTCGGCCGCCTTCTGGAACGCCGCGTCGTCGGCGCCCGGCACGGTTGCCGTCACGTCCAGGTGGACCGTCGGGATTTCAAAGCCGCCGTCGCCTTCCTGAATGGTGACCTTCGCCTGGGTATCAACGGCGTCCGGCGTGTAGCCGGCTTCGCCCAGCACCATCGACAGCGCCATGGAAAAGCAGCTGGCGTGCGCCGCCGCGACCAGCTCTTCGGGGTTGGTGCCTTTTTCATCCTCAAACCGCTGGCCGAAGTTGTACGGGCGCGCGTCGAGGACACCGCTCTCGCTTGAGACCGTACCCTTGCCGTCTTTCAGTCCGCCTTCCCAGTGTGCGCTTGCATGACGATCCATAGCGATACTCCTTAGCGTAACGTTATTTTAGCTTAGCTTTATTCGTAGCCAGATTGGCGGCCGCTTCCTGCCGCTGTGCGCAACGACAGGTCACGGCGTGGGAGTCCCATCGTGCAGCGAAGCCGGGGCTTTATCAAGACGGCAGACGCCTGTCACCCTCCGGCGGAGGCTCGCAGAGCCGCTCGCCCACGCGCAGCCATTCGCCGTCGCCTCGGGTAAGGGTAGCGTTCTGGCCGAAGTGTGCGCCCTTCAAGTGCGGCTGGGAATCGAGTTCGAGCAGCGTTTTCAGCGGCTCGCCCGGCGCGGGGATCTCTGCGGTGGTCTGGTCAACGGTGGTGACCTTGCAGCGCTGGCTGGGTTTGCGCAGCGTCCAGCCAAGCCTGCCGTCCCGGGTTTCCAAGTGCTGCCAGCCGTCTTCCGCCCAGGCATCCTCGGTCCGCACGACGATATTGGGACGAAAGCGGCTCATCGGCACCGGCAAGCGCCCGCGAGCCTCAAGCGCGTCGTTGAGCCGGTTGAGGGAGCCGGTGGCCGTGACCAAAAACGGGTAGCCGTCGGCGAAATGCGTATGCGCCGTTTCGCCGCCCAGAAAGTCCGGCTCGACCGCGCGGGGAAACTCCGGCGCAAAGCGCACTAAAGAAAGCCCCTGCCCCGCCTCGCCAAGCGCGGCCTGTAGCCAGCGCGACACCGCTTCGCTTTCCGGGTACGCCTTGCACTGATCCTGCCAGACGCTGACCACGCGCAGCTTGCGCCCCGGCGGCATCTCAAGCGGCACCGACAGCGGCTCGCAGCGAGGGTGCGAAAGCACCAGCGCCTCGTCCGTCAGCGCCACACCGACGGTCGCAAGCGCCGGCCGCTGGCGCTGGGTGACAAAGCGCTGCTGGGCGTCCACCAGCATCCAGCGCCGGTCCATGGCAAGCCCGCACGCGGTGACGCAGGCCTTACTCAAGGCCATGCCCTGCAGCGACTTCACCGGATAGCAATACAGCTGCTCAACGCGCATCGCCTCTCCTTTTTTGCGGCTTTGGCAGGCATATGTTATGCCTCTAATGCTGCCCGGCGCTACGCCGGTTTTTTGCCGAAACCGCAGTGCACGGGTTACGGCGCCAGCGTTTGAATCCTCGACCCCCGTTGCTATCACAGGAGATCACCATGAGCGATACGTCCTATACCCTGCCCCGTGTCTGGCAGTGGGAAGCCGGTAACGGCGGCAAGTTCGCCGGCACCAACCGCCCCACCGCCGGCGCCACCCACGACCGCAAGCTGTCCGTGGGCAAGCATCGCTTTCAGCTTTATTCCCTGGCCACGCCCAACGGCGTCAAGGCCACCATCATGTTCGAGGAGCTTTTGGCTCTTGGCCACGACGCCGAATACGACGCCTGGCTCATTGATATCGGCGAGGGTGACCAGTTCGGCAGCGGCTTTGTTGAGGCCAACCCCAACTCCAAGATCCCCGCGCTGGTTGACCACGGCCAGGACAGCCCCCAGCGGGTGTTTGAGTCCGGCGCCATCCTTTTATACCTCGCCGAGCAGTTTGACGCGCTGCTGCCCAAGGCTCCGGCGGCGCGCACCGAAACGCTGAGCTGGCTGTTCTGGCAGATGGGCAGCGCGCCCTTCGTCGGCGGCGGCTTCGGGCACTTCTTCGCCTACGCGCCGGAAGCGCTGAAGTACCCCATCGACCGCTATACCATGGAGACCAAGCGCCTGCTCGACGTGCTCAACCAGCGCCTGGCGGAAACCCGCTACCTCAACGGCGACGCCTACAGCATCGCCGACATCGCCAACTGGGCGTGGTTCGGCCAGCTGGCGCTGGGCCGGGTGTACGACGCCACCGAGTTCCTCCAGACCCACGAATACCAGCACGTCATGCGCTGGGCCCGGGACATCGCCGAACGCCCCGAGGTCAAGCGCGGCTGCATGGTCAACCGCTCCTTCGGCGAATCCCACGAGCAGCTTTTAGAGCGCCACGACGCCAGCGACTTCGAGCACCGGACCCAGGACAAGATCGGCTAGCCGCTCGGTCTAGAAGCGCTTGCCCAGCGTCAGCGCGGCGAACTTGTCGGGGTCATCCTGGCCGCGAAACTCCCGGCTGCGCTGCACGGCGGCGAAGCACATCTGCCAATCGTTCCACCCTAGGGCCAGGCCGGCCGAGACGTCGCCCACCCATTCGCGCCGGCTGACCGAGTGGCTGCTGGAGAAGGTGTTGCCGTCGAGCAGCAGGTTGTGCGCCACGTAGTAGCCCTCCGTGCCGGCAAACAGGTACCAGCGCCATCCGTCCTCGGCGCTGAAGCCCGCGCTGCTGGCCGGGTGCGGCGACAGATTGGGCACGCTTCTGGCCTCATCGCCAAAGCGCACGCTGTAGCCGACGCTGGCATAGGTGTTCAAGTTGCCAAGCGCAACGCCGGCAGCGGGCCCGTAGGCCAGCTGCTTGCCGGCAAGCGGTATTTCCTGCCACCACTGGCGCTGCACCGCCAGGTTGACGATGGCTTCGTCGCCCAGCTGATGCGACCACCCCTCGGGGCGGTTGTTGCCAAGCCGGCGGTGCACCTCCTGCTGGATGCTGTCGGCAAGCGACGACGGCCCGACCATGCCCACGTCCAAATGCAGATCCGTCGCCACGCGCCCCCGGGCCGTTGCCTCGGTGCCGAACAGCGAGACGCCGCCGTACACCAGCCCGGCGTAGGGGCGGTCATCCTCGATCAGCGTCGAGGTCTTGATATTGTCCGGCGTATAGATCTGGTGCACCAGCCGGTATTCGGCCCGCTCGGCGCGCCGAATTAGCCCGTCGGGCAGCGCCCGAGACAGGCGCTGGGTCCAGTGGCCGGCGTCGGGAGCAAAGCTGTATCCAAACGCCACGCCGCTGGTGTAGTGGCCGTCGTCGTCGCTGATCATGCCGTCGTTGGCAACCTTGAGGCTGAAGGCTCTGTTATCGCTTGCCACCGCCGGTGAAGCGACGGCGGCAAGGCTGGCCGCCATGACCAGAAAAAGCGCTCGGCGGTTCGACATCATGCCTTGCTCCTTGAAGAGAAATGAAAGCGCATCAGTAAAGCATGATTTGCCGTAAAATTCCCTAGCCGAGATAAAAGCCGGCTCAAAACCGGGCCGGGCGTTTTTCCACAAAAGCCGCCATGCCTTCGGCCTGCTCGTCACCGGCAAAGCACAGCGCGAAAAGGCTCGTCTCCAGCGCCAGCGCGCTGTCCAGCGGCTGCTCCATGCCGTCGTGTACCGCACGCTTGGCGGTGCCCACGGCTCTGGGCGCGTTGGCGCTTAAGTTTCCGGCGAGCGTCTCGGCATAGGTGTCAAGCGCCGCCTGGGGCATCACCTGGTTAACGAGCCCCATGCGCAGCGCCTCATCGGCGTCGACCTTGCGCCCGGTGGTGATCAGATCCAGCGCCATGGCCGGCCCCACCCGGCGCGGCAGGCGCTGGGTGCCGCCAAAGCCGGGGATAATGCCCAGCTGGACTTCCGGCTGGCCGAACACGGCGTTGTCGCTTGCCACCGCCCAGTCGCAGGCCAGCGCCAGCTCGCAGCCGCCGCCCAGACAAAAGCCGTTGACCAGCGCCACCACCGGTACCGGCAGGCGCTCAAGGCGCTTGAGGACCGCCTGCGCCCGGCTGGCAAAGGCGTGAGCCTGAGGGGCAGTCTGCTCGCGCATGCGGGTAATGTCGGCGCCGGCCACAAAGGCCTTCTCGCCGGCGCCGGTGATCAGCACGCCGCGCAGCTCAGCGTCGCTCTCCAGGGCGTCAAGGGCAGCACTCAGGGCCTCGATCACCTCCTCGTTCAAGGCGTTCAGGGCCTTGGGCCGATTGACGGTCAGCCGCACCACGCCCTCATGCCGGTGCCACTCAACGACGCTATCCGCCGCGCCTTTGTGATCGGTCGTCTCTGTCTTTGCGTTCATGTTTTCAGCATCTCCATCATCAATCCGTTGCCAAAAGGTTATCAAAAGTGTTGCCTGTCGTTATTTCCCGCCACGCCCGGCGAGGCGAGGCTTTTGCGTCGAAATGCCCCATCAGCGTATTCTTGACCCTATCCCTATTTTTATCCCTTTCGCTTTACGACTTTTGACGCAAGGAAAGTGCCATGCTTTCAGGACTGGATCATCTGGTCATCACGGTAACCGACATTACCCGCGCTGTGGATTTCTATTCCCGGGTGCTGGGGCTGGATGTGCGCTACCGCGACGCTCAGCGCGTGGACCTGATGCTTGGCGACACGGCCCTGCGCCTGCATCAGACCGATACCGACATCGCCCCCATTTCGGCCACGCCGACCCCGGGCAGCCTGGATTTGTGCCTACGCTGCCAGCTGCCGCTGGCCGAGTTCAAACAGCACCTGGACGCCCTGGGCATCGATATCGAGCTGGGGCCCGTCGACCGCCAGGGCGCCAACGGCCCCATTGAATCCGTTTACCTGCGCGATCCCGACGGCAACCTGCTGGAAATCGCCCGCCCGCTGCGCCAGCCGGAAAAAATTCCGCCGGAAGACGACGCCTACCGATGAACCCGGCGCCGCGCCGGGGTACCATGATTCCCGGGCGGCTGTCCGAACGGCGCCGGCGAAACAACAGAGGTAATGCATATGAACGAGGGTGCCACCCAGCAGGCTCCCGGAAAAGGCGAAGTGGTAAGCGAGACGCCCCGCTCGCCGGATACCACCATGGTCACCGTGGTTTACGCGCTCTACCTGGCGAGCTTCGTCGTCGGCTTCACGTCCGTCATCGGCGTGGTCATCGCCTATAGTTACGGCGGCAGCGGCCCGACCTGGCTCGACGAGCACTACCGCTACCAGATCCGCACCTTCTGGATCGGCCTGCTCTACGCAAGCGTCGCGACGCTTTTGACGCTGATCGTTATCGGCTTTCCGCTGCTGCTGGCGCTGGCGGTGTGGTTTATCGTGCGCTGCGTCAAAGGCTTCAAGGGCGTGCAGGAAAAGCGCGCGCCGCACCACGTCGATAGCTGGCTGCTGTAAGCGTATGACGGCTATGCCCCCTGCTCGCAGCCGCCGGGCCGGCGCCGTTGTCTGGCTGTGGCGTCGGCTTTCCGGCTGGCCACACGCCCGGCTGTGGCGCCTGGCGCGCCTGGCCGGTGCGCTGGTTTACCGGCTGAGCCAGCGCGAGCGCGAAGTGACCCGGCGCAACCTGGCGGCGGTCTACCCTGAGCTTGATGCCAAAAGCCGCCGCGCGCTGACCCGGCGCAGCCTGCATCATTCCACTGCCACCATGCTCGAGCTTGGCCACGCCTGGATGGCGCCCCCCGAGCGCGTAGCCGCCGGCATTGTCGCCGTGCACGGCCGCGACAAGCTCGACGGCGCCCGGCAGGACGGGCGCGGCGTGATCGTGCTCGCCCCGCACTTTGGCAACTGGGAAGTGCTCAACTTCTGGCTGTCCAGCCACTTTCCGTTCACCGCCATGTACGAGCCGCCCAAAATGGCCGCGCTCGACCCGGTGATTCGCCACGGCCGCGAGCGCCAGGGCGCCGCCCTGGTGCCCACCAACGCCCGGGGCGTGGCGGCGCTGCTCAAGGCGCTCAAGCGTCACGAAGCCATCGGCATCCTGCCCGACCAGGAGCCCGGCTGGGGCAGCGGCGTCTTTGCCCCGTTTTTCCACCGCGACGCCTATACCGCCACGCTGCTGTCCAAGCTGGTGGCTCGCACCCGAGCCCGGGTGGTGACCGGGGTCGCCCTGCGCGTGCCCGGCAAGGGCTTTGAGATCCACTTTCTCGACGCCGACGAGCAGGTCTACAGCGCCGACGAGGTGGCCTCGGCCACCGGCGTCAACGCCAGCGTCGAAGCCGCCATTGCCCTGGATCCGGCCCAGTACCAGTGGGAATACAAGCGCTACCGCAAGGTCGTGCAAGAACAGCAGGGACGGCCCGACTACCGCGACTTTCGGCTTTACTGACCCTGGCTCCATCCGCCCGCCACGAGATCGCACCATGACCCAACGCCACCCCTCCCGCGAGGAGGCGCGCACGCCGCAAATTGTCTACGCCCTGTTTCTGGGCGGCATCGTCACCGCCAATCTCACGCTGCTGATCGGCGTGATCGTGGCCTACGTTTATCGCAAGGACGCCGCGCCCTGGCTGCGGCCCCATTACCGCTACCTGATCCGCACCTTCTGGATCGGCGCGCTGTATTTCTGCGTCGTCTTCGCCTTGAGCGTTTTCGCCCTGGGTGCCATCCTGTGGCCGCTTCTGGCGGTGTGGCTGGCCGTGCGCTGCGTCACCGGGTTTATCAAGGTGCGCCGCGGCCTCCCGCCAGCCCGGCCGGGCAGCTGGCTCTGGTAAGGTAGCGCTGCCCCGCCACCGCCTTGCCGGCCCGCTGTCCGATACCGCTTTCATCAACCAGTGAGATCCCCCATGCCAGCCTCGATCAATTTGCTACAAGCCGCGCGCCAGGCGCTTCCGCTGCTGGATGTGACCCGCCTTGACACGGCGGACAGCGACGCCGACATCGAGTCGCTGTGCCAGCAGGCCAAAACGCCGTTTGGCCACCCGGCCGCGGTGTGCGTCTACCCGCAGTTCGTGGTGGCCGCGCGGCGCGCCCTGACCGCCCACACGCTGAGCGGCGAGGTCAAGATTGCCGCGGTCGCCAACTTCCCCGAGGGCAGCGGCGACATCATGGCCGCCGCCCGGGAAACCCGGGAAGCCGTGGCCTCGGGCGCCGATGAGGTCGACGTGGTGCTGCCCTGGCGCGCCCTGCTCGACGGCGACGAAGACACCTGCCTTGAGTTTGTGGAGATGTGCCAGGCGGCCTGCGGCGGCCAGGCGCTGCTGAAAATCATCCTCGAAACCGGCGAGCTTAAGGATCCCGCCAAGATTCTGCGGGCAAGCGAAATCGCCATCGAAGGCGGCGCCGACTTCCTCAAGACCTCCACCGGCAAGGTCGCCGCCGGCGCCACGCCCGAGGCCGCGTCCGTCATGCTCAACGCTATCAGGGAAAGCGGCGGCAAGGTCGGCTTCAAGGCCGCCGGCGGTATTGATACCGCCGACGACGCCGCCACCTACCTGTCGCTGGTGGCAGACATCATGGGGCCTGCCTGGATCACGCCGAAGAACGTGCGCTTTGGCTCTACTGCCCTGCTGCCCCACCTGGTCGCTACCCTTGCCGGCTCTCCCGATACGGCCTGATGGCGCCTGCACCGGCGCTACTTTCCCCGGGGCGCGATTCCTCGTATTCTTGATTCCCGCCCGGCGCCTTGCCGGGCAGCCTTAGCCCACCCGCACAACCCACGTGGCCGCCGGGCGCCGGCGCGTCACTCATCAGGAGATCACCATGGCCGGCCTGCTGCCCAATATCGATCCGGAAGGACTGCTGGAATACTCCGTGGTCTACACCGACCGCGCGCTGAATCACATGTCCCAGCGCTTCCAGGACGTCATGCGCGATATTTCCGCCACGCTGAAAGACGTCTACCGCGCCGACGCCACGGCGATCATCCCCGGCAGCGGCACCTTCGGCATGGAGGCCGTGGCCCGCCAGTTCGCCACCGACCAGAAAGTGATGGTGATCCGCAACGGCTGGTTCAGCTACCGCTGGACACAAATTATCGAGCAGGGCCGGCTGACCGATCAGCAAATCGTGCTCAAGGCCCGCCGCCAAAATCCGGGCGACGAACGTTCGCCGTTCATCCCCGTCCCCGCTGAAGAAGCCGCCGAGCGCATTCGCGCGGAAAAGCCCGCCGTGGTGTTTGCCCCCCAGGTGGAAACCGCCGCCGGCATGCAGCTGCCCGACGACTATCTGCGCACTCTGGCACACGCCACCCGCGAGGTTGGGGGGCTTTTTGTGCTCGACGCCATCGCCGCCGGCACGCTGTGGGTCGACATGCAGGAGCTCGGCATCGACGTCGTGGTAACCGCGCCGCAGAAAGGCTGGAGCGGCTCGCCCTGCTGCGCCATGGTGATGCTCTCCGAGCGCGCGGAAAAGCGCCTCGCGCAAACCCAAAGCAGCAGCTTTGCCTGCGATCTTGCCCGCTGGCACGGCATCATGCAGGCCTACGAAAAGGGCGGCCATGCCTACCACGCCACCCTGCCCACGGACGCGCTTTACACCCTGCGCGACATCATGTTTGAGACCCGCGACTACGGCTTTGCCCAGGTCAAGCAGGAGCAGCAGGTGGTCGGCGAAGCCGTGCGCGCCATGCTCAAGCGCCACGGCTTTATCAGCGTCGCCGCCCAGGGCTTCGAGGCGCCGGGCGTGGTGGTGTGCTATACCGACGATCCCGGGCTACCGGCCAAACTCGCCGAACAGGGCGTGCAGGTCGCCGGCGGCGTAGCGCTCCAGTGCGACGAGGGCGACAACTTCCAGACCTTCCGCATCGGCCTTTTCGGCCTCGACAAGCTGCACCATCCCGAGCGCAGCGTGGACAACCTCGAGCGCGCCCTCGACGCGCTGAAGGAGTAGCCCAGCCTGCGGGCAACGCCTCCCCTCAGGCCTCGTTGCTGTCGGCCACCTTGTCCACGGCAACGATACCCGAGCGGCTGATGACCACCTTCCAGCGGGCGAGGTGCGCCCCGGCGTGGTTTTCGGTCTCGCGCACCACCAGGTTGAACAGATGGCGGCGTTCAACGCTTTCGCGCACCGCCTGGCCGTCTTTCAGCCGATAAACGTGGTGGGTGCTGCGGCTCATCAGCCGGGTCAGCTGGGACACGTCCAGGCTCAGAGTTTCCCGGGTGTGCCGGTAGCCGCTGAGAAACCGCGTGGGCGACATCCGCGAGCTCGAACGATAGTGCAGCACCACCTCTTCCCGCTGGGCCATCTTGCGCCGGCGCATCTCGCGTATTGAGGGGTCGAGCGACGCGTAGCGCTTGTAGTCAAACCACTCCAGCTGGCGGCCGACCAGCACGTTGCGCGTCGCATCGCGATATTCCCGGCGCCACTTGGGCCGCCCCTTGCGCAGCCAGTGCCACAGGGTGTTGCGCAAGTCGTCCTTGAACACCTCGCGAATGGCGTACAGCACCGCCATGGCCAGGATAAAAAGCGCCGTGATGTCCCCCAGCTGGTCGCGCACGCGCAGTACGGCGAAGGACACAAAGGCCATGACCACTGCCGTGGCCAGCGCCTTGACCGCTTTCTGCTCGCCGCCGCCGAGCTCCCGGTTGCGCTGCTTGAGGGTAATCGGGTATTCGATCAGCCGGCGCAGCAGGCGCATCTTGTTCGACATCCGCGTGGGGTCGTTCATCACCCGCTCGGCGTTATACTGCTGCTCCCGGCGATAGCCGCTTTCCGCTTCGCACACCGCGATCAGCTCGCGCTTGAGCGGGGTCAGCTCGCTCGAACGCGGCATATACGCCACCACCGCCAGCAGCTGCTGCTCGGTAAACCACGACAGATAGTTGTCGATGTTGGCAAAGTATTTGTAGAGCCGGTCGTCCCTTGGGCGGTTGCGCCGCATCCGCTTGAGGATACCGTCGCTCAGCGACACCATTTCGCGCACCGACTGATCAAAGGCGGCGTCCTTTTCGCGGTTCAGCGCCTCGTCCGTATTCGGCGGGCGCTGGCGAAGCTCCCGGGCGCTGTCCAGCAGAGAGCGCGTGGTGCGCTCCAGAGCCTCCACGTACTGGTAGGCGTAAAGGCTCAGGCTCAGACGATAGGATTCGCTGCCCAGCTGGTTGCGGCTGGCCAGCCGGCTGTGCACCAGCGGCAGGCGATAGGCCTCGCTGTGGTAGGTCCGCGACACCTGAATGGCGCTATGATAAAAGGCGTCTTCGGCAATCAGCTCGGTGCTTAGCCCAAGCTCACCGGGCACAAATAAATAGACGTCCAGCGTGTGCGACGTTTCTTCTTCCAGCCGCCGGGAAAGGCGCAGCTGAAAACTGTTTTTTCGCTCTACGTGGACCACCTGGGCATCGCTCCTTGCCGTTTCGCTGTCTGTTTGGCTGAGTGTTGCGGCCCCGGCTAGTCGCCGTCACCGTCGCCTTCATCGCCGCTTCCCGCGCGGGTTTCGCCGCTGGGCTCGCCCTGCCCCTGGGGCTTGGGTTGGGTCCGGTGTAGCGCCTGCTCCCGGGCTTCTTCCCGGCGCGTGGGCGTAGGCGCGGGCTTGGGCGGCGTGGGCCGGTGGGTTTCCTTGGGCTCCTCGTCGTTGACGCCGGCGGGCTCTTCGCCTCGGGCGGTGCCATCGTCCAGGGTCGTCACGCCGTCGTCGCCTTCGCCGTCTTCCCAGCGGCGCTCGGAGCTTGCCTCCATGCTCAGGCTCAGGCGCGGCACGCCAAGATCCACTTCCTGGGCTTCCATGCGCTGCTTGAGCAAAAGGTTGAACGCCCGGGCCACGTCCCACTGCATTTCCGGCGCGGTACGAAAGCGCATCCGCAGAATCGGGCAGCCTTCTTCAAAGGCGTGAATGCCCTGCATTTCCAGCGGCGCCCAGATGTAGTGGCGCATCATGGGGTTGTTGCGCAGCTCCTGGGCGGTTTCCTGCATCAGCGTGATGGCGTCGTCGATGCGCATGGAGAACGGAATGCGGATCTTCATCAGCGCAATGCCGAACTGGCGCGACATGTTGTGGATCGAGTCAAAGCGGCTGAAGGTGATGATATGAACGATGCCGTCCAGGTCGCGCAGGCGCACGGTGCGCAGCGTGAGCCCCTCGACGGTGCCCATGTGGCCGTTGATCTCGACGAAGTCGCCCACCGCCAGCGAGTCCTCGATGAGAATAAAGATCCCGGTGATCAAATCCTGCACCAGGGTCTGGGCGCCAAAGCCGATGGCCAGACCGATCACCCCGGCACCGGCCAAGAGCGGCGTGACGTTGACCCCGAGGTTGGCAAGCCCGGCGATGCCGGCAATGATCAGGATGGTGACGAAAATCACGTTGCGGATCATCGGCGTGATGGTCTGAGCCCGGGCCTGGTTGACCCGCCGCCCCTGGGTCTTGGCTGACGACACCAGCGCCCGCTGGATCGCGGTATCGGCAAAGATCCACACCAGCCAGGCAAGCAGCATCGTCGCCCCCAGGCTGAGCAGCGCCTTGCCGATGCGCGCCCCGGCCACCCCTTCCTGGCCGAGGCCGAACAGCGAGCCGCCCCATACCTGCATGAAGAGCTCGGCAAACACCATCCAGGAGCAGATGTGCGCCAGCACAAAGCCGACCCGGGCCAGGCGGCGGCGATACTCGCGGTAGCGCGGCGGCCGCCGGCGCCTCTTGCGCCGCTCGCCGTGGCGGCGCAGAAGCCCGGTCACGACCAGCGTCAGCACCAGCAGGCTCGCCGAAATGATCGAGCGCGCCAGCGCCGAGCCCACGTCGCCCACGCTGATGAAAATCGCCAGCAGCGAGCCGCCCACCAGCAGCAGCGCGGGGACGTGCCACATGCCGCCCAGCGCCCGACTGAGCTCGACGGCCGTGCCCGCATCCCGGCGCTGCTGATACGGCCGGTTGCAGATCAGGTGGCGGATGGGGCGCTTGAACTTGATGATAAAGCGAGCCGCGACCAGCGCTGCCAGCATATTGGCCAGCACCGACACCAGACCGGAGAAGTCTTCGCCGAGCATTTCCACCAGGCGGCTGGAAATCAGCGCGTCACCCAGCGCAATCAGCGCCCCGATCATGAACAGGGTGCGCAGGGCGCGCTGCTGCAGCAGGCGCACGGCGGTAAAGCGGTGGCCGCTGCTGAAAAAGGCGATCACGGTTTCAAACACCACCGACAGCGCCCGACCGCACACGCAGACGTAGGCCACCACCAGCACCGCCGCGCGCCCGGGGCTTGAGGGCATGATCTGCCCCAGGCCGAACACCACGGCAAAGGCCAGCACCCAGGGCAGCATGCGGCGGAAGAAGTGAATCGCCATAAGCCGGCCGCGCGGGTCCCGGGGCAGGTCATGGGGCCAGCCCCGGCGGGTCGCAAGCAGGCGCCCGAGGGCGATCATGATCACCAACAGTCCTACCCAAACGATGCCCAGCACCGCGCCGTCGGCCACGGCGCGGATCATGCCGGCGCGCCCGGGGCGGTTGACCAGCTCGCGCAGCTCAGCGCCTCCTTCGCGCAGCTGCTCGGCCCACTGCTCGGCCGGCGTTCCGCCCTCCTGGGCCTGCTCGTTGATGTCGGTCAGGGTATCGGCAAGCGCCCCCAGCAGCCCCTGGCGGCCGCCGCTTTTTTCCACGGAGGCGTCGGCCGCCGCCTTGAGGTCGCGCAGCGACTTGAGCAGCTGCTCGCGCTGCTGGCCGTCTTCCAGCGTGGCGATAATGTCATCGAGCGACTGCTGCAGCGACGCGCTGTCGGTCGTTTCCTGACCGGCTTCCTGCTTGAGTCCGGGCAGCGACACCCCCTGGGCATGCGCCGGCGTGACAAGCGTCAGCATCGCGATGAAAAACGCCAATATCAGGGCGCTGAGCGTAATAGTGTGCTGTCGCACTTGCCTCTCCTGAACGTGATCCTGAACGTGATCGTGAAAACGGCTGATAGCCGGGCGCGTCGCCGGCTCAGGGCCGGCGGGCGGCCGGATTTGGCCTGCCTTTGTTCCGATGTGTCGCGCAAGCCGATATGCGCCCCGCCCGATATGATAATCTGAGCGCACTTTTGGTTCACCTCACAGGACGGCCGATGACGCTGCAAGCTCCCCCCGCCCCCCGCAACGCCCAGGGCCGCATTCGCCGCGTCGGCGTGGAAATCGAGTTTGCCGGCCTGCCGCCAAGGGATACCGCGCTGGTCGTGCGCGAGCTGTTCGGCGGTGAGCTTAACGCGGTCAGCCCCCACCGGCTACAGGTAGAAAACACCCGCTGGGGCGAGTTCGTCATCGAGCTGGATACCCAGTATGCCCACCCCGACCGACGAGTGCTCGACGACCGCATCGCGCTTGACGGCGAATGGGCGCACCACCAGCACCAGCTGCGCACGGAGTTCCACCAGAAGACTCGCGAGCTCATCGGCGACATGGTCACCGGGCTTGTGCCCACCGAGATCATCTGCCCGCCGATCCCCTGGAACGAGCTCGACCTCCTCGATCGCCTGTTTGACGCCCTGCGCGAACACGGCGCCAAGGGCACCGACGCCAGCCTGCTGTACGGCTTTGGCCTGCACCTCAACCCCGAAATTGCCTCGCCGGCCGATGACGATATCCGCGCCATGCTCCAGGCCTATCTGCTGCTGGCGCCCTGGCTGCGCGACGACATCAAGGTCGACATCACCCGCGAAGTGCTGCCCCACGCCAACCCCTTTCCCAAGGACTACGCGCTCAAAGTGCTCGCCGCCGACTATCGGCCTAAGCTGGCCGAGCTGATCGACGACTACCTCCACGACAACCCCACGCGCAACCGCGAGCTGGACATGCTGCCGCTGTTTGCCCACCTTTGCCCCGAGCATTCCCACGCGCTGCTGCACAGCCGGCTGACCAAGCCCCGGCCGACGTTTCACTATCGGCTGCCCAACGCCCAGCTGTCCCAGCCCGGCTGGGGGGCCGTTACCGAGTGGAACCGCTGGGTCGAGGTGGAAAAGCTCGCCGCCGACCGCCAGGCGCTGGCCGAGCGCAGCGCGGCCTATATTGCCGACCACAGCCGGCCGTTTTATCGCCGCTGGGCCGATAAGCTGCGCCGCTTGTTCCATTCGCGCTAGGCGCTTGCCCCGCCGCCCATTTACCCCTTTGCCACCATCAGGAACGCCCAAGCCGTATGTCACGCCCCCTTATCGGCATCACCACTTCCGACCGAAAAAGCCGCCTGGCCTGGTGGTTCGACTGGTTCGCCGTCTGGCGCCACGGCGGCCAGCCGCTGCGCCTGTCCCCGAGTCGCGCCCGCCCGGCGCATCTTGACGGGCTGATCATCGGCGGCGGCGATGACATCCAGGCCAACCTCTACGACGCCGAGCTCCAGCTCGACGTGCGCGTGGACCCCGAGCGCGACAGGCTGGAACTTGCGCTGCTCGAACACTTCATCCCTTTGGCTACGCCGGTGCTGGGCATCTGCCGGGGCGCCCAGCTGATCAACGTCCACCTGGGCGGCACCCTGGACCCGGACATCTACACCACCCACGAGGGGCTCAAGCGCCGGCGCACCGTGCTTCCGCGCAAGACCGTGGACATCACCGAACACAGCCGGCTGCACGCGCTCTTGGGCGTGCGCTGGTGCCGGGTCAACAGCCTTCACCACCAGGCGGTGAACCGTACCGGCGAGGGCGTGGAGATCGTCGCCCGGGACCGCGACGGCCTGGTGCAGGGGATCGAATCCCGCCGCCACGACTTTCTACTCGGCGTGCAGTGGCACCCGGAATGGCTGATCTTCAACCGCCCCCAGCAGCGCCTGATCCGCGCGCTGGTCAAGGCCGCCCGGGCGCATCGCGACGGCTAGCCAGGCGGTCGGCCAGCCGGGTGGGTTCGGGCAGCTTGGTGCGATACAAAAAGCGCAGCGTCCACTCAAGGGCCGTGGCCTGGCTGACCCGGTGCCCGGGCGACACGTACAGCGGTTTGACCCGGGTGCGCGAGCGCAAAACCGTGCCGATCACCTCGCCCTTGTGCTCGAGCGGCACCCGCTCGCCCCGGGTTTCGCCCACTTCGGCGTGGCGGCCGCACAGCCGCGACTTGGCGATGCCGATGGCCGGCAGATCGAGCCACAGCCCCAGCAGCGAGGCGACGCCCAGCCGGCGCGGATGGGCAATGCCCTGGCCGTCGACCATGACCAGCTCGGGCCGGGTCTCAAGGCGTGCAAAAGCGCCCAGCGCCGCCGGGGTTTCGCGAAACGATAAGAGCCCGGGGATGTACGCCATGCGCGTGGGCTCACGGTAAACCACCTGCTCGACCACCTCGAACGGCGCGCCCTCTTCCCGCCACCGGAGCACCACCACCGCGGCCCTTGTCGTGGCGCCGTCGTCTTCAAAGCCGATATCCACCCCGGCGACGTGGCGCACCGGAGCGATGCGGTCTTCAAGCACCACGCGCCGGGCCAGCCGCGACTGCAGCGCCATGGCATCCGCCGGGGCAAGGTTCCATTCATGCAGGGTTTCCGGGGGCAGCACGGACATAGCCTCTCCTGAGACGGCGTTGCGGATACGTTGGCGAAAAAGCCGGTGGAAAAAGCGGGTGGAAAACGTGAGTGAAAAGCGGTACCAAGCGCCCGGGCGCTCACTCAGACGCCCATCCAAACCACAGCACCCCCGCACCGGGATAAGCGGCACGGGGGTGCTGGCGGGCCGTCGCTAAGCGCTAGCCGACGGCGTTGGTACCGCGGCCTGGATCAGGCGCGGCGACGCACCGGCGCCTCGCCGTCGCGGCGGCGCGGGGCGCGCTCCGGTCCGCGGTCTTCGCTGATCTCAAGCGGACGGCCGGAGACCTTGGCCCGGGCCATTTTCGCCAGGATCGAGGCCGGCAGTCCCTTGGGCAGTTCGACCACGGAGAAGGCGTTGCGGATATCGATGCGGCCGATACGCGCGCCTTCAATGCCGCCTTCGTTGGCCAGCGCGCCGACCAGCTGGCCGGGCTTGACGCCGTCCTTGTGGCCCACGGAAACGCGGTAGCGGATCATGCCTTCGCTGGGGCCGCGGTCCCGGCGCGGGCCGCTGCTGTTACGGCTTTCGCGCGGGGCGCGCTCCTTGCGCGGCGCCTGGAGGCGGCCAATGGGCGCTTCGTCGGCCCGGGCCATTTGCGCAAAGGCGCAGGCCAGCTCGACGGGATCGTGGCCTTCTGCCACCAGCCGCTCGACCAGCGCGCGCTGCTCGTCGGCGCCCTGGGTCAGGGACGCGACCACGCGCTGATGGAAAACGCTGTCCCGGTGGGCGCGAATCGCGGCTTCGTCGGGCAGCGGCATGTCGGCCATTTTCTGCCCGGTGGCCTGCTCCATCCAGCCGACCTTGCGGCCTTCGCGGAAGCCGGCGAAGGTGATCGCGATGCCGCTGCGCCCGGCACGACCGGTACGGCCGATGCGGTGGGTATAGGCTTCGCTGTCCTGGGGCAGGTCGTAGTTGACCACGTGGGTGATGCGCGGCACGTCAAGCCCCCGCGCGGCCACGTCGGTGGCGATGAGCACGTCGACCTTGCCGCGCTTGAGGCGCGTAATGGTGCGCTCGCGCAGGCTCTGGTCGAGATCCCCGGAAAGGCCGGCGGCATTCACGCCCCGGGCGGTGAGCTGCTCCACAAGCGTGGTGCAGGCCGCACGGGTACGCACGAAGACGATGGCGGCGTCCACCGGTTCGACTTCCAGAATCCGCGACAGGGCCTCTAGCTTGGCACCGCCGTCCACGCGGACCACGCGCTGCTCGATGTTGTCCGCCGTCGAGGCGCTCGACCCCATGGTCACCTTCACCGGATCGACCAGGTAGCGGTTGACGATGCGCTCGATTTCGGTGGGCAGCGTCGCCGAGAAAAACACCCGCTGGGCGTCCTTCGGCGTGTCGGCGACCACGCGCTTGACGTCGTCGATAAAGCCCATGCGCAGCATTTCGTCGGCTTCGTCGAGAACCAGCGCCGACAGGCCGCCAAGCTTCAGGCTACCGCGGTCCAGGTGGTCAATCACCCGGCCCGGCGTGCCCACTACTACCTGGGCACCGCGGCGCAGCGCGGAGAGCTGCTCGCGGTATTCCTGGCCGCCGCACAGGGTCGCCACTTCCAGCCCCTTGATGTCCTGGCCATACTTGCTAAAGGAGACCGCTACCTGCTGGGCAAGCTCGCGGGTCGGCGCCAGCACCAGCACCTGGGGTTCGCGCCGCTCAAGGTCGAGACGAGACAGCAGCGGCAGCGCAAAGGCGGCGGTCTTGCCCGTGCCGGTCTGAGCCTGGCCGAGCATGTCGCGGCCTTCTAGCAGCGCGGGAATCGTTTTCGCCTGGATGGGCGAAGGCTCTGTATAGCCCTGACTTTCCACGGCAGACAAAACGGCAGGCAACAGAGCAAGATCGCCGAAACTCGGCGAAGCGACAGAAGTCGAGGTCATTAATCACACCTTGGTAGGCCGGAAAGCTCCGGCAAAAAACATCAAAAGCGTCTCTGACTCCAGACCTGAACGGCCTCCGACAACGCCGGTCAGCCGCCCTGACACTGCCGCCACGTCGGGCATAAGCAGTCAACAGGAGCCGGTTTCAAAAAGTTGGTTTCAACGAGCCGATTGCCACGAGCCGATCACCCTAATGTGATCCAAAAATAAAATGACTCAATAGCAATGTGACTCAACAACGGCTGAAAACAGAGAGTCTGAGACGCCGGTCGCACCTGGCATACGAACGGGTAGCGCTAGGCAGTCCGTCCGCTGTGGCGACCTTGCTGCGCTAATTTCACCCGTGCGGTGAAATTGACAAAGCGCGCCATCTTCTCATCAGAAAACATCCGCCGAACGAATGTTTTGCACGCGCACGGCAAAAAAACAGGCCGGCGCCACGTTGTGATGGAGGGGTCAACACATGCGAGGAGCGCACATGCTACCACTTCCTTTCGCGCCGCGCCAGCATTTCACCGGCGCCTTCTCGTTCCGTCCGGCGCTTTCATCGTTTTTACCCATTCCAGGGTTTGCAGTCGCGCCCTGTTCGACTAGCTTGTAAAAGGTGATCGGGCGCCTTCACTTATTGTTCCCGGCCCCGACACTCATCCGGCAGGTGCTGGCAGCTCATTCGAGCCCACCCACCCCGGAATAAAAGCAGACAAGGAGTTGAGCCATGCGCAAGAATACCTTGATGACAGCACTCGGCGTTTCCGTACTGAGCTTCACACTGGGCGCACAGGCTCAAAGCGGTCAGCCGCAAGAGCAAACCGGCCCCCAGGGCATGTATTCCGCCGACAACATCCTCGATGCTGACGTTTACGTCGTGAACGGTTCGGGCGATCCCATTGGCGAAGTCGAAGACATCCTCTTTGACGAGGAGATGAAGGTATCCGCCCTGGTGGTGGAAAGCGGCGAGGTGCTTGGCCTTGGCGGCCGCGAACTGGTCGTCGGCAGCAACTACTTCACGCTGGAAACCTACACCGAGCAGGATGACGACGACATCAACGATACCGAGCACCGCGTGATGGTCGACGCCACCTCCGAAGAGATGGAGCAGTTCCCGGCCTATAACAACGACTGGTGGAAGCAGGCGAAGTCCAACGCCAGAGACGCCTGGCAAACCACGGAAGAAGGCGCCAAGAGCGCTTGGCAAACTACCCAGGAAGGCGCCCAGAACGCCTGGCAGAAAACCAAGGACGCCGCCTCTGACATGGGTAACGACGGCGTGGACAACCGCAACGACGACATGGGCAACCGTAACAACTGAGCCTGAGCACGCCGACAACATCGTCAACGGGCACCCTTCGGGGTGCCCGTTTTGCATGCGCCCCAGCCAGTGCCGAAATTCGCCGGATTCGCCCGGCGGTGCCCGCCCCGCTGTCAAACTTTTCCCCGCGGCTGTCCAACTACGGTTTCAGCCTTGTATTAAATACCGAGTTTGTGTATGGATGTACAGTCTATGCACTTCCTCGCGCATGAGTTAAGGTTTCGTGGCTTACTCCTTACAGATGTTTTTTTCGACACGATTTGGCGGCCTTTTCACTCATGTTGCGAATCCTTCATTCGCTGCCCCGCACGCATAAATTTTTACTGTTACCCGTGGCCACCATGGTCACCGTGCTGGGCGGACAAAAGTTACTCACGACCTATCAACATCATAGCCAGCCAGACGCGCCGGTAAAGAACGTGCTCGTCCCGCTTGCCGATGACGCCGCGCCCAGCCTGCCGGCGCTGGCCAAAACCGGTGCCCAGCGCGCCAGAACCCCGGTGGCCACCGCTATCGATGAAGCCTCCCGCCTGCTCGACGCCACTCGCGACAACATCCCCCTGAAGGATCTCAGGGCGTCGGAGGTGATTAACCTGGACGTGATCCGAAGCGCGACGGCCGAGCCTTTGGACGACGTTCTAGAGCTCCCCGCCCAGCGCCTCGCCGCCAGCGACAAGACGCCGCTGGATGAAGGCGCGCAGCACATGGCCACCGTCATCGGCACTCTGGCCAGCGGCATGCTCGCCGCCAACAGCGCCGACGCCGGCATTGGCGCGAAAGACAGCGCCGACGCTACCGAGAATCAGGCGCCGATAGCAGACGCCACCTCGTACGAAGACTACGGCATCGACAGCTTTGACGAAGTGTCCTTTCTGCCGCTGGAGCTCGCCGCGGAAAAGACCTATGTGCCCCAGTGGCAAACCCACACCGTCAGCTCCGGCGAGACCTTTGCCGTCATGGCCCAGAACGAGCTGGGCCTGGGCTACAGCGAAGTCCTCGATCTGCTGGACGAGCTTCCCGATTCGAATATCTTTAGCCGCTGGCGTGTCGGCCAGAGCTTTGACTACCAGCTGGACGAAAACGGCAAGCTGCTGACGCTGAAGATAATGAAAAACGTCCGCGACGGCGTGCTCATCGACCGCCGCGACGGCGACCTTGACGTCAGGTCCATCGAGCGCAAGGGCGAGCCCGTGCAGCGCCTTTACGCCGGCACCGTCAGCGGCAGCTTCGCCCGCTCGGCCGAGGCTACCGGTCTCGACAGCCGTTCGGTCACCAAGCTGACCCGCCTGCTGAAAAAGAAATATGACTTCCGCCGCGACAGCCGCCGCGGCGACGAATTCCAGGTGCTCGTCGAATCCGACATGATCGACGGCGAGTCGCTGGGCTCCCGGGTCCTGGCGGTGAAGTACCAGGGCCAGCGCATGAATCTGACCCTGGTCCGCAATCCCGACAACAACAACTTCTATACGCCGGGGGGCGACAGCCTCGACCCGGCTTTTGCCCGCTACCCCTTCGAGGGCAGCTACCGGCTGAGCTCTAACTTCAACCCGTATCGTAAACACCCGGTCACCGGCCGCACCAGCCCGCACAACGGCACCGACTTCGCCATGCCCATCGGCACCCCGGTCACCGCCCCTGCCGCCGGGCGCGTGGAGCGCGTGGTCAAGCACTATGCGGCCGGCCGCTATGTCGTCATCCGCCACGACAATGGCTATCGCACCCGCTACCTGCACCTCTCCCAGGCGCTGGTCAACAAGGGCGACCGGGTGGAAATGGGCGATCGCATCGCGCTTTCCGGCAACACCGGACGCAGCACCGGCCCGCACCTGCACTACGAAGTCCACGTGAATAACGCGCCGGTCAACGCCATGAAAGTCGATCTGCCGGAAAATACCCGCCTGCACGGCGATACGCTGGTGGCGTTCCAGAAGCAGGCCGAGCCCATGGTCGCCGCGCTGGAAAGCGGCGATACAGGCACCGTCAGCGTGGCCTCCTACCGCCGCCACGAGGAAGACGACGACAGCGACAGCTAACCTTCCCGCCGGGCACCTTCTCTCCAGACAAAAGCGCCGCCTCTTGCCGAGGCGGCGCTTTTTTATGCCTGCCTACCGGCCGTCCGCGCTAAAGCGCCCGCAGCAGCGCATCGTCGCGGCGGTAGATATCCGGGCGAAACGTCACCTCGCCGGCCTCATCGGGCCAGGCCGTCAGATACACCAGCGCCACCGGGATCCGCTCGGGCAGGGTGACGTTCAGATCGCTCTGGCTGCGCTGCAAAAGCGTACCCAGCCGGTGGCGGCTTCCGGTGTCTTCCAGCAGCATGCGCACCAGCTCGCGCACGCCTTCCACCCGCACGCAGCCCGAGCTCAGCGCCCGCCGGTCGCGGTTGAAAAGCCCCCGGGACGGCGTGTCGTGCAGGTAAATCAGCTGACTGTTGGGAAAGCGCACCACCATGCGCCCCAGCGGATTGCTCGGCCCCGCGGACTGGCGCAGCATAACGTTGCCCGGCGCCTGCCAGTCGATGCTCGCCGGGTCGAGCCGCGCCCCGTCGGGGCCCACTACCTGCATGTTGCGCCGGTTGAGGTAGCCCGAAGCCCCGCGCCGCAGCCGGGGCAGCACGTCCTCCCGCCAGATGGTCGGCGGCACCGTCCAGGTCGGGTTCACGGTCAAGTGGGTGATCGCCGAGTGGAGCACCGGCGTTTCGCGCCCGGACCGGCCAACGATCACTCGCGACGACCAGCGCGCGCCGCCCGGGCGGGTGTAGTGCATGCGGTAGCCGGCGATATCCACCCATACTCCGGGCTCGCGCGCGATCACGGGCTGCATCCAGCGGGCGCGCTCGAGGTTGACCCGCAGCGCATCCACCCGGGAGCGCACCGAGGCGTTGAGCGCCCGGCGGGTCTTGCCGCCCACCACGCCGTCTTCATCGAGCAGGTGGCGGCGCTGAAAGCGCTTGACCGCCGTTTCCAGCTCGGCGTCGAAGCGCCGCAGGTCCGGCGCCTCGGCGTCTATCCGGGCGTAGGCGGCCGGATCGCCGGGCAGCACCTCGGGCATGCCCCAGTAGGCCAGCCGGCGGCGCAGCGCGGTGACCGCATCGCCCTCGTTGCCGCGGCGCAGAGCCTCGTCGCTGGGCACCAGCGGCGCGTTCGTCTGCCCCCCCAGCGCCCGATACGTTTTGAGCGCCTCGCGCAGCGCCCCGTAGGCCGGCAGTTCCGGCCGCGCCAGCGAAAGCGCCTGCTCTATGTCGGCGTCGTTAACGGCGTCGACCACCCGGGCCATCGAATAGCGCCTTTCCGCCCGGGCGGTCTCCCACCCCGGCACCTGCTTTTCGGGGTCGAGGCGGCCGCGCTGAAGGTGATCAAGGGCCAGCAGCAGCGCCCGGGTCGCGCGAACGTCGAACGCCGCCCGGGCCTCGGCGTCGTCTCGGCTTTGCGCAAACGCCGCTTCCAGCGGCCGGGCCCCGCCATCCGCCTCGAGATAGTCCTGGGGATAGTCCTTGAGAGAGCCCTTGAGATAGTCCGCGGGAACGAGGCCGTCGCTACGTAGCGTTTTTAGCGCCCTGACCAGGGCTTCCACCTGCTTC
The DNA here is from genome assembly GCF_055382465.1 of Halomonas garicola. NCBI lineage: Bacteria > Pseudomonadati > Pseudomonadota > Gammaproteobacteria > Oceanospirillales > Halomonadaceae > Halomonas > Halomonas garicola. The sequence goes on from NZ_AP043931.1 coordinate 2,228,953, forward strand.
GCGCTGTGCCACGTCGGCTGCTGCTGCGCGGCTTGATAAAACGCCGCGACCGGAAGCTCGTCCGCCCGGCTTTCTGCCCTGGCGGTCTCTTCCGCCAGGGCTCCGGCAGACGGCGCCTGAGCCACCGCAGGGCCGGACGCCAGCGCGGCGCTGAGCGCCAGGGCCGCGAGACCCATCGTTTTCCCCGGCGTTCCGCCGCTTTTTCTTCGCCGCGTCTTATCCATGAATGTCCCCTTGGGTTAGAATAGCGCTCCTGGACTTGCCATGAGATCGCCACGTCGCTGCGCTCCTCGCGACGACAATAGCGGGAAGGGCGCGCATACCCTCCACGTCGTAGCGAGCAAAGCGAAGCTATCTCGGGCTTTCCTTACCGTGCCCGCCATGAGGCAGAGCCTGGCTGCCCGGCCGGTCATTTTTTATTCATCTTCAAGGATGATGACATGGCGTTTCGCTTCAAAGCCTCGGCGCTGCTGCTGAGCCTGTCCCTTGGCGCTTTCACGTTACCACTGCCGGCCGCTGATTTCTCCGCACAGGTGGCCACTACCCCCGCCGCCGGCACCTCGCCGCTGCTCCACCGGCTCAAGCAGCTCGCCCCAAACGCCACGCCCCAGGCGCTGCGTATGGCGGCCGAGTCGCTTAGCTGCGCCGACCCCGGCGCCGAGCGCCTGGCGCTCATCGACTTTTCCCGGCCGTCTTCCCAGCCGCGCCTGTGGGTGTTTGATCTTGAGCACCACCGGCTTTTGTTCAAGGAGCTGGTGTCCCACGGCCAGGGCTCGGGCAACGCGCTGGCCACGTCGTTTTCCAACACGCCGGACAGCCACCAGTCCAGCCTGGGACTGTTTCGCACCCTGAACAGCTACTACGGGCGCAACGGCTACTCGCTGCGCCTGGAGGGCCTTGAGCCTAACGTCAACGATCTGGCGTTTGAGCGCGCCATCGTCATTCACGGCGCCGACTACGTCAGCAACGCCTTCATCGACAAGACCGGCCGGCTGGGGCGCAGCCACGGCTGCCCGGCGGTGCGCTCCGAGGTCACCTACCCGCTGATCGACAGCCTGAAAAACGAACAGTACGTGTTTGCCTACTACCCCGATGACGAGTGGCTGGCAAGCACGGCGCGGCTCAGCTGCAGCGACGGCACGGCCCGTCAGCTGGCCCGGCGCTAGCGTACTGATTCCTTGTCTGCCTCCCACGCCTCGCGCCATAGCCCTACTGTCGCCGCTCCGGTGAGCGGCTTTTTCGGCGTTTTTCGCTACAGCAGCCGGGCGCTTCTGCTGGTATGGCAAACCTCCCGGCTGATGATGGTGGGGCTTGCGCTTGCCACCCTGGTCGCCGGGGTGCTGCCGGCGGTGGCCGCCTGGGTGGGCCAGCTGATCGTCGACGGCGTGGTCGCCGCCATGGAAGTTCAGGAGGCCGACGCCGCCCCGCCGCTTATCCAAAGCCTTGGGCCGGTGCTGTGGCTGGTAGCGCTGGAAGGCGCGATCATCGGCCTGATTGCGCTTGCCCAGCGCGGCCTGGACGCGCAGAAGTCGCTGCTGCGCGCGCGCCTTGGCCACCGCGTCAACGTCATGATCCTGGAGAAGGCCGGCACGCTCTCGCTTGCCCAGTTCGAGGACTCCGAGCTTTACGACAAGCTCACCCGGGCCCGCCGGGAGGCCTCCACCCGGCCGCTGGGGCTGGTCAACAAGACGTTTTCGCTTTTGCAAAACGCCATTTCGCTGGGCAGCTTCGGCGTGCTGCTGGTGCAGTTTTCGCCCTGGGCGCTGCTGATTCTGGTGGCGGGGGCGCTTCCGGTGTTTCTCTCCGAGGCGAAGTTTTCCGGCGAGGCGTTTCGCCTCTTTCGCTGGCGCTCGCCCCAGTCGCGGATGCAGATGTACCTGGAAACCGTGCTCGCCCGGGAAGACAGCATCAAGGAGGTCAAGCTGTTCGGCCTGGAAAACCTGTTCCTCGAGCGCTACCGGGCCATCTTCAACCGCCTTTTTGCCGAAGAGCGAAAGCTGACCCTGCGCCGCGAGACCTGGGGCTTTGCCCTGGGCATTCTGGGTACGCTGACGTTTTACGCCGCCTACGGCTGGGTCGTCGCCGAAACCGTCATGGGCGCGCTGACGCTTGGCCAGATGACCATGTACCTGATGGTGTTCAAGCAGGGCCAGAGCGCGCTGTCGGCAAGCCTCACGGCGATCAGCGGCATGTACGAGGACAACCTCTACCTCTCCAACCTCTACGAGTACCTGGAGCACCCGGTGGAGGCCGAAGCCGGTACCGAGACGCGGGGCGAGACACCCGGCGACGGCCTGCGCTTCGAGGGCGTGAGCTTCGCCTACCCCGGCGGCAAGGAAGTGCTCCACGGCATTTCGCTGCACCTGGTGCCCGGCCAGAGCCTGGCGCTGGTAGGGGAAAACGGCTCGGGCAAGACCACGCTGATCAAGCTGCTGACCCGGCTTTACTCCCCTACCCGAGGGCGCATCCTGCTCGACGGCACCGACCTTCGCGACTGGGACGCCGTGGCTCTGCGCGAGCGCATCGGGGTGATTTTCCAGGATTTCGTGCGCTACCAGCTGCCCGTGGGCGAAAACCTCGGCGTCGGCGACACCCACGCCTTCAGCGATGAAGCCCGCTGGCAGGACGCCGCCCAGCACGGCATGGCCGACGACTTTATCCGCCAGATGCCCGCGGGCTACCACACCCAGCTGGGCCGCTGGTTCAAAAACGGCCAGGAGCTCTCCGGCGGGCAGTGGCAAAAAATCGCCCTCTCCCGGGCCTACATGCGCGAAAACGCCGACATCCTGGTGCTCGACGAACCCACCGCGGCCATGGACCCGGCCGCCGAGGCCGAGGTGTTCGCCCGCTTTCGCGAGCACAGCAAGGACAAGATGACGATCCTGATCTCGCACCGCTTTTCCACGGTGAGAAGCGCCGAGCAGATTCTGGTGGTGGACAGCGGGCGCATCATCGAGCGCGGCACCCACGCCGAGCTGCTGGCGCAAAACGGGCGCTACGCAGCGCTGTTCCGCCTGCAGGCCAGGGGCTATCAGTAGCGGGGCCATAAGCCGGCACCCGCCCGGGTTTATTTTTTGTCAGCTTTGTTTTATCACTGGGGCCCGTCACCCCTTTTTTGCAGGGAGCCATCATGATCGATCTGCGCAGCGATACCGTCACCCGGCCCACCCAGGCCATGTATGAAGCCATGTGCGCCGCCCCGGTGGGCGACGATGTATGGGGCGACGACCCCACGGTCAACGCCTTCGAGCGGGCCGTGGCCGACACCGCCGGCAAGGAAGACGCGCTGCTGTTTCCCAGCGGTACCCAGAGCAACCTGGTAGCGCTGATGGCCCACTGCGAGCGCGGCGACGAATACATCGTCGGCCAGCAGGCCCACACCTACGGCTTTGAAGGCGGCGGCGCGGCAGTGCTCGGCAGCATCCAGCCCCAGCCGGTGGAAAACGCCGACGACGGCACCCTGCCCCTGGAAAAGATCCGCGCGGCGATCAAGGTCGACGACTTCCACTTTGCCCGCACCCGGCTGCTGGCGCTGGAAAACACCATCGGCGGCAAGGTAATGCCCCACGACTACACCCTGGCGGCCACGGCGCTGGCCCGGGAGCACGGCCTTGCCACCCACCTGGACGGCGCGCGGCTGTTCAACGCCGCAGTGGCCACGGACACCCCGCTGGCCGCGCTGTGCGAGCCGTTCGACAGCGTCTCGCTGTGCTTCTCCAAGGGCCTGGGCGCCCCGGTGGGCTCGGTGCTCGTGGGCTCGACCGAGCTGATCGCCCGGGCGCGGCGCTGGCGCAAGGTCACCGGCGGCGGCATGCGCCAGTCGGGCATTATCGCCGCGGCCTGCTGGCACGCCCTGGAGCACCACCTGTCAGGCCTTGCCGACGACCACCGCCGGGCAGAAACCCTGGCCCGGGGCATGGCCGAGCTCCCCGGCGTTACCGTAACCTCGCGCGCGACCAGCATGGTATTTGCCGACTTCCCCCAGGAGCACGTTGCGCCGCTGGCCGACTGGCTTGGCGAGAACGGCATTATGATCGATCTCCTGGGAAGCGCCCGGCTGGTGACCCACCGGGACGTCAGCGACGCCGATATCGACAGAGTGATTGCCGTAATGCAGGCCTACTTCAACCGTCACGGGTAAAACGCCGGCCGTCGCCGCCGCGGTGCCCGGCGACGGCCAAAGCATGCTACGCTTTGTCTCTCATCCGGGAGAAATGCCGATGGCTAACCGCTTTTTCTTCATCACAGGGCCCGCCCGGGCGCTGATCGCCGGGCTGCTTATTGCGTTCATCAGCGGCTGCGCCCTGGCCGCTACCACGCCGGACGCGCAAAAAGGCAAGGCGTCCTATTACAGCGACCGCTTCCAGGGCGCGCTCACCGCCAGCGGCACGCCGTTCGATCAGCAGGCGCTGACCGCCGCGCACCCGACCCTGCCGCTGGGCACCAAGGTGCTGGTCACCCGGCCCGACACCGGCAAAACCGTCAAGGTCGTGGTCAACGACCGCGGCCCCTACGTGCGCGGGCGCATTATTGATCTCTCCAAGCGCGCCGCGCGCAAACTGAACATCATTCAGCGCGGCGTCGCCCAGGTCACCGTCAGAGTGATCGACTAGCGGCCGTGATACTCGCGGTGCAGCGCTTCCATGGTAGCGGCAAGCTCCGGCACCGGGCCGTCGACGGTAATGCCGGGGACGATCTGCTCGATGGGCAGCGTCGCTACCGGCGGCGGCGGCACGTCCATGGCAGAAAGCCACCCGCCCAGCTGCCTTGACGAGCTGACGTAGACAATGCGCCCGAGCCCCACCCAGCCGTGGGCGGCGGCGCACATGGGGCAGTGCTCGCCGGAGGTATACACGGTGGCCGCAGCGCGCTCCGCAGGCGTCAGGTTCTCTACCGCCCAGTAGGCCAGCGCGATCTCCGGGTGGCGGGTATTGTCGCCGCCGGCAATGCGGTTGCGGTCTTCGTGCAGCACCTTGCCGTCGGCGCTGACCAGCAGGCTGCCAAACGGCTCGTCGCCCGCCGCCAGCGCTTCTTTGGCAAGCTCGACGCTTCTCTCCAGATACGTCCGCTCGTGATCCGCGATCATCGCCGTCTCTCCTTCTTGAATGGGTACCGGCTGAGTGGATGCCGGTGTGGTGGTTTCGACGCTATCAGCTTTCCGCCCCGCAGGTCGCCCCAGGCGGCGTCTCGGCAAGCTTGTCACCCTCGCTGCGGGCAATGATCGAGGTACCGACCAGATCCCCGGTCACGTTCAGCGCGGTGCAGCCCATGCCCACCAGGGCGTCGATGGCGGTGAGCAGCGCCACGGTCTCGATGGGTAGGCCCACCTGGGCAAACACCGTAGCGATCATGATGATGCCCGCGCCGGGCACGCCGGCGGTGCCCACCGACACCAGGGTGCCGATCAGCACGATCTGCACCATGCTCATAAAGTCCAGCGGCGCGCCGATGACGTTGGCGGCAAACACCGCCGAAATGGCAATGCGGATAGCCGCGCCGTCCATGTTCAGGGTCGCCCCCAGCGGCAGGCTGAAGCCGTAGATGGTTTTGGGAACGCCCAGCCGATCGGCGGCGTTGATGGTCAACGGCAGCGTGCCGGAGCTACTTTGAGTGGCGAAGGACGTCGCCATGGGCGTGCGCGCCTCGCGGAAAAACGCCCTCAGCCGCACGCCGAAAAGCCGCATGGCGCCGCAGTAAAGCAGCAGCTGGACACCCAGCGCCAGATACAGCACCAGCACCATGTCCCCCAGCGACAGCAGCGTGCCCATGCCCTGGCGGCTCACGGTATCGGCGACGATGGCAAACACCCCGATGGGCACGTAGTGCAGCACCCCGCCCATGACCTTTAGCGTTATCTCGTTGAGCGCCTCGAACACCTCGTACAGTCGCTCGCCCAGCGCCGCCTGGCGCTCGGTACCGGACTCGCGCAGCTTCAATAGCGCAATGCCAAACACCAGCGCGGTAAAGATGATGCCCAGCATGTTGAGCTCGGTGAACGCCTCGAGGATATTACCCGGTACGATGTTAAGCAGCACGCTGACCAGCCCCGGGTTATCCGGCACCGAGAAGCTCGCGCTGTCGTCCAGGGTCATGCCGCTTCCCGGGTTGAAAAGCGACGCCACGGCAAGCCCGACGATAATCGCCAGCGCCGAGCTTGCCAGATAATACAAAAACACCTTGCGCCCGATGCGGCCGACGCTGCCCTCCCGGGACTGGTTGACCCCCACCATCAGGGTAAACAGTACAATGGGCACGATAAGAAAGGTCAGCAGCTTGAGCAGCAGTTCGCCCAGCGGGGCAAGCCACCCAACCGTCTCCTGGCTACCCAAAAGCCCCACGGCGACGCCCGCCACCAGCGCAATCGTGACCCGCGCGATCAGCGAGGTATCGGCGTATTTTTTCCAGATCCAGTGCATAACAACCACCGTGGTGAGCAAGTGAAGGCCTAAATGAGGGCGCCACATTATATTACAACCGTTTTATAGCCAAGCGGGTTAATAACATGCGCCATATATTCTATAAGAGAATATAACAATGCGGCGCAGGAATGGCTTTGCCCGGCAATACCGGATCGGGTATTCCCTACTGCCCCTTGTTCGGTTTTTCGCAGACTAGCGTGAAAACAACGCCATTTTGACACTGAGATAGCTGGCCTGGTGCGAGCACCCAGAGGGTGGGCATAAACGGGCTTTAGCCCGCGAAGACACTGCCTCAACACAGCATTGTGCTCCTCTCCCACTACCGGTCATGCAAAAGGCTATGACTCAGAGTCGGCATAGCTAATACCCGATAACTCAACGCTCCCGGTAAACCCGCCTAATAGCGTTGCTGTTTAATAGCCCCAGTCTTCATGGGCCAGCGGGGTTTGGTTGAGCTCAGCCTTGCGCAAGCGCCAGTCCGGCAAGCATTGATCCATCAGCGCACGAAAGCGATCGGTGTGGTGACGCTCCAGCAGATGCACCATCTCATGCACGATGATGTATTCCAGGCAGCGGGGCGATTTCTTCACAAGTTCCAGATTCAGCCAGATGCGTCTCGCCTGGATAGTGCAGCTGCCCCACCTGGTCTTCATCTTCTTGACACGACAATCCGCAATGTCGACGCCAACCACGCCCTCCCAGTGTGTCAGCAGTTCCGGAACTCGCGCTTTAAGCTGGCGTCGATACCAGCGGTCGAGCGCCTGCTGCCGGCCTGCCCTGTCCGTACCCGGCGGGACTCGCAGCTCAAGGGTGCTGTTGTTGATCACGCGCACGCGCGGGTTGCCTGACTGTTCCACCACATCCAGCCGATAGCGCTTACCCTCGAAGTAATGGCTCTCGCCGGTTACCATCTCCCTGCGCGATTGACGCGATTGACGCGCAAATCCCTGCTGTTTACTTCGAATCCAGCTCAGGCGCGCGACAATAGCCAGGCGCACGGCCTCGTCGTCCAGATGCAGCGGTGCGGCTACCCGCACCCTGCCGTGCGGCGGGTAGACACCCACGTGCAGATTCTTGATCGCCTTGCGTCGGATCTCCACGGGGATGCCGCTCACTTCAATACGGCGGTGCTCAGTAATCATGCTGGTTTTTCACCAGTTCGAAGACGGCTTCCGTATCAGCGCCGCCGGTCTCTCTTATCTCTGTGTCCAGCACGGAGGCGATGGCATTGCGCACCTCGCGCTCCTTGAACTTGTTGCCCCGAAAATCCGCCTTCTTTACGGACCGAACCTTTTCATCGAGCCGGATAGCCAGCTCAGTGTTCTGACCCAGATTGTCATAAAGCGACTGCCGGGCCGGCGTATCGATCCCGTCGGGATAGTCGCTTTTCTCTTCCTCCCGGGCTACCTGCCGCGTCAGCTCGACAACCTTGCGCAGGTATTCCTTGTACTCCAGGGCCTCCTGGCGGCGCTGCTCGATCAGGGCGTCGAGCAGCTCAGACATTGTCTCGTAGTATTTAGGGTTGACCGCCATCTCGTCGATAATCAGCCGTCGGACGTTATTCTCGATGGTTTCGGCCATTGCCTCGCGGTCGCCGGATATCGACGACGGCAGGCTGTCGACTGCCTCTTCGCCGCGCTCGACGACCAGCTCGACCAGCGTCATGTCGTCGAAGGCCGAGAGTTTCTCGCTGTCTTCCGCGCGGATGTAGGTATCGAGCAGGTGACGCATGGCCGGCTCGTACATTTTCATGTCGATGTAGTCGCCGCTGGCCAGCTTCACCTCTTCGCGGACTTTTTCGTAGTGCTCCACCTCCGCCTTGATGGCGGCGGCTTCGGCGTCGCTATAGCCGGCCTCGCGCATCTCGTTGGCCAGGTCGGCATAGGCGCGCAGAAAGGCGCCGACGTGCTTGTACAGGGCCAGACGCCTGGGCTCGTTATCCTTCTGTACCTCGGGTGCGTCGCTCGGGCCGACAAAATAGCGTCGGTAGGCGGCGCTGTCCCCGGGCGGCTCGACCCCCTCGCACAGCGCCTTAACCGCTTCCCGGGTTTCTTCCAGCCGTTCCCGCGCCTTCTCCAGGCGGTCTTCAAGCAGTCCTTCCACGTCCTCGGCGTCGAAGGCATCGAAGGCGCCGCCGGTGTAGTCCTGGATGGACTGCTCCAGGGACTTGAACAGGTCCTTGTAGTCGATGATGTAGCCGACTTCCTTGTCGTCGGTATGCAGACGGTTGACTCGACAGATGGCCTGAAACAGGCCGTGGTCGCGCATGTTCTTGTCGATATAGAGGTAGGTCGCCGGCGGCGCGTCAAAGCCGGTCAACAGCTTGTCCACCACGATCAGCAGCTTCATCTGCCCCGGCTCGTCGATGAAGCGCTTCTTCACCTCCTTCTCGAAGGTTTCCGCCTTGTTGACGGCGGTATCTTCCGGCTCCTGGAAGTGATCGGCCAGCATGCGGCGGTAGATATCGTACTGGTGCAGCTTTTCGGTTTCGCCTTCGCCGGTGGCCTCGCCCTTGATCTCGACAGCGGACGGCACGTAGGACGTGATAATGGCGCACTGGCCCTTGAGCTCGGTCCTCTCAAACATCTCGAACAGCCGGCAGGCCGAATAGATACTGCCGGCCACCAGCATGGCGTTGCCGTGGCCGCTCATCAGCCGGTCTCGCGTGGCCATGTCCCAGAGAATATCGGCGACGATTTTTTCCAGCCGATCCCGGGAGCTGAGCACTTTTTGCAGCGTCCCCCAGCGCTTTTTCAGCTGGGCGCGGGCGTAGTCGTTCAGGCCCTGGGTCTTCAGCTCGAACCACTGGTCGATCCGTTTCTGGGACGTCACGCGCTGGTCGATATCCCTTGCTTCGTAGCGCAGGTCGAGCACTACGCCGTCGCTTACCGCCTCGTCGTACCTGTAGGTATGGATGTAAGGACCAAAGACTTCGATGCTCTTGCGCTTGTCCTTTTTCAGCAGCGGCGTCCCGGTAAAGCCGATCAGCATGGCCTCCGGCAGCAGCGCCTTCATGGCCTCGTGCAGGCTGCCGGACTGAGTGCGGTGGCATTCGTCCACGAACACAAACAGATTGCCCTTGGCCGCAAAACCCTTGGGCAGGTGGCTGCGTATATCCCGAATGAAGGCGTCGACATCCCCTTCGTCGGAAGCGCCGAACTTGTGGATCAGCGAGGCAATCAGCCACTCGTCGCTGCGGTTGAGTACATCGATCAGGTCGGCGCCGCTCCTGGTGCGGTGGATCTGCTCGTCCACGCCCTTGAAAACCTTCTCGATCTGCTCGTCCAGCTCGGTGCGGTCGGTAATCACCAGCACCCGGGCATCGTTCACGTGTTCACGAATCCACTTGGCCAGCCACACCATGGTCAGCGACTTGCCGCTGCCCTGGGTGTGCCAGAGAACGCCACCTTCCCGGCGCTGCACGTGATCCTGCGCCGCGCGCACGCCGAAAAACTGGTTGTGCCGGCAGGTTTTCTTGGTGCCGGCGTCGAACACCATGAAGTCGTGGACGACCTCCAACAGCCGCTCCTTGCGGCAGAGCTGGTACAGACCACGCTCCAACGGGTCTTCGAGCTCGGACGGCTCGCGCCACGCCATCCAGTACTTCTCGGACGTCTCGATCACCCCGTAGCGCAGGCCCTCGGTGGGATTGCCGGCCATGACCAGCTGGGCGGTGGCAAAAAACGGCCGGATAAACTCGGGCTTTTGGTTATCCAGCGTCTGGCGGATGCCCTCGGCCACCGCCACGGTGGAGCGCTTGAGCTCCAGCACGCCCAGGGCGATGCCGTTGACATACAGCACCACATCCGGGCGCTTGGTATTGGCCCCGGCCACCGTGACCTCCTCGGCCACGGCGAATTCGTTGTTCTCGGGGTTATCCCAGTCGATCAGCCAGACAGTGACGGTCTGCTCGTCCACCGACGGCTTGACGCGCACGCCGTAGCGCAGCTTCTCGTACACCGCCCGGTTGGCGTCGTACAGCGTTTTGCTGCCGGAAAGCGCCGCCGCCTGATCCAGCTCGCGCAGGGCGCGGCTAATCACGCGCTCGTCATGGCCCTGCCGCGTCAGCCAATCGCGCAGCAGCGTTTCTTCGACGTTGCGATTACCCTCGCGATCTTTCCAGTCGCCCAGGTAGCGGTAACCCAGCTCCTGCTGAAAAAACCGGATGACTTGCCGTTGAGTCAGGCGTTCGCGCTGGCCGACGGTGTTCATCAATTCGCTCCCGATTTTTTGTTTGCTACGCCGCCCGGCGCAAGCAGGTGCATCACCAGCCGCACCATCAGATCCTTGGCCTTGGGGTCGCTTTCGGCAATCAACAGCGTCAATGCCGTCAGAGCGTTTTCGTCCAGCGTCAGCGGCATGCCCTCCTGACGCAGATAGAGCAGAAACAGAAACGCCCCCGAGCGTTTGTTGCCGTCGGCAAAAGGGTGGTTCTTGATCACGAAATACAACAAATGGGCAGCGCGTTCTTCGCGGCTCTTGTACAGCGGCTCGCCGAACATGGTTTGCTCAATGCTGCCGAGGATGGCGGCCAATCCGTCACCACGGTCGCGAGAAAACAGTTCGCTGGCCTCACCGCGGCTTTTCAATTCCATCGCCAAAGCATCTAGCGCCCGGCGCGCTTCGCCCAAATCCAGCACGCCCCGCGCCGGCACACCATCGGCGGGCAGTTCGAGCTGGCCTTCGTCGTAGTCGAGCAGCAAGCGCCAGGTACGGGCATAGCCGAGTACCAGACCGATCACATCGCGCCCGATGTCGCTCACCAGTTGCTGACGCACCAAGGTGTTTCCGAGCACATCGACCGCCTGCTCCAGCTCCTGCAACCCGCGTTGCGCCAGCCGGTGTTCGTTCAGGCTATAGCCCTGTGTGAGGTGGTCGCGCAACACACGGGTGGACCATTGGCGAAAGCGCGTGGCGCGCAGGGAGCTGACCCGGTAGCCCACGGAGATGATGGCATCGAGGTTATAGTGCTTGAGCTGACGCCGAACCCGGCGGTTACCCTCTTGGCGAACTACTAAGAAATCCTTAGTAGTTGCCGACTCATCCAGCTCCTGGTCGCGAAAAACATTCCTCAGATGCATCAGGATGTTTTCCGCCGTCGTCCCGAACAACTCGCCCATTTGCCGCTGGGTCAGCCAGACGGTCTCCCCCTCCAGCCGCACCTCCACGCGCTGCTCATCAGCGTCAAAGATGACGAGATCACTCATGGATCACCTCGCCTGTGCCGATTGTTGAGCAAAGCAGTCGCGTTGGCCGACGGTGCTCATGCGCTGGCCTCCCTTACGTTTTCTACCTCCGGCTCAACCAGTCGGACTCGCCCGGTAAGAAGCTGCTGCATCATGCCCTGTTTGAGCTGACGGGCCTTGTAGCGGCGGTGTTCCAGGGCTTCGACTTCACTGTCCATATCAGAGAGGACGGTGGCGATGGCCTGCTGCTCTTGATGGCTCTGGGGCAGCGCCACTTCGAAAGCAAGAAGGGATTTTTTGCCGATCTCCAAAAATGTGCTGCCGCCGCACAGTTGGATCAGTTGTGCCTTCTTTGTGGTCATCAAGTAATAAAGAAACTCCGCATCACAACTCGAAGGAATTAAATTCTTGAATCCCTGGTTGGTTGTCATCGGCACTGTATTGATCGCGCACTCGCCGATCGTTGCGCGCGTTGTCATAATTATGGACCCCGAAGGCATGCTTTCGGCAGAGCTCGCTCGAAGGCCGGCATGGGATATCGTGCGTTCTGTTCCCGAAAGATATTTGCGACCCCCCAGTTCGGTAATGTCCGTTGGCGTACACCATGGAACATCACCATTCCAGAATGCCGGCATAGCTGTGCTTGGCGTACCACCGCTCCGAATATCCGCAATCTCCCCCAACCGCTCCGTCCCCCACTCGTCGGTGAAGCCCGGCAGGCGGGTCTGGCCGGTGAGGAGTTGTTGCATGGCGGCCTGTTTGATGGCGCGCTTTTTGGCGATCAGGCGGTCTAGGGATGCGATCAGCGCGTCCGCGTCAGACAGCGCGGTGGCGATGGCGCATTGTTCTTCCTCAGAGGGAGCTGGGACTTTAATAGAGCGGACCAACGCACCACTTAAGTTTGGCTGACCGCCCTGAGTAAGTTTCTCAACATACTCATTTTTTTTGAACGAGAGCATGTTCAACAAAAACTTAGCACTAGCATTTTTGGTAACAATTGCCAGCACCGCTTGGTTGATCGCAGCCTGGACATGAGTTATTGCGGAAACACCGGCTGTTGCACCATATAGGGCTACAACCAAGGTCCCCGGCTCCACGAGTTTAGCTGATGACTTTTCTAAGCCCAGCCTGGTAATTCGCCCTTCAGGTTCACTTATTGTTCGATGATTCAGGTCGCTTGACGTTATCCAGGGGATGTCCCCACCGTAATATTCTGGCCGATTGGTAGAAGGCGTCCCCCCACTGTATGTCTTAGCGAGTTCCCCAATTGACACTACGTCCCAATCCTCTGGAATAACCCCCACCTCGGTCCGCTTGTACCCAAGCGGCACACCCTCTGCAGTCGCGATGCATACTCCTGCCGAATAGGTGGGCGATGCATCCCGCACCGTTTCCTCTTTCAATATCGAACCCTGCTCAGCCATCGACTCGCACTCCCATCTGTTCCAGGTGGCCGGTGACCTTTTCGGCCAGTTGCTCCACTTCCTGCTCGATGCTCGGCAGCGGTTCCGCGTAGCGTTCTTCCAGCTCGCGCACGCGGCCGGCGAGCTGGTTGGTGATACGCTCGACTTCGGATTCGATGACGGCGCGGATGTCGGCCAGCCATTTGTCGTCCACGGCGAGCTGTTTGACCTCGTCCTCGGTGAGTGCCTCGTAGCGGTTCAGCACGGCCTGATCAAGTTTGGTCTGGGCGTCCTTGACGGCTTTTTTGGCGCTGGCTTCGGCGTCCATCCGCTTTTTGCACTGCTTGAGCGCGGCGGTTTCCTCGTCGCTTTCCGGCTCACCCTTGAGGGCCTTGAGGCGTTTGGGGATGTCGGTTTTGCTGACTTTGCCCTTGTCGTTTTTGACCTCGCTCAGCGGGTCTTCCTCGCCGTCCTGCTCTTCGATGAACTCCTCCAATTCGCGAGCGGCGGTTTCCAGCTCGGCCTGGCGCTCTTCAAGTATGGCCTGATCGTCGGCGAAGTAGCGGGCAATAACCAGCTCGGGCGGGATCAGGTCGAGCTTGTACTTTTGCGCCTTTTTGCCGCTGCCGAGGGTGAGGTCGGGCTCTTCCTTGATCTTGCGTTCCTTGTTCTGAATCACGCCGCGGGGCCGAGCCGCTTCCCGCCAGCCCTCAACGGCAATCAGGTGGACGTCGTCCTGCATTACATCGGCCCAGTAGTCCATCAGGCGCTGGTAAACCGCGTAGCGGTCCAGCAGGGGCACTACGTAGAAGCGGTCGAGCAAGTCCTCGGAGAGCTCATGGATCACTTGGCGAGGCTGAATACTCGGTGAAAGGTCCATCAGACGTGACCAGTTAGCGCACTCCCAACTATCGACGACTCGACCGACGCGTGCCGAGAAGGACTGGAAAGCAGGATGCTCCAGCACGGTGGGCTTGACCTGCCGGGTTTCGACGTTGGCCTCCAGGTAGCCGGGCTGGCCGCTATCGCGGAACAGCGCGTCGCGCAGGCCGGGCAGCTCGGCCCAATAGGCTTCGAGTGCGTCCACATCGCGCTGGGGGATGCCGCCGTTCAGGTGCGCATAGAGATCGTGCTGGTCCTCAGCTTCGGCGCTGTCGATGTAGCGCGGGATGTTGAGGTTGTAGTCGTTGGCCTCACTGGCGATTTCATACAGTGGCACGCGCCGAGCGTAGCCGGGCAGCCCGCGCTGGTGGTTGAACACGTCCACGATCTGGTGAATATCCCGCGAGCGCAGGCGGTTCTTGTTGCCGTCCTTGATGAACTCGCGGCTGGCGTCGATCATGAAGATATGGTCGCGCTGTGCCGCGTCTTTTTTGTCGATCACCAGGATGCAGGCCGGGATGCCGGTACCGTAGAACAGGTTGGCCGGCAGGCCGATAATGCCCTTGATCAGCCCGCGTTGAATAAGCTGGCGGCGGATGTCGGCTTCGGCGTGGCCGCGAAACAGCACGCCGTGGGGCAGGATTATGGCGCCGCGGCCGGTGGACTTGAGCGACTTGATCAGGTGCAGCAGAAAAGCGTAGTCGCCGTTTTTCGCCGGCGGGATGCCGTATTCGAAGCGGCCGAATTCGTCGTTTACCGGGTCCAGGCCATTGGTCCAGGACTTGGTAGAAAACGGCGGATTAGCGACCGCGTAGTCGAAGGTCTTGAGGCTGCCGTCGGGATTCTTGAAATACGGACGCGAGAGGGTGTTGTCCCGCCACAGCTCGGCGGTGGGATAGTCGTGCAGGATCATGTTCATCTTCGCCAGCGCCCAGGTGGCGTTGTCATTTTCCTGGCCGTAGATGCTCATGCCCTGAGGGGCTTCGTAGGCGGCGCGCAGTAGCAGAGAGCCCGAGCCGCTGGTCGGGTCGTACAGGGTTTCGTCCTGGCGCGTGTCCGTGCCGATGCCCACTACCTGGGCAATCACCCGCGAGACTTCGCCCGGAGTATAGAACTGCCCCTTGCTCTTGCCCGATTCGGTGGCGAAGTGGCGCATCAGGTATTCGTAGGCGTCGCCCAGCAAGTCATCGCCATCGGCGCGGTTGGCGCCCAGATCGAGCTGATCGAAGATGGCCACCAGCTTGGAGAGCCGATCCTGCATGTCCTTGCCGGAGCCGAGCTTGGTCTCGTCGTTGAAGTCGGCCTGGTCGATCACGCCTTTCAGGTCATTTTCTTCCGCCAGCCGGCCGATAATCTTGTTGATTCCATCGCCAATCTCTTTATCGCCTTTGAGTGCGACCATATCGGCGAAACTGCCGCCTTCCGGCACCTCGATCAGCGAATCCTTCTTGTCGCTGACGTACTTCATGAACAGCAGCGTCAGCACGTAGTCCTTGTACTGCGAGGCATCCATACCGCCGCGCAGTTCGTCGCAGGATTGCCATAACGAGCTGTAAAGCTGGGATTTCTTGAGTGCCATGTATGACCGCTATATATCGTTGGAATGTAACCAAAAGGCGTCGCTATTGCGCAACTACCTTAACCAAAAGACGCTGCTTCTCCCACAAAAAACGGCTCTTCGTCGTTGGGTGTGGAATTCGCCCCCTGAGCTGGGCCAGAATATGACCTCCACGACGACAGGAGGTATGACATGGACGGCACCCAGATTCTGACCCTCGGCCTGGGCTTGGAAGCGCCCTGGATTCTCAAGGACCAGCACCTGGACACCTCCGTATCGCCCCACCGTCTGGACCTCTACGTCGAGGCCGAGCGTGGCAGCCTCTACCCCTGCCCTGAGTGCGGCGAGGCCTGTCCGGCTCATGACTTCGCTGACAAGACGTGGCGGCACCTGAACTTCTTCCAGCATCACTGCTACTTGCATGCTCGCGTGCCGCGTACCAAGTGCCCGGAGCATGGCGTCAAGCGTATCGAGGTCCCTTGGGCGAGGCCGGGCAGCGACTTCACCCTGCTGTTCGAGCAGGCGGCCATGTCACTGGTCAAGGAGATGCCGGTGTTGGCCGTCTCCCGACAGCTGGAGATCTCCGACAAGCGGCTGTGGCGCATCGTGCATCACTACGTCGGTCGGATGCTGGGGCAGCTGGATCTGAGCAACGTGGCCACCGTTGGCGTGGACGAAACCGCGTCCCGGCGTGGCCAGCGCTATGTGACGGTGTTCCTTGATATGCAACGCAAGCAGGAACCGGTGATCTTCGCCGTCCCCGGCCACGGCAAGGACGCCATCAAGGCCTTTAGCGCCTTCCTGGCGGCCCATGGCGGCGATCCGGACAACGTGGTCGAGGTCGTCTGCGACATGTCACAAGCCTTCCTCAGCGGCGTGGCTGAGTACCTTCCCAAGGCCGAGGTCACGGTCGACTGGTTCCATATCGTGCAGACCTTCACCAAGCGGCTAGACGAGGTGCGCAAGAAGGAGCGCCGCGAGCAGGAACACCCCAAGTCGCTGCGCTGGGCCCTGCTGAAGAGCCTGGACAACGAGAACCTGACGCCCAAGCAGCTGGCGGCTCTCCAGGAGCTGGTGGCTGACCAGAGCGCCACGTCCGATGCCTGGGTGATCAAGGAGAAGCTGCGCTGGATCCAGAAGGCGCCGACGCCACGAGCGGCTCGATGGCGCATCACGCACTACCTCAGGGTCATGAAGGCGGCGGTCTCGGAGAAGCCATTGCTGAAGCCGATGGGAAAGGCCCTGGCGACGTTGGAGCGCCACGCCGATGCGGTGGTCAGGCGTTGGATTTCGGGACTGACGAACGCACGACTGGAAGGCATGAACGGTCTGTTTCAGGCGGCTCGGTCACGCGCACGGGGTTACCGGAACGAAGCCAACTTCATCGCCATGATCTACCTGATTGGCAGCCCGGTGGGGCGCCTGTTCGATCAGGCCAAATCCACATGAAACGACGAAGAACCCAAAAAACCCGCCGTTTGGCGGGTTCTCGTTGGGCAACACCGATAGCAACCCAACAGTTGCACGCTATGGTCGCCCGTCAGTGTTGCTCACTGGCCTGTTCAAGCACGCGTTTCTGGCGAGCAATGGCGTTGTTGATCACCTTGTTGCGCAACGCTTGCTTCTGCTCCGCCGTCGCGTTTCGCGCAAAATGGGTCAGAGGGGTCGATTTCGCGACATGATGCTTCATTATCAATCCTCACCTACGAGCAGACTTTTCAGCCGTTCATGAGTGTAGTGCTCGGGCAAATAGTCATCAACCGAGTCGATATCCGTCTCCCAGTGCTGATTCGTACCATCGTTGTTCTTGATGATCATGTCCAGCATCACTTGGGCACCGTATTCCTGCTTGATACGCCGCAGAGCGTCCTGGACGCCTAGGAATTGCCGGACAAACCCACCCAGCGGAATATTTCTCCCTTCGACTTGCTCACGACTGCACACGAACTGCCATGCAAGGCCAGGGTGCTGATATACAAAGAATATCTGTACATCCCTGCCTTTCCGTAACGAGCGCTCGATGTTCTTTTGTGCCACCTCGAGGCTGGCAAGTGTCCCATCCAGAATGAACGACTGACGCTGCTTCAGCATCAGGTCGTGGATTTTCTCTACCAGGATCGACACGGCCCCTTGGAACAGCCAAGAGTTACTGCCTGTGTAACCTGGAAGCTCTTCCCGTAAGTCATCAGGGTCGATGCGCAGGATGCTACCCAGACCAGCAAATCCTTCTGCCTTGAGCTCGTCGATGGCGGCCACATATTCCTTTGAAACTTCCGTCTTTCCCGCCCCAGGGGAGCCCGCCATGAAAATCGAGACGGGCTGTTCTTCAGGGGCGTATCGCACCTTGTCTGTCCACTTGCGAGCGATTTGCTGCTTGTTCCGCCTGGCAAAGACCAGCGCTTCAGCCTGAATATCACCGTCGCAGCTCATGGCCTAAAGCGTCTCCTCACTCCCACTCGATGGTCGCGGGGGGCTTGGAAGAGACGTCGTAGGTGACACGAGAGACGCCTTCCATCTCGTTGATAATGCGGTTGGAGACGGTTTCCAAAAGCTCGTACGGCAGGTGGGCCCAGCGGGCGGTCATGAAGTCGACGGTTTCCACCGCGCGCAGGGCGATGACCCATTCGTAGCGGCGGCCGTCGCCGACCACGCCGACGGACTTGACCGGGAGGAAGACGGCAAAGGCCTGGCTGGTCTTGTCGTACCAGCCGGCGTTGCGCAGCTCTTCGATGAAGATGGCGTCGGCTTCGCGGAGGATGTCGGCGTATTCCTTTCTTACCTCGCCGAGGATGCGCACGCCCAGGCCCGGCCCGGGGAAGGGATGGCGGTAGACCATGTCCGCCGGCAGGCCGAGCTCGACGCCGAGCCGGCGCACTTCATCCTTGAACAGCTCGCGCAGGGGCTCGACCAGCTTGAGCTTCATGGTCTCGGGCAGCCCGCCGACGTTGTGGTGGGACTTGATCACGTGAGCCTTGCCGGTCTTGGAAGCGGCGGACTCGATCACGTCGGGGTAGATAGTACCCTGAGCGAGGAAGTCCACATCGTCGATCTTGGCGGCCTCTTCGTCGAACACTTCGATAAAGGTGTTGCCGATGATCTTGCGCTTAGCCTCGGGGTCGGGCTCGCCGGCGAGCTTGTCGAGAAAGCGCTTTTCCGCATCCACGCGGATGACCTTCACGCCCATGTGGCTGGCGAAGGTTTCCATCACCTGCTCGCCTTCGTCCTTGCGCAAAAGGCCGTTGTCGACGAATACGCAGGTGAGCTGGTCGCCGATGGCGCGGTGCAGAAGGGCCGCGACCACGGAGGAATCTACCCCACCGGAAAGCCCCAGCAGCACGTGGCGGTTGCCTACCTGGTCGCGCACCCGACTGACCTGGTCTTCGATGATCTGGGCCGGCGTCCAGTTCGTTTCCGCGCCGCAAATGCCCACGACAAACTGCTCGAGAATGCGCTGGCCCTGAAGGGTGTGCGTGACCTCGGGGTGGAACTGCACGCCGTAAAAGCGCTTTTCTTCCCAGCTCATGGCGGCGATCGGGCAGCTCGGCGTGGAGGCGGTGACGGTGAATTCCGCCGGCACCTCGGCCACCTTGTCGCCGTGGCTCATCCACACTTCCAGGGTGCGCTTGCCGGAGTCGGTATCCATACGGTCGGCGATGTCCTCGAACAGCGCCGTCTCGGCGTCGATGCCCACCTCGGCGAAGCCGAACTCGCGCTTGTTGGAGCCTTCCACCCGGCCGCCCAGCTGCTCGGCCATGGTCTGCATGCCGTAGCAGATGCCGAATACCGGAAGGCCCAGGGAAAACACGCAGTCCGGCGCCCGGGGAGAATCAAGCTCCGCCACCGACTCCGGCCCGCCGGCGAGGATGATGCCGTTGGGGCTGTACTCGCGGATTTCGGCCTCGGTCATATCGAAGGCGCGCACCTCGGAATACACCCCGAGCTCGCGCACGCGGCGGGCGATCAGCTGGGTATACTGGGAGCCAAAATCAAGAATCAGGATCTTGTGGGCGTGGATATCAGTCATCGCGGAGTCTCTTGAAAAGCGGGCGGCAGGCTCGCCCCGCCGCCGTATGGCGAGCGTGCCGTACTAGCCGGCGCGGTAGTTGGGGGCTTCCTTGGTAATCTGCACGTCGTGAACGTGGGACTCGTTGAAGCCGGCGCCGGTGATCTTGACGAACTCGGGCAGGGTGCGCATCTGCTGGATATCGCGGCAGCCAGTATAGCCCATGGAGGCGCGCAGCCCGCCCATCATCTGGTGGACGATGGCGCCCATCATGCCTTTGTAGGGCACCCGGCCTTCGATGCCCTCGGGCACGAGCTTTTCGGCGCTGGCGCCGGGGTCCTGAAAGTAGCGGTCGGCGCTGCCCTGACTCTGGGACATCGCACCCATGGAGCCCATGCCGCGGTAGGCCTTGTAGGTCCGCCCCTGGTAGAGCTCGACCTCGCCCGGGGCCTCTTCGGTGCCGGCGAGCAACCCGCCGACCATCACCGTGCTGGCGCCGGCGGCTACGGCCTTGGCCAGATCCCCGGAAAAGCGCACGCCGCCGTCGGCGATCAGCGGAATATCGTAGGGCTCAAGCGCCGCGGCAACGTTGGAGACCGCGGTAATCTGCGGCACGCCCACGCCGGCGACCACCCGAGTGGTGCAGATGGAACCGGGGCCGATGCCTACCTTGACGCCGTCGGCGCCGGCGTCGGCCAGGGCCCTGGCCGCGTCGGCGGTGGCGATGTTGCCGCCGATGACCTGGATCTGCGGGAAAGTCTGCTTGACCCAGCGCACCCGCTCGATCACGCCCTGGGAGTGGCCGTGAGCGGTATCCACGATGACCGCGTCCACGCCGGCTTCGGCCAGGGCGGCAATGCGGTCCGGGGTTTCCGCGCCGGTGCCGACGGCGGCTCCCACCAGCAAGCGGCCGTCGCTGTCCTTGGCGGCCATGGGATAGGTGCGGGCTTTTTCGATATCCTGGAACGTCACCAGGCCGAGCAGGCGGAAGTCGTCGCCCACCATCAGCATCTTCTCGACCCGGTGCTCCTGCATCTTCGCCTTGATGACGTCGAGGCTGGTGCCTTCAGGCACGGTAACCAGGCGCTCGCGCGGGGTCATGATGTCGGATACGCTGTCGCCGTGGTTGGGCTGAAAGCGCATGTCGCGCTCGGTGACCAGCCCCACCAGCGTCTCGCCCTCAATGACCGGGAAGCCGGAAAAGCCGTTTTCCCGAGCCAGGGTCAAAAGGTCCGCGAGCTTGGCCTTGGGGCCCACGGTGACCGGGTCGTTGACGATCACGCTTTCGTGCTTTTTGACCTTGCGCACTTCCAGCGCCTGCTGGGCCACGGTCATGTTCTTGTGGATGATGCCGATGCCGCCTTCCTGGGCCATGGCGATCGCCAGCCGCCCTTCGGTGACGGTATCCATCGCCGCCGAGACCAGCGGGATATTGAGCGCGAGATCCCGGGTCAGGCGGGTTCTGAGGTTGACGTCGTTGGGCAATACGTCGGAAAAACCGGGAACGAGGAGAACGTCGTCAAACGTCAGCGCTTCTTGGGCCATACGTAGCATAGCGGCAACACCCAGGTTGAAGTGGGAAGATGGGGCGTGAAAGGATAATCGCTTATTGTAGCGTTCCGCCCGGCTTTTCGGCAATCCAAAAGCGCATGATGACGGCGCTGCGACTGCGTTTGGCCGCGGTGTCGGGGAAGGCGTTACGACCTTTGTCTCAGGGCGTTTTTCCTGACCGCTTATACAGTTTTCACTACAACTTTCACCACCACTATCGAGCCGCCATGACCGCCGAGTCCGCGTCACCGCTTTCCGTCACCCAGCTGAACCAGCAGGCGCGCCGCTCGCTGGAGCGCGGGCTGGGCGAGGTCTGGGTCGAGGGCGAGCTATCCAACGTCGCCACCCCGGCCTCGGGGCACGTGTATTTCACCCTCAAGGATGACGGCGCCCAGGTGCGCTGCGCGCTGTTTCGTACCCGAGCGCGCTTCGTCGGGGCTACGCTCGCCGACGGCAATCAGGTCAGGGTGCGCGCCCGGGTGTCGCTGTTCGAACCCCGGGGCGACTACCAGCTGATCGTGGAGGCGGTACAGGCGGCGGGCATCGGCGAGCTGCTGGCGACCTTCGAGCGGCTGAAAAAAGCGCTCGACGCCGAGGGCGTATTCACCAACGAAAGGCCGCTGCCCTTCCCGCCCCGGCGGCTGCTGGTGATGACCTCAGCCACCGGAGCGGCGGTGCGCGACGTGCTGGCGGTACTGGAAAAGCGCTGGCCGCT
Source organism: Halomonas garicola (assembly GCF_055382465.1). Taxonomy (NCBI): domain Bacteria; kingdom Pseudomonadati; phylum Pseudomonadota; class Gammaproteobacteria; order Oceanospirillales; family Halomonadaceae; genus Halomonas; species Halomonas garicola. The sequence goes on from NZ_AP043931.1 coordinate 2,250,670, forward strand.
AGTGGAAGTGACGGTGATTCCCGTGCCGGTACAGGGCGACCAGGCGGCGCCGGCGATGATCGCCGCGCTGGGGCTACTGAACCGCCAGCCGCGCCTGGATGCGGAGAAAGACGCGGTGCTGATTACCCGGGGCGGCGGCAGCCTGGAAGATCTCTGGGCGTTCAACAGCGAACACCTGGCCCGGGCCATTCAGCACTCGCGGCTGCCGGTGATGTCCGCGGTGGGCCACGAGGTGGATACCACGCTTGCCGACTTTGCCGCCGACCGGCGCGCTCCCACGCCCTCCGCCGCCGCCGAGCAGCTGGTGCCCGACCGCGAAAGCCTGGTCGCCGAACTCGCCGGCCAGCGCCGCCGCCTTGACCGCGCCATTCAGGCACGCCTGGAGCGCGACAGCCAGCGCCTGGACGCCCTGCGCGCCCGGCTGCGCCACCCGGGCGAGGTGCTTGACCACAACCGCCAGCGGCTAAACGCCCTGCGTCTGCGGCTTGCGCGCGCCGCGCACAAAAGCCTGGCCGAGCGCCAGAGCGCGCTGGCCGGGCTGGAAAAGCGCCTGAAAAATCATCGCCTCGACCGCCGCCACCGGCAGGAAAGCGAGCGCCTGGCCGGGCTTGCCGGCCGGCTGGAAGCCGCTATTCATCAGCAGCTGGAAGCGCGCCAAACCCGCCTGGGCGGCACCCTGCGCGCGCTCAACGCGGTGAGCCCGCTTGCGGTACTCAGCCGCGGCTACGCCATTCCCCAGAACAGCCAGGGGCGCATCGTCCGCCGGGCGGCGGATACCGAGCCCGGCCAGCGGCTTAAGCTGCGCCTGGGCGAAGGCTCGCTGAGCGTGGAAGTGAAGAGACGATACAAAACATAAGGTTAGCCCAGCGTCTTGACCAGCACTTTGGACTTGCGCGCGTGATTATAGGCGTCGCGCTTGAGCGGCGGCAGGTCGTCCAGGCTCGCCGGGCGAAAGCCGCGCTCGGCAAACCAGTGGACGCTGTGGGTGGTGAGCACAAAAAGCGAGCCGATGCCGCGCTTGCCGGCGCGCTCCTCAAGCGCCTCGACCAGCCGCTCGCCCCGGGCGCCGCCGCGGTAGTCGCGGTGCACCGCCACGCAGGCGATTTCGGCTATGTCCACCCCGGTAAATAGCTGCAGCGCCCCGCAGCCGATGACCATGCCGTCGCGCTCGATGACCAGATAGTCGTCGATCTCGTGCTCGAGTCGCTCCCGGGAGCGGGCCACCAGCATGCCGCGCTGCTCAAGCGGCTCGAGCAGCTCCAAAAGCCCGGCAACGTCGGCAAGCGTCGCCGGGCGCAGCTGCTCGTAGCGGTGGCGGGTGATCATGGTGCCCACGCCGTCCCGGGTAAACAGCTCGCCCAGCAGCGCCTCCTGGTTGCGCCAGGACAACAGGTGCGTGCGCGCCACGCCTTCCCGAGCCGCCGTGCAGGCGGCCTGAAGGTGGCGGGCAAGCTCGCTGCCCGGGGCGGCCTGCTCGAGAAGCGGCGCAGCCTCGGCGGGCGACAGCTGGCGCAGCAGCGTGCCGTGGGCATCGCGCAGCCCGTCGGAATCACCCAGCAAAATCAGCTTGTCGGCCTCGAGCGCTACGGCGGCGTGGCGGGCCACTTCGGCGGCGTCGAGGTCGAACACTTCGCCCGTGCTGGAGAATCCCAGCGGCGGCAGCAGGACCAGCGAGCCCTGCTCCAGCAGCCCTTCCACCGCGCCGGCGCGCACCCGGCGCACCTCGCCGCTGTGGTCAAAGTCGATGCCCTCGCGCACGCCCAGCGGCTTGGCGGTAACCAGGTTGCCCGAGACCACCCCCAGCTCTACCCCGTGCAGCGGCGTGCTGGGCAGCCCCAGCGACAGCCGCGCCTCGAGCCACAGCCGCAGCCGGGCGGCGACCTGCTCCACCCGGCGCATGACGTCGGCATCGGCCACCCAGCGGCCGCCGCTCCGCTGGGGCTCAATGCCGTCAGTCTCGAGCGCTGCCTGCACCTGGGGGCGGATACCGAACACCAGCGTCAGGCGCACGCCCAGTGTATGCAGCAGCGCCAGATCCTGGATCAGCTGCTCGCCGCGCTCGGAGCCCAGCGCCTCGCCCTCCACCAGGATGACAAAGGTTCGCCCGCGGTGCGCGTTGATGTACGGCGACGCGTGACGAAACCAGTCAACAAAGGGGAAGCGAGTGTCCACGGGCAGGCTCTCCGGCAGCGGCTGTTCATGTCAAGGTGACAGCCGGGATTAGAAAACAGAGCGGTCAGGCAACACAAGGTTTCGCGACCGACAAAAAACAGCGGCGCCCGCAGGCGCCGCAAGACAGGCCGACACCCAGCGCTCGATCAGGCGCCGAACATCCCCTTGAACATGAAGAAGAAGAGGATCGCAAGGCCGGCACCGGCGGGCAGGGTAATCAGCCAGGACATGGCGATGGTCCCCAGCACTCGCAGGTTGAGCGCGGTCATGCCCCGGGCAAGACCCACCCCGAGCACCGCCCCGACCAGGGTATGGGTGGTGGAAATCGGCAGGCCGGTGCCCGAGGCCAGCACCACCGTCGCCGCCGCCGCCAGGGTTGCGGCAAAGCCGCGGCTGGGCGTTAGCTCGGTGATGCGCGTGCCCACGGTGGCGATCACCTTGTGGCCGTAGGTGACCAAACCCACCACGATACCGCCGCCGCCGAGTACCAGCACCCACCAGGGCACCATCGATGCCCCGCCGATCTCGCCGCCGCTTTGCACCACGTTGATCACCGCCGCCAGCGGTCCCACGGCGTTGGCGACGTCGTTGGAGCCGTGGGCAAAGGCCATGGCGCAGGCGGTAAACAGCATCAGCACGCCGAACACTTTTTCGACGTTGGCATAGCCGAACTGGTCTTCGTAGGTGTGCACATACTTCACCCGCCGCTCGAGCAGCATGCCGATACCGGTGACGATCAGCCCCGCCACGGCCGAGAACCCCAGACCTTGCAGAAAGCTGATGTGCAGGCCGACGTGCTTGAGCCCCTTGGTCATGGTCACCATGGCGACGATGAAGCCGACCAGAAACATGTAGAACGGCACGTAGCGCCTGGCCGCCGCGAGCGGGTCGCGGGCGTCAAAAATCAGCATATGCACCGACTTGAACAGCACAAAGCCCACGGTGCCGGCAAGCATCGGTGAGATCACCCAGCTGGCGGCAATGGTGGCCACCGCGCCCCAGTCAACCGTGGAGGCGCCAAGGCCCGCCACGGCAAAGCCGACGATGGCCCCCACGATCGAGTGCGTGGTCGACACCGGCCAGCCCTTGAGCGAGGCCATCAAAAGCCAGGTGCCCGCCGCCAGCAGCGCGGCGAGCATGCCGTAGACCAGCAGGTGCGGATCGTTTTCCAGAAGCTCAGGGTCAATAATGCCCTTGCGGATGGTGTTGGTCACCTCGCCGCCGGCAAGCCAGGCGCCGAGAAACTCAAAGATCACCGCAATGACGATGGCCTGCTTGATGGTGATGGCCCGAGAGCCCACCGAGGTGCCCATGGCGTTGGCCACGTCGTTGGCGCCCACGCCCCAGGCCATGAAAAAACCGAACGCGCAGGCCAGGAGAATAAGAACCTCGCCGTGCTGTGCGATAACCTGCATGCTGCCCCCTTAGCTAGCGCGCGGTGAGAATCTGCAGACGACTGCCCACGCGCTCGGCGCGGTCGGAAAGCTCGCCGATACCGTCGATGATCTTGTAGAGAAAGACCACGTCCACTGGGGGCAGCTCGTCTTCCAGCTCAAACAGCTGACGGCGAATGGCGACCTGCTGGCCGTCGGTCTGATTCTCCAGCACGTGAAGCTCGCGGATCATGTTCTGCATGACGTCGGCGACGTTGCGGCCGAAGGCCGAATCCAATAGCTCCTGAAGCTCCTCCAGCGCCTGGCGCGCCTGGGCTACGCACTTTACGCTGGTGCGGATGTAGTCGCGCATGGGGCCGGCCAGCGACTCGGGCACCCGCATCTTGCGCCCGAGCATGATGCCGGTAATGTCGCGCACCTTGTTGGCGATCTTGTCCTGTACGCTGATCAGGTCGAGCAGATCCGAGCGCGACACCGGCAGAAACATGGTGTTGGGCAGGTTCAGGCGCAGCTCGGTCTTGAGCTCGTCGGCCTCGTGCTCCAGGCGGGTGACGCTTTCGCGCAGCTTGGCGGCGCTGTCCCAGTCACTGGCGAGGGTCGCTTCAAAAAACGGCAGGAGCTGATCGGCACATTCGTTCGCCTTGACGATGTGTGCCAGCAGCGGCTGGAATGGCGAGCGGCCAAACATTGCGGAAAAAGGATTCGAGGTAACCATAAAAGCCTTTAAGCCTGTTGTGGAAAAACCTAGTGTCGAAAAGCCCGAAAACGGCAGGCGCCAGTATAAAGACTGGCCCTGCCAGCGTCACAAAAACTTCGCCGGTTCATAAAAACTTCACCCGGCTGTCATATAGAACCCGACTGCCACCTAACGCGATAGGACACGCCATGCCCCACTCAGCCCCCCAGACGGACGCGCCGGCCCCCCGGGAGATCGAACTCAAGCTGGCGCTCGCCCCCGGCGCCTCCGAGCGTCTTGTTCGCCATCCGCTGCTAACCGCCAGCGCCCCGGACGTCTCTGCGCTTGCCAACACCTACTTCGATACGCCCGCCGGTACCCTGGCCGCGGCCCGCATGGCGCTGCGGCTGCGCCGGGTCAACGGCATTACCCTGCAAACGCTGAAAACCGCCGGCCACGGCGGCGGCGGGCTGTCCACAAGAAACGAATGGGAATGGGAAGTGGCCGGCGACGCGCTGGACCTCGGCGGGCTTGCCGAGCTGGCCCCGATCAAGGCGCTCAAGGGCGACGTTCTGCCGCGGCTTGCCCCGCAGCTGCGCACCGATTTCAGCCGCCGGCGCTATGAAGTGCGCCATCGCCACAGCGTGGTAGAAGTGGCGTTGGACGAAGGCGAGATCATCGCCGGCGATGGCCGCGCGCCCATTCGCGAGCTGGAGCTTGAGCTCAAGGCCGGCAGTCCGGATGCCCTATGGGAAATGGCCGACGAGCTTGCCGGCACCGCGGCGCTGCGCCCCTCGGACAGCAGCAAGGCCGCCCGGGGCGAGGCGCTTGGCAAGGGCGACTGGCCGCTGCCCGACGCGCAAACGGCCGCTGACCGGTTCCACCTTGCCCTGCTCGCCCTGGACGCCGGCCATGACAGCGGCCGGGCGGATTTCTTTCAAGCGGCGCATCGCGCCCTGGCCGAGCTTGCCGGCCATCATCAGCTGGCCGGCGAGGAGCGGGCCCTGGCCCGGCGCCTATCCGGCGAGCTGGGTGAGGACGGCCAGCCCACCGTCGCCTTCGGCCAGGCCGCACTCGCGCTTGCCCGCTATTTCGCCCGGAGCGCGCCGCTGCGCTAAGCTGGCCTGAGCGATTTACCCACGACCCCGGCAGACGCCGCTCGCCGGGCCGACGCCGGCGCTAGGCGGGCATGATACTGAAGGGAAGCTCCATGGAACTGACACCCGGCGCGGAGGGGCTACGCACGCGCCTCTTCCACATTATTTTCGAGTCCGACACGCCCGCTGCCAAGGGCTTCGATATCGCCCTGATCGCCACCATTCTACTGGGCACCGCGGCCATTCTGCTGGACAGCGTCCTCGTCTACCACCATCGCTTCGGCACGCTGTTCAGCTATGTGGAATGGACGCTTACGGTGCTGTTTACTCTGGAGCTGGCGGTGCGGATTTACTGCCTGGAGCGGCCGTCGCTGTACCTCAAGAGCTTTTACGGCATCGTCGATATACTGGCGATCCTCCCCGCCTGGCTGGTGCTGGTCATCCCCGGCTCCCAGGGGCTGGTGATCATCCGCCTGCTGCGGGTGCTGCGGATTTTCCGCATCCTGCGGCTGATGGAGTTCGTCGGCGAGGCGCAGCTGCTGCTGGACGCGGTGAAGCGCAGCACTCACCAGATCCTGCTGTTCTTTTTGAGCATTCTCATGGTGGTGACGCTGTTTGCCGCGCTGATGTACACCATTGAGCCGGACTCGGCGGGCTTTTCCAGCATCCCTCGGTCGATCTACTGGGCCATTGTGAGCATGACCACGGTGGGCTACGGCGACATCGTGCCCGTCACCGCGCTGGGCCAGGCGATCACCATGCTGCTGATGCTGCTGGGGTATTCGATCATCGCCGTGCCCACCGGGGTGTTTTCCGCCCAGGTGATCCGCTCCATCCGCGCCGAGCGCTACTCCGACGAAGCCTGCCCCGGCTGCGGCCACGACCACCACGAAAAGCGCGCCTACTACTGCCTGCTGTGCGGCACCTGGCTGGATGAAAACAGCGAAGACCCGCGCCTGGCCCAGGACAAGGACGCCGATACCGACGACACCCCGCCCGCCACGGACACCTAGTACTCGCGAAAGTGCGTAACGTCCCCGCGCCCTTCGCGAACGATCACCGGCGGCAGCTCGCGCAGGTCGATCACGCTGGTGGGCTCCAGGTGGCAGGCGCCGCCGTCGATGATCAGGTCCAGATGCGCACCGAAGCGCTCGCGGATATCCTCGGGATCGGTCATCGGCAGGTCGTCGTCCACGGGGATCAGCGTCACGCTCATCAGCGGCTGACCCAGGGCGCTGATGAGCGCGTTGGTGATCGGGTGGTCGGGAACGCGCACGCCGATGGAGCGGCGCTTGGGATGCAGCAGCAGGCGCGGCACTTCGCTGGTCGCCGTGAGGATGTAGGTATAGGGCCCGGGGGTATGCGCCTTGAGCAGGCGGAACTCGGCGTTGTCCAGCTTGGCGTAGGTGCCGATCTCGGAAAGGTCCGAGCACACCAGGGTAAAGTTATGCTTCTGGTCAAGCGAGCGCAGCCACTTGATCTTCTCGATGGCCTTCTTTTCGCCCAGGTGGCAGCCCAGGGCATAGCCCGAGTCGGTGGGATACGCGATCACCCCGCCCTTGCGGACAATCTCCACCGCCTGGTCGATCAGACGCTTCTGCGGATTTTCCGGATGGATCTGAAAAAACTGGCTCATTGTCGCCTCTCCTTGTTGTCAACAGCGTGTTATTAACTGCGTGTTGTTAAAAGGCCTTTTTACCTCAGACGCAGCCGCGGATGCTGCCATATCGGCGGTGCCGCGGTGCGCGGCACCACGCTCATGCTGCCCGGCGCGGCGTGGCCGCCGGGGGAATGAAAGTCGCTGCCGATGGAGGCGTGCATGTCGCGCTCCACCAGCTGGCGCGCCAGGTCCCGGGTGGCGTCCGGGTTCTGCTGGCCGCTGACCAGCTCCACCGCCTGGCCGCCGGCATCAGCGAAGCTGTCCATCAGCAGGCCGCGCTTGCGCCGGGTCAGGCCGTAGCGCAGCGGGTGCGCCAGCGCGGCGACGCCGCCGGCGTCCACAATCCAACCCACGGCCTCGCCGATTTCCGGCCACTGGGCTTTTACATCGCCCTTCTTGCCGCTGCCAAGATAGCGCTTGAACGCCTCGGGAAAGTCTTTCACCAGGCCGTCGGCCACCAGCGCCCGGGCGAAGTCCGGCCGGCCCAGCGGGCGATCGCTGCCCGCCTGGGCGCGCGCCTTGGCCAGGGCGTCGGTCAGGCCGGCCTTTTCCAGCCGCTCGGCGATGACGCCGGCCCGCTCGATGCGCGCCAGGCGCTGGCGCTCGAGCCCCTCGGCCAGCGGGCTTAGTGCGCCGTCGGGCATTAACGCCACCACGTGAATGCCCACGCCCTGCCAGCGGGTAGAAAGCTCGCTTCCCGGCATAAAACCGATGCCCGCCTCCCGCGCCGCCGCTGCCGCCTCGGCCACGCCGTCCATGGTGTCGTGGTCGGTAAGCGCCATCTGCTCAAGGCCGCGCTCGGCGCACAGCGCCACCAGCTCGGTGGGCGACAGCGCCCCGTCCGACGCCGTGGAGTGCATGTGGAAATCCAGCGGGTAGCGGCGATCGGCGTCCAGAGTGGCGGGCAGTGATAAAGGCGACAGTAATAAAGACATGGGCATGACGCCGTGTAAGGAGTTTGTCAGAATACCGCTTGTCAGAACATCGCGTGTCAGAACGCAAATGTCTGGCGGCGCGCTGCGCCACGGCTATGCCGCCATAGTGCGGGCTCGGGCCAGAGCGGTCAATTGCGCCCTGTCCACTGCTTCCCTTTCGAGGAGTTATCCCCATGCTTTACGCCATCATCAGCGAAGACATCGAACAGAGCCTGGAGCGCCGCCTGGCCGCTCGCCCGGACCACCTGGCCCGGCTCGAAGCCCTGCGCGACGAAGGCCGCCTGGTGCTGGCCGGCCCCCATCCGGCCATCGACGCCGACAGCCCCGGCGAGGCGGGCTTCAGCGGCAGCCTAGTGGTGGCCGAGTTTGAAAGCCTCGACGCCGCCCGGGCCTGGGCCGACGCCGACCCTTACGTAATCGCCGGCGTCTATGCTTGGGTCAGCGTCAAGCCGTTCAATAAAGTGCTGCCCTGAAGCGGCGCCGTTGGGCGACGTCGTTTCGCTGGTTGAACACAAGGGCACGTTTTTCACAAAGGCTGTGGAAAACTCTGTGAAAAGCCGGCGGACGCTTTGCTCCAGGGCAGAAGTCGCGCCCGGCTCAACAGATTGTTTATTTTTTAACCATTTCTTACCCCACGGCGGATGCTTTCGTGACCCACGCAAACGGCGAACTGCGCTTTCCTCCCCTGCCCGCGCTTGAGGCCCTCGAGCGCCCGGTGCTTGACTGGGAAAACGGCGCGCCGCACTCCCAAGCCTTTGATGACGTGTACTTTTCCCGCCAGGACGGGCGCGCGGAAACCGAACACGTCTTCCTTGACGCCAATCGCCTACCCGAGCGCTTTACCGCCTGGCGCGAGCCTCGCGCCTTTGTCATCGGCGAGACCGGCTTTGGCACCGGCCTGAACATGCTTTGCGCCTGGGCCTGCTTTGCCCGCCACGCCCCGCCCGGCGCCCGGCTGCACCTGATATCCACAGAAAAGTACCCGCTTGAGCGCGCAAGCCTCGCCCGGGCGCTCGCCGCCTGGCCCGAGCTCGGCGCTTACGCCGAATCGCTGTGCCGCCAGTGGCCGAACGCCGTCGCCGGCGTTCACCGGCTGCGGCTGGACGAGCGCGTCACCCTGGACCTGCATTTTGGCGACGCCGCCGAGCGGCTGGGGCTTCTCGACGGCCGTGTGGATGCCTGGTTTCTCGACGGCTTTGCCCCGGCGCAGAACCCCGGCATGTGGCAGCCGGATCTATTTAATACCATGGCCGCGCGCTCCCGCCCGGGCGCCACCTTTGCTACCTTTACCTGCGCCGGCGTGGTCAAGCGCGGCCTCGCGGCGGCGGGCTTTACGTGGAAGAAAGTGCCCGGGTTCGGGCGCAAGCGCGAGATGCTCGCCGGCCACATCGACGCTCCGCCCGCCGATACGCGGCGGCAGGCCACGCCCTGGTTTATCCCGCCCGCTGTCCGGGCGGCGCAAAGCGCCGTCGTTATCGGCGCGGGTATTGCCGGGGCGAGCGTCGCCGAGGCGCTCGCCCGGCGCGGGGTGAACGTTACCGTGGTGGAAAAAACCGCGCCGGCGGCGGGCGGCTCGGGCAACCGCCAGGGCGCGCTTTACGTCAAGCTGGCGGCGGACACCAACGTGCAAAGCCGCTTTTACCTCGCCGGGCTCGAACACAGCCGCCGCTGGCTGGAGACCCTCGACCCCGGCCATACCTTGTGGCAGCCAAGCGGGGTGCTCCAGCTGGCGCTGGGCGAGAAAGAAGCCGCCCGCCAGCGGCGCTTTTGCGCCAACCACCCGCTACCGGCGGAGCTGGTAACGCTGCGGGAGCCGCCGAACTGGCGGAAAAGCGTCGGCGAGGACACCCCCGCCGAGCAGGGGCTTTATTATTCGCAGGCGGGCTGGGTGCGCCCGGCGGCGCTGTGTCAGCGGCTGCTTGAGCACCCCGGCATTACGCTTGAATACGGCGAGGCCGTCGCGCTCGAGCAGGCAAACGGCGGCTGGCGCGTGGTTCTGGCCAGCGGCCAGGCGCTCTATGCCGACCAGGTGGTTATCGCCAGCGCCCAGCTGGCCAACCGCTTTGCCCAGGCCGAGGCGCTGCCGCTTCAGCCGGTGCGCGGCCAGGTCAGCGAAATACCGCTGCCCGACGGCGTAGCGGGCCCGGAAGAGGTCGTGTGCGCCAAGGGCTACGCCCCGCCGGCGCTCGACGGCGTGCTCACCGTCGGCGCGAGCTTTGTGCCCAACGAGACCGACGCCGGCATGCGCGCGGAGGACCACGCCGGTAATCTCGGCGAGCTTCAAGGCATGCTGCCGGCGCTGTATCACGCGCTCGAGGAGGCCGGCGCCGAGCTTGACCCGGCGCGTATGGGGGGCCGGGCCGGCATTCGTGCGGCCAGCCCGGACAAAACCCCCTACGCCGGCCCGGTGCCTAACGCCGACGCCTGGCGCGAGGTCTACGCCGCCCTGGCCAAGGACGCCACCCGGTCGTTCAGCGCGCCGGGGCCGCACCATCCCGGCCTGTGGATCAGCGCTGCCCACGGCTCCCGGGGGCTATCAAGCGCGCCGCTGTGCGCCGAGGTCATCGCCTCACGAATCTGCGACGAGCCGCTGCCCGTGGAAGGTCCGCTCGCCGACCACCTGCACCCCGGCCGGCGGCTGATCCGCGCCCTCGAGCGCGGCGCCGGCGGTCGGTAATAAAACGGCGACATATCGCAACGGCTAAATATCGCCCTCTTCCTCGTCGTCGGCGATATCCCGGCCGAAGCGGCGCCACTGCTCAAGGGTCATCACCTCGGTCATCTCAAGCTCTACGTCGTGGGCGATCAGCAGCTCACCCCGCTCGAGCTGGCCCTTTAGCTCCTCGACCCAGCCGGCCATGCCGGCGCCGGTGGTGTCAGTGGTGTCGTAGCCCTGGCGGGTGACAAAGGCTTCCAGCAGCGCGTTCAGAGTATCCGCCGGCAGCATCCGCGCCGGCACTTCGATAAAGCGGCTCATCCAAAGCTCCTGTTTACTGACCTGCGTCCGGGGTCGCGGTATCCGGCTCGCCTGCTTCCCAGTCACCCAGCCGGGCGACGAAACCGGCTTCGTCCAGCACCTCGACCCCCAGCTCTTCGGCCCTGGCAAGCTTGCTTCCCGCCGCGTCGCCGGCGACCACGCAGGCGGTTTTCTTCGACACGCTGCCGGCCACTTTGGCCCCCAGCGCCTGGAGGCGCGCCTTGCCTTCGTCCCGAGTCATGCTCTCCAAAGTGCCGGTGAGCACCCAGGTCTGCCCCGCCAGGGGCGTGGGGCCGGCGGTGACTTCCTGCTCGTCCCAGTGCACCCCGGCCTCGCGCAGGGCGGCCACGGTCTCCCGGTTGTGCGGCTGGCGGAAAAAGGTATGCACGTGGGCGGCGACTACCGGCCCGACGTCGTTGACGCCTTCAAGGTCGGCCTGAGCGGCGGACTGCAGGGCATCGAGGGTGCCAAAGTGCGCGGCCAGGCCGGCGGCGGTGGCCTCGCCCACCTCGCGGATCCCCAGCGCGTAGATAAAGCGCGCAAGGGTGGTAGCTTTGGCGCTTTCCAGCGCCTCAACCAGGTTCTGTGAGGACTTCTCGGCCATGCGCGGCAGGGTTTTCAGCCGCTCGACGGAAAGCGCGAACAGATCCGCCGGGGTTTCCACCCAGCCGTTTTCTACCAGCTGATCGATGAGCTTTTCGCCCAGCCCGTCGATATCCAGCGCCCGGCGGCTGGCAAAGTGCTTGAGCGCTTCCTTGCGCTGGGCCGGGCAGAAAAGCCCGCCGGAGCAGCGCGCTACCACCTCGCCCTCGTGGCGCTCGACCTCCGAGTCGCACACCGGGCAGCGCGCGGGAAAAACGATCTCCCGGGCATCGTCGGGCCGCCTGTCCACATCCACCCGCACCACCTGGGGGATAACGTCGCCGGCCCGGCGGATCGTCACCGTATCGCCGATGCGCACGTCGAGCCGGGCGATTTCGTCGGCGTTGTGCAGGGTAGCATTGGACACGGTCACCCCGGCCACCGTCACCGGCGCGAGCCGCGCCACCGGGGTAATCGCGCCGGTGCGCCCGACCTGAAACTCGACGTCGTCGAGGCGCGTGGTTTCTTCCTGGGCGGGAAACTTCCAGGCCGTGGCCCAGCGCGGCGCCCGGGCAACAAAGCCCAGCTCGCGCTGCTGGCGCAGGTCGTTGACCTTGATCACCGCGCCGTCGATATCAAAACCCAGACCCTCGCGGCGCTCGCCCAGCGCTTCGCAGTAGTCGGCCACGGCCTTTGGCCCCTTGAGGATTTCAAGTTCGCGGCTGGTCCGAAACCCCAGCCGGGAAAGGCGCGCCATCAGCTCGCTGTGGGAGGCATCGCCCTGGTCGGGCTCAATGCGCGCGGCCTGGTAGGCGTGAAACTCCAGCGGCCGGGTCGCGGTTACCGCCGGGTCCAGCTGGCGCAGGCTGCCGGCGGCGGCGTTGCGCGGGTTGGCAAACACCTTGGCACCGGTTTCCCTGGCGTGGGCGTTGAGCGCCTCGAAGCCCGAGTGGCGCATGATCACCTCGCCGCGGACCTCAAGCAGATCCGGCACGCCGTCGCCGCGCAAAACCAGCGGCACCGACCGCAGGGTGCGCAGGTTGGAGGTGATGTCCTCGCCGGTACGCCCGTCGCCCCGGGTCGCGCCGCTAGCAAGCTCGCCGCGCTCGTAGACCAGCGATACCGCCGCGCCGTCGAGCTTGGGCTCGGCGGTGAAGGTGACCTCTTCCGCCGTGCCTTCCAGCCGTTCGGCCACGCGCTCGGCAAAGGCAAAGACGTCTTCGCGGTTGAAGGCGTTGGCAAGCGAGAGCATGGGCACGGCGTGTTCGACTTCGGGGAAGCCATCCGCCGGCGGCGCGCCCACCCGCTGGGTGGGCGAGTCAGCGGTCACCAGCGCCGGGTAGTCGGCCTCAAGACTCTGCAGCCGGCGCAGCTTGCGGTCGTAGTCGGCGTCGGTGAGCGTCGGCTCGTCGCGCACGTAGTAGCGATAGTTGGCGTCGTCAAGTGCGGCGCGCAGCGTCCGGGCCTCGTCGCGCACGGCGGCGGGCGGCGACGATGAATCAGATGAGCACATGGGAATCTCTTACGCGAGTAAAAATAAGGGGCAGTGGAAAATTCAGGCGTCTCGTAAACCGCACGCCATAATAAAACAAAAACACCCGCCTCTCATGGGCGGGTGCAATAACAAATGCGTCGGTGCGGGCTTTTACTGCGCCTGCAGCTGGCGGTGCAGCCGGTGGCGGCGCTCGAACTCGTGGACCTGCTGGCGGGCAAACTCGATGGTTTGCGCGGTCATTACGCTGTGGTTTTCGTCCTTGAGCTCGCCGCCCATGTGGCGCACCACGACCATGGCGGTTTCTACCATGGCTTCAAAGGCGGCGGCGCTCTCCTCGGCGCCGGGCAGCGGCATCAAAAAGGTGATGCCCGGGCAGGTGAAGGGCGCGCCCTCTTCCACCGGGAACGATCCCGGCTTGACCACGTTGACCATGGAAAACTGCAGCTCGCTGTCCTCGCTTTCGGTTTCGAAGCGGTGGAAAACGCCCAGCCCCTGGCTATAGCGCAGCCCGCAGGCCATCAGCAGCTCGAGCAGGCGAAGGCCGTCAAAGCCCTCGGCGTCCCGGGACATCACGCTGATGACGATGAGCTCGTCGGCGTCGGTGAGCGTCTTGCGGGCGTAGCCGCCGGGGACGTCGTTGCGCAGGGCCTTCTCGAGAATCGGCTCCATGGCCGGCTGGCTTGCCGGGCGGAAGTCGTCCTCGGGCGGGTAGGCGGCCTCCGGAGCCTCCTCGGGTGCTTCCTGAGTTGGCGCACGGCGAGCCTCTTCTGCCTGCCGCTGACGCTCTGCGGCTTCACGGGCCTGTTCTTGCTCCGCGGCTTCACGGGCCTGTTCCTGCTCCGCGGCCAGACGATCCTGCTCGGCTTTGGCAGCCAGCTGCGCCTCCTGCCGACGCTGCTTCTCTTCTTGCTCCTGCTGCCTGCGCGCCTGGCGTTCGGCCTGCTCCCTGGCCTGGACATCGGCGCGCCGGGCCTTGTCTTCCTGGCGGCGCTTTTTCGCCTCCTGCCGTGCCCGGCGGCGCTGGACAAGGCGTTTTTTCACCGAGCGGCCCATGCCCTCGATATCCACCAGCCGGTACTCTTCCTCATCCTCGTCGTCGTATTCGCCCACGGTATCGCTGCGCAGCTGGCGGCGCGACGCCGGGCGGTAGCTAACCTGATGCGCCCGGGCGTCTTCGGCCTCGGCGCGCAGGGCGAAGCCGGAAGCGGCCGGTGCTTCCTCCTCGGGCGCCTGCTCTTTTTCTTGCTCTCTTTCTCGTTCAGGCTCGGGCGCAGGCTGCGCCTCGGCGGTGTCGGCCGGCGCCTGTGGCGCTGCCGGCTGCGGCGGAACGGCGCCGAGCGTGGGCTCCTGCTGGGGCGTGGCCGTGGGCTGCGTGGCAGTTTCGGGCATCGCCATTTCCGGCTCGGCCGAAGCGCGCGGCTCGCGGCGGGGGGCGGTAAACCTTGAACGGCGCGACTCCGCAAACACCCGCGAAGGACCGGGGTGCTCGGGTTCCTGGCGCTCGAGCGGCGGCTTTTCGGCCAGGTTGCTGTAATCCGCCGGGCTCACTACCCGGGCGCCGCCGTTGGGCAGCTCCCAGTCGAGCTCGGCGTGGCGCGCGGCGGCTTCAGGGTCCCGGGCATCGGTCTTGCCCTGCGCATCGGCGCTGCCCCGTGCCTGATCCAGACGCGGAACCCGACGCTGGCGCTGAAGCCGGCGCACGCCGTCAATGACGATGAGCGAAACCAGCGCCAGCCCTAAAATGATTAGCCACTCTCTTAGTTCCATGTCGCACTTTCCATGGGTCGTTTTCCGGCTTGATGCTGCCGGCTGCTTTTACCGATTGCCTTCACCGGTGGCAAAGCCTCGTTGTCGTGTTATGCTGTATAAAATTACAGCTTCTTGTTTGCCGCTGCCGTTGTCACGTTGCTATTTACCGCTACGCTTTACCGCGCGTTTGAATATGCCATGCTGAATACTTTCTCGAACGCTATCTCAAATACTTTCTCGAACGCTATCTCAAATACTTTCTCGAACGCTATCTCAAATACTCTCTCAAACGCTATCTCAAATACTCTCTCAAACGCTATCTCAAATACTATATCTCAAGCGCTATCGTCTGCCGCGTCTCCTGCCGTTAATGCTATTTCGTACCCGGCAACACGATGAATCCTGCCTGTACTTCTACCGCAAGCATAGCCCGAGCGCCATGAGAAGCGCCAGTTTTTGCGAAATCTCACCTTTTAGCGCCGTTTTTTCCCGATTTTAGCCTCTCTGCTAACCGTATATTTACATTATCAAGCGGTATCGTCGGCAAGCGCAGCGGCTTCTTCCACGCCTACCGCAACCAGCCGTGAGACGCCGGGTTCCTGCATGGTCACCCCCATCAGGCGCTCGGATGCCTCCATGGCGATCTTGTTATGGGTAATGTAGATGAACTGCACGCTTTCCGACATCTCCTTCACCAGCTTGGCATAGCGCCCCACGTTGGCGTCGTCCAGCGGCGCGTCCACTTCGTCGAGCATGCAAAACGGCGCCGGGTTGAGCTGGAAGATGGCAAACACCAGCGACAGCGCAGTGAGCGCCTTTTCGCCGCCGGAAAGCAGATGAATGGTGCTGTTCTTCTTGCCCGGAGGGCGCGCCATGATGGCAACGCCGGTTTCCAGCAGGTCGTCCCCGGTGAGCGCAAGCCAGGCCGTGCCGCCGCCGAACACCCGGGGAAACAGCGCCTGCAGCCCGGCGTCCACTTCTTCGAAAGTGGACTTGAAGCGCACCCGGGTTTCCTGGTCGATGCGCCGAATGGCTCGTTCAAGCGTCTCCAGGGCCTCGGTGAGCTCCTCGTGCTGGGCTTCCAGGTAGTTGCGCCGCTCGGCCTGCTGGTCGTATTCCTCGATGGCGGCGAGGTTGATCGCCCCAAGCCTGCGTATTTTATCCGTGGTGGACTCGAGCGTGGCCTGCCAGCGCGACTCGTCGGCATCAGCAGGCAGGGTCTCCCCCAGGGTATCGGCGTCGAGCTCAAGCTCGGCCAGCTGCTCGTCCTGAGCGGTTGCCTTCAGCGTCAGCGCCTGGGCGTCCATGCGCCGCTGCTGAAGCTGCTCGCGGCTTTGCTCGAGGGTGCGCTCGTGGTTCTGCCGCGCCAGCTCGTCGGTGCGTAGCTGTTCGGCCAGCGCCTGGGCCTGGTCCTTGGTGTCGGTCAGTCGGCGTTCCTGCTGCTCGCGCTGGTGGAGCAGCTCTTCCAGCTCCTCACCGGCCATCTCGTCGGGCTCGAACAGTGCCTCAAGGCTTTCTTCCAGCTCGGCGATGCGCAGCGCCAGGCGCTCCTCGCCTTCGTCGCTGCGCGCGCGCTGGGCGTTCAGGCTGTCGCGTTCGACCATCAGGCGCTCGCGCTCGATGGCAAGCTCCTGCTGGCGAGCCTTCAGCGGCGCCTGCTGCTGCTCGAGGCGCTGGCGCTGTTCGCGCTGCCGCTGGCTTTCGGCCCGGGCGTCTTCGCGCTGCCCGGTGGCCTGCTCCAGGCGCTCCATGGCCTCGCCCCAGCGTTCGCGCTGCTCCTCGAGCGCAAGCGTCAGCTCGGCGTCGTCTTCTTCCAGCCGGGCAAGCTCTTCGTCAAGCTCGGCGGCGCGACTTTGCAGGTGTTCGATGCGCTGAGCCTGGCTGCGCTCGGCCAGGGCCGCCTGCTGCAGGGTGGCGGCGTGCTCGCGCTCCTGGCGAGCGTGATCTTCCCCGGCCGCCTCGAGTGCCCTCAGCCGTTCGCTGCTGTCGTCCAGCTCGCGCTGGACCTGCTCCAGCGCCGCCTGCTGCTTTTCCTGCTGCGCGGCAAGCTCGGCGTAGCGCCGGCGGGTGACCAGCAGCGCGTCGACGCCTTCGCCTTCGGCCTGCTGGCGGACGAAGCCCGGCCCCTGCCAGACGCCGTCGCGGCTGAGCACGCTCTCGCCGTGGTCAAGCGTGGACGCCAGCGCGCCGGCCTCGGCAGCGGTATCCACGCAGCGGATGCGGCCCAGCCAGTGCACCAGGGCGCCGGCGCCGGTGACCTGTTCGGCCAGAGTGCCGGAAGGCGCCGGCGCCTCGGTGTGATCCAGCAGGCACCAGTCGGCGGCGAGCGCCTCGGGCTGCGCGGCAAGCGATGCCGGCGCCGCCAGGCGGGCGCCAAGCCAAGGCGCCAGCAGCCAGGAGACCGCCGCTTCCCAGCCGGCGGCGACGTCGATGGCCTCGCCAAGCCTTGGCGCCTGTGCAAGCCCGCGCTCGGCCAGGGCGGCGTCAATGGCCGGGTCGTGGTCGGCGAGCGCCGCGTCGATCAGCGTTTGCAGCGAGGCCTGCTCGCCTTCGAGGCGGCTGAGCGCGGCCTGCGCCTCGTCCCTTCGGCGGCTCTGCTCGTTCTGGGCATCCCGGGAGCGGGCCAGAGCCTCGCGGCTGTGCTCGCGCTGCTCGGTCAGGCGTTCGGCCTCGCGCTCGGCGTCTTCCAGTGCGGCCTGCCGCTCGGCGTGGCTTTCCCTGTGCGCGGCAAGGTCGTCCATGTCGCCGCGCTGGCCCCGGCGGCGCTCGCGCTCGGCGCGCAGGCGCTGGATGCGCTGCTCCAGGTCGCGCAGCTGATCCTGGCCGCGCTCGGCGTCGCGGCTGGCTTCGCGCCAGCTTTCGTCGGCGGCGTTCTGAGCCTCCTCCGCGGCGTCCAGCGCCGGGGCGGCGTCGGCCAGCTCGGCGTCGAGGGTTTCCAGCTGCTCTTCCAGCGTCTCCATGTCCGGCAGCAGGCTGTCCAGGCGCTCGCCGATAGCCGCCAGCCGTTCGCCGTCGCCTTCGCTCACCCGGCGCTGCTCGTCGCGCTCCCGGCGGGCGGCGTCGATGTCGCTTTTCAGCTGGGCCTCGCGGCTTTTGCGGTGGCTCTGATCCTGCTCGATCCGGGCAATGCGGGTGGTGGTGGCGTAAAACGCCTGCTGGTGGCGGTCGAGCACCTCACTCAGGGCGTCGTGCTGCTCGCGCGCCTGCTCGAGGCGAGTTTCGCACTGGCGCACGCCGAAGACGTCTTTTTCCACGGCGGTTTCCAGCTCGCGAACGCGACTTTCCTGATGGTGCTGCTCGGCGCGCAGGGCCCGGCCGCGCAGCAGCGCCAGTTCGCCTTTCAGGCGATGCTCCTGCTGTTTGAGGGTCTGGTAGCGCTTGGCCGCCTCGGCCTGGCGCTTCAAGCGTTCGAGCTGCTTGTCCAGCTCTTCACGGATGTCGTCCAGGCGGTCGAGGTTTTCCTGGGTGCGGCGCATGCGGTTTTCGGTTTCCCGCCGGCGCTCCTTGTACTTGGAAATCCCCGCGGCCTCTTCAAGCGTGGCGCGCAGATCGTCCGGCCGCGCCTCGATCAGCCGGGAAATCATCCCCTGGCCGATGATGGCGTAGGAGCGCGGGCCGAGTCCCGTGCCCATGAACAAATCGGCGATGTCGCGGCGGCGGCATTTCTGACCGTTGAAGAAGTAGGTCGACTGGCCGTCCCGGGTGACCTGGCGCCGGACCGCGATTTCGGCGTACTGGGCGTACATGCCGCCCATGGCGCCGTCGCGGTTGTCGAACTTGAGCTCGATGGAGGCCTGGCCCACGGGCTTGCGCCCGGTGGAGCCGTTGAAGATCACGTCGGCCATGGATTCGCCGCGCAGGGTCTTGGCCGAGGACTCCCCCATCACCCAGCGCACGGCGTCGATGATGTTCGACTTGCCGCAGCCGTTGGGGCCGACAATGGCGGTCATGTTGCCGTCAAAGGGCACGCTGACCGGGTCCACAAAGGATTTGAACCCGGCCAGACGGATGGCGGTTAAACGCATGGCTTCACGGGCTTACTTGAAGACGCGGTTGACGGTGACGTCCACGGTGTCGCTGTCCTCAAGCGCCCCCACGGAAACGTTGTCGACGTCGCCGAACAGATCACCCGGCTGCGGCGTGGCCTGCCCCGAGGGCGACACGCGCACGACCAGGCGGACGCTGTCCTCGCCGGCGATGGAGGCCTGGGGCGACATGGCATCGTTTTCACTCAGCGTGACGGTCTCGGGGAGCGCCGACACCGTGGTGCGCACCACGGCCAGCGGCGGCTTCTCGCCTTCCAGATCCCGGGCGGTGATGAACACCGTGGCATCATTCGGCGCCTGGTCGCGCAGGGAGTCGTCCAGGGCGACCTTGACGCTAACTCCGTGACCGGCGTCGCCAGTGGCGTCGGGCTCGATACCCAGCCGCTGCTGGGCGACTTCGATCCCCTGCTTGAGCGACTCTACGGTGTCCGGATTCTGCACGTTGGCCACCGCCCGGCGCCAGCGGTCGATGGCCGCTTCGTAGTCGCCGCTCTCGAAGGCGTGGATGCCCATGACGCCGAGCATGGTCGGCTCGCGGGGATCCTTCTGGCGGATTTCATCGACCAGCGACTGCACTTCGGCGGTGAGCTCGCGGTCGGCCATGAAAAAGCGAATCTGCGCCAGCTGGGCCAGAAGCGATGCCTGGCGCCCCTCCAGCTCGATCAGGTGCTCAAGCGCATCGGCGGCTTTCTCCGGCTGGTTGGTCTGGCGGTAGAGCGGAAACAGCTCGCCCCAGACGCTGGGGTTGTCCGGCTGGCGCTCGGCCTGGGCTTCCATGCGCTCAAGATAGGTAGAAAGCGACCCTTCGGGGTCGTTCTGCACGTCCTGCTGCACGGCGTACAGCGCCAGGTCGCCTTCGGCGCCCTGCTGCTGGTACCAGAAGACGCTTGCCAGCACCACGCCTACCATAATCAGCGGCACGGCAATGCGACCGGCAGAGGCATTGCCCAGCGGGCGGTGCGACAGCCGCCGAGTGTCGTCGAGCAGGCTGCGCTCAAGCTCCAGGCGGTCTTCTTCGTACTGCGCCTCGTCGATATCGCCGCGCTCCCGGGCGGCATCCAGGGAGGCCTTGCGGCGCTTGAATATCGCTACGTTCTGTTCGGCAGCGGTGTCGTTGGCTTCGTCTTCGGCCAGGGTGTCGTGCAGGCGGCGCGACTGGCGCAGCGGCAGCACCAGAAACCAGAGCGCGAGGGCCAGCAGTACGGCAAACCCGATCCACAGCGGTGTCATGGCGACCTCTTGCGGTTAATCAATGCATCAAGGCGGGCGCGCTCCTCGGCACTCAGCGAAGCCGACGAAGCGCTGCGCCGCGCGCGTACGATAAGCACTACCAGCAGAGCGCCGGCGAGCAGCAGCGCCAGGGGGATGCCCCAGAGCAGGTAGGTGCGGTTTTCCAGCCGCGGGTTGTACAGTATGTACTCGCCGAAGCGGTCCACCATGTGGTTGATGATTTCCGTGTCCGACTGGCCGTCCTGCAGCAGCATGTACACGCGGTCGCGCATATCGCCGGAAATGGGCGCATCGGAGTCGTTGATGGCCTGGTTTTCGCACAGCGGACAGCGCATGGACCCGGTGAGGTCGCGGTAGCGCTCCTTCATCACCGGGGTGTCGAAGTCGCGTATTTCGATGCTGTCCCCCACTGCCTGGGTGGCGCAGACCAGCAACAGGGCAGCCGTTAGCCAGCGAATCAGCGGCGCCATTTTTCCACCTCCGGCACGATCACGTCGCGCACGTCTTCGGGGGCGATATAGCCCGTGTGGTGATAGCGGATGACCCCGTCGGCATCCACCAGAAAGGTTTCCGGGGCGCCGTAGACGCCAAGATCAAAGCCCAGGTCGCCTTCGGGGTCGAAAATATTGACCTCAAACGGGTCGCCGAACTCGTCGAGGAACTGGTGGGCCTTGTCCCGGGTATCGCGATAATTGACGCCCACCATGCGGATACCGCGATCCTCCAGATCCAGCAGCTGGGGCATTTCCTGCTTGCACGCCGGGCACCACTCGCCCCAGACGTTGACCAGGGTGACCTCGCCTTCGAGCAGGCTTTCATCCACGGTGCGGTTGGGGTCGTCGAGGGTCGAGGTGCTGAAGGCGGGAAATTCCCGGGCGATCAGCGCCGAGTCGCGGTACGACGGGTCCATGCCCAGCCGGTAGTAGAAAAACGCCGCGAGCCCCAGAAAGGCGATGAGCGGCAAAAACAGCAGCAATCGACGCTTCATGCGCTCGCCTCCGCGGATGTGGGCACGCCCGTGGCGTTGGCGCGCTCGACGCGGCGGTTACGCCCCGGCACCCGCACCCGGCGATAGCGCTTGTCGATCACCGCGAGCACGCCGCCGGCCGCCATCAGCAGCCCGCCAAGCCACAGCCAGCGCACCAGGGGCTTGTACTGCAGGCGAATGGCCCAGCTGCCGTCGCCGAGGTCTTCGCCCATGGCCACGTAAAGGTCGCGGGTGAAGCCGGCGCGCAGCGCCACCTGGGTCATGGGCATGCCGGTCGCCAGATACAGACGCTTTTCCGGGCGCATCATGAAATGGCTGCCGTTTTCGCGCTCGACGCGGATAATCCCGGTGTCGGCGAGGTAGTTGGGCCCGCGGCGCTCGGTAAAGTCCTGCATGTGGAAGGTATAGCCGGCCATTTCCACCGAATCGCCCGGCGCCATGCGCACGTTGCGTTCGATGTTATCGTTGGACACCACGGCCACACCAACCATGGTCACCGCAATCCCCAGGTGGCCAAGCACCATGCCCCAGTAGGACAGCGAAATCCGCCTGAAGCCGCGGCCCACGCTGCTGGCCGAACGCACCCGGGAGACGATATCGCGCACCATGGGCAGCACGATCCACAGCGCCAGTATCATGCCGAGCATGACCTTGGCGTTCCATTCGGGCCCGTAAAACAGCGGGATAGTCGCGCCCAGCACCACCGCGGCCACGCCGGAAAGCCATACCCGGGAGACAAGCTCCCGGCCCGGCATCTGCTTCCAGCGGGCGATCGGCCCAAGCCCCATGAACAGGCTCATGATCGTTACCAGCGGCACGAACAGCGCGTTGAAGTACGGCGGGCCCACGCTGATCTTGCCAAGCCCCAGGGCGTCGAGAATGAGCGGGTAGAGCGTGCCCAAGAGCACAGTCACGGTCAAGATAACCAGCAGGATGTTGTTGACCAGCAGGAGCGAATCCCGGGACAGCCAGTTAAACCCGACCTTGTGGCTCACCCGCGGCGCGCGCAGGGCGAACACCAGCAGCGACAGCGTCACGGTGATGGCCAAAAGCACCAGGATAAAGAGCCCCCGGGACGGGTCGTTGGCAAAGGCGTGGACCGAGGTGAGCACGCCGGAGCGCACCAGGAAGGTGCCCATCAGCGACAGCGAAAAGGTGGCAATGGCCAAAAGTACCGTCCAGCTCTTGAACGAGCCGCGCTTTTCGGTCACCGCCAGGGAGTGGATGAGCGCCGTGCCCGCAAGCCAGGGCAGTAATGAGGCGTTTTCCACCGGGTCCCAGAACCACCAGCCGCCCCAGCCAAGCTCGTAGTAGGCCCACCAGCTGCCGAGCGCAATCCCCACCGTGAGAAACGCCCAGGCGGCGTTGGTCCAGGGGCGCGCCCAGCGGGTCCAGGCGGCGTCAAGCCGCCCGCCCAGCAGCGCGGCAATGGCAAAGGCAAACACCACCGAAAAGCCCACGTAGCCCATGTACAGCATCGGCGGGTGCACCACCAGGCCAAAGTCCTGGAGCAGCGGGTTCAGGTCGGTGCCGTCGTCGGGCATGTTGGGCAAGAGCCGCGCGAAGGGGTTGGAGGTGACCAGCACAAACAGCAGGAAGCCGGCGCCGATCGTCCCCAGAATGCCGGTCACCCGGGCCACCATGTCCCGGGGCAGCTTGCGCGACCAAAGCGATGCCAAAAGCCCCCAGACCGAGAGCATCAAACTCCATAAAAGCACCGAGCCTTCGTGGTTGCCCCACACCGCGCTTAGCTTGTAGTACCACGGCAGCAGCGAGTTGGAGTTGTTGGCCACGGTGGCCACGCTGAAATCATCCAGCATGTAGCTTGCCGTGAGGCACAGATAGGCAATGGCGAGAAACACAAACTGCCCGGCGGCCATGGGCCGGTCAAAGGCCATCCACAGCGGCCGCCGGGTGGCGGCACCGGCAAGCGGCACCACCGCCTGCAGCAACGCCATCATCAGCGCAATGATCAGCGCAAAATGGCCAATTTCAGGAATCATTTTCGTCAACATGGGCGCTCCGGTATCGCGGGAGCAGCTGCGAAAGTAGCTGCGGCGTCGGTGTCAGGGTCTGTCAAAATCGTTACGCGGGTCGCGGTCAGGGCCATTGCCGGCGCGGCTAGCTGCCGGCGGCCGACTCGGCGGCCTTCTCGGCGTAGTCCGAGGGCTGGTAGCCCGCTTCTTCCAGCGCATCGGCCACTTCCGGCGGCATATAGTTTTCGTCGTGGCGCGCCATCACCTGATCGGCGCGAAAGCGGCCGTTTTCCTGCAGCTCGCCAACGATTACCACACCCTGCCCTTCGCGGAACAGGTCCGGCAGTATCCCGCTGAAATAAACGTCAAGCTCGCCAACATAGTCGGTCACGGTGAACTCGACATTAAGGCTTTCCGGATCGCGCGCCACGGTGCCTTCCTTGACCATGCCGCCGGCGCGTATCTGGCGCTCGATGGGCGCATTGCCCTCGGCGATTTCCACCGGGCTGAAAAACAGGTTGATGTTGCTGCGCAGGGCGTAAAGCGTCAGCCCCACGGCTACGGCGGCCAGGCTGACCAGGCCGAGGATGACAAAGAGTTTCTGCTTGCGCTTAGGTGTCATAGTGACCTCCGCCTTCGGCCGCGGGTTCCGCGGTGCCGGACCTGGGCGCGCTACGCTGCGCCTGCTCACGCCGCTCGCGGCGCTCAAGTCCCTTGGTGAGCTGGCGACGCTCGAGGCGCGCATGCCATACCGACGCCAGCAGAAGAAACAGCGTAACGCCCCAGGCCGACCACACGTAAGGCGCGTGGCCGCCCATGGCGATAAAATCAGCAAACGAAGTAAACGCCATCTATCGCGTCTCCTGGAAAAGCTCTCGGACCCAGCGTTTGCGAGACTCCCGGCGCAGGATCTCGCTGCGCGTGCGCATCAGCGTCAGGGCGATGAAAAAGCTGTAGAAGCCAAGCACCATCACCAGCAGCGGCAGCCACATGTCGACGGGCATCGCCGGTCTTGACGTCACGCTGAAGGTGGCCGGCTGGTGCAGGGTGTACCACCAGTCCACCGAGTATTTGATGATAGGGATATTAATCACCCCGACCATGGCCAACACCGACGCCGCCCGGGCGCCGCCGTCGCGGCTGGAAAAGGCGCCGCGCAGGGCAATAACCCCCAGGTACAGAAACAGCAGGATCAGCATCGACGTCAGGCGGGCGTCCCACATCCACCAGGTGCCCCAGGTGGGCACGCCCCACACCGCGCCGGAAAACAGCGCAACGAACGTCATCGCCGCACCAAACGGCGCCATGACCTTGGCGGCCATGTCGGCGATCTTGATTTTCCAGACCATGAACACCAGCCCCGCGGCGGCCATGCTGATAAACACCGACTGGGCCAGAAACGCCGCCGGCACGTGGATATAGATAATGCGGAAACTGTTGCCCTGCTGATAGTCGGCCGGGGCGAAGGCCAGCCCCCAGACGGTGCCGGCGACGATCAGCACCGCCGCCAGGGCCCAGAACCAGGGCTGCAGTCTGGCACTGATGGCATAAAACCATTTAGGCGACCCGAGCTTGTGAATAAACGCCCACATAGTGGTTTTCCTCAACCGTTGAGACTAATACGCAGCGCGGCGGCAATCGCCCAGGGCGAGAGCGCCAGCGACGCCGCCAGCAGCGCCCCGAGTATCGCCAGATGCGCCCCGGCGCCGTCGCCCATGATAGCGGCCTGCACGGCCCCGGCGCCGAAGATGAGCACGGGGATATAAAGCGGCAGCACCAAAAGCGACAGCAGCACGCCGCCCCGGGAAAGACCCACCGTCAGCGCCGCGCCGATGGCGCCGATGAGGCTCAGGCTGGCGCTACCCAGCGCCAGCGACAGCGACAGCACGCCGTAGCTTCCCGCCGGCAGCGAAAGCATGACGCCCAGCACCGGCGCCATCAGCGCAAGCGGCAGCCCGGTCAACAGCCAATGCACCGCCACCTTGGCAAGCGACAGCGCCGCCAGCGGCTGGGGCGCAAGCAGCAGCTGCTCGAGGCTGCCGTCCTCAAAGTCGCCGCGAAACAGGCTATCCAGCGAGAGCAGCGCGGCAAGCAGCGCGGCCACCCACAAAAGCCCCGGCGCGATGCGCTGCAAAAGATCCGGATCCGGCGAGATACCGATGGGAAACAGGGTGATCACCAAGGCAAAAAACACCAGCGGGTTGATCACCTCGCCGCGGCTTCGCAGCATCAGCACCAGATCGCGCCTGAGCGTCGCCGTAAGCGCGACGGCCGCCCCGCCCCGGGCCTCCTTAAGCTCGCCAATCGCCTCCGGGTCGGCGGGTTGCCGCGGGCTTGCCGTCAGTGTTGTGTCGTCCGCCATGGTCTTGTCCATTACTTACCGCCTTTAGTGCTCCGGCCCGCCCTTGTTGCCCAGCGGCAGTCGCCGCAGCCGCGAAGACGCTGCCAGCTCGTGGTGCGTGGTCACAATCACGCAGCCCCCGGCCCGCGCATGGGCGTCAAGTGCGGCCTCCAGCGCCGCCACGCCGTCGCGGTCGATGGCGGTGAAGGGCTCGTCAAGCACCCACAGCGCGCGCGGCGTGAGCGTCAGCCGCGCCAGCGCCACCCGGCGCTGCTGGCCCGCCGAGAGCTGCCCGGCGGGCACGTCTTCAAACCCCGCGAGGCCGACGTTGGCCAGCGCCTCGAGGCGCCCGGTCTCGCGGCCGCGCTCGCCGCCCAGGGCCTGGTACCAGGCCAGGTTTTCCAGCGGTGAAAGCCCCGCCTTGACCCCCGGCGCATGGCCCAGATACAGCAAATTGGCCAGAAACGACTCCCGCGCCTTGTGCAGGGGCTGGCCGTTCCAGAAAAGCGCCCCTTCATAGTCACTCAGCTGGCCCGCGAGAATCTTCAACAGCGTCGTTTTGCCACAGCCGTTGGGCCCCTCTACGCGCACAATTTCACCGCTTTGGATATCCACGTCGAGATCGGTAAACAGCCAGCGGTCATCGCGCTCGCAGGCAAGTTTCCGGGCTTGAAGGCACAGGCTCAAGAGGTCTCTCCAGGCAGACGATGGCGCTGGGACTTTACAGGTAAAGCCCGCCGCTCGCCAGTCGTCCTGCGACTCACGGCCGCAGAGACGGCGCCGCTTTGCCGCCCTTGAGCGCCCGGCAGCAAAGCGGCCGGTAAGGGAAACGTCCGGCCGGCCCTTTAACTGTATTTAAAAACAGATAGACTCTATAAAGCTGTATAGAAAACCATGTAAATAAATCCAGCGTATGGATTACAAGCCTCGCCGCACCGGTACAGGCCTCCCTGCCCGAGTGCGACCGGCTTGCCGTTACCGGAGATGCCCGATGCTTGCCCAGCCCGCTACCCTGCCGACTGCTCCCGCCCCCGCTTCCGGCCGCGGCCTACGCCGCGCCGGCCGTCGCTGCGCGATACGCAACACCTATGCCATCCGGGTGCGCCGCCACGACCCGCGCGATTGCCAGCTGTTCACCGGTGATGTCATCATCATCCGCCGCCTTCAGCACGGCGCCCATGAAACGGCCACGGCAGAAATCAACCAGCGCACCCTGACGCTTGAGCAGCTCATCATCAAGCGCGACGGTCTGCACCTGATCTTTGCCGGCGACGAACGGCCGGCGGTATTTCTGCACAATCGCGACATCGAGGTGCTGAGCCTGGTCATGGGCACCGAGCATCATGCAACGGAGCATTAATGCGCTACTTCATTCCCCGACCGGCGCCGGATTCACCCCACTACGCGGAGATCGACGTCGAGAAAAGCCGGTTCATTGCCTGGCTGTGCCATACGCCTACCCCGGGTGATTTCGACACCCTGCTGGCCGCGGCCAAAAGCGCCCACCCGGGCGCCAGCCATCACTGCACGGCCTTTATTGCCGGCCCGCCCGGCGAGCAGCAGGACATCGGCTTTTCCGACGACGGCGAGCCCGGCGGCACCGCCGGTCGGCCGATGTATCAGGTGCTGGACGGCAGCGGCCTGGGTGAGCTCGGCTGCGTGGTCATCCGCTATTTTGGCGGCACCAAGCTCGGTACCGGCGGGCTTGCCCGCGCCTATGCCCAAGCGGTGAGCACCGCCCTTGAAAGCCTGCCCACCCGGGAGGTCGTCGAGCGCGACGCCTACACCCTGCGGCTCGATTTTGCCCAGGAAGCCGAGGCCCGCGCCTGGTGCAGCGATAACGACATTCCCGTCACCGGCGCCGACTACGACGGCGAAGGCGTTTGCCTGACGCTTGCCTGGCCTCGGGACGCAGCGGTTGACCCGGCACCGCTGGAAAACCGCCTGAAAGCCGGCGTCACCTTAACCGCCGCTACCCAAGACGCCACCCCATGAGCCGCCGTACGCCATACGGCCGGATCGGCCTTGCCCCCATGGAAGGCGTAATCGACGCCCTGACCCGTGAGCTTCTTACCGCCCGCCCGGGTTTTGACTGGACCGTCACCGAGTTTGTTCGCGTGGTAGACGCCCGCCTGCCGCCCCGGGTGTTCTACAAACACTGCCCGGAGCTTGAAACCGGGGCCAACGCTACGCCCACCGGCGTGCCGGTGCACCTTCAGCTGCTGGGCTCGGACAGCCGGGCGCTTGCCGCCAACGCCCATCAGGCGGTCAGGCTGGGTGCTACGGCCATCGACATCAACTTCGGCTGCCCGGCCAAGCTGGTCAACCGCCACGACGGCGGCGCCTCGCTTCTGCGCCGCCCGGAGCGGGTCTACCAGGCTACCCGGGCGGTGGTGGACGCCGCCGCCGGGGAAATCCCCGTCACCGCCAAGATCCGCCTGGGCTTTGCCGACCGCCGCCAGGCCGTCGCCTGCGGCCAGGCCGCCGAGGCCGGCGGCGCCTGCCGGCTGACGGTGCACGCGCGCACCCGCAACGAAGGCTACCGGCCGCCGGCCCACTGGGAGTGGATCGGCAAAATACGCCGCCGGCTGGCTATCCCCGTGGTGGCCAACGGCGATATCTGGACGCTCGAGGACTACTGGAAGGCGCGCACCCTCTCCGGCTGCGCTGACGTGATGCTCGGCCGCAGCGCGCTTGCCGACCCTTGGCTTGCCGGCCGCATCCGCCACTGGCAGCAAACCGGCGAGCGCCTGGCCGACACCACCTGGGCCATGCGCGCCGGCGTGCTCACGGACTACGCCCGCCGCCAGCGGCAAAAGCTGCCCGAGCGCATCGTCACCTCGCTGGTCAAGCAGTGGCTTTCGCAGATGCGCCAGGGCAACGTCGAAGCCGGCGCGCACTTCCAGCGCGTCAAGCGCCTGACGGATCTGGATGCGCTGCTTGAGGCGCTCGCTGAACCGGCAGCAAACACCCCGCCCCTCGTCGACACGGCATAAAATCGGGTAGGGGCCGGGGTTGCCCCCGGCGCCCTCCCACACCACCGTACGTACCGTTCGGTATACGGCGGTTCATGAAGAACGGTTAAGCCCTCTTACCGTATCGAGTACCGAGATCATGCCCTGCCGATCGAACCACTTGCGTGACAGGGCCTGATTCATGTGCGAGGCGCCGGCATTCCACCAGGGACCTCGCCCATTCCCCGCTGACTTCCAGGCACGCTGACCATCCAAGCCCAGCGCCAGAAGCTTGCGGCGCCGGGTCTTTGGACGTTTCCACTGCCGCCAGATCACACAACGCAGTCGGCGACGTACCCAGCTATCCAGCGCTTCCAGCGGTCGCTTCACGTCAACGAGACTGAAGTAGCTGGCCCAGCCCCGCAGGACGGGAGCCAGCTCTCTGGTGATACGCCGAATGCTGCGCCCCCTGCCGCGTTTGAGGATATCGCGGACACATTGCACCAGGCGCTGCAGGCTGGCCTTGGCCAGCGTCAACTTCGGCAGCTTGTGCCGAGTCAGCGTGTAGCCTAGGTATCCCCGGCTCCAGGGTCGGTCCACCGCACTTTTGTCGCGATTGACCGTCAGCCGGAGCGAATTCTCGAGAAAATCACTCAGGCTGGCCATGACGCGCTCGCCCGCTCGCCGACTCCTGACATACACCTGTATGTCGTCGGCGTAACGGCAGAAGCGGTGGCCGCGGCGTTCCAGCTCCTTGTCCACGTCATCCAGCAGGATATTCGCCATCAGCGGACTCAGCGGTCCGCCCTGAGGTGTTCCCTGCCGACGTGGTGAGACCAGGCTGTCCTGGAACATGCCGGCCTCCAGGTAGCGGCGAATCAGGCGCAGCACCCGCTTGTCGCGGACGCGACGCGCGACCCGCGCCATCAGCAGGTCGTGGTTCACCCGATCGAAGAAGGCTTCCAGATCGAGATCGACCACCCAACGGTGGCCAGCCGCGACATGGTCCTTCATGGCCGAGACGGCCTGCTGAGCACTGCGTTGGGGGCGGTAACCGTAGCTCGATGCGGAGAAGCCCGGATCGAAGAGCGGCGTCAGCACCTGCAGCAGCGCCTGTTGGATCAGCCGGTCACTGACCGTGGGGATGCCGAGCTGACGCGTCCCGCCCTTGGGCTTGGGGATCTCGACGGCTCGGACCGGGCTGGGGTGGTACTCTCCGGCCAGCAGCCGCTCGCGCAGCGTCGGCCAGTATTGCTTCAGGTGGTCGGCCAGTTGGTCCACCGACATGCCATCGGCACCCGGTGCCCCCTTGTTGGCGACCACCCTCCGGTAAGCCCGCTGCATGTTGTCGGTGGCGACCACCGCTTCCATGAGCGAGGCGGACTCCGCTTTCGTCCACGATAACGACGCCGGGACCGTCTCGACGCCCACCGGCTGGAGCTCGGGGTACTGCCCCTGCCCCTCTGGGTGGGTGACGGTATTAGCGCCACTTTCTGTCTTCATGATCGATCCTCGAGACGTCATCGCCTACTCGCGGTTCTTCATGTTCGGCCCTTGGTGCCGGGGTGAGTCGGCACTTACTATGGCCTCGGCTGACGTCTGGCGGTCCATCCCGTCGCCTCTCGACGCCGGTAGCACCGTGGCAGACCACCAGACCTCCCAGGGTAAGACGCGCGACCTTCCTCCCATCTACCCGCCGCATTTACCTCCACACCTTCCGGATAGCTATTGGGCTTCGAGTCTCATTGCCCTCTCGCCCAGATGTGGCTGCCTCATATGCGATTCCTGTTCGTCGGGCCGGGAGTTTGCCTGCAGCTTCCTTCAGATTCCGCCTCGCGACGGACACCCTTGCTGTTCGGCTAACGGTTCCCGCTATCAAGGTCCGTAGGGGACTCTCACCCCCAAGTCATCCCGGGGCACTACCCCCGGGAACAGCACCTGTCGGTGCTACGCGCCATGCCTGGCGCACAAAGAAAACCCGCCTTCCATGAGGAAGGCGGGTTAACAAAATCTGGTGCGCCCGGGAGGATTCGAACCTCCGACCACCTGATTCGTAGTCAGGTACTCTATCCAGCTGAGCTACGGGCGCTTTTTCAGGCTTTACCTGCGCAACATTGTTCAGACTCGCGGTTGAACCCAAACAGCACTTGTGCAGGAACGTTGCAAGCAACGCTTGATCCTCTGGAAGATGGTGCGCCCGGGAGGATTCGAACCTCCGACCACCTGATTCGTAGTCAGGTACTCTATCCAGCTGAGCTACGGGCGCTTACCCTCTTGTCGTGCAGTCATGGCGGAGAGAGAGGGATTCGAACCCTCGATAGGGCTATAAACCCTATACTCCCTTAGCAGGGGAGCGCCTTCAGCCACTCGGCCACCTCTCCTCAACGGCACGGCGCGAATATTACCGACTTGAGCGAGGGCTGTCTACCCCTGCGCCGTTTTTTTCATGCTTTCACCGGGTTGCCGTCGCTACCCGGCGGGCACGGCGGGGTGGGCCGCCGCGCTTCAGCTTTCGTCGCTTTCTTCGTCATCGATCTCGCGCTGAATACGCTGGTAAATTTCTTCGCGATGGACAGCCACGTCTTTGGGCGCATTCACGCCGATACGCACCTGATTGCCCTTTACACCGAGCACCGTCACGGTGATCTCATCACCGATCATCAGGGTTTCGCCAATGCGGCGAGTCAGGATAAGCATGGCTGATCTCCTTCTCAGACATTTTATGGCAACGGGGTCGCCAACGCCGGCGGCGCTGGCGTTTAACGCCACCCCTCCCCGTTAAGTTAGAGCGCGCCGCAATACGTTAGCAGGGAAAGCTTTACCAGCGTAGAAGGTTATAACGATGGGGTCGTTAGTCTTCTTCAATATCGGCCTGGTCCAGGCCGAACGCCTTGTGCAGCGCCTTGACCGCAAGCTCCATGTGTTTTTCGTCGATCACCACGGAAATCTTGATCTCAGAGGTAGACACCATACGGATATTAACGTTCTCTTCCGCCAGCACGCGGAACATCTTCGACGCCACGCCGGCGTGAGAGCGCATGCCCACGCCGACCAGCGACACCTTGGCGATGTTGTCGTCGCCGCGCAGCTCGCCGCCGCCCAGGTCGGGCAGGATGGTTTCTTCGATGAGCTTTTTGGTGGCCTTGTAGTCGCTTTTGGCCACGGTAAAGGTAAAGTCGGTGTAGTCGCCGGCGGGCGCCACGTTCTGGACGATCATGTCGACTTCAATGTTGGCCGCGGCAATGGGTCCAAGGATGCGCGAGGCGACGCCGGGAATGTCGGGGGTGTTCAAAAGCGTCAGTTTGGCTTCGTTTTTGTTGAACGCGATGCCGGAAATCAGCGGTTCTTCCATGGAGTCCTCGTCTTTTTCGGATTCTGCAACAATAAGCGTGCCGGGGCCGTCCTCAAAGCTCGACAGCACCCGGAGCGGGACGTTGTACTTGCCGGCAAACTCGACCGCGCGGATCTGCAGCACCTTGGAGCCCAGGCTAGCAAGCTCAAGCATCTCTTCCACGGTAATGGTTTTTAGCCGGCTGGCCTTGGAGCACACCCGCGGGTCGGTGGTGTAAACGCCGTCGACGTCGGTGTAGATCTGGCACTCGTCGGCGCCCAGCGACGCCGCCAGCGCTACGCCGGTGGTGTCCGAACCGCCGCGGCCAAGCGTGGTAATGTTGCCCTCTTCGTCAATGCCCTGAAAGCCGGCCACGACCACGACCTTGCCGGCATCGAGATCGGCCCTTAAGTCGTCGGTATCGATGCGCTGAATGCGCGCCCGGGTGTAGGCGTTGTCGGTATGGATGCCGACCTGGGCGCCGGTGTGCGACGTGGCCGGCATGCCCAGCTCCTGCAGCGCCATGGCCAACAGCGAAATAGTCACCTGCTCGCCGGTGGAGAGCAGCATGTCCATTTCCCGCGGATCGGGATTGGCGTTGAGCGACGAGGCCATGTCGGTCAGGCGGTTGGTTTCGCCGCTCATGGCGGATACCACTACCACGACCTGGTGGCCCCGGTCGCGGAAGCCCTTGACCTTTTCCGCGACGGCCTTGATGCGCTCCGGCGAGCCCACCGAGGTGCCGCCGAACTTCTGTACGTATAGTGCCATAGAGGGTGGTTTCCTTATGCGTTCGGAAGTGGAAAGTAACAAGATGGAAGCAAGCGGGCGGAACATCGTCGGAAAAAAACAGGGCCGATAGCGCCACGCGCTACCGGCCCTGGTATCAGCTTAGCGTATTTTCCAGCCAGGCAGGAACGCTATCCAGCGCCTCCGGCAACGCCTCGGGCCGGCTGCCCCCGGCCTGGGCCATATCCGGGCGGCCGCCCCCCTTGCCGCCCACCTGGGAGGCAACGTGGTTGACCAGCTCGCCGGCCTTGACCCGGTCGGTCAGATCCTTGGTGACCCCGGAGATCAGGCTGACCTTGCCGGCGCTTTTATCCGCTACGCCGAGCACGATGACCCCGGAGCCCAGCTTGTTTTTCAGCTGGTCGAGCATGCCGCGCAGCTCCTTGCCGGAGACGCCGTCAAGCTCGGTGGCCAGCAGCTTGACCCCGGCCACCTCGCGGGCCCGATCCAGCATGCTGCTGCCGGCGGCGCTGGCGAGCTTGCTCTTGGCCTGCTCCAGCTCTTTTTCCAAGGCGCGGTTACGCTCAAGCAGCGCCTCGACCTTGGCTTCGACCTGCTCGGGCTTGGCCTTCAGGCGCTCGCCCAGGCGCTGCACACAGGCTTCCTGGTCGTGGAAGTAGGCAAGCGCGGTCTCCCCGGTAATCGCCTCGATGCGGCGCACGCCGGAGGCGATGCCGGCCTCGCTGACGATGTGGAAGCTGCCGATGTCGCCGCTGCGGGCGACGTGGGTGCCGCCGCACAGCTCGATGGAAAAGTCGTCGGCGCCGATGGTCAACACGCGCACGCTGTCGGCGTACTTGGCCTCGAAAAGCGCCGCCGCGCCCTTGTCCCGGGCCTGGTCCAGAGTCATTTCTTCCACCACGGTGGGCGCGTTAACCAGCACCTGCTCGTTGACCAGGCGCTCGACCTCGGCCAGCTGCTCAGGCGTCATCGGCTCGAAGTGGCTGAAGTCGAAACGCAGCCGCTCGGCGGTTACCAGCGAGCCCTTTTGCTGGACGTGATCGCCCAGCACCAGACGCAGCGCCTGGTGCAGCAGGTGGGTTGCCGAGTGGTTGCGCACCGTGGCGGTGCGCAACCCGGCATCCACCTCGGGGCGCGCCTCGGCGCCCACGACCAGGCGGCCTTCGAGCATCACGCCCTGATGCAGGTGGTGGCCGCCCTGCTTCTGGGTATCGGTGACCTGGAAGCGCCCGCCGTCGACGTATAGGTAGCCGGTGTCGCCGACCTGGCCACCGGACTCGCCGTAGAACGGCGTGCGGCTCAGCACCACGATGCCTTTCTGGTCAGCATCGAGCTCGGCCAGATCATTGCCTTCGGCGTCGACCAGCGCCACAACCCGAGCCTCGTCTTTCAGCTGGTCGTAGCCGGTGAAGGTGGTTTCGCCGTCGATATCCACCGCTGCCGCGTAGTCGGCGCCGAACTGGCTGGCCGCCCGGGCGCGCTCGCGCTGGGCTTCGAGCTCGCGCTGAAAGCCCGCCTCGTCGGGCGCCACGCCGCGTTCGCGGCAGACATCGGCGGTCAGGTCAAAGGGAAAGCCGTAGGTGTCGTAAAGCTTGAAGACGGTTTCGCCGGGCAGCACCTCGCCGGAAAGCTCGTCAAGGGCGGCGTTCAGCAGGCCCATGCCGTGCTCCAGCGTGCGGGCAAACTGCTGCTCTTCTTTCAGCAGGATGCGCTCGATCTGCTCCCGGGCCTGGCGAAGCTCGGGGTAGGCGTCGCCCATCTCGGCGTCAAGCGCGGCCACCAGGGTATAAAAGAACGGCTCAGTGGCGCCCAGCTTGTGGCCGTGGCGCACCGCCCGGCGGATGATCCGGCGCAGCACATAGCCGCGACCCTCGTTGGACGGCATCACGCCGTCGGCGACGAGAAACGCGCAGGAGCGGATGTGGTCGGCAATCACACAGAGCGACGGCGCCTGGAGGTCGTCGTGGCCGGTGGCCTTGGCGGCGGCCTTGAGCAGATTCTGAAACAGGTCGATCTCGTAGTTGGAGTGCACCCCCTGCATCACCGCGGCGACGCGCTCAAGCCCCAGACCGGTGTCGATGGACGGCTTGGGCAGGTTGTGCAGCGTCCCCTCGGCGTCGCGGTCGTACTGCATGAACACCAGGTTCCAGATCTCGATGTAGCGGTCGCCGTCTTCCTCGGCGCTGCCCGGGGGGCCGCCCCAGACGTCGGCGCCGTGATCAAAGAAAATCTCGGAGCTGGGGCCGCAGGGGCCGGTGTCGCCCATCTGCCAGAAGTTGTCCTCATCGAGCTTGGAGAAGCGCTCGGGGTCCACGCCGATCTCGTCTTTCCAGATGCGCTCGGCCTCGTCGTCGCTTACGTGGACGGTGACCCAGAGCTTTTCCGCCGGCAGCCCCAGGGTCTCGGTGAGAAACGTCCAGGCGTAGCGGATGGCGTCGCGCTTGAAGTAGTCGCCGAAGCTGAAGTTGCCCAGCATTTCAAAAAAGGTGTGGTGGCGGGCGGTATAGCCGACGTTGTCCAGGTCGTTGTGCTTGCCGCCGGCGCGCACGCAGCGCTGGGCCGAGACGGCGCGCACGTAGGGGCGCGGGTCGCGGCCCAGAAACACGTCCTTGAACGGCACCATGCCGGCGTTGGTAAACAAAAGCGTCGGATCGTTACCCGGCACAAGCGGGCTCGTGGGCACAACGGTATGGCCGTTTTGCGCGAAAAAATCTAAAAAGGCCTGTCTGATGTCTGCGCTTCGCATAGGGTATCCGTAACAAGAAAGCGTGATGTCCCAGGGCGCTTGAGCCGCTACCCGCCGGGGTCGCCAAAGAGGTCATTATAGCGAACTTGGGCGCCGACTAAAGCCGGGGTTCAACGCAAGGGCTCTTCAGGGCGGGTTTGATACGGGTGTCAAACAAAGGGCAAAGCGGTTTTTGAAGGCGGGCCGGCGGCCGAAAGGCGCGGCTTAAAGGCAGGCGAGCGCATGGCGGATCTGATCGAACTCAAAGCCCCGCGAGGCCAGAAAGCGCTCCCGGCGGGCGCGCTCTCTGGGGCTGTCGCCGGGCGTTTGAAAGCGGCGCGCCAGCACGTCGCGGGCCAGCTCAAACCAGTCAACGTTTTCTTGCGTCTCCACCTCGGCAATCGCCTGGCGCTGCACCTCGGTCGCCACGCCGCGCTGGGAAAGCTCGCTTGTGATGCGCCGCACGCCCTGCCCGCGCAGCACCCGGCTGCGCACAAAGCTTTCGGCAAAGCGCGCGTCGGACTGCAGCCCCTGCTCGGCCAGGGCATCCAGGCAGGCGTCAATGTCTTCGGGCGCCACTTCCTTGCGCGCCAGGCGGTGTTCCAGCTCGGCGCGGGAGTATTCGCGTCGGGCCAGCAAACCGATGGCGATCTCCCGGGATGAGGGCGGTTCGCGACCGGGTTTCATGCTTAGAGAAGCTCGTCGTTGTCGGCCAGGTCGTCAGCCGTGCTTTTTCCTGCCTTCTTGCTCTCCTCCTTTTTATTCTCTCCCTTTTTGCTTTCCTCCTTCTTGCCGTCTTCCTTGGCTTCGTCTTCCCTGGGCTCGGGCTGGGCCAGCAGCTGGGCGCGAATCTGCGACTCGATCTCTTCCATGATCTCGGGGTTGTCTTCCAGGTGCTGGGCGGCGTTGGCCTTGCCCTGGCCGATCTTCTTGCCCTTGTAGCTGTACCAGGCGCCGGCCTTGTCCACCAGGCTGCACTGCACGCCCAGATCGACCACTTCACCGGCGTGGTAGATGCCCTTGCCGTAGAGGATCTGGAACTCGGCCTGGCGGAACGGCGGCGACACCTTGTTCTTGACCACTTTCACTCGGGTCTCGTTGCCGGTAACCTCGTCGCCGGACTTCACCGAGCCGGTGCGGCGAATATCCAGGCGCACGCTTGAATAGAACTTCAGCGCGTTGCCGCCGGTGGTGGTTTCGGGGCTGCCGAACATCACGCCGATCTTCATGCGGATCTGGTTGACGAACACCACCATGCAGTTGGCATTTTTCATGTTGCCGGTGATTTTGCGCAATGCCTGGGACATCAGTCGGGCCTGCAGGCCGACGTGGGCGTCGCCCATTTCGCCTTCGATTTCGGCGCGCGGGGTGAGCGCGGCCACCGAGTCGATGATGATCACGTCGACGCCGCCGGAGCGCACCAGCATGTCGGTGATCTCAAGCGCCTGCTCGCCGGTGTCCGGCTGGGATACCAGCAGGTCGTCGAGGTTAACGCCGAGCTTTTCGGCGTAGCTTGGGTCAAGGGCATGTTCGGCGTCGACAAAGGCGCACACCTTGCCCTGCTTTTGCGCCTCGGCGATGACGGAAAGCGTCATGGTGGTCTTGCCCGACGATTCCGGGCCGAAGATTTCCACCACGCGGCCGTAGGGCAGCCCGCCGATGCCAAGCGCTATATCCAGCCCCAGCGAGCCGGTGGAGACCGAGGGCATGGCCACCCGGGGCGCATCGCCCAGGCGCATGACGGTGCCTTTGCCGAACTGGCGGTCAATCTGGCCAAGCGCGGCTTCCAGCGCTTTGCTGCGGTTTTCATCCTGAGCCATTCGATGCTTCCTCTTCAGAAGGCTGTATAATTAGCCAGTAGTATGCCAAAAAAACGCCGGCAAAAAAATGCCGCTGCGGCTTTACGCCGTCTCGCCCCGGGTATCCAGGGTTTCCACCAGCCGCGCCATGGCCTGGCGCACCGCCTGCTCGCGCACGGCCTGGCGGTCGCCGGGAAAGTGCAGGCACTCCGCGCGCATGTCCCGCTCGCTGCCCCAGGCCAGCCACACCGTCCCCACCGGCTTGTCGTCGCTGCCGCCTTCGGGGCCGGCCACGCCGCTCACGGCCACGCCGATGTCCGCGCCGCTTTGCCGGCAGGCGCCGGCCACCATGGCCCTGACCACGGCTTCGCTGACCGCACCGTGGGCGTTAAGCGTAGCGTCTTCTACCCCCAGCATGCGGGTTTTCGCGGCGTTGGCATAGGTCACGTAGCCGCTGGCGAAATAGGCCGAGCTGCCCGCGACCGAAGTTATCGCCTCGGCAATACCGCCGCCGGTACACGACTCCGCCGTGGTTACCTCAACGCCGTGCTCGCCACAGAGTTTGCCCAGCCGCTGAGCCAGCAGCGATAAATCCAGGTTCTTCAGGCTCTCGACGCTTGGTTCCATGCTCGCTCCTTCATGTCCAGGGTCAGTTAAGCGTAGAATACCCGGTTGCGTTGACTCAACGAAACGTCTGTCACGCATACCCTAAGTCACGCATACGCCCGACCGCCCGCATACGCCCGACCGTTCGGCATCCGGGTGTCCCACGGCGCCGTTAACGTCAGGATAGCCATGGCCACCAATACCCCGGCGCACACGCCGATGATCGCGCAGTACCTGGACATCAAACGCGACCACCCCGACGTTTTGCTGTTCTACCGCATGGGGGATTTCTACGAGCTGTTTTTCGACGATGCCAGGCGCGCCGCGGCGCTTTTGGACATCACGCTGACCCAGCGCGGCAAGTCCGGCGGACAGACCACGCCCATGGCCGGCATCCCCTACCACAGCGCCGAAGGCTACCTCGCCCGGCTGGTGGCCGCCGGCGAGTCGGTGGCCATCTGCGAGCAGATTGGCGACCCCCACGCCAGCAAAGGGCCCATGGAGCGTCGAGTGGTGCGCATCGTCACCCCCGGCACGCTTCACGACGAGGCGCTGCTGGACGCTCGCCAGGACAACCTGCTCGCCGCCATCGCCCCCAAGGGGGATGCCTGGGGGCTTGCCTGGCTGGAGCTCTCAAGCGGGCGATTCTCCGTGCTGGAAGTGGAGAGCGAAGCGGAAATGCTCGCCGAGCTGACGCGGCTCTCCCCGGCGGAGCTGATCCTGCCGGAGTCGCTTACGCTGCCCGACGAGCTGGCCCGCCACCGGGGCCTGCGCCGCCAGGGCGAATGGCTGTTCGACGTAGAGAGCGCCACCCGCACCCTGTGCCGCCAGTTCGAGGTCAACGACCTGCGCGGCTTTGGCTGCGCGCACCTGCACGCCGCGCTCATCGCCGCCGGCGTGCTCATCGACTACGCCCGGGATACCCAGCGCACCGCCCTGCCCCACGTCAACGCCCTCGGCGTTGAGAATCGCGACGACGCCGTGGTCATCGACGCCGCCAGCCGGCGCAACCTGGAAATCGACCAGAACCTCGCCGGCGGCAGCGACAACACCCTGGCAAGCGTCGTCGACACCTGCACCACGGCCATGGGCTCGCGGCTGCTCAAGCGCTGGCTGAATCGCCCACTGCGCCAGCGCGACGTGGTCGCCGGGCGCCAAGCCGGCGTCGCCCTGCTCGGCCTCGACGCCGCCTGGATGGCGCTGCGCGACACGCTTTCCGCGGTGGGCGACGTGGAGCGTATCCTCGCCCGGGTGGCGCTTTACAGCGCCCGCCCCCGGGATCTTGCCCGGCTGCGCGATGCGCTCGCCACGCTGCCCGAGCTGGAGCGCGATCTGGGAGCGGTGGAAAGCGGCAGCGCCCTGGACGCGCTGCGTCCGCACATCAAGCCCTACCCCGACATCGCCGACACCCTGGAGCGGGCGATCATCGACAACCCGCCGGTGGTGCTGCGCGACGGCGGCGTCATCCGCGAGGGCTTCGATGAAGACCTTGACGAACAGCGCGGCATGGCCGAGAACGCCGGCGACTACCTGGTCCGGCTGGAAACCCGGGAGCGCGAGCGCACCGGCCTTGCCAACCTGAAAGTCGGCTACAACCGCGTGCACGGCTACTACATCGAGCTGCCTCGGGCCCAGGCCCTCGAGGCGCCGGCGGACTACATCCGCCGCCAGACGCTGAAAAACGCCGAGCGCTTCATCATCCCCGAGCTCAAGGAGTTCGAGGACAAGGCGCTGTCGGCCAGGTCCCGGGCGCTGGCCCGGGAAAAACTCCTCTACGACGAGCTGCTGGAAACCCTCAACGCCGAGCTTGATGCCCTCCAGGCCTCGTCCCGGGCGCTGGCCGAGCTCGACGTGCTGTGCACCTTTGCCGAGCGCGCCGAAGCGCTGGACTGGGGGCGGCCCACCCTTGCCGAGGCCACCGGCCTGACCATCCACGGCGGGCGCCATCCGGTGGTCGAGCACGTCAGCGACGAGCCTTTCGTGCCCAACGACGTGGCCCTGGACGCCGCCCGGCACATGCTGGTGATCACCGGTCCCAACATGGGCGGCAAGTCGACCTACATGCGCCAGACGGCGCTGATCGCCCTGCTCGCCCACTGCGGCAGCTTCGTCCCCGCCGACGCCGCCGACATTGGCCCGCTGGATCGCATCTTCACCCGCATCGGCTCGTCGGATGATCTGGCCGGCGGGCGCTCGACCTTCATGGTGGAAATGACCGAGACGGCCAACATCCTGCATAACGCCACCGGGCAAAGCCTGGTGCTGATGGACGAGATCGGCCGCGGCACCAGCACCTTCGACGGCCTCTCGCTTGCCTGGGCCAGCGCCGAGCATCTCGCGGACCTTGGCGCGCTGACGCTCTTTGCCACCCACTACTTCGAGATGACCGCGCTGCCCGAACACCGCGACGGCGTGGCCAACGTTCACCTGACCGCCGCCGAACACGGCGAGCGCATCGTCTTCATGCACCGCATCGAAGACGGCCCGGCAAGCCAGAGCTACGGGCTCCAGGTCGCCAGGCTTGCCGGCGTGCCGGAAGAGGTCATCCGCCGGGCCCGGGAAAAGCTCGGCACCCTCGAGCCCCCCGACGGCCAGGAAGCCCCGCCCCCGGCCGCTGCCGGGGAGCCGGCGCCGCGGCAAAACGATCTCTTTGCCACCGCCGCGCACCCCCTCGTCGAAGCGCTGGAAACGCTCGAGGTGGATGACATTTCGCCGCGCCAGGCGCTGGCGCTGTTATATGAATGGCAGGGCCGTCTGTAATATACTTTCGGGTTACATAGCGTGCGAGCGGCACGGCCCTACCGCTCAAACGGCCGATCCCCCGGCCGTAGCCATGTTTCGACGCGTTTGACTTTGACAACGCGACTGATGACCAGCGGCCGGCCAAACGCCCGTCCGCGCAAGAGGATACCGCGATGACGTTTGTCGTGACAGAAAACTGCATTCAGTGCAAACACACCGACTGCGTGGAAGTCTGCCCCGTGGACTGCTTCTACGAAGGCCCCAACTTCCTGGTGATTCATCCGGACGAGTGCATCGACTGCGCCCTGTGCGAGCCCGAGTGCCCGGTCGATGCCATCTACTCGGAAGACGAGTTGCCCAAGGGGCAGGAAGAGTTTATCGAGATTAACGCCGAGCTGGCGGAAGAGTGGCCCAACATCGCCGAGAAAAAGGACCCGCTGCCCGACGCTGAAGAATGGGACGGCAAGCCCGGCAAGATCGACAAGCTCGAGCGCTGATACGCTATGCGATAGGCGAAACCGGCTTTCCGCCAAGCCGACACGAGAAGGAAGATCCTATGCATATCGGTATTCTGACCCTGACCTTTTTCATGCCCGGCTGTAGCTCTCTGAAAGAAAAGCGCCAGCGCATGGGCGGCGTGCATGAGCGCTTCGGGCGCAACCCGGCGGTGGCAGTCTGCGAAAGCGGCGAGCATAACAAACACGACTCCACCGAATGGTCCTTTGTGGTGGCCGCCAAATCGCAGCGCGAGGTCGAGTCGCTGTGCAGCCAGATCGAAGACAAGCTGCAGCGCACCGTCGACGGCCGCGTGTCGGACGTCAGCCGCGAGTTTCTTTAGCCCTTTCTGCAGATCGACGCGCCCCAGCCGCCGCTCTC
This sequence comes from Halomonas garicola, assembly GCF_055382465.1. NCBI lineage: Bacteria > Pseudomonadati > Pseudomonadota > Gammaproteobacteria > Oceanospirillales > Halomonadaceae > Halomonas > Halomonas garicola. The sequence goes on from NZ_AP043931.1 coordinate 2,291,771, forward strand.
GGCCGCCGGGGCCAGCTTCCGCGCTGTCGGCCCTTTACTGCCCCTTGATGGCCTTGCGCCCGGGGTAGGTCACGCCGGCAAGCTCGTCTTCGATCACCAGCAGCCGGTTGTACTTGGCGACGCGATCCGAGCGGCACAGCGAGCCGGTCTTGATCTGCCCGGCGGCGGTCGCCACGGCCAGATCGGCAATGGTGGTGTCCTCGGTCTCGCCGCTGCGGTGGGAAATTACCGCGGTAAAGCCGGCGTCCTGGGCCATCTTGATGGCGTCCAGAGTTTCTGACAGCGAGCCGATCTGATTGAACTTGATCAGAATCGAGTTGCCGATCGCCTCGTCGATGCCGCGCTTGAGAATGCGGGTGTTGGTCACGAACAGGTCGTCGCCCACCAGCTGCACCCTGTCGCCCAGCTTGTCGGTCAGCGCCTGCCAGCCGTCCCAGTCGGACTCGTCCATGCCGTCCTCGATGGAGACGATGGGGTAGTCGTCGCAAAGGCCCGCCAGGTAGTCGGTGAAGCCCTGGGCGTCATAGCTTTTGCCTTCGCCGGCGAGGTTGTACTGACCGTTTTCGTAGAACTCGCTCGAGGCGCAGTCCAGCGCCAGGGTGATGTCGTCCCCCAGCGTGTAGCCAGCGGCTTCCACCGCCTGCTTGATCACCGCCAGCGCCTCGGCGTTGGACTCAAGGTTCGGCGCGAAGCCGCCTTCGTCGCCGACCGAGGTGGAAAGCCCGCGCTCGGAGAGCACTTTTTTCAGCGCGTGGAAGATTTCCGCGCCGACGCGCAGCGCTTCGCTGAAGCTCTTCGCCCCCACCGGCTGGATCATGAACTCCTGGATATCCACGTTGTTGTCGGCGTGCTCGCCGCCGTTGAGGATATTCATCATCGGCACCGGCATGCTGTACACGCCCGGCGAGCCGTAGAGCTCGGCGATGTGGGCGTAAAGCGCCACGCCCTTGGCGTTGGCCGCCGCCTTGGCCGCGGCAAGCGACACGGCGAGGATGGCGTTGGCGCCCAGGTTGGCCTTGTTGTCGGTGCCGTCAAGCCCGAGCATGGCGCGGTCCAGGCCGCGCTGGTCGCGCGCGTCCATACCGACGAGCGCCTCGCGGATCTTGCCGTTGACCACTGCGACCGCCTTCTGCACGCCCTTGCCCAGGTAGCGGTTTTTATCGCCGTCGCGCAGCTCGAGCGCTTCCCGAGAGCCGGTGGAGGCGCCGCTCGGCGCGCTGGCCTCGCCGGTAGCGCCGCTTTCCAGGCGCACTGCGGCAAACACCGTGGGGTTGCCCCGGGAGTCCAGCACTTCCAGCGCGCGAATATCAGCAATGTTGCTCATCAAGGTATCCTTTTTTTATCGTGGACGAACAGTCTCGTTAACGTATTGCCAGCGGCTCAAACCCCTTCACCAGGCCGTCAATCGCGGCGAGCTGGTGCAAAAACGGCGCCAGCTGATCCAGCGGCAGCGCGCAGGGACCGTCGCACCGGGCGTGGTCGGGGTCGGGGTGGGCTTCCAGAAACAGGCCGGCAAGCCCGGTGGCTACCCCGGCGCGGGCAAGCTCCGCTACCTGGGCGCGGCGGCCGCCGGCGCTGTCGGCGCGCCCGCCGGGGCGCTGCAGCGAATGGGTAACGTCAAAAAACACCGGATAGCCGGTCTGCTTGAGCTCGCCAAAGCCCAGCATGTCGACCACCAGGTTGTTATAGCCGAAGCTTGTGCCGCGCTCGCAAAGCATCAGGGTATCATTGCCCGCCTCGCGGCACTTGGCGAGGATGTGGCGCATCTCGTGGGGGGCAAGAAACTGGGGCTTTTTAATGTTGATCACCGCCCCGGTTTGCGCCATCGCCACCACCAGATCGGTCTGGCGGGCGAGAAATGCCGGCAGCTGGATGATATCCGCCACTTCGGCGGCGGGCGCCGCCTGCCAGGGCTCGTGGACGTCGGTGATCACCGGCACGCCGTAGCGGGCCTTGATATCGGCGAGCAGCTGCAGGCCCTTCTCGAGCCCCGGCCCGCGGAAGGAATGAATCGAGCTGCGGTTGGCCTTGTCGAAGCTGGCCTTGTAGACGTAGGGCATGGCAAGCGCCCCGGTAGCCTGGACAAAGGCGCTTGCCACCTCGTCGGCAAGCGCCGGGGACTCCAGCACGTTCATTCCGCCCAGCAGCATCAGCGGCAGGGAGTTACCGGCCGTCAGCCCGGCAACGTCGATGTGGCGCTCGCTCATGCCGCATTACTCCTGGTTGGCCGAGGATGTCGAATGAGAAGACGTTGAATGTGCCCGGGTACGCGCCGCCTTGAACTCGACCGCCGCGTTGACAAAGCCGCTGAACAGCGGATGGCCGTCGCGCGGGGTCGAGGTAAACTCCGGGTGGAACTGGCAGGCAAGATACCAGGGGTGGTCGGCAAGCTCGACGACTTCCACCAGCGTTTCGTCAACGCTGCGCCCGGAGACGGTCAGCCCCGCCGCTTCCAGTTCACCGATGAACTGGTCGTTGACCTCGAAGCGGTGGCGATGGCGCTCGACAATCTCGTCGGTGCCGTAGGCGTCGCGCGCCCGGGTGCCGTCGACCAGGCGGCACACCTGGCCGCCCAGGCGCATGGTGCCGCCCAGGTCGGAGGCGGCGTCGCGAAGCTCAATCTTGCCTTCGGCGTTGAGCCACTCGGTAATCAGCCCGACCACCGGGTGCTGGGTGTCGTGGGTAAACTCGGTGGAGTTGGCGTCTTCCCAGCCGGCGACGTTACGCGCAAACTCGATCACCGCTACCTGCAGCCCCAGGCAGATACCCAGGTACGGCACGTGGTTCTCACGGGCAAACCGGGCGGCCATGATCTTGCCTTCCACGCCGCGCTCGCCAAAGCCACCGGGCACCAGGATCGCATCCTTGCCCGCCAGCCGCTCGGTGCCGTGGCGCTCGATGTCCTCGGCGTCGACGTAGTCGACGTTGACCTTGATACGCCCCTGGATACCGGCGTGGATCAGCGCCTCGTTGAGCGACTTGTAGGCGTCGAGCAGCTCCATGTACTTGCCCACCATGGCGATGCTTACCGACTTCAGCGGGTTGAGCTTGGCGTCGAGCACGTGGATCCACTCGGTAAGATCGGCCTCGCCGGCGTCAAGGCGCAGCTTGTCGCAGACGATATCGTCCAGGCCGTGCTCGTGGAGCATCAGCGGGATGCGGTAGATGGTGTCGGCGTCCTGCAGCGGCACCACGGCGCGCTCTTCGACGTTGGTGAACAGCGCGATCTTGCGCCGCTCGGCCTCCTCAAGCTCCACTTCGCTGCGACAGATCAGGATATCCGGCTGGATACCGATGGAGCGCAGCTCCTTGACGCTGTGCTGAGTGGGTTTGGTCTTGGTTTCCCCGGCGGTGGCGATGTAGGGCACCAGCGTCAGGTGCATGTAAATCGCCCGAGTGGCGCCAAGCTCGCTTCTGATCTGGCGGATCGACTCGAGGAACGGCAGCGACTCGATATCGCCCACGGTGCCGCCGATTTCCACCAGCGCCACGTCGAACCCTTCACCGCCGGCGTACACTCGGCGCTTGATATCGTCGGTGATGTGGGGGATCACCTGCACGGTGCCGCCCAGGTAGTCGCCGCGGCGCTCCCGGCGCAGCACGTGCTCGTAGACGCGCCCGGTGGTGAAGTTGTTGCCCTGGGTCATCTTGGTACGGATGAAGCGTTCGTAGTGCCCCAGATCCAGATCCGTTTCGGCGCCATCCTCGGTGACGAACACCTCGCCGTGCTGAAAAGGGCTCATGGTGCCCGGGTCGACGTTGATGTAGGGGTCGAGCTTGAGCATGGTGACTCTGAGGCCGCGCGCCTCGAGAATCGCCGCCAGCGAGGCGGAGGCGATGCCCTTGCCGAGAGAGGACACAACGCCGCCGGTCACGAAGATATATCGTGTCATGGAAAACCTGTCGAAACGTGATCAGAAGGCACGGCAGAAAGCCACGCCAGGATGGGACGACAGAATAGCAGACTCGGGTAAAAGGCTCAATTTGCCCCGTGGACTCAATCCCCCAGGCTGCGCCGTCAACAGGTCTGCGAGGGGCGCTGTAAATCCATCCCTGGACGCTACCTACGCCATCTGACCGCCAAGGACGTCGGAAATGCCGAAACCGCAGGTAAGCACGTTTCGGCCATGGCGTAGAACCCCTCTTCGACCTGTTCCCGGCTTCTCCGGACGTATCCATCTGCGCTAGCCCTGGCAGGCGCGCGGGTAGTCATCAAGCAGTTCGTCAAGCATCGCGGCGGGGGTATCGGCGCTGATGCAGGCGTCGCCCAGCGCGCGCATCAGCACCAGCCGCAGCCGGTCATCGATGTTTTTCTTGTCCCTGCGCATCTGGGCCAAAAACGCCTCGCGGCCCATGCCCGTGGGGGCGCTGACGGGCAGCCCGGCCGCCTCGATCACGGCTCGGCAGCGCTTGAGCGCTTCGGTATCGATCCAGCCAAGGCGGTGAGAAAGCGTTGCCGCCATGGCCATGCCGGCACCGACGGCTTCGCCGTGCAGCCAGGCGCCGTAGCCCTGCTCGGCCTCGATGGCGTGGCCAAAGGTGTGACCCAGGTTAAGGAGCGCGCGCACGCCCTGCTCGGTTTCGTCCTCGGCCACTATCTCGGCCTTGATTTCGCAGCTTCGCGCAATGGCGTGGGCCAGGGTGTCGGCGTCGCAGCCGCGCAGCGCGGCCATGTTGGCCTCCAGCCAGCCAAGAAACGCCGCGTCGCGGATCAGCCCGTACTTGATGACCTCCGCAAGCCCCGCCGACAGCTCCCGAGCCGGCAGCGTCTTGAGCGTATCGATATCCACCACCACCGCCCGGGGCTGCCAGAAGGCGCCGATCATATTCTTGCCCAGCGGGTGGTTGACCCCGGTCTTTCCGCCCACCGAAGAATCCACCTGGGCGAGCAGCGTGGTGGGCACCTGGATAAACGCCACCCCGCGCTGGTAGCTGGCCGCGGCAAACCCGGTCATGTCGCCGATGACCCCGCCGCCCAGGGCGACCAGGGTACAGCGGCGGTTGAAGCCCGCCTCCAGCAGCGCGTCCCAGATGCGCGCAACATAGTCCACCGACTTGTACGCCTCGCCGTCGGGCAGCACCACCGCGCGCACGTCGAGGTCGTCGGGCAGCGCCGCGCGCAGCGCGCCCAGATACAGCGGTGCTACGGTCTCGTTGGTGACGATCATCACCTGCCGGCCGGCCAGATACGGCGCGATGGCGTCAGCGCTGCCGATCAGGCCGGCGCCGATGTGGATGGGATAGCTGCGCTCCTCGAGGGCAACGCTGAGCGTGCGCAGCACGCCGTCAATGGGCTTCATGGCATTACCTTGTCTTGTTTTCCGGGGTGGCGCGTTTTCTGGGGGAGCACCGGCGAGATGGCGAAAGCAAAACGAGCCGCGCCGGGGCTCAGCGCAGCGTTCGGGTATCGCTGTCCGGCAGCGGATCGGCCAGCTGGCGGACCTGGCGCAGGATCTCGTTGACCATGGCCCGGGGGCCGCGGCGGTCGGTGCGTACGATGACGTCCGCGGTGGCGCGGTACAAAGGGTCGCGCCGGGCATACATGTCGTTGAGCACCTGCTCGCGGTTATCGCACTGCAAAAGCGGGCGGTTGCGGTCCCGAGCGGTGCGCCTAAGCTGCTGCTCGACGGTGGTATACAGATAGACTACCGTGCCGCGCTCGCGCAGGGCGCGGCGGTTTTCCTCGCGCAGCACCGCGCCACCGCCGGTCGCCAGCACGACCTTCTCGCGCCGGGTCAGCTCGTCGATCATGTGCACTTCGCGCTGGCGAAAGCCGTCCTCGCCTTCGACGTCAAAAATCCACGGAATATCCGCGCCGCAGCGCGCCTCGATCACGTGATCGCTATCGAGGAACTCGCGGGTCAGCTCGGCCGCCAACAGGCGCCCGATGGTGCTTTTACCGGCCCCCATGGGGCCGATCAAAAAAAGGTTGGGTAAATCCTGCATCAGCGAAACGCCTGACCCTCATCCAGTAGCCGGGGAGTAATGAATACCAGCAATTCTACCTTCTCGTTACTCTCTCCGGTAGAACGAAACAGATGTCCAATCACCGGCAGGTCGCCAAGCAGCGGCGTCTTGGCGACCTGGCGCAGCTCCTCGGTGGTAAGAATGCCGCCCAGCACCACGGTCTGGCCGTTGTCCACCAGCACCTGGGTTTCAATGGTGTTGGTGTCGATCGGCGGCTCGCCGCCAAACTCGGATTCGCGGAAGCTGTCCTTGGTGATCTTCAGCTCCATGATGATGCGGTCGTCCGGGGTGATCTGCGGCGTCACCTCCAGAGACAGCAGCGCCTCCTTGAACTCGGTATTTTCTCCCTGCAGTTCAGTACTATTTGTGTAGGCGCGCTCTTCGCCCTGGCTGATGGTCGCCTTGCGCTGGTTGGCGGTGATGATCCGCGGCTGCGAAATGGTCTGGCTCTTGCCCTCGCTTTCCAGCGCCTTGAGCTCCAGGTCCAAGAGCACGTCGCCGGACAGATAGCCAAAGCCGAAGCTGGTTCCGCCTCCGCCGGAGGGCCCCAGGTCTACTGCCATTCCGCCCATAGCACGATTCAGGCCGTCAGGGTTGATATCGCGACTTTCAAAGTTGCCGTCGCTGCCTTCCTGAAAGCCCCGAGTGCTCGAGATCCCCCAGTTGACCCCCAGCTCGCGCGTGGCGGAGTCCCGGGCAATGACGATGCGCGCCTCGATCTGCACCTGGCGCACGGCCACGTCCAGCTGATCGAGCGTATCGACAATGACCTCGACCTGCTCGGCGGTGTCCTGAATCAGCAAGGTATTCGTACGCTGGTCGACGGCCACGCGGCCGCGATCGGTCATCAGGCCAAAGCCGCTGTTGGAGCTCTCGCTACCGCCGCCGCGGTCATCGTCGCTTTTCAACAGTGCCGCCAGATCCGTTGCCCGGGCGTATTTGACCTTGATGAACTTGGTCACCAGCGGCGCCAGCTCTTCTTTCTGGCTGCGCGCTTCCAGCCGCTGGCGCTCCATGGCGGCGAGCTCCTCGGCCGGCGCCACGACAATCACATTGCCCCGCTTACGGCTGGCGAGCTGCTTGCTCTGCAAGATCAGGTCCAGCGCCTGGTCCCAGGGCACGTTGTTCAGGTTAAGCGTCACCCGGCCGGCGACGCTGTCGCTTGCGACGATATTCAGGCCGGTGAAATCGGCAAGCGTCGACAGCACGGCGCGAACCTCGATGTCCTGGAAGTTGAGGCTCAGGCGCTTACCCGCGTAGTCTTTTTCCTCGTCGGGTTCGGGCACCGACGAGGCGCTTTCAGAGGGCTTTCTGGCAGGCTCGATATCCACGGTGACCACGCGGCCGTCCTGGGACGTCATCATCGCGTAAGGGCCGTCGGTGAGCAGCTGCAGCCGGGTGCTGCCGGGGTTGACCTCGGGCACGATACGCCGCACCGGGGTGCCGAAGTCGGTCACGTCGTACACCTGGTCGAGCGAGGCCGGCAGTGTGCTGTCGCCCAGATCCACGATCACGCGGTTGTCGCCGCCTTTGCTGACCTCAGGGCGCACGCCGCTGCGGTCGAACGTAATCGCCAGCCGGCCGGTGTCTCCGGCGCCGCGGCGAAAGTCGATGTCGTCTATCTGGGCGCCCCCGCCTGGCCGCGCATCGGCTGACTGGGCTATGGCTGCCAGCGGCAGCCATAGCCCCGCTGACGCCAGCAATACCAACCCTGCCTGTCGCAGTCTTTTGATCATGAACGTATCACTCGCCGTTGGTATGCATCATTGCGTTTACTTGTCATTGTCCGGCCTCGTCGACTGCCAGCTCCATCGATACGCTGTGCTCTTGCCAGCCTTCTCGGGGCGTAAAAATACGCTCGATCACCACCAGCCGCTGGGGCTCGATCTGCTCCACCCGGCCAAAGTTGACGCCCATGTAGTTACCTTCGTGGACCGAGGTCACCTCGCCCTGGGGCGTTTTGATCAGCGCGCTGCGGCGCTCGCCCATGCGCATGGTGCCAACCAGCTCAAGCTCGGGCAGCGGATAGCTTTCCAGCGGCTCGGCGCTGCGCGACTGATCCGGCGCCAGCTCGCTATCGAACGTTTTTGTTATGTCCTTGTGCCCCAGCTCTTCCGGCGGCACAAAGGGGCTTCGCTGCTCGGGGTAGGCATAGGCGACCGGCGTGTACGCCGGCATTTCCGGTACCACGACGTCCGGCGGCTCATCGGCGAACCGCCGCATCTCATCCAGCGTTGTCTGCAGCTGCCCAAGCTCGGGATCGGCGCAGCCGGCGAGCAGCAGCGCCAGCAGCAAAACGCCTGGCTTACGCATCGGGCGCCTCCTCAACCACGGGCGCCTGATAGCTGTAGGTTCGCGCCTGCATGGAAAGGCTGAGCAAGCCTCTGTCCTTCGCCTCATCAACCGGCTGCAGCACAAAATCGTGCTGGGTCACCACCCGCGGCAGCGCGGCCATTTCCGCGACAAAGCCGGCAATCTGGTGGTAGCTGCCCTGCACCTGGATACTGAACGGGTGCTCCACGTAGAACGCCTTGTCGACCGTTGGCTGCGACCGGATATGATCGATTTGCAGACGATGCTCCACCGCGGCGTCGTTGATGCTGTCGAGCAGCGTGGATATTTCCACCGTCGTTGGCAGCATCTCCCGCACTTCCTGCATCTGCTCGCTGAGCAGGACAAGCTTTTTTTGCACCCGGGGCAGGTACGCCGCCTTGACGGCTTTTTGCTCGTACTCGTCCAGCAGCTGCTGCTCTTCCTCCCGAGCCTCATCCAGCGCGGCACGGTGGTCTTTCACCACCAGCCAGCCCACGGCGGCAAACGCCAGCGCCAGCGCCAGCGCGCAGCTGATGAGCTTGAGCAGCATCGGCCAGCTGCCGGCTTCGCTGAACTCAAGCCCCCGCCAGTCAACCCGTTTAAGCTGGCGCCACTCCTTTGCCAACCGCTCGCGGTCAAACGTCACGGCCTGTCCTCCTTCCGATCATTCGCCGGCCTCCTCTGCCGTATCGCCATCCTCTGCGGCCATGCCGTCATCCCCCGCGCGCTTTTGCTGCACCCGAAAACGGAACTGGCGCACGGTATCGCTTTCGCTTTCCACCTCGGAAAACCGCGGCACCCCCATCGCCGGCAGCTGGGCGATGCGCCTTAGCTGTTCGGAAATCTGCCTGTCGCTGCCCGCCCGGGCCGTCACGCTGACCTCGTCATCGGTGCGCGCCAGGTGCTGGTAAACCACCCCCTGGGCCACGCTTTCGGAAACCGCATTCAGCAGCCGGATCGTCTGCAGGCGCTCGTCCTGCAGCGAGGCAAAGAGCGCTATCTGCTCCTTGAACTGATTCACCTGGCTTTCGTACTGCTTGACGTCGCGGATGTTCTTGTCCAGCCGCTCGGTTTGCTGGCGAATGTACTGATTGCGCTCCTGCTGGACCTCAAGCGCCGCCTGATAGTAGCGGGCCACGCCAAAGCCGAGCGCCGTGCCCGCTATCAGCATGGCCACCAGCCATAGCTTGACCCGACGCGTGCGACGCTCACGGCGTGCCGCGCGCCAGGGCAGCAAGTTGATCTTGACATGCATTATCTGGCCCTCATCGCAAGCCCGAACGCCGTGAGCATGGCCGGCGCATCGCGGTCAAGCGCGTCCATGTCGATACGCCGGTTCACCGTCATGCGCTCAAAGGGATTGGCGATCGTCACCTGCATGCCGCTGTCCTCGGCGATACGCTCGGCAAGGCCGGGGATCAGGCTGGTACCGCCGGCCAGCACGATTTCGCGCACCTCGTGGTGGCGGCCCGCCGAGTAATATAATTGCAGCGAACGCCCCACCTGTTGCACTATCGTGTCCAGAAACGGATCCAGCACCTCGGCCTGATAGTCGTCGGGCAGCCCGCCGTACTTCTTGGCATAGCCGGCTTCTTCCCTGGACATGTCGTAGCGGCTGCCGATGGCGTCGGTGAGCCTGCGCCCGCCAAAGACGGTATCGCGGGTATAAATGATGTTGTCGCCGCGCATGACGTGAAAGGCGTTAATATTGGCGCCGACATCCACCAGTCCGACACAGGCCTCGGGATCGCTTGCACTTCTGTCCTTGAGCTGGCATCTCACCACCCCAAAGGCGCGCTCCACGGCAAACGACTCAACGTCCACCACTACCGGCTCCAGGCCGGCGCGCTCCAGGGTATCGGTCAGCTGGGCAATCTCCTGGCGGCGGCAGGCCACCAGCAGCACGCGCTGCTCGTCCTCGTTGAATGCCGACGGGCCCAGACACTGAAAGTCAAAGGCCACCTCATTGAACGGAAACGGTATATGACGATCCGACTCGGTGACAATACGCTCTTCGATATCTTCCTCGCTCAGCGAGGCGGGAAATGCCAGCGTCTTGGTGATCGCCGAGCTTGCGGGTACGGCCACCGCCGCCTTGCGGGTGGTGGGCCTGGCGCGGCTTACCGCGCGACCGAGCACCTCGGCCACGGCTTCGACATCCTGTATGCGGCGCTCCTCAACGGCGCCGTCGGGCAGCGGCCTCACGGCGTAGCTTTCCACCTGGTAGCCGCCGCCCGACGCCTTGAGCTCCAGCAGCTTGACCGTCATCGAGGTAATGTCGATGCCGATCAGCCCGTCGTGTCTGTTAAAAAGTCGCATGGTGGTGGCTCCGCCTATACCAGAATGCACAGAGATTACTTGATTTTAACGCAGCTAACACACGCGGATCCCTTACCGTTGGCACCACTGGTGGCCGTTACGCTGCCTCTTTATAATGCGCCTTTCGCCATGGCTGGCCTCAAGGCCCGGCATGTCCCATTTATTTTCACGGGTACCCTGTTTCCATGACGCTTTTCCGCACCCTTGTGCTATCACTCATCGGCATACTGGTCTCCCTGGCGGGGGCCGTCGCGCTGGCCACGATAGCTGCTGCGCTGTACTTCGCACCCGGGCTTCCCGACGTGCGCCAGCTGGAGGACTTCGACCTTCACACTCCCCTGCGCATCTATACCCGGGACGGCCAGCTGATGGGTGAATACGGCGAGGAGCGGCGCATCCCCGTGGATTTCCAGGACATTCCCGAGCCGCTGATCAATGCCCTGGTCGCCGCCGAGGACCAGCACTACTTCGAGCACCCCGGGGTTGACCCGCGCGGGCTGGTGCGCGCGGCTGTCGAGCTTGCCCGCAGCGGCGGCACCATTCAGTCCGGCGGCTCCACCATTACCATGCAGGTCGCGCGCAACTACCTGCTGACGCTGGACCAGACCTTTACCCGGAAATTTCGCGAGATCCTGCTGGCGCTGCAAATGGAGCAGGTGCTCAACAAGCAGGAAATCCTCTCGCTCTACGTCAACAAGATCTTTCTGGGTCACCGCGCCTACGGCATCGCCGCCGCCTCCCGAACCTACTACGACCGGCCCATGGACGAGCTGACGCTTGCCGAATCGGCGATGATTGCCGGGCTGCCCAAGGCGCCGTCGGCGTTCAATCCGCTGTCCAACCCCGAACGCTCGCTGATTCGGCGCAACTGGATTCTGTTTCGCATGCGCGAGCTGGGCTTTATCGCTCCGGACGTCTACCAGGAAGCGGTCCAGGCGCCGATCACCGCCCAGCGTCACGTGGCCCAGGCCGAGGTGGAAGCCGCCTACGTTGCGGAAATGGCGCGCCAGTATGCCATCGAGCAGTTCGGCGACAAGGCCTATACCAGCGGCTACCACATTTACACCACCATCGACAGCGAGCTTCAGCCCCTGGCCCGCCGAACGCTGGCCCAGGGGCTTCTGGCCTACGACCGCCGCCACGGCTTTCGCGGGCCCGAGCAGAACGACATCCCCGCCAGCCTGGTCGAGGCCCAGGAGAAAACCGCCACCGAGGGGCTTGAGGAAGAGCTCTCCGAGTCGCCGGAAATCCGCCAGACCGCCCGCGAGGCCGCCGAGCGCAGCCAGACCGAAGTGGCAGGCATCGAGGGCGACGTGAGCAACTGGGTGCAGGTGCTCCAGCGTACGCCAAGCTACGGCCTGCTCGAGCCTGCCATCGTGGTCGAAAGCGGCGAGCGGGAAATGCGCGTGCTCACCGATGAGGAAAACGTCTACACCCTGAACTGGGAAGGCATGAAATGGACGGGCAAGGGAAGCGCTGAACAGATCGCCAAGCGCGGCGATTTGATCCGCGTGATCATCGACGACGAGGAAGACACCCTGCGCCTGTCCCAGCGCCCCGAAGCCGAAGGCGCGCTGGTTGCCCAGCAGCCGCGCACCGGGGCCATTGTGGCGCTGCAGGGCGGCTTTGACTTTGACGCCAGCAAATTCAACCGCGCCATCCAGGCCCGCCGCCAGTCCGGCTCGATCTTCAAGCCGTTCATTTATCTGCCAGCACTCAACGACGGCGAAATGAACGCCGCAAGCGTGGTCAACGACGCCCCCATCGTCATCGACGACGGCAGCGATTCGCTGTGGCGCCCGGTGAACTCCAGCCGCGACTTCAACGGCCCCATGCGCCTGCGCCCGGCGCTGGCCCGCTCGCGCAACCTGGTCACCATCCGCATCCTGCAAAGTATGGGGCTTGGCTATACCATCAACTTCCTCGAGCGCTTCGGCTTCAACCCCGATCACCTGCCCCGGGGGCTGTCGCTGGCGCTGGGCAGCGCCAGCCTGACGCCCCTGGAGATGACCAACGCCTACGCCATCCTCGCCAACGGCGGCTTCAAGGTGTCGCCCTGGTACATCAAGCGCATCGAGCGCGGCGAGGAGGACAGCGCCACCGAGGTCTACAAGGCCGACCCCACGGCGGCCTGTCGCGACTGCGCCGAGGGGCAAGAGACCGTGGAGATCGACGGCGATAGCTACCGCATAGCCCAGCGCATCGCCGACAAGGAAGCCGTCTACATTCTCCGCGACATGCTCCGCGACGTCATCGAACACGGCACCGGGCGCGCCGCGCTGACCCTTGAGCGCGACGACATCGTGGGCAAGACCGGCTCCACCAACGCCCTCCGGGACGCCTGGTTTGCCGGCTTCAACGGCAATATCGCCACCGCCGTCTGGGTGGGCAAGGACAGCAACCAGACCATCGCCGAATACGGCTCCCAGGCGGCCCTGCCGATCTGGAAGGACTTCATGGGCGGCGCCCTTGAGGGCACCCCCGAAGCCTGGCCGGAGCAGCCGGAAACCGTCGTCAGCATGCGGGTCGACCCGGATACCGGGCTGCGCATGCGCGACGACGAGTCCGGGGGCATCAGCGAGCTTTTCGACGAGGAGCACCTGCCCAGCTATCAGCCGCGGCGCGTCAGCCGCGAGCTGGAAAGAGTCAGCGGCTCCGAAGGCTCCGGCACCGCCGAGTCGATCTTCTGATCCGCCGTTGATCCTGCACGGTCGCTGTGCCTGCGTGGGCGCCGCGACCGCTGCCTGATCGAGGGCCCATGCAACTATCCGACCAGGACACCGGCCAAGACGGGGCGGCCGCCAAGGGGCTACACTGAGTCGAGGAGTTTCGACAGAACAACGCAGCAAGGAGCCCTCATGTCTAAAAACAGCACGGCCAAAAACGTTGCCCAGAAGCTGATCGAGGCCCACCTGGTGGAAGGCGAAATGAACGCCACAGAGCCGATCGCCATCGCCATCGACCAGACCCTCACCCAGGACGCCACCGGCACCATGGTGATGCTGGAGCTGGAGGCCATGGGCCTTGATCGGGTCAAGACCGAGCTTTCCGCCCAGTACGTGGATCACAACCTGATCCAGGGCGACAACAAGAACCCCGACGATCATTTCTTCCTGCAGAGCTCCGCCGCCAGGCTCGGGGTGTGGTTCTCCCGGGCCGGCAACGGCGTCAGCCACCCCACCCACCAGCAGCATTTCGGCAAGCCCGGCAAGACCCTGCTGGGCTCGGACAGCCATACCCCGGCAGCAGGCTCCATGGGCATGCTGGCCATCGGCGCCGGCGGCATCGACGTGGCCATGGCCATGGCCGGGGAGCCCTTCCATCTCAAGATGCCGGAAATCTGGGGAGTCAAGCTGACCGGCAAGCTCAACGACTGGGTCAGCGCCAAGGACGTCATTCTGGAGATGCTGCGCCGTCACGGGGTCGACGGCGGCAGCGGGCGCATCATCGAATACTACGGCCCGGGCCTTGAGACGCTGTCCGCCATGGACCGCCACGTGATCGCCAACATGGGCGCAGAGCTCGGCGCCACTACCAGCGTCTTTCCCTCCGACGAGGCGGTGAAGCGCTTTCTGACGTCGGTAGGCCGCGAGGACGACTGGCAGGAGCTCAAGGCGGACCCGGGCGCTGAATACGACGTCCACGAGACCATTGATCTGTCCACGGTCAAGCCGCTGATCGCCAAGCCCTCGAGCCCCGGCAACGTAGTGCCGGTAAGCGAGGTCGCCGGGGAGCCGCTTTCCCAGGCCTACATCGGCTCCTCCGCCAATCCGGGCTATCGAGATCTGGCCATCGCTGCGGCCATGGTCGAAGGGCGCCAAATCCACGATTGGATTTCCCTTGATATCAACCCCACCTCGCGTTCGATCCTCGAGACTCTGGTGCGCGACGGCCACGTGGCGAACCTGCTGGCTGCCGGGGCGCGGCTGCATCAGGCCGGCTGCAACGGCTGTATCGGCATGGGCCAGGCGCCGGCCAACGACACCAACAGCCTGCGCACCACGCCGCGCAACTTCCCCGGCCGCTCCGGCACCCGGGAAGATAGCGTTTTCCTGTGCAGCCCGGAAACCGCCACCGCCTCGGCGCTGCGCGGCGAGATCACCGACCCGCGGGACCTGGATTTTGACTATCCCTCTATCGAGGAGCCCGAATCGCCGATCATCAACACCCAGAACCTATTTGCGCCCCTGAAGGAGGAGAAGGCCCGGAAGATCGAGCTGATCAAGGGCCCCAACATCGAGTCGCTGCCGGAATTCGAGCCCATCGAAGACAGCGCCGAACTGCCCCTCCTGGTCAAGGCCGGGGATAACGTCTCCACGGACGAGATCATGCCCGCGGGCAGCGAGGTGCTGCCCTATCGCAGCAATATCCCCAAGATCGCGGAATTCTCCCTGCGCGGCGTCGATGAGAACTACGTCGAGCAGGCCAAGGCAAAAGGCGACCATATCATCGTCGCCGGCGACAACTACGGCCAGGGCTCTAGCCGGGAACACGCCGCCATCGCCCCGCGCTACCTGGGGCTGCGCATCGTGATCGCCAAGAGCTTCGCGCGCATTCACTGGCAGAACCTGATCAACTTCGGCGTCCTGCCGCTGACCTTCGTTAGCGACGACGATTACGCCAAGCTGGAAGCCGACCAGACGTTGAGTTTCGAAGGCCTGCACGAGGCCTTGAAGCAGGGCGATACGCTCAAGGCCAGAGGCGCAAGCGGCGAGATAGCCCTGAAGCACGGCCTGAGCAGCCGCCAGGTCGAGGTGCTGCTCGCCGGCGGGCTGATCAACTGGATGCGGGCCAACAAGAAAGCGGCCTGACGCCGGCTTTGTAGAACCCGGCTTCTTTCCGGGGGTTGATCGCACCGGCAAGCCGCAAGCCAGGGGTCGCACCATGATCCAGGTCAACTGCGACCTCTCGGCTTCGCCTTACCATGACGGCCTTACCTATCACGGGAGGCTTAACATGGAGCTTGTCTGCCCGGCCGGCAATCTGCCCGCGCTCAAGCGCGCCGTAGACGAAGGTGCCGACGCCGTCTATTTCGGTTTTCAAAACACCACCAACGCCCGCCAGTTTGCCGGACTCAACTTTACCGACAAGCGCGCACGGGAAGGCATCGACTACGCCCACGCCCGGGGCAAGCGGGTATTCTGCGCGATCAACACCTACCCCCAGCCCGAGAGCTTTGCCATGTGGACCCGCGCGGTGGACGACGCTGCCGAGCTCGGCGTGGACGCGCTGATTCTCGCCGACATGGGCCTGCTCGACTACGCCGCCAAGCGCTACCCCGACCTTTCCCGCCATCTTTCCGTCCAGGGCTCGGCGACGAGCCATGAGGCGCTCAGGTTCTACCACGAGCAGTTCGGCATCCGCCGCGCGGTGCTGCCCCGGGTGCTGTCGATGACCCAGGTGCGCGACCTGGCCGGGCAGTCGCCGGTAGAGCTCGAGGTCTTTGCCTTTGGCAGCCTGTGCATCATGGCCGAGGGGCGCTGCTATCTGTCGTCGTATCTTACCGGCGAGTCGCCCAATACCCGGGGCGTGTGCTCGCCGGCGGCCCACGTGCGCTGGGAAGAAACCGACTCAGGGCTCGAGTCGCGGCTAAACGGCGTGCTCATCGACCGCTACGGCGCGGGCGAAAACGCCGGCTACCCCACCCTGTGCAAGGGCCGCTTCGAGGTCGAAGGCGAGACCTATCACGCCATCGAAGAGCCCACCAGCCTGAATACCCTGGAGCTTTTGCCCGAGCTTGCCGAACTGAATATCAGCGCGGTGAAGATCGAAGGCCGCCAAAGAAGCCCCGCCTACGTGTCCAAAGTCGCCGGCATCTGGCGCTCCGCCATCGACCGGCTGGAGGCCGCCCCCGGGCGCTTTCACCCAGACCCTGCGTGGACTGCGGGGCTCGGCGAGGTTTCCGAAGGCACCACCACCACCCTTGGCGCCTACGAGCGCCGCTGGAAATAGGAGGAAACATGGCGGATACATCATCCAAGGCGGACGCGCTGCGGCTAGCGCTGGGGCCGGTGCTGTTCTACTGGACGCGCGAACGCTACGCGCAGTTTTACCGCGACGCCGCCGACTGGCCGGTGGATATCGTCTATCTCGGGGAATCGGTGTGCTCGCGCCGCCGGGACATGAAGCTCGACGACTGGCTGGGGATAGGCCGCGAGCTTGCCCAAAGCGGCAAGGAGGTGGTGCTTTCAAGCCAGACGCTGATCGAATCCGAGGCCGACCTGCGCGATTTGCGCAAGCTGTGCGACAACGGCGAATTCAGCGTGGAAGCCAACGACCAGAGCGCGGTGCAGCGGTGTACAAGCGCAGGCCTTGAGTTTGTGGCGGGAGCCGCGCTCAACCTGTATAACGCCGCGGCCATCGGCGTGCTTGCCCGCGCGGGGATGACGCGCTTCAACGCCCCGGTAGAGATGTCCGGGGAGGACGTCACCCGGCTTTTGGCCGACTGCCGCGAACAGGGCGTTAATACCGCCTGCGAAGTGTTTGCCTACGGCCACCTGCCGCTTGCCTGGTCGTCGCGCTGCTTTACCGCCCGGCGCTACCAAACTCCCAAGGATCGCTGCCAGTTCGTCTGCCAGAAGCACCCGGAAGGCATGACGCTGCGCTCCCAGGAATCGAAAGAAGTGTTTACCCTGAACGGCGTCCAGACGCTCTCCGGCGCCTGCCAGGATTTGCGCTATGACGCCGCCTCCATCGCCGCCTCGGGCGCGAGTGTGGCGCGCTTAAGCCCCCGAGCCGAAGGCATGGCTGATGTGGTAGCCGGATTTGACGCCGCCAGGCGCGGCGAGCTTGCCGCCCCGGACCCGCTGGCGCTGGTGGACGCCGACGTCTGCGACGGCTACTGGCACGGCCGCCCGGGCATGGATCACACTCGGGCGGCCAACGCATCCAGCTGACGCAATACCGCACCCAAACGCCCTTCGGAAAGCCCCTCCTCGCGGCCGTCGAGGAGGTTTTTTACCGTGAGCCCAAGCTCGGTGTCGCCTTCGATCAAAAGCCTTCGCTGAAAGAACATCGCGTCCGGGTCTTCCCGGCGCGTGGCCAGGCATAAAAACTCCCGCCAGCCGCCGCGGATGGTGGCTTCCCCGTCTTCCCGGCTCAGGGCAAAGCGCGCGTTATCAAGCGCAAGCGTCAGGCGCACGCCCAGGTCTGCCACCTCGAGGGTCACCCGCCGCCCTTCCAGGGCGTCGAATTCGCCCTCAGCCAGCGGCTCGGCAAAGGTGCGGTTGAGCAGCGGCTCGACCACCCGGCGCTTGAGCGCCAGGGGCACCCGGGGGTCCAGCAGGGCAATCAGCCGCGACGGCGCGGGCACGGCACCGGTGAATGGCAGGTGAGAAAACGGCAGAGCAGACATAACAATCCTTTAGGTCGCCTTACACCGTGCGCGAATAGCGCGCCTCGGCAGGGTTCAGGTAGGCATCGAAGGCCATAGCCAGGTTGCGCATCATCAGCTGCCCCGCGGGCAGCACGTCAAGGCGCCGCTCGCCGACTTCGACCAGGCCGTCGGCCTGCATTTCGTCAAGGGATGCCAGGGCGTCGGCAAAATAGCGCGTGAAATCGATCCCGTGGGCGGCGCTCACGGCGGCAAAGTCGAGCTCGCCGTGGCACATCAGGGTGCTGATCACGTCCCGGCGCAGGCGGTCGTCGTCGCTCAGCCGGTAGCCGCGCATCACCGGCAGCCGGCCGTTTTCCAGGCGGTGCTGGTACTGGGCGGTTTCCTTGACGTTCTGGCTGTAGGTGTCGTCCACCTTGCCGATGGCGGTGACCCCCAGGCCGATCAGGTCGCAGTCGGCGTGGGTGGAATAGCCCTGGAAGTTGCGCTGCAGGGTGCCGTTGTCCCGGGCAAGCGCCAGCTCGTCTTCGGGCAGGGCAAAGTGGTCCATGCCGATGTAGACATAGCCCGCCGCGATCAGCCGCTGGATGATCAGCTCGAGAAGCTCGAGCTTGCGCTCCGGCGGCGGCATGTCCTCATCGCGGATCAGCCGCTGGGCCTTGAACAGCGACGGCAGGTGGGCGTAGCTGTAGGTAGCGATGCGATCGGGCTTAAGCGCCACGATCTTGTCCAGGGTGGCGTCGAAGCTAGCCACCGTCTGCAGCGGCAGGCCGTAGATCAGATCCACGCTGATCGAGTCGTACCCGGCATCGCGCGCCGCCTGCATCAGCCCCACCACCTGCTCCTCGCTCTGCACGCGGTTGACCGCGCGCTGAACGTCGGGGTCGAAGTCCTGCACGCCGAAGCTCAGGCGGTTGAAGCCCAGAGCGTGCAGCTCGTGAATCTGCTCGGCGGTGACGGTGCGCGGATCGACCTCCAGGGAAAACTCGCGCTCCTCCGGCGCGGCAAAGTGGAAGGCGTCATCGAGGGCGGCCATCAGCTCGGCCAGCTGATCGTTGCTCAGATACGTCGGCGTGCCGCCGCCCAGGTGCAGCTGGGTCATGCGCCGGGACTCGTCAAAAAGCTCGCCCTGCAGGCGGATTTCATCCTTGAGCCAGTCGAGATACTCCGCCGCCCGTTCGCGGTTGTGGGTGATGATCTTGTTGCACGCGCAGTAGTAGCAAAGGCTTTCGCAGAAGGGGATGTGCACGTAGGCCGACAGCGGCTTGGGACGGTCCGCGGCGTTGCTGCGCGCCGCGGCGGCGCGGTAGTCGTCTTCGGCAAAGGCCGTGTGAAACTGCGGCGCGGTGGGGTAGGACGTATAGCGCGGCCCCGGGCGGTCGTACTTTTCCACCAGTCCGCGATCAAACAACAGCTCGTCTTGCATAGCATCAAGGCCCTTTTCGTCTTTGCGCTCTCGGATCTGTACCGCCGCCGGGCAACGGCGGCGGTCAATGCCGCCCAACATAGCGCCTCTGCCGGGCCGGGGCTACCCGTCCGAGCAGAGGCGTTATGCGACCGAATGCCACGCGGCCCGGGGGCTACCTCCTTGGGAGTAATGGCCGTATTTTATGAGAGTAGCCGGCGCAAAAAGTGATCCACGTCAACGTCCGCCGGATTCAGGCGCTCTAGTCTAGGACCACGCACTCGGGCAGCCTCCGACCCGGCTACCTCAATAACGTTTCTCTTTCCCCAAAAAGATGCATAAGGAACACTCATTATGAAACTGCTTGCCGTAACGCTGCTTCCCCTGGCCTTTGCCCTCACCGCCACCGCCGCCCAGGCCGACGGCGAAGCCACCTATAGCCTGCCACATGACCGGGGCCGCGGGTGCGCCGAAGCGCGGCGACGCCGACGCCTGGGCGCCGCGCCAGGAAAAAGGCATCGACACCCTGTACGACCACGCCATCAACGGCTTCCAGGCCATGCCGCCCAAAGGCGGCCAGGTCAGCCTGAGCGACGACGACGTCAAAGCCGCCGTGGACTACATGCTCGAACCGACGCTGTAACGCCGTCTCCGGCCCCCAGTCCGAGGAGGACCCCATGCCCCGCCCCGTCTGCCGGCTACGCGCCGCCTGCGTCTGGCTTATCGCCGCCGGCCTGCTGCTCATCGCTACGGCGAGCCAGGCCGTCGAACTCTCTTCACTCAAGGCGGGGTTTCCCTCGGCCAACCGGCTGGAGCCGGCTGACTCCCAGTGGCCGGTCAGCCGCGTGATGCAGGACGACACCCTGCTCGGCTACGCCTTTGAATCTATCGACGTAGCCCCTATTCCCGCCTATTCGGGCAAGCCCATCAATCTGCTGGTGGGCATCGACACGGAGGGGCAAATCGTCCAGACCGACGTGCTTGGCCACGAAGAGCCGATCATGCTGGTGGGCATCCCCGAGTCGAAGCTGGAAAACTTTGCCGACAAGCACATCGGCGCCCACGTTAGCGATCATCTCAAGGTCGGCAGCGAGCTTGACGCCGTCTCCGGCGCCACGGTCACGGTGATCGTCGCCGGCGACACCATCATGCGCTCCGCGCGCCTGGTGGCCGCCGACCGGGGGCTGATTGCCGATCCTTCGGCCATGCCGCCGGCCGAGGTGCTTGACGGCGTGTATGACCCGGCCGACTGGCAGACCCTGGTGGGCGACGGCACCGTTCGCCGCCTGCACCTGACCCACGGCGAGGTCGACGAGGCCTTCGTCGGCACTCCGGCGGAAGACTACATGCATACGCCGGAGCCCGCGGATAATACCTTCATCGAGCTTTTTTATACCTACCTGAACGCCCCCACCGCCGGGCGCAATCTGCTCGGCGACAGCGGCTACGCCTCGCTGATGGACGAGCTTGAGCCCGGCGAGCACGCCGTGGCGCTGATGGGACGCGGCGACTACTCGTTCAAGGGCTCGGGCTACGTGCGCGGCGGCATTTTCGACCGCGTCGAGCTTGCCCAGCACGGAAGCTCGATCAGCTTTCACGACAGCGATCACATCCGCCTGGGGGAGCTTGCCATCGACGGTTCCCCGGCCTTCAGCGAGCGCGACATCTTCATCGTCCGCGAAGGTGCCGCCTTCGACCCCGGCGCTCCCTGGCAGCTCTCGCTTCTCGTGCGCCGCGCCTCCGGCCCGCTGGACACCGAGTTTGCCCGCTTCAACGCCGACTATTCGATCCCCGAGGCCTACATCGAGCGCCCCGAGCCGCCGGTGGAAGAGGCCATCTGGGTACAGGTCTGGCGCGACAAGGCGTTCCAGATCGGCGTGCTGGGCGCCGGACTAATCGTGCTCACCGGCATCATGCTGTTCCAGGACGTGCTCGCGCGCCATCCGCGCATGCTCAACCCGCTGCGCCTGGGCTTCAAGTTCTACACGCTGTTCTTCATCGGCTGGTACGCGCTGGCCCAGCTGTCGGTGGTCAACATCCTGACCTTTAGCCATGCCCTGATCACCGACTTCAGCTGGGGCGCTTTCTTGATCGACCCGATGATGTTCATCCTCTGGTCGTTCGTGGCGGTCACTCTGCTGCTCTGGGGCCGGGGCGTGTTCTGCGGCTGGCTGTGCCCCTTCGGCGCGCTTCAGGACCTGGTCAACCAGGCCGCGCGCAAGCTCGGCGTCAAGCAGATCGAAGTGCCCTTCGGCCTGCACGAGCGCCTCTGGGCGATCAAGTATCTTATCCTGCTGGCGCTGTTTGCGGTGTCGCTGCATTCGCTGGGCACCGCCGAGCGCTACGCCGAGGTCGAGCCGTTCAAAACTGCCATCACCCTGCGCTTCCAGCGCGACTGGGCCTTTGTCGCCTACGCCATCGGGCTGGTGGTGGTCTCCGCCTTCAACCACAAGTTCTACTGCCGCTACGTCTGCCCGCTGGGCGCGGGGCTGGCCATTCCTGCCCGGCTGCGCCTGTTTGACTGGCTCAAGCGCCACCGCGGCAGCTGCGGCACGCCCTGCCAGATCTGCGCCCACGAGTGCGAAGTCGGCGCCATCCATCCGGACGGGCACATCAACGCCAACGAGTGCCACTACTGTCTCGACTGCCAGATCCTCTATCACGACGAGCATCGCTGCCCGCCCATGGTGAAGCGGCGCAAGCGTCGGGAAAAGGCAACGCGCATGGCCGAGGATCGACCTGTCGTTGCCACCCATGACCCCGGCAAGGCCGGGAAAAGCAAATTAGAGCGTATTCCCGCCCTGCAACAGGAGTAAGACATGAGCGAGAAGAGAAACGACGTGAAAAATCTGGGCCGCCGCCACTTTCTGCGCAACAGCGCGGTCACCGGCGTCGCCGGCGCGGGCCTTGCCAGCGGCTTCGGCACCGGCGCGCTGATGACCAGCCGCCAGGCCAAGGCCGCGGAAAGCGGCATCGAGGTTGCCCCCGGCGAGCTTGACGAATACTACGGCTTCTGGAGCGGCGGTCAGTCCGCCGAGGTGCGCGTGCTCGGCGTACCCTCCATGCGCGAGCTGATGCGCATCCCGGTGTTCAACGTCGACAGCGCCACCGGCTGGGGCATCACCAACGAGTCCCGGGAAGTGCTGGGCGCGTCCGCCCGCTTTCTCAACGGCGACGCCCACCACCCGCACATCTCCATGACCGACGGCAGCTATGACGGCAAGTATCTGTTTATCAACGACAAGGCCAACACCCGCGTGGCCCGGATCCGTCTGGACATCATGAAGACGGACAAGATCACCACCATTCCCAACGTCCAGGCGATTCACGGCCTGCGCCTGCAGAAAGTGCCGCACACCAAGTACGTCTTCGCCAACGCCGAACTGCCGATTCCGCAGCTCAACGACGGCCGCGACCTGGAAAACCCCGACAATTACGCCACCATGTTCAACGGCCTCGACGCCGAGTCCATGGAAGTCGCCTGGCAGGTGATCGTCGACGGCAACCTCGACAACACCGACGCCGACTACACCGGCCGCTTTGTCGCCTCGACCTGCTACAACTCGGAAATGGGCATGACCCTTGCCGACACCATGCGCGCCGAGCGCGACTGGGTAGTGGTATTCGACGTCGAGGCCATCGAAGCCGCCGTGGAAGCGGGCGACTACGAAACCCTCGGCGACTCCGACGTGCCGGTGCTCAACGGCCGCCACGGCACCAAATTCACCCGCTACATCCCGGTGCCCAAGAACCCCCACGGCCTCAACACCTCGCCGGACGGCAAGTACTTCATTGCCAACGGCAAGCTCTCGCCCACCTGTTCGATCATCGCCATCGACAAGCTCCCTGAGCTTTTTGACGACGCCATCGAGCCCCGGGACACCGTGGTCGGCGAGCCGGAGCTGGGTCTTGGACCGCTGCACACCACCTTTGACGGCCGCGGCAACGCCTACACCACGCTGTTCATCGACAGCCAGATCGCCAAGTGGAACATCGAAGACGCTATCAGCGCCTACCAGGGCGACGAAGTCAACTACCTGCGCCAGAAGCTCGACGTTCACTACCAGCCCGGCCACAACCACGCCAGCCTCACCGAAACCAAGGACGCCGACGGCAAGTGGCTGGTGGTGCTGTCCAAGTTCTCCAAGGACCGCTTCCTGCCGGTCGGCCCGCTGCACCCGGAAAACGACCAGCTGATCGATATTTCCGGCGAGGAAATGAAGCTCGTCCACGACGGCCCGACCTACGCCGAGCCCCACGACTGTATCCTGCTGCGCGCCGATCAGCTCACCCCCAGCCGTACCTGGTCCCGCGACGATCCGTTCTTTGCCACCACCCGGAAAATGGCCGAGGATGACGGCATCAACCTGGAAGGCGACAACAAGGTCGTGCGCGACGGCAACAAGGTACGCGTCTACATGACCTCGGTCGCGCCGCAGTTCGGCACCACCGAGTTCAAGGTCAAGCAGGGTGACGAAGTCACGGTGGTCGTCACCAACCTTGACCAGGTCGAAGACCTGACCCACGGCTTCTGCGTGGTCAACCACGGGGTGCAGATGGAAATTTCCCCCCAGCAGACGTCGAGCGTCACCTTTATCGCCGACCAGCCCGGCGTACACTGGTACTACTGCAACTGGTTCTGCCACGCCATGCACATGGAAATGACCGGCCGCATGCTGGTTGAAAAGGCCTAACGCCGATGATACGACGCACTTTCGTGGTGAATATCCGCGGCGTCGGTATCGGGCTGATTGCCGCCTGGCTAGGGCTTTGGACAAGTTTCTGGCCGGGCGGCGCCCCGCGTGCCGCCGACTGGACGGCAGCGCCCGGGCAACCTTTGCAGCCGCTGGTGGCAAACGCCGCCGGCGGCGACCGTATTCTATTGGCCAAGGGCCGCTATACAGGGCCCTTGGTGATTGACCGCACGCTTGAGCTACGCGGCGAAGACGGCGCGGTGATCGACGGCGGCGGAGCCGGCCACGCCGTGGTCATCGACGCCGCCGACACCGTCATCGACGGCGTTGACGTGGAAAACTGGGGCGCCGACCTCACCGCCATGGACGCGGGCATTTTCATCGCCCGCAAGGCCACCGGCAGCGTGGTCAAAAACGCCCGACTTGACGGGCCGGGCTTTGGTATCTGGCTTGACGGCGTGCACGACGCGGTGATCGAAAACAACGTCATCCGCGGCGACGCCGAGCGACGCTCCCAGGACCGCGGCAACGGCGTGCATCTGTTCAACGTGGAAAACGTCCGCGTCGAGGGCAACGACATCCGCCGCACCCGGGACGGCATCTATATCGATACCAGCAGCCACAGCCTGCTGCGGGGCAACCACATGGAGGATCTGCGCTACGGCGTGCACTACATGTACGCCCACGACAACCGCCTGGAAAACAACAGCACCACCGACACCCGCACCGGCTACGCGCTGATGCAGTCCAAGCGTCTGACCGTGCTGAATAACCGCTCGCACAACGACCGGCGCTACGGCATCCTGTTGAACAACATTACTCAGTCGACGCTGCGCGGCAACCGCATCCGCGGGATTCGCCAGCAGGAGCCGGACGGCGCCACCGCCATCAGCGGCAACGACGGCAAGGCGCTGTTCGTCTACAACGCCCAGTACAATCGCCTGGAGGGCAATCGCCTGGCGGACAGCGACATCGGCATCCACCTGACGGCGGGCTCCGAGGATAACGACGTCACCGGCAATGCCTTCATCGACAACCGCCAGCAGGTCAAGTACGTGGCCACCCGGGCTCAGGAGTGGGAGGGCAACTACTGGAGCAACTACCTGGGCTGGGACCTGGACGACGACGGCGTGGGCGACACCGCCTTCGAGCCCAACGATGCCATGGACCGCCTGCTGTGGCGCTACCCCGCCGCCAAGCTGCTGATGGACAGCCCGGCGGTGCTCGCCCTGCGCTGGGTGCAGCGCCAGTTTCCGGTGTTTCGCCCCCAGGGCGTGCGCGACAGCGCGCCGCTCATGGCCGAGCCCGCTCCTCTTACCAGTGACGCTGGAGACGCCACGCCATGACCCAGGTGATCGACTTTCACGAGGTAACCCACCGCCACGGCCGGCTTACCCGGCTGGACTCCCTGAGCTTCAGCGCCAGCCAGGGCGAAGTGCTTGCGCTTTTAGGCCACAACGGCGCGGGCAAGACCACCACCATGCACCTGATACTCGGGCTGCTGTCGCCGGCGTCCGGGCGGGTTAGCGTGCTGTCCGGCGCGCCGGACAGCCGCCACGCCGCCGTGCTGCGCAAGCGCCTTGGCTACCTGCCGGAGAACGTCAGCTTCTACGAGGCGCTGAGCGGTTTCGAGGTGCTGACCTACTTTGCCCGGCTCAAGCGCGCCGACCGCGGCCAGATCACGCCGCTGCTGGAAAAAGTCGGCCTGGGCCACGCCGCCCACCGTCGGGTAAAAACCTACTCCAAGGGCATGCGCCAGCGCCTGGGGCTGGCCCAGGCGCTGCTGGGCGAGCCCCAACTGCTGCTGCTCGACGAGCCCACCACCGGCCTTGACCCGGCGGCCACCCGGGATTTCTACACCACCCTTGACGAGCTGCGCGGCCGCGGCGGCACCGTGGTGCTGTCGTCGCATATCCTGCCGGGGGTAGAGCCCTACATCGACCGCGCGCTGATCCTCGGCGACGGCAGGCGCCTGGCGCTGGGCAACATGGAGGCGCTGCGCCGGGAGGCGGCGCTGCCGCTGGTCATCCGGGTGCGCGGCCGCCTTGGCGGGAACGACTGGCAGGCGCTGATCAGCCGGCCGGACCATGCGCTGCTGGCCCAGGACGAGGCCGGTGCCGACCTCGCCGCCCCCGAGACGGCCAAGCTCGACACCCTGCGCCGGCTCACCGGCATGGCAGGCGTCGCCGACATCGCCGTGGAGCCGCCGACCCTTGAGCACCTGTACCAGCACTTTTCCCGGGGGGCCAACCAATGAACGCCATCATGATTATCGCCGGCAAGGAGTTCCGCGACGGCCTGCGCAACCGCTGGGTGCTCTCCATTACCCTGGTGCTGGCGGTGCTCGCCGTGGGCATTGCCTGGGCGGGCGCGGCGGCCAGCGGCGGCCTGGGCTTTACCTCCCTTGCCAGCACCCTGGTCAGCCTGACAACGCTTGCGGTGTTTTTGATTCCGCTGATCGCCCTGCTGCTGGCCTACGACGCCGTGGTCGGCGAGCGCGAATCCGGCACCCTGCTGCTGCTGCTCACCTACCCCATCAGCCGCTCGGCGCTTCTGCTGGGCAAGTTCTGCGGCCACGGGCTGATTCTCGGCGCGGCGACGACGCTTGGCTTCGGCATCGCCGGGGTGACCATTGCGCTGGGCGCTGACGGCGTCGCGCTTGGGGAGCTTGCCCGGGGCATGGGGCTGTTGATTGCCAGCACCGTGCTGCTGGGCTGGATCTTCATCGCCTTTGCCTACCTGATCAGCGTCGGCGCGGTGGAAAAGCAGCGCGCCGCCGGGCTGGCGCTGGGGGTATGGTTTTTCTTCGTGCTGGTGTTTGATCTGGCGCTGCTGGCGCTGCTGGTAAGCCTTGAGCAGGGCGGCGACTGGCTGGCCTGGCTGCTGCTGTTGAACCCCACCGAATGCTTCCGGCTTTTAAACCTGGCAGGCTTTGCCGCCGCCCGGGAGCACGCCGGCGTCACCGCCATTGCCGCCCCGGGAGCGTTTCATCCCGCCACCCTGGTGGCGCTACTGCTGGGCTGGGCGGCGCTGCCGCTGGGGCTGGCGCTGTGGCGCTTTCAGCGCCGCGCGGCCTGATCCGCCCGGCTGCCTTCAACTTTTCCGGGAGAACGCCCCATGAGCTATGCCGCCAACACCTTCGTCAAACGCCTGCTGGCGTATTCCGCCCTTGCCTGGCTTCTGGCCGCGATGCTGCTGCTTGCCGGCTGCGAGGAGCCCACGCCCAAGGCGCTGGCTGACGCCGAGCCCATCGCCTCCGGGGACAGCTGCCACGTCTGCGGCATGACCATCCGCGAGCACCCCGGCCCCAAGGGCGAAGCCTTCATGGGCCGCGACGAGGCCCCGCTCAAGTTCTGCTCCACCGCTGAGCTCTTCACCTTTCTGCGCCAGCCGGAAAACGAGTCGCAGCTCTCCCACGCCTACGTCCACGACGTAGGCCGGACCGACTGGGAAACCCCCGAGGATGACGCCTTCATCCGCGCCGACGAGGCCGTCTACGTCATCGGCCACGACCGCCGCGGCAGCATGGGCCATACCCTTGCGCCCTTCGCCGACAAAAACGCCGCCGAGGCCTTTGTAAAGGACCGCGGCGGCAAGGTGGTGGCCTTTGACGACATCACCCTTGAGCGGCTCGCCCAGCACCGATAAAAGGCAAGACGCGGCGGGAGTGCTTAGTTGAGGCTCAGCGCTTCTCCATTCTTGTCGAAGGCGATATAGGAGCCGACGTTGCCCGTCTGCAGCGACTCGGTCATTTTGGTCAGCTGCTTTTGAATTTCGTCGTCGTCCTTCGGATCGTCCATGGCGGCAACGAAGAACAGGTCCCACTCGGCGCCGGTCTTCTCGGCTTCCTTGACCAGCGTGTTCATGTCCTCGAGCTCGTCCGGGGTTTTATCCACACAGACCGTGGGGGCCAGCACGCCGCCTTCGCTTTGCTCGAACTGTCGGCGCTGCTCGTCGTCGGGGAAGTCCGGCAGCTCCGCCCTGGCAAAGACCAGTAAAAGCCGCTGGGGGCGATGCTGGCTGCGCGCCTCACCGAGAAGATCGTTGAAGCTGGAAATGGCCATAGCGGGATCCTCTTGTAGATATCGATCGGGCCGACCAGTATAAACGCCCGAAGCCGGGCAAGCCTACCGTCGGCCGTGCCTTTAATGCCAGCCCGGATTAATGGCTGGTTCCCTCTTCATAGCGCGTCTTGTTCCACACGTTGTATTTGCCCGAGGGCTTGCTCATGGGAATGCGCTCGAGCTCTTCCAGGCTGTCGCCGTCGTAGACGATCACCGCGCCGTCGTCTTCCCAAAGGCTCAGCAAAAGCTTTTCTCCATAGCGGTCAAACTCCACGTGGGCGGCGGTCTTGCCAGGCTCCGGCGTCAGCGTTTTGACGATCTTAAGGCTCTGCTTATCGATCACGTGGACCCGATCGCGGTTAGGGCCAAAGAAGACGTCCACCCAGGCGTAGGGCGAGTTTTCGTGGCTGCGCATGAAAAAGCCCGGGCCGTCAGTTTCCAGTGTCTTGATCAGCGCCCAGCTTTCCATGTCGATGATCGACACCTCGGCCCGGCCCAGGTGCGGAAGCGCCATCACCCGCCGGCCGTCGTGCTCCCAGGTAATCCCCGAGCCCAGGTGGGGCATGCCCTCCAGGGGCAGGTCGGCCACTTTCTCGCCGCGGTCGAGGTTAACCACCATGCCGCCCTGCCCGCCCCGGGAGGCGCCGATGACGTGCGCGTAGCCCGGGTCAAAAAAGAAGTCGTCAAGGTAGTCCGGCACCTCGATGCGGCGCACCTTGAAGCTTTCCAGGGACGGGTCCCGGCTCGGCGCCAGCGGCGTTTTCATATGCCCGGTGGACACCACCGACTCCGTAGGCAGCGGCCAGGGAATTTCCCAGACCTCCTTGATGTCCTTGAGCGCGGCGATAAAGCTGCCCCGGGGCGGTGCGGCGTACACCGCGCTGACCCGGGAGCTTTCCCCCGCGGCGTTTTCCACCGGGTAGACCTTCATCAGGTCGAGGTTGTGGGCGTCGAACAGTACCAGGCGGTGGGGCAGGTAGTTGGCGGCCATGACGTAGCGGCCGTCGGCGGACACCGCAATGTTGCGCATGTTGATGCCGGCGCGCACCTCGGCCACGGTTTCCAGGTTGTAGAGGTCGTATTTGGTGATCCAGCCGTCCCGGGAGCCGAAGAACACGTAGCGCCCGTCCGGGGTGTACTTGGGCCCGCCGTGGAGCGCGTAGCGGGTTTCAAAGCGGTGGATGCGTTCAAAGGTATCGCCGTCGAGGACGCTGGCGTGATGGTCGCCGGTTTCCACTACGATAAAGAGATTCAGCGGGTCGGCATCAAAAATCGGCGTGTCGGGCAGGCTGCCGTCGGGGTGCAAGACCGCATGACTTGCCGCGATCTCCGGCTCGCCCCAGCGCGGCTCGGTCTCCGGCGGGCGGTAGAGCCACTCGGCAAGCGCCTCGATTTGCGACACAGCAAGCGTCTCGCCAAAGGCGGGCATCTGGCTTGCCGCGCGGCTGTTGGCGATCACCTCAGCGGCGGCGTCGGGCTTGAGCCGGGACAGGTTGCCCGGCAACAGCGCCGGCCCGATACCCCCCAGGCGGGCCTCGCCGTGGCAGCTGGCGCAGTGGGTCTGATAAAGCGCGGCGGTGTCATCGTCGTCTGCGGCGAACGCCGGCGCCGCGGCGGCCAGCATCAGCGGCGCCAGGGCAAGGCGCAGCGGAGAAAAGGCAGCGCGTAACAGGGTCATAGGGCGACTTTCTCCCGGTAGACAGAAGCCAGCGCGGGGACCGTGGCGGGCACCGGCGCCTCGACCTGGGCCGGCATCAGCGTATCGGCAAGCGCCACCACCTCACCCACCACCATCAGCGTGGGCGGGGTCAGGCCTTCACGCTCGATGACCCGCGTCATCTCGCCAAGGCAGGTGATGACTCGGCGCTGCTCGGGAGTGGTGCCGCGCTCGATAAGCGCCACCGGGTGGCTTGCCGGCAGGCCGGCATGCATAAGCTCCCGGCTGATCAGCGCAGCGTTGGAAAGCCCCATGTAAAACACCGAGGTGTGGTGCGGGGTCGCCAGTGCCTGCCAGTCCAGCGCCAGCTCGCCGTCGCTTTTGCAGTGGCCGGTAACGAAGGTCACGCTCTGGGCGTAGTCGCGGTGGGTCAGCGGGAAGCCGGCGTAGGCCGCGCAGCCCTGGGCCGAGGTAATCCCCGGCACGGCGTGAAAGCCGATGCCGTGCTCCACCAGCGCTTCGGCTTCCTCGCCGCCGCGGCCAAAGATGTAAGGGTCACCGCCCTTGAGCCGCACCACGCGTCGGTTTTCCCGAGCCAGACGCACCAGCAGGGCGTTGGTTTCGTCCTGGGTCAGGGCGTGGCAGCGCGACGCCTTGCCCACGTAAAAGCGCTGCACGTCCGCGCCGGCCAGCGCCAGCACTTCGGCCGACACCAGGCGGTCGAACACCAGGCAGTCGGCCTGCTCGATCAGCGCCAGCGCCCGCAGGGTCAAAAGTCCGGGATCGCCGGGGCCGGCGCCGACAATGGCCACCTCGCCGGGGGCAAGCGTCGCCCCGGCCACGTCATATACAACGCGATGTAACGACATGTCATCACTCCTTGAACGCCCGCGGCGCTAAAAGATTTCCACGGCCTGGATCGGGGCAAACGGCGCGTAGAGCTGCCGGTCCGGCGCATCAGGCAGACCGATTTCGGCGTTGGTAAGATAGCAGCCGGGATCCTCTTCCCAGGGGTCCCCGGTCACCTTCCACGCCCGCACCCGGGTATTGCCGTTGCAGATCGGCAGATACTGGCATTCCCCGCAGCGGCCCTTGACCGGGCGCAGCCGCTGGCGAAAGCCGAGCATCAGCGGGTCCTGCGTATCGCGCCAGATCTCGGAAAACGAGCGGTCGCGCACGTTGCCAAGGTCATGGTCCCACCAGAAGGTGTCCGGATGGACGTTGCCAAGGTTGTCGATGTTGGCGATATATTCCCCCGAGGCGTTGCCGCCCCAGTGGGTCAGCCGCTCGGTCAGCGCCGGCACCTGGTCGGGGAAGTGTTCTTGCGCCCACATGAGCATGAAGGGGCCGTCGGCGTCGTTGTTGCCGGTGACGTACTCCCGGGTGATGCCGCGCTCAAGCTCGTCGCGGCAGTGGTCGAACAGCTGGGTCATCGCCACCCGGGTCATCTCGTGCCAGGCGTCGTTTTTGCTGTGGCGACGGCCGCGCCCGCCGTAGTTGAGGTGAGAAAGATAGAACTTGTCGACGTCGTGGTAGTCGATCAGCTCGAGGATGTCGCCCAGCTGGTCGGCGTTTTCCCGGGTCAGGGTAAAGCGCAGACCCACCTTGATACCGCGCTCCTTGCACAGCTTGACCGCGTGCATGGACTCGCGAAACGCGCCCTTTCGCTGGCGAATGACGTCGTGGGTGTCTTCCAGGCCGTCGATGCTGATGCCCACGTAGTCGTAGCCCACCTCGGCGACCTCGTCGATGTTGTCTTCGGTGATCAGCGTGCCGTTGGTGGAAAGCCCGGTGTAGATGCCAAGCTCCCGGGCGCGGCGAGAAAGCTCGAAAATATCCGGGCGCATCAGGGGCTCACCGCCGGAGAGAATCAGCGCCGGCACGTGAAACCCCTTGAGGTCGTCGAGCACCCTGTGCGCCTCCGCGGTATCGAGCTCCCCGGCAAAGTCGATATCCGCCGAGGTGGTGTAGCAGTGCTTGCAGGTCAGATTGCAGCGGCGGATCAGGTTCCAGATCACCACCGGCCCTTTGGGCTTGCGCGCCGGTGGCACCGGGCCCGGCGTCATCAGCGACTGCATATAGCGCGTTACACGAAACATGGCGTCTCTCCCACCGTTATGATTTGCCCGCGCCCGCCAGGCGCAGGCCGGTCTTTTTCAAGATCCGCGAGCTGTAGAGAATGCGGTAGTCGCGGCAGGCACTGCCAAGGCGAAGACGCAACGCTTCAGCCTGATGCTCCACCTCGTCACGGGTCCTGCCGTGGAGCATGGCAAAGAGGTTGTACGGCCAGTGCGGCAGGTGCCGCGGCCGGCGATAGCAGTGGCTGACGCCGTCTACGCCGGCGATTTCCCGGCCCAGGCGGTCGATGTCAGCATCGTCCACGTCCCACACGCTCATGCCGTTGGCCACATACCCCAGCCGGTAGTGGTTGGGCACCGCCGCCACCCGGCGGATCACCCCGGCCTTTTGCATGGCCTGCATGCGCGAAAGCACTTCCCCGCCGCTAACGCCCACCTGCTCGCCCACGGCGCGCCAGGGGTCGGGGTAAAGCGGCAGCCCCGCCTGGGTGGCAAGCACTATCGCGCGGTCGATGGCGTCCGGGGCAAAGGCCGGCACGGCCGTTGGGCTGTCCGGCTTAGACCGGCAGATGGAGTCGTACATGAAACTCCTCCTCCTTGGGCATGTTGTAGACGGCAAGGCCCGTGGCGGCTTCGATCTCGTCGATAGCCTCGGCAATGCGCTCGGGCGTCTCGGTAGCCAGCACAAACCACATGTTGAGGGCGTGCTCCCGGCGGTAGTTGTGGGCTACCTCGGGGAAGGCGTTAACAATGCCGGTCACGCGCTCGTAGTCGTCCTCGGGCACCCGGAGCGCGGCAAGGGTCAGCCCGCCGCCCAGGCGCTCGGCGTGATACATGGGCCCAAAGCGGCTGAGCACGCCGCTGTCGCGCAGCTGCTCCAGCCGGTACAAAAGCCGGCCTTCGCTCAGGGAAAGCTCCTCGGCGACCCGGGCAAAGGGCCGCTCAGCCAGCGGCAAGCCGTCCTGCAGCCGATTGATGATCGTGCGGTCGGTGGCGTCAAGCGCCATTGGTGCCTGATTGGCGGCGGTTCTGGCGGCACTCATGAGTGTTCCTCCCGGGTGTAGCGGGCGCCACGCTGGCGGTAGGCGTGGTGGCTGAACAGCACCTGATGGGCGGTATCAGCCAGCGCCTGGCGGGCGATGATGGCGTCAAGCTCGGCCAGCACGCGCTCCCGGCGCACGCCGTGAATCATGCAGAAAAGGTTGTAGGGCCAGTCCGGCAGGCGGCGCGGGCGGCGGTAGCAAAGCGTCACCGCGGGCTCGGCGGCAAGCGCTCTTCCCACCTTGCCCACGCGCTCGTCGGCAATGTCCCACACCACCATGGCGTTGGCCGCCAT
Source organism: Halomonas garicola (assembly GCF_055382465.1). NCBI lineage: Bacteria > Pseudomonadati > Pseudomonadota > Gammaproteobacteria > Oceanospirillales > Halomonadaceae > Halomonas > Halomonas garicola. The sequence continues at coordinate 2,324,937 of NZ_AP043931.1, forward strand.
GCCCAGCCGGCGGTGGCGCACCACCAGCCCCATCCGTTTGATCAGGCCGTCGTCCTGCCAGCGCCGGGCGCAGGCCATGGCCTCGTCTTCTCTCATGCCGGCCTGGCGGGCCAGTTCCTCCCAGGGGCGCGGTACCAGCGGCAGGCCTTTTTCCAGCAGGCCGCGCAGGCGCTGCTCGGCGTCAGTCCGGGTCATACACCCTCCGTGACGGCGTGACGGTCAAGCTCAGGGCTTTCCAATTCGTCCCAGGGCAGCGGAAAGGCCAGGTCGATATGAAAGCTTTCGAGCATGGGCAGGCGCAGCACCGCACGCCCGAGGCGCTGCTCGAGCGCTGCGAGGCGGGCTTCAAGCTCGGCTTCGTCGGGGGCGGTCATCACAAACCAGAGGTTGAATCCCCGGGCGGCGTCGCGCAGGTAGTTGTGGTTGATGCCGGGGGCGCGGTTGATCTCGGCGGCCACGGCGTCGCGCTCAACATCATCGGCGGCCACCGCCGCGAGCAGGCTGGCGCCGGCCCGGGCGTGGTCGAATACCGGCCCTGCCCGGCTGATCACGCCCAGGGCGTGCAGCCGCTCAAGGCGGTTTAGAATGTCTCCTTCCGTGGTCTCAAGGCGCTCGGCCAGCGCACGGTAAGGCCTGGCTTCAACGGGAAGGTCGCGCTGGCAGGTATCCAGCAGGCGGCGATCGAGGGCGTCAAGCTCGCCCGGATCAAGCTTGCCCGGACCAGAACGGCGCGTCTGATCGTGCATTTGATTCGGCATAGGCTCTCCCCTACTCTCTTCATCCGTTGTGTGCCGGGGCCGGCGAGCAGGGCGCCCGCCGGCCGGTTTTACGGCTTAGTAGATGTCTTTCTGGGTGTTGATCACGTTGAACTTGCCGGTCGGCGTGACGATCCGCTCGTCCTTGATGACCTTCTTCAGCTCGCGAGTGGTGTCGTCAACCACCACCAGCGCGGACTGCTGGTCCATGGTGTTCCACACCGAGAACCACACTTCGTCGCCGGCCTGGTTGTACTCCGGCTGCACCACGCGCTTGGGGCCTTCGCCCACGTCGGCCCATTCGGCGATGGGCAGCACCTCGAAGCCGTCCTCCAGGTTGTTGATATCAAAGACGGCAACGCTCTGGCTGATGTCCTCACCGGGGTTCAGCGCGGTATCCACGTAGAGGTTGTCGGACTCGGGGTGGGTCTTGACGAACAGCGAGCCGCCGCCCTGACCGTCGATGCTGCGCACCACTTTCCAGGCGTTGTCCGGATGCCCTTCGGGGTCGGTGCCGATCAGCTGGATGCTGGCATCGCCCAGGTGGCTGGTAGCCCAAACAGGCCCGAACTCGGGGTCGACGAAGTTGGCGCCGCGACCCGGGTGCGGGGTCTTGCCGACGTCGACGATGGACTCAAGCTCGCGCTCCTTGGCGTCGATCACCACGATCTGGTTGGACTCGTTGGCCGCGGTCAGGAAGTAGCGCCCCGAGGCGTCCCAGCCGCCGTCATGCAGGAAGCGCGAGGTGTCGATCTCAACGGTGGAGATGGCGTCCATGTCCTCGTAGTTGACCAGGCGTACCTTGCCGGTTTCCTTGACGTTGACGATGAACTCGGGATGCTGATGCGAGCCCACGATCGCCGCCACGCGCGGTTCCGGGTGGTACTCCTGGGTGCCTACGGTCATGCCCCGGGTGCTGACGATCTTCTTCGGCTCCAGGGTCTGGCCGTCCATGATTACGTACTGGGGCGGCCAGTAGGCCCCGGCAATGGCCAGGTCGTCTTCGTACCCCTCAAACTTGGAGGTCTCCACCGAGCGCGCTTCCATGCCGATCTTGATGGTGGCGACGATGTCCGGGTCTTCCATCCACAGATCGATCATGTCGACCTTGGCGTCGCGGCCGATGACGAAGATGTAGCGTCCGGACGCCGACATGCGTGAAATATGCACGGCGTAGCCGGTGTCGAGGATCTTGGCGATTTCCTTGGTCTCGCCGTCGATCAGCGCGATCTGGCCGGCGTCGCGCAGGGTCACCGAGAACAGGTTCTCGATATCCCAGTCGTTCATCTTCTCCGTGGGCCGGTCTTCGGGGGCGATCACCACTTCCCAGGTGTCGCGCATATCGGACATGCCAAACTCCGGCGGCACCGGCGGCTCGTGCATCACGTACTTGGCCATGAGCTCGACTTCATCCTCGGTGAAATCGCCCGACGTACCCCAGTTGGGCATGCCGGCGGGCGAGCCGTAGTTGATGAAGGTCTTGAGGTACTCGATCCCACGTTCCTGAGTAATGTCGGTGGTCAGCGGCTTGCCCGTGGCCCCCTTACGCAGCACGCCGTGGCAGCCGGCGCAGCGCTGAAAATAAATCTCCTTGGCCTTTTCGAACTCGGCTTCGGTCAAATCCGGCGCGCCGGGCGTTTTCACCACCTTCGCCGACTCCGCGTCTACGGCCGATTCGCCCCCTTTATACGCCGCCTCAGCTTCGTCAATGTCCTTGTGCTGGGCGCTTGCGGTTCCCATTCCCAACGCCAGTGCGGCAATGGCCACGGCTAGCGGCGTCCGGTATCCCTTTTTCATCGTCATCGTTCCACCTCTGTGTCATGAGACTGACTGCGTCATCAAACTGCACGGTTTTCGTCAGGTTGCGATGCTTGTTGTTATCTGGGCTCAGTGTGACGCACAAAGATGCCTCTCTCATGCCTGTTCGCGCGTTTCTCGCCGTTATCCGCCGGCTTTTTGACGTGCGTCAACAACCCGGCTACCACCCGGGAGGAAACGTTGCGGGGTCTAAGGACTTGTGAAGCGTGAACGGCAGCGGCGCTTTCTTGACGTGCATCAAGGCAAGGCCGGCGCTAGCCGGCAAGACTGTAAAGAGGCATTCGCGGCACGGGGTTGATACCTGCCCGGAACCCACTCGACATTCAGGAGACACCATGGCGTCAGGCACTGCTCGTCACCCCGCGCGAAAGGCGCGTCACGCCGCAGGCGCAGCGCTCGCCGCCTGCCTGCTGGCAGCGGCCCTGGCGGGAAGCGCGGCCGCCGACGGCGGGCTTTCCGCCGCGCGCAAGGCCGAGCTCGACACCCTGCTCTATCAGGACTGCGGCTCCTGCCACGGCATGACCCTGCGGGGCGGGCTGGGCCCGGCGCTCGACGCCGAGCGCATGCGGGCCTACGGCGAAGACGGCCTGACGGCGCTGATTCTCAACGGCGTCCCCGGCACCGCCATGCCCGCCTGGAAGTCGCTGCTAAGCGAGCAGGAAGCTCGCTGGCTGGCCGACCAGCTCCAGCATCACAATGCCTTGAAAACATCAGGTTCTGAAAAACCGGCCGCCACAGGAGACACGCCATGACGTTTGTGCCCCACCGCTTTATCCGCCGCCGGCCTTTCCCCCTTGGGGCGCTGGTCGCCGCCTCGGCCCTCGCCCTGCTGGCAAGCGGGGCCCCGGCGGTCGCCGCCGACGAACTGCGCGGCACCGGGGACCTGGGCGTGATCGTCGAGCGCGCTTCGGGCCGCGTGGCCGTGGTGGACACCAGCGCCCGGGAGGTGCTCGAGCGGATCGACGGCCTGGGCGATCTCTCCCACGCCTCGGTGAAGTTTGCCCGGGACGGGCGCTTCGCGTTTATCTTCGGCCGCGACGGCGGGCTCAGCCGGGTGGACCTGCTGAGCGGCGAGATCACCCACCGCATCATCCAGTCGGGCAACAGCATCGGCGGGGCGATTTCCCAGGACGGCTCGCTTGTCGCCGTAGCCAACTACGAGCCCGGCGGCGTGCGGGTGTTCGACAGCCGGACCCTTTCGCCGGTGGCCGAGTTTCCCGCCCTCTACGAGGACGAAAGCGGCGAGGAGCAGCGCTCCCGGGTGGTGGGGCTGGTGGACGCGCCGGGCAATCGCTTTGTCTACAGCCTGTTTGACGCCGGCGAAATCCGCGTGGTGGATATGAATCGGGAGCCGGGCGCGGGGGAAGCTGAGGGCGGCGAGGAGGCGTTTGACGTCACGCGCTTTGCCGACATCGGCAAAAAGCCCTACGACGCGCTGATCGGCCCGGACGGGCGCTACTACATCGCCGGGCTGTTCGGCGAGGACGGCCTGGCACTGCTGGATCTATGGCATCCGGAAGACGGCGTCAAGCGCATCCTCCCCGACTACGGCCGCGGCGAGGAGCGCCTGCCGGTGTACAAGATGCCCCATCTGGAAGGCTGGACCATGGCCGGGCGCCAGGCGTTCTTCCCCGCCGTTGGCCGCCACGAGGTGCTGGTGGCGGATACCGCCGACTGGTCGCTTGCCGAGCGCATCCCCGTCCACGGCCAGCCGATCTTTGTCATGAGCCGGCCGGACAAGCGCCAGCTGTGGGTCAATTTTGCCCACCCGGACAACGACGTGGTGCAGGTGATCGACACCGAAAAACGCGAGGTGATCGCCACGCTCTCGCCGGGCGAAGCGGTGCTGCACATGGAGTTTTCGCCCAAGGGCGAGCAGGTGTGGGTATCGGCCAGGGACAGCGACCGGGTGACGGTGTACGACACCCGCACCCTTGAGGAAGTCGCCCGGCTGGAAAGCGAGTCGCCCAGCGGGATATTTTTCACCCACCGGGCGCACCGCATCGGGCTTTAGGCGGACATCAGCCGCGCGGGCGGCGGTCGCCTTCGAGGAAGTTGGCGGTAAAGGCGGCCTTGCCGTAGGTCTCGAACGACCACTTCATCAGCGCGGAAAGCGCGTCCATGACCGCGTCGAACTCGCCAAATACCTGGGTGCTCATGCGGTTGGAGTAGACTTCAAGCCCGCTGGCTTCCAGGCGTTTGACCACTTCCCGAACCGGCTGCTTGTAATCGTCTTTCAGCGGATAGTAGCTAAGCTGCACGGATAGATACATAACACCTCCTAGGTTGCCTGTGGCAGGCTCCACGCTAACACAGAAGGGAGCGCCGGCGGCGCCACCGCCTCAAAACAGCGACAGCTGCGCCTCGGGCGCCGGCTCGGCCAATCGGTAGCCCACGCCCAATAGCCGCACCGGGCGGCGGCCGCGCTGCCAGCCGGCGTCGAGCAGCGCGGCAAAGGGGGCGTCGTCCAGCACTGCGCCGGCGTGTTCCACGGTGGTCTGGGTGAAGTCGTTGAACTTGATCTTGACCATGGCCCCGCGCACCCCGGGCGGCGGGTCCAGGCGCCGGTAGCGGCGCGCCAAATCGTCGATCAGCGTCGGCAGCTCGTCGTGGCAGGCGGCAAGCGTGGGCAAATCCCGGGGGTAGGTCTGCTCGGTGCTCACCGACTTGCGCTCGCGGCGGGTTTTCACCGGGCGCTCGTCGATGCCCCAGCTCAGCTCGTAAAGCCGCTTGCCAAAGCTTCCGAAGTGCTCGGCAAGCTCGGGGAGCGTGCGCTTGCGCACATCCGTGCAGGTTTCAATGCCCAGCGCCCTGAGCTTTTCGCCGGTGCGCGGCCCCACGCCGTGGATCTTGTTCACCGGCAGCGCGCGGACAAAGTCGTCGATGGCGTCAGGAGGGACCACGCAGAGCCCGTCGGGCTTGTGCCAGTCGCTGGCAATCTTGGCCAGAAACTTGTTGGGCGCCACGCCGGCGGACACGGTAATGCCCACCTCTCGGGCGACCCGGGCGCGGATCGCCTGGGCCATGCGGGTGGCGCTGCCCTGGTGGGCGTTCACCCCGGTCACGTCGAGGTAGGCTTCATCCAACGACAGCGGCTCGATGCGCTCGGTGACGTCGCGGTAGATGGCAAACACCTCCTGGGCCACCGCCTTGTATTTGGGCATGTCGCCGCGAATCACGGTGAGGTGCGGGCAGCGCTTGAGCGCCTGGGCGGTGGGCATGGCCGAATGAATCCCGTATTCTCGGGCCGGGTAGTTGCAGGTAGCGACCACGCCCCGGCGCTCGACGCTGCCGCCGATGGCAATGGGGATGTCGGCAAGCGCGGGGTTATCGCGCATCTCCACCGCGGCATAAAAGCAGTCGCAGTCGCAGTGGATGATCTTGCGCACCGGCGGCGCGGAAAGTGTCATACCCGGGCCGGCTCAGGTGCCGCAGAAGGTGCGCAGCACGCGCTCGCTGGCGGTGGCCGGCGCGGCCAGACGCCGGGCGTCGGCCGTGTCGTCGAAGGGCGCGATAACCACGGCGAGCAGCGCGTAAAACGGCTGATAGTCGCCCTCTTCGGCGGCGCTGATGGCCTCCTGCACGCGGTGGTTACGCGGGATGATGATCGGGTTGGCCCGGCGCATGGCGGCAAGCCGCTCGGCGTCCTCGCCGGCCACCTGCTCGCCCTGCCACCGTGCGAGCCATTCCGCCACCTCCCCGGGCGCCTCGCCGAGCGCCAGCAGATCGTCGCGGCGCGCCTCACCGGGGTCGGCGGCGAAGTGATAAAGCGCGTCAAACGTTGCGGTCATGTCCATCTTGCCCCGCTGCATGGCGTCTTCCAGCGCTTCCATCAGCGGCGCGGCGCGCTCGCTGTCGGCGGCAAGGCCGAGCTTGTCGGCGCTCACTTTTCTGCGCGCCTCGGCAAAGACTTCGTCGAAGCGGCGCAGCACCGCGGTGGCCTCGTTCACCCGCTCGTTTTCCTCGCCCTCCATGAGCATCAGCAAGCACTCGGCCAGCCGGGCCAGGTTCCACTGGGCAATGGCCGGCTGGCGGGAAAAGGCGTAGCGCCCGCCCTGGTCGATGGAGCTATACACCTTGTTCGGGTCGAACGCCTCCATAAAGGCGCAGGGGCCGTAGTCGATGGTTTCGCCGGCGATGCTGGCGTTATCGGTGTTCATGACGCCGTGGATAAAGCCCACGCCCATCCAGCGCGCGACAAGGTACGCCTGGCGGCGCATGACGGCGTCAAACAGCGCCAGGTAGCGGGCGTTGCCGCTTTCTTCCCGTATCGAGGGGTAATGACGCTCGATGGCGTGCTCCACCAGCGCTCCGAGCGCCTCCATATCGCCCCGGGCGGCGGCAAACTGAAAGGTGCCCACGCGGATATGGCTCGCCGCTACCCGAGTGACCACCGCCCCCGGCGCCGGTGGCATGCGCATTACCCGCTCGCCGGTGGCAACCGCCGCCAGCGCCCGAGTGGTGGGAATGCCCATGGCGGCCATGGCTTCGCTGACCAGGTACTCGCGCAGCACCGGCCCCAGCGGCGCGCGGCCGTCGCCGCCCCGGGAATACGGCGTGCGCCCGCTGCCCTTGAGCTGAATGTCCCGACGCTCGCCGTCGGCGTCAAACGCCTCGCCCAGCCACAGCGCCCGGCCGTCGCCGAGCTTGGGCACAAAGTTGCCGAACTGGTGGCCGGCGTAGCCAAGCGCCATGGGCCTGGCCCCGGGCAGCAGCTCGCTGCCGCTGAAATAGCGCGCCAGGGTGGCATCGTCGGGCTGCTCGTCCATGCCCAGCTCGCGGGCAAGCGCGGTATTGAAGACGATCAGGCGCGGATCGGCGGCGGGCGCCGGCTCGCAGGCGGCCCACAGCGAGGCGGGAAGCTCGGCGTAGCGGTGGTGAAGCGTGAACACAAGGCTCTCCTCGATCAAAGTCGTCGGGCAAAACAGACAGGGGGTAAAACAAAAGCCGACCGCTCAGGCCGCGCCGCTGGCCTGCTTCAAATGGCCCACGGCCTGCTCCAGCACCGGGGTCAGCGGCGCGCGCCACTTTTCCGTGAGCAGCGGGTCGGCCCGGGTCACGCCAAGCGACAGTGAAGCCAGCGGCATGCCCCGGGCGTGGGCCTCGCGGAAAAACCGGTAGCCGGAGAAGACCATCAGCGAGGTGCCCACGGCCAGGCCGGCGTTGGCGCGGAAAAGCCCGTCGAGGGCGGCCTCCCGGCGCGCCCGGGGCACGACGTCACCGTAGTACACCACGTCGGGCTTGAAAATGCCGCCGCAGCGGCGGCAGTCAAGCACCCGGAAGGTGCTGAAGTCGAGCTCCAGGTCGGCGTCGCCGTCCGGGGCGTGGCCGGCGTCGAGCCCGGTGAAGGCCGGGTTGTGGCGCGCCATCTCGGCGTGCAGAGCATAGCGCATCATCTTGTAGCCGCAGCTCATGCAGCTCACGGTATCGGCGCGGCCGTGCAGGTCGATGACCCGGCGGGAGCCGGCGCGCTGGTGCAGACGGTCGACGTTTTGCGTGACCAGCTGCTCGACAAAGCCCATGGCTTCAAGCTCGGCCAGCGCCCGGTGAGCGCCGCCAATTCTCGCCTCGCGCATGGCCTCAAAGCCCACCAGCGCCCGCGCCCAGTAGCGCCGGCGCACCGCCCTTGAGGTCATGAAGTCGCGATGCAGCACCGGCGGCGAGCGCTTCCATTGGCCCCGCGCGTCGCGGTAGTCGGGGATGCCGCTGTCGGTGCTCACCCCGGCGCCGGTAATGATCCACAGGCGCTTTTCGCGCCGGATAAAGTCGGCCAGCGCTTCGCCGGCGCGGGCAACGGCCTCTGCGGTGTGGACGCTTTGCATCAATTTCCCCCTAGGCAAGGCAGGCTCCCCTCGACGATACTGGGCTCAGGTCCCGTTATACTACGCTATGACTCGTTTTTACCGGAGGATGTAACATGCAGCGCGATCATGAAATCGTTATCGTCGGCGGCGGCATGGTAGGCGCTGCGCTGGCTGCTCGGCTGGGTTACGCGGGTGTCAACGTGGGGCTTGTCGAACGCGGCGACGCGCCCGCCGAGCCCCGGGGCGATTTTGACCTGCGTATCTCGTCGCTGAACACCCGTTCGCTTGCCTTTATCGAAGCCGGGGGCACCCGGATTCCTCCGGACCGCAGCTGCGTGTTCCGCCATATCGAAGGCTGGAACCAGGACGGGCGCGGCCACAGCGTCTTTTCCGCCGCCGACAGCGGCCTTGACGACTTCGGCCGCTTCGTCGAAAACAAGGCCCTGCAGTACGCCCTCTGGCAGCAGCTTAAGCGCCTGCCCGGCGTGACGCTCTACACCCGCTGCGCGCCGCTTTCCACGGTGGCCGGCCACCAGGCCCGGCTGCTGGAGCTGGACAGCGGCAAGACGCTCTCCGCCGCGCTGGTGGTCGGCGCCGACGGCGCCAGCTCGCGCCTGCGCGAGCTGGCCGGCATCGAAGTTAGCACCTACGACTACCGCCAGCGCGCGCTGATCACCAACGTCGAAACCGAGCTCCCCCAGCAGGACGTCAGCTGGCAGTGTTTCACGCCTACCGGGCCCATGGCCATGCTGCCGCTGCCCGGCCACCACGCCTCGCTGATCTGGTACGACCGCGACAGCACCACCCGGGCCCGGGAGATGCTAAGCGACGACGCGCTTGCCCGCGCCATCGAGGCCGCCTTCCCCCCGCGGCTGGGCAACATTCTGCGCGTGACCGGGCGGGCGAGCTTTCCCATCAAGCGCCAGCACGCCCGGCGCTACGTCGGCAAGCGCCTGGCGCTGATCGGCGACGCCGCCCACGTCGTCCACCCGCTGGCGGGCCAGGGGCTGAACATCGGCCTGCACGACGCCGACACCCTGGCCGAGCTGATTCTTGCCCGACGCGACGCCGGCGACGCCCGCGCCCTGCGCCGCTTTGAAATCAAGCGCCGGCTGGCCAACCAGGCCATGCTCGCCGCCACGGACAGCTTCCACCATCTCTTTACCGGCGCCCGGCCGCTGCGCCAGCTCGGCGACTGCGGCCTGACCCTGGCCGAGCGGCTGCCCGCCGCCAAGCGCATGATGTCGCGCCAGGCCAACGGGCTGAACCCGTTTTCCCGCCGCTGAGGCGACGACAGGCTAACCACAGAGTTCTGGAGCGTTTATGCCCCGCTATCCGCATCACCTTGACGGCGACGGCCCGCACAATCCCTTCCCCGGCATCAGGGTGCTGGAGCGCAAGCTCGGCCACGCCATCCCCCACCGGCTGGGCGCCAACGAGGGGCTGGACATGCCCCACCGCGCCCTGCGCGAGCGCTTCGGCGACGCCGCCGTCGAGCACGCCTACGGCTACGGTGACGCCGAGGCTCTGGGCGTGCGCCAACGGCTTGCCGCGCAGCAGGGCATCGACCTTGAGACCCTGATCGTCGACGCCGGCGCCGACAGCCTGATCGCGCTCTCGCTGCGCGCTTTGGTGGCGCCGGGCAACGCGGTCATCGCCACCGCGGGCACCTACCCCACCTTTGGCTACTTTGCCCGGGGCCACGGCGCCGAGGTGGTGGAAGTCGCCTACCGTCAGGCCCCCGGCGTGCTCGCCCCGGACCTCGAGGCCCTGGCGGACGCCGCCCGACGCCACAAAGCCCGGCTGGTCTATCTGGCCAACCCGGACAACCCCGGCGGGCACCTGCATACCGACGCCGACGTGGCCGCCCTGCGCGAACGGCTGCCCGAGGACTGCTGGCTGCTGCTCGACGAGGCCTACGGCGACTTTCGTAATGATGCCTCAGACGGCTCTCTTGCCCGGGCGCTACCCGGCGTGGTGCGCCTGCGCACCCTGTCCAAGGCTCACGGCCTGGCCGGGCTAAGAGTCGGCTACGCCATTACCGAGCCCTGGGTGGTGGCGCTGATGATGAAGGTGAGGATCCACTACGCGGTGTCGACGCTGACCCAGGCCATGGCCGAAACCGTGCTCGACCACCCGGACGAGACCCGGGCGCATATCGACGGGGTGAAGGAGCGCCGCGAGCGCCTTGCCGCGCATCTGCAGCGTCTGGGCGGCGAAGTGCTGCCCAGCGCCACCAACTTCGTCGCCCTGCGGCTGAAAAGCGCGGAGGCGGCGGCGCGGGTCCACCAGGCGCTGCTGGGCGAGGGCAAGCTCATCGCCCGCCCGGGCCACCCGGACATCGCCAGCCTGCTGCGCATTACCGCCGTGGAGGACGCCCTGGCCCCCGGCCGGCTGGCAACGCTGGAAGCGGAACTAAGCGCTAGCTGACTCAGGCCTAACTGACCCGAGTGTAGCCGCCCTCGACGCCGTGCTTGCTCAGCACCAACTGCCACAGCTGCAGTTCCCGGGCGCGGAAGCCCCCGGCGCAGCTCAGCAGGTAATAGCGCCACATGCGGTAGAAGGTATCGCCGTACGCCTCGCGGAACTGGGGCCAGCTCTCGCAGAAGTTGTCGTGCCAGGCCATCAGAGTGTGATCGTAGTCGGCGCCAAAGTTGTGCACGTCTTCGAGCACGAACAGGCCATCGACGGCCTCGGCGATACGGTTGAACGAGGGAATTTCGCCGTTGGGGAAAATATACTTGTCGATCCAGGGATCCGGCGGCGTGGAGGCCACGTTCTTGCCGATGGTGTGCAGCAAAAACATGCCGTCCTCTTTCAGGCAGCGGTTGGCCACTTCCATGAACTCGCGGTAGTTCTTGCGCCCCACGTGCTCGAACATGCCGATGCTCACCACGCGGTCGAATTTTTCGGTTTCTTCGCGATAGTCGCGCAGGCGAAACGCCACCGGTAACCCCTGCTTCATCAGCCGCTTGCCGAACTCGGCCTGCTCTGTGGAAATCGTCAGTCCCACGCACTCAACGCCGTAGTGCTCGGCGGCGTAGGCCATGAAGCTGCCCCAGCCGCAGCCGATATCCAGCACGCGCATGCCGGGCTCAAGGCCCAGCTTGCGGCACACCAGTTCGAGCTTCGCGGCCTGGGCGTCGTCCAGGGTGGCCGCGTCTTTCCAGTAGCCGCAGGTGTAGGTCATGCGCCCATCGAGCATGGCGGCGTAGAATTCGTTGCCCAGATCGTAATGTTCCTGGCCCACCTGCCAGGCGCGCTTGGCGCTTTGTAGGTTGAGCAGGCGGGCGCGCAGCGCGTGATACGCAAGCTGGGTAGACTTGACCCGGCGGTTGAGCCGGGCACGCATCAGGCGATAAAAAAACTGGTCCAACGCCTCGGCTTCCCAGTCGCCGTGCATGTAGCTTTCGCCCAGCCCCAGGTTGCCCCGGGACAGGGCCTGCTCGATCACCCCCGGCGCCTTTAGCTGAATGTCCCAGGGGCGGTCGCCGTTGATGCGGATATCGGCTTCGGCCAGCAGCGCCTCGGCATAGCGGTGGGTCGACGAGGCCGGATCAAAATACGTATCTCGTTTGACTGTCATTGGAACAAGACCACCCAAGCATCGTGAGAAACTTTAAGCTTTATCCAGGCAACATGCCCTTGCATAGCATGCTACCTACTTGCTCACCCCTGGACCACCTCACTTTCGTCGACGGCAATCGGCGTCAACGGTAGCCGGCGTTAGCGTAAAATCAGCGCCGGAACATGCGCGTTGCGCAGCATGCTGGTGGTGGTGCTGCCCACCAGAAAATGGCGGATACGCGAATGACCGTAGGCGCCCATGACGGTAATGTCGATGTTGTTGTCGGCCTCAAAGGCATGCAGCGTGGCTTCCACTTCGCCGGCGCGGATAGTGCCCTCGGCATGAAGCCCGGCCTGCTGCAGCAGGTCCACCGCCCAGGCGAGCGCCATGCGGTGCTCGGCGGTATCCGCCCCCACGGATACCACGTGGCAGGCGACCCCCTGAAACAGCGGGCTTTTGGCCAGCATTTCCACGCCCTTGCGGGCGGTCTTGCTACCGTCGAAGGCGATCATGACGTTTTCCGGCGTCTTGAAGCCGGTACGCGGCACCATCAAAATCGGCCGGCGCAGCTCGCGCACCACGCGCTCCAGGTTCGACCCCAGATGGCCGCTGGCCTGGTCGGCGTTTTCGCCGCGCTTGCCCAGCACCAGAAGGCGCGTCTGGCTTTCGTACTCGGCCAGGGTATCCACCAGGGTGCCGTTGCGCTGGCGCGGTCGGGCATCGCTCACGCCCTTGTCGCCGGCCCGGCGGCAGGCCTCGTCAAGCATCAGCCGTCCCTGCTCACGATTGATCCGGGCGCGCTTTTCGTCAAGCTCGGCAAGCTCGTTGAGCAGCGTTTCCCGGGCGCCCAGGCGCAGACTGCCGGACAAATCGGGATCTTCCACCGTTGGCGGGTGGTTATCCACGGCGTGCAGAAACATCAGCGGCGCGGCTAGCATCCGGCTGGCCCAGGCGGCGTAATCACAGACGCTTGCAGAAAAAGACGAGCCGTCGATCGCGGCCACTACGTGTTCGGTCATCCTGGTCTCCAGATTGGCGGCCCCGTTGGGCGGGTCCGGCTTGCCGGCGTGCTGCCTGCCGGGCCTTGTAGGGCGTGTAGGCTAGCCCATGAGCTTTTCTACCGCTTCGGCGTCGTTATGGATCGCGTAGCGGTCAACGATGGTGGCGCTGGCTTCGTTCAGCCCCACCAGGTTCACCCTGGTGCCTTCCCGGCGGAACTTGATCACCACCCGGTCCAGGGCCTGTACCGCGCTGATATCCCAGAAATGCGCCCGGGACAGATCGATGGTCACCTCGTCGACGCTTTCCTTGAAGTCAAACGCCGCGCCAAAGCGTTCGCAGGAGGCAAAGAACACCTGCCCTACGACCTGGTACTCCCGGGCTCTGCCGGCTTCGACCTCGTGCGAACCAATATAGAGGATATTGCCCACTTTGTTGGCAAAGTTCATCGCCGCCAGCAGAACGCCGACGAAAACGCCCAGCGCCAGGTTGTGGGTGAACACGGTTACCGCCACCGTGGCGAGCATTACCATGTTGGTACTCATGGGGTGTTTTCTCAGGTCGCGGATGGACTCCCAGCTGAACGTGCCCACGGAAACCATGATCATCACCGCCACCAAGGCGGCCATGGGAATCAGCGAGACAAAGTCCGACAGAAATACCACCAGCAACAAAAGGCCGATACCCGCCACCAGCGTGGAAGTACGCTGGCGCCCGCCGGATTTCACGTTGATCACCGACTGGCCGATCATCGCGCAGCCGGCCATGCCGCCCAAAAGCCCGGCACCGAGGTTGGCAATGCCCTGGCCCTTGCACTCGCGATTCTTGTCGCTCGGGGTATCGGTCAGGTCATCGACGATGGTCGCCGTCATCATCGACTCCAGAAGCCCTACCACGGCGAGCATCAGCGAATAGGGAAAAATGATCCTGAGCGTTTCCAGGTCAAGCGGCACATCGGGCCACAGAAACACCGGCAGGCTGTCGGGCAGCTCGCCCATATCGCCCACGGTGCGAATGTCCATGCCGGTCGCCAGATACACCGCCGTGAGCACCAGAATGCACACCAGCGGCGAGGGAATTGAAGTACCCACCCGGGGCAGGTAGGGGAAGCCGTAGATGATCGCAAGCCCCGCGGCGGTCATGGCGTAGACGTGCCAGGTCACGCCGGTGAGCTCGGGCAACTGGGCCATGAAGATCAAAATCGCCAGGGCGTTGACAAACCCGGTGACCACCGAGCGCGAGACAAAGCGCATGAGATCGGCGAGGCGCAGGTAGCCGGCGAGTATCTGCAGCACGCCGGTGAGCAGCGTCGCGGCAAGCAGGTACTCAAGCCCGTGCTCCTTGACCAGGGTGACCATGAGCAGCGCCATGGCCCCGGTGGCCGCCGAAATCATGCCCGAACGCCCGCCGGCAAAGGCAATGATCACGCAGATGGCAAAGGACGCGTACAGCCCCACCTTGGGGTCGACGCCGGCGATAATGGAAAAGGCAATGGCTTCGGGAATCAGCGCCAGCGCGACGACGATGCCCGACAGCACATCGGCTTTCAGGTTGGAAAGCCAGGTTTGCTTGAACGACTCGATCATTGATCCGTCCCGCGGTTGGAAGGTTAAAGCACGTAAAAGAGCAACAGGGCCGCGCATTCTACCTGCCCGACACGCCTCTTGCATGTGCGGGCTCCCGGGCGCCTTACGCGTCCGGCGGAAAGCCCTGGTTGGCCAGATAGCGACGCCAGCGCATTTCCATACGCCGCTCGATCAGGCTCTTGATCACCAGAGTGCCGATCACCAGAGCGCCACCGATAAAGGCAAGACTGGAGGGCTGCTCGCCGAGCAGCCACCAGACCCAGAGAGTGCCGGTGACGGTTTCCAGCAGGAACAGCAGGCTGACTTCCGCGGCGGGCAGATATAGCGGGCCGCGCTGGATCAAGGTAAAGCCGATAGGAATCAGGATCAGGCACAGCAGAATCAAGTATTTGGCTTGATCTGCGTTAGGCAATGCCCAGCCGCCGCTGGCGAGCCAAGGGGACAGCAGCGCCACCATCAGCCCCGCCAGCACCAGCATGGGGCTCATGTCCACGCCCGGACGGGTGCGACAAAGGGTAAAGTTGGCCGCCAGGGAAAGCGCTGCCAGCAGGGCGAAACCATTGCCGATCCAGGAGCCCGCGCCGGCGTCGTCGAAGACGATCAGCGAGGTGCCGAACAGGCACAGGACGATAGCGACCCAGGTGCGAAGTGGCTGACGCTCATGCAAGAAGAAACGCGACAGCAGCGCGGCGATCAAGGGCGCCCCGGCCAGGATCATCAGCACGTTGCCGCCCTTGGTGTACTGATTGCCCAGCACGAAGCCAAAGTTGGAAAGCGTAAAAAGCCCCACCACGCCGAGCCCTACCAGGCCACAGCGACGAAACACCGTCAAGGTCCGGCGACCGCTGCGCAGTACCACGATGGTAAAGAATCCGATCGCCGTCAGAAGCCCCCGCCAGAACAGCATCTGGCTGTCCGGCAGATCGATCAGCTTGATAAGAAGCGCATCCGGGGAAATGATCAAGGGCCCCGCCGCGGTGATCAGAAGACCCTTCTGGCGGCGGGAAAGCGATTGCGTCATGCGTCGGGTGTTACCTCGGTTGAAATCCCTGAGTCAGGCCCCCGGCCGGAGTCGGAACCAGCGCCCGCGCCGCCATCTGATGAAGTTCCTTTTGTTTTCATGTGCTTAAATGCCTCCATGATATCCATGGGCAGTGGAAACACAATCGTCGAGGCATTTTTATTGCTCATGTCGCTCATGGTCTGCAGATAGCGCAGCTGCAGCGCGGCGGCGTTTTCGTTCATGACGTTGGCCGCCTCCACCAGTTTCGCCGCGGCCTGCTGCTCGCCCTCGGCATGAATCACCTTGGCCCGGCGCTCGCGCTCGGCCTCGGCCTGGCGCCCGATGGCGCGGATCATGCTCTCGTCCAGATCCACGTGCTTGATCTCCACGTTGGCGACCTTGATGCCCCAGCTCTCGGTGGAGCTGTCGATGATCTCCTGGATGTCGTCGTTGAGCTTGTCGCGCTCGGAGAGCATTTCGTCCAGGTCGTGCTTGCCCAGCACCGAGCGCAGGGTGGTTTGCGCCAGCTGGCTGGTCGCCACGATGTAGTTTTCCACCTGGATAATGGCTTTTTCCGGGTCCACCACGCGGAAGTACAGCACCGCGTTGACCTTCACCGTGACGTTGTCCTGGGAGATGACGTCCTGCTCGGGGACGTCCATGGTGATCACCCGCAGGTCGACCTTCTGCATCGACTGAATCAGCGGAATCACGATGATAAGCCCGGGCCCCTTGACCGCCTGATAGCGCCCCAGGAAAAACACCACGCCGCGCTTGTATTCCGGCAGAATACGAATCGACAGCGCGATCAGCAGGACCAGTAGAACGACGGGGACAAGATACGGAAGCATCATGAGTCAACTCCTTCAGTTAACGATTCGTCAAAGGCCTGACGCTGTCTCCCAGCCTAGCAGCAATGCGCCCTGCCGTGGCCGCGGGCCGGCAGGGTGACGTTTTCCGCCCGCTTGGCGTACCATTACGCAGCGTTCGCCGCCGCGCGTTCACCCCCTTCAGCGATCAGTTTAAGGAGCACGAAATGAGCCAGTCTATTGCAGTCATCAAGGGCGACGGCATTGGCCCCGAGATCATGGATGCCACCCTGCGCGTACTCGACGCGCTGGACTGCGGCTTTACCTACGACATCGTTGATGCCGGCCTGGGGGCGCTCGAGCAGCACGGCACGCTGGTTCCCCGGTCCTCGCTGGACGCCATCGAAAAGCACGGCCTGGCGCTCAAGGGCCCGCTGACCACGCCCATCGGCAAGGGGTTTTCTTCGATCAACGTGCAGCTGCGCCGCCACTTTGACCTCTACGCCAACGTGCGCCCGGCGGTCAGCTTTCCCGGCACCCGCTCGCGCTATGACAATATCGACATGATCACCGTGCGCGAAAACACCGAAGGCGCCTACATGTCCGACGGCCAGGAAATGCTCGACGACGGCAATACCGGGATTTCGCAAATCAAGGTAACGCGCAAGGGCTCCGAACGCATCGTCCGCTACGCCTTCGAGCTGGCCAGGAAAAACGGCCGCAAGAAGGTCACCGCGCTGCACAAGGCCAACATCATCAAGACCGCCTCGGGCCTGTTCCTCGACGTGGCCCGGGAAATCGCCAAAGAATATCCGTCGATCGAGTTCGAGGAAATGATCGTGGATAACGCCTGTATGCAGCTGGTGATGGACCCCTACCAGTTCGACGTCGTGGTCACCACCAACCTGTTCGGCGACATCACTTCAGACCTCTGCGCCGGCCTTGTTGGCGGGCTGGGCCTGGCGCCCGGGGCGAACATCGGTGAACACGCGGCCATCTTCGAAGCCGTTCACGGCTCGGCGCCGGACATCGCCGGCAAGAAGATCGCCAACCCCTGCGCCCTGCTGCTGGCCGCCGCCCAAATGCTCGACCACCTGGGGATGAACGACAAGGGCACCGCCATCCGCGAGGGCATCCGCGACGTGCTGGAAAAGCGCCGCGACATGGTCACCCCGGACATGGGCGGCAGCGGCACCACCGATACCTTCGCCGACGCGCTGGTGGAATACGCCACCGCCCGCGCCTGAGACGCCAACCGTCAGGGAGACACGCCATGAGCACACCCCGCCTCGGATTTATCGGCATCGGCCTGATGGGCGCCCCCATGACCCGCCGTCTGCTCGGGGCGGGCTTTGACGTCACCGTATGGAACCGCTCGGCGGACAAGGCCCGCGCGCTCGAAACTGACGGCGCGCGGGTGGCATCAAGCGTTGCCGAGCTCACCCAAAGCGTTGACGTCATCATGCTGTGCCTGGCCAACACCGCCGTGGTGGAAGAGGTGATGTTTGGCGAAGGCGGCGTGGCCGATGCCGGCAGCGCGGAGCAAACGCTGGTGGACTTCTCCAGCAGCGACCCGGCGGCCACTAGGGACTTTGCCCAAAAGCTGCAGGAGGCCTGCGGCATGGCCTGGGTAGACAGCCCGGTCTCCGGCGGCGTTGCCGGCGCCGAGGCCGGCAGTCTCGCCATCATGTGCGGCGGCGAGGCCGAAAGCATGGCCGCGGTTGAGCCGCTGCTGGCCCCGCTTGCCGCCCGCGTCACCCACATGGGGGCGGTGGGCAGCGGCCAGGTCACCAAGGTGTGCAACCAGATGGTGGTGGGCTGCCAGGCGGCGGTGCTGGCCGAAATGGTAGCGCTGGCCGAGTCCAGCGGCGTGGACGCCACCCTGCTGGTGGAGGCGCTATCCGGCGGCTTTGCCGACTCCAAGCCGTTTCAGATCCTCACCCCGCGCATGGCAGCGGCAAACTACGCCGCGCCGCCCTGGCACCTGCGCACCCTGCTCAAGGATCTCGACATGGCGGTGGCCCAGAGCCAGCGCAGCCACAGCGCCACCCCCATGAGCGGCCTGGCCGCCCAGCTGATGCGCACCCACGCCACCCACGGCCACGCCGATGACGACCCGGCAACGCTAGTGAAAAGCTACCGTGCGCCTGAAAGCTGAGCCCGCTCGCGTTATGGGGCGGCTAACCGCTCAACCCAGCCAGACGTCAAGAAACAACATGATCACCAGCCCCAGCGCAAGGCCCAGCGTGGCCTTGTTCTGGTGCCCGCTGCGGTGGGTTTCGGGGATAATCTCATGGCTGATGACGTACAGCATGGCGCCGGCGGCAAATGCCAGCCCCCAGGGCAGCAGCATCTGTGAAAGCGTCACCACGCCGGCGCCAAAAAGCCCGCCCAGCGGCTCAATCAGCCCGGTTAACGTGGCAATACCCACCGCGCGCCAGCGTGAATATCCTTCGCCCATCAGCGCCACGGCTACCGCCAGCCCCTCGGGCATGTTTTGCAGGCCGATCCCGATAGCCAGCGGCATGCCGCCCGTCAGGCCGTTCGCGCCAAAGCCCACGCCCACCGCCAGCCCTTCCGGCAGGTTATGGATAGAAATGGCGAACACGAACAGCCATACCCGGCGCAGGGATGCCGCTTCCGGCCCTTCGCGTCCCTGGGTAAAATGCTCGTGGGGCAGGCGCTCGTTTAACAGAGCAATGGCGCCCATGCCGAACAGAATCGCCAGGCATACGATCAGTGCCGGCACGGCACCGTTGGCATAGTGCTCATCGGCCGCCGCCAGCGCGGGAATAATCAGCGAAAAGAAAGACGCCGCCAGCATGACCCCGGCAGCGAAGCCCAGCGCCAGATCACGAAATGCTCGCCCGGGCGCTTTGCCTGCCAGCACCGGCAGCGCGCCCACGGCGGTCATCATGCCGGCCACCAGGCTGCCCAGAAATCCCAATAAAAGTGTACTTTGCATGATACATCAGCCCGGTTGCCTGCTTTTGCCGTCGCGGCGTGGGCGCGTAGTTTAACGCGCCCGGGGCTTCAGGGCGATTTGCGTGCCCGCTGAATACGCTGCAGCCAGCGCTGGCGGGCGTAGCTCTGCAGGTTGTCCACGCGGTCGGTCTCATCGACGATCTCCTGGCCCAGCAGGGTTTCGAGCACGTCTTCCAGGGTGATCAGCCCCACGAAGCTTCCGTGGGCATCGTAGACCGCGCGCATGTGGTGGTTATCGCCGAGCATGGCGGCAAACGCCTGCTCGACGTTTTGCTCCGCCTCCAGCCGGCCAATGGGATGCATCATCGAGGACATGGTGGCGTCCGGCTCGGCCTGGTACATATCCACCTTGTGCACGTAGCCAAACGCCTGTTCGCCTTCGTCCATCACCGGAAAGCGAGTAAACGGCGCCTGCCCGTATTCCTGCTCGAACTCCTTTACCGTCATGTGCGGCAGCACC
This sequence comes from Halomonas garicola, assembly GCF_055382465.1. Classification (NCBI taxonomy): domain Bacteria; kingdom Pseudomonadati; phylum Pseudomonadota; class Gammaproteobacteria; order Oceanospirillales; family Halomonadaceae; genus Halomonas; species Halomonas garicola. Next base: position 2,344,724 of record NZ_AP043931.1, read on the forward strand.
GTCTGGCACACGATGCGCGGCGTCATCGCCCGGGACACGGGGATTTCGTGCAGGTTGAGCACGTTGGTAATGGTGCGGGTCTCGTCGGCGTCGAGCACGTTCTTCTCCTGGCCTACCCGGGCCAGCACCTTGATCTCGTCGCGCAGGTCGATGGCGTTTTCTTCCTGCCCGCCCAGACGCCGGGTAATCTGTTCGGACAGCCAGATAAACGGCAGCAGCACGGCGGTCATCACGCGCAGCACCGGCGGCAGCATGACCGCCAGACGCTTCCAGTGGGTAGCGCCCAGGGTCTTGGGGATAATTTCGGAAAATACCAGGATCAAAAACGTCATCACTGCCGAGACCATACCCACCCAGGACTCGCCGAAGACGGCTGCCGCCCGGGCCCCCACGGCCGTGGCGCCTACCGTATGAGCAATGGTATTGAGGGTGAGAATCGCCGCCAGCGGGCGATCAATATTGGCCTTAAGGCGTTCGAGGGAGGCGTGCAGCCCCGGGTTGTCCTCACGCTGGCGGGCAATGAAGCTCGGCGTGATCGACAGCAGGACAGCCTCGAGCACCGAGCACAGAAACGAAAAGCCGATGGCGAAAACGGCAATGATGATCAGCAGCAGCATGGGCCCTCGGCGCGGTCAGGTATCGCGCTGTTATAGACGGCCCGTGCGTTGACCGTCAAGGCCCGGCCGTTGCGATACCGAGCCTTGCTTCCCTCCTCTTCTCAGGGTATCAGGGTCTGTGCCGCTTCCAGGTACGTCTGGCCGCTGTCGGCCACCTGCTCCGGCGCACCGGTTTCCGAGCCCACGTGAACTTCCTCGAGCGATACAGCCATGCCCTCCACCTCATCATCGATTTTCGCCAGGGCGTTTTCCAGCGTATAGCTCAGCTGATGGATCTCGGCCAGCTGCTCGTCGTCCAGCGTATCGGCCTTTAGCAGCTCGGCCAGGCGCTGGTTGCCCTCGGAGAAGTTGGTTACCGCGGCTTCCAGCGTTTCTGCGGGCTTGCCGTCGAAATGATCGGGGCGGTCGTTGTCATCTGCGGCGGCGGTGCCGGTGACCAACAGCGCGGCGAACAGCGTCATGGCAAAATTTTTCATCTTTGTCTCCCGTTGAAAAGCGGTTCTCGTTAACAATAAATCGCGCGGCCGGTGGCCACACAGCGAATGAACAAGGTAAGGCGAACAATTCGCATTAACTATAGTAAACAACGAAAGGCGTAGCGCAAGCGGTTTCGTTCGCCGCAACGCGGGGCTATGATCCAGGTCATGGTTTGCCGTCAACAAACGGCGCCGGCGGCAGTTAACCTCGCTATATCGCTGTAAAAAAGGCGTTTCTTCAGCAGAGCTTGACCGTTAAAATCGCCGCCCTTTAGCGCAAAACAACAGTGATAACCTTCACAGGAGACGCATCATGGCAGCCGGTTCCGCTTTTAATTTCTGGCGACGCATCCCGCTCTGGCAGCGCATTCTTGCCGGCCTGTTTCTGGGCATTGTGGCCGGCGCCCTGATGGGCGAAAACGCCGGCGTGTTCAAGCCGCTGGGGGACATTTTCATTAGCGCGATCAAGATGCTGATCGTGCCGCTGGTGTTTTCCACCCTGGTGGTGGGCATCACCGCCATGCGCGACCCGCAGAAAATGGGCCGCATCGGCGCGCGCACCATTGGGCTTTACCTGCTCACTACCGCCTTTGCCATCGCCATCGGGCTTTTGGCCTCGACGATTTTCCAGCCCGGCGCCGGCGTGGACATGAGCTTTGACAAGCCCATGGAATCCAAGGACGCGCCTTCGCTGGTCGAGATTCTTGTCGACCTTGTCCCGCAGAACCCCATCGACGCACTGGCCGAGGGCAACATCCTGCAGATCATCGTCTTTGCCCTGGGCCTGGGCATTTCGCTGATGCTGATTGGCGAAAGAGGCGAGCCGGTAGTGCGCCTGTTCGAAAGCTTCGCCGAGGCCATGTACAAGCTCACCGAAATCGTCATGGCCTTTGCGCCGTTCGGCGTGTTCGGGCTGATTGCCTTTGTCGCCGGCAACTACGGGCTCGAGGTGCTGCTGCCGCTGGCCAAGGTGATCGGCGTGGCCTATCTCGCAAGTGTGATTCACGTGCTGGTGGTGTACAGCGGGTTTTTGGCGCTGCTTGGCCGGCTCAACCCCAAACGCTACCTGAGCGGCATTCTCGATGCGCTGGTGGTGGCCTACTCCTCGGCGTCGTCCTCGGGCACGCTGCCGGTGTCGATCCGCTGCGCGCAGAAAAACCTCGGCGTCTCCGAGGGCGTCTCGGGCTTTGTGCTGCCGGTGGGTGCGACCATCAACATGGACGGTACCGCCATTTATCAGGGCGTGGTGGCCCTCTTTATCGCCCAGATGCTGGGGGTGGACCTGAGCGTGGCCGACTACGGCATGATCATCCTCACCGGCACGCTGGCCTCCATCGGCAGCGCCGGCGTCCCAGGGGCGGGGCTGATCATGCTCTCGATTGTGCTCTCCCAGGTCGGCCTGCCGCTTGAGGCCATCGCCGTGGTCGCGGGCATCGACCGCATCCTCGACATGGCCCGCACCAGCGTCAACGTCGCCGGCGACCTGATGGTGACCACGCTAGTGGGCAAAAGCGAAGGCGAACTGGACGAAGACGTTTACAACGGCCCGAACCAGGCTTGATAGATTAGTTGGCTTGGTAAGAAAAACGCCCCCTTCGTTGTGCGGTTCATGCAGCGAAGGGGGCGCTTTTCACGTTTAAGGGGGCTTTTTGGGTGGCTCAGCGGTGCGGCGGTGCATTGTTTGGAATATAACGCCTGCATAAACGGCTGCTTTTACGTAGCGAAGCGGAGAAAAAGCCGTCCGGTGGAGACCCTTTGGGTCGGAGCGAATTTGATGAAATTGTTAGGCTTGTACGCTTAGAACATAGGTCTTGACCCACGAAATAAGCCGAACACTTGCCCGTTGCATAACCGATGCAGGGAAATGCGTCAGCGTATGGCCGTAGCGAATTTCGTTCGGGAATTTGGACGCCCCGAACTCCTCTGCTTCAAGCAACTTACCCAGTGTAGCGTCACTGTATTCGTCGGCTGCCTTGATGCCTCGAATGCAACTTGCCGGAATACGCCTGATGACACCCGTTGAAATTTCTCTCTCAATCGAGCAATTCGACACGAGGCCAATTAGTCTTGAGAGGTCATGAGTCTTTGGGACAGAAACACCGGCCTCAGACAAAACATATTTCAGTGCTATCTCGCATGCAACGAGGGCAGTATACAAAGCTGCCCGCTGAGCTTCCTCAGGCAAAGAGTCGCTACGAAGAATCAGAGCACTGGACTCAGCCATAGCTTCGGCAAATTCGAGGTTGTATTCGCTCATAGCTCGTGGGCCTCCCCCTGCCTAACGCCTAAGCTCAGGTGCGCCGGAGCGCGTAGCGCGGAGGGAACCCAAGCCGCGACAGCGGGTTGGGCGTCACCTGCAGCGCCTCGTTAGGCTGTTACGCCTTGATTTTGCTCATATTCAACTGATACCGAGTAATTTTTTAGGACGCGATCATATTTCTCTTTCACGCCGGCTTTTCCAGATATCCAATCATCCTTGGTTAACCCCAGGAGGTAAACACCGATACGCGCTCCATTCTTTAGGATATTCGACCGCCTAAAACCTTCCTCCTCAAATAGGAACTTCCGGTGCAACTTTACAACGGCATCGTTCCCTTCGATTACTTCACAGTTCAATTTATCGAGGCCCAAACCGTCAAAAACAAAATCGATGAATGAGTACTCGAGGCATGAGCCAAGACCACCTCTCGCAGCCTCCGTTAAATAGTATGCCCAATCAGCCTTCTTGTGGAGGCGATCTATTGCATTGACGCTCACCACCCCCAGTGGACAACGTTAAACCACGAAGACAAGTTGTCGCTCATCTTGCTGCAGCCGCTCTATCCAGCGCAGATGTTCCTTCTCGCTGATAACGTGATCCGTATACATCCATTTACGGACATTTTCCTCATTTCTGATAGTTCTAACCATCAGCTGCAATTCGGTTTCCCCCACTGTCACGCTAGTTGGAGTTTCAGCGGCTGTTAGACTCTGAACCATATGGGGCGTGATGAGGTTCCGATGAAGTACTCCGACGAGCGCCGGGAAGCCATCCTCAAGAAGCTGCTCCCGCCGCACAACCGCACGGTGACGGAAGTCGCCCAGGAAGAAGGCATCTCCGCGGCGACGCTGTACCACTGGCGCAAGAAGGCTCGGCAAGCAGGCCGTTTGCTACCTGACCAGGGCGATGATCCCGAGGGATGGAGCTCGCAGGACAAGTTCCACGCCGTGCTGGAGACGGCGGCTATGAGCGAAGCCGAGCGTGCCGAGTATTGCCGCCAGCGTGGCCGCTACCCCGAGCAGATCCAGCGCTGGCGGGCGAGCTGCGAAGGCGCCAACGACCGGAGTGATGCCGCCTCCAGGCAGCAGGGTGAAGCCCGCAAGGCGGACCGCCGGGAGAACAAGGAGCTCAAGCGTGAGCTCCGCCGCAAGGAGGCCGCCCTCGCGGAAACCGCGGCGCTGCTGACGTTGAGAAAAAAGGCCCGAGCGATCTGGGGGGACGAGGACGAATGATCAGCACCGCAGATCGCCAGGACGCCGCACAGCTGATCGATGAGGCGCGTGCCGAGGGAGCCCGCCTGCAAGCCGCGTGCGCAGCGCTCGGCATCGGCACCAACACCTACCGCCGTTGGGTGCGGGGTGATCAGGATCGCCGGCCTCAGGCCGTGCGACCTGTCCCGCGCCATGCCCTGTCGCCTGAGGAACGTCAGCAGGTGCTGGAGATCTGCCATCGTCCTGAGTTCGCCAGCCTGCCGCCCGGGCAGATCGTGCCGCGGCTGCTGGACGACGAAGGCCGCTACGTGGCGTCAGAGTCCAGCTACTACCGCATCCTCCGGGCGCATGGCGAGCAGCACCACCGTGGCCGCGCTCGTGCCCCACGTCCCCAGGGCGATCCTCAACGACACCGGGTGACACGCCCCAATGCCTGTTGAAGCTGGGACGTGACCTACTTACCGACCCCGGTGCGTGGGCAGTTTTACTACCTGTACATGATCGTCGATATCTACAGCCGCAAGATCGTCGATGCCGAGGTCTTCGACCAGGAATCCATGGCCAACAGCAGCGAGGTCATCCAGCGTGCCGTGCTGCGCGAAGGCTGCATCAACCAGCCACTGGTATTACACGCCGACAATGGCTCCGCCATGAAAGGCTCGACGCTCCAGGCGACGCTGCAGCGGTTAAACATCACCCCGTCGTACAGCCGCCCCCGGGTCTCCAACGACAACGCCTTCTCGGAGTCGCTGTTCAGGACCTGCAAGTACCGGCACGACTACCCGATGGATGGCTACGAGAGCCTGTCAGCGGCGCAGCAATGGGTGACGCGATTCGTGCACTGGTACAACCACGAGCACCGCCACAGCGCCATACGGTTCGTCACCCCGGGTGAGCGGCATGCCGGCCAGGATAACGAGGTGCTGGCAAGGCGAGAGGCCATCTATGCCGAGGCGAAACGACAACATCCCGGGCGGTGGAGCAGCGCCACCCGCAACTGGACACCGCGCCGTACGGTCTGGCTGAACCCGGACCGAGAAGACCCGCTGGTTCAACGCGATCAGCGATTAGAAGCCGCCTGATTACAGGGTCGAGTAGCCCGAGGGAACCGCCCCCTCAGGCTCTCACAGAACCGTACGTGAACCTCTCGATTCATACGGCTCCTCCTATCCAACCTTCTTCGAGTAGACGAACTCCCAGTGCGCAAAGAGAGTTGGCTGTGCTTCACGGACCTTCTTTACCCAAGCCCATGACCGGCGCTTGTGCCCTCTCAAACGCTTGTACTTGTTGCGTGCCCAACGGCCCAGACGGAGGTCGATCTTCACCAGCGCTCGTTCCAGAGGCTGCGGATAGAACTTTCCATAATATGTCACCCAACCTCGCACCATGGGGTTGAGCCAATCCGCCAGTTGACGAAGGTCTGCCCATGTCGCTCGATTGATATTCATACGTCGGAGCGTTTCATGTATCCGCTTAAGTGCCTTGCGGCTCACCCCGGGGTTGAACCCAGTAAATAGATTTCCCTGCTTGTCCTGCACGGTTCTAGCGTGGAAGCTGAACCCCAGAAAATCAAAGCGAGTATGCGGGTGACCACCCTTTCGGCGGCCGTCTTTGCAGTACACCACTTTAGTCTTCTCAGGATGCAATTCCAGGCGGCATTCGCTCATTCTGTAATGCAAGGCGGTCAGCAGCGCCTCTGCCTCCTCCTTTGTCCGACAGTGGCAGACCACATCATCGGCGTACCTTTCAAAGGGAAGATGAGGAAACGTGCGTGCCATCCAGGCATCAAAGGCATAATGCAGGAAAAGGTTCGCCAATATTGGTGAAATGACACCGCCTTGCGGCGTGCCTCTATCCCTCTCTACTTTCGACCCATCTTCCTGCATCACTGGGGCTTTTAGCCATCTGCGAATATAAAGGCGAATCCAGGGCTCAGGCACATGCTTCTCCACCGCTTTCATCAGTAGATCATGGTCGATGGTATCGAAGAATGCCTTCATATCCAGATCTACCACCCAGTCATATCGCCAGCAGTTTCGACGTGCTTGCATCACCGCCTGGTGTGCACCACGCCCTGGGCGATAGCCGAATGACGACGTGTGGAAGAGTCTTTCGAGCCTGGGCTCCAGGATCATCTTTACTGCCATCTGCGCAACCCTGTCGCCGACCGTAGGAATCCCCAGCGGCCTGAACTGCCCATCACCTTTCGGTATCAGAACTTGGCGAACAGGTGCAGGATGATAGCTGCCCGAACTCATGCGGTTCCACAACTTGTACAGATTGGGACCAAGCTTATCCTGAAAGGCTGGGATGCTCTCCTTGTCGACGCCCGGCGCACCTTTGTTGGCCGCCACGCGTTTCCAGGCCTCCCAGAGCGTCCGCTTGGGTATCTCGAAGGGTTTTGCCATCACACGAAGGTCATCCTGCCTCATGACAGTTGCCTCCTTGCTCAGGCTGGATAGGGCCGTGCCTTCGCTCCAAGGCCATTACAGCCTTTTCATCGCTACTACGCACGACTCCGCCCCTGTACGTCGCATTGGTACTCAGATTCTCTCAGGGTTTCTGATTGAATCGCTCCCTTGGCATCGACGTGACAGGTTCCCCTGTTCCGTATCTGCGCCTGAATAACGGTCACGCCACCTCTATGCCGGATACCGCCAGGCCCACGTTCAGGTTGCCGCCTGACTTGTCCTGGGGCATTGGAAAGACCCCAGTTTTGATATCGGTTGCAATTATCGACACTTCGTCGGTGGTTCACTTTCGTTCGTCTCCGCTATTCACACCTGACAAGGTCTCGCCTTGCCTTTTCCACTGACGCTCACCACCGACGCTCTTGACGCCAGCAGCTCAGGGTGGTTTGGACACACCGCCTGATCGGCGTATCCGAGGGGCCCGCCCTCATCACAGATACAGCATGACTGGCACGTTACTCATGCTCAGCCTTCAGGGCACACTTCCAACAAGCTTGACAGGCATCGGTTTCTAGCGATGTCAAGGGTACAAGTACTACCGCCCGATGATTTTTTGTGCTCACTACGAAGCTCCCTTTTGTATGCAATGTTGCCGCCTAACAGGTATTAGGTTTTGTCTGAAAAGTCTGCACGCAAGCACCGATCTATGCAGGCTAGGCATACCATCGCTTTGAAGCTGCTGGCGAGTTTGTCGTAACGCGTGCAGATTCGACGGAGTTCCTTGATCCAGCCAATGCAGCGCTCAATGATATTCCTCTCTCGGTATAGGGGCTTGTCGAAGCCCCTGGGCAGTCCGGGGCGTGGCTTGCGGTGCATCTGGCGTTTGGCGATGATCGGCTTCATCCGATGGCGATCGCAGTAGCGGCGCAGCGCCTCACTGTCATAGCCTTTATCCGCCACGATGAAACGGCAACGCTTCCTTGGCCGCCCCCGGGAGCCGGGCAGGTGGATCTGCTCCAGGGTAGACATAAAATGGCGACTATCCGCCTCCTGCCCTGGTGATACGGTGAACGTTAGTGGCCAGCCATGGCGGTCGCACACCATGTGAATCTTGGTGCTCAGGCCACCACGGCTGCGTCCCAGCGCATGGTCTACGGGTTCTTCCGATCCCCCTTTTTGCCACCTCCCGAGGCGGCACGTGTGGCGCGGATCGATGTGGCATCAACCATCCAGGTGTCGAGATCCATCAGCCCATCCTCACGCAGCCTGAACTGGAGGCGCTCCAGCACCGCCTCGAACGTGCCGTCATCGCGCCACAGGCGGAAGCGGTCATAGACCGTCTTCCAAGGACCATACCGCTCCGGGAGATCACACCACTTCGCGCCGGAGCATAGGATCCAGAAGATTCCGTTCAACATCTGGCGGTCATCTCGGCGTGGACGACCCATGGGCTGAGGAGGTGACACGATGTCTTCGACCATCTGCCAGCTTGCGTCGGAGAGTTCGTAGCGTCCTACCATTTGCCATGCTCCACCTATGCAGCTGCGACATCGGCTAGATTAGCAAATCCGACTTTTCAGACAAAACCTAACGGGGGGACCACTGTTGGTGGGCAAGATCAGACATCACATGCCGCCTCCGCACTCCAGCGAGCACGATCCAACAGGCACTGCACGCCATCGGGAGTGGCATCACCGAGCCACTCGGCCAAATGCTAGCTATTCTTGCGTTCGCACTGACCGAGCAGTCCCTGAAGGTAACGTAAGGCACGATCAAGTGTCTCGGATCGCACAAAGAGCGGGCCTAACCGCGCTGCCAGGTCATCCAATAATGCTGAAAAAGAGAAATCCAGTTCTTGCACCTTTTACCCTGTAATTGCTTCCATATCAACCACATGCATTGTAGCTTATACAGTTACGGCTGTAGTACTAAGTTGACTGCATCTCTTAAAGATTGGATATAACCTATATGCTCGTAAAGAATATGATCTCAGACGATATAGCCTGATCCCGCATTCTCACGCTTGTCATTGACAGTTTGTCGCTTTGATGTAAATCGCTCCAAAACACCTGGGTTGTACATTTTCACATCTATATAAATTCCTAACTCATCCTTTAAATATTTCTTGAGATTTTCTGAAACATTGTAAATATGGGATCTTTCAAGATTGTGTTTTCCTCGTGCTAGCTCCACATTGAGAATAACATTATCTGAAAACCCACGCCTTTCTATTTCCAACAAGTAATATGGCGATAGGTCTGAATAGTTGCATAAAACAGCCCCCACTTGGCTTGGGAATATATTAACCCCTTTGACAATCAGCATGTCATCAGACCGAGAGGCTATACGTTCCACCCATACACCATAAAGCCCATTTCTCTTTATAATACGAGTAATGTCACCAGTTCTATATCTTATAAGCGGAATCGCTTCTTTCAAAAAACTCGTAATCACTAACTCTCCATAACATCCATCAGGGACTAATTCACCTTTTTCGTTCACAATCTCCACATAAAAATGATCACCCCACAATATAAGGCTGTCACTATCATCCGGGTCTTCAATCCCAACACCTGGCCCCATTATTTCTGACAAGCCATATATATTCACAGCTTTAATACCAAGTCTTTTTTCTATTTGACTTTTCATGTTGTCTGGCCATGGTTCGGCCCCCATAAAACCTAGTCTTAGAGGACTTTTCGCAATGTCAAAATTTATTTTTTCTGATTCATCAGAAAGATGCATTGCAAAGGAAGGGGTGCTCAAAAGAACGGTGGCTCCAAGGTCTCGTAATAGGTCTATCTGTTTTGCTGTTTTTCCAGTAGAAGCAGGTATCAAAGTTGCGCCGCTAGCTTCAACTCCAAGCTGAAGACCTAGGCCACCGGTAAACATCCCGTACCCAAACGAGTTAAGTACAATGTCCTCTTTTGATAACCCATGCATCATTAGACAGCGAAGAACAAGTGCTCCCCAGTTCCTAATGTCATTCTTGGTATATCCAACAATCTTTGGCTTACTTTTTGTGCCACTTGAAGAATGAATCCTAATGACTTCAGAAGTCGGAACGGCGAATAATCCATAAGGGTAATTATCTTGGAAATCTGCTTTCGTAGTAAATGGAAGGGATTCTATATCATTCAAAGAGGTAACATTTTGATATGATACGTCGAAATCCAGGAGTTTTGACTGATAAACTGAACCACCGAAATGAATCCTCTTCAGAGCATTCGAAATACAGTTCACATAATATTCTTCCAGAATATGGTTTGAATTTTTCTCCCCATTGAAATCTGAAATTTCAAACATTGCTATTACCTCCCAAAGTCAGAGCAACGATACTTGAAATAGAAAAAACGATACCTAAAACTCTAATACGGCTAACTCTTTCCTTAAGGTATATCACACCGAGAATCACAGGAATTAGAGGGTACATTGAAATAATCAGAACACTAATTATAACTAACTGTCCTTCTTTAGCGATAGTATAGAGAACAAGACCAAGAGCGCTTGTTGCACCGGCAAACATAGCTTTTCTTGCCTGACTCCTGGTCACCTCAAAAATACTAGGCTTTGCATAGGGAAAAATTGCTGTGGCGCCAACAAACATACTCACTGCGACAGCAGCTAAGGCTCCTGAAGAAGGTACATTCCCTAATGTTACTAATTGACATGCAAATCCAAGCCCAGAAAAAATAGCTTGACTAACTCCACCTTTTTTCCGCTCAGTTATATAGTTACTATTAGAATGATCAGTATTCAAAGTCATAAGTATAATTGCTGGGATTGAAAAAACAATCCCTAGACTACTGAATAAACCAATACGTTCGCCAAGAAATAAAATGGATATAATTAGAGAGAAAACTACCATTGAAACGCCGCTAAGCGGGACAATGGCACTAACGGCACCAGTACTCATGCCTCGATAAAGAAAAATTGCGCCCCATGCTGAAGCAATACCTGACAACGCCCCCCAATAAAGAGAACTAAAGGTAAAATTAGAGAAAAAAATAGCGGCCATTAATACTATTAAAAAACCGCCCATATGTGTAAAGAAGCTTATCTTCTTCACCTCATAATGCCTAGACAACATACCATTTATAAAGTGAGTAAGCCCTAGACACGCCATTGCTATAATTGAAATAAAAATAGACAATCCGTCTACTCCACCAGGTCATCTATTGGAGGATACCCCCCTGCTTCATCATGTACCTCATCGCCTCTTGTCGGTGGCGTGAAAATACAGATCCCCCGCAGATCAGTAATGGCATGCAACTCATGCCCATCACCGATACTCAGGTAATAACACACCCCCGGATATAGCACGTGCCTGACTCCACTAAAAAAGTCATCAACATACCCAGTTCCAGAAATTATATAAACAAATTCTTCTTGATACTTGTAACAAATATTTAAAGTTTCACCAGAGCGTATGATCGTATCATGCACCGAATATATAGCGCCGTCATCACTAACAAGAAGTCTATAGCTATCAAAGTGATGATTATCTACATGCTGAAAAGATTTCCTTATCTTATCCTTGCTCCACACCCTCATTTAGCCAACTCCTCTTTCCTTTCAAGTCGTATCAGAGTTTCTTTATGATGATTGCTAAAAAAATCGCATTCTAAAAATAAATATTTTTGAGTTATATTAGCGTTATAAGTTTTGGCAAGTGATATCAACGTGTTGTATGCTGCATCATTACCAATATCAATTGTAGCTTCAAATGCCCTAACATTTTCGCCTAAACTATCGATCAATCTTTTCACTAAAGCAAAACCCAAACCATAACTTCTTACATCAGGATCAACAGCTATCTGCCACAAAAAAAAGTGTCTTGCCATCGGGTCTGATATATGCAAGTATGTAACCAAATAATTTATTCCCAGACTTGGCCATCAGAGATGTATTTCTGAAATCTCGCGACCAAACAAGATAAAAATACTCAGGACACAAATCCAAATCATCATTGCATGCTGCCATTCGAAACAAGCTTTTAGCATCACCTACCGACGGATGCTCGAATCTAATTCCACTTTGGTTCATTGCAACACCTGATTAATTTCTGTTTGATTTAGGATGCCGCAAAAATTAGGATATATAAAATCAATCCACGTCATCTTTAATATGAGGTGATTCGATGAGCAAAAAAAATGAAATAACCCTGTCACAGCTTCGCGCTTTCAAAAGTGTTGCAGATACACAATCTTACACTAAAGCTGCCTCATGTATGGGAGTAAGCCAGTCGGGCATAAGTCACTCTTTAAAAAGGCTTGAGGATTTTTTTGAGACTCCACTTTTTTCCTACAATGGACGAAACATTTCTGGACTTACTCCTGTCGGAATCGAACTATATACTTGTTCTGAAGACATTATAGTAGAACTAAACAATATTAATACACTTGCAGATTTTTCCAGAAGCTCGCCCAAGGAACGGCTTAATATCGCTTCAATCAATAGCGTTGCCACATCATATCTAAACAATATAAAGAACAAAAAAGTTGAGGGCTGTATTGGAAACATACTCACTGGTTTTGAGCATGAAGTTGAAAGGTGGGTCGTGGATGGAATAGCTGATGTCGGATTTACAACTGATATTTCAAATACTGTCTCGCAAAAGTGGAAAGGGACGTTTTATGGGAAAGTTGCATTCCAAGACGAGCTTGTTGTGGTGGTCCCCAAAGAACACCCTCTAGCTAGTAACCTTGAGGTTTCCCTTGATCAAGCTAGTGACTTCCCACTAATAATTTCTTCAGGTGGATGCGAGGATTTAGTATATAAATTTTTCGAAGAATCAGGGGTTTCACGAAATGAACTTTTGATTCGCTTATGGGTTAATAATTTCAGCACTTTAATTCAAATGGTTAGAAGTGACATTGGCGCCTCTATTGTTCCTAGACTTGCACTACGCAAGGAAGACAGTAGAGGCATTGAGACACTAAGCCTAAAGCCTAGCTTGTATAGATCTATCATAGTTTTCGGACTGACGATAAATATGGATCGTCCTGAGGTAAAATATTTCTTCGAAAACTTCAAGAGCGAGTCAAAATAATTACTAATAATGAAATAAAACAGGCGATAAATTAGCCTATTTGAAAAATCACATTGTTGATGCGCCTGATAACTTTATTCTGCGGAAGAGCACTCAACAATTACTAAGAAGTACCCGCATGAAGATAAACATGTATAAATATCGAGGCACCTATAGCGAATAGGGTGATTTTCCTGAATTCACGACACGTACCGATATCTGAAACAGCGTACTTAGATTCATAAAATAACTACAACCATTTGGACCACAAGATAGAAGCAGGAGGGTCTGCACCGTTGCCCTCCCTGCTTTACCGACCAAAGTGAAGCAGAACATGGGATTCCGACAGCTGACCCAGACACAACGATACCAGATTTACGCTCGTGATGACTTAGATATGAGCCAGCGGCAGATCGCTAGAGAGCTCGGGCTCCACGGCAGACAAGGGTTACGACAGCAATGCATTACGACATTACTGCACACGTTACGGCATGCGCCCGATTATCCCCCGACGCCTTTTGGATCGACGCCCACGGCCAGTCCTACCGCATCAGTTTGACCGGCCCAAGTATCGCCAGCATAATATGGTAGAGTGGCTCTTTGGCTGGCTCAAGGAAAAACGCCAACTTAATACTCGGTACGATAAGCTCGCCAGCAGTTACAGAGCGATGGTGACGCTGGCTTGCATTGAGCGGTGTATGAGAGTCGACTTTTCAGACAAAACCTAATTGTTTAGTCCCGAGGTGTAGTGGTCTATCCCGCCTATTTCATCACAGCCTTCGCCGAGCGGCATTTCGGGGCTTCCCGACGGTGCTGACTGAGTGACCGCTGAATTCCGTCTCCGAACAGCGCGGCATTGATAGCCTTTAGTTTTCATTTCTGTCGATTTTATTGCCCTCAGCTATTGATCGCTGTCGATCGGCCACGGGCGATGCTCGGCGAGACGCCGATCTCGGTAGCTATTCGTGCTGTCGTGGCGTGAGCTACGCTAAGGCGCCCCATCGGGGTAGCGCCTTCAGCGCCGAGGGCCACCATCGGTTTGCGGCGGCGCCCAGCCGCAGCGTGATCTGCCGGGCGTGCACCGTGATCGTCGCCGCGACCTTGAGCAGTTGCTCTCGCAGCCGTATCAGGCTCCAGCCCTGCTGCGTCTGACCCTCGATCAGGCAGCGCAGCCCATGCAAGACCTGGTAGGCGCAGAGACTCAGCAACAGGTTGACCTGGTTGCGTGCCATCACGTCCTGCACCGTGGAGGCGCCGCGATCCGTCGACGAGAGGTGAACGTTGAGGGCCGACTTCAGCTCCCCCATGTGGGCCTCGGCCTTGCCACGCTTGCGGTACAGCGCTAACACCGTCTCCGGTGGATAATCGAGCTTGTTGAGGTTGGTGACCAGGAAGAAGGCGTGGAACAACAGATTGTCGGGATTCTCCTGAACCACCAGCACCACGCGGCGCGGTGACGCCCAACTCTCCGCCTGGTATTCCAGGTCATGGCACCATTCGCGGGGTGTCTCGGGCGGTCTGCCAGGCGGCCGGGTGAGGTAAGGCTCTGCCTTGGCCTGCAATACCGAGTTGCTCTTCAGCCTCCCCAGATAGGCGATGTCCCGGGCGTCCATGGCACGCAGCGTCTCGCCATCGGTGAAGCCGGCATCCAGGCGCACCCGGATCTGCGCCACGTCCAGATTCAGGCCTTCCGCCATGCGCTGCACCAGATGGGGAATCCAGGTATCGGCATCCTCGGCCGGTCCGACATTGCCCTCGCGCAACAGGCCGCCCAGCATGTCGCCGGTCTCGGCGATGGAGGCAATCAGCGGCGAGTAAATGCGGGCCCTGGCATAGCGATTGAAGGCGGAGCCACCTTGGTGACCAAAGACCTCGATCGGCAGGCCGTCAATATCCAGGGTCAAGTGCTTGGGCCGTTTACCGCTGTATAGCGAGCGCAGTCGCCAGATGGCCAGGCGCAGCAAGCCCTCGTGGAGCGTATCGATGTTGTCATCCATCCCCAGACAGCCGAGTAGCCGTGACAGGGTCGCTTGGGAGGGACACGCCTGGCCCAGGGGGGTCAGTCCACGGGCATCGCTACATGCCAAGTGCCAGAGCGGGTCCTGCTGGAGCGTGCCGGTATCGCTCAGGTCGTACCAGCCCATGGCGCGCTGGAGCACCACGGTGCGGATCTGACGGGCCAACGAATGGCGGACCCGCAGCGGGTCACGCGGGTCGATGAGGTGGTCTTCCATGGCCTCGATGACACCGCTGCGATCGAGGGCTTCACGGAGCAACAAGGTGCCGGCATCACTGGTGGTCGCGGCGCCGCTGAGCTGGACGTTGATGGAGCCGTTGCAGGAGGGCGACCAGGTCGTTAGGGTTTCACCCATGGCGGTTGGTCCTCTGGAATCAGGCTCTTGGTCGAATTTTCTGATTTATCAAGAGGATACCATCCGCCATCTTCTTTTCCAGGACTGCCCGGTGAATATCCAGGGATCATGTGCAATACCCTAGGGCCTGTTGACGTTTCACATTGGTAGCCATAAAAAGCCGCATGCCAAGGCCACCATGCTTTCGTAATTTCGTTTGAGCTTATCGTAGCGCGTCGCAATGGCGCGATACGGTTTCAATCGAGCAAAGGCATTCTCAACCAGATGCCGGTAGCGATATAACCCTCTGTCCAGATTGGCATTTCCTTTTTTCGAGTTACGCCTGCGTGGAATGACGGCAGCCATTCCTTTGGCTTCGACCTGCTCACGGATACGTTCACTGTCATAGCCTTTGTCAGCCACCAGCGCGTCACCTGCCGGCAAACCGTCAATCAATGCCTGGGCTTCCGTGCTGTCGTGCACTTCACCCCCGGTTATTCTGAAGGCGATCGGCAACCCATAAGCATCCACGGCCAAGTGGATCTTGCTGGTATTGCCTGCACGACTTTTGCCAATGGCTTCTGCATCTTCCGTGGCAGCCCCAGTGCTATCTTGGTGAGCCTTGACGTAGGAACCATCAATAAATAGCCACTCGACATCAGGATCTTCCACCAGAGAGATGAAAATCCTCATCAGCTTTCCACTCGCTGACCAGGCGTTGAAGCGCTTGTAGACCGTGTTCCAGGGGCCAAACGCCTCCGGTAGGTCCCGCCACGGGCAGCCGGTTCGCATCCGATAAAGGATGCCTTCCACCGTGGTACGCAGATCGGTCTTGTCATAAATACCTTGTTGAAGCAGGATAGATTTCAGCTTCGGCCAGTGTTCATCCGTGAGCATTTGTCGGGGCATGGCAGGCTTGCAGTTTGTTGGCTTAGGAACCTTTATTCTGTGAGCTTGCCCCTATCCTGCCAATACCCCTGCCATGAAACGTCAACAGACCCTAGCGCCGTCGTTACATCTGTCTTTCGATACTTTTACGGCTCCAAGCGCCAAATTAGCACTTCCCCATACAGCCTTCCACAATTCTGCCATATTTCACATGCTTTTTCGTAGAGGCACAAAAAAGCGCCTCCGCAGAGGCGC
This sequence comes from Halomonas garicola, assembly GCF_055382465.1. Classification (NCBI taxonomy): domain Bacteria; kingdom Pseudomonadati; phylum Pseudomonadota; class Gammaproteobacteria; order Oceanospirillales; family Halomonadaceae; genus Halomonas; species Halomonas garicola. Next base: position 2,361,224 of record NZ_AP043931.1, read on the forward strand.
TTTTCCATCAGGGCGCACGCCCATCAGACAAACACCTGCGTCTACTCAGCACGCTTGTGAGAACGGCGCGGGCGAGCTGCTGCACGGTATGGTCTCCGTTATTTACCCGCGACGACGGGCAGTTCCACCATCACTTTTAACCCGCCGGCGCTGGCGCGGCTGAGCTGCATACGGCCGCTGTAAAGAGCCACCAGGTCAGTCACAATTGCCAGCCCCAGGCCACTACCCGGGCGCTGTTCGTCCAGTCGTTTGCCGCGCTGTACCGCCTGCTGACACTCCGCTTCGGACATGCCGGGGCCGTCATCGCTAACGGTCAGGGTTAACTGCTGCTCGCCTCCTGCTACCTTTAGCTGCACATCGCCGTGTGCCCAGCGCAGCGCATTATCTAGTAAGTTGCCTACCAGCTCCTGGATATCCTGCTCATCCATATGCACCTTGATGTCACCCGCCCAGGTGGGGCGCAGCGCAATGCCGCGCCGCTGGGCAAGCCTGGCCAGCCCATGGAGCAGCGGCGCCAGGGTGGCGTGCAAATCAATGGGCGCAAAGCGTGCGCCTTCGCCCGCTGCCGATGCCCGCGCCAGGTGGTGGCGTACCGCACTATCCACGCGCGCCAGCTCAACCTCCCAGGCGGCACGGTTCTCTTGTGGCAGTTGTCGTAGCTGTAAGCGCATCACACTCAGCGGTGTTTTCAGCGCATGGGCAAGGTTGCCAGCGGTATGGCGTCCGCGCTCGATCAGGCGCTGATCGCGGACCAGCACCGCGTTCATCGAGGCTGCCAGGGTCGCCAGTTCATCAGGCAAGCGGGTATCCAACTGCTCCGCACTCCCCTGCTCTACATCCTTTAGATTGGCGTGCATGCGGCGCAGCGGCGCCAGCCCCCAGCGCACCTGCAGCGCCAATACGCCCAGCAGCAGCACGCCAAGGCCGGCCATACCACCCCACAGCAGGCGTTGAAATTCACCAATATCCCGGGCTAATGCATCGTCCTGCGCGGCCACACTAATATGCAGCGGCGCTGCTAACGGCGCCAGGTAGATATCGCGCTCCACCACCCGCAGCGACTGGCTTCGGGGGCCGGGTATCGAGCGGGCGCTAATCGCGTCATTGTCGATGACCGGCAGGCGCTGATCCCACAGTGAACGCGAAGCCAGGGTGTTTTCCGCGCCATCGGTAATTTGCCAGTACCAGCCGGAGTAGACATTCTCAAAACGCGGATCGCCCAACGCCCGGTCGTGGACGAGCTGCTGTTCAAGGCGATCATAGGTAACGCCCGCGATAATGACGTTCAGGGTGGCCCCCAGGCGCTCGTCAAAGGCCTGCGTGGCCGAAGTACGGTAGTGATGAGACAGCAGCGTACCCGCGATGGGCAGCGCCAGCCCGACCATCACCAAGGCGGCCAGCAGTAGCCGCACGCTGATAGAGCGCTTTGCCCAGCGGTCTTTCCAGGCGGTGGTATTCTGGCTCATTCGCCCGCAGGCTCTTCAGCCAATAGCCGATAGCCCTGACCACGCAGGGTAGCAATGCGCCAGCTACCCAATTTTCGGCGCAGACGGCTGACCTGAACATCAATCACGTTGGAGTCCGGTTCGTGGTCGCGGTCGTAAACGTGCTCTGAAAGCTCAGTACGGCTGACGATCCGCGGCGCGGCGTGCATCAAATAACCCAGCAGACGGGTCTCCTGGGCGGTTAACCCCACCGGGCGACCGGCAAGCGAAACGTGCTGAGTATGAGTATCCAGACTCAGCTCGCCCACTTTCAGCACCGGGTGGGCGTGACCATGACTGCGGCGCACCAGGGCGCGCAGGCGAAAGAGTACTTCCGCCGATTCGAACGGTTTGGTGACGTAATCATCGGCACCGGCGGTAAATCCTGCGGCTTTATCGGCCCAGCGCTCTCGGGCGGTAAGGATCAGCACCGGCAGGTCGATGCCATCTTCCCGCCAGGCGGAAAGCCAGCGGGTGCCATCGCCATCGGGCAGTCCAACATCCAGAATCAGCGTGTCGTAGGCTTCCGTACGCACTAGAAAATCAGCGTCCTGGCCCGTCGCCGCATGCTCTACCAACCAGTCTCCGTCGCGTAGCGCCTGGCTGAGTTCACGGGTGAGCGCCTGGTCATCCTCTACCAACAAACACTTCATCGGCTAACTACCCTTCTTTTGATATGGCAAATGGGAGCAACAGGCTAACGGCGCATATCGTTGATACGCACTCCCTCGATGGACATCAACTGGCCGTTATGGCCGTCAAATTCGAACTCGACGACTTGCCCTTGCGGACCCAGCAGCTTGATTTCGTACTCGATCTCTCCCTCTTCACGCTCTACCTCAACCTCCAGCACTTCACCTATATAGTGGGCTTCCAGCCAATCCAGAATGGAGTCGAGAGGCACCACTTCACCACGGCGTACTTCGTCGTGTAACGATTCCCAATGCTGATTGCCCGCAGCGCTGCCCACCAGCAGTAGCACCAGGCCTAAACCAGTGACATTGCGGCGAGCGCTTCGCGGGAAGCTGCCCAGCGGCTGTATAAGACGACGGAATAGGTTACGCATAATACCAGCATGCCAAAAACAACATGAACGCTAGATGAACAGCTTCTTCAGCTTAAGGAAAGTATCGCAGTGGTATAAATTCCCTATCGCATCCGCTGAATGCGATTGATCCATTCTCGTACAGAGAATCATGTACAAATACGTAAGGAAGGAATTTGCCATGAACACCATGAAAAAAATGCTGCTGATCCCAACCTCTGCCCTGCTGCTTGCCGCTGCTGCGGGTAGCGCCCAGGCCGACTCACTGCCGATGGATCGCATCGATGACGTATTGACCCACGCCAATGAATACGGCTTCAGCCACTACGAAGAAGTCAGCATTCAAAACCGTGGCCGCGTAGAAGTGGAAGGTTGGCTCGACGATGAGTGGTACGCCGACGTGGAATTTTCCCTCGATAACGGTGAAACACTACAAGAGCAACGTGAACGCCTGATCACCAGTGCCTGGGGTATGGGCAAAGACGATATCCGCAAGGCGCTGGACGTGGCAAGTCAGGAGGGAATGGTTGAGTTTGAAGATCTCGATATCGACAAGACCGGTATCATCGATGTAGAAGGCCGCGATAAAGATGGACATGAGCTGGAAATCAGCGTGCGTCAGGGTTCTTCCGAAGTCACCCAAATTGAGCGCGATTAATGTCTCCAGCTAAGCGCTTCGCAGGCTCCCCACGGGGAGCCTGCTGCGTTTATGGTAGGCCGTTGAAGCATGCCGCTAAACTTATAGCGCCGACTTTATCAGGGTGCTGGAGAGTTAGGAACTCGGCTCGTCGGTGCTATCTGCCACTCCCCGCCAGCCCAGCAGGCAAAGCGGCTTCCCAGCCTGATGGCGGCGGTGTCCAAGCGTTTGATTATCCCGTCATCAGGATAAGCCGTGATCGGCTGCCTGCTTGTACTGCTTGAGCTGGCAAACCCGCGCCTTGAGCAGCGAAATGCTCTGGTCAGCGACAATCACCGGCTGCAGCGTGCCGCCGCCGGATAGGCTCTCCGTCCACCAGAACTCGGTCTCCGCCTCGCGAAACGTGAGCCACGCCCGCTGGGCTTTCTTCAGCGCGGCCTGCTCATCCGACGCAAGGCTCTCCATCAGCTCCTGATAGACCATGTTCAGCTCCGTATCCCAGCCCTTGTACGCCCGGCCCTGAGCGTTGCGCATCTCAAGCGTCACGCCGCCGCTTGCGTCCATATCCCGCTCGAACTGCACGTCGATGGGATGCGGGTGCCCGGAATCGCAGAACGGCTCTGCGGCAAGTGTCAGCGGCGCGAAGGCTGCCAGGGAAAGAGCCAGAAAGGATTTTTGCATGGTGCCTCCGGTGAGCTGGGGTTAAGCAGGAACCAGCGTTAACGTCGCCGGGAACCAAACCTATGCCGAGGTTAAACACCACAGCGAGGTCACTTCCGCGCTGCGTGCGGCATAGAGCGGGTCGGTGCTGTCCTGGCTGCGGCCGTGCTTGGGCTGGGTGTCGAGCCGGTATTTAACCTCCAGCTTCGCCTCGGCAAACCACGCTAACAGCTGCTCTCGGGTACGCAGCTGCAGGTGCTCGGCCAGATCGGACAGAATTAGCCACACCTCACCGTGCGGTGCCAAATGCGCACGCACACCCTGCAAGAAGCCGCGCAGCATCCGGCTTTTGGGGTCGTACACGGCGAGCTCCAGCGCCGAGCTGGGCTTCGCCGGCAGCCAGGGCGGGTTGCACACGATCAGATCGGCCAACGGCTGCCCCGTCGGGAACAGATCAACCTCTTGCAGCTGTACTCCCGAAAGCGCGGCTCGCTCAATATTGTCTTCAGCGCAGACTAACGCCCGCGGGTTGGAATCCGTAGCGACGACCTGCCCTCCCCCGCGCTGCGCCAAAATGATCGCCAGCAGCCCCGTGCCGGTGCCGATATCAAAGGCCACGTCGTGTTTGGCCGGCAGCGGTGCGTCCTGCATCAGCGACACATACTCATGCCGCGTGGGCGCAAACACCCCGTAATGCGGAAAGATCGGTTGCTCCAGCCCGGCAATGGGCACGCCTTTCTCACGCCACTGGGCGGCCCCCAGCGCGCCCTGCAGGTCGCGTAACGATATCAGGCAAGGCTCATCCAGCGCGCCAAACGCGGCCTCGCAGGCGGTGCTCAGGTCAGGTGCGCGACGCAGGCGGCAAACGTAACCGGCATCCAGCTCCAGCAGCAGCCGCCCCAGCGTTCTCGCCCGCTGGGCCTGAGCCTGACGCTGCTGATGGAAGGCGCTGGCCGTGGTGCTTTCGGCATCAGGCTTCTTGCCAAGCTTGGCGGCTTTGCTAGCCTTACGCTGCTCGGCACGACTGATGCGCCGGTTCATGGCCTGCATGAGCTGCAGGGCATTATGAAAATCCCCGCGCCACAGCAGGTAGTTGCCCTCGCACGCTAGGCGATAAGCGTGATCGGCCGTCGTCTGGTCATCCACGGGTACGATGTGCGCCGGCGCCGCGTAACCACTCTCGGAAAGCCAAAGCGCCCTGCGAGGTGTCTGCCCATCCTGCCACTGCACGTACGGTTTTTCTGCCTGGGACACATTCATGCCTTTATCTTGTGAATTCGTGGGGTAAGCGCAGGGCTTTGGACCAATGAGTAGAGGCAGGAGGGCCAGCGTCGGCATGCGCCGATGCGAGGGATGGAAAAGAGTTCGCGAAATTCTGCACCAATCCCCATCCCATGTGAATGCCACGCCCAAAAACAGCAGCACGGATGCGGCTAAAAAACGCTGCATCTCCCGGTCAACGAACCTTCGTCTGTTTGCGGATTTAGCTGTCTTCCGTTTCATAACGCCAATATTCAGCGGCAGCCTTGACGGAGCGAAGCGGAGTCAAGGCTGTCCGGTGGAGGCCCACCAGGGCCGGAACGAACTGGAATGACTGGTTAGGTGCTTTCCGGTACAGAAACCCATTCATCCTCGCCCTTCTGGTGGAACACAGCAATGATTCGGATATCGGTCTCACCCTTTTTAGTAAACTTGGCCCTAAACGGATGATTGGGTGTCAATGCGCCAGCCATAGGGCGCATCGAAATGACGTTAACAGAGGCACCAGCATGAGTGGCGGCACGCTTATTGAAGCCGCCTAAGAAAGGTTGACTATTCTGCATTGACCACACGATCTCTTCCTCCGAGTTTTGCGTAACAAAACCAAAGTGTGGATTGGGCTCCATCAAGTGCGATGCTCGGATGGTTACTACTATAGATCCATCTCCGGTCTTCGCATTGGTATATGAAAGATTTGAGAAACCCTGATGCTGCGGGGTAAAGGATGCGTGGCCTTGGGTGACGCTGACAATCTGAGCGATTGCGGCCTCAAGTCCAACTGTGTGCATGTCAATAAAAAGCGTCTGCTTCAATACCGGCGGCATTTCACTGCCATCAACCCTGACGGGGACGATACGCGTTTTTCCTTTTGTGGCAGAGTAGAGCGCATTTTGCCATTCAATCCTCACCATCCCGCTTTCTAAGCTGTTGGCGGAAACAAAGAAAAACACAAACTCGGGCGCTTGAAGGCCCCTATTCATTTCGTCGATTATGCCGTCACCTGGGCTAATGGACCACGAATCATAGAAAACCTGATCCCGGCCAAATATATCGGCAAGCTTCAACGCAGCTGCCTCAACCAGCGGTTTATCCTTGTAATTGTGGCTAAGAAATATTTTATGAGTCATTTCCGTTTAAGACCTTCAGACGTTACAGATTGGCATAACATTCGCGCCGACTGGGCCACCTAACGCATAGTTAAGCGGCGTGCGTAAGTACGTCCGGTGGAGGCCCGAAAGGGCCGTAGCGAACTTGAACGACTTGTTAGAAGTGCTAGAAAAAACCACTGCACTGTCCGGCGCTGTTACAAGACTGGCCATAGAAAACGACCCAGCCGACCATGCTTGACACGACGAAGCCACCAAGGCCAACCTGATATAAAAGTGCACCGTGTTTTAACCCCATTTCAGCATATATTTCATTGGCCTGCGCCTTCGACTCGAGTGTGGAGCGGGGAGGGAGATTCATGAAAAATGCGATGGCTGCCGCCCATGCTGGGATTGATACTGACCAGTTGAACACGGCAGAAACAAACCAAAGAAGGCTGCCGCTACCAAAACCCATAGGAAAGGTTTCCCACCAAGGTAGAAAATAAAATTGTAGGTTTGCTTCAGCACTACGTTGACAAAAAAACCAAGGGCCAATATTCCAATGATACTGAGCACCATATCCATATGCTTTACCTTCTAACGCTTGCAGCATGCGCGCCCACGGAATGGAGCCGAAGGCGCAATGTAGTGGGCGTCGCCGTGCCTGCACTTGTTAGGCGCGTCACCGGTTCCGCCCATAAGTAATGTCATCCATCCCTTTAACATACTCTTCAAGAAGGCCGAGATGATCTAGAATCCGATATGCATTACGATCCATAGCATCCTGCTTGTGCGCATCGTTGATTTGACACCAAGGACAGAAGTCGCTCCCGGCACCTACCGGCTCTCGACAGGTTTTGCAGCTTACCGCAACTGGTGAAATGCTGTTATCGGTGAAGGAAAGTGGCGATCCATTTGTATCGACAAAGTATGGAATCGCATTGCTTCTTCCGACCTTCATCTGGAGGTATTCACAGGAAAGATTGTCTGCCGCAGCCTGCAGGTTCTGAATGGTTTCTTGAGAAGCACGAGGACCGCAGATCAAAGCAGTAACGCACTCTTTGGGTATGTCCAACAACATCATGCCGTTGTGCTTTCGTATTTCACTCTCCGAGGCGAGCATGCGGCGCTCCTGTTCGTAGCTCCAACACTCCAACTTTGTGAAGTAAGCGGCGTTAAAAACGCCACTCCTCAGCATGTAGGTATATCGCGGCTTGCCGATAGCATATGCTCGATACAGCGTCTCTTTTAGCCCATCGTCAGCCGCTGTCTTGTATTTAACGTCGTCGAAACGACATTCGGGGAAGCGCTCTTGTAGCTTCTCCTCGTCAAATTCAATAGCAAACCCAGTAAGATTCTGTGCATAGTGCGCCCACATTGGGGTCACGGCAGGCGAGTGCGAAAAACAAGTGGTCGGGAACTGGGGCAATTCGCCGATGGCATCTGCGTAAAGCGCCAGCACTTCTGGCTTTTCGTTGAAATCAATCGTCAAGAACAATTCATAAGGGTCATTGAAGTCTTTTGGAAACGAAAACTTCGCGCTTACCTCTTGGTCACCTACTACGTCATGCAAGTAGGACGACCCCACGTATTTGTATATTCGATTGCTCAATCCATACCTCCAGTGAAGCCTAACAGGTATTAGACGGCACGCTCGGATATTGAATGAACGTGCCAGCTCGTTTAACAAAATTACCCAGCGTACCTTTCTTTTCCTAACTCATTGATATTATGAAATATTAAGAATAGTTCGGCAGCCTAAGCAGGATTCGCGTGCTTGCGCGTTTTGCTTGGACCAATAACACTGTAGGCATAGCCAGCTCATGAGGAACGACACATGGATATGCAAAGCAGACCCCCGCAGCTGATGGACTGACTAAAGCCACCATGTGATTAAAATGTTCCAATTTTTCGGTACCTCATATGGTGGGAGAATCAATTTGCTGAGGCAACATCTTCGCGGACTAAAGTCCGCTCCCACCATGTGAGATACTTTAGTGCCACTATTACCTCTTCGTGGACTAAAGTCCGATTATGCCCGTTTTCTGGGTATTCCCACCCTGTGAAATACTGCAGTGCCTATAAGCCCGCTCCCACCATGTGAAATCTCTCAGTGCCATCGTTACGTCTGTCTTTCGCTAGCGCCAAATTAGCATTCTCCGAACCACCCTTCCACATTCCTGCCACATTTCTCATGCTTTTTTCGTAGCGGCACAAAAAAGCGCCTCCGCAGAGGCGCTTTTGATAGCGGGGGCGCTACGCCCTATCAGGCAAACACTTCCGTCCACTCGTCGCGCTTGGCGAGGAGGTCGCGGGCGAGTTCGTGGGCGCCTTCCAGGCTGTGGCTGGCGGCCCAGCCGCACTGCATTTCGTTGCAGGCGGGGACTTCGTCGGCGTTGACCACGTCTTTCAGGGTGTTTTCGATGATGTCCAGTACGGCGTCGTAGTCGTCATGGTTGATCATGGCGATGTAAAAGCCGGTCTGGCAGCCCATGGGGCTGATGTCGACGACCTTGTTGGAGTGGTTGCGCGAGTGCTCGGCCATCATGTGCTCGAGCGAGTGCAGCGCGGGCATGTCCATGTGGCCCTTGTTGGGCTGGCAGATGCGCAGGTCGTACTTGTAGATCTGGTCGCCGTGGGCGCCTTTGGTGACGTCTGCCAGGCGGACGTACGGCGCTTTTACCTTGGTGTGGTCCAGGTTAAAGCTTTCGACGTTCATCTTCTCTTCGGCCATGTTGCCTCCTGTGCAAAATCGGTTTGACGCCCGACGTCAGACATCGGGGGCGTCGAAATTGTTCGGCTCGTCGGTGTAGACGCAGACGTTGGCGTCTTCGATGTCGCCGCCCGACGCGAGCTTTTCGGCGAAGAACTGCTTGATTTCCTTGCGCTGGCAGTGCGCCTCGAACGCCGCGCGATTGGCCCAGACCTCGTGAAACACGATGGGGTAGCTATCGCCCTGGGCAAAGGGGTTATCGATCTTGCGGGTAACGGTGTAGCGCAGGCAGGCGTCTTCCCGGTGGCCGTTGGGCTCGAGTTCCTGCAGCGCTCTGAACACAGCGTCTTCCTTGCCGGGTTTGGGTTTGAAGCTGGCAACGCAGTAAATCTTTTGTGACATGACCTCATCCTTTCCGAGACATCACGAATTGGTATTCCCCATTATGCGATGCATAACCAGGACTTACCAACCCACAGGCGGGAGCGCCGCTGCCGAGCAGCGGCGCAAAGATGGCGCGAATCCCTGGATCAGCTGCCTGAGGCCGACTCCATGCCGCCCAGGCAGAAGAACTTGGTCTCCAGGTATTCGTCGATCCCCGTGGGACCGCCTTCCCGGCCAAGGCCGGACTCTTTCACCCCGCCGAAGGGCACCGGCGCGCCGGTCATCTTCACCGAGTTGACGCTCACCAGGCCAAACTCCAGCCCGCGCATGATCTTCCAGATACGGCGCACGTCATGGGTGTAAAGGTAAGAGGCCAGACCGTACTCGGTGTCGTTGGCAAGCTCGATGGCCTCCTCGTCGGTGGAGTACGGCAGAATGCCGGCCACCGGGGAAAAGCTCTCTTCGTCCCAGACTTTCATGCCCCGGGAAATGCCCGTCAGCATGACCGGCATGAAGAAGTTATCGCCGGCCACCGGCGTCTGGGTGCTCTGGTGCAGCGTCGCCCCCTTGTCCACGGCGTCATCGACGATGCTCTGGGCCTTTTCCACCGCCTTGCCGTGGATCAGCGGGCCAAGGTCCACGCCGTCTTCCAGGCCGTTGCCCACGGTGAGCGCCGACATGCTGTTCTTGAACGCTTCCACAAAGGCGTCGTGGATCGATTCGTGGGCCAGAATACGGTTGGCCGCGAGGCAGTCCTGCCCGGAGGTCTGGTACTTGGCCGCCACTGCCGCCTCGGCAGCTTCGGTCGGGTCCATGTCCGGGCCGACGATAAAGGGCGCGTTGCCGCCAAGCTCCATGGAGAGGCGCTTGACGGTGCTCGCGCTCTGCTCCATCAGCAGCTCCCCAACGCGGGTGGAGCCGGTGAACGAAAGCGCCCTGACGCGCGGCTCGGCGCACAGCACCTTGGATACCGTCGACGGCTCACCCAGCACCACGTTGAGCACGCCGGCGGGAATACCCGCGCGCTCGCCAAGCTCGGCAAGCGCCAGCGCGGTGAACGGCGTCTCGTTGGACGGCTTGATCACAGTGGGGCAGCCGGCGGCAAGCGCGGCGGCGGCCTTGCGGGTGATCATCGCCAGCGGGAAGTTCCACGGCGTAATCAGCGCGGCGATACCCACCGGCTCCTTGAGCGACCCCAGGGCCGCGTTGGGCATGTGGCTGGGAATGGTGTCGCCGTAGGTGCGCTTGCCCTCTTCGGCGAACCAGCGGATGAAGCTGGCGCCGTACTGCACCTCCCCCCGGGAGTCGCCGATGGCCTTGCCCTGCTCCAGGGTCATGATGGTCGCCAGGTCTTCGCTGTGCTCCTGGAGCAGCGCGTACCAGGCTTCGAGAATCTCGCTGCGCTCGTTGGCGCGCAGCGCCCGCCAGCCGGCAAAGGCCGCGTCGGCGGCGTCTACCGCGGCGGTAATCTGGCCTTCTTCCAGCACCGGGATGTGGCCCAGCACTTCGCCGGTGGCCGGGTCGGTGACGGGCTCTTCGCGGCCGCCTTCGCCGTGGGTCCATTTACCGTTGAGGTAGGCATACTGGCGAAACAGGCGCGGATCCTGCAGACGATCGGACAGTATAGTAGACGGTGCTGTCATGAAACCCCTCCTTATCGGGTGCCGGTATCTTTCGCAGGCATCTGTTGCAAACAAGAACCTGTCGATACCTTAAGCGGTTGATACCACAAGGATAAGGGAATTCACGCGGGAAGTGCTTTTGAATGCGCCGGCCCAGCATGCGCTTTTTTTGGCGCCGCCGTTGGAAAGTCTCGATTTTTTTGGCGCCGGGGCTTCAAGCGCCTATCAGGCGAGCTCGTCTTCGTCGATGGCCGGGGTGGCGCGCTTGATCGTCTTGGTGACGATATAGGTGAAGTAGCGCTCGATGCCGGCGTCGGACAGCAGCCAGCGGTCCATGGCGCGCTGGTAGCTGTCGATGCTCGCCACCTCGAACTTCACCAGGTAATCAACGCCCCCGCCCACGGCCACGCATTCGGTGGCCTCGGGGGTTTCCATGACCAGCGCCTCGAAGCGCGAAAAGCTTTCCACGCTGTGCTGCTTGAGCTCGATCTGCACCCACACCGAGTTGCCGGGCATTAGTACCTGCGTGTTGATGCGCGCGCTGTAGCCTTCGATGATGCCGGCTTCTTCCAGCCGCCTGACCCGCTCCCAGCACGGGCTGACCGAGAGGTTGATGGCCTCGGCCAGTTTGGACTTGGTGATTCGCCCGTCCCGGGAGAGGATCGCGAGGATTCTTACGTCGTAACGGTCGAGTTTAAGCATGGATTTGGACTTGGGCATGGGCTCAGGCGTCGAGGCCCTCCACCACGTCGGCAATCACGGCAAGCGTATCGCCAATGTGGGCAAGCGCCGGCGCCCGCCGCGCCATCAGAATGCCGTCGCGCCCGGCGTGATAGTCAACCGGGGCGCTTCCGGTGCGGGTCACGTCGTATATCCGCGCAATGGGCTGCCCTTTGGTGACCTCGTCGCCCAATGCTACCAGCAGTTCCAGAAGCCCGGAGTGCTCGCTTTGCACGTAGCAGCTGGCATCGGGCATGTCGAGATACACCTGGGGCTTGGCGGGTAGCGCCGGCTCGCCTTCGATCAGGCCGTGGTGAATCAGGAAGTTGCGCACGCCGCGCTCGGCAATGTCGACGGTATAAGGGGTCGAGGTGCCGCCGCCGCCAAGCTCGGTGGTGACGAATACCTTGCCCTGATCCTCGCAAACGGTATCAAAAAGGTGGGTGGCGTCCAGCTCGAACATGATCATGGCGTAGGGCGCGCCGAAGGTCTTGGCGCTGGCCAGCGCCGCCGCCTGCTGCTCCTTGTTGTCGAGCACGTGGGACGCGGCGTAGGGCAGGATATCCAGGGTGCGCCCGCCGGAGTGCAGGTCCAGCACTACGTCGGCCATGGGCACCATTTCCCGGGTGAAGTAGTCGGCGATCTGCTCGGTGGCGCTGCCGTCCGGGTCGCCGGGGAAGCAGCGGTTGAGGTTGCCGCCGTCGAGCCCCGAGGTGCGCTTGCCTGCGGTCACCGCCGGGGTGTTGAAGCAGGGCACGATGATCACCCGCCCGGTCACGTCCTCGGCCTTGAGAGTCGCGGCAAGCTTCAACAGTGCGGTAATGCCTTCATACTCGTCGCCGTGGTTGCCCGCGGTCAACAGCGCCGTTGGACCTTCGCCGTTCTTGACCACGGTCACCGGCACCATCACCGCGCCCCAGGCCGAGTCATCCACGGAAATCGGCAGGTTGAGAAAGCCGTGCTGCACGCCGTCGGCGTTGAAGTCCACCGTGGGCGTAATCGGGCTTTGACGCTTGCTCATGACAGTGCTCCTCAAGGAATGACGGGCGCCGCGCGGGCTTGCCGGCGCTAGTGTACGAACAGCTGACGGGGGAAGTTGGCGAGGGTCTCGCAGCCGTTTTCGGTGATCAGGATGCTCTCGGTAATCTCAAGCCCCCAGCCGTCTTCCCACAGGCCGGGCATGAAGTGAAAAGTCATGCCCGGCTCCAGCACGGACTCGTCCGACGGGCGCAGGCTCATGGTGCGCTCGCCCCAGTCCGGCGGGTAGGAAATGCCGATGGGGTAGCCGCAGCGCGCCCCGCCGCGGTCGAAGCCGTATTTGTCCATGGCCGAGCCCAGGGCCTTGGCGATATCCGCGGTGCGGTTGCCGGGCTTGGCCACTTCAAGCCCTTGCTCGATGCCTTCCAGCAGCGCCGACTCGGCGCGCAGGAACTCCCGGCTCGGCCGGCCCAGAAACACCGTGCGCGAGGTCGGCGCGTGGTAGCGCTTGTAGACCCCGGCAATCTCGAAAAACGTGCCCTCGCCTTCGCGAAACGGCGTGTCGTCCCAGGTCAGGTGCGGCGCGGCGGCGGCCTTGCCCGTGGGCAAAAGCGGCACAATGGCCGGGTAGTCGCCGCCGTGGACCTTGCCGTTGTCGTCGGTAAAGCCTTCGATGGCCACCCGGTAGATCTCGGACACCAGCTTGCTCTTGGCCAGGCCCGGCTCGATCATTTCCAGAATCCGCGTGTGCATGCCCTCGACGATCTTGCCGGCAATGCGCATATAGGCGATTTCCTGGGGCGACTTGATCGCCCGGCACCAGTTGACCAGGCCGTTGGCGTCTGCAAAGCGGGCGTGGGGCAGCTCCCGGCGCAGGCACAGGTAGGCCTGGGCGGAGAAGTAGTAGTTGTCCATTTCCATGCCCACCACGCCGCGGTCCCAGCCGCGCTGGGGCAGAATTGACTGCGCCAGGTAGTCCATGGGGTGCATGTCAGGATTCTGGACGTAGTAGTCCGGATAGTAGGTAATGTTGTCCGGATCGATCCAACAGGTCAAAAGCGCGCCGTTGGCGTCCATGCGCCGACCGTACCACATCGGCTCGCCTTCCAGGCCGACCACCACGCACTGGTGCACGTAAAACGACCAGCCGTCGTAGCCGGTCAGCCACGCCATGTTGGAAGGGTCGCTGACAATCAGCGCATCAATGCCCCGGCTGGCCATTTCGGCGCGTACTTTCCAGAGCCGGTTGGCGTACTCCTCACGCGTAAAGGGCAGGGATACCTGAGACATTGCGCAACTCGCCTTAACGTTCACCAAGAACCGGACGTCAATAAAGCGTTTCCCGGGCCACGTGAGCGACCTGGCCCGCCGCACAAGGCCTGCCATCGTCGTCTCAGCGATACTAGCACCCTCGCGCCGCTCAGGGTCAAAACCTTTATTACAAAAATCGCAACCAGCCGTGATAGCGTTACCGCAACGCCCGAACAACGGCGACACAAGCCAGCCAAAGGAGACTGCATGAAAATCGTCGTCCACAACGATAGCGCCAGCCGCTGGTGCGCGGCGCTTGAAAACGCCTTTCCCCACGCTACCGTCGTCACCACCAACGACTCCGCCGAGGCGCGGCAAAACGCCGACTACCTCGCCGTGTGGAAGCCGCCCGAATGGCTGCTGGCGGAACAAACGCAGCTTAAAGGCATCATTAACCTGGGTGCCGGAGTCGATGCCCTGCTGGCAACGCCCGGGCTTCCTGACAGCGTGCCGGTGGTCAAGCTGCGCGATGCGGGCATGGCGGCTCCCATGGCCGACTACGTGCTCTACGGCGTGCTGCACTTCTACCGCAGCTTCGATGCCTACGTTCGCCTTCAGGCCGACGCCCGCTGGGAGCCCCAGGCCGTCCCCGACAAGGCCGACTGGCCGGTAGGCGTGCTCGGCCTTGGCGCCATCGGCGCCCACGTCGCGCAGGCGCTTGCCCATGCGGGATTTCCCGTGATGGGCTGGAGCCGCACCGCCAAGGACATCGACGGCGTGGACTGCCACCACGGCGACGAAGGCCTGGACACCGTGCTCGGCCGTGCCCGGACCCTGGTCACCCTGCTGCCGGACACCGACGCCACGCGCGGGCTGCTTGACGCCCGGCGCCTGGCGCAGCTCCCCGAAGGCGCTACCCTGATCAACCCCGGGCGCGGCGCGCTGATCGACGAGCCCGCCCTGCTCGAGGCGCTCGGTGACGGGACGACGCCCGGGCACCTGCGCGGTGCGCTGCTCGACGTCTTCGTCACCGAGCCGCTGCCGGCAGACGACCCCCTGTGGCAGCACCCCAGGGTGGCGGTGACCCCGCACACCTCGGCGCCCACGCCGCTCACCGGCGCCATTGATCAGGTCATTGACACTCTGCGCGCCTTTGAGGCCGGCGAGCCGGTTAGCACCGTCAACCCCGCTGCCGGCTACTGACGCTCGCCGCGCCGGGCGCTATACTTTTCGCCCTTGTCGCCGTCTGTCGCCCGACGAGTGGCCGACACTGTTACAAGAACTGTTTACAAAAACTGTTTCCAGGAGAGGCTTGATGCCGATTATGTCACGTATCTTGCCCGCCGCTGCCGCAGCGCTTGGGCTCATCGCCGGGCTTGCCGAGCCGGCGTTTGCCGAGTCGCCGGCGCTGCGTCCGGTCGAGGCCTTCAAGGCCCAGTACAAGCTGAAGGTCGACGGCTGGCCGGGTGCCACCCTGAATCACGTCATGAGTCAGGAAGGCCGCCACTGGAAAAGCGCCATGCGTTTTTCCATCGCCGTGGCCAGCGGCCGGGAGCGCAGCCGCTTTATCGCCAGCGAAGAGTCCACTCATTCGCTGCACTACTACAGCGGCTACTCGCTGTTCGGCGTGGGCGACAGCTACGAGCTCGCCGATGCCGACATCGACACCCTGGACCGCCAGACGGCGCTGGTGGACCTGGCCCGCCGCGCCGGGCGCGAAGACTGCAGCCAAAGCGCCCCCTGCGACGTGCATTTTGTCGACCACCGCGGGCGCGACGAAAACTTCCACTACTACGCCGACGGCACGCGCGAGCTCGAGGTGCCCGCCGGGCGCTTCGACGCCCAGTCGGTGGTGCTGCTGGACGCGGACAAACCCGACCGGGAGCTGCGAATCAACTACCATCCCGATTACCCCGGCCTGATCGTTGACGCCAGCTACTGGAAAGACGGCAAACGCGAAACGCACATCACCCTGACTCGGCTAAACTAAAGCGTTCATCATTCATCCTGAACCCAGCCACCCCAAGGAAGGCCGCCCTCTTTCATGTTTTCCGGATTGCTCATCGTGCTGTTACCGCTGGTGGCAGGGTACCTTGTCCGGGTGCGCTCGCCGCGCCTGCAGGGCTTGATCAACCACGCGGTTAACGGCTCTATCTACGTTATCCTTCTGCTGATGGGCGCAAGCCTTGCCGGGCTTGAGAACCTGTCGAGCCAGCTTTCTCGGCTGGGGGGCAGCGCGCTTTTGCTGTTCGCGCTGACCAGCGCCTGCAATTTTGCAGCGCTTGGGTGGCTATCCCACCGGCTGGCGATGCGCGCGGAAACGCCCCCCAGCGCCAGCAATGCGCCGGTTGGCAAATTCGCCGCCATGAAAGGCTCGCTTTCGCTGCTGGGCGTCGTGGCCCTTGGCGTTATCCTTGGCCTACTGCTGGGCCCGATAGTAGGCCAGGGGCTTTTTCACGGCGCCGAAGTGCTCGCCGAATGGGTGCTGTACGTGCTGCTGGCGCTGATCGGCTGCCAGCTACGCAACTCCGGCATGCCGCTCAGGCGGATTCTGCTCAACCGCAACGGGCTTGCCATTGCCCTGACGCTTGCCGCCAGTTCGCTGGTGGCGGGGCTGGCGGCGGCCCCGCTGCTGTCGATCAGCTGGAACGAGGGGTTGGCCATGGCCTCGGGGTTTGGCTGGTACTCGCTCTCGGCGATCCTGATCGGCGACCAGCTCGGTCCGCTCATGGGCGGCGTGGCGTTTTTCAACGACCTTGCCCGGGAGCTTCTGACCTTCGTGCTGGTACCGCTGGTGATCCAGCGCCATGCGGCGCTCGCCATCGGCTACGGCGGCGCCACCTCCATGGACTTCGCCCTGCCGGTAATTCAGCAGCACGGCGGCGTAACCTTCGTACCGGTGGCGGTGGTCAGCGGCTTTCTGCTGTCGCTTTTATCCCCGCCGCTGATACTTTTCTGGCTATCGCTGTAATCGGCGCAAGGGGGCACGATGGGACTACACGAAATCACCCTGGGCGGACTTTTGCTGCCGCCGATGCTGGTATACGTAGCGCTGGGGCTAGCGGCCACGCTGCTGCTGCGCGCCCTGCTTTATCGCCTGCAAAAAAGCCGGCGGCCATGGTTTGAGGCGTGGTTTGACACCGCGCTGTTCGTGCTCTGTACGGCGGCTACCGCCTACGTGTTCTCTGCGTCTTTTCCCGCCATCGGAGCCTTTTGAGATGTCCACCCTGCTGCGCACCCTGGTCACGCTGGTTATCGTAAGTCTTGCTGCGGCTGCCGGCTGGTGGCTATGGCAGTATTATCTCTACACCCCCTGGACCCGGGACGGCCGCGTGCGCGCCGATATCATTACCGTGGCGCCGGACGTTTCCGGGCGGGTCACCGCCCTTGCGGTGGCCGACAGCCAGCGCGTGGCCAAAGGCGACACCCTGTTTCGCATCGACGCCGAGCGCTACCAGGCAAGCGCGGACAAGGCCCAGGCGGTAATGGAGCAGCGCCAGGCCGAGCTGGAGCTTGCCCGCCACGAGGCCTCCCGGCGCAGCCGGCTGGGGCGCGCGGCGATCAGCGAAGAAGACAAGGAAACCTCGCGCATCAACAGCCGCGTGGCCGCGGCCACGCTTGCCCAGGCGCAGAGCGCGGTTGCCAGCGCTCAGCTGGATCTTGCGCGTACCACCATCACCGCGCCGGTCGCCGGGCACGTTCTTAACCTGCAGCTCAACGAGGGCAACTACGCCAGCGCCGGCAAGCCGGTGTTGGCGCTGGTCGCGTCGGATTCCTACTACGTCACCGGCTATTTCGAAGAAACCAAGATGCCCCGGGTGCACGTCGGGGACCCGGCACGCATCAAGCTGATGGGCGCCGAGCACGAGCTTACCGGCCGCGTTGCCGGTATCGGGCGCGCCATTGCCGACCCCAACGCCGCTCCCAACGAGCAGCTGCTGCCCAAGGTGCAGCCGACGTTCAGCTGGGTGCGCCTGGCCCAGCGCATTCCGGTACGCATCGCTCTGGATGAGATTCCCGACGGCATGACGCTAAGCGCGGGCATGACCGCCTCGGTGCACATCGAACCGGAGCCCTGAGCATGGCGCTGACCGCATCGCCCTGGTATCAGACCTACCTCACGCCGAACGCGCATTCGCTCAAGTTTGCGCTCAAGGCCACCTTCGCCATGCTGCTGGCGCTGTACCTGGCTCTGTGGCTGAACCTGGAGCGCCCCTACTGGGCGCTGATCTCGGCGGCGTTTCTGCAGATCCGGCCGATGAGCGGCATGGTGCTGGAAAAGGGCCTGAGCCAGGTGAGCGGTACTCTGGTCGGCGCGCTGGCCGGTATCACCCTGATGGCGCTTTTCGCCCAGGCGCCGGTGCCGGCGCTCGCGGCGCTGACGCTTTGGATCATGCTATGCACCTACGGCAGCGCGCTTCTGCGCAACAACGCCGCCTACGGCTGCATCATGGGCGCAGTCACCGCGATGCTGATCGTGGTAATCGGCTCCGGCGCCCCGGAGCGCATCTTCTCCATCGCCGTGGCGAGGATTTCCGAGCTGGCGCTGGGTGCGACCTGCGCGACCCTGGTCAGCGCGCTGCTGTGGCCCTCCCGGGTCAGCGCGCACCTGGGGCGCCAGGCCGATACGGTGGTCAACCAGGCGTTCACCCACGCCGCCTCTCGCCTGCGCGACAGCGACGACCACGCCGAGCTTGAGGCCAGCCTGACCGGCACGCTGTCGCCGCTGACCGCGCTTGAGGGCGATAGCCAGGCCGCCCGCTATGAAGGCCCCGAAGGCGCCGGGCGCATCCGCGCCAGCCACGTTCTGACCCGCCACACCCTGCGCCTGCTGGCCACCCTTCATGCCCTCCAGCAGCTCCTTCACGCCGGCAGCGAGCGTCACGGCGGCGAGAGCATGAAAAGCGACATCCGCCAGCTCGCCGAGCAGCTGGCCAACGGCTTTACCAGCGCCGCCGGCTATAGCGGCACCACCGACGCCCGCAAGCGCCTGCACGCCCTGCGTCGGCGGGCGCTGCTGTTTCCCGAAGGGTCGCTTTCGCCGCTTGAGCAGCGCTGCCTGCTTGGCCTGCGCGAAGCCCTGGGCCACGCCCTGGTCATGCTCGATGCCCGGGACGCCATTACCCAGCCGTCGCGCAAATTTCTGCGCGGCGTGGCGCTGGCCTGGCACCGCGACCATCTGGTCGCCGGCGTCAACGCCCTGCGCGCCGGGGCGATCTTTGCCGCCCTGGCGACGTTCTGGCTGGCCACCGGTTGGGACAACGGCCGGGTCGCCATGCTGCTGGGCACGCTGTTTTCGGCGTTTTTTGCCAGCCGCGACAACCCGGTGGCGGCGTGCATGACGTTTGCCAAGGGCATGCTGGCAGCGATACCCAGCGCCTTTATCTTCGGCCACGTGCTGTTGGCCCAGGCCAGCGGCTTTCCCATGCTGGCGATGATTTTCCTCACGCCGCTGTTTCTGGGGCTGCTGGGCGCGTCCAATCCCAAACTGATGGGTTACTGCCTGGCGTTTACCATCGGCAATATCCTGCTCACCATGCCCGGCAACGGCATGGACTTTTCCTTTGACAGCTTCATCAACCGCGCGCTGGCGGTGCTGGTGGGGCTGGGGACGGTGGTGACCGCGTTTCGCCTGCTGCCGGGCCCCGGCGCCACGCTCAGGCGCAAGCGGCTGGTGTGGGCCATTGCCCGGGATTTGCGCCGGCTGGCAAGCGCGCCGGTCGAAGACGCGGAAACGCAGTTTATCGGGCGCATGGCCGACCGCCTGCTGCGCCTTTCCCGGCACGATGACACCCTGCCCGACGACCAGCGCCACCTCTTTACCCTGGGGCTCACCGGCCTCGACGTCGGCTACGCCTGCCTGCAGCTGCGCCGGCGCCTCGACGGACTGGGCAACGCCGACCTGCAGCGCACAAGCGGCGCCTTTATTACCGCCCTGGCCGAGGGCTACGCCGCCAGCGCCAAGGGCGAGACGCCGCGGCAGATACGCCCGGCGGGCGACGCCCTGCTCGACGCCGTCCGCCGCGAGCGCTCGCTGGACGCCCGCCGCCAGGCGCTGCTGGCCGGGCTCGCCGAGCGCCTGGCTCTCTCACTGGAACGCCAGGCCACCCGGACCCGGCAGGTGCGCGGTCAGTCGCCGGAAGCGCTCCCCGCGCCGCCGACCATGCCCTGACGCAGCGCGCTGGTTGCCCTGGCGGCGTCTTCCGGCGTGCCGGCCATTTCCCGGAACATGCCCATGGAGCCCAAAAGCGCTGAGGATTCGTAGGGCACGAACACCCGCTCGCCGTTTTTGGCCATGTCCGGCAGGCCCTTGATGTAGCTCTGCCCCAGCAGATAACCCACCACGGTGCGCTTGTGCTCGTCGTCATCGCCCAGCGCGCTCAGCACCAGGCTGATGGATTCGTTTTCGCCCTGGGCGCGCAGAATCGCCGACTCCTTGTCGCCCTCGGCATTGAGGATGGCGGATTCGCGCTGGCCCTGGGCCTTGGCAATGGCCGCGGACTTCTCGCCTTCGGCCTCGGTCACCGTGGCCCGGCGCTTGCGCTCGGCGGCCATCTGCAGCCGCATGGCAGACTCCACCTCTTCGGGCATTTCAATATCCTGAACCTCGACCCGGGTGATCTTGATGCCCCACTTGGAGGCCGGCTCTTCCATGGCCGCCTGAATCTGATTGTTGACCTCGGCCCGGGACTCGAACAGCCGGTCCAGCTCCATCTTGCCCACCACCGAGCGCAGCGTGGTCTTGGCCAGCACCTCCACGGCCTGGCTCATGTTTTCCACTTCGTACACCGCGCGCTCGGGCACCACGATGGTGTAGTAAAGCGCGCCGTTGATGCGCACGGTGACGTTGTCCGTGGTGACCACCGGCTGGCCGGGAAAGTCCATGACGGTTTCCCGCCGGTCGATGCGCGTTTCTTCGCTGGTAATCGCGGCGTAGGCGTCGCCACGCTTCTCGTAGCGGATCATGGTGATCGAGCGTGGCTTTTCGATGAACGGGATGATGATGTTGATCCCGCTTTCCAGCACCCGGTTGAACGACCCCAGCCGCTCCACCACCACCGCTTCCGACTGACGCACGATCATCAGCCCCTTCACCACGATCATCACGCCGATGGCGACGATAATCAGGCTGACCAATAGCCCTATACTGATGGAATCGCTCACTGTCCTGCTCCTGTTGAAGACTTCGCCGACGGCGAAGGTTGGGACGACGGCGCGCCGGGTCTCACCCGCGCCAGCGTCCCTTCAAAGTGATCCAGCACCACCTCGGCCCCTTCGGCGGGCCAGTCGTCGGGGGCTGCATCCACGTAACGGGCGCGAAAGAAATCGCCCTTGATCTTGATGCCGCTGGCGCCGTCGTAGTCCCGGCGCACGATATGAAACCGCTCGCCGTGCTGGGCGCCGGTACCGGCGACGCCGTAGTTGACCCCGGCCGGGGAAAACCACGGCCGAATCACCCAGACCGCAAGCGGCACGCACACGGCGCTTGAAAGCCCCAGCACCGCCAGCTGAACGGAAAGCGGCACGCCAAGCGCTGCCGCCAACGCCGTGATCAGCGCCGCGGCGGCAAGCGCCAGCAGCACCAGGCTGCCGGTCATCAGCTCAGCAAGCGCCAGCGAAAGCGCAACCGTCAGCCAGAGAGAACCCGCACTGATCATATCCACGGTGTTGATACCCGCCTATTATCCGTTTGATTCATTGGCCACAAAGCCGCTAGCCCGCCAGCATGCTGCCGGAAAGCCCCAGAAGAAAGCCGGCGACCGCCCCCAGGGCGGGCATCCAGGTGTTTTTCAGTTTGGCCTGGGGGGCAATGTCGTCAAACACCAGGTACAAGATGCCGCCGCTGGCAAACAGCAGCAGCGTGCCCATCACCAGCGGATATTGCCCCAGCCAGTAGTAGCCGGCCAGGGCCGAGGCCGGGCCCAGCAGCGCCATAGCAAAAAACGCGGACAGAATAGTGCTCTGGGCCAGCCGGCCCGAGCGCGCCAGCTCTTCAAAGGCGTTAAAGCCTTCGGGCAGGTTCTGTAGCGCGATCAAAAACGCCAGCAGCAGCCCGGTGTTTTCCCCGGCGGCGAACGCTGCGCCCAGCGCAATGGCCTCGGGGATAAAGTCCGAGAGCATCGCTACCATCTGGCCGGCGGCGCTCTGCAGCCGGTTGAGCAGGATATCCAGCAAAAAGAACGTCACGCCGCCGGCGGCAAAGCTTAGCCCCGCCGCCAGCGGGGGCAGCTTGGCCACGCCATCGGGCACCAGCACCAGGGCGATGGCCGAGATCAGCGCGCCGCCGCCAAAGGCGACGATAAAATGTCGCCACTCGCTGCCAAGCCAGGCCGGGTGCAGCCGGTCAAACCGGGCAAACACCGCCCCGGCGGGCATTGCCACCCCGGCGCCCAGGGCAAGAAGCAGCACCAGCAACGTCTCGGGCATGACTGAGGTCCTTCGTCGTTATCGCACTGTTCACGGCGCCGGTAAGGAGCGCACTAGCGTGACAGCGCCTGCTCCAGCGGCTCGTCGTTATAAAGCGCCCGGCCGTCTTCCCAGGCAAAAACGTGGGGCGCGTCGTGGTTGATCATCAACGCCTGCAGCGCAGGAGGAAGCTCTATCACGATGGCGTCGGGCAGGGTATCGACGGCAAGCCTGGCGCTCAGCCGCGACGCCAGTTCGGCCCGAGTCTGCTGTGCGCTCATGGCCGGCTGGTTGAGGGTATCGCCTGGGGGTTCGTGAGCCTCGGCGCTGATGCCGGCCAGCAGGGCACGGGCCCTCTCCGGGGACAGGCTGTCGCCGTCAAACGCCACCCGGCCGGAAAGCTTTGCCTCGGCGCGGCCGAGCATGGGCAGAGCGGCGTCCAGCGTCAGGGTCTCGAGCTCGAGCGCGGGAGAGCGCGACAGCAGCGCGTGGGCCTGCTCCCTCAGCGTGGCCCGAAGCTCTCGGGTCAGGGCCTGCTGCTTGGCGGTCGATAGATCTTCCCCGGCATCGGCGCCTTTCAGGTGGCGCTCGAGCACCTCGGCCAGGGCAGCGAACGCGGCGTAGTCCAGCCCTTTCGCGGTCAGGTCAAGCTCGGCCCGGCCCGGCTCGCTGTCCATGAAAACGGCATCGTTTGCCGCAAGGTAGAGCCGTGAAGAATAGGTGTCGCCGTCGAGCGTGGCGGTATTGCGGATTTCGGCGTCGCCGAGGCTTGCAACTTGCGTGGGCGTGCCGCGGCTGTCGGCGGTGCGGCTGTCGGCGGTAACGGTGACGCCGTCCACGGCAAAGCGGGCATGGGAGCGACCGCCGCCTTCTTCGGCATCGATGTTGTGCTCAAGCTCGGCATCCAGGCCGTTGACCTCAAGGTGATCGACGTGGCTTTGCAGGCGAAGCTGGCGGGTAAGCATATCCAGCGCGAAGTGCTCGCGCTCGGCATCCACGTAGCCATCACCTTCGACCTGCGCCAGGGTCACGGCACCGCCGGCGGCGGTCAGTTCGTCGGCGTCAAAGCGGTAGTCGCGCTTGCCGCTGCCAAGGCCGGTGGTGAAATCGACCTCGCCGCTGAGCGCCTCGCCGTCAAACGTCATGGTACCCTCGGCGGTGCGCGACAGGTAGCCGACGTCCATGGCAAGCTCGCCGCTAAGGCCCGGGGCGTCAACCGCGTCCAGACGTGCGGTAAGCGACGTCTTGCCAAGCCCCTTGTGCGTTTCTACCTGGCTCACGTTAATGGCCTGTTCGGCCTCAAGCGCGGCAAGGCTCTCGCGGATCTGCTTTTCTGCGGCATTGCCCGCTATGGCATGGGCAATGAAGCCGCCCGCCACGATAGCGACACCGGCCGCCACGATGATTTTTTTATCCACAATCAACGTCCCTATTTTTGCTAAGCTCTGGTGCGGTTGTGCTGCCCGAAAACCGGCCGACACAGTGTCACACGGCACTCGATGCGCCGCCGCGCCATGCTAGCACGTCAAGCGGCACAGCATTGATTGGCAAGCTAACCGTTCCGCGTTCTTCGCTACGTTTCTGAACCCGTTCTTCAAAACGCTCTTCACAACACGTTCTTCAGCACATTGATTGGGGCCACCGTTGGGAAACACCTTTTGCCACGCTCGCTATCGCCGCCTGTCGCGGCTGGGCATCAAGCTCTTTGCGATTATCCTGAGCATCAACGTGGTGATTGCCGGCGCGGTTTTCCTCGCCGTCTCCTACAGCATCGACCGCGGCTTTCTGGACTACCTCAACCAGGCCCAGGAACGCCGCGCCATGCGCCTGGCCGAGGGCCTGACCGAACGCTGGCAGGAGCACCAGGGCTGGGAGTGGCTGGAAAGCGACCCGCTGCGCTGGCCCACCATCGTTTATCACGAGCTTGGCCGCGGCAACGCCGAGCGCCCCTCGCCGCTGGGCGAGGCCCAGGATTTCGCTCTGCGCGCGCCGGACGGCCGCTTCATCGTGGCCCCTCGGCACGCGGAAGACGATCCCGCCAGCTGGCACTGGATGCCCCTTGACGCCGACGACCGGACCATCGGCTCGCTGGGCTTTCGCCCGCCCCAGCAAATTCTCAAGCGCATGGAAAACCGCTTTCTCGACCGCCAGCGCAACAACCTCTCGCTGATCGTTATCTCGCTGGGCATTGCGTCGCTGCTGCTCGCCGGGAGCCTGTCGTGGTGGCTTGGCCGGCGCGCTCACACCCTGGCCACCGGCGCCATGCGCCTGACCCGTGGGGATTACCACATCCGCCTGCCGGTACGCGGCCGCGACGAGCTCTCAAGGCTCGCCCGGGACTTCAACGTGCTGGCATCGACGCTTGAGGCCAACCGCAACGCCCGCGCCCGCTGGGTGTCGGATACCGCCCACGAGCTACGTACGCCGCTGGCCGTGCTGCGCGGCGAGATCGAGGCCATGCAGGACGGCATCCGCCCGCTCGACACCGACAACCTCGGCTCGCTGGCCCAGGAGGTCGAGCAGCTCGAGCGCCTGGTGGCCGACCTGCGCCTGCTCTCCCAGAGCGACGCCGGCGCACTGGATATTCAGCTGGCGCCGCTGGACCTGAGCGACCATCTGCAGTGCCACCTGAACGACGCCAGGCGCTGGCTCGAGGATACCGGGTTCCGGCTCACCGACGAGCTGACGCCGTCGCTTCACATATACGGCGATGCCCAACGGCTGCGCCAGCTGTGGCACAATCTGCTCGATAACAGCCGCGCCTATACCCAAGAGCCGGGCACGCTCAACGTGACGCTCACCCGCGAGCAGGACGAAGCGGTGCTGGTATGGGAAGACAGCTCGCCCGGCGTACCCGAGCATGAACTGGCTCGGCTCACCGAGCGGCTGTACCGCGTGGAAGGCTCTCGCAGCCGCTCGAGCGGCGGCAGCGGCCTGGGGCTTTCCATTGTCAGCGCCCTGGTGCACGCTCACGATGGCCACCTGGACGCTTCAGCTTCGCCCCTTGGCGGGCTGCGCTGGACGCTGCGCCTGCCGCTGATATCGTCAACCTGATGTTGCCGCCACCCCGATTTTTCCGTGAGTGACCCATGCCCGCTAATGCCTCTTTACTGATTGTTGAAGACGAACCCAAGATTGCCCGCCTGATGGCCGACTACCTGCAGACCCACGGCTTTGAGACAACCACGCTGGACGACGGCAACGCGGTCATGCCCTGGCTCGAAGAGCAGCAGCCGGCGCTGATCCTTCTGGACCTGATGCTGCCGGGTCAGGACGGCCTGACCCTGTGCCGCAGCATTCGCCAGCGCTATCCGCAGACGGCCATCATCATGGTGACCGCCAAGGTAGAAGAGGTTGACCGCCTGCTGGGGCTGGAGCTTGGCGCCGATGACTACATCTGCAAGCCCTTCAGCCCGCGCGAAGTGGTCGCTCGGGTCAAGGCCGTGCTGCGCCGCAGCCAGGCCGCCCAGAGCGCTCCGCTCGCCGTGGATGACCCCGACGCCCCGGTACAGCTGAACGAGGACGGCTGGCAGGCCATTGCGGGCGGCCACGACCTGGGGCTTACCGCGGTGGAATTCCAGCTGCTGCGGGTGATGATGCGGGCGCCGGGACGGATCTTCAGCCGCGAGCAGCTGATGGACCATATGTACCGCGACAACCGCATCGTGTCCGAGCGCACCGTGGACAGCCACGTCAAGAAGCTGCGCAAGAAAATCAGCGAAGTTCTCCCCGAGCGCGACATCATCCGCTCGGTATACGGCGTGGGCTACAAGTACCAGCCCGACGAATAAGGCCGGGATCACGTTATTTACACACTGGCTGCAAAGGGTTTGCACCGGCATGGGAGAGGCTCGGGGTAGTCAATCGACCTCACCGCTATTCCAAGGAGTTGCCATGACATCGCCGCTTACGCTACGCCAACGTCTTGCCCCCGCCCTGCTGGCGGCCGCCCTGCTGCCGCTGGCGTTTACCGCCCATGCCGCCCCCGGCCAGGGCCAGGATGCTCAGGCCGGCGAAATGCCCGACGCCCTCAAGGAGCGCATGGAAGAGCGCCGCCAGGCCGTGTATGAGCAGGCCGGCATCGATCAGGCCACCCGCCAGGAGCTCAACGCCGCGCAGAAAGAGCACTACGAAGCCATGCAGGAGCTGCGCCAGGACTACCGCCAGCGCATGCAGGAAATCCTCACCGAAGAGCAGCAGCAGTCGCTCAACGAAGCCATGCGCGACGTCCAGCGCGAGCAGATGCAGCAGCGGGGCCAAGGCCAGGGCGAGCCCATGCCGCAGCAGTAACGACCGGACGTTCCCCGGAACACGGCAGCAGCTGGTATAATGGCGTGCGGCGCGAAGCTGCGCGCCTTTTTTATCCGCCTGTTTCTGTCCGGAGTCGTCATGTCGCGCCCGCGGTCTTCCTCTTTCCGTTTACCCCTTCCCGGCCGAGCCCTGGTTCAAGCCTGGCAGGCAGGGTATAGCCCGGGCCGACTGAAAAACGACGTACTCGCCGGCCTGACCATCGGCGTGGTCGCCGTGCCGCTGTCCATGGCGCTGGCCATTGCCACCGGAGTGGCGCCCCAGCACGGGCTCTACACGGCGATTGTGGCCGGCGCGCTGATCGCGCTTACCGGCGGCTCGCGGTTCAACATCTCCGGCCCCACGGCGGCGTTCGTGGTGATACTGTTTCCCATCGTCTCCAACTACGGCCTGGGCGGGCTTTTGATCGCCACCCTGATGGCGGGCGTTATCCTGTTGGCACTGGGGCTCGCCCGATTGGGCAGCCTTATTCAGTACGTGCCCTACCCCGTGATACTCGGGTTTACCGCGGGTATCGGCACCGTCATCGCCCTGCTGCAGCTTCCCGACTTTTTTGGCCTGGCAAGCCTTGAGCTCGGCGACAATACCCTGGCCAACGCCTGGCTGATTGCCCGGGCGCTCCCTGGCCTTGTGCCCGCGGAGCTCGGCATCGGCGTCATTACGCTAGCCACGCTGCTTGTCTGGCCGCGCCTGAAAACCCCGGTGCCGGCGCCGCTGGCCGGGCTTGCCGTGGGGACGCTGGCGGCGCTGCTGCTCGCCGCGTTGGGGGTCGAGGTCGACACCATCGCCTCGCGCTTTGACTGGATGATCGACGGCCAGAGCGGCAGCGGCATTCCCCCGTTGGCGCCGAGCTTTGACATGCCGTGGCATTTCCCCGGCGCCGACGGCGAGCCGCTGACGCTGGACTTTGCCCTGATCCAGGCGCTGCTGGGGCCGGCGCTGGCCATCGCCCTGCTGGCGGCCATCGAATCGCTGCTCTGCGCCGTGGTCGCCGACGGCCTCACCCGCACTCGTCACGACCCCAACGCCGAGCTTGTGGGTCAGGGTATCGGCAACATCGTGGTGCCGTTTTTCGGCGGCATTACCGCCACCGCCGCCCTTGCACGCACCGCCACCAACATCAAGAGCGGCGCTTTTTCACCCGTGTCGGCGGTAGTGCACTCGCTGGTGGTGCTGCTGGCCGTGGTGGTGCTCGCCGGCGTTTTGGGCCGCGTCCCCATGTCCGCGCTGGCCGCGCTGCTGCTGATCATTGCGTGGAACATGAGCGAAGCCAAAAACTTCGTGCACACGCTGAAAACCGCGCCGGCAAGCGACGTCGGGGTGCTGGTGATCTGC
The DNA here is from genome assembly GCF_055382465.1 of Halomonas garicola. Lineage (NCBI taxonomy): Bacteria > Pseudomonadati > Pseudomonadota > Gammaproteobacteria > Oceanospirillales > Halomonadaceae > Halomonas > Halomonas garicola. The sequence goes on from NZ_AP043931.1 coordinate 2,389,115, forward strand.
TTCGGGCTGACCGTGGCCTTCGACATGGTGGTCGCCGTCGCCGTGGGTATCAGCCTCGCCGCGGCGCTGTTCATCCGCCGCATGGCCCAGCTGACCGGCGTCGAACGCCAGCCCGAACGCCCGGCGGGAAGCCCCGAGCTCCCCGCAGGTACGGCGCTTTACCGCATCAGCGGGCCGATGTTCTTCGGCGCCGCGGAGAAGGCCATTGCCACCCTGCGTACGGTGGATCAGGACGTGCATACGGTGCTGCTCGACATGCGCACCGTGCCCAGCCTGGACGCCACCGCCATGGTGGCCCTTGACGGGCTGCGCCGGGAGCTTGCCGAACAGCACGTCGGGCTGGTGTTTATCGGCCTGCCCGCGCGCATGCAGCTCAAGCTCAAGCGCGCGGGCATTGGCCGCCGGGCAGGCAAGCTTGCCATGACCGAAAGTATTGAGCGCGCCGCGAAGCTGGCGCGGCGCTGGCAGGTAGCGGGCTAGAAAAAGCCCATGGGGTTGATGTCGTAGCTCACCAGCAGGTTCTTGGTCTGCTGGTAGTGTTCAAGGGCCATCTTGTGGGTTTCGCGGCCCACGCCGGACTTCTTGTAGCCGCCGAACGCCGCGTGGGCCGGGTATTGGTGATAGCAGTTGGTCCATACGCGCCCGGCCTGGATGCCGCGGCCCATGCGGAAGGCCACGTTGATGTCGCGGCTCCACACCCCGGCGCCGAGGCCGAACTCGGTATCGTTGGCAATGGCCAGCGCCTCGGCCTCGTCCTTGAACGTGGTGACGGCCACCACCGGGCCGAAGATTTCCTCCTGGAACACCCGCATTTTGTTGCCGCCCTTGAGCAGCGTCGGCTGGACGTAGTAGCCCTGGTCCAGGCTGCCCTCCATGGTCTCCCTGTCGCCGCCGGTGAGAAACTCGGCGCCCTCTTCCCGAGCCACTTCCATGTACGACATGATCTTGTCGAACTGCTCTCGGGACGCCTGGGCGCCCACCTGCACCTCGGTATCCAGCGGATTGCCGCGCTTGATGGTCAGCGTGCGCTCGATCACCTTAGCCATGAAGTCGTCGTACATGCTCTCCTGCACCAGCGCCCGGGACGGGCAGGTACAGACCTCGCCCTGGTTTAAAAACGCCAGCACCAGGCCTTCCACGGCCTTGTCGACGAACTCGGGCTCGGCGTTCATGATATCGGCGAAGTAGACGTTGGGCGACTTGCCGCCAAGCTCCACGGTGGAGGGAATGATGTTTTTCGCCGCGCATTCCAGGATATGCGAGCCCACCGGGGTGGAGCCGGTGAAGGCAATCTTGGCAATGCGCGGGCTGGCGGCCAGCGCCTGCCCGGCCTCTTCGCCGAAGCCGTTGACGATATTGATCACCCCCGGCGGCAGCAGATCGCCGATCAGCTTCATCAGCTCGAGGATCGAGGCCGGCGTCTGCTCGGCGGGCTTGAGCACCACGCAGTTACCGGCGGCAAGCGCGGGCGCCAGCTTCCAGGTGGCCATCAGCAGCGGGAAGTTCCAGGGGATGATCTGGCCAACCACGCCCAGCGGCTCGTGGAAGTGGTAGGCCACGGTGTTGCCGTCGATGTCCGCCGCCGACCCTTCCTGGGCGCGGATGCAGCCGGCAAAGTAGCGGAAATGGTCCACCGCCAGGGGCAGGTCGGCGTTAAGGCATTCGCGTATCGCCTTGCCGTTGTCCCAGGTCTCCGCTACGGCCAGCTTCTCGAGGTGCTGCTCGATGCGGTCGGCGATTCGCAGCAGCACGCGGCTGCGCGCCGCCGGCGACGTCCTGCCCCACTCCGGGGCCGCGGCGTGGGCGGCGTCCAGCGCCTTGTCCACGTCCTCGGCGGACGAGCGGGGGATCTCGCAGAAAACGTCGCCGTTGACCGGGCTGACGTTATCGAAGTATTCGCCGCTGACCGGCGGCACAAACTCACCGCCGATGTAGTTGCCGTAGCGCTGCTCAAACGTGATCAAGGCATCGGTGTCGCCAGGGTTGGCATAGATCATGGCATGGCTCCTGCTGGAGTGAAGGTTTACCCCGTCCAGTGTTGACCAGCCGGACCACTTGTCAAACCCTCCAAACGTCGCAGACCGGCTGCCGCTCCCGGGTTAAGCCGCCGCGCTAGCGCACGATCATCACCGAGGCCTTGGCATGGTGCACCACGTGCTCCGAGTTGGGCCCGAGCACGTAGTCCACGAAACGGCGCTTGTTGTGCGATGCCATGACGATCAGGTCCACCTCCAGCTGATCGGCCACCTTGATGATGGCCTCCCAGGGCGAGCCGTCGACGACCACGCTCTGGGTTTGCACGTCGGCGGGGATCTGGTCATCGATAAAGGCGTGCTGGGCTTCGATCACGGCGGCCTTGGCATCCCGAGCGAAGTTTTTGGGGAAATACGCGCCCACCATGGGCATTTTGACGTCCGGGCGCACCGTGAGCACGTGCAGCGATGCGCCGAACGTCCGGCACAGTGTGACCGCCGTCGGCAATGCCTTTTGCCACGATGCCTCTTCGTTGATATCCACCGGCAGTAGAATCTTGCGGTACATACAGTCCCTCCTTTATGCCGCCACTTCGGGCGTTTCGCGGCGACGGCGGCGGCGCTGCAGCGCCACGACCAGGCCAAATACGCCAAGCGCCGGCAGCCACATCCACTCTTTGGTCCAGCGATCCACCGGCGCCTGCACCTGGATAATTTCCTGGTCGAAGTCAAAGCCCATATCGGCCGCCTGGCTGCCGTAGGTCACCATGTCCACCACGGCCTTGTCGTCTTCGATGAGAAGCTCAAGGCCGAGGTTCTCCAGCCGTTCCTGGCCGGTATCACCCTCCGGCACGGGCAGCGTCATGTAGGTGGTCATGGGCTCGCCGTAGCTATCAAGCCCGCTGATCTGCAGGCGCAGCGTGGCATTGGCCCCCGCCGCGTCCAGCGCTTCAACAAACTGCGTCGGCGGTATGTCGCGGTACGGATCGTGCAGCTGGTCCATCCAGAAGCCCGGGCGGAACAGGGTAAAGGCCACCAGCAGCAGCAGAGCGGACTCGTACCAGCGGCTGCGAGTGATCATGTAGCCCTGGGTGGCCGCGGCGAAGATCAGCATGGCGCCGGTCGCCACCACGAAAATCAGCAGGCCCTGCAGGGGGCTGACGTCGATCAGCAGCAGGTCAGTGTTGAAAATGAACAGAAACGGCAGCGCGGCGGTGCGCAGGCTATAGTAGAACGCCTGAAAGCCCGTGCGTATGGGGTCGCCGCCGGACACCGCCGCCGCGGCAAAGGACGCAAGCCCCACCGGCGGGGTGACGTCGGCCATGATGCCGAAGTAAAACACGAACAGGTGCACCGCGATCAGCGGCACCAGCAGGCCGTTCTGCTGGCCCAGCTGGATGATCACTGGCGCCAGCAGCGCCGACACCACGATGTAGTTGGCGGTGGTGGGTAGCCCCATGCCGAGGATCAGGCTGAGCACCGCGGTAAAGAAGAGGATGAGCAGCAGGTTGCCCATGGCGATAGTTTCCACCACATCGGCCAGCACCAGGCCTACCCCGGTCTGGGATACGGCGCCAACGATAATCCCCGCAGTCGCGGTGGCAATGCCGATGCCGATCATGTTGCGCGCGCCGGTCACCAGGCCATTCCACAGGTCCAGCGCGCCTTCCTTGACGTCCTCGCCCAGGTTGCCCCGGCCGCGCAGGGCCGCGGTGATCGGCCGCTGGGTGAGCATGATGAAGACCATAAACACCGTGGCCCAGAAGGCTGAAAGCCCGGGCGACAGCCGCTCGACCATCAAGCACCAGATCAGCACGATCACCGGCAGGATATACTGCAGCCCGACCATCACCGTGGGGCGCGTTTGCGGCAGCTGGTAGATGGGCTTGCTCGGGTCGTCCAGCTCAAGCTCGGGGTAGCCCGACGCCAGCTTCAATAGCCCCAGGTAGACCACGACCAGCCCGGCCGAAATCACCCAGGGCGCCGCCGCGCCCAGCACCGGCTTTAGCCAGCCAAGGCCGTAGTAAACCCCCAGCCCGACAATCATCATCAACAGCAGCCCGGCGAGAAACCCGGCCACCTTGCGCACCAGGGGCTTGGGCGGATTGGTGCTCTCCAGCCCCTCCATGTTGGCCTTGAGCGCCTCAAGGTGAACGATATAAATCAGCGCGATATAGGAAATCAGCGCCGGCAGGAAGGCGTGCTTGATCACCTCGACGTAGGAAATACCGACGTATTCCACCATCAGAAAGGCGGCCGCGCCCATGACCGGCGGCATGATCTGGCCGTTGACCGAGGACGCCACCTCCACCGCGCCGGCCTTCTCTGAAGGAAAGCCCACCCGCTTCATCATGGGGATGGTGAACGTGCCGGTGGTAACGGTATTGGCAATGGAGGAGCCGGAAATCAGCCCGGTCATGCCCGAGGCCACTACCGCTGCCTTGGCCGGGCCGCCCTTGAAGTGGCCCAGCATGGAAAAGGCCACCTTGATGAAATAGTTGCCGGCGCCGGCCTTGTCCAGCAGCGCGCCGAACAGGACGAACAGGAACACAAAGCTGGTCGACACCCCCAGCGCAATGCCGAACACCCCCTGGGTAGTCAGCCACTGGTGGTTAATCAGCGCTTCCAGGCTCACGCCCTTGTGCGCCAGCATACCCGGCATCCAGGGGCCGGCCAGGGAGTAGGTCAGAAACACCAGCGCCACAATGGTCAGCGGCGGGCCTAGCGCGCGGCGGGTCGCCTCCAGCAGCAGCACGATGCCCATCACCCCGACCACCACGTCCTGGATCAGCGGGGCGCTTGGCCGCTGGGCGAGCGACTCGTAGAACAGAAACATGTAGGCGCCGCAAAACGCCGCCAGCCCGGCCAGTATCCAGTCCTGCAGGGGAATATGGTCCCGCGGCGAGCGCTTGAGCGCGGGATAGGCCATATAGGCCAGAAACAGCGCGAACGCCAGGTGGACCGAGCGCGACTCGGTGGCGTTGAAGACCCCGACGCCGAACACAAACGGCAGGGGCGAGGCGATCCACAGCTGGAAAAGCGACCACACCGCGGCAATGCCGACCAGCAGCTTTCCGGGGACGCCGGCGGGCTTGCGCGCCCCGGAGTCGGTCGAGGCGACCATGTCGTCAAGGTCTACCTGGGGTTCCAGCGTGGTACCGGAACGCGTGGCGGACGGCGGCGCTTTTTTGCTGTGCTCTGTCATAAGCAAGCCCTGCACAAAAATGGAGAACGAGGCGCAGTGTCAGCAGCAAACAAGCTGCCCGCCTGCGCGCGGAAGGCGATTTTCGTCGTCTCTGGCCGCCGGTGCAATCATTGTTTTAGCAGCATAGCCTGTCGCGGCCCGGCGGGCACGTTTCACGCCGCCGATGGCTGAAGCTAAAACGCAGCGCGCGACCCCGTGGGGCCGCGCGTATGAAACTAGCAGGCGTGGTTAACGGCTTCGTCGATTTATTCCTCGTCGATCCAGCCCTGCTCGCGGTAGTAGCGCGCGGCACCCTCGTGCAGCGGTGCGGACAGGCCGGTGGTAACCATTTCTTCGGGGTCGAGGTTTTCAAACGCCGGGTGCAGGCGCTTGAAACGGTCGAAGTTATCGAACACGGCCTTGACGGTCTGGTAGACCACTTCGTCGTCGGTATCCGCCGTGGTGACGAAGGTCGCCGCTACGCCGAAGGTTTCGACGTCGTCGGGGTTGTTCTTGTAAAGGCCGCCGGGAATGGTCGACATGGAGTAGTAGGGATACTCGTCGACGATGCCCTGGATGTCGTCATCGTTGAGCGGGATCAGGTGGGAGTCCACGGTGGTGGTGGCTTCCTGGATCGCGCCGTTGGGATGGCCGACCACGTAGGTCATGGCGTCGATGTTGTTGTCGGCCAGCGCCGAGGCCATTTCCGCTGCGTCCAGCTGGGAGGCGAGCGAAAAGGTATCCTTGTCCCAGCCCTTGGCGTCCATCACCACTTCCATGGTGTTGCGCTGACCGGAGCCGGGATTACCGATGTTGACCCGCTTGTCGACCAGGTCGTCCAGCGTCTCGATACCCGAGTCGGCCCGGGCCAGCAGCGTCAGCGGCTCGCCGTGGATGCGAAATACCGCGCGCAGGTCTTCAAAGGCGTCGCCTTCAAAGTTGCCCTCGCCTTCATAGGCCTGGTACTGCACGTCCGACTGCAGCACGCCCATGTCCAGCTCGCCGGACTTCATGCCGTTGGCGTTGGCGACCGAGCCGCCGGTCGACGGCGCGTTACAGCGAATGTTGTGCTCTTCGCTGTTCTTGTTGACCAGGCGGCAGACGGACTGCCCGACCACATAGTACACCCCGGTCTGGCCGCCGGTGCCGATGGTCACGTAGCGCTCTTCCTGATCCTGAGCCATGGCCGGCGCGGCAAAGGTCGCCGCGGCCAGCAGCGCGCCGGAAAACGCGGCAGTAGAAAAGACATGACGTTTCATGGGCATTCCCCTTTATTCTGATGTTGTCGATTATTGTCGTGCTAGTGCTGCGTTGCCAGCAAGCATCAGCTGTTGCTGACAATAGATCAGGCGCCGTTAAACTGCAAAATAGGGTGACGAACGCCTGATTACAAGCGTTAATGTAACGCGCCGCCAAGGCCGGGCGCTATTCGGCACGGCACTGCCCGGAGAGCGGGGCCGCCGAGACGCAGTCACCCTCGACAATCCCCCGGCTGGCAAAGTAGCCGGCGTTGACCTCGAGCGCCGCCTGGTAGGCACTGCCGGGCGTATACGCCGGGCACCTGGCCGCATCCGCCGACTCGCAGGGCGGCATGGTTTGCAGGCTGACGATGCGCCCGTCGCCGTCGATAAAGGCGATATCCAGGGGGATCAGCGTGCGGTACATCCAGAAGCCGCGGCTCCCCGGCTGGGTCTGGCCGTACACAAACAGCATGCCGTGTTCCTCGCCGAGCTCCCGGCGACCCATCAGCCCTCGCGCGCGCTGAGCCGGCGTATCCACGATCTCGACCTCCAGCCGCTGCGGCCCGCCGGCCGTGTGAATCACCGCCGTATGGCGATCCGGCGCTGACGGCTCTGCGGCCCACAGCCAGGAAGCCGGCAGCAAGGCAGCGACAGGCAGCGCAAGCGTAGCGCCCAGCAGTCGGCGGCGAGTCAGCGTCATGGCGGTTTCCCCGGGGGTCATTCGTTGTCTTTCAGCGTAATGCGCAGCTCCAGCGGGTATTCATCGCAGTTGTCACCCTCGCCGCCGCGATCCACCACCAGGAACTCGCCTTCACGCTCCAGCACCGACTGAATCGCGTGCCAGACGCCGGCGCGGTAGTTCACGCCCTGGCGGCCGTCGGTGACAAAGGCGCGCACGTCGGCCGGATCGATGGTCTCGCCGGCGGGCGCCACCACGACGATAAAGCGCTCTTCGTGCAGCGGCATGAACGCCTGGCTGCCCTTGGGGTGGCGCTCGAGAAACGGCAGCTCCAGCGGCGTAGTAATCGGCTGGCTGACAAAGATGCTGACCACCGTGTGCGCGTTGTCACCCAGGGTTTCGACCCGAGCCAGATCATGGTGGCGCTGGGTGAGCCCCGAGTTGATCGGAAAGGAGTCCGAGGTGCGCGCGTCGATCACGTCGCCAAAGGGCGCAAAGGCTTCCGCCGTCAGCGGCTCTGCAACAAGTTCCAGCATGGTCTCTCCTCGACGTTACGCCTTACAGGGCGTTGATCTTGAGTTTGGGATGACGGTTGACGTCCTTGTACAGCAGGTAGCGGAACGGACCGGGGCCGCCGGCGTAGCAGGCCTGGGGGCAGAAGGCGCGCAGCCACATGAAGTCGCCGGCTTCCACTTCCACCCAGTTCTGATTGAGGTGGTAGACCGCCTTGCCTTCGAGCACGTAAAGGCCGTGCTCCATGGTGTGGGTTTCGTCAAACGGGATCGACGCGCCCGGCTGGAACGTCACGATGTTGACGTGCATGTCGTGGCGCACGTCTTCCGGGTCGACAAAGCGCGTGGTTGCCCAGCGGCCATCAGTATCCGGCATGGCGTGGGGCTCAAGGTCGTTTTCGTTGGTGACAAAGGCCTCGGGTACATCGACCCCCTCAACAAACTCGTAGGCCTTGCGCAGCCAGTGGAAGCGCACCGGCTCGCCGGACTCGTTGCGCAGCTGCCAGCTGCTGTTTGGCGGGATGAAGGCGTAGCCGCCGGTCTTCATGGCGTGCTTCTCGCCTTCCAGGGTCAGCGTCATTTCGCCTTCGACGACGAACAGCACGCCTTCGGCCTGGGGGTCGAGCTCTGGCTTGTCGCTGCCGCCGCCGGGCTGGACTTCCACAATGTACTGGGAGAACGTCTCGGCAAAGCCGGTCAGCGGACGCGCCAGCACCCACAGACGGGCGCCGTTCCAGAACGGCAGGTTGCTGGTGACGATATCGCGCATCACGCCCTTGGGAATTACCGCATACGCTTCGGTGAAGACGGCGCGGTCAGACGTCAGCTGCGTCTGCGGCGGATGCCCGCCGCGGGGGGCGTAATAAGTATGGCTCATGTCAGCTCCTTGCTGGTTGGTGGGGGGTGATGGCCATTAACGGCCGGGGGCGGGATGCTCCCTGGCCCAGTGGCGCGCGATATCCACCCGGCGAGCGACCCAGACCTGATCGTGGGACTCGATGTAGTCCAAAAAGCGCTGCAGCGCGCGAAAACGTCCCGGGCGGCCCAGCATCCGGCAGTGCATGCCCACCGAGAGCATCTTCGGCGCCTCTTCGCCTTCGGCGTAGAGGACGTCGAACGCATCGCGCAGGTAGGTGAAGAAATGGTCCGCGGTGTTGAAGCCCTGGGGCGCGGCAAAGCGCATGTCGTTGGTATCAAGCGTGTAGGGCACGACGAGGTGGTCGTGCTCGCTGCCCTGGCTATCGGCTTCCCGGGTCCAGAACGGCAGATCGTCGCCGTAGTAGTCGCTGTCGTACAAAAAGCTGCCTTCGTCCAGCACCAGGCGGCGCGTATTGGGGCTGTCGCGGCCGGTGTACCAGCCTTCGGGCTTCTCGCCGTAAAGCCGCTGGAAGATCTCCACGGCTTTTTTCATGTGCTCGCGCTCGACGTCTTCGGGCACTTCCTGATAGTGAATCCAGCGGTAGCCGTGGCACGCCACCTCATGCCCCAGCTCCTTGAACGCCCGAGCCACTTCGGGGTGGCGTTCAAGCGCCATGGCCACACCGAATACGGTCAGCGGCAGATCGCGCTTCTCAAACTCGCGCAGGATGCGCCAGACGCCGACCCGCGAACCGTATTCGTAGATGGACTCCATGCTCAGATGACGATCGGGAAAAGACGGCGCGCCGATCATTTCGGAGAGGAACTGCTCCGAGCCTTCATCGCCGTGGAGCACGTTGTTTTCCGCGCCCTCCTCGTAGTTGAGGACGAACTGCACGGCAATTTTGGCGTTGCCCGGCCAGTTGGCCTTGGGCGGATTCTTGCCGTAGCCAATCAGGTCGCGCGGATAGTCACGTTGGGACATAACACACTCGTTTTCAGGTAGGACATGAAGCGCGCGGCCGAACGGCCGCGCGCCAGGGGAGTGGCAAAACTGCCGGGGTGACGCGCCGGTTATTCTTCCCAGGCGGCGAACACGTTGCGCTCATTGTCCGTCATGCCGGTGGTGTTACCCAAGGGCATGTAGCCGCTGCCCACCACCTGCTGGATGGTGTCCTTGTGGCTGAGCACGTTTTCCCATTCGTCGAAGGCATAGCCGGCCGGCGGCGCCGAGAACCCCGGATGCGTCGGCTCCTGAGCATGGCACTGGATGCAGTGGGTTTCCACCAGCGGCATCACCTCGTCCTTGCCCGTCGCTTCCATGCTGGCAACCGCCTCGCTTTCTTCCTCGGTCTCGGCGCTCGGGGCGCCCACCCAGATCGTCGCCAGGATAAGCACGGCACCGGCCACCAGATAAGCCGGCTGCTTGCTGCCCGCGTGCATCAGCACGAAGTACTGACGAATCACCGCGCCGGCGAAGATGAACAGCACCATCATCAGCCAGGCTAGATCCTGAGCGTAGATGAAGGAATAGTGGTTGCTCACCATCAGCAGCACAACCGGCAGCGTGAAGTAGGTGTTGTGCACCGAACGCTGCTTGCCGCGCTTGCCGTCGATGGGGTTGGGCTCGTCCCCCGCCTTCATTGCCTTGACCATACGGCGCTGGCCGGGAATGATCCAGAAGAAGACGTTGGCCGACATGGCCGTGGCCATCACCGCGCCGGTGAGCAGGAACGCCGCCCGGCCGGAAAAGATGTGCGTGCTCAGGTACGACACCACGATCATCATGACCGCCACAGCCACGCTCAAGATGCCGTCGCGGGTCATGTTGGGGCTGATACGCTTACACAGCTCGTTGTACACGACCCAGCCGCCCAGCAGGAAGAGCAGCGCTACCACGTTGGCTTGCCAGCCGCTCATGTTGGCCGCCCACTCCCAGCTGCTCTGGGGATTGACCAGATAGAAGCTGGGGTTGGACATGTACAGCAAAACAAACAGGCCAAAACCGGTCAGCCAGGTGGTGTACGCCTTCCAGAACGACCAGTGCAGGTCTTCCGGCAGCTTTTCCGGCGCCGTGGCGTATTTCTGGTTGTGATAAAAGCCGCCGCCGTGCACGGCCCACATTTCGCCGAAGACGCCTTTTTCACGGTCTTCCGCCGCCTTGGGCTTGCGCAGGCCGTTGTCCAGCATCACAAAGTAGATGGATTCGCCGATCCAGGCGACGGCGGCGATGACGTGCAGCCAGCGCAGCAGCAGGTTGGCAAAGTCGAGAAAGTACGCATGCATGATGATGTCTCCGCTTAGCTACCGCGATACGTGGAGTAGCTGTAGGGGGAGACCAACAGCGGTACGTGGTAGTGCTCGCCGGCGTCCGAGACGCCAAAACGCAGCGGAATCACGTCCAGAAAGCGCGGCTCGTCGGCCTTGAAGCCCTGCCCGCGCAGGTAGTCGCCGGCGTGGAACACCAGCTCGTATTCGCCGACGGTAAACTCGTCGCCTTCGAGGATGGGCGAGTCGCAGCGGCCGTCATCGTTGGTGGTGACGGTCTTGAGCGCCTCGCGCTCGCTGCCGTTGACGCGAAATACTTCGATCTTGATACCCTGCCCGGGCAGGCCTTGTGCCGTATCCAGCACGTGGGTCGTTAAGTATCCCATGGTGGCTCCTCATTTCATTGACGGATTGTTGTTAGACAGAAAGCAGCACGCGAATGCCGCATGGGCACTTTAAGAGTACCGTTAGCCGTCTTTATTGTATACAGTATTGGCGTTAACACACGACAATAATGGAGCCATCATGACGTCCGATGCAAGCACCCTGACCCTGACACCGCGCCCCAGCACCCTTTCCCGGGCGGACTTCGTTGCCCGGTACGGCGACGTCTACGAGCACTCCCCCTGGGTAGCCGAAGAGGCGTTTGATGCCGGCATCAGCGAACAGCACGACGTTCCCGAGGCGCTGGCCGAGCTCATGGGCGAGATGCTGCAGCAGGCATCGAGCGAACAGCAGCTCGACGTCATCCGCGCTCACCCGGACCTTGCCGGCAAGGCCGCCAAGTCCGGCGCCCTGACCGACGACTCCACCCGCGAACAGGCCGGTGCGGGGCTCGATCAGTGCAGCCCGGAAGAGTTCGAGCGCTTTGAACGTCTCAACAACGCCTACCAGGAAAAGTTCGGCATTCCGTTCGTTATCGCCGTCAAGGGCCTCGACCGGCACGCCATCCTCGCCGCGTTCGAGACTCGCCTGGAAAACGATCCGGCCGAAGAGCGCCGCACGGCGATCAAGCAAATCATCAACATTGCCCGCTTCCGCCTGCGCACCCGCGCCGAAGAAGCGGCCTGACGCCAAGCGCCAACTTGTATACAAAAAATACATAACCTGGCGACAGCCTCTCCCAATATCTATCCTGCCAGCTCCAAGGCTGCACGCCGCGTGCAGCCTTTTATATTTTGAGAGCCGATACCGCGCCGGCCGTTTATCTGCCGGCCTCATCGAAGCACTGCGCTTACCAACCCACTAACCGGACTTGCCCACCAGCAGGTCGGTATCGATATGGCTGACCGAACTTGCTCCCGTCAGCACCATGGCCACCCGCGTCTCCTTCTCGATGAGGTCGAGCAGGTTGTACACGCCGGCCTCACCGCCGGACGCGAGCGCATAGATATAAGAGCGCCCCAGCATGACGCAGTCGGCGCCAAGCGCCAGCATGCGCACCACGTCAAGACCGGAGCGAACGCCGGAGTCGGCAATCACCTTAATTTGCCCCTGCACCGCCTCGGCGATCGCCGGCAGGGCTCGCGCGGTGGAGGGCGTGCCGTCGAGCTGACGCCCGCCATGATTGGAAACGACAATGCCGTCAGCGCCGAAGGCGATGGCATCCCTGGCATCGGCAGGGTCAAGGATGCCCTTGATCACCATGGGGCCGTCCCAGAACTCGCGAATCCATTCAAGGTCTTTCCAGGAAATCGACGGGTCAAAGTTCTTTCCCAGCCAGCCAATATAGTCCTCGAGCCCCGTGGGGTGGCCCCGATAGGTCGATATGTTGCCCAGATCGTGCGGCCTTCCCTTCACGCCCACCTCCCAGGCCCAGCGGGGGTGCGCCACTGCCTGAAGCATCCGCCGCGCGGCCGCATTCGGGCCGCTCATTCCCGAATGAGCATCGCGATAGCGGGCCCCCGGCACCGGCATGTCTACCGTAAACACCAGCGTCGTAACGCCTGCCGCTTTGGCCCGCTCGAGCGCATCGCGCATGAAACCGCGGTCCTTGAGCACATAGAGCTGAAACCACATGGGCCGATCGATCGCTGGCGCCACTTCTTCAATCGGGCAAACGGACACGGTGGACAAGGTAAAAGGGATACCCTTTCTTTCGGCCGCGCGAGCGGCCTGGACCTCGCCCCGCCGGGCGTACATGCCGGCCAGCCCTACCGGCGATAGCGCAACCGGCATCGAGAGGGTCTCGTCAAAAAGCGACGTCTCCAAACTTAATTGAGACATATCGTTCAGCACCCTCTGGCGCAGGGCCACATCGGCGATGTCTGCCACGTTACGCCTGAGCGTGTGCTCCGAATAAGCGCCGCCGTCAAGGTAGTGAAAAAGAAAGGGTGGCAAACGGCGCCTGGCCGCCGTGCGATAGTCATGGGAAGAAGAAATAATCATCAAAAAGCCCCTTCGGCCTCAGTATTAATACCGCTTTCAGCGTCTGCTCGTCTTTAAGCTTACGCGCTTTCTGGCTGCCGTGAGGTAGAGCGTAAGTCATTGTTATAAAATCATCCTGTCTGCCGCCACGGTGGTTCATCCAATAGTCTAAGACGCCGCAGCGCCCCAGTAAGCCTCGCGGTAGTTGAAACCTCTTTAAAATCAACCCCAAGTGCCCGTCAAGGCAAGCGCTCCTCCCGGGCTGCCGGTACGCCCCTTGCCCCCGTTAGCGCCGCAAAGCTGGCCATTTACCCTCTCTTTTCATACCTTCTGGAGAGGGTGCGAGACAGGCACCTGCCCCCACAGCAGAACAAAATCAACAACAACGGGACATTCCTGACATGACTGATACCACTCTTGCGCTTCTGGCATTTGTGCCCCTGGCGCTTGCCGGAATACTCCTGATCGGCTTTCGCCTGGCAGCCAAAGTCGCCATGCCCATCGTGTTCGTGGTGACCGCTCTGATCGGGTGGCTAGCCTGGGACATGACGCTTGGCCGTATTGCCGCCTCAACGCTACAGGGGCTAATACTCACGATTTCGATTCTGTGGATCATCTTTGGCGCTATCCTGCTGCTGAATACGCTCAAGCATTCGGGCGGCATTACCGCTATCCGCAAAGGGTTTTCAGGCATTAGCCCGGACCGCCGCGTGCAGGCCATTATCGTTGCCTGGCTGTTCGGCTGCTTCATCGAAGGCGCCTCCGGCTTTGGCACCCCGGCCGCCGTTGCGGCACCGCTGCTGGTCGCCCTGGGCTTTCCTGCGCTTGCCGCCGTTGTGGTCGGCATGATGATTCAGTCCACGCCGGTCTCATTCGGTGCCGTGGGCACGCCTATCGTAGTGGGCGTGACAGGCGGTCTGGACCGCGCGGGCATTACTCAGCAGCTTCAGGCCGGCGACGCTACCTGGCTGGAGTATTTCCGCTTGATCAGCAGCGAAGTCGCCATCATCCACGGCATCGTCGGTATCCTGATGCCGCTTATTATGGTCGTGATCATGGTGCGCTTTTTCGGCGCCAACCGCTCCGGGAAAGAAGGGCTTTCGATCACGCCTTTCGCCCTCTTTGCCGGCGTGGCCTTTGTGGTGCCCTACATGATTGCCGGCGTGGTACTGGGGCCCGAATTCCCCGCGATGATCGGCGCCATGGTCGGTCTGGCCATTGTGGTACCCGCCGCGCGGCGCGGTTTCTTGCTGCCCCAGGACACCTGGGACTTCCCGCCATCCGACAGCTGGCCGGACAACTGGATCGGCAAGCTGGAGCTCAAGATGGAAGACGTGGCCGGCAAGGCGACCCTGTCGACGTGGATGGGCTGGGTCCCTTATATACTGCTGGCCGTGTTTCTGGTCGCATCGCGCACGATTGAGCCGCTGAAAAACGCGCTGACCGCGCTTGCCTTTAGCTGGAACGATATCCTTGGCGAAGGCATTGGCGGCAGCATTGAGCCCCTCTACCTTCCCGGCGGTATCCTGCTGCTGGTGGTGCTGGTCACCGCACCGCTGCACCGCATGAAGGCCAGCGAACTCGCCGCCGCATTCGGCGATTCATCGCGCACGATTCTGGGCGCCGGCTTTGTGCTGATCTTTACCATCCCCATGGTGCGCATCCTGATCAACTCCGGCGTCAACGGCGCTGACCTGGTATCCATGCCGGTGGCCATGGCCCAGTTTGTGGCGGCAAGCGTAGGCGACGTCTATCCCTTCTTTGCCCCTGCCGTCGGGGCGCTGGGCGCCTTTATTGCCGGTTCCAACACCGTGTCCAACCTGATGCTTTCGGACTTCCAGTTCAACGTGGCAAGCCAGCTTAGCGTCTCTACCGCCTACATGGTGGCGCTGCAGGCCGTTGGCGCGGCGGCAGGCAACATGATTGCCATCCACAACGTCGTGGCGGCATCCGCCACCGTGGGCCTTTTAGGCCGCGAGGGGATAACGATCCGCAAAACCCTGCTGCCGACGCTTTACTACATTATTGCCGCCGGCATACTGGGCATGATCGGGCTTTACGTTCTGGACCTGGCCGATCCGCTCAGTACGGCCCTGGCCGGCTAAGCCGAACGCTTATTGGCAGGAGGTGCCATGAGTATTCTGTATGACGAGGCCATCGACGGCCCGCTGGCAACGTTTGCCAAAACCGATGTGCTAAGCGACCTGCAGCAGCACATCCCCACGCTTACACTGCTGCATCGTGAAGAGGACCTGCGGCCGTTCGAGTGCGACGGCCTGGCGGCGTATCGAGTGCTGCCCATGCTGGTGGCGATGCCCGCCACCCTGGATGAGGTGCAGTCCCTGCTCAAACGCTGCCACGCGCTCGGCGTGGCGGTAGTCACACGGGGTGCCGGCACCGGGCTTTCCGGCGGCGCCCTGCCCCTCGAGCGCGGCGTGCTGCTGGTGATGTCGCGCTTTCAGCACATCATCAGCATTGATCCCGACGCGCGCACGGCTCGGCTTCAGCCGGGCGTACGCAACCTGGCCATTTCCGAGGCGGCAGCGCCCTACGGGCTTTACTACGCCCCGGACCCGTCCTCCCAGATTGCCTGCTCCATCGGCGGTAACGTCGCCGAAAACGCCGGCGGCGTCCACTGCCTGAAGTACGGCCTGACGGTCCATAACGTCATGCGTGTCGATATCCTGACCGTTGAAGGCGAGCCCATGACGCTGGGCGCGGACGCGCTGGACGCACCGGGCTTTGACCTGCTGGCGCTGATCAACGGCTCGGAAGGCATGCTCGGCGTGATCACCGAAATTACCGTCAAGCTCCTGCCCCAGCCGGAAGTGGCCAAAGTGCTGATGGCAAGCTTTGACGACGTCGAAAAAGCCGGCCAGGCGGTTGGCAACATCATCGCCGCCGGCATTATTCCCGGCGGGCTCGAAATGATGGACAAGCTCGCCATCCAGGCCGCCGAGGACTTCGTCCAGGCCGGCTATCCGCTGGAGGCCGAGGCGATACTGCTGTGCGAGTTGGACGGCGTGCTGGCCGACGTGGATGACGACTGCGATACCGTACGCGGCGTGCTGGAGAAGGCCGGGGCAACGGACATTCGCCAGGCCCGGGACGATGCCGAACGTGCCGTTTTCTGGTCCGGACGCAAAAATGCCTTTCCCGCCGTCGGCCGGCTTTCGCCGGACTATTACTGCATGGACGGCACCATCCCCCGCCGGGAGCTG
This sequence comes from Halomonas garicola, assembly GCF_055382465.1. Lineage (NCBI taxonomy): Bacteria > Pseudomonadati > Pseudomonadota > Gammaproteobacteria > Oceanospirillales > Halomonadaceae > Halomonas > Halomonas garicola. Next base: position 2,405,418 of record NZ_AP043931.1, read on the forward strand.
CCGCACGTGCTCAACGACATCGCGGCGCTCTCCCGGGAAAGCGGCCTGCGCATCGCCAACGTCTTCCATGCCGGTGACGGCAACATGCACCCGCTGATCCTTTTTGATGCCAATCGCGAGGGCGAGCTGGCACTCGCCGAAGAGGTCGGCGGCAAGATTCTTGAACTGTGCGTGGCGGCCGGCGGTTCCATTACCGGCGAGCACGGCGTCGGACGCGAGAAAATCAACCAGATGTGCAGCCAGTTCAACGGCGATGAAATTACGCTGTTTCACGCGATCAAAGCGGCTTTTGATCCCCAGGGGCTGCTCAACCCGGGCAAGAACATCCCTACCCTTGCCCGCTGCGCCGAGTTTGGCGCCATGCACGTCCACAATAACGAGCTTGCCCACCCGGACATCCCCCGCTTCTGACGCTGCAGGAAAGATAATGACAGAAAGCCAGATCACACCGCCCAACCACGACATCGCCTCCCGGCTATGCGAGCAGGTCAAGGAAGCCTACCAGCAGCGCGCACCGCTGCGTATCGTCGGCGGCAATACCCGCGCCTTTTACGGCCGCCCCGTGGACGCCGCGCCGCTGGACGTTGCTGAACATCGCGGCATCGTGCACTACGACCCGGTCGAGCTGATCGTCACGGCACGCGCCGGCACGCCGCTCGATGAGCTGGAAGCCGTTCTCGACGATAGCGGGCAAATGCTCGGCTTTGAGCCGCCGCGCTTCGGCCCGCAAAGCACTCTCGGCGGCGCCGTGGCGACCGGCATGGCCGGGCCGCGGCGCCCCTGGGCCGGCGCTACCCGCGACTTTGTCCTGGGCACCCGCGTCATTACCCAGCAAGGCGATCTGCTGCGCTTTGGCGGTGAGGTGATGAAAAACGTCGCCGGCTACGACATGTCGCGGCTGATGACCGGCGCCCAGGGCACCCTCGGCGTTCTCGCCGACGTATCGCTCAAGGTACTGCCGCAGCCCCCGGCACGCGCAAGCCTGCGCCTGGCACTACCGCTCGATAAAGCGCTGGCACGCCTGGCTGAGCTGGGACGCCGACCGCTGCCCGTTACCGCGGCGGTCTGGCACGACGGCGCGCTTTGTCTGCGCCTGGAAGGCGGGCACAGCTCGGTAGAGGCCACGCGTCAGGAGCTTGGCGGAGAGCCGCTGGAGGCCGGCTTCTGGGAGGCGCTACGCGACCTGAGCCACCGCTTTTTCCACCTTTCGCCCGGCCAGGCGCTGTGGCGGCTTTCGCTTCCTCCCAACACGCCGCCGCTAACGCTTGGCGACAGTCAGGAGCCGGTGCTCTATGACTGGGCCAGCTGCCAGCGCTTCATCAAGACGACGCTTGACGGCGACACGCTGCGGCGTGCCTGTCAGGCCGCCGGCGGCCACGCTACCTGCTATACCCCCGCCGCCGCGGGAGGCGCCGAGGAGCCCTTTACCCCCTTGAATCCGGTAGTGGAAAAATATCACCGTCGGCTGAAAGAGCAGCTGGATACTCGAGGCATTTTCAATCCCGGCCGCCTTTATGCCGCCTTTTAATCCGGAGGGCCGCTATGCAAACGCACTTTAGCGACGCCGATCGCCAGAAACCCCATATCCAGGAAGCCGATCAGGTGCTGCGCGCCTGCGTGCACTGCGGGTTCTGCAACGCCACCTGCCCCACCTACTTGCTGCTTGGCGACGAGCGCGACGGGCCCCGTGGGCGCATCTACCTGATGAAAGAGCTGCTGGAAAGCCCCGATGATGACGTGGAAGCGGCTAAAAAGGCGCAGACGCATCTTGATCGCTGCCTGACCTGCCTCAACTGCGAAACCACCTGCCCGTCCGGGGTCGAATACGGCAAGCTGCTGAATATCGGACGCGCGGAAGCCGAGCGCCGCGCGCCGCGCTCAATGAGCGAACGCCTCAGCGATTACGGCCTGCGCAAGATGCTGGTCAGCCCGGCCCGGTTCAAGGCGCTGCTGCGCCTTGGGCAGACGTTTACGCCGCTGGTCCCGGGAAAGCTGCGCAGCAAAATGCCTGCCGCCCCGAAGGATCCGGGCTTACGGCCGGCAGAGGATCGGCACTCGCGGCGCGTACTGATGCTGGAAGGCTGCGTGCAGCCAGGTCTTTCCCCCAATACGAATGCCGCCACGGCAAGAGTGCTCGACCGGCTGGGCATTAGCGTGACGCCGGTAGCAGAAGCCGGCTGCTGCGGCGCCATTGACTTCCACCTCAACGCTCAGGAGCAGGCTCGGGAGCGCATGCGCGCCAATATCGACGCCTGGTGGCCCCACGTTGAGCAAGGTGCAGAAGCCATTGTGCAAACCGCCAGCGGATGCGGCGCCTTCGTCAAGGATTACGCTGAGATGTTAAAGGATGACCCGGCCTACGCCGCCCGGGCAAAAACCATCAGCGACATGACCCGTGACCTTGTGGAAGTGCTGCGTGAGGCGCCGCTTGAAAAGCTGGATGTCCGCTCGGACCAGCGCCTGGCCTTTCAGTGCCCCTGCACGCTCCAACACGCCCAGCAGCTCGGCGGCGCCGTGGAAGACGTCCTCAAGACGTTAGGCTTCGCCCTCACTCCGGTACAGAATGGCCACCTGTGCTGCGGCTCGGCGGGCACCTATTCCATCACCCAGCCCGAACTTGCCACCCAGCTGCGCGATAACAAGCTCGATGCGCTGGAAGCCGGCCATCCCGACGTCGTCGTGACCGCCAATATCGGCTGCCAGACCCATCTGGCCGGCGCTAACCGCACGCCGGTGCGCCACTGGATTGAAGTCGTGGACGATACCTTGGTATAACGGGCTTTAACTTATCGGGTTCAAGGCTGCACGCCCTCCGTGCGGCCTTGTTGTGTTTCGAGGAGCCTTTTCCGCGCCGGCGGCTTCACGCGCTATACCCGCCCGCGCCTCTCTACAACAATCAACGAAAAACAATCAACGAAAAACAATTAACAAAAACAGCCTACAAAACATGCCTCTCCAATAAAAAGGACCTTACCATGCAAACCAAAGCTATCCTCTCCCAGGCTGACGCCACCCGAGTGCTGGACGCCGCCCAGCAGGAAGCCGACCGGCAGGGCTGGAACGTGACCGTGGCGATCGCCGATGACGGCGGCCACCTGCTGGCCCTGCGCCGGCTCGACGGCGCCGCGCCGTTTACTGCGGAAACCGCTATCCACAAGGCACACAACGCCGCCGTTGGTCGCCGTGAGACCGAGCTTTTTGAAGACATGATCAATAACGGCCGCACGGCCTTTGTCACCGCGCCGCTCATGGGGCTGCTGTCCGGCGGCGTTCCCATCGCGGTGGAAGGCCAGGTGATAGGCGCCGTCGGCGTGTCCGGTGTCAAGCCCGACCAGGACGTTCTGATTGCCAAGGCCGGCATTCGTACGCTGGAAAGCTAGAAAGGAAAACTAGAGAGAAAAACCAGGCACAAAAAAGCCCCGGGTGGATAACCCAACCCGGGGCTCTGAAATTCGTGTGGCGGACCGGACGAGACTCGAACTCGCGACCTCCGGCGTGACAGGCCGGCATTCTAACCAACTGAACTACCGGTCCGCTATAAAGCCGTCATGAAGCATCCTGGCACTACGTAAGTTAGCACTAAATAAAATAGCACTAAATAAAATAGCACTACGCAGAAAATCGCCACTGCTACCCTGCGGGCAAAGCCAATGACAATCCGTAGCCGGTATGCATCATTCTTGGCGTGGTGGGTGGTACTGGGTTCGAACCAGTGACCCCCAGCTTGTAAGGCTGGTGCTCTCCCAACTGAGCTAACCACCCACGTTCAGGCATTCCCTTATCGTGGCGGACCGGACGAGACTCGAACTCGCGACCTCCGGCGTGACAGGCCGGCATTCTAACCAACTGAACTACCGGTCCACTCGATACGGGATGAAAAAAATCGTCTCTGCTGCGCTGGCGGACCGGACGAGACTCGAACTCGCGACCTCCGGCGTGACAGGCCGGCATTCTAACCAACTGAACTACCGGTCCACACAGGTCACCGCAGTGCCTTGACTTCTTTCGGGCAGCGAATTCAGGATTCGCTTATACGTGTCGGGCCCTTCGCGCGGCAGCTGCCGTTTGAATGGTGGGTGGTACTGGGTTCGAACCAGTGACCCCCAGCTTGTAAGGCTGGTGCTCTCCCAACTGAGCTAACCACCCGTCGATCACGTGGCGCTGCATTCTACAGTTTGCCGGCGGCTTGTCAACACTTGTCGCCTATGGGCAACGCCTGCTGTCGCTTACCGACCCCTGCCTTCAGCGCGGACGAAGGATGCCGCACGACGCGCCGCTTCGTCAATCAAATTTTGCTGAGTTAGCCCCGATGCCCGGCGCGGCACGAAATCATGATCGCCGTCGGCAAGCCAGGCAAGCGTTGCACAGAGCGGCAGCGTATAGCCTTCCACCTCCTCGCGTTTGCCGAAGGGGTCGCGCTCCCCCTGCAGTATCAGCGCAGGGCAGCGGACATCAGGCCAGTGCGCCAGGCGTAGCTTTTCCGGCCGGCGCGGCGGATGAAACGGATAGCCGGCAATCACCAGGCCGTCTACCGCGCGCCTGGCAGCCAGCATGCTGGCTACGCGCCCGCCCATGGACTTGCCGCCCAGCCAGACCGGGCCTTCCACGCTGCGCGCGACAAGGTCGTACCAGCGGTCGAACTCCGCCACCAGCGTTGCCGCCGGGGGCGGCGGGCGCCGCCTGCCGGTTTCCCGCATGCGCTGCATATAGGGGAACTCGAATGCCAGCACCTGTAGGCCGCTGCCTGCCAGCGAGGCGACAAATTGCCGCATGAAAGGCGATTCCGTCCCGGCGCCCGCCCCGTGGGCAAACAGCAGACGGCCGGCGCAAGGCTTCCCGCAGACGCGCAGAAGCCCGTGATTTGCCACTATAATCGTCGCATCAGAGGCATGTGACAGCGCTGCCGGCAGCTGGGTTTCGGTTAGCGATGAAAGTATTGGCAAGATGGCATCGGACATTCTGACGTCCTTAAAAAACCCTTACTTAGGTAGTGGACATGTTCAGCTTCTGAGTCAGCTGCGCTAGAATCCACGGTGAATATTGACCTGCATCATCAAAGCGGGTGGCCGCGCTCGTGCATAATATACCCTGTGCGAGGTACCCCCTAACCGCGTTCGATGGGAACACAAAATGACCACAACACTTGAACATCCGACCTACAACTACAAGGTAGTTCGGCAGTTCGCGATCATGACCGTTGTGTGGGGCATTATTGGCATGACGCTCGGCGTCATCATTGCCTCCCAGCTGGTCTGGCCGCAGCTGAACCTTGGCCTTCCGTGGACAAGCTTCGGGCGTCTACGCCCGCTACACACCAACGCCGTCATCTTTGCCTTCGGCGGCTCGGCGCTGATCGGAACGTCCTACTACGTCGTCCAGCGTACCTGTCAGGCGCGGCTATTCAGCGACAGGCTCGCCGCCTTTACCTTCTGGGGCTGGCAGGCGGTTATCGTCGCTGCGATCGTGTCGCTGCCCATGGGCTACACCACCACCAAGGAATACGCCGAGCTCGAATGGCCGATCAACATCCTGCTCGCCGTGGTGTGGATTTCCTACGCTGCGGTCTTTGTGATGACCATCAAACGGCGCACCACCTCGCACATCTACGTGGCCAACTGGTTCTATGCCGCGTTCATTCTGACCATCGCCGTGCTGCACATCGTCAACAACGCCGCGCTGCCGGTAACGGCGATGTACTCGATCTCCCTCTACCCCGGCGCCATCGACGCCATGGTGCAGTGGTGGTACGGGCATAACGCCGTGGGCTTCTTCTTGACCGCGGGCTTCCTTGGCATGATGTACTACTTCGTGCCCAAGCAGGCCGAGCGCCCGGTCTACTCCTACCGCCTGTCCATCGTCCACTTCTGGGCGCTGATCATGGTCTACATGTGGGCCGGCCCGCACCACCTGCACTACACCGCGCTGCCCAACTGGACGCAGTCGCTGGGCATGGTGCTCTCCATCATCCTGCTGGCGCCTTCCTGGGGCGGCATGATCAACGGCATGATGACGCTTTCCGGCGCCTGGCATAAGCTGCGCACCGACCCAACCCTGCGCTTTCTGGTCGTGGCCCTGTCGTTCTACGGCATGTCCACCTTTGAAGGCCCGATGATGGCGGTGAAGACCGTCAACGCGCTGTCGCACTACACCGACTGGACCATCGGCCACGTCCACGCCGGCGCTCTTGGCTGGGTCGCGATGATCACCATCGGCTCCATGTATCACCTGATTCCGCGCCTGTTCGGTCGGGTGCAGATGCACTCGGTCAACCTGATCGCCGTGCACTTCTGGCTGGCGACCATCGGCACCGTGCTCTACATCGCCTCCATGTGGGTCAACGGCATCATGCAGGGCCTGATGTGGCGCGCGATCAACCCCGACGGCACGCTGATGTACACCTTCGTCGAAGCCGTGGAAGCCAGCGCACCGGGCTACTTTGTGCGCCTCATCGGCGGCCTGTTCTGGGTAACCGGCATGCTGATCATGGCCTTCAACGTCTACATGACGGTCAAGCGCCGCGACGCCATCAGCGAGCAGCCGGCACCGCAAGCCGCCTAAACCGGGGAAGTTAAGACCGATGAAACACGAAATTATTGAAAAAAACGTTGGCCTGCTTGTCGTCTTGATCCTGGTTGTGATCAGCTTCGGCGGACTGGCCGAGGTGGTGCCGCTGTTTTTCCAGAAGCAGGTCAATGAGCCGGTCGAGGGGCTTGAGCCCCTCTCCGCGCTGGAACTGGAAGGCCGCGACATCTACCGCCGCGAAGGCTGCGTCGGCTGCCACTCGCAGATGATCCGCCCGTTCCGCGCCGAAACCGAGCGCTACGGCCACTACAGCGTGGCCGGGGAAGGCGTGTACGAATACAACTTCCTGTGGGGCTCCAAGCGGACCGGCCCAGACCTGGCCCGCGTCGGCGGCCGTTACAGCGACGACTGGCACCGCGCCCACCTGTACAACCCGCGCGACGTCGTGCCGGAGTCCATCATGCCGGCCTACCCCTGGCTTTTCGAAAACACCCTGGACGGCGACGATATCGCCGCCAAGATGCGCACGATGAAAACGCTCGGGGTACCCTACAGCGACGAGCAGATCGCAGGCGCCGAAGAAAAAGTCAGCGGCACGCAGGAGATCACCGCGCTGATCGCCTATCTCCAGCAACTGGGAACCGTGCTTGAGGGCACTCGATAAGTTATGGATTCGGGAGACTTTCAGGGTATCGTCACGCTCATCTTGCTCATCGCTTTTGTAGGCATCATCTGGTGGGCCTACTCCAAGCGTCGCAAGCCGGACTTCGATGAAGCCGCCAACCTGCCCTTCGCCGACGAAGAAGAAGACGAACAACCCAACCGTGACCAGCCTGCCGCGTCAAGGGACGCGGCAGAATCCCGCCAAGACAAGGGAGACAAGAATACATGAGCTATCTATGGGGTGACTCCCTCTCCGGCTTCTGGAGCGCCTGGGTCATTATCATTTCGCTTGGCACCATCGGACTCAGCGCCTGGTTTCTGCTGTCCAACCGGCGTACCGACAAGCAGCCCGACGCCGAAGGCAACGTGGAAACCACCGGCCACGCCGCCGACGGCATTGAGGAGTACGACAACCCGCTGCCCAAATGGTGGTTCCAGCTGTTTGTCGGCACCGTGGTCTTTGCCGTGGGTTACCTGGTGCTGTACCCGGGCCTGGGCAACTTCCAGGGGCTTCTGGGCTGGTCCCAGGAAGACCAGTGGGAGCAGGAGGTTGCCCAGGCGGAAGAGCGCTTCGCGCCGATTTTTGAGCAGTATCAAGAAATCGAGATTCCTGAGCTGGCCAAGGATCAGGAAGCCATGCAGGTGGCCGAGCGCATCTTCCTCAACAACTGTGCGGTCTGCCACGGCTCCAACGCCCGGGGCGGCTACGGCTTTCCCAACCTGACCAACGATGACTGGCTGTACGGCGGCGAGCCGGAAAACATCGTGACCACGCTGACCAACGGACGTAACGGCCTGATGCCGTCCTGGCAGCAGCTGGGCGAGAACAACATCGAGAATCTGACCCAGTTTGTGCTCTCGCTTTCCGGCGAGGACCACGACGAGGATCGCGCCGAAAAGGGCCAGAGCACCTTTACCTCGGTCTGCGCCGCCTGCCACACCCCGGACGGCACCGGCAACCAGGCGCTGGGCGCGCCGGACCTGACCGACGAAGTCTGGCTGTACCAGAAGCCCGGCCAGTCGGTTGCCGACTCCGTTCGCCAGACCCTGCGCAACGGCCGCAACGGCCATATGCCGGCCCAGGCGGCTTACATCGGCGAAGACAAGGTGCATCTCGTCGCCGCCTACATTTACAGCCTGCGCTACGACGATTAAGACGCCTTCCCCGAGCATCATCTCCGGGGGACAGAACAGGGTGCGGCCGGGAGCCGCACCCTTTTTTTATGCATAATCCGGTACACTAGAGGAAACGATAGCCTGCTACTGCACGCTATTGCCCTCCCCGTTTTACTGCCTTCTGAGCTGCGATACCGCCATGGAAAAGATTCCCAGCAAAGACGTCACGCCGGATCCGGTAGGACATCATGCTCCCGAACAGCCCGTCACCCAGGAAATGTACGCCAAGCGGCGCCACCTCTACGTGCGCGAAATCAAGGGGCTTTTTCAGAAGATCAGGCGCAGTGCCAACTGGGCGCTAATGCTCACGTTTTTCCTGCTGCCGTGGCTCTACATTGGCGGTCGCCCGGCGGTGTGGTTCGACCTGCCCCACCGCGAGTTCCATATTTTTACCGCGACGTTTTACCCCCAGGAGTTCGTCCTGCTGTCGTGGCTTTTGATCATCTGCGCGTTCGGGCTGTTCTTCATCACCGTGTTTGCCGGCCGGGTCTGGTGCGGCTACACCTGCCCGCAAAGCGTATGGACCTTTCTGTTCATCTGGATCGAGCACCGCGTCGAAGGGCAGCGCAACCGCCGTATGAAGCTCGATAAACAATCCATGAACGCCGACAAGCTCAGGCGCAAGACGGCCAAGCACGTCGCCTGGCTGGTGGTGGCACTGGCGACCGGGATCACCTTTGTCGGGTACTTCACCCCCGTTCGCCAGCTGGTGCCGGACCTTTTCACGCTCAGCGCCAACGGCTGGTCGTTCTTCTGGGTGGGCTTCTTTCTGGTCTTCACCTACCTGAACGCCGGCTGGCTGCGCGAGCAGGTGTGCATCTACATGTGCCCCTACGCCCGCTTTCAGGGAGTCATGTTCGACCGCGACACGCTGATCGTGTCCTACGATGCGGCCCGGGGCGAGCCCCGCGGTCGGCGCAAGAGAAACCTCTCCCACGAGCAGGTCAAGGAAGCCGGCTACGGCGACTGCATCGACTGCGACCTGTGCGTGCAGGTCTGCCCCACCGGTATCGACATCCGCGACGGGCTGCAGTATGAATGCATTACCTGTGCCGCCTGTATCGACGCCTGCGACAGCGTCATGGACAAGATGGGCTACCCTCGCGGGCTTATTCGCTACACCACGGAAAGCTCCCTGGAAGGCGAAAAGACCCAGATCCTGCGGCCCCGGCTGATCGGCTACTTCATCGCCCTGGCGGTGATGATCGGCGCCTTTGCCTGGGCGGTCGGCGACCGCACGCCGCTGGACTTCGATGCCGAGCGCGATCGCACCCAGCTCTACCAGATGACCGGCGACGGCCAGATCAGCAACGTCTACAGCCTGACGGTGCGCAACCTGGACAACCGCGACCACACCTACCGGCTGAGCGTGTCCGGGCTGCCCGGTCTTTCGCTCGACCAGCAAGCCATCAGCGTCGCCGCCGGCGAGTCGCGCAAGGCCGTGGTTACCATCCAGGCCGACCCCGACGTCATCGAACAGCCGAGCCACTCCATCGTGCTTACCCTTGAAGCCGAGGACGACGGCAGCATTCAACTCGAGCGCGACACGCGCTTTATCGGTAATCTGAGGTAATCACGATGGCACGCGATTCCGCGTCGGACACGGACAGCTCGTCGCTTTACAAGCCCTGGTACAAGCAGTTCTGGCCGTGGTTTCTGATCAGCATCCTGCTGTCGTCGGTGGCGTTTGGCACCATGTACGCGATCTTTTCGTTCATGTACTACGACGGCGTGATCGAGGAGGACTACTACGAGCACGGCAAGGAAATCAACATGGTGCTGGCCAAGCAGACACGCGCCCGGGAGCTTGGCCTTGCCGGCGATTTACGCGTGGATGCGCTGACCAGCGATATCGTCCTCGACCTGGAGGGCGAGCGCCGGCCCGACGTGCTGGAGCTCAAACTGATCTTCCCCACGGAAAACGACCGCGATCAGACCTTCACGCTGGAACACGTGCGCGAAGGTCGCTACATCGCCCAGGGGCCCGACAACCTGCAATACCGCTGGTATCTGCAGCTTCAGCCCGTGGCCGACGACCCTGAATGGCGGCTGGTCGGCGAGGCCCGCTTTCCCACGGAAAACACTATCACGCTGCATCCCGGAGGCCGCCAGAAAAACGCCGGAGAGCGCTCGGAGAGCTGATGCCCACCACCGCATCCATTGCGTGCTACCACTGCGGCAACCCGGTGCCCGACAGGGCACCCTGGTATATCGAACTTGACGACGAGAAGCACCCGCTGTGCTGCCCCGGCTGCGAGGCGGTGGCCCACGCCATCGTCGAAGGCGGGTTGGAAAGCTACTACCGCTTTCGCACCGAGCTTCCCGAGCGCCCCGACGACAAGCAAACCGCTCGGGCAGATACCTGGACGGTGTTCGACGACCCCGAGCTGCAGGCGGGCTTCGTCCACCCCGAAGACGACGGCCGCGTCCACGCCACCCTGGCCGTTGACGGCATTACCTGCGCGGCCTGCGCCTGGCTGATCGAACATCGGCTCAACGCCCTGGAGGGCGTGACCTCAAGCGCGGTCAACCTGACCCACCACCGCCTGCGGATCGCCTGGGACACCCAGCGCGTCAAGCTCTCCCGGCTGCTCGCGGAAATGGCCGCCATCGGCTATACCGCCCAGCCCTACGAGCCGGATCAGGCGCAAAAGCGCCTGCAGCACGAAGAGCGCATGACCATTCGCCGGCTGATCGTCGCCGCCGTGGGCATGATGCAGGTGATGATGTTCTCCATCCCCATTTACATCGCCGGAGAAGACGGTATCTCGGCCGACTTCTACGCGCTGTTTCACTGGCTGTCGTTTGCGCTGGCAACGCCGGTGGTGCTGTTTTCCGCCCAGCCGTTTTTCAAGAACGCCTGGCGCGATCTCAAGACCCGGGTGCTGGGCATGGACGTACCGGTGTCCATCGCCATCGGCGGCGCCTACCTGGCGAGCGCTTGGGCGGTGATCACCGGCGAAGGCGAGCTGTACTTCGACTCCGTGGCCATGTTTGCCTTTTTCCTGCTGTTCAGTCGCTACATCGAGGCTCGCGCCCGACGGCGCAACGGTCAGAGCGGCAACGCCCTGAGCGGCGTGCTGCCGACCTCGGCCACCCGGCTCGAGGATGACGACAGCGAACGCGTCGTACCCGCCAACCGCCTGGCCGAAGGCGACCGAGTGCTGATCAAGCCCGGCCACGACGTCCCCGCCGACGGCGTCATCGAACAGGGGGACTCAAGCCTGGACGAGTCCATGCTCACCGGCGAATACCTGCCGGTGACTCGCGGCGTCGGGCAAAGTATCGTCGGCGGCAGCCAGAACATGGAAAACCCGCTGGTGATCCGCGTCACCCGAGCCGGCGCCAACGCCCGGGTGGCGGGCATCCTCGATCTCACCGACCGCGCCTTCGCCAGCCGCCCCCGGCTTGCGCAAATGGCCGCGCGCATGGCCCACGTGTTCGTCCTGCGCCTGTTGATGGTCGCCGCGGCGGTGGCGGTGGTCTGGTGGTTTATCGACCCCTCGCGGGTCCTCTGGGTGATGCTCTCGGTTCTGGTGGTAACCTGCCCCTGCGCCCTGGCGCTGGCCACGCCCACCGCGCTCACCGCCGGCCACGGCCAGCTGCGCCGGCGCGGCGTGCTGGTCACCCGGGCCGATGCCCTGGAAACGCTCTCCGGCGCGCACCGGGTCATTTTCGATAAAACCGGCACGCTCACCCGGGGCGAAATGCAGCTGATGGACACCCGGCCGCTCGCCGAAAACCTCTCCGCCGAGCGCGCCCGGGCGCTCGCCGCCGCGCTTGAAGCCCGCTCGGAGCATCCCATCGCCCGGGCGTTTGCGCCCTACCGCGAGGCCACGCTCAGCGCCCACGATATCGCTAGCGTCACCGGCCAGGGGCTCGAAGGCCGGATTGACGGCCAACGCTGGCGGCTGGGCAAACCCGCCTTTGCCACCGCCGGCCAGACCCCGCCTGGCACGCCGGACAACGGCCAGTGGCTGCTGCTCAGCGAAGACGGCGCCCCCCGGGCCTGGTTCCGGCTCCACGACGCCGTGCGGGAAGACGCCGCCGAGACCGTTGCCGCGCTGAAAGCCCGGGGGCTTGAGGTCGAGCTGCTCTCCGGCGACACCCCCGCCGCGGTGGGCGAGCTTGCCGCGGCGCTTGGCATTGCCACCTGGCACGCCGGGCAAAGCCCGGAAAACAAACTCGAGCGCATCCAGGCGCTGCAGGCCGAGGGCGAAACCGTGGCCATGGTGGGCGACGGCATCAATGACGTACCGGTGCTTGCCGGCGCCGACGTTGCCATTGCCATGAACAGCGCCACCGACCTTGCCCGCACCCGGGCCGATGCAGTACTGCTCAGCCCCCGGCTTGTACGCATTGCCGAGGCGGTTGAAATCTCCCGAGCCACCAGGCGTATCATGCGTCAGAATATGGTCTGGTCGGTGTGCTACAACGCCGCGGCGCTGCCGCTCGCCGCCATCGGCGTGGTACCGCCCTGGCTTGCCGCCATCGGCATGTCGGCAAGCTCGCTTGTTGTGGTGGGCAACGCCCTGCGCCTGACGCGCTGGAAAACCCGGCCGGCGCCCCACGTCTCTTCTCCGTCACCGGTGGCCGCATGAAAATTCTTTATCTGCTGATTCCCATCTCGCTGCTGTTTTTGAGCATCGCCGTCTGGGCATTTTTCTGGGCGGTGAAAAACAACCAGTTTGACGACCTGGAAGGACCGGCGTATCGCATTCTCTTTGACGAGGACGAAAACGACCTGACGCCGGAAGAGCGCGAGCGCCGCCGGCACAACGCCGAGGCCGCACGCGAGCGGCAAAAGCAGCGCAAGGAGGACGACCGCAATGAATCCCACGGGCCTTGATCTGCCGCCGGTGCTGGCGGCCTTTGTCTTCGGCTTGATGGGCGGGGCCCACTGCATCGGCATGTGCGGCGGCATCATGAGCGCGCTGACCTTTGCCGTTCCGCCCAGCATGCGCCACCCGGCCAGGCTTTCCGGGCTTTTGCTGAGCTACAACCTGGGCCGTATTTCCAGCTACATGATCGCCGGCGCGCTGGTGGCAACGCTTGGCACGGTGTTCTCCGTTACCCCGGCGGCGCGCCTGGCGCTGCAGGTATTCGCCGCGGTGATGCTGATTTTGATGGCGCTGTACATCGCCAACTGGTGGAAAGGGCTTTTAAAGGTCGAGGCCGTAGGCCGGCGCTTCTGGCGCTACATCGAACCTTTCGGTCGGCGGCTGATGCCGGTGGTCAAGCTGCCCCAGGCGTTTGCCCTGGGCGCGGTCTGGGGCTGGCTACCCTGCGGGCTGGTCTATTCCATGCTCGCCTGGAGCCTGGCCATGGCCGACCCGGGGCGCGGGGCGTTGCTCATGGGCGCCTTTGGCCTGGGCACGCTGCCGGCGCTGTTGGCGACCGGCTTTGCCGCCCGCCAGTTAAGCGCCTTGATTCGCCACCCGGCCACCCGCACCGTCGCCGCTCTGCTGATTATCGGCTTTGCCCTGTGGCAGCTGTGGTCGACGTACCAGATGGCCACCGTGGCGGAAATGTCCGGCGCTTAATTGATATAGCTCAACTCCTGCCCTCGGGCCCGGCGCTAGGATGGCAGCATCATCCTTGCGTTCTTCCCACCGGAGTTGTCTGCCATGGCCAGCGCTGCCCCTTTGTTTTTCGATGCCGCAGCGCTGACTGCTGCCCGCCAGGACGCCCTGCGCCGCCACCACGGCGCCGGCGGCCCGCGCTATCACCAGTACCCCAACGCCGGGGCGTTTCACGACGCCTTCGGCGGCGACGACCTCTGCCGGGCGCTTGAGCGCAGCAACGCCGGCGGCCGCGGGCTTTCGCTTTACGTGCACGTACCCTTTTGCCGCCAAAGCTGCGGCTACTGCACCTGCCCGCGCATCATCACCCGCGACACCTCCCGGGCCGAGCCCTATCTGTCGCGGCTGGATCGGGAAATGGTGCTTACCGCCCGCCATCTGGACCGCACGCGCCCGGTGGAGCAGCTTTACTGGGGCGGCGGCACGCCGACGTTTCTCTCCCTTTCCCAGATGAGCGACCTCTTTGACCGCCTTGACGCCCGCTTCGGTCTGTCGTCATCCTCGGAGCGCGACTACGCCATTGAAATCGATCCCCGCGAAGCCGACGTCTTCACCCTGCGCCACCTGCAGGTGCTGGGTTTCAACCGGCTGAGCCTGGAGGTGCTGGACTTCAACCCCGAGGTGCAGCAGGCCATCCGCCGCGAGCAGCCGCGGATCATGACCGAAACGCTGATGGAAGAAGCCCACCGGCTGGGCTTTCGCTCGCTGAACCTGGACATCGGCTACGGCCTGCCCCGTCAGACCCGAGACAGCTTCGCCGCCACCCTGGCCGACGTCATCGAGCTGAACCCGGCGCGCATCACCCTCCAGGACTATGTTCACAAGGACTATGCTTATCGCCCCCGGCGGGGGCCGCGCCAGCAGCGCATCGACAGCGCCCAACTGCCCGCCGCGGCGGACCGCCTGGCCATGCTGCAGCTGGCCGCCGAGCAGCTCGGCCGAGCAGGCTATGTGCACATCGGCATGGATCACTTTGCCCGGCCAAACGACAGCCTCGCCGTGGCCGCACGGCAGCAGACCCTGGGGCGCAACCTCCAGGGCTATACCACTCACGGCCACTGCGACCTGCTGGGGCTTGGCGTATCGGCCGCCTCGCGTATCGACGACGCCTACGCGCAGAACCCCGCCCGGCTCGGCGATTACGCCAGCGCCCTGGACGACGGCCGCCTGGCTACCGCGCGCGGCCTGCGCCTTGAGCGCGATGACGACATTCGCCGCGCCGCCATCGAGCGGCTGATGTGCGACGCCCAACTGGACCTTGCCGCCCTGGGCCGGCGTTTCGGGATTGACGCGCCGCGCTATTTTGCCGCGGCGCTGGCTCGGCTGGACGACGCCCACCACGACGGGCTAGTCGAGCGAAACGGCGATATCCTGAGCGCTACGCCCGACGGACGGCTGGTGCTCCACCGGCTGGCCCGAGCGTTCGACGCGCACCGCTAGCGGCAAAGCGTCACCGGCGGCTTGTGGGTTACCCGCGCTTGCTTCCATAATAGCGCCGTGACCTACTTCACGGAGGACTGCATGCCGGAACCACTCAGCCGTCGGCGCCCCCTGCTCCACGAAACCCGCTGCCAGACCTGCAGCTTAAGCTCGCTGTGCCTGCCGCTTGCCCTCGAGCTTGACGACATGAGTCAGTTCGACGCCATCATTCGGCGGCGCGCGCCGCTGAAAAAGGGCGAGCCGCTGTTTCGCCAGGGCGATACCTTCACCAGCGTCTTTGCCGTTCGCTCGGGCAGCCTCAAGCAGGTTGCCATCGAAGGCGGCGGCAACGACCAGCTCACCAACTTCTACCTGCCAAGCGAACTGGTCGGGCTCGACGGCATCGACGAGTCAAGCTACCCGGGCAGCGCCATCGCCCTGGAGACCACTACCGTCTGCGAGATCCCCTTCGACCGCCTCGATCTGCTCTCGGAAGAGCTGCCGGAGCTGCGCCTTCAGCTATATCGCAGCATGAGCAAGGAGCTGCGCGACGATCGCCGCATGATGCGCCTTTTGTCGCGCAAGACCGCCGACCAGCGCATGGCCAGCTTTCTGATCACGCTGTCCGATCGTTTCCGCCGCCGGGGCTACTCGCCCTACAGCTTTCGACTCTCCATGGCCCGGGCGGACATCGGCAACTACCTGGGCCTCGCGGTGGAAACCGTCAGCCGCATTCTGAGCCGCTTCCAAACCCAGGAGCTGGTGGCCGTCTCCGGCCGCGAGGTGAACATTCTGGGAATGCAGCGCCTGCTGGCGCTGGCCGAAGAAGAGGCCCAGGAAGCCGCCAGCTCCTGAGGGCCGCCGTCAGCCGACGTTGACGGCCTGGATGCGCCCGGCCAGCGCTTCGGCCTGGCTGGCTTCCAGCCGTTCGAAGTCAAACAGCTCGCGGTCGGCAAGCTGGGACGGGGCGACGTTGGTCACCGCCTTGAACATGCTTTCCAGCCGGCCCGGATGGTTTTTATCCCAGTCATTGAGCATCGCCTTGACGTTCTGGCGCTGCATGTTGGGCTGGGAGCCGCACAGGTTGCAGGGGATGATGGGGTATGCCATCTGCCGGGAAAACTCGGCGATATCGGCTTCCTTGCAGTAGGCAAGCGGGCGGATGACGATGTTTTTGGCATCGTCGGAGAGCAGCTTGGGCGGCATCGCCTTCAGGCTGCCGCCAAAGAACATATTGAGAAACAGCGTCTCCAGAATGTCTTCGCGGTGGTGGCCAAGCGCTATCTTGGTGGCGCCGATCTCTTCGGCAAAGCCGTAAAGCGAGCCCCGGCGCAGCCGCGAGCACAGCGCGCAGGTCGACTTGCCCGCGGGGGTTTTCTCCTTGACCACCGAGTAGGTGTCGCGCTCGAGGATGTGGTAGTCCACGCCGAGCCCGTCCAGGTAGTCGGGCAGCACGTGCTCGGGAAAGCCCGGCTGCTTCTGGTCGAGATTGACCGCCACCAGCGAAAAGCGCACCGGCGCGCTGCGCTGCAGGCTGCGCAGCATCTCAAGCATGGTATAGCTGTCCTTGCCGCCGGACAGGCACACCATCACCCTGTCGCCTTCCTCGATCATGCGGTAGTCGATAATGGCGTTGCCGGTCTGGCGGCGCAGGCGTTTTTGCAGCTTGTTGAAGTCGCGCTTGCGGCGCACGTCGTCTGCCGACGGTGCGTCGTCTTCTAAGGCGGCGGAAACGACGGAATCATGGGCTTGCACGGGATCGGGATGCGACATGGGGAATCTGCGCGTGTTGGTGGTAAAAGGGGGCGGCGAGTGACGTCGGACGGCGCCACGACGCGAAATACATGGCCGCTATTGTAGCAACACCCGGCGCCGCCCCACCAACATTGACGGCCGCTTAGGCATATTCCAGGTGGTAGCGGTGCGACAGCCGCTGCTTAAGATCCTTGACGATGTGCAACGCCTCGCGCAAGAGGTCGCGCTCAAGGGACGACAGCGCCTGCACCACCACCCGGTCGCGGCCCTGTCCGCTGGTTTCGTCCTCCGCCAGCTGGCCCTTGAGCCTGAGCTCGCTGAACAGCGACAGCGCCTCGCCAACGTCGTCGGCAAAGCGGCGCTTCAGCCGGCCGTCTGCCACCAGCGCGTCCAGCCGGGCAAAGGTCGAGGTCGCCTTGATGCGCCGCTCAAGCGCCATGGTGCGCACGCCGTGAACGATGGGAAAAATGCCGCCCTTCTTGATGTCGATGCCGTGCTGGGGCTTTTTCAGCGAGCCAAACAGGGTCAACGGCGTCGAGAAGCGCAGCGCCGCCCGGGCAAAGTAGGAGAGCAGCAGCTCGTCGTCGGCGCAATGCGCAAACAGCGTCTCGCGCACGCGCTCGAGCAGCGTGGCGTTGCCAGCCACGGCGTGGGCATCGAGCATGATGGCAAGCTTCATCAGGCTGTCGCCGTCCCGGGCGGCGACCCAGCGCGCAATGCGCGCCTGCCACTCGCTGACGCTGCCCCGCCACTCGGGGTTGGAGACCATGATATGCCCCGGGCACGGCGGGTAGCCAAGCGTCGCCAGGGCGTCGCTGAAGCGCTGCATGGTGTCGTCGGCGCCTGGCCAGTCCAGGTCGTCTTCAAGGATCAGCCCGTTGTCCTGGTCGGTCTTCAAGATCTGCTCGCCGCGGCCTTCGCTGCCCATTACCATCAGGCAGCTCGCGCTTTGATAGCGCGCCTCGACGCAGAACGTCCAGGCCTTGTGGATGATCCGGCCGTTGAGCGCTGCCAGCAGCTCCATGGCAAAGCGCAGCTTGACCCCTTGCGCCATCAGCGCGCTGACCAGCTCCGGCGTGCGCCGGCTGGCCGCGGCCAGCGCCTCCAGGTCGGCGGCCTGCTCTACCTGCAGGCTCACTACGTAGCTGCGGCTGGAAAAATAGCTCAGCACGTCGGTCAGCTCGACCACGCCGACCGGCGCCTCTCCTTCCAGCACCACCACCCGGGACACCTGACGGCGGGTCATCAGCACCAGCGCCTCGAACAGGTATTGCTCAGGCGTTACCGTGATCAGCGCGTAGCGGGCAAGTTCGCCCACCGGGCTCTGCCGCGAGGCGCCGTCCAGCACCATGGCGTTGAGCAGGTCGGTCTTGGTCAGCATGCCGTAGCCGTCTTCCCCCTCGACCAGCAGGCTGTCGACGTGATGACGGTTGAGCTGCGCCACCGCTTCGGCGATATCGGTGCCGGCCGCCAGCCGGCGGGGCGTACGCATGCAGTCGCGCACCTTGGCCAGCATGAAGCCGGCCATGGTCACCCCGCCCTGGGCGCGCTTTTCCGTCAGCCGGCGCGCCTTGCGCGCCAGCGACTGACGAAAATAGGCATCAAACTCGGGGCAGGCGCGGCACAGCTGCTGAAAAAGCACCTTGGGCACCAGGTAGCACACGCACTCCTGCTCGGCGATAAAGCGGTAGCGGCTCTGGCCGTTGATGATGCTGATGGCGCCGAACACGTCGCCGGCGGTATAAAGGCCGATGCGCGCGGTGGCGTCGGGCAGCGTCGGGTCCACCTCGGCAACCTCGCCCCGGTGGATCAGGTAAAGAAACTCGCCGGCCTGCCCGGTATCCAGCAGGATGTCGCCGCGCTCGAAACAGGCGATGTCCATGCCGCGCCGGGCATGCTCGCGCCCCGCCGCGTCGAGCAGGGAAAAAGGCGGCTGGGACAGCTCGACATCAACCATGACACCCCCGGCAACAAGAAAGGCAGATACCGGCAGTATCGTCGCTATGGCGCGCGCCGGCACCTATACCATCGTCATATTCATCAGCGCCGCTTATATCAGCATCACCTCCACCACGACCCACACCACGATCCACACCACGGCCTACACCATGGAGAGTGCCGGGCGATTGATACCTTAGTGTAGAGACCAAAGTCTGGATTTCTTTTTGGCGCTTTTTGCCCACTATAAAAGCACGTTGTGCCGGGCCACCGCCCGTGCGCGACGGCACTTACATACCGTCTCCAACCTTAAACAATCACAAGCGGAGAACTACGCCATGGCAGATGACAACACCAACGCTGCGGCCTATTGGAAAGCCAACGTGCGCACCATCCTTGGCTGCCTGGTCGTCTGGGCCTTTGTCTCGTACGGCTGCGCCATTCTGTTTCGCCCGTTGCTGGCGGGTATCCCCATCGGCGGTACCGACCTGGGCTTCTGGTTTGCCCAGCAGGGCTCGATTTTGACCTTTATCGCGCTGATCTTCTTCTACGCCTGGAAGATGAACCGGCTCGACGCCAAATACAGCCTCGGGGAGTAAGCCAGCATGGATCAGTTCATCATCAACATACTCTTTGTGGGCGCCTCTTTCGCGCTCTACATCGGCATCGCCGTCTGGGCGCGCGCCGGCTCGACCAAGGACTTCTACGTTGCCGGCGGCGGCGTGCACCCCATTACCAACGGCATGGCCACGGCGGCGGACTGGATGTCGGCGGCGTCGTTTATTTCCATGGCAGGGCTGCTGGCCGCCGGCGGCTACGCCAACTCGACCTACCTGATGGGCTGGACCGGCGGCTATGTGCTGCTTGCCATGCTGCTTGCTCCCTACCTGCGCAAGTTCGGCAAATTCACCGTTCCGGCCTTTATCGGCGACCGCTTCTACAGCAACACGGCGCGCCTGATCGCCGTGGTCTGTCTGATCATTGCGTCGACCACCTACGTCATCGGCCAGATGACCGGGGCCGGCGTGGCGTTCTCGCGCTTTCTTGAGGTGTCCAACACCCTGGGCATCTGGATTGCCGCGCTGATCGTGTTCCTCTACGCGGTGTTCGGCGGCATGAAGGGCATCACCTATACCCAGGTAGCCCAGTACGTGGTGCTGATCATCGCCTACACCATTCCGGCGATATTCATCGCCATGCACCTCACCGGCAACCCCATCCCCATGTTCGGCATGTTCAGTACCCATACCGAATCCGGCATGCCGCTTCTGGACAAGCTCGACCAGGTGGTGACTGCGCTGGGGTTCAACGCCTACACCGCCGACGTCGACAACAAGCTCAATATGGTGCTGTTTACGCTGTCGCTGATGGTGGGTACCGCCGGGCTACCCCACGTCATCATTCGCTTTTTCACCGTACCCAAGGTGGCGGACGCGCGCTGGTCGGCGGGCTGGGCGCTGGTGTTCATCGCCCTTTTGTACGTCACCGCGCCGGCGGTAGGCTCCATGGCCAGGCTCAACCTCCTGACCACCGTATACCCCGACATGGCGCAGCAGACCGAGGACTACGACGCCGCCGCGCAAAACCCCATCCTCTATGAAGATCGCCCCGGCTGGATCCGCTCCTGGGAAGACACCGGCCTGATCACCTTCGAGGACAAGAACAGCGACGATCGCATCCAGCTCTACAACGACGACAGCGACGCCTTTGCCGACAAGGCCGAGGAGTTCGGCTGGGAAGGCAACGAGCTTGCGGTCAACAACGACATCCTGGTGCTGGCCAACCCCGAAATCGCCAACCTGCCGCCCTGGGTCATCGGCCTGATTGCGGCCGGCGGCGTGGCGGCAGCGCTCTCGACGGCGGCGGGGCTATTGCTGGCGATTTCATCGGCGGTAAGCCACGACCTGATCAAAAACACCCTTAATCCCAACATCACCGAAAAGGGAGAAATGCTCGCCGCGCGGATCTCCATGGCCGGGGCGATCCTGCTCGCCACCTACCTGGGACTCAATCCGCCCGGTTTTGCCGCGCAAACCGTGGCGCTGGCCTTCGGGATCGCCGGTGCCTCGCTGTTCCCGGTGCTGATGATGGGTATCTTCTCCAAGCGCATCAACAACCGCGGTGCCGTAGCCGGTATGCTTACCGGGCTTCTGACCACGCTTTTGTATATCTTCACCTACCTGGGCTGGTTCTTCATTCCCGGCACCAACATGCTGGCCAACACGCCGGAAAACTGGGTGCTGGGCATCTCCCCGCAGTCCTTCGGGGCGCTGGGGGCGATGATGAACTTCGCCGTGGCCTTCGCCGTTTCCAGCGTCACAGCCGCACCGCCCAGGGAAATCCAGCTGCTGGTGGAAAGCGTGCGCTATCCCAAAGGGGCCGGCAACGCGCCGCACCTGAGTCGGCACTGACGCATGATGACACCGCGCTGATACGCGGCCATCTGGCTATTGCCACTCTGACCCGGCGGGCTTCCGTAAGGAAGTCCGCCTTTTTTCCACCGCGTCAACGCCTCGCGCCGGCGTTAGCGCCCCGTCATCGAGGAGACGCCATGCTCTGGCACTTGATCGCCGCCGTGGTTTCCGGCCTGGCCGCCGCGGGCATCGGCCTGTTTTTGCGCACCCTGAGCGGCAAACGCCTGCCCAAATGGATCGTTCCGGTCTGCGCCGGACTGGGCATGCTGGGCTATCAGATCAACGCGGAATACCGCTGGTTCGAGCACAAGCAGCAGCAGCTGCCGGAAAGCGCCGTGGTGATTTCCAAGGAGACCGGCAGCGCCGTTTGGCGGCCCTGGACGTTTATCTTTCCCATGGTGGACGCGTTCAGCGTGGTCGACCGCGACAACATCCACCACGGCGCCCGGGAGGAAACGCCCGTCACCGAGCTGATCGTCTATCACTTCGAGCGCCACTATGCCGACGTGGTCACCCCCACCCCCTACCTGATCAACTGCGACACTCGGGAGCTGGTGCCGCTGGATGATGACTCCGGCAAGCCGGCGATGAATGAGCTTCGCACCCTGCGCGACAGCGCCCCCTTGTACATCACCGCGTGCCGGCCGCCCCGGGAGGTCTGATACGGCCACTCCTTCACTCCGGCCGCCTGACGCCTACGCCCATTTCACCTAGAATGGGCGTTTTCTACCGGCGGCCCGGGCCGCGGTGCGCCACGGCGGGAGCGTTCGATGTTTTATGCAGGGCTACTCATCGCGGTATCGCTTTTGTACATTGCGGTGCTGTTCGGCATTGCCTGGTACGGCGACCGCCGGGCCCACACCCACGGGGCCAGCCGCCGCCGCCCGCTGATCTACAGCCTGGCGCTGGCGATTTACTGCACGTCCTGGACGTTTTACGGCGCCGTGGGCCAGGCGGCCACCTCGGGCTGGTCCTTTGCCAGCATTTTTGTCGGGCCGGTGCTGACGTTTCTGCTGTTCTGGCCGGTGCTTTCCAAGATGATTCGCGTCGCCAAGCACCAGAACATCACCTCGATTGCCGACTTCATCGCCTCGCGCTACGGCAAGGCCCAGTCGCTGGCGGTCTTTGCCAGCCTGATCGCGCTGATCGGCACGCTGCCCTACATCGCCCTGCAGCTCAAAGCCGTGGCCACGTCGTTCAGCATCCTCACCGACAGCGCCAGCGCCCAGCACGCGCCGCTGTTTGGCGACGCTGCCTTTTACATTGCCGCGGTCATGGCGCTGTTCGCCATTTTATTCGGCACCCGCCACACCGACGCCACCGAACACCACGAAGGGCTGATCCACGCCGTGGCCTTCGAGTCGCTGGTCAAGCTGGCGGCGTTCGTGATTCTCGGCGCGGTGGTGACCTGGGGCATGTTCGACGGGCTGGGCGAGCTTGCCCGCTACGCCGACGGCCAGCTCCAGCTGGAGCGCCAGCTGGCCGAACAGGATTTCGCCCACGGTTTCTGGGCCCAGACGCTGCTCGCCATGCTGGCGATTTTCTGCCTGCCGCGCCAGTTCCACGTCGCCGTGGTGGAAAACACCCACCCGGACGACGCCCGGCGGGCGCGCTGGCTGTTTCCGCTTTACCTGGCGGCGGTAGCGTTTTTTGTGGTGCCTCTGGCCGGCGCCGGACTGTGGCTATTTGGCGATACCGATATCCAGCCCGACACCTACGTGCTGGCGCTGTCCATGGCATCAGACCACGGCTGGCTGCCGCTTCTGACCTTCATCGGCGGCTTTTCCGCCGCCACCAGCATGGTTCTGGTCGCTACCGTGGCGGTGTCGATCATGGTCTCCAACGAGATCGTTATTCCCGCGCTTTTTCGCCTGCGCTGGTTCGACACCCAGGCCCGAGACTACGGTCGCCTGGTGCTGCGCGTGCGGCGCTTTACCATCGTCGCCGTGCTGATCCTGGCCTACGGCTTCTACCGCCTGCTGGCCGAACTTACGTCGCTTTCCGCCATCGGCATGCTCTCCTTTGCCGCCGCTGCGCAGTTCGCCCCGGCGCTGATCGGCGGCCTTTACTGGAAGCGCGGCAACTGGCTGGGGGTTATCGTGGGGCTGAACGCAGGCTTTGCCGTCTGGGTCTACAGCCTGCTGGGCCCGGCGCTTGCCAACGCTGGCGTACTGCCCGGCGGCTGGGTCATTGATGGCCCGCTGGGCATCGGCTGGCTCTCGCCCATTGAGCTTTTTGGCCTGGAGCTGGGCGACCCCTTCACCCACGGGGTCATGCTTTCGCTGGGGCTCAACCTGTTCTGCTACATCTTTATCTCCCAGCTGAGCACCCAGCGGGTGGTGGAGCGCATCCAGGCGTCGCTATTTGTGGACAGCGTGGAAACCCGTCAGACCTCGGTCAACCGCCCCTGGCTCGGCGCCACCACGGTGGGCGACCTGAAAGTGCTGTGCGAACGTTTTCTCGGCGCAAACCAGGTGGCCACTGCCTTTAACAACTACGCTCGGCGCAACGGCACCACCCTTGACGACGACGCCCGAGCCTCCATCGACGTCATCCAGTTCACCGAGCGCTTCCTGGCCTCGGTGCTCGGCGCGTCGTCGGCGCGCATTGTGGTCAACTCGGCGCTGCAGGGGCGCGGCATCGGCATCTCCGACGTCATTTCCATCGTCGATGAGGCCTCCCAGGTGCTCGAGTTCAACCGCGCTCTGCTCCAGGCCACCATCGAAAACATCAGCCAGGGCATCAGCGTGGTCGACCAGCACCTGCGGCTGGTGGTGTGGAACCAGCGCTATCTGGAGCTGTTCCGCTTTCCCGACCACCTGATCCGGGTGGGCGCGCCCATCGACCGCATTTTCCGCTATAACGCCCACAGCGGCGAATACGGCCCCGGGGATCCCGAGGAACACGTCGAGCTTCTGCTCGACAATATCCGCGAGGGCCAGCCCCACCGCTACGTGCGCTACCGTCAGGACGGCAGCGTGCTGGAGGTCCAGGGCACCCCCATGCCCGGCGGCGGCTTTGTCTATACCTATCAGGACATTACCCGGCAAAAGCGCACCGAAGAGGCGCTGATCCGCTCGGAAAACAACATCCGCATCTACACCGACAACGTGCCGGCGCTGATCGCCTACTTCGACAAGGACTGCCGCTACCTGTTTACCAACCGCGCCTACGAGCAGGCCTTCGGCGTGGACCGCCACGCGGTGATCGGCCGGCGCTTTGCCGACGTCATGCCCGCCGACCGCGCCCGGGAGCGCGCCGACTGGTTCCAGCGAACGCTTGCCGGCGAGCGGGTCAGCTTTGAAGTGGCCATGCCCATCGGCGGCGAGCGCCACCATATGCTGGTGACCTACACCCCGCACTTTGACGACGGCGGCGCCATCCTCGGCTTTTTTGCCCTCTACCAGGACATCACCGAGCGCCGCCTGGCTGAGATCGCCCTCAAGGAAACCAACGAAACCCTGGAAGAGCGGGTGCACGAGCGCACCCAGGAGCTATCCCGCG
This sequence comes from Halomonas garicola, assembly GCF_055382465.1. NCBI lineage: Bacteria > Pseudomonadati > Pseudomonadota > Gammaproteobacteria > Oceanospirillales > Halomonadaceae > Halomonas > Halomonas garicola. The sequence goes on from NZ_AP043931.1 coordinate 2,430,391, forward strand.
CCAAGCAGCTGGCGGAGGATGCCAACGCCTCCAAGACGCGCTTTCTCGCCGCCGCCAGCCACGACCTGCTGCAGCCGCTCAACGCCGCGCGGCTGTTTACCTCGGCGCTGGCGCAGAACCATACCGCCAAGGGCGACCGCCACACTATCGACCATATCGACAACTCGCTGCAGGCCGCCGAAGAGCTATTAGGCACGCTGCTGGATATTTCCAAGCTCGATGCCGGCGCGCTCACGGCCCGGCGCAGCCACTTTGCCCTGGCCGATATTTTCCACCCGCTGCGCGCCGAGTTCGACGTCATGGCCGCCGACCGGGGGCTGGACCTGACCGTGGTGCCCACCGGACAGTGGGTGGACTCCGACGCCCAGATGCTGCGCCGCATCGTGCAGAACTTTCTCTCCAACGCCCTGCGCTATACCCGGGAGGGCCGCGTGCTGCTCGGGTGCCGGCGCGCCGGGGAGCGGCTGCGCATCGAGGTCTGGGACACCGGCCCGGGCATCGCCGAGGCCAAGCAGGCGGAAATTTTCCAGGAATTTCGCCGCCTGGATCAGACCTCGCGCCACCGCGAAAACGAGAAAGGGCTGGGGCTGGGCCTGTCCATTGCCGAGCGCATGAGCCGGGTGCTGGATCACCCCATCGCGGTGCGCTCCTGGGAAGGGGCGGGCACCGTCTTCAGCGTCAGCGTGCCGGTGGTGGACGCCCGGGCCGTCGCAGACGCCGCGCCCGAGCCGAGCCGCCGGGCGGGCCACAAGCTCGCCGGCACGCGCATTGTGTGCATCGATAACGAATCGCTGATTCTTGAAGGCATGGCCGCCATGCTCGGCGGCTGGGGGTGCGAGGTATTCACCGCCACCAGCATCGGCGGCGCCAAGTCGATTCTGCGCAATATGGAGGGCGACCCGGAGGCGATACTCGCCGACTACCACCTGGATAACGAAGTGACCGGCCTGATGGCGCTGGAGGCCCTGGGCGAGCGCCTGCAGGGCGAAGTGCCCGGCATCGTGATCACCGCCGACCGCAGCGAAGCGGTGGCCGACGAGGTTCGCCGCGCCGGCCACCACCTGCTGCAAAAGCCGGTACGCCCGGCGGCCCTGCGGGCGCTTTTGACCCGCACGCTGCAGGCCAGCCGCGGGGCGCAGCCGCAAGCCTAGCGCTTTGCCTCAGGATTCAAGCTTAGGCGGCTCTACCTCAAGCTTCTGGGCGGCGATGACCGCCTGGGTGCGCGAGTGCACGCCGAGCTTGCGCAGGATGGCGGTGACGTGGGCCTTGATGGTGGCTTCCGAAACGTTGAGCTCGTAGGCGATCTGCTTGTTCAGCAGGCCTTCGGTGAGCATGTTGAGCACGCGAAACTGCTGGGGCGTAAGCGAGGCAATGGCCTCGGCAAAGCGCGCCTCTTCCTCGTTGGTGTCGTCGAGCACGCCGGCAAGCGCCTCGGGCAGCCAGACTTCGCCGTCGAGCACTTCGCCCACCGCCTCGGCAATCAGCGCAAGCGAGGACGACTTGGGGATGAAGCCCGAGGCGCCGTAGTCCAGTGCCCGGCGCACCACGTAGGGCTCGTCGCTGCCCGAGATGACCACCACCGGAATGTCGGGCATCTGCCCGCGCAGCTGGATCAGCCCGGAAAAGCCGTTGGCGCCGGGCATGTGCAGGTCGAGCAGCACCAGGTCAGCATCCGGATGCCGGTTGACCGCCTCCTTGGTGGCTTCCATGGTGTCGGCTTCGACAATGTCCGCCTCGGGCGCCAGCTGGCGCAGCGCCTGGGTCAACGCGGCGCGGAACAGCGGATGGTCGTCAGCGACGATGAACTTGTGGGCAATAGCCATGGGGTCTCCTCCGGATCCTTGAGCGGCCGTCAGGTGACTGTCGCACCGATAACGGCGGCGGCACCTGTCGAATGGTACCCCAAGGGCTTCATCCTGCCCAAGGGCAGCGGGCACGCCCGTCGCTTTTTTATCCGCGCAGGGCGCCTTGACACGCCGCTGCCGCCCGAAAACGACAATGCCGGCACGCGGCCGGCATTGGAGGGGTTTAGCGAAAGGCGCCGCGACTCAGCGGTTGGCGCGGTGCTCGATCAGCTCGTCGACGACGCTGGGGTCGGCAAGCGTGCTGGTATCGCCCAGGCCTTCGGTCTCGTTGGCGGCAATCTTGCGCAGGATGCGGCGCATGATCTTGCCCGAACGCGTCTTGGGCAGATCGGCGGCCCACTGGATGATGTCCGGCGAGGCGATGGGGCCGATATCCTTGCGCACCCACTGGACCAGCTCCTTCCTGAGCTCGTCGCTCGGTTCGAAGTCTTCGTTGAGGGTGACATAGATATAGATGCCCTGACCCTTGATGTCGTGGGGGAAACCGACCACGGCGGCTTCGGCCACTTTATCGTGGGCAACCAGCGACGACTCGATCTCGGAGGTGCCCATGCGGTGGCCGGAGACGTTGAGCACGTCGTCGACCCGCCCGGTGATCCAGTAGTAGCCGTCCTCGTCGCGGCGGGCCGCATCGCTGGTGAAGTACATGCCCGGGTAGGTCGAGAAGTAGGTCTGCACGAAACGCTCGTGATCTCCCCAGATGGAGCGTGCGATCCCCGGCCAGGCGTCCAGAATCACCAGGTTGCCCTCGGCCTCGCCTTCCAGCAGGTTGCCGTCGTTATCGATGATACCCGCCTTGACGCCGAACAGCGGCAGGGTGGCGGAGCCCGGCTTGAGGTCGGTGGCCCCGGGCAGCGGCGAAATCAGGATGCCGCCGTTCTCGGTCTGCCACCAGGTATCGACGACCGGACACTTCGAGTTGCCGATGACCCGGTAGTACCACTCCCAGGCCTCGGGGTTGATGGGCTCGCCCACGGTACCCAGCACTCGCAGGCTCTCCCGGCTGCTGGTATCCATGACGTCGTCGCCGTGGGCGCGCAGAGCACGGATAGCAGTGGGCGCCGTATAGAGAATATTGACCTTGTGCTTGTCGACCACCTCGCCGATGCGGCCGGGCGTCGGGTAGCTGGGTACGCCTTCAAACATCAGCGTGGTCGCCCCGTTGGCCAGCGGCCCGTAGACGATATAGCTGTGCCCGGTAATCCAGCCAACGTCGGCGGTGCACCAGTAGATATCGCCATCGTGATAGTCAAAGACGTACTGATGGGTCATGGCGGCGTGCACCAGATAGCCGCCGGTGGTGTGCTTCATGCCCTTGGGCGCGCCGGTGGAGCCCGAGGTATAGAGGATGAACAGCGGATCCTCGGCGCTCATCTCCTCGGCCGGACAGTCGGTGGCCTGCCGGGAGACGAGATCGTCATACTCGATGTCGCGACCCTCATGCCAGTCGATCTCGCCGCCGGTACGCTTGACCACCAGGACGTTTTCGCACACCTCGGTGCCATCACGGGTCAGCGCGGCATCGACGTTGTCCTTGAGCGGCACATGCTTGCCGCCGCGCACCGACTCGTCGGCGGTGATGACCAGCTTGGACTTCGCGCCGGTCACACGCTGGGCAATGGCGTCCGGTGAGAAGCCGCCGAAGATAACCGAGTGAATCGCCCCGATACGCGCGCAGGCGAGCATGGCGATGGCGGCCTCGGGGATCATCGGCATGTAGAGGGTAACCACGTCGCCCTTGTTAACTCCCAGCTCCTTGAAGGCGTTGGCCAGCTGGCAGGTCCGCTCGTAAAGCTCGCGATAGGTGAGCGTCTTGTCGTTCGCCGGGTCGTCGCCTTCCCAGATGATCGCCGGCTGGTCGCCGCGGGTTTCGAGGTGACGATCGAGGCAGTTGACGCTGGCGTTGAGGGTGCCGTCTTCAAACCAGCGAATATCGACGTTGTTTACGTCAAACGACGTATTCTTGATCTTGGTAGGCGCCTTGATCCAGTCGAGCCGCTTGGCCTGCTCCGCCCAGTAGCCCTCAGGATCTTCGATGGACTGGCGATAAAGCGCCTCGTAGTCGGCCTTGTCGATCCAGGCACGCTTCGCCAGCGCTTCGGGAACCGGATAGATGTTCTTTTGCTGCTCAGTCATAACGAACCTCTTGATCAGGGTGAGAACCAGGCAAAACAGCGTCCGCCCGCGTTCTGGTTAAGCGTGCCGACTTTATGTGCTTCGCTCCCAGCATATAGGTCTCGAAGCGGCCTTCCATTTAGACCTTGGTATTAAAAAAATTCCCTTTATTAACAGGTGACTATAAAGAATTTTCGGGCAGCGTGCGGCCAAGATAGACCAACGTCTGAGCGCACTGCCGACAGCGATAGCGCCGCCCTTTATGCCGCTGGGCATGGCGCTGGGGGGTGAAGTAGTGATCGCCACAGCGGCAAGCGTAGCGGTACGGCGCCGATCGTGCCCGGCTGACGTCCAGCCGGTGGGTCACCCGGGGCGTCAGGGCATAAAGATCGCGCATCACCGTTTGCCATTCGCGCCCGTGGGGTTTGAGCCGCGGGCCGTTCTCCAGGTGGAACACCAGCCAGTGGGCCATTTCGTGGGGGATAACGTCGGTAAAGAACGCCGTGCGGTTTTCTTCCAGCAGCACCGGATTGAAGCGCAGCCCGCCGCGCCCCAGGTGCGCCTGGCCGGCGGAGGCGCCCTTGAGATCAAACCACACCCGGGGCGCGGGCAGCGCCGGGTGAACCTCCCGGGCGCGCTCGAGCGCCTCGGCCACCCGGCGGCGGGCGGCCTGTTCCAGCGCCTCGCGGTCAAGCCCGGCCAGCGCCTCGTCGGGCCAGGCGGGAAGCGGCGCGGCCGCCTTTGATGATAAACTCGACACCCTGTTTTTCCCTACTGTTTCCCTGCTATTTTCCACGCCAACCCATGAGGCCTTGCATGTCACAGCGCCCTTCTCCCCCCAGCCAGAGCGACGACGCTTCCGCGCCCCCGGAGCCGCTGCTGGGCGACGACGCCCTTGAGCGGCTCGACGACTTTCTCGACTCCGGCCGGGTGGACGAAGACGCCCTGGACCTGATCTCGACCCACGGCTTCATGGTTGCCCTGGCGGTCGCCCCAAGCCACACGCCCGACGACCAGTGGCAGGCCGAGCTGTTTCAGGGGGAGCCGGACTACGCCGACCGGGCAGAGCGCGAAGAGATCACCGGCCTGCTGGCCGCGCTGCGCGATAACGCCATGGCGCTGCTGGAACAGGGCGGGCTTCCCGAGCTACCGTTCGAGCCGGTGCTCGACGGCCTGCCCCCGGAAGAAACGCCGGTTGGCGACTGGTGCGCGGGCTTCATGGAAGGCGTGTTTGTTAATGAAAGCGCCTGGTTTGCCGATGACGAAGAGGCCGCCGCCGCCCTGCTGCTGCCGTTCATGCTGCTGTCCGGCCTGTTTGACGACGAGCCCGATATTGCCGAGCTCGCCGGCGACAGCCAGCGGCTGGAAGCGCTCACCGCCCAGCTGCCCGAGCTGGTGCTGGACCTATACCTGCACTACCGCGTGCCGTCGGAGTCCGGCGGCAAGCCCAAGCCCCGGCCCAAGCAGCACAAGGCGGGCCAGAAGAAAACGTCGGGCAAGAAAGGCTAGCCGCGCTTGGGCCGCAGCGAGCGGTGGACGTAAATATCGTAGCGGCTGGTTTTGCCTTCCACTACGTGGGCCACCGCCGGCCCGGCAATGGCCGGCGCCTTGCGCGGGCGCTTGACCACCACCCGGTGGGTGGCGACGTCAAGCGCGGCCTGAAGCAGCCGCGGCGCATCGGGATCGTCGCCGGCAAGCCGGCGAAAAAGGCGCATTTCCTTTTTCACCAGCGCGGATTTTTCCCGGTGGGGAAACATCGGGTCCAAATGCACGACCTGGGGGGCAAAGCCCGCCGCGGTCACCAGCGCTTCAAGCTCGACGGCGGCGTCCCCCGGCGCAAGCTGCATCCGTGCGGCGATGGCGGCGGTCTCGGGGTGCGCCGCGGCGCGCTCGAGGCCGTCGGCCAGCAGGGCGGCAATCGCCGCCACCCGCTCGACCAGCAGCACCGGCGCGCCCAGGCTTGCGAGCACAAAGGCGTCCCGGCCAAGCCCCGCGGTCGCGTCCACCACGCTTGGCGTCACCCCGTTCGCCAGCCCGCAGGCCCGGGCAATCAGCTGGCCGCGCCCGCCGCCAAAGCGGCGCCGGTGGCCGGCCTTACCGCCGACGTAGTCCACCCGCAGCGGCTTGCCGTCACGCGCCTCATCGCCGGCGAGCACCAGCCCTTCGGCGCGCCGCTCCAGAACAAGCCCTTCGGGCAGCGCCAGCCCGGCCTCGCTTAAGCGGTTTTTTTCCACGCCACCTCGTTGCGCAAATAGACCGGCTGGGCCAGGTGCGCCGGCTGGCCGCGGCCGGCGTCGAAATCCCGGGCGGCAAGCCACGCCATCTCTTCGGCCCGGGGCTCAAGCGCCCCGGTTGGCAAGTCCGTATCCAGCGGCTCAAGGCGCGCGCCAAGCGATGCGGCAAAGCCGTCGCGCAGGGCAAGCCCCGAACCCACGGCGGCCCACGACAGCGCCTCGTCGTCCGGCAGCTTAAGCTTCCCCGGCGCCAGCACGGCTTCTTCCCCGCGCCGGGTCGTGGCGCCGTCGGCGCAGTGCCAGAAGGCCGCGTAGACCTCGCCCATGCGCGCGTCGATCAGGGTGGCGACCCGGCTGGCGCCAAACCGCTCGTGGGCCTGAAGCGCCAGCGCCTCCAGGGTGGAGACGCCCAGCAGCGGGCGCTCCAGGCCAAAGGCCAGCCCCTGGGCGGCGCCGGCGGCAATGCGCAGGCCGGTAAACGAGCCGGGCCCGCGGCCGAAGGCCACGGCGTCCAGCTGACTCGGTGACAGCTCGGCTTCTGCCAGCACTTCGTCCACCATGGGCAGCAGGCGCCGGGTATGTTCCCGGGGCGTCAGGGCGAAGCGTGCAAGGCAGCGCTCGCCTGCGCCGTCGCGGCGCAGCAAAGCCGCCGAGCAGGCGCCCGACGAAGCGTCCATGGCAAGCAGGTTAAGCGCCATTACGCGACCTTTGTCCCCAGCGCCTCGGTAACCTGGCGGGTAATATCCTCGACGCTGCCCACGCCTTCCACGCAGTGGTACTCGGGCGCGGCCTCGGGGTCTTCCTTGGCCCACTGACGGTAGTAGTCCACCAGCGGCGCGGTCTGGTCGTGGTAAACGGCCAGACGGTTGCGCACGGTGGATTCCTGGTCGTCCTCGCGCTGGATCAGCGCTTCACCGGTGACGTCATCCATCCCCGGCTCTTTGGGCGGATTGTGGTCGATATGGTAGGTGCGCCCGGAGGTCGGATGCACGCGGCGCCCGGCGAGGCGATTGACGATCTCCTCGTCGGCCACGGCGATTTCCAGCACGTGGTCGAGCTTGACGCCGGCTTCCTTCATGGCGTCGGCCTGGGGGATGGTGCGCGGAAAGCCGTCGAACAGAAAGCCGTTTTCGCAGTCCGGCTGGCTGATGCGGTCCTTGACCAGGTCGATGATGATGTCATCGGACACCAGCCCGCCGCTGTTCATGATGTCCTGAACCTTGAGGCCCAGCTCGCTTCCGTCCTTGATCGCCGTGCGCAGCATGTCGCCGGTGGAAATCTGGGGGATCTTGTACTGCTCGCAGATAAACTGCGCCTGGGTTCCCTTGCCGGCGCCGGGGGCGCCCAAAAGAATTAACCGCATAGCCACTGTTCCTTGAATGATAGAGAAGAAAAAAGCAAGGCACCGACAATAACGGCGCTTGTCCGGTGACACAACTCTCTATTAGCCGTAGAGCCGGCCTGCTATTAGCCGTAAAGCCGGGCTGTCAAACGCCGCGCCGGCTCCGGCGCAGGACCGGGTCCGCTGCATGTGCCAAAACACAAACGGCGCCCGCAGGCGCCGTTTGTGCATCGATACGCCGTTTGCCGGTTACAGCAGCAGGCGGCGGATATCGCCGAGGACGTCGGCCAGAAACGCCGTGAAGCGCGCCGCGTCGGCGCCGTTGACCGCACGGTGGTCGTAGGACAGCGACAGCGGCATCATCAGGCGCGGCTGGAACTCGGCGCCGTCCCACACCGGCTTCATCTGCGCCTTGGACACGCCCAGAATGGCCACTTCCGGGGCGTTGACGATGGGCGTAAACGCCGTACCGCCAATGGAGCCAAGGCTTGAAACCGTGAAGCAGCCGCCGGACATTTCCTCGCGCTTGAGCTTCTTGTCCTGGGCTTTCTTGCCCAGCTCGCCCATTTCCCGGGCGATTTCCAAAAGCGACTTCTGGTCGGCGTCGCGCAGTACCGGCACCATCAGGCCCTGCGGCGTGTCTACGGCGATGCCGATATGGATATACTTCTTCCATACCATGGTTTCGCCGTCGCTTTTGAGACTGACGTTGAACTGCGGGAACTGCTTGAGCGCGAAGGCGCTCGCCTTGACCAGAAACGGCAGCGGCGTGAGCTTGGCGCCCTGGGCTTCGGCCTCGGCCTTCATCGACTTGCGGAAGGCTTCAAGCTCGGTGATGTCGGCGTCGTCAAACTGCGTCACGTGGGGCAGATTCACCCAGCTGCGATGCAGGTTGGTCGCGCCCATCTTGAGCAGGCGGCCCATGGGCTTCTCTTCCACCTCGCCGAACTGGCTGAAGTCCTGGTCCGGAATCGGCGGAATGCCGCTGCCGCCGGCCGCCGGCGCCTGGCCTGACGCCTGGGACTTGCCGGAAAGCGCGCTTTTGACAAACGCCTGAACGTCTTCTTTCAGCACGCGATCCTTGGGCCCGCTGGGCGATACCTGGGCCAGATCCACGCCGAACTCCCGGGCGAGCATGCGCACCGCGGGGCCGGCGTGCACGCGCTTGCCGTCTTTGCCGGCCGGCGCGGCGCTTGGCTGCGATGCCTCGGACGTCTCCGCCTTCGGCGCAGAAGCACTCTGCGGCTTGTCTTCCTTGGGCGCTGGCTTTTTCTCGGACTGCTGCTTCTTCGGCGCAGGCTTTTTCTTGGCCCCGGCGACTTCGACAATGCCGATGACGTCGCCTTCAGACACGCTGTCGCCGACCTTCACGGAGACTTCCACCAGCTTGCCCTTGTAGGGGCTTGGCACGTCCATGGAGGCCTTGTCCGACTCCAGCGTGATCAGCGCGTCTTCCTCGTCGATGTCGTCGCCTTCGCTGACCGCGACTTCGATGATTTCCGCGCTGTCGCCGATGTCCGGCACGCGGATTTCCTGGCGCGTCGGCTCGCCGTCGTCGGCGGCTTCGTCCTCATCGTCGTCATCACCGTCTTCGTCGTCAGCGGGCGCCTGCTCGTCTGCCGCCGGGGCGTCGCCCTCGGCCGATGCCTGGTCGGCCTGGCCGTCATCGCCGCCTTCACCTTCGATTTCCATCTGGCCGATGACGTCGCCTTCGGAGACGCTGTCGCCCTCCTTGGCGGAAAGCGATACCAGCTTGCCGGTGTAGGGGCTGGGCACGTCCATGGAGGCCTTGTCGGACTCCAGCGTAATCAGCGCGTCTTCTTCCTCGACGTCGTCGCCTTCGCTGACCGCGACGTCGATGATTTCCGCGCTTTCGCCGATGTCCGGCACTTTAACGTCGACGGTCTGCTTGCCGCCGCCGGCCTTCTTCTTTTGCGGCGCCTCTTCCTGCTTGGGCGTTTCTTCCTGCTTGGGCGACTCGTCCTTTTCCGCCGTCTCTTCTTCCGACGCCTCTTCGCCCTGGTCGTCACCGGCGTCATCGCCGTCTTCGACTTCAAGCTCGACGATGTCGTCGCCTTCGGAGACGGTGTCGCCCTCTTTCACCAGCACTTTTAGCACCTTGCCGGCTTTCGGCGAGGGTACGTCCATGCTGGCCTTGTCGGACTCTAGGGTGATCAGCGCATCTTCTTCTTCGATGACGTCGCCTTCCGACACCGCAATCTCGATGATTTCGACATCGTCGCCGCCGATGTCGGGCACTTTGATGTTTTCGCTACTCAAGGTCGCGCTCCTTCCAAATCGGGTCGAGCCGGCGGGGTTACCCCCGCCGGGCAGCGGATCAGCTGGTCAGCGGGTTGGACTTGTTGGCATCGATGCCGTACTTCTTCAGCGCCTCGCCTACGACCTTGCGGTCGATATCACCGCGGTCGGCCAGCGCTTTCAGCGCCGCTACGGTGACGAAGTAGCGGTCCACTTCGAAGAAATGGCGCAGCTTCTCGCGGGAATCGGAGCGGCCGTAGCCGTCGGTGCCGAGTACATGATAGTCCATGGGCACCCAGGCGCGCACCTGATCGGCGTAGAGCTTCATGTAGTCGGTGGCGGCAATCGCCGGGCCCTGACGGCCTGCCAGGCACGCGGTAACGTGCGGCTTGGCCGGTTCCTTATCGGGCTTGAGGAACGCCTGACGGTCGATCTCCAGCGCTTCGCGACGCAGCTCGTTGAAGCTTGTCGCGCTCCAGGTGTTGCTGCCCACGCCCCAGTCTTCGGCGAGCAGCTCGGCGGCGGCCTCGACTTCGCGCAGGATGGTGCCGGAGCCCAGCAGCTGAACGTGACCCTTGCCCTTCTTGCCCTGGGTATGGCCAAGCAGGTACATGCCCTTGATGATGTCCTCGGCGGGCACTTCGTCAAGCGCCGGGTGCTCGTAGTTCTCGTTCATCACCGTCATGTAGTAGAAGACGTTTTCCTTGTCCTGACACATGCGCTTGAGGCCGTCCTGGACGATGACCGCGACTTCGTGGGCGTAGGTCGGGTCGTAGGTGCGGCAGTTGGGGATGGTCGACGCCTGGATCAGGCTGTGGCCGTCCTGGTGCTGCAGGCCTTCGCCGTTGAGCGTGGTGCGCCCGGCGGTACCGCCAATCATGAAGCCTCGGGCCTGCATATCGCCGGCCGCCCAGGCCAGGTCACCGATGCGCTGGAAGCCGAACATCGAGTAGTAGATGTAAAACGGCAGCATCGGCAGACCGCTGTTGCTGTAGGACGTCGCCGCCGCGATCCACGAAGACATCGCCCCCGCTTCGGTGATGCCTTCCTGCAGCACCTGGCCGGACTGGGACTCGCGGTAGTACATCAGCTGGCCCTTGTCCATGGGCTCGTACTTCTGGCCTTCGGCAGCGTAGATGCCGAACTGGCGGAACATGCCTTCCATGCCGAAGGTGCGCGACTCGTCGGGCACGATGGGCACTACGCGCTTGCCAAACTGCTTGTTCTTGATCAGGCCGTTGAGGATGCGCACGAACGCCATGGTGCTGGAGAACTCGCGGCCTCTGGAGCCTTCCAGCTGCGAGGCAAAGATCTTGTCGTCAAGACCGGGGATCTCGATGGCCTCGAAGTCCGCACGACGCGTCGGCAGGTGGCCGCCCAGGCGCTCGCGCTGAAGCTTCATGTACTTGATTTCCGGGGAATCATCATCCGGCCGGTAGTACGGCATTTCCTTTTCCAGCTGCGCGTCGGTCAGCGGAATCTCGAAGCGGTCACGCACCTTCTTCATGACGTCGATGTCGTCAATCGACTTGATCTGGTGCGCTTCGTTGTCGGCTTCGCCGCCTTCTGCCGTCAGGCCGTAGCCCTTGACGGTGTGCGCAAGGATCACCGTGGGACGCTCGTTGGCGTTATGGAACGCCTCGTAGTAGGCCGAGTACACCTTGACCGGGTCGTGGCCGCCGCGGTCCAGCTGGCCGATTTCCTCGTCGGTCATGTCCTCGACAAGCGCGGCGGTTTCCGGATACTTGCCGAAGAAATTCTCCCGGGTGTAGGCGCCGCCCTTGGACTTGCAGTTCTGGTACTCGCCGTCGACGGTTTCGTCCATCAGCTTTTGCAGCATGCCGCTTTTGTCTTTCTCAAACAGGTGGTCCCACTTGCGGCCCCAGATCAGCTTGATCACGTTCCAGCCGGCACCGCGGAAGATGCCCTCGAGCTCGGTGACGATGCTCTGGTTGCCGCGCACCGGGCCGTCCAGGCGCTGCAGGTTGCAGTTGATGATGAAGTTGAGGTTGTCGAGCTTCTCGCGGCTGGCCAGGTGAATGGCGCCGAGGGTTTCCGGCTCGTCGCACTCGCCGTCGCCGAGAAACGCCCAGACCTGGCGGTCCTTCATGTCCTGCAGGTCGCGGTTGTGCAAGTACTTGATGAAGCGCGCCTGGTAGATGGACATGATCGGCCCAAGCCCCATGGACACCGTGGGCAGCTGCCAGTACTCCGGCATCAGCCAGGGGTGCGGGTAGGACGAGAGGCCGTCACCGTCCACTTCTTCGCGGAACCGGTCCATTTGCGCCTCGGACAAACGGCCTTCCAGGAAAGAGCGCGCGTAAATGCCCGGCGAGCTGTGGCCCTGGATATACACCAAATCCCCGGGGTGGTCGTCGTGGGGCGCGCGGAAGAAATGGCCGAAGCCCACGTCGTAAAGCGTGGCGGCCGACATGAAGCTCGCCAGGTGGCCGCCGATGCCCGGATTCCGGCTGTTGGCCCGGGTGACCATGGCCGCCATGTTCCAGCGGATCAGCGAGCGAATGTGGCGCTCCATGTCCAGGTCGCCCGGCATGCGCGCTTCATGATGCGGCGGGATAGTGTTGCGGTGCGGGGTTGTCACCGAGAACGGCGCCACGCCCGAGTCCTGGCGCATGCGGTCGGCCAGGCGGGTCAGCAGGTAGCGAGCGCGACCCTCTCCTTCACGATCCAGCACCGATTCCAGAGCTTCCAGCCACTCCGTGGACTCGACCGGGTCAAGATCTTCTCGTGTCTCAAGACTCATAAAGGTCTCTCCGAATGACGATAAATGACAGTGGCCCCGCGAACCCGGGGGCCGGGTGGCCGCGGTAGTCGTTGTGCCACCACAGGCCTGCGTTCGCCGGCGCGCCTTTCCAGCGCACAATGGAAATCCATTCTACATTCAAGACGTAGCGTTCGGCAAAATGTAGCAAAACTACATAAAAATGGGAAAATAACGTTATTTTCTGTGGAAAACGATACCGCAAAGTCGCCGCCCTGCCAATCGCCGCCGCGATAAAAACTTTCGCAGCGCCCCGCCGTTCGCGGCAATACCGGATTTTTTCAAGACGTTATGCTCGACGTCGCAAATCAACGCATGCGTAGCTAAACTACTCAATATGGCTCGTCATCGCCGCCGGAATCGCTCAGCCGGCGGCGCTGCTGGTAAAAATACGCCCAGTCGAACGCCGGGCCTGGGTCGGTTTTGCGTAGCGGCGCTACATGCGCATGGCCGGTGATGCGTGCGGCATCCAGGGCAGTAAAGCGCGCCTCGAGCCAGGCAACCAGCTCGGCAAGCCGGGCGTACTGAGCGCGGGTGAAAGGCGTTTCGTCGTCGCCTTCAAGCTCAATACCCACGGCAAAGTCATTTAAGGCCTGACGCAGCGCTTCGCTTTGCGGATCGCGCCAGCGCGAGCGGCCGGCGTGCCAGGCCCGACGCTCGGGCTCGACAAACTGCACGCACTCGCCGTCGCGGCGAATCAAAAAGTGGGCCGAGACGCGCACGCCGGCAATTCGAGCAAAAAACGGGTGGGCAGCCGCGTCCAGCCGGTTGGTAAACAGCGCCTCGATGGCATCGCCGCCGAACTCCCCCGGCGGCAGGCTGATGGCGTGCAGCACGATCAGCGAGACTTCGCCTGCGGGGCGCTCATCGGCGTTGGGCGAGGCCCGCCAGCGCGCGCTGGCCCAGCGGCTTGTGGATACATTGTCCCGGGACACAGGACCTCCTTTTGTCCGAACTCTTTTACTACCGCGTCGGTCCACTATAATACCGGCTTTCACCCATCGCTTTACACGACGCGTGGGAAGGACAACGTTTGGGAAGGCACGCTGCCATGCACTATTACACCGCTCTTGCTGAAGATATACGCTCGGGTGTCGCTCACCTGCTGGCCGAGGATCTCGGCCCCGGCGACATCACCGCCGACCTGATTCCCGAACAGCAGTGGGCCAGCGCCCGAGTGATCACCCGGGAGCACTGCGTGCTCTGCGGCGTCGCCTGGGTGGACGAAATATACCGCCGGCTTGCCAGTAGCGTAGCGCTCAGCTGGCAAGCCGCCGACGGCGATCGGCTCACGCCCGGCCAGTGCTTTCTGACCCTTGAGGGCCCGGCGCGCAGTCTGCTCACCGGCGAGCGCGCCGCGCTCAACGTGCTGCAGACGCTCTCGGCCACGGCCACGGCCACCCGGCGCTACGTCGACCTGCTCGAAGGCACCGGCGTGCGGCTGCTGGATACGCGCAAGACCCTGCCCAACCTGCGCCTGGCGCAGAAATACGCCGTGACCTGCGGCGGCGGCCATAACCACCGCATCGGGCTGTGGGATGCGTTTTTGATCAAGGAAAATCACATCGCCGCCTGCGGCGGCATTGCCGCGGCGGTAAGCCACGCCCGCCGGCTTTCAAGCGAGCTTGACGTTGAAGTGGAGGTGGAAAATCTCGACGAGCTTGACCAGGCGCTGGCCGCCGAGGCCGACATCGTCATGCTCGACAACTTCTCCCTTGACGAGCTGCGCGAGGCCGTGGCCCGCACCGGCGGTCGCGCCGTGCTTGAAGCGTCGGGCAACGTCGACGACACCACGCTCAAGGCCATTGCCGATACCGGCGTCGACGGTATCTCAAGCGGGGCGCTGACCAAGGACATCAAGGCCGTCGACTTGTCCATGCGGCTGGTGGAGCAAGGCGCGTCCTGATTCGGTCGCCTTACGGCGGTGCCGGCTCAGGTTTCCACGGCGTGGAGGCGCTTTTGCAGCCGGTAGCGCTTGAGCTTTTCGCCGCCGCGCTCGACCCACTGCTCGCCGAGGTTTTCCCAGCCCCGGCGCTCAAGGCGCTCGACCAGCATGAGACTCGCCTCGATCTCCACGGCCTCGCTCCCCTGCTCAAGCAGCAGGCGTTCGGCATGGATCAAAAGCGTGGTGCCGATGCCGTGCCCGCCAAGGGACGGCCAGACATAAAGGGTCTCCACCCTGGCCTCGGGCATATCCAGCTCCAGAAAGCCCACGCAGCGCCCGTCGCATACCGCGACCAGGGTGGTGTAAAGCGGGTGGCGGGCGACCCAGGCGCAGGCTTCCCAGGGCAGCGCCTGGGCCCAGGCCCGGCGCTGGGTTAACGAATAGTGGCTGGCCGCGCTCTGCATGACCGCGTGATAAAACACTTCGGCCTGGTCTGCCCCGTCGCGCACCAGCGCTTCACGGTAAATGATGCGCGGCGTAGCTGCCGTCGCCGGCGCGTCGCTATCGCTCATGTCTGCCTCGTCGTCGTTCACACAAAACGTCGTCATGTGAAAAATCCTTCTTTCACCAACGAAGGGTCAACGTACCTTATACTGCGCCGATCTTCATCTTTTCTCCCCATTTCCGGGCGTCAGCGCGCCCCGCAGCGAGACGCCCAAGCCATGCCCCATCCTCGCCAGCCAGCCTTGCCCTCAACGACCCCTTTTGCCGGCGAGCCGCCGTTCCCGGTGGGCATTATTGAAAGCGACTATCCGGACAGGTTCGGCGTCCCCCGCCAGCCCGGCCTGGCCCCGGCGGCAAGAGCCACGCTTGCGCTTGTCCCGCCGTTTGACGACCCGCTGGCGGTACGCGGCCTTTCCGCGTTCAGCCACCTGTGGCTGACGTTTCTCTTCCACAAGACGCCGCGGGGCGGTAACGGCTTTACGCCGCTGGTGCGCCCGCCGCGCCTGGGCGGCAATCAGAAGGTAGGGGTTTTTGCCAGCCGCAGCCCCAACCGGCCCAACCGCCTGGGGCTTTCGCTGGTCACGCTGGAAAAGGTGGAGACCCAGGGCGGGGTCAGGCTGACGCTCGGCGGCTGCGACCTGGTGGACCAGACGCCGGTGGTCGACATTAAGCCCTACCTTCCCTGGGTGGAGGCCCGCCCGGAGGCCCGGGCCGGCTTTGCGCCGGCGCCGCCGCCCGAGGTGGAGGTGGCGTTTTACCCCGACGCGTGCGCCGCGCTTGACCGCCGCGACGACGGCGCCTCGCTCAAGGCGCTGATTGAACAGGTACTCCGACAGGATCCGCGGCCGGCGTACCGGCACGGGCGAGAGCCCGCAGCGCGGGTATACGGCGTGCGCCTGCGCGATGTGGACGTGAAGTTCCGGGCGCTTGGGGAAAAGACGGCCACCCTCCTGGCGGTGGTGGCCATTGAGCCGCTGCCCGGCCGGGCATGAGGCGTCAGGGCGCGCGTTGGCCCTCGGGGAAGACGACGCCGATGCGGCGGCCGACCTCTTCGTAGGCTTCGATTACGCCGCCGAGCCCCTGGCGAAAACGGTCCTTGTCCAGCTTCTCCCGAGTGTTGGCGTCCCACAGCCGGCAGCCGTCCGGGGAAAACTCGTCGCCGAGGATAATGCGGCCGTCGTAGACGCCAAACTCGAGCTTGTAGTCCACCAGCAGCAGTTCGCCCTCGGCAAACAGCTGCCTGAGCACCTGGTTGACCTTGAACGTCAGCGTTTTCATCTCGCCGAGCTGTTCGGGCGTCGCCCAGCCGAAGGTTTCTGCCAGCGACTCGTTGATCAGCGGATCGCCGCGCTCGTCGTCCTTCAGAAAAAGCTCGAACGTCGGCGGCTCGAGCGCCATCCCTTCTTCGACGCCGAGGCGCTTGACCAGCCCCCCGGCGGCGATATTGCGCACCACGCACTCCACCGGAATCATGTCCATCTTCTTGACCAAGCTTTCGGTGTCGGACAGGCGCTTGTCAAAATGGGTGGGAATGCCGGCGTCTTCCAGGCGCTCCATGATGAAGGCGTTGAAGACGTTATTGACCATGCCCTTGCGCTCAAGCGCCTCCTTGCGCTTGCCGTCAAAGGCGCTGGTGTCATCGCGAAACTCGAGCACCAGCCGATCCGGCGCGTCGGTGGTGTAAACGGATTTGGCCTTGCCGGCGTAAAGCTCCTGGCGCTTTTTCATCTTGGCTCCTTCATCTTGACTCCCCTGCGGTCATTTTCCCGGCTCGATGCGATCACACACGACGCTCATCAACGCAAGTAGCCGGACACGCGCTCGAGCAGCTCGCGTTTGGCGTCCACGCTGAGCGTTTGCTCATCGGTGCCCTCAACGCGCAGCCGGCTCTGATCGCCCTGCTCGTCGAGCGCCAGGCGCACTTTGCGAGCGCTGTCATCGGCGAAGGGGTTGAGCTGGGCCAGCACGCCGCGCCGGCGGTTATCCAGGGTCTGATAGTTCACGGTAAAGGCGTGGCCGGCGGCGTCGCTTTCCAGCAGCTCGCGCTCGCCGGGCTGGTTGAAGTCCAGCTCCAGGTAGTGGGCGATTTCTGCCCAGGCGCGGTCTGCGGAATAGGGAATACGCACGCTGACGTCATCCCCCGAACGCCTCAGCTGCACCGCGCGCTGCTCGTCAACCCGCTGGGCGTTGAGCGACGACAGGGTGTCCTCGCCGCCGGACTGGCTGGCCAGGTAGCGCTCCAGGCGCTCCAGGCAGTCGGCGCGTGACTGGCCGGCGCGCTCGCAGTGCACTTCGCTGGCCCCGGGGCGAACGGCGTTACCCAGCCGCAGGGTGCCCTCGCGGGTTTCCAGCACCCCTCGGGACGGCTGGCTGCGCTCGATCCCCCCGGCGCGGGTACGGGCAAAGCGCTCGAGCTGGGGCCAGACGCTGGCCGCGTCGTCCGCCACCACCAGCCAGCGCCTGTCGTTGATTTCCCGGGAGGTGACGTAGTTTTCCTTCAGCCCCCGCGCAGCGGTCAGCGGACGCGGCGCACGCGCTTCCACCGGCTCTTCGGGGCGCGCCGCCGACGAGTCGCTATCTGCCGGCACGGGCAGAGCGCTCTGGTAGCGGCTCTGATCCCGGGTCTCGGGCAGCGTAAGCGGCGGCGCGGGCGCCGACTCGACGTAGTCGAGATTGCGGTCGTCGTAAAAGCCGTCCCGGGCACAGCCGGCAAGCGCCAGTGCGCCTGCCAGTGCCAGCGGTATCCATCTGAGCGCTGCGTTCATCCAGCCACCTTATCCGTTGAGCAAATTCCGTTGGTATTGCGGGCCTGGTCGACCGCTGTTTCAGTCCTCTACCACTTCAGCCATCTGCAGCGCTTCGCTGATGGTAGCGTGGTACTTTTCCGACAGCCACGTCAGCGGCAGGCGTAGCCCGCCGGCCTCGGCGTAGCCCATACGGTTGAGCGCCCACTTGACCGGAATGGGGTTGGCTTCGATCCCCAGGTTGGTGTGCAGCGGCATCAGCCGGGTGTTGATCGAGTGCGCAGTTTCGGCATCGCCGGCAACCGCCGCGGTGCACAGGTCGTGCATGGCCCGGGGGGCGACGTTGGCGGTGACCGAAATATCGCCGTGGCCGCCCATCAGCATGAAGTCGCAGGCGGTGCCGTCGTCGCCGGAGTAGAGCATAAAACCGCTGCCCTTGAGCCGGGCGACCAGGTCTTCGGCGCGCTCGAGATTACCGGTGGCGTCTTTCAGACCGACGATGTTGTCCACCTCGGCCAGGCGCATGACGGTCTCGTTGTACAGATCAGAGCAGGTGCGCCCGGGGACGTTATACAGGATGACCGGCAGCTTGCTGCCCTCGGCCACCGCCTTGAAATGCTGATACAGGCCTTCCTGGGTAGGCTTGTTGTAGTAGGGGCATACCGACAGGCAGTAGTCCGCGCCCACTTCGCTTGCGTAGCGGGCGAGCTCAACGGCCTCGGACGTGGCGTTGGCGCCGGTGCCGGCAATCACCGGAATGCGCCCGTCGACCTGCTCCACCACGGTGCGAATCACGTCAAAGTGCTCGGCAAAGGACATCGTGGTGGGCTCGCCGGTCGTTCCCGCGGCGACGATGCCGTCGGTACCGTTTTCAAGATGGAAGTCCACCAGACGACGAAGCGCCTCCCAGTCGATATCGCCATTGGCCTTCATCGGCGTCGCCAGGGCGACAATGCTGCCAGTGATCATCCGCTTGTACCTCACGCAAAAAAGGTGAAACGCGCCGCCGGACACAGGGCGTGCGCGAACGCATTGGATTCAAGGAGCCGCGCTGGCGCCTTGGTATAACGCCCTACGGTTCCACAGACACCAAATGGTACTCAGGCGATGAAAGCCTGTACAGCGCAAAGCGCCGCGAGTCGCTCCCGCGCAGGATTTTTTTGACACCTGGCGCCCGCTTGCGTGTAATCGGGCTGTCCCCTTAGGTTGATAACCGTCCCTGTTAGTAAGGAGTATTGCATGAGCGTTGAACTCGATAAGCCCGTCCCCGACTTTACGGCTACCGCCACCGGCAACGCCGCCGTGACCCTGTCGGAGCTGCGCGGCAAACAGGTGGTGGTCTATTTCTACCCCAAGGCCAGCACCCCCGGCTGCACCACCGAAGGCGGTGACTTCCGCGACCGCAAGACGGCGTTCGACGCCGCCAACACGGTGATTCTCGGCGTTTCTCGGGACGGCCTTCGCGCCCAGGAAAACTTCAAGGAAAAAGAGGACTTCAACTTTGCGCTGATTGCCGACACCGACGAGGAAGTCTGCCGGATTTTCGACGTCATCAAGCTCAAGAAGATGTACGGCAAGGAGCATCAGGGCATCGAGCGCAGCACCTTTCTCATCGACGCCGGCGGCAAGCTGGCCCAGGAGTGGCGCGGGGTGAAAGTGCCGGGCCACGTCGACGAGGTGCTCGACGCCGCCCAGACTCTGCACGCCAAAGGCTGACTTTCGCCGAGCGCCGGGCCCGGCTGCCCGGCGTTACTCGGCGCCCGTGTCTTCGTGCGCCAGACGCTCGTCGCGCTGGCGCAGCCCTCGCGGCCAGGCATACACCAGCGCCTTGAGCAGGGTGGCCAGCGGAATGGCGAAAAACACGCCCCAGAAGCCCCAGATACCGCCAAAAAACAGCACCGCGACGATGATCGATACCGGGTGCAGGTTAACCGCCTCGGAGAACATCACCGGCACCAGCACGTTGCCGTCCAGCGCCTGGATGACGCCGTAGGCCAGCACCACGTAGGCCAGCTGATCGCTCAGGCCGAAATGAAACCCCGCCACCGCCGCCACCGGCAGCGTCGCCAGCGCCGCGCCGATGTACGGCACCAGCACCGAAAGCCCCACCAGCACCCCCAAAAGCGCCGAATACGGCACGCCGAGAAAGGCGAAAGTGGCAAACGCCACCGAGCCCACGATGATGATCTCGATCACCTTGCCGCGGATATAGTTGGCGATCTGGGCGTCCATCTCCTTCCAGATACGCGAGAGCAGCGTACGCTTGCGCGGCAGCAGCGACAGCGTGAAGCCGACCAGCGCATCGCGGTCCTTGAGCATGAAAAATACCAGAATGGGCACCAGCACCAGATAGATGATCAGCGCCATCACGTTGCCAAGCGAGGCAAGCGACAAGGACAGCGCCCGCTGGCCCAGCTGGCTGATCTGGCGGCTGGCAGCGCCCACCCAGTTTTGCACCTGGTCCGGGGTGATCAGGTTGGGGTAGCGCTCCTGCAGCTCGCCAAGCCAGCTCTGGCCGCTGGCAAACATCCTCGGGGTTTCCTGCACCAGCCCCACCAGCTGGTTCCAGATCAGCGGCAGCAGAATCAGCGCCAGCGCCAGCACGATGCCCAGAAACCCCAGAAACACCAGCATGACCGCCAGCAGATGCGGCACCCGGCGCCGGGTCAGGGCATTGACCGCGCCCTGGAGCAGAAAGGCGATGACCAGCGCGGTGAAAAACGGCGCCAGCATGCCGCCAAGCCAGATGACCGCGGCAAAGCCCGCAATGAGCACCAGCAGCAGAATGACCGCTTCTTCATCGGAGAAGTAGCGATCCATCCAGCCCTTGAGGATGGCGCGCAGCGTCATTGATCGCCACCTTCGGCCTTGCGCAGCCAGTAGTAGTAGACCTCGCCTACCTGGCAGCGATCCTCAAGGACATGGGCGCTATGCTCGGCAAACGACGCCATGTCGCGCCAGGAGCCGGCGTCGGTGGCGTGCACCTCCAAAAGCTGGCCGCCCGCCAGACCGTAAAGCGCCTGCTTGGCCTTGAGCAGCGGCAGCGGGCAGGCAAGTCCGGTGGCATCGAGCACGGCATCCGGGGCGCCGACGTGGTCCGGGCGCACCGACGTCGAATCGTCACGGTTCGATCCGCTATCATTTACCATGGTGTCTCCTTCAGGCGGCCGGCAAGCGGCAGTGTCTCAAGCCCGCTATTATCGCATAAACCCCTGGCGCATAAAGCGGTAGCGTAACAGCCGGAAACGGCCCGCCGCGGCTTGGGCGGCGGCTGCGCGCGGCACTTTACCCCCAAGGCACTGTCATACGAGGTGGCCTTAGGACCCGTCGCTGCGGCATCATCGACTCTGACGACCGACTATCTGCGAGGACGCCATGTCACGCCTGCGCCATGCATCATGCCGGCTCTGCGCGGTTGCGCTGGCAGTCAGCCTGCCCCTGAGCGCGCCGGCCAGCGCCGCCACCACCGACTACCACCTGCCCTCGCTCGGCGGCGTCCCCCATGCTGCCAGCAGCAAGGAGGCGCGTCTGGGTCGCGCCTGGCTGCGCCAGTTCCGCGCCCAGGCGCCCCAGTGGCAGGACCCCATCGCCCACTACTATCTGGACCGGCTGATCGCGCGCCTGGCGCCCCACAGCGGCATCAGCGGGCAGGTGCCGATCAGCGTGATGGTGAATAACGATTCGCTCAACGCCTTTGCCGTACCCGGCGGCGTCATCGGCATCAACGCCGGGCTCTACGCCTTTGCCCCGGACGAGGGCGCCTTTGCCTCGGTGCTCGCCCACGAGCTTGGCCACCTGGCCCAGCGCCACTTCGCCCGGGGCAGCGAGCGCGCCGGGCAAACCCAGCTGCCGACCATGGCCGCGATGCTCGCCGGCATGGTGCTCGCCGCAAGCGGCGCAGGCAGCGCCGGGCTTGCCACCGCCATGGGCTCCCAGGCCGCGATGCTCCAGGATCAGCTGCGCTATTCCCGGCGCTTTGAGCAGGAAGCCGACCGCGTGGGCATGAAAACCCTCGCCGACGCCGGCTATCCGCCCGACGACATGGTGCGCATGTTCAAGGCCATGCAGCGCATGGCCAGGCTTCAGGGCGACACGCCGCCGGAGTTTCTGCTCAGCCACCCGGTGAGCGAGAGCCGCCTGAGCGACGCCCAGTCCCGGGCCGCCCAGCTGCAGGTCGCCGACACCCATAGGGACGACACCCTTTACGACATGGTGCGCGCCCGGGCACTCATGCACCTGCACGCCAACGCCCCGCAGCAGGCGCTGATCACCTTGCGCCAGGACGACGCTACCGACGCCGCCATCACCTACCTCGAAGCGCTCATCGACGCCGATCGAGGCCAGACGCAGAGCGCGCTGGACGGGCTGGACCGTCTGGCCGAGCAGCATCCCGACCTCGGCCTGCTGCCGGCCTCGGCCGCGAGCATCGCCCTGGACGCGCGCCGGGTCGACGACGCCATAGCCCGCAGCCAGCGGCTTTTGCGCTTCATGCCCGGGTACCTCCCCGCCCAGCTCACCCTGGCCGAGGCCCAGCTCGGCCGCGACCCCCGGGCTGCCTACCGGCTGCTGCGGGACGTTACCGCCCAGCACCCGGAAGACCCGGCGGGCTTTACCCTGCTGGCCGAGGCCGCCGGGGGCAGCGGCCATCCGGCCGAAGGCCGCCTGGCCCGGGCCGAATACCTGCAGCTGACCGGGCGCATCGACAAGGGCATCCGCCAGCTCGACCTGGCCCGAGACGCTGCCCGGGGCAGCAACAACCCAGGGCTTGAAGCGCGCATCGAATCGCGCCGGGAGGCGTTTATCGAATACCGCGACGCCCTTGACGAGTTTTCATAGCCACAGCAGGGCTGCCCCAGAGTCGTGTCATAGCGAGCGAAGCGAAGCTATCTCGGGGTTTCCTGCCAGCGGCAGCGTCATGAGATCACTTCGCTTACGCTCGTGATGACTCAGTGGAGAAGTCAGGCGTTGAAGTTGAGCATGCGCTCCAGCGGCGTCAGCGCCTTCAGGCGCAGGCCCTCCTCCACGTGCACCTCGCCGCTGCCTTCGCGCAGCGCCTGGGCCAGGTTATCCAGCGCGTTCATCGCCATCCACGGGCAGTGGGCGCAGCTTTTGCACGTCGCCCCGTTGCCCGCCGTGGGCGCCTCGAACAGGGTTTTCTCCGGGGCTGCCTGCTGCATCTTGAAGAAAATCCCCCGGTCGGTGGCGACCACCAGCTTGTCGTTGGGCAGCTCCTTCGCCGCCTTGATCAGCTGCGAGGTCGAGCCCGCCACGTCGGCAAGCTCGATTACCGGCGCCGGCGATTCCGGGTGCACCAGCACGGCGGCGTCCGGGTAAAGGCGCTTGAGGTCTTCCACGCCTTTGGCCTTGAACTCTTCATGGACGATGCAGGCGCCGTCCCACAGCAGCATGTCGGCGCCGGTCTTTTTCTGGAGGTAGCCGCCGAGGTGCTTGTCCGGCGCCCAGAGGATCTTCTCGCCTTTGGCCTGGAGGTGCTCAATCACGTCCACCGCGATGGAGGAGGTCACCACCCAGTCCGCACGCGCCTTCACTGCCGCCGAGGTGTTGGCGTACACCACCACGGTGCGGTCCGGATGGGCGTCGCAGAAGGCGCTGAACTCGTCCGGCGGGCAGCCGATGTCCAGCGAGCAGGTAGCCTCAAGGGTGGGCATCAACACGCGCTTTTCCGGCGACAGAACCTTGGCGGTCTCGCCCATAAAGCGCACGCCGGCCACCACCAGGGTGGAGGCTTCGTGGCGGGCGCCGAAGCGCGCCATCTCCAGCGAGTCCGCCACGCAGCCGCCGCTTTCCTCGGCCAGCTGCTGGATGGCGTCGTCGGTATAGTAGTGCGCCACCAGCACGGCGTTTTCGTCCTGCAGCAGCCGCTTGATTTCGGCCACGCGGGCCTCGTCCTCGGCGGCAATACGGGTGGGGCAATAGGCCGTCGGGGCAAGCGTGTCGGCGCCTGCCCGGGAAGTCATTATCGTCATTGTGTCTACCACTGCGATAAAACAGGGAATCCCCCTGCTGTTCACTGATCGCGGCGCACGCGCCTTGCATGCGCCGCGCCCTAGCGGGCGGCCTGCGCGTCTTTCGCGGTGGCCGGCCCGTACGTTTCTCGACCATATTGCCGGGCAACGCCCGCGCCTGGCAAGCGCCCCAAAAACAAAACGCCCCCGGCAGAAGACTGCCGGGGGCGCTAAATCTGGTGGGTCGTGCAGGATTCGAACCTGCGACCAATTGGTTAAAAGCCAACTGCTCTACCAACTGAGCTAACGACCCTTCACAGGGCTCGAATGGTGGGTCGTGCAGGATTCGAACCTGCGACCAATTGGTTAAAAGCCAACTGCTCTACCAACTGAGCTAACGACCCCCTCGAACGGATGCATATACTACGGATCTGGCCTGCCGGTCGCAAGCGTTTTTTCGCTTTTCCCGATAAACTTATCGGCGCGGGCGTTTCGTTTTGGGCTTGCGCATGGCCTGTACCGGGCGGCGCTTGTTCTTGTCCCGGCTCCAGCGGTTTTTCTCCTCCGGGGTCAACTCCGGCACCTTGCGCGCGGGCAGGTCGGCAAGGGCGGCGAGATCGTCGACTTCGTCCTGACCGAGCTCCACCCATTCGCCGGCCTTGGCCCGCTTGTCGAGGAAGATATTGCCGTAGCGCACGCGCTTCAAGCGGCTGACGGTGAGCGCCTGGGACTCCCAGAGGCGGCGCACCTCGCGGTTGCGGCCTTCCAGCAGCACCACGTGAAACCAGGTGTTGATGCCTTCGCCGCCGAACTCCTGAACGTCGGTAAAGCGCGCCGGGCCGTCTTCTAGCATCACGCCTTCGACCATGGCAACGACGTTTTCCTGCTTGACCTCGCCCATCACCCGCACGGCGTATTCGCGCTCGACCTGGGTCGAGGGGTGCATCAAACGGTTGGCCAGCTCGCCGTCGGTGGTAAACAGCAAAAGCCCGCTGGTGTTGATGTCCAGCCGGCCGATGGCGATCCAGCGCTCGCCCTTCAGACGGGGCAGGCGCTCGAATACCGTGCGCCGCCCTTCGGGGTCCTTGCGGGTGCAAAGCTCGCCTTCGGGCTTGTTGTACATGATCACCCGGCGCGGGGTTTCCTGCTCGGCTTTCAGCGTCACCGGGCGCTCGTCGAAGGCGACGCTGTCGCGCGGCTCTACGCGGTCGCCAAGGCTTGCAAGCTTGCCGTTGACCTTGACGCGCCCGGCGGTAATGGCGGTTTCCATTTCCCGGCGGGAGCCGAAACCGGCCCGGGCCAGCACTTTCTGCAGCTTTTCGCCGCTGGGAGCCGGCTTGCTGTCGGGGGTTTTATTCTGACTCATGGTCGTCTGACCTCGCGTGGTTCTCGTCCGGGCGCTCGTCGTCATCGTCCGCGCGCCCGGCGCGGGCCGCCAGCCTGGCCTCCAGATCGGCGAAGCTCAGCGGCCGGGTTAACGCCGTCTCGGCGTGGTGGTCGGCATCGCTTTCTTCCGGCGCTGCCGTCTCGGGGGGCGCATCGTGGCGCGTTTTTTCATCGGCGGCAAGGGGTTTTGCCGGCTCGTCGCCGCCGGCTTCTTCCGCGGCCTCTTCATCGTCGGTATCGCCGGTCAGCTCGTGCATGGGCGGCAGCGCATCCAGCGTCTTGAGGCCGAAGTCGTCGAGAAAGCTCCGGGTGGTGGCATAAACGCCCGGCCGGCCGGGGACGTCGCGATGGCCGACAATGCGGATCCAGCCGCGCTCGGCGAGCGTGCGCATGATGGAGCTTGAAACGCTGACCCCGCGCACCTCTTCGATGTCGCCCCGGGTCACCGGCTGGCGGTAGGCAATCAGCGCAAGCGTCTCCAGCAGCGCCCGGGAATAGCGTGCCGGGCGCTCGTCCCACAGCCGCGAGACCCAGGGCGAAAGCCTGGGGCGAATGCGCAGCTGATGGCCGGAAGCGCTTTCCACCAGCTCCAGCGCGCCGCTTTGGTGGCGCTCGTGCAGCCGGGAGAGCGCCAGGCGCAGCTCGCCCCGGGCCGGGCGCTCGGCCTCGGCAAACAGCGTTTCCAGCCGGTCCACCGGGAGCGGCTCGCCGGCGGCCAACAGCGCCGCCTCGATGATGTCGTCAAGGGTGATGCCCTCGCTCATGGCGCGTCCTCGTCGGCAAAGGCGGACTCGCCGCCGCGGTCGTGAGAGGAATCGTGAAGGCCTGGGTCATCAAGCCCCGGCGCATGGTCTTGGGTATCGCCAGACTCGGCGAGCCGGGCGCGAACGTGGATGGGCGACAGCGGCGCGTTCTGCACGATCTCGATCATCGCCTCCTTGGCCAGCTCCAGAATCGCCATGAAGGTGACCACCACCCCGGCGCGGCCTTCTTCCAGGGTGAACAGCGACTCAAAAGGGGTGTAGCGCTCGGCGCTCAGCGCCTCCATGATGCGCAGCATGCGCTCCCGGGTGGAGAGCACTTCGCGGCTGATCTGGTGCTGCTGGTTAAGCTCGGCGCGCTTGAGGATGCCGCTCATGGCGCCGAGCAGCTCGTCAAGCTCCACCTCAGGGTGAATCACCCGGGCGTCAAGCGCCGGCACCTCGACCCGGGCGCTGAACCAGTCGCGCCCGGTGCGCGGCAGGGTATCCAGAGTCTCGGCGGCCTCTTTCAAGCGCTCGTATTCCTGGAGCCGGCGGATCAGCTCGGCCCGGGGGTCTTCCTCTTCGTCCTCGTCTTCCCGGGGCGGGCGCGGCAGCAGCGTGCGCGACTTGATCTCGGCAAGCATCGCCGCCATCAGCAGGTATTCCCCGGCAAGCTCGATCTGCATCGCCTTCATCAGCTCCACGTACTCGATGTACTGGTGGGTGATCGCGGCAACGTTGACGCTCAAAATATCCAGGTTCTGACGGCGAATCAGATACAAAAGCAGGTCCAGCGGGCCTTCAAACGCCTCCAGAAACACCCGCAGCGCTTCCGGCGGAATGTACAAATCCTCCGGCAGCTGGGTTATCGGCTCGTCAAACAGCAGCGCAAGCGCCCCGGAGACCGGCTCACTAGCGGTCCCGGCGGCGTCGGGGCTGGACGAATGATCGGCGGCGGGCGTCTCGCTCACGCGGGCGTCTCTCTTGAAGGGCGCATTCAGGGGCTAAAACAGTGGCTCAGTCTAGCAAACTTGTGCCGTTGGCGAACGGCTAGCCGGCGTCGGCGGCGCAGCGATAGCGCCCGGCGTAGTCGAAAAGCTTCTCGCGGACCTTGAAATATCGCCCGGCCAGACGGCCAACGACGAAGTCCGGATGGCGCAGCCGCTCGCGCCCGGCCACTACTTCTTCGGGCGTGGTCGGCACCCAGCCGATGCCCGGGGCGCGCAGGTGACGGCGCAAGAACACCGCCTGAAAGGCCCGGCGCTGGGCGGCGGTTTCCAGGGCGAACCATTCGTCAAGCGTGGCGCCGTCCTCATCGTGGTAGGTAATTTTCAGCCGCGGCAGGCCCCGGCCATTAGTCGTGGATTCGATCTGCATACCGGACACCCGTAGCACTCGGGCATCTTTCAGCTTGAGCGCGTCGCGCAGCTTGTCGTCGGCGTCAACCAAAAGCCGCTGGCAGCCGTGGCAGCGCCGGGCGGCGATGTCGTTTTCCGCACCGCATTCGTCGCAGGTCTTGAAGCGAAAGCGAAACGAGCACTGGCGCGGTTTACCGGCGCCCGACGCCGCGCCATCCTGACTCTCCTCCTCTTCCACCAGCCCGTGGCAGCGCCGGCCGTAGTGCTCGATGATCAGCTCGCCGTCACGCTTGCCCCAGAAAAGGTTGGCGTGCTCGCACTCGGGGCAGATGACCTGGACGGGCTCGCTGTCGCTTGCCGGGCGCGGCTCGCCCACCTCCGGAGCATAGGTGTCCCAGGGGTTGCCGGCATAGTCGAGAATCAAACAGTCGGTCTTGGCAGGCGACAGCCTGAGCCCCCGGCCGATGATCTGCTGGTAGAGACTCGCCGACTCCGTGGGGCGCAAAATCGCGATCACGTCCACGTGGGGCGCGTCAAAGCCGGTGGTCAGCACCGCGACGTTGACCAGATACTTGATCTCGCGCGCCTTGAACGCAGCAATGGTCGCGGTGCGCTCGCGCGCCTCGGTCGCGCCGGTAATCAAGGCGGCCTCGCCGTCGGGCAGGTAGCCCAGCACCTCCTCGGCGTGCTCCACCGTGGCGGCAAAGATCATCACCCCCCGGCGCGTCTCCGCCCGGGCGATGATATCGGCGACGATGCCCGGGGTGGCGCGGCTGCCCGCTACCACGCGGTTCATCGCCGCTTCGCTGAAGGCGCCGCTCTCGGTGGTTGCAAGGCCGGCGAAGTCGTAGTGCTCGATAGCCATGTCCAGCCGCGTGGGGGCGGCGAGATAGCCCTGCTTGACCATCAGCCGCAGCGGCTGCTCGAACACGCAGTCGCGAAAAAAGCAGTCGTCGTCGCCGCGCACCATGCCGTGGTGGTGGCGATGATAGATAAAGCCCTGCCCCAGCCGGTACGGCGTGGCGGTCAGGCCAAGAATCTTCAAATTCGGGTTTTTCTCGCGCAGGTGATCGATCACCCGGCGGTAGCCGGTATTTTCATCCAGCGAGACCCGGTGGCACTCGTCGATCACCAGCAGAGTGAAATTGCCGTCAGCAAAGCGCTCGGGGCTATTCACCACCGACTGCACCGAGCCGAACACTACCTGGCGCCCGGCCTCCTTGCGCTTGAGCCCGGCGCTGAAGATATCCGCGGTCAGGCCGTAGGCCTCGTACTTGGCGTGGTTCTGCTCGACCAGCTCGCGCACGTGGGCGAGCACCAGCACCCGACCCCGGGCCAGGCGGGCTAGCTCCGCGATCACCAGCGACTTGCCGCTGCCGGTGGGCAGCACCACCACGGCGGGATCGCTCGTGGCGCGAAAGTGCGCCACCACCCGCGAAACGGCCTCGCGCTGGTAAGGACGCAGGGTGGGGACGGGCGGATTCGTGGCGGCGGCGGAAGAAGCGGGATCGGCAGCAATCATGCGGTCAGGATACCGCTGCCGGGCCGGCCCGCGCCAGCCGGCTTAGGGGGTGGCCTTGCGCTTCTCCCACACTTCGACGGCCGCGGCGAGGTCTTCAAGCGAGGCGCCCACCGACTTGAACAGGGTGATGGCCTCGGGGCCGCTGCGCCCTTTTCTGCTGCCCTGCAGCAGCTCGGCAAGCTCTCCGCGGATGTCGCCCAAGGCAAAGCCGCCCTCGTCGACGGCCTGCAGGATATCCCCGGCCTCCCCCTTCGCGCCGGCGTAGGTGTCGACAAACACCTCGCTGCGGGCCAGGCAGTCGGCGTCGGTCTCGCGCATGTCGGGACGAAACGCGCCGATCAGGTCAAGGTGCGCCCCCGGAGAAAGCCACCGGCCGCGAATCAGCGGCCGAGTGGCAAGCGTCACGCAGCTGATCACGTCGGCATCGGCACAGGCATCTTCCAGGTCGGTCACCGCTTCGGTGTCAAAGCGGTCGGCGTACTCGGCGGCGAGGCGCTCGGCCTTGGCGGGGCTGCGCCCCCAGATACGCACTCGGCGTATCGGACGCACGGCGGCGTGGGCTTCAATGACCATGGGCGCCAGCCTCCCGGTGCCGACCACCAGCAGGGTTTCGGCGTCTTCCCGCGAAAGCTTGCGAGCGGCCAGCGCCGAGGCCGCGGCAGTGCGCCGGCGGGTCAACTCGCCGCCGTCGATGCAGGCCAGAGGGCGCCCGTGCGCGCCCTCGCTGAGCAGATAGACGCCGGCAATCGCCGGCAGCCCGTAGTCCGCATTCTGGGGAAAGACGTTGACCATCTTGACGCCGATGTAGCCGTCCGGCTCCCAGGCCGGCATCAGCAGCATGGTGGCTTCGCCATCGGGCCGCTGCATGGCGTGGTGGTGGCGCGCCGGCGACTCGACGCCGCCGCAAAAGGCGTGCGCCAGACGCTCGATCAGCGCCTCCCAGTCAAGCGCCTCGGCCACCTCGGCCGCCGTGATCACGCGCACGATCAGCCTTCCGGAAGCGCCGCGACGGCCATGATCTCGACCTTCCAGTCGGGGTTGGCAAGCCCGGCCTCCACGGCGGCGCGCACCGGCGGCCGACCCGGCGCTACCCAGGCATCCCAGACGCTGTTCATGTCGGCGAACTCTTCCATGCTGGATACCCAGATCTGCGCGGAAATCAGCCGGGTTTTGTCAGTGCCGGCCCGGGCAAGCAGATCGTCAATGCGCGCCAGCACCTGTTCGGTTTGTTCGCGCATGTTGGCCGTAGCGTCGCTTGGCACCTGCCCGGACAGGTAGACGGTGCCGTTGTGGATGACGTATTTGCTCATGCGTTCGCTGCTGTCGTGGTGCGTCAGGGTCATGATATTCCTCGCTGTTGGTGATGGTGGATAAGATATTGATTCAACGCGCTTAGGCCTGCGCTCAAGCTACACTGAAGCCGCGCATAAACGCGGTCAAGTTGTGCTCGAGCGCCGCCGTGGGGTAGCCGCCCTCCTGAACCAGCACCGTCGGCAGCGCCAGCGCGGCCAGCCGCCGGCCAATGCGGGTAAAGTCCTCGGTTTCCAGCCTCAGCCCGGCCAGCGGATCGTCCTTGTGGGCGTCGAGCCCCAGGGGCACCACCAGCGCCCCGGGCTGAAAGTCGTCCAGGCGTTCGATCAGCCGATCAAGCTCGGCCAGAAAGGCCTCCCCGCCGCTGCCCAGGGGGAGCGGCAAATTGACGTTGGCCCCCAGCCCGTCGCCTTCGCCCGTCTCGTCGGCGCCGCCCCAGAAAAAGGGGTAAAAATCGGCGGGATCGGCGTGCAGCGAGCCGGTCCAGATATCGCCGCGCCGGTAGAAGATGTCCTGGGTGCCGTTGCCGTGGTGCAGGTCCACGTCGAGAATCGCCACGCGGTCGAAGCGTTCGCGCAGCACCGTGGCGGCCAGGGCCGAATTGTTGAGAAAGCAGAAGCCTCCGGCCCGCTCCGGGCCTGCATGATGCCCCGGCGGACGGCACAGCGCATAGGCGCTGCGCTCACCGCCGAGCACCGATTCGGCGGCGGCCTGGGCGGTCGCGGCGCTGGCCAGGACGCCCGCATGGCTATCCGCGCCGAGCGGGCAGGCCATATCGTGCAGATGCCAGCCGGCCTGGCCGACCGGGTGGCGCGGATAGTGGGCACCGCCGCCGCAGGGGTGCACGTTGGGCACCACGGTCTCGGCGGCATCCGGCAGCGCCTGCCAGCGGGTATGGATGGTCTCGAGGAAATCGAGATAGCGCGGGCTATGGATACGGCTTAAACGTTCGCGCAGCCGCCGGGTATCGACTTCGTCGGGCGCGGCGGTCGCCAG
This sequence comes from Halomonas garicola, assembly GCF_055382465.1. Taxonomy (NCBI): domain Bacteria; kingdom Pseudomonadati; phylum Pseudomonadota; class Gammaproteobacteria; order Oceanospirillales; family Halomonadaceae; genus Halomonas; species Halomonas garicola. The sequence continues at coordinate 2,461,403 of NZ_AP043931.1, forward strand.
CCCCAGAGCCGCCAGCCCGCGGGTCAGCAGCTCGGCGCGCAGCGGACGTTCCGGCGACGGCGCGGGTCGCCCCTGCAGCCAGAAGCTTCCGGGGTCGTGGCGCTGCTGGTCGGGATGGTAGAAAACCTTCATGCAACGTTACCTCGATAGACCCTTTCGTGTTCGCTAAGTCTTGGGTGATAAGCCCTGCGTTACTTGAGCAGCGAGGGGATCCAGGTGGACAGCGCCGGGAACGTCACGACCAGCAGGATCACCGCGGCAAAGGCGATATAGAACGGAAGCGAGGCAATAATCGCCCGCTCAAAGGGCACGTTGGCGATACGGGCCGCCGTCATCAGCGTCATCCCCACCGGCGGCGTGACGTTGGAAATGTTGAGCACCACGATCATCAGGATGGCAAAATGCAGCGGATCCACGCCCAGCTGAACCATTGCCGGCACCAGCACCGGCGCCACTACCACCAGCGCCGGCAGGACGTCCATCACGGTGCCGATCAGCAGCAGCAGCGCGCACACCAGCAATAGCTGAAGGAACATGGAGTCGCTCAGGGTGGTAATCAGCCCCGCCGCGTCCCGGGCGATGCCCGAACGGGTCACGAACCAGCCGAGCACCGCCGAGGTCGCCAGCAGAAAAAACACCACCCCCGAGAAGCGCACGGTCACCACCAGCGCCTGCCAGATCTTCTGCCAGGTCAGGTTGCGGTAAAACACCACGCCGATGACGATGGCATAGACCGCGGCGAAGCCCGACGCTTCGGTGATGGTGGTCAGCCCCGAGAGGATGCCGCCAAGGATGATCAGCGGTACGATCATCGCCGGCAGGGCCACCAGGAAAGCGACCCACGCCACCTTGAGCGGCGTCGGCGCCTGCTTGGGATAGCCACGCTTCCAGGCCAGGAAAAAGCTCACCGCCAGCAGCGCCACGGCCATCAGCAGGCCGGGAATAATACCGCCGGCAAAGAGGTCGATCACCGAAATATCGCGCAGCAGGGTCGCGTAGATCACCATCACCACGCTGGGCGGAATAATCGGCCCGATAATCGACGAGCAGGCGGTAATCGCGGCGGCATACTCGGCGTCGTAGCCCTGCTTTTTCATCTCGGGGATCATGATCTTGCCGATGGCCACGGTATCGGTGATCGCGGCCCCGGTCAGCCCGGCGAAAAACACCGACACCGAAATATTGACGTGGGCCAGCGCGCCGCGCACCTGCCCAAAAAGCGCATTGTTGAAGGCGATCAGCTTCTGCGTCAGGCCCCCCTGATTCATCAGTTCGGCCGTGAAGATGAAGTAAGGCACGGCGATCAGCATAAATCCCGAAACCCCGGAAAACATGCGGTCGGCGATGATCCCGAGCATGCGCTCGCCGCCCATGGCAAAACCGCCGGCCAGGCCGGAGAGCGCCATCACCACGGCCACCGGCGTACCGATCAGCAACAGCACCACAAAGGCAATAATGGCGGGCATCATGAGCGCTTCTCCCCGTCGCCGGCATCGATGAGCTCTTCGATGATCGTCTCGTCATCGAGGAAGTGTTCGAGCAAGGCAAAGCCCTGCACCAGGTGCAACAGAATAATGGCGCCGCTCAGGGGCAGCACCACGGCAGTAAACTTGGCGGACACCTGAATCTGGTCGGATACCATGTAGACTTGGCGGGCGCTTTCGAAATAGCCCCAGCCGTACCACAGCAGCAGCGCGCCAAAGAGCGCGATCACCCCAAGGCAGAGGGCCGCGGCCAGCTTCAGAAGGGCCCGGGGCAGGGTTCGAACCAGCAGCGTCATGGCCACGTGCTCGCCGTAGCGCAGCGAAATGGTCATGGACAGAAAGCCGATCCAGGGCAGGAAAAGCCGCGCCAGGGAGTAGGTCCAGCTCAGGCTGCTGCCGGTAAACAGCTTGTAGGTGAAGGCCGTGAAGGAAATGCCCAGCATGACCAGCACGCAGGCCACGCAGAGCACGATCGCCGCCTGGTTGACCCAGTCACTCAGGCGGCGGAGAGGCGTCAGAAAGCGCATCGGCAAACCTCACAGGCTTCAAAAGCCGGCCGGCAGCGCCGGCCGACGTTGACGGAGGGGGTGACAAAGCGTCACTGGCCGTAGTTGGCCATGTCCGACTGTTTGACCTCCTCCCCGACGCGGTCAACCTCGTTGAGGAAGGCGTCGACCTTCTCGGCCTCGAGGCCGAAGTCGTTGACGATCCAGTCCTTCCAGGCAGGCCGTGCGATCTCGGCCATGCGGTCGCGCTCCTCGGCGGGCATGAGGTAGCACTCCTTGAAGATCTCGCAGGACTCCTGCCAGCCGGCCGTGGCAAGCGCCGCGGACATGCCGTGGCCAATCTCGATGGCTTCGCGTGCCGAGGTAATGATGGCTTCCTGCTGATCCTCGGTCAGGCTCTGGTACCAGTCTTCGCTGACCAGCCAGGCGGCGCTGTTATAGACGTGGCCGGTCAGGGTGGTGTAGTCGGTCACCTCGTCGAAGTTAAAGGTGGTGTTGAGCACCGTGGCGTTAAACTGGCCGTCGGCCAGGCCGGTTTCCAGCGCCGTGATGACTTCGCCCCAGGGCAGCGGCGTGGCGGAGGCGCCCAGCGCCTTCATGATGGCGACGTGCCCGGGGTTCTCCTCGGTGCGAATATTGAGCCCCTCGAGATCCTCCACCGTCTTGATTGGACGCACGTTGTTGGTGAAGGCCACGAAGCCACCGCCGTCGTCGAAGGTTCCCAGGTAACGCATATTGGTTTCTTCAACGGTACCGGCCATCAGATCGGCAAACCAGTCGCCGTCGAGAAAAGCCCAGGCCTGGCGCCAGTTGTCGAACACGAAAGGCGCGGTCATCAGCTGGTAGTCGTCGTAGTAGGACGACATGGCGCCGGTGGTGATAATGGTCGACTGCAGGGTGCGTCCGCCCTGGACTTCCTTGGCGGTATCGACTTCCGATCCCAGCTGGCTGTTGCCGAAGATGTTCACCTTGATGGCGCCGTCGGTACGCGTATCGACCAGGTCCTTGAAGCGTATCAGGGCCGGATAAACCGAGTTGTTGCTCATGTTTTCGGGCAGGATGGTGGCAATCGCCATTTCGTTGGCTTGCGCCTGGGCGGCGGCCATGGCCAGCGGCAAGGCTGCCAGTGCAGCCATACGCGAATACGTCTTGATGGGCATATGCGCAGACTCTCTTGTCATTATTGTGTGCTGTGTCCAATCGCCAGTAGAACGACCGGCAAAGGCTGAACCGGCAAAGCGGCAAATGCCAAAAGACGGTGAGCCGATAGCTTATCTGTCGCGTCGTCGTTTCCAGCGTTGCCATTCCAACATAGGCCGGACTAACCCAATGAGCAAACCCAGCCCGGCCAACTTAGACGAAATGCTCAGCGGTAACAGACCATTGGGCCGATGCAGCGTCGGCGCTGGGGCACAGGCGTTACTTACCCGCAGAAACGGGGGCTTCCGGCGGCTGAACAAACTGAGCAACCCGGATGGCCGTAAGCTCTGCCCGGACAATATCTAGATGGGCGATATTACCCAGCACATCGACCTCACCGTCGATCAGCGGCGCCACGCTTTCGCGGTATTGTCCGACGCGCATGCTTTCGTCGTTGGCCCCTGCCAGTAGCAGCACTCGCCCACTAATCGCCGCAAGATCGCGCTGCCAGTCGCGCGGCGCCATGGCCTGCTGCATACGGTACGAATACGCCGGCGTGGCGTACTCGTCGCGCATGCTTTGCGGCAGGTTGAAGCGCACCACCTTCGCCCCCGAGGCGGCGTGAACGCCGAGCTTTTCCAAAAGGCCGATCAGCACAATGCGCCCGACGTTGGCCTGCGCCCAGCCGCCGGCTTTTTGGCGCGTCGTCGGTGCATCGTGGCCCAAATACGGCGCCAGCAGCACGTAGTCGTCGATCGCCTCAGCAAAGCGCCCGCCACCCGTGCGCACGGCCAGGCCGCCGCCGGACGAGTGGCCGATGAGCACCACGCGCTCGACCCGCTGGCGCTGCCTGACATGCTCGATGAGATCGACGATATCGCGCTGCGGCTGGGCCACCGCATCCACGTCGCCCCGGCGTTTGGGGTCGCGGCCGTGGCCGCGGATATCCGGCGTGACCACATGCGCCGCGCCCTGCTCGACAAGTTTCCGGGCCAGCGGGCCGAGGTAGCGGCTGTCGCTGCCCGAGCCATGGAGGATAATCGCCAGCGTCTTTGCCGTTGTCCCTGTCGCCGCTGCTTGCGGTGCGGTCGGGTCGTCGACGTCATAGTCGCGATAGTCAAGCCGCGTGCCGTCTCGGGCCGTATAGTGGGATAGCGGCGCGGGGGAAAGCCCCTCGGTCACTCCGTCGAAGTTCATCCTGCTGCTTGGCTGGCTCACGGCGTCAGGAACCGGCCAACGCCATAGCCATGTAACAGCCGCCACTGCCAGAAAAAGCGCGCCTGCCGTTATGATCAGCCCTTTGCTCATGACGCCTCCGCGTTAGCCACCTCTAACAGCGTAGTAGTCAGGCAGGCCAAAAGACGCAAGAGGCTCAGCTACCCAGCGGCAGAAGGCCGTTAAGCAGCAGGTAGCCCGGCACCCAGCCGGTGACCACGCCAAGGCCGAGCCGGCCATTCACTGACATCAATGCTAAAATGGCCTCCCTTTTCTGACATGACGCTTTTCACGCTGAAGGCTGCCCATGATCTACATCGACAACGAAGGCATCACCGACCCCCACGTCAACCTCGCCATTGAGGAGCACTGCATTCGCCACCTCCCCGCCGGCGAGGACTACCTGCTGTTCTACATCAACGCGCCTTCCATCATTATCGGCCGCAACCAGAACACCCTGGAAGAGATCCACCAGGCCTATATCGACGAGCACGGCATCCACGTGGTGCGGCGGATTTCCGGCGGCGGCGCGGTCTACCACGATCAGGGCAACCTCAACTTCAGCTTTCTCACCGACTTTTCCAAAGACAAGCTGAATAACTTCAAACAGTTTGCCACGCCCATCATCGAAGTGCTCAACGGCATGGGCGTGGCGGCCGAGATGAAGGGCCGCAACGACATCGTGGTGGGCGACAAAAAGATCTCCGGCAACGCCCAGTTCTCCTCGACCAGGCGCATGTTCAACCACGGCACTCTGCTGCTGGACTGCGACTTGAGCCAGGTCAGCCGGGCGCTGGACGTGAAGATGACCAAGATAACGTCCAAGGGCCACAAGTCTTCCCGGTCGCGTGTGGCCAACATCGCCGAGTTTCTCGACGCGCCGCTTTCCACCGAGGCATTCAAGGAAAAAATCCTCGACGGCATCTTCCCCGACGGCGCCGAGCGCCAAACCTACCGTCTGACCGAGCAGGACTGGGAAAGCATCAACGCCCTGGTCGAGGAAAAGTACGGCCGCTGGGAGTGGAACTACGGCCGCTCGCCGGAATTCGATATCCAGCGCACTCGCCACTTTGCCGCCGGCATCATTGATTTCCGCCTCAAGGTCAAGCGCGGCGGCACGATCGAGAACGTCAAGATCTACGGCGACTTCTTCGGCCAGCACCCGGTCAGCGATATCGAAGAGGCGCTTGTCGGCGTGCGCTATGACCGGCAGGACATCGAGGCGGCGCTTGCCGGCTTTGACCTCTACGCCTACTTCGGCGACGTCGACCGTACCGAGTTTATCAACCTGATCTACGGGCCGGATGAAGCGTAGCGGATAAAAGCCGGTCACAAAAAAGCGCCCGCATTGGCGGGCGCTTTTGTCGGCGTTAAACAGCGTGGCGAATTATCCCAGCCATACCCGGGCGTTGCGGAACATGCGCAGCCAGGCGCCGTCGTCCTGCCAGTCTTTCGGCCGCCAGGAGTTGGTTACCGCGCGGGTGACCCGCTCGGGGTGCGGCATCATCGCGGTGACGCGGCCGTCCGGCGTGGTCAGCCCGGTAATGCCTGAGGCGGAGCCGTTGGGGTTGGCCGGGTAGCGGGTGGTGACCTGGCCGTAATGATCCACGTAGCGCAGCGCGATCTGCCCGCCGGACTGCATCTGGCGCAGGTGGGCACTGTCGTTGAAATGCGCCCGACCTTCGCCGTGGGCCACGGCAATGGGCAGCATGGAACCTTCCATGCCCTTGAGCATGATCGACGGCGTTTCCTCGACCCGCACCATGGCCACGCGGGCCTCGAACTGCTCGGACTCGTTGCGTACGAAGCCCGGCCAGCTTTCTGCCCCGGGGATCAGCGGCTTGAGCTGGGAGAGCATCTGGCAGCCGTTGCACACGCCGAGCGTAAAGCTGTCGTCGCGCTGGAAAAAGCCGGCAAACTGCTCCCGGGCCCGGGGGTTGAACAGAATCGACTTGGCCCAGCCGCCGCCGGCGCCCAGCACGTCGCCGTAGGAGAAGCCGCCGCAGGCCGCCAGGCCCTTGAACTGATCAAGAGAAACCCGCCCTTCGAGGATGTCGCTCATGTGCACGTCGATGGCGTCAAAGCCGGCCTTGTCGAAGGCCCAGGCCATTTCCGTCTGGCCATTGACGCCCTGCTCGCGGAGGATCGCCACGGCGGGCCTGGCAAGGTTGATGAAGGGCGCGGCGATGTCTTCGTCGACATCGAACGACGGCTCGGCGAAGAGTCCCGGATCCCGGGCGTCGAGCAGGCTGTCGAACTCGTTTTTGGCGCACTCGGGATTGTCGCGCAGCGCCTGCATGCGGTAGCTGGTCTCACTCCAGGTGCGCTGGGTCAGCTGGCGGGTGGTTTCCAACAGCGGCTCTTCAAACAGCGTCACCCGCACCTGGTCGTCGTAGCGCGGACGAGCAATCACGCCGCAGGTTTCAATGCCCGCCATGGCAAACTGCGTCAGCACTTCGGCGGTGTGTTCGCGGCTGACCTGAATCACCGCCCCCAGCTCTTCGGTAAACAGCGCGCTGACCGCATCCACCGGCTGGTCGATAAGCCAGTCGAGCTTGATCTCAAGCCCCGAGTGGGCGGCAAAGGCCATTTCCAACAGGGTGACGATCAGTCCGCCGTCGCTGCGGTCGTGATAGGCCAGAAGTTTGCCGTCGCGGTTGAGCCCCTGGATGACGCTGAAAAACGCCTTGATGTCTTCGGCGTCGTCCACGTCCGGGCAGGCTTTCCCCAGCTGGCCGTAGACCTGGCCCAGCGCCGAGCCGCCGAGGCGGTTCTGGCCGTCGCCCAGATCGATCAGGATCAGATCGGACTCGTCCTGGTCAAGATTGATCTGCGGGGTGAGCGTGGCCATGGCATCCACCACCGGAGCAAAGCCGGTGACCGCCAGCGACAGCGGCGACGTCACGCTCTTGTCCCGGGTGACGTCGTTGTCGTCGGTGTCCTGCCAGGCGGTGCGCATGGACATGGAGTCCTTGCCCACGGGAATGGCGATGCCCAGGTCCGGGCACAGCTCCATGCCCACGGCGTAGACGGCATCGTAAAGCGCCTGATTTTCGCCCGGGTGGTCGGCCGCACTCATCCAGTTGGCCGACAGCTTGATATCGGCAAGGCGCGCAATCGGCGCGCAGGCCAGGTTGGTGACCGCCTCGGCCACGGCCAGCCGTGCGCTTGCCGCCGGGTCGAGCAGCGCCACCGGCGCCCGCTCGCCCAGGGCCATGGCTTCGCCGGCGTGGGTATCAAAGCTTGCCGTGGTCACCGCGGCGTCGGCCACCGGCACCTGCCAGGGGCCGACCATCTGGTCGCGTGCCACGAGACCTGTGATGGAGCGGTCGCCAATGGTGATCAAAAAACTCTTGGACGCCACTGCCGGCAGGCGCAGCACGCGGCTGAGCGCTTCGCGGAGATCAAGGTTGTCGAGCATCATGTCCGAGCGCTCGGGCGACTGACGCTCGAATTCGCGCTGCATCCGCGGCGTCTTGCCGAACAGCACGCTCATGGGCAAATCCACCGGCCGGGTGTTGAAGTGGCCGTCGTGGATTTCCAGATGATGATCTTCAAGCGCCTCGCCGACCACGGCGTAGGGGCAGCGCTCCCGGCGGCACAGCGCCTCGAAGGTCTCAAGATCCTCCGGCGCCACCGCGAGCACGTAGCGCTCCTGGGCTTCGTTACACCAGATTTCCAGCGGGCTCATGCCCGGCTCGGCGCTGGGGACGTCGCGCAGCGCAAAACGCCCGCCGCGGCCGGCGTCCTTCACCAGCTCCGGCAGGGCGTTTGACAGCCCGCCGGCGCCGACGTCGTGGATGAAGCGCAGCGGGTTATGATCCCCCAGCGCCCAGCAGCGGTCGATAACTTCCTGGGCGCGGCGCTCAAGCTCGGGGTTTTCCCGCTGCACCGAAGCAAAATCCAGATCGGCGCTGGACACCCCTGAAGCCATGCTCGACGCCGCGCCGCCGCCAAGGCCAATGAGCATCGCCGGCCCGCCCATGACGATCAGCTTGCCGCCTACGGGGATCTCGCCCTTCTGCACGTGCTGGGCGCGGATGTTGCCGTAGCCGCCGGCGAGCATGATGGGCTTGTGGTAGCCGCGCCGCTCGACGCCGTCGTTGCTGAGCACGTCCTGCTCGTAGGTACGAAAGTAGCCGGCCAGGTTGGGCCGGCCGAACTCGTTGTTGAACGCCGCGCCGCCCACCGGGCCCTCGAGCATGATCGCAAGCGCCGACTGGATGCGCTCGGGCTTGCCGTAGTCGAAGGTTTCCCAGGGCTGGACGAACTCGGGGATACGCAGGTTGGAAACGCTGAAGCCTGAAAGCCCCGCCTTGGGCTTGCCGCCGATGCCGGTGGCGCCCTCGTCGCGGATCTCGCCGCCGGCGCCGGTGGCGGCGCCGGGGTACGGCGCGATGGCCGTGGGATGGTTGTGGGTTTCCACCTTCATCAGAATGTGGATGGGTTCGGGGTGGGCGCTATAGCGGGCGGTTTCGTCGGCCTGGCCGGTCAGCGGCGCGGGGAAGAAGCGCCCGCCCTGGGAGCCCTTGATCACCGCGGCGTTGTCGCTGTAGGCGGAAAAGACGTTGTCCGGCGAGCTGGCAAAGGTGTTCTTGATCATCTTGAACAGCGACTGGGGCTGCTCGACGCCGTCAACGGTCCAGTCGGCGTTGAAGATCTTGTGCCGACAGTGCTCAGAGTTGGCCTGGGCGAACATCATCAGCTCGACGTCGGTGGGGTTGCGCTCGAGCTCGGCAAAGGCCACCGCCAGGTAGTCGATTTCATCCTCGGCGAGCGCCAGCCCCAGCTCGCGGTTGGCCGTCACCAGCGCCTCGCGGCCGCCGCCCAGCACGTCGATGCTGGCAAGCGGTGCGGGCTCGCGGCGGGCAAACAGCTTGGCCGCATCCGAGGCGTCGAACAGCACGGTTTCCACCATGCGGTCGTGCAGCAGCGCAATCAGCGCCTCGAAGGCGTCTTCGTCCGGCGGCGTGGCGAAGGTGATCCGGTAGTCGATGCCGCGCTCGATGCGCGCCACCTTTTCCAGCCCGCAGTTATGGGCGATATCGGTCGCCTTGGACGACCACGGCGACAGAGTGCCGAGCCGCGGCACCACGAGAAAGCGCTGGGCGCCTTCCACCGCCGTCTCGCCCCGGGACCGGTCGGCGTGGTGGCCCTCCCAGCCGTAGTCCAGCAGCTCCACCAGGCGTTCGCGCTCCGCCTCCGGAAGCTCGCCGTGGTGGTCGACAAAGTGGACATAGTCAGCGGTCAGCGTTTCAACGTCGCCTACGCGCTCGCGCAGGGTTTCAAGCAGTCGCGCATGACGGAACGCGGAAAGGGCGGGGGCGCCTCGCAGTTCGAGCATATCCGGAAAGCCTCTAGAGCAGGAAAATTCGAGCAGGGAAATCACCAGGCCGCACAGCGGCAATTCGCGCCATGATACTGGAAAGCGCCTGACAGACGAAATCGCCCGGGTGACAGCCCGTCCGGGGCTTAGTATCGTTGCGCCATGTCAAATGCCGACACCCTGCCATGTTAACGCCGCCATGCTGACGCCAAGCCGCCATTTTTCCGCCCGCACCGGCGGCTACCTCGCCTGTGTCGCCGTTTTCCTGCTGGTGATGCTGCCGGCTTTTCCGCCGCTTCCGGAAGGCAAGCAACTGCGCGCCATCAAGCAGCGAGGCTTTCTCACCGTGCACACCCGCACCTCGCCCACGATCTATTATGAGGGGCGCCGCGGCCCTGGCGGATTCGAGTACGAGCTGGCGCGCCGCTTCGCCGACCACCTGGGCGTCAGCCTCAACCTCGAGGCCGACCACCACCTGAACGACGTCCTGCCCGCCGTACGCGACCGCGGGGATCTGGGCGCCGCGGGGCTGGTATTGACGTCGACCACGCCGGGCATCAGCTTCACCCGGCCAATTATCGACATGCAGCCGCTGCTGGTCTACCGGCGGGGGCTTCACGGCATTAGCGGCCCCGAAGACCTGGCCGGGCTTGAGATCGGCACGCTGCGCGGCGCCGAGGGCGCCGGCACCGCCGCTACCCTGCGCGAGCTGCAAAAGGACTATCCGGCGCTCAGCTGGAAAGAGTCCGGCGAGCTTGAAGTCGCCGACCTGCTGGCGCAGGTAGAAAACAACGACCTTGACGCCGCGGTGGTTTTCGCCCATCAGTTTCGCGTCAACCGGCTGTTTTTTAAAAACGTCGAGCGCGGCTTTCTGCTGGGCAAGCCAAGCTCCATGGTCTGGGCCCTCCCCGGCCGGCAAAACCTGGCCTTTTTGCAGCAGGCCAATCGCTTTCTCGACGACCTTCGGCAAAGCGGCGAGCTCTCCCGGCTGGTGAAGCGCTACTTCGGCCACGACGACTACCTGGAATACGTCGGCACGCGGACGTTTCTCGGCCACCTGGACTCGCGCCTGCCGCGCTACCGGACGCTTTTTCAGCAGGCCGCCCGCGATACCGGCTTTGACTGGCAGCTGCTCGCCGCCGTGGGCTATCAGGAGTCCCACTGGGACCCGGATGCCGTCTCGCCGACCGGGGTGCGCGGCCTGATGATGCTGACCTCGCCCACGGCACAGGACCTCGGCGTTACCAACCGGCGCAACCCGGCGCAAAGTATCGAGGGCGGCGCGCGCTACCTGCGCCAGCTGGAAAAGCGCCTGCCCGCGAGCGTCACCGGCGATGATCGCCTGTTCATGGCGCTGGCCGCCTATAACGTCGGCCTCGGCCACCTGTTCGATGCTCGGGACCTGGCCCGGATGCGCGGCGGCGACCCCGACCGCTGGCGCGACGTGCGCGAGGCCCTGCCGCTTTTACAGCAGCGCCAGTGGTACGAAAAGACCCGCTACGGCTACGCTCGGGGCGGCGAGCCGGTCATCTATGTGCGCAATATCCGCCGCTACTACGAAATGCTGAAATACGTCGAGCGCAGCCGCCAGCAGTTCTTCCAGCTCAATGAAAACGCCCCCTCTGGCGAAACGCTGATGCCGTTCGACCTGGTGCTGCCGCTGAATTAGCGGCCCCTTCAGACTCACCCGCGCCTGGCGGCAAAAAACTGCTTGAGCAGCCGCTTCGATGCCGGCGCCAGCACCCCCGGCGTCACCGCGACCCGATGATTGAACCACGGCTGCGCCAGCAGGTTGGCTCTGGACTCCACCATGCCCGTACGCGGCTCAGCGGCGGCGTACACCAGGCGCTCCAGGCGCGCGTTGACCGCCGCCCCCGCGCACATCATGCAGGGCTCCAGGGTCACAAACAGCGTGCAGCCGTCGAGCCGGTAGTTGCCAAGTGTCTGCCCCGCCGCGCGCAGCGCCTGCACCTCGGCATGGGCGCAGGGGTCGAGCGCGGTCACCGGGGCATTGTGAGCGGCGGCGATGATCTCGCCCGCCGCGCCTACCACCACCGCGCCTACCGGGACTTCGCCGGCGGCCGCCGCCCGATGCGCCTGGTCCAGAGCGCGGTGCATGTAATACTCATCGCTGCGCATGGCGCACAAACTCCGTTAAAGTAAGCAGACTGTCGCATAATACCCCAAGGAGTTGCCCCATGAATCACACGCCTGCACCCGGCACCGATGCCCTCGGCCAGCTGGTGGCGCTGCTGGATCTTGAGCCGCTCGAAGAGACGCTGTTTCGCGGCCAGAGCCAGGATCTGGGCCTGCCCCAGCTTTACGGCGGCCAGGTGCTCGGCCAGGCGCTGGCCGCAGCGTCGCACACCGTGCCCGACGAGCGTCGCCCCCACTCCCAGCACGGCTATTTTTTGCGCCCGGGCGACTCCCACCGCCCGGTGGTCTACCAGGTCGACAAGGTGCGCGACGGCGGTAGTTTCACCACCCGACGGGTCACCGCGATCCAGAAAGGCCGGCCGATCTTTTTTTGCAGCGCCTCGTTCCAGATCTCGGAAAAAAGTCCGCTGACCCACCAGCGGCCGATGCCCGAGGTGCCGAGTCCCGAGGCGCTGCTGCAAAAAAGCAGCGCGGCCCGGCACGCGCAGACCCTGGGCCACCCGAGCCGATTTCTTCCGGTTCCCCGGCCGCCGGGCGAGACCCACCCCGCCAGGCGCTGCCTGTGGTTCCGCTTTGACGGCACGCTGCCGGACGCCCCGGCACTGCATCGTCATCTACTATCCTACGCGTCCGACTTCAACCTGCTGAGCACCGCCCTTGAGCCCCACGGCGTCAGCTTCAGCGACCCGGGGCTACAGATCGCCAGCCTCGACCACGCCCTCTGGCTGCACGCCGACGCTCGCGTGGACGAGTGGCTTTTGTACGTCCTCGAATCCCCCTGGAGCGGCAGCGCCCGGGGCCTCGCTCAGGGCCATATCTACCGCCGCGACGGCACGCTTGTGGCCTCAACCGCCCAGGAAGGCCTGACCCGGCTGCACACCACCGCCGAAAGCTAGGCACAAAAACGCCGGCGCCCGCACAAAAGGCGGGCGCCGGCGCTGGCGTCAAGCAGGCCTAGAAAGCCGGATTAGCCACCGTAAACGGCACTGATGGACGACAGCGGATAGTGCGCGGGGAACGGCTTGCGCGCCACCCCCGAGTCCACGGCGGCCTGGGCCACGGCGGAAGACACGCGATCGAGCAGACGAATGTCCACCGGCGTAGGGATAATGTATTCGCGACCGAAGGTCATCTCGTCGCGCTCGTAGGCGTCGAGCACTTCCTGGGGTACCGGCTCCCGGGCCAGGTCGGCAATGGCGTGAACCGCCGCCACCTTCATTTCTTCGTTGATCGCCGTGGCGCGCACGTCCAGCGCCCCGCGGAAGATGAACGGGAAGCCCAGCACGTTGTTGACCTGGTTGGGGTAGTCCGAACGGCCGGTGGCCATGATCACGTCCGGGCGGGCCGCGCGGGCGTCGTCGGGATGAATCTCCGGATCCGGGTTGGAGCAGGCAAAGACCACGGGCGTTTTTGCCATCTTGCCAAGCTGCTCCTTGGACAGCAGGTTGGGGCCGGACAGGCCGACGAAAACGTCAGCACCTTCGATGACGTCGTCCAGGGTGCGCTTGTCGGTCTCGTTGGCAAACTGCGCCTTGTAGTCGTTGAGGTTGTCGCGTCCGGTGTGAATCACGCCCTTGCTGTCGAGCATGAAGATGTTTTCCCGGCGCACGCCGCAGGCAATCAGCAGGTTCATGCAGGCAATGGCCGCCGACCCAGCGCCCAGGCAGACCACGCGGGCGTCTTCGAGCTTTTTGCCGGCGATGTTCAAAGCATTGAGCATGCCCGCCGCGGTGACGATCGCGGTGCCGTGCTGGTCGTCGTGGAAGACCGGAATATTGCAGCGTTTGATCAGCTCGCGCTCGATCTCAAAACATTCCGGCGCCTTGATGTCTTCCAGGTTGATGCCGCCCCAGGTATCGGCAATGTTGGCGACGGTATCGATGAACGTCTGGGCGTCTTCGGTATCCACTTCGATATCCACCGAGTTGACGCCGGCAAAGCGCTTGAACAACACGCCCTTGCCTTCCATGACCGGCTTGCTCGCCTGGGCGCCCAGGTTCCCAAGGCCGAGGATGGCGGTGCCGTTGGAGATGACGGCGACCAGGTTCCCCTTGCCGGTATAGCGGTAGGCGTTTTCCACATCCTTGGCGATCTCGCGCACCGGCTCTGCCACGCCGGGGCTGTAGGCCAGCGCCAGATCCCGCGCGGTGGCGGTCGGCTTGGTGAGCTCTACCGAAAGTTTTCCGGGAATCGGCTTGGCGTGGTAGTCCAGAGCCGCCTGCTTGAATGCATCCTTCATGGTCAGAGTCCAGTTCAGCATTGAAAATGGAAAAGCGTTTCAGCGTATAGAAAAAACCAAACCGCCTCAAATGTATCAGCCACCCCAAAAGAAAGGCTATTTTCCTTCTTTTCCGCGTTTCTTTCGCGGCTTTTCGCCGCAAAAAAGCGCCTTAAGGCCGGGAGCGTCGGTCGCCGCCGGCGCGCCTCTCGCTTGCTCAGAGCGATTTATGGAAAAGTATTCCACAAAACGGCGCCGAACGCATGTTCTCGCTCCCCAAGCATAGCGGATTTTATCGTCAATACGACAAATGGCATAGGTCAGTGCGCGACACGGGGCGGCCGGCGGCAGCCGTTTTCCTCGCCAACACAAAAAACCCACGCCGAAAGCGTGGGTTGTGTCTTTCCGGGCGGTGCCGGGGCGGCGTTTAGCCGCGCTTCATGGCGGCGCCGAAGCGCTTGTTGAAGCGCTCGACGCGCCCGCCGGTGGTCGCCTGCTTCTGCTTGCCGGTGTAGAAGGGGTGGCAGTTGGAGCAAACGTCCAGAGAAAAGTCATGGCCGGAGGTGGAGCCTACGGTAAAGCTCTCGCCGCAGGAGCAGGTCGCGGTGACCGTGTTGTAATCCGGATGGATACCTTGTTTCATCGTGAGCCTCACAAAGCTGTATGCCGCCACCTGATCGCCTGCCAGGCACCGCATACGGGTTGAAAAACGTGCTAACCGGTTAGCCGTTGCGCCGGACCTTGATCTCGTCGTAGCGCAAAGCGGTCGCGTATTCTAGCAAACTTGACGCCGGAGGCCAATTGCCCACTCCCGCCGTTTCGCCTGCGTCCATCCTGCGCGTGGCCCTGCCCTCGCCCCTGCGCCGGCTGTTCGACTACCTCCCCGCCGCCCGGGCGCCGGCCTGCGGCTGGCAGCCGGGGCTTCGCGTGCGCGTGCCTTTTGGCCACCGCGAAGTAGTAGGCGTGGTCATCGAGCTTGCCGACACAAGCGAGCTGCCCCGCCACAAGCTGCGCGCGGTGAGCGAGGCGCTGGACGATACCCCGCTGCCCGCGGACTGGCGGTGGCTGTGCCGCTTTGCCGCGCGCTACTACCAGCACAGCCTGGGCGACACCCTGCACCATGCCCTGCCCGCGCGGCTGCGCCAGGGCTTTCCCATGGCCGGGCGCACCCATACCCTGTGGCGCCGTCACCCCGACGCCCCCGAGGCGCCGGATTTCGGCCGCGCCACTCGCCAGGCCGAGCTGTGGGAACTGCTGGGGCAGCACCCCTACGGGCTACCCACCCGGGCGATTACCGCCCACGGCCTGACCCACGACGTGCTCAATCGGCTGCTGCACAAGGGGCTCCTCGAGCGCCGGGAAGTGGAAACGGCCGCCGCCGGTTCCGCCGGCGGCTCGCTGCTGGCGACGCCAGCGCTGCCGCTTAATCAAGAGCAGTCCGACGTGCTCGCCGCACTCCACGAAAGGCTCGCCGACTTTCATCCCTGCCTGCTCGAAGGCGTCACCGGCAGCGGCAAGACCGAGGTCTACCTGCAGCTCATCGAAGCGGTCGCCGCCAGGGGTCAGCAGGCGCTGGTGCTGGTGCCCGAAATAGGCCTCACGCCGCAGACGCTTTCGCGCTTTCGCCAGCGCTTCAACGCCCCGGTGCTGGCGCTGCATTCGGGGCTCACCGACGCCGAGCGTCTGGACGTCTGGGAGGCCGCCGCCAGCGGCCGAGCGCGGATCATCATCGGCACCCGCTCGGCGATCTTTACCCCGCTGGCAAATCCAGGAGCAATCATCGTTGACGAAGAGCACGACGGCTCCTACAAACAGCAGGACGGCCTGCGCTACCACGCTCGGGACCTGGCCGTCGCCCGGGCCCACTACCACGGCATTCCCGTAGTGCTGGGCAGCGCCACACCGTCGCTTGAGAGCCTGCACCAGGCCCTTGGCGGCCACTACCGCCACCTGCACCTGACCCAGCGCGCCAGCCGCCACCCGCCGGCCAGACTCGAACTCATCGACCTGCGCCACCGTCGCCGCCAGGGCGGGCTTCTGCCCGACGCCGTCAAGGCGGTCAAGGCCACCCTCGACGCCGGCAAGCAGGTGCTGGTGTTCATCAACCGCCGGGGCTTTGCGCCGACGCTAGCCTGTCACGCCTGCGGCTGGATGGCCGAATGCGGCCAGTGCGACGCGCGCATGACCCTGCACCGCGCCCCGCCGCTTCTCGCCTGCCACCACTGCGACAGCCGCCGGGGCCTGCCCGACGCCTGTCCCGACTGCCAGAGCGGCGACCTGCGAGCGCTGGGCAGCGGCACCGAGCGCAGCGAAGAAACGCTGCAGACGCTGTTCCCGGACACCGTCATCCACCGCATCGACCGCGACAGCACAAGGCGCAAGGACAGCTTCGAGCAGGCGCTCCGCGAGATCCAGCGCGGCGAGCCCTGCCTGCTGGTAGGCACCCAGATGCTGGCCAAGGGTCACCACCTACCCCACGTCACTCTCGTCGTGGTGGTCAACGCCGACGGCGGGCTTTACGCCGCGGACTTTCGCGCCATGGAGCACAACGCCCAGCTGCTCGAGCAGGTCGCCGGGCGTGCCGGGCGCGCCGCCGACCCGGGCCGCGTGCTGGTACAGACCCTGCACCCGGACGACCCGCACCTGACACTTCTCGCCGAGCGCGGCTACGGCGCGCTTGCCCGGGAGCTGCTGGAAGAGCGCCGCCTGGCCGGGCTTCCGCCCTGCGGTTTCATGGCGCTTTTGCGAGTAGAAAGCCCCCACGTAGATGCCGCGACCGCCCTTGCCCAAAGCGCCGCCGCCGCGCTCGGCGACTGGCTTACCCAGACCGATACTCGCGCCCGATGCCTGGGGCCGGTGCCCGCCCCCATGGAGCGGCGCCAGAACCGCTACCACCTGCACGTGATGATAAGCGCTGACCGGCGCAGCCGCCTGCATGCCGCCGCGAGCTTTCTTACCCAGTGGCTCGAGGCAAGCATTGAGGCCCGCCGAGTGCGCTGGTCGCTGGACATCGACCCCCAGACGCTGGCCTGAACGGCGCTTTGAAACTCGCCGCTAAATGCTGATAATGAGCGCCCAGACGCAAGCGCTCCATCGCCATACCAGCGGCGCGCCCCGACCGGCGCCCGCGCACGCCGCCACCGACGTACCCGGATACCCACATGAAAGACACCATCATTTCTCTGCTCGAAAGCGCGCTCGGCGCGCTCAAGCAACAGGGCGTGCTGCCTGACGACCTCCAGCCGGCGATCAAGGTTGATCAGACCCGAGACAAGGCCCACGGCGACTACGCCACCAACCTCGCGCTGGCCACCGCCAAGCCCGCCGGCATGAAGCCCCGGGAGCTAGCCGAGGCCATCATCGGCGAGCTCCCGGAAAACGACGCGGTGCAGAAAACGGAAATCGCCGGCCCCGGCTTCATCAATTTCTTCGCCGCCACCGACGCCGCCGCGCAAATCGTCGCCCAGGTGCTGGATTCGGGCGACGCCTTCGGCCGCAGCCTGATCGGCCAGGGCGAAAAGGTGCAGGTCGAGTTTGTCTCCGCCAACCCCACCGGCCCCCTGCACGTGGGCCACGGCCGCGGCGCGGCGATTGGCGACTGCCTGTGCCGGCTGCTCGAGGCAACCGGCTACGACGTCACCCGGGAGTTCTACTACAACGACGCCGGCGTGCAGATCCAAAACCTCGCCCGCTCGGTCCAGGCCCGGGTCAATAGGCTAACCCCGGACGACGCCAACTGGCCCGCGGACGGCTACCGCGGCGAGTACATTGCCAACGTGGCGCGCGACTACCTGGCCGGCCACACCGTGGTCGCCGACGACCGCGAGGTGACCGGTGCCGGCGACCCCGACGACCTCGCCGCCATCCAGGAATTCGCCGTGGCCTGGCTGCGCCGAGAGCAGGACCTTGACCTCAAGGCCTTCGGCGTCGAGTTTGACGTCTACTTCCTCGAATCTTCGCTTTACGAAAACGGCAAGGTCGAAGCCGCGGTCAACACGCTGGTCGACAACGGCCACACCTATGAGGAAGACGGCGCCACCTGGCTTCGCACCACCGATTTCGGCGACGATAAAGACCGCGTGATGCGCAAGCGCGACGGCAGCTACACCTACTTTCTGCCCGACGTCGCCTACCATCTGGATAAATGGCAGCGCGGCTTTACCACGGTAATCAACGAACAGGGCGCCGACCACCACTCCACCATCACCCGGGTGCGCGCCGGGCTCCAGGCGCTCGAGGCCGGCATCCCCCGGGGCTTTCCCGACTACGTGCTCCACCAGATGGTGATGGTCACCCGCTCCGGCGTCGAGGTGAAGCTTTCCAAGCGCGCCGGCAGCTACGTCACCGTGCGCGATCTGATCGACGAGGTTGGCCGCGACGCCACGCGCTTTTTCCTCGCCGCGCGCCGGGCGGACTCCCAGCTTACGTTCGACATCGACCTGGCCCGCTCCCAGTCCAACGACAACCCGGTGTACTACGTCCAGTACGCCCACGCCCGGGTGTGCAGCATGCTGCGCCGGGCCGAGGCCGACGATAAAGCCTTTGACCACGCCCAGGCGCTTGATCACCTGTCCCTGCTGGAAACCGACCAGGAAAAGGCCGTGCTCAACCGCCTGGCGCGCTACCCCGAAGCCGTGGAAAACGCCGCCAAAAACCGCGAACCCCAGCAAATTGCCCAGTACCTGCTGGACCTCGCCGGCGACTTCCACACCTGCTACAACGCCGTCAAGGTCATGGTGGACGACGATGCCACCCGCAACGCCCGGCTGGCGCTGGGGCTCGCCGCCCGCCAGACCCTGCGCAACGGGCTCGACCTGATGGGCGTCAGCGCACCCGAGGAGATGTAACCCATGGCCAAGCAGCGCAAGACGCCGCCCCGCCGGGGCGCCACCTCCCAGCGCAGGGCGCCGGCCAAAAAGCGCCGCCTGCACCTGCCGGGCTGGTTTTGGGCGCTTGGCGGGGTGATCGCCGGCTTTTTCTTCGCCCAGCACCTGAACGGCACCGCCCCCTGGCAAGAGGACGCCCCGCCCTCGGACGACATTGCCTCCGAGCAGCGCGACGGCAAGGGCGCCGAAGGAGAAAGTCAGGCCGAAGACGACGACGGCATGCCCACCTTCGAGTTCTACACCCTGCTGCCCGAGTCCGAGGTCATCGCCCCGGGCGGCGCGGTGCCGTCCCGGGTAACCCCGCCCGAGCCGTCGGCGTCGGACGACGAGGGCGGCGACCCCATTGCCCAGGTCATCGCCGCCAAGAGCCGCTCCGACGAAGAGCCCGCCGCCGACCGCGAGGCGCCCACCGAGCCCGGCCATTACATGCTGCAGGCGGCGTCGTTTCGCGAAGTGGCCGACGCCAACGAGCTGCGCTCGCGGCTGCAGAACCTGAGCCTTCTGGCCAAGATCAGCGAGGTCAAGGCCAGCGGCGTCACCTGGCACCGGGTCCAGGTCGGCCCCTACGAAGACACCCGGGAGCTGACCCGCGCCCGGGATCTGATGAGCACCCAGGGCATCGAGCCCCTGCTGATCCAGCTGCAGGACTGATCCGACCCCGCCCGGTTCTCCGGGCGACGGTTGATTTTTTCGCCCCCGCCCGCATTTTGTGGTGACGTGCTTCATTCCGGGTGCCGGCTTGACGGCATCGACAGTCACCGGGAGTTTTCCTCCCGCAAGGAGCTTTCTCCATGACCACTATCGTATCCGTGCGTCGCGGTGATCAGGTCGCGCTGGCCGGCGACGGCCAGGTATCGCTTGGCAACACCGTGATGAAAGGCAACGCCAGCAAGGTGCGTCGCCTCTATCGCGGCAAGGTGCTGGCCGGCTTTGCCGGCGGCACCGCCGATGCCTTCACGCTGTTCGAGCGCTTCGAGGCCCAGCTGGAAAAATATCAGGGACATTTGACCAAGGCCGCCGTGGAGCTGGCCAAGGACTGGCGCACCGAGCGCGCCCTGCGCCGGCTGGAAGCGCTTTTGGTGGTGGCCGATCACAGCACCTCGCTGGTTATTACCGGCAACGGCGACGTGGTCGAACCCGAGCACGGCGTGATCGCCGTGGGCTCCGGCGGCAACTTTGCCGAGGCCAGCGCCCGGGCGCTGTTGGAAAACACCGACCTTTCCGCCCGCGAGATCACCGAAAAGTCCCTGTCCATCGCCGGTGACATCTGCGTGTTCACCAACCACCACGTCACTATGGAAGAGCTTTAAGCCATGACTCAGATGACACCCCGCGAGATCGTCCACGCGCTGGACCAGTTCATCATCGGCCAGAAAGACGCCAAGCGCTCCGTGGCCATTGCCCTGCGCAACCGCTGGCGGCGCATGCAGCTCAACGACGAGCTGCGCCCGGAAGTCACGCCCAAGAACATTCTCATGATCGGCCCCACCGGCGTGGGCAAGACCGAGATCGCCCGGCGTCTGGCCAAGCTCGCCCGGGCGCCGTTCATCAAGGTGGAAGCCACCAAGTTTACCGAGGTGGGCTACGTCGGCCGGGACGTGGAGTCGATCATCCGCGACCTGATGGAGTCTTCCATCAAGATGGTTCGCGAGCAGGCCAAGGAAGAGGTCGGCAACCGCGCCGAAGATGCCGCCGAAGACCGCATCCTCGACGCCCTGCTGCCGCCGCCCCGGGGGCAGGAAGACAAGCCCCGGGAAGACAGCGGCACGCGCCAGTCGTTTCGCAAGAAGCTCCGCGAAGGCCAGCTCGACGACAAGGAAATCGACATCGAGCTTTCCGCCCAGGGCCAGAACGTCGACATCATGACCCCGCCGGGCATGGAAGAAATGACCAGCCAGCTGCAGAACATGTTTTCCAACATGGGCCAGCAGAAAAGCGAAACTCGCCGCGTCACGGTCAAGGACGCCTTCGGCCTGCTGCGCGATGAAGAAGCCGGCAAGCTGGTCAACGAAGACGACATCAAGACCCGCGCCATCGAGGCCGTCGAAGAGCACGGCATCGTGTTTCTCGACGAGATCGACAAGGTGGCCAAGGGCAGCGGCCAGTCAAGCGGCGGCGACGTCTCACGCGAAGGCGTGCAGCGCGACCTGCTGCCGTTGATCGAAGGTTCGACGGTGTCCACCAAGCACGGCATGGTCAGAACCGACCACATCCTGTTCATCGCCTCCGGGGCGTTCCACCTGTCGCGCCCGTCGGATTTGATCCCCGAGCTTCAGGGCCGCCTGCCCATCCGCGTGGAGCTGGACGCCCTCACGCCCGAGGACTTCAAGCGCATCCTCACCGAGCCCTCGGCCTCGCTCACCGCCCAGTACAAGGCGCTGCTGGCGACCGAAGGCCTTGACGTGGAGTTCACCCAGGACGGTATCGAGCGCATCGCCCAGATTTCCTGGCAGGTCAACGAAGGCACCGAGAACATCGGCGCGCGCCGGCTGCACACGGTGATGGAGCGCCTGCTCGAAGAGGCTTCGTTCAAGGGCGGCGACATGGACGGCCCGCTGACCATTGACGCCGACTACGTCAACGCCCAGCTGGGCGAGCTTGCCGTGGATGAAGACCTCTCGCGGTACATTCTCTAGCGCCGCCTGCCCTTCCCCGCGTCCCGCCCCTCCCTTGCCCCGCGCATCAAGCGCGGGGCATCATGTTTCGGGCCACTGCATGCAAGAGGTAAGCTTATGACCCCCCCCGTTCCCGTTAACGTTCACTACCACAAGAAAGCCCGCCAGCTGGAGCTTGCCTACCGCGGCGGCGAGACCTACCGCGTGGCCGTGGAGCTACTGCGCGTCTGCTCTCCGTCCGCCGAGGTGCGCGGCCACAGCAACGAAGAGGCCGTGTTGCAGGTGGGCAAGAAAGACGTCGGCCTCCAGGACATCAGCCCGGTGGGCAACTACGCCCTCAAGCTGCACTTCGACGACGGCCACGAAAGCGGGCTTTACACCTGGGAATACCTTTACGACCTGGCCAGCCGCCAGGACGCCTGGTGGGAAGACTACCTCACCCGGATGCACGAAGCCGGCGCGTCGCGCACGCCGCTGGGCATCGAAATCAAGCAGGTATAGCGCCTCCTGGCGCCAGGGCCTCGCCGGCTGGTGCCCGAGGGGCGCAGACAAGCCGGGGCGGACAAGGCTACAATGTCGCCAGCTTCTTCTGCGACGGCCTCCTTTCCAGGAATCCGGCCGCCTTACCGTCTCGACTTCCGGAGCCACCTCATGAGCCCCACGGAAACGCGCAACGCCGACGCCGACGCCGAGCATCCTCAGGGCGACCCCGCCCAGACCACGGATTTTGGCTACCAGGACGTCCCGCGCCATGAAAAAGCGTCAAAAGTCGCGGACGTCTTCCACTCGGTTGCCGACCGCTACGACGTCATGAACGACCTGATGTCCATGGGCATTCACCGCCTGTGGAAACGCCTGACCCTCGAGCGCTCGGGTGTGCGCCCCGGCCACCGGGTGCTGGATATCGCCGGCGGCACCGGGGATCTCACGCTCAAGTTCTCGCGTATGGTCGGCCCCCGGGGCCGGGTGGTGCTTGCCGACATCAACGCCTCGATGCTTAACGTCGGCCGCGACAAGCTCATCGACAGCGGCGTCGGCGGCAACGTCGACTACGTGCAGGCCAACGTCGAAAACCTGCCGTTTCCCGACAACCACTTCGACTGCATCACCATCGCCTTTGGCCTGCGCAACGTCACCGACAAGGACGCCGCCCTGCGCTCCATGCAGCGGGTGTTAAAGCCCGGCGGCCGCCTGTTGGTGCTCGAGTTCTCCAAGCCCCGCAGCGAGCTTTTGTCCAAAGCCTACGACGAATACTCCTTCCGCGTGCTGCCGCGAATGGGCCAGCTGGTGGCCGGCGACGCCGACAGCTACCGCTATCTCGCCGAGTCCATTCGCATGCATCCGGACCAGAAAACGCTCAAGGGCATGATGGAAGCCGCGGGCCTTGAGCGGGTGGAATACACCAACCTCACCGGCGGCATTGTGGCCCTGCACCGCGGAATCAAGCTATGACGCAGCCCTCCAACACGACGGCCACCTCGACGCTGATGCTCGCCGGCCTCGAGCGCGCCATCAACGCCCTCCTGGCCCGGGACCCGGCCACGCCTTCGCGCCTCGAGGCGCTGGCCGGCAGCCGCCTGCTCGTCCGCCTGGAGCAGCCACACCTGCCGCTGATGCTGCATTTCCACCGCGCCGGTATCGACCTGCTGCATGCCGGCGACGCCGCCGACAGCGAAGCCTTGGCCGACGCCGTGGTCGAGCTGACGCCGGAAACCCTCTCCCGGTGGGCCGGCGGCGAAAGCCTCGAGCGGCTGATGTTTTCCGGCCAGCTTTCCCTGCGCGGGCGCACCCACCTGCTGGAAGCCACCCGGGAGCTGTTCACCGATCTCGACATCGACTGGGAAGGCGAGCTTGCCCGGCTGCTCGGCGACATGCCCGCGCACTCGCTGGCCGAGGGGCTTCGCCGGGTCGCCCGCTTTGGCCTGCGCGCCCGGGACGAGCTGCTCGCCGACGTCTCCGAATACGTCTTTGAAGAAGCCCGGCTGCTGCCCGGCCGCCAGCAGCGCGACGTGCTGCGCGACCACCTCACCGAGCTCGACGTCGCCACCGACCGGCTGGAAGCACGGCTGGCCCGACTGCACCGGCGGCTGCTGGCCCGGGAGCATGAGGTGTCGCCATGAGTTTGAGGCTGGTGCGCATCAGCTGGGTCATTGCCCGCCACCGGCTGGACACCCTAGTGCCGTTCGAGCGCCTGCCCTGGTGGTTCCGCGTCATGACGTGGTTCTCCCCGCTGCGGCTGCTGCCCGTCGGCTCGCGCAGCCGCGGCGAGCGCCTGCGCCTGGCGCTGGAGGCGCTGGGGCCGATTTTTGTCAAGTTCGGCCAGATGCTCTCCACCCGGCGCGACCTCTTGCCCGAAGACATCGCCGACGAGCTCAAGCGCCTTCAGGATCAGGTGCCGTCGTTTCCCGGCGACGCCGCCGCCGCGCGGGTGGAAAACGAGCTGGAAATGACCCTGGCCGAGGCCTTTGCCCACTTCGAGCGCGAACCGCTGGCCTCGGCCTCCATCGCCCAGGTGCACGCCGCCCGGCTGCACAGCGGTGAAGACGTGGTGGTCAAGATCATCCGCCCGGGGATCAACCGCGTGATGCGCCAGGACATGGGGCTCATGTATCAGGTGGCCAAACTGCTGGCGCTGGTGCCCGAAGCCCGGCGGCTGCGCCCGGTGGAGGTCATCCGCGACTACGAGGCGACGCTGTTCGACGAGCTCGACCTCTACAAGGAGGCCGCCAACACCTCCCAGCTCAAGCGCAACTTCAAGGACTCGCCGCTGATGTTTGTGCCCACCATCTACTGGGCCTTCACCCGGCGCAAGGTCATGGTCCAGGAGCGCATCCGCGGCGTGCCGGTGGCCGACACCGACACCCTGCTGGCCCGGGGCACCAACCTCAAGACGCTGGCCGAGCGCGGCGTAGAGATCTTTTTTACCCAGGTGTTTCGCGACAACTTCTTCCACGCCGACATGCACCCGGGCAACATCTTCGTCAACTGCGACGACGGCGAAAATCCCCAGTACATTGCCATCGACTGCGGCATCGTCGGCAGCCTCACCCGGGAAGACCAGGACTACCTGGCGCGCAACCTGCTGGCGTTTTTCCGCCAGGACTACTACGAAGTCGCTGCGCTGCACATCGAGTCCGGCTGGGTGGGCGAAGGCACCCGGGCCAACGAGTTTGCCGCCGCCATCCGCACCGTGTGCGAGCCGATTCTGGAAAAGCCCCTCAAGGACATCTCCTTCGGCCAGGTGCTGCTGGGGCTTTTCCAGACCGCCCGGCGCTTCAACATGGAAGTGCAGCCCCAGCTGGTGCTGCTGCAGAAAACCCTGCTCAATATCGAAGGGCTGGGCCGCCAGCTCTATCCCGATCTTGACCTCTGGAGCACGGCCAAGCCTTACCTCGAGCGCTGGATGAAAGAGCGCGCCGGCGCCCGGGGCCTGTGGGACTCGCTCAAACGCCAGGCGCCGGACCTTTCTACCCAGCTGCCGGAGCTGCCGGGACTTGCGCATCAGGCGCTGAGCCGCCTGGAGCACGGCGACCGTCAGCAGCAGCGACAAATTGACGCCGTCAGCGACATGCGCCGGCAGATGTCCCATCAGGGCAAGCGCCAGCACCGGCTCAGGCTGGGGCTTATTATTCTGGGTATTGCGCTTGCCTGGCAGCCGCTTTCCGGCTGGGCCGCGACGCAGGACTGGCCGGTACTGGTCGCCGGCGCCATCGGCCTTCTGCTGCTCGCGTGGTAGCTCGCACCGGCCCAGGCGATGCCGGCAAGTGCCTGCCGATCAAACACATACGCCACTTATCGACGGACAAGACGCCATGACCACCCGACCCACTGCTGCCGAACCTGCTGCCGGGGACGTGCTCGACGCGCTGGCCGAGGTGCTAAAAGCACGCCGCCACGCCGACGCCGACGACTCCTACGTCGCCGCCTTACACCACAAGGGGCTGAACAAGATACTCGAGAAGGTCGGCGAAGAAGCCACCGAGACCCTGCTTGCGGCCAAGGACGCGGGATACGAAAATGATGCGGCAAAGCGTCAGGCACTTGTCGCTGAAACCGCCGATCTGTGGTTTCATAGCCTTGTCATGCTCTCGCATCTAGGGCTCGATCATCGCCCGGTACTCGACGAGCTGGCACGCCGGTTCGGCGTCTCGGGGCACGCGGAAAAAGCCGCCCGCACGGGCGCATAGCCACGCCACATCTTGCCCTACTCAACGCAACCGGGGCATTCGTTAACGAGGACACGCATATGCTAGGCGGTATCAGTATTTGGCAGCTGCTCATTGTGCTGGGCATCATCATCCTGATTTTCGGCACCAAGAAGCTGCGTAACGTGGGCACCGATCTCGGCGGCGCCGTCAAGGGCTTCAAGAGTGCCATGCACGAGGAAGAGAAAAAATCCGACGACGACGCCGACAAGCCCCAGGGCAAGGTGAGCCACGAGTCCGATGAAACGGGCACTACCTACGACGTCGAGGCCCGGGAAAAAACCCCGGAAAACAGCGACGAGCGCAAATAAGCCATGCTGGACATCGGCTTTCTCGAACTCCTGATTATCGCCGTGGTCGGGCTTTTGGTGCTCGGCCCCGAGCGGCTGCCTCGGGCGGCCCGCACCACGGGCATGTGGGTGGGCAAGATCAAGCGCACGGTCGCGGGCATGCAGCGCGAGGTCAGCGCCCAGCTGGAGGCCGAAGACCTGCGCCAGAAGCTTGACGATCAGCAAAAAAAACTCGACGACAGCCTGAACAAGGCCAAGCAGGACGTGGAGAGCCTGGCCGATGCCCCCGGCAAACAGGCCCGGCAGGTAGAACGCCAGGCCAGCGACGCCTCGGCCCGGCTGGATGACGCCCTGGATACCCTGCGCGAAACGCCGCCTGAAGCGGGGCAGGACGGGAAAAAGGACGAGACATCACATGAGCGGTAGTTCGGACAAGCAAAAGACAGGCCGCCAGGGGGTAGGCGCCCAGGCGCCACTGATTGAGCACCTGATCGAGCTGCGCTCGCGGCTGATGCGGGCCGTCATTGCCATCGTGGTGATTTTTCTCGCGCTGTATCCGTTTGCCAACGGCATCTACAGCTTTGTCGCCGAGCCGCTGATGGCGCTGCTGCCCGAAGGCTCGCAGATGATCGCCACCGAGGTCGCCTCGCCGTTTCTCGCGCCGTTCAAGCTGACCCTGGTGGTGGCGGTCTTCATTGCCGTCCCCGTGGTGCTGCACCAGGCCTGGGCCTTTGTCGCCCCCGGCCTTTACGACAACGAAAAGACGCTCGCCATTCCGCTGCTGGTGTCGAGCGTCGGGCTGTTTTATGCTGGGGCGGCCTTTGCCTACTACGTGGTCTTCCCGCTGCTGTTCTCGTTCTTTACCCAGACCGGGCCAGATAACATCACGGTGATGACCGACATCAATCAGTACCTCAACTTCGTGCTGAAGCTGTTTTTTGCCTTCGGCGTGGCCTTCGAGATCCCCATCGCCACCTTTTTGCTGATACTTTCGGGCGCCACTACGGTGGCAAGCCTTGGCAGCAAGCGCCCCTACATTCTGCTCGGCTGCTTCGTGGTGGGCATGGTGCTCACCCCGCCGGACGTGGTCTCCCAGAGCCTGCTGGCCGTGCCCATGTACCTGCTGTATGAAATCGGCCTGCTGTTTGGCCGCCTGGTGGGCAATCGCCGGGCCCGGGAGCGGGCCGACGATTCCTCGGCCGGCTAAAGCGCCGGCCGTCGTGCCGGCGTCAGGACGCCGGCGTGCGCGCGTCGATCATCTCG
Source organism: Halomonas garicola (assembly GCF_055382465.1). Taxonomy (NCBI): domain Bacteria; kingdom Pseudomonadati; phylum Pseudomonadota; class Gammaproteobacteria; order Oceanospirillales; family Halomonadaceae; genus Halomonas; species Halomonas garicola. The sequence goes on from NZ_AP043931.1 coordinate 2,488,708, forward strand.
CTCATGCGGTCCACCAGCTTGAATAGCCCCTCGGCGGCAACGCTCAGGCTGTCAGTCTGCATCAGCGCCGGCGTAGTCACCACCTGATGCTCGAAGTCCACGACAATATCGTCGGCTTCGCTTGAGCGGTGCAGCCCGCCCATGGAGCTGATGGCGCCGGCTACGCCTGGATTGCGCCCCACCGTTACCGAAATGCCGTCGCCCAGCAGGCGCGGCGCCAGCGCCGGGGCGATGCCGGTGAGGCCAACGGGCTTGCCCGTCGCGTAAAACCCGGCCAGCGTCTCGCCCAGCGCTTCAATCACCCGCATGCCGGCGCCTTCCCGGCGGAAGTCGGAAATGTTCTTCACCACGCCGTCGCCGCCGGGCAGAATCACCGCGTCGAATTCGCCGTCGTCGAGCGCCTCCAGCGGCTGAATGCCGCCCCGGGCAAGGCGGGCGGCCTCGTCGAGCACCCGGCGCGTAGCGCCTTCGTCCACGTCGCCGGTGCGGTGGTTGACCACCTCATGCTGGTCGATATCCGGGGCGAAAAAACGGTAGCCGATACCCTGCTGGTCCAGGCGCATCAGCAGCAGCGTGGTTTCGTGGGGGTCGGCGCCGTCAAGGGCACCGCAGCCGGTCAGAATGATCGCTATCTGTTTGTTCACGTTATTGTTCCTTTGGTTGCACCGCTTCATTGTGGCACGCCAAGGAGGAGGCGAATAGCACGGCCTTGTGTTCAGGCCCTGATGACCACTCTAGCCAGCCCGCCCTGCTGCCACAACGCCTTGCCGCCGCCCCGGGCGGCTTTAGCCCGCGTTTCCGGCTGATATAATACCGTCGGAAAGATTCATTCGCCTTACCGCTGGAGACTGCCTTGACTACGTTTACCCCGCGCCCCTTCCCCGCCACCCGCATGCGCCGTATGCGCCGGGACGACTTTTCCCGCCGGCTGATGCGCGAAAACGTGCTCACCCCGGCCGACCTTATTCTGCCGGTGTTTGTCATGGAGGGCGACAACCGGCGCGAAGCCGTGCCCTCCATGCCCGGCGTTGAGCGCCTGACGCTGGATCTGCTGATCGAGCAGGCCCGGGAGGCTCAGGCGCTGGGCATCCCCGCGCTGGCGCTGTTTCCGGTGATCGAGGCCGACGGCAAGACCGAGCACGCCGAAGAGGCCTACAATCCCGACGGCCTGATCCAGCGCAGCGTGCGCGGGCTGAAAGACGCCCTGCCGGAACTCGGCATCATCACCGACGTAGCGCTCGACCCCTACACCAGCCACGGCCAGGACGGCATCCTCGACGACACCGGCTACGTGCAGAACGAGCCCACCGTGGAGACGCTGATCAAGCAGGCGCTGTCTCACGCCGAAGCCGGCGCCGACGTCGTGGCCCCCTCTGACATGATGGACGGGCGCATCGGCGCGGTGCGCGATGTGCTCGAGGACAACGGCCTGGTCAACACCCGCATCATGGCCTACAGCGCCAAGTACGCCTCGAGCTACTACGGCCCCTTCCGCGACGCCATCGGCTCGGCGGGCAACCTCGGCCAGGCCGACAAGCGCACCTACCAGATGGATCCGGGCAACGATAACGAAGCGCTGCACGAAGTCGCCATGGACATCGCCGAGGGCGCCGATATGGTCATGGTCAAGCCGGGCATGCCGTACCTCGACGTAGTCCGCCGGGTGAAGGACGAGCTCGCCGTGCCGACGTTCGCCTACCAGGTCAGCGGCGAGTACGCCATGCACCGCGCCGCCTTCGACAACGGCTGGCTCGACGCCGACAAGGTGATCCTCGAGTCGCTTTTGTGCTTCAAGCGCGCCGGCGCCGACGGCATTCTCACCTACTTTGCGCTGGACGCCGCACGGCTTTTGACTAAATAACGCATCACTGCGTCAGCGCAGCGTCACGGATATAGCACTTCCTCTATGCGAGCGCAGCGTGGCTATCTCGGGGTATTCCTGCCATCGGCGCCGTAAGGAGATCGCCACGTCGCCTACGGCTCCTCGCGATGACAAGTAGCAGAAAGCGTGCACCACACCTCCGCGTCATGGCGAGCACCACACCCTCCACGTCATAGCGAGCGCAGCGTGGCTATCTCGGGGTGTTCCTGCTATCGGCGCCGTAAGGAGATCGCCACGTCGTTTACACCCGCTTTCTGGGTGCTGCGCTCCTCGCGGTGACCCAAGAACGTCGTGGCGAGCGCTCTCCCCTGCGTCATTGCGAATACTTCCTACACCGTGGCGGAGCCCTCTCTGCGGCTCGCCTCCGCGCGCTGGCGCAGGGTCCTGGCGGCCTTGACCATGTTGGCAAGGGCCGGCTCGACCTCTTCCCATCGCCGGGTTTTCAGCCCGCAGTCCGGGTTGACCCAGAGGCGCTCGGCGGGAATCCGCTCGGCGGCTTTCTCCATCAGCGTCACCATCCAGTCAATATCGGGCAGGTTGGGGCTGTGGATATCGTAAACCCCGGGGCCGATCTCGTTGGGATAGTCGAAGTCCTGGAAGGCGTCGAGCAGCTCCATGTCCGAACGCGAGGTTTCGATGGTGATCACGTCGGCATCCAGCGCGGCAATTGAGCCGATGATGTCGTTGAACTCCGAGTAGCACATGTGGGTGTGGATCTGGATGGCGTCGGCAACCCCCGACGAGCTCAGGCGGAAGCTCTCTACCGCCCAGTTGAGGTACGCCTGCCATTCGGCCCGGCGCAGCGGCAACCCTTCGCGCAGGGCCGGCTCGTCGATCTGGATCGCCTTGATGCCGGCGCGCTCCAGATCCACGACTTCGTCGCGCAGCGCCAGGGCAATCTGGCGGCAGGTGGTTTCCCGGGGCTGGTCGTCGCGCACGAACGACCACTGCAGAATCGTCACCGGGCCTGTGAGCATGCCCTTCATCGGCCTGTCCGTGAGCGACTGGGCGTACTCGCTCCAGCGCACGGTCATGGGGGCGGGGCGGGTGACGTCGCCAAAGATCACCGGCGGCTTCACGCAGCGCGAGCCGTAGCTTTGCACCCAGCCAAAGCGGGTGAAGGCAAAGCCGTCGAGCTGCTCGCCGAAGTATTCCACCATGTCGTTGCGCTCGGCTTCGCCGTGCACCAGCACGTCGATACCCAGCGCCTCCTGGCGCTCCACGGCGTAGGCGATCTCGGCGCGCATCCGCGCTTCGTACTCCTCGGTGCCGAGCTCGCCGCTCTTGTGCGCCCGGCGGTCGGCGCGGATACCTCCGGTCTGGGGGAAGGAGCCAATGGTAGTGGTCGGGTACAGCGGCAGCGAAAGCGCCTCGCGCTGGGCCTTGGCACGCGTGGCGTAAGGCTCGCCGCGCCGGCTGTCCTCGGGCGTGACCGCGCCAAGCCGTGTGGCGACGGCGGGCTGGTGAATCCGCGCGGATTCGCGCCGGGCGTCCAGCGCGCGGGTGGCGTCGGCCAGGCGCTGCTCGTCGTCGGCGGTGGCGCGCTGGTCGAGCAGCCGGGCAAGCGTTACCGTCTCGTCGAGCTTCTGGCGGGCAAAAGCCAGCCAGCTCTTGAGCTCGGCGTCGAGATCGGTTTCGGCGTTAACGTCCACCGGCACGTGCAAAAGCGAGCTGCTGGGCGCGAGCCAGAGGCGATCGCCCAGGCGCACTTTCAGCGCCTGCAGGCGCTCGCGCAGGGCGGCCAGGTCGGCCCGCCAGACGTTGCGTCCGTCGATCGCGCCGACGGAGAGTACCTGGTGCGGGCCGATGCGATCGACCACGTGGTCAAGCTCATCCGGCGCGCACACGGCGTCCACGTGGAGGCCGGCCACCGGCAGGCGCGCCGCCACCGCGAGGTTGTCGCCCAGGCCGCCAAAGTAGGTCGCCAGCAGAATCTTCACCGCGCTGGACTGCAGGCGGTTGTAGGCGCGCTCATAGGCCTGCTGCCATTCGGCGGGCAGGTCCTGCACCAGCGCCGGCTCGTTGAGCTGCACCCACGCCACGCCCTGGTCGGCAAGCCGGGTGAGGATTTGCGCATAGACGTCCAGCACGTCGTCGAGCAGCTCCAGACGATCGAACTCGGCGCCCTTTACCTTGCCCAGCCACAGCCAGGTCACTGGCCCGGTGAGCGCCACCTTGGGCGTAAAGCCTGCGGCCTGCGCCTCGGCGACTTCGTCGAACAGCCGCGTGCAGGCGAGGTTGAAGGACTGGTCAGCGTGCAGCTCGGGGACGAGATAGTGGTAGTTGGTATCGAAGTACTTGGTCATCTCGCAGGCGGCGGCGGGCTCGCCGCTGGGCGCCCGGCCCCGGGCCATGCGAAAGGCGGTGTCCAGGGTGACGCCGCCCTGCTCGACTTCGGCGGCGGCGTTGAAGCGCTCGGGCACCGCGCCTAGCAGGACAGAGACGTTGAGTACCTGGTCGTAAAAGGCGAAGTCGCCCACGCTGACCAGGTCCAGACCGGCATCGTGCTGGGCCTGCCAGTGCTCGGTGCGCAGGGTTTGGGCGGTTTGCTCCAGCGCCGCGAGGTCAATCTCGCCCTTCCAGTAGGCTTCGGTGGCCGTTTTCAGCTCACGCCGGGCGCCGATACGCGGGTAGCCCAGAATATGAGAAACTGTCATGCAATAGATCCTTTCAAACGAAGCGGACGGATGGCGCCATCCGGCTCAGGAAACGTGCTGACAGTTTGCGTACGGCATAAAACTGAATCAAACTAATCTTTTTAATACTCAAAGTGAATACTACTCACCATGATCGAGCTACGCCATCTCCGTACTTTGCTTGCCCTGCGCGAAACCGGCTCGCTGGTGGAAGCGGCCGAGCGCGTCCACCTCACCCAGTCGGCACTGTCGCACCAGCTCAAGGATCTGGAAAGCCGCCTGGACAGCGCGCTCTTTGTGCGCAAGTCCCGGCCGGTCGAGTTCACCCGCGCCGGCGAGCGGCTTCTGGCCCTGGCCGAGCAGGTGCTGCCCCGGGTGCGCGAGGCCGAGCGCGACGTGGCAAGGCTTGCGGGCACCGAGCAGGGCCGGCTACACATGGCCATCGAGTGCCACAGCTGCTTTCAGTGGCTGATGCCAACGGTGGACCACTTTCGCGACCACTGGCCGGAAATTGAAATCGACATCCCCACCGGCCACCACTTTGAACCGCTGCCGGCGCTGGCCCGGGAGCAGCTCGACCTGGTCATTACCGCCGACCCCCAGCCCATCGACGGTATTCACTACGCGCCGCTGTTCCGCTACGAGGGGCTTCTGGCAGTGGCGCGCCAGCACGCCCTGGCCCGGCAGGACTTTGTAGTGCCCGACATGCTGGTCGATCAGACGCTGATCACCTACCCGGTGGAGCAGTCCAGGCTTGACGTCTTCACCCAGTTTCTCGACCCCGCGGGGGTCAAGCCGGAGGAAGTCCGCACCGCGGAGCTGACCATCATGATGATGCAGCTGGTGGCGAGCGGGCGCGGGGTCTGTGCGCTGCCGAGCTGGGCGCTCACCGAGTATCTGGAACGCGACTACGTCAGCGCCGTACCGCTGGGGGAAAGCGGGGTCTGGAGCACGCTGTACGCGGCGCTTCGCGAGGACACCCGGGAAGCGCCGTGGATGCAGGACTTTCTGCGCACCGCCCGGGAAACCTCGTTTGCGGTGCTCTCGGGCATCAGGCCGGCGGGTCGCGACGCGGAAGCACCAGGGTAAAGCGGGCGCCGCCCAGCGTCTCGCTTTCATCGACGCTTGCGCTGCCGCCGTGACCGGCCATGATCTTCTGCACGATGGAAAGCCCCAGCCCGTAGCCGCCGGAGCTGCGGTTACGGCTGGTATCCAGCCGGGAAAAGGGCTGGAACACGTCCTCCCGGGCATCAACGGGCACGCCTGGGCCGTCGTCTTCCACGTCGATGCGCACCAGCTCCGGCTCGCCGGTAATCGTCACCGTCACCCGGGAATGGCCGTGGCGGCAGGCGTTGCTCACCAGGTTCTGCAGCGCCCGCTGCAGGTAGCGCGGCTCGGCCTGAAGTACTACCTCAGGGCCCTCCGCCAGCCGCAGCGTCAGGTCTTCATGCAGCGGCGAGAGCGTGTCGATCACCCGGGTGGCAAGCGCCCGGCACTCGACCTGAGACATCTCCATTTCGCCCGTGGCGGGCCCGCCGAGCCGAGCAAAGGTGAGGATTTCATCGATCAACTCGTCGAGCTCACCGATGTCGGCGTCGATGCCCTGGAGCTGGCGGTGGATAACGGGGTCGTCGGTCATGTCTTCGACCATTTGCGCGGCGAAGCGGATCCGCGCCACCGGAGTACGCAGCTCGTGGGACACGGCGCGGATCATCTCCTGCTGGCCGCGCAGCAGCGCCTGCACCTGGCCGGCCATGCCGTTGAAGGCCATGCCCAGGCGGCCCAAAAAGTCGCTGCCTTCCACTTTGACCCGGGTTTCCAGTCGCCCGTTGGCAATCCGCCCGGCGGCAAGCTCAAGACGCCCCAGGCGCGACTCGATACTGCGCATTACCAGGTAGATGCTCAGCGAAAACGCCAGTAAAAGCCCCATGATCAGCGGCAGGTTGAGGTTGAGCGCCAGCGAGCCGCCGCGGTTCATGGGGCCCATTTTGACCCAGCGCGCCTCGCCGGGCAGCCGCGCCCAGAAGGTAACCGCCAGCTGCTCGTGCTCGAGCCGAGTCACCACGCGCCCTTGATCGAGCGCGGCGCGCTGCCCGGCGGAAAGCGACTCGGGCAGGCGCTCATGCAGCGACACCGGCCAGCTTCCCGACGCCAGCTCGGCCAGGCGTTCGCGGCGCTCGCCGGCCGGCAGCCCGGCCAGCCATTCGCTCAAGAGCTGCGCGACGGCCTGCCAGTGGTGCTCGCTCCAGTCGTCGTCAAGCCAGGCCGTCAGCAGCCAGGGCGACTCCGGCAGGCGCTTGCGCAGCTCCCAGGGCGAGGCGCTCACCCGCACCTTGCCCTGCTCCAGCCTGGCCCGGTCAAAATAGCCAAGGTCAGCGGCGTCCAGGCGCTCAAGCTCGAGCATCATGCCCAGCCGCTCGCCCAGCGCCGCCAGGCGCCGCTCGCGCTGGTCGGGATCAAGCGCGGACAGCTGAGCAATCGCCAGCGACACGGGCAGCGCTGCCATCTGCTCGCGATAGTCTTCGCGGCGAACCTGATCAATCAGCGCGCGGCCCCCCAGCGCAATCAGGAAGACCGCCAGCAGGGTAGTGATCAGCAGCAGGTAAAAGCGGGTAAACGAGCCACGACGGATCCTCCAGCGCATCGTTCCTCTCTCGCGCTCGCGCCGGCCCGGAAAGCGGCGCCGGCGCGTGGTGAATAGTCCATGACGGCGATGTTAGCCGTCCTTGACGAACAGGTAGCCTTTGCTGCGCACGGTCTTGATCCGGTGCGGGTGGTGGGTATCGTCGCCGATCTTTGGCCGGATACGCGACACGCGCACGTCGATGGAGCGGTCCTGGCCGTCGTACTTGATGCCGCGCAGGTCGTCGAAGATTTCTTCCCGGGTCAGCACCCGCCCGGCGTTGCTGGCCAGAAGCCACAGCAGGTCAAATTCGGCGCTGGTCAGGTCGATGCGCTCGCCGGAGAGCCAGGCCTCCCGGGTGGCGTGGTCGATTTCTAGATTTTCGAAGCGCAGGCGCTCTTCGCCCCCGGCCGGCAGACCGCCTTCGGCGCGGCGCAGCAGAGCTCGCATCCGCGCCAGCAGCACCCGGGGCTGCACCGGCTTGGGCACGTAGTCGTCGGCGCCCATCTCCAGGCCCAGCACCTGGTCCAGGTCGTCGGTGCGCGCGGTCAGCATCATGATCGGGCCGGCGTAGTGGGGCCGCGCCCGGCGGCAGATGGAAAGCCCGTCTTCGCCGGGCAGCATCAGGTCGAGAATCACCAAATCCGGCTGCAGGCCGGTAATGCGCTCGACGCCGTTGGCGCCGTCGGCCTCGAGCGTTACCCTAAAGCCGTTGGCTTCCAGGTAATCCCGGGTCAGGTCGGCCAGCCGCTGATCGTCTTCGATGATCAGCACGTGCTCCCGCTCGGCGTCGTCCACGCCGCCGTACTCCTGGCTCCCAAGCGTTTGAAACTGTTCTTCCAGATGATCGACCATGTGTACTCTTGACTCCGCTCGGGTAAAACCCCTTCACTGTTACCCGACAATATGTATAACAAACGCCACCTTGCCGCCGCGGGATGACATCGCTTGCGCCATGGCGCAAAATACCACAGGCGCCTGGGTACCGTACTGAATGGCCAGGGCGCTCACTGTCGAACCGCTGACAGATAAGGAAAACCGCATGACCCAGCGCAAACCCAAAAGCGTCATCAAACGCGTCTACGTGCCCACCCAGGTGCACGACCTGCCCAACGGCGAGCGGCGCAAAGTGCCGGGGCACTACGTGCCCGACCACCCCCGGCTGTCAGACACCGGCAATACCGACAACGATACCTGATCGGGCGTCACCAGCCGCCCATTTTACCCCCATCCGGCGCTCTGTCACCCAAGCGCTACCGGCTTGACTGACCAAGCCTCAATGCAAAAAAGGCAGGCTCTCAGGCCTGCCTTTTCGTCGACGGTGCTTGGCGCTACCCCTTGGGACCCAGCAACAGCCAAACAATCAGGCCGATTAGCGGGAAAAACAGCAGTACCAGAATCCACAGCAGCTTGGCCAAACCACCTGCCGAGCTCTTCGCCACCTTGACGATGGCCCAGATGACGATAATCAGCCAGATTAGGCCTAACAGTCCACCTACTTCAATGCCCATGGCAGCTCCTTAGCTGGTTAGCGTTGTCATCCTGTTAACAATATTATCCCGCAAGCAGGGGCGTTTAGCGGTCGGCACTGGTGCCTTGTCAAGCTAAGCATAGCCTTTGCCCGTGTACAAGTCGTGCACAAACTCTGCTTTTTCTGCGCTAGCCCTCGCCGCGCGTCTCGGGCAGCGTCAGCACCATCTCGCCTCCGCGGATCTCGATGGCCAGATGGCTCAAAAAGCTCATGCCCAGCAGCACCGTGTCGTCCTCCATGTTGGGGCTGACCGAGCCCTGGACGTTACCCAGACGGATGCCGCCGAGACTCACCGAGTCCAGGTCCACCAGCGAGCCCTGCACCCGGCCGTTGGCCGTATTGAACCAGACGTGCCGGCCGCGCTCCAGCTCAAGCCTGTCGGCAAGCCCGCCGGACAGCGCCACGTAGGTCGCGCCGGTATCGAGCAAAAACGTTACCGGCACGCCGTTGATCTCTCCCGGCGCCTTGAAGTGCCCGGCGCGATCGCGCTCAAGCGTGAGCGGCGTGCCCGGCTCGGCCGAGGCGACGACTCGGGCATTGGGGTTTTGCAGCGACTCAAGACCGCCCTGCAGCCACCAGGTGCCGCCCACGATCAGCAGCACCCAGAACAGCAGCATCATGACCAGACCGCCGCGCTGCCCCTGCGCTTTTGCTGCCATACGCCCTCCTAATAATCGGCCTCCCCGGCCGGCCGCCACTGCCCGGCGGCCGCGCGGCCCCGCGCCTCGTTAACCCGGGTGCAGATCAGCATGGCAACGATAAACAGCACCGCGCAAAGCAGAATCGAGCCTGCCAGCCCCACCAGCACCTGAAGCGTGCCCAGCAGCACGATGCCCAACACCCCGGCAAGCTTGTTGGCCAGCCCCCAGAAGCCAAAAAACTCGGCGGCCTTTTCCCCGGGGGAAAAAAGCCCCACCAGCGTGCGGCTGGCCGACTGGCTGGAGCCCAGGCTGGCCCCGGCCAAACACCCCACCACCAGAAACACGTGCTGCGCCTGCCACGCTTGGCCAAAGCGGCCATTGACCCATTCGGTCAGCGCCGGCGTCGCCCAGATGGCAATGATCGCCGCCACCCAGAGGGCGAGCGTCAGCTGATAGGTGCGCTTGCCGCCGAACCTGTCCTGCAGAGCGCCAAAGCCCAGGGCGCCGCCGGCGGCGGTGATCTGCACGATGATGAACATGATATTGCGCACCCCGGCGTCCCAGCCGATCACCTGCCCGCCGTAGATAAAGGCAAAGGCAATGATGATGTAGACCCCGGCCATGGAAAACAAAAGCGAGACCAGAAACAGGCTCAGGTCTTTAAAATGGCGTAAATCCTTCCAGGTTGCCAGTACGCGCTGGCGGGCAATACGCACGTAGGAGGCGCTCACCGGCTGCGGCGGGGCGCGCTCTTTCAGCCAGGCAAAGGTAGGAATGGCGGCCACGAGGAAAAACCCCGCGGCAAAGGGCCCCACAAAGCGGATGCGCTCGAAGTTTTCAGCGGTGGCCTCGCCCAGCACCAGCAGGGTAAAGCCGGCGGCGAAGAGCCCGCCCAGGTAGCCCAGCGCCCAGCCGAAGCCGGAGATTTTACCCAGCGCCGCCGGCGGCCCCAACCCGGGCAAAAATGCGGCAATGAACGACTCGCCCATCGAGTAGGCATAGTTGGAGACAACGATCAGCAAAAGCCCGGGCACCACGTAGCCCGGCCCGACAAAGTACAAAAGCGCGGTCGAGACCACGGTGGCCACATAGCTCCACCACAGAAAGCGCTTTTTTTCCGCGCGGCAGTCCATGACCGCGCCGCACAGGGGGGCTGTCAGCAGCACCAGCAGATAGCTTACCGCCAGCGCCAGGCTCCAGAGAAAGTTGGCCAGCCGGTAGCTGCCGTCATGCTCGCCGACAATCACCGTGGTAAACAGCTCGCCGAAGACCACGGTGATGATCAAAAGCGTGTAGGCCTGATTGGCGAAATCGAACATCGCCCAGCCGATAATCTCCCGGCGCGAGGCGTAGCGCTGGCCCGCGTCAGAGCCGGAGGGGCAGGTATCAGAGGCAGACGGCATGGCGGCTCCCGGTGGTGTCAACAATGGTCACGAAGGCGAAGGGCGGGGCCGCCGGCTACAGCAGCCAGTGCACGAGCACCGCCGCCGTGCCCACAATCAGCGCCGTCACGACGGCAATCGTCACCGCCACGTTCAGCCAGCGGTCGAGCCGGCGGACGGCGGGCGCGGGGCGCTCGACCTTGCGCCGGGTAGCGCCGCGCCGAGCGGGGCCGGGTCGCGAGTCTTTTGCCATTACGCCGCTTTCCTCCCTGGGCCCAGAGCCCCCTACTCGCCCGGCCGCGTCTACACTTATCAGTTCTGTGCTTAGCGGTTGATGCGCCGGTTGACCACGTTCGGCGCTCGCCGCAGCCGCTCGTCTTCGCCGAGCTGGTCGGCCTCGAAGGCGTCCGCCCCCACCGGCGTATCGCCGTGGCGACGATACAGCTGGGTCAGCATGGCCTTGCGGTCGGCGCGCAGCTCGCGAAGCAGCACCACCACCATCATGTAGAGAATAAACGTAAACGGCAGCGCCGACAGCACCGAGGCCGACTGCAGCCCGCTGAGGCCGCCGGCCACGATCAGCGTCAGGCAGATAGCGGCGATCAGCACCCCCCACAGCACGCGCTTGTAAAGCGGCGGGTTGATCGAGCCGTTGTCGGTCATCTGGGCCACGATATAGGACGCCGAGTCTGCCGACGTCACCAGGAATACAAAGATTAGTATCATCGCCATGATCGACAGCACGCCGGAAAACGGCATCAGGTCAAACATCGCAAACAGCGCCACGGTGATATTGTCCTGGGTCGCCTGGGCAAGGCCGATATCGCTGCCGCCAAGCTCCATGTGCAGCGCCGCGCCGCCGAATACGCCGATCCAGGTACAGGCCAGCAGCGGCGGCACCAGCAGCACGCCAAAGACGTATTCCTTGATGGTACGCCCCCGCGACACCCGGGCCACGAAGGTTCCCACAAACGGCGACCAGGCAATCACCCAGGCCCAGTAGAAAATCGTCCAGTCGTTGCCCCAGTTGGCCTCGTCGTAGGGCGCAATGCGCAGGCTCATGCCGATGAAGTTCTGCAGGTAATCGCCGATGCCCAGGGTGATCGTTTCGAGAATCGCAACCGTAGGCCCGGTGATCAGCACGTAAAGCATCAGCCCGATGCACAGCGCCATGTTGAGGTTGGAAAGGCGCTTGATGCCTTTATCCAGCCCGGACCAGGTCGAGGCCATATAGGCGCAGAACATCACCAGCAGAATAATGAACTGCCACCAGCCGTTTTCCGGCAGGCCGAACACCGCGTTGAGCCCGCCGTTCATCTGCAAGACGCCAAGCCCCAGCGATGTGGCCACGCCCATCACCGTTGCCACCACGGCAAAGACGTCGAGCCAGGAGGCGTAGGGGCGCACCCGCGGGTACTTCGCGGTGACCGACGAGAGCACCGACGACACCAGCCCCGCCTGCCCCTTGCGGAACTGGAAATAGGCGATGATCAGCCCCACCACGGAAAACGCCGCCCACTGGTGAATCCCCCAGTTGAAGTAGGTGTACTGAATGGCATAGCGCGCCGCGGCCACGCTTTCCGGCGATTCGTCGCCGTAGGGCGGATCAATATAGTGCGACATGGGCTCGGCCATGCCGTAAAACACCAGCCCCACGCCGAACCCCGCGGCGAGCAGCATGCTCACCCAGGAAAAGAAGCTGTAGTTGGGCGTGCTGTCCTGGGGCCCCAGCCGTACCTTGCCGTACTTGGAGAACGCTAGCCCCAGCAGGAACACCACAAACCCAAATATCGAAAACAGGTAAAACCAGCCAAACAGCCGGGTAATGGTATTCAGCGCTGCCTGGGCGGCGTTGCCGAAGCCTTCGGGAAACGCCGCCCCGACCAGCACCAGCCCCAGGATAATTATCGTCGAGGCGATAAATACTGTCCTGCCGCCGTGATCCGCCATCTCGTCCCCTTGCTCTTGCCGGTCGTTCGTTATCGAAAGCTTTGCTGCCGACCCCTTGTCGGCACCGTGCAGACTCTATCAGCTCAGCACGAATGGTGCATAAGCCAGCCTTGATGCAACACGGCCGTCGCGTCTTGCAGAGGCGACACACAAAACGGCGCGCCGGGTGAACTCAAGCGCCGTACAGTGTTCTACTGGGCAGACAGGAACGCGCTACACCCCGCGTCTTCAGGCCAACGTCTTCAGGCCCACGTATTCAGGAGAGCTCCATGACACAGCGTAATACCCGCAACGCCGCCTGGCAGGCCGCCCAGCAGTGGCGCGCCAAAGCCGCCGAGTCGCGCCCGGTGGGCCTTGGCGGCAGCATCCGACTGTTTTTCACCTGGCTTTTGTTCGGCGCCATGATGATCGTGGCGCTGGTGCTGGGCTTTTTCCTGCTGCTGATCGGCTGGGCGATGATGCCCTTCATGCGCCACAAGATGAAAAAGCGCATGGACGCCATGCGCGCCGAGCAGGCTACCGACATCGGCGGCGGTGCCTACCGCGAGCCCCGGCGCCCCCACGACGCCCTGGAAGGCAGCTTTGACGTCAAGGAAGAAAAGGAAAAGACCGACCGGGACCCGGCCTCGCGCTAGCCCGCTCAGGCCGGCGGATACACCCAGGCAAAGACCACGGCAAGGGTCAGCGGCATGACCACCAGGCTACCCAGGTTGCCGATCAGCACCAGGGAGGCGACGCGGTGCGGCGAAAGCCTGTACTGCTCGGCGATCAGATAGTTGAGCACCGCCGGCGGCAGCGCGGCGAATACCAGCAGCACCGCGGTGGCCAGCATGTCCAGCGGCAACAGCCAGGCCAGCGGCAGCGCAATGACCAGCCCGGAAAGCGGGCACAAAAGCGCACCGGCCAAGCCGGTACGCCAGTCGCCGAAGTCCACGTCCAAAAGCCGCACGCCGAGCGCAAACAGCATCAGCGGTATGCTCACCTCACCGAGGGTGTGCATGGGCGAGGTCAGCCACTCGGGCAGCGCCACGCCCGCCAGGTTCACCGCCAGCCCGGCAAGGCTTGCCAGCACGATGGGCAGGCGCAGCATCCGCCACGGCGAGCGACCGGGGTCGACCAGATAAAGCCCCACCGAGAAGTGCAGCACCATTTCGACGATGAACACCACCACCGCCGCGGGCAGCGCCTGCTCGCCAAACGCCAGCACGATCAGCGGCAGGCCCATGTTGCCGGTGTTATTAAACATCATCGGAGGCAGAAACACCTTGGGCGCAATGCCCAGCCAGCGCGCCACCGGCCACAGCAATAGCCCCGACCCCAGCACTACCGCGACCACCCCCAGCGCCAGCCAGACATAGTCGGCAAGGGGCGCGCTGCGCTCGGCGAGTACCGCAAACACCAGAAGCGGGACGAACAGCTCCATGTTCAAAACGTTGAGGCTGCCAATATCCGGCTTGCGAAAGTAGCCGTATGCCGTGCCGGCGCCGGCGCCGGCGATCAAAAATACCGGCACCAAAGTGGTAAATATCTGCCCGATCATGGGGCCTTCCCCTCCCCGGGGGCCTGGTCCGGCGGCTCGAGAAAGCGCTCCCACAGCGCCTGGACAGCGCGGCGGTGGCCATCGAACGCCCCCGCGTCCATGCGCGCCCGCTCGCCGGTCAGCGCGGCGCGGTGGGTGGTGCTGCGATAGGCCAGATAGGCCTCGCGCAGGTCCCTGGCCTCGTCGTCGGGCAGGTGGCCGCTCGCGGCCAGGGAATCGAGAATGCGCACGCTGTCGCTGTAGGCCAGCAGCGCCGGCGCCTCGACGCCCAGCGCCAGCACCGCGTACTGGCAGAGAAACTCGATATCCACCATGCCGCCGGCGTCCTGCTTGACGTCAAACGTCTCTCGGGTGCGGCTGCCCAGGTGGGCGCGCATTCGGTGGCGCATGCGCACCACCTCGTCGCTCAGCGCCTGGCGATCCCGGGGCCGGCCCAGCACCTCCTTGCGCACGGCGTTGAAGCCGTCGGCGAGGGTGGCATCGCCGGCTACCACCCGGGCGCGTACCAGCGCCTGATGCTCCCAGGTCCAGGCGTTCTGCCGCTGATAGTCGGCGAAGGCGTCGAGCGACGTCACCAGCAGCCCGGCGTTGCCCGACGGCCGCAGGCGCATGTCCACCTCGTAAAGGCTGCCCGCCGGGGTCACCGCGGTGAGCAGGTGGATCATCCGCTGGCCCAGGCGGGTGAAGAACACCGACGCGTCCACCTGGCGGCGGCCGTCGGTGGCGCCCCGGGTACTGCGGTGCAAAAACACCAGGTCCAGGTCCGAGCCGTAGCCGAGCTCAATGCCGCCCAGCTTGCCGTAGCCGACGATGAGGAAGTCCGGCGCGTCGCGGCCGATGCCCGGCGGCACGCCGTGCTTGCGAACCATGTGCTTCCACGCCATGACAAGCACCGCGTCGAGAATCACCTCGGCGATGTAGGTCAGGTAGTCGCTGACCTTCATCAGATGGCGAGTGCCGGCGATGTCCGAGGCGGCCACGTGCAGCGTCTGGGCGTGCTTGAACACGCGCAGCGCCTCCAGCTGGGCTTCCTCGTCGTCTTCGGGCAGGCGGTTCAGGGTCTGGCGCAGCTCGTCGGCGAGCCGCGCCTTGCTCGCCGGGGTATACAGCGACTCCGGGGTCAAAAGTTCGTCGAGCAGGATCGGGTAGCGCGCCAGCTGGTCGGCAATCCAGGGGCTTGCCGCGCACAGGCGCATCAGGTGCTCAAGCGCGTGGGGGTTTTCCCGCAGCAGGGCAAGATAGGCCGTGCGCCGCAGCACTGCCTCGATCAGCGGCTGCACCCGGGGCAGCGCGGCGTCCGGCGTGGGGTTTTGCGCCAGGGCGTCGAGCAAAAGCGGCATCAGCGCGTCGAGCCGCTCAAAGCCGATGCGCTGCATGCCCTGCACCGCCCGGGAATGGTAGAGCCGCTCAAGGCGTTTGCGCGCCTCTGCGGGGTCGTCAAATCCGGCTTCGTCGAGGCGCCGCTCGGCGTCTTCGGCGCTCAGCTCGCCGCGCCACAGCCGCCGCCACTGCTCAAGCGCCGGGGTTTCGCTGTCGTCTTCCACTTCTTCTTCGGGCTCGGCGATGACGTCGTCGAAATAGCGCTGGATGCGCTCGCGGCCTTCGCCCATCCGCGTCATTACGCCGTCCCAGCCGTCAAACCCCAGCGCCAGCGCGACCTGCTCCCGGGCCACGGGGTCGTCGGGCAGCCGCTGGGTCTGGCGGTCGTCCAGCGCCTGCAGCGCGTGCTCCAGGTCGCGCAGAAAGGCATAGTCCGGCAGCAGCTCGTCAACCGCCTCCTGGGGCAGCAGGCCAAGCGCCGGCAGCCGAGAGAGCGCGGCGCGAAGGGAAGTCTGCTGTAGCTCGGTGTCGCGACCGCCGCGGATCAGCTGAAACGCCTGCACCACGAACTCCACCTCGCGGATGCCGCCGGGGCCGAGCTTGACGTTGTTTTCCATGCTGCGCCGCTTGACCTCGCGGTGAATCATGGTCTTCAGCCCGCGCAGGGACTCGATGGCGCCAAAGTCCAGATACTTGCGGTAGACAAAGGGGCGCAGTCCGCGCAGCAGCGTAGCGCCGCCGGCAACGTCGCCGGCCACCGGGCGCGCCTTGAGCATGGCGTAGCGCTCCCACTCCCGGCCCTGGTCCTGGTAGTAGGCCAAAAGCGCGGCAAAGCTGCCCACCAGCGGGCCGCCGTCGCCCAGCGGGCGCAGGCGCATGTCCACGCGAAAAGCAAAGCCGTCGGCGGTGACGTGGTCAAGCGCGGCGATCAGCTTTTGCCCCAGCTTGGTGAAGTACTCCTGGTGGGCAAGCGTTTTGCGCCCGCCCCGGGTCTCGCCGTCTTCGGCGTAGGCAAAAATCAGGTCGATGTCCGACGACAGGTTGAGCTCGCCGGCGCCCAGCTTGCCCATGCCCAGCACCACCATCCGCTGGGCGGAGCCGTCTTCGCAGGGCGCCGGTCGCCCCCAGCGCGGCGCATAAAACGCCTCCAGCCAGCCAAGGGTAGCTTCAAGGGTGACCTCGGCCAGCGCCGTCACCGCCGCGGTGGTGTCCCAAACGTCGTAGCCGTCGGGGCGGTTCAGGTCGCGCCAGATGATGCCCAGCATCCGCGCCTGACGAAAGCGCCGCACCGCCCGGTACAGCGCCGCCTCGTCCTCGGCCGCGGCCAGCGTTTCGCCCAGCCGGCGCTCAAGCACGGCGCCGGCCGGCGCGGCGTCCAGCTCGCCGGCGTCAATAAGCTCGCCCAGCAGCGCCGGGGTGCGCACCAGCACGTCCAGGGCAAAGCTCGAGATCGCCACCGTGCGCACAAGCGCCGCTCGCCGCGACGCGGGCAGCGCCTGCCAGACAGCCGCCGTTTCATCGTCGGGGCCGGCTGGCCCCAGCGCCTCGGCCAGGCGCAGCTGAGCCTGCTCTGCGGTTTCTCGGAGCGCCGCCGGCAGGCCGTTTAGCGGCAGAAAATCGTTGTCCAGCGCCATGTCGCGCCCTCTCCGTCTCGTACTGGCTCCGTCGCGGGATTGATCAACCCCAGAAGCGCAGCCAGAGCATAAGCCCCCAGGTCAGCGCGGCGTAGGCCAGCGCCAGCATCACCGCCGCCGAGCCGATGTCCTTGGCGCGGCCGGAAAGCTCGTGATGCTCGGTGCCGATGCGGTCCACTACGTTCTCCACCGCGCTGTTCAGAAGCTCGGCGATCATCACCAGCACGCAGCTGCCGATCAGCAGGAGCACCTGGGTCACGCTCTGCCCCAGCCACACCGCCAGGGGCACGAGCACCACGCTCAGGGCCACTTCCTGGCGAAACGCCGTTTCGTGACGAAACGCCGCGATCAGCCCGTTGAACGAGTAGCGCGTGGAATGCAGCAAATGGGTGAGACCCGTACGCTCAGGCTTCATCCTGGTTCCTCATGCCCTGGTTCCTTATGCATTGGTTAACGACCCGCCTAGTGAGTATCGATCATGCCGGCCAGATCCGCCGAGAGAGGCTCCAGCACCTTGGTCCAGTTCAGGTAGGGCGTGGAGCGATTGCCGTTGACCAGCACGCTGAACACGCCCCAGCGCCCGCCGGCGGTACGGAAGTACCCCGCCATGGCGCGCACCGCGTACGGCTCGTTGAGCGTACCGGTCTTGAGCATGACGTTGTGCTGGAAGCTTTCCGGCCCCCGGCGGATAAAGCGCATCACGCCGTTCTCCGGCGACTGCAGCGCCGCCACAAAGCTCGGAAACAGCGAGCTCTGGTGATACATCGACTCGAGCATCACGTTGACGCCGTGGGCCGTGGTGCGGTTGTCGGTGGTCAGACCGCTGCCGCTTTCCAGCGTCACCTCGCCGTGGCCGGAAAGCCCCGCGACGTAGCTTTCCAGCGCCCGGCCGGCATCGGCAAGCTCGGCGCCGGGCGTTTCAACCAGGTTCAGCGCCAGCACGTCGGCCATGTAGTTGTTGGAATAGTTCAGCGTGCGCAGCACCAGCTCCTGCAGCGGCTTGCCCTCCACCGCGGCGAGGGTCTGGGCGGCGTCGGGCGGTTTGGCCGTGGTTATCCGGGGCGCGCCGGAAAAGCCGATGCCGAAGCGCTCGAGCATCGCCGCCAGAGTATCCGCCGTTTGCTCGGCGCCGTCGCTGGCGCCGCGGTACTCGTCCCGGGGCCAGGCGTTGGTGGAAATCTGCCCGTCGACGTGCACCACGTCGCCGTGCTCGGTAGTCACGCGCTCGGCGCTGATCTGGGTGCCGCTGTCGTCGGGCCGGGTAACCACCTGGTTATCCACCGATACCAGCGAAGACGGTCCGTCGCAGTGGGTTACCCGGGCCGGCTCGCCCGGGGCGATTCCCGGGGCCACGTTGACGCACCAGCTGCCGAAGTTGACCCCGGCGGACGACAGCGGCGCGCTGTAGGCGTTATCCACCCGGGTGCGCGCCTCGCAGCGGTCGGTGGTTGCGCATTCGACCGGGCCAAAGCGCCACTGGCTGACCACCACGTCGCCGTTGATCTGGCGCACTCCGGCCTGGTGCAGGCGCTGAACCAGCCGCCAGAGGTTCTCGCTGGTGAGCCCGGGGTCGCCGCCGCCTTCAAACCACAGGTCGCCGTTCAGCACGCCGTCGGCCGGGGCCGCCTCGGCGATGCTTTTCAGCCGCGTGGTAAAGCGGTGCTGGGGGCCGAAGCGCTCAAGCGTGGCCGCCGCCGTATAGGTCTTGGTCACCGAGGCCGGCGACAGCGCCTGCCGGGGGCTAAGGCTGCCCAGGGTTTCCCGGGAGCCGTCCAGCAGCCGGGCCTCGGCGCTGATAGCAAAGCCGTCGTCGGCAAGCTTGCCCAGCCGGGAAAAGTTCGCCCGGGCCGCCGTGCCGCTGTAAAGCGCCAGGGCCACCGCCGCGGCGAACATAACCAGCCGCTGACCCCAAGCGGCGTGCGGCAATCTACGATGGATCATGACCTCGTCCTTAATGCACGTTCATTGTCGAAAACACCTGCAGCACCACTACGCCGGCCACAATCAGCGAAATCCCCGCGATCGCGGGCGCATCCGGCTGTTCGCCGAACGCGATCATGCCCACCAGGGTCACCAGCACAATCCCGAGCCCCGCCCAGATGGCGTAGGCCACCCCTACCGGCAGCGTCCGCAGCACCAGGCTCAGCAGATAAAACGCCAGCCCGTAGCCGAACACGACCACGACGCTGGGGCCCAGCCGGGTAAAGCCGGCGGAAGACTTAAGCGCGCTGGTGGCGACGACTTCGGCCACGATCGCCAGAATCAGGTAAATAAATGCCATTGTCGCTCCAGATCGATCGTTAGTTGCCAAAGGGGCTGTCCGCCCTCGGCGTACTTGGCCTCAAACGGCGTCAGATACGCAACTCCCGAATCCCCGCCCGGCGCATAGCGCGCTACCGCCGCCTCGCAACCGGCGGCCTGCGCCACCGCCAGGGCGAACTCCTCGGCGTAAAGGCGCCAGTTGGTGCGAAGCTCAAGACGCCCGCCCAGCCCCAGGATCCACGGCAGAACCGGGTGGCCGTGCCAGCGCATTTTCAGCTGGGAGGCCTTGGGGTACGGATTGGGGTACAGCAGATAGTGCCGCGCCGGGGCCCAGCCGGCCTGCCAGGCGAGCCGCCAGAAATCTACCAGATCCGCCCGCACCAGCAGCGCGTTCGCCGGCACCGGGCCGTGATCCCGGCTCAGGCGGTCGGCGCTGCGGTCCACGCCGATCACCGCGTGATCGGGAAACGCCGCCGCCAGCCGCCGGGTCGAAAGCCCCACGCCGCAGCCGGCGTCCAGGATCAGCGACCTTCCCTGCGCTTCGCGCCAGGCCTCGGCCCGGGCAAAAGCGGCTCGAGTGTGCTCGGCCACGGGCTTTTGCAGCGGGCTTGCCAGCGCCCGCGCCACCCGGCGTGCGAGATCAGGGTGGGGGCCGGGCTGACCGGATACCACCATCCGGCGGGACGAGTGCGGCGTTAAAGGCGGCAGTGACGACGGCGGCTGCATGGCGTATTCCGGGCGCAAAAGCGTGATTCTATCAGCCTTGGCCGCTTGCGGCATGACGCCGTTGCATGGCCGGTGCTATGATCACGCCCAGCAGCCTTTTAGACTTACGTTGTTATTAGACTTACGTTGTTATTAGACTTACGTTGTTATCATTCAGGCACCCGCACAGCGGGGCACGCCACCCGTTTTTTCATTACCGCACCACGAGGAACCCGGCTTGTCACATTTACCGGTGATCGTCGGTATGGGCGGCATCAACCCCGCCGGCAGGACGTCAGGCCATCAGGCCTTCCGCCGTACCGTGCTTGATGCGCTGCCCGCCGACCAGCAACGCCAAACCGTTCAGGGTCTGGCCGCCCTGATGCGTCTTGTCGAGCCCGGCAGCACGGCCGACGCCGAGTCGCTGCGCGCGGCGGTGCTTGAGCACACTCTGGTGCGCCGCAACGAAGACCCGGCCTTCAGCGCCCCGGGCCTGCCGGCCAACCGCCTGGCCAACATGGCCCTTGATGCCCCGCTCGAGTTCACCCTGCGCCGCCGCCAGCTCCCCGAACACCTGCCGCCCCACTGGGAAGTGCGCGAAGTGGACCAGCGCACGGTGTCGGTGAGCGTCCCCCAGGGCGACTTCAACGCCCTGCTGCCCGATGCCCACAGGCCCAAGGTAAAAGCCGCCGCCCAGCTGCCAAGGGGCTTTGACCCGGCGGCGCTTTACCGCAGCGTACACCACCCCCGCGGGCTGTCCATGGCGATTTTTGGCGCCAGCGACTGCCTGAAGGCAAGCGGCCTTGAGTGGGAGCACCTGCGCGACCGGCTCGACCCCGACCAGGTCGCCGTCTACGCCGGCAACTCCATCGGCCAGCTGGACGACGAAGGCTGGGGCGGGCTTTTAAAAAGCCTGGTCACCGGCCAGCGCGCCACCTCCAAGCAGATGCCGCTGGGCTACGGCCAGATGCCCGCCGACTTTCTCAACGCCTACGTGCTCGGCAGCGTCGGCGGCACCGGCGCGGCGCTGGGCGCCTGCGCCAGCTTTTTGTACAACCTGCGCCTGGGGATCGACGACATCCGCGCCGGCCGCCGGCGGGTGGTCATGGTGGGCACCGCCGACGCCCCCATTACGCCCGAGGTCATCGAGGGCTTTCGCACCATGGGGGCGCTTGCCGACGACGCCGGGCTCAAGGCGCTGGACGCGCTCGAGCTGCTCACCGACGCCGACTACCAGCGCGCCTGCCGGCCCTTTGCCCGCAACTGCGGCTTCACCATGGCCGAGGCCAGCCAGTTCGTCATGCTCATGGACGACACCCTGGCGCTGGAAGAAGGCGCCGAGATTCTCGGCTCGGTGCCCGAGGTGTTCGTCAACGCCGACGGGTTCAAGCGCTCGATCTCCGCCCCGGGCATCGGCAACTACATCACCCTGGGCAAGGCGGCCGCGCTGGTGCGCGACATGCTCGGCGAGACGGCGCTCAGGGAGCGCAGCTTCATCCACGCCCACGGCACCGGCACGCCGAAAAACCGCACCACCGAGTCCCACGTGTTCGACGAAATCGCCCGGGCCCACGGCATTACCCACTGGCCGGTCACCGCGATCAAGGCGTTTGTCGGCCACTCCCAGGGCTCTGCCGCCGGTGACCAGCTGGTAAGCGCGCTGGGCAGCTTTGCCTACGGCATGATGCCCGGCATCCCCACTCTGGACGCCGTAGCCGACGACGTCTACGCCGAGCGGCTGCGCTTCTCCCGGGAACCCCTGGCGCTTGACGCCGACGCCAGCTTTCTCAACGCCAAGGGCTTTGGCGGCAACAACGCCACCGGCGTGGTGCTCTCCCCTCGGGTGACCGAAAAGCTGCTGGAAAAGCGCCACGGCGCCGACGCCCTCAGCGCCTGGAAAGCGCGCCGGGAAAGTGTGCGCGAAGCCTCTTGCGCCTACCTGCGCCAGGCCGACCTGGGCCATTACCAGCCGCGCTACCAGTTTGGCGAGGCGGTGCTCGAAGGCCCGGAGCTTGCCATCCACGCCGACCGCATCGAGATCCCGGGCTACGCCCGGCCGGTGTCGCTGCAGGCTCACAACCCCTTCGGCCGGCTCGACGAGGAAGACAGCGAGGAGTCCTGATGACCACCGCGGTATACCCCGGCACGTTCGACCCGATCACCCACGGCCACTTTGACATCATCGAGCGCGGCGCGCGGCTTTTTGATCGCGTCGTGGTCGCCGTGGCCGCCAGCTCCGGCAAGGACCCGGCGTTCGGCCTCGACGCCCGCATCGCCCTGGTGCGGGAGGCCTGCGCGTCGCTTGCCAACGTCTCGGTGATCGGCTTTTCCGGCCTGCTCACGCAGATGATGCGCGAACAGAACGCTACGGTGATCCTGCGCGGGCTGCGCGCCGTCTCGGACTTCGAGTACGAGCTTCAGCTGGCCAACATGAATCGCGCCCAGAACCCCGATCTCGAAAGCGTGTTTCTCACCCCGGCGGTGGAGAACTCCTACATTTCCTCGACCATCGTGCGCGAAATCGCCCGGCTCGGCGGCGACGTCTCGCCGCTGGTCCACCCCCGGGTGACCCAAGCGCTAAAAAAGCGCTACCACGGCTGACGGCGCCCTAGCGCTCGTTCGCCCGGCGGCTGGTTTTGCACCCCAGACAGCGGCGGAAAGTGGCCTCGGCGGGCGTCTTGACCAGCGTCTCGGCGGCTTCGTCCACGCCGCCGCCGAGCGCAGTAAACGGCAGCGACACCAGAAACACCGCCGTACCGCCCACCGTCGCCACGGCCAATAGCGGGCGCGCCACCAGCGCGTCAAGCGTCATCGCCGCGCCGCTGGGGCTGGAACGCGCCTCGTGCTGGCGCTCGTCGAACGCCACGGCGGGCTGGCCCGCGGCAAGCGCCACGATCAGCGCGAGCCCCAGGCTCTGCAGAATACGCCTATAGCTTGTTTTCATCTCCCTTGCCCTCCGGCTGTCGTGATTCTCGGCACAATGATACCGAGTTGCGCACAGCCTGAAAGGCCGGCACGAGGATTTAGCCTGCCGCCCTGCGAATATAGCGTAACCTTTAGTTTCTTTTATTCACGTTTTCATTCTTTTAGATACAATATATACTCCGCAGCGCTTGCCGCGCCGCTACCGGTGCGTGCCTGTCATACCCACTACACCCGAAGATATTCCACCGTGCCAAGGAGCCCCTTCATGAAGCGTCTGCTCGCTACCGCCGTTACCGCCCTGATGGCCACCACCGCCATGGCCCAGAGCCACGTTTACAGCGCCGACGAAGGCCCCTACCTGGGCGCCGGCATCGGCCACGCCAAGGTCGACAACGATACCCTCAATGACCTTGATCGCCTCGGCGCCAGCACTGACGATAGCGACACCGCCTACAAGCTGTTTGCCGGCTACCAGTTCAACCCCTACTTTGCCGTCGAGGCTAGCTACGTGGATTTTGGCGAATTTACCGCCAGCGCCAGTAACCGCGTAGGTTTTGCTGACGCATCGCTGGAGATTGACGGCTTTACCGCCGCGCTGGTGGGCAAGCTGCCCATCGAAGGCGGCTTTGGCGTTTATGGCAAGCTGGGCATGATCGCCTGGGATGGTGACGTAAAAGGACAGGGTAATATCTACGGTAACGCTATACGCGAATCCGGCAGTGAAGACGGCAATGATCCCTTCTACGGCGCGGGCGTTGAGTACGTCGTCGACCGGATCATCATGCGCGCGGAATTCGAGCGCTACGACATCAGCGAGGGCGGCGAAGACTTCGAGACCGATCTGATCTCGGCAAGCCTCGGCTACCGCTTCTAAGCGCCAGCCTGGCCGCACCGCGCGCCGTTCCGGCCCCGCTTTGGCGGGGCCGTTGCATTTGTCCGCGGCCGTCCTCATGCTACCGGCCCTGTTCATGGACGGAGCCATCGTGACTGCCACCTCTGCCCCGCATTCCGCTCCCGCCCGCCGGCGCATCTGGGCGCTGGCGTGGCCGATTATCCTCTCCAACGTCACCGTCCCGCTTCTGGGGCTGGTGGATACCGCCGTGGTCGGCCATCTGCCGGACTCGCGCTACCTGGCGGCGGTCACCTTGGGGGCGACGCTGTTCAGCTTTTTGTACTGGGGCTTTGGCTTTCTGCGCATGGGCACCACCGGGCTGACCGCCCAGGCCGTGGGCCGCGACGACGGCCAGACGGTCAAAAACCTGCTGGGCCAGGCGCTGATCATGGCGGCGGCGATCGGCGGGCTTTTGGTGCTGCTGGGCTCGCCGCTGGTCAGCTTCGGCCTCTGGCTGCTGGACGCTAGCCCCAGCGCCACGCCGCTGGCGCAGGCCTACGCCGACATTCGCCTGCTGTCGGCGCCGGCGGTGCTCGCCAACTACGCCATTCTGGGCTGGTTTCTGGGCCAGCAGAACGCCCGGGTGACGCTGTGGATTCTGCTGTTGACCAACGTGGTCAACATCGTCTTCGACCTCTGGTTCGTGGTGGGGCTGGGCATGAGCAGCAACGGCGTGGCCTGGGCCAGCGTGCTCGCCGACTACTCGGCCTTCGCCTTTGGCGGCTATCTGGTGCTGCGCCAGCTGGGCCATCTGCCGGGGCAGTTTTTGCGCCGGCGGCTGCTCGCCCTCGGCGCCTACCGGGCGCTGTTCAGCGTCAACGCCAATCTCTTTGTGCGCACCCTGGGGCTGCTGTTCGCCATGGCGTTCTTTACCGCCCAGGGCGCTCGCCAGGGCGACACGGTGCTCGCCGCCAACGCCGTGCTGCTGCAGTTCATCATGCTGACAAGCTACGCCCTGGACGGCTTCGCCCACGCCGCGGAGTCGCTGGTCGGGCGCGCCTTCGGCCGCGGGGACTGGTCGGAGTTCGCCGCCACCGTGGGCGCCACCGCGCGCCTCTCGCTGTATACCGCCCTTGCCGCGGCGCTGTGCTTTGCGCTGGGTGGCAACGCCCTGATCGCGCTGCTCACCGGCCTGCCCGAAGTGCGCTCTACCGCCGCCGGCTACCTGCCGTGGATGGTGGCCATGCCGCTGATCGCGGTGTGGAGCTACCTGCTCGACGGCGTGTTCATCGGCACCACCGCGGTTAAGGAAATGCGCAACAGCATCTTTATCGGCCTGGCGGTCTACCTGCCGGTATGGTGGCTGGCCCGGCCGCTGGGCAACCACGGGCTATGGCTTGCGTTTATGGCATTTACCCTGGTGCGCTCGGTCACCCTGATCGTCTACTATCAGCGCTATCGGCAAAACCGCTGGCGCACGCGTCGCTAAGGGTGCGGCGCTATACGCCGGGGCAGCATTACCCTATGGTACAACCACTTGACTTATCCAACCTCCAATAAAGGCACGCCATGACCGAGAATGCGGACTCCTACCAAGCGATGCTGAGCGGCCAGCACGAGCTTTCCATGACCGTGCTGATGACGCCGGACATGGCCAACTTCAGCGGCAAGGTCCACGGCGGCGCCATTCTCAAGCGTCTCGACGAGGTCGCCTACGCCTGCGCCAGCCGCTATTCCGGGCACTACGTGGTCACGCTCTCCGTGGACCAGGTGCTGTTCAAGCAGCCCATTCACGTCGGCGAACTGGTCACCTTTCTGGCCTGCGTCAACCACGTTGGCCGCTCGTCCATGGAGGTGGGCATCAAGGTGGTCGCCGAGGACATCCGCCAACAGGTCATCCGCCACACCAACAGCTGCTATCTTTCCATGGTGGCCGTGGACGACGACGGCAAACCGGCCAGGGTGCCGCCGCTTGAGCTGGAAACGCCGCTGCAGCGCCTGCGCTTCGAGAAGGCCGCCCTGCGTAAAAAGCTGCGCAAGGAAGCCGAGCAGGCCGAACGACGCGCCCAGCAGGAGCATCAGGCGGACAGCTGATGCCACCCGGAGGAGCCCCCATGTTTGCTACACCGCCGTTTTCCCGAAGCGATTCGCGCTCGCGCACCGCTGAGCTTGCCCACCTGGGCTGGGACGTGCTGATCATCATCGCCGTGGTCGCCAACCTGACGCTGCTGCTGGTGGATTCGCTTTATCTGATCGAGCCGCTAAGCGAGGGGCTCGAAGCCGCCGCCCCCGGCGCCCACGCCTGGTATGATCGCGTTATTCACCAGCGCTTTTTCCAGATCGACCTGGCCTTTGTCACGCTGTTTGTGGTTGACGTGCTGCTCGGCTGGGCAGTGGCCATTACCGAGCGGCGCTACCATCGCTGGTTCTTTTATCCTTTTGTGCGCTGGTACGACGTGCTCGGCTGCATTCCGCTCAGCGGCTTTCGCCTGCTGCGGGCGCTGCGCGTCATCTCGCTGGTACACCGCCTGAACCGCCTGGGGCTGGTTCACATCGAACGCTGGCAGGCCTACCGCTTCGTCGCCAAGTATTACGACATCCTGCTCGAGGAGCTCTCCGACCGCATTGCCGTGCGCCTGCTGAGCAACGTCCAGGAGCAGGTCAAGGCCGACAGCACCCTGGCCGACGGGCTTATCAACCGCGTGGTTGCCCCGCGCAAAGAGCAGCTCATCCGCGAGATCACCCAGCGCATCGAAGCCAGCGCCGGCCGCGCCTACGACGGCAACCGCGAAGAGGTGAGGCGCTATATCAGCGAAATGGTCAACCACACCCTGCGGGAAAG
Organism: Halomonas garicola; assembly: GCF_055382465.1. Taxonomy (NCBI): domain Bacteria; kingdom Pseudomonadati; phylum Pseudomonadota; class Gammaproteobacteria; order Oceanospirillales; family Halomonadaceae; genus Halomonas; species Halomonas garicola. The sequence continues at coordinate 2,515,413 of NZ_AP043931.1, forward strand.
CCCGGAAATCCGCCGGCTGGAACGCCTGCCCATGGGCAGCGCGGTCTCCGGGAGCCTTGAGGCCTCGCTTGCCGGCGTGGCGCACCGGCTGGTGGACGAGCTGGCCCGAGGCATTCACACCCCCCGCTTCCGCACGCTGGTCAGCGACACCGCCGAAAGCGGCTTTGACGCCTGGCTGAAAGTCGACGAAGGCAGCGCCGAGGTCACCGAAGCGGTGCTGGTGGACGCGCTGGAAATGCTCAAGGATCAGATCAGCCGCCAGGCATGGAAAGACCGTTACCAATAGCGCTCGGCCGCTGCGTCTACCAAACTTGCCGCGCTGACAGAGCTACTGCAGTTAGTAGCTTCCATCGTTCGGGGTGAGCCGGCAACAGGTCTGCGAGGGGCGCTATTAATCCGTCCCTGGACGCTACCCTACGCCATCCATGGCGTAGAACCCCTCTGCGACCTGTCCCCGGCACCTCGGACATATCCTGCTGCGATAATCCGGGCCGTGCCCAACGCGGTGCGTTTCGCTACAATGCCGGTTTGGGTTACGCGACCTTGACCGGCGCTTTTTACTCGCTATTCCGCTACAACGGCCTTTCATGTCCCACTTTTATCGCTTGATCGTCTCCTGTCCCGACCGGGTCGGCATCGTTTCCCGGGTCTCCAGCTTTATTGCCGCCCAGGGCGGCTCCATCACCGAAGCCAGCCAGCACTCTGACCTCGAAACCGGCCAGTTCTTCATGCGCTATGAGGTGCGCGCCGACACCGTCGGCGTTCCCTATCGCGAGTTCAGCGCGGCCTTTGCCCCCATCGCCGACGCCTTTGACATGGACTGGGCCATGACCGACTCGCAAAACAAACCGCGCGTCGTGATTCTGGTCAGCAAGGAGGACCACTGCCTCACGGATCTGCTGCATCGCTGGAGTAATGACGAGCTGGACTGCGAGATCGTCGGCGTGGTGTCCAACCACACCAACATGCGCCCGCTCGCCGAATGGCACGGCATCCCCTTCCATCACGTCCCGGTCGAGGCGCACAACAAGGCCCCGGCTTTCGCCGAGGTCGAGCGTCTGATCGACGACATGCGCGCCGACTGCATCGTACTGGCCCGCTACATGCAGATTCTGCCGCCGGACCTGTGCGCCCGCTATGCCGGACGCGTGATCAACATCCACCACAGCTTTTTGCCGTCCTTTGCCGGCGCCAAGCCGTATCATCAGGCCTACGAGCGCGGGGTGAAGCTGATCGGCGCGACCTGCCACTACGTAACCCAGGACCTTGATGCCGGCCCGATCATCGAACAGGGCGTGCACCGCGTCAGCCACTGCCACACGCCCAGGGATCTGGTGCGCTTTGGCCGCGACGTGGAAAAGAACGTGCTGGCCAGAGGCCTGCGCTGGCACCTGGAAGACCGGGTCATCGTGCACGACAATAAAACCGTCGTTTTTGCCTAGCACCTGCCCGACCCCCTGCCACCGCAGGCCCGGCGCGCTTAGCTGTGGGCGGCGTCCTGCACGGCTTCGCCGCCCTCTTCCACGTCCTGCCCCATGCCGGCCATGGTGTTGCAGCCGCTGAGCATGCCGGCCATCAGCAGCGCAGCAAAGCTTGCGGCAAGCGCCTTGATTACGGTGTTACGCGTTGTTATCGCTTTCATCGTTATCTCCTTGTTCAACCGTTCGGGGCCTTTTCATGGCACTTCGGGTACCGATTCTGTCAACGCACAAGGCAGACGCCTTGGCGTATAGTCAGCCTAACAGCGTTTGCCGCCTCGATGGACAAAATAATCGGCGTCAAGGCGCCAAAAGGGCCGCGCTGCCTCTTTAACGGCGCGGCCACCGGCGCAAAAGGGTTCTCTTGCCGCGCTTGCCTGCTATGCTGCGGCGCTGTCACTCGACTTGGCCTTTCGTATAACAACCACCACCGATGACCCCTAAGGAGTTGGCACGATGCACGTTTTGCTCTGCCCCGACAGTTTCAAGGATGCCCTGAGCGCCCAGGACGCCGCCGATGCCATGGCCCGCGGCATACAGCGCGCGCTGCCCGAAGCGCACACGCACACCTGCCCCCTGGCCGACGGCGGGGAAGGCAGCCTGGAAGCGCTGATCATGGCCACCGGCGCCGAGCGCCGCGAAGCCAGCGTGCAGGACGCGCTGGGCCGCCCGGCTACCGCGACCTGGGGCTGGCTTGCCAACGAGCGCACGGCCTTTATTGAGCTTGCCGAGGCCAGCGGCCTGCAGGCGCTCACCCCGGCCGAGCGCGACGCCCGCACCACCACCACCTACGGCGTGGGCGAGCTGTTTAGCGCCGCCCTGGACGCCGGCGCGGAAAAAGCCCTGCTGCTGCTCGGTGGCAGCGCCACCAACGACGCCGGCGCCGGCATGCTGGCGGCCCTCGGCGCGCGCCTGCTCGACGCCGACGGCAAGGCGCTAGCCCCGGGCGGGGCAGCCCTTGCCAAGCTCGATACCCTGGATATTTCCGGCCTCGACCCGCGCCTGAAACAGCTGCAAGTAGAAGCCGCGGTGGACGTGGATAACCCGCTGCTCGGCAGCCACGGCGCCAGCGCCGTGTTTGGCCCCCAGAAGGGCGCCTCCCCCGAGGACGTCAAGGCGCTCGACGCCGCGCTTGGCCACTTTGCCGACATAAGCGCCGAAGCGCTTGGCCAGGACGACCGCGACATGGCCGGCGCGGGCGCGGCCGGCGGCATGGGCTTTGCCGCCCGGGCCTTCATGGGCGCGACGCTCAAGCCCGGTATCGACATGATCATGGAGCAGGCGGGCATGGCCGAGCGGCTTACAAAGGCCGACCTGGTCATCACCGGCGAAGGCAAGCTCGACGGCCAAAGCCTCTCGGGCAAGACGCCCATCGGCGTCTCCCGGGCGGGCAAGGCCGCCGGCAAGCCGGTCGTCGTGCTCGCCGGCGCGCTGGGCGAAGGCTGGCAGGCCTGCCACAGCGAAGGCGTTACCGCCGCCTTTGCCCTGGCCGACGGCCCCATCACTCTGGAAGGCGCCATGGCCCGCACCGCGGAGCTGCTGACCGACCGCTGCGACAGCGTTGCCCGCCTGTGGGGCAGTCGCCTGTAAGGCCCGGCCCTTATGAAGGTTCTTTGTAGCGGGTCCCTGGTGACCGGTCTGCGCGACCAATAGTCTGTATGGATGCCCGCCATAGCTTGTCATGGCGGGCATCATATTTTACAAATGTCATACAAAGCTTATCGGCCATACAGATTATTTGAGGAGGCAATATGAGTACCGTTAACAGCATTGGTCTGCAGCAGAGCAGCGCCGAACAGCTGGCCGAAAAACTCAACCAGCTGCTCGCCAACTACCAGGTCTTCTACATGAACGTGCGCGGCTATCACTGGAACGTGAAGGGCCAGGATTTCTTCCAGCTGCACGAGAAGTTTGAGGAGTTCTACGACGACCTGCTGACCAAGGTCGATGAAGTGGCCGAGCGCATTCTGACGCTTGGCTACACGCCGGTGCACGCCTACAGCGACTACATCAAGCTCTCGCGCATCAGCGAAGACAAGAACGTAAGCGACGGCCCCGCCTGCGTAAAAGGCATCGTCCAGGGCTTTCAGACCCTCATCGAGCTGCAGCGCGAAATGCTCAAGCTAACCGAAGACGCGGGCGACGAAGGCACCGCCGACCAGGCCGGCCAGTACATCCGCGAGCAGGAAAAAACCATCTGGATGCTCAACGCCTACCTGGGCCGCTAAGCACCTCGAACGGCACCCCGCGGGGTGCCGTTTTTTTGCCTGCCGGGGTCACTCGCCCTGCTGTTGCCCCAGCGCTTCAACCAGCGCCTGGAGCAGCGTCCAGAACTCCTCGACGGAGGCGATATCCACCCGCTCGTCGGGCGAGTGGGCGCCGCGAATCGTGGGGCCAAAGGAGATCATGTCCAGGTGCGGGTACTTGCTGCCCAGAATACCGCACTCGAGCCCGGCGTGGATGACCTTCACCGCCGGCTCGCGGCCCAGGCTCTCCTGATGGCAGTCGATGAACGTCGCCAGCAGCGGGCTTTTGGCGTTGGGCACCCAGCCCGGATAGCCGTGCGCGGCCTTGACCCGGGCGCCGATCAGCCCGAACAGCGCGCGAAAGCGGTCAACCATCGCGGTGACGGCGCTGTCGTGGAGCGAACGCACCAGCGCGCAGAGGTGAATGCGGCCGCCTTCCAGCTGCACCACGCCAAGGTTATTGGAGGTTTCCACCACGCCTTCCACCTCAGCGCTCATGCGCTCCACGCCGCAGGGCGCGGCATGGAGCGCCGCCACCAGCATGGCGCTGGCGTCCAGGTTGAGCGCCTCGCCGGGCACGTCGGCGGTGGCAGTGGGCCTGACGCCCAGGGCGAAGCTGCTGTCTGCCCGGCCAAGCTCGCCGCGCAGCGTCGCCTCGAGGGTTTGCACCTTGGCCGTCACCGCGTCGATTTCGTCTGCCGGCAGCGCCACCCGCGCAAACGCCTCCCGGGGGATGGCGTTGCGCAGGGTGCCGCCCTGATAGCTCACCAGCCGCGCGTCGGCAAACTCCAGCAGGCGCAGCACCCGCACCAGCAGGCGGTTGGCGTTGCCCAGCGGCCGGTGAATATCCATCCCCGAGTGGCCGCCCGCCAGGCCGGTCAGGGCGATATCCAGGCAGCGCTCGTGGGGCTCGATCGCCGTTTGCGGCAGCCGCGCATCGACCACCGCGTCGCTGCCGCCGGCGCAGCCGATGTAGGCCTCGCCCCGGGCTTCGCTGTCCAGGTTCAGCAGCAGGCTGCCCTCAAGCCAGCCCTCGTCGAGGTTGAGCGCCCCGCCCATGGAGGTTTCTTCCTCCAGGGTGAACAGCGCCTCCAGCGGCCCGTGGGCCACGTCAGCGCTTTCCAGCAGCGCCAGCGCCGCGGCCACGCCCAGGCCGTTGTCCGCGCCCAGGGTGGTGCCGTCAGCGTGAAGCCAGCCGTCTTTCGCGTAGGTGCTGATGGGGTCCCGGGTGAAGTCGTGGGGGTGATCGGCGTTGGCCTGGGCGACCATGTCCAGGTGGCCCTGCACAATCACGCCCGGAGCGTCTTCGCACCCTTTAGTGGCGGGCTTTTGAATCCGCAGGTTGCCGAAGGCGTCGCGGTCGTGGGCGAGGCCCAGATCGTCGGCCCAGGCTTCCAGCTTGGCCACCAGCGCCGCCTCGTGGCCGGAGGGCCGGGGCGTGTTGCACAGGGTGCGAAAGTGGCGCCAGACCGCCGTGGGGGCCAGCGCATCAAGATGTTCGTTCATGGGAGCTCGTCTCGTCGTTGATGCTGACACCTTACTCCCCTGGGCCAGCCGGCGAAAGATGGCATACCCCCTCTTCGGCCTGTCCCCGGCTCCTCGGAGGTAGCCAACTGCAATAGCTCTGGCCCGCCCGGTTTATCCTGCCCGGTCGGCCTTCAGCGCTTCCCACAGCACCGCCGCCGCGCGGCGCAGCGCCTCGGTGTGCTGCCGGCGGCTGCCGGCCAGGGGCCGGTTCTGATACGCCCAGCCGGCAAGCTCAGCGCAGGCGCCCTGAGCTGCCTCATCCAGCGGCCGGCGGGCAGCGGCCCGGGCCAGCGCCTGCAGCGCCGGGCGCGCCAGGCGCGGGTCGCGGCGGGCGTCGGCCACGTCTTCAATTGCCTGCTCCTGCTCGTCATCCAGCGCCGACGGCGGCAGCGTAGCCAGCAGCGCCGCCAGCGCCTGAGGCGGAAAGCCGTCGAGCTCGAAGGCCAGCAGCGCCGGCAGCTCCCGGGCAAAGCGCCGGCTAAGCGCGCCCTGCACCGCCTCGCCGCGCGGGGTCAGCTTGCGTGCCATCATCAGTGCATACTCGCCGGTGGCGGTGTCTCGGGAAATGCCCACGCGCACCGGGACAAACCCGGCGGCGAGCCAAAACGCCAGCAGGCCGGCCTCGGCGCCAAAGGTCGCGCCCAGCAGGTCCGCCCCGTCTTCCCGGGCCGCCTGCTCCGCCGCGGCCAGCAGCCGGCGCCCCGCGCCCCGGCGGCGGAGGTCAGGGTGCACAGCTATGCGCGTGACCCGCTGCCAGCGCGCGGTAAGCGCTTCCCGGCTGCCGCCGTGAGCGGCGAGCGACTGGGCGAGCAGATGCCCCTGGGGGCGGCGCTCGCCCCGGGCCACCTGCTCGGCAAGCGCTGTCTCAAAGCCGCCCTCGGCGCGCATCACCGCCACGCCCTCGGGGGCGCGCGCCGCGCCCAGCACGCCGATGCGGGTGGCCGGGCCGTCGAGGAGCTGGCGCACGTCGTCCGGCGTGGTGCGGTAGTGGGACTGCACTAGCAGGCCAAAAAGCGCCTCCAGCGCCGGCTCGTCCCGGGCTAGCGCCCTGCGCTCAAGCCAGCGTACAGCGCCGCCGTCGCGGTCTTCCGGTGCCGGCGGCGCGGCTTTCAACAGCAGCAGGCGATTGAGGGTCGCTTCCAGGGGGTCATCGGCGGCAAAGCGCACCGGGGTCTCCAGCGTTAGCCCCTGCCAGCCCGGCGTTTGCTCATCCAGCCGGGCGCGAAAGCGCAGGGCGAAGCCGCGCCCGGAGCCTTCGTAGCCGTGCACGGTGGTGGCAAAAGCCAGCCGCGGAAAGGCGGCCAGCCATTTGCCCAGCAGGGCCGGAGGAATCGCCGCGGCCTCGTCCACCATCAGGTAGCTGCCGTCGCCGCCCAGAGTGCCCGCCTCCACCGCCGCGCTCAGGGCGTCCGGGGCAATGAATTCGAGCACGCCGCCGCCTTCCACGACCAGCCGCCGGGACGCCTCGCCGCGAACGCCCGCCTCAACGGCGGCGTGGGCAAAGAGCGCCGCCGCGGCGTCCGGGCGCGGGGCGGTGACGGCGATGTGCGCGACACCCCGAGCCAGCAGTCGGGCGCAGGCGATGCCCAGCGCGGCGCTCTTGCCCCGGCCGCGGTCGGCGGTGATCACCAGCGGCCGGCGGCGCTTCAGCCGCGTGAGTTTGGCCACCGCCCGGGCCTGGTCGGCGGTCCGGCACGCCGAATCGTCCGCCGCGGGGACGGTTTCCGCCGCGGCAGAAATCCGGGGCAGCCGGGCCGCGGGGGCCTCCGCCGGCCAGCAAACCGCGCCGGCGTCGTGCGCCAACAGGCGCGCAAGCCTTGCCAGATAGTGCGCGCTCAGGGCCTGCCAGGCGTGGGGGTGGTCGGCGATGCGGCGGTAGTCGGCGTCGGGCCATTGGCCCCACTCTTCCGGGGTAATCAGCAGCAAAAGCCCGCCGGCGGTGAGCGTGCCGCCAAGCGCCCCCAGGGCGTCCGGATCCAGGCCCGCGGCGGTGTCCACCACGATCAGCCCGTGCTCCTGGCCCAGCCGGGTGCGGGCCTTGTTCGCCGGAAGCGCCGGGGGCGCCTTGGCGTCATCCAAGGCCGGCTCGCCCACCCACAGCGGCGCGCGCCAGTCGCGCGCCTGCCAAACGGCACGCGCCCGGCGGCGGCCGATCGCCGCATCGCCGCCGAGCCACACCAGCCGGCGGGCACGGCGGCGCTTAAGCCGGACGGCGTGGGCCAGTACGGCCGCCAGCCCGCGACGATCGTCGGCCGACGGCTTGGGATCACTCATGACGTCTCCTATCGCGGCGTCTTCTGCGCCGCGTCTTGTTTGACAGTGCTGCAGCCGGCTACCTGCGAATGATACTATTTGCCACCGAGATTTTGTCGCATTGTCGCCTGCCAACGGCTCTTACTCAGGCGCAAAGGAGGGTTTGTCTTGTCTCATTCCGCCAGTCGCGGGCTGCCCGCCCTCGCTCACCGGCTGCGTGCCGGCGTCAAACCGCGGTTCAGCCCCTGGGCAGCTATCCTCTTTGCCATTGCGCTGGTGGTGGCCCTGCCGGTGATCGTGGTGTTCAGCCACGTGTTTTTCCCCTCCGGCGACGTCTGGCAGCACCTGGCGTCCACGGTGCTTCCGCGCTACCTGACCAACACCTTCTGGATGGTGCTGTTTGTGGGCGTGGGCACCCTGGTGATCGGCACCGGCACCGCCTGGCTGGTGGTGATGTGTCGCTTTCCCGGCAAGCGGATTTTCGAGTGGGCGCTGCTGCTGCCGCTGGCGGTGCCCACCTACGTCATCGCCTACGCCTATACCGATTTTCTCCAGGTGGCGGGGCCGCTGCAAAGCCTGCTGCGCGAGCTCACCGGCTGGGAATACGGCGACTACTATTTCCCCAACGTGCGCTCGCTGGGCGGCGCGGCCACGCTGATCACCCTGGTGCTCTACCCCTACGTTTATCTGCTCGCCCGGGCGTCGTTTCTTGAGCAGTCGGTGTGCGTGCTGGACGTCGGCCGCACTCTGGGGCGCGGCCCCTGGCACATGTTCATGAGCGTGGCCGTGCCGCTTTCCCGCCCGGCGCTGGTGGGTGGCGTGTCGCTGGTGCTGATGGAGACGCTGAACGAGTTTGGCGCGGTGCAGTTTTTCGGCGTGGATACCTTCACCACCGGCATCTACCGCACCTGGTTCGGCCTCGGCGAGCCGGTGGCGGCAGCACAGCTGGCGGCCTGCCTGCTGGCGTTTGTGATTATGCTGGTGCTGCTTGAGCGCTGGTCCCGGGGCAAGCGGCGCTACTTTCAGACCACCAATCGCTACCAGCAGCTGCCCGAATACCGCCTGAGCGGCTGGCGCGCCGGCACCGCCCTACTGGCCTGCCTCCTGCCGGTGCTGGTGGGCTTTGTGCTGCCCGGCGGCATTCTGCTCAACCTGGCGATCGAACAGGGGGATTCGCTGTTCGGTGCGCGCTTCATCGGCTTTGCCGCCAACAGCCTGGGGCTTTCCGTGGGCGCGGCCATTCTCGCCGTGGGCATGGCGCTGCTGCTCAGCTACGGGGTGCGCATCCACAACACGACCTTTGCCCGGGTCAGCTCCCGGGTGGCGGCCATGGGCTACGCGATTCCCGGCTCGGTGGTCGCGGTGGGCATTCTGATTCCGTTCGCCTGGCTGGATAACGCCGTCAACGTCTGGACCCTCGACCAGTACGGCACGGTCGTCGGGCTGATCTTCAGCGGCTCGGCGTTTATCCTCATCTACGCCTACGTGGCGCGCTTTCTCGCCGTGTCGTTCAACGCCATCGAAGCAAGCCTGGGCAAGGTCACGCCGAGCATGGACGCCGCCGCGCGCACCCTGGGGCAAACTGCCGGCGGCACTCTGCGGCGCATTCACACGCCGATGATGCGCTCGAGCCTGCTGGCCGCGGGCATTCTAGTGTTCGTCGACGCCATGAAGGAGCTGCCCGCGACCATCATCCTGCGCCCGTTCAACTTCGATACCCTAGCCGTGCGGGCCCACAGCCTGGCCTCGGACGAGCGCCTGGCCGAGGCCTCGACGGCCTCGCTTGCGATTGTCGTGGTGGGGATTATTCCGGTGATTTTCCTGAGCCTGGCGATGCGCCGCTCACGCCCCGGGAGCGGCAAAGACGAAGACCTGGGATAGGTCCAGGTGAATGTCCACCGGCTGGCCTTCCGCGGGCAGAAACACCCCGGGCACCCGGGCGTGGAGGTGGGCTTCTTCATCGCCCGGGCCGTGGGCGCAAAGGTGGAGCAAACTCGAGCGCCCCAGCAGCTTGGCCATGACCACGTGGCTATGGGCGTGGGCCTTACCACACTCGTCGCTTTCGCTTACGCGCAGCGCCTCCGGGCGCACCATCACGATCGCGTCGCTGCCTTCGGGCAGCCAGCCCGCTTCCACGGTGCCCACCGGCGTTCTTACCTCGCCGTTTTCCACCACGCCGTAAAGCTCGTTGACCTCGCCGAAAAACGTCACCACGAACGGATCGCAGGGCGCGCAGTAAAGCTCGCGCGGGGTGCCGGTCTGGACGATCGTACCGTCGCGCATCAGCGCAATGCGGTCGGCCATGAACATGGCTTCTTCGGGGTCGTGGGTGACCAGCAGCGTGGCCGCGCCGACGTTTTTCAGCACGTGCAGGGTATCGTCGCGGATCTGGTCGCGAAGGCGCGCGTCCAGGCTGGAAAACGGCTCGTCGAGCAGCATCAGCCGGGGCTCCGGCGCCAGCGCCCGGGCCAGCGCTACGCGCTGCTGCTGGCCGCCTGAGAGCATGTGCGGGTAGGTGTCGGCGTACTCCGCCATGCCCAGCTGCTCCAGACGCGCCAGGGCCCGCTCCCGGCGCTTGCCCGAAGGCAGCGACTTGAGGCCGAACTTGACGTTTTCCAGCACCGACAGGTGCGGAAACAGCGCCGAATCCTGAAACGCCAGGCCGACGCTGCGCTTTTCCGGCGGCACGTGGCGCCGGCCAGGTGCCGCCACGGTCTCGCCTTCCAGGCCCACGCGCCCTTCCTGCAGCACCTCAAGGCCTGCGGCAATGCGCAAAAGCGTGGTCTTGCCGCAGCCCGAAGGCCCCAGCAGGCAAACCACCTCGCCGGGCTCCACGGTAAGCTCCACGCCCTTGACCACCGGGTGGCGGTCAAAGCGGTGGTGCACGTCGCTGAGCGAAAGCGCCGCGACCGGCGCGGCGGTCTCTGTGGTTTGCCGGGGTGCCGTCGGCGTCGTCATGGTTGCCATTATCGTATCCCGCCGTTGTTGGAGCAGCGGGTGCCAGTACCGCTGCTAAAATAACTGAAAGCTATTCGCATTCTATTTTGTCCTGCCGCGCAATGCATCCATTGTGCGGCCGAGCGCGTGATGCGATTTGCCGCACCGGTAACGGCGCGGGGCCGCAGGCGCTTGACGTCAACTTTTCAAACCGGTTAAATGGCCGCGAACTATAATGCAATTTATTATCATTCAACCTAAAAGGATGTTCGACGATGAAACCAACGCGCCTCGCCGCTTCCATGGCTGCCGTTGTCGCGGGCAGCGCCTTCGCGACCTCGGCGCTGGCTGACGAAATCAACGTCTACTCGGCTCGCCACTACGACTCCGACGACACGCTCTACGAAGCGTTCACCGACGAAACCGGCATTGACGTCAACGTGCTGGAAGGCGATTCCGACCAGCTCATCGAGCGCATCCAGCGCGAAGGGGTGGCAAGCCCCGCCGACGTCATGATCACCGTTGACGCCGGCCGCCTGTGGCGCGCCGAGGACGAAGGCATCTTCCAGAGCGTCGAATCCGACGTGCTCGACGAGCGCGTCCCGGAGTCCATGAGCCACCCGGACGGCCTGTGGTTCGGCTTTAGCCAGCGCGCCCGGGCGATCCTCTACAATCGCGACGCCGTCGACCCAAGCGACATCACAAGTTACGAAGACCTGGCCGACGACCGCTTCGAGGGCGACATCTGCATCCGCTCGTCGAATAACATCTATAACCAGTCCCTGCTTGCCTCAATGATCGCCGAACACGGCGAAGAAGAAGCCGAAGAGTGGGCCCAGGGCATCGTCGACAACATGGCGCGCGACCCGGAAGGCGGTGACACCGACCAGATCCTCGGCGTCGCCAGCGGCGAATGCGACCTGGCCGTGGCCAACCACTACTACTACGTGCGCCTGCTCAAGTCGGACGACGACGCCGAGCGCAAAGCAGCGCGCAAGGTTGGCATCATCTTCCCCAACCAGGACGGCCGCGGCACCCACGTTAACGTCGGCGGCGCCGGCGTCGTCGAGAACTCGCCGAACCGCGACAACGCCGTGCGCTTCCTCGAATTCCTCGCCTCCGACACCGCCCAGGAAATCTTCGCCTCCGGCAACAACGAGTTCCCGGTGGTTGACAGCATCCACAAGGATCCGGTGCTGGAATCCTGGGGCGACTTCAAGAAAGACGATGTTAACGTCAGCGTCCTGGGGGAAAACAACCCCGAAGCCGTACGCATCTTTGACCGCGTCGGCTGGCGCTAAGCCCGCGCGCTAGCCCGCACAGGGCATAAAAGCGCCGCGCTCCCCGAAGCGGCCCGCCTCGGCGGGCCGCTTTACGTTGCAGTTCCCAACCGGCAGGACTAGAGTCGGTCCTGTCGCAGCAACTATAAGGAGCCCGGATGAAATCGCGCTTACGCTTGTCTCGCCGCTTTACCCTCCACGCCAGCCTGGCCGCCGGCGCCCTCGGCACCGCCCTGCTTGCCACACCGCTTGTCGCCAACGCCGCCGAAGAACCCGCCGCCGTGCGTTTTGCCGTACCTCCCTGGCCCGGCGTTACCGTCAAGTCCGAACTTGCCGCCACGCTGTTTGATGCCCTGGGCTATAAGCCACGGCAAAAAGAGCTGGGCGCCACCATCGCCTATCAGGCGCTGGGCGAAAACGAGCTCGATGCCTACCTGGCCTCCTGGCTGCCCGCCCAGCAGGGCATGTACGACACCGCCACCAGCGGCAAGAACGCGCTGGTCGACCTGGGCACCAACGTGGACGGCGCACGGCTTGGCTTTGTCGTGCCCGACTACATCCACGCAGAAGGCTATACCTCGGGCGAAGATCTGTGCAGCAAGGAGCTGCAGGAAAAGGCCGGCGGCACGATCTATTCCATTGAAGTCGGCTCCGGCACCAGCGACCTGCTCTCCGACATGCAGGAAAACGGCACCTATTGCCTGGACGAATGGGAGCTTTCGGAAACCTCGGCCTCGGGCATGTTCAGCCAGGCCAAGTCGACCATGGATCGCAACGAGTGGATCGTCTTCTACGCCTGGACGCCGCACTGGGCCACCATCGAATACGACATTGAGTTTCTCGACGACCCGGAAGACGCCTGGGGCCCGGACGGCGGCCGCAGCGACGTGCGCACCCTGACGACCCAGCAATTCGCCGACAGCAACCCCAACGCCACGCGGCTGCTGGAACAAATCGTCTTCACCGCCGACGAGCAGAGTGAAATGATCAGCGGGCTGAGCTTTGAAGACCGCCCCGTTGACGACGTCGCCATGAGCTGGCTGAAAGACCACCCGGCCAAGGTGAAAGAGTTTCTCGACGGCGTCTCCACCCGCAGCGGCGAACCCGCCTGGCCCGTAGTCAAGGATAAACTCGACCTCCCCGACGCCTGAGGCACGGCGAGTACCGCAAGCAAAAATCCGTCATGAAACGGCCGCCCAAGGGCGGCTGAAGCGGCTAGCTTGCCCAACGACCGGAGATATCATGAGCTATCGCTTTACCGATCTAACCGCAGCCTGCGCTGACGAGTGGCGCGCCTATATCGAGCACGACTTCGTGCGCCAGCTGGCCGCCGGCACCCTGGAAGACGAGGCGTTTCGCCACTACCTCAAGCAGGACTATCTGTTTCTGATGCACTTCGGGCGCGCCTATGCGCTGGCCGTCTACAAGAGCCGCGACATGGCCGAGCTGCGCCACAGCCTGGAAGGCCTCAAAACCATCATCGACGTCGAGCTTGCGCTGCATATCGACTATTGCCGCGAATGGGGTATCCCGGAATCTGACCTGGCCACACTGCCCGAAGCTCGCGCCACCATGGCCTACACCCGCTACGTGCTGGACACCGGCAACCGCGGCGACCTGCTCGACATGCACGTGGCCCTCGCTCCTTGCCTGGTGGGCTACGGCGAGATTTCCCAGTGGCAGGCCCGGCAGCCCTTCACCGTACGCGGCGACGCCAACCCCTATGAAAAGTGGCTGCAGATGTACGAAAGCGACGCCTTCCAGGGGGCAATGCGCGACGAAATCGCCTGGCTCGATACCCGCCTGGCCGACGTGACGCCCGAGCGTTTCGCCCAGCTGACCACGACCTTCCGCGACGCCACGCGGCTGGAAATCGACTTTTGGCAGATGGGGCTCGACCGCGCCGACTGATCAATGCGTCGCGCCTCACATCCCCCAGCGGCGCAGCAGGTTATGGTAGACGCCGGTGAGCTGGACGCTTGCCGCGCTGTCGGCACCCAGTTCCTGATGGACCTGCTGGATGGAGGTGTCCAGGTCGAACAGCAGGCTGCGCTGGCCTTCGTCGCGCACCATGCTCTGGATCCAGAAAAACGCCCCGAGGCGCGCGCCCTGGGTCACCGGCGTGACCCGGTGAAGGCTCGAGGCCGGGTAGAGGATCAGATCCCCCGCTGGCAGCTTGACGCTGTGGGCGCCGTAGGTGTCCTCGACGATCAGCTCGCCGCCTTCGTAGGTATCCGGCTCGCTGAAAAACAGCGTCGCCGAAAGGTCCGTGCGCAGGTACTCGCCCCGGCTCTGGTCCAGGCGCATGGCGTTGTCCACGTGCAGGCCAAAGGACTGCCCGCCCTGGTAGCAGTTGAACAGCGGCGGAAAAATTCGCTCGGGCAAGGCCCCGGCGATAAACAGCGGGTGGCGCTGCACCGCCTGGCTGACGACCTGGCTCAGGTGGCGGGCCACGTCGGAGTCTTCGGGCAGCTGCAGGTTGTCCTTGGCCATGGCCGACTGAAAGCCGGCGGTGGCCTTGCCGTCCTGCCACTGCGCCTGGAGCAACAGCTCGCGGCATTCGGCCACCTGGGCCTTGTCGAACACCTCGGGGACGTGAAGCATCATGGCGGTATCTCCTTGATAAGCGGATAAGCCCCGACCCGGCGCCTTGAAAGGCCGCCGGGCCGGGGTTGGTTGGCATCAATCGAATGTCGGCGTCTGGCAATCGCCCTTAACAGCGGCCTTTCAAACCGATTTTTAAAAACGATAGTCCAGCGTCAGCACCCCCGAACGGCCGTCGCCGATCTCCACCGCGGAGCCCCGGGAATCGGTACCCGGACGGCCGCGCACGCCGTCAACGTATTCCTCGTCAAAGAGGTTGTTGACGTTGAGCTGAGCGCTCAGCTGGTCGTTGAAGCGGTAGGCCACCATGGCGTTGTGCAGCCAGTAGTCGTCCACCTTGGCGGCCACGTCCGAGGCCACGTGGCGCTCGTCCACGTACTGGGCGCCGTAGCCTACCTGCACGGCGTTAGTGATGTCGTAGGTCGACCACAGGCTCAGGCTGTGCTCCGGGGTGTTGCCCAGGGAGTGCCCTTCGGGGTCGCGGCCGTTGGTCTGGGCGCCGGCGATGGACTCGCGGGTTTCGCTGTCCAGGTAGGTGTAGTTGGCGTAAACGTCCCAGGCATCGGTCAGCTCGCCGGTCATGCCCAGCTCCACGCCCTGCACGCGCTGCTCGCCGGCCAGATAAAGGTCGCCGTTGGCGTCGCGCTCGCGCACGTCGTCCTTGTCCACACGGAACAGCGCGCCGGTTAGCCCCAGCCGGCCGTTCATCAGCTCCCACTTGGCGCCCAGCTCCCAGGTCTTGCTCTTCTCCGGGGAGAGGCTTTCCCCGCCGTCGCCCCGGGGCAGGCCGCCGGAGGTGGCGAGGTTTTCCGCCGAGGGGCTGAACGAGGTGCCGTAGGCCAGGTACACCCGGCCGTTATCGGCCGGCTTGTAGACCACGCCGGCGCGGCCGCTCAGCTCCTTGTCGCTGGTGCGGGTGCGCTGGTTGTCGTCCTTGTCCACGGCTTCGCCGTCGATCCAGTCGTGGCGCAGGCCCAGGGTCAGGTCCCACTGGGGGTTGAAGCTCACGGTGTCGAAGGCGTAGATCGCCTGGTTGTTCAGCGTCGCTTCGTTAGCGCCGCGGGGCGTGTAGGTGGTGCCGCCGTCCCAGCGCCCGGGCGGGTTGCCGATGTCGTAGCCGCCGTCAGGGTACGGGTGGGCGTCCGACCCCAACCCCAGGTTGGAAGCGGTGCGGTCGTAGGTTTCCCGGGAGAATTCGGCGCCCACCAGCAGCTCGTGCTTGAGCGAGCCGGTGTCGAAGCTCGTGCTCAGCTGGGTCTGGTTGATCCACATCTCGGTGGTCACGTCGCGGCGGTAGGCCTGGGGGCCGGCGGGCTTGTAGCGCCCGGGCGCAAGCCCTTCCATGTCCGTATGCGGCGCGGAGATGGTGGTATCGCGGTCGAGGTGCGTATAGCGGGTCTTGTTTTCCAGCCGGGTTGCGGCGGTGAAATCGTGCTCGACCTGAAGGGTAGCGCTGTCGCTTGTGATGTCTTCGCCGTCGAGGTTGCGCCAGCCGTAGTAGGCCTCGTGGTCGATCCCCGGCAGCACCTCACCGTCTTTGGCGGGCAGCCCATAGTCCAGCAGGTTGTCGTCTTCCTGGTGGACGTAGGAAAACGTCGCGCGGGTGGTGTCGTTCAGCCCCACGGTCAGCGACGGTGCGATGCCGAAGCGCTCCTCCTCGATGTCGTCGCGTCCCGGCTTGTCGTTTTCGTGAGCCATCAGGTTCAGGCGGAAGGCGCTGTCGGTGCCCAGCCCTTCAAGGGTCTGGTTGGCGTCGAGCGTGGTGCGGTGATAGCTGTCGGTGCCGATCCCCACGCTTGCGTCGACGAAGTCGCGCTGCTGCGGGGTCTTGCTGATCATGTTGACCACTCCGCCGCTGGTTCCCGCGCCGCCGAAGACCGAGCTTGGGCCCTTGATCACTTCGACCCGCTCGACGTTGAACATGTCGGTGCGGTTGTTCTGGCTGCTGTCGCGCAGGCCGTCCACCTTCATGTTGGCGTTGGCGCTGAAGCCGCGGATGTTGATTTTGTCGCCGGAGCCGCCGCCGCCCTCGCCGGCGTCAAAGGTAATGCCCGAGACGTTGGACAGCACCCGGCGCAGGCTCAGCGCCTGCTGCTCCTCGATGACCTTTTCCGGCACCGCGGTCACGGTTTGCGGGGTATCCAGCAGCGGCTTGACGAACTTGTCCGAGGCGGAATATTCAACCTTGTTGCCGGTATTCTTCTCGCCGACCACGGTGACGGCATCAAGCTCGGTGGTTTCGGTAGACTGCGCCATGGCCGGCAGGCTGGTGGAGGCCACAGCGAAGCTCGCGGCGGTGGCAAAGGCGCGGTAGGGCGAACGGCGGGTCGCGGTAATACCAGAATTCACTTGTCAGATCCTTATGAGTGCTTTTTGTAAAATAAGTCAGGGGGATGGCTTATGAAAGCGACTCATTCTCAAGTGCATCCTGTTTCTAGTCAAGATGAATGTGAATCGTTCCCGACTGTTGTGTGTTCGGTCGCGCACAAAAACCGGCCGCGCCCGGCTCTGGCCCGGGAAGATAACCCACCGGGAATCAGGAACCAGGCGCGACCGGCTGGTCGACTATGGCGTAACGGCTGCTTTAGAGGCCGATCGCCGAGGACGTAGAGCGCCGCGGATCGGCGCCGCCGTAGAAGACACCGTCCTCAATGACGATGGACTGGGCGGCGCCCATGGCGGATTGATGGCTGATGGTGTGGCCGCGCTGCTCCAGCAGCTCCAGGGTATCCGGGCTGAAGCCGGCTTCCACACGGATTTCATCGGGCAGCCACTGGTGGTGCATGCGCGGCGCGCTGACCGCCGACTGAACGTTCATGTCGTGGTCGATGACGTTCATCAGCACCTGCAGCGTGGTGGTGATGATGCGCGAGCCGCCGGGGCTGCCGGTGATCAGGAAGTTCTTGCCGTCCTTCTTGACGATGGTCGGGGTCATCGACGACAGCATGCGCTTGCCGGGCTCGACCTTGTTGGCCTCGCCGCCGATCAGCCCGTAAGCGTTGGGCACGCCGGGCTTGGCCGAGAAGTCGTCCATCTCGTTGTTGAGCAGAAAGCCCGCGCCATCCACCACGATGCCCGAGCCGTAGCTGAAGTTGATGGTGTAGGTGTTGGAGACCGCCAGGCCGCTGTCGTCGACCACCGAAAAGTGCGTGGTTTCGCTGGACTCGTAGGCGGTGGGCTCGCCTGCGCTAATCTCGTCGCTGGGCGTGGCCCGGTCCATGTCGATCTGCTCGCGCAGCTCGTCGGCATAGTCGGTGGAGGTGATGCCGCCGAGCGGCACATCGACGAAATCGGTATCGCCCAGGTACTCGGCGCGGTCGGCGTAGGCGCGCTTCATCGCCTCGGCCATGACGTGCATGGTGTCGGCGGCGCCAAAGCCCATCTCACCGATGGGGAAGTCCTCCAGCACGTTGAGCATCTGCACGATATGGGCACCGCCGGACGAGGGCGGGCTCATGGCGTAGATGTCGTGCTCGCGGTAGGTGCCGTGGCTGGGCTCGCGAATCACCGGCTCGTAGCCGGCCAGGTCGTCCATGGTCATCAGGCCGCCGTGCTTGTCCATTTCGTCGACCAGCAGGCGGGCCGTTTCCCCTTCGTAGAACTCGCTGGCGCCCTCCTCGGCGATGCGCTTGAGCGTGGCGGCGAGCTCCGGCTGGCGAAATATCTCGCCGGCCTGGTAGGAAGAGCCGTCCTCCTTGAAGAATTTCGCCATGCTGGAGTCCCAAGGCTCAAAGCGCTCACGGGTGTCTTCCAGGCCCTTGACGAAGCGCGGCGGCACGGCAAAGCCGTCCTCGGCCAGGCGAATGGCCGGCGCCAGCGCTTCGGCAAGGCTCAGGGTGCCGTACTCTTCCAGCGCCAGCGCCAGACCGGCAACGGTGCCCGGCACGCCGGAGGCCAGGTGGGTGTAGCGCGAGCGGTCGGTGACGGCGTCGCCCTCCTCGTCCTGGAACATGGTCTCGGTAGCGCCGCTGGGTGCGGTCTCGCGATAGTCGATGGCGATAACCTCGCCGCTGTCCTCGTCGGAAATCAGCATGAAGCCGCCGCCGCCGATGTTACCCGAGCGCGGCTGGGTCACGGCCAGCGCGAAGCCCGCGGTCACGGCGGCGTCAACGGCATTACCGCCGTTCGCCAGCACGTCGCGCGACACTTCGGACGCCAGCGTATGGCTGGTGGCCACCATGCCCTGAGAGCTCTCCTGGGGATGAAAGCGCTCGCCTTCGAGAATGGCCTCCTGGGCCATGGCAAACGGCGACAGCAGCAGCGTACCCGCCAGCACGCCGGCGGCCAGTCCCTTGAGCGGAAACGCGCGGCCCGGCGCCACGGCGCGGGCCGTAGAATGATATCGATCCACAAGCCTATCCTTATTATATTGAATGAGCTGTTGATGGTAGAGGACAGCGGCGCTTGTCGCCATTGTGCGCCAACTCAGCGGTGCTCAAGCCCCGCTCGAATCTTCACCAAACCCTTGCTTGCCCTCACTGACTAAACGCCCCGCCCTGCCTACGCTGAAGGTAACCGGTACATCGCCCGCACAAAAGCGGCCAAGCGATGACGCCGTATCTTTCAAAGCAGGAGCCACCATGACAAAACAAAGGCTGATCCTCTTTTTCGACGGCACCTGGAACGACCCCCAAGACCGCACCAACGTCTTTCGCCTGGCCCAGCATATCCATGAGTACGACGGCGATATCCGGCAGCGGTTTTTCTACGACCCGGGCGTAGGCAATGGAAAGTTCGTGCGCCTTGCCGGCGGGGCGTTTGGCTATGGTCTGAGCAAGAATTTACGGCAAGGCTACGACTGGCTTGCCAGGCGCTATGCCGAAGGCGACGACATCTGGATATTCGGCTTCAGCCGCGGAGCCTATACGGCCAGAAGCCTGGCCGGGCTGATCCGCAAGTGCGGGCTGTTGCGCATTGTTACGCCCGGCCTGCTGGACAGGGCCGAGGAAATCTACCGGGATAAAAAGCTAAAACCCGACGACGAGCCGTGCGACATATTCAAACGCCACTACGGCCGCACGCCGCGGATTCACTTCATCGGCGTATGGGATACCGTCGGCGCGCTGGGCGTGCCGGGGACGCGGTTTACCGAGCAGCGCAAGTATTCGTGGCACGATACCGAACTTTCCAGCATCGTGGATTACGCCTACCACGCGGTAGCGCTTGACGAACACCGCGCCGCCTACGAAGTGCCCCTGTGGGTCAGCCGGGACGGGCGGAAAAAGCCGGGAAACCGAGAGGTCGAACAGCGCTGGTTCATCGGCGCCCACGCCAACGTCGGCGGCGGCTACGGCGACGACCCGCTGGCCGATATTCCCCTCCAGTGGATGAGCGAAAAGGCAAGCGATGCCGGCCTGAAGCCGCCGGGGTAGATGGGGGAGGTTAGCGTCAGCAAAGTTTTATCGGCAACCGCCCCCTGTGAAAGAATCTTTAACCTTGGATTTAACGAACAACCGGAGTTCCCTATGCCACCACTCTCGAAAAAGAAGCAAGCACTTGGCCTACTCGGCTGGCTGACGGTGAGCTTTGCGGCGTCTGCCGTAGGAGCTGTTGCCTCGATACAGGCCAGCGCCTTCTACGGTCAGCTTGTGCAGCCTGACTGGGCGCCGCCCGCCTCAATCTTTGGGCCGGTGTGGACGACGCTTTACGCGCTGATGGGCATTGCCGCCTGGCTGGTCTGGCGGCTGGGCGGATTTCAGCGCCAGCGGTGGGCGCTGACGCTGTTTCTCGTGCAGCTTGCGGTAAACGCGCTGTGGAGCTGGGTGTTCTTCGTCTGGCACCAGGGCGCGCTTGGGGTTTTCAATATCCTGCTGCTGATTGTGCTGGTCGCGGCGACGATCGTTGCTTTTTGGCGGGCGCAGCGGCTTGCCGGTGCCCTTCTCTTGCCTTATCTGCTGTGGATTAGCTTCGCCGCTGCGCTCAACTATTCGGTGTGGCAGCTGAATCCGCAGGTGTTGGGATAACACGCCATAGGCGCCTTCCGGCGCCTTCGCCCGGCACAGCCGGCCTCCTACAAAAACACAGCGCTGCCATTCGCCATTTTCCGGTGCTCTATTGCCCTATCAGTGCGCTTCGTCCCAGTGGGTGCCGCTTTCGGCTTCGACGGTGAGCGCGACGCTTAGGCTGGCGGCGTTTTCCATGCGTTTGGCGACTTCCTGCTTGAAGGCGTCGATGCGGTCTTCGGCGACTTCGAAGACGAGCTCGTCGTGGACCTGCATCACCATCAGCGCGTCAAATTTGCCCTCCTGCAGCCAGGCGTCGACGTCGATCATGGCGCGCTTGATGATGTCCGCGGCGGTGCCCTGCATGGGCGCGTTGATCGCGGTGCGCTCGGCGGCCTGGCGGCGGTTGCGGTTCTGGGCGTTGATCTCGGGCAGGTAGAGCCTCCGGCCGGCGACGGTTTCGACGAAGCCGTCCTCGGCGGCCTGGGCGCGGATGCGCTCCATGTAGCGGCCCACGCCTGGGTAGCGGTCAAAGTAGCGGTCGATGTAGGTCTGCGCCTGGTTGCGCTCGATGTGCAGCTGGCGGGAAAGCCCCCAGGCGCTCATGCCGTAGATCAGCCCGAAGTTGATGGCCTTGGCGCTGCGCCGCTGATCGCTGGTGACCTTGTCCAGGGGCGGGCCGAACACCTCGGCGGCGGTCGCGGCGTGGATGTCCTTGCCTTCGGCGAAGGCCTTGAGCAGGCCTTTGTCTTCAGACAGATGCGCCATGATGCGCAGCTCGATCTGGGAGTAGTCGGCGGCGACCACGCGATAGCCGGGACGTGCGGTAAACGCCTGGCGGATCTTGCGCCCTTCTTCGGTGCGGATGGGGATGTTCTGCAGGTTGGGATCCGACGACGACAGCCGCCCGGTGGCGGTCACTGCCTGATGGTAGCTGGTGTGCACCCGCCCGGTGGCGGGGTTGACCAGCCGGGGCAGCTTGTCGGTGTAGGTGGACTTGAGCTTGGAAAACCCCCGGTGCTCGATGATGACCTTGGGCAGCGGATAGTCCAGCGCCAGCTCTTCGAGCACGGCTTCCGCCGTGGACGGTGCGCCCTTGGGGGTTTTCTTGAGCACGGGGATTTTCTGCTCGTCAAACAGGATCTCGCCCAGCTGCTTGGGCGAGCTTAAGTTGAACTCACGCCCGGCAAGCTCAAAGGCCTTTTGCTCCAACTCGTGAATGCGCGTCTCAAGCGCCTTGCTCTGGGCGTGCAGGCGCTCCACGTCCAGCGCTACACCGGCGCGCTCCATGCGCGAGAGCACCGGAATCAGCGGCAGCTCAAGGGTCTCCAGCACCTCCGCCAGCCGGCCTTCTTTTTCCACCTGAGGCGTTAGGGTATCCAGCAGGCGCAGGGTGATATCCACGTCCTCGCAGGCGTAGGGCACAGCCTGCTCCAGCGCTACCTGGTTGAAGGTGAGCTGCTTGGCGCCCTTGCCCGCGACCTCCTGGAACGACGTGGTGGTCTCGCCCAGGTACTTCAGCGCCAGCGAGTCCATGTCGTGGCGGGTGGCGGTGGAGTTGAGCACGTAGGACGCAAGCATGATGTCGGCCAGCGGCGGTGCCACTTCGATGCCGTAGCTTGCCAACACGGAAATATCGTACTTGAGGTTCTGGCCGATTTTGGTCTTGGCAGCGCTTTGCCAGATCGGCGTCAGCGCTTCGAGCACGGCGCGGCGATCGAGCTGGTCCGGAGCGTCGAGGTAGTCGTGGGCCAGCGGAATATACGCCGCCTCGCCGGCTTCAAGGGCGATGCCTACGCCGACGATTTCCGCCTCCATGTAGTTGAGGCTGGTGGTTTCCAGGTCAAAGCAGAAGCGCTCGGCCCGGCTCAGCCGTTCGAGCCAGGCGTCAAGCTCCTGTTGCGTGGTGATCACCACGTCCTGCCGCTGGCTTTGGGCCGTCGGCTGGCCCTCGCTTTCGCCGCTGTCGCTGCCGTCGGCGGCGCTGGGCGCGGGGGTGCCGCCGACAACGTCGTCCACGCCTTCGTCCCGGCCTTCCAGCAGCTCGTTAAGCTCGCGCTTGAACTCAAGCTCGCGGTAAAGCCCGACCAGGGCGTCGCGGTCCGGGTGGGCGATCTCCAGGTCGTCGAGGCCGGCGGGCAGCTCGCAGTCGGTCTTGATGGTGGCAAGGTCAAAGGAGAGGAACGCCTGATCGCGGTGCGCTTCGAGCTTTTTGGGCAGCGTCTTGGCGCCGCGAAAGCCAAGCGTGGTGACGCGCTCCAGATCGCCGTAGACGGTCTCCAGCCCGCCGTTCATGCCCTGCAGCAGCCCCAGCGCGGTTTTCTCCCCGACGCCGGGTACGCCGGGAATGTTGTCGACCTTGTCGCCCATGAGCGCGAGAAAGTCGATGATCCGCTCCGGCGGCAGGCCGAACTTGTCCTCGACGCCGGCGACGTCCAGGGTTTCATTTTTCATGGTGTTGACCAGCGTAATATGGTCGTTGACCAGCTGGGCCATGTCCTTGTCGCCGGTGGAAATCACCGCGTCGCGACCGGCATCGGTGGCGTGGCGGGCAAGCGTGCCGATAACGTCGTCGGCCTCGACTCCCTCAATGCACAAAAGCGGCAGCCCCAGCGCCCTGACGCACTGGTGCAGCGGCTCAATCTGGCTTCTGAGGTCGTCGGGCATCGGCGGGCGGTTCGCCTTGTACTCCTCATAAAGCGCGTCGCGAAAGGTTTTGCCCGGGGCGTCAAACACCACCGCCATGGGGCTTTCGGGATAGTCCTTGATCAGGCGCTTGAGCATATTGAGCACGCCCTTGACCGCGCCGGTTGGCTGACCTGCGGAGGTGGTCAGCGCCGGCAGCGCGTGAAACGCCCGGTAGAGGTAGGAGGAGCCGTCAACTAAAACGATCGGTGCGCGAGCCATAGCCAGTATCCGTTGCCGAAGAGAGAGGTCAGAAAACAAGGGCGATAAAATCTTGCCGGCCATAATACGCCCAGTGCCGCCGCTCCGGCGAGCACCGACGTCTTTTCCACCGGGTATGGGGCTAAGGCATGACGGCGGTCTACCGCCGCAGCGCTGCCAAGTCAGAGTTCAAGCCGCTACAATACGAGGCTTGGCAACCTGAGCGAGATTCTCATGGCTGTATTCACTCCGCTTGGCGACGCGCAGGTCGCTACGTTTCTGGAATCTTTTGACGTGGGCCGCTTCGTGTCGCTACAGGGCGTTGCCGGCGGCACGGAAAATTCGACGTTTTTTGTTACCACCGACCGCTGCGAGCTGGTGCTCACGCTGTTTGAACAGGGCGAGCAGGAGGAGCTTCCGTTTTTTGTCGACCTGCTCGACTACCTCGACGCGTATCGCCTGCCGATTCCCGGCCCGGTTCACGACCGCGACGGCGTGGCGCTCAAGCGCCTGGCCGACAAGCCGGCGCTGCTGTTCCCGCGCCTGCCCGGCCGCCACCCGGAAAACCCCAACCTGGAGCAGTGCCGGGTAATAGGCGATACCCTTGGCCGGATGCATCAAACCTCCCGGCATTTTTCCGGGCTCCGCCCCAACCCACGAGATTTGAGCTGGCTGCAGGCCATGCACCACAAGGTGCTGGGTTTTTTGCGCCAGGAAGACCAGACGCTGATGAAAAACGCCGTGGACGACTTCGAAGGCGAGTTCGCCTCCCGGGGTGAGCTGCCCCAGGGCGCGCTGCACGGCGACCTGTTCCGCGACAACACTCTGTTCGAGGGCGATCGGCTCGGCGGCATCATCGATTTTTACAACGGCTGCACCGGCGACCTGCTGTTTGATCTTGCCATCGTGATCAACGACTGGGCCACCGATGAAGACGGCCGCCTGGATCAGGCGCGCCACGACGTCATCATCAACGCCTATCAGGCGCGCCGGGCGCTCACCGCCGACGAGCGCGCGCTGTGGCCGACCATGCTGAGCATGACCGCGCTGCGCTACTGGCTCTCGCGGCTGCTGGTGGTGTACGTCAATCCGCCGGCGCACGACCTCACGCCCCACGACCCCACGCAGTTTCGCACCATTTTCAAAGCGCGCCAGATGCACGGCACCCTGCCGCTGCCCGAGGCCCCGGCCACCGCAGCGGGCTAGCCCGGCATGCCGCGCGCTAATCCTGACTTTGCCGCTGAGCCTCGCCAACGGTGTCCGCGGCCTCTTCGCGGTCGTCGCCGTCGGCCTCGGGGGCGTCGTTCTCATCGGTGCGCGAGGGCTGCAGGCAGAGCGTGGCCATGATGGGAAAATGGTCCGAGCCGATGGACTTGAGGCGGCGCATCGCGGTCAGGGTAAAGTGCTCGCTGACGAAGATATGATCCAGCGGCCAGCGCAACAGCGGATACTTGGCGTGAAAGGTGCTGAACATGCCCCGCCCCCGGCGCGGGTCCAGCATGTGGCTCACCCGGCAGAACATCCGCGTGGAGCGCGACCAGGCCACGTCGTTAAGATCGCCGGCGGCAAGCGTGGGCTTCGGGTCGCGATGAATCATCTGCCCCACCAGCAAAAGCTCGCCGTCGCGCCACAGCGAGGTTTCGCTTTCGCTGGGGGCCGGCGGGCGCGGGTGCAGGGCATAAAAGCGGACGCGCTCGCCGTTGGGCAGCACAAGCCAGGTATGTATGGATGGAATGTCGTCCTGGATCAGCCACTTGACCTCGGCCTCTTCCAGCGGCAGGCGGGAATACAGGTGCATGCCGTAGAGGTTGTCCAGCGGAATTTTTACGCTGTGCGGCCAGCCTTCGTCCAGCGCCGGGTCCAGCTGCTCCTGCCACCAGTCGTCGCTTTCAAGCGTCAGCACTACGTCGGGCTTGAGCGCCTTGATCTGCTCGGTGAGCCGGTGCGCCTGGCGGTTGGGGGTGAGCACGTTGGCTACCAGCAGCGTTACGCAGCGCGCCTCGTCGCCGTCCGGGTCGGTGGGCTGCACGGTAATCGAGGCAAGCCGAGTATAGGGCAGGATGCGGTGCAGCTGCACGGCCACCACCAGGGCGTTGGCAAGCATCAGCCACAGGCGCGCGTCGGCCTCGGCAAAGGCCGAGAGCACCAGGCACAGCGCGGCAAGGCTTGCGATCTGCAGCCGGGGAAACTCGCAGGCGCGCGCCCACCACTGGTGAACGGGAATGCGCCCCAGGGTGGTAGCGGCCAGCAGGATGGCGGTGGCAGCGGTGAGAACAAGGGTGAGCATGGGCGGCATCCGGCTGGGTGAATAACGGCGTGATAACGAACGTTCAGCATGCCCAATAAACGGCCCCGGCGCAAAAGTCGCCGCGGGCCTCGCTCACTCCTGCGCTTGAACGTGCGCGCCTAGTCCCAGCTCATCACCACCTTGCCCGAGCTGCCCTCTTCCACCACGGCAAAAGCCTGCTCGAAGTCGTCGATGGCCAGGCGGTGGGTGATGATCGGCTCGAGATCCAGCCCCGACTGGATGAGGCTTGCCATCTTGTACCAGGTCTCGAACATTTCCCGGCCGTAGATGCCGCGAATGGTCAGCCCCTTGAAGATGACCCGGCTCCAGTCGATGGGCATCTCGCCCGGGGGGATCCCCAGCATGGCGACCTTGCCGCCGTGGTTGATGGCGTCGAGCAGCTGGTCGATGGCCGAGGCCACGCCGGACATTTCCAGCGCCACGTCGAAGCCTTCGCTCATGGAAAGCTCGGCCATGACGTCTTCCAGAGACTCCCGGGCGACGTTGACGCCCCGGGTCACGCCCATGCGCCGGGCAAGGGCCAGGCGCTCGTCGTTGACGTCGGTGATCACCACGTGGCGCGCGCCTACGTGGCGGGCCACGGCGGCGGCCATGATGCCGATGGGCCCAGCGCCGGTGATCAGCACGTCCTCGCCCACCAGGTCAAACGCCAGCGCGGTGTGCACGGCGTTGCCGAAGGGATCGAAAATCGCCGCCAGATCAAAGGAGACGTCGTCGGGCAGCTTGAACAGGTTGTAGGCGGGCAGCGTCATGTACTCGGCAAAGGCGCCCTGGCGGTTGACGCCCACGCCGATGCTGTTGCGGCACAGGTGGCGCAGCCCGGCCCGGCAGTTGCGGCAGTAGCCGCAGGTCACGTGGCCTTCGCCGGAAACGCGGTCGCCCACGGCAAAGCCGTCCACGCCCTCGCCCAGAGCAACGATCTCGCCGCTGTATTCGTGGCCGGTGATCATCGGCACCGGCACGGTTTTCTGCGCCCACTCGTCCCAGTGGTAGATGTGCAGGTCGGTGCCGCAGATCGAGGTGCGGCGGATTTTAATCAGCACGTCGTTGTGGCCGGGCACGGGCACGGGTGCGTCAACCATCCAGATGCCGGGCTCGGCGCGGCTCTTGGCAAGGGCTTTCATGAGATGACCTCCAGCTCGCGGCCGATACGGGTAAAGGCCTCCAAGGCCGCGTCGATCTGCTCGGGCGTGTGCGCCGCCGACATCTGGGTGCGAATGCGCGCCTGCCCTCGGGGCACTACCGGGTAGGAAAAGCCGATGACGTAGATGCCCTCGGCGAGCAGGCGCTCGGCGAAGGTGGAGGCCAGCCGGGCGTCGCCCAGCATTACCGGGATGATCGGATGGTCCGCGCCGGTCAGGGTGAAGCCCGCCTTCTCAAGACCTTCGCGGAAGCGCGCGACGTTGTCCCACAGCCGTCGGCGAAGCTCGCCGCCCTGCTCGACCCTATCCAGCACCTCAAGGCTTGCCGCGACGATCGGCGGCGCCAGGGCGTTGGAGAACAGATACGGCCGGGAGCGCTGGCGCAGCCATTCGGCAATCGCTCCGCGGGCGGCGGTGACCCCGCCCGAGGCGCCGCCCAGCGCCTTGCCAAGCGTGGTGGTGATGATGTCCACCCGGCCCATGACGCCGTGGTATTCGTGGGTGCCGCGGCCGCCCTCGCCGAGAAAGCCGGTGGCGTGGCAGTCGTCGATCATCACCATGGCGTCGTACCTTTCTGCGAGATCGCAGATGGCGGTGAGGTTGGCGACCACGCCGTCCATGGAGAACACGCCGTCGGTGGCGATGAGCTTGAAGCGCGCGCCCGCGGCGTCGGCCTCCTGCAGTCGGGCCTCAAGCTCAGCCATGTCGTTGTTGGCGTAGCGGTAGCGGCCGGCCTTGCACAGGCGGATGCCATCGATGATCGAGGCGTGGTTGAGGGCGTCGGAAATCACCGCGTCTTCGGGCCCCAAAAGCGTCTCGAACAGCCCACCGTTGGCGTCAAAGCAGGAGGCATAGAGGATGGCGTCGTCCATGCCCAGAAAATCTGCCAGGCGATGCTCCAGCCGGCGGTGCTCGGCGTGGGTGCCGCAGATAAAGCGCACCGAGGCCATGCCCAGGCCCAGCTCGTGCAGGCCGCGCTCGGCGGCCTTGATCAGCGCCGGGTCGTCGGCCAGCCCCAGGTAGTTGTTGGCGCAGAAGTTGATCACCTCGCCCTGGGCTACGCTGATCCGCGCCCGCTGGGGCGACATCAGCTCGCGCTCGTGCTTGTAGAGGCCTTCTTCGTGAAGCTCGTCGAGCCGGCTCTTGAGCTCTCGCTGAAACGCCTGGGTCATGGGGTTGTTTCTCCGTTGGCTTAGGTGTGTGTCGGGTTTTCCGGCGGCTCTTTCAGCTCCTGGCCGCCGGGGCCTTCATAGCGCCGGCCCCAGCCGGTGAGCGCCGCGACCAGCATGATCGCAACCAGCAGCCAGCCCTGGAAGACGAACGGAAATACCTGGGTGGGTGCAACGCTCGGCAGCCATTCGTAGGTTTCCTGCATCAGCCTGATGGTCGACCAGCCGAGCAGCACCGGCGCGCCCCAGGGGAAAATATAGCCCAGCGCCGAAGTCATGGCGTCGAGCATGTTGGCTCGGCGGTAGCGGTGGAGCCGGTAGCGCTCGCCCAGCTCGCGCACAAAGGGCGCGGCGGCGATTTCCGCGGCGGTGTTGATGGTAATGGCGGTGTTCAAAAGCGCCACGATCCCCCAGATGGCAAGCTCTGCCTTGCGCACGGAGTCCTTGATCCAGGTCACCAGCTTGCCGGTGATCGCTTCCATGGTGCCGCCCAGCTTGAGCAGGTAGGCCGAGGCGACGATCAGCAAAATCAGGATCGCCATATTGACGTAGCCTTTCACGCCCTGCACCAGCGCGCCGGTCATCACGGTGTCGGCCTCGGCGTCAAAGCTAACGATGTCGCCAAGCGCGCCGGTGCCGGCCACCAGAATCACCGGTATCGAGGCAATAATGCCCCAGGTGAGTGAGGTCAGCAGGTGCTGGCCGGACAGCGCCAGCACCAGCACCAGCGCAAACGGCGCCAGCATCAAAAGCCCCATGGGCTCGGTGGAGGCCATCATTTCCTCAAGAGCCGCCGGGTCGGCAAAGCTTGCGTCGCCCCCGCCGCCGAATACGGCAAACAGAACGGCGGTGGGGATCGCCGCGGCGATGGAATACTTGAAGCGGCTGCGCACGACGCCTGGCACGTCGGCTCCCTGGGTGGTGGCCGAAACGATGGTGGTGTCCGAGACCGGGGCGAGGTTGTCGCCGAAGATCGCTCCGGAGAGGATAGCGGCGAACAGCATGGTGGGGTCACTGCCCACGGCCACGCCGGCCGGATACATCAGGGTGCAAAAGGCAACCGTAGTGCCGTAGCCGGTGCCCACGGCGGTGGAAAAGATCCCCGCGAGCACAAAGGTCATGGCCACAAAGAGCCCGCCGGTGACGTTGGACACGCCGCCGAGCCACACCAGGCCCTCGACCAGGCCGCCCACCTGCAGCACCTGGGCAAACATGCCGGCAAAGAACCAGGCAACGATGGCGACCACGCCCACCGGCTGAGTCATGCCTTCAAACAGGCCGTTGGCGTAGTCGGACCAGCGGCTGGCGCAGCAGAAAAGCCCCAGCACAATGCCGAACAGCGCGCCCATGACCAGGGCGATTTCCGACGATAGTCCGAGCACGCTGATGGTAATCGCCCAGATGACGAAAAACGCCAGCGGCACGGCGGCGCCGAGCGCGCCAAAGCGAAACGACAGGGAAGCGACGGGCGGCGGATGCTGCCCGGACGACGTGGTTGGCTCTGCCATGCCATTCTCCTTGTTCGACGGGGGATCTCCCGGCGCGGTGCCGGCGACATACCGGGGGACAGAAGCCGCAGCAATATTCACCGCTAACGCGGCGTCTGGCATCATTTTGTATGTCCTCAAACCTCAAAGTAGAGGAAATACTGTGCACGTAAAAGCGCTGCCGCCTAGCACTATAGGCGTAGAGGCGCCGCCGGCCGCTACGCCGAGCGCCTCTTGGCCGCCTTCTTGCGGCCGCGCTTCCCGGGCTTTGCCGGGCGCTCGCGAATCGCCGCCTGGATATGCTCGCGCAGCGCCTGCGCCTCGTAGCGCCGGGCCGTGGGTATGCGCAGCAGCGGAACCCCGGCCTGGGCAAAGGCCGCGTTGACGAAACGGTCCCGCTTGAGCCGGTCCTGGCGCTCGTGGGAAGCGTCGTCCAGCTCGATACAGCACATCACCCGCCCGCTTTGCGGGTCGACCAGCACATAGTCGATGTGCTTTTGGCTGATGCGCGAAAACGCCCGCAGCCACTCCCCCCGGGGGAGTCTTGGATCGCGCTCCACGGCGAGCAAATCCGCTATCCGGACCTTGCCCATCAGCAGCCAATCGCTGCCGATGGCCTCTTGCAGCGCCCCGGCAAAGCGCCACTCGGCCTGGGTGAACAGGAACTCGTGCGCCCGGTAGCGGGCCCGCCGCTTAGGAATAAGCCGCTTGATCAGCGCGATCAGCAGCATCAGGGCCAGCACCCCGCCAAGGCCCCATGCCAGCGGATGATTCAGATACTCCGGCATCGCGCCCGGTAGCGCAAAAGGCAGGTTCATGCGGCGACTCCGCGTCTACGCTGTAGACATTTTGTTGACACACACAAAAAAGCCGCCCTGAAAGGCGGCTTTTTTGTGTTCTCTAACGCTTTGACTGCAAAGGCTTTGCAGTGGTGCCGACACCAGGAGTCGAACCCGGGACCTACTGATTACAAGTCAGTTGCTCTACCAACTGAGCTATGTCGGCATGGCGTTTCTTGAGAAACGAATGTGCCGGGGCGCAATGCCTTGGGCACATCCAACAAGAAATCGTGTTGGCGAATGGCTGGGGTAGCAGGATTCGAACCTGCGCATGCCGATACCAAAAACCGGTGCCTTACCACTTGGCGATACCCCAACGTTGGTGGCCGGAGACGGAATCGAACCGCCGACACGAGGATTTTCAATCCACTGCTCTACCAACTGAGCTATCCGGCCGCCGCCAACGGTGCGTATTAAACTAAAAGCGGCGCCTTCCGTCAACCGCTTTGTAAAACTTTCTTTCGTTTCTACCTTTCCTTTCCGCGGCTTATGTTCTATGCGCCGTGCGGCCTATTCACGGGCACTTACGCCTCGGGCGGAACGTAGCCTTCGGCCTGGTCGGTTTCGCGGTTATCCAGAAAGCGCTCCATCTGCTCCATCAGATAGGCCCGGGACTCGGGGTCAAGCATATTGAGATGCTTTTCGTTGATCAGGCGGGTCTGCAGCGCCTGCCACTCTTCCCATGCCTGCTTGGACACGTTGGCCTGAATCTCCTGGCCCTTCTGGCCCGGCAGCGGCGGAAACGGCAGCGCCTCCATGTCCTTTTGATACTTGCGGCAAAATACTGTCTGACTCATGAATGACTCCTTACAGCAACGCGGGGTGATTGGCTTAACAGGCTACGCATGGCCCGGCGCATTATCCAGGCAAAACGGCGCCAGCTCCACGGCAAACTCGCTGAGCAGGCGTTTGACCGGCGCGGCAAGCCCCAGCGCCGGCGGATTATTGACGTCGTACCACTGCCCGCCTTCGCGCACGGCATAAAGCTCATCGCAGTGCACCGGCTGGGGGGTGATCTCCAGGCGAAAGTGGCTGAACGCGTGGGTAAACGTCGGCCGCGCCGGCTCGCGCTCGGGGGCTTTGGCGTGGGTCGCCAGCCAGTCGTGCAGCTGGTCGTGGGTATCGAACTGCGGCAGGCACCAGAGCCCGCCCCAGAGCCCTGCGGGCGGGCGCTGCTCGAGCCACACGCGCCCCTGGCCGTCATGAAGCATCAGCATCAGCGTTTGCCGGGTGGGCACGGCCTTTTTGGGCTTGGACTCGGGGTAGCGGCGCTCCTCGCTCCGGGCGTGGGCCACGCAAACATCAGCAAACGGACAGATCGCGCAGTCCGGGGTGCCGCGCTTACACAGCGTCGCGCCCAGATCCATCATCGCCTGGGTGTAGTCGGCAAGTCGCGATTCAGGGGTGTAATGGTCCGCCAGCGCCCAGAGGCCGCGCTCCACCTGGGGCCTGCCGGGCCAGCCTTCTACCGCGTGCAGGCGGGTAAGCGTGCGCTTGACGTTGCCGTCGAGCATTACCGCGCGCTCGCCGGTGCTCTGGGCGATGATCGCTCCGGCGGTGGAGCGGCCGATGCCCGGAAGCGCAGTGAGCTCATCCACGCTTGCGGTCGGCAGCTCGCCGCCGTGCTCGTCCACTACCACTTGCGCTGCCTTGTGCAGGTTGCGCGCCCGGGCGTAGTAGCCAAGCCCCGTCCATAGGTGCAGCACTTCGTCCTGCTTGGCGGCGGCCAGATCGCCAAGGGTGGGAAAGCGCTGCATAAAGCGCTCGAAATAGCCGATGACGGTGGTTACCTGGGTTTGCTGCAGCATGATTTCCGACACCCACACCCGGTACGGCGTGCGCGGCGCCTGCCAGGGCAGGTCGTGACGCCCGTGGCGGTCGAACCAGTCGAGCAGGCGCCGCTGAAAGCGCGCCGGTTCAAGCACCGGCTCGGGCATGGCGGGCTGACTCTGATGATGCTTGGACAATGACATGCAACCTCAGTCGAACAGGCGTTTCAGGCCGTCGCGCAGCTCACGGGCGGCCCCTTCACCGAGCTTGTCGTCGAGCTTTTCCTCAATGCGGCTGCCGACTTCGTCGCCGGCCAGCCGCGACACGTTATCTTTCAGCGCGTCGCGGTCAACGCGGCACCATTTACCTGGCTCAGCGCTGATGCTGCCTTCGCAGCGCACCGGCAGCGCCAGCTTGGCAAGCCTGGGATTAACCCGGCAGGCGGCGTCGGCGGTGTTGTCCAGCCGAACGCTGGCCAGCGCATCAAACTGGCGGTGGCCCAGGTCGTACTCGCCTTCCCCCTGGACGCTGATGCCGGGAAGCGTCACCCGCAGGTCGTCGCTCTCAACGACGCCGTCGCGCACGGTGAAGGTGGCATCCACGTGCTCAAAGCGGGTGTCGTCGCGCCACTCGCGGGTGGTATCGCGGCCTTCGAGCGCAGCAACGGCTTCGCACATCTGCCGGGATATATTAACGTCGGCGATGGCACCGTCGTTCAGCTCCGCCTTGGCGCTGCCGTTTAGCCGGCGCACCAGGTCTTCGCGGGTGTTGCCTTGGGTGATGAACTCGCCGCTGGCGTCAAGCCGGCCGCTAAGCGAGGCGTCGCGCTCGCCAAGCGCTTCCAGCAGCGGCGCCATTTTCACCCCGCTGACTCGGGGCGCCAGCGCCCACTCCAGCGGCGTTTGCCCGGCATTGAGGCTGCCGGTAGCGCTGAGCTTGCCGCCGTAAAAGCCGGCCTCGAAGGCCTCGAGCCGCTGATTACCCTCGCGGCTCTTGAGCGCAAGCTCGGGGGAGTCGAACTTGAGCCCGCCAAGGGTCAGCGAGCCCAGCGCCAGCGCGCCGTCGAGATCAAGCTTGGCCAGAAGCGGTTGGGATACCAGCGCCGGCGCGTCTTCTTCTGCCACGGCCCGGCGCAAAAGCCCGATACCGGCCTGCTTGCTCGCGGCAGCGGCAGGAGCGGGCAGGTAGCGATCGACGTTCAGGGTGTCGCCTTCCAGGTCGAAGTCCAGCGCGGTGCCATCAAGCCCGGCGGCAAGCTCGCCGGTCAGGGTGGTGTCGTCGAGCACCAGCGACAGCGGGGCAAAGCGGATACGCTCGGCGTCGCCTTTTATCTGGCTGGTCAGCGCCACGTCGGAAAGCGCGCCCGGGTTGCGCGTATCGAGGCTCACGCCCAGCCGCTCGAGCCAGGGGCGAAGCGACAGCGGCGCCAGCGTCATCTGCCCGGCAAAGCGAAGGTCACTCATCCAGTTTTCCAGCGTCAGCCGGCCCCGGGCGCGCAGGCCGTCGGGGCCTTCGAGCTGCATGTCGTTAACGGTGGCGACCTGCTCGCCCCAGTCACCTTCCAGGGCAAACTTGAGCGCCAGCGCCAGGCCGCCCTCCCAGGTGTCGGGATGGTGCAGGGTGGTTTCCAGCACGCCGTCGGTCACGGCCAGCTGCCGCTCGTCCAGCCCCGCCTCGATGCGGGATGCCCCCAGGCGCAGCGCCTGGGGCTCGACGTCGGCCGCCAGCCGGGTGCGCGTTTCCAGATCGGGGTTTTCCAGCACGAAGCCGTGCTCGGCCAGCGCCAGCTTGAGCCGCGTGTCCAGGTTGATTTCGCTGCTCACCGCCGGCGGCTCCGTCAGCGCCTGGGCATCCAGGCTATCGTAGCGGCTGAGCGTCAGCATGGCCTTGAGCGGGAAGAAACGCCGCGAGTTGACATTGCTACCGGTCACGTTGAGCTTTTCGGCGTGCCATAAGGTATTGCTCTGGGCATCGCGGAAGCGCAGCTCGGCGTTCTGGACCTTGACGCTGGCAATGCTCAGCGCCACGTCGAGGTTACCGGCATCGGCGTTGGGGCCGGCGCTCGCCGGGGCCAACACGGTTTCGGCTTTTTCGCCGCGCTCGGCCATGCGCTCAAGCAGCGCCTCCCAGTTGCCTTCCCCCTGTTCGTTGCGCCGCAGGTTCAGGTTCATGCCGTCAAGGGTCAGGCCGTCCACGGCGATTTCCCCGCGCAGCAGAGGGGCCAGAGCCACGCTGACCTCGGCCCGCTCCACGGCGGCAAACGGCGGCGCCTCTTCGTCCTGCTCGGCAAGCCAGGCTCGGGCTTTCTCTACGCTGACGCCGATGCGCGGATAAAAGGACCACGAAAGCGCGCCGTCGAGCTCGACATCCAGGCCGGTATGTTCCTCCACCACCGCGGTCAGGCGCGGCTTGAAGTCCTCGGGGTCCATGAAGGTGGTAACATAGACCACGGCGGCCACGGCGAGCACGCCGAGAATGCCAACGGCGGCAAGCAGGATGCGCAACAGCTGTTTCATGGCGCCTCCTCCGGCGTTCCCGTCGGCGCGCGGGTTTTGGCCTCGGCGGCCACCAGCGCCAGCAGCCGGGTGGCCACCCCGCGCCCGCGGGTTTCCGCGCGCACGCAGAGGTGGCTTAGCTGCCACGCGCCGTCAGCGTTTGGCGTAACCGCCACGGCGCCGAGCAGCCGGGCGTTGAACAGCGCACAGGCAAAGCCGTTGCCGGCGCGCAGGTGGTCAGCGACGAAGGCCTTGGCCGCATCCGGCGCCAGATACGCTGGATCGGCGTCCTGGTAAATGCGTATCAGGTCCTGGCGAGCCTGGGAATCTTGGGCCCAGCGGGTCTGGTCTACGTGCTGCAGTGTCACCGGCATGGTTCAGGGATCCTCTTGGCCCGGCGGGCGGGCATACCTTGTGCGCGCATTGTAGCCGATTGCCGGGCCGATTCACTATAATGACGGTTTTGCCGCAGGCTTGCCCTGCTCATCCGGTGGCCTGCGCCTTCGCGGGGCGCCTCATAAACAGTGTGCGTCGCCACCGGCGCTCCCCTCAAGTGCGCCTTGGCGCAGGAGAAACAAGATGTCAGCGCGTATTGCCACGGTCAGCCGTGACACTCAGGAAACCCAGGTCAAGGTCAGCGTCAACCTCGACGGTAGCGGCCGGCTCGACGGCGAAACCGGCGTGCCGTTTCTGGACCACATGCTCGACCAGATTGCCCGGCACGGCCTGATCGACCTGGACATCAACGCCACCGGGGATACGCATATCGATGATCACCACACGGTGGAAGACGTGGGCATTACCCTGGGCCAGGCGTTTGCCAGGGCCATTGGCGACAAGCGCGGCATTTACCGCTACGGTCACGCCTATGTGCCGCTTGACGAGTCGCTTTCCCGGGTGGTGATCGATTTTTCCGGGCGCGCGGGGCTATTCATGGACGTTGCATTCACCCGGGATACCGTTGGCGCGCTGGATACCCAGCTGTTCCAGGAGTTTTTCCAGGGGTTCGTCAACCACGCCGCGGTGACGCTGCACATCGACAACCTCAAGGGGTTCAACGTCCACCACCAGGCCGAAACGATCTTCAAGGCGTTTGGCCGGGCGCTGCGCATGGCCATGGCCGAAGACCCGCGCATGGCCGGACAGATGCCGTCGACCAAAGGCACCTTATAAGGAGCACTCCATGACCATTGCCGTGATCGACTATGGAATGGGCAACCTGCACTCCGTGGCCAAGGCGCTTGAGCACGTTACCCATGAAAACGTCATCATTACCCGGGATTCGCGCTGCATTCTTGGTGCGACCCGGCTGGTTCTCCCCGGCCAGGGGGCGATCCGCGACTGCATGGGCGAGCTTGAGCGTACTGAGCTCCGGGGCCTGGTCGAAGACGTGATCCAGCGCCAGGCAAAGCCGCTGCTGGGCATCTGCGTGGGCCAGCAAATGCTGCTGGAACACAGCGAGGAAAGCGGCGGCGTTAGCTGCCTGGGCGCATTCAAGGGCGAGGTGAAGCGCTTTCCGGAAGCCATGCGCGACCACAACAATGCGCGCATGAAGGTGCCGCACATGGGCTGGAACCTGGTCGACCAGCGCCGCGAGCATCCGCTCTGGGAAGGCATCGACAGCCACGAGCACTTCTACTTCGTGCACAGCTATTACGTGGCGGCCGCTGAGGGCGCCGACGTGTTCGGGACTATCCAGTACGGCCACGTCAGCGCCCACGTGGCCATTGGTCACCAGTCCACCTTTGCCGTACAGTTTCATCCGGAAAAAAGCTCCCGCGCCGGGCTGCGGCTGCTGGAAAACTTTGTTACCTGGTCTCCATAAGCCGGTCTCCATAAGCCGGCCTCCATGAGCTCGTCACCCTGAACACCGCGCCTCAGGTAAGGTAGAACATCATGCTAGTCATCCCCGCCATCGATCTGAAAGACGGCCAGTGCGTGCGCCTCAAGCAGGGCCGCATGGACGAGGCCACGTCCTACGGCGACGACCCCGTGGCCATGGCCGCGCGCTGGGTCGAGGCCGGCGCCCGCCGCCTGCACCTGGTCGATCTAAACGGCGCCTTTGCCGGCCGGCCGGTCAACGGCGAGGCGGTCACCGCCATTGCCCGGGCCTACCCGGACCTGCCCATCCAGATCGGCGGCGGCATCCGCAACGCCGAGACCATCGAGCACTATGTAAACGCCGGGGTGTCCTACGTCATCATCGGCACCCAGGCGGTGAAGCAGCCGGCGTTTGTCGGCGACATGTGCCGCGCCTTTCCCGGCCGCGTGATCGTCGGGCTCGACGCCCGAAACGGCTTTGTCGCTACCGACGGCTGGGCCGAGGTCTCTACGATGAAAGCCACCGAGCTTGCCAAGCGCTTTGCCGACGACGGCGTGTCGTCCATCGTCTATACCGACATCGCCCGGGACGGCATGATGCAGGGCGTCAACGTCGAGGCCACCGCCGCGCTTGCCCGGGACGGCGGCCTGCCGGTGATTGCCTCGGGCGGGGTGACCAATCTGGACGACATCGAAGCGCTGTGCGAAGTGGCTGACAGCGGTATTCTGGGCGCGATCACCGGCCGCGCGATTTACGAGGGCAGTCTGGACGTCGCCGAGGCCCAGCGGCTGAGCGATCGTCTGAGCGGAGGAAAATCATGAGCCTTGCCAAACGCATTATCCCTTGCCTTGACGTCGACGCCGGCCGCGTGGTCAAGGGCGTCAACTTTATCGGCATCCGCGACGCCGGCGACCCGGTGGAAATCGCCCAGCGCTATAACCAGCAGGGCGCCGACGAGATCACCTTCCTCGACATCACCGCCAGCAGCGACGGCCGCGACACCACCGTGGACATGGTCGAGCGCATTGCCGGCGAGGTATTCATTCCGCTGACCGTGGGCGGCGGCATCCGCCGCTGCGAAGATATCCGCACCATGCTCAACGCCGGGGCGGATAAAGTGGCGATCAACACCGCGGCGATTACCCACCCGGAGTTCGTCCGCGAAGCCGCCGAGCGCTTTGGCAGCCAGTGTATCGTCGTGGCTCTTGACGCCAAGCAGGTATCCCGGGAAGGCGAGGCGCCCCGCTGGGAAATCTTCACCCACGGCGGGCGCAAGGCAACCGGCCTCGATGCGGTGGAGTGGGCGAAGAAAATGGTCGACTACGGCGCCGGCGAGCTGCTGCTGACCAGCATGGACCGGGACGGCACCAAGGCCGGTTTTGATCTGGACCTGACTCACGCCATTGCCGAGGCGGTGGGCGTGCCGGTGATCGCCTCGGGCGGGGTGGGCAACCTCGATCACCTGGTGGACGGCGTGCTCAAGGGCGGCGCCGACGCGGTGCTCGCTGCCAGCATCTTCCACTTCGGCGAATACACCATTCCCGAGGCCAAGCGCTACATGACAGAGCGCGGCATCAAGATGCGGCTATAAGATGACGGCGTTTATTTCCGGCATGCCCTTTGTTTCCGACATGCACTTTGTTTCCGACATGGTGGCGGCGTACACCCCCAGGGCGCGCCGCTGGCTTATCGCTCTGCTAGCGGGCGTCGCCCTCCCCTTGAGCGCATCGGGCAGCGACTTCTGGCAATACGACCACACCTTTGTGCAAACGAGCCTGGTAACGCAGCACTTCTCCGGCAGCGCGGGCTACAACGAAGATCAGAACCTGATCGGCATCGAGCTGCACAACCCCGACCGCTGGCTTGCAGGCACGGCCTGGCTGAAAAACTCCTTCGACCAGCCCATCTGGTATTTCTACGCCGGCCGCGAATTTCCCTTCTGGCAGCCGGCGCCGAATCTGGAGTTTCGTGCCAAGCTCACCGCCGGCGCGCTGCGCGGCTACAAGGACAGCAAAAAGCACAAGATTCCGTTCAACCACTACGGCGTTGCCCCGGCCATTCTGCCGGCCGTCGGCGTCCGCTGGGGCAAGGTTGAAACCGATATACTGCTATTCGGCACCGCCGGCGTCATGTTCAACGCCGGCATCCGTATTTAACCCCCCAAAGCCGCCGGCGGCATCCGGCGGCCTCTGCTCGCCTATTCCGA
This sequence comes from Halomonas garicola, assembly GCF_055382465.1. Classification (NCBI taxonomy): domain Bacteria; kingdom Pseudomonadati; phylum Pseudomonadota; class Gammaproteobacteria; order Oceanospirillales; family Halomonadaceae; genus Halomonas; species Halomonas garicola. The sequence continues at coordinate 2,553,804 of NZ_AP043931.1, forward strand.
GTCCAGCGAAAGCCCCAGATTGCTAACGCCCTCGTTTTTACCCAGCCGGCGGACCTCTTTCAGCCGGTCTTTGGAAAGCGGCGGCGAGACGGCCTCAAGCACGGCGTCCTGAAAGCCGTTTTCGTCGTCGGTAAGCGGGTGGTCACGAATCAGCAGCGCCAGCTTCTCGGCGTCGTCTTCGCCTTCGGTGAGCTCGATAAAGGCGCGCACGCCGGCACGCGAGGTGCGGCTGACGTCGAGCACCGCCTCGGGGGCTTCGCCGCGCAGGGTATCCAGCAGCGCCGACACCGACATCACGGCGTCCAGCGCCCGCCGGGCGCCGAAGCTGTCGTCCTCGGCCGGGGGCTCGCATTCGGCCAGCTTTTCTGCCTGGCGGTCGAAGTCGATACTTGCGCTGCGCACGGCGAGCTTTTCCCACACCAGATCCAGCACGGCGCGCAGCGTATGCGTATCGCCGTGGCCGGTGGTTTGCGCGTAAAGCGCATAGTTGGGCAGCTGGCGCTCGGCCAGAGCGGCCATGAAGGCCTGCTGTTCGGGAAGGCCAAGCTGCTGAAGTCGCTGGAAAAAGCCCAGATTTTGTGACGCCATGTTAGTATTCCTGTGCGTGCTTCCCACCGGGGAGTCAGGATCACGCTTGCCGGTAAGGTGCTTGTTCAAAAAATGGAACAAGATTTGTGTCACTAAGCGCTGGCCCAAAAAGCCGCTATCGGTCGAGGAGAATACCATGCACGTCCATCTGCTACAGCACAGCCCCCGCCACGGCCCCGCGCGCCTCGCCGACTGGTTTTTGAGCATGGGGCACAGCTACACCGTGTTTCATCTTGACGAAGGCGAGCTGGCCCCGCCCCCGGGCGACAGCGATGCGCTGATCGTCCTCGACGGCGACGAAGCTCAGCTCGATCACCCGCCGGCGTGGCAGCGGGGAGAACAAAAGCTGATCGAGCGCTACCTGGACGGCCACAAGCCGCTGCTGGGCTTCGGCCTTGGCGCGCACCTGATTGCTGATGCGCTGGGGGCAACGGTCGCTCCGGGTACCTTCCCCGAGGCCGGCTTTCACGCAGTGACTGTGGATGAGCGCTCGCCGTTTGATCTGCCCGGGCAGTTTCACGCCTTTCTGTGGCACCGCGCCGTCTTCAGCCTGCCGGATAACGCAACGCCGCTGGGCGCAAGCGCGGCTGCCCCGCTGCAGGGCTTTGCCTGGGACGACAAGCGCGTCATCGGCCTGCTGTGCCAGCTGCACGCGACCCGGGAAAGCGTTTCGACTCTGCTGGACAGCCAGGCGCCACCCGCCGGCCGCGACGACTTTGTTCAGCCACCGACGGACATCCTCGCCGACGCCGAGCCTTTCGATCGGCTCGCGCCGCTGCTCGACCGGGTACTCTGCGAATGGCTGAGCACAGCGCCAGCGTCTTAGCCGCTGGCAGGCGCCTGCACTGCCTGCCACTCCCGGGCGGCGCTCAAACAGCTGCCCCAGTCGCCCACGTGCAGCTCGCGCAGTCCGGTCTGCTGGTGGCGCTTGAGGTGGTAGCGGTACATGGGGTCGTAGTATTCGGTCAACAGCGGGGCCAGCCAGGCTTCGTGGGCCTGGCGATCGCCGCTTTCGTGGGCGGCAAACGCCAGCGCCTGTAGCCGCTGCAGCCGGGCGAGGCGGGCGCTGCCCAAGCGCTTTTTCAGCCGCAGCAGGGCGTTACCCAGCTGCTGGCGCATGCGCTGCCAGCCCTCTTCTTCGCCAAAGCGGGCGCAGTGGGCGCGCTCAAGATCAATGATGTAGTCCTTTTGCAGCTGCTCCAGCCGCCAGTCCAGGGGCATTTCCACGCGGATGCGCGGCGCCTGTGCCATCCCCTGCCAGAACGTCAGCGGAACGTTGACGCTGCCGACCTGGCGCGACTCGTCTTCCAGCGTCAGCGGACCGGAAAGCGCCATCAGCCGTTTGGCCAGGGCGTGTTCAAAGTCAATCTGGGTTGGCGGCGGTTCGGGCATCCGGCCGAACGCCGAGCCCTTGTGGTTGGCGAAGCCTTCCAGATCCACCCCGCTTTCCAGCCGGTTGATCAGCGCCGTCTTGGCACAGCCGGTAAGCCCGCTGATGACCAGCATGGGCTGGCTTGCAGCGTCATCAATACGCGTACAGAGCCGCTGCCGCATGGCTTTCCAGCCGCCTTCAATCCGCGGCGGCGCGCGGCCGGCCTCCGCTAACCACTGCTGCACGATCTGCGAGCGCAGCCCGCCACGAAAACAGTAGATCAGCGCGTCGGGATACTCGCTCAGGTAGGCGCGCCAGGCTGCCAGCCGCCCGGCCTTGGTCTCGCCGCTGACCAGCTTTTCGCCCAGCGTAACGGCGGCCGCCTGCCCGCGCTTTTTATAGGCCAGGCCCACCTGATGGCGCTCGTCGTCGTCCAGCAGCGGCAGATTGACCGCGCCCGGCAGCGCCCCCTGGGCAAACTCCACCGGGGCACGCACGTCGATCAGCGGGTACGCCTGGCAAATCAGGTCGGTACCGGCCGGTGCGCTCGCACCAATCACCCGGCCACCTCGATAAGCGCCTCACCGTCGACTTCCTTGAGCGTGCCGAACGCGGCAAGCTCGATATCGTGCTCGCGGCCGATGCACTGGACCGCATCAGCGCTGTCCGGGTCTACGGCCAGCAGCAACCCGCCGGAAGTTTGCGGGTCGCACAGCCACTGCCAGTGAACATCGCTCATCGCCGGAAGCGCCGCCCCCAACGCTTCGCGGTTGCGCACCGTGCCGCCGGGCACTGCTCCGCGCTGGCGGTAGCCTTCCGCAGCTTCCAGGCGCGGCAGGCGACTGAAATCGAGCACCGCGGCCACGCCGCTCGCAGCGCAGACTTCGCTCAAGTGCCCGGCCAGGCCAAAGCCGGTGACATCGGTCATGGCGTGTACACCGGCCACCTCGGCAAGCTCGACGCCGATGCGGTTGGAGACCAGCATGGTTTCCCGGGCAAGCCCCCGGTGCTCGGCGGCCAGCAGGCCGCGCTTTTCTGCCGTGGTAAGCATCCCCACGCCCAGCGGCTTGGTCAAAAACAGCAAATCCCCGGGCTTGGCCGCGCTGTTGAGCTTCAAGCGCTCAAGCTCGATGAGGCCGTTCACCGCCAGGCCGAAAATCGGCTCCGGGGCGTCAATGGAGTGCCCGCCGGCAAGGGCCACGCCGTGGTCGCGGCAAACGGCCTGGGCACCGGCCATGACATCGCCGGCGATATCGACGCTGAGCTTGTCCAGCGGCCAGCCGAGAATCCCCAGCGCCATGACCGGATCGCCGCCCATGGCGTAGACGTCGCTGATGGCGTTGGTCGCTGCGATACGCCCGAAATCGTACGGGTCGTCGACAATGGGCATGAAAAAGTCGGTGGTGGCGATCATCCCGCGACCGTCGCCCAGGTCGTAGACGCAGGCGTCTTCGCGACCCTGGTTACCCACCACCAGGCGCTCGCTGCTGGCCGGCGGGCCGGCCTTGGCGAGGATGCCGTCGAGCACGTCGGGAGCAATTTTACAGCCGCATCCGGCGCCGTGGCTGTACTGGGTCAGGCGAATGGCGCTCATTGAGGTGTCTCCTTGGCCAAAACGATGGGCGGCCATTCTAACGCAGCCGGGCGCTCACCACCTATGCCACCTTACGGCACTGGCACCAGATGCACCTGACCGCTAGAGGGCATCCAGCGCGTCGCTAAGCTTGTCCACCGGGGTAACCGTCATGCCCTTCGGCGACTTTTTGGGCGCGTTGGCCCGGGGCACAATGGCCCGGGTAAAGCCGTGCTTGGCGGCCTCGGCAATGCGCTCCTGGCCGCTGGGCACCGGGCGAATTTCGCCGGACAGCCCCACCTCGCCAAATACCACCAGCTCCCGAGGCAAAGCGCGGTTTTGCAGGCTCGACACCACCGCCAGGAGCACCGCCAGATCGGCGCTGGTTTCGAGCACCTTGACGCCGCCCACCACGTTCAAGAACACGTCCTGATCGCCGGTAAAAAGCCCGCCATGGCGGTTGAGCACAGCAAGCAGCATGGCCAGGCGGTTGTGATCCAGCCCCACCGCCACCCGGCGCGGATTGCCCAGCGCGGACTCGTCCACCAGCGCCTGCACTTCCACCAGGATCGGGCGGGTGCCTTCCCACACCACCATGACCAGGCTGCCGGGGGCCTGCTCTTCGTTGCGCGATAGGAAAATCGCGCTGGGATTTTTCACCTCTTTCAGCCCCTGCTCGAGCATGGCAAAAACGCCCAGCTCGTTGACCGCGCCAAAGCGGTTTTTCTGCCCGCGCAGGGTGCGAAAGCGCGAGTCCGAGCCGCCTTCCAGCAAAAGCGAGGCGTCGATCATGTGCTCGAGCACCTTGGGGCCGGCAAGGCTGCCGTCCTTGGTCACGTGCCCCACCAACAGCAGCACGGTATTGCTCTGCTTGGCAAAGCGGGTAAGCGCAGCGGCGGACTCGCGCACCTGGGCGACGCCGCCGGGAGCCGAGGCAATGTCTTCCAGGTGCATGGTCTGGATGGAGTCGATCACCAACACGTCGGGCTTTTCGCGCTCGGCTACCGCCAGAACGGTCTCGATGCTGGTTTCGGCGAGCATCTTGAGCCCCTGGGTAGGGAGCTGCAGCCGGTGGGCGCGCATGGCCACCTGGGACAGCGACTCTTCCCCGGTGACGTAGATAACCGCCTGGCTCTGGGCCAGTTTGCAGGCGGTTTGCAGCAGAAGCGTCGACTTGCCCGCGCCGGGGTGGCCGCCCAGGAGAACCGCTGAGCCCGGCACCAGGCCGCCGCCCAGCACGCGGTCAAACTCACCGAAGGTGGAGCTCATACGCGGCACTTCGCTGAGGTCCACCTGGCCCAGGTCCACCACTTTCCGCGTCAGCGTGCCGCTATAGCCGCTACGCCCGGTTGAGACGCTCGGCGCTGCGCCCGGACGCGGCGCCGCCAGGCGCACTTCGCTCAGCGTGTTCCATTCCTTGCAGCTGGAGCACTGCCCCTGCCACTTAGGATATTCGGCACCGCATTCGGTGCACACAAAAGCGCTTTTGGCTTTGGCCACAAACGTGCTCCTACGACAATGAGCATGAAGGATTAGCGGGCCATCTTACCTGCCGTAAAACAGCAAAGGCGGCTCATGGCCGCCTTTGCTTCTTGCCTTGATGCTACCCGCAACGATTACTGACGCTTGAGGCGCAGCATCTCACCGTTTTCAAAGCGGCGACGCTCGGGATCAATCAGCTCAAGCGTGCGCTCGTCCAGGCGCAGGAAGTAGTACGTCTGGCCTTCACCGTCCGGCGTCAGCTCATATACCTTGGCATCCGGATCGGAGGGCGTTCCGGTCAGGACTTCCCAGTTACCGGCGTAGTCTTCGTCCGGCGGCGTTTGCGGATGGTTCATGTAGGAGGCGGTGAGTGCAAAGGTACGCTCCTGCATGGCATCAGCTTCTTCACCGGTCATTTCCACGTCGAGACCGATACCGTCACAGTTACGGCAGGGCAGCGTTCCCTGATAGCTGACGGCAGCAGGCTCCACGGACTCCTTGCTGGCCGTTTCTGTCGGGCCGCCGGCACAGCCTGCCAGCAGCGACAGCATGGCCGAGCCGATCAGCACACTTCTTAGTTGCATCGTTGATCTCCTCATCGCGTTAAACAGTCAAGTAAAGTGGCAACAGCATAACCGCTCCACACTACCACGCACACCCCCCTTCCTGCGGGTTACTTGCGCTTTTTTTCCGCCCAAGCGACCATGATCGTCACTGTGCCCACCGATTCAGGTCATTGCCATGAGCCAATTCTGGAGTCCCGGCGTACGTGAGCTAACCCCTTACGTTCCTGGCGAGCAGCCCGCCGATCAGGTCATCAAGCTGAATACCAACGAAAACCCCTACGCCCCTGCGCCGGGCGTTGGCGAAGTGCTCCGCGACTATGCCACCAGCCATCTGCGCCTCTACCCCGATCCCGCCTCCACCGCGCTGTGTCAGGCACTGGCCAGAACGTACGAAGTAACTGACGACAGCGTTTTTGCGGGCAACGGTTCGGATGAGATCCTTGCCTTTGCTTTTCAGGCGTTTTTCCGTCACGGCGCGCCGTTGGACGTTCCCGACATCACCTATAGCTTCTACCCGGTCTACGCCCGGCTTTATGACGTCGAGCTGCGTCAGCATCCGCTTAACGAAAAATGGGAGGTCGACCTGGAAGCGCTGGCAAGCGCTGACGACAGAAGCGGCATCATCTTTGCCAACCCCAACGCCCCCACTGGCCATGCACACACGCTCGCCGCACTGGAAACGCTCCTCAGGCGCGTGACTGACCGCGTCGTACTGGTGGATGAGGCCTACGTTGATTTTGGCGCGGAAAGTGCCGCCCCGCTGACGGAGCGCTACCCTAACCTGCTGGTGACCGGCACCTTCTCCAAGTCCCGCAGCCTCGCCGGGATTCGCCTTGGCTATGCCATCGGCTCGCCGGAGCTGATAGAAGGGTTGAAACGTATCAAGGACTCCTTCAACTCTTACCCGGTGGATCGCCTGGCCGAACGCGCCGGCATTGCCGCGCTGGAAGACACCGAACACTTCCACGCCTGCCGCGACAGCGTTATCGCCACTCGTGAGCGCACCCGCATGAGGCTGGAAACGCTGGGCTTTAACGTTCTTCCCTCCGAGGCCAACTTTCTCTTTGCCAAACACGCAACCCTCGATGGCGGCCAGCTATTTGCCGGCCTGCGCAAACGCGGCATCCTGGTAAGGCACTTCGACAAGGCCGGACTCAGCAACTTCCTGCGTATCTCCATCGGCACCGATGACGAGATGGACACCCTGATCGAAACCCTGGAAGTGCTCTGTATTTGAACAGCCCCACACCGCGCCCGCAGGAGATCGTCTCGCCATGCCGCGGTGGGCGCGTGCGCCTTTCCCCGCTACGGTCATCGCGATGACCCAGGGGTCGCTATGACGTGGCGGGTGCGGTGCTCACAGCCCGCTACGGTCGTCGCGAGGAGCGCAAGCAACCAGAAAACGGGGGTAAACGACGTGGCGATCTCATACTTGCGCTGGCACTTTCCCTCTACTGTCATCGCGAGTCGCATAGCGACGTGGCGATCTCGTACGGGCGGTGGCACTATCGGCGAAACCCGAGATGGCCACGCTTCGCTCGCCATGACCCAGGAGCCGCGATGACCGGGGAGGCGGTGCCCTTGCCGCTTTTCTTCCGCGCACACAAAAAACCCGGCGCTTGGCCGGGTTCTTTGCGTATTGGTGCCTGACGATGTCCTACTCTCGCATGGGGAGGCCCCACACTACCATCGGCGCTGAGCGGTTTCACTGCTGAGTTCGGCAAGGGATCAGGTGGTTCCCGCTCGCTATGGCCGTCAGGCGTAACCGGTGATATATCATGCTGTTCGTGATCGTCTCGCGTATCCGTCCTGTCTTGTTTGACATCTTCATCGTTGTCCTGCGACCCGACCCCTTGGGTGTTATAGGGTCAAGCCTCACGGGCACATTAGTACCGGTTAGCTCAACGCCTTGCAGCGCTTCCACACCCGGCCTATCAACCAGCTCGTCTTGCTGGGCCCTTCAGGAGGCTCAAGGCCTCGGGGATGTCTCATCTTGAAGGGGGCTTCCCGCTTAGATGCTTTCAGCGGTTATCCCGTCCGCACTTAGCTACCCGGCAATGCCACTGGCGTGACAACCGGAACACCAGAGGTGCGTCCACTCCGGTCCTCTCGTACTAGGAGCAGCCCTTCGCAAACATCCTGCGCCCACGGCAGATAGGGACCGAACTGTCTCACGACGTTCTAAACCCAGCTCGCGTACCACTTTAAATGGCGAACAGCCATACCCTTGGGACCGACTTCAGCCCCAGGATGTGATGAGCCGACATCGAGGTGCCAAACACCGCCGTCGATGTGAACTCTTGGGCGGTATCAGCCTGTTATCCCCGGAGTACCTTTTATCCGTTGAGCGATGGCCCTTCCATACAGAACCACCGGATCACTAGAACCTGCTTTCGCACCTGCTCGACGTGTCTGTCTCGCAGTCAAGCACCCTTGTGCTCTTGCACTCACTGCACGATGTCCAACCGTGCTGAGGGTACCTTCGTGCTCCTCCGTTACGCTTTGGGAGGAGACCGCCCCAGTCAAACTACCCACCACACACGGTCCTCGATCCGGATCACGGATCGGAGTGAGAACGCCAATGATGCCAGGCTGGTATTTCAAGGGTGGCTCCCCCCGGTCTGGCGACCGGGGTTCCAAGCCTCCCAGCTATCCTACACAAGCAACATCGGCGTCCAGTGTGAAGCTATAGTAAAGGTTCACGGGGTCTTTCCGTCTGGCCGCGGGTACACCGCATCTTCACGGCGATTTCAATTTCACTGAGTCTCGGGTGGAGACAGCGTGGCCATCATTACGCCATTCGTGCAGGTCGGAACTTACCCGACAAGGAATTTCGCTACCTTAGGACCGTTATAGTTACGGCCGCCGTTTACCGGGGCTTCGATCAAGCGCTTCGCCGAAGCTAACGCCATCACTTAACCTTCCGGCACCGGGCAGGCGTCACACCCTATACGTCCGCTTGCGCGTTAGCAGAGTGCTGTGTTTTTAGTAAACAGTTGTAGCCACCTGGTATCTTCGACCGCCTTCCGCTCCCCCCGCGTGGGGGTTCACGTACCGGCGGCGTGCCTTCTCCCGAAGTTACGGCACCATTTTGCCTAGTTCCTTCACCCGAGTTTTCTCAAGCGCCTGGGGATTCTCACCCTGACCACCTGTGTTGGTTTGGGGTACGGTCTCGCAGTATCTGAGGCTTAGAGGCTTTTCCTGGAAGCGTGGCATCGATGACTTCCAGCCCGTGGGCTGTTCGTCTCGTCTCTCGGCCTTGAACCACCGGATTTCCCTGATGGTTCAGCCTACGGACTTTCACCAGGACGACCGTCGCCTGGCTCACCTAGCCTTCTTCGTCCCCCCATCGCAATACTGTGAGGTACGGGAATATTGACCCGTTTCCCATCGACTACGCCTTTCGGCCTCGCCTTAGGGGCCGACTCACTCTGCTCCGATTAGCGTCGAACAGAAACCCTTGGTCTTCCGGCGAGGGCGTTTTTCACGCCCTTTATCGTTACTCATGTCAGCATTCGCACTCGTGATACCTCCAGCAGGCTTCTCAGCCTCCCTTCATCGGCTTACACGACGCTCCTCTACCACGTATCTAAAAAGACACGTCCGTAGCTTCGGTATCTGGTTTAGCCCCGTTACATCTTCCGCGCAGGCCGATTCGACTAGTGAGCTATTACGCTTTCTTTCAAGGATGGCTGCTTCTAAGCCAACCTCCTAGCTGTCTAAACCTTCCCACATCGTTTCCCACTTAACCAGAATTTGGGGACCTTAGCTGACGGTCTGGGTTGTTGCCCTTTCCACAATGGACGTTAGCACCCACTGTGTGTCTCCCACGCTGGCACTCACCGGTATTCGGAGTTTGCCTCGGGTTGGTAAGTCGGGATGACCCCCTAGCCGAAACAGTGCTCTACCCCCGGTGGTGATACGTGAGGCGCTACCTAAATAGCTTTCGAGGAGAACCAGCTATCTCCGGGCTTGATTAGCCTTTCACTCCGACCCACAGCTCATCCCCGCATTTTTCAACATACGTGGGTTCGAGCCTCCAGTTGATGTTACTCAACCTTCACTCTGGCCATGGGTAGATCGCCCGGTTTCGGGTCTATTCCCCGCAACTTGTCGCCCTGTTAAGACTCGCTTTCGCTACGCCTCCCCTACACGGTTAAGCTCGCTACGGAAAATAAGTCGCTGACCCATTATACAAAAGGTACGCGGTCACCCCATCACTAAGCCACCTCTGCTTGATTTTTGGGTTGAACGTTGCAGGCAACGTTAACCCTCAAGCGGATGTGATAATGATGAGCTCATCACGAAGAAGCTTAGTGATGGGGCTCCCACTGCTTGTACGCACACGGTTTCAGGATCTATTTCACTCCCCTCACTGGGGTTCTTTTCGCCTTTCCCTCACGGTACTGGTTCACTATCGGTCAGCCAGGAGTATTTAGCCTTGGAGGATGGTCCCCCCGTCTTCAGTCAAGGTTTCTCGTGCCCCGACCTACTCGATTTCACGCGATCGGATTTTCGACTACGGGGCTATCACCCACTATGGCGGCCCTTCCCAGGGCCTTCGTCTAATCGGTCACGCGCTTAAGGGCTACTCCCCGTTCGCTCGCCGCTACTGGGGGAATCTCGGTTGATTTCTGTTCCTCGGGGTACTGAGATGTTTCAGTTCCCCCGGTTCGCCTCGTATCCCTATGGATTCAGGATACGATACTCATCTTGTGATGAGTGGGTTGTCCCATTCAGAGATCGCCGGGTCAAAGGGTGTTTGCCACCTCGCCGACGCTTATCGCAGGCTTCCACGTCTTTCATCGCCTCTGGCTGCCTAGGCATCCACCGTGTGCGCTTCATTGCTTGACCCTATAACCCGAAGGAGTCGGGGTCGCAATGACAACGATATTGCCGGATACGCTTGAGACGTATCACATGATCTTCTCAAGGAAGATCGTTTTATCAGCATGATATATCTTGTTAAAGAGCACTGCCTGAAAGCAGTCATAAGCGTCGTGGCATTTCACGGGGCTTATGACTGCTCAGGGGCACATCGATCAGGTAATTCATTGTGGGCACTTGCCGGGCGGGTAGACGCATCGGTTAAGGAGGTGATCCAGCCGCAGGTTCCCCTACGGCTACCTTGTTACGACTTCACCCCAGTCATGAACCACACCGTGGTGATCGCCTTCCGAAGTTAGGCTAACCACTTCTGGTGCAGTCCACTTCCATGGTGTGACGGGCGGTGTGTACAAGGCCCGGGAACGTATTCACCGTGCCATTCTGATGCACGATTACTAGCGATTCCGACTTCACGGAGTCGAGTTGCAGACTCCGATCCGGACTGAGACCGGCTTTATGGGATTCGCTCACTCTCGCAAGTTAGCAGCCCTTTGTGCCGGCCATTGTAGCACGTGTGTAGCCCTACCCGTAAGGGCCATGATGACTTGACGTCGTCCCCACCTTCCTCCGGTTTGTCACCGGCAGTCTCCCTAGAGTTCCCACCATTACGTGCTGGCAAATAGGGACAAGGGTTTCGCTCGTTACGGGACTTAACCCAACATTTCACAACACGAGCTGACGACAGCCATGCAGCACCTGTCACTGCGCTCCCGAAGGCACCCCGAGATCTCTCTCGGGTTCGCAGGATGTCAAGGGTAGGTAAGGTTCTTCGCGTTGCATCGAATTAAACCACATGCTCCACCGCTTGTGCGGGCCCCCGTCAATTCATTTGAGTTTTAACCTTGCGGCCGTACTCCCCAGGCGGTCGACTTATCGCGTTAACTTCGCCACAAGGGTCTCAAGGACCCCAACGGCTGGTCGACATCGTTTACGGCATGGACTACCAGGGTATCTAATCCTGTTTGCTACCCATGCTTTCGCACCTCAGCGTCAGTGTCAGTCCAGAAGGCCGCCTTCGCCACTGGTATTCCTCCCGATATCTACGCATTTCACCGCTACACCGGGAATTCCACCTTCCTCTCCTGCACTCTAGCGCGACAGTTCCGGATGCGATTCCCAGGTTGAGCCCGGGGCTTTCACAACCGGCTGATCGCGCCGCCTACGCGCGCTTTACGCCCAGTAATTCCGATTAACGCTTGCACCCTCCGTATTACCGCGGCTGCTGGCACGGAGTTAGCCGGTGCTTCTTCTGTGAGTGATGTCTCCCTGCCGGGGTATTAACCCGACAGCGTTCTTCCTCACTGAAAGTGCTTTACAACCCGAGGGCCTTCTTCACACACGCGGCATGGCTGGATCAGGCTTCCGCCCATTGTCCAATATTCCCCACTGCTGCCTCCCGTAGGAGTCCGGGCCGTGTCTCAGTCCCGGTGTGGCTGATCATCCTCTCAAACCAGCTACGGATCGTTGCCTTGGTAGGCCGTTACCCTGCCAACCAGCTAATCCGACATAGGCTCATCCGATCGCGGGAGCCAAGGCCCCCTTTCTCCCGTAGGACGTATGCGGTATTAGCCTGAGTTTCCCCAGGTTATCCCCCACGACCGGGCAAATTCCTATGCGTTACTCACCCGTCCGCCGCTCGACGCCCAGAAGCAAGCTCCTGTCGTTTCCGCTCGACTTGCATGTGTTAAGCCTGCCGCCAGCGTTCAATCTGAGCCATGATCAAACTCTTCGGTTTACGATCATTGTGATCCTTGCTTTCCGCTGCCCGAGGGCATTGGAAAAAGCGGATCAAACTTGGCTCAAGGTTTCAAACGTTCTCAAAAATCCAGAAATCGAGATTTCCAAATTCTGACGAGTCGCTTGCCTTGATAGTAGGTGATTTGTCACCCACCCAGGCAAGCGCCCACATGAATTACCTGATCAACTTGTTAAAGAGCGTCTCGCTAACACCACTCGCCGGCGATGACCTGCCGCGGCGGCTGCGAGGAAGGCGCATTCTACACGCCTTGAAGCGCTTGTCAACGGCTGAATGCTTTCTTTAGCCATTCGGCTTCGGCAATAATACATTTCTGCCGATCGCTAACCTGCTGACAAACAAGGCCTTTTCGGGCCCCTTCACCGCCGGTGACGCTTGGCGTCGCCGGCAGCGGATGCGTACTATAGGATCTGACAGGGTGTTTGGCAAGGGGTTCAGCCAATAAATTAATGCCGGGGTTTGATCTTGCGTAACACGGCCTGCAGCGGCCCCGAAATCACGTAGGTACCAAAGAGCAGCAGCAGCATGGCCGAGGGCTCGACGGAAATCATCACAAACCCCAGCACGACGGCCAGCAGCACGACAAACGGCACCGGCTTCTTGAAGTCGACATCCTTGAAGCTGTAATAGCGAATATTGCTCACCATCAAGATGCCGGCTGCAGCGACCACGCCAAGCATCAGCAGCTTGAAGCCGAATTCGTTGGCCTCGAAGCTGTTGAAGGTCCACACGCTTGCCGCCACCAGTGCCGCAGCCGAGGGGCTGGGTAAACCGATAAACCACTTCTTATCCACGCTGCCGATCTGGACGTTGAAGCGTGCCAGCCGCAAGGCAGCACAGGCTACGTAGAGAAACGCCACGATCCAGCCGGGCTTCCCGATATCCTGCAGAATCCAGGTGAACGCTACCAGCGCCGGTGCCATGCCGAACGAGAGCATATCGGCCAGGCTGTCATATTCCGCACCAAACTCACTTTGCGTATTCGTCATACGCGCCACGCGCCCGTCCAGCCCGTCCAGCACCATGGCAATGAAAATAGCGATGGCCGCTGCGGAAAAATCCCCATTAATACCGGCCACAACGGCAAAAAATCCGGAAAACAGCGCCGATGTGGTAAAGAGATTGGGCAGCAGATATATCCCCTTACGACGCACCTTTTCACCCTCGACCATGGACTCTTCGACCACCTCTGTCTCGCGCATGAAAGTGGCTGCCATATCTTCATTGCGGCGGGTATCCGCCTGTTCGTCATGCGACGATGCCGGGGATGACGATGCGTCACGATTATCCTGAGTCATAGCAGTTACCTTGCGTCATGGATGGTATTCCGATTCACGGGGTCACGGCCTAAACGCAAATTTGTTGCGCTACGCCCTGCATTTTACATGGTGGCGCCACAACCACCACCGAAAGGGCTTCAACGCGCAGTTGATAAAACGCAAAAAGCGCGCACGATTGGCATCGTGCGCGCTTTGATAGGCAGAACAGAGCAGCGCCTGGCTGCTCTGTTAAAGAGCATTGGCCGCTTAGTTCTTCTCTTTGTCGACCAGCTGGTTTGCTGCGATCCAGGGCATCATGCCGCGCAGCTTAGCCCCGACTGTCTCCATCTCGTGCTCGGCATTGAGACGGCGACGGGCGGTCATCGACGGATAGTTGGTCTCGCCTTCGTTGATGAACATCTTGGCGTATTCGCCCGTCTGAATATCCTTCAAGGCGCTGCGCATGGCCGCCCGGGACTGCTCGTTGATGATCTTCGGGCCAGTTACGTACTCACCGTACTCCGCGTTGTTGGAGATGGAGTAGTTCATGTTGGCAACGCCGCCTTCATACATCAGGTCAACGATCAGCTTGAGCTCATGGAGGCACTCGAAGTAGGCCATTTCCGGCGCGTAGCCGGCTTCGGTCAGCGTCTCGAAACCGGCTCGCACCAGCTCAACGGTACCGCCGCAAAGTACGGCTTGCTCGCCGAACAGGTCAGTTTCGGTCTCGTCCTGGAAGGTGGTCTCGATGATGCCGCTGCGGCCACCACCAATACCTGCGGCGTAGGACAGCGAGAGCTCCTTGGCACTGCCCGATGCGTTCTGGTGGATCGCAACCAGGTCGGGGATACCGCCACCGCGGACAAACTCGCTACGCACGGTATGCCCCGGGGCCTTGGGCGCAATCATGACCACATCAAGATCCTTGCGCGCTTCAATCTGGTTATAGTGAACGTTAAACCCGTGGGCAAAAGCGAGTGTCGCCCCTTCTTTCAGGTTAGGCGCCATCTCGTTTTCGTAAATGGCTTTCTGGTTCTCATCCGGCGCCAGCATCATGACCACGTCTGCGGTCTTGCACGCCTCGGCCACGGTTGCCACTTTCAGCCCTGCGGCCTCAGCCTTGGCGGCAGAAGAAGAGCCCTCACGCAGCGCCACGGTGACATCCACGCCGGATTCCTTCAGGTTGTTGGCATGAGCGTGACCCTGGGAGCCATAGCCGACAATCACAACCTTCTTGGCCTGGATCAGGGACAAATCGCAGTCTTTATCATAATAAACGCGCATAGCTAAAGCTCCAGAACGGTGCAGATAGAAACAGAACGGACAGAATAAGTGCCGGCGAAACGGGCAGCGTCGGCGCCAGAAGCCACCCTCAGCAGCGCAGACGCTACGACATGCGCACGGCGGCATGAACAAACTTTACGCCATCCTGCTTATTGCGTAAAACGCTATATTTGCAATACAACATTGCAAATATTGCAACAACGGAGACGCCATGGACTTCCGCTCGCTTCATTACTTTATGACCCTGGCTGACACTCTGCACTTTGGTCGCGCCAGCGAGCTTTGCCATATCAGCCCGTCGACGCTCAGCCGCGCGATTCAACAGCTCGAAGAGACGCTCTCCGCTACGCTTTTTGAGCGCGATAACCGCCACGTAACGCTGACCCGGCAGGGACTCATGTTCCAGCGCTATGCGCGCGACACTCTTGAGCAATGGGAAAATATCAGACGCACCCTGGCCGATGATGCCACCCAGCTGACCGGCACCATCAGTATTTACTGCTCGGTGACCGCAAGCTACAGCTTTCTCTACGCGCTGCTCAGCGACTTTCGCGCCCAACACCCGGGCATCGAGCTCAAGCTGCGTACGGGAGATCCGGCGGATGCCATGAGCCGAGTTCTTGCCGGCGACGACGACATGGCAATCACGCCGAGACCGCGCACGCCCCCGCAGGCGCTGGCATTCAAGTCGCTAACCCGCTCACCGCTGGTTTTCATTGCCCCCAACGCGCCGCTAGGCTGGCTCCCACAGGCCCCGGACAGCTCAACTCCCGAGCAGTGGCGCACTGTGCCCATGATCCTTTCCGAAGCCGGTTTGTCGCGGGAATACGCCGACACCTGGTTCAAGGCACTGGGCGTTTCACCACACATTTACGCCCAGGTAGCCGGGCACGAGGCGATTGTCAGCATGGTCGGCCTGGGGTTTGGCGTAGGCGTGGTACCGCAGATCGTGCTGGATAACAGCCCCCTGGCGGCCCGCGTCCAGATCCTCAACGTCAAGCCCGAACTCCCCCATTACGACGTTGGACTTTGCGTGCTTCGCCGACGCCTGAAGCGCCCGCGCCTGCAGGCCCTCTGGGAAGCCGTGAGCGCACAAAAGCTGTAACACAGAAAAACGGCAGGCCATTGGCCTGCCGTCGTGATGCAATCAGCTGAGGCGCTTGCGCTACTTTTTGGGCGCAACGCCCTTGGGCTGTGCGCTGCCTTCTCGATGAGACGATTCTGAATTGCGTGGGCGTACGTACAGCACAAGCGCATGATCGACGAGCTCGAAATCGTGCTCCTCGGCGATCTCCTGCTGGCGACGCTCAATAACTTTATCCACAAACTCGAAAATTTCCCCGCTTTCCAGGCAAACGATGTGGTCATGGTGTTCTTCCTGGGCCATCTCGAACAGCGCATGCCCGCCGTCGAAATTATGCCGTATCACAAGGCCGGCTGACTCGAACTGAGTCAACACCCGGTATACGGTGGCCAACCCCACATCCTCACCCGCATCAATCAGGGTCTTGTAAACTTCTTCGGCGCTCAGGTGATCCTTTCCCGAAGCGTGTTCGAGAATCTGCAGGATTTTTACCCGCGGCAGGGTCACTTTTAACCCGGCTTTACGCAGCTCATGATTCTGATCGGCCATGGTCACTCTTCGCAGTAACAGGTTAGGTCGGGTATGATCGACCAAAACCACGATAGTGAAGAACAGGCGCAAATGCAAAAACTGACGAGAATCATCGCTCTTTCCGTTACCTTGGCCACCGTCAGCGGTTGCAGCACCTTTGGTGTGTACAAGCGCGATATCCCCCAGGGCAATCTGATCACCCAGGAAATGGCCCAGCAGCTGCGTCCCGGCATGAGCCAGCGCCAGGTCACCCGCATCATGGGACGCCCTCTGCTGGAAGCCCCGTTTGACGCCCACGAATGGGACTATGTCTTCCAGTTGGACAAGGCCTATAGCGACGTTGAAACTCGGCGTCTCACGCTCACCTTTGATGACGCCGGACAGCTGGTCAACATCGAAAAGGAGGGCAATATCGCCAAGGACCTGCCGCTTGATATCAACACTGCGCCCGGTGCCAGTGAAGGCGCTGATCCCCTCGAGGCGATGCCCGAAGAAAGCACCGGAGTCTCGGCGCCGGATGCCGGCCCTGCCAGCACGCCGCGACGCTAGCTCAACGTTGCTGGCGCTTGGCCCGAGCCAGCCGAGCAGCCTTGGGGTCAATCACCAGAGGCCGGTAGACCTCAACGCGATCGCCCTCGCGCAGCCGGTAGTTAGCCGGCTCGCGCAGTGCCCTGCCGAAAATACCCATATCCGGCCGCTGAAACGTCTCGGCGGGGACTTCCGGAAACAGGCCAGGCAGATCCGCCCGGGCAACCGCCTGGGCGGCGGACGTGCCCGGCGTAACCTCAAGGCTAATCAGGCGCTGCTTGTCCGGCAGAGCAAACGTCACCTCAACGCTCAACGAACCACCCGCTGTACTCAAGCTTCCCTCCTTGTCAGCGGCCATACAGCTCATCGGCACGGCGAGTAAAGGAATCCACCAGCTGGACGGCAATCTGCTCAAACAGCTTGCCAAACGCCATGCTCAGCAGACGGTTGGCAAACTCGAACTCCATCTCCAGACTGACCCGGCACGTTGTATCGTCCACGGGGATGAACAGCCAGCGCCCTTTGAGACGCTTGAACGGCCCTTTTACCAGCGACATCTCAATTCGCTCGGGCGTATAAAGGTCATTGCGCGTGGTGATGGTCTGCTCGACGCCGGCACGCCCAAGCGTCATTTCCCCCACTAGGTGGGTTTCGTCACGCTCCAGCAGCCGGGCACGACGGCAGCCGGGTAAAAACTGCGGGTATTGCTCAAAGTCGTTCACCAGCTCAAACATTTGCTGGGGAGTATGCCGCACCAGGGCGGAACGATTCACGGTTGGCATTGACCTCTCCGCTGACTTCATAGTGCCCAAGGCGTATCATTGGGGCAATTTTCCATGAATGGTACCACGCCTTTTCCATTCACGAAGGGCAACCCACAGATCAATGACGAGGTGATATGGCCACAAAGAAGGGAAAAACCAAGAAAGGGCCGGGCAGCAGCGTTATTGCCCAGAATAAAAAGGCGCGCTTTGAATACCACATCAACGAGACCTTTGAAGCCGGGCTTGCGCTTGCCGGCTGGGAGGTCAAAAGCCTGCGTGCAGGCAAGGCCCAGCTTACCGATACCTACATTCTGGTGCGTCGGGGTGAAGCCTGGCTGCTGGGCAGCCACATCATGCCGCTGGACACTATTAGCACCCATGAGACTGCCGACCCTACCCGCACCCGCAAGCTGCTTTTGCATCGCAGGGAAATTGCCAAGATATTTTCCCGGACCCAGGACAAGGGACACACCTGCGTACCGCTCAAACTGTACTGGAAACGCAACCTGGTGAAGTGCGAGCTGGCCCTGGTCAGCGGCAAGAAGCAGCACGACAAACGCGCCACCGAAAAAGCCCGCGACTGGCAGCGGCAGAAAGGTCGTATCATGCGGGAACAAAACAAAGAATAGCTGGTCAATGAAAGGTGAGCACGTTAGAATGCTTACACGCTAAGGGGGCGACATGGTCTCGACGCCGATGACAAACCCTGCGGTGCATGCCGAGAGCGTGATGTATCTCGTAAATCCAACATCACGAAAAATAGTCGCAAACGACGAAAACTATGCTCAGGGCGCGCTGGCAGCGTAAAAACTGCTAGCTTCTTGTCCGGCTCCAAGGCCATGTGCCTGTTCATGGCTGCGGAGATACGAGCTAAAACTGACAGGATCGCAGTTGGCGGCGTCTTCACGTCAACTGTTAAACCTTTGAAGGCTCGCGTGACTGGATCCTGATCGTCGGAGTCAGTCGCGCTAAAACAAAAGACGAAATCTAAGCATGTAGAGCCAATGGGCGAGTGTCGGCGGACGCGGGTTCAATTCCCGCCGCCTCCACCAAACAAGCAAGACAATCAAGCGCCTACGGGCGCTTTTTTGTTGCCGGGTGCTACGACGGCGCTGGAGCATAAGCTCTGGTGACTCGCCACGCCGATGTTGTGTAGGGGGCAGAATATTTTTTCAGGCCACGCGCTGTTGAACCGGCGATAACCGCTGGACACACGGCGACGAGGCCGTTAGGATACGCACCCATCAAGCGCCCATAGCTCAGCTGGATAGAGTATCGGCCTCCGAAGCCGAGGGTCGCAGGTTCGAATCCTGCTGGGCGCACCAGTTTTTTCAAGGACCTACGTTAACGCGTAGGTCCTTTTTTTATGCCTGTGCCCAAACGGTGCCCACTCTGTGCCCAGGTGGTGACTGATTTCCGAATGTTGCCCTGCTTTCAAAAGTGATCTACTCGGCATTGGTGCGCACCAGTGCCGGGTAGATCAATAGGGAGGCCTGCAGGCCTCCCTACCATGGTCAGGTCTGCGCATTCACTCGCGCGCTCACGTCACACGTCAGCTCGCCTCCTGAGCATTGAGCACAAACTCCTGCATCTGCAGGAATTCCAGATGGCGTTCGTACTGATCCAGCACGTTGTCCAGCAGCTGTCCCTTGGTGTAGCCCATGATGTCGTAACCTTGTGAGGCGGCGACGTCGAGATAAACCTCCATGCGCACGAACTTGTCTGCCACCTGGGTTGGGCGCCCGCCGAAATGCGGTATCGGTGCTTCCTTGCGGAACACCTGGTAGTGGAAGGGGTGTTCGGAGGAGGGGTCTACCTCGAGTTCGATATATCTCTCCCCTTCCTCGTCAAGGTGCTTTTCACAGGTGGCGGTGATCCCCCGCCCGGCGAGTTCATCGACGATTTCTCCGAGGGTGGGCAGAAGAACCTTTTCTTCGAACTCCCGGGCTCGCCCTGCGTTGGGGAAGGTGAGCATCCGCCCCAGGCGATGCTGCCAGCGTACCTCCCCCCCACGGGCGGCGCGCCCCGCCACGGGCATTGCCTGCTCCCTGCTGTCCAGACGCCGGGCTTCCACCCGTAGCGACCGGTACAGGCTGACCATCACCAGGATCATGACGAAGGAAAACGGCAGCCCCATGATGACCGTGGCACTTTGCAATGCGCCGATCCCGCCCACAATGAGCATCGCGATCGTAAGCGCGCCGGTGGCAATCGCCCAGAAGATCCGCAGTGCAGGCCGTCCGTCGTGCTGCGGGGTAGGCAGGCGGGAGGAGAGGTTCGCCATGACCAGGGCAGCAGAGTCGGCGCTGGTGACGTAGAACAGCAGCGCAGTCAGTGTCGCAAGCCCAGCGATGAACATGAACGCAGGGTAGTGCGAGAGCAGTTCGTAGAACCCGCTTTCGGGATTAAGTACGGTATTGGCACCGAACGCGGCGTCCCCGCTGCGGATGATGTCCAGGGCGGAGTTGCCGTAGATGGAGATCCACATGAGGATGTACACGAACGGAATGGTCAGCGTACCGGTGACGAACTGGCGAATCGTGCGACCCCGGGAAATCCGGGCGAGGAACATGCCGACAAAGGAGGCCCACGCGACCCACCAGGCCCAGAAGAACAGCGTCCAGTCGCTCATCCAGGTACCGGTGTCCTCGAAGGCGAAGGTCTGCAGGACCATGTCCGGGAACATGTTGACGAAGTCCCCAATGTTCAGCACCAGTCCGTCCAGCAGGTACTGGGTCTTCCCGGTGACAAGGACCCATAGGCTCAGAGCGATCGCGAAGAACACGTTCATCAGCGAGAGGAACTTGATGCCTTTATCGACCCCGGATACTGCCGAGAGGATGGCGACACCCACTCCCATGACGACGATCGCCACCTGGGTAGCGGTACTTACCGGCACCCCAAGCACGGTGGCGAGCCCCACGTTGACCATCACCACGCCGATCCCCAGCGAGGTGGCCACCCCGAAGATGGTGCCCAGAAGTGCGGCAAAGTCCACGGTGTCCCCCAGGGGGCCGTGGATGCGACTGCCAAAGATCGGGGCGAGCGCGGAGCGGACGGCGAGGGGCAGTTTCATCCGGTAGGCGAAATACGCCAGGGCCATCCCCATCAGGGCGTACATTCCCCACCCGGAGAGCCCGTAGTGGAACAGGGTCCACACGGTGGCCTGACGGGCGGCGTCGACCGTTTCCGCTGCGCCCGAGGGCGGGTGCAGGTACTGGGTAACGGGTTCGGCGACGGCGAAGAACATCAGGTCGGTACCGATGCCGGCGGCGAACAGCATGGATGCCCACGCGATGGTGGAGAACTCGGGTTTGGAGTTTTCCGGCCCGAGTTTGGTGTTGCCAAAACGGGAGAAGGCAAGGTAGATCACGAAGGTAAGCACCCCGCCTGCGAGCAGGACATAGAACCACCCGAACCAGCCCGAGGTCCACCCCACCACGGCACCGAGCGCCTCCTGGGCAGATTCGGGGGTGATAAGCGCCCACAGGGTGATGGCGATCGACCCGATGGCGGCCCAGATGAACACGGGCCAGTTAACCGGTGGAAGGACTGTCTTGTCTGCGTGCTCCGGAGGTCGTTCAGGGTCTGCAGCTTCGGTGCTCACACCGCACCCCCGGCGATCACGTAGTCATAGCGTTTCATATCTTAACTCCTTACTGGTGTGCCCTGGTGTGCGGAAAGTTGTGGAACAGCACTGCGCCAAGCCGACAGCAAGCGTTACGGCTGATCCATCAAATACTCGCTCACGGCGCGGTAGGCCGGGAGCGAAGTAGGGTCGCTGGCGGCGTTGGCGGCCTTGGGGTGCGAGGCCAGCCGCACGATGACCATCTCGGCCTTAGGATCTATCCAGATCGTCTGGCCGTGCACGCCCCGGGCAGAAAAGGCGCCGTGGTCGTCATGGCTTACCCACCACATGCCGCGATAGCTCCAGTCGGGAAGCCCTTCGTAGCCGGCCTTGGCGAAGGCCTTTTGATCTCCGCCCTGACGGATATTGTCGATGGCCGCCGCGGGGATGATCTGCTCGCCGTCAAGCTCGCCGTCGTTGAGCACCAGCTGCCCCAGCCGGCCCAGGTCGCGCAGGGTGGCGTTAAAGCCGCCGCCGGCGAAGGGCGTGCCGATAGAGTCCACGGTGTAGAAAGCTTCGCGCTCGGTGCCAAGCGTTGACCACACCCGCTCGGCCAGCCAGTCGGCTACGCTTTGCCCGGTGCTGCGAGCAATCAGCCAGCCCAGCGCGTCGGCGTTGACCGTGCGGTAGCCAAAGGCGTCGCCGTGGGCCTGGTTGGCGTCTTTATCCACGGTTTCCAGAAAGGCAAAGTAGCTGCGCGGGCCGTCGTAGTCGTCCGGCGGCGGCAGGGGGCTGCCGGCTTTGGCGTAGGTCCAGACGTCGGCGTCAGGGTCGGAGTAGTCTTCGGAGTAGTCCAGCGCGGTGGTCATGTCCATCACCTGGCGCACCGTGGCATCGCCGAAGGCGCTGCCTTCAAGCTCGGGGATGATCTCGCTGACCTCGGCGCTGTCGTCGAGCTTGCCCTCGGCGATCAGGGTTTCGCCGATCAGCCCAGTGATCGACTTGGTCACTGACATCACGCCGTGCAGAGTATTTTCATCCAGGCAGCCGGCGTAGCGCTCGTAGACCACCTCGCCCTTGTGCATCACCAGCACGCCGTCGCTGTGGTTGACGGTAAAAGCCTCGTCAAAGGTCATCGACTCGCCGCCGCCGGTGGGGGTGAAGCTGACCTCACCGATGCCTTCATCCAGCTTTTTGGGCAGCTTGCGCGCGCAGTCGGTGCCGTTATCCACGCCGGCGGTGGGCATCAGCTCGCGGAAGTGGCATACCGTCCATCCCATCTTGGGCGGGGCGAAGTAGTCGTCGTCGGTGAAGCGAATGGTGCGGTTTTCCGGCGGCGGGAAGCCTTGCATCCAGCCGGCTTGGGCTCTGTCCTGGCCGGCGGCAGTATCCGCCTGCTGGGCCATAGCCGGCAGGCACAGCAGAGCAAGAGCCGCCCCCTGCCACAGAGAAGCACGGGCGTATCGATGCCGTTGCGTCATGGTCAGTCTCCTAAGATGATGGAAGCGCATGTTATACTGTTTGGCCTATCTCCTGAACATACAAAAACCTCTCCCATCCATCGGTATCAATCCAATGCGGCTCTGTTCAGACACGACGCTTGCTCGGATCGTTATCAGGTGGGCGACCACCCGCCAGGGAAACCGCCAGCGGCAAGGCCGATCTTCTGTAGCAAATTGGGGGAATCGTCAGTCCAACTCTTGCACACCGCCGCCCGACACGGTCAGGATCTGACCGCTGATCCAGCTCGCGGCGGGCGAACACAGAAACAGCGCCGCGTTAGCCATATCGCCGGGCTCGCCCAGGCGATTGATCGGCGTGTGCGCCAGCATCGTTGTCTCGATTTCGTCGTTCAGGACGGATTTCAGCGCATCCGTCCGCGTGGCGCCGGGCGCGACACCGTTCACCCGGATGCCTTTCGGCCCCAGGTCGAACGCGATATTGCGCACCAGATGGCTGGTCGCCGCCTTGGAGGAGCCGTAAGACGCCATGCGCTGGTTCTTGTTTTCCGCCGACATTGAGGTGATGGCAAGGATCGAGCCGCCCCCGGCCTTTTCCATCTCGGGCGCGGCAAGCTGGGACAGCCGAAACAGCGAAAACACGTTCAGCTCATAGGCCCAGCGAAATTCGTCCATCGACATATCAAAGGGTTTTGGGCCGCCGCCGCCCGCGTTGCCGACGAGAGTCGTGAGCTTGCCAAATTCCCTTGTCGTGCTGTCGACCAGTCCGGCCAGGTCATCTTCCTTGGTGATATCGCAGGCAATACCGGTGGCCCTGCCGCCCTGCGTCTTGATGCCGTCTGCAACTTCCTGTGCTGCCTCTGCCTTGAGGTCACTGACCATGACCGCGGCGCCGGCAGCGGCAAAGGTTTCGGCAATAGCGCGGCCAATACCGGCCCCAGCCCCGGTAACGACGGCAACCTGGCCCTCCAGGGTAAAATTTTTCGGATCATACATGTCAGCGTCCTCTTTGCGTATCTGTGTGGCGAAATGCTCAAAAGGCAGCGACCAAAAACGCTTGGCCGCTGCATGATTTTCTTATCGAAACAGCATATACCGGCTGGCAATCAGAGTTGATAGTTAATCGCCAGACTTCCAAGCCATTGGTTATTATCACCCACGTCATCGACGATCGGGCTGTCGGCAGCGTCACCCAACAGACGGCTGTACTGAGTGACGGCCGAGACACTCAGTTTGCGAGTCAGTAAGTAAGTGAGTCGGCCATTCATGCTGCCCTGGACATAGTCTCCCCCGGCGTGATAACGCTTTAAACCAGAGTTCGCGGCATCCCTGGCGGAAATATCGAATAGAGCCTGATTCCAACGGCCATTACCCCAGGTAGCGCCCGGACCAACGGCAAACCGCAGACGCTTGGTGAACTGGCCTCGATAGCGCAGATAGCCACGCGCCCGCACCCCTTCAAGATCCCCGGTTACCGGCCCGGCGATATCACTGTTTAGCTGCCAGGGGCCATTCGTCCAGCTGGCCAAAAAGCCGGCCATGAGGCTGCCATGCACGTCGTCAAAATCATCCAGAGCGCCCGTGTTATCACGCCCCCTGGCATAAGACAGCGAGGATGCCAGCGTCCAATTTTCCCCCGCCAGCAGGTCATAGCTCAGCCCCTCAACAGGGCCTAAAGAGAAGCGACCTTTACTCGCCTGAATCCAGGGCAGCGCTTCCCACTCATGGCTATCGGCGCCGCGATATTCTGGCGACCAGGCGGCACCCACTCCCAGCCCTACCGACCATTCATTGGAGGCTGCCGCGGCCTGAACCGAGCCGGCCATTGCCAGCATTGCCAATGGCATTACGAGGGAGCTCATCAGCTGGGTGCTATTTTTCATTACTTTCATTAGTCACTTCTAACTTAATAACTGGGCGGCTAAATATATATACATCCCTGTATGTATGCAAGAAAAAATCACCCCATTAAATGCAACATTCACCGCCGCGATCTGAGCCAGAATACGCTCCCCACGCTGACAGAAGGCATGGTGTGGTCGGTATGTCTGACTACTTCCGCTTGTAGGGGCCAAGTGTTGTTGGCCAGTACAGCTCATGGCGCTTGCAGGGCATGTTCTTCCTTGCGATGCCGCAGAGGCGAGCTGCCGAAACAGCGCTTGTAGTCACGGCTGAACTGGGAAGCGCTGCGGTAGCCGACGGCCTCGGCAATCTGATTGACATTATGCGTGTCCTGAACGAGCAGCTGCTGGGCCTTGATCAGGCGCAGCCGCTTGAGATATTGCAGCGGCGAGGCCTGGGTGATCTGCTTGAAATGCTGATGGAAGGCAGAGGGACTCATATTGGCCTGACGTGCCAGACTCTCCACCGACACTTCCTCCGCGTAGCTAGCGTGCAGACAAGACAGTACACGGACGATTTGCGAATAGTGCCCCTGATGATGCACCAGGGCACGCAGTGCCGCCCCCTGCTGCCCCTTCAACGCCTCAAACACCACGTCGCGCACCCGCAGCGAGCCCATGGCTGCACACTCGCCGGAGTCATGCAGCGCTTGCAGTAGCCGCACCACGGCACCCTGCATGCGCTCGTCCATCGACACTGAAGCCATGGGCTCGGGCGAGGCTTTATTCGGGACACCGCTTTCCCCCATGGCCGCCACCAGCTCCCCCAGCAGCGCCGGATCAAGGCGTATCGACACCCCCAACAGCGGTGATTCGAGCGACGCATGGATTTCGCACTCGAACGGCAGCGGCAGCGTCTGCACCAGATATTGCCCTGGGCCGTAGTGGATCTCGCGATCGCCAAGGTAGCCGACCTTGTAGCCCTGGGCGACGATATTCAGGCTTGGTTCGTATATCAGCGGTGTTCGTGGGACGGGCCGGCGTAGCGCCATCAGCGTCACCGATGGCAGTAACGTCGTGGTGTAACCGTCACGCTCGACCAAGGGGGCAATCAGTTCGATGAGAACATCGGTCGGTGAGTTTGCGGACATCCTGGACTCCTTGATACGAGGGCGGGACGATTATGCCAATTTATCCCCTTATCATCCGCATAGGCGCCTTAAATTAGTAGGAATATGCAAAAACCCCGTAGAAACGTTGCTCCCATTGTCTGGCTGTACTTCTTATAATGCTTGCCGTTACCACTTTATCGTCAGCATGGCGTCAGTCAGGTCCTGAGGATCGAGAGAACAGGCCTACGTCAGAACCCCGTTCCAAACGGGCTCTATGAACCATTGCAAAAAGGATGAATAACATGGCAAAGACACATCAGACCATCAACCCAGCCTCCGGCGAGGTTATTGCCACCTATGAGCTGATCAGCGACGACCAGGCACTGCAAGCAGTTCGTGACTCCCACCAAGCCTTCCTCGAATGGCGCACGACCAGCCTTGAGGAGCGCGGCAACATCCTGCGCAATATCGCCAAGCGTCTGCGGGCGAAAAAGGATGAGTACGTAGCGCTGATGACCCGGGAAATGGGCAAGCCGATTGCTCAGGGCGGCGCTGAAATCGAGCTGTGCGCCGCGATCTGCGAGTACAGCGCCGATAACGCGGGGAAAGAACTGGCGGACGAAGAGCGCGAGCTCGACGGCGGCCGTGCGCTGGTCAGCTATCAGCCAATGGGCGTGATTTTGGGTATCCAGCCCTGGAACTTCCCGTTCTATCAGGTCATTCGCTACAGCATTGCCAACATCATGGCGGGCAACACCGTGCTGCTGAAGCACGCCCCCAACGTCTGGGGATCGGCGATGGAGATCGAGAAGGTCTTCATTGAGGCCGGCCTGCCGAAGAACGTATTCCGCAACCTGCTCATTGGCGCAGACCAGGTCAATCAGCTCATCGAGCACGAATACGTGCGCGGCGTGACCCTGACGGGCAGCCCCCGCGCCGGCAGCGCCGTGGCTTCCAAGGCGGGTGAGTGCCTGAAGAAATCCGTGCTGGAGCTGGGCAGCAACGACGCCTTCCTGGTACTGGATGACGCGGATATCGATCTGGCAGTCAAAACCTGCAGTCAGGCACGGATCTTCAATAACGGCGAAACCTGCGTCGCCGCCAAGCGCTTTATCGTGGTGGATTCCGTCTATCAGCAGTTCCGCGACAAGTTCGTCGAGGAGATGCGCCAGATCGAATACGGTGACCCAACCGACAAGAACACCCAGCTTGGCCCCATCGCACGCGACGACTTGCGGGATACCCTGCATGACCTGGTCAAGCGCTCCGTTGACGCTGGAGCGACCTGCGTGTTCGGCGGTGAAATCCCTGACGGCCCGGGTTACTTCTACCCCAGTACCGTACTGGAAGATGTGAAGCCCGGCATGCCCGCCTACGACGAGGAGCTGTTCGGCCCGGTCGCGTCACTGATTCGTGTGGCAAACGAAGATGAAGCCATTCGTGTCGCCAACGACTCGCGCTACGGCCTCGGCGGCGGCATTTTCTCCAGGGACGAGAAGCGCGCCATCCATATCGCCCGCAACCTCTTCGATACCGGCATGGTCAACGTCAACGGCTACCGCATCGCCCAGCCCCAGCTGCCCTTCGGCGGTGTCAAGGACAGCGGCTACGGCCGTGAGCACGGCGGCTTTGGCATGAAGGAGTTCGTCAACGTCAAATCGGTGATGATCGTGGAATAACTCACCTGGCTGTTCGGCCGGAACGACCCCGGCCCACGACATTTATTGGCGCGCCAGTCGAGAAGACATATCGACCATGCACCTAGCCAATCCCAGCGCGAAGGGATGGCGAATGTTCATGGTGGCTCTCTCTGGTGTGGTAGCAACCCCCTCCGGCAAGCTAGAGGGGCGTGGTTTTTATAGGTTAGCCGGGGCGCTCAATACTCTCAGTAAATATATAATATGCTATTATTAAATAACTCCCCCGGGACACTGAGACCCAAGCGCCATGCCGGATGCTACCCCCATTGAGCTATCTCGCCTGCGCGAGAGCGCCGGAGAAGCCAGAAAGCTGCTCAAGACACTGGCCAATACCGACCGCCTGATACTGCTGTGCCAGCTTTCCCAGGACGAAATGAACGTCGGCGACCTGGAGCGCGAGCTGGGCATTGAGCAGCCCACGCTTTCCCAACAGCTCGCCGTACTGAGGCGAGAAGACCTGGTCGCCACGCGGCGGGAAGGCAAGCAGATTTATTATCGGATCAAGGACGACAGGGCCATGGCGGTGATTGAAACGCTCTACGAGCAGTTCTGCGCCTCCCCCGGTTCCTGACCCATTCTTTGACGGAGGGCCTTTCCCATGCCGATTCAAGACGTATCCATCCCGACGGTGACGGCGTTTTTTGACGACGCCACCAGCACTTTCAGCTACGTGGTGCGCGACCCCAAAAGCACGGCCTGCGCCATCATCGACTCGGTGCTCGACTTCGACTACGCCGCCGGACGCACCGACGTGCGCTCGGCCGACGCCATTATCGACTTTATCCGCGCCGAGGGGCTAAGCGTGGAATGGGTGCTGGAAACCCACGTTCACGCCGACCACCTGTCCGCCGCCCCCTATCTGCACGAGCAGCTCGGCGGCTGGACCGGCATCGGCGCCAACATCACCGTGGTTCAGGACGTCTTCGGCAAGGCGTTCAACGCCGGCACCGAGTTCGCCCGGGACGGCAGCCAGTTCGATCGCCTGTTTGAGGAAGGCAACACCTTCGCCATCGGCGAGCTGGAAGGACAGGTACTCTATACCCCCGGCCATACGCCGGCGTGTCTCACCTACGTGATCGGCGATGCCGCCTTCGTCGGCGATACTCTGTTCATGCCCGACTACGGCACCGCCCGCTGCGACTTCCCCGGCGGCGATGCTCAGGCGCTGTACCGCTCCATCCAGAAAGTGCTGGCGCTGCCCGACGAGACGCGGCTGTTTCTCTGCCACGATTACAAGGCGCCCGGCCGGGACACCTACCAGCACGAAACCAGCGTGGCCAAACAGCGCGCCCATAACGTCCACGTGCATGACGGCGTAAGCGAGGCCGAGTTCGTCAAGATGCGCACCGAGCGCGACGCCACCCTGGGCATGCCCCGGCTGCTACTGCCCTCGGTGCAGGTGAACATGCGCGCCGGCGAACTGCCCCCGGCGGAAGACAACGGCCAGGTGTATTTGAAAGTGCCGCTCAACCGCTTTTAAGCAGAGAGAATGAAAATAGATATGGATAGGCAGGTCTGCAGGGATGTGGCCCAAGGAATAGAATAGCTCAGCGACTCCCAAGCTCGAGCGGACAGCGTTTCTGGCAACGTCGCTCTGCTGCGCGCGTTTTGTCTCAATACTCGGGGCGATTCAGTTTTCTTTCGTGAACAGGCAGATTTTTCATCATGCGGGACTCGATAGTGATATGAGGCCTCTCAGCTCAACGGCGACACCGCCCTCCCCTCACTCAGCCTATCGGCAGGCACTGGCCCTGGGCTTTAAGGACGACCCGGCTCAGCATGAGGCAGTCCTTGGCTTGCAGCGCTGCCATGAACAGCTGCAGGCGGGCCAGGCGGATATTCAGGGTGTGTATCTCTGGGGGCCTGTGGGGCGAGGTAAAACCTGGTTAATGGATCAGTTTCACCGGGCGTTAACCGTGCCGGCCCGCAGACAGCATTTTCACCGCTTCATGCGCTGGGTACACCGGCGCCTGTTTCAGCTAACCGGGCAGAAATCTCCCCTGGACCTGCTTGCGCAGGAGCTGGCGTCTGAAGCGCGTGTACTCTGTCTGGACGAGCTGTTTGTCAGCGATATCGGCGATGCCATGCTGTTAGGTGGCTTGTTCCAGCAGTTGCTGGCTCAAGGTCTGGTCATAGTAAGCACGTCTAACCAGCCGCCAGATGAACTGTACAAAGACGGCTTTAATCGTGAACGACTATTGCCGGCCATTGCGGCCATTAAACACCATATGCAGGTGGTGAGCGTTGACGGTGACCAGGATCACCGGCTGCATCCCGGGGAGCGTCAGCAACGCTATTGGGTGAATGAGCCAAAGGCGCTGGAAAACGCCTTTGCCAAACAGCTCAGCAAAGACGAGCGGCCTCATCGTGAATCCTTGCTGCTTGGGCACCGTCAGATCACGGTCGTGCAGCGCAGCCAACATGCGCTGTGGTGCCGTTACGATGATCTATGCGAGCAAAAGCTGGCATCACAGGATTTTATTGAGCTGTGTGAGCGCTTTTCCTATATTTTCTTAAGTGAGGTGCCTCGGCTGACCGGTAGTGGCCAGCAAAAGTCGATAGCTCGTGGCACCGAAGATGGCGTGTTGCAGGTGGAAGCCGGAGATCGCCAGCTGCCGGCGCTAACGCATCAGGACGATGGTGTGCGCCGCTTTATTGCGCTGGTTGATGAATGTTATGACCGCTGTGTACCGCTTTATCTGGAGGCAGCCGTGCCGTTAAATGAGCTCTACCGCGACGGCGCGCTGGCCTTTCCCTTCCGTCGTACCTTGAGCCGCTTGCAGGAAATGCAGCTGCAGCGCTTTGGCCAGTAATCGCCCTCGCGGCTGCCTGCACTCAACGATTTATGCCATCGCTTTCCATGAGACCTATGGCGACCCAGGTGTTTAAGACCCCAAGGTTACTCATGGAAAGCCCCATTTGGTTGATCGGCGGTTGTTCCAGCACTAGGCTTGCGGCTTCCTGCTTGAATTTCATGGAAAAGGAACGACGTTTTCCGCGCCATCATACACCTCGTTTGGGATGGCCAACTTACCACCCATATGAGTATCCGATTTCATTGAGCCACGACAACGCGATGAATCAGCGAGCCAGCGATCACCTACTGGGCATTGCCGCCGTTCTGGTGGCCGCCATCCTATGGGGGACCACCGGTACCGCGGCGACCTTCGCTCCAGGCGTTAGCGCCGTCGCCATCGGTGCCGTGGCCATGGGCGGCGGTGGCCTCATGCAGGCCGCCCTCTCTGCCGGGCGGATCTACCGCCATGCCGAACTGCTGCGAGCGCAGTGGCAGTACCTGCTGCTGGGCGCGCTGGGCGTGGCGATTTATCCGCTGGCGTTCTATGCCTCAATGCGCCTGGCCGGGGTCACCATTGGTACAGTCGTCTCCATCGGCTCGGCACCGCTGCTCTCGGCGCTGATCGAGTATCATCTGGACGGGCTTCGGCTCACCCGGCGTTGGATAACCGGCGCTGGGCTTGGGCTAGCCGGTATGGCGTTACTCTGCCTGGCCGAAGGCAGCGGCCATGTACCGACCGGAACGGAATCGGGTGTGATCCCCGGCGTGCTGCTGGGGTTGTTGGCCGGCCTTACCTATGCCTTGTATTCATGGACGGCACGCCACCTCATGCAGCGTGGCATTGCTTCCCGAGCTGCCATGGGGGCCACCTTCGGGCTGGGCGGCCTGATGCTGATGCCAGTCCTTTTGATAACCGGGGCGCCGCTGCTCGCCTCCTGGGGCAATGCCGCGGTGGGGCTCTACATGGCTCTGGTGCCGATGTTCCTGGGATATCTCTGCTTCGGACACGGCCTGGCACGTATTGCTGCCAGCACCGCCACAACGATAACGCTGTTTGAGCCCGTGGTGGCGGCAGGCCTGGCGGTGGTCATCGTCGGCGAACGTCTACCGCTGATGGGCTGGGCCGGCATCGGGCTGATACTGGCTTGCCTGGTGCTTATCAGCGCTTCCGCCAGGGCAAACAAGCAGGAGAAGTCCCTCTCGACCTCCGGTTCTGACGTCGAATCCTCCCGGCCATGAATACCGCCATGGCCTTTATCTTGCTTTGGCCAGGCGAAACATTCCGGTCGCCGAAGCCAAGGGGCTCAGGCTCAAATTCTGCTATCGCTACATAGAGGCCGCGGCATCACGCTCCTGTATCGAGTGCGTTGCGCAGCAGGTCGGATAGACGAATCACGCCCAGCAGACGGTGCTGCACGTCTACCACCGGGATGTCCTCGACGCGGCGCTCTACGTGCTGCTGGAAGAGGTCATGCTGATATAAAATGTTGTCGATATCCTCATCGGCTCCGGCGCACATCACACGACCGTCCATGTGTTCGGCCACACTGCCCAGCGTGATCCGCTCCACCAGTTCGCGCAGGCTATGCGTGGGCCGTAGCTTGGCCAGCAGCAAGCTGGACAGATGCCACAAGCCCAGGTGCCCGCAGACACGCCCCTCGGCGTCGAGGACAAAGAGATCGCGCCGTTCCGGATTATCCAGCAGCATACGGGCCGCCTCCTGCAGCCGGCATTCACCGGTGATAGTCAACGCCCTGGTCGGATAGGCAGCTATCCATTCGCTGGTCTTCATCTTGTGTTCTCCGTCTCGCTGATTTTCGCCGCCTGATCAAGCTCGCCGGCTCGCGCCAGCCCAAAGCGAACGGCCACCGCTCCCAGCGTCTCGGTCAGCAGCGTGGTGGCGGTGACGATATTGACGATCACCAGCGCAGACGCCTCCAGACGTGGCACCCCGGTCAGCAGCAGCGCCATCCCGATGGCCACCCCGCCCTGGGGCAACATGACCAGCCCCACGTTATGGCTGATAACCCGCGGCGCCCCCGCAAGCCGCGCGCCGGTCATCGCGCCGATGATCTGCCCGCCCGCTCGCAGCACAAAATACAGCACGACCAGCCCCGCATGGCTGAACACCACGCCGGGCGCGAAATGCAGCCCGGCCAGGGTGAAAAACAGCACAAATACGACTTCCTGAAGCTGTTCCAGCGGACGGAATAGCGGTTCGGAATGGGCGCCGCCGAAAAACCGAGTGGAAAAACCCAGCGCCATGGCGGCCAACAGCGGCGAAAAATGCCAGGCGTCGGCGAGCCCAGTGAGCAGAACGATGGCACCCAGCAGCCCCACCAGCTGCAGTTCCGGTTCGGGCAGATGACGTGCAGTACGCTCAACCACATAGCCGCCGGCCGCCCCAAACCCGATGGCCGCGACGATCTCCCAAATAACGGCTGGAATCGCAGCGGCGAAGCCCGTGCTGTCCATGGCGGCCAATACCAACGAGAAAATCACCAGCGCCAGCGCATCATCCAGCGCCACCATGCCCAGCAGTGTGGTAGTCAGCGGGCCGCGAGCTCGATACTGGTGGATGATTGCAACGATGGCGGCCGGCGCCGTAGTCGTGGCAATCGCTGCAAGTAGCAGCGCCAGCGTCCAGCCGGGCACATCGGCCACGGCCGAGCCCAGCAGCGCAAAACCCACCAGTACCGCGAGAAAGCTACCGGAAACCTTACCCACCGTCGCGGTGACAATGGCCCAGCCCAGCTGACGAAGCTGCGTGACGGTCGCCGCGCCGCCGATTAAATAAGCAATGATGCCAAGAGTGACGGCAACAATAGAGCGGGTCCATTCGGTAGTTTCTGCGCCCAGCGGCCCACCAAGGAGGTCAGGGGCCCACAAGATGCCGGCGAATATATAACCCACCACGCGAGGCACACGCAGAAAGCGGCTGCCCAGCACACCGAACGCCAGCCCGGTCAGCAGCAGCATTCCAATCAGCAGAACTTCCACATTACCTCCATCGACGCCTGTCCAGGGGCAGAAACGGGCTTATCACAGCAGAACCGCAGCACCCCACTGTTTTCTTTTCGTAACAGGGCAGGGAATCACTATCCCATCAGCCGGCCAAATAGGCCTCGGTGCTGGCAATGGTCGCATAGGCAAACGCCAGCGCAGCCATTGCCGTGGCGTGCACCTGGGCCGCCGGCACTTTCGTATCCTGAAACTCAAGATCCATCGTGGCGCACGCATCCTGCACCACGGTAACGGCATAGCCAAGATCGCTGGCAGCGCGGGAGGTCCCTTCCACACACATATGGCTCATGGCACCGATGATCACCAGCTCCTCGACACCCTGTTCCTCCAGCTGCTGCTGCAGATTCGTGCCGCGAAACGCATTGGGAGAATGCTTGAGGACGACCGGCTCGCCTTCGGCCGGCGCGACGGCTGGAATAATCTCAACGCCATCGCTTCCCGGTACAAAAACCTGCGCGTCGGGCTGGGCAAACTCATGGCGAATATGAAAAAGCTTATCGCCCCCGGTACGCGCCGTATCAATAAGGCGAGCGGCATTTGTCAGCGCTTGTTCCAAGCCGGCCAACGGTAGCTTACCGGTGGGAAGGTACTCGTTCTGAAAGTCTACGACGATAATGGCGCGTTTGGTCATGGGTTACCTCTTTCTGTTAAATGTCAGATTCCGTGTTTTCAGCTAAAAGCGGATCTGTTTCTGAACACATGCCGGGTTACAGTTTCCTTTCTTGATCATCCAACCATCTGAATTTTTTCCAGGCGTGTCCATACACTCATCATCTTCCGGTTAGTTTTACGATGTCACGACCTCTTGGTCACGAATACTGCCATTGCCACCAGCATGGGGGTTATCAAGGCTTGCGCTCCACTTAAGCGACGCCAGCAAAGCAAAACTAGCCGCTCATATCAATATATTATATAAATCTAATATAACACAGTGTCCCTGCCGCGCCGGGATTTCCATTCTCTAAAAACAGCCGACCCTTGCGCACAACACGATAACGTTACGGAAGCCCGACATTATGCCATCGCTCAGGAAAATGAGCCTGTTTATCGTCTCGGCCACCGTCATTGCCCTGCTACTGATCTTTGTTGGCTGGCAAGGTGACACGGCAGCCACGCTGTTCTCACGCCTCGTTCCGTCCTTATTTAAGCAGCGATGCTACTACCGCTCAGTTTTCCATGGAGATGACGTTTCTTCACTGGAGTTTACACCCTTGGGGCATCTACGCCCTTGTAGGGCTGACGCTGGCCTTCATCCCGGCGCTGAGCATCCCCCTGCGTCACCCTTACGTACGCCCCCAGGATGCCGGTACGGAAGTTCGTGGTTCTCGAACCCCTGTGCTTCAATACCGGCAACGCGCATTTCGTTCAGACGCTCGCGATACTTCTCAGGAATTGTCTTGACGATGACTACCGTAACGCAAGGAATCCCAGGGCCGTGACATCCATCCGTTGCCTGGCACCGTTGCTCCGGCC
Source organism: Halomonas garicola (assembly GCF_055382465.1). Classification (NCBI taxonomy): domain Bacteria; kingdom Pseudomonadati; phylum Pseudomonadota; class Gammaproteobacteria; order Oceanospirillales; family Halomonadaceae; genus Halomonas; species Halomonas garicola. The sequence goes on from NZ_AP043931.1 coordinate 2,588,453, forward strand.
GCTGGGCGGGCTGAGCCTTGCCGCCATGCTCGCCGGGTGCGCCATGCTGGCGCCGTCGCCGCCCGCAAACCAGGAGAATATTTGCGAAATCTTCCGCGAGCAGCCCGGCTGGTACGACTACGCACAAGACTCGCAGGAGAAGTGGGGCACGCCTATCGCCACTCAGATGGCATTCATCCAGCGCGAATCCAGCTTCCGCAGCCACGTGAAGCCACCCCGCCGCCGGCTGCTGGGCTTCATTCCCTGGACGCGCCCCTCCTCGGCCTATGGCTACGCCCAGGCCCAGGACCCGGTCTGGGAAGAATACGAAGACGACGCCGGGCGCCTGTTTGCGCGCCGTACCCACATCAAGCACGCCACCGACTTCATCGGCTGGTATAACGCCCGCACGCACCGCGTGGCAGGGGTATCCCTTCACAACCCCGAGCACCTTTACCTTGCCTATCACGAAGGACAGGGCGGCTATCAGCGCGGCTCCTATCGAGGCAAGCCGGCGGTCCGGCGGGCAGCCCGCCAGGTATCGCGCACCGCCTCACGCTACCAGGGGCAGCTGGCGGCCTGCGAGGCGGAGTTTCAGTGCGACGGCCTGCTGGCATTCTGGCCCTTTTGTCGATAGCGGCACCAAGTTACTGCCTGACCATCCACTCATGTATGGAACTCCCTCTAACGCCGCTTCTCTCTCTAACGCCACCTCCCTTGTGTGGAACCGCCAACGTGTAGGGTCGCGGAACGAAGGATGGCCAGATGCCCAGCCGGTATTCACCGCGCTTCATCCTTGCTGGGCAACCCTGCTACGCGGCTCTGCTCCCTGTCTGCCTCTATGCTAGGGTGGGCGCACAGTCGCCTGTACCAGGCGTTTTGCAGCTCGTACGTGACAAAAAGGAGTGTTTACCATGGCGCATCGTTGGCATGCCGATCCGCTCGTCTGGGGCCACGGCCCGCGTCTGCTTGAGGTTTTTCTGGAGCCGACCTGCCCTTTTTCAGTCAAGACCTTCAACAAGCTGGACGAGTTTCTTAGCCAGGCCGGCGAGGATAACGTCCGCGTGCAAATCTGGCTGCACTCCCAGCCCTGGCACCTGTATTCCGGCATTGTTATCCGAGCAATCGTTGCCGCCTCAACGCTCGAGGGCGGTAAAAGCAATGCCTACCGGGTTATGGATGCGGTAGGTCAGCATCGCGAAGAATTTGTGTTTGAAGACCACTGCCGGGGCGCCAACCGTCGCACCACGCCGGATGAGATTCTCCAGCGACTGGAAGAATACAGCGGTGCGGCATTCACCGCGGCGTTTGACACCCCCGACCTTGATCGCGAGATCAAACGCCACGCCAAATATTCACGCCAGAACGGCATCCACGGCTCGCCCACCTTTATGGTCGACGGCCTGATTGATCCCGGCATGGGCAGCGGCGATGACGTGAGCGAATGGGTCAAGCGCGTGGGTTAACCCCTGCCGGCGGGCCTCCGGCAGAAGACAACGGCCAGGTATACTTGAGGTACCGCCAAACCGATTTTAGAAGCCCGCCGTATGAAATGGGCTCTTCGACGTCGGGTGTGGAATTCACCCCCTGAGCTAGGCCAGGATATGACCTCCACGATGACAGGAGGTAGGACATGGACGGCACTCAGATTCTAACCCTTGGCCTGGGTCTTGAAGCGCCCTGGATTCTCAAGGACCAGCACCTGGATACTACCGTGTCACCTCACCGGCTGGAGCTTCATGTTGAAGCCGAACGAGGTAGCCTCTACCCCTGCCCGGAGTGCGGTAAGGCCTGCCCGGCCCACGACTTTGCCGACAAGACCTGGCGCCACCTGAACTTCTTCCAGCATCACTGTTACCTGCACGCCCGCGTGCCTCGCACCCAGTGCCCCGAGCATGGCGTCAAGCGCATCGAGGTGCCCTGGGCGCGGCCGGGCAGCGACTTCACCCTGCTGTTCGAGCAGGCCGCCATGGCCCTGGTCCGGGAGATGCCGGTGCTGGCCGCTGCCCGCCTGATCGAGATCACCGACAAGCGCCTGTGGCGCATCGTGCATCACTATGTCGGCCGCATGCTCGAGCAACTCGATTTATCCGCGGTCAAGGCCGGGGCAAGGCCACGATCGAGGCCTTCAGCGACTTCCTGGCCGCGCATCAGGGCGCTCCCGGCAAGGTGCTGGAGGTGGTCTGCGACATGTCGCCGGCCTTCCTCAAGGGCGTGGAAGAGCAGTTACCCCACGCCGAGGTCACCGTCGACTGGTTTCATATCGTGCAGACCTTCACGCGGGCGCTGGATGAGGTCAGAAAGCGTGAGCGGCGCGAACAGCCCCACCCCAAGCACCTGCGCTGGGCCATCCTGCGCAACGCGGAATCCGACAACCTGACGTCCCACCAGATCGCCGCGTTGCAGGAATTGCTGGCCGACGAAAGCGCCACGGCCGACGCCTGGCTCATCAAGGAGAAGCTGCGCTGGATTCAGCAGGCGCCCACGCCTCGCGGGGCCCGCTGGCGGATCACCCACTTCCTCAATTTCGCCCGGGAGGCGATCGCAGACAAGGCCTTGCTGGCCCCGGTCAGGAAGGCACTGAACACCCTGGAACGGCATGCCGAGCGAGTCATCCGGCGCTGGACGTCGTCCCTGACCAACGCACGACTGGAAGGGATGAACAGTCTGTTTCAGGCCGCCCGCTCACGTGCTCGCGGGTACCGCAACGAAAGCACCTTCATCACCATGATCTACCTGATTGGCAGCCCGGTCGGGAGCATGCTGAATCAGGCCCAATCCACATGAAACGTCGAAGAGCCAACATTGATGTATTCAGCAAAACGCCGGGCGTGCGCCTTGAGAGTGAAACACCCGAATAAACATATCAACATAGCCTGAAAGCGCAAAAAGCCGCGAAGCAATCGGAAGAAAACGCTCAGGCCGCTGCTTTTTGCTTGAGTAACAGGGGTAGCAAAAGCGCCAGTAGCGAAATGCGCAGCAGGTGGTGGGTCGTAACGAACGCCGGGTCGATACCCAGCGTCAGCGCTACCAGGCTGAGCTCGGGTGCACCGCCCGGCATATAGGCAAGCAACGCCGCGGCGGCCGAGTAGCCGGTCAGCAAATGGCCGACCCAGGCAGTCACAATAGCAATAACCAGCAGCACCAGCGCCTGAGCCACCGCCATCAACATGGCTCGACCCACCAGTGCAAGCGACGTGCCCGCAAAGCGCACACCTATCGAAACGCCGATAAGCACCTGAGCCAGGGCCACCAGCACTGGCGGGATCGCCGCCTCGGTGACGCCGGTGAGATGCAGCGTCGCCGAGGCCAGCGCCGGCCCAAACAGCAAGGCATTGGGCAAGCGCAGCCGACGTCCCAGCCAGGCACCACCCACCCCGGCAGCGATCAGCCAACCCGTATCAGCCGGCCCCGGCAGCATAAGCCATCGAGCCGGATCCGGCGTGGCATTGCCCAAATCCACATGCCCGATGGCCTGCAACACCGGCGGAATGGCCACCAGCAGCACCATGATACGCACCGCGTGGGTGATGCCGATAACTCTCAAATCAGCGCCGGTTCCCGCCGCCATCATGGTGACCAGTGAAACGCCGCCCGGGACGCCGGCATACAGCGCCGTATCCGGCGAGTATCCGGCGATCCGCCGTGAAAACCACACCGAGAACACCATCATGGCCGCCGTCGCGACCAGCATGATTGCCAAGCTCAAACTCCACCGCCCCAGGGCACCCGAGATATCCGGCGTGAACGCCGAGCCCAGCATCACCCCGATCACTACCAGCACGCCTTGACGACTGCGCGCCGGTGAATGCAGTTCCACGCCGGCCAGACTTGCTGCGGTAGTGGCCAGCATGGCGCCCAGCAGCCAAGGCAACGGCAAGTGCAGCGCAAACGCCAGCGTACCGCCGGCAAGCCCCAGCGCGAGAGCGGGTAACAGCCGGCGCAGAGAAGACAGCACGGAGGGCAAAGCAGGATATCCCCAATGTCAAAGTGACGGGCCCGCCAGACGCAGACCCGATGACGAAGCGTCAGCCTTCTCACTACCGCTGGCGGCCGGCAAGCAGTTTCTCCCCCTGCCTTCAGCTTCTGCTAGGCCATCAAGGCGCGGCAGGCACCACCACTACGGGAACCGTCGCGCGTTTGATGACGCCTTTGGTAATCTTGCCGGCGTAAGACGCCGTGCTGCCCTGCTTGTTGGCAGCCATCACGATCATGCTGAAGCCGCCGTCGGTGGCAAAGTGCGCAATGACCGAGCCGGGATAACCCTCCCGCACCGACTGAGTAACCCGTTGTTCCTGCACTGCCTTCTGCAGCGACGGATAGCGTGTACAGGCCGTTTCAACTTTTTGGGCCAGCTCAAGGCGACGCTCCTCAAGGCGCTGTTCCAGCAGTGCGCTCAAGGTGTCGCGGTCGCGAATATTGGTCTTCAAGGTGTTGAACATGTCCTCAGGAAAGGACTTGGCGACGTGCAGTATGTGCAGGTCGGCTCCGGTGACAAGCGCCAGGTCAGCGGCCTGTTCAAGCACGTGGTCGCAGTTGCCGCGCATGCCGACGCTGCACAGGATCCGCTTTTTCTCTTGGGTCATACTGTCTCCTTGGCTTGTCGGGCGGCGAATGCTCTGGTGCCAACAACGCTCAAAGCATTGCCTTGCTTTACCCTAAATATTTGATCATAACACCCGCGGCAACGGCAGACCCGATAACACCGGCCACGTTGGGACCCATGGCGTGCATCAGCAAGAAGTTATGCGGGTTAGCCTCCAGCCCCACCTTGTTGGAGACCCGCGCTGCCATTGGCACGGCGGATACGCCGGCAGAGCCGATCAGCGGGTTGATCGGGTTTTTGCTGACCGCGTTGAGCAGCTTGGCCATCAACACCCCGCAAGCGGTGCCTATCGCAAAAGCCACAATGCCCAGGCAGAGAATGCCGAGGGTTTCTACCGCCAGAAAGCGGTCGGCCATCAGCTTGGAGCCCACCGAAAGCCCGAGAAAGATGGTCACGATATTAATCAGCGCGTTCTGTGACGTAGTCGATAGCCGCTCGACCACGCCGCATTCGCGCATCAAGTTGCCAAAGCAGAACATCCCCAGCAGGGGGGCCGCATCGGGCAGAAACAGCACGACCAGAATCAGTAGCGCCAACGGAAAAACGATCTTCTCGAGCGCCGAAACCGGACGCAGCTGGGTCATGGCAATGGCACGCTCTTTTTGCGACGTCAGAGCGCGCATGATCGGCGGCTGGATCAGCGGTACCAGCGCCATGTACGAATACGAAGCGACGGCGATCGCACCCAGCAGCTCCGGCGCCAGAATACTCGACACATAGATCGAGGTTGGGCCGTCGGCGCCGCCGATTATGCCGATGGCCGCCGCCTGATCAAGGCTGAAGTCCATCCACCCCATGACCGTCAGAAGCACCGCACCGAGCAGGGTGGCAAAGATACCGAACTGCGCCGCCGCCCCCAGAAACAGCGTACGCGGGTTGGCCAGCAGCGGCCCGAAATCGGTCATCGACCCCACGCCCATGAAGATCACCAGCGGGGCGATACCCGACGCGATAGCCACGCGGTAGAACTGATACAGCATCCCGTGGGCGTAGCCCGAATCCATGGCCATATCATTGGCGGAGCGTACGAGTGTCGGCGACGTATCGCCGTTAAGCGCCTCCCCCAGCGCATGGCGCCAGGTTTCCAGATCGCCACCCGCCGGCAGCGCAACCCGCAGGGCATCGGCCATTTGCTGTAGCAGTTCGGGGCGTCCCTGATGGACGGCCTGCTCGGCGGCCGACAGCGCGAGCCCGGCTTCGGGAATATTTGCCAGGATACCGCCAAACCCGATCGGCACCAGCAGCAGGGGTTCAAACTTCTTGGCAATGGCAAGCCACAGCAGCAGCAGACCAATACACAACATCACGGCCTGGCCAAGACTCAGGTTATATAGCCCGGAGCCGTACCAGAGTGTCAGTATCTTTTCCATGAGGTGTCCTTAAAGCACGATCAGTGCGTCGCCCACGGATACGCTATCGCCTTCCGCTACCTTAACCTCGGAAACCGTTCCGCTCTGGGGCGCGCGCACTTCGGTTTCCATTTTCATGGCTTCAAGAATAAGCACCACTTCGTCCTCGGCAACGCTCTCGCCGGGCTTGACGTTAATCTGGAAAATATTGCCGGCCAGCGGCGCATTGATGCTGACTCCGCTGGGAGCCGCCGGCGGTGGCGCTTCGTTTTCAGCAGGCAAAGCCGGGGCTTGCTGTTGCACCTGGGTGATATCGCCGCCCTCGACCACCTCAACTACATAAGAGGTGCCGTTGACGTTAATCGTGTAGGTCTCGGGGCCGGCAGGCGTAGCCTTGCTATCGGCTTTCCCGGCGCCCTCTTGCGGGGCCTCGGGCGCTGTCGCCTTGCCCGGTACGGCTTCAAACGCTTCGGGAGTATCGCGGTTTTGCAGAAACTTCAGCCCGATTTGCGGGAACAGCGCATAGGTCAGGACGTCGTCAATATGGCGTTCGCCCTCGGCCAGGCGCACCTTCTCCTGTTTAGCCGTCTCGTCCAGCTCCTCGGCGAGCCGCTGCATCTCGGGCGACAGACGGTCAGCGGGGCGCTGCGTGATCGGTTTGCCGCCCTCCAGAACACGCTCCTGGAGTGCTTTATTAAAGGGCGCGGGGGCGGCGCCGTATTCTCCCTTGAGCAAGGCCTGAACCTCCCTCGAAATGGACCCATAGCGCTCGTCCATCATCACGTTCATCAGCGCCTGGGTACCGACGATCTGGGACGTGGGGGTAACCAGCGGAATCAGCCCCAGGTCGTCCCGCACGCGCGGAATTTCGGCCATGACCTCATCCAGCTTGTCGCCTGCACCCTGCTCCTTGAGCTGGTTTTCCATGTTGGTCAGCATGCCGCCGGGCACCTGGGCGACAAGAATGCGCGAGTTGACGCCCTTGAGCGAACCTTCAAATGCCGCGTACTTTTTACGCACCTCGCGGAAATAGGCAGCGATATCCTCAAGCTGCTCAAGATCCAGCCCGGTATCCCGGTCAGTGCCTTCGAGCATCGCCACGACTGACTCGGTAGGACTATGGCCATAGGTCATCGACATCGAGGAAATGGCGCTATCGACATTGTCGATGCCGGCTTCTATGGCCTTGAGAATGGTGGCAGTCGATAGGCCGGTGGTCGCGTGACAGTGCAGCTGGACGGGGATATCCAGAGTGGCCTTGAGCCGAGTGACCAGTTCATAGGCTTCGTAGGGCCTGAGCAGGCCGGCCATATCCTTGATCGCCAGCGAGTCGGCGCCCATGGCGGCAATGGTTTGGGCAAGCTCCACCCAGCTTTCCAGAGTGTGCACCGGGCTTTGGGTATAAGACAGTGTCCCCTGGGCGTGGCCGTCGTTGGCTTTGACGGCGCCAATGGCGCGCTCCAGATTGCGCGGGTCGTTCATCGCGTCAAAGACACGAAATACGTCAATGCCGTTGATCCTGGCCCGCTCGACAAAGCGGTCTACCACGTCATCGGCATAGTGACGGTAGCCAAGCAAGTTCTGCCCCCGCAGCAGCATTTGCTGCGGGGTGTTGGGCATGACTTCCTTCAGCGCCCGGATGCGCTCCCACGGATCCTCGCCCAGATAGCGGATACAGGCATCAAAGGTGGCGCCGCCCCAGGATTCCAACGACCAGAACCCCACCTGATCAAGCTTCTCCGCGATGGGCAGCATATCGTCTAGGCGCATGCGCGTAGCGAGCAGCGACTGGTGGGCATCGCGCAGGACGACGTCGGTGATACCTAGCGGGCGTTTCGTCTCACTCATTGTCGTTTCCTTGTCGTTATGAGCCATCGTTGTGAGCAGTCGTTGTGAGCATGGGAGCGTCAGGTAAGCGCTATCAATGTCAGCGCGGGTGATTCTGGCGATAGCGATGCACCGCCGCACTGAGCACGGCGATTAACTGCTTGTCTTCATGGGGACGCGCCTGTTCGGCAATCGCTTGTGGATGCGCCGGTGCGGTTGAGCCGGGGGGCGGCTCGGGGAACAGGCGCCTAATGGACCAGGACATCAGGGTCGTGATCATGACCAGCACGGTCAGAAACACCACCACGAACCCCATGCCAACTCGCATGAGCGCGAGACTTTCACTGACTAGCTGGGCATCCTGCATAGAGACTGGCTTCCTCCAAACGCGATTGACTCAAGGGTAAATAGCACCTTAGCGCGAGCGCGCTATCCAAAAGCTCCATACCAACGGCCTCAGCGTCCTTCAGCTGCCGCTGCCACTCCCTCAGCCAGTACCTGAACGCTGTCCACAACGGGGATCTGAGTGGTCAAGCCATCGCGGATCACGGAGAGCTCCGTGCACGCCAGCACCAGCACGTCGGCACCACGATGTTGCAGCTCGTCGGCGGCCCTGGTGAAAGCGGCAAGCGTTTCGTCATGATGGCCCTGGCCGCGCTTGACGGCACGGATTACCTCGAGCACCGGCGCTTCGTCTTCGGGGTACAAAAGCGACAGGCCGCGCTCTTCGATAAAGTTTTCGTAAAGGCCGATTTTACGCAGCGCCGGCGAGCAAAGCATACCCACTTTGGCCCCCGGCGCCTGGCGCACGACCTCGTCCAGCGTCATCGCCACAATATGCCAGACGGGGATATCCACCGCCTCCTGGGCATCCTGCCAGTAGTAATGGGCGGTATTGCACGGCATTACCAGAAAGTCCGTGCCGGCTTGCTCCAGGCGACGAGCCATCGCGGCAATGGTCGGCCCGGGGCTCTCCCCGGTCCCCTCAATCAGCGCCTTGATCCGCGAGGGCACCTTGGGATTGTTATCGACCAGCATATGCACATGCTCGATATCATCTTCGGCCGGCGTGGCATCAATCACGCGCTGCATAAACGTCAAGGTTGCGTCGGGGCCCATGCCGCCCAGCACTCCGACCGTCGTGTGGCGGTCAGGATGTTGCGCTTCGGTATCGTTACGGTTCGCGGTCTTGTTCATGGCTTGCCTATTACCTCTCTATTAAAAGCCCATGATGCGAGGCAGCATCAGCGATAGTTCGGGGAAAAATGCCAACACCAGATCAATCACCACCATAGAGCCAACCAGGGGCAGGGCCCGCACGGAAATCCGCTCGATCGACACATTGGCAATGCTTGAGCTAATAAACATATTTTCGCCTAGCGGCGGCGTGGAGAAGCCGATACCCAAACTCACTACCAACACGATGCCAAAATGAACAGGATCAACGCCCAGCTCGACCATGACGGGCAAAAGCACCGGAGTGACAATCATGATCGTCGCCAGAATCTCGATAAACATGCCGACTATTAACAAAAAGCCAATCACCAGCACCCATATTAACCAAAGGCTATCGGTAACATAGAGAATACCCTGAGCAATCATCGCCGGTATCTGATGCTCGACCAGTATGCGACCGAAAGCGGTGGCGGTAAACATAATGATAAGCACGCGTCCGGTAAGCCAGGTGGTGCTTTGAAAGGCCTCATTAAGCCCGCGCAAAGATGACTCTTTGTGAATAAAGATACCCACAAACAAGGCATAAAAAATGGAGACTACGGCGGCTTCGGTTGGTGTAAACAAGCCAGAATAAATGCCGCCAAGAATTACTACCGGCGCCATTAATGACCAAATACCGTCTTTCAGAGCCTTGGCGACACGCTTGACATCGTAGCTGTGCCCTTCTGTCTGATAGCCGTTGCGCTTGGCGGCGATATAGTTGGCCGTCACCAGCCCTACACCGAGGAGCACTCCGGGAATCACCCCCGCCATAAACATCGCAGAGATCGACTCGTTGGCCGTTACGCCATAGATGATCAACGGCATACTGGGAGGAATCACAACGCCCAGCCCCCCGGCCGTTGCGGTCAGCGCAGCAGGGTAGCTCTTGCCGTAACCTCGCTCAATCATCGCTGGAATCACCAGCATCCCCACCGCGGCCGTGGTCGCCGGCCCGGATCCGGAAATAGCGCCAAAAAACATGCAGGCGATGACGGTAGCCGCGCCAAGGCCGCCGGCCGCCGGCCCGGCTAGCTCCTCAGCGATATATATCAAGCGCCGGGCAATACCCGCATCACCCATCAAGGCACCGGCAAGGATGAACGATGGAAGCGCCATGAGGGGAAACGAATTGATAGCGGAAAACGCCAGCTCTATCAACGAACTTATATCTTGTCCGTTGACCACATAGACCGCCATGGAAGCCACACCCAGGGCTACCACTATCGGTGCGCCAAGAAGCAGCAGCACCCCAAAAAATGAAAAAAGGACTGTTGCGGCCATTGTTCTTACCCCTTGTCCGTGTTCGAGTCAGCGTTCTTTTTCTGGTAGGACTCGTCCTCAGTAATCTTGTCGGTTTCCTCCTTCTCTACATCACCCGGCTCAATACCTTTCACCAACTTGAGATACTGAACCTGCAAAACACGGAACGCCATCAGAACAAAAGCAATCGGAAAAATAAAGTAAACGTAAGCCAGGGACCAGCCCAATGCCGGAGACTTATAGGGAAACTCAAGCAGCAGACCGATAAGGTCAAGACTCTTGTAAGCGAGCACCAGACAAAACCCCACCCAAATAAGGTCTACGAATAGCAAAAGCCCCTTGGCCATGTTTTTGGGCAATAGGTTGATATGCACCTGCAGCCGGTTATGCGCACTCAGGTGAGCCGCATGAGTAGCGCCTAAAAACACAAACCAAACAAAAGAATAGCGTGCCAGCTCTTCGATCCATGACATACCGATGCCAAGAACCATCCTCATCACTACCTGGACAAAGAGCAGGATGACGAACACGGCAAGCAGGGCACGGCAGGCGTAGTCTTCTATATAATTGAGTTTTGATAACACGAGAGCATCCTCCCCTCATGGGGTAAGTGATCATAGCCAGGCCGGGCAGCATATACTGCCCGGCCACACCCTATTTCACTCAGCGGCCCAAAGCTTTTTGCATTTCATCGAAGGCTTCCTTACCGCCGACATCGTCATAAAACTCTGGCCAGACCTCTTCCTTGGCAATCTCAATCCATTTGTCTTCGTCTTCCAGGGTCGACACCTCGACGCCCTCTTCTTCCATGTTGGCACGTGCCTTGGGAGCCTCAGTCAGCTGGAACTGAAGCGCATATAGCTGCGATTCAAGACCTGCCCGATCAATAATCGCGCGCTCTTCATCCGACAGCTTCTGGTAGGTTCTAACCCCCATCACAATGGGCTGTAGCGAGTATTGATAATGCACTTCGGTAAGGTAGTCCTGCACCTCATAGAACTTCATTGTATTGTTGACGATATAGGGGTTGTCTTGCCCATCGATAACGCCCTGCTGCAGCCCGGTGAAGACTTCGGGCCAGGACATGCTGATGGGATTAGCGCCCCAAGCATCATAGGTAGCGACCATCTGTTCGTTCTGGGGAAGCCTCACCTTAAGACCGTCAAGGTCCTCAAGAGTGGTCACCGGACGCTTAGAGTTAGTCAGGTAGCGAAAGCCTGAGTATAGCCAGCTGACAATGTGTACTCCGGCATCTTCCTCGGCAATATCGTTCCAGCGGTCGGCCAGCGGGCCGGTAGTCGCCTCAACCGCATCCGCATGGCTGCGGATGGCATAGGGCATGGTCAAGGCGCCCAGACGCGATGCGTAGGGCGTTAGATTCCCCACGCCTACCAGGGCAAAATCCAGCTTGCCGATGCGAGTTCCCTGGATCATTTCTGTCTCAGCGCCAAGCTGACCGCCAGGAAACAGCTCTATCTGCATTTCACCATCGGAGAGCTCTTCGACCATTTGTTTAAAGCGCTGCGCCAACGCCCCCTGGTCGGAGTCCATGGGATCTCCCATGCCGAGTTTGAACGTTTCAGCCTGGGCGGCCTGAACGCTCAGGATGGAAAAGATGACAGTCGTTAATAATGTTTTCTTGTACATTGTTATCACTCCAGTCGGTAAGCGGTTGGTGTTACACAGTGTTGGATTTGCGGGTGACTTCATCCATAGCATCGCCCATCAGCTGGACAATGTCGTCGCAGTCCTTAGCGTCAAAAGTCAACGGTAGACGGAGATCGCAGAGGGAGGCCAAGATGCGATCGGCGTTGGGCAGTGGCCGAGTCGCGGGGAGATACCCCCAGCTATCATAGCGGCTGGTATAGTCTTCCGGCTGCGACTGGCCAAACCACTTGACCGGAATGCCGCGCTCGGCACAGCCAGCGACGAAACCGGCAATCTCCTCACGGGAGAGCGACGGCAGGCGAAACTGGATCGAACTGCCGACAAAGTCTTCCTTTTCATGGCGGGGAACGCGCTCAAAACGCGCCATACTGGACAAGCCGGCATCCATGCGGTGATAGAGCGCATTCCAGCGCGCCTTGCGCGTTTCAAGCTCGGCCAGCTGCGGCCGCAGAACGGCTGCTCGAAGGTCATCCATCCGCCCGCTCATGTTGGGCGTCACGTGCCGGGCTTCGCCATATCCATCCGCTTCGGGCGCTGCCAAATGGCGCTCGTAGAACATGTAGGAACCGGAGAGCACCACCGCTCGACGCATCACTTCGGGATCGTCCGAGCTAAGAAGCCCCCCTTCACCCGAATTCAGGTGCTTATAGGTTTGCGTGCTGTAACAGCCCACCTTGCCGAAGGTGCCGCTTGGCTTACCGGCGAAGTTGGCTCCCAACGTATGGGCACAGTCCTCAATCAGGGTAATGCCGTGGGCCTCACATACCGCCATGACGGCATCCATGTCGGCGATATGACCGCGCATATGCGACAACATGAAGAAACGCGCTCCGGTTTCCCGCGCCGCCGCATCAAGGTCATCCGGATCAATGGTGGTATCGTCCAGGATGTCGACCAGAACGGCTTGACCGCCTGCGGCATGAATACTGCCCGGCACGGGTGAGAGGGTAAAGGCATTACACAGCACGGCGTCACCGTGCTGGAGTCCGCAGGCACGCAGCGCCAGCTGCAGCGCATAGCCGCCTGAGGCACAGGCCAGCGCGAAGGGCACGCCAAGCGTGTCAGCAAACTCTTGCTCAAGCAGTGCAGTCTCCCCCTTCTCGCCTTCTAGCAGGTTATAACGGTGCAGGCGTCCGGTGCGCATGACCGCCACCGCCGCGTCAATCGAGGCGTCGGAAAGCGGTTCTTGCTGGGTGAAAGATTTCGAGAAACGGCGCATATGGCGTACCTCAATAGCGCTGTTGACGGTGGACCGGAAACTGCCAGTCCTCGTCCGGGAAGTATTTGGTCAGACGCCAGTCGCAGGCCCGCGCATGCCCTTCCATACCTTCAACCCGCGAAATACGTGAGCCGACCGCGCTAAACGTACGGTTGGCTTCTTCGCTCAGCTGCTGGGTCGTAAGCACCTTCATGAACTTGTGCACGTTCAGTCCGCCGGAATAGCGGCCAGCCCGTTTGGTAGGAAGAATATGGTTGGTGCCGGAGCACTTGTCGCCGTGGGTGACCGTGCTGCCTTCGCCCAAAAACAGCGAACCGTAGTTGGAGAGGCTCTCCTTCCACCAGTCAAGGTCCTCGCACAAGACCTGGAGATGCTCGCACGCGTAGCGATCGCTGATCTCAACGATTTCCTCGCGGCTGTCGCCCACGATGACTTCACCGTGATCACGCCAGGCTGCATGGACGACATCAGCGTTGGGCATGTCATCGGCAACCTTGGGTACCAGCTCAATGACTTTTTCCCCTACCGCTTTGCTGGTGGTAAATAGCCACACCGGAGAATTCGTTCCGTGCTCGGCCTGAGAAACCAGGTCAACGGCAATGGTCATGGGGTCGGCTTGATCATCGGCGATGATGGCCGACTCGGTGGGGCCGGCGAACACGTCGATTCCCACCTGACCAAACAGCAGCCGCTTGGCTTCGGCGACATAAGCGTTGCCCGGGCCAACGAGAATATCTGCCTCGCGGCCGTCGAAGAGGCCAAAGGCCATAGTGGCCATGGCGTGAACGCCGCCCATTTCGAGGATCACGTCAGCACCGGCCACATCAAGCGCGTAGGCAACAGCCGGGTTAATGCTGTCACCGCGCGGCGGTGAGCAGGCGACCACGTGGGGGACGCCTGCCGCCTTGGCGGTGGCGACGCTCATCAGCGCCGATGCCGCATGGGCAAAACGCCCCCCGGGGATGTAACACCCGGCACAGTTGACGGGCAGTATCCGCTGTCCAAGGCGAACGCCGGGCTCGGTCTCGATCTCAAATGGGGTGAGACTGTCGCGCTGCGCTTCGGCGAAGCGCCGAATCTGGCGATGGGCAAAATCGATATCGTCTTTCACCGACCGGGGCACGCTATCGATAAGCTGCTTACGCTTCGCGTCGCTGAGCGTGAAATCGGAGGTCCAGCCGTCAAACTTTTCAGCATACTCACGGACTGCGGGCTCACCGCGCTCACGGATATCCTCCAGCATTTTCTGCACTGAGGCAGTGGTGCGCTGATCTTCGGAGGCGGCTTCTTCCCCTCCCTCCGCCGACTTAAGATACTGAATTGTCATTGTCTTCTCCGAAATGGAGCTAAAGTTCAAAGGATCGTTGAAGTTGCCCAAAGACACTTAGCCGCTCAGCGGCCCGGCTTAGGCCTGCGCGTTAGGCCTGGTAGTCAGGAAGCCCAAAGGCGTTGGTATAGCCAAACAGGGCAACGCTGCCGCCGGTGTGGAGGAAGACCACGTCTTCACCTTCCTTGAAGTGCCCCTGGCGAATCAGATCGATCAGCCCGGCCATCCCTTTGCCGGAATACACCGGATCGAGCAGGATGCCTTCGTGGCGCGCCAGCAGCGACACCGCCTCCACCATGCTGTCGGTGGGAACACCGTAGCCGTCACCAACGTAGTCGCAATTGGCAATGACCTTGTCGCGGTTGACCACGCCGGACAGCCCCAGCTTGGTTTCCGTCTTCTGCGCCAGGGCAAAGACGTTGGCTTCTTGCTTATCCTTGGGCGCGCGCACGCCGACACCCAGTACCGGAATGCCCGCATTGCAGGCCTCAAGGCCTGTCACAAGCCCGGCCTGTGTGCCGGCGCTGCCGGTCGCGTGTACCAGGTGATCGATTTGCAGACCCATGTCGTTCGCCTGCGTCAGCAGCTCAAGTGCTGCATTCACGTAGCCGAGCGCGCCAATTTCATTGGAGCCGCCGCCGGGAATGATGTAGGGCTTTTTGCCTTCGCTCTTCAGCTGCTCGGCCAGCTTTTCCATCTCGGCCGCCATGTCGGCACCCCCCGGACGCTTGCTGACGGTAGCACCGTGCAGCTGGTCGAGGAGGACGTTACCGTTGTAGTTGTAGTCGGGAGCCTCACTACCGGTACGATCTTCGAGTAGAATATGGCAGTCCATTCCCAGCTTGCAGGCCGCGGCTACGGTCTGGCGGGCGTGGTTTGACTGGGTAGCCCCCTGAGTGATGATGGTGTCGGCATTCTGCTCCAGGGCATCGGCCATCAGAAACTCAAGCTTGCGCGTCTTGTTGCCGCCCGTAGACAAGCCGGTGCAGTCGTCGCGCTTGATCCACAGGCGCGGCCCGCCCAGCAGGCGGCTCAGATTATCCATGGGCTCTAGCGGTGTCGGCAGATGGCCAAGCCGAACACGGGGAAAACGGGAAAGATGCATACGGGCCTCCAGGCGGGTGGTTTTGTGCATAACGTGCTCTCATCGCAACCATCGGCTAAATAACGGAATACTACGTTTCACAACCGATCGGTCTGCCCTCAACGCTAGCCCCCACGTCTTGTTGCTTACCAATGCCAAGATACTCACGATCGGTTATTTTTTTGCATAGCCAGCAAAAAACACTAGGGTCTGTTGACGTTTCATGGCAGGGGTATTGGCAGGATAGGGGCAAGCTCGCAGAATAAAGGTTCCTACGCCAACAAACTGCAAGCCTGCCATGCCCCGACAAATGCTCACGGATGAACACTGGTCGAAGCTGAAACTTATCCTGCTTCAACAAGGTATTTATGACAAGGCCGACTTGCGTACCACGGTGGAAGGCATCCTTTATCGGATGCGCACTGGCTGCCCGTGGCGAGACCTACCAGAGGTGTTTGGCCTTTGGAACACGGTCTACAAGCGTTTCAACGCCTGGTCAGCGAGTGGAAAGCTGATGAGGATTTTCAGCTCTCTGGTGGAAGATCCTGATGTTGAGTGGCTGTTCATTGATGGCTCCTACGTCAAGGCTCACCAAGACAGCACTGGAGCTGCCACGGAAGACGCAGAAGCCATTGGCAAAAGTCGTGCAGGCAATACCAGCAAGATCCACTTGGCCGTGGATGCTTATGGGTTGCCGATCGCCTTCAGAATAAGGCTCTTCGACGTCGGGTGTGGAATTCACCCCCTGAGCTAGGCCAGGATATGACCTCCACGATGACAGGAGGTAGGACATGGACGGCACTCAGATTCTAACCCTTGGCCTGGGTCTTGAAGCGCCCTGGATTCTCAAGGACCAGCACCTGGATACTACCGTGTCACCTCACCGGCTGGAGCTTCATGTTGAAGCCGAACGAGGTAGCCTCTACCCCTGCCCGGAGTGCGGTAAGGCCTGCCCGGCCCACGACTTTGCCGACAAGACCTGGCGCCACCTGAACTTCTTCCAGCATCACTGTTACCTGCACGCCCGCGTGCCTCGCACCCAGTGCCCCGAGCATGGCGTCAAGCGCATCGAGGTGCCCTGGGCGCGGCCGGGCAGCGACTTCACCCTGCTGTTCGAGCAGGCCGCCATGGCCCTGGTCCGGGAGATGCCGGTGCTGGCCGCTGCCCGCCTGATCGAGATCACCGACAAGCGCCTGTGGCGCATCGTGCATCACTATGTCGGCCGCATGCTCGAGCAACTCGATTTATCCGCGGTCAAGGCCGGGGCAAGGCCACGATCGAGGCCTTCAGCGACTTCCTGGCCGCGCATCAGGGCGCTCCCGGCAAGGTGCTGGAGGTGGTCTGCGACATGTCGCCGGCCTTCCTCAAGGGCGTGGAAGAGCAGTTACCCCACGCCGAGGTCACCGTCGACTGGTTTCATATCGTGCAGACCTTCACGCGGGCGCTGGATGAGGTCAGAAAGCGTGAGCGGCGCGAACAGCCCCACCCCAAGCACCTGCGCTGGGCCATCCTGCGCAACGCGGAATCCGACAACCTGACGTCCCACCAGATCGCCGCGTTGCAGGAATTGCTGGCCGACGAAAGCGCCACGGCCGACGCCTGGCTCATCAAGGAGAAGCTGCGCTGGATTCAGCAGGCGCCCACGCCTCGCGGGGCCCGCTGGCGGATCACCCACTTCCTCAATTTCGCCCGGGAGGCGATCGCAGACAAGGCCTTGCTGGCCCCGGTCAGGAAGGCACTGAACACCCTGGAACGGCATGCCGAGCGAGTCATCCGGCGCTGGACGTCGTCCCTGACCAACGCACGACTGGAAGGGATGAACAGTCTGTTTCAGGCCGCCCGCTCACGTGCTCGCGGGTACCGCAACGAAAGCACCTTCATCACCATGATCTACCTGATTGGCAGCCCGGTCGGGAGCATGCTGAATCAGGCCCAATCCACATGAAACGTCGAAGAGCCCAGAATAACCGGGGGTGAAGTGCACGACAGCACGGAAGCCCAGGCATTGATTGACGGTTTGCCGGCAGGTGACGCGCTGGTGGCTGACAAAGGCTATGACAGTGAACGTATCCGTGAGCAGGTCGAAGCCAAAGGAATGGCTGCCGTCATTCCACGCAGGCGTAACTCGAAAAAAGGAAATGCCAATCTGGACAGAGGGTTATATCGCTACCGGCATCTGGTTGAGAATGCCTTTGCTCGATTGAAACCGTATCGCGCCATTGCGACGCGCTACGATAAGCTCAAACGAAATTACGAAAGCATGGTGGCCTTGGCATGCGGCTTTTTATGGCTACCAATGTGAAACGTCAACAGGCCCTAATGCCGTTGATTATTTAGGACAATTTATATGAAAACGGAGTGGCTAGAAGATTACTTTGCGCTGATCGAGGCAGGGACCTTCTCCCAGGCCGCTGAAAGGCGCTACGTGACGCAGCCGGCCTTCTCGCGCCGTATTCGTCAGCTGGAAGAGTGGCTCGGCGTCGAACTGATCGATCGCACTTCATCTCAGCTATCGCTTACCGCCCATGCACAGGCGTACGAGGTGCCGATGCGCAACTGGCTCGCCGGGCTCTACGCCATGCGCAGCCGCATACGCGCCGACGTGGAGCGCGGCCCGCGCGCCATCCTGACCACCCAGCACACCCTGACCGTCAGCTACTTGCCACAGCTTTTGCGTTACTTTCGCAACCGGGCCCCTGAAGCGCGATTACAGGTCAGGACAGCCGACCGCATTGACTGCATCCGCGATTTCCAACGCGGCGAAGCGGACCTGCTGCTGTGTAACGAGGTGGCGGATTCGCCGCTGTTTTTATCGCAGGACGATATCGCGCGCGTCACTTTGGGCACCGAACAGCTGATACCCGTATGCGCGGCAGACCGCCTGGGCCGACCGATATACGACCTGGAAACTGAACTCCGCCTCCCGCTTATCGGTTACGATTCCAACAGCTTTTTGGGCAAAATCCTGGCAACGCCCTACCTGCTAAACCTGCAGCGTCGCTATGAAATCGAACTGGTCTGCGAAACGGCCTTCACCATAGGCATTCGTGAGCTCTCACTGGCCGGGCTCGGCGTTGGCTGGCTTCCGCATGGCCTGATTGAAGAAGACCTGGCGGCCGGGAAGCTCGTCTCTTTGCTGGAAGAGCTCGGGGGGCCGAAGCTGGTAGTGGCCTGCTACACCCACCCCGAGGACAACGACACTAACGTTAATCAGCTATGGCAGCTGCTTAACGAACGCCCCCCTATCCTGTAACCCCTTGCCTTTGCCGCTTGTGGCCGGGCGCCAGCCCAGCGGCAAAAAGAGCGGAGCTTTACGGTAAGCGGCGCGGAGAGTACGCGGTAAGATAGGGCATTGAAGATACCCCTCAGCGGTTCCCCATGGCAGAGGGTAGAAAGGTGACGATCGCCGGAAACAGCCCGATCAAAACGACGCCGAGCATCATCAAAAAGAAGAACGGCAACGCGGCCCGGGCGATACTCAGAATATTGCGCCCGGTCATGCCCTGGAGCACGAAAAGGTTAAAACCGATGGGCGGGGTAATTTGTGACATCTCCACCACGATGACCAAATAGATACCGAACCAGATCAGATCAATGCCGGCGGTCTCGACCATGGGCAGCAAAATGGAGGTGGTCAGCACGACCACGGAGATGCCGTCCAGAAAGCAGCCCAGCAGAATAAACAGCACCGTCAGCGCGGCCAGCAGCATCACCGGAGAAAGCCCCAGCGTGCCGATCCACGCCGCCAGATCGCTGGGCAAGCCGGTAAAGCCCATGGCGGCGGTGAGAACCGAGGCTCCCGCGAGGATAAACGCAATCATGCACGAGGTGCGTACCGCCCCCATCAGGGCGTCGTGAAAGACGTGGCGGTCCATGCTGCCCTGCACCCTGGCCAGCAGCAGGGAGAGCACCACGCCGACGGCCGCGGCCTCCGTGGGGGAAGCCAGTCCGGCATAAATCGAGCCGATGACCCCAAGAATCAGCGCCAGCAGCGGAATGAGCCGCCGCGAATGACGCAGGCGTTCGCGCCAGGGCAGCGCGGCCTCGGCGGCGGGAATCTTCTCCGGATAGCGCCATGCCCAGACCATTAGATAGGCGGCAAACAGCCCGCTGAGCAGCACCCCTGGCAGAATACCGGCCATGAACAGCCGGGCGATGGACTGGTCGGTGGCAACGCCGTAAACGATCAGGATGATAGAGGGCGGAATCAGCAGACCCAGCGTCGCAGAGCCGGCCAAGGTGCCAATCACCAGCTGCTCGTCGTAGCCGCGCCGGGTCAGCTCGGGAAGCGTCATTCTCCCCATGGTGGCACAGGTCGCCGCCGAGGAGCCGGACACCGCGGCAAACAGCCCGCAGCCCACCACGTTGGTATGCAAAAGCCGCCCCGGAATACGCTGCATCCAGGGAGAAAGACCGGTAAACATGTCGTTGGCCAGCCGCGAGCGAAACAGAATCTCGCCCATCCAGATGAACATCGGCAGCGCCGTCAACTCCCAGCTGTAGCTGGCCCCCCAGAGGTCCGACGCCATGACGTCGCCGGTAGGAATGCTGGTGAACTGGCTCAGCGCAACCCAGCCAAGCCCCAGCAGCGAGAAAGCCACCCAGACGCCGCTGCCCAGCAGCACCAAAAGCGTGACGAACAGGGTCAGAGTCAGGATCAGCATGGGCGCCTCGTCAGGTCTGGTCGGTATCGCCGGGGATGAAGCTACCCGGGCGGCGAACGGCGATGGCCAGGGTTTGCCACCATGTTTCGGCAAGCGCCAGGCAAAACAGCACGACGCCGGCCAGCATGGCCGACTGCGGCAGCCACAGGGGAATGCTCAGCAGGCCGTAGGACGTTTCGCCGTAGGCGACGCTGTCGGCGAGCAGCTGATAGAGATAAAAGGCGAGGTACAGACACAGCGCCAGTGCCACGCTCAGACAGGCGACCTCGACAAACACCCGGTAGCGGGGCGGCAGCTGGCCGATCAGCAGCGTGACCCGAATGTGCGCGTGATGGATAAACGTATAAGCCAGGCCGAAAAAGGTGGCCCCGACCAGCAGGAAACCGCATATCTGAGCAAGCCCGGGAATGGTCAGGCCAATGCGGCCGGCCCCCACCGCCGTCGCCAAAATATCGCCAAGGCGGCCGAGAATCTGCAGGGTGATCAGGCCGCATATCAGCACCAGGCAGGTGGCTGACAAGTAGCCGCCCAGGTGATAGAGCGAGCGTAGCCGATAGTTCATGGTCACCTATCCTTTGGTGGCCGCCTTCAGGGTCGCGCCTGGAAGGCGGGAGAGGCTCGGCACCCGGGTAGCGACGGCAACCCAAGAGCCGCCGCGCCCGATGGATTAATCCTGCTGACCGCGATAGGCATCGAGGATTTGCTGACCCTGATCGCCGGCGCGCTCGACCCATTCATCGGTCATGGTATCGCCGATTTCCTGAAGCTTGTCCTCAAGCTCGGGCGTTGGCGTGGTAACGGTAATCCCGTTGTCCTTCAGCACGCCCAGCGCTTCTTGAGTTTCTTCACGGCTCATTTCCCAGCCGCGCTCTTCTGCCTCGGCGGCGGCATCGAGAACGGCTTGCCGGGTGCCTTCATCAAGCTGAGAAAAGGCACGATCGCTTACAATGATCATGTTTTTGGGCAGCCACAGCTGGGCGTGGTTGAAATGGCTCAGGTAATCCCACGCCTTGGTATCCGCCCCGGTCGCCGGAGAGGTAATCATGGCCCCCACCCGCCCGGTGCTGAAGGCGGTGGGGATATCCGGCACTTCGACCTGGGTAGGCACCGCGCCGGCAAGCTGCGCCAGCCGCTCGCTGGCATTGTTATAGGCGCGCATGTTGAGGTTTTGCAGGTCGTCGGGCCCGGTCACCTCGTCCTGGGTATAGATCCCCTGAGGCGGCCAGGGGACGGCGAACAGCAGGCGCAGGTTCTGCTTGGCAAGCTCCTCGTCGATGATGTCCCGAGACGCTTCCCAGAGTGCGCGCGCCTCCTCGTAGCCCGCCGCCAGATAGGGCACCGAATCCACTTCAAAAATGGGGTTTTCATTCGCCAGCCGCGACATGATCACCTCGCCGATGGGCACAATGCCCCGGCGCACGGAGTTTTTGATCTCGGCATGGCCAATCAGTGAGCCGTTGGAGTGCACCTTGATATCCAGCTCGCCGTCGGTGGCCTGGCGAACGTCCTCGGTAAATTCGCGGATATTCTCCGTATGGAAGGTGCGATCGCCGTAGGGCGTGGGCATGTCCCATTCGGTTGCCGCCTGAGCGCTCACGCTCAGGATAGACAGGCTTAAGCCAATAGCGCCGGCAAAAGCCAGGCGAGGCAATACGTTGCGTAGCGGCATGGTCGATGTTCTCCACAAGGCATTTATTATTCAGCGAGGCCACTTCAACGACCCCGTACCAGAGGAGCATAGAATTGGGGTAGCGTGAAGGCCAGGCCGTCCCACGATACAGTGTCAACGGTACCAACACTCAAACACCTATCCTGTCACGCCAACATCTTGGTAACTTGTCAGCCAAACGTCATCGGGAGGATCCATGACCTCACAGCCAACACCCCCACCGGCCTTACGGCTCAATGCCGACATGGGCGAAAGTTTTGGCCCCTGGGTCATGGGGTGCGACCGGGACGTGATGCCCCATGTGGATCTGGCCAACGTGGCCTGCGGGTTTCATGCCTCGGACCCGGACACCATGCGCCAGACCGTGCGCCTGGCCCGGGAGCACGGCGTAACGGTGGGAGCGCACCCGGCCTATCCCGACCTGGTAGGGTTTGGTCGCCGCTCCATGGCCTGCACGCCGGCCGAAATCAAGAACCTGGTGCTGTATCAGGTAGGGGCGCTCGCCGGGGTGTGTCGCGCCGAGGGCATGACGCTTGGCTATGTCAAACCCCACGGCGCCCTGTACAACGACATGATGCAAGACAGCGCCAAGCTGGAAGCGGTGATGCGTGCGCTGGCCGCCTACGATGCCGCCCTGCCGCTGATGGCTATGGCGACGCGGGAGACCGCACCGGTACAGCGCCTGGCAGAGCGGCACGGCGTCTCCGTCTGGTTTGAGGCCTTTGCCGACCGCGCCTACGACGGGGAAGGCCGCTTGCTGTCGCGCCGGGAACCCGGAGCCGTGCACCGCGATGTCGACCAGATTGTGGAGCAGGCCCGACGCATAGCCCGGGGCGAGCCGCTCACCGCCAGCGACGGCCGCGACCTCAGGCTCAATGCGGATACGCTGTGCGTACACGGCGACAACCCTGAATCCATCGCCGCGATCAAGGCGATTCGCGAGGTGGTTCAGGCCCAGGGGGCGAAGCCATGAAAACGGTGACGCTACCGCGCCTGGAGTCTGCCGGCATGGATGGCTGGCTGGTGCGGCTGTTCGACACCATTGACGAAGCCAACATGCCCTGGATGCTGGCGCTGGTGCGCGACTGCGAAGCGACCTTTGGCGATGCCCTGGTGGACCTGGTGCCCTCCTACACCACGCTGCTGGTGGTTTTTGACATCGACCGGCTGACCCCGGTCGAGGCGCGCCGGCAGCTGCGCACGGTACTCGCCTCGCTGGCGCCGGATGAGCAGCGCGGACACGCCGAGGTGCGCGAGCTGCCCACCTGGTACGCCCCCGGCGTCGGCCCCGAGCTTGAGCGCCTGGCAGCGCACGCCGGCATAAGCCGGGACGAGGTGGTGGAATGCCATGCAGGCGTGACCTATCAGGTATACGCGCTGGGCTTTGCCCCCGGCTTTGCGTTTATGGGCAGCGTGGATGAGCGCCTGGCAGTGCCCCGCTTGCCAACCCCGCGCCAGCGCGTGCCGGCGGGCAGCGTCGGGATCACCGGGCGGCAGACGGCGGCCTACCCCATGGCGTCCCCGGGTGGCTGGAACCTTATCGGCCGGACCGCGGCGGTACTGTTTGACCGCAAGCGCGACGGCTTTAGCCTGCTGCGGGTCGGCGACCAAGTGCGTTTTGTCCCGGTCTCCCGGGAGGAGTTTGCGCGCCTCGGGGGCGACACCACCGCCATGAAGGAGGCCCCATGAGCCATCACAAACCCGGGCTGCGCGTGCGGCGTGCCGGCCCCCTGGCCCTGCTCCAGGACGCAGGTCGCTTCGGCGTGCGCCGGCTGGGCGTCACCCAGGGCGGCCCGGCGGACATTCATGCCTGGGCTTGGGCCAACCGCCTGGCGGGCAACGCCTGGGGCGCGGCGGTCCTGGAAGTCACGTTTGGCGGCCTGGTGCTGGAAGCCGAGCGCGATATACGCCTCGCCGTCTGCGGCGCCGACCTCAACGCTACCCTGGACGATGCCCCGCTGCCGCTGTGGCAGAGCATCACCCTACGGCGCGGCCAGGTGCTGCGCTTCCAGCAGCCTGCCAGCGGCCTGCGCGCCTACCTGGCCGTCGCCGGCGGTTTTCAGGCAGCGCCGGTGCTGGGCAGCGTGGCCTGCGTGGCCCGCGAGGGGTTGGGCGGCCACGACGGCAACGGCAGCCCGCTGGCGGAAGGCGACGTTCTGATGGTGAGCAAGGCCGCCTCCCGGCGTGCAGACGAAC
Organism: Halomonas garicola; assembly: GCF_055382465.1. Taxonomy (NCBI): domain Bacteria; kingdom Pseudomonadati; phylum Pseudomonadota; class Gammaproteobacteria; order Oceanospirillales; family Halomonadaceae; genus Halomonas; species Halomonas garicola. Next base: position 2,612,519 of record NZ_AP043931.1, read on the forward strand.
AGCATGCCCCGGATGACGCACGGCCGGATTATCGCGCGACGCCCGAGCTGGCGCTGATGCCGGGCGCGCAGATTGCCGAATTCGACGGCGCGAGCCTGTACGCGGCGTTCAACCAGCCCTGGCACGTTGACGATCGGGCTGACCGCATGGGCGTTCGCCTGTGCGGCCCGGCGCTGCGCTGCCGCCTTGACCGAATGATTTCGGAAGGGCTCGGGCTAGGCGCCGTCCAGGTACCGCCGGACGGCCAGCCCATTGCCCTGCTCAACGACCGCCAGACCATCGGCGGCTACCCGCGCCTGGGAGCGCTCACGCTCCTGGCCTGCGCCCGCCTGGCGCAGTGTATGCCGGGGGACGCCGTCATCCTGAAGCCCGTGCCGGCCGAGGCCGCGCTGGCCGACTATCGCCGCTTTATCAATACCTTGCGTTAAATTTTCATCGGGGTGGGGCTGGCCAAAGCCACCAGCGCCAGCTTTCTTACATGCCGGCCAGGCCAAAATAAATACAGGCCATGACAAACAGCAGCAGGAAGAGCGTTTCCGCCATCATCAGAATAACTGGCTTCCAGCCCACCACGGCCAGCTTCTGGAAAGACGTTTTGATACCCAGCGCAGCAATGGCCGTGACCAAACACCAGCGCGAAAGGTCGGTAATCGCGTCGGTCGCCATCGTGGGTATCCAGCCCATGCTATTGATCAGCACAATGACGACAAATGCCACCAGGAAGCTGGGCAGAAGCGGCATTTTTCTGCCGCCTTCTTCCTGCCGGCTATGGCGGAAAATAAACATGAAGACCATGACCGCCGGCACCAGCATTGCCACGCGCATCAGCTTGACGAAGGTAGAAATGTCGCCGGTTCCTTCGGAAATCATGTAACCCGCCCCCACCACCTGCGCGACGTCATGGATGGTTCCCCCCAGCAGGATGCCGGCATCGCTGTCGCCCAGATTCAGCACAGAGACCAGCAGCGGGTAAACAATCATTGCCATGGTGGACAGAGTAGTCACCCCGGCGACGGTCATGATGGTATTGCGCTCGTGGGTCTCGTGACGCGGCATAACGGCGGATAGCGCCAGCGCCGCAGAGGCCCCGCAAATCGCTACCGAGCCCCCGGTCAGCAGCCCCATATCACGCTCAAGCCCCAGCACGCGAGCCAGCAGCGCGCCGATGGCAATCGTCAGCGTGACGCCGCCAATCACCGTCACCAGCGGACCGAGGCCCAGTTCGGCCACCTGCTCAAGCGTGATGCGCACCCCGAGCAAGGCCACCCCCAGGCGCAGTATCGTGCGTGCCGAAAACTCGATACCCGCCAGGCAGCGCCCTTCTTCCGAAAGAAAATGCAGCGTCATGCCGAATAGCAAGGCATAGAGCAGCGTGGGGCCGCCGTAGTTATCGGCAATAAAAGTCGTAGCCAGTGCAATAGTGACGCAAATAATCACCCCGGGCATAACCTGCTGGCCCCTGGCAAACAGGTTGGGCAACGACAGACGCGATTGCTCGAGACTCGACATGTTTTCATCACTCCTGAAAAATCAGCTTGCGCTGGGAATCACCTTAATAACCCAAAACACGAGGTAGCCATAAGGATAGCTGCGGGAAGTAGGCAATAACGAAAATGGCCGTAATCGAGGCCGCCGCAAAGGGCAGCGCCTTGAGGGAAATTTCCTCTACCGAGCAGCCCCCGATACCCGAGGCAACAAAGAGGTTTTCCCCGAGCGGCGGCGTCTGAAAGCCAATAGCCAACGAACACACCACCACAATGCCGACGTGCACCGGATCCATCCCCAGCATATACATGATCGGCAACAGCACCGGCGTCAGGATCATGATGGCTGCCAGAGTTTCCATGAACATGCCCACAAACAGCAGAAAGCCGATAATCATGGCCCAGATCAGATAGAGGTTATCCGTGACGGCCAGCATGATTTCGGCAATATAAGACGGCACCTGATTCTCAACGAGAAGGCGGCCGAAGACCGTCGCGGTAAACAGGATAAGAAGAACCCGGCCGGTAATCCAGGTGGTGGTCTCCAGGGTTTTCAGCGCCGGCTTTAATTCCAGCTCCTTATGCAGGAAAATCCCCACCACCAGCGTATAAAAGATCGCCACAACGGCGGATTCCGTCGGTGTGAAAAGGCCGCTATAAATACCGCCCAGAATAATAATGGGGGCCAGCATGGACCAAATACCCCTGCGCAGGGTGGTGCGGATATCCGCCATGGACCAGTGCTCGCTCAGTCCGCAGTAGCCACGCTTGCGTGAAATAAAGTAGTTGACCACCAGGATGAAGCCGGCGATGACCATGCCGGGGATGATGCCGGCAATAAACAGCTTGGGAATGGACAGCGTCTGGAAAGTGCCGTGCTCGGCAATGGCCTCGGAGGGCGGCTGCAGGCCCATACCCGAAATACCGAAGATCACCATGGGGATAGAAGGCGGAATCACCACGCCCAGGCCACCCGTTGAGGCGGTCACCGCAGAGGCGTAGCCGCGGTCATAGCCGCGGTTCGACATCGCCGGAATCATAAGCATGCCCACGGCGGCCGTCGTTGCCGGGCCGGATCCGGAAATAGCGCCAAAAAACATGCAGGCAAACACCGTCGCCGCCGCCAAACCGCCGGAGACGGGCCCGGCAAACGCCTCGGCTATGTCTACCAGCCGCTTGGATATGCCGGAAACTTCCATCAGCGCGCCTGCAAGAATAAAGGCCGGCAGCGCCATCAGCGGAAAAGCCCCCACCGAGGTAAAGGCCATTTGCACAAAGGCCAGCGGGTTCTCGCCCAGGGTCAGATACGTGGCTAATGCGGCAACGCCCAGCGAGATAGCAATAGGGGCGCCCAGCACCAGCAGCAGGAAAAATACGCCGAACAGGACATAGACAAGCGTCGTCATTCTTATTCTCCCCCGTTTTCTTTAAGTCGCGGCTCTTCCCGCTCTGTTTTGTCTATGCTGTCGAACTCTTTCTCCTCAGCGACTGGAGCATTCTTTTTTTTAAAAAACTTAAGGTAATTTTTCTGCACCACCCTTATGGTCATCGCGATAAAGGCAATAGGCAGTATGAAATAAAAATATTTCATCGGGACACCCATGGTCTGCGAGGTCCAGAAAAGATTCATCCGATTGAAGACAAAGTCATAGCTCAAGTATATGAAGAAGATATTAAACCCGATCCATATAATATCTGTAAGCAACTCGCAAAACGTTGCCACCCACTGAGGGAACATCTTGAATTGAAAAGTAATACGGTTATGGGCGGAAAGCTTTGTACCATAGGCCGCGCCCAGATAGGCAAACCAGACAAAGGCATACGTTGCCAGCTCGTCGCCCCAGGGTATCGAGTAGCTGAATACGTTCCGCATGACAATTTGCACGAACAGGAGTACCACAAACCCTACCAACAGAAACTGGCAAAGATACCCTTCTATATTATCTATAAGATAAAGCAGCTTCTTTTTCATATCAGCTACCACCTGACAAAACACTCGAGAAAGTAGCACCGGGCTTTTTCATCCGAAAAGCCCGGGCATGTGAGTGGCTAAAATCCTGAATGAAGGCTTACTTCTCGGGGGCCGGTTCGCGCTCCAGGATCTCCAGTACGTTATCCAGCTTGTCCTTACCGCCGATGCTGTCGTAGAAATCCGGCCATATGCTGGTTGCCTGAGAAATCCATTCTTCTTCGTTGTTATCAGGTTCGATAATTTCGATACCTTCCTCTTCCACCAGGCGCGTCTTGATTTCGCCTTCTGTCTCTTGCAGGTAGTCGTAGCTGTGCTGAGTTGCCGCCTCTCCGGCCTCCTGAACAAGCTTCTTGTTTTCTTCACTCAGCGCCTGGTAAGCCCCTTCGCCCATCACCAGCGGCTCAAGGGAGAAGACGTAGCAGCTATCGGTGATGTAGTCCTGAACCTCATAGAACTTCATGGCATCAATGGTGATATAGGGGTTGTCCTGACCATCGACGACACCCTGCTGCAGCGCGGTGAAGGTTTCCGACCAGGCCATCGGGTTAGGGTTGACCCCCCATGCCTGATAAGAGGCCATCATGATTTCGTTCTTCGGTACCCTGATAACCAGCCCATCCAGGTCCTCCGGCGAGGAAACGGGCCGCTCGGAGTTACTCAGGCGGCGGCAGCCGGAATAGGCCCAGCCCAGAATACGAACGCCGGCATCGCGAATGGTGTTTTCGGTCAGCTCATCTCCTACTTCACCCTGGGTCAGGGTCTTGGCATCTTCGGCCCCCTGGATCACGTAGGGCAGCGTCAATACGCCCACCGTAGGCGAAAAGGGGGTGATGTTATTGATCGCGATGATCGATAAATCCAGCATCCCCATACTGGCGTTATTCAGCGTGTCCTGCTCGCTGCCAAGCTGGCCATTGGGAAACAGGTCGACCGTAATCTCGCCGTCAGAGCGCTTTTCGATCTGCTCGGCAAAGTTCTTGCCCAGCTCATACTGGGTGCCACCGGCAGCATCGCCGATCGCCATTTTCCAGGTTTCCGCTGCCGCGCCGGTGCTAAGCGCGAGGCAAGCGGTAGAAATAGCAACAGAAAGTGTCAATTTTGGGGTAGGCATAATGTCCTCCAGTCCTTGTTTTTATTTTGATGGCTGCCGTCGGGCAGCAATAGTCTGCCCAACGGCGGCATCAGAAACATATACATGCTGACCCGTCTTCTTTTACGCACTCCTGGCGCCGTCCCATAGTGCCAGCTGGTCGTCTTGTTTGGTGCCAGCAAGGAGCTGCCACGCCACTAACTCGACTTTAGTCGCATCTTGTCAGTCATTACCGCGTGCCATAATGGCGCGTTATCCTTGTTTCATCTGGCAAGCAAAGGGGTCTAACGCCATGTTGCTTTTTCATCTAGACCCGGCACGGCCAGAAAGCCTGCAAAATCAGCTGCGCGAGCAGGTTGCCAACGCCATTCTCGACGGCCAGATTCCGGTTGATAAGGCGCTACCCTCCAGCCGTAAGCTGGCCGAGCAGCTAAACGTTGCGCGCAATACCGTCGTGCTGGCCTACGAGCAGCTGCTGGATGACGGCTACCTCATCGCCAGAAGCCGCAGCGGCTACTTCGTCAATACGGACGTGCTGGAGGGCCGCGCCGAACGCCCGGTGCGCCTCAACGATATCGATGCCGACCCCATGCCCTGGGAGCGCCTGCTGACGGCACGCCCTTCGCGGCAAAAAGCCATCCGCAAGCCGGTTGACTGGCACCGCTACGCGTATCCCTTTGTCTACGGCCAGATAGACCCGGCGCTGTTCCCTACCCAGCATTGGCGCGAATGCAGCCGCGATTCCGTGAGCGTGCCGGCTATCAACCGCTGGTCGGTGGATCATTTCACTGAGGATGACCCCTTGCTCATTGAACAAGTGCGCACTCGGCTTCTGCCCCGGCGCGGGGTCTGGGCCAAGCCGGAAGAAATACTCATTACGATGGGCACTCAGCAAGCGCTCTGGACCGTGGCTCAGCTATTGCTCAAGCCCGGCCGTCGCCTGGGCATGGAAAACCCGGGCTATGTCGATATGTATAACATCGCCCGGCTTTTGACCGACGACATCCAGCTGCTGCCGGTCGATGCCCAAGGCATGCGCCCGGATGACTCGCTTGGCCAGTGCGACCTTGTCTATGTAACGCCCAGCCACCAGTGCCCTACTGCCGTTACCATGCCGCTTCCGCGGCGCCGACATCTGCTTGACCTGGCGGAAATGAACAACTTTTTGGTCGTCGAAGACGACTACGACAGCGAGACCAACTATCAAAGCAACCCGACCCCGGCGCTCAAAAGCCTGGACCGCCACCAGCGGGTGATTTATCTGGGCAGCCTGTCGAAAACGCTGTCGCCGGGGCTGCGCCTGGGCTACATGGTGGCGCACCCGACGCTGATTCGTGAGGCTCGCGCCATCCGCCGCCTGATGCTGCGCCATCCGCCTACCAACAACCAGCGGACCCTGGCGCTGTTTCTGGAGCGGGGCTATCACGATGTGCTGCTACGCCAGATCCACCGCACGTTTCAGCGCCGCTGGCAGCGCATGAACGAGGCGCTAGCCACGCATTTACCGGACTTTCATACCTCGTCAACCATGGGCGGCACCAGCTTTTGGCTGCGAGCGCCCCAAGAGCTGGACTTCCGCAAATGGCAGGTGCTGGCCAGAAGGCAAAGTATTCTGATCGAATGCGGCGATATTCATTACTTCGATCGTTCGTGCAACGCGCATTTGCGGCTGGGCTTTTCGGCTATCCACGAAGACAAGATAGAGCCAGGTCTAAAGCGCCTGGCTGACTTGCTGCCGGAGGCCATGAACGATCGCCGCTGAGCCGGCTTATTTACGCTCATCCTTGAAGTTGTACCAGTGATACAAAAAGCGCTGCCCGATACGGCGAAACGGCGCAAATGCCTGGGATTCCACCATCTCCCTGACATTGGGGTACGGCAGCTTTGAGGTGAAGATCGGCATGTCCAGCCCTTCGCCGTCACCGGCGATCAGCTGCGCCAGGCGCCGCCCTGCCTGGGCGGAGTACATCACGCCGTTACCGCCGTAACCCAGCGCGTAATAGACCGTTCTTGTCGGGTCCGGCTGGAAAATACGCGGCATCAGGTCATGGCTGACGTCGACCCATCCCCACCAGGAATAGTCGATCCGGGCGCCCTGCAGATGGGGAAATTTGCGATGCATATCGCCAATGAGCATATCTTCATATTTCTTGTTGGGCGCCTCTTTCCCGGTAACGGCGCTACGGCTGCCAATCTGCAGCCGATTGTCCGGCAGCAGACGATAGTAGTGGCGCAGTATCCGGGCGTCGGTAATCACCTGGCGCGTATGCAGATGGCTGGCCTGTATCTCTTCGTCGGTAAGCACCCGCGTCACAATCGAGTTGGACAAGATCGGCATCAAGCGATTTTTCAGCTGCGGATGCAGGCTTTGCGAGGTATACCCCCCCGTCGCCATGCCGACGGCGCCGGCCTTCACGGTTCCACCGGGCGTTTTCAGGTAATGCACGCCGCCGCGGGTTTCCCAGCTTTGCACCGGGCTTGAGGGATGAATCTTGACGCCCAGCGCGCGCGCCTTGCGATGATAGCCAAAGGCCAGCTTGCCGGCATGAATGCCGATGCCTTCGGGCTCGTGCATCGCCCCCACCGTTTCCTGGTCACCCAGCCATTCATTCTTGACGGTATCGGCGTCCAGGATCTGCGCGTCGTAATTGAACGTATCGCGCAGCAGCCGGGCTTCTTTTTCCAATTCCGGCATCTGCCGCTTGCGATGGGCAATATAGAGGTGCCCGCCGGGCTGCGGCTCGCAGTCGATGTCCTTGATCAGCTCCTTGAACGTGGCCATGCCCGCCAGGCACTCATCGTGCAGCCGATGGGCGGCATCCAGACCGTAACGCTCGATCCACTCCGAGCGCGACAGGCGCCCCATGGCGCACTGGGCCTGCCCGCCGTTACGAGTAGAACACCCCCAGCTGGTGCGGTTGGCTTCCAGCACCGTGGCCTTGATGCCATAGTTCTGCGCCAGAAAGATAGCCGCGGTCAGCCCGGTAAAGCCCGACCCCACAATCACCACATCGGCGTCGGTATCCCCCTGTATGGGGCCGTCATCCGCCGGCGGCTCGCCCGCCGTGTCGATCCAGTAGGTGGGCGCATAGTCACGCCCGGTGCCGGGCGTCGGGTTCTTCAGCGGGTCGTACATGGGATCGTAAGGCCGTGACGGCGCGGTGCTTTGCTGCCCTACGGTGTTTTCGGCTTTATCGTGCTGTTCTGCAGTTTGCATAGCGGGTTCCTCGCGATCGGGCGGCCTTGTCCTGGAACGGACAGTTCCAGCGCGGAAAACTCAGGCATTAACCGGAGGACGGTTTTTGCGGAATGCGTTCTTGACGGCAATTTTGCCATCGCGGAAAGTAAAAACGTCGATCATGCGTGCTTCAGTACGCGCGCCGTCTTCAGTGGTTCCCTTGTAGGTAGTTTCGGAAAACCCCTTGTCGCCACTAACGTGGTGCTCGCCATCGACCCAGCAGGCGTCCGGCGCCGTTTTCCACGCGTTTTCCAGGCCCTGGCGCACTTCCTGCTGCCCGACAAAGCTTTTGCCCTGCAGCTCGGGGCCGGCCACGGCGTTGAACACGCAGTCCTCGGTCATCATTTCCATGACCGCATCGATGTCATGGTTGTTGAGGGCTTCACTGAAAGCCTGGAGGAAAGCAACGGTTGGCTGGCTCATCGTAAACTCCATTTGCAAAAAAACGTTGTCGTTGTTGTCACTATCGCGGTTATCACGCGGCTGTCACGCCAGAGGCAAGGCGTTTAAAAGCCAGTCTACTCCTCGATTTTTATACGCATTAGCGCCAGTTACCGGTCTTTATTTGGGCCAGAAGCGCTTTTCCGACCGCCCACCGAATGTCCAAAAAAACGCCCCTGTATCTTAAAACGAAACTTATCATTCCACTTTTTATATATTTCCAAGTAAGCTAGGCTGAACTCAGAATCGACATACGGCTTGAAGGGCCACACGCCACTGCCCTGCACCTGGTGCCCCCAAGGAGACAGACATGACAGATTTAGCCAGCATGAAGCCTGATACCTTGCGCTCGGTGCGCGAACTGTTCGGCATCGACAGCGATCTGCAGGTGCCTGCCTTCAGCCAGCAAAACGACTACGTGCCCGAGGTTGACGAAGCCTACCGCTTCAATCCGGATGTTACCCTGGCTATTCTCGCCGGCTTTACCCGCAACCGCCGCGTCATGGTTCAGGGGCTACACGGCACCGGCAAATCGACCCACATCGAACAAATTGCGGCACGCCTGAACTGGCCGTGCATGCGGGTCAACCTGGACGGCCACATCAGCCGCCTGGACCTGGTAGGCAAGGATGCCATTGTGGTCAGGAACGGCGTTCAGGTGACGGAGTTCCAGGAAGGTATCGTGCCCTGGTCACTGCAGCGCCCCGTGGCGCTTATTTTTGATGAATACGACGCCGGCCGCCCCGATGTCATGTTCGTGATTCAACGCATCCTCGAGCGCGACGGCCATTTTTCGCTGCTGGACCAGAACCGGGTCATCCATCCCCATCCGTACTTCCGCCTGTTCTCCACCGCCAACACCGTAGGGCTTGGCAACATGTCCGGCCTCTATCAGGGCGCCCAGGTGCTGAACCACGCCCAGATCGATCGCTGGAACATCGTCGCCAAGCTGGATTACCTGAGCGCGGAGGAAGAGGCCGCCATTGTCCTGTCGCGCGTACCCAGCAAAGATACCGCCCAGGGCCACGAGCTCGTTGCCGCCATGGTGAGCGTGGCTAATCTGACGCGCAAAGGCTTTGCCGCCGGCGATATCTCGACGCTGATGTCGCCACGCACCGTCATTACCTGGGCGGAGAACTGCGAGATTTTCCGCGACCCGGCACTGGCCTTCCGGCTGTCCTTTTTGAACAAGTGCGACGCTACCGAACGCCAGACGGTCGCTGAATACTACCAGCGCTGCTTTGGCCAGGAGCTGGATGAAGCCCGATTCATGGAGTAACGCGACATGAGCAGCAACGTCCAGCAGCAAGCCCGCCGCCAGCAGCAGGTAGAAGCGCTTTGCGCCGCCGCCATCCGCGCGCTCAGCGGCCGGTCGGATCTGCATTTTCGGGGCAAGCAGCTGTACCAGGGCGAGCACCGACTTCCCATGTACGCCCCCCACCACCGGATCGATACCGCGGTAGCGCCGTTTGCTGACTGCCGCGCCGCGGCGGACGGCATGGCCCTGCGGCTGCTTTACAGCGATGCCGAGCTGCACCGGAAGAGCTGCCCGGAAAAACCCGTAGCCCGGCTGGTGTTCGAACTGCTGGAGCAGCTGCGGGTAGAAACCCAGGTGCCGGCACATTTGCCGGGCATGACCGCCAACCTGGAGCAGCGCTTTAGCCGCTGGTCTTTGGAGTTCCATCGTTCGGGGCAAACCGAAAGTAGCAGCGGCCTTCTCATCTATACGATTGCCCAGATGAGCTGGTCTCGGCTGAACGCGCGTCAGGTGCTCGAAGAAACCGAAGACCTTATCGAGAGCACGCGGTTCTCCCTGGCCTCGTCCATGGGCTTGGCGCTGGCCGGCCTGCGTCACCACCGCCACGACCAGGTAGCCTTCATTCCCCACGCGCAGGCCGTGGCCAAGCTGGTCGATGAGACGCTGGAATCCTGGCAGGAAGGCGAAGACGGCAGTAATCACGAGCGCCAGGATGATGACGACGATGCTCAGCAAAACTTTGCCCTGCTGCTGGACTTTGACCAGGAAGGCGACGACGAGCGCTTTGCCAGCGCCCGCAGCGGCACCAGCAAGGCACTGGGCGAAAGCCGGCAGGGTTATACGGTGTATACCACCGCCTATGACCGCGAAGTTGTCGCATCGGATTTGGTACGCAAGGCGCAGCTTGAAGAGTTTCGCCAGCGGCTGGATACCGGCATTGCCGAACAGGGCATTAACGTACCGCGACTGGCGCGCCAGCTGGCGGCCATTCTGGCCACGCCGCAGTACGATGGCTGGCAATACGGCGAGGAAGAAGGCCGCATCGACGGCCGGCGCTTGGCGCAGCTGGTGAGCTCGCCTACGGAACGGCGCCTGTTCTATCAGGATCGCCAGCGCCCGGTTGCCGACTGCATGGTAACGCTGCTGGTCGACTGCTCCGGCTCCATGCGCCACCAAAGCGAATCCGTCGCCATGCTGGCCGACTGTCTGATCCGCGCGCTGGACATTGCGGGCGGGCGCAGCGAGCTGCTGGGCTTTACCACCAACGCCTGGAACGGCGGCAAGCCTTATCAGGAGTGGATGCGCCAGGGCCGCCCTCCCGCCCCCGGAAGGCTCAATGAAGTCTGCCATCTGGTCTTCAAGGAAGCCGATCGCGGCTGGCGCCGGTCTCGCCGCGACATCGCGGCAATGCTGAAAGGCAACCTGTTTCGTGAAGGCGTGGACGGTGAAGCCGTGGACTGGGCCTGCTCGCGCCTGCTGGCGCGCGAAGAGCAGCGCAAGATCCTTATCGTGATCTCCGACGGTAGCCCTTCGGACACCGCCACCAACCTGACCAACGACGCCTACTACCTGGATAACCATCTGAAAACCGTCCTCGCCCGGCAGGAGCGCCAGGGCGAGATCGATATTCTGGGCTTGGGTGTCGGTCTGGACTTAAGCCCGTTCTACCGCCACAGCCTGGCGACCGACATGTCACAAGCGCTGGATAATCACTTGTTTGACGAAATCGTGCAGCTGATCGCTCAGCGCATACACCGCTCATAGCGGTTGACCAGAGCCGTCACCTGCTAAATGAAAGCGGCTTTTACAGGAGTGGCAAATGGCCAACACCCCTCTGATACACCAGTTCGGCACGGGTACCTCCATCCGCAGCCGTGACTATACCGAGGCCTGCGTCCGGGCCATCCGCGATGCGCTGTGGCACAACTCCCTCAACGTGGCCGAAGCCTTTGACTTCCCCCGCGAGGCGATGGAGATCGACGTGCAGCTTGGCGTTCCCTGCCCGGAAGAAGTGGATTCCCGGGTTCTGCCGGAGGTTTTCCCCTACGGCAAACCCCGTATTACGCTGACCCGGGGCGGGCTCGAGGTTCCCAAACCCGACGGCAGCGGCGCCAGCGTCATTGCCAACGCTGTCCTTACCGTCTCTCTGGCAATGGAGTCCGATAATGGCTGAAAAGCGACTTATCCTGGCCATGGGTAGCGGCCATGCCGACGTTCACGAAGGCTACACCCAAGCCGCCCGCCACGCCGTCAACGATGCCCTGAGCCACTCTTCGCTGGCCCTTTTTCAATCGCTTGAGCTCGATGAACGCCAGACGCGGGTCGAAGTGACGATCGGCGTACCAAAGCCGGACAGCATAGACGAGCAAGCCATTATCGCCGAGCTGACAGCCGGGCAGGTGAGCGTCACGGTGCGCCACGGCGGCCTCGATGTTCAGGGGCCGGACGGCAGCCCCTCCCGCCTTGTTGCTGCCGCGGCAGTGGCCGTATTTCTCGCCGTTTAGCCAGGGCGGCCCGGCCGCTTCAAGACAAGAGGCCGGCCGCCATCAATGACACGCCGATTATCATCAGCATGACAAACACCAGCCGCCGCATCGCCAGTGCCGAGAGCGGCGGTGGCCAGCGCCGGCCAACCCAGGTTGCCGCCACCACGGCCGGAAAGGACCAGCCGACGAGCGCCAGGATATCAAGGCTTAGCTGCCCCTGAACGGCGATAAACAGCGTGCGTATACCCGCCGTGACGGCAAAGAGTAAAATCAAGGTGTGACGAATACGTGCGGGGGGAAGCGGCTGGCGATAATAGTGATAAATCAGCGGCGGCCCGGCTATACCCAAAAGCCCACCGAGAAAGCCGGAGAAGCCGCCAAAAAGGGTGAAGCTGGCAGGACTGGCGATATGCGCCTGGTGAGCCGGCTTCAACAGCAGACCGGCGGCGCCGTAAAGAATGACCCCGCCAAGCACGACCCTGAGTACTGACGAGGCTTCATCGCTTAGGTAGTGCAGCATCGCCACCCCGACCAGAATACTTGGCACAACGCCCAGCATCACCGCCCACACCGAGGGCCAGTAAATATGCTGCAAGCGCCCGGGGAGCGCCACCACGCAGTTGATGAGCAGCATCAAGCTGATCACCGCGGCAACCGTGGCCACCGAGGCGACTTCCAGGCCCCCGGCCAGGCCCATGACGATCATGCCCAGGCCAAAGCCCGTCACCGTTTGCAAATAGCCGCCCAGGCCGGCAATGAGCAGAAACAGCCACGGCACCTCAGCAACGATTGCCATCGACGATTCAGCCTTTAGCGCCGGCGCACTTTTCGCTCGCCTGAGCCTGGACCGACGTCACGGCAATGACGTGGTAAATATCGTCGACGCTACAGCCGCGCGACAGATCGTTGGCCGGCTTGTTCAGCCCCTGCAGCAGCGGGCCGATCGCGTCAGCGCCGCCTATACGCTCCGCCATTTTATAGCCGATGTTGCCAGCGTTCAGATTGGGAAATACCAGGACGTTGGCGCGGCCCTTGACGCGAGAGTCCGGCAGTTTTTTCTCGGCAATGTCGGGCACAATCGCAGCGTCCAGCTGCACGTCTTCATCAATGGCCAACTCCGGGCGCTGCTGCTGTACCGCTTGGGCAGCGTCACGCACGCGATCCACATGTTCGTGCTGGGCGCTGCCGCTGGTGGAAAAGGACAGCATCGCCACTCGGGGCTCTTCATCCAGCAGCGTTTCTGCACTGTCGGCTGCAGCAAGCGCGATCTGAGAGAGCTGCTCGGCGTCAGGATCAACCATCAACCCGCAGTCTGCAAAGATCAGCCCGCCCTTGAGACGGTGAAACGGCTGACACAGCATCATCAGAAAGAAGCTGGATACAAGCGAACTCCCCGGCGCCAGGCCCAGCGTCTGAATGGCGTTGCGCACCACGTCGGCCGTCGTGTTGACCGCGCCGGCAACGGAGCCGTCAGCATGGCCTTCGCGCACCAGCATATGCGCAAAGCACAAGGGGTCACGCACGCTGGACTCGGCCTGCTCGCGGGTCATGCCCTTTTTCTCGCGCAGCGCGTGCAGGGCCTGCGCCAGGCTTTCCGTCAGCGGTGAGGTAGCGGGATCCACTACCTCAAACGTCGAAACGTCAACGCCATGGTCCCGGGCAGCCGCGGCAACGGCCTTTTCAGCGCCTACGAGTATGACCCGGGCAATGCCTGCCTCAGCGGCCTTTGCTGCCGCGCGCAGTACGCGCTCGTCCTCGCCTTCACACAGCACAATGCGTTTGGGGTCGTGCCGAGCATTATCCAGTATTTGATTTAACGCTTTCATGGTACCTGCCTATACCGCTAACAGGGCGGTAGAACGTAAAACCCCCGGCCAGGCCGGGGGTAAAGACATAATAGCGCTCAGGCCTTATACGTAATCCTGGTACTTCTCGAGCAGACGCACCGGCTTTTTCAGCGCGTCACGACGGAAGGGGTCGCCCAGCTCGCGTGTACACATGATCTCGATGACGGTGGTTTTACCTTCGTTCATCTGCATGTCGACGGCTTTCTTCAGGGCCGGACCCACGTCTTCCAGGCGGTCAACGGTAATGCCTTCGGCACCCATGGAGCGTCCCATCTCCGCGAAGCTCTGGTTATCCAGCTCGCCGGCGACAAAGCGATGGTTATAGAACTCCACCTGGTTCTTCTTCTCGGCGCCCCACTGGCGGTTGTGGAATACCACGGCGGTGACCGGAATATCGTGACGTACTGACGTCATAATTTCCGTCATGCTCATGGCCCAGGCGCCGTCGCCGGCATAGGCAATCGCCGGGCGCTCGGGAGCTGCGGCCTTGGCACCGATGATGGTCGGCAGGGCGTACCCGCAGTTGCCAAAGCTCATCGGCGCAAAGAAGCTACGGGGCTTATCAAAGCGCAGGTAGCTGTGGGCCACCGCGTTGATATTGCCGATGTCGGTCGACACCATCTTGTCTTCCGGCATGGCCTTTTCCAGCTCCCGCAGCACTTGCCGCGGGTGCAGGTAAGCACCGCCGGAGAAGGGCTTTTCACCCTTGGCCTCATCAATGGCGTCAAGGCTGTAGGGGTCGTCTTCGTGAGACCACTCGTCCAGCTCTTTTTCCCAGGCCGCCTTCTCGCTGGCAATACGCTCAGCGCGCTCGTCGCGGCTTGAGTCACAGACCAGGTTGCGCTCTTGCAGGCGCTCGGTAAGCGCGTCGGCCGCTTCCCGAGCATCGCCGCAAATGCCTACGGCAATTTTCTTCACCAAACCAAGCATCTTGTGATCGGCATCGACCTGGATGATCTTGGCATTCTTCGGCCAGTAATCCATGCCGTGCTGGGGCAGCGTGCCGAAAGGCCCAAGACGGGTACCCAGAGCAACGACAACGTCAGCGTCGGCGATCAGCTTCATGCCGGCTTTTGACCCCTGGTAGCCAAGAGGACCACACCACTGCGGATGGCTGGCCGGGAAAGAGTCATTATGCTGATAGCTGTTGACGACGGGTGCGCCCAGCCGCTCAGCAAGCGCCTTACAGGCATCGACGCCGTCCGCCATCACCACACCGCCACCGGAAACGATGACCGGGAAACGCGCCTCGGCGAGAAGCTCGGCGGCTTCGTCCAGGCTCTTGGGCCCGCCGGGACCGCGGTCGAGCTCCAGCGGCCGGGGAATCTCGGCTTCAATCTCACCGTAAAAGTAGTCGCGGGGAATATTGAGCTGGGTAGGCCCGATTTCCGTCATGGCCCGCTCAAAGCAGCGGCCCGTGTATTCGGCCATGCGCGCCGGATGCGTCACATGCCCCTGATACTTGACGAACTCCTGAAACATCGGCAGCTGGTTACATTCCTGGAAACCGCCCAGCCCGATACCCATGGTGCCGGTTTCCGGCGTAATGGCCACTACCGGGCTGTGCGCCCAGTATGCCGCGGCAATGCCGGTAACGCTGTTGGACACGCCGGGGCCGTTTTGGCCGATCAACACGCCGTGGCGGCCGGATACCCGGGCATAGCCATCGGCCATGTGCGCCGAGCCCTGCTCGTGCACTACCGGGATCAGGCGGATGCCGGCGGGCGCAAAAATATCCATGGCGTCCATGAAGGCCGAGCCCATGATGCCAAAAATATCGGTAACGCCGTTGGCCACCAGCGTCTCAACGAACGCCTCGGAAGGCGTCATCTTCTGCTTGCCTTCAACAACCTGGCGGTTATCTGTGGGGTTCTGCGTGCTCATGAATCATCTCCGGATCAGTACCGAGGCTTTCGCCTGAAAAATTCATTTTATTGTATGTTTAATTCCGGAAAACGGAATGACTTGAAATCTAGACGTTACGCAGCGCAACGTCAACATGAATTCCGTAATTTTATTCAAATTGATTTATTTTCCGGAATGGAACATACTTTTGCCATATAAGAGGAATCTGCTATGAGCACCACAAAATCTGAGGCGAGCCGCCTGGAAGGCGATACCCCGGCGCAACGGCTGCTAACGCTGCTTGAGGTAATATCAGAGAAAGATCAATTCTTTACGTTGCAGAGCATGGTTGAGGAAACCAATATGCCCAAGCCGACTCTGCACCGGATGCTGCAGCAGCTGGAAAGCTCGGGAATGCTGCAGCGCGAAGCTGATGGACGCCACTACAGCCACGGCAGGCGCCTGCAGCAGCTGGCGGAAAACCTGCTGTTGAACGACACGCTGCGCGGCGCGCGCCATGCCATCTTGAGCTCGCTGGCCGAGGAAATCGGCGAAAGCTGCAACATTACCGCCCTGTCGCACGGGGAAGTTCTCTATCTGGATCGCGTGGAAACCTCGGCACCGCTGCGCTTTTATTTGCAGCCAGGGTCGCGCGTCCCCGTCCACTGCTCCGCCAGCGGCAAACTTTTCCTGGCGCAAATGACACCGGCACAGCGGCGCCGTCTTCTATGCAACCTGCCGCTTGAGCGCTTCACGGCGAATACGCTCACCGATCAGCAAGCGCTGGAAGAAGAAATTCAGCATGTTAAGCAGCGCGGCTACTCCTTTGATAACGAAGAGTTTTTACCCGGCCTTTTGTGCATAGCCGTACTCGCATCAAACCCTCAGGGCGTTTCCAATATCGGGGTTGCTGTCCAGGGGCCAATCATGCGCTTTAATCACGACCAGGCACTCGCCTGCCTGCCGGCCCTCAGGCGCGCTGCGGACGCCATTGCCGATCTCTGCCAGGAAGGCGTCTCCCCGGCCGATCAAGCCTGATACCCGAGCCACACCGCGAGGCTTGACGGACGGCTTATTTTTGCCTGCTACACGTCATAAGGAAACACCATGTCCCACACACGACTATTGATGACCAAGGCGTATATCAACGGCCAATGGCATGACAGCGCGCGCCACTTCGCCGTGACCAACCCGGCCAACGGCGAAGCGCTTGCCCAAGTGCCCGATATGGGGGCTGAAGACGCCCGGGAAGCGATTGCCGCCGCTGACCAGGCGTTTACCGGCTGGCGTAAAAAAGCGGCCAAGGAGCGCGCGGCGCTGCTACGCCGCTGGTTTGAGGGCATCATGGCGCACCAGGAAGAGCTGGCGCAGATCATGACGCTGGAGCAGGGCAAGCCGCTAGCCGAGTCGCGCGGGGAGGTCGCCTACGGCGCAAGCTTTGTCGAGTATTTTGCCGAAGAAGCCAAGCGAATCGCCGGAGAGACCCTTCCCGGCCACGGGGCAGACAAACGCATCCTGGTATTTCGCGAGCCCGTCGGCGTCGTCACGGCCATTACTCCCTGGAACTTCCCCCTGGCGATGATTACCCGCAAGTGTGCGCCGGCGCTGGCAGCCGGCTGCAGCGTCGTCATCAAGCCGGCAGAGGCGACTCCGCTGACGGCACTGGCCCTTGCCAAACTGGCGGAAGAGGCCGGGTTGCCTGCCGGCGTGCTCAACGTCATTACCGCCTCCACAGGGGCTGAAGTCGGTGAAGTTCTGAGTACCGATGCGCGAGTCCGCAAAATCTCTTTCACTGGCTCGACTCCAGTGGGCAAAAAGCTCCTTGCCCAGTGCGCCGATACCGTCAAGAAAGCCTCGATGGAGCTCGGCGGCAACGCCCCCTTTATCGTTTTTGACGATGCAGATATTGACGCCGCGGTAGAGGGAGCCCTGCTCTCCAAGTACCGTAATACCGGCCAGACCTGCGTATGCACCAACCGTTTTCTGGTGCAGGATAGCGTCTATGAAACCTTCCTTGAGAAGCTTTCCGCCCGGGTCAAGGAGCTCAAGGTGGGCAACGGCATGGAAGATGACGTGGTTCAGGGGCCCCTGATCAACCAGGCGGCCGTGGAAAAGGTCCAGACGCATATCGGCGACGCCCTGGATAAAGGCGGCCGCCTGGTCTGCGGCGGCAAGCCTCACGCCCTGGGCGGCACCTTCTTCGAGCCGACGGTTATTGCGGATGCGACCCCGGACATGCGCGTCGCCCGGGAAGAAACCTTTGGCCCGCTGGCGCCGGTGTTCCGCTTTACCACTGAAGAAGAGGCCGTTGCGCTGGCCAATGCCACCGAGTTTGGCTTGGCAGCCTATTTCTACGCTCGGGATTACCGGCGCATCTGGCACGTCTCAGAGAGCCTGGAATACGGCATGGTGGCCGTCAACGAAGGGCACCTTTCTACCGAGCTGGCCCCGTTCGGCGGCGTCAAGGAATCCGGCCTGGGTCGGGAAGGCTCCCGCTACGGCCTGGAAGAATTCACAGAGCTCAAATACGTGTGTATCGGCAGCCTCTAACACAAGAAAGCCCGTGCCGGGCTAAGCACGCTGTTCGGGTTCATAGTGCTAAACGAAAGCCTGACCTCGATTCAGCTTGTCGGCATCGGGCTGATTCTGCTGACCGTCACAACGCTGAGCCCTTCCTCTCCTCAACGCGCGCAGTGAGTGGCGCGGGCTATGCGCGCTGGCAACAAAGTGGCCGGCGCGGGGCCGGCCAAGGCTAATCGCAAGCGATCTCAATTTAAGCTCAAGTGCCGCTATATCCGCCTGCCAATTACGGGTCTTTCAGCCTGTGCCTACCCACCTGCAACGCTGGACGGTCAGCGTCAAGTTCCGCCAGCGGCATACATTCCTGCATACTTTCCCGGCAGCGTTGCGTTAACGCTTGGTACTCCCGGGTACCGCTCTGTTTCCAGCCCACCTCTTTATCGCTTAGCTGGCGATGAACGATAGCCGGGGCTCCTAGAATCAGTGAAGCGGGCTCGCAGCCGAAGCCGCTTTTGACAAAAGCGGCAGCGCCGACAATGGAACGCTCAGCAATCACCGCCTCGTCCATAACCACAGCATTCATTCCTACCATGGCATCAGACTCAATCACGCAACCGTGTAATACGGCACCGTGGCCAATATGGCCGTTACTTTTTATCACTGCGTCGCGCCCGGGGAAGGCGTGCACTACGCAGGTATCCTGAAGGTTGGCACCCGACTCCATCACGATACGACCAAAATCACCGCGCAGCGATGCACAGGGCCCAATATAGCACTCAGCCCCTACCTGCACATCGCCAATCAGCACGGCTGTTGGGTGCACATAAGCAGAAGGGTGTACCACAGGCGTGACGCCATCGATTCGATAACAGGGCATATACGCACTCCTATTTTTGCCTCAATATTCAATACCTTGCGACACATTCCTGTATCAAAAACAAAATTCGTCGATATTTAACTTCCGCAAATTACGCCATGAGTAGCGAATTTTCCCTCATACTAAAGGACAATATTCTAAAAATAACAACAAAATCAGCCAATTAAAAAACGCCGCATGTACAACAGGAATCCGATACAGAAAAAACACCTGTGAAAATTGACCTGTATCAATTTTTCCCGATATTCTCTTCTTAGGTACATGGCCCGGTCACCCGGAAAGCTCAACGACAACATACCTCGGCTTCCGTGTCCGCTATCAGACCATGCTGAAAAACCCAATAACGCAATCCCGGAACCTCTCATGCCACAGATACTGCTCTCGGAAGGGCCGGCTCAGGGCGTTCGCCTGTTAACGCTTAATCGTCCTGACGCTCTCAATGCCTTGAATACAGCGCTACTTGCTTCCCTCAGCGATGAGCTGGATGCCGCTGAAGCTGATCCAGAAACCCGGGCCATTGTCATTACCGGCAGCGAGCGTGCCTTTGCCGCCGGGGCTGATATCACCGAAATGGCAGCCCGCGACCTGGTCGGCATGCTCAACGATCCGCGTATTGAGCACTGGGCACGTATCCGCCGTTTCACAAAACCCCTCATCACGGCCATCAACGGCTTCTGCCTCGGCGGCGGCTGCGAGCTGGCCATGTGCGGCGATATCCTGATTGCCGGCAATAAGGCCCGCTTCGGCCAGCCAGAAATCAATCTCGGAATCATGCCCGGCTCGGGCGGCACCCAGCGTCTGGTACGTGCTGTCGGCCAGTCGCTGGCCATGCAAATGGTGCTCACCGGCGAGCCCATCAGCGCTCAGCGCGCGCTGGACGCAGGCTTAGTCAGCGAGGTTTGCCAGCCGGAGTTAACCGTCGAACGCGCTCTTGCTATTGCGCGCACCATCGCCTCCAAGGGGCCGATTGCCGTGGAGCTGGCTCGCGAAGCAATACAGCGCGCTGAAGACATGGATCTCGCCGCCGGCCTTCGCTTTGAGCGTCATGCCTTCACCATTCTGGCCGCTACTGATGACCGCCGAGAGGGTCTTGAGGCTTTCCAGAACAAGCGCAAACCGACATTTTCCGGGCGCTAAAGCCAGAGTATCGATCTCCTCAATCCGGCCCCCGGGATTCCTGTGACCTATAAGGATAGCTCCATGACTGAGCAGAGTGTGCTTCTCGATATTGATCAGGGCATTGCCAAGATTACCCTGAACCGGCCGAAGAGCCTCAACAGTTTCAACGTTGAAATGCATGAGCAGATGCGCTCTGCCATGAAAACCATCCGCAAAGACCAAACGGTGCGTGTGGTTCTCCTTACCGGCAACGGCCGTGGCTTCTGTGCTGGACAGGACCTGTCGGATCGTAATGTGAAGCCAGGCGAGGAAGCGCCGGATCTAGGTTTTTCCATCGAGAACTATTACAACCCGCTGCTGCAGACCATCCGCAACCTGCCTATGCCCGTTATCTGCGCTGTTAATGGCATTGCCGCCGGGGCCGGCGCCAATATTGCGCTGGCCTGCGATATTACGCTCGCAGCACGCTCAGCCAGCTTTATCCAGGCATTTTGCAAAGTTGGCCTGATTCCCGACTCGGGCGGCACCTGGATACTCCCCCGCACAGTAGGCCTGGCCCGGGCCAAGGGCCTAGCCCTATTGGGTGACAAGCTAAGTGCAGAAAAAGCCGAGCAATGGGGCATGATCTGGCAATGCGTGGAAGACGAAGATCTAGAGGAAGAGGCCTGGAGCCTCGCTCGTCATTTCGCGTCTCAGCCAACCAAAGGCTTGGCCATGATCAAAAGGGCGCTGCACGAAAGTGCTAATAACAGCTTTGACGATCAAATTCTGGTCGAACGAGACCTGCAGCGGCTGGCCGGACGCACCGAGGATTATCGTGAAGGCGTGGCAGCTTTCATGGAAAAACGCACGCCGGACTTCAAGGGGAAATAATCATGCAGGCACTAGTAACAGATACGCCGATAGCCGTGATTGGTGCCGGAGCCATGGGTTCTGGGATCGCCCAGGTTGCTGCCCAGTCCGGGCATCGCGTATACCTGCTGGATCAACGAACAGGGGCTGCCGAAGCGGGTCGACAGAACGTTGCCAAGCAGTTGCAACGCCGAGTCGATAAGGGGAAGCTAAAGCAATCTAGCCTGGACTCGCTGCTCGAACGCATCATCCCGATTAGCGATTTCGACGAACTGGCCAGTGCCGGCCTGGTTATTGAAGCCATCATCGAAGATATCGAGGCCAAGCAGAAACTCTTTGCCGAACTTGAAGCCATTTGTACCAAACAGGCAATTCTTGCAACCAACACTTCGTCTCTCTCCGTGACGGCACTAGGTGCCAGTATGGAGCATCCGGAGCGTCTCGTTGGGATGCACTTTTTCAACCCTGCTCCCCTAATGGCATTGGTCGAGGTCGTCAAAGGCCTAGCCACCAGCGAAGACGTTGCCCAATGTGTTTACGCCACCGCTATCCAATGGGGCAAGAAGCCTGTTATCGCAACATCAACACCGGGCTTCATTGTTAACCGAGTCGCTCGCCCTTTCTATGCAGAAAGTTTGCGCCTGCTGTACGAGCAGGCCACCGATAGTGCCACACTGGATGCGCTCATACGCGAAGCCGGTGGCTTTCGCATGGGGCCGTTCGAGCTGACGGACCTGATTGGCCACGACGTTAACTATGCGGTAACCACATCGGTTTTCAATGCCTACTATCAGGACACTCGCTTCCTCCCCTCCCTGGTTCAGAAAGACCTGGTAGACGCAGGGCGCCTAGGACGCAAGAGTGGTCAAGGGTTTTACCACTACACTGAAGACGCGCAAAAGCCGCAGCTGGCTACGGCTGAGACCGCCCACACTGAAGAAGACACGCTAATCGTGGAAGGTAGTGCCGGTCCACTTGCTCCCCTAGTGGCGCGGCTGCGCAATCATGGTTGCGAGGTTGTCGAGCGAGACGGGCCTGGCCGCCTGCTATTTGGAGCAGCGGTACTCGCGTTAACCGACGGCCGCATGGCAACCGAACGTGCCGCTGAAGACGCCTGTAATAATCTGATCCTGCTGGATTTGGCGTTCGACTATACCCAAGCCAACCGGTTAGCCATTACCGCTGCTGAACAAGCCTCCCCTCGGGCTATCAATGATGCCTGCGCCCTTCTGCAAAAGGCCGACATCGCGGTTAGTCACATAGCCGATCGTCCGGGGGTAGTGATCATGCGCACTGTGGCCATGCTCGCCAACGAGGCTGCAGATGCCTATCTGCACGGCGTGGCATCTCTGGATGATATCGACCTGGCCATGAAAGCAGGTCTGAACTATCCGGAAGGCCCGCTGCGCTGGAGCGACAATCTCGGATTCAGCCTGGTGCATACCGTACTGACCAATATGCAGCAAAGCTACGGCGAAGACCGCTACAGGCCGTCGTTGCTGTTGCGCAAGAACCGATTCGCCGAAAAGGGGTTTTATTCATGAGCCAAGCGTATGACGACGCGCAACAGCTGGCTCAGGACTGCGCGGCATCCATGTATGCAAGAGACCTTGCCAGCCAGAATCTTGGCATAACGATTACCCGAGTATCTCCAGGTGAAGCCACAGTATCCATGGCTATCACCGATACCATGATTCAGGGACATGGTTCATGTCACGGCGGCTATCTGTTTACGCTTGCCGATTCGGCATTTGCCTTTGCCTGCAACAGCTATGACAAGGCCACGGTGGCCTCGGGCTGTTCTATCGAATACATGAAGGGGGCCCAAAAAGGTGACGTGTTGACGGCCAGCGCCATCGAGCAGTCCCGTGGCAACCGTATGGGTATCTACGACATTACGATCACAAACCAGAACGACCATGTCATTGCCTTGTTTCGCGGCAAGTCCTACCAGGTACGCGGCAACGTTATACAGTCGGAGACCGTCGAATGAGTCACAACAATAGCCTGAAAGATGCCTATATCGTAGACACCGTCAGAACCCCCGTGGGCCGCTATGGGGGAGTCCTGGCCTCCGTGAGAGCGGATGATCTGGGCGCTGTTCCCATGAAGGCCTTGAAAGACCGTTATCAACAGCTGGATTGGGCCAGCGTGGATGACGTGCTTTATGGCTGCGCCAACCAGGCCGGTGAAGACAACCGCGATGTGGCCCGCATGTCGTTACTGCTTGCCGGGCTCCCGGTAAATGTTCCGGGTAGCACTATTAACCGTCTGTGCGGCTCCGGCATGGACGCCATTGGCACTGCCTCCCGCGCACTGCGCACGGGAGAAGCCAAGCTGATGCTGGCCGGCGGCGTGGAATCCATGTCCCGGGCACCGTTCGTGATGGGTAAGGCCGAAACGGCCTTTAGTCGCAAAGCCGAAATATTCGATACCACGATAGGCTGGCGCTTCGTCAATCCGATATTGGAAAAGCAGTACGGCATTCATTCCATGCCGGAAACGGCCGAAAACGTCGCCGCTGACTACAATATCTCGCGCGAAGATCAGGATGCCTTTGCCCTAAGAAGCCAACAGCGCACGGCCGCAGCCAGGGAAGCAGGTTACTTTGATCGGGAAATTGTTCCGGTCAGTGTGCCCCGGCGTAAACAGGATCCGCTCACAGTGGATACCGACGAACATCCGCGTGAAACAAGCCTGGAAAAGCTAGCTAGCCTCGGGACTCCTTTCCGGGACGACGGTAGCGTAACAGCCGGTAATGCCTCTGGTGTTAACGATGGCGCCTGCGCCCTATTGCTGGCAAGCGGCGATGCGCTGAAAGAACACAACCTGAAGCCCCGGGCACGAGTTGTCGCGATGGCCACGGCTGGGGTTGAGCCGCGCATCATGGGCATGGGGCCTGCGCCGGCTACTCGTAAAGTATTGAAAACATCCGGCCTGGACCTGGCTGACATGGACGTCATCGAGCTGAACGAAGCGTTTGCTGCTCAGTCATTGGCGGTGCTTCGCGATTTGGGTCTGCCGGACGACGCTGAACATGTTAATCCGAACGGCGGCGCTATCGCCCTGGGTCACCCTCTGGGTATGAGCGGGGCCCGCCTAGTCACTACCGCACTCAACGCGCTGGAATGCCGTCATGAACAGAGCCAGAGCGCCCGTTACGCCTTGTGCACTATGTGTATCGGTGTGGGGCAAGGTATAGCGCTAATTATTGAGCGTGTCGATCACGCAACATAACTGAACAGGCCCGGGCACCCGGGCCCAATCCTTAAACTTATACGGCCCGGGAAACAATTCGCCGGGGCAACAAAAACAAAGCAGGACACAGCCATGAATCTCCCCATGCACAAGCTCGGAAAACTGGATCGAATGGAAACTGCCAGCGTGGACGAGCTTCGCCACGAACAGCTCCAGCGCTTGCGCTGGAGTGTCTGGCACGCCTACACCAACGTGCCGCACTATCGCCAGGCATTCGATGAAATTGGCCTTAAGCCCATGGATATCAACAGTCTGGAAGATCTCGCCAAAGTACCGTTTACGACAAAGGATAGCCTGCGGGACAACTATCCTTTCGGCATGTTTGCGGTGCCCATGAAAAAAGTGGTTCGAGTACATGCGTCCAGCGGTACCACCGGTAAGCCAACCGTCGTCGGTTACACCAAAGGTGATATTGAAACCTGGGCTGACATAGTGGCCCGCTCCATCCGAGCGGCCGGCGGCAGTGCAGGCGATAAAATCCATGTTGCCTACGGCTATGGCCTTTTCACAGGCGGCTTAGGGGCTCACTACGGCGCCGAACGCCTTGGCTGTAGCGTTATTCCCATGTCCGGCGGGCAGACAGAGAAGCAGGTTCAGCTGATCAATGATTTTGAGCCGGATATCATCATGGTAACGCCCTCCTATATGCTGAACATTGCAGACGAGCTGGATCGACAGGGCATGGATCCCAGAGACCTGCCGCTGCGCCTGGGTATTTTCGGTGCTGAACCCTGGACCAACGAAATGCGTGCCGAACTTGAAGAACGGCTCAACATCCAGGCCCTGGATATTTATGGCTTATCAGAAGTCATGGGGCCAGGGGTCGGTATGGAATGCCTGGAAACCAAAGACGGTCCTACGATCTGGGAAGATCATTTCTATCCGGAAATTATTAATCCCGAAACCGGTGAGGTGCTCCCAGACGGCGAATACGGTGAGCTGGTTTTCACCTCTTTAACCAAGGTAGCCATGCCGGTGCTCCGCTACCGAACTCGTGATTTGACGCGCCTGCTGCCGGGTACCGCTCGCCCCATGCGCCGGATTGACAAGATCACCGGTCGCAGCGATGACATGCTGATTATCCGTGGCGTGAACGTATTCCCCAGCCAGATTGAAGAACAGATACTCAAGTGTCGCGCATTAGCCCCACACTATGAAATCGTGGTTTACAAAAAGGGCAACATGGACTGTGTGGATATCCGAACTGAGCTCAAGTCAGATGTCAACGGCACCGGCACCGGCACCCGAGAGCAAACAGCCAAGGAGCTCAATCATCACATCAAGTCCTACATCGGTATTAGCACTAGCGTGAAAGTGGAGGATGCAGGAACCATCAGCCGCTCTGAAGGCAAGGCCAAACGCGTCTTCGATCGCCGTAAGGGATGACAGCTACGCTTAAGCCGGCTCTTCGACCTGCCTAGGCCACTGCCTTTCTCAGCAAAAAAGCCAATTGCCGGCACAACCAAAAACTTTCTTTATTTTCAATATCTTACCCATAAGTGGAAAAATACTGAACCCTGAAATGATACAGAAAAAACATACTTGAAATTTGTTCTGTGTCATATAATATGGAATTAGCCCTGTGGATCGTCGCACGCGTTGCCAACGGCGAGCGGCGAATTTTGCAAATGATATTCGGAGAGAGTCATGTACGCACAGATGGTTGATACTGGCGCCAAGCGCCTCAAAAGTCTGGAAGAAATGTCTCCCGAAGAAAGGAGCTTCCAGGAAAAGATAGATGCCGAGATAAAAATTGAAGCCAAGAACTGGATGCCCGAAGGCTATCGCAAGACACTGATCCGCCAGATGTCTCAGCATGCCCACTCAGAAATTGTCGGCATGCTGCCGGAGGGGAACTGGGTCACTCGTGCGCCGACCCTCAAGCGTAAGCTTCAGCTAATGGCAAAGATCCAGGACGAGGCCGGTCATGGCCTCTACCTCTACAGCGCCGTAGAAACTCTGGGTGCCGATCGCGACGAAGAAATCCAGAAGCTGCACGACGGCAAGGCCAAGTACTCTACTATTTTTAACTACCCGACTCTGAACTGGGCCGATATGGGTGCCGTCGGCTGGCTGGTTGATGGTGCTGCTATTGTTAACCAGGTCGTGCTGCAGCGTACCTCCTACGGTCCCTATTCCCGTGCCATGGTACGCATCTGCAAGGAAGAAAGTTTTCACCAGCGCCAAGGCTACCAAATACTGTTGGACATGATGCGTGAAGGCACCCAGGAGCAGAAGGATATGGTGCAGGACGCGATTAATCGCCTCTGGTGGCCGTCATTGATGATGTTCGGTCCTCACGATGATGAGTCTCCTAACTCACAACAGTCCATGGTATGGAAGATCAAGCGCAAGAGTAACGACGAATTGCGGCAGATGTTCATCGACCAAACCGTTCCACAGCTTGAGTTTCTCGGCTGCACTGCGCCGGACCCCGACCTCAAGTGGAATGAAGAGACAGGTCACTATGACTTCGGCGAAATCAATTGGCAAGAATTCTACGACGTTCTCAAGGGCAATGGCCCCTGCAATCACGAACGTCTTGCCACTCGCCGCAACGCAATTGATGAAGGTGCTTGGGTGCGGGACGCAGCCGTTGCCTATGCCGCAAAAAAACAACAGCGTAAAGCCGCTTAAAGAGGAGAGATCACAATGGCTGAATGGCATCTTTACGAGGTTTTCGTACGCAGCAAGCACGGCCTGAACCACAAACACGTAGGCAGCGTACACGCTGCTGATGATGAAATGGCCATGGAAAACGCCCGTGAACTCTATACCCGTCGTAATGAAGGGGTAAGTATCTGGGTTGTTCCGTCGGCCATCATTACAGCATCAGCTTCAGATGAAAAAGAGGTACTATTCGATCCGTCTGAAGATAAGGTTTACCGGCACGCTTCATTTTACAAGCTGCCCGATGAAGTCGGACACATGTGAGGAGCCTCCCGATGACACAGCAAGAAGCCCTGCAGGAATATCTGCTTCGCTTGGCTGATTCCGACATGATTCTGGGACAGCGCTTGAGCGAGCTTGTTGGTAAAGCGCCCGCTCTGGAAGAAGAACTGGCGTCTACCAACGTTGCTCTCGATCTGATCGGCCAGGCACGCCACTGGTATGAATACGCTGCCGACCTTATCAACAATGGACGCGATGCGGATAACCTAGCCTTTTTGAGGGATGCCCACGACTATCGCAATCTACTGATGGTCGAGCAGCCCAATGGAGATTATGCCGTTACTATCGCTCGCCAGTTCTTCTTTGATGTGTGGCACTACTTCACGCTACAAAGTCTGGTCAATGCCAGCGACGAGCGCATTGCCAACGTTGCGGCGAAGGCGATCAAGGAAGCTACTTACCATCTGCGCCGCTCTGCCGAATGGGTCAGGCGGATGGGTGACGGCACTGAAGAAAGCCACCGCCGTATTCAGCATGCCTTTGACTTGCTATGGCGTTTCACAGGTGAGCTAGTAACGCCGGATGATACCGATCATGCCATGTTCAAGGCGGGCATCGGCCCGGACCCAGAACAGTTGAAGCAGGACTGGTTCGGCATGGTGCATGAAGTAGCAGCACAGGCCACTCTGACACCGGGCAAAGAAGATGCCTGGATGTACATGGGTGGCAAACACGGCGTTCATACCGAGCATTTGGGTTTCATTCTGGCCGAGATGCAGTTTCTGCCTCGTGCCTACCCGGATGCCACAACCTGGTAAAGCCGCCTGATAAGGCTACATCCATCTGCCAAGGGGAGCACTTCCGGTGAATGAACGTGAACCATCATCCGTCGACGTACTGATTGCCAGTGATCAGGTACCGGCCAACGCCCGCCCTGAGTCTCTGTCGGAGGAAGCCATCTGGGCCTTGCTGGATAACGTCAAGGATCCGGAAGTGCCTGCTATCAGCGTGGTGGAGCTGGGTATTGTGCGACGCCTGAGCTGGGATGGTAAGCATTTAAGTGTGGATATAACGCCCACCTACTCCGGCTGCCCTGCTACTGAGCTGATCGAAGAGCTGATTGTCGAAGCCCTGCGCGCAGCCGGAATCCGCGACCCCCAGCTAAACCAGGTGCTGACACCGGCATGGACCACAGACTGGATCACTGCCGAAGGCCGGGAAAAGCTCCGAGCATTTGGTATAGCACCGCCACAGGGTAACGCCAGCAAAATGAGCCTGTTAGGCGCCGAAGAGACCATCGCCTGCCCTCAATGTGGCAGCGACCACACTGAACGCATTAGTGAGTTTGGCTCAACGGCCTGTAAGGCGCTTTACCGCTGCAGCGACTGCCTAGAGCCCTTCGATTATTTCAAGTGCATATAGAGTTGATACGATCATGAATAAATTCTACGCACTACCTCTTAACGAGGTCAGGCCGGAAACAAAAAACGCCGTCTCTCTGTGCTTCGACCTGCCCGAAGATTTGGCAGAAAAGTTCGAATATAAACAGGGACAGCACCTTGTCATACGCACGAAACTAGACGGCGAAGAGGTGCGGCGCACCTACTCCATTTGCAGCAGCGTGAATGATCAAGAGCTGCGCATTGCCATCAAGCGCGTACCTGGTGGCCTCTTCTCCACTTATGCTAGTGAGCAGTTAGAGCCCGGATCCACTCTGGAAGTAATGCCGCCGCAGGGCACTTTTTCTATTGACCTGGATCCAGAGCGCAAAGGTAACTATCTGGCAGTTGCTGCCGGTAGCGGCATCACACCGATTCTGTCTATCATTAAAACCACGTTGGAGACCGAACCCGAGAGCTCGGTCACTTTGCTATATGGTAACAGAAGCGTCAGCAACACCATGTTTCGCGACCAGCTTCAAGATCTGAAGAATGAATACATGTCCCGCTTTAACTTGGTATACACCTTTACCAGGGAAGAGCAGGATATCGACCTGTATAACGGTCGCATTGATAACGACAAATGCGACCAGCTATTTAAAAGCTGGATCAACGCCGAGCAGCTAACAGCCGCTTTCCTTTGCGGCCCCCAACTATTAACAGAAACCGTGCGTGATTCTCTTATTCGCCACGGCATGGATCCGGATAACGTTCATTACGAGCTATTCACGCCGGCCGGGGGGGTACCTCGAGCCCGCGAAGACCGTGCAGAAACCCGGGTGGATCCCGAAGCCGTCAGCGAGATCACTGTTAAGTCAGACGGTCGATCCCTGACGTTTGATCTAGTGCGCGATACCAAAAGCATACTTCAGGCCGGCAATGACGAAGGGGCAGATCTGCCCTTTTCTTGCCAAGCCGGCGTATGCTCGACCTGCCGCGCTAAAGTGTTAGAAGGCGAAGTGGAAATGGACCAAAACTTTGCCCTGGAAGATTACGAATTGGAAGCAGGGTACGTGCTGTCGTGCCAATGCTACCCCGTCAGCGACAAGGTCGTTCTTGACTACGACGAAATGTAATTCTGGAGTTTTTAAATGTCAGTTCTCAAGAGCTTTATTGCCGGTGAATGGATCGGTTCCGGACAGGCCAAGGCGCTGCCTAGCGCCATCAACGGAGAGATCGTTGCCCATACTCACGACGATACTCTCGATTTTGCCAAGGCCGTAGATTATGGCCGCAAAGTAGGCGGCAAGACCCTCATGGAAATGGATTTCCAAGAGCGTGCCCTGGCTCTCAAGGCCATGGCTATTTATCTACAGGAGCACAAAAAAGAGCTTTACGCTCAGTCCATGCACACAGGCTCCAGCAAATCAGATAACGGCATTGATGTTGATGGTGGCTTCGGCACACTATTCTCTTATTCCAGCATGGGCCGCCGTGACCTACCGTCGGGAAACGTTGTACATGAAGGGCCAGTTGTTCCTCTGGGTAAAAATAACCACTTTGCGGGTACCCATATCATGGTGCCCCGCGGCGGTGTGGCCGTACATATCAATGCCTACAATTTTCCGGTGTGGGGCATGCTGGAGAAATTTGCGCCGACCTTCTTGGCAGGCATGCCTTCCATTGTGAAGCCGGCCACTTCTACCAGCTACGTGACCGAACTGGCGGTACGCCTCATGCACGAATCCGGTGCTCTGCCAGAAGGCAGTCTGCAGCTGATTATCGGCAGCACAGGCGATCTGCTTGATCATCTGGAAGAGCAGGACGTTGTCACCTTTACCGGCTCTGCTACTACGGCTCGCAAGCTGCGTAACCATCCGAACATTATCAACCGCTCCATCCCGTTTAATGCAGAAGCCGATTCTCTGAACAGTGCAGTTCTAGCACCCGATATTACCCCCGAGCACGAAGAGTTTGACTTATTTGTGCGGGAAGTGGGCCGTGAAATGGTCGCAAAAGCGGGTCAGAAATGCACCGCCATCCGGCGTGTAATGGTGCCCCGCGAACAGGTTGATGCGGTCAGCGATAAGCTACGAGAGCGTCTGTCCAAAATCACTACGGGGGACCCTTCCGTTGAAGGGGTCCGCATGGGTGCTCTGGCTTCCCTCGATCAGCTGGAAGACGTAAAAACCAATATTCAGGAGCTGCTCAAGACCAGTGAACTGGTTTTCGGTGGCGATGGTAGCTTCCAGCCTACCGGCGAGGGAACTGATAAGGGCGCCTTTATCGAGCCACACCTGTTGCTTTGCCGTAATCCAGACAACGGCTGTGGCGCCCACGATATTGAAGCCTTCGGCCCGGTTGCCACGATTATTCCCTATAACACACTGGACGAAGCAGTAGAGCTGGTAGCCAAAGGTCGCGGCTCGCTGGTAACGACAGTCACTACGCGAGACCCCAATACTATCGCCACTCTGGCGCCCAGACTGGCGGCTTACCATGGTCGTCTGTACCTGCTGGATGCGGAGTCTTCCAAGGAGGCCACCGGACATGGTTCTCCCCTGCCTATGCTCAAGCACGGTGGGCCAGGGCGCGCCGGCGGCGGTGAAGAGCTGGGTGGTATTCGCGCTGTCTATCATTACCTGCAACGCACTGCCATTCAGGGCTCTCCCACTATGCTAGCTGCCGTTAGCGGCGAGTATGTGCGCGGGGCGCAAGTTACCGAAAGCGACATTCACCCGTTCCGCTACCACTTCGAAGACCTGCAGATCAATCAGTCTCTGCTGACCCATCGCCGTACTGTGACAGAAGCGGACCTGGTCAATTTCGGCTGCCTGTCCGGCGACCACTTCTACATGCACTTCGACGAAATCGCTGCCCGTAACAGCCAATTCGGCCAACGTATCGCTCATGGCTACTTCGTCTTGTCTGCTGCCGCCGGCATGTTTATTCATCCCGCCGAAGGCCCTGTATTGGCGAATTACGGCCTGGATACGCTGCGTTTCATCGAGCCGGTCGCGCCGGGTGATACTATCCGTGCTCGCCTAACCTGTAAGCGCAAGATTGATCAGGGACGCACCTCGCCGGATGGTCACCCGCAAGGTGTGGTTGCCTGGGATGTTCAGGTAACGAACCAGGATGACGAGCTAGTTGCCAGCTATGATATTTTGACACTCGTAGCTAAAAAACCGGCATAATTTTACTAGCCACAACAAAACCGCCAGTAGGCTCTGGCGGTTTTTTTGTATCTAACGGTTAGGTCCGGGTGCCGGGTCGGCGCCTCGCCTCACACACCCTCCAGCCTCCCTTCAATACGCCACAATATCGACCAGCATCCGGTAGCCGGTAGTTGTCAAGGAATATGTCGCCTCTGAGGTCATTTAGGCTACCTGTTTTTCCGGTTCGACAACGGTGACCTGAAGCTCCCGCTCGGGGTTGAGCGACACGGTACCGATGGGCGTCCAGTTGCGCGTCTTACCGCTCCAACGGGCGGGGTTGGCCTCCCGGGCCGCCTGATTGATGGCATGGCGCTTGGCCAGCACCTCGGTATCCTCCCCAGCATGTCGTTGTGCCGGTGTCACCAGGCGGATCCCGCTGTGGCGATGCTCGTGGTTGTACCACTGCACGAAGCCAGCCACCCACTCGCGGGCATCGTCGAGCGTGGCGAACCCGTCGACGGGGTAGCAGGGCCGGTACTTGCAGGTCCGGAACAGTGCCTCCGAGTAGGGGTTGTCGTTGCTGACCCGCGGCCGGCTGAAGGACGGCGTGATGCCGAGCTCATGCAGCTTCTCCAGCAACGTGGCGCCCTTGAAGGGGCTACCATTGTCCGCGTGCAGTACCAGCGGCTTGTCAATGATCTGCTCGGCCAGCACCGCCCGTTCCAGCACGCTGCGGGAGTTGTGGGCCGACTCGGCCAGGAATACCTCCCAGCCGGTGATCTTGCGGCTGAAGATGTCGATCATCATCACCAGGTAGTAGTACTGCCCCTTGATCGGACCGCCCAGCCACGTGCAATCCCACGACCACACCTGATTCGGCGCAGTGGCCTGGTAGGTCGTGGGCTTGGTGCGGCGTTGAGGTGGCTTGGCACGGCCCCGGTGCACCACCTCCCGGTGCTTGCGCATCACCCGGTAGAACGACGAGGGTGACGCCAGATAGCGCTGCTCCTCATCGAACAAGCGCACCACGATCTGCTCCGGTGGCAAGCTCGCGTACTCGGGGCGGTGGCACACGTCGAGAATCTCCTGCTCTTCGGCCGGTGTCAGCGCGTTAGCCGGCACCGGCCGGTCGACCAAAGGGCGCTGGTCCTCGCGCAGCTCGCCGTCGCGCGTCCAGCGCTGGTACGTTCTGGCGGTGATGCCCAACTCGCGGCAGGCGGCCTCCAGGCGGGCCCCTTGGGCCCGGGCTTCTTCGATCAGCGCGATGGCGCGTTGGCGATCTGGGGTGCTGATCATGCGTCCTCGTCCCCCCAGATCGCCTTCGCCTTTTTTCTTAGGGCCAGTAACGCTGCGGTTTCTGCCAGGGCCTCGTTCTTGCGGGCGAGCTCCTTCTCCAGGACTTTGATGCGCTTACGCTGCTGCCTGGCCTCGTCGGCCTCACGTTGGCGTTCCGAGTGGGAGAGGCTGGCGGCCTGCTCGCAGTCGTGGCGCCACCGCTCCAGCTGCTCGGGATAAATCCCTCGGCGGCGGCAGTATTCCGCAGTTTCCTGGGCGTTCATCGAGGCGGTCTCGATCACGGCGCTGAACTTGTCCTTGGACGACCAGCCATCGGCGCCCTTGCCCAGAGCATCCGGCAGGCAACGCCCCTCGGCGCGGGCTTCCTTGCGCCACTTGTAGACGGTGCCCAGCGAGATCCCCTCCTGCTCCGCGATCACCTGCGGGGAGAGGTTGTGGGGAGGCAGCAGCTTAGTCACGACGGCTTGCCGGCGCTCCTCGGAGTAACGAGGCATGAGTGTCTCCTTTCGCCCCCTGGTCGGTTTATAAGAACAGGGTATCAGAGGGTACGACACTCATCCTGACACTGGGGGTAGCGAAAACAGTGGTATTTTAAGCCCACTGACCAATTCATACCGCTTAGACGTTGACGAAGCGCAATATCATAATATGGTGTGCCTTTCTTCTGATACCCTTTGCTGCATTATTCAGTAAAGTGGGACACCACAAAATATCAATGGGATAAGGTATAAAGCACCATGTCGGCAAAACAACAGCTTGAGAGCTTGGTCCAGGACTTCCAGGAGAAGCGCCCACTGCGGGCAGGATCTCTGATTATCACCGCGTATGGAGACATCATCCATCCAAGAGGGGGCAATATCTGGCTAGGCAGCCTGATGAAATTGCTTCACCCTATGAGAATCAATGAGCGTCTTGTCCGCACATCTGTCTACCGGCTAGTCCAGCAGGACTGGTTACAAACGGAGAAAGTTGGCCGGTGCAGCTATTATAGTGTGACAGGTACTGGCCTGCGGCGCTTTCAGCAAGCTTTTGAGCATGTTTACGCGTTGAGCACCGACGACTGGAGTGGCAGCTGGTGCCTGGTTTTCCTAAACCAGCTGGAATCGGAAACCCGAGCTAAGGTTCGTGAAGAGCTGAAATGGCTGAGCTTTGGTAGTATGGCAACAGGTGTAATGGAACACCCCCGCTTTACCCGCCACGAGCTGATGCCACTACTACAAGAGTGGGGAGCGCTGGACGATACTATCGTGATGCAAACCGAGCCGCTAGAACAGCGGAGCCCAAAAGCGCTACGCCGACAGGTCAAAGAGAGTTGGAATTTGGATGAACTGGGCTTGCGCTACAAGCATTTTTTGGAAAAATTCCGTCCGCTATGGCATGAGCTAACCACTTACGATAACCTCAGCCTTCAGGACTGCACCACAGCACGTCTACTTCTAATACACGAATATCGCAAAATACTGCTTCGCGACCCCCTGCTGCCAGATGAACTCTTGCCGGGCGACTGGGAAGGCCGTAGCGCCAAACAGCTTTGTCGTAATCTTTACCGGGCAATCTATGAGCGCTCCGATGAGCACTTAAGCAGTATTTTAGAAAATGCTTCTGGCCCACTGCCTAGCCCAAATAGGGGTTTCTATCGCCGTTTCGGCGGCCTCAACTAGGCTTGTTGGCGCATAACCCTCAATATCTTGTATTAGGAACACAAGCACTGCGGGCCAATTTTACCGGTATTATCCGTTAAAAATAAGGCACCCGAACAAGGCCCGGCAGGCGAAGCGATCAGTTGACTCAATCTTTTATGGATGACGCTCAATAACACAGAAAAGCCATAGCTTTGAATTTTCCGCTTGCCATCAAGACAGTCCGCTTTTCTGGAGCAGTACAATCCCTAACACAATAAGGCATGCCGACACGATTCGGCGGGCCCCAAACGGCTCTTTTAAAAATTTCGCACCAATCAGGGCAGCAATGATAACGCTCGTTTCACGAAGCGCCGACACATAGGTCATCGGCGTCATCACCATGGCCCATACCACCAAACCGTAGGATCCGACATGCAACACGCCGCTCATTATACCCTGCTTCCAGTTTGCCACTAACTGTGTTTTCAGCGCACCTCTTTTAAGGATAAATATAACGGCCAGAAAGCCAACTCCGTCTATCAAAAATAGCCATGAAACATAGCTTAGCGCATTATCTGAAAGCCTGGCGCCTGTGCCATCGATGACCGTATAGGTTGCTATAGATAAGGCGGTCACAAAGGCATAAACAACGGCTTTTCCGCTGGTACGCAAGATGGAAGGGTGCAGTGCCAACAGACAGATCGCCATGGAAATAATACCGATGCTGGCGATACCCAAAAAAGATAGCGTTTCCCCTGCCAATAAAAAGGCGCCAATGGCCACAAAAGGCGGTGCAGCACCGCGCGCAATAGGATAAATCAGAGACAGATCGGCAGCACGGTAGCTCATGGAAAGAAAAGAGTAATAAAAAATATGCACGCCTAAGGAAGCCAGCAGATAGGGCCAGCTTTCCGGAGCAGGCAGCTCCAGAAAAAAGATCAGCGGAAGCACCACCAGCGCTGAAAAACCATTGGTAATAGCTAACCGAATAGCGGGCTCTCCCCCCACTTTAACGAGAGTATTCCAGCCTGCGTGCATAACAGCAGCCATCAGTACCAAGCCAGCAACCGTTGGCTCCATCGAAACCTCCAAAAAAAACGCTACTGCGTCCCTTGAGATGCAATAGCGTTTCTGACTTATTGCGTTATAGCGCTCAGGCGCATCTACCAAGCTTACTTGCTGGCATGTTCCTGAACAATGCCTTTCAACAGGGGCATATAGTGGCTAAATGAGGGCGTTTCCATATCGGCATCTTTTCCCTCATCGTCCCATACGCGCAGCCGCAGCGCATCTTTATAGTAAGTATTTTTCTCAAACGCTGCGATTTCCGCCTGACTCATAGGACCGCCCTGAACGTTGAGCGAATTGACAGATGCCGCTGAAAGGCGCGCGAAATAGTCATCATTGACCGCGCAGAGATAGCGCTTTGCCGCCACGTGCAGCTCTATCGGTTGAATAACCGACTCCGGGAAAAATTCTCGCAGTACACGAGCGCCGGACGTTTCATGGTAGTTATCCTGGCCTTGCTCCAGAGACTCTTCGGGAAACTCGCTGGTGTAATGGCCAATATCATGTAACAAAGCCGCAGCAACCAGAGTGTCCGGTGCCTTGGCTCGTTCCGCCAGCAGAGCACTCTGGAGCATATGTTCCGACATGGTAACGTCTTCTCCCAGGTAGGAGTCTCCACCACGCCGGGAAAAAATATCGGCAATGAATTCAACGATATTGTTTGCGTTAAGTGATTCGAAGCTCATGGCGTTTACCCTAGTTCCTGATTCAACGTAGCAAGCCTTGAGCGCAAGCTGTCCGTATCCGCGTAGCAGCCCTGAAACCAGCGGGAGCCTGAGCTCTCGTAGGCGACTCGTCCGTGCAGCACGCGCGTATTATCGACGATAAACAGCTCGCCGGGCTTAAGCTTAAAGGCAACCTGCAGCTCGGCGCGCTCGACGATTTCCGCCAGATGCCGGTAGGCGTCGTAATAGGCCGCCATCTTGTCGAAGGGGATTTCGGTTAATGGCCCGATGGAACGGTTATTGAAGCGTACCGCCTTCAGCTCATTATCAGGCCCCAGCTCGATCATCGGGCGCTTTGAGGCTAGATAGACTTCTGACGTTCCCGCATAGGTATAGCAGGCGGGATATCCGGCCAGCAGGTCAAATTTTTGCGGCGCTTCTTCGCGCAGGACCTCCACTGCCTTGAAAGCGTCAACCACCACGGAGTCCCCGCCCTCGACGGAGTTATCCAGGCAAGAAAGCAGCTGCAGCGTCGGTACCGGATCACGATACGGATTATCCGTGTGTACCTGCAGGCCCAGCCCGGTATAAGCCAGATTCACCGGGTTAACCTCGGTGCGGACTTCAAAGAAACGGCCATAGTTTGTTTCACGAACAAACCCAAACAGATCCACCACCTTACAAATGGCCCCGCTTTCCACCGGCATGTCGACCATCTTGGCCACGCCGTACCGGTCGACATCCCGCAGCCAGCGGTAGAGCTCACCCCCCTGCTCCCGCGCTTTTTCAAAACTTTCGACGGGCAGCTCGGGCTCTAGCTCAGCCCCCCAGCGCACGACTTCCTTGCGCGTCCACCCCGGTTCTCGGCTGGCCATCTCTGGCCGGTCATAGCGGTTGGCCAACAGCCACTCAGCATCAAATTCCGTGGTCTTGTTTTCGGGGCCGAAAGTCACGCTGATTTTCCCTCTGTCTTTACGCGACACAGTCTCAACCCGCACGTCGGCAGGGATATCCTGGACCCGGATAAGCCTTTGGCCGTTTCCCGGCGCAAGGGTGTCCTTATCGGGGGCATGATCCCGCAGCCAAACCGCATGAAAGCGGGCCCGACTTTCGTTTTCCCATACCACCTCAATGCCTTCACCCCGCTCGAGGGATTGAACACTGCTCACGCTCAACATCGATGCTGACTCCATTTGCCAATTGATCTAGGTCATGATATTTGTCTTTAAGGCATTAAAAAAACAATCGTTTCTTACCCTTTGACGCTAAAATATCTATGGGAGATACAATGACGTCCCCTGACGCTAATCAGCATATCCCTCCCCTTAACTGGCTCCAGGCCTTTGAAGCGGCCGCTCGGCTGGAAAGCTTCACCCTGGCATCGACGGAGTTAAACCGAACCCAGGCGACCATTAGCCAGCAGATCCGCAATCTGGAACTACGTCTGGCAACCGAATTATTTCAGCGCCTACCCCGAGGCGTAGAGCTGACGCTTGACGGCGCTGCTTATCTGCCCCACGTCCGCTCGGCGTTTCAGACGATCGCCGCTTCCACCCGGGACTTATTTGCACACGATCAGTCGCAGTCCGTCTCGCTTTCCAGCCCGGTATCTTTTGTGGCTGCGTGGATTGCGCCTTTGCTACCCGAACTGCGCCGGCTGGATGACAGAATCAACCTGTCCATCGTTAGTATTCAGCGGCCGGTTGATTACACCGTCGAAGATGCCGACCTTGAAATCCGCTACGGTAACGGGCCCTGGCCCGGCACGGAGGCAACGCTACTGCTTGAGGATGTACTCGTTCCGGTATGCGCACCGGCGTTGGCAAAAAGTACGGACGACTGGCGTAGTCTCCCGGTCATCGCCCTTGCCGGCGCAAGGGCGGGCTGGTCTGACTGGTGTGCCTACGCCGGCTTTCCTCCGCTATCCAGTCCGGTGCTGAGGTTTGACAGCTTTATCCTCGCGCTGGAAGCGGCGAAGGCCGGCGGCGGCCTGCTGCTCGCCCCCTTGTCGCTGATCCTAGCGACGCTTCAGGCAGGCGAGCTCGTCCGCCTTTCTGACATTGAGCTTCGAACCGAGAGCGGGCACTGGCTGCTCCGCGATACGCAAAAGCCGTCTACACAAGCGATCGACAAGATACGCGCCTGGCTAATCACCAAAGCCAGGGCATCACATTAGTCAGCGGCCAGGACACGATCCAGCCAGGCGGGGTCCATATCCGGCACGGAGTTGAGCAACCGCTGGGTATAGTCGACGTGCGGTGGCGTGAACACCTCGTGCTTTGCGCCCTGCTCAACCACGCGGCCGTGCTGCATAACGACGACCTCGTCGGCGATGGCATCCACCGTTGCCAGATCGTGAGTGATGAACAGATAAGACATGTTCAAATCCCGCTGTAGCTCCATTAGCAAAGCCAGAATTTGCTCGCCAACGATCTGATCCAGCGCCGAGGTCACTTCGTCGCAGATAATAATATCCGGATTAGCGGCTAACGCCCGGGCAATACACACTCTTTGTTTCTGCCCGCCGGACAGCTGCCATGGGTAGCTGTCCATGAAAGAGTCATCCAGATACGTCATGGCCAATAGCTCTTTGACCCGCTGCTGTTGATCCGCGCCCTGAAGGCCCAGATAAAATTGCAGCGGGCGACCGATGATTTCCTCGACTTTCTGGCGTGGGTTGAGCGCGGTATCCGGTAGCTGATAAATCATCTGTAGCCGGCGCAGGGTGTCCTTGTCCCGATGTTTGAGCTGGGGTGACAGCGACGCTTCGTACAGCTTTACGCTCCCCTCAATAGGCGGCAGCAAGCCGGTAACCACTCGTGCCAGCGTGCTTTTTCCAGACCCGGACTCCCCGACAATGGCGACCGTTCTGCCCAGGTCTACCTGAACAGAGACATCTTTTAGTACTGGCACTCCGCGTTTATATTCGGCCGAAAGTCCGCTCAACGTCATGACGGGGGTACCGGCCGGCGACGCTTCCTTATGCAGGTGACGCACGCTCACCAGCTGGCGGGTGTATTCCTCGGTCGGCGCTTCCAGCAGGGTCCGGGTATCGCCCTCTTCTACCAGCTCTCCGTTGCGCAATACCATAATGCGGTTGGCCAGCTGGGCCACAACGGCCAGATCATGAGTAATGTACAGAGCGGCCGTATTATGCAGACGGATAGTCGTCCTGATAGCCGCCAACACTTCAATTTGCGTCGTGACGTCAAGCGCCGTGGTGGGCTCATCGAACACCAGAATATCCGGCCGGCAAGCCATCGCGGTTGCCACCATGGCCCGCTGCAGCTGCCCTCCGGATACCTGGTGCGGATAACGCTGCCCAAACGTTTCGGGCTCCGGAAGCCCCATTTCCCGGTAGAGCTCAACCGCCTCGGCGCGGGCCTCTGCCGCGCTGCAAACGCCGTGATACACGGCCGCTTCCACATACTGATCGATCAGCTTGTGGGCCGGATTAAAAGCCGCCGCCGCACTCTGGGCAACGTAGGCAATATGGCGACCCCGATAAGTGCGCTTTTCGCGTTCAGAAAGCCGGAGAATATCGGTGCCGTTAAAGATGACCTCGCCACCGGCAATCACACAGCCGTCGCGAGCGTAGCCAAGGCTCGCCAGGCCGATGGTTGATTTACCCGCCCCGGATTCACCGATAACTCCCAGTACCTCACCAGGCTGCAAATCAAGGCTAACGCCTTTGACCAGCTGCTTGGGTTTCTTTTGGCTATCCGTTTCAATTACCAGATTACGGATTTGCAAAATGTCTTTATTCGCTACCTTGCTATCGCTTTGCTTCATTTTGAAAGCCCGCTTGCCTTATTCAAAAACCAGTCCACTACCAAATTGACGGAAATCGTCAGCACTGCGATGGCGGCAGCGGGTAACAGCGGCGTGAATTTGCCAAAGGTGATCAGCATGGCGTTTTCACGCACCATAGCACCCCAGTCGGCGGTCGGCGGCTGCAGACCAAGCCCGAGGAAGCTCAGCGAGCTGACCAGCAGAAAGATAAAGCAGAAACGCAGCCCGAACTCGGCGAAAAGCGGCGCTAATATATTGGGCAGCACTTCTCGGCGGACAATCCAGAACAGCCCTTCTCCGCGCAGCCGAGCGGCTTCTACATAATCCATAACCACCACGTTCATGCTGACCGCCCGGGCAAGCCGGAAAACGCGCGTTGATTCCAGAAAGGAGACGATCAGTATCATTGCCGTGATGGAGCTACCAAAGATCATCAGCAGCAACAGCGCAAATATCAGCAGCGGAATGGCCATCAGGATATCGACAACGCGCGATACAACCTGATCAATCCAGCCACCGAGAACCGCCGCAATGATGCCCACCGACGACCCCAGGACAAACGTCAGAACGGTGATAAGAAACGTCATGCCCACGGTATTGCGAGCGCCGTAAATCAAGCGGCTGAAAATATCTCGCCCAAGGCTGTCGGTACCCAGAAGATGGGATCCGCCCCAGGGCTCAAAAGCCCCGCCCACGACGGTAGATTCACCATAGGGCGCAAGCCAGGGCGCCAAAACAATCACAAAGAGATAAAACAGAATGATGATCAGGCCGATCTGACCCGACAATGGCGCTTCTACAAGAGAATGGTACAGCCTGAATCCCAGAGACGGCCGCTGCAACGATGACGCAGCCACGGGCTCCCCGGTTTGAAAATACTCAGTAGGTGTCATTTTGGATGTAATAGCTTGGGGTTACTGACAATGGCAATCACGTCAGCAACGAGGTTGAAAAGAATATAGGTAGCCGCAAAAATCAGGCTCGCCGCCTGCACTACCGGCAAGTCGCGCTTGGAAACCGAGTCGACCATCAGCTGCCCGAGCCCCGGGTACACAAACACTATCTCAACCACCACGACGCCGGTAATAAGGTAGGCAAGGTTCATGGCAATGACGTTGACGATGGGCGCCCAGGCGTTCGGCAGGGCATGATGGACAATCACCTGCCAGGAGCTAAGGCCCTTGAGCCTGGCCATTTCTATATAAGAGCTCGAGAGCAGGTTGATCAGGGCGGCTCGCGTCATGCGCATCATGTGGGCACAGGTGACAAAGGTCAGCGCCAGCGCGGGCAGCAACGTCATGTGCAGCCGCTCTAGAAAGGGCATGCCCACTTCCACCTTGGACATGCTGGGCACCCAGCCAAGCTGAACCGACACAAACAGGATCAGCACGTAGGCGATAAAGAACTCCGGCATGGAGATGGCAGACAGGGTGAACATCGAAACGGCACGATCAACTACCGAGTTACGATAAAGCGCCGCGATAATGCCGAGCGCCAGTGCCAGCGGAACAGAGACCGCTGCGGCAAAGCCGGCGAGATAAAGCGTATTGATCAGCCGGGAGTCCAACATCCCCATCACGTCACGGTCCGTCGCAAGGGACTGCCCGAAATCACCATGAAAAATGCCCAGCATCCAATCCCAATAGCGAATAGGAAGCGGCTGCCCTAGGCCGAGCTTGTCGCGGATAGACGCCACGGTTTCGGGTGTCGCCATCTGCCCGAGTATTTCCGTCGCGATATCTCCCGGCAGCATTTCTACTGCTAAAAAGATCAGCAGCGATATGATCCACAGGGTGATTAGACCAAGCCCCACTCGTTTGGCTACTGTCAGCAACAACTTATTCATGATTAGCCCTTGAACCACCAGCGTTCCGCGATCCGATTACCGTCCATGTCGCGGTTGGTGCCGATGCGGCCGTGCCCGACCTTTTGACTGGCGGCACTGACATAGCTGGAAAACATCGGAGATACCCTGCCCCCCTGCTCGTGCACCAACGACTGCATTTCGGCGTACATCTGGGCTCGGCGCTCTTCGTCAAGCTCCGAACGCGCCTCGTTCAGCAAGTGGTTGAAGCGGTCGTTGTTCCAGTTGCTGTCATTCCAGCTGGCATCGCCGGCAAAATACTGGGAGAAGAACCAGTCTGCCGTTCCCCTCGGGCTTGAATAAGACATGCACCAGGGGCGTTTCATCCAGACGTTTTCCCAGTAGCCGTCTGCCGGCTCGCGGATGACATTGATATTGATACCGGCTTCAGCCGCATGCTCCTTGTAGAGCACGGCGGCGTCGACCGCACCGGTAAAGACCGCATCCGACGTACTAAGGTCAAGATTCAGCGAATCGTGGCCGGCCTTCTTCAAATAGTGGCGCGCCTTGTCGGGGTCATATTGGCGCTGGGGCAAATCGGCAAAGTAACGGTAGGATCCGCCGATCGGCTGATCGTTGGCGACTCGGCCATAGCCCTTGAGCACCCGCTCGACCATATCCTCCCGGTTAACAGCGTGCTTGAGGGCCAGGCGCACGTTGTTGTCATCAAACGGTTCCGCCTGCACGTTCATGGGGAAGTAGTAGATCTGATCGCTTTCTACCGTATTCACCTGAACCTGAGGATCCATTTCCAGCAGATTGACGGTTTTCAAATCGACCCTGTCCATGGCATCAATCTGGCCGGTGCGCAGAGCGTTGGTTCGCGCAGCTTCATCGGTAATGGACAGAAAGCTGACGCTGTCAAACCAGGCTCGATCGGACTTCCAGTAATCGGGATTTCGCTTGACTACGGCCTCGACGCCGGGCTCAAAACTTTGTAGCTGAAAGCCGCCGCAGCCAATACCAGAGCGAGGGTCGATCTTTCCATCACACGAAGGAAGAATGGCCAGGTGATAATCAGAGGTGATATAGGCAAAGTCAGCATTCCCCTTATTTAGGGTAAACACAACTTTATGATCGCCATCGGTAGTAATACTCTCGATCGGATCAACCATGCCCTTGGCGGCCGAAGTAGAGTCATTGCCGCGATGATGATTAAAAGATGCGACAACGTCTTCAGCCGTTAAATCACTTCCGTCATGGAAAGTGACTCCTTTCCGCAGTTGGAAAACCCACTGTTTCGCATCATTACTGGGCTCCCAACTTTCAGCCAGCTCGCCCTTAAGCTGACCATCTTCATCTATTTCGGTAAGATAATTATGAATGGCAAAGCCGAGGCTCTGCATGAAGACATCAGCGAAATGCGCCGGATTCAGAGTATCGCTAGTAGAGCCGCGCGAAAGTCCCAAGCGGAAGTGTCCTCCGCGGGCCGGCGTAGATGACTCACTAGCGAAGGCGGGAAGAACAAAAGAGCCTGCCGAGGTAGCGGCGACGCCTAGCGCGCCCCCCATGCCCAAAAAAGAGCGCCGAGTAACTCCTGTTCTGACTGCTGAACGTTTCACTTCTTTCATTCACTTAACCTTCTTTAAGACAGCATGAATTAACAAACACAAGAAACTCTTCTTGTGTCGACATCTATAAAAAAACGAAATATTTCATACGGAAAACAAGATGTCAAGAAAGGGCATATTACCCCTTGCAAAGGAAGGCACTATAAAGAACGTCTGCCGAACATTCAATTATTTTAACTCCTGGAAGCGATAGAGATAAATTGATATCACACAAAAAAAGAGAGTTCAATAAACTACCAGACATAGATATATTGACCCCATTGCATTATTTAAATGAGGGTCAGTTTTACGAGTTTATAGAATGACTGCAGTAAAGTGGGTAAGAGGGTGAAGGTAGGAAATCAGCGTCAATGCTCTTCTAAATGCACTGATATAAATGTACTGAACCAAGTATACTGACTGAGGGGAGGCAGAAAATGAGGTAACGCCAGTTTGGCCGGGAAGCCTGGCATAGAGGTGCCTTAACTTCCGTCAAAACGAAGCTTTTTCATCGAATAG
This sequence comes from Halomonas garicola, assembly GCF_055382465.1. Classification (NCBI taxonomy): domain Bacteria; kingdom Pseudomonadati; phylum Pseudomonadota; class Gammaproteobacteria; order Oceanospirillales; family Halomonadaceae; genus Halomonas; species Halomonas garicola. Next base: position 2,656,611 of record NZ_AP043931.1, read on the forward strand.
CATCGAAAAACGCCGATCCGCGGACCTTCCGACCGCGGACCAGCACACAGACAGGGCGGCCATACGCCGCCTGTGATGACGCGCCAGCGGCGCTTCGTCAGCTCTCGTCGTCGGCGCTTGCGCAGTCCGGCGTTTGCTCGCTGTAGTACGCCGCGATATCGGCGATATCCTCATCCGACAGGCTCGCTGCCTGGGGCTCCATTACCGCTGACATGCCGCCCTCGCGGTTGCCTTCACGGTAGGCCGTCAGCGCACTTTTCAGATAGGTGGCCGACTGGCCGGCCAGGTTCGGGTAGGTATCGGCAGATGCCATGCCGGTCTGGCCGTGGCAGGCCGCACAGGCGGCGACCTTGCCTTCTCCTGCCTCCGGGTCGCCGTCCGCCACGGCGACGCCCGAAAGCGCGGCGGTGCTCAACATGACGGCAGCGGTCAGCGCTGCGTGCTGCATGATTCTCATATTGCTCTCCCTACTGAGTCCAATGGCGGTCAGGCCACTCTTGCCCGCTATTAAACAGCGACTTTGCCCGGTCAGCAAGCCGCAATGATGGCGCCGGTCTCCAGCGCTTGACTCACGTCAACCATCGCCGCGAAAAGCCGGTCGCGCTATTCAAGCATGGTAGCGGCGGTGGTATTCTGCGGCCAACTTAACAAGCGCATTAACGATTTTGTTACCCAAGCGTGACCACCCGGTCAGATGAGCGCCGGCATCAGGCGACAGCCCGGCACCCTGGCGGTAGCAGCAGACGAGGAGAAAACCATGGGGATGTGGAAGGTAAAGCGTCGTGACTTCCTGAAAGGCCTGGGACTGACCGGCACCGGCGCCATGTTCAGCGGCAACGTCTGGGCGCTCAACCGCCTGGAGCCGATCGGCGACACCCTGGCAAGCGAATATCCCTACCGCAGCTGGGAAGATCTGTACCGCAACGAGTGGACCTGGGACCACGTGGGCCACGCCGCCCACTGCATCAACTGCATGGGCAACTGCGCGTGGAACGTCTACGTGAAGGACGGCATCGTCATCCGCGAGGAGCAGATCGCCAAGTACCCCCAGGTCAATCCCAACGTGCCCGACGCCAACCCCCGGGGCTGCCAGAAAGGCGCCATCCACTCCACCTCCATGTACGAGGCCGACCGCCTGCGCTATCCGCTCAAGCGCGCCGGCGAACGCGGCGAGGGCAAGTGGCAGCGCATTTCCTGGGATCAGGCCACCGAAGAAGTCGCCGATAAAGTCATCGATATCTTCGAAAAGTACGGCCCGGGCAAGCTCAAGACCCACCAGGGCTCGGGCAACCAGACCATGGTCCGCCAGTCCGGCCCCGCGCGCTTTGCCGCCCTGGTCGGCGGTATCCAGCTCGACGGCTTTACCGTGGTCGGCGACCTTTTGACCGGCGCGCATCTGGCCTACGGCAACCCGCTGGAAAGCTTCACCTCGGACGCCTGGTTTGACGCCGACTACATCATGCTTGGCATGATCAACCCCAACGCCACCCGCATCCCCGATGCCCACTACATCTGGGAGGCCAAATATAACGGCGCGCGCATCACCAGTACCGCCCCGGACTACAACCCCAGCTCGATTCATACCGACCTGTGGATGCCCATCAAGCAGGGCACCGACCCCTTCCTGGCGATGTCGCTGGTCAACGTCATCATCGAAGAAAAGCTCTTCAAGCCGGCCTTCATGAAGGAGCAGACCGACCTGCCGATGCTGGTGCGCGTGGACAACGGCAAACTCTTGCGCGAGGCCGACCTGGTCGACGGCGGCTCTGATGAGGTGTTCTACCACTGGGACCTGAACAGCGGCCAGGGCGTCAAGGCCAAGGGCTCCATGGGCGACGACGACAAGACCCTGAAGCTTGGCGACGTGGACCCGGCCATCGAGGGCGAATTCGAGTTCGAAGGCATTGCCGTGACCCCGGTGTTCGAGCAGGTCAAGCGCGAGGCTGCCAAGTACACCCCGGAAGAGACCCAGGCCACCACCAACATTCACCCGGGCATGGTGCGCCAGGAAGCCCGCCACATCGCCGCGGCCAACAAGGCCATCATCATGCTGGGCTACATTACCTCCAGCTACTCCAACTGCCTCTACACCTGTTGGGGCTACGCGTTGACGCTGGCGCTGACCGGCCACGGCGGCCGCACCGGCGGGCTGGATACCTCCTGGGTCTCCTGGCACCACCCGCGCTGGACCGAGCTTGCCGGCTTTGAAGGCAAGAAATCCGCCCGCCTGGAACCCGGTGGTCTGGGCGAGTTTCTGCGCGGCGGCATGATGGAAGGCGCGCGCCAGCACTTTGACAACGCCAAGCTCAAGGAGCGCGTGGGCTTCGATCTCGACGAGATGGAAGACATGATGCAGGAGTCCATCGACAAGGAATGGATGCCCTACTACGGCGAAATCAAGGGCATGATTTCCATCGCCGACAACACTTTCCGCCGCAACAAGATGTCGGAAACCTACCGCGAAGAGCACCTGCGCCAGGCAAGCGAGCTTTACGTCAACATCAACGTGCGCATGGACTCCACCGCCGAGTGGGCCGACTACATCCTGCCCGCGGCCAGCCACTACGAAGCCTGGGATATCCGCACCCAGGGCTACCACCGCTTTGCCAACATCTTTACTCAGTCGGTGCCGCCGGTAGGCGAGTCCAAGCCGGACTGGGACATCATGGCGCTTTTGACCAAGAAAATTCAGGAGCGTGCCCTTGCTCGGGACATCGGCCCCATCGAGGACGGCGACGTCACCCGGGACCTGCACACCATTCACGACGACTTTACCCGGCAGGGCACGCTCAATACCGATCACGACGTGCTCAAGCACATCGTCGAGGATTCGCCGGAATTCGGCGGCGTGAGCCTGGAAGAAGCCGCCGAGCGGGGCTTTATCGTGATGAACGAGCACGCCGGCAGCAATCAGCCGCTCAAGCCCGACGAGCCGTACAACCCCTTCACCGCGCAGACCGACGGCAAGAAGCCCTACGACACCCTGACTGGGCGGATTACCTTCTACTGCGACCACCCGCGCTTCGAGCAGCTTAAGTCCACCGTGCCCACCGCGCGCCTTTACGCCGGCCCGGAAGCGTCGAACTATCCGCTGCACTTCTACTCGCCCCACGCGCGCTGGGGCATTCACTCCAACTGGCGCAGCAACAAATACCTGCTGCGTCTGCAGCGCGGCGAGCCCAACATCTACATCAACCCGCAGCTCGCCGATGAGCGCGGCATCAAGGACGGCGACCGCGTGCGGATGTTCAACGGCGTCGGCGAATTCTTCGCCCAGGCCAAGTTCTACCCCAGCATCCCCGTGGACTCGATCATGATGGAGCACGGCTGGGAGCCGCATCAGTACATCCGGCGCAAGAACATGAACATGTCCAACGCCGTCTTTCTGCAGCCGCTGGAACTGGTCGGCGGCTGGGGGCACCTGAAGTTCATCTACGCCATGTGGAACGCCAACCAGCATATCCACGAAAGCTGCTACGACATTGAGCTGGCCAAAGCCGAAGACATCGCCGAGCCGCACGCCGTTTAAGAGGAGATACCCATGGCTGTCAAACGCCAACTCAGCATGGTGCTGGATTTGAACAAATGCATCGGCTGCCAGACCTGTACCGCCGCCTGCAAGCTGATGTGGACCAACCGCAACGGCCGCGAGGCCATGTACTGGAACAACGTGGAAACCCAGCCCGGGCTTGGCTACCCCCGCGACTACCAGAACATGGGCGGCGGCTTTGACGAAGACGGCGCTCTGCGCCTGGGCCGCCAGCCCAGCCAGGAAGACTACGGCATCCCCTGGGAGTACAACTACTCCGAGGCGCTGATGACCGGCACCGACCCCTGGCTGCGGCCCAACGTCAAACCCACCTGGGGGGCGAACTGGGACGAAGACGAGGGCGAAGGCGACTACCCCAACAGCTACTACTTCTACCTGCCCAGGCTGTGCAACCACTGCGCCAACCCGGCCTGCCTGGCGGCCTGTTCGCGCAACGCCATCTACAAGCGTCAGGAAGACGGTATCGTGCTGGTCGACCAGGAGCGCTGCCGGGGCTATCGCTACTGCGTCAACGCCTGCCCCTACAAGAAGATCTACTTCAACGAGCAGATCTCCAAGTCGGAAAAGTGCATCTTCTGCTATCCGCGCATCGAGAAGGGTCTGCCCACCGCCTGCGCCCAGCAGTGCGTCGGCCGGATCCGCTGGATCGGCTACCGCGACGACGAGGACGGCCCCATCCACATGCTGGTGGACAAGCACAAGGTCGCGCTGCCGCTGCACGCCGAATGGGGCACCCAGCCCAACGTCTTCTACGTGCCGCCGACCTCGCCGCCCAAGATCGGCCCCGACGGCGAGGAGCTGGACGAGTCGCGCATCCCGCTCGACTACCTGGAAACCCTGTTCGGCCCCCGGGTAGGCGAAGTGCTGGATACCCTGGCAGAAGAGCGTCAAGCCAAGGCCGACGGCAAGGAAAGCGAACTGATGGATACCCTGATCGGCTTCAAGCACGCCGAAATGTTCAAGCTGAGCTGAGGGAGAGGCGCCATGACCGAATCAACCGTCGCTCCCGCGGCCTCATCCGAGGCCGCGCACCTGGCCGCCGAGGCGTCGCTTTACCGCCTCGCCGCGGTACTGCTGAGCTACCCGCTGGCCGAAACCCAGCAGGCGCTGGAAGACGGCCGCCTGCACGCCGCCCTGGCCCCGGCCTGGCAAACGCTCACCGGGGACACCTGGCCGACGCTCCCCGCAAGCGCCAACCTTGACGCGCTGGAAGTCGGCTACATGGCGACCTTTATCCACGGCCGCCGCGGCAAGCCCCGGGTGCCGCTGGTCGCCAACGCCTACGAAGCGCTGCTCGCCGGGGAGACCCCCGGCAGCTACATGCTCAACGTCCAGGCCTTTTATCGTCACTTCGACCTCCAGGCCGCCCAGGGCGACGAGGGGCACGCCGACGAGCCCGACCACCTGGTCACCATGCTCGAATTCTGCACGCTGCTCTGCCATCTAGAGGCCCGGGCCCAGGCCGACGGCGGCGACGTCTCGCCCTATCGCCGCGCCCGGCGCGACTTTATCGCCCGCCACCTGGCCCCGCTGCTGCATGCGGTCAAGGCCGCCTACGCCGACGCCGCCGACCACGGGCTGGATGCCACCCTGGCCCACCTGGTCAAGGCTCTGCCCGACTGGGCCAACCGCCAGCGCGCCGCGCTCGAGGCCCAGGCAGGCCCCTGCCCGCGCCCGGGCAGCAAGGCGGCGGCAGGCGCTGCCAACCAGGCCATGTGGGACTGAGTGCCGCCGCTCAGCCCACGTCCCGGGCGGCTTCCGCCCGGCACCCCTACACCGTTGAGGAACATGCCATGAAACTGCGTCACTTGTTATTGGGCACGGCCGCGCTGGCATTGACCGTTGCCGCCACCGAGGCCCTGGCGGACCACGACGAGCGCGACCCCAACATCACCGAAGTCAAACCCGGCGACACCGTCAAGGTGGCAACGGTGCCGGGCAATATCTACCTGCGCACCCAGGACGACCCTGACGACCTGATCTGGGACCGCCTGCCCACCTATCGCACCGCCCTGCTGCCCGCCCCGCCGGTGCACCAGTCGGTCAAGCTGCGCTTCGCCGACGAAATCGAGGCCGGCAAGCAGCTGTATTTCCAGGTCGCCCGCACCGACGAGCGCTTTTATCTCCGCCTGCGCTGGAAGGACGCGACCCAGAACGATCGCACCACCGTGGACGACTTCCGCGACGGCGTGGCGGTACAGTACGCCATCAACGGCACCGATACCTCCTACATGATGGGCTCCGGGCCGGATAACCCCGTCAACATCTGGTACTGGCGCGCCGACCACGAAGAGCAGATCGACAACCTCGCCGCCGGCGGCTACGGCAGCACCACCACCCTGCCCAAGCAGAACGTGGAAGGGGCCAGCGCCTATATCACCGATGAGAACAGCGCCCACAGCGAGTGGCATGTGGTAATGTCGCGCCCCCTCGACGCAAAAGACGACGAGCACAGCGTCGACTTTGATCGCGACACCGTGCCCATGGGCTTCGCCCTGTGGCAGGGCAGCGATAACGAGCGCGACGGCAACAAGCGCGTGACCCACACCTGGATCATGCTGGATACCGGTGTTGGCGACGACGCCGAGATATCAACAGAAGGTTAAAGAGGTAACGACGATGTCGGTTTCCCATTTCTCGCCCGATGAGCGTGACCCCCTGGCGCTGGCGCCGGCCGACTGCGGCCGCGGCCATTCCTGCCAGTTTTGCCCCCACGAGAGCACCTGCAGCCTCGACAAGCCCCAGCACGAAAAGCGCCTGATCGAGTCGCGGCTGAGCCAGGTCGGCCAGATCCTGCTGGTCATGGCCAACAAGGGCGGCGTGGGCAAGAGCACCGTCTCGGCCAACGTCGCCGCCGGGCTCGCCGCCCGGGGCTACCGCGTTGGCGTCGCCGATGCCGACATCCACGGCCCCAACCAGAGCCGCTTTTTCGGCTTTGCCGGCGAACGCATCCGCCTGGACAAGGAAGGACTTTCCACCCAGGCGTTTCACGCCGAGGGCATCGAGCATCCGGTCAAGGTCGGCTCGCTGGCGTTCATGATGGAAACCGACGACACCCCCATCGTCTGGCGCGATGCCTACAAGCACGACTTCATGCACCACCTGATCGGCTCCTTCGACTGGGGGCCGCTGGACTTTCTCGTCGTCGACATGCCCCCGGGCACCGGCAACGAGCTGATTACCCTTTCCGACATGCTCGAAGGCCAAGACGTCGCCGCCCTGCTCGCCACCACGCCCCAGGAAGTCGCGCTGATGGACAGCCTCAAGGCGGTACGCTTCTGCCAGGATCGCAGCATGCCCCTGCTCGGCGCGGTAGAGAACATGTCCGGCATCACCTGCCCGCACTGCAGCGGCGAGTTCCACCTCTTCCCCCGGGCCCACCTGGCCGAGGCGCTGGCCGAGCACGAGATCGAGTCGCTGGCGCAGATTCCGCTGTCGCCGGCGCTCGCCAGCGGCTCCGACAGCGGCCGGCCGATCGTCATCGACGCCCCGGAAGGCCCCGAGGCCAAAGCGTTTGCTCCGGTGATCGACGCCTGCGTCGAACACGCCCGGGCGATGTTCGCCGATGCCGCCGTGGCCTCGCTTAACACCCTGGAGGACGGCGCCGGCAGCGATTTCGACGCGGCCCTTGCTGCTCTGCCCCAGGACCAGCAGGACGAACTGCGTGGCCAGCTCGCCGACCTGCTGCGGCAGTAACCCCTTTGCTTTTTGCCAGGACGCTTTCATGACCCAGACAGCCAACCCGGATCGCCGCCGCTTCTTTCGCCAGCTGCTCGACGGCGCCAACCCCAACGCTCCCCAGCGCGCGGCCTGGCACCGCGCGCCCGAAGTCGGCGCCGGCGACGGCGACGTGCTGTGGTCCGGCTGGGCCGGCGATGGCGAAGTGTTCGTGGTCGGCGACGAAGCCATGGTGCTGCACTTTGACGGCCACGCCGACGCGCACAGCCGGCTGTGGAAGCCCATGGAAACCCCCGGCAACCTGCCGCTGCACGGCATCTGGGGGCCATCCCGGGACAACCTCTTCGCCGTCGGCTGGATGGGCTGCATCCTGCACTTCGACGGCTCCCGCTGGACGCAGCAGCACGGCGGCGTCATCGACGACGATAGCCAGAGCTTTACCGCCTGCGCGGAAAACACGCCGCTTTTTGCCATCGACGGCAACGCCTCCGGCCACGCCTGGGCGGTAGGCGACGACGGCATGATCCTGCACTACGACGGCCACGCCTGGCAGCGGGAAAAAAGCCCCACCTACATCAACCTGCGCGCCGTCGCCTGCACGCCGAGCGGCAGCGTCTACGCCGCCGGCGGCGAAGGCACCGTCATCCGTCGGCACCCCGACGGCGACTGGGAAGCGCTGGACTGCCCGCTGAGCTCGGGCTTTCAGGCCCTGCTGGTCGTCGATGACGATACCCTGCTGCTCGGCGGCGGACGCTACTTCGTCGATCAGGGCGGCTTTCGCGGCGAGCTGGTGAGCTACGCCAACGGCCGCTTCGAGGCCATCGACGTCGACACCCCCATGCCCCGCCTGCGTTCGCTACGCCCGTACAAGGACGGCGTGCTGATCGTCGGCGACCGTGGCTATCTGTTCTATCTGCGCGACTATCTCTCCAAGGCTCGCTCCGCTACCCGCAAGCCGCGGCTGTACCAGCTGGAGAGCAACTGCCAGCACGACCTCATGGATATCGTGCCGCTCTCCACCGGCGAGGCGCTGGTCGTCGGCGACTTCGGCACCATCATGACCGCCGCGCCGGACTTCATCGACGCCCTTGCCCCGGCGGTGAGCGCCACCGCCCAGAAGCGCCGCTGGGAGGCCATGGACTCGCCCACCGACCGCCAGCTGTGGAACCTCTGGGAAACGCCCCAGGGCGTGTGCTACGCCTGCGGCGAAGCGGGCACGGTGCTGCGCCTGGCCGGCGAGGATGCGCAGTGGGAGCAGCTCCCCGCGCCCACCGACCTCAACCTGCACTGCGTGTGGGACGCAGGCCGTGGCGGGCTCTACGCCGCCGGCCAGCTCGGGCGCATTTTCCGCTTCGACGGCCGCGAATGGCAGCTGCACTTCGACCTGCACCTGGACATCACCATCCTCTCGATGTGGGGCACCCGCCCGGACTCGATCTACGCCGTGGGCGACGAAGGCCTGGTGCTGCACTTCGACGGCCTGGGCTGGAAGCGGCTGCCCAGCGGCACCGCCTCGGCGCTTTACCATCTCTGGGGCATGGACGACGAACACCTGCTCGCCGTGGGCGACTTCGGCCTGGTGCTGCGCTACAACGGCCGCGACTGGACCGACTTTGCCGCCGGCACCGAAAACTTCCTCTACGGCGTCTGGGGCGACGCCCTGGACAACATCTACACCGTGGGGCTCTCCGGCACCCTGGCCCACTTCAACGGCCAGCGCTGGAACCTGCTGCCCATCCGCGTGCGCGACGACCTGCTGTCGATCTCAGGCTCCGCCGCCGCCGGCGTCTACGCCGTGGGCACCCACGGCTGCGCCCTGCGCCTGGAAGGCGGCCAGTGGCAAAGCGAACCCACCGGCACCGAGCTCGGCCTGCGCTCGGTCATCGCCACCCGGGGCGGCACCGCCTACGCCGTAGGTGACCAGGGCACCATTCTGCGCCGGCGCTAACCGCCCGACGCGCCGCTTTTTACGGCATAGGTAATGCGGCGTAGGTAATACGGCATAGATAAACAGCATAGATAAACCGCATAGATAAACGGGCTCTTCGACGTTTCATGTGGATTGGGCCTGATCCAGCATGCTCCCGACCGGGCTGCCAATCAGGTAGATCATGGTGATGAAGGTGCTTTCGTTGCGGTACCCGCGAGCACGTGAGCGGGCGGCCTGAAACAGACTGTTCATCCCTTCCAGTCGTGCGTTGGTCAGGGACGACGTCCAGCGCCGGATGACTCGCTCGGCATGCCGTTCCAGGGTGTTCAGTGCCTTCCTGACCGGGGCCAGCAAGGCCTTGTCTGCGATCGCCTCCCGGGCGAAATTGAGGAAGTGGGTGATCCGCCAGCGGGCCCCGCGAGGCGTGGGCGCCTGCTGAATCCAGCGCAGCTTCTCCTTGATGAGCCAGGCGTCGGCCGTGGCGCTTTCGTCGGCCAGCAATTCCTGCAACGCGGCGATCTGGTGGGACGTCAGGTTGTCGGATTCCGCGTTGCGCAGGATGGCCCAGCGCAGGTGCTTGGGGTGGGGCTGTTCGCGCCGCTCACGCTTTCTGACCTCATCCAGCGCCCGCGTGAAGGTCTGCACGATATGAAACCAGTCGACGGTGACCTCGGCGTGGGGTAACTGCTCTTCCACGCCCTTGAGGAAGGCCGGCGACATGTCGCAGACCACCTCCAGCACCTTGCCGGGAGCGCCCTGATGCGCGGCCAGGAAGTCGCTGAAGGCCTCGATCGTGGCCTTGCCCCGGCCTGGCACGGCGAAGAGCACCGGCTCGGTCTTGCGCTGCATGTCGAGGAACACGGTGACGTAGCGGTGGCCGCGCTTGGCCGCGGTTTCATCCAGGCCCACGGCCTTGACCGCGGATAAATCGAGTTGCTCGAGCATGCGGCCGACATAGTGATGCACGATGCGCCACAGGCGCTTGTCGGTGATCTCGATCAGGCGGGCAGCGGCCAGCACCGGCATCTCCCGGACCAGGGCCATGGCGGCCTGCTCGAACAGCAGGGTGAAGTCGCTGCCCGGCCGCGCCCAGGGCACCTCGATGCGCTTGACGCCATGCTCGGGGCACTGGGTGCGAGGCACGCGGGCGTGCAGGTAACAGTGATGCTGGAAGAAGTTCAGGTGGCGCCAGGTCTTGTCGGCAAAGTCGTGGGCCGGGCAGGCCTTACCGCACTCCGGGCAGGGGTAGAGGCTACCTCGTTCGGCTTCAACATGAAGCTCCAGCCGGTGAGGTGACACGGTAGTATCCAGGTGCTGGTCCTTGAGAATCCAGGGCGCTTCAAGACCCAGGCCAAGGGTTAGAATCTGAGTGCCGTTCATGTCCTACCTCCTGTCATCGTGGAGGTCATATCCTGGCCTAGCTCAGGGGGTGAATTCCACACCCGACGTCGAAGAGCCGATAAACGGCAGCCCCTCGTGGGGCTGCTTTTTTATATGAGTGCTTTATATGATGACTTAGTATGAGCACTTAAGGGCTCGTCAGATAATGCCGGCGTCTAAACTCGCCGCCATCAATAGCCCCAACTCTTCACACTGTTCGACAAACGCTTCCTGAAACTCTCCTCGGCAAATCAGCGGGTCCTGCACCAGCTTCCAGCTCATCCCCTGGGTAATACTTTCAATCGCTCGCTTCGTACCGGTGCCATCGTGGCCGGCCCGAACATAAAACGCGAACGGCATCCCCTGGTTTTTTTCCAGGCACGGGTAATAGCAGCGATCAAAGACGTCCTTCATTAAGCCGGCCATATAGCCAAGATTTTCCGTGGTACCCAGAATAACGGCGTCGGCGCTGTTGATATCGTCGGGCTGGGTATCAAGCGGTGCCAGCGACCGCACGGCGACGTTGTCGATGTCGGCATCCGACGCGCCGCTGGCAACGGCGCGGGACAGCTTCTGCGTATTGGGAGAGGGCGCGTGCGCAATAATCAGAAGCGTTTTGCTTTCCGGCATGGGGGCCTCCGAATTGTGTGAGGACGAATGCCATTCCGAGTGCGAACCGCCGCGGGCCTTATAGCATCCCCCGGCCTCTTCACGGTACCAGACCCGGCACTTTCTTGAGCGGCCATCACCCCACGCCGGATACCGTCACCCTCCCCCAGCCAGCAGCCACCATAACCGCTATGGCCACTGCCACTACCATTACCACTACGGCCACTAAAGTAGAACGCAAGCGAATTGTTCATCCCGCCGGGGGCGACTACGATCAGTAGACAGACAGCAGAAAAACAACGTGCAGGAGACCGGCCTTGGACGCTTTCATCTCGCTATTGCCCCCGCTTTTTGCGGTAGCGCTTGCCCTTGCGACCCGGCGGGTCAACATCTCGCTGTTCGTGAGTATCTGGATAGGCGGCTGGATATTCACCGGCAACCCGATTGCCGGTATTGCCCAGACGTTCGACTGGTTTGCCGCGGTCATGACCGACGAGTGGAACGCCCGGTTTCTGGTGCTCGTCTCTCTGCTCGGCGCCGGGGCCGCTTTCATGCATCGCACCGGCGGCTCCCAGGCGCTGGCCCAGTGGCTATCCGGAAAAATATCCACCTCCCGGGGCTCCCTGCTGCTCACCTGGGCGCTCGGCGTGCTTATCTTCTTCAACGACTACGTCAACTCGGTCATCGTCGGCAACGCGTCGCGCGAGCTGACCGCCAAGCAGAACGTCTCCCGTGAAAAGCTCGCCTGGGTCATGGACGCCACCTCGGCGCCCATGGCGACCATCGGCCCCGTTTCGGACTGGATCGGCTACCAGGTCTCCCTGATTGCCGGCGCCTTTGCCGTCATTAGCCTAACCGACGAAAAGCCCTACTGGGTATTTTTGCAGTCAATCCCCTGGAACTTCTATTCCCTGCTGTGCCTGATCTCCGTTCCCATGATCATCCTGATGGGCGACTTTGCTTCCATGCGCAAGGCAGAGCGGCGGGCGTCGGAAAAGGGCGAACTGATTGCGCCCGGCGATACGCCCCTTTCCAGCGTGGAAGAAGACCTGGGCGAGGTCCCCGAAGGACGCGGCAGCGTGTGGAACTTCATCGTTCCGCTGATCGTGCTGATCGGTTTCGGCTGCTGGGCGCTCTGGTATACCGGCGGCGGCGCCGAAGGCAAGCCGCTGATGGACGCCATTGCCGATACCGACGTCAGCGTCGCGCTAAGCTGGGCGGCCTTCGCCATGGTCGCGGTAGGCATGGCAATGGCCCTGCTGCAGAAGCAGACCATGGAAGACTGCGAGAAAACTCTGCTGGCGGGCTTCAGAACGATGCTTCCCGCCCTGGTGATCATGGTGCTGGCCTGGTCAATCGGCACGGTCACCGACGCCCTGGAAACCGGGGACTACGTCATCGAGGCGACCCGCGAGTGGCTGTCACCCAACCTGCTTCCGCTGCTGATATTTCTCATCGCCATGGTCATTTCCTTTTCCACCGGCAGCTCCTGGGGCGCCATGGCGATTCTGACCCCCATCGGCGTCCCTCTAGCCTTCAACATCGGCGACATGACGCTGGTCAGCATGGCTATTGGGGCCATCTTCTCGGGTTCCATCTTTGGCGATCACTGCTCGCCCATTTCCGACACCACGGTGATGGCGTCCATTTTCTCCGGCTCAGACCACGTGGCCCACGTGCGCACGCAGATCCCCTATGCTGCGGTCCCGGCGGCGGTAAGCGCCCTGCTTTATGTGGGCTCTATCGTCGTCGCGTCGCCCTACCTGCTACTGCTGATCGGGGTGGTGATCCAGGGCCTGCTGATCAAGTTTCTGGCTTCCCGGAAAACGCCGGAAACGTCATGACCCGGCGACCCCGTCAAGGCTTGCCTGATAAAGCCTCCCGGCCTCTTTGATGGCTGGTTTGATGGATAAACGGCAGCTCCTTTGGGAGCTGCTTTTTTATTGGTAACCGCTAACTAGGCGAGCATTGATAGGCGCCGCCTTAAAAGAACGACAGCCATAGTAAAATGCAAACTATATACTTCTTTTACCCTTAATAAGGCGTATTTTAAAAGCACCTTTATAATAACGAATAAAACTTGCCGAGGTGGTTAAAACGTCAAAAATAAAAAGCGCTCTTTTTTGACTCACATCAACCAAAGTCCCATTGAAACACCACCGCTGTTGTCACTAGTGTCGCCCACCTTTAGCGTAAAAGAATATAATAATGAATAGACAGTGCAAGGAAACTTGATGACCCACTGGTCGGGCGCTTGAGCATAACCGATCCCCAAGCGGGATATTGCGTGAGTCATGCGCATCACCATTGCGGCAACCATGGGAGCAAGCCATGCCAAGCAAAGGCAAGAAAATTTCCGTTGCGATGGTGGTACTCGTCATCATCGGCATCGCCGGATTCCTCGTCCTGACCTCCCCCTGGATGTGGTCAGCGACACACGACATCCCCGATATTGAAAGCGCCGAGGGCGAGGCGGACCTCGACAACGGCCGGCGCATTTTTGTCGCCTCCGACTGCGCCACCTGCCACGCGACGACCGACCAGGAGAGCGACGAACAGCTGGGCGGCGGCATGGTGCTGGATACCGCCTTCGGCAAGTTTCACATGCCCAACATTTCGCCCGACCCGGAGCACGGCATCGGCGGCTGGACCCTGGCCGAGTTTGACCGCGCGCTGCGCGAGGGCGTCGGTCCCAGCAGCCTCTGGCCCGACGGCAAGAACCTGTATCCGGCGTTTCCCTATACCTCCTATGTCCGCATGGAGCCGGAAGACGTGCGCGACCTCTACGCCTACATGATGGAGCTGCCCGCAAGCGACAAGGCAGTGCCCGATCACGAGCTCAAGTTCCCCTACAACCTGCGCCGGGGCATCGGTGTCTGGCGGCTTGCCTTTCTCAACGACAAGAGCACCGAGGAAGTGGGCGTCAGCGCTGACAACCTGCCCGAAGACGTCGATCGCGAACAGTTCGAAAAGGGCCGCTACCTGGTGGAAGGCGCCGGCCACTGCGTAGAGTGCCACTCGCCGCGTACCTTCATGGGTAACGTCCCCGGCGACAAGCGCTACGCCGGCGGTGAAAACCCCGAAGGTACCGGCCACTACCCCAACATCACCCCGGACGAGACCGGCATCGGCTTCTGGTCGGCCGCGTCCATCGCCAACTACCTGCATACCGGCATCAGCCCCATCGGCCGTACCGCCGGCGGCGACATGGCGGAAGTCATCGACAATACGTCGCAGCTGCCCTGGGAAGATCTGCAGGCCATGGCCGTTTATCTGAACCACCTGCCGGCCATTGATAACCCGGCCCCGGGCATGCCCGAACCCAACCGCACCGAAGAAGTGGTGATGCTCGACACCATGGTGGACAGCCGGCCGCCGCTGCCGACCAGCGAGCCGCAGAAGGTCGACGTGGGCGATCGCGTCCACGTGGCCGGCACCAAGTCGCTGTTCCTCTCCTCGGCGGAGCAGGACGGCGAGGGCGAAGACGGCAAGCTGCTGGGCGGCGCCTCCCTTGAAGTGCTGGACCGGGAAAACGACAGGCTCAAGTTCGAGATCAAGGGTTGGCAGCCGGAGAACTCGCCCACGGTCATTTATCAGGAAAAGGGTCAGCGGGTGATCATGGCCGCCCTTGGCGACCGGGCGATTGAAGCCACCCAGCGCGGCGAAAGCGAAACCGACCCCAACACCGATCAGGTCTGGCGCCCGGTCTCTCTGGAAGCCTGGTCCGCCGCCGACGAGGTCAATCTCGACCTGGATGAGCTATGGAGCTACAGCAAGGATGCCTACCAGACCAGCTGCTCGTCCTGCCATACGCTGCCGGATAAGGGGCATTACACCGCCAACCAGTGGATCGGTACGCTCAAGTCCATGAAGCGCTTTACCACCTTCAGCGACGACGAGTATCGCCTGATCCTTGCGTACCTGCAGAACCACTCAAGCGATCTGACCCCCGAAAAAGCCGGCGAGGCGGTGCCGGAGCACGCCAGTGAAGGAGTGCCGCAATGAGCCGCGACACCGCAACCGACGTCAGCGCGCTGATGACCGCGGCCGACTGGCTTGGCGGCGTGTTCGCCGCGCCGCCCGACGCGGGGCTGGTGGAAACGTACGTCGCCCCGGCCGGGCGCGACGCGCTGGCGCAAATGGGGGAGCAGCTGAGCGCCCGGGAAGCGGCCCAAGCCATCGACCAGGCCCTGACCCGGGAAGCGCCCACACCGCTTGCCGTCACGCTGCAGCGCCGCTATACGGCGCTGTTCGAGGGAATCTTCCCGCCCAGCGCCGTGCTGCCCTACGAAAGCGCCTGGCAGCCCGGCGCCGACGGCACGGTGCTCGGCGGCACGCCGGTTACCGAGATGGAAGCCACGCTGCGCGCCCTCGACCTGCACGTAAGCGGCGAGTGCTGTGAACCGGCCGACCACCTGGCCATCGAGCTTGCCGCCCTTGCCATGGCGCTGCGCGACGGCCAGAAACGCATCGCTCAAGAGTTGATCCGCCGGCTCCAGGGCTGGGTGCCGGCCTTCTGCGCGGCGCTCACCCGCCAGGACGCCGGCGGCTTTTACGGCGCCGCGGGCGATTTACTGCTTGCCCTGATCCGCGAGTCCGCCGCTGCGCTCGAGGGGGAAGAAGCGATAGCGACCGAACGAATTGAAGGAGAGTTCGCATGAGTACCAAGTTTTCCGACGCTCCCGTCAGCGCCTTCTCCCGGCGCCGTTTTCTCCAGGGCTCTGCCGCCACCGTGGCGCTGGGTTCCATGCCGTTCTCGATGTCGCTGCTGAGCCGCGGCGCCCTGGCCCAGACCGGCCAGCAGGAAATGTTGTCCGGCAGCCACTGGGGAGCCTTCAAGGGCATCGTCGAAGACGGCCGCGCCGTCGAGTTCAAGCCCTGGGCGAAGGACCCGCACCCCACCCCGATGCTTGACGGGGTGCGCGACTCGATCTATTCCGCCTCGCGCATCCGCTATCCCATGGTGCGTCGCGCCTGGCTGGAGCAGGGGCCGGGGGCCGACCCGGACAGCCGCGGCGACGGCGACTTCGTCCGCGTTTCCTGGGAAGAGGCGATTGACCTGGTCGCCAAGGAAATTACCCGGGTGCGCGACACCTACGGCCAGCAGGCGGTGTACGGCGGCTCCTACGGCTGGAAAAGCCCCGGCAAGCTGCACAACTGCAAGACGCTGCTGCGGCGCATGCTGAACCTGACCGGCGGCTTTACCTCGAGCATCGGCGACTACTCCACCGGGGCGGCCCAGGTCATTCTGCCCTACGTGAGCGGATCCATCGAAGTGTATGAGCAGTGCACCACCTACCCGGTGCTCGCAGAGCATACCGAGCTCATGGTGTACTGGGGCTGCGACCCGCGCAACAACTCCCAGATCTCCTGGCAGATCGCTGACCACGGGGCCTTCGAGGGCATGGAGGCGCTCAAGGAAGCCGGCGTCGACACCCTCTCCATCGACCCGCTGATGACCGATACCTGCGACTACCTGGACGGCGAGTGGATCGCGCCCAAGCCGCAGACGGACGTTCCGCTGATGCTGGGCATCGCCCACACCCTGTACAGCGAAGATCTCCACGATCAGGACTTCCTCGACCGCTATACCAGCGGCTTCGACGAGTTTCTCCCCTACCTGACCGGCGAGGCCGACGGCCAACCCAAGGATGCCGACTGGGCGGCGGAGATCTGCGGCCTTGAGGCCGACACCATCCGCGACCTGGCCCGGCGCTTTGCCAACCACCGCACCATGTTTGCGCTGGGCTATTCCATGCAGCGCCAGCACCACGGCGAGCAGTCCACCTGGATGCTGGTCACCCTGGCCTGCATGCTCGGCCAGATCGGCCTGCCCGGCGGCGGCTACGGCCTCAGCTATCACTACTCGTCCGGCGGCGCGCCGACTCACGAAAGCCCCATTCTCAAGGCCATCGGCGATGCCGCCGGCGGCGGCGACGGCGGCTCCGTTGACGAGTCCGGCAGCGACACCATGATTCCGGTAGCGCGCTTTGTGGAAACCCTGCTCAATCCCGGCGAGACCATGCAGTTCAACGGCAACGAGATTAAGCTTCCGCTGGTCAAGCTGGCCTACTGGGCGGGCGGCAACCCCTTTGCCCACCACCAGGACCGCAACGAGATGCTCCGCGCCTGGCGGGAGCTGGACACCTTTATCGTCCACGACTTCCAGTGGACGGCCACCGCCCGGCACGCAGACATCGTCCTGCCCACCACCACCTCCTACGAGCGCAACGATATCGAACAGCTCGGCGACTACGCCCTGAGCCATGTCGTGGCGATGAAAAAGATCGTCGAGCCCCAGTTCGAGGCGCGCAGCGACTTCGATATTTTCGCCGACATTGCCGACAAAATGGGTAAAGGCTACGAGTTTACCGAAGGTCGCTCCGAGATGGACTGGATTCGCGGGTTCTACGAAGGCGCCAAGATCGAAGCCCGCGCCAAGGGCATGGAAATGCCGGTCTTTGACGTTTTCTGGGAATCCAACGAGCCGCTGGGCTTTCCGCTGAAGGACGAGCAGAAATACTTCGTCAGGCACGAAGCCTTCCGCGAAGATCCGATTCTCAACGCCCTGGGCACGGCCACCGGCAAGTTCGAGATCTACTCCCGGGCCATCGCCGAGTACGACTACGACGACTGCCCGCCGCACCCAACCTGGCTTGAGCCCATCGAACGCCTGGACGGCCCCACGACCCGCTACCCGCTGAGCATTGCCAGCAACCACCCCCGCGGCCGCCTGCACTCGCAGATCTGCGGCACCTCCTTCCGCGAGACCTACGCGGTGCAGGGGCGGGAGCCCTGCTGGCTCAATCCCCGGGATGCCGAGGAGCGCGACATCAAGGACGGCGACGTCGTGAGGGTCTTCAACGATCGCGGGCAGCTGCTCGCCGGCGCGGTCGTAACCGAAGACATCATGCCCGGCGTCATTCGCGTCCAGGAAGGCGGCTGGTTCGACCCCGTCGACCCGACCGAGATCGGCAGCCTGTGCAGCTACGGCGACGTCAACGTCCTGACGCCGGGCATCGCCACCTCCAAACTGGCCCAGGCCAACTGCGGACAGACCGGGGTCGCCGACGTCGAGAAGTTTACCGATGACCTGCCCGAGGTAACGGTATTCTCCCAGCCGTCACCGCGCGACGCCGGCTAACGCTGACAGGCGAAACGTTTGATGCCATCCCCTTAACCGGGCCGCCAACGCGGCCCGGTTTTTTGTGTCTGGTATTTATGCCTGGCGTTTGGCAACGACCGCGCACCGTCGGACGGCGGCATTTTTAACGCTAAAAAGTTCCCTGCATGGATGCGATAGTTATTGCAAATAAAAAGTATTCCCATTATCTTATGCCGCGCTGCTAATTCATACAACGCACCGTAAGGGAACATCATGTCATTTCTTCCGCCCCGGCAGGCCTCACGACCCCACCCCAGGTTTCCCAAGCGTGGGTTGGCGCTGGCCATGGCCGGGCTTGCCAGCGCCGCTGTCCAGGCCCAGGACACCGCCGAGCTCGATGACGTCGTGGTCACGGCCACGGGCTACCAGCAGCAGACCAAAAATGCGCCGGCCTCGATCAGCGTGATTGACCGTCAGACGCTTGACGACAAGGCCTACCGCGACGTCACCGACGCGCTGAAAGACGTGCCCGGCGTGGTCGTCACCGGCGGCGGCTCCTCAAAGGACATCAGCCTTCGCGGCATGGGCGCCAAGTACACGCTGATGCTGGTCGACGGCAAGCGCCAGGGCTCGCGTGAGACGCGCCCCGGCAGCGACGGCCCGGGCATCGAGCAGGGCTGGCTGCCGCCGCTTTCGGCTATCGAGCGGGTCGAGGTCATCCGCGGGCCGATGTCGTCGCTATACGGCTCCGATGCGCTGGGCGGCGTGGTCAACATCATCACCCGCAGCGTCGAGCGGGAATGGGGCGGCAGCGTCACCGTCGACACCACGATTCAGGAAGACGCCGACTCCGGCAATCGGCAGCAGAGCCGCTTTTACGTGGGCGGGCCGCTCAAGGAAGACGTGCTCGGGCTCAAGGTCTACGGGCAGTACTCCCAGCGCGACGAAGACCAGATCGTCAACGGCTACAACGACCAGCGCCTGGCCAACGCCACGGCCGAGCTTAGCTGGAACGCCTCCGAGGATCACGACCTTTCCCTGGAAGCCGGCTATAGCGAGCAGGAGCGCACCACCAATCCCGGCGAATCCATCGCCGAAGAGGGTCGGCGCGGCCCCAACACCCGCTCCAAGGATGAATACGACCGCCGCCACTATACGCTCAGCCACAAAGGGAGCTGGGACATCGGCACCTCGGACAGCTACGTCCAGCACGAGAAAGTCCGCAACCCCAACGCCCGGGGCGGCATCAACTACGAAGATACCGTGTTCAATACCCAGACGGTGCTGCCCCTGGGCATGCACATGCTGACGCTTGGCGGCCAGTACGAGACGCAAAAGCTCACCAGCCAGGGCAACACCCTGGCGGACGATAAAGGCAAGATCGACCGCTGGCAGTGGGCGCTGTTCGTCGAAGACGAGTGGATGCTGACCGAGGACTTCTCTCTCACCGGCGGAGCGCGCCTGAACAAGGACGAAAACTACGGCACCCACTGGTCACCGCGCCTTTACGGCGTGTGGAACACGACGCCGCAGTGGACGGTAAAAGGCGGTATCACCAGCGGCTACCGCGCGCCGGACCTGCGCTATACCGCGCCGGGCTGGGGCCAGGCCACGGGCGGACCCGGCGGCAACGCGCTGCTCATCGGCAACCCGGACCTAGAGCCGGAAAAAAGCCTGAACAAAGAGCTCGGGGTGCTCTGGGGCAACGACAGCGGCACTCAGGTGGGGCTCACCGTCTTCCATAACGAGTTCAAGGACAAGATCGCCGAAGACCCGGTGTGCTACAGCGGCGCCTACCGCGGCGACGACGTGGCGCCAGAGTGCGTAGTAGCAGGCGATGACCACGAGTACGCCTATATCGACACCCGCAAGAATATCGACAAGGCCGTGACCCAGGGCGTCGAAGCCACGCTGACCCTGCCGCTGGCCGAGGCCTACTCGCTCACCGCCAGCTACACCTATACCGACTCCGAGCAGAAAAGCGGCGACGACAAGGGAGATTCGCTCAACAACCTGCCCGAGCACATGGCCAACGCCACCCTTGACTGGGAGCCGCAAGGCCCGCTCTCGGCCTGGACCCGGGTCAACTTCCGCGGCCGCTCCAGCGGCGCGCCGCAGTTCCACGGCAGCAGCGGTCGGGAAATCCCCTCCTACACCTTTGTCGACGTGGGCACCGCCTATCAGCTCACGCCCAGCGCCAAGCTGTTTGGCGGCGTGTACAACGCCTTGGACAAGGACGTGAACTACGCCGACTTCGAAAAGGTCCTCGACGGACGCCGCTACAACCTCGGCGTTACCGTGGAATTTTAACCGCCCGGTGCCCGCGCCGAGGTGCGGGCACAAGGCGCGGTTTTGCCCTCTTTACATTTCCCCGGCGGGTGCGTATTAAAGCACCTTGCGGCGCTGCAACGGCGGCCGCCCGACATGAAAACGCAACGCGCAGGGGACAACCATGGGTTTGATCGTAATATTACTGCTGGTGGTGGGGTTTATCGTGCTCGCCACCAGCAAGCTTAAGCTGCATCCGTTTCTTGCCCTGCTGGGGGCGGCGTTCATCGCCGCGTTTGCCTACGGGCTGCCGATCGACTCGGTGGTCGAGACCATCACCTCCGGCTTTGGCGGCATTCTGGGCTACATCGGCCTGGTCATCGTCCTGGGCACCATCATCGGGGTGATCCTGGAAAAGAGCGGCGCTGCCATCACCATGGCCGACGTCATGATCGCCAGACTCGGCGACCGCTTCCCTACGCTTACCATGTCGGTGATCGGCTACATCGTCTCCATACCGGTGTTTTGCGATTCGGGCTTTATCATCCTTAACTCGCTGAAAGAGTCGCTGGCCAAAAAGCTCGACACCTCGCCCATCGCCATGAGCGTGGCGCTGGCCACCGGGCTTTACGCCACCCACACCTTCATTCCGCCCACGCCGGGGCCCATCGCCGCGGCGGGCAACCTGGGGCTCGAGTCCAACCTGGGGCTGGTCATTGCCGCCGGCATTCCCGTGGCTGCCGTGGCGGCGCTTGCCGGCATGCTCTGGGCGCGGCGCTTCGTCAATACCCAGCCCGACGTGGACGACACCCTGACGGAAGCGGAAGCCCGCCACCAGCATCAGGACTGGGAGGCGCTCAAGGCCAGCTACGGCCGCCTGCCCCGGCCGCTGGCGGCGTTCGCGCCGATCATCGTGCCCATCGCGCTGATCTGCATCGGCACCGTGGCCCGGCTACCCGCCGCGCCCTTCGGCGAAGGCACCGCCATGGCCGTACTCAGCCTGCTGGGCCAGCCGCTTACCGCCCTGCTCATCGGCCTGCTGCTGTCCACGACGCTGTTGAAAAGCGACAGCAAGATCAGCGAGTTCAGCGAGCGCATCAGCGAAGGCATCGTCTCCGCCGCGCCCATCCTGCTGATCACCGGGGCCGGCGGCGCGTTTGGCGCGGTGCTCAGCGCCTCGCCGCTGGGCGACTATCTGGGCAACACGCTTTCCACCCTGGGCATCGGCATCTTCATGCCGTTCATCGTCTCCGCCGGGCTGAAGTCCGCCCAGGGGTCGTCCACCGTGGCGCTGGTCACCACCTCGGCGCTGGTCGCACCGATGCTTGACTCCCTGGGCCTGGGCAGCGACATGGGACGCACGCTGACGGTGATGGCCATCGGCGCCGGGGCGATGACCGTCTCCCACGCCAACGACAGCTTTTTCTGGGTGGTCTCGCGCTTCAGCCGCATGAGCGTGGGTCTGGCCTACCGCGCCCAGACCCTTGCCACCCTGGTGCAGGGCGTCACCGCCATCCTGCTGGTCTATCTGCTGTCGCTTGTGCTGCTGTAGCCGCCTTTTTTGCTCTTTGAGCGCGCCGGCGGGTAAGGTTTGGCTCTGACCTTTTATTTGTAGAATGTCTATTCGTGGATTTTCAAGGAGCCGCCATGTACTCCCATCAACGCTTTGTTCCCCCTGCCCTGGGCGCTGCCGTACTCGTCGGTGCGCTTGCCGCCAGCGCTACCGCTGTGGCCGAAGAGCCCGCCGACGTACGCTTTGCCGTGCCGTCCTGGCCCGGGGTCACCGTCAAGAGCGAGCTTGCCGGCCAGCTGCTGGAAGCGCTGGGCTACGAGCCGAAGCAGCAAGAGCTGGGCTCCACCATCGCCTACGAGGCGCTGAATCAGGGCGACGTGGACGTCTACCTTGCCGCCTGGCTGCCCGGCCAGAGCACCTCCTACGACACCGCCATGGAAGAAGGCGTAATCAACGACCTGGGCAACAACGTCGACGGCGCGCGGCTGGGCTTTGCCGTACCCACCTACGTCTATGATGCCGGCGTGACTTCGGGTGAGGACCTCAAGGATCCCGAGCTGCGCGAGAAGTTTGGCGATACGATTTATGCCATCGAAGTGGGCTCGGGCATCAGCGAGATTCTTGACGATAACATGGACAAGGACACCTACGACCTGACCCAGTGGAACGTATCCGAAACCTCCACCCCGGGCATGCTGAGCACGGTAAAATCCGCACTACAGCGCGAAGAGTGGGTGGTCTTCACCGCCTGGACACCGCACTGGATGAACATCGAGTACGACGTGCGCTACCTCGACGATCCCGAAGACTTCTGGGGCGACGAAGGCGGCCGCAGCAACGTGCGCACCCTGGTACGCCAGGCCTTTGCCGAGGATCAGCCCAACGCCACCCGGCTGCTCGACCAGCTGAGCTTCAGCGCCGACGACCAGAGCGCGATGATCTACGGCTTCAGCTTTGACGAAAAGCCCGCCGACGACGTCGCCCGGGAGTGGCTGAAGGAACACCCCGAAAAGGTCAAGGCCTTCACGGAAGGCGTCACCACCCGCAGCGGCGAACAGGAAGCCTGGCCCGCCGTACAGGACGCGCTGGAGATCCCCGACGCCTGATCAGCCACATCGCCTGGAAAGAGTGCTCCCCGGCGGGGAGCGTGAATTCAGGATAGAGGCATAAAACAAAGCGGCTACCCCGAGTTGTATCTCGGGGCGGCCGCTTTGTTTCTGATGCCGTCTTCGTCACATGCCGGCTCTACGCGCGCCGGCAAGCGACTTACCGGCCCATGGCATCCAGCCCGTCGAGCAGGCCGGCCATGTCGTCGGCGTGCTCTTCTTCCTGGGCGAGGATATCTTCCATCAGCCGGCGGGAGGTCGGATCCTTGTCACCCAGGTAGGTGGCAATCTCGCGGTAGCTGTCCACGGCGATGCGCTCGGCAATCAGGTCTTCCTTGATCATTTCGCGCAGGGAATCGCCCTCGGTATACTCCGCATGGGAGCGAGTCACCAGCCCTTCCGGCGAAAAGTTGGGCGCCCCGCCCAGCTGCACGATGCGCTCGGCCAGCCAGTCGGCGTGCTGCTGCTCCTGCTGGGCGTGCTCCAGGAACTCCGCCTGGGCCACGCTGGCGCTGAGTCCTTCTGCCATGTAATAGTGGCGCTTGTAGCGCAAGGTGCAGACAATCTCGGTGGCCAGCGCCTCGTTCAGCAGGCGGATGACGTTTTCACGGTCGGCGGTGTAGCCCTCCGTTACCGCACCCTGCTCGATGTGCCGGCGGGCGCGCTCGCGAATGGTCTTGATGTCGGTCAGAAACGGCTGATCAACCATAACGTCTCTCCTTCTGTGGATGTGCGTACCTCGGCGGGTTCCGGGGCTACACGGTGTTTGCAGTATTTCACCTTACCGTGATACACCACAACCCCGCGCCCGCGCGTCACTTGTTAACCCAGTATTCATCCAGCATCACACAGAGAGGCCGCTATGCGTATCGTCCCCGCGCTGATTCTCGGCGCCGCCGGCATCATCGCCGCCACCTTCATCGGCAGCGGCCTGACCGATCTGGGCACCGGCGACCGCTACGTGACGGTAAAAGGCCTGGCCGAGCGCGACGTCACCGCCGACACTGCCCTCTGGCCGCTGCGCTTTGTGGCGACCGGCGACACCCTGGAAAAGGCCCAGGCCAACGCTCGGGAGAGCCAGCGCGCTGTCATGGCCTTTCTCGACCGCCAGCAGATCGACACCGACGCCGTGGAACTGCAAAAGCTCAGCGTCAACGATACCAGCGCCGATCCCTACCAGAGCAGCGACGGCGGGCCGAGCTTCATCATCAACCAGACCCTCACCGTGCGCAGCCAGAATATCGACCGCGTGCGCCAGGCCGCCCAGGCCATCGGCGAGCTGGTGGATGCCGGCGTGGTGCTGTCGTCCGACTACGGCGATAGCGGCCCTAGCTACCTGTTCAGCCAGCTCAACGACATCAAGCCGGAAATGATCGCCAACGCCACCGCCGCTGCCCGGCAGTCCGCCGAGCAGTTTGCCGAAGACGCCAGCGCCGAGGTAGGCAAGCTTCGCCGTGCCAATCAGGGCGTCTTCCAGATCCGCGCCCGGGACCACGCCGCCGGCGTCAGCCAGACCCAGCAGGCCGAAAAGACCGTCCGCGTGGTCACCACGGTGGACTATTACCTGGAATAAGCGGCCGCGCCGAAACGCCGGGCATGTTAAAAGGAACGGTTTAAAACAGGTTCACCCCGACAATGGCGAAGGTAGCGACGGTCAGGGTAAAGCCGATCAGCAGCACCAGTCCGTCCCGGGCGACAAGCCCCAGGCCTAACAGCGCAAGCGCAAGCCCCGCGCCGTTGGCGGTAAAGGGGATGAACTCCATCGGCGGCATGGCAAGGGCAATGGCGATGCCGGCAAGCGCGGTAAGCCGGCTGCCCCAGTAGCCGGTGAGCCACGGCAGGCGCACGCGCAAGAGCTTATCCACCCAGCGGGCGGGCTTTTTCATGTACGGCAGGACCTTGTCGAACTTCTCCCGAGAGATGCTGCGCCTGACCAGCCAGCCGGGCAGCCAGAAACGTTTGCGCCCGGCCAGCAGCTGGCCGGCGGTGAGCAGCACCAGCAGTGCCATGAGGGTCGGCATGCCGGGGATGTCACCGATCAGCGGCGCAAGAGTGATCAGCCCGGCGATCAGCAGCATGGGGCCGAAGGAGCGCCGCCCGATGGCCGCCAGCACGTCGTCCACGCTGATGTTGGGGTTGTGCCGCTCGATGCGTTCCAGCAGCGCCAAAAGCTCAGTGAGGTTGGCGGTTAACGGCGCTTCTTCCTCCTCGCTCACTTCTGCCGCCGCTGTCTGGGAGGTATCGGACTCGGACATTCAGCGCTCCTCTACGGCCAGCTTGGCGCGGATAAAATCGCTGTGGCTGACGTACAAAAGCCCCGCCAGCCGGCGGATACGGTGCTCTTCCAGAGGGTCGACCTCGCCGTCGGCCCAGGCCATCTGCCACATCAGCTTGACAAGCTCATAGCGCTGGACCTCACCGTAGTGCTCGCTGATCAGGCGCACGAACTGGTAGTGATCCACGGAGTCGTCGACCTTTTGCTCGGCCAGCGCCATCAGCTCGTCGACTTCGTCGGCGCTCACGGAAAGCCTTGAGACCAGCATGGTACGCAGGGCGGCGCGTTCGTCGGCGCTTGAGTCAAAGTCGGCGCGCATGACTTCACACAGCAGCGCGGCGCAGGCGAGCTCCAGGGTCAGCGCCGGGTCCCGGCTCTGCTCGGGCTCGGCCAGGGCGCGCTGAAAAAACTGGGTTACGGCGTCCAGCATGCGGGACTCCTGTTTGTTCTGTCATCTTTAAAGGGCGGCGGTGGGCCTTTCTGACCGTGCCAACAGGCCAGAGTTGCACCGCCGGGCTCAGCCCTGGCCTTTCAGCTGCTCTTTCAGTTTGGCGGGGACCTGTTTGATGATCAGGCGGTCGCCGGCCTCGTCGTATTCCACGCTGCCGCCGAGCAGGTGCGAATCGAAGCTGATCGACACCCCGCCGGCGCGGCCGGTAAAGCGGCGAAACTGATTGAGCGTGCGCTTATCCGGGGGGATTTCCGCCGCCAGGCCGTAGTCGGCGTTGCGGATATGGTCGTAAAACGCCTTGGGCTGCTGCTCGTCCACCAGCTCCGAGACGTCTTCCAGGGTCATCGGCTCGCCCCGGCTCAATTGCTCGTTGGCGTAGCCCACCAGGGCGTCGGTTTTCTCCCGGCTGGCAGTATCGTCCAGGTCCTCTTTCTCGACGTAGTCGCTGAACGCTTTGAGCAGAGTGCGGGTATCCGCCGGGGCGTCGGCGCCCTCAACAATGCCCAGGCACTCGGCCAGCGCCAGGGCAAGCTTGCTGCCGCCGCGCTCCTTAAGAAAAGACGCGTACTGGGTCTGCCCGTCGCCGCCCTGCCACTGGGTGATGTTCAGCCGCGCGGCAAAGGTCAGCTGGCGCACGTTGAGCTGGGCCGCGGGCACGGCGTGGTGCGAGGCGTCAATGCCGATACCCTCGCGCTGGTGAACCAGCGCCACGAGCAGCGTGCGGGTATCGCCCTGCTGCTGGTCAACGAGCACTAGATAGCCGCCAACGCCCAGCTGCCCGGCGAGGCGGTTGGCCAGGCGTTCGGCCAGCTTTTGCGTCACGCCGGCAAAATTATCGCTGCCGTCAAGCCAGGCCTGCAGCCAGGCCGATACCGGCGCGGCCTCGGCGCCCTCTTCGGCAAAGCGGCCCCAGCCCTTGGGCTTGGCGTTGAAGGTTTCATGCAGCGCCGCCGCCAGCGCCTCGAGGTGCGGGTCATCCAGCGGGTGGGCGGCGTCGGCGGGCGTCAGGGTTAGCGTTTCGCCGTCAAGAGTCGGGTCAAGGCGATGAACGATGCTGTGCAATAGCGGCATGGCGGCTGTCTTTTATTCAGTACGGGATAAAGGCCTGGGCCGAAACGCCGGCTCAGGGCTTGAGGCGGTAGCCGGTGCGGAATATCCACGCCACGGTCGCCAGGCACAGGGCCAGAAACAGCGCGATGACCGCCACGCTGGCGCCGATGCTGACGTCGCTGACGCCGTAGAAGCTCCAGCGAAAGCCGCTGACCAGATAGACAACGGGGTTGAACAGGGTCACGCCCTGCCAGAACGGCGGCAGCATATCGATGGAATAAAAGCTGCCGCCGAGAAACGTCAGCGGCGTAATCACCAGCAGCGGCACCAGCTGGAGCTTTTCAAAGCCGTCGGCCCAGATGCCGATGATAAACCCGAGCATGCTAAAGGTCACCGCGGTGAGCACCAGAAACAGCACCATCCAGAGCGGATGGGCAATGTGCAGCGGCACAAAGAAGTTGGCCGTGGCAAGGATAATCAGCCCCAGCACGATCGACCGGGTCGCCGCCGCGCCGACGTAGCCGATGACGATCTCCAGATACGATATCGGCGCCGAAAGCAGCTCGTAGATGCTGCCGGAAAAGCGGGGAAAAAAGATGCCGAAAGAGGCGTTGGACACGCTCTGGGTCAAAAGCATCAGCATGATCAGCCCGGGGACGATAAAGGCGCCGTAGCTCACGCCGCCGACCTGGTCGATGCGCGAACCGATGGCCGCGCCGAACACCACAAAATACAGCGAGGTAGAAATAATCGGCGAGACGATGCTCTGCAGCAGGGTGCGGCGCACCCGGGCAATTTCGGCCATGTAGATGGCCCGGACGGGGTAGAGGTTCATGCACGCTCCTGAATCAGGTCAACGAAGATATCTTCCAGAGAGCTTTGCCGGGTGTTCAAATCCTTGACGCGAATACCGGCGGTTTTTAGCGCGCTCAGCAGTGCGGCGATGCCGTGCTCGCCTTCTTCCCGCGCCGCGGCGTCGTAGGTGTACTTGAGCGTCGCGCCGTCGTCGGCAAGCGTCAGATCAAAGGGCGCGAGCACCTCGGGCACCCGGGAAAGCGGCGTGTGCAGCTGCAGGGTGAGCTGCTTGCGCCCGAGCTTCTGAATCAGCGCGGCCTTTTCTTCTACCAGCACCACTTCGCCGTGATTGATCACGCCGATGCGGTCGGCCATTTCCTCGGCCTCCTCGATGTAGTGGGTGGTGAGAATGATGGTCACGCCGTCTTCGCGCAGCCGGCGCACCACGCCCCACATTTCCCGGCGCAGGGCAACGTCGACCCCGGCGGTGGGCTCGTCAAGAAACAGCACCCGGGGCTCGTGGGACAGCGCCTTGGCGATGAGCACTCGGCGCTTCATGCCGCCGGAGAGCGTCATCAGGCGATTGTTGCGCTTGTCCCAGAGGCTTAACGCGCGCAGCACCTTTTCAATGTGCGCGGGGCTTGGCGGTCTGCCGAACAGGCCGCGGCTGAAGCTCACCGTGTTCCACACCGTTTCGAACGCTTCGCTGGTCAGCTCCTGGGGCACCAGGCCGATGAGCTTTCGCGCGGCGCGGTACTGGGTGATGATGTCGTGCCCGGCTACGCGGATATCCCCGCTGCTGGGCGATACCAGCCCGCAGATAATGCTGATCAGCGTGGTCTTGCCCGCGCCGTTGGGGCCGAGCAGGGCAAAAATCTCGCCGCGCTGGATCTCAAGATCCACGCGCTTCAACGCCTCAAAGCCGCCCTCGTAGGTCTTGCCCACGCCGTTGATACGAATGATGGAATCGTTCACCACAGCCTCCCGAGCAAGACGTAAAGGCGTTCTACCTTAGCACGCTTAGGGGTAGCGCTCGCCAGCCGCACGTATCGCCCGGCTCTACCGCGGCGTTGGCGACGGCCAGCATGGGCAAACTCGGCGCTTATTTTCAACTTGAGGCATACTTTATATTCATGTTATTTTCGGCGGATTTTTCACGCCAGCCAGCCAAGGTGGCAGAAGTATAACGCGCTCTTGTAAGCACGCCATATGGCCCGTCAATTCGTTGCATATAGCTTGAGAACAGCATGTCTAAAAAAAGCCCCGACGCCCCGCCTAGCCAGGGCTCCCTGACCCAAGGCTCCCTTAGCCACGACCCTCTTACCCGAGGTCCTTACCCGGAACTCACGCTGCATGCCATTATTGTGGGTTATCTTCTGGGTATTGTTCTCGCCATTTCGATTGGCTATGCGTCGTTGAAGCTGGGCTTTTCCATCGAAGGCTCCGAGCTGGCGGCGATTTTAGGCTTTGGTATTTTGCGCGGCATGCTGCGTCGCCGGTCCATCGTGGAAAATAACGTGGTTCAAACGGTGGCCTCCGGCGTTAACGGGGCCTCGTCCGGCATGATGTTTTCCGTACCGGCGATTTTTATTCTGGGCTACGGCACCGAGTTCAACCCTTACGTCTTGACGTTTGGCGCTATCGCCGGGGCCTTTCTGGGGATCGCCTTTATTATCCCCCTGCGCAAGCAGATGATCGACTACGAACGCCTGACCTACCCCGGCGGGGTGGCGGTGGCGTCGATTCTGAAATCGCCCGGGGCGGGCATTCGCAAGGCGCTGCTGTTGGTCGGCGCCATGCTGCTGTCGGGCATCGTGCACGTCGTCTCTCTCGTGTCGGGGGTTGAGTACTGGCCCCTGTTCGAACAGCTGGGCTTGCCGGCCTACCTCAACGGCACCTGGTATCTGTCCTTAATGACCGCCGCCGTGGCCTTTATTGCCGGCCGTGGCGGGCTTGCGTTTATCATCGGTGGCTTCGTTTGCTACTGGGTATTAGCCCCGCTACTGGATATTACCGGCATGTTTCCCGTCGTTGATGGCACCACCATCACTGACCCGAACCAATTACGGTTAATATTATTCAGGCCTACCGGGATCGGCATGCTGATTGGCGGCGCCATTGTGGGGGTTTTATTTGCCCTGCCGCTCATCGCCTCGGCGATCAAGTCGATGCAGTCATCAGCCAAGAACAATGCGGCGTTAAGCAAGGATGAAATGCCCATCAAGCTACTCTACTTCGCGGTGGTGGGTGCCGCTA
This sequence comes from Halomonas garicola, assembly GCF_055382465.1. NCBI lineage: Bacteria > Pseudomonadati > Pseudomonadota > Gammaproteobacteria > Oceanospirillales > Halomonadaceae > Halomonas > Halomonas garicola. Next base: position 2,686,577 of record NZ_AP043931.1, read on the forward strand.
TATTGCTCGGCGTCATGGCCGTGACGTCGGCCCAGGAAGTGGGCTTATTGCGCGGTGTCGTGATGGCCGCGCTAGGTACTCTGTGGATTTGGATGGCGGGTATAATTTTGTCCGAATCCATTGGCCGTACCAACTGGTCGCCGCTGTCGGGGTTAACCCTGATTGCCGTTACCCTGTTGATCATGGTGACCCAGATGTTTGGCGGCATGAGCACCGGCCCGGCCATCGTGGCGGCGATTACCGTGGGCGCTGCCACCTGCGTGGCGATGAGCCAGGCAACCGACCTGATGTTGGACTTGAAAACCGGCTACCTGGTCGGGGCGACCCCGCGCAAGCAACAGCTGGGCCAGTTTATGGGGGCCTGGCTTGGCCCCATCATCGTTATCATTCTCATTTTTATGCTGCATAAGGCCTTTGGCCTCGGGGGCGAGGAGTTCCCCGCGCCCCAGGGTCAGGCGTTGGCCTCTATGGTAGAAGGCATTACCGGCGGCGACGTGCCGGCCGCCAAGTACATCGCCGGGGCGGTGCTGGGCGGCCTGCTGTCGCTACTGCAAACGGGGCTGGGCATTACCGTCGGCCTGGGCTTTTATCTGCCCTTCAGTATTGTTCTCACCTACGCCGTGGGCACGTTAATCCGCGAGATTGTGGACCGCACCAAAGGCCAGGCGTGGGCAGAAAATAAAGGCATTCCGATTGCCGCAGGCCTCATCGTCGGTGAGGCCCTGGTTGGCGTGGGCAACGCCGTTTACGTGATTGCATCGGCCTGACAAGGAATAGACAGATGAAAAACGCAGCCTTTATTTTGGTGATCCTCGCCTTTTTAGGCGGTGCTTTTTTAGCCTCGCTGGACGAAAACGAGGTTAACTGGCTACTGTTTACCCCGACCATGCTGGTGGGCTTTGTGAGTGCCCTTGTGTATATCAAGGAGTCCAACAAAGCCGCCATCCATAGCGATACGCTCAAGAACAACCAGACGACCATGGACACGTCGCTGCATAACATCGTGGCCAACCTGAACGCCCTGGAAGGCCGCAAGGACAAGGTGCCTACCTATGACATGCGCTTTGAAATTGATCATCTGTTTCGCGAGGATTTACGCCAGTTTGCCGATGCGCGCAACAGCATGAAGCACCTTTTCGGCATTCAAAGCTTTGCTGACATCATGAGCTCCTTTGCCGCGGGCGAGCGCTATATCAACCGCATCTGGTCGGCCTCAACCGACGGCTATGTCGATGAAGTGCTGCTGTACGTCTCCAAGGCCAACGACCAGTTCAAACACGCGCTGGACGTGTTCGATGCGGCGCAAAAGCAGCACAGTAATACGGCCTCTTGAAGCTATTGATAGCGGCGGTCCCGGTGCTTTAACCAGCCGCCCGGATGGGCGCCCCGGGGGTCGCGGTGGGTCCAGTGCAGTACGCCGCCCTTGTCATTCCACACGTACTCGCCGTAAAACGCCACGGTATCGCCGGCCTCCAGCCCGCTGACCCGCGGGGCCAGGTCGATATTATGGGCAACCAATAAGGTTTGCCCGCTGGCCAGGCGCAGAATAAACCGCTGGTGGCGGCTGCCGTCCAGGTCATCGTCCAGTATCGCTACCACCCGCCCGCTATCGGCAATCTGCTGCCGGTGGTGGCGCCGCTGGTAAGTCGGGTGGGCGCCGTCGCCCTGCTGCTCGTCCGCGGCGGGCGCCGGCGGGCCGGCGTCGCCGGTGATCCGCGACAGCAGCGACGGGCTGTACTGCGCCATGCCGGCGATCATCATCGCCAGCAGCAGCCCCCATACGCCCGCTCTTTTCATCCCACCCGCTCCTTCAAAATGGCGCCAGGGCTGCTTATCAGCCTTTGATCCACAGGCAGGTCACGGCGTCGCCCTTCTCCACCGCGGTATGGGCCGGCACGACCACCAGGGCGTCGGCGCCCACACACGACGAGAGCACGCCGGAGTTCTGGTCGGCAAAGGCCGTAGCAACCGGGCCTTCGGGGGTAAACGCAAGCGCGGCGCGCATGTAGTGGCTGCGCGGGCCGGTGCGGGTGGCAAAATCGGCGGTGGCGGGGATCGCCGGCAGCGCGTCAAGCGCCGGGCAGCCGGAAAACGCGCCCATCAGCGGGCGCAGGAACAGCCAGGCGCCAACAAAGCTGGAAACCGGGTTGCCGGGCAGGCCAATAAAGCGGGTGTCGCCGCCGTTTCGGGCGTTGGGTAAACGCCCAAGGGCCAGCGGCTTGCCCGGGCGGATGGCGAGCCGCCAGAGGTCCAGCTGGCCGAGGCTTTCCAGGGCGTGCTTGACGTGGTCTTCCTCGCCCACGCTGACCCCGCCGGTGCTGATCACCACGTCGGCATCAAAGGCAACCTCGCCAAGGATCGCTCGGGTCTCGTCGAAGTCGTCGGGCACGTTGACGCAGCGGGTGACCTCGGCACCAAAGCTTTCCAGCAGGCGCTTGAGCATGGGCCGGTTGGTGTTATAAAGCTGGCCGGGGCCCAGCGGCGTGCCGGGATCGATGACCTCATCCCCGGTGGATAACAGCGCCACCCGCGGCCGGCGGCGCACCTCGACTTCGACCACGCCCTGCCCGGCCAGATGGCCGAGTGCGGCGGCGTCCAGCCGAGTGCCGGCGGCAAGCAGAACGCTGCCGCTGGCGACGTCCCGGCCGCGCCGGCGGATGCTGTCGCCGACGGTCAGCTCTTCGGGGAAGCGGGCGCGCTCGCCCTCGCGCTCGACGCGCTCCTGCATCACCACGCAGTCGGCTCCAGGGGGCACCGGGGCGCCGGTAAACAGCCGCGCGCAGGTGCCGGGAGCCAGCGGCTCCGGGGCGCTGCCGGCGGCCACCCGCTGGCTGACCGACAGCCACTGGCCGCCATCCGCCGCGCGCAGGGCGTAGCCGTCCATGGCGCTGTTATCAAAGTCGGGGACGTTCAGCCGGGCGATCTGGTCTGCGGCCAGCACCCGCCCGCCGGCGTGATCCAGCAAGAGCGGTTCGCTCTCCAGCGGGGTAACGCCTTCCAGCAGCGCGCCCAGCGCCTGCTCAACGGTGCCAAGCTCAGGAGAAGACTGTTCAGCCATGCTGCCCCCGCCCCGGAATCACCAGGTTAGCGAAGTTACACGGCTTGTGGCGGCTGTCGAGCTGCTCGGCGAGGATGCCGTCCCAGCCGGTGCGGCAGGCGCCGGTGGAGCCGGGCAGACAAAAGATCACGCTGTTGTTGGCAAGCCCCCCAAGCGCGCGGCTCTGCACCGTAGAGCTGCCGATCTCGTCGCCGCTGAGCTGGCGGAAACGCTCGCCGAAGCCCTGGACTTCCTTGTCCAACAGCACCGAAACGGCCTCTGGGGTGGAGTCGCGGCCGGTAAAACCGGTGCCGCCGGTGGTCAGCACCACCTGGATGTCGGGATCGGCGATCCAGCCGGCGACAATCGCGCGGACGTGGTAAACGTCGTCGGCCACCAGGCGCTTTTCCACCACTCGGTGCCCGACCTCGGTGGCGCGCTCCACAAGCGTCCGGCCGCTTTTGTCGGTGTCTTCGGTACGGGTGTCCGAAACGGTCAGCACCGCGATATTCAGCGGTATCATCGGTTCGCTCATGGCGATATTGCCCTCTGTAATAAGGTGGCGTGAAAAAGGTGGCGTGGTGTTTTAGCCCTGCTTCTGTGCCTCGCGTGCCTCAAAGGCGGCCAGCTGTTCCGGCGTGGCCTTCTCCTGATAGCGGGCCTTCCATTCGCTGTACGGCATGCCGTAGACGTACTCCCGGGCGGTTTCGTAGTCCAGGGATTCGCCGCGCTCCTCGGCCTCGGCCACGAGCCACTTGGACAGGCAGTTGCGGCAGAAGTCGGCCAGGTTCATCAGCTCAATGTTTTGTACTTCCTTGTGCGCGTCAAGGTGACGCAGCAGACGGCGAAAGGCGGCGGCTTCAAGCTCGGTGCGGGTAGCATGGTCAAACGATTGCATTTGGGGTTCCTTCAGAAAGGCCGCTTGCAAAGCAGCGTGTATGACGATGAGGCGAGGCTACCGGCCAGCTTAACAAAAAGCGCGCCGGCGGCCAGCGCCTGCCACGCCCGCCGATCACAGCGTATGTTGATCAGTTGGTCAACAAACAGGCTGGACAAAGCGGGAGCGCGGGCGCCATCATTCACATAGTCGACAAATTTACTCAGGTATCGCACGCGCCTCGCCGTGCCCCTGATGACCTCAACGGCTGGCTACGGGAGACCCCGCCATGATACCCCCTAACGATCTCACAGGGCTGATTCTCGCCGGTGGCGAAGGGCGGCGCATGGGCGGGCGCGACAAAGGCCTCGAGCTCCTCGCCGGCCGGCCGCTGGTGGCCCACGTCAGCGAGCGCTTTGCCGGCCAGGTGAGCGAGCTTGTGATCAGCGCCAACCGCCATCCGCAAAACTATCGGCGCTACGGCGACCGGGTCGTGGCCGACCAAGCGTTGGACGGCCAGCGCGGCAACTTTCACGGCCCGCTGATGGGCCTTTACGCCGGGCTTTGCACGGCGCGCACGCCCTGGCTGCTGGTCGCCCCCTGCGATATCCCGGCGCTGCCCCGAGACTTCGCCGCGCGCCTGATCCAGGGCCTTGGCAATGCCGATATCGCCGTGGCCCACGACGGCCAGCGGGTGCACCCGGTCATCGCGCTGATGCGCACCGATCTCGCTACAGCGCTGGGCCAGGCGCTGGACGCCGGCAAGCGCTCGGTGCGCGAGTTTTATGCCGGCCGCTATGTCAACGAGGTAGACATGGCCGACTGCGCCGGCGAGCTTGTCAACGTCAATACGCCCGCCGACAAGGCACGCCTTGAAGCCACGCTTGCCAGGGAGGCCTCATGACCCCGTCACCGGTAACACCCGCAGCAAAAGCGCCTGACGGGCCGCTTTCCTGCTTCGACCTGGACGACCGCCAGCTAAGCGTGGAGCAAGCGCGCGACACCCTGCTGACGCTGGTGGAAGCGCCGCTCCCCCAAGAGCGCATTGCCCTGCACGCTGCCCACGGCCGGCGGCTGGCAGAAAGCATTACCGCCCCCATCGACGTGCCGCAAAACACCAACGCCGCCATGGACGGCATCGCCCTTGCCTGGCAGGCCGGGCAAGCCCGCTGGGCGCTTGCCGGCCAGGCGCTTGCCGGAGCGCCCTTCACCACGACGCTGGCCCCCGGCGAGTGCGTTACCATTGCCACCGGCGCGCCGCTGCCAAGCGGCGCCGACACGGTGATCATGCGCGAGCAGCTGGAGATACACGCCGACCACGTTATGGTAGCCTCCCCGGATCGCGTGACGCCCGGGCAAAACGTCCGCCAGGCCGGCGAAGACATCGCTCGGGGCAGCGTGGCGCTTACCGTCGGCGAGCGGCTCGACGCTGCCCGTCTGGGGTTTGCCGCCTCGCTGGGTGCCGGCGAGGTGGCCGTGTATCGCCGTCCCCGGGTGGCGGTGTTCTCCACCGGCAGCGAGGTCACTGCCCCTGGCGAGGCGCTGCCCGCCGCGGGCATTTTTGACGCTAACCGCTTTACCCTGGGCGGGCTGGTGCGCGAGCACCAGGCCGAGGTCATTGACCTGGGGATTTTGCCCGACTGCCCGGCCACCATCCGCGAGGCGCTTGACCGCGCCACCGCCGATGCCGACCTGGTGCTGACCAGCGGCGGCGTTTCCATGGGCCAGGCCGACTACACCCGAGAGGCGCTGGACGCGATTGGCCAACTGGCGTTCTGGCGCGTGGCCATGCGCCCGGGGCGTCCGCTGGCCTGCGGCTGGCTGGGCGAAGCGCGCACGCCGTTCGTCGGCCTACCGGGCAACCCGGTAGCGGCTATGGTCGCCTTTTTACAATTTGTGGCACCGCTTCTGGAACGCTTGGAAGACCGGCCGCCGCGCCCGCCCACGCGGCGGCAAGCAGTGGCCGAAGAAACCTTTACCGGGCGCGAAGGCCGCTGCGACTTTATCCGCGGGGTGTATACCGTGGACGCCCGAGGGCGACTCGGGGTGCGCAGCACCGGCGCCCAAGGGTCGGGCATACTGGCGTCGATGGTCGACGCCAACTGCCTGATCGAACTGCCCGATACCTGCGCGGCGGTATCGCCGGGCGACACGGTCACGATTCAGCCGTTGAGGAGAGACCCATGACGCAACAACAACAGCTCATCGATAGCTTCGGCCGGCGCGTTAACTACGTTCGCATGTCGGTTACCGATCGCTGTGACTTTCGCTGCGTGTACTGCATGAGCGAAGAAATGACCTTCCTGCCCCGGGCCCAGGTGCTCACCCTGGAAGAGCTGGGCATGGTCGCCCGGGCGTTTACCGAACTAGGGGTAGAAAAGATTCGCCTGACCGGCGGCGAACCGCTGGTGCGCGGCGGGGTAACAAAGCTGGTGGACGAAATCGGCGCGCTGCCGGGGCTCGACGACCTCACCATGACGACCAACGGCGCGAGCCTGCCCAAGCACGCCGAGGCGCTGTATAACGGCGGCATGCGCCGGCTCAACATCAGCCTTGACTCGCTGGACCCGGAGCGCTTTAAGCGCCTGACGCGCACCGGCAACCTTGACAAGGTCATCAGCGGCATCCGCGCCGCCAAGGAGGCGGGCTTTAAGCGCATCAAGCTCAACGCGGTAATTCTCAAGGGCCGCAACGAAGACGAAGTCCTCGACCTGGTGGATTTCGCCCGGGATGAAGGGCTGGACATCAGCTTCATTGAGGAAATGCCGCTGGGCGAAGTGTCCGACCACGGCCGGGACGAGACCTACTACTCCAGCGACGACGTCAAGGCGGACATCGAGTCGCGCTATCCGTTGGTGCCCACCACCGAGGCCACGCCGGGACCATCGCGCTACTTCCGCATGGCGGACAGCGACTCGCGCATCGGCTTTATTTCGCCGCACAGCCATAACTTCTGCTCCACCTGCAACCGCGTCCGGGTGACGGTGGAAGGCCGGCTGCTGCTGTGCCTGGGCAACGAGCACTCGGTGGATCTGCGCGCCGTGCTGCGCCGCTATCCCGGCGACATGGACGCGCTGAAAGAGGCGATCATCAACGCCATGCCGCTCAAGCCCGAGCGCCACCACTTCACCACCGACGGTGATGTCCAGGTGGTGCGCTTCATGAACATGACCGGCGGCTAAGCGTCGCGCCAGCAGGCCTCAAGCTCGGCCACCGGCAGCGGTCGGTCGAACAGATAGCCCTGGTAGGCGCAGCAGCGGCGCGCGGCCAGCCACTCATGCTGGGCGTGGGTTTCCACGCCCTCGGCAATTACCGCAAGCCCCAGGCTTCCGGCCAGCGCTATGATACTTTCCACGATAGCGCCGTTGGCCTTGCTTGCGGGCAGCTCGCGCACGAAACTCTGGTCGATCTTGAGCTGATCCAGCGGCAGATAGGCCAGATACGCCAGCGACGAATAGCCGGTACCGAAGTCATCAAGCGAAAAGCGCAGGCCGAGCTCGCGCAGGTGCTGCATTTTCTTCCGGGTCTCGTCTCCGGCCTCGACGAATAGCGACTCGGTCATCTCCAGCTTGAGCCTTGACGCCGGCGCGCCGGTACGCTGCAGAATAGCCTCGACCCGGGGCACGAAGTCAGCCTCGACAAACTGCACCGGGCTAATGTTGACGGCCATCTCCCAGGCCGCGGTGCGCGGGTCGCTCTGCCACGCCACCAGCTGCGCGCAGGCGCTTTCCAGCACCCAGGCGCCTACCTCATTAATCATTCGCGACCCTTCCAGCAGCGGGATAAATTCCCCCGGCGATATCAGGCCGCGCTCGGGGTGCGCCCAGCGCAGCAGCGCTTCAACACCGTTGAGCTCGCCGGCCGCGTTGACCTGGGGCTGGTAGTACAGCCGCCATTCGTCGTTGGCCAGCGCATGGCGCAGGTCAGCCTCCAGCCGCGCCCGGTTGACCAGCTTGGCCTGCATGCGCGGGTCAAAGAAGGCTAGGGTATTGCGCCCGGCGTCCTTGGCCTGAAACAGCGCCATGTCGGCCTGCTGCAGGCAGCACTCCACCCCGTCTTCGCTGCCGTCAAGCATGGCAATGCCGATGCTGCCGGTCACCGTCACCGTGGCGCTACCCAGCGCCATCGGCCGCCCGATCGCTGCCAGCAGCTTGTGGGTCATACGCTCGGCCTGCTCCGCCGCCGGCCCGAGGTCGGCATCCAGCTGATGAAGCACGACGGCGAACTCGTCGCCGCCCAGCCGCGAGAGGGTGTCGGTTGGCCCAAGCGTGCTCCTGAGCTCCCGGGCCATGCGCTGCAAAAGCTGGTCGCCGGCGTAGTGGCCCAGGGTATCGTTGATCTGCTTGAAGTTATCCAGATCCAGAAACAGCAGCGCGCAGTGCGTCGTTTCGCGCCGGGCGGCCGTCAGGCTCTCGCCCAGGCAGTCGAGGAGCAAGCGGCGGTTGGCAAGCCCGGTCAACGGGTCATAAAACGCCAGCCGCTGGATCTCCCGCTCGGCGGCCTTGTGTTCGCTCATATCGCTCAGGGTAGCGACATAGTGGGTCAGCTCGCCGCTTTCGTCATGCACCGCGCTCAGCGTCGCCCACTGCGGATATACCTCTCCGCTTTTGCGCCGGTTCCAGAGCTCGCCTTCCCAGAACCCCTGGCGGTTAACGCTTTGCCAAAGCGCCGTGTAGAAATCGTCGCCGTGGCGCCCGGCGCTTAGCGTGCGCGGGTGCCTGCCCAGCACTTCTTCCTCGGCGTAGCCGGTCATCTGCAAAAACGTCTCGTTGACCTTGAGAATGCAACACTGGGGGTCGGTGATGGCCATGCCCAGATGGGTATGAAACGCCGTCGCCGCAATGCGCAGCTCGGCGTCTTCAGGGCGGCCGTCCGCTATAGGGGATATGTCAGTCATGGTGCCAGCAAGGTCTTGGTTATCGCGTTGATTATCTTGCAATAGCATGCCAGATCCAGCGCAGCAGTAAAGTATCTGCCGGCGCTATACCCGGCATACGGCAGGGGGTGGGCATTTGACAGCGCGCCGGATTGCCGCTAACTTTATTTTAAAGTAAATGAGAATCACTACAAAGGCGTCCCGGTCATGAACAGCGAAGCCCGCCAACTGCGCCAGACACTGATCTTTTTGCGCACCTCCTTCGAGGCGGTGCAGCATTCCATTGCCGGTCGCCTGGACGACCCGCTGCCGTGCTGGCTGGACGCCACCTTGCTGACCATGCTGCTGCGCGAGCTGTGCCGCTGCCAGCAGCAGGCCCGGCCGCTCTCCCGGGAGGCCTGCGACCAGCTCGGCATTGCCGGCGAGCGCTGCGAATTGCTCCTCAAACAGTGCCCCGGGGTGCTCAGCAGCACGGTTTGCCATCGCCAGCTGGCGGCTATTCTGCTCCCTCTTGGCGGCGCCCTGGCATGCCTGGAGCTGCCGGCCCCGAAGCGCCGCTGGCCCTGGCAGCGGCGCTGAGCGTATGCTGGCGCTACCTGATGCCGTCAACCCGGGAGACCTTTCTTGCTTTCACTGTTCAGCCTGCTGATTTCGCTCGGCCTGGTGGGCGCGGCGGCCTCCAGCGGCGCGCGCTTCCGTCCTGACGGCTGGTATCGCCAGCTGGCCAAGCCCGCCTGGACGCCCCCCGACCTGGCATTTCCCATCGCCTGGGGCATTTTGTACCTGCTCATGGCGCTTGCCGCCTGGCGGGTGTTTCTCGCCGAGCCGTCGACCTGGCGCACGGCGGGGCTGATCGTCTATGCGCTCCAGCTCGCCGCCAACGCGGCCTGGTCGTGGCTGTTCTTCGGCCGCCGGCAAATTCTGCTCGGGCTTTTGGATATCGCCCTGCTGCTGGGCCTGATCGCCGTATCCATCGCGCTGTTCGCCCGCTCAAGCGTCCTTGCCGCCTGGCTGATGGTGCCGTACCTGCTCTGGGTCACGCTGGCGCTGGCGCTCAACGCCAGCGTCTGGCGGCGCAACCGCCGCGCCTGAGCCGCCCAGCGCCTGGGCCACCCGCGAGGCCAGAATGGCGACAATATCCGGGTGCTCGCCCACCAGCGCCGTCGAGACGATGCGCCGGCCCGGCCGGCGCTTGGCCGCCGCGCAGATGCCGTCAATATCGCCGCCTTCCCCGGCGTGGCGGCCCGGCGAGAGAAACAGCAGGGCCAGCACCACGTCGCTGCCGGCCAGGGCCTCGCTTTCCAGCGCGTGCTCCAGCAGCGGTTCGTTAAAGCGATACTCCTCGCCGTCGCGGCGCTCCATGGAGGCCGGCATCACGCCCGTGGCCTCGCCGGCGAGCAGCACGCTGAGCTGGCCCGCTAGGCGGTTGCGCACCGCGGTGACCTCGGGGGCGGGGCTGCCGTGATCCACCAGCACCACGTTGAACGGCGCGTCTGCCGGGGCGCAGGCGCGCACGTGGTCGGCGAGTATCCGCGCCAGGCGCAGGTCTACCGGGGCCTGCTCGTCCACCAGCGGCGGCGCTACCGTCACGCCAACGCCTGGAAAGCGCGCCTGCATCTCGCCCAGACGCCTGGGCAAATAGTCGGTCAGCGCCCGGCTGGGGCCAAAGAAAAACGGGATCACGACGATCTCTTTTGCCCCCCGAGAGGCGGCCCGCTCGGCGGCCGGGCCCAGGGTGATCGCCGGCTCGCCGCCGAGCTCGTCAGCGGGGATCTTGTACGAATGCAAAAGCGATGCCGCCTGCACCGGCTCACCGCAGGCCTCGCTCAGCCGCGCCGCTACCCGGCGCAGACTGTGCGTTGCCTGGGGCCGCAGCGAGCCGTTATCGACCAGAAAAATCGCGCGCCTGGAGTCTGACACTGCGTCGTCCTTCTATTGGAGAGTGGCGCTATGCCAAGGCGCTGGCATAGCATGGCGTGCACCGACTGCCGTCATACCCAAGGAGTACCATGCCCGCCTCGTCCCGGCCCGCCGCCGTTCCGCTTTCCAGCCTGCTGCTTGCCGTTGCCGGCGCTGTGGGCATGGCCACCATCGGGGTCATCTCGCGCATTACCGGGCTGAACGCCGAAAGCATCACCTTTTACCGGCTGGGGCTTGGCGCCTGTTTTCTGCTGCTCTATCTGGTGCTCACCCGGCGCGGGCGCTACCTGCGCTACGCGCCGGGCTGGGGCGTTGTGATCAGCGGCGGCTTTCTCGCCGCTTTTATTTTGTTTTACGTCCAGGCCATGAACTATACGCAGATGGCCAACGCTATCCTGATGGTCTATCTGGCGCCGGTGTTTTCTGCCGTGGTCGCCCACTTTCTGTTCCGCGAGCGGCTGGGGCGCGCCCAGATTCTCTGTATTGCCACCGCCCTTTTCGGCTTTGCCATGATGCAGGAGTTTCGTCTGCAGCTGGGCGGCGGGCGCGACGCCGTCGGCCTGGGTTTCGGGCTGCTGGCCATGCTCGCTTACAGCGGCTTTATCCTCAGCAACCGCGGCCTGCCACGACGCCTTAACGACCGCACTGGGGCATTCTGGCAGCTGTTTTTCGGCGCCCTGGCCATTCTGCCGTTTGCCCTGTTAAGACCCGAGGGGCTCACCGCCGCGCCCTGGCAGTGGCCGTGGCTGCTGGGCACCGGCCTGGTGCCCGGCTTTCTGGCGCTGCTGTTTGCCGTGCTCGCCATCAACCGTCTGCCGACCGCGCTATACGGCACGCTTGCCTACTGCGAGCCGCTGGCCGTGGTGCTGTTTGGCTGGAGCCTGTTTGGCGAGGCGCTGACGGCGCTGCAGCTGGCCGGCGGCGGGCTGGTGCTCGCCGGCGGCATCTTCCAGGCCCGCCTGAGCCAGCGCGCCTGACGGCAAGCGCGGCGGCCGGCCGCGGTCACACCATCAGCCAGCCAAGGATCAATAGCCCCAGGCCAATTTGCACGATCGCCCCGAGTAGCCCCCCGCGAAGCAGGGCGCGAAAGCCGCCCAGCAGGAGGAAAAGCCCTACCACCAGCACCAGGATGCTGAAAAACGAGTCGCTGATTCCAAGCGAGCGCGTCAGGCCGTCGACAAAGTCGTCGACGGCGGCAAACGCGTTGCCAAATAGCGCCAGCAGGAAGGTGACAAGCGCGTGAATGGCGTTGCCGATCGCCTCGCCGACATCGTCGAAAAATCCGTTGGCCAGCATGGTTCATTCCCTTTTGCAGATGATCCGCCCATCATCCCTTGATCGCTGCGCCTGGCGCAACTTTCCTGCCCCGGCGACACGTCAGGCCGTCCGTATAGACCTTTGCCCCATTGCTTTTGCGTTCTATCCCGGGGTATCCCAGAGTCAGTGCAGGCGGGAGAGACTGCCCTGGCGAGCGTGGTGTAGAGACGCGCCGCCAGCGGCAGCGCCGAAGGAGCAACAGCCCCGGAAACTCTCAGGCAACCGGACCGCCTGCACAACGACATTCCGAAGAGCAGCCGGCCACCGCCGGCGCACCGAAGGAGCAAGCGCCGACGCGCGTGAATCTCTCAGGTTCAAGACGGAAGGGGCAAACGCTGAACAGCGATTCGCGGCTGTTTTACAGCGCTTTTGAATCCCCTTCTTCCCCTGCTTCGGGAGCACACCATGCGCCATATTGCTGTCATCGGCGGCGGCATTACCGGTATTACCACCGCCTATAGCCTGTTGAAGCGCGGCTTTGACGTCAGCGTGTTCGAACAGAACCGCTACGCCGCCATGGAAACCTCGTTTGCCAACGGCGGCCAGCTGTCGGCCTCCAACGCCGAGGTCTGGAACCACTGGCCCACTATTGTCCAGGGGCTGCGCTGGATGCTGCGCGGGGACGCGCCGCTGCTGGTCAATCCGCGCCCCGGCTGGCACAAGCTCAGCTGGTTTGCCGAGTTCATGCGCGCCATCCCGCGCTACGGCGACAACACCACCGAAACCGCGCGGCTGGCCATTGCCGCGCGCGAACACCTGTTTCGCTGGGCGGAAGAGGAAAACATCGACTTTGACCTCAAGCACAAGGGCATTCTGCATATTTACCGCCACAAGGCCGGCTTCGACCACGCCGCCAAAGTCTCCCAGCTGCTGGCCCGGGGCGGGCTTGAGCGCCGCGCGGTGACCCCGGACGAAATGCGCGAGCTGGAGCCGACGCTTGCCGGCGAGTATTACGGCGGCTTTTATACAGAAAGCGACGCCACCGGCGATATTCACCAGTTTACCCAAGGGCTCGCCGGGGCCATAGAGCGCCGCGGCGGCCATATTCACTACGGCTACTGCGTCGAGGACCTTGGCGCCGACCAGGACGGCGCCTGGGTCACCTCAAGCGCCGGCGGCGCGCCGGTGCGCCAGACCTTTGGCGGCCTGGTGATCTGCGCCGGCACCGCCAGCCGCGCGCTGGCTTCAAAGCTTGGCGACCGCGTCAACGTCTATCCGGTCAAGGGCTACTCCATCACCGTGGAGCTTGATGATCGGGCCTCCCAGGACGCCGCGCCCACGCTGAGCCTGCTGGACGATGAAACCAAGCTGGTGACCAGCCGCCTGGGCGACAGGCGCTTCCGCGTTGCCGGCACCGCCGAGTTCAACGGCTTCAACAAGGATATCCGCGACGAGCGCATTCGTCCGCTGATCCGCTGGGTGGAAGAGTGCTTCCCCGGCGTCAGCACCCGCCGGGTGGTGCCCTGGGCCGGGCTGCGCCCGATGATGCCCGACATGATGCCCCACGTCGGGCAAGGCAAGCAGCCGACGGTATTTTATAACACCGGCCACGGCCACCTGGGCTGGACGCTTTCCGCCATTACCGCCGAGATGCTGGCCGATACCGTCACCGACGTCTCAAGCACAGGGCAGCCGGCCCGGGCCCGCTAAGCAGGCGCGGCGGCCATGGGTAATGGCCCGATGCCGCCGCTCAGCGGCTTTTCAGCGCCTTCAGGGCCGCTTCCAGGGAACCGCGCTCGCGCCGGGCGTAGAGCGCGATTTCATCGATCACCTCGGCGCCCAGCGCGGCCTCAAACTGCGCCTGACTCGAGCCGTCCGGCGGCGCCTCGTCCCGGCTTTCCTTCCCGTCGTCCCGGTGCGGCGGTTCGCCGGACAGGTTCGACTGGAAAATCCCCGCGGCGCTCACGGGTAAAAAGTCCTCGTACACCATCGGCGTTGCCAGCAGCGCGCCGCGCTCCACCAGCGCCTCGACGTTATCCGTCTGGAGGGCCTCATCGGAAAGCCGCTGGGACTCCCGCAGGTCACTAGCCGGCCAATAGTGAAAAAATGCCAGCCCCTGCCGGCGCAGCGCGGCGTCGTCGTCGGGAAACTCGGCAAAGGCCTCCGTCAGCCGCGCCTGGTGGGTGGCGTTGTCCGCGGCCGGCGCCTGCTGGTTGACGCTTGCCAGCAGCCGGTCGTACAGCGCACGCCCTTTGGCCGTCAGCGCCACGCCGCGCTGCTCGATCTCGCCGAACCGAGCGGTATGCGAGCCCTGAGCATCGCCGGTAAAGCGCACCGGCTCGTCGAGCGCCTTGAAGCTGGTCTGGCGCAGCAGCAGCGGGCAGCCCCGGTACGGCGGCCCTTCAATGATCGCCTTGGGCTCGATGCCGTAGTCGGGCATGCGCCGCTGGACCTCGTCGATATCCAGCGTGCGCGGCGTCAGGTGGTTGATGTGCGGGCCGCGAAAGCACACCACGTCGGCAATCAGCCGGTGCTCGGCGCTAAGCGCGTCGTAGGTGGGCTTGTCCACGGTGGCGTCGCTGTGCCAGCGGAACGTTTCCAGCGCCTCGTTCACGAACGTTTTGGCGTCGCCTTCGTCGAGCCCGCCCTGGGCCTCGCTGCGCTCGATTAGCTCTTTTACGCCGGGGGTAAAAATGTCCCGGGCGTCGAGCAGCGCCAGCGCCCGCTCGCGCAGGTCGTCCGACGTAATAAGCTCGGGACGCAGCAATGAAGTGAACACGCGAAACGGATTTTCCTGGAGGGCGTCGTCGGCGACCGGCCGAAACGCCGTGGAATGTACCGGCACGCCGGCCGGGGAAAGATCGTAATAGCCCACCGGGAACATGCCCATGACCGCGAACAGGCGGCGCAGCATGGCAAGCTCGGCCGGCGTGCCCACGCGGATGGCACCGTGGCGCTCCACGCCCAGCCGGCGCACCCCGTCGGCGGAGGCCAGGCGGGCGGCAAGCCCGACATCGGCGGCGAGAGTTTCGCGATTAACCGCCTCTACCAGTTCGACCAGCGCCCCGTACTGGGGCACCTCCTTGCGATACATATCGGACATCGCCCGGGCAAAGCGCGCGCGTATCTGATCGGGACTTATCCACTGACTCATGGAGTGACTCCTTGCCAAGCAGCAGCGTGTGCTCACACCATAACCGCCCTTTGGCCGCGACGTGTACCACAATTGCCCCGCTTTTCTGCATAAAGGCGCCAGCGAGGTCGCAAAGGGGTTAAAAGGCCGGCGCCGGCGGCGCGTTACGTTGGCGAACGCCGGCGCAGGGCTTAAGCTGGTTGCCCGTGCTGCCAAGGAGCCTTCATGCCCGCGCTTACCGCCACCCGGCTACTCACCGACCTTGCCGCCACCCAGCGCCGGCGCCTGGCTCTGGCCGCCGGCTGCGGCCTGCTGGAAGGGGCTCTGGTCGTACTTCAGGCGGGGCTCTTTGCCTGGATCGCCAGCGCCTTGCTGGTCGATCACCGGCCGCTTGCCCGGATGGCGCTGCCGTTTGCTCTCTGGCTTTCAACGCTGCCTCTACGCGGGCTGCTCGGCTACGCCCGGGAAACCCTGGCCCAGGACGCCTCGCTGGCGGTGCGCAAGCGCCTGCGCCACCGACTGCTGGATCACCTGGCGCGGCTGGGGCCGGTGCAGGTGGCCGGGCACCACACCGCGTCGCTTGCCTACCAGGCGGTGGAGCAGGTGGAGGCGCTGGACGGCTACTTGGCGCGCTTTCGCGTGCAGCTGGTACTCGCCGTGGCGGTGCCGCTGCTGGTGCTTGGCATCACGCTCTACCTCGACTGGCTGGCGGCGATCTTTCTGCTGCTGGCCGCCCCCTTGATTCCGCTGTTCATGGCGCTGGTGGGCATGGGCGCCGAGCGGCTCAACCGCGAGCAGTTCGCCGCCGTGTCGCAGCTGTCGGGGCACTTCATCGACCGCGTGCGCAGCCTCACCACGCTCCGGCTGTTCGGCCACACCGAGCGCGCCACCCAGAGCATTCACGCCGCGGCGGACGGCTACCGCGTGCGCAGCATGCGCACCCTGCGGCTGGCGTTTCTCTCCTCGGCGGTGCTGGAGTTCTTTGCCTCGGTGGCCATTGCCGTGGTGGCCATCTACGTGGGCTTCGGGCTGCTGGGCTATATCGGCTACGGCCCCGCCGACGAGCTGACGCTGTTCAGCGGGCTTTTCATCCTGCTGCTGGCGCCGGAGTTCTTTCAGCCGCTGCGCAGCCTCGCCCAGCACTACCACGACCGCGCCGCCGCCCTGGGCGCGGCCGAACGCATTGCCGAACTGCTCGACCAGCCGGTGCCGGCCACGCGCCGCAATGATGCCCCGTCGCCGCCCCCCGCAAGCGAGGAAGATTTGCTGGTGCTCGACGCGGCAAGCGTCGCCCATCCGGGCCGCGGCACGGTGCTGGGGCCGGTCACGACGACGGTCAACCGGGGCGATACCATCGTGATCACCGGCGCCTCGGGCAGCGGCAAGTCCACGCTGCTGCAGCTGGCGGCGGGCTTTGTCGCCCCCGAGGAGGACGGCGCCTGCCGGCGCGCCCCAAACCTGCGCTTTGCATGGATGGACCAGCGCCCGCTGCTGGTCCACGGCACGCTTGCCGACAACCTGCGCCTGGCCGACCCGGAGGCCGACGACGCCGCGCTCACCCGGGCGCTGGAAAGCGCGCACCTGGGCGAGCTGCTCGCGCGCCTGCCCCAGGGACTCCAGACGCCCGTCGGCGAGCGCGGCGCCGGGCTATCCGGCGGCCAGGCCCAGCGGCTGGCGCTGGCCCGGGTGTTTCTCTCGGCCGCGCCGCTGGTGCTGCTCGACGAGCCCACGGCCAGCCTCGACGCCCGCAGCGAGCAGGCGATCATGAGCGCCCTTGAGGCGCTTAAGGCCGCCGGGCGCACCCTGATCATCGCCACCCACCATCCGGCGCTGATTGCCCTGGCCAGCCGCCGCTGGCAGCTGGATCAGGGCCGGCTCGAGGAGGTGCCCCATGGCTGATTCTTCATCCCTTATGCGCACCCTGCGCCCCTGGCTCGGCGTGCTCGCCAAACGCCGCCGCCGGCTGTGGCTGGGCGGGGGGCTCATGGCGCTGACGCTGTTGTCGGCGCTGGGGCTGTTTGCGGTGTCCGGCTGGTTCATCACCGCGACCGGCCTCACCGGCCTGCTGTTCGCCGCCGGCGTGGCGGCAACGCTTGACGTCTACGTGCCCGGCGGCCTGATCCGCCTGTTTGCCGTCACCCGCACGGCGAGCCGCTATCTGGAGCGGCTGTACAACCACGATACGGTGCTGCGCCTGCTCGCCGATCTGCGCACCCGGCTGTTTGCCGCGCTGGCCGGCCAAAGCAGCCGGGTGCTCGCCGGCCGCCGGGCCAGCGACTGGCTCAACCGCCTGACCGCGGACATCGACACCCTGGACAGCCTCTACCTGCGGCTGCTGGCGCCGCCCGCCGTGGCGCTGGTAGCCGGGGCCCTGCTCAGCGCCTTCGTGGCATATTTTGTGCCCCTGGCCGGCGCGGTGCTGGGCGCTGCGCTGCTGGCCGGCTGGCTGTGGTTTACCCTGGGGCAGGCGCGGCTGGGCATGGCCGCGAGCCGCCGCCACGTAAGCGAGCTTGAGGCGCTGCGCGGCGGCGTCATGGAAACCTTGCAGGGGCTTGCGGAGCTTGAAGCCTACGCCACCCTGGCCGAGCGCCAGCAACGGCTCGAACGGCTGGAAGCCCGCCTGCACGAAAGCCAGCGCCAGCTTGGCCGCCGGGTGGCGCTGGGCAACGCGCTGCAGGTATGGCTGACCGGCACCGCCGTTGCGGTCACCCTGTGGCTTGCCGCCGGCGCCTTCGAGGCCGGCAGCATCAGCGGCGCGGTAACAGTGATGCTGCCCATGGCGGTGCTGGCCATGAACGAGGC
Source organism: Halomonas garicola (assembly GCF_055382465.1). NCBI lineage: Bacteria > Pseudomonadati > Pseudomonadota > Gammaproteobacteria > Oceanospirillales > Halomonadaceae > Halomonas > Halomonas garicola. Next base: position 2,704,479 of record NZ_AP043931.1, read on the forward strand.
CTTCGGCGCGCTGCCGGCGGCCTTTACCTGGCTCGGCGCCACCCGGGGCGCGGCCGAGCGGCTCAACGAGCTGGCCGACCCCGCGCCTGCCGCCGAGCCGGAGCCCACCAAAGCACCCCCCTCGGGCGAACTGACGCTGACCCTCGACGACGTCGGCGTGCGCTACCCGGGCGCGCTGGAGCCGGCGCTGGACGGGCTCTCGCTGCGCCTTGCTCCGGGTGAGCGGCTGGCCGTCGAGGGCGCTTCCGGCTCGGGCAAGTCGACTCTCACCGCCCTGCTCGGCCGCCAGCTGGCGCCGTCGGAAGGCAGCATCACCCTTGGCGATATAGCGCTCGACGCCTGGCCCGAGGAGGCGCTGCGCCGCCGGGTCGCGGTGCTGACCCAGCAGACCGAGCTGCTCGACGATAGCCTCGCCGCCAACCTGCGCCTGGCCAACCCGGAGGCCGACAACGAAGCGCTCTGGCAGGCGCTCGACCAGGTCTCGCTTGCCGCCTGGGCGGGAGCGCTCCCCCAGGGGCTAAAGACTCGGGTGGGCGAAGGCGGCCGGCGGATTTCCGGCGGCCAGGCGCGCCGGGTGGCGCTGGCGCGGCTTTTCCTGCGCGACCCGGCGCTGGTGGTGCTCGACGAACCCTTTGCCGGCGTCGACCGAACCACGGCGCAGGCGCTGGGCGCCGCGCTTGACGCCTGGCTTGCCGGGCGCAGCGTGGTTTATCTGGTGCACAAGGCCGGCGGTGAGGTCGCGCTACCGGGCATTCAGCAGACGATATCGCTGGTCAACGGCCGGCCGACGCGCGCTGCGACCATACACCACGGCCCTGAGGGCAGCCCGCAGTAATAGGATATTCACACAGCGTATAGACGATAGGTCAGTGCTAATCCGCTGCAAAAAGCGCTAACCTCTATATGAATGAAACTTAGCTGCACATTTGCCGGCTTGTTTCGGTACGCCCCTTTTATCCCCCGGAGGTCATCATGGAGCTGGATCCGCTTCTGCTCTCCAGGCTGCAATTTGCTTTCGTGGTGCTGTTTCACGCCATTTTTCCGGTGTTCACCATCGGTCTGGCATCCTACATCGCCCTGCTGCACGGCCTGTTCTACAAAACCAAGAACCCCGCCTGGGACCGCCTGGCGCTGTTCTGGACCAGGGTCTTTGCCGTGGTGTTCGGCATGGGCGTGGTGTCGGGCATCGTCATGTCGTTCCAGTTCGGCACCAACTGGAGCAACTTCTCCCAGGCCACGTCCAATTTTTTGGGCCCGGTGCTGAGCTACGAAGTGCTGACGGCGTTTTTCCTCGAGGCCGGCTTTCTCGGCGTGCTGCTGTTTGGCCGCGACAAGGTGCCCGAAGGCGCGCACCTGTTTGCTGCGCTCATGGTGGCGCTTGGGACCTTCATTTCCTCGTTCTGGATCCTCTCCGCCAACAGCTGGATGCAGACGCCGGTGGGCTATGAGCTGATCGACGGCCGCTTTCATATTACTTCCTGGACCGAGGCCATCTTCAACCCCTCCTTCCGCTACCGCTTTGCCCACATGGTCATGGCGTCGTTTTTGACCGGGGGCTTTGTGGTGGCCGGCGTCAGCGCCTGGTTTCTGCTGCGCAAGCGCGACGTCGAGGCCAACAAGAAAGCGCTCTCCATGTGCCTGTGGATGCTCTTGATTCTGACGCCGGCTCAGGCGGTGGTGGGCGACTTCCACGGCCTCAACACCCTGGAGCATCAGCCGACCAAGGTGGCGGCCATGGAAGGCAACTGGGAAACTGACTCCGGCGTGCCGCTGCTGCTCTTTGCCCTGCCCGACAAGGGCGCCCAGACCAACCACCTGGAAATAGCGGTTCCCCGTCTCGCCAGCCTGATCCTGACCCACGACCTCGACGGCACGGTGCCGGGGCTTGAGGACGTGTCGGCCGAAGAGCAGCCGCCGGTGTTTATCGTCTTCTGGTCGTTTCGCATCATGGTGGGCCTGGGCCTGGCGATGATCGCCGTGGCGCTGGCCGGGCTTGTCCTGCGCCGGGGCGGGCGCGTCTATCGCCACCCGCTCTACCTGAAGACCCTGGTGGGCATGATCGGCGCGCCTTTCGTCGCCGTGCTGGCCGGCTGGGTGGTCACCGAGTCCGGCCGCTCACCCTGGCTGGTATACGGCGTGATGACCCACGCCGAGGGGCTGACGCCGTCGCTCACCGGCGCCATGGCGCTGTTCACCCTGATTGGTTATATGGCGGTATACGCCGTGGTGTTCATGGTCGGTATTTACTATCTGACCCGGGTCATCAGCAACGGCATGCTGCCCGAGCCCGACGAAATCAACGACGGCATGGGAAGCGCCAAGCGTCCGCTGTCCGCCGCGCATACGCCCTTTGACGACAACGACCTGCAGGGAGCCAAGTCATGAATCTGGACATTACCCTGGTATGGGCCGGCATTATCGGCTTTGGTGTCATCATGTACGTGCTGATGGACGGCTTTGATCTGGGGCTGGGAATCCTCTACCCCTTCGCCCCGGACGAAAACTCCCGGGACGTGATGATGAACTCGGTGGCCCCGGTATGGGACGGCAACGAAACCTGGCTGGTGCTGGGCGGGGCCGGCCTCCTCGGCGCCTTTCCGCTGGTTTATTCGGTGTTTCTGCCGGCGCTTTATATCGGCGTGTTCCTGATGCTCGCGGGGCTGATATTCCGCGGCATTTCCTTTGAGTTTCGCTTCAAGGCAAAGCGGAACCGCCACTGGTGGAACCGCGCCTTCTGCTGGGGCTCCGTGGTGGCCACCTTCGCCCAGGGGGCGGTGGTCGGCGCCTATATTCAGGGCTTCCCGGTGGAAGACGGGGTCTTTGTCGGCGGCGCCTTCGACTGGCTGACGCCGTTCACCGTGGTCACCGGCCTTGGGCTGATGGCGGGCTACGCGCTGCTCGGCGCTACCTGGCTGATCCTCAAGTCCGAAGGGCACGTCCAGAACTGGGCCTACGCCATTACCCCCCGGCTGCTTTGGGCGGTGCTCGGCGTGTTTGCCGTGATCAGCCTGTGGACGCCGCTGGTAAGCGTGGACGTCCGCGAGCGCTGGCTCAGCCATATTCACCTGATCTGGGTATTCCCTATTCTCGCCATGGCCTGCGCCGCCGCCCTGTACCGCGCGGTCAAGCAGCGCGAGGAGGGTCGCCCCTTCATCATGGCGCTGGGGCTGTTTATCTTTACCTATCTGGGCATGATCGCCAGCAAATGGCCGGTCATCGTGCCGCCGGACTACACCATCTGGGACGCCGCCTCGGCGCCGGAATCCCAGGTCTTCCTGCTCATCGGCACGGTGTTCGTTATCCCCGTCATCCTCGCCTATACCACCTGGACGTACTGGGTGTTCCGCGGCAAGGTGAAGGCCGACGACGGCTACCATTGATAGCGCCGTGAAGCGCTAGCCCTGCACGAAAAAAGCCGCCTCGCAGCCATGCGAGGCGGCTTTTATTTTATGGCACGGCGTCGGGCAAAACCCTTACTGGGGCTGCTTGGCCTTGCGCACGTAGGGCAGCGGCGCTTCGAACTCGCCGAATTTGGCCCGGGCATCGTCGTCGGACACGCTCGGCGGAATAATGATGTCTTCGCCGACGGTCCAGTCGGCCGGCGTAGCAACGCCGTGGCCGGCAGCGGTCTGCAGGGCATCCAGCGCGCGCAGGATTTCGCCGAAGTTACGGCCGACGTTCATCGGGTAGGTCATGGACAGCTTGAGCTGCTTGTCCGGGCCGATGATGAACACCGAGCGCACCGTGGCACTGTCCGCCGGCGTGCGGCCGTCCGGCAGGTAGGCTTCCGCCGGCAGCATGTCGAACAGCTTGGAAACCTTGAGGTCTTCGTCGGCGATGATCGGGAAACCTACAGCGCAGCCGGCGTAGGACTCGATATCCTTGACCCAGCCCTGGTGATCCTCCACGCCGTCAACGGAGACGCCGATTACCTTGGTCCCGCGCTTTTGCCACTCGTCATTCAGCGTGGCCACGGCGCCAAACTCGGTGGTGCACACCGGGGTGAAGTCTTTCGGGTGGGAAAAGAGGATCGCCCAGTCGTCGCCGATCCAGTCGTGAAAGCTGATATTGCCCTGGCTCGTCGGCGCGTCAAAATCCGGGACGGTCTCGTTGATACGTAGCGACATCGTTGACTCCTGACAGTTGCGTTTCTGGCGTCCGTATTGGACGCAGCTTGATCCATACGCTTCCATCATAGACCCGGCAGCGACTTATGTACAAATAGCATTAAATACAAAATTCTTATTACTTAATTACGATTCTGCCTGCTCTTCCCACCCGCTCTGCCAGCTTTCGCTCCGATCAGCCATCGGCGTCGATGCTCGGTTTTTCTTGACGCCGACCAGAAAGTGCTATAAAAAATATACTGTGTACAATAACTGGACAACCTTAGGAGCCTTTGATGAAAACAGCGCTGACTACCGCCCTGCTACCGGCAGCCTGATGGCCACTATTGCCGGCGCCAGCCTGGCCGCCGACAACCCCATGAGCGTGCACGTGCTCAACATCGAAAACGGCCTGCCCTCGCCGGACGTCAACGTCACGCTTGAGCAGCGTCACGACGACGGCGAGTGGAAAGAAATCAACAGCGCCGTCACCGGCGACAACGGCCGCATCAACGCGCTCTACCCCGAAGATACCGAGCTTGAAAACGGCGTTTACCGGGTGACGTTCGATACCGGCGAATGGTTCGAAAGCCACGACACCGAAACCTTTTTCCCCGAGGTGCCGGTAGTCTTCGCCATCGACGGCGAGCTGGACCACTACCATATTCCGCTGCTGCTGAGCCCCTACGGCTACTCCACCTACCGCGGCAACTAAAGCGTATCGCCGCCAGCGGCACTATTAGCTCCCGTATAGCGCCCCAAACGAACCTGCCCCCGTTGCCGCAAGGCAACGGGGGCAGGTTTTTCAGCAAGCTAGTGCGAGCCTGGCCGTGCTGCGATAGGAGTGCCTACAGGTGCCACTCCAGGTTAAACGTGGCGGCATCGGTATCCACGCCCTTGTTGCCGAACTTGTTGCGCCAGAACTCGTAGCCCACGCCGGCCCAGAGACGGTTTTCCTCGCCCCAGGCAAGCTTGCCGACGTCCATCATCAGCGACGGGCGTGATAGGCGCTCGGGCTTGGTATGTTCACTACCGCCGCCCTTGCCCTTGGCGCCGTTGTAGTTGAAAAAGCCCTGAAACTTCATCGGCACCGGACCCGCTTCAAAGGGCAGACCCCACGCCAGGTTGACCTGGTAGTAGTCGTCAAACTCACGGGTGCCGATGAAGTTGGCGTGGTTCCACTCGTAGGAGTAGAACAGGCTCAGGTCGAGAAAGCCTTCCGGCACGTCAAATTTGAGCGTCGGGCCCGCCAGCAGCTGGCGCTTGCGCGGGGCAAATTCGGTGTTCTTGGTATTGAGATCCACGCCGCCGGTCAGCGCCACGTCCTTGACCGGGCCAAACGCCAGCTCATCGCCAAACAGCTTGCCGTAGTGCAGCTGGTTGCGATACATCACGTAGGCCTCGGTCGCGCCGGTATCGCCGCCGCTTGTCGGGTCGTTGCTGTCGGACTGCAGCAGATCAATGTTGAACAGGTGCTGGCCCAGCGAGTGGCCGCCAACGTAGTTGAACTGAAGAATATGCTTTTCGATGTGCTTGTCCCCGTCTTTCTGAGGACCGGGGCCCGGCTCGGTAAAGTCGGTGCCGTAGCGATAACCGATGAAAGAGTCGCTCCAGGTCGCCGCCTGGGCCTGGGTGAAGGCGCACGCCGCCAGCGTCGTGGCACCTACCAGGGCGGCCACGGAGTGTTTGGTGTTAAACATCAGTCAAATACCCTTTGGTTTTATTGTAAGAGTCGAGGCCGGTGCTTTAGCGCCGGCTGTTGGCTCCGACTGCCCCGCCGCGTTGTTGCGCCTTGGCGCTTTGTTGTCGGGGTCACAGTCAGCTTGCGATACGTCCGGATTGACAGCTAAAGGGGCGTCAGCCGAACAAGGCGCCGGTCATGATCCCGACACCCCTTGTATACAATAATAACCTACACAAAATGCCACGAAGCGACAACAGTTTCGCCGAAATGTTGTTGTTCTTTATGCCTTCATCCGGCACACAGCCGGTTTTTCGCCGCTTCCCCGGCAGCGCGCCGCCCACGACCGCCCACAAAAAACGGCGCCCGTGGGGCGCCGTTGCGATGCAGCCGGAAGCGGCTGGGGGTGAGTCGGCCTGAGTCGCGCTAGCTACGAGCGCCGAAGATGGCCATCAGATCGGTTTCTGCCTCTCGGGGGCACAGGTCCAGCAGGTTCTCCAGGCTGTACAGATGGTGGTCAACGCCGGCTCTGGCCGCCTCGGCGTCGCCGCGCTGCAGGCTTTCCAGCAGTCGGGGATGGTCGCCTTCCAGGTAGCAGGAGCCCAGGCTCGGGCGCTTGTACAGCGCAATCACAATGGACGTCCGCACGATCAGGTCGGTAAGCATGGAGCCCAGGATACGGTTGGGCGCATGCTCCGCCAGCAGATGGTGGAAGCTCAGCGAGTGCTCGATGCGCGCCGGCTCGTCGCCCTTGGCGTAGGCCAGCTTTTCCTGCTCGACGTGATGGCTCAACGCGTCCAGCGCTTTGGCGTCGAGGCTGCCGGCCTGAAGCGCCACGGCTTCGCCTTCTACCAGCCGCCGCGCGGCGAAGGTGTCGCGGGTTTCCTCGATGGTGGGCGCCCGCACCCGCGCCACCTGGTTGGGGCGCTGGTCCAGCACGTGCTCCGAGGCCAGCCGGGTGAGCGCCTTGCGCACCACCGAACGGCTGACGCCGAACACCTCGCCCAGCGTGACTTCGGGCAGCCGGGTATCCGGCGGCAGGCGCTGCATCAGCACCGCCGCGCGAATGTGATCCACAATATCCTGATCGCTGACGCGACCGCGCTCCCGCGCAGACGGCGACAGCGTTTTACGCCAGACGGGGTTCATCGACCGTTCTCCACAATGAGTTCACCATAAAACGGCGCATTTTAGCCCCGAAAGGCGGCAAAAAGACAGCGTCTGCTTCAGGATGCCGCCTTTCTGCCGCGATGGATCGCGCTGACGCCCGGCTTCGCCGGGTCAGTCTCGCCGGTGGGCGTCGGTGACGCGCAGCACTTTCATAGTGTTGGTGCCGCCGTGGGCGTTCATGTGATCGCCGCGGGTCACGATGACGTGGTCGCCGACGTGGGCAAGCCCCTCCTTGACCAGCAGCGCCAGGGCATTGCCGTGAAGCGCCGAGGCCTCCATGCGGCTGGTATCAAACGCAAGCGACACCACGCCGCGGTAAAGCGCCATGCGCCGCTGGGCAATAGCGCTGTGGGCGAGCCCCACAATGGGCAGACCGGAGTGAATACGCGAGGCAATCAGCGCGGTGTAGCCGCTCGAGGTCATGCAGGCAATGGCGGAGACGCCTTCCAGATGGTTGGCGGCATACATCGCCGACAGCGCCACGGTCTCATCGCTGCGGGTGAAACCCTGGTGAATGCGGTGGCCGGATTCCTGGGTACTGCGCTCGCGCTCGGCGCCCAGGCACACGCGGTCCATGGCCTCGACGGTTTCCACCGGGTAGTCGCCGGCGGCGGTTTCCGCGGAAAGCATCACCGCGTCGGTGCCGTCGAGCACGGCATTGGCCACGTCGAAGACCTCGGCCCGGGTGGGCAGCGGCGACTCGATCATCGACTCCATCATCTGGGTGGCGGTGATCACCGCGCGGTTCAGGGTGCGCGCGCGCTTGATGATGCGCTTTTGCACGCCGATCAGCTGGGAGTCGCCGATTTCCACGCCCAGATCCCCCCGGGCGACCATGACCGCTTCGGAGGCCTTGATGATGCCGTCCAGGGTGTCGTCGTCGGCCACCGCCTCGGCGCGCTCGATCTTGGCCACCAGGCCGATCTCCTTGCCTTTCTCGCCCAGCAGCTGGCGCGCCTCTTCCATGTCGGCCGCGGTCCGCGGAAACGACACGGCCATGTAGTCCACACCGATGTCCAGCGCGGTTTGCAGATCTTCCCTGTCCTTGTCGGTCAGCGCCGGCGCGGACAAGCCGCCGCCCAGCTTATTGATGCCTTTGTTGTTGGAAAGCGTACCGCCGACAATAACGTGGGTGTGGACTTCGCGGCCCTTGACCGCGTCAACGTCGAGCACCAGGCGGCCGTCGTCCAGCAGCAGGCGATCGCCGACGTCCAGGTCATCGGCCAGGGTCTTGTAGTCGCAGCCTACCCGGGTGTCGTCGCCGGCGTCGCTGTCCAGCTCCATGTCGAGAACGAAGGGCTTGCCTTCTTCGAGCTCGACTTCACCGTCCTTGAAGCGGGCGATGCGGATCTTGGGGCCCTGCAGGTCGGCAAGGGCGGCGACGCTCTTGCCGATGCGATCGGCAATCTCGCGCACCTGAGTCAGCCGCTGGCGGTGGTCGTCCGCCGAGCCGTGGGAAAAGTTGAGGCGAACGACGTCGACGCCGGCGCGCAGCATGCGCTCCAACTCGCCCTCGCGGTCGCTGGCGGGCCCCAGCGTAGCGACGATCTTGGTGCGGCGAATGGGAACATAGGTATTGTTATTCATACGGACCTCGGCAGCGCCGGAGAGGCGCGAAATTCGTTAACGTTGGTGCGGGTTGGCTGTCCCCGTCACGCTTGAATGTTCCAGGGGGCAAAGAGGGAGGGAGGAAAACCGGCGTCAGGCGCTTTAACAAGCGACGATGCGGGCCTGACGCCGGGATAGGGGCACCATTTGCATGGTGGCAACAGGTGCCACCCTCTTTGCCCGGGGGTGGCACCTGACTCAGGACGCGGCGCTCACGGTCGCGCGCCGCAAGCGGCGGATTACTTGCCGACTTCGTGGTTGGCCAGCATTTCCAGCGCGCGCACCATGCCCGCGTGGTCCCAGTCGGCGCCGCCGTTGGCCGCGCAGGCCTGGAAGAGCTGCTGGGCGTTGGCGGTACCCGGCAGGGACACGTCCAGCGTCCGCGCGCCTTCCAGCGCCAGGTTAAGATCCTTCTGGTGCAGCTTGACCTTGAAGCCCGGGTCGAAGGTGCGGTTGATCATGCGCTCGCCGTGGACGTCCAGAATCTTCGACTGCGCCAGCCCGCCGAGCAGCGACTCGCGCACCTTGGCGACGTCGGCGCCCGCCTTGGAGGCGAACAGCAGGCCCTCGGAAACGGCTTCAATGGTCAGCGCCACGACGATCTGGTTGGCGACCTTACAGGTCTGGCCGGAGCCGTTTTCGCCGATGTGAGTGATGGATGAGCCCATCACTTCGAGAACCGGCTTGCCGCGCTCAAAGGCAGCTTCGCTACCGCCTACCATGATGGTAAGCGCAGCGTTGATGGCACCGCCTTCACCGCCGGATACCGGGGCGTCGAGGTAGTCACCGCCGGCCTCCTTGATGCGCTTGGCGAAGTCCTGAGTGGGCATCGGCGCAATGGAGCTCATGTCGATGACCAGGGTGTCTTTCTTCAGGCCTTCGATCACGCCGTTCTCGCCGAACAGGACGTTTTCCACGTCCGGCGTGTCCGGCACCATGGTGATGATGATCTCGGACTGCTCGGCAACCGCCTTGGGGGTGTCGACGACGTTGGCGCCCTTTTCCTTGAGGTCAGACGGCAGCGGCGAGTTGTGCACAACGGTGTAGATGTCGTGGCCGGCGTCCAGCAGATGGCCTGCCATCGGGCGACCCATGATACCCAGTCCGATAAAACCGATCTTGCTCATAGTAGTCTCCTATCACTTGCACTGAATACGTGTCCCCTGTGGGTAAGGTGGACACGTACGGCTTATGTCTTGTGTATGGCTTAGCGCGCGTCTTTCAGCCAGCCAAGCCCTTCCCTGGTACCGGCCTTCGGCTTGTATTCGCAGCCGATCCAGCCACTGTAGCCCAGGCCATCGAGGTGGGCGAACAGGAAGGGGTAGTTGATTTCGCCGGTGCCCGGCTCGTGGCGGCCCGGGTTGTCGGCCAGCTGCACGTGGGCGATACGCTTGAGATGCTTTTCGATGGTCGGCGCGATATCGCCTTCCATGATCTGCATGTGATAGATGTCGTACTGCAGCTTGAGATTGTCGCTGCCGACCTCGTCAAACAGCGCGATCGCCTGCTCGGTGCGGTTGAGGAAGAAGCCCGGGATATCGCGGGTGTTGATCGGCTCGGCGATCAGCAGAAGCCCTTCGCCCTTGAGCCTGTCGGCGGCAAAGCGCAGGTTGTCGATTAGCGTCTTGCGCGCCTCGTCGTCGCTGACGCCTTCCGGCTGGATACCCGCCAGGCAGTTGACCTGGGTGTTGCCCAGTACCTTGGCGTACTCGATGGCCTTGTCCACGCCTTCGCGGAATTCGTCCACGCGGTCCGGGTGGCAGCCGATGCCGCGCTCGCCGGCCCCCCAGTCGCCGGCCGGCAGGTTGAACAGCACCTGTTCCAGGCCGTTGTCGTCCAGGCGCTTTTTGATCTCGGACGCTTCGAAGTCGTAGGGGAAGAGGTATTCCACGCCCTTGAAGCCCGCGTCGCCGGCTTCCTTGAAGCGGTCGAGGAAATCCACCTCGGTGAACAGCATGCTGAGATTCGCGGCAAATTTAGCCATATCAATCTCCCTGTGTGTTTGCGTGTATGTCAACGCGCTTGGCGTGCCTATCAAAGTGCCCGGCACCGGTAACCGCCGGCGCCGGAGAGTAGCCGTTGCTTAGCGCAGGGAAGCGATGGAGCTCGGCGCGTCGGTCTCGTTTTCGGCCAGCGCCTCGAACTCGTTAACGGTGCTCAGATCCTTGCCGCTCATGGAGATGTTGGTGATCCGCTCGAGAATCACCTCTACCACGACCGGCACCTGGTACTCTTCCTTGAGCTGCTTGGCTTTCTCGAAAGCCGGAGCAATCTCTTCCGGGTCGGTGACGCGAATGGCTTTACAGCCCAGCCCTTCTACCACGGAGACATGGTCAACGCCGTAGCCGTTGATTTCCGGGCAGTTGATGTTCTCAAACGCCAGCTGAACCTGATAGTCCATGTCAAAGCCGCGCTGGGACTGGCGGATCAGGCCCAGGTAGGAGTTGTTCACCAGCACGTGGATGTAGGGCAGGTTGAACTGCGCGCCCACGGCCAGCTCTTCGATCATGAACTGGAAGTCATAGTCGCCGGACAGCGCGACGATATCGGTCTTCGGGTCGGCGCGACGCACGCCCAGCGCCGCCGAAATGGTCCAGCCCAGCGGGCCGGCCTGGCCACAGTTGATCCAGTGGCGCGGCTTGTAGACGTGCAGGAACTGCGCGCCGGCGATCTGCGACAGGCCGATGGACGAGACGTAGCGCGTGTTCTTGCCGAACGCCTTGTTCATTTCCTGGTAAACGCGCTGGGGCTTGACCGGCGTCTCCTTGAAGTCGGTCTTGCGCAGCATGGCCGTGTCACGCTTGCGATCGTAGCACTCCTTGGCCCAGGCGCTGCGGTCCTTCAGCTTGCCCGCGGCCTTCCACTCCTTGGCCACTTCGACGAACAGCTCAAGGGCTGCCTTGGCGTCGGAGACGATGCCGTAGTCCGGGCCGAAGATGCGCCCGATCTGGAACGGCTCGATATCGACGTGGACGAACTGGCGGCCTTCGGTATAGGTCGCGACGTCACCGGTGTGACGGTTGGCCCAGCGGTTGCCGATGCCCATGACAAAGTCGGACTCGAGCATGGTGGCGTTACCGTAGCGGTGGTGCGTCTGCAGCCCCACCATGCCGGCCATCAGCTCGTGGTCGTCGGGAATCGCGCCCCAGCCCATCAGCGTGGGGATCACCGGAATACCCGCCGTTTCGGCAAACTCGGTGAGCAGGTCGCTGGCATCGGCGTTGATGATGCCGCCGCCGGCTACCAGCAGCGGCTTCTCGGACTCGTTGAGCATGCCCAGCGCTTTTTCGATCTGCGCCCGGCTGGCGCTCGGCTTGTACGCCGGCAGCGGCTCGTAGGTATCCGGGTCGAACTCGATTTCGCTCATCTGCACGTCGATGGGCAGGTCGATCAGCACCGGGCCGGGGCGCGAGCTGCGCATTAGCTGGAAGGCTTTCTGGAAGGCACGCGGCACCTGGGCCGGCTCCAGCACGGTGATCGCCCACTTGGTAACCGGCTCGGCAATCGCCTGGATATCGACCGCTTGGAAGTCTTCCTTGTGCAGCTTGGCCGCCGGCGCCTGGCCGGTCACGCACAGGATCGGAATGGAATCGGCGCTGGCCGAGTAAAGGCCGGTGATCATGTCGGTGCCGGCCGGGCCCGAGGTGCCCACACACACGCCGATATTGCCCGCCTCGGTGCGGGTGTAACCCTCGGCCATGTGCGAGGCGCCCTCGACGTGGCGTGCCAGCACGTGATCCACGCCGCCCACCTTGCGCATGGCCGCATAGAACGGGTTGATCGCCGCGCCGGGCAGGCCGAACGTCACGTCCACGCCTTCTTTCTTGAGCACGTGGATGGCGGCTTCAGCAGCAGTCATCTTAGCCATTTGAATCTCTCCTCAGTCAGGAACCCCGGCTGCTCTGATCAGGCAAGCGCCAGCGCCCCTCGATAAACGAACGTCCCGCCGTCAGGAACATTGCCGTAGCCGATACGGTTGTGTTCAAAACCGGCCACCCGACCGTCGGTCTTTAAAGGGCGGTGGCCACAACGGTATCCAGTACTTGTATTCAAAAGTATGCGCTAGACGCCGAGCTGTCAATAATTTGTGGAAATATTTTCCATTAAAATGAAAAAATGGCATCTGCCTTGCCGATCGGCTCATTTTTCACCGGTTAATCAAGGCATTAAGTCAATAAACTGTGAGATAAGGAGGGAGCTTCAACCCAGCGACCAGGGCCAGCGCAGAGTTTAGCCACCGTCAGCAGGCACGCGGCGGCGGCGTTACCGCACCGCAAAGCCCGGCGCTTTAGTGGCCGCCCAGCCCGAATATCTGGTGCAGGTCGGGCGCGCCGGCCTGCTCTTCTACTACCGCAAGCGAGGCTTCAACCTCCCTGAGATGGCGCTGCATGAACGCCTTGGCGTTGGTGCCTTCGCCACGCTCCAGGTACCCCACCAGGTCATCGTGGTCGTGAGACTCGCAGCCCAGGTGGCCGGTATTGCCGTATACGGCAAGAATCAGCGAGGAGCGCGAGCACAGCTGACGGATAAAACCGGCAAGCGCGGCATTGCCGGAAAGCTCGCCCAGGCGCTCGTGAAACGCGGCAGAAAGCTTGATGGCCCGACTTTTCTCGCTCCGCCCCAGGGCATCGCGCTCTGCGCGCGCCATCTGGCGCAGGTCGCGGACGTCTTCCGGCGTAATCCGCCGCGCGACGTCGGGCATCAGGCCGCACTCCACCAGCTGCCGGGCGGCGAACACGTCCCGGGCCTCGCTCGCCGTGGGCCGGGTCACACTTGCCCCACGCCGGGGCGTGAGCGTGACCAGCTGCTCCAGAGCCAACCGCTGCAAAATCTTGCGTATCCCGGTGCGGCTGACGCTGAATACCTCGGCCAGGGCATCCTCCCGCAGCCTGGCGCCCGGCAGCAGCTGATGTTCGATAATCGCATCGCTGATGGCCCGGTAAATGGCTTCATGCCGCTCGGCGCCGTCGCCATTTTTACCGGCCCCTCCGCCGCGGGCCGGCGCCGACGGCTGGCTTTCCTTATCGTGCAACTTATCCATGGCTGAGTCCTTTTTCGTCTTCTCCAACGGGGCTTATCCAGCGGTGACAGGTGCGCTCGGCTATCGGACGCGTAACAGCATCAGCGCAGCGGCTACACCGGCATTCGAGTCAACGATAGCCGCGATAACGCAGACAGTATCGCCCCTTTTTGTATACAAAAATACACTTATACTAAAGGCTTAACCTAGCCCTTAGCCCGGACCGGCCTGCATCATAAGCGCCCCAAGCGCATAAAAAACCCGTCCGCCACGCGCCGCCAAAGCCACAGAAAAATCATTAACGTGTTGTTTTACTCAGTAATTTACTTTGTTTCAGCGCTACAGCGACGCTCTTACCGCGCCTGCCGCAGCGAAGCTGGCGAACGCCGAGCGGTGTCACGGCAGCAAAGAAAAACGCCAAGCATATTTATTTTTCACAACCGTTTTGTGTACAGTGGCTCGATATTGATGAAACAACCTACTCTTTGTAGTGCATACAACAACAAAGCTAAGGAGAAATCCCGATGAGCGACGCAAGCGCATCTCCGGAACTGGGGAAGCGTACAGACACGACCAACCGGTCCCTGTTCGACTTCTACAGCCGGCCCAAATTCTACAAGGCTCTGCCCATTTCGCTGCAGCACCTGCTGGCCATGATCGCCGGCGTCATCACGCCGCCGATCATCGTTGCCGGCGTCGTTGACGCCACGCCCCAGGAGCAGCTGCTGCTGGTTCAGGTAGCGGTACTCGCCTCGGGTATCTGCACTATTTTCCACCTTTACGGCGTGTGGAAGTTCGGCGCCCGCCTGCCGGCCATCTCTTCGGCGTGGGCTTCGCCTATGTGCCAACGCTGATTGCCGTCGGCAACGGCTTTGGCATCGAGGGTATTCTCGGCGCCCAGCTGATCGGCGGCATCGTCATGATGCTGGTGGGCTACTTCATCCAGTATATCCGCCAGCTCTTTCCCCCGGTCGTGGCCGGCACCGTGGTTCTGGTCATCGGGCTTTCGCTTTACGACATTGCCGTAAAGTACATGGCCGGCAGCGGTAACACCTCGGCGGAAGGCTTTGGCGATCTGATCAACTGGGCCGTTGGCGGGATCACCCTGGTGACCGTGCTGCTTGCCTCGCAGTTCGGCAAGGGCGTGATCAAGCTGTCCGCGATCATCGTGGGCATCGTGGTTGGCTACATCATTTCCCTGGCGCTGGGCATGGTCGACTTCTCAAGCATCGGCGAAGCAGCCTGGTTCTCGGTACCCAGGGTAATGCCGTTCGAGATGGAGTTCCACGGCGCCGCCATCGCCTCCATGGTGGTGATCTGCGTGATCAACTCGGTGCAGACCATCGGCGATCTTTCGGCCACTTCGGTTGGCGGCATGAACCGCGAGCTGGAAACCAAGGAGCTCACCGGTGGCCTGCTGGGCAACGGCCTGACCACCGCCGTCAGCGCGTTCTTCGGCGCTTTGCCGACCTCTACGTTCAGCCAGAACGTGGGTATCGTCGCCATGACCAAGGTCATCAGCCGCTTCGTTCTCGCCATCACCGCGGTCTTCATGATCCTCGCCGGCCTGAGCCCCAAGTTCAGCGCGGTGATGACCACCATCCCGTACCCGGTGCTGGGCGGCGCGACCATTACCGTTTTCGGCATGATTACCATGACCGGCATCCAGCTGCTGGTGAAGGATGAAATGTCCGCCCGCAACATGACCATTGTGGGTCTGGCGCTGGCGCTGAGCCTGGGTATCGCCTCGGTTCCCGAAGCAATCGCGCAGTTCCCCGAAGTAGTGCGGAACATCATCGGCGGCGCGCCGATCGTGGTGGCGGCCATCACCGCCTTTGTGCTCAACATCGTACTGCCCAACAAGTCGCTGTCCGATGAGGCCAAGGAGCGCGAAGCCATCGAAGCCGCCGAGGCGGCCGAAGACTCCGTCGCCCATCAGCCTGGCGCCAAGGCCAACAGCGCAAGCTGATGCGCGAGCCTTGACCCCGGCCGCCAACGGCCGAGGCAAAAGCCCGCTAACGATGCCGTGGACACGCCGTGTTCACGGCATTTTTCTGCCCGCGCCAACTCATCATGAGTGCGACAGCAATCCACCCGGCTAACGCCAGTGACGGTCAGTCCACATATACATTGATGATAAGCTTATAAAGCTATCGGGAACTTGCGACCGCACAGGACTCTAAGACAGGGCGCTGCTGCAAGCGCACCGAATAGCGACACGAAACCGTTCTGCTCAACACAAGGGGAAAGCATGAAAAACGTCACCAGAACAGCCGGTTACTCACTGCTACTGGGGCTTGCCCTGGGGCTTTCCGGCTGTGCCGCCCACAGCACCGACCAGAGCGCCGCCGACGACACGCCCGACGTTGCCCTTGCCAACACCTACTGGAAGCTCACGGAACTGGCCGACGGCCCCGTGGCGGATACCCAGGATGACCAGCGCGAGGCGCACTTTGTGCTGCACGAAGACGATCAGCGCGTCGCCGGCGCCACGGGCTGCAACCAGCTGATGGGCAACTACAGCCAAGACGATACGCATATTGCCTTCGAGCAGCTGGCGACCACCATGATGGCCTGCCCGGAGACGGCCGGTGCCGAACGCGCCTATCTCAACGCCCTGAACCAGGTCGAGCGCTGGGAAGTCAACGGCAAGACACTGACGCTTACCAATGATGACAGCGAGACGCTGGCCCGCTTCCAGGCCGTTCATCTGTACTGAGGACGACCTGAAGATGACGAGCGCTGATCGACAAGACCCTCAAGACCTTTGGCAGTAGCCACGTGCTGGTCAACAACGTCGGCGGTGGCGTACAGACGCTGAGCTGACACCATGCCCCGGCGCCCCTCGCACCGGCACAAAAAAGCCCCGTCAAAACGGGGCTTTTGCCATAGCAAGGTCGCTCTTAGAAGGGAATCTCGTCGTCGAAGTCGTCGAAGCTGTCCGGGTTGGGCGCGCCGTAGCTTCCGCCCTGCTGGCCCTGCTGCGGCGGGTTTTGCGGCGCCGGCTGCTGTTGCTGCTGGCCGGGGTGGCCCTGCTGCGGCTGAGGCGCGGGCTGCTGGGGCTGCCCGCCGCCCTGCTGGGGCTGATACCCCTGCTGGCCGCCCATACCGCCACCGCCGCGAGAGTCAAGCATCTGCATGTCGTTGCACACCACCTCGGTGCTGTAGCGGTCCTGGCCGTTTTGGTCCTGCCATTTGCGCGTTTGCAGCCGCCCTTCGATGTAGACCTTGGAGCCCTTGCGCAGGTACTGCTGGGCGATCTCCGCGGTCTTGCTGAACAGCACGATGCGGTGCCACTCGGTACGCTCCTGGCGCTGTCCGCTCTGGCGATCCATCCACGTGTCCGTGGTCGCCAGATTGAGGTTGGCCACAGCCGTCCCCGAGGGCGCAAAACGCACCTCGGGATCCTGGCCGAGGTTGCCGATAAGAATAACTTTATTGATACCGCGAGCCATCAGATGCTCCTTGATGCGTCAGTAAGGGTGTCAGCCGGCGTCGCCGGCATCACGGGAATGTGTTGCCGCCGCCGGCAACAGCCGGGAAAGCGCCGCTTCGTCGAGGGTCTGACGATTGACCTTGAGATAGGCGACGCGCTCCTCGGGTGCCAGCATCACGTCCTCAACGCCGGCCACCTGAGCGAGGCGCTCGAGCAGCGCGTCCAGCGTTTCCGCCGGCGCCTCGTCAAGCGCTACCACTTCGCTTGCCAGGGGCGGCGGCTTGGGCATGGACCACATGATAGCCCACCAGGCAAGCGCCAGCGCCGCGCAGCCCAAAAATACGGCGTTGAGCCCAAAGGCGCTGGACAGCCAGCCGCCCAGGGTACCGCCGAGAAAAGCGCCCAGAAACTGCCCGGTGGAGTACACGCCCATGGCGGTCCCCTTGGCGCCCGCCGGCGCCAGCTTGCTGAGCATGGAGGGCAGCATGGCTTCGAGCAAATTAAAGCCGGTGAAAAACGTAAGCAGCAGCACAAACAGCCCCACCCCGTGGGACAGCGGCAGTCCCAGCCCGGCGAGGCTCAGCGTAATGACACCGATAGCCAGCAGGCAGACGGGCTTCATCAGCTGCTTCTTTTCCGCCACGATCACCAGCGGAATCATCAGCACAAAGGCCCCACCCATGATCAGCAGATACGCAAGGCCATGCCAGGACGCCTCGATGCCCGCGTCCACCAGCCGCAGCGGCACGGCGACAAAGCTTGCCATCAGCGTCAGGTGCAGGGCAAAAATCGACAGGTCGATACGCCACAGGTCCGGGCGAACAAGCACGCGCTTGAGCTGCCCTCGGTCCATGCCCACGTCCTGGTGTTTCACCCGGCGCGGCGCTGCCGGCACCCAGCGCCACAGCACAAAGAGCCCCACGGCGGTGAGTCCGGTGGTAAACCAGAACACGCCGGAAAGCCCGGCCTTGGCGGCAAGCCAGGGGCCCAGCGCCATGGCTACGGCAAAGGCAATGCCGATGGAAAGCCCAATGGTCGCCATGGCGGCGGTGCGCACCTGCTCCCGGGTCTGGTCGGCCAGAAGCGCCATGATCGCCGCCGCCACCGCCCCGCTGCCCTGCAGCGCGCGCCCGGCAATAATGCCGGTGATGGAATCGGCCAAGGCGGCCACCGCGCTGCCCAGCGCGAACAGCACCAGGCCCACGGCGATGATGCGCTTGCGCCCGAAGCGGTCGGATAAAAGCCCGAAAGGAATCTGCAGGCAGGCCTGAGTCAACCCGTAAACGCCCAGCGCCACGCCCACCAGCAGCGGCGTCGAGCCGGCCAGCTCGTCGGCATAAAGCGCCAGCACCGGCAGCACCATGAAAAGCCCCAGCATGCGCGACGCGTAGAGCCCCGCCAGGCCGCTGATGGCGCGGCGCTCGGAAGGTAGAAGCAGTGCAGAAACCTTGGCCATAGAGCCTCAACGTTGATACATCGGGTGCGACCGTCACGGTTCCACGTCAACGGCGCGCAAAAAGAAGAAAAGCGCTCCATTCTAGCGCGCTTCGCCGTCGCTGAAAACGCCGTCCGAAGACAAGCGCGCTTTGCCCCCGGGGCTCGGCAAACCGTATACTTGATCTTTTGCCGCGCGTAAATGAGGTATTGATGGAAAGCATTCTGGTCAGGGGCGCCCGCACCCACAACCTCAAGCAGATCGACGTGACCCTGCCCCGAGACAAGCTCATCGTGGTCACCGGGCTTTCCGGCTCGGGCAAGTCGTCGCTGGCGTTTGACACGCTTTACGCCGAGGGCCAGCGCCGCTACGTGGAGTCGCTTTCCACCTACGCGCGCCAGTTCCTGTCGATGATGGAAAAGCCCGATATCGACCATATCGAAGGGCTGTCCCCGGCGATTTCCATCGAGCAGAAATCCACCTCGCACAACCCGCGCTCCACCGTGGGCACCATCACCGAAATCTACGACTATCTGCGCCTGCTGTTCGCCCGGGCGGGTACGCCGCGCTGCCCCGAGCACGGCGAGGACCTCGAAGCCCAGACCGTCTCGCAGATGGTCGACCAGGTGATGAATCTGGAAGCCGGCACCAAACTCATGCTGCTCGCCCCGGTGATCAAGGGCCGCAAGGGCGAGCACCTGCAGCTTTTGGCCGAGCTGCGCGCCCAGGGGTTTGTGCGCGTGCTGATCGACGGCCAGGTGCTGGAGCTTGACGACATCGCCCCGCTGGACAAGCGCAAGAAACACGACATCAGCGTCGTCGTTGACCGCTTCAAGGTCCGCGACGATATCGCCCAGCGGCTGGCGGAATCCTTCGAAACGGCGCTGTCCCTGGCCGACGGCACGGCGATGATTCGCTACATGGACGGCGACGCAGAAGACCTGGCGTTTTCCTCGCGCTTTTCCTGCCCGGTATGCGGCTATTCGCTGGCCGAGCTCGAGCCGCGGATGTTTTCGTTCAACAACCCCGCCGGCGCGTGCAGCGGCTGCGACGGGCTCGGGGTGCAGCAGTACTTCGACGCCAACAAGCTCGTAAGCCACCCGGAGCTTTCGCTTGCCGAAGGCGTGATCAAGGGCTGGGACCGGCGCAACGTCTACTACTTCACCCAGCTCAAGTCGCTGGCGGATCACTACGGCTTCCCTCTGGAAACCCCGTGGCAGAAGCTGACCTCGGGCGAGCGCGACATCATCCTCAACGGCACCGGGCGCGAGCCGGTACCTTTTGTCTACGCCAACGATCGCGGGCAAAAGATCACCCGGGAGCACCCGTTTGAAGGCGTGCTGCCCAACCTCAGGCGCCGCTACCATGAAACCGAGTCCAGCATGCTGCGCGAGGAGCTTGCCCGCTACGTGACCGCCAGCGCCTGCACCCAGTGCCACGGCACCCGGCTGCGCCGGGAGTCGCGCCACGTCTTCGTCGACGGCCGCACCATCGCCGACGTGGTGCGACTGCCCATCGGTGAGTCCTGGGACTACTTCTCCCGCCTGGCGCTTTCCGGCCAGCGCGGCGAGATCGCCGCGCGCATTGTGTCCGAGATCCACTCGCGGCTGGAGTTTCTGGTCAACGTGGGTCTTGATTACCTCAACCTCGAGCGCAGCGCGGATACGCTCTCCGGCGGCGAAGCCCAGCGCATCAGGCTTGCTAGCCAGATCGGCGCGGGGCTGGTGGGTGTGATGTATATCCTCGACGAGCCTTCCATCGGGCTGCACCAGCGCGATAACGACCGCCTGCTGAGAACCCTCGAGCGGCTGCGCGACCTGGGCAATACCGTGATCGTGGTCGAACACGACGAAGAGGCCATTCGCCGCGCCGACCACGTGCTGGACATCGGCCCCGGCGCCGGCGTTCACGGCGGCGAGGTGGTCGCCCAGGGCACGCCGGACGAGGTGACCCATACCCCGGGCTCGCTCACCGGTCAGTACCTGCGCGGCGAGCGCGAAATCGCCGTGCCCCAGTACCGCATTCCCGGTAACCCGGAAAAGCAGCTGGTGCTGGCCGGCGCCAGCGGCAACAACCTGCAGGACGTTACGCTTACGCTGCCGCTGGGCTGCTTTGTCTGCGTCACCGGGGTCTCGGGCTCGGGCAAGTCGACGCTGATCAACGGCACCCTGATGCCCATTGCCGCCCGGGATCTGAACCGCGCCACCACCCTGACCCCGGCGCCGTACCAGACGCTTGACGGGCTCGACCAGCTGGACAAAGTCATCGACATCGACCAGAGCCCCATCGGGCGCACGCCGCGCTCCAACCCGGCCACCTACACCGGGATTTTTACCCCCATCCGCGAGCTGTTTGCCGGCACCCACGAAGCCCGGGCGCGGGGCTACAAGCCCGGGCGCTTCTCGTTCAACGTCAAGGGCGGGCGCTGCGAGGCCTGCCAGGGTGAAGGCATGATCAAGGTGGAGATGCACTTCCTGCCGGATATCTACGTGCCCTGCGACGTGTGCCAGGGCAAGCGCTACAACCGCGAAACCCTGGATATCCACTACAAGGGCAAGACCATCGACGAGGTGCTGAAAATGACGGTGGAAGAAGCGCTGGCATTCTTCAGCCCGGTACCCGCCATTGCCCGCCGGCTGCAGACGCTTGTCGACGTCGGGCTTTCCTACGTCAAACTGGGGCAAAGCGCGACCACGCTCTCCGGCGGCGAGGCCCAGCGGGTGAAGCTCGCCCGGGAGCTGGCCAAGCGCGATACTGGACAAACCTTGTATATCCTCGACGAGCCCACCACCGGGCTGCACTTCGAGGATATCCGCCAGCTGTTGGTGGTGCTCCACCGCCTGCGCGACCACGGCAACACCGTGCTGGTGATCGAACATAACCTCGACGTGATCAAGACCGCCGATTGGCTGATCGATCTGGGGCCCGAGGGCGGCGCCGGCGGCGGCCGTATCATCGCCGAGGGCACGCCGGAGCAGGTGGCCAGGGTGGAAGCTTCTCACACCGGGCGCTTTCTGGCGCCGATGCTTGCGCGCGCCGCCGCCGGAAAAACGGCAAAAAAGGCGACGGCAACAAAATAGCGCCCCGCAGGGCGCTAGGCGTTAGCTAGCTGTAACGGGCTCTTTCGCCGGCAAGAACGGATAGTCGGTATAGCCTTCCGCGCCGCCGCCGTAGAAGGTGGCGGAGTCGGGCTCATTGAGCGCCGCCCCCTGGCGAAAGCGCTCGACCAGGTCAGGATTGGCGATGTACGAGCGGCCGATGGCCACGGCGTCGGCGAGACCTGCGTCGATAATTTGCTCGGCGCGCTCGGCGTCGTAGTGGCCGCAGAAAATCAGGCCGCCGCCAAAACGCTCGCGCAGACCCCGGCGGAACTCCTCAGAAAGGGTAATATCGCCGCCGGCCCAGTTGGGCTCGTTGATGTGCAGGTAGGCAAGCCCCCGGGCGGAAAGCTGCTCGGTCAGGTAAAACGCCATGGCCTCGGGCTCATCGTCGGTCAGGCCGAAGATTTCGATGAACGGCGACAGGCGAACGCCTACGCGCTCGGCGCCGAACACCTCCACCACGGCATCGACCACTTCCAGCGGGAAACGCGCGCGATTTGCAAGCGAGCCGCCGTAGCGGTCTGAGCGCTGGTTGCTGCCGGTGGCGAGAAACTGGTTGAGCAGGTAGGCGTTGGCCGCGTGGACTTCCACCATGTCGAACCCGGCGCGCCGGGCGCGCACCGCGGCCTGGCGGTAATCGTCCACGACCTCGGCAAGCTCGTCGGTTTCCAGCGCCCGGGGCGTGCTGGTGGGGTGGCGCCCGGCGCTGCCGTCGTCAAACTCCACGAAGCACTGGGCACCCTCGCCCTTGAGCGCGCTGGGCGCGACCGGCGGCTGGCCGTCCGGTTGCACCATCTCGTGGGAGACCCGGCCCACGTGCCACAGCTGCAGCGCCATACGCCCGCCCTTGGCGTGCACCGCGTCGACCACGTCTTTCCAGCCGGCTTCCTGGGCGTCGGTCCAGATGCCCGGGGTATACACATAGCCCCGGGCGGTGGGCGAGATATTGGTCGCTTCGCTGACGACCAGCCCGGCGCCGGCGCGCTGGCCATAGTAGGTCTGCTGCAGCGGGCCGGGGACGCTGTCCGGCGTACGCGCCCGGGTCAGCGGCGCCATGAGAATACGGTTGGGCAGCGTCAGGCTGCCCAGATTAACCGGCGTGAGTAGCGTTTCGTGTGCCATCAGGCATCCTTGAACAGAAAGTAAAACGGGCTCAGTCGTGGGCTTACAGCTTCACCAGCATCTTGCCCTGGTTGGCCCCGGAGAACAGCGCGAGAAAGGCGTCGGGCAGGCTTTCGAGCCCTTCCTTGACGGTTTCCCGGTAGTCGATTTCGCCGCTGGCCACCCGAGGGCCGAACTCGTTGACGAAGTCGGTGTGATGCTCCCAGTGGTCAAACACGATAAAGCCCTGCATGCGTGCGCGGCGGATCAATATCATCGCCAGATTGCCGGGGCCGGCGGCCGGGGCGTCATCGTTGTAGCGGGCAATCATGCCGCACACGGCGATGCGCGCGCCGACGCGCAGGTTATTCAGCGCGGCTTCGAGACAGTCGCCGCCGACGTTTTCGTAGTAGACGTCAAAGCCCTCGGGGCAGGCCTCCTTCAGCGCTTTGCTCAGCTCGGCGGCGTTTTTGCCCTTGTAGCTGACCGCCTTCACGCCCTGAGACTCAAGCCAGTCGAGCTTATGCTGGTCGCCGGCGATGCCGACCACGGTGCCGCCGTTGGCCTTGGCTAGCTGTACGGCGAGCGAGCCCACCGCGCCGCTGGCCGCGCTCACCAGTACGTTGTCGCCTTTTTGCATGTCGGCGATCACGTTGAGCCCCACCCAGGCGGTGGTGCCGGGCATGCCCAGCACGCCGAGATACGCCTGCTCGGGCACGTCGAAGTCGGGCAGCGGCTCGACCTGCTCCGCCGGCAGCTGGGCAATATCCCGCCAGCCGGCCATGTGGCTCACCTTGTCGCCGACCTTGAAGCGCGCATCCCGGGATTCGATCACTTCACCCACGGCGGCGCCTTCCAGGGGCTCACCGAGGACAAACGGCTCGATATAGGTAGTCACGCCGTCCATCCTGCCGCGCATGTACGGATCCACCGACAGCCAGGAATTGCGGATGCGCACCTCGCCCTCGGCGAGCGCGCCAAGCTCGCGCTGCTCCAGTGCAAACAGCTCCCGGGACGGCAGCCCCTGGGGGTGTTCATGGATGGTGTAGTAGCGGCTTTGCATGATGCACTCCTCAAATGAAGGATCGGTGCCGGATCAGCGGGCACCAGAAAAGTAGCAAGCTAATGGTATGCCCGGCGGCGGCCAAGCGCCAATGCAGACTATATACAGACGCCATGGAGAATATCAATCTACCCGGCGGTCCGGGCAGGCTATCGTAGTTGGATAAGTCCAGAGGAGCCGGGGACAGGTCGAAGAGGGGGTTCTACGCCATGGATGGCGTAGGTAGCGTCCAGGGACGGATTTATAGCGCCCCCTCGCAGACCTGTTGACGGCTCACCCCGGGGGATAGAGGCTACGACGCTGGCCTTGGCGTCCGCGCATCACCAGTTGAGCCCGATGCCGAGGTTGTAGGTGGTGTCGTTCAGGTCTTCGACGCTGTTTTCCACCCAGTCGGTTTCTACCGACATCTGCAAAGACGCCCACTCGGTGAACGGGTAGCGTAGGCCAGTTTCGGTGTCGAGCAAAAAGCTGGTGCTGCGGGTAAGAGCCCGGCCGGCGCGGCCGTTGGCGTAAACCTCGAACAGTTGGTCCCACAGGTAGCGGTTGAACTGCCACTGCAGCACGCCGGCCTGGAAGTTTTCGTCACCCTCGTTGGCGTACTCGTAGCGGTTGCGGGTTAAAAGCGCCGACAGCGAAAACGCGCCGCGCTCATTGTCCCACAGCTGGTACCCCGGCCCCGCGCCAAGGGAGAAACGCCGCTCGAGAGCCTCGTTCCAGTCGCGGTTGGTGCTCACGCGCCCCTGCCAGAAGCGCTGGGGGGCAAAAAAGCGCTTGGGCGAGTAGGCCAGGTGCCAGTCGTTCTTGCGCCGCTTGCCGTCGCGATACTCTCGGTGATAGTCGGCGCGCCAGTGGTGCCGCCAATGGCCGGTCTCGATACGCTGGCGCAGGTCCAGCTCGAGCTCCTGGGTGTCGGCGGTGCTGTGGTCGTACTCCACGGCAATATCTACCCCGCCGCTGGCGGTAAACGGGCGCTCGGTTGGTGACGAGGCGGCCTTTTCCTTGGCGGTCTCGGGGTCGGGGGGCTTGGGCTGGGTGGCAAACCCCAGGGCATTGGCTACCTTGATGCTTGGCGCCGGGGGCTCGTCCAGCACCACGCGCTCCACGCGCTCGGCATCAATATCGATTTCGCCGGCGTAGCCGGTGTCAATGCGCCAGCGCGTCGCCGTTTTCTCGATGGCCTTGCCGGTAATCCGGTCGCCGTTCTCAAGCCACAGGGTATCCGCCCACAGCGGCGACGACACCAGCCAGCAAAGCAGCGCAGAAAAACAGGGGGCAAACCCTTGAAAGGGCCTGGGGAAAAACGTCGAAAAGCGTGGCGGCATGCTGGGTCAGGCCGGTATGGCCCTACGCGGATCACAAATAAGGGTAAAGGGCGCCTTCCCCGCTCTCACAGGGAAGGCAAAGCGCCAAGGATAACGGTTTAGCCGCACTTGGACCAGCCGCAGCCGGCGTAGCAGGTGGGGCAGCCGTCCATCATGATCAGCTCGCCGCGACACTCGGGGCAGTGGCCGACGACCGCCGGGCCGGCCGATGCCGAGGACGCGTCGGTGCCGCCGTCGATGGGCTCGACCGTGCCGAGCTCGGGGGTTTCAGCGTCTTCGTCATCCGCCTGCCAGACGTAGCCGTTGGCCCTACGCTGGGCGTAGCGCTCCACCAGGTCTTCCACCGGCACCTGGTTGCCGTCCTGGTCGAGAAACCCGCGGCGATAGAGGATCTGCTGGATCGACCAGGCGATGGCCGAGACTTCCGAGTCGTGAAATACCGGCTTGCCGTGGCGATTCCAGCCGCAGCGCACCAGGCCCTTGTCCCAGGCGACCTTGCGCAGATCGGCCACCGCCTGGGTGACGTAGCCGCCCCGGGCGGCAAGCGACAGGCTGCGCATGGTGGCGGTGATCCACTGGTGTTCGCTGGACAGCTGCCCGGAGGGGAAGAAAAACTCCACCGGGCGCTCGATCACCACGCGCTTGCCGCCAACGGCGCCTTCCACCGGCATGAACGAGACCAGCAGGTAAACCTTCTTGCGCCCTTCGGCGCCGACGTAGGAAATCTTCTCCGAGACGGCTTCAAGCGTCCCCTCCGGACGCGACGGTATACGCACGGTCAACGGGTTCTCGTCCGGCAGCACCGGTTCGGGAGCCGCGGGCTCGTCCTGCTTGATGCGATAGCCCACAATTTTTGAGGTAATTTCAACGGCCATGATGTTCTCCACTCAACAGCGAGGTCTTAATGACGGACACGAAATGACGCCCGGGACTCAGCTCAGGGCTCTGCCCGGGCGCAAGGCGCTTACCACTTGCCGTAAGTGCCTTCCTTCAGCGCATCAAACAGGTTGGCGGCGTTATGCTCTTCGCCATCGTAAATCACCGTGTCGTTGCCGTTAAGCTCGACGGTTTCGCCGTTTTCCAGCTCAAACTCGTAGGTGGTGCTCTTCAGGTCGTCCTCGCGCACCAGCACGCCCTGGAACGCCTCCGGGTTGAAGCGGAAGGTGGTGCAGCCCTTCAGGCGGCTTTCATAGGCCTGCAGATACAGGTCCTGGAACTGCTCGAAGGGAAACTCCGTGGGCACGTTCACCGTTTTCGAAATCGCGGAATCCACCCACTGCTGGGCCGCGGCCTGCACCGCCACATGCTGCTCGGGGGTAACGCTGTCGGCGGTGATGAAGTAGCCCGGCAGATCGCTTTCTACCGCGTCGGCGGCGATGAAATGGCGATAGGCGGCAAGCTCGAACGACACCACCTCGACCTGCTCCTTGGTTTTCTTGCCCGTCTGGATGACGTTGCGGTAATAGCGGTGTGAGAACGACGGCTCGATACCGTTGGAGGCGTTGTTACCCATGGACAGCGAGATCGTGCCGGTGGGCGCAATCGAGCTGTGGTGGGTAAAGCGCGCGCCGTGCTCGGCAAGCGCCGTAACCAGCTCGGGCTCGTGCTCCGCTACCTTGGCCATGTAGGCGCTATAGCGGGCATGGAGAATGCGTCCGGGCACCTTGTCGCCGACCTCGTAGCCGTCCTTTTTCAGCTGCGGACGCTCGCGCAGCATCCGCGGCGTGAGCGTGTGCTCTTCTTCCAGCACCGGCGCCATGCCCTTCTCCCGGGAGAGCTCCAGCGCCTGCTTCCAGCCCTCGATGGCGAGATGGCGGCTGACCTCTTCGGTAAACGCGAGCGACTCCTTGGAGCCGTAGGGAATCTTGAGCATGGTGAGCGTCGAGCCCAGCCCCAGAAAGCCCATGCCGTGACGGCGCTTGGCCTCGATCTCGCGCTGCTGTTCGGGCAGCGGCAGCCCGGCAATTTCCACCACGTTATCCAGCATGCGGGTGAAGATCGCCACCACTTCGCGGTAGCGCTTCCAGTCAAAGCGCGGCTTGTCGCTGAAAGGATCGATGACGAAGCGCGTCAGGTTGACCGACCCCAGCAGGCAGGCACCCTCCGGCGGCAGCGGCTGCTCGCCGCAGGGGTTGGTGGCGCGGATTTCTTCGCAGAACCAGTTGTTGTTCATGCGGTTGACCTGGTCGATCAGGATGAACCCCGGCTCGGCGTAGTCGTAGGTGGACGCCATGATGGTATCCCACAGCTCCCGGGCGTGGATGATCTCGACCACGCGACAGGCCACCCGACCCTCGTCGTCCACGGTGTAGCCGTCTTCCACCACCGGCCAGTCGCGGTAGATGATGTCCTTGTCGCTGACGTCGTCCTTCTCGCCCGGATGCAGGGGGAAGGCCAGCGGCCACTCGGCGTTCTGCTTGACCGCTTCCATGAACTCGTCGGTAATCAGCAGCGACAGGTTGAACTGACGCAGACGGCCGGCCTCGCGCTTGGCCTGGATAAACTCGCGGACGTCGGGGTGGCCCACGTCAAAGGTGCCCATCTGGGCGCCGCGCCGCCCGCCGGCGGAGGCCACGGTGAAGCACATCTTGTCGTAGATATCCATGAACGCCAGCGGGCCGTTGGTCCCGGCCCCGGCGCCAAAGACAAAGGCACCCTTGTGGCGCAGGGTAGAAAAGTCGTAGCCGATACCGGCGCCGGACTTCAGCGTCATCCCGGCATCCACCACGGAATCAAGAATATCGCGCATGGAATCGCGTATGGTACGCGACACGGTGCAGTTGATCAGGCTCACGGCGGGCTTGTAAGCTTCCGCTCCGGCGTTGGATAGAATGCGCCCGGCGGGAATGGCGCCGTTTTCCAGCGCCCAGCGGAACTTAGGCAGCCACTGCTTGGCCTTGTCGCCCTCAACCTCGGCCAGCGCCCGGGCAACGCGCTCGTAGGTCGCGTTGACGTCGGCGTCCACCGGCTCGCTGTGACGGTCCTTGAGACGGTATTTGGCATCCCAGATCTCCCGCGAGGGAACCTGCAGCGGCACATCATTGGACGATTGAGCGGCTTTGGCAGCAGTACTCATGACGCAAAACTCCTTCCCCTCGCGGGCAGTACGATGAAGTAAAATGGGCGGCCATTATACGTGCTGGCGCGCTGAAGTATAGCCGACCCGAAAACCATATGAGCTATTTTTTTTAACACTGGGTACTATATATGGGGTTTGAAAAAATATCGAGCCTCAAAATAAGCGGCCAGCCCGACACACATGGCCCAGGCCCGGCAGAGCAACCCAGACAGCTAACAAGCAGGCAATAATCCAATGAAACAACGCAGGCAGTATCCGGCACGCGCGCAGTGGCTTGTAGCCGTCGCCATGCTGATGGCCGGCATGATCCTGGGCGGCGGCGCTCAGGCAGCGACGTTTAACGTAAGCGACGCAGAGGCCTACGGCGGCTGGCAGGCGGCGACGCTTTCGCGCAGTGCGGAAGGCCAGCAGGAGCGCCATTTTCGCGCGGTAGACACCACCAGCTACGGCGATGCAACCCTGAGCGTCAACGCCACGCCCGGCGTCTGCGATATGCCCTGGCTCGAAGTAAGGGTAGCGTTGGACGACGTCCCCGATGAGGCCGGGACCGCCGACGTGGTGCCCGCCCAGCTGCGCGTGGATGAGCGAACGCTGCGCCCGGCCGTCGCCGAATTTTTCACCGAGCAAGACAACGACGGCTTTTACGTACACTTTTATCTGAACGACCTTGTCGGCCTGCTTGACGACATGCGCGCCGGTCGGAAGCTGTTTCTGGGCTTTGAGCAGGGCGAGCGCGAGCCCTGGTACATGACATTCAGCCTTGACGGTGCCGAAGGCGCCGTTGACGAAGCGCTAGCGCGCTGCTGGCGCGCTAGCCAGCCTGAATAGGCAGCGTGCGTAATCGCGTTGCATTACCGCCGGTATGAGATTGCCACGGCGTAAAACGCCTCGTGATGCCCTCGAGAAGTCGCGTGGCGGTCTCTTTGCCCTGCTGGTAGCCACCAACCCCGAGATGGCCACGCTTCGCTCGCCATGACCCAGGGGGCCGCGATGACGTGGCGGGTGCGGTCCTCACAGCCCGCTACCGTCGTCGCGAGGAGCGCAAGCAACCAGAAAACGGGGGTAAACGACGTGGCGATCTCATACTTGCGCTGGCACTTTCCCGCTACGGTCATCGCGAGTCGCATAGCGACGTGGCGATCTCTTGGATGCGGGGGCACTATCGGCGAAACCCGAGATGGCCACGCTTCGCTCGCCATGACCCAGGGGGTCGCGATGACGTGGCGGGTGCGGTCCTCACAGCCCGCTACCGTCGTCGCGAGGCGTTTTAACGCCGTGGCGATCTCGTATGGGCGGTGGCGCCGTCGGCAAACCCCGAGATGGCCACGCTCCGCTCGCCATGACACAGCCGCACACAAAAAACCCGGCGCTTGGCCGGGTTCTTTGCGTATTGGTGCCTGACGATGTCCTACTCTCGCATGGGGAGGCCCCACACTACCATCGGCGCTGAGCGGTTTCACTGCTGAGTTCGGCAAGGGATCAGGTGGTTCCCGCTCGCTATGGCCGTCAGGCGTAACCGGTGATATATCATGCTGTTCGTGATCGTCTCGCGTATCCGTCTGTCTTGTTTGACATCTTCATCGTTGTCCTGCGACCCGACCCCTTGGGTGTTATAGGGTCAAGCCTCACGGGCACATTAGTACCGGTTAGCTCAACGCCTTGCAGCGCTTCCACACCCGGCCTATCAACCAGCTCGTCTTGCTGGGCCCTTCAGGAGGCTCAAGGCCTCGGGGATGTCTCATCTTGAAGGGGGCTTCCCGCTTAGATGCTTTCAGCGGTTATCCCGTCCGCACTTAGCTACCCGGCAATGCCACTGGCGTGACAACCGGAACACCAGAGGTGCGTCCACTCCGGTCCTCTCGTACTAGGAGCAGCCCTTCGCAAACATCCTGCGCCCACGGCAGATAGGGACCGAACTGTCTCACGACGTTCTAAACCCAGCTCGCGTACCACTTTAAATGGCGAACAGCCATACCCTTGGGACCGACTTCAGCCCCAGGATGTGATGAGCCGACATCGAGGTGCCAAACACCGCCGTCGATGTGAACTCTTGGGCGGTATCAGCCTGTTATCCCCGGAGTACCTTTTATCCGTTGAGCGATGGCCCTTCCATACAGAACCACCGGATCACTAGAACCTGCTTTCGCACCTGCTCGACGTGTCTGTCTCGCAGTCAAGCACCCTTGTGCTCTTGCACTCACTGCACGATGTCCAACCGTGCTGAGGGTACCTTCGTGCTCCTCCGTTACGCTTTGGGAGGAGACCGCCCCAGTCAAACTACCCACCACACACGGTCCTCGATCCGGATCACGGATCGGAGTGAGAACGCCAATGATGCCAGGCTGGTATTTCAAGGGTGGCTCCCCCCGGTCTGGCGACCGGGGTTCCAAGCCTCCCAGCTATCCTACACAAGCAACATCGGCGTCCAGTGTGAAGCTATAGTAAAGGTTCACGGGGTCTTTCCGTCTAGCCGCGGGTACACCGCATCTTCACGGCGATTTCAATTTCACTGAGTCTCGGGTGGAGACAGCGTGGCCATCATTACGCCATTCGTGCAGGTCGGAACTTACCCGACAAGGAATTTCGCTACCTTAGGACCGTTATAGTTACGGCCGCCGTTTACCGGGGCTTCGATCAAGCGCTTCGCCGAAGCTAACGCCATCACTTAACCTTCCGGCACCGGGCAGGCGTCACACCCTATACGTCCGCTTGCGCGTTAGCAGAGTGCTGTGTTTTTAGTAAACAGTTGTAGCCACCTGGTATCTTCGACCGCCTTCCGCTCCCCCCGCGTGGGGGTTCACGTACCGGCGGCGTGCCTTCTCCCGAAGTTACGGCACCATTTTGCCTAGTTCCTTCACCCGAGTTTTCTCAAGCGCCTGGGGATTCTCACCCTGACCACCTGTGTTGGTTTGGGGTACGGTCTCGCAGTATCTGAGGCTTAGAGGCTTTTCCTGGAAGCGTGGCATCGATGACTTCCAGCCCGTGGGCTGTTCGTCTCGTCTCTCGGCCTTGAACCACCGGATTTCCCTGATGGTTCAGCCTACGGACTTTCACCAGGACGACCGTCGCCTGGCTCACCTAGCCTTCTTCGTCCCCCCATCGCAATACTGTGAGGTACGGGAATATTGACCCGTTTCCCATCGACTACGCCTTTCGGCCTCGCCTTAGGGGCCGACTCACTCTGCTCCGATTAGCGTCGAACAGAAACCCTTGGTCTTCCGGCGAGGGCGTTTTTCACGCCCTTTATCGTTACTCATGTCAGCATTCGCACTCGTGATACCTCCAGCAGGCTTCTCAGCCTCCCTTCATCGGCTTACACGACGCTCCTCTACCACATACCTGCATCCTGAAAACCACTCGTTTATCGCTCGCCGACTCGCTGTTCGGGGAGCGCTTGGACGTCGCAGGCGACGCCAAGCGAATAGTCTTGAGTGATGCAGGCATGTCCGTAGCTTCGGTATCTGGTTTAGCCCCGTTACATCTTCCGCGCAGGCCGATTCGACTAGTGAGCTATTACGCTTTCTTTCAAGGATGGCTGCTTCTAAGCCAACCTCCTAGCTGTCTAAACCTTCCCACATCGTTTCCCACTTAACCAGAATTTGGGGACCTTAGCTGACGGTCTGGGTTGTTGCCCTTTCCACAATGGACGTTAGCACCCACTGTGTGTCTCCCACGCTGGCACTCACCGGTATTCGGAGTTTGCCTCGGGTTGGTAAGTCGGGATGACCCCCTAGCCGAAACAGTGCTCTACCCCCGGTGGTGATACGTGAGGCGCTACCTAAATAGCTTTCGAGGAGAACCAGCTATCTCCGGGCTTGATTAGCCTTTCACTCCGACCCACAGCTCATCCCCGCATTTTTCAACATACGTGGGTTCGAGCCTCCAGTTGATGTTACTCAACCTTCACTCTGGCCATGGGTAGATCGCCCGGTTTCGGGTCTATTCCCCGCAACTTGTCGCCCTGTTAAGACTCGCTTTCGCTACGCCTCCCCTACACGGTTAAGCTCGCTACGGAAAATAAGTCGCTGACCCATTATACAAAAGGTACGCGGTCACCCCATCACTAAGCCACCTCTGCTTGATTTTTGGGTTGAACGTTGCAGGCAACGTTAACCCTCAAGCGGATGTGATAATGATGAGCTCATCACGAAGAAGCTTAGTGATGGGGCTCCCACTGCTTGTACGCACACGGTTTCAGGATCTATTTCACTCCCCTCACTGGGGTTCTTTTCGCCTTTCCCTCACGGTACTGGTTCACTATCGGTCAGCCAGGAGTATTTAGCCTTGGAGGATGGTCCCCCCGTCTTCAGTCAAGGTTTCTCGTGCCCCGACCTACTCGATTTCACGCGATCGGATTTTCGACTACGGGGCTATCACCCACTATGGCGGCCCTTCCCAGGGCCTTCGTCTAATCGGTCACGCGCTTAAGGGCTACTCCCCGTTCGCTCGCCGCTACTGGGGGAATCTCGGTTGATTTCTGTTCCTCGGGGTACTGAGATGTTTCAGTTCCCCCGGTTCGCCTCGTATCCCTATGGATTCAGGATACGATACTCATCTTGTGATGAGTGGGTTGTCCCATTCAGAGATCGCCGGGTCAAAGGGTGTTTGCCACCTCGCCGACGCTTATCGCAGGCTTCCACGTCTTTCATCGCCTCTGGCTGCCTAGGCATCCACCGTGTGCGCTTCATTGCTTGACCCTATAACCCGAAGGAGTCGGGGTCGCAATGACAACGATATTGCCGGATACGCTTGAGACGTATCACATGATCTTCTCAAGGAAGATCGTTTTATCAGCATGATATATCTTGTTAAAGAGCACTGCCTGAAAGCAGTCATAAGCGTCGTGGCATTTCACGGGGCTTATGACTGCTCAGGGGCACATCGATCAGGTAATTCATTGTGGGCACTTGCCGGGCGGGTAGACGCATCGGTTAAGGAGGTGATCCAGCCGCAGGTTCCCCTACGGCTACCTTGTTACGACTTCACCCCAGTCATGAACCACACCGTGGTGATCGCCTTCCGAAGTTAGGCTAACCACTTCTGGTGCAGTCCACTTCCATGGTGTGACGGGCGGTGTGTACAAGGCCCGGGAACGTATTCACCGTGCCATTCTGATGCACGATTACTAGCGATTCCGACTTCACGGAGTCGAGTTGCAGACTCCGATCCGGACTGAGACCGGCTTTATGGGATTCGCTCACTCTCGCAAGTTAGCAGCCCTTTGTGCCGGCCATTGTAGCACGTGTGTAGCCCTACCCGTAAGGGCCATGATGACTTGACGTCGTCCCCACCTTCCTCCGGTTTGTCACCGGCAGTCTCCCTAGAGTTCCCACCATTACGTGCTGGCAAATAGGGACAAGGGTTTCGCTCGTTACGGGACTTAACCCAACATTTCACAACACGAGCTGACGACAGCCATGCAGCACCTGTCACTGCGCTCCCGAAGGCACCCCGAGATCTCTCTCGGGTTCGCAGGATGTCAAGGGTAGGTAAGGTTCTTCGCGTTGCATCGAATTAAACCACATGCTCCACCGCTTGTGCGGGCCCCCGTCAATTCATTTGAGTTTTAACCTTGCGGCCGTACTCCCCAGGCGGTCGACTTATCGCGTTAACTTCGCCACAAGGGTCTCAAGGACCCCAACGGCTGGTCGACATCGTTTACGGCATGGACTACCAGGGTATCTAATCCTGTTTGCTACCCATGCTTTCGCACCTCAGCGTCAGTGTCAGTCCAGAAGGCCGCCTTCGCCACTGGTATTCCTCCCGATATCTACGCATTTCACCGCTACACCGGGAATTCCACCTTCCTCTCCTGCACTCTAGCGCGACAGTTCCGGATGCGATTCCCAGGTTGAGCCCGGGGCTTTCACAACCGGCTGATCGCGCCGCCTACGCGCGCTTTACGCCCAGTAATTCCGATTAACGCTTGCACCCTCCGTATTACCGCGGCTGCTGGCACGGAGTTAGCCGGTGCTTCTTCTGTGAGTGATGTCTCCCTGCCGGGGTATTAACCCGACAGCGTTCTTCCTCACTGAAAGTGCTTTACAACCCGAGGGCCTTCTTCACACACGCGGCATGGCTGGATCAGGCTTCCGCCCATTGTCCAATATTCCCCACTGCTGCCTCCCGTAGGAGTCCGGGCCGTGTCTCAGTCCCGGTGTGGCTGATCATCCTCTCAAACCAGCTACGGATCGTTGCCTTGGTAGGCCGTTACCCTACCAACCAGCTAATCCGACATAGGCTCATCCGATCGCGGGAGCCAAGGCCCCCTTTCTCCCGTAGGACGTATGCGGTATTAGCCTGAGTTTCCCCAGGTTATCCCCCACGACCGGGCAGATTCCTATGCGTTACTCACCCGTCCGCCGCTCGACGCCCAGGAGCAAGCTCCTGTCGTTTCCGCTCGACTTGCATGTGTTAAGCCTGCCGCCAGCGTTCAATCTGAGCCATGATCAAACTCTTCGGTTTACGATCATTGTGATCCTTGCTTTCCGCTGCCCGAGGGCATTGGAAAAAGCGGATCAAACTTGGCTCAAGGTTTCAAACGTTCTCAAAAATCCAGAAATCGAGATTTCCAAATTCTGACGAGTCGCTTGCCTTGATAATAGGTGATTTGTCACCCACCCAGGCAAGCGCCCACATGAATTACCTGATCAACTTGTTAAAGAGCGTCTCGCTAACACCACTCGCCGGCGATGACCTGCCGCGGCGGCTGCGAGGAAGGCGTATTCTACACGCCTTGAAGCGCTTGTCAACGGCTTGAATTAAACCGCGTAACTGACTGACAAACAAGGCCTTTTCGGGCCCTATCACCGCCGGTGACGCTTGGCGTCGCCGGCAGCGGATGCGTACTATAGAATCTGACGGAGCATTTGGCAACGGGGAACGAGCGTTTTGTTTATTACGCTTCCCCTGACGCCGAATCAGCGCGACTACCGTTTTTTGCCCGCGATTTTTTGCAGCACCATGCCCCGCAAGCTGCCCGGAGCCTGCCCCCATGATAAAGCTCGAGCCAGCATGAGACGACCGCGACTCACACGCCACAACCGGCGCTTGGCTCTCACGCTATTGCTGCTGGGGCTTGCGCTATGCATCTGGCAGGCGGCGCGCATTGCCCACGAGCAGGCGCTCGCCAGCCTTGGCGACGACGCCCGCAATGAACTGCGCCTGTCGGCCGCCAACCTGAAAGGCTACCTGCTGCGCTATGACTATCTGCCTCTGATGCTGGCTTCTCGCGAGAGCGTGAAACGCTTTCTTGCCGCACCGGCAGAGCAAAGCCCCATGCCGCTGAACTTGCAGCTCGACCGCTTTCGCTTTACCGCCGACGTTTCCGACGTTTACCTGCTGGACCGCGAGGGCACCACGGTAGCCGCAAGCAACTGGCACCGCGCCGACACTTTCATCGGCCAGAACTATGCGTTTCGCCCTTACTATAAAGACGCCATTGCCGGCAGCGAAGGCCGATTTTACGGGCTGGGCACGCAATCCCTTGCTCGAGGCTATTATTTTTCCGCCCCGGTATGGTTGGATCACACCGCGCCCGACGCACGCCCGGAAGGTGTAGTAGTGGTCAAGATTTTACTCGACCGGGTGGAGAAAGGCTGGTCGGCGCAAAACGCCGAATTTCTGGTGACGGATGACGCCAACATTATTTTCATGGCGAGCCGGAAAGCGCTACGCATGAACGCGCTGCAGCCGTTGGCCCCGGCTCAGCGCCGGTCGCTGCGGGACACCCGCCGCTACGCTCAGGAGCCGCTCGACGCCTCGGGAATCCGCGTGGAGCGCGCTTACCGCGACAATGCGCGTATCGTCAGCTTTGCCCACGGACCGCTGGATGAAGGCCGCTACCTGAACCTGACTCACCCGCTGCCCGAGTTCGGCTGGAACATGCATATTCTCAAGCCGCTGGACCCGGTCATTCGAGCGCAGTGGCTGGCCGCCCTGCTGGCCGGCGGGCTCTACGGCGTGGTGGCGCTCGGCGGCGGCATCACCTGGCAGCGCCTGCGGCTGCGCCGCGAGCGCGAAGCCTTTGCCGAACGCGAGCGTCGCACCCTGGCCCGGGTGCGCGACGAGCTGGAAGACAGCGTCGAGCGCCGCACCCGCGACCTGACCGCCAGCAACCGCCAGCTCTCCGCCGAAATAGAGGAGCGCCGCCGCGCCGAAGCCAACCTGCGCCAAACTCAGGACGAGCTCATTCAGGCGGCCAAGCTCGCGGTGCTCGGCCAGCTGGCGGCGGGCATCAATCACGAGCTCAACCAGCCGCTGGCGGCGATTCGCGCCTATGGCGAAAACGCCCGGCGCTTTATCGAACTAGCCCGCCATGACCAGGCCGACGCCAATCTCGAACAGATTATCGAGCTGACCCACCGTATGGCCGACATCAGCGCCCAGCTGCGCCAATTTTCCCGCAAAAGCAGCGAGCGCCACGAACGCATTGCCGTGCAGTCCTGCGTGGCCTACGCCCTGCGCCTGTTTCAAAGCCGCCTCAACGACGCCGGCCGGACTCACCTCGAGCAGCGCCTGCCCGACGCGCCGGTCTGGGTATCCGGCGACCTTGTGCGCCTTGAGCAGGTCATCGTCAACCTAATCAGCAACGCCCTGCAGGCAGTACAGGACACGCAAGCGCCCAGGCTGGGCATTATCCTGACTACAGGTCCGGCGCACGCCAGCCTTTCTATAACCGATAACGGCCCGGGAATTGCCGAGGCGCACCTCTCCCAGGTGTTCGAGCCGTTTTTCACCACCCGGGCGCCGGGCACCGGGCTCGGACTGGGTCTTTCGATCTCGGCGCGTATCATGGAAGATCTGGGCGGCAGCCTGACCGCCGCCAACCGCCCGGAAGGCGGCGCCGCTTTTACCCTGACGCTTCCGCTCGCATCGCCGCCCGAGACTGACCCGGAGACACTGCCCCATGCATGAGCCGTCGAGCCTGCCGGTTATCGTCATCGACGATGAGCCGCACCTGCGCATCACCGCCGCGCAAACCCTGGAGCTTGCTGGCTATACGCCGCACTGCTTCGAAACCGCCGAACAGGCGCTCGACGCGCTGCCGGCCCATTTCCCCGGCGTGATCGTAAGCGACATTCGCATGCCCCGCATGGACGGTATGACGCTGCTGCGCACGCTGCAGAAGCAGGACCCTACGCTTCCGGTCATCCTGATTACCGGCCACGGCGATATTTCCACGGCGGTAGAAGCCATGCGCGCCGGCGCCTGGGATTTTCTGGAAAAGCCGTTTGCCGGCGACCGGCTGCTCGACGTCGTGCGCCGCGGCCTGGAAAAGCGCCAGCTGAGCCTGGAAAATCGCCGGCTAAAGGCCGAGCTGGAAGCCCAGCAGGCGGCGCTGGGGCCGCGTCTGGTCGGGCGTACCGCGGCCATTTCACGGCTGGCAGCGATGATCCAGCGCATCAGCCAGGTTGAGGCCGATGTCCTCGTATTCGGCGAAACCGGCACCGGCAAGGACCTGGTGGCTCGGGCCATTCACGAACGCAGCCACCGGCGTCACGCGCCCTTTGTCGCCATCAACTGCGGGGCCGTGCCGGAAAGCATCATTGAATCGGAGCTCTTCGGCCACGAAAAAGGCGCCTTTACCGGCGCCGTGGAGCGGCGCATCGGCAAGTTCGAGCACGCCGACGGCGGCACGGTGTTTCTCGATGAAATCGAATCCATGCCGCTGGCGCTGCAGGTCAAACTGCTGCGCGTACTCCAGGAGCGCGCGGTAGAGCGGCTGGGCGGCAACCAGCCCGTTACGCTGGACATCCGCGTGATTGCCGCCACCAAGATCGACCTCAAGGCAGCCGCCGAGCGCGGCGAGTTTCGCGAAGACCTTTACTATCGGCTGGATGTGGTGACGCTGCCGCTGCCGGCCCTGCGCGAACGGCGGGAGGATATCCCGCTGCTGTTTCAGCACTTTGCCGTTGTCGCGGCCACCCGCAGCGGCCTGGAAGCGCCGCCGCTCGACAGCCACGACACCGCCATCCTGCTCGCCCACGACTGGCCGGGCAACGTGCGCGAGCTGCGCAACCTGGCGGAGCGCTACGTGCTGCTGGGTGCCGCCTTTGACTACCGGCTTGGCGCCCTGCTGGAGGGCGCAAGCGACGATACCGCGGAGGCCGGCCTGGCCCAGCAGGTCGAGCTCTTTGAAAAAAGCCTGATCAATCAGGCCCTGTCGCGGCACCAGGGCCAGGTCACTACCGTCTGCCGGCAGCTCGACATCCCGCGCAAAACGCTTTACGACAAGCTTAAAAAGCACGGCCTGAAGGCCGACGACTACCGCCACAAAGCGCCGCCCTAAACCAGCAGCGCCTCCAGCGCCTCCCAGGGAGGGAGCCAGGGCAGCAGCGCCGCGGTGGCCGCCAGCATCAACAGGCTTGCGACCGGCCGATGCAGGTCAAACGGCTTGAGCGCGGTGCCAAAGGAGCGCTTGAGCCGCCCGCCGGCCACGTCCACGCTGTAGATTTCATCCAGCATCAGATGGATCAGAAAGCCCGCCAGCACGGCAAGGCCGTGAACCCAGGCCAGCCACCCCGGCTGCGCCAGCCAGTGGAAACTAAGCGCCGCCACTGCCCAGGTACACAGGGTCGCCGCGAGCAGCGAATGCCAGCCGCCGCGGTGGACGGTAAAGCGTGAGAACAGCGTGCCGCCGACATAGCGCACGCCAATATAAATGCCGCCGCACGCCAGCAGCAGGGCCCCCGGGGTCAGCCAGGGCTGCAGCAGCACCCCGCCGACGACCAACGCCGGGATAGCCAAAATCGTAAAAATCAGCCGGCTGGAACGCGAGTGGTCGGCGTCAATATCAGGAAGGATGCCGCCAAACGCCGTCAGAGCGCAGGCCGCCAGCGCCTGGAGCGGCGGCCACCCCTGCAGCTGATAGCCGGCACAGGCCAAAAGCGCGCCGCCGGCCGCAGCCACGGTGATATGGGTGCGAAAGTTAGCCATATAACGGAATCCTGAAAAAGCTGTATAAACTACCAGACTTTTTCACACCGCAATACGCTTGCCGGGAAACACCGTCGCCGCCGCGACGTAAGGCTCAGGTTTCTGCCAGGAACTGATCCTTGAGAGTGACGTAGTTGCCCGCCGTGTAGGCAAAAAAGGCTCGCTCGCTGTCCTTGAGCGGACGCATTTGCCTGGCCGGAGTGCCGGCGTAAACGTAGCCGCCTTCCAGCGTTTTTCCCGGCGTCACCACCGCGCCGGCGGCGATGATCACCTCGTCTTCCACCCTGACTCCGTCCATGACGATGGCGCCCATGCCCACCAGAATACGGCTACCCAGGGTGGCACCGTGCAGGATGGCCCGGTGGCCGATGGTCACGTCATCGCCCACGGTCAGCGGATAGCCCTCGGGGCTGTAGTCGCTTTGGTGGGTGATGTGCAGCACGCTGCCGTCCTGCACGCTGACCCGCGCGCCAATGCGGATGCGGTGCATGTCGCCGCGGATGACCGTTGTCGGCCATACCGAGCTATCGTCCCCAAGCGTCACGTCGCCGATGACCACGCTTGCCGGATCCACATAGACCCGCGCACCCAGGCGCGGCGTCATTCCCTGAAACGAACGAATGGCCGCCGTCATATTACCTCCCCGTTATGCCTATCGATCATGGATAAACCAAGCTGCTCTGTTTAGATAAACGCGCTCAGCAGCACGATAAACGTCAGCGGAATCGCGATCCAGCGCACGACTCCCTGCCACAGCCTAAAGCCGCGTTCGCCGGTGCCCAGCGCCCGATGCGCTGCCGCCCGGGGCATGACCCAGGCGGCAAATATCGCCGTCAGCACGCCGCCCAGGGGCAGGAAAATATCCGGCGGGATGCTGCTGACCAGCTCAAACACGTTGCGCCCCAGCAGCGGGCGAAACCCGTCAAGGGTGGAAAACGATAGCGCCGACAGCAGCCCCAAAAGCCAGACCCCGACCCCGACGACCAGCGTCGCGCGCCGGCGCCCGAGCCCCGCCCCCTGAAGCGTTGCCACCATGGGTTCGGCGAGATTGATCGCCGACGTCCAGGTGGCCAGCAGCAGAAGCAGGAAAAACACGCCCAGCCAGAACGCGCCCCAGGGCAGCTCGGCAAAGGCAATGGGCAGCGTAACGAACATCAGCCCCGGCCCGTCGGCCGGGTCCAGCCCCTGGGCAAACACCACCGAGAAAATCGCGATGCCGGCCAATAGCGCCACGCTGATATCCAGCACCGCCACCGTGACCGCCGCCCCGGGCAGGCTTTGCTCGTCGGGCATGTAGGCGCCGTAGGCCATCAGCGCGCAGGCGCCCACCGCCAAGGTAAAGAAGGCATGGCCCATGGCGTGGAGGATGACGTCCGGGGTGACGGCAGAAAACGACGGCCAGAACAGCCACGCAAGCGCCGTACCAAAGCCCTCAGTGGTGGTCGCGTAGGCCGCCAGCAGAATCAGCAGCAGGTACAAAAGCGGCATCAGCAGGTTATTGAGCCGCTCAAGCCCCTTGGCCACGCCGGCGGCGACCACCGACATAACCATCAGCAGAAACAGCGTATGGTTGAGCACCAAAAGCCCGGGGCTTGCCAGAAACGCCTCAAACCCCGCGCCCACCTCGGCCGCCGTGGCCCCGTTGAACCGCCCGCTGACGGAGGCCACCAGAAACTCGATCGACCAGCCCGAGACCACCGAATAAAACGACAGGATGCAAAACACCGTCAGCGCGCCGAAAAGCCCCAGCCAGCGCCAGTGGCGCGACGCTCCGGCCTCGACGGCCAGAGCGCCCAAAGCGCCCATGGGCCCGCGCCGCCCGGCCCGGCCGATGAGAATCTCCGCCATCATCACGGGGATGCCGAGCAGCAGGACAAAGGCCACGTAGACGAGCAAAAACGCCGCTCCGCCGTTCTCCCCGGCGATGTAGGGAAAGCGCCAGATATTGCCAAGCCCCACGGCCGCGCCGGTGACGGCTAGAATAAAGGCACGCTTTGATCCCCAGCGCTCAAGCGTTTCGCTCATCGCACGACCCCGTTTCGTCAGTGATCCTAAATAGTAGGATCGGTGAATAATAAAGCGGCTGACGCCTCGCCATCGCCGGTGGGACATTCTCTCCGGCCGGCAGACAGCGCCGCCCCGGAGGACCCGCAAGCCTAGCAGGCGCCTTGCCCCAGGCCAAACCAGGGGATTGAAACAGGCCCTTTCCGCCCGCATTTAGCGGGTATCGCATTTTTTACCCGCGGCAGCGGCCCAGGCACCCACCGCTACCGCGGCCAACCGAGGTTGATATGCCCACAAATCCCCTGCTTGAAACGCATACGCTGCCGCCGTTTGGCGACATTCGCGCCGAACACGTCGAGCCGGCCATCAGCCAGCTGATCGATGAAAGCCGCGACGCCATTGAGGAGCTGGCCCGCCAGGCTCAGGAAACGGACCCCACCTGGGAGACCTTTGCCGCGCCGCTGGAAGCCGTGAGCGATCGCCTGGCCCAGGCCTGGGCGCCGGTATCGCATCTCAACAGCACCATGAATACGCCCGAGCTGCGCCACGCCTACCAGGCCTGCCTCCCCAAGCTTTCGGCATTCAGCACCTGGGTATGCCAGCACGCCGGGCTCTATCACGCCTGGCAGGCGCTCAGGGACGGCCCCGCCTGGGACTCGCTCAACGCCGAGCAGCGCCGCACCGTGGAAAACAACCTGCGCGATTTTCGCCTGGCCGGCGTCGCGCTTCCCGAAGCGCAAAAAACGCGCTACGGCGAGATCCAGGCACGGCTCTCCGAGCTTTCCAACCGCTACTCCAACAACGTGCTGGACGCGACCCAGGCCTGGTATAAAGACATCCACGACGTAGAGAAACTTGCCGGCGTTCCCCAAAGCGCGCTGGAGACGCTCAAAGCCACGGCCGAAGCCAAGGGCGTCGAGGGCTACCGCATTACCCTGGACTTCCCCTGCTTTTTCCCGGTGATGAGCTACGCCGACAGCCGCGAGCTGCGCCACGAGGTGTATACCGCTCTCGTGACCCGGGCGTCCGACCAGGGGCCTAACGCCGGCGAGTTCGACAACGCCCCGGCCATGGAAGAAATCCTCGCCCTGCGCCACGAGCTGGCCGGGCTACTGGGCTTTGATACCTACGCCGACCTGTCGCTTGCCACCAAAATGGCCGACTCCCCGGATCAGGTGCTGGCGTTTCTCGACGACCTGGCGAGCCGCGCCGTGCCCCAGGCGCAGACGGAGTTTTCCGAGCTGGAAAGCTTTGCCCAAAGCGAGCTGGGGTTCGACAAGCTCAACCCCTGGGACATCGCCTACGCCAGCGAAAAGCTCCGCGAAGCCCGCCACGCGATTTCCGAAGAGCAGCTGCGGCCCTACTTCCCCGCGCCCCGGGTCATCGACGGCCTGTTCAAGGTGGTCGAGCGGCTCTACGGCCTGCGCTTTGTCGAAAACACCGACGTACCGCGCTACCACGACGACGTGCGCTACTTCGATATTGTCGAAAACGACGCCCCCATTGCCGGCTTCTACCTCGACCTCTACGCTCGGGAAGGCAAGCAGGGTGGGGCCTGGATGGGCGGCTGCCGGGTGCGGCGCCAAACCGCGAACGGCCTTCAGCTGCCGGTGGCCTTTCTCACCTGCAACTTCACCCCGCCGGTGGGCGAGGCGCCTGCGCTTCTGACTCACGACGAGGTCATTACGCTGTTCCACGAGTTCGGCCACGGCCTGCACCACATGCTGACCAAGCAGGAAATCGCCGAGATTTCCGGCATCAACGGGGTCGCCTGGGACGCGGTGGAGCTACCCAGCCAGTTCATGGAAAACTTCTGCTGGGAGCGCGAAGGGCTGGACCTGATTGCCGGCCACGTGGAAACCGGCGAGGGGCTTCCCGACGAGCTGTTCGAACGCCTGCAGGGCGCCAGAAACTTCCAGTCGGCCATGGGGATGGTCCGCCAGCTGGAATTCTCGCTGTTCGACCTGCGCCTGCACGTCGAGCACAGCGCCCCCAGCGCCGAGGATATCCAGGCGCTGCTGGACGACGTGCGCATGCGCGTTGCGGTCGTGCCCCAGGCCTCGTTCAACCGCTTTCAGAACAGCTTCGGTCATATCTTTGCCGGCGGCTACGCGGCGGGCTACTACAGCTACAAGTGGGCGGAGGTGCTCTCCGCCGACGCCTGGAG
The DNA here is from genome assembly GCF_055382465.1 of Halomonas garicola. Taxonomy (NCBI): domain Bacteria; kingdom Pseudomonadati; phylum Pseudomonadota; class Gammaproteobacteria; order Oceanospirillales; family Halomonadaceae; genus Halomonas; species Halomonas garicola. The sequence continues at coordinate 2,747,710 of NZ_AP043931.1, forward strand.
CGCCTTTGAAGAAGCCGGCACCTTTGACGCCGCCACCGGCCAGCGCTTCCGCCGGGAAATCCTCGAGCAGGGGGGCGCCCGGGACGCCGCCGAACTGTTCAAGGCGTTTCGCGGTCGTGAGCCCAGCGTCAAGCCGCTTTTGCGCCACAGCGGCATTCAGGCCGCCTGACGCCCGGTCCCTTCCGGCGCGGCCGAGGCCGCGCCGCCCGATTCACGCAGGAGATGATCATGTCATCGGTCAAACGCTTTATTGCCGGCGTGGTATGCCCGCGCTGCGCGGCCATGGATCGCATCCGCGCTTGGGAACAAAACGGCATTCGTTACCGCGATTGCGTGAGCTGCGATTTCTTCGAACAGCTGCCCGTCGATGAGGAATCCGCTGAGGAGTTGACCACCCGAGTCAACGGGGTGCGCGACGAACAGAAACAGCAGGACGACGTGGTCCCGGTGCGCATTCTCGACCCCGGCAAGCCCTCCTCCTGAGGCCTTTACCCGGCGGCCTTCAACTTTCCGCGTTAAACCGGCACCCGTGTGTGAAAAACCACACAGGTTCCGGTTTCCTATGTGCGCTTTTCCCGACACCCCTCCTCTCTGTCCCTGGCTTAAACTGCTGCTCTTCATCCCCGCTTGTTGTTAAATAACTGATTTAATTTAATAATATAATAACGGCACGTTAATTGCACCATACAAAGTGCTGGCCGGCTGACCGACGCGCTCGGCGCCGGCCACGCCAATGCCGCTACAACAATACAGCGATGCACATCCGCACATGGGGATTATTATGCGCACCATAGCCAAGACAACTGCACTGCTTTTCGCCGGTAGCGCCCTGCTGACCGCCGCCGGCGCCCAGGCCGATAAGGCCGACTGGCCGGAAAGCTTTACCGTGGGTACCGCAAGCCAGGGCGGCACCTACTACGTGTACGGCTCGGGCTGGGCCAACTTCATCGCCGACGGGCTGGATATCTCCGGCGGCGGCGAAGTCACCGGCGGCCCGACGCAAAACCTGGCGCTGGTCAACAACGGCGATGCCGCCTTTGGCCTGACCACCATGGGCCCCGCCGCCGACGCCGTTAACGGCAAAAGCCCGCTGGCGCCCGGGGTCGAAATGGACAACGTCTGCGCCATGTTCCCCATGTACGAAACGCCGTTCTCGATTACCGCGCTGGAAGGTTCCGGGATTGAATCCATCTCGGACATCCCCGACGGCGCGCGCATCGGCTTTGGCCCGGCGGCCTCCACCTCGGACACCTATTTCCCCGAGATTCTCAAGACCCTGGGCGTCGAGTTCGATCGCCGCAACGGCGGCTGGACCGATCTTGGCGGCCAGCTTCAGGACGGCCTGCTGGACGTGATCGCCTTTGCCGCCGGCATCCCGATTCCCGCGGTCAGCCAGCTTGAAGTGCAGACCGACGTCAACATCATCGAGTTTACCGAAGAAGAAGTGGAAACCGTGCTGGAAAACTTCCCGGTGGCCGAATTCATGATCCCGGCCAGCACCTACTCGACGCTCAAGGAAGATTCCCGCGTAGTGTCCATGTGGAACTTCGCCATTACCGGCTGCGACATGCCCGACGACTTCGTCTACGAAGTCACCAAGCGGACCATGGAAAACAACGACAAGATGCGCTCGATCCACCGCAGCGCGGAAACCACGGTGCCGGAAAACATCAAGCACAACACCGTCCTGCCCTTCCACCCGGGCGCGGCGCGCTGGTATGAAGAAAACGGCTACGACATCGACCCCGAGCTGATCCGCTGATCTACACTCGGCGATTTCTGCCCCGCCCGGCATCGCCGGGCGGGGCAGCGTACGCTTTCCCTCTTCCGTTTGTCCTGCTGTGAGGGTGACGCATGAGTCACAACGCCAACCACCAAAGCGACGACCGTATCGCCACCGCGTCGCCCGACGCCATTGCCGACGGCGTCGATGAAGATCCGGTAGAAAACAACCGCCGACTGTTTACCGGCTGGCCGCTGTGGGTGTTCGCCGTCCTGGCGATCGCCTATTCGCTGTTTCACCTGATCTCGCTGAATATCTACCCGCTGGAAACCTGGACGTACCGCATCATCCACATCGCCGGGGCGCTGGTGCTGGGCTACGGCCTTTACGCCGGCACGGCCTTTGCCGATAGCGAAAGCGACGCCTCCCCGGGCTGGCTGAAAGCGATCAGCCTTGCCCTGCTGCTGCCCGCCGGCTATGCCCTGGTGCAGGTCTTTTTCATGTACCAAACGCTCGCCGGCGAGGCCATGCGCATCGACCCGAGCATTGAAACCTTTCACTTCGGCCTGCCGCTGATGGCCGCCAGCGCCGCGGGCATTGCGCTGAGCTGGTTTTACCGGCAGACGCGCGGCCGCCTGAGCCCGCCCGACCTGGCGCTGGTGGTTTGCGCCCTGGCAAGCGCCGGCTACCTGATTCTGGTCTACGGCACCAACATCCGCATGGCCACCGGCACCTCCTTTGCCCCGCCGGGGATCTCCTGGGCGGCCATTGCCGGCTCGCTGCTGATCCTTGAGCTTACCCGCCGGGTCGCCGGCCTGGCGCTGGTGGTCATTGCCGCCGTTTTTCTGGGCTACGTGTTTATCGGTCCGTATCTCCCGGGCTTTCTGGGCTACCCGGGGCTATCGCTGCAGCGCTTTTTCAGCCAGGTCTACACCGACATCGGCATCCTCGGGCCGACCACGGCGGTCTCGTCGACCTACATCATCCTGTTTATCATTTTTGCCGCCTTCCTCCAGGCCTCCAAGGTGGGCGACTACTTCGTCAACTTTGCTTTTGCCGCCGCCGGCCGCGCCCGGGGCGGCCCGGCCAAGGTGTCCATTTTTGCCTCGGGGCTGATGGGCATGATCAACGGCACTTCTGCAGGCAACGTGGTCTCCACCGGCTCGCTGACCATTCCGCTGATGAAAAAGGTCGGCTACCCGGCCAGAAGCGCCGGCGCTATCGAAGCCGCCGCCTCTACCGGCGGGCAGATCATGCCGCCCATCATGGGTGCCGGCGCGTTCATCATGGCCGAGATTACCGGCATCCCCTACACCGAGATTGCCGTGGCGGCGATTATTCCTGCGGTGCTTTACTTCCTCTCGGTCTACTGCATGGTCGACTTCGAGGCGGCGCGCAAGGGCATGCGCGGCATGCGCAAGGAAGAGATCCCGCAGTTTCGCCGCCTGGCCAAACAGGTCTACCTGTTCGCCCCGATCATCATCCTGATTGTCGCGCTGTTCATGGGCTACTCGGTGATCCGCGCGGGGACGCTTGCCACCGCTTCGGCCGCCGTGGTGAGCTGGATTTCACCCAACAAGATGGGCATTGCCGCCATCCTCCGGGCGCTGCAGCTGGCCGGCACCATGGCCATCCAGATCATCGCCGTGTGCGCCTGCGCGGGGATTATCGTCGGCGTCATCTCGCTGACCGGGGTAGGCGCGCGCTTCTCCTCGCTGCTGCTGGGCCTGGCCGGCTTCAGTCAGCTGCTGGCGCTTTTGTTTGCCATGTGTATTTCCATCCTGCTGGGCATGGGCATGCCCACCACCGCCGCCTACGCCGTCGCCGCCTCGGTGGTGGCGCCTGGCCTGGTAGACCTTGGCATCGAGCCTTTGATTGCGCACTTCTTCGTCTTCTACTTTGCCGTGGTCTCGGCGATTACGCCGCCGGTGGCGCTGGCCTCCTACGCCGCGGCGGGCATCTCCGGGGATAACGCCATGGGCACTTCGGTGGCCTCGTTCAAGATCGGTCTGGCCGCCTTTATCGTGCCGTTCATGTTCTTCTACAGCCCGGCCATGCTGATGGAAGGCTCGGCGTTTCAGGTGCTGCGCGTGGGCATTACCGCAACGCTTGGCATCGTGCTGCTGTCGGGCATGGTGCAGGCGTGGTTCTTCGGCCCGGTCAGCGTCTGGCAGCGCCTGGCCATGCTGGTCGGCGCCGTGTTCATGATCTACGGCGGGATCTACACCGATGTGGCCGGGCTCGCGCTGGGCGCCGTCCTCTTCGTGCTCCAGCGCAGGCGCTACGCCAACGACGGCGCCGTTGCCGCCGGCTAGCGCGCTCATCCTGGCCGCCAATCGGCGGCGTAAAAGTAAAATCCCCGCTTTACGGCGTAATGCCAGTCAGTTAAGCCTGTTCTGAATAAGCTGATCATGAGACCTTCCCGTGTCAGGTACACCGACACGGGAAGATCCATGCACTTCAGCGACGCCATTGATGCTATCGCCAAGGCGGTACCCGACGATTTCTCCAGCCTCTCCGAGGTGCTCTCTCCTGAACTGATCGACACCTGTCTTGATGAAGCCGGTGTGGCCACACTGCGCAAGCGTCGCCTGCCGTTGGACATGGTGGTCTGGGCCGTTGTCGGAATGGCCTTGTTTCGGCATATCCCGATGGGGCAGGTCGTTAATCATCTCGACATCATGTTGCCCGGCAAGCGTCCCTTCGTCGCGCCAAGTGCCGTGGTGCAGGCACGTCAACGACTTGGGGTGGAGCCCGTCAAACGCGTCTTCGAGCAGACCCAAGCTGTGTGGCATCAGCAGACCCCTCACCCTCACTGGTGCGGCCTGACGTTACTGGGTGTCGATGGTGTGGTCTGGCGCACTCCCGATTCTCCCGAGAATCAGGCTGCCTTCGCGCGCACACGCAATGCTCAGGGGGAAGCGAGCTATCCACAGATTCGCATGGTGTGCCAGATGGAGCTGACCAGCCATCTACTGACGGGATCGGCCTTCGATAGCATCGCGAGCAGCGAAATGGAGCTGACCCCTGAGCTCATCGGCAGCACCCCGGATCACTCACTGACGCTGTTCGATCGTGGGTTTTACTCACTGGGTCTGTTGCATGCCTGGCAGAGTGCAGGCGAGCAGCGTCACTGGCTCATCCCCCTGAAGAAGGGAACGCAGTATCAGGAAGAGCGCTCGCTGGGCCGCCAAGACCGCCTGGTAACCCTGACGGCCTCACCTCAGGCGCGCAAGAAATGGCCGGACTTGCCGCCGACGATGACGGCACGTCTGTTACGCCGAAAGGTGAACGGCAAGGAAGTTCAGATCCTGACCTCGATGACCGATCCGCTGCGCTTTCCGGCGGCGGATATTGTCGATCTTTACAGCCACCGCTGGGAAATCGAACTGGGCTACCGGGAAATGAAGCAATCCCTGTTGGGTAACCGCCTGACACTGCGCAGCCGCACCCCGGAAATGGTCTTTCAGGAGCTCTGGGGCACCTTGCTGGCCTACAACCTGATCCGCTTCCAGATGGCCCGCATGGCCTATAGCTTGGACGCCGTGCACCCGAACCAACTCAGCTTTCATCAGGCCGCCCACTGGCTCATCAAGGAGTTGACGATCTTACCCTGGGTCTCGCCGGGACGTGTGCCCGGCGTGATTCAGTCGATGCTGGAAATGGCACCGTCCTTCGTTCTACCAGAGCGACGCGAGCGATCTTATCCTCGATCAGTCAGGCGCCGGCCGCAGAAGTACCCTACCAAGAAAAATGCCAGTCAGCGTTAACTGACTGGCATTACGCTTTACGGCGCGTAAAGCGGGGATTGGCGTTTTATGGGAACGACAAACGGCCGGAATCACGCCCTGAGGTTATCGACGACCTTCAGCACCGGCGTCGACTGGTTCAGCGTGTAGAAGTGCAGCCCCGGCGCGCCGCCGTCGAGCAGCTGCTGGCAAAGGTTGGTCACCACCTCGGTACCAAACTGCGCAATGGCATCCGTGTCATCCCCGTAGCTTTCCAGCTGTTTGCGAATCCAGCGCGGAATTTCCGCGCCGCAGGCGTCCGAGAATCGCGCCAGCTTGGTATAGTTCACAATCGGCATGATGCCGGGAATGATCGGCTTTTCCACGCCCAGCGCCCGGGCCTTGTCGACGAAGTGAAAGTACGCCTCGGCGGTGAAGAAATACTGGGTGATCGCCATGTCGGCGCCGGCGTGCATCTTGCGCGCGAAGTTTTCCACATCCCGAGCCAGGTTGGGCGCCTGTGGATGGGATTCCGGATAGGCGGCCACGGCGATCTCGAAGTGGTCGCCGGTTTCCTCGCGAATGAACTCGACCAGCTCGTTGGCGTAGCGCAGCTCGCCGACGCTGGCCATGCCCGAGGGCATATCGCCGCGCAGGGCCACCAGGCTGTCGATGCCTTCCTCGCGGTATTCGGCGAGCAGATCGCGCAGCTGGGCCTTTTCGCTGCCGATACACGACAGATGGGGTGCCGTGGTAATGCCGCTTTCGCCCACGGCGCGCACCGCTTCCCGGGTGCGCGCCTGGGTCGAGCCGCCGGCGCCGTAGGTCACCGAGAAAAAGCGCGGCTGGCGGCTGGCCAGGGCGTCTCGCACCTGCAAAAGCTTTTCCCGGCCGACCGCGGTGCCGGGGGGGAAAAACTCGAAGCTGAACCCTAGCGGGTAGTGCTGGCGACTCATGCATCGTCCTCATACAAAAAGCGCTATTAACAGGCGCCCAAACATCGGATATCTTGCGCTATTGTGTTCGCTTGCCGCCGAGCCGGCCAATGAAAGATTCGGCGCCGGACCTTCAATCCCGCTCATACTGGCGCCCCAGATCAGGAACCTCGATGGAACATATTGCCCCCGGTGCGCTTGCCGGTCCGCTCACCATGCTGCTGGGCTTTGTCGGCCTCGGCTTTATCGCCGCCCGCCGCCTGGCGATCGACCCGCGCCCCATTGCCACGCTGCTGATCTACCTGATCGCTCCGTTCACGTTTTTCCGCGCGCTGATGAACGGCGGCCCCACGCCGAGCTACGTGCTGCTGACGCTGATTTTATTCTGCCTGTCCAGCGCCATTGCGCTGGCCGTCCGGGGGCTTACCCGCCACCGCTTCGGCGCCCAGGAAGGCGCGCTGCTGGCGTTTTCCTCGGGTACCGGCAACACCGGCTACTTCGGCCTGCCGGTCGCGCTGATCGTACTGCCGCCGGAGGGCGTCACCCAGTACCTGTTCTGCATTCTGGGCATCACCCTGTACGAATTTACCGTGGGCTTTTATTTAAGCGCCCGGGGCCAGTTTTCCATCCGCCAGAGCCTCGTCAAGATCGTCCGGCTGCCGCTGATCTACGCCTTTCTCGCCGCGCTGCTGCTGGCCCAGTTCGATCTTGCCCTGCCCGAGGCGCTGATGACCTCACTCGACGTCTTCCCCGCCACCTACACGCTGCTGGGCATGATGATTATCGGCATGACCCTGAGCCGGGTGACGCTTGCCGCCTGGGATACCCGCCTGATCCTTGCCTGCACGGCGCTGCGCTACGGCGTCTGGCCCCTGGCGACGCTTGGCACGGTGCTTGTACTGCAAACCTTCTTCGCGCTGTCGCCGGATCTGGCCATGGCTATTTTGCTGCTCGGCGTGGTGCCCATGGCCGCCAACGTCGTGGTGGTGGCCATGGAGCTTGGCATTCAGCCGCAGAAAGGCGCGCTTGCGGTGCTGGTCACCACACTGCTTGCGCCCCTGATCATTCCGCTTTACCTGGCCGGCATGCTCACCCTGACCGGGCTTGCCTGAACGCCTCCGATCAGGCTTTCACGCGGATAAGCTTCTTGTTGACGAACTCATCGATGCCCAGCCGGCCTAGCTCGCGGCCAAAGCCGCTGCGCTTGACGCCGCCGAAGGGCAGCTCGGCGGCTTCCCCGCCGACTTCGTTGATAAAGACCATGCCCACCTCGAGGCGGTCGGCAACGCCCAGCGCCTTCTGCTCGTCCCGGGAAATCACGATGGCGCCGAGGCCGTAAGGCGAGTCGTTAACAAGCTCCACCGCCTCGTCCTCGCTTGCCACCCGATAGACCACGGCGACGGGGCCGAACAGCTCTTCGTGGTAAACGTCCATCTCCGAGGTGACGTCGGTGAGCACCGTTGGCGCGAAGAAATTCTCCTCGGGGTCGGCCCCGCCGGCGCGAAGTACGGCACCCTGATCCACCGCCTTCTGCACCTGGTGCTGAAGGTTGCGGGTGGCGCTTACCGACGACAGCGGCCCCAGGGTGGCACCGTCAACGGTGGGGTCAGAGGGCTCGTGCGCCGCCATGGCGGCGGCAAAGCGGTCGACGAACTCGTCATAAAGATGGTCCATGACCACCATGCGCTTGGAGCCGTTGCAGGCCTGGCCGTTGTTGCCCAGCCGCCCGGCAACCGCCATGTCCACGGCGCCGTCGATATCGTCGGTATCGAGCACCAGAAACACGTCCGAACCGCCGAGTTCGAGCACCACCTTTTTCAGGTGGCGCCCCGCCTGTTCGGCCACGGCGGCGCCGGCGCGCTCGGAGCCGGTCAGCGACACGCCCTGAACGCGAGAGTCGGCAATCACCTCGGCCACCTGCTCGTTGGTGGCAAAAACGTTGACGTAGGCGCCCTCGGGCAGGCCGGCATCAATAAACAAACGCGCCAGCGCCAGCGCCGACTCGGGGCACTGGGGCGCGTGCTTGAGCAGGATCGTATTGCCCAGCGCCAGGTTGGGGGCGACAAAGCGCGCCACCTGATAGAAAGGGAAATTCCACGGCATGATGCCGGTCAGCACCCCAAGGGGCTGGCGGCGGATAAAGGCGGAGCCACCGGCGGGGGAGTCGATCGGCTCATCCGCAAGGAAAACGGCGGCGTTATCGGCGTAGTAGCGATAGATATCCACGCAGACGTCGATTTCTTCGCGGGCCTGGTCAACGGGTTTGCCCATTTCGCGCACGATGATGCCGGCAAGCTCCTCCCGGCGCTCGGCGTGAAGCTCTGCCACCCGCTCGAGGCGCGCCGCGCGCTCGGCGACATCGAAATCGCGTGACCAGGCGCGAAACGCCTTCGCGGCGCTGGCCAGCGCCTGCTGGATATCGGCGTCGGTGGCCGTGGGGTAGTCGGCAACCTTTTCGTTGGTTGCCGGATTGGTGACAGCGTAGTCAACCATGAGGTCTCCTTGTGGCGGTCTTGTAACGATAATGCGGGTTCGGGGCTGACACTATCATAGCGCGCCGGCTCGGCGTCGAGAGCCTTTCTCCCGCGTCGCGGCGCCGCTTTGGCGATTTGCGTCAAGTTTGTGTCGCTTTATGCATACTAAGTGCCACGCATATCGGTGACACTCCTCCTACGTTTTTCAAGGAGGTCCCCATGAACCGCAACGTTATCCTGACCTGCGCCGTTACCGGCGCCGGCGACACCACCGGCAAGAACCCCAACGTACCGGTGACGCCCCAGCAGATCGCCGACAGCTGCATCGAAGCCGCCCGCGCCGGCGCCAGCGTCGCGCACATCCACGTTCGCGACCCGGAAACCGGCGGCATCAGCCACTCCACCGACCATTTCCGAGAAGTCATGGAGCGGGTTCGCGAGGCGGATACCGACATTGTCATGAACATCACCGCCGGCGGCGGCGGCGACTGGACCCCGGACCCCAGCGACCCCACTCGCGGCGGTCCCGGCACCGACATCCAGACCCCGGCCCAGCGCCACGAGCCGGTGGGCGAGCTGCTCCCCGAACTCTGCACGCTGGACTGCGGCAGCCTCAACTTCAGCGACATGGTCTACATCAACACCGCCGACTGGCTGCGCGAGCACGCCCGTCTGGTGCAGCAGGCCGGGGTCAAGCCGGAGCTGGAGTGCTTCGACCTGGGCCACGTCTGGTTCGCCCGCCAGCTGCAGCAGGAAGGCCTGATCGACGGCGACCCGCTCTACCAGCTGTGCCTGGGCATCCCCTGGGGCGCCGAAGCCGACACCGAAACCATGCTCGCCATGCGCAGCAAGCTGCCGGAAAACGCCGACTGGGCCGCCTTCGGCATCGGCCGCCACCAGATGCCCATGGTCGCCCAGGCAATGCTGCTCGGCGGCCATGCCCGGGTCGGCCTGGAAGACAACCTCATGCTCAAAAAAGGTGTGATGGCCACCAACGGCGGCCTGGTCGAGAAGGCCGGCGGCATCATCGAAAACCTCGGCGGGCGCGTCATGACCCCGGCCGAAACCCGCGCACAGCTCAAGCTGCGCGACCCCAGCACCGGCCTGACCGTCGAGACGGCCGCGGGAGGTGAGGCATGAGCCAGCAGCTCTCCGTTATCGGCACCGGCGTCATCGGCAACGGCTGGATCGCCCGGGCGCTGGCCCAGGGCTGGGACGTGGTCGCCTTCGATCCGGCCCCTGGGGCCGAGGCGCGCACCCGGGAGTTCGTCGCCAGTGCCTGGCACTCGCTGACCCGCGCCGGGCTCGCTGAGGGCGCCGACCCCGAGCGGCTGACCTTCGTCGACAGCCTCGAAACGGCCGTCGAAGGCGCCGACCTGATCCAGGAAAACGTGCCCGAGCGTCTCGAGCTCAAGCGCGAGATCCTCGCCGCCATCGACGCCGCTGCGGCGCCGGAGGCGATCATCGGCTCGTCCACCTCGGGCTTCAAGCCAAGCGACCTGCAGCGGGACTGCGCCAATGCTCCCGGACGCGTGATCGTGGCGCATCCCTTCAACCCGGTTTACCTGCTGCCGCTGGTCGAGCTGGTGGGCGGCGAGGCCACCGTCGCGGCGCAGACCGAGCGCGCCCAGGCGCTCTACCAGGCGCTGGCCATGCGCCCGCTGGTGGTGAAGCGCGAGATCGAAGGGCACATCGCCGACCGCCTGATGGAGGCGCTGTGGCGCGAGGCGCTTCACCTGGTCAACGACGGCGTGGCTACCACCGAGGAAATCGACGCCGCCGTGGTGTACGGCTGCGGTCTGCGCTGGTCGCTGATGGGCACCTTCCTGACCTTCCATCTGGCCGGCGGCGATGCGGGCATGCGCCATATGCTCGAGCAGTTCGGCCCGGCGCTGAAGCTGCCCTGGACCAAGCTCGAAGCCCCCGAGCTCACCGACGAGCTCATCGACAAGGTCGTCGACGGCTGCGAACACCAGGCCGCCGGCCGCTCGGTCGCCGAGCTCGACCGCCGCCGCGACGACTTTTTGGTCGAGCTTCTCGGCCTGGTGCAGAAGTACTGGCCCGAGGCCGAAGGCCTCGAAGGGCGTATCTGATGGCACTGCTTAATACCCAGGTCGCGCCGGAGTGGGTGGACTACAACGGCCACATGAACGACGCCGAATACGCCCGGGTGTTCTCCCTGGGCGTCGAGGCGCTGATGACCGCCATCGGCCTTGACGAAGACGGCTGCCGGCGCCACGGCTATACGATCTATACCCTGGAAACGCACCTTTGCTACCGCCGCGAGGCCCACGAAGGCCAGGCGCTGGCGGTGGAGATGACGCTGCTGGGTCACGACGCCAAGCGGCTGCACGTCTTCTTCACCATGCACGACGCCGAGGGCACCCTGCTCGCCAGCAGCGAGCAGATGCTGATGGGCATCGACAGCGACGCCGGTCGCCCCGCGCCCTTCCCTGAGGCCGTTGCCGACGCCGTCGGCACGCTGCCCGCCGCGGGCGACGACTGGCCCAAGCTCGCCGGCCGGCGCATTGGCCTTCCCCCCCAACGTTAGACGCCTGCCCGGCACGTCCCGCGTGCCGGGCGGCCCCGGGATCGTCGGCCCCTCGACCGGCTCACCCAAGGAACCCTTCTATAGATTCGCTTGATCCTCGCCCACCAACAAAGGAAGCGACCATGTCATCACGACACTCAGCCAGTGCTGACGCGTCGACATCGCCCCCCATCTATCCGGATGCCGTTCTGGCGCACCGGGGGTTCTTTCGCCATATGCACAAGGGTATGACCATCACCTCCGCGCTGCTGGTGCTTGCCTTCGCGCTCTTCACCGGCATCGACCCGGAGTTTTCCGGAGCCCTATTCGGCACGGCCCGGGAGTGGATCGAAACCACCTTTGGCGGTTATTACATGATCACCATCGTGTTTCTGATTGCCGTCTGCCTCTATATCGTGCTGAGCCGCCACGGCAGCGTGCGCCTCGGCACCGACGACAGCCGCCCCGAGTTCAGCAACTTCTCCTGGTTTTCGATGCTTTTCTCCGCGGGTATCGGTATCGGCATCCTGTTTTTCGGCGTCGCCGAACCGATCTTCTATCTGGACGACAGCGGTGCCCTCGGCTACCCCAACAACCCTCACGCCGACATGGCCGGCGCCGCGGCCATCGGCCACGCGCGCGCCGTGGATGCCCTGCGCGTGGCGGTCTTCCACTGGGGTCTGCACGGCTGGGCGGTTTACGTCATCGTCGGCATGGCGCTAGCCTACTTTGCCTATCGGCGCGGCCTGCCGCTGGCGCTCAGATCCTCGCTCTACCCCTTCATCGGCGATCGCATCTACGGCCCCATTGGTCACGTCGTCGACATCCTCGGCGTGCTGGGCTGCGTGTTCGGCGTCGCTACCTCGCTGGGCCTCGGCGTCAGCCAGATGGCCGTGGGGCTCGAACGCCTGATCGGCGTCAGCGCCGGCCTCGATACCCAGCTTACGCTCATCGCTCTGATCTCGACGGTGTCCATCCTCTCCGCCGTTTCCGGGGTGCGCCGCGGCATCAAGGTCATCTCCGAGCTCAACATCTGGGTGTCGGTGCTGGTCGTGGGCGCCTTTTTGATCGGCGGGCCGACCCTGTGGCTGATCGCCGTCTTTGGCGAGACCATGGCCGACTACGCCGTCAACTTCGTGCCCATGGGCCTGTGGTTTGCCGATGAGCCGGGGCCCTCGCAGTGGCAGCAGGCCTGGACCATCTTCTACTGGGGCTGGTGGCTTGCCTGGGCGCCTTTCGTCGGCCTGTTCATCGCGCGCATCTCCAAGGGCCGCACCCTGCGGGAATTTGTGCTCGGCGTGCTGCTGGTTCCCACGATGATCATCTTTGTGTGGCTGATCACCTTCGGCGGCACCGCGCTCCATCAGGAGCTGAACGCCGCCGGCGGGCCCGGCACGGCGGGGATCATTGATCTGGTCAACAACTGGAACCTGCCCGCCGCGCTGTTCGCCAGCGCCGACGGCGTAGCCGGTACCGGCGCCGTCGGCTGGACCCTCTCTGCGCTGATGGTCTTTCTGCTCATGAGCTGGTTCGTCACTTCCTCGGACTCCGGCACCCTGGTACTTACGACTATCCTCTCGCTGGGTAACAGCGAGCCGCCCCAGCGCTTTCGCGTCTTCTGGGGCCTGGTCATCGGCCTGGTGGCCGCCGTACTGCTGCTGGCCGGCGGACTCAAGGCGCTGCAGACCGCGCTGCTCGCCGCCGCCCTGCCGCTGAGCGTGGTCATCCTGGTCATGACCCTCGGCGTGCTGGTGTCGCTGTTCCAGGAATCCCACCGGGCGCAGCCGGCGAAATCCTGAGCCCCTCGAGCGCCGGGCGCTACCCGGCGCTCACTGCCTCGCCTGGCGCGGCGATATCCCGTAGCGGTCGCGGAAGGCCCGGGACAGGCTCGAGCTCGAGCCAAAGCCGCAGGCCAGCCCCACCGCGAGGATATCCAGGTCGGTTTCCTCCAGCAGGTAGCGCGCCCGCTCCAGGCGCAGCGCCAGATACCGGCGCTGCGGAGAAACCCCCAGGGTGTCTCTGAAGAGCCGCTGCAGCTGGCGCAGCGAAACGCCGCTGCGACGGGCGACCTCGGTGAGCGCCAGCGGCGTTTCCAGGTGATTTTCCATCAGATTAACGGCGTCGATCAGCCGCCGATTGTGAGTCCCCAGGCGGCGCGCCAGGGTCATGCGCTGCTGATCGTGGCGGGTGCGAATGCGCGCGTGGACCAGCTGTTCGGAGACGTCCACCGCCAGCCGCTGGCCGTGGCGGCGAGCGATGGCGTGCAGCGCCATGTCCATGGCCGCGGTACCGCCGGCGCAGGAAAAGCGTCGCTCGCCAAGCTCAAAAAGCTCGTCAGAGGTGGCAATGGCCGGAAAGCGTTCGTGAAAGGCCGGCAGGCTTTCCCAGTGCAGCGTCACCCGCTCGCCTTCCAGCAGCCCCGCCGCCGCCAGCAGAAAACACCCGGTATCCAGCCCGCCCAGCGCGCCGCCGGCGGCCTCGATACGGTGAAGCCAGCGCACCAGCGCCCGGCTCAGGTAGCGTTCGGGGTCAAAGCCGCTGCATACCGCAAGCGACGACAATGAATGCGCCTGGCTAATGGACTGATCGGCGAGCAGCGTCATGCCGTTGGAGGCGGTCACCGGACTTCCGTCTTCGCTGACCAGCGTCCAGTCAAACAGCGGACGCCCGCTGATACGGTTGGCGATGCGTAGCGGCTCCACCGCCGAAAAAAACGCCATCATCGAGAAACGCGGCAGTAGCAGAAACCCCACCGGCTCGGGGGTGGGGCCGAAGTAGTCAAGGCGCATGGCACAAACCGCAACAGCAAGGGAGGCCGTTTATAGTGGCCGCCCGGCGCCGGTCGAACAAGGGCATCGTTGCAACCGCCCGCGCAGTCTCTACAATCGGCACGACTACGCCACGACGCCGACCCCACGCCCATGAGACTCCACGCCCCCGATACCGCCCCGGAGCGAATCGGTTTTTTGCTGCTGCCGCGCTTTGCCATGGTCGCCTTCTTCTCGGCCGTGGAACCCTTGCGTATCGCCAACCGCATCAGCGGACAGACCCTGTTCGACTGGGACATCATCAGCCAGGACGGCGGCCCGGTGGCCGCCTCCAACGGCATGACCCTGGACGCCGGCCACGCCATGGCCGCGGCACCTGCCGTGCCAAGCCTGGCGGTGTGCGCAAGCTTTGCCCCGGAGGCCGGCATCGATGCGGCCCTGCTCGACTGGCTGCGCGCGCGCGCCGCCGCGGGTTGCGTTCTCGGCGGCGTGGACACCGGCTGCTTTGCCCTGGCCGCGGCCGGCCTGCTCGACGACCAGACGGTGACGCTGCACTGGGAGTCACTGCCCGAGTTTCGCGCCCGCTTCCCGCGGGTCGACGCCGTCGAGTCGATCTTTGAAGTCACCCCCGAAAGCTTCTCCTGCGCCGGGGGCAGCGCCGCCATCGACATGAGCCTTGACCTGATCCGCCGCCGCCACGGCGACCGGCTGGTCAAGCGCGTTCGCGAGCAGCTGATCCACGACCCCGGGCGGCGGCCGGCCAGCCGCCAGCGCGACCGCGGCCGGCCCGACGATCCCAACCTGCAAAAAGCCATCGACCTGATGGAAGCCAACCTGGAAACGCCGCTGGCCATCGGCGAGCTGGCCGCCAGGCTCAACCTCTCCTGGCGCAGCCTGGAGCGGCTGTTCGCCCGCCATCTGGAAAGCTCCCCCCAGCGCGTCTATCTCGACAGGCGCCTCGGCCACGCCCAGCGGCTGCTGCGCGACACCCGCCACAGCGTCATGGATATCGCCCTTGCCTGCGGCTTTGCCTCGGCGTCGAGCTTTACCCGCGCCTTCCGCCGGCGCCACGGGCTGACCCCCAGCGCCTGGCGGCGGCTGCCCTGAGCCGCACCTGTCGAATTGTGCATAGCCGCCGTCGAATTCTGTGGTGAATCACCGCCGCGGCGCTGCCATCCTGTGGCCGTTCCCATGACGACGCTCAGGAGTTTTTCATGACACACAGCGAACTACCGCTAACGCCCGATTACGATGCCTGGCCGGTGGACGCCGACCTGGTCGACGTTGCCTTTACCCCGCGCCTGGTCACGGTGAACTGGAGCGACGGCCGCGTCAGCCGCTATCACAGCGTCTGGCTGCGCGAAAACGCCGCCGACGAAAGCACCGTCAATCCGGCGACCCGCGAGCGCATCCTGGATCTCTCCACCCTGTCGGCCTGGCCGGAAGTCTCCGTCGCCGAGATCGACGACGCCGGCGCCCTCTGCGTCACCTTCGGCCCCGAGGATCGCCGCCTGCGCTTCCACCCCGGCTGGCTGCGGGCCAACGACTACGACAACGCCACCGACCCCGAAGCGCCGCTGGTGCCGGTCACCACCTGGCTTGGCGGCGCCGATGCCAGCCCCGACACCCTGGACGCCAGCGGGCTGCTGGATACCACGCCGGAAAGCGAAGCCGAAGAGGCCGTTCTCGCCCCGGCGCTGGAAAGCGTGCTCGGCAAGGGCCTGGTGCGGCTGCGCAACCTGCCCACCGAACCCGACTCCATCGAGTCGCTGGCCCGGCGTATCGGCCCGGTGCGACCCACCAACTTCGGCCAGCTGTTCGACGTCAAGGCCAAGCCCGACCCGGACTCCAACGCCTATACCTCCATCGCCCTGCCGCCCCACGTCGACCTGCCCACCCGCGAGTATCACCCGGGCCTGCAAATGCTCTACTGCCTGGAAAACAGCGTGGAAGGCGGTCAAGCGGTGATGATGGACGGCTTTGCCATCGCCGAAGCCCTGCGCGACCGCCACCCCGACGCCTGGGAAACGCTGACCCGGGTTCGCTGGCGCTACGCCAATACCGCGCGCACCACCGACTACGTCTGGTTCGAGCCGATGATTCGCCTCGATGCCCGCGGCGAGCTGCTCGAGGTGCGCATTGCCGACTTCCTGCGCGGCCCGCTGCAGACCGCCTTTGAAGACGTCGAGCCGGCCTATGAAGCGCTGATGACGCTGCAGCAGCTGCTGCGCGACCCGGCGTTTTCCATCCGCTTTACCTATCATCCCGGCGACGTGGTCATCTTCGACAACCGCCGCCTGCTGCACGCCCGGGACGCCTTCGAGAACAGCACCGGCCGCCGCTGGCTGCAGGGCTGCTACATGGAGCGTGACGAGGTGCGTTCGCGCTATCGCATGATTGAGCGCGCCCGCCGCCAGCGTCGCCTGGACGACGCTGCCTAAATAGGCCCCTCGCCGGAGGCTCACCATGACCGCCACCGCCCAGCCACCCGCTACCGCCGTTTCCGCGGCCTGGAGCCTCTGGGCGCTGCTGCTCGGGGTGGGCCTTTTGATGCTGGGCAACGGCCTGCAGGGCAGCCTGCTTGGCGTGCGCGCCGCCGAAGAGGCCTTCGGCAATACCGTGACCGGCGTGGTGATGTCGGCCTATTTCGTCGGCTTTCTGGCGGGCTCGACCCTGGCGCCGCGCAAGCTGCGCGACGTCGGCCACGTACGGGTCTTCGCCGCCCTGGCCTCGGTCACCTCGGTTGCCATTCTCGTGCACGCGCTGTTCGTCGACCCCTGGGTATGGGCCGCCATGCGCGCGCTCACCGGCTTCACCTATGCGGGCCTTTACGTGGTCACCGAAAGCTGGCTGAACGGCCATGCCGGCAACCACCTGCGCGGCCGGCTGCTGGCCTTCTACATGGTGATCACTTACCTTGGCATGGGCGGCGGCCAGCTGATGCTGAACCTGGCCGACCCCAACGGCATCATCCTCTTTCTGGTGGTCTCAATTCTGGTGTCGCTGGCGCTGGTGCCGATTTTGCTCAGCTACACGCCCCAGCCGGATACCGGCCAGCCGGAATCCATGAGCCTCAGGCGGCTCTACCGGCTGTCGCCGCTGGGCACCATGGGCTGCCTGCTGACCGGCATCGCCAACGGCAGCGTCTTCGGCATGGGAGCGGTCTTCGCCAATGCCCGCGGCCTGGCCTTCGACCAGGTGGCGGCCTTCATGGGCGCCTTCATTCTCGGCGGTGCCCTGCTGCAGTGGCCCCTGGGCAAGCTCTCGGACAAGACCGACCGCCAGCTTGTCATCATGATCGTCGCCGGCCTGGCAACGGCGCTTGCCCTACTCGGCCTCTTCGTCGACGGCGCCGGCCAGCTGACCCTGCTCGGCGTGCTGCTCGGCGGCACCACCCTGACCCTCTATTCGCTCTTTCTCGCCTGCGCCAACGACGTCCTCAGCCCGTCGCAGACCGTGGCCGCCAGCAGCAGCCTGGTACTGGCGCTGGGGATCGGTGCCATCCTTGGCCCCTTGAGCACCGGGCTACTCATGGAGTGGCTCGGCCCCGCGGGGTTTCTCTGGGATCTGGCGCTGATCCACGCCGCTATCGTCGCCTTCGGCGGCTACTGCCTCGTACGCCACCCGGCGACGGTCGCCGACGATCAAGGCCGCTATGTGGCGGTTCCCGCCGGGACCGCGACCCTCGGCGCCACCTGGGTCGAAGAAGCGGCGAGCGAGCCGACCCAGCTCGAGCTTGATTTCGACCCGGCGCCGGATGCCGCGGCCGAGGCGGAGCCGCAGGACTGACGGCCTGTTAATTCGGCAAATCGAATCAAGCATCAGGCGACCAGCGCTGCGCCGAGCAGGCGCCCGTCACTCTCGTCGGCGTAGAGCTTGAGGCAGCCCGCATTGCGCCCAGCCATCAGCGCTCGCGCCTGTTTGCTGAAATCGACGCTGCCGGTGACGATGCCGGTGTCGGGCAGCTGCCGCGACGTCAGACCCGCATGGCCCGCGCCCGGCTCAGTGAAGACGATCCCCTGGGGCGTGCGTCGAGCAAGACATTGGGCATCCGGATGCAGGGCGTGATAGGCGGCAATTCTTCCCGCGTCCGCCGCCTCGTGCAGCAGCGGGCGCAGCCCGTCCACGTCGCCGGCGATAAAAACCGGCAGCTCGCCGATACGCAGCGTCGATTCGTCGAACAACGGCACGCCCCGCTGGTCGAGTTCTACCCCCAGTTTCTCGAGACCCAGCCCTTCGACGTTGGGCCGCCGCCCCAGGGAGGCGAGCACCCAGTCGACCTCCACTGCTTTCCCGCCGCCCTGAACCATCACGCCAGTATCACTTTGGTGCAGCGACACATCCGCCTCAGTGGTGACCGTCATCTGGCGCTCGAGCACCTCGAGCAGGCTGGCATTGACCTGCGGGTCGCTCAGTCCCGCCACGCTGGACCCGCGAGTGAACCCGTGCACCTCGCAGCCGAGCTGGGCAAACGCCTGGCCCAGCTCCACGCCGATCGGCCCCAGGCCGACCACGCCCAGGCGCCTGCCCGGCGCCTCGAGCTCGAAGACATCGTCGGAGGTCACCACGCGATCGCCGAGAGAGCGCCAAGCCTCGGGCAGGTTGGGCCGAGTACCGGTGGCGATGATTACGCTCTCGGCTTCAATCCGCTCGCCGTTGACTTCGAGGGTGGTGGGGTCGAGAAAGCGCGGCTGTCCGTGAATGCTGCGCTCGCCGAGGGATTCGGCGGTGTCGATCGGACCGGCAGTGAAGCGATCACGCAGGGTGCGCACGTGCGCCATGATCGTGACCAGATCCGCTTCAAGGGTGTCGGTGCCTCGTATTCCGCTCTCTCCCAGCCAGTCCCGGCGCCCGTAGGCATGGGCGACCTCGAGCAGCGCTTTCGAGGGCATGCAGCCAACCCGCGCGCAGGTCGTGCCGTAAGGGCCGGCGTTGATCAGCAGCACGTCGTCCGTGTAGCGCCGCGCCTCGCTGAGGGCAGTCAGCCCCGCTGTGCCGGCGCCCAGAATCACCAGCTTCACTTGTCGTGTCATGATTTCTCCCTCTTTCACCGTGTTGCGTTGACCCACCTATCCCACGTCATGGCCAGCCGCTTGGAGACGATCCAGGCTCAAGGAACAGCGATCAGCGCGGTATCATTCTCCGAGCATCTCCGTGTCCTCGACAAACAGTCCCACGAGCTCCGCGTCTTCGCGCTTGGCCAGCCGCGTGGCCTCGTCGAGCATCCGCTGGGCGCGACGATTGCCGTCGAGCAGTACCACGACCCGCGAAATCAGGCGACCACTGTCATGTATCGTCATCGCGCTTCGCATCCTGTCGGTTGTCGCCGCTGCTCTGCCGGCGGCCAATGTCGGCGAACTCGTTCAGGCAATCCGCGACGCGCCGGTTGACAGTGCCAGCGGGGAAGGAGCCGTCTGTCTGGCGCTCACCGGCAACCAGGCCAGTCAGCAGACCGATGGCCTCATCGACGCTATCAAGCGCATACACCCTGAACTGCCCGGCCCGTACCGCCTCGACTACATCGCTGCGCAGCATGAGATGCACCGCGTTGGCCCTGGGCAGCAGGACGCCGTGACTGCCATTCAGCCCCCGGGCCCGGCAGATGTCGAAAACCCCCTCGATCTTCTCGTTGACGCCGCCCACCGCCTGCACCTGCCCGTGCTGGTTGACGGAACCGGTCACCGCCAGGGATTGCCGCAGCGGCGCCCTGGCGAGCACCGAAAGCAAGGCGCAGAACTCGGCCACGGAGGCGCTGTCGCCGTCGACCATGCCGTAGGACTGCTCGAAGGCCAGGCTCGCCGACAGCGACAGCGCCGATTCACCGGCGTAGCGCGAGGCCAGCAGGCGCGACAGGATCATCACCCCCTTGGAGTGGATGTTGCCGCCCAGCTTGGCCTCGCGCTCGATATCCACCAGGCCACCGCGCCCGGGCCGCGCCGTGGCGGTGATGCGGGTGGGACGCCCGAAGGAATGGCCGCCGAGCTGGATCACCGACAGGCCGTTGACCTGGCCCAGCGCCTCCCCGGCGGTGTCGATGAGCATGATGTCGCGCAGAATCGAGCGCTCCAGGCTCTCGTGCACCCGCGCGGCGCGATAGATCTGCTGGTCGATGGCTTCTTGCACATGTTCGGCGGTGACCTGATCGCTTCCCGCCTCGGCGGCCCAGTAGTCCGCCTCGCGCAGCAGATCGCGAAAGGCGCGGCGCTGGACGGAAAGGCGCTCGCTGTCGTCGGCGAGACGGCTGGCATGCTCGATGAGCCGCGCCACGGCGTCGCGCCCCAAAGCCTTGAGATTCGCCTCCCGGGCCAGGGTGGCGAACAGGCGCGCATAGAGCCGCTGGGTATCCGCGTCGCGCTGCACGTCTTCCTCGAGGTCCGCCTGTACCTTGAACAACTCCAGGAAGTCCGGGTCGTAGGCGCACAGCAGGTAGTACAGCATGCGATTGCCGATCAGCACGACCTTTAGATCCAGCGGCATGGGCTCGGGCTCCAGAGACACCGTGCTGGCCAGGCTGTAGAGCTGTTCCAGGGACTCGATCTTGACCCGCGCCCCGTAGAGGGCACGCTTGAGGCCCTCCCAGACGAAGGGTTGGGTCAACACCTTGACGGCGTCGAGGATCAGATAGCCGCCGTTGGCGCGGTGCAGCGCGCCGGCCCGGATAAGGCGAAAGTCGGTCAGCAGCGCGCCCTGGTGCACCTGATGCTCTACCCGCCCCACCAGATGCTGATAAGTCGGCATGTCCTCGTAAACTACCGCGGCCCCCTGCTGCTCGGCGCTGTCCACCAGCAGGTTGGCCTGATAGCGACTGAAGACCGAGGCCATGGAACTATTGCCGGGCGCCTCCTGACTGATCAGCGCATTGACGTTCTCGGTCACGTCCTTCTGGATGGCATTGATGTGCTCGACCGCTCGGGGGTGGTCACGATAGGCCTCGCGCAGCTCCTCGAGCAGCGGCCCCACCGAGGCCGCAGCCATCTCCTCGTTAAGCTCCTGGATGCGCTGCTGCACCTCCTTGCGCCAGCGCGGCATCTGCTGAACCGTCTTCTGCAGTTTCTCCTGCAACACCGCGATGGTGCGCTGAATGGCCTGGCGACGCTCCTCGGGCAGCGCCTGGAACGCCTCCACGTCCATCACCTCGCCTTCGTCGTTGCGCGGCGCAAAGCTGAAGCCATGGGGCGACTGGATCAGGGCAATGTGATCCTGCTCGGCCTCCTTGCCGATCTCGCGAAACGCCTCGCTTTGGCGCTGACCCAGCTCCTGCTGGATTTCATGCAGGCGGCTCTGGTACTCGTCGCTCTCGAAGGTGGAAGGAATGGCGTGCTGCAGCTCCTCGACCAGCTGCTCGAGATCACGTCGAAACCGCGCGCCCTTTCCCGCGGGTAATTCGATAAGACGTGGATGCCTGCCCTGCATGAAATCGTGCAGATAGCACCAGTCGGAAGGCGTCAGCGCCTGGCGGGAACGCTCGTGTAGAAAGCGCTGCACGATCTCGTGCTTGCCCGCCCCGGAAGGCCCCAGCACGAACAGGTTGTAGCCCTGCCCCTGGATGCCCGTGCCGAAACGCAGCGCCTCTAGCGCTCGCTCCTGACCAATCAGCTGATCAAGCGCCCTGAGTTCGTCGCTGGTCTCGAAATCCAGCGAATCGGGGTCGCAATGTCGGTAGAGCCGATCAGCGGCAAGCGGTGCAGGATGAGCCGTCATGATTTCCTCATGCCCCCTGAGTTCAAGTAGTATAGTGGCATAACAAGTCAGGAAAACACTGAATAAATGTCTTCATGACACGGTAACATCTTCGTTCATGTAGTATGAATTCTCACTACGCTTAAAGGTTAGTTAACTTTTCAGGGTGCGATTAATGGGTTGGGCCTATGTTTTCTGGGCGGCATTTGTCGAAATCTTCTGGGTTCTGGGCTTGAAGTATTCAGACAATCTCTGGATGTGGTCGGGAACGGTCATTGCGCTCGTTTTCAGCTTTTATTTCATCATCAAGGCCTGCGCCGTGCTGCCCTCCGGGGCGGTCTATGCGACCTTCACCGGAACCGGCGCAGCCGCCATCGCCATCATCGACTTTACCCTGCTGGGCGAGCCGTTTACCTTCCTCAAGGGGCTGTTTATCCTGTCTATCATTGTTGGGGTTGTCGGGGTTCAGCTGACCACTGAAGCTGACAGGAAGCCACTTGAAAAGGCTCCGAGCCCAAAGGGAGACCGTGCATAAATGGCCTGGATCTACCTGTTTATTGCCAGTTTCGGCGAGATCTTCGGCGTTGCCAGCATCAACATGTACCTGAAAAGAAACTCATGGAAATGGCTGCTGACGGTTATCGTCGTCTTTTCATTGGGCTTTTACTTTCTTGCCCTGGCGATGCGCGAGATCCCTCTGGGCACCGCCTATGCCATCTGGACCGGGCTTGGCGCCACGGGCGCCGTCATCATGGGAGTAATGTTCTTCCGGGAGCCCATGAGCCGTCTGCGTCTTGTATTCCTGACTTTTATCATCTGTGGCGCCGTTGGCCTGAAAATCGTGGCGTAGTAATCGTGGCGTAGTATAAGCACCTTGAGCGCCTTCTGCTGCGCTGGTAGCTGGGCTTTGCTTACCCCTCTTTGCTCTCTGTTCGGACCTTTGCAATAATCGTGCTCTGCAACGGTCAACGCTCCTGCGCGGCAGGACATCTCAGCACCTTGGCGTAACCGCCAAACGAACACGGCCCTTACCCCATGCGAGTCTTGCTGTATAGCGATCTAGACACGGAATCGATCCCCGGCTTCAAGAAGCTGCGCACCGCCCTGGAAGCGGACAACTTTCGGCAGGCCGATGTCCGCAAGATCGGCGACAACCTCTATCGGGCACGGCTCAACAAGCGCGACCGGATACTGTTCTCGCTTTACCGGCACGCGGGCGAGACCTGCTGCCTGATACTCGAATACCTGCGCAATCACGCCTACGATCGATCGCGCTTCCTGGCCGGCGACGCGGTGATCGACGAGGACAAGATTCCGCGCCTTGACGCCCCGGACGAGGCGGACGTTGAGGCCCTGGGCTACTTGCACCCGACCCGCGAGCGCTTCCACCTGCTCGACAAGATCCTGACCTTCGACGACGAGCAGGAGGATATCTTCGCCTCGTCGCCGCCGCTGGTGGTGGTCGGCTCCGCCGGCAGCGGCAAGACGGCGCTGATCCTCGAGAAGCTCAAGGAGGCCATCGGTGAGGTGCTCTATGTCAGCCTTTCATCCTATCTGGTGACCAGCGCCCGGGATCTCTACTACGCCCACGGCTACGACAACCCCGACCAGTCGGTGGACTTCCTGTCGTTCCAGGAGCTGCTGGAAAGCATCCAGGTGCCGCAGGGGCGGCAGGTCGAGAACCGCGACTTCCAGGCCTGGTTCCAGCGCCACCGCCAGGGCAGCGGCCTGAGCGACCCGCACAAGCTCCACGAGGAGATCCGCGGCGTGATCACCGGGCCGGTGACCGAGAGCGGCTGGCGATCGCGGGAGGAGTACCTGGAACTCGGCGTCAAGCAGTCGATCTTCCCCGAGGCCGAGCGGCCCCGGGTCTATGACCTCTTCGAGCGCTACCTCGCCTTTCTCGAGGAACAAGGGCTCTATGACCCCAACCTGGTCGCCCACGATCACCTCGCCCTGGTGCAGCCCGGCTATGACTTCGTGGTGGTCGATGAGGTGCAGGATATCACCAACGTTCAGCTCTACCTGATCCTGAAAACCCTGCGCGAGCCCGGTCAGTTCCTGCTCAGCGGCGACGCCAACCAGATCGTGCATCCCAATTTCTTCTCCTGGGCCAGCGTCAAGTCGCTGTTCTTCCACGAGCGCGATCTGACCGGCCACGGCGAGGTGGTGCGCATCCTGCACGCCAACTATCGCAACGCGCCGCTGGTCACGGCGCTGGCCAACCGCATCCTCAAGCTCAAGCATGCGCGCTTCGGCTCGGTGGATCGCGAGAGCAACTACCTGGTGCGCAGCGCCGTCGAGCAGTCGGGGCAGGTACAGCTGCTGGAGAACCGGGAGGCGCTCAAGCGCGAGCTCGATAGCCGCACCGCCCGCTCCACGCGGTTCGCGGTGGTGGTGCTGCATCCGGCGCAGAAGGCGGAGGCCCGGCGCTGGTTCCGCACCCCGCTGGTCTTCTCGATCCAGGAGGCCAAGGGACTCGAATACGACAGCGTCATCCTTTACAACGTGGTCAGCGACGATGCGGACATGTTTCAGGAGATCGCCAGGGGCGTGGACCCCGAGGCGCTGGAACGCGAGGAGCTCAGCTACCGCCGCGCCAAGGACAAGCGCGACAAATCGCTGGAGATCTACAAGTTCTTCATTAATGCCCTCTACGTGGCGGTGACCCGGGCGGTGCGCCACGTTTACCTGGTGGAGACGCGGCTCGACCATCCGCTGCTACGGCTGTTGCAGGTAGAAAGCCTGGAGGGCGAACTTCAGCTGGAGCAGGACGACTCCTCCCTCGAGGATTGGCAGCACGAGGCCAGGCGCCTCGAGCTCCAGGGCAAGGACGAGCAGGCCCAGGCAATTCGCGAGCGGATACTGGAGGAACAGCCGGTGCCCTGGACGGTGCTGGACCATGCCGGCTTCGAGGCGCTACGCGACCGGGTGCTCGCCGAAGGCGGCAAGAAGGCGCGCCTCGAGGTCTTCGAATACGCCCTGCTCCACCATCACCGTCCCACTCTGAACGCCCTCGCCGAGGCCGGCTTCAAGCCCGCCCTGGATACCGAGAACAAGGCGGTGCGCCAGCTCCATCGTAACCATTTCATGAGCTACGAGATGAAGCATCCCACGGCGGTGTTCCGGGATACCCAGCGCTACGGCGTGGACCATCGCACCCGTTTCGGCCTCACGCCCCTGATGCTCGCGGCGCGGCTGGGCAACGCCGCCCTGGTGGAGCAGCTGATCGAGCGCGGCGCCGACCCCACGCTGACCGCCAACAACGGCTTCACCGCCCTGCACTTCGCCCTGGAACAGGCGGTGCTCGACGACGCCTTCGCCCGCCAGCGCCTGGCCGGTCTCTATCCCCTGCTGGCGCCGACGAGCCTCAGCGTGCAGGTCGACGAGCGCCTGGTGAAGCTCGATCGCCGGCTCATGGAGACCTTCCTTCTCGAACTGCTTCAGGCCATGTTCTATCGCCATCTCGGCCCGGCCATGGTATGGCACCAAGGCTACACCGCCCAGGATATCGAGGCCTGGGTGGCCCGGCTTCCCGACCGGGTCCTGCCGCCGCGCCGCAAGCGCCGACAATATCTCTCCAGCATCCTCGCCAAGAACGAGATCCGGCGCGAAGACCGCTACAATCGCAAGCTGTTCCTGCGAGTGAAACGCGGCCACTACGTGCTCAACCCGGCCCTGAAGCTTCGCGACGGCGCGGCGTGGGTCCCATTACACCAGCGCTTCCCGCTGGAGGACCTGGATATCCGCCGCTTCGCGGAAACCCTATCCTCGCAGCAGGCTCACCGGTTTGGCGCCGACATGCTGCACGACCATGATCGGTGGCAGCGTGACAGACTGGACACCCTGCGCCGTACCCTGGAGGCGGATCGGCCCGGGGAGGCATAGTCAGCGCGCCGCCTCAAGGCAGCTGCTGCCTCGGCGATCCGCCGGCGAGGACTGACGCCGCTTATTCCACCGCCCGGGCCGCAGTTTCCCGGGGGGATTCGGCAAAGCGGGCGCGGTAGGCGCGCGAAAAGTGCGCCAGGTGCTGAAAACCGGTGGCTACGGCGGCTTCTGTTGTCCGGCAGCCGCTGCCGGCGAGCAGCTGCTGGGCGCGGTCCAGCCGCATCCCCAGGTAGCACTGCTTGGGCGTCTCGCCGAAATGGGCCCGGAACTGGCGCGTCAGCTGGCGCTGGGACTGGCCCACCAGCCGGCAGATCTCGGGGATCGGCAGCGTTCGGGCCATGTTGGCCTCCATCACCGTCAGGCTCTTGACCACGCTGCGCGGCAGATGCGCATAGCGCACGTCAAGATCCACCGGCGAGCGCTCGTGGCGCTGATAGATCAGCTGGCGGCCGACGGCGTCGGCCAGAGCCGGCCCGTAGGCAAGCCCGATCCAGGCGAGCATCATGTCGATGCTTGCCACGCCGCCGCCGCCGGTCAGTCGCCTGGCGTTGAGCTCGTAGTACGACGAGCTGACCTCAAGCTGGGGAAACTCCCGGCGAAAGGCGGGCACGCTCTCCCAGTGCAGCGCTACCTGATAGCCTTCCAGCACCCCGGCGCGCGCGAGGATGAAAGGTGCTGTATCCAGCCCGCCGAGCCAGCCGCCGTGGGCCGCGACCCGGCGCAGCACCGCACGATCCGGGGCGCTGACGGCGGCCTCCGGCTGATAGGAGGACACCACCATCAGGCTGGCATCGTCGGCCACGCCGTCCAGCTCGCCGTCCACCTCGATGCGCACGCCGTTGCTGGCCACCACGCCTTCGCCGTCCAGCGAGCGCAGCCGCCAGGCAAAGAGATCGCTGCCGAAGCGATTGGCCACCCGCAATGGTTCCAACAGACAGAACAGCGTCAGCATCGAGAAGCTGGGCACCACCCAGACATCCAGGGTGTACTCGGCCTGTTCGGGGTCGAGAAGCGGCGGCGAGTCGGGGCGCGGATAAGGCCAAACGGGGTCGAAGTTGTCGCTCATGGCTAAAATGATCAACAAAAAGTCTATTTTTATCAAGTCATATCCGCCGCCCCGGACTAGGGTAGATGCCCGTCACCCGTAGCACGCTTGTGGAGATGCCGCCATGACTCACGTCAAAACCGTTGCCGACAATCATCGTCTGGTCGTTGACTACCAGGACCAGCCCCGGGAGCTCACAGCTCTCTGGCTGCGCGAGCGCAGCCCTGCCGAGGACACCCTGGATCCCCGCACCGGCCAGCGCCTGATCGAGGCCGCCGCTCTGCCGCTGGACCTGCGCATCGAGCAGGCCGACGTCGACGGCAAGCAGCTTTCGGTACGCTTCAGCGACGGCCATCAGGCCGAGTTCGATCTGGACGCGCTGCTCAAGACATCCTCGGAGAAGGCGGAAAAGCCGCTCTGGGACGCCACCCTCGAGCAAGCACCCCAGGCCGATTTCAACGCCGCCCTGGACGATGACAGCGCGCTGCTCGACATGCTCGAGGGGCTGCACCGCTACGGCTTCGTGCTGGTGTCCAACGTCCCCACCACCGAGGACGGCATGCAGGCGCTGATCGAGCGCGTCGGCCCGCTGCGCCGCACCAACTGGGGCGGCATTGCCGACGTCAAGTCGGTGGCCAACGCCTACGACCTGACCATGACCCAGCGCGGCCTGGAGCCCCACACCGACAACCCCTACCGCGATCCGATTCCCGGCTACATCTGGCTGCACTGCCTGACCAACGCCGCCGACGGCGGCGACAACACCCTGGTCGACGGCTATCGCGCGGCCGAGGTGCTCCGCGAGCGCAACCCGGACGCCTTTGACGCCCTGACCCGGGTCTGGCCCACCTTCCGCTACCAGGACGACACCACCCACCTGGAAAGCGAAGGGCCGCTGATCGAGCTCAACAGCCGGGGCGAAACCGTCCGGGTGCGCTACTCCAACCGCACCGAGCGGGTGCCGGCGCTGCCCGCCGACGAGCTCGAGGCCTACTACGCCGCGCGGCGGGAGTTTTATGAGCTGATCACCGGCGACGAGCTGACCGTGCACCTCAAGCTCAACCCCGGCCAGATGCTGGTCATGGACAACTACCGCCTCTTCCACGGCCGGCGCGCCTACGAGCTGGCCGGCGGCGTCCGCCACATGCGCCAGGGCTACGTAGACCGCGACAGCACCGCCAGCCGTCGCCTGGTGCTGCGCCGCCAGCTAACCCATTCCGCAAGCGAGGAGGTTGCATGAGCCAGGAACAGAATCCTTCCCAGGCCCAGTTCCGCCACTTCGGCGAAGCCAGCCGCGACGAGTGGGCGCTGATCGACGATCATTTTCGCGACTACGTCGCCGACGCCCCGCAGCGGGTGCTTGCGCACCTGCACCGCCTGTCCGGCGATAACCACGGCTACCCGGTCGACCGCTTTGAGCACAGCCTGCAGACCGCCACTCGGGCGCTGCGCGACGGCGCCGACGAAGAGATGATCGTCTGCGCGCTGCTGCACGATATCGGCGACGACCTCTCGCCGGCCAACCACGCCGAGATCGCCGCGGGGATCCTCGAGCCCTTCATCGATCCGCTCAACGCCTGGATGATCCGCCACCACGAGCTTTTCCAGGGCTACCACTACCTCCACTTTTTCGGCCTCGATCGCCACGCCCGGGAGCAGTTCCGCGATCACCCGGCCTACGCGCGCACGGTGCGCTTCTGCGACCGCTGGGATCAGGCCAGCTTCGACCCCAACTACGACACCCTGCCCCTGGAGCACTTCGTGCCCATGGTCGAGCGCGTGCTGAGTCGCGAGCCCTTCGGCGGCCTGCCGGCGGTGACCGACGCGAAGGCAAGCTCATGAACTGTGCCCGGCTACTGATCCAGCAGCTCGAATCCTACGGGGTCGACACCGCGTTCGGCATTCCCGGCGTTCACACCATCGAGCTGTACCGCGCCCTGGGGCAGAGTCAGCTTGACCACCATACCCCGCGCCACGAGCAGGGCGCGGGCTTCATGGCCGACGGCTACGCCCGCGCCAGCGGCAGGCCCGCTGCCTGCTTCATCGTCACCGGCCCGGGCATGACCAACATCGCCACCGCCATGGGCCAGGCGCTGGCCGACTCGGTGCCCATGCTGGTCATCTCCAGCGCCAACCACCGCCCGACGCTGGGCCGCGGCCAGGGCCGGCTGCACGAAATGCCCCACCAGAGCGAGACGCTCGCCGGGGTCAGCCGGCTCAGCCACAGCCTCAACGACCCGGCGGCGCTGCCCGAGGTGCTGGCGCGCGCCTTTGCGATTTTCAGCAGCGCGCGCCCGGGGCCGGTGCACATCGAGATCCCCCTTGACGTCATCGACGCCCCGGCGCCGGCGGAGCCCACGCGGCCGGCGCAGGTCTTTCCTCCCGCGCCGGCTCCCGCCGCGCTTGAGCTTGCCGGCGACTGGCTCGGCGGCGCCGAGCGCCCGCTGGTGCTGCTCGGCGGCGGTACCGCTGCCTACCCCGAGGCGGCCCGGGCGCTGGTCGAGCAGCTCGACGCGCCGACCTTTACCACCATTAACGCCAAGGGCGTACTCGGTCGGGAGCATCCGCTGGACCTGGGCGCCACCATGAGCCTGCCCGCCGCGCGCTGCCTCGCCGCCGGGGCCGACGTGGTGCTGGCGCTGGGCACCGAGATCGGCGAAACCGACTACGAGCTGGACGCCGAAGACGACTTTCACCTCGACGGCAGGCTGATCCGGGTCGATATCGACGCCGAGCAGCTGGGCCGCAACCAGGCCGCCGATCTCGCCATCCAGGCCGACGCCGGCGAGGCCATGCGCGGGCTCGCCGAGCATCTGCCGGCGAGCGCCGCGCGCGACGGCGCCGGGCGCGCCGCCACCCTGCGTCGCCACCTGGCGCTGGCGGATGATCCGCAGCTGGCGCCCTACGCGCCGCTGTTCACCACGCTTCACGACGCGCTGCCCGAGGCCATCCTGGTGGGCGATTCCACCGGCCCGGTCTACGCCGGCAACTTCCTCGCCTCGATGCCCGCCCCGCGGCGCTGGTTCAACGCCGCCACCGGCTTTGGCACGCTCGGCTACGGCCTGCCCGCTGCCCTGGGCGCCGCTCTGGCGCAGCCCGATCTGCCGGTGGTCGCACTGGTCGGCGACGGCGGGCTGCAGTTTGTGCTCGGCGAGCTGGGCACCGCCCGGGATCTCGGCCGGCCGGTGGCCGTGCTCATCTGGAACAACGACGGCTACGAGGAAATCCGCCGCTACATGTCGCTCAGCGAGGTCCCGCACCTCGGCGTCGACCTGACCGCGCCGGACTTCTCGGCTCTCGCCTTGTCCTACGGCTGCCGCCATACTCATGCCGGCAGCCCGACAAGCCTGCACGCGGCGCTTGGCCGGCTCAGCGAGGCCGATTCACCGCTGCTGATCGAGATCGATGCAGCCGCCTGGGCCGCGTCGCTCTGACACCGCGCTCGACATCGTCCGATTTTCACCCCTGATAAGGAGGCGTCTGACGCATGAATACGACACTACAACGCACCGCCACGACCCTGACCCTGATCGCCGGGCTGAGCCTGTCCGGCTCCGCCCTCGCCACCGATGAAGACGACAGCCTGCGCCTGGTGGTTCCGCCCTGGCCAGGGGTCACCGTCAAGAGCGAGATTCTCTCCCAGCTTATCGAGCCGCTTGGCTACACCACCGAAAAGCAGCAGCTCAGCTCGACGGTGGGCTACTCCACCCTGGAAAACGGCGACAGCGACGCCTTTCTCGCCGGCTGGGTGCCCGCCCAGCAGGAAAGCTACGACGCCGCCATGGAAAGCGGCGCCGTTGTCGATCTGGGCAACAACGTCAACGGCGCGCGGATGGGCTTTGCGGTGCCGGGCTACGTCGCCGATGCCGGCATCACCAGCGCCGAGCAGCTGGCCGACCCCGACGTTGCCGAACGCTTTGAGCACAGCGTCTACAGCATCGAAAACGGCTCCACGGTCACCGACATGCTCAACGACGCCATCGACGCCGACGTCTACGGGCTCGGCGACTGGGAGGGCAAGCCTTCCTCGACGCCCGGCATGCTCAGCGAGGTCGAGGGCGCGGCCAGGCAAGAGCGCTGGATCATCTTCTACGGCTGGACGCCGCACTGGATGGTGCCGGAGTACGACACCGTGATTCTCGAGGACCCCGAGGGCGTCTACGGCGACGATAACGGCAGCAGCGCCGTCAAGACCATCGTCACCCAACGCTACGCCGACGCCAACCCCAACATGCTCAAGCTCCTCGACCAGTTCGTTCTCTCCGCCGACGAGCAGAGCGAGTTCATCCGCGCCTTCGGTCTGGAAAAAGGCGACCTTGAAACCGTGGCCCACGACTGGCTGGCCGACCACCCCGAGCGCGTTGCCACCTTCCTCGAAGGCGTCACCACCCGGGACGGCGAAGACGGCCTGGCAGCGGTCAAGGAGAGCCTGTGAACGCACCCCCCGAGTCCGAAGCAGCGATCCGCCATGACCTGGCCGCCGCCTACCGCCTCATCGCCCTGGACGGCATGGACGACGGCATTTCGACCCACATCTCCGCTCGCCTGCCCGGCGAGCGCTTCCTGCTCAACCCCTTCGGCCTGCGCTTCGAAGAGATCCGCGCCGACAGCCTGGTGACCGTGGACGCCGAGGGCAAGGTGCTCGACGACCCTGCGGGGCTGGGCATCAATCCGGCCGGCTTCACCATCCATAGCGCCGTCCACGCGGCGCGCCCCGAAGTCGCCTGCGTGCTGCACACCCACACCGTTGCCGGCGTGGCGCTTTCGTGCCTTGAGGAAGGCCTGCTGCCGCTGAATCAGTGGTCGCTGCAGTTTCACCACCGCCTGGCCTACCACGACTACGAAGCCATCTCCCTGGATCTCGACGAACGCCAGCGGCTGACCGCCGATCTCGGCGACCACTCGGCAATGGTCCTGCGCCAGCACGGCCTTTTGACCTGCGGGAGCAGCGTCGGCGAGGCGTTTTTGCGCATGCGCGACCTGGAGCGCAGCTGCCAGACCCAGCTGGCCGCCCAGGCCACGGGGCGCCCGCTGCGGCTGGCTTCCCCCGAGCTTGCCGAAAAAGTCGCCCGCCAGTACGAAGCCTGGGCCGAGAGCCCCCACGGCACCGCGTGCGCCTGGCAGGCCGAACGCCGCCGCCTGCCCGACGACAACGACACCTCTCCTGAACACTGAGGGCTAACATGCGATATTCCCGACTCACCGAGCGCATCGCCGGCGAAGGCGCGGCGGCCTGGGACATTCACAACCGCGCGCTGGCCCGCCAGGCCGACGGCGAAGACATCACCGTGCTCTCCGTCGGCGATCCGGACTTCGATACCCCGGCGCCGATCGTCGAAAGCGCCGTGGAAAGCCTGCGCGCCGGGGCCACCCACTACCCCGACGTCCAGGGCAAACTGGCCCTGCGCGAGGCAATTGCGCGCCGCTATCAGGCGGGCGGGGTAGATATTTCGCCGGACAACCTGATCATCATGGCCGGCGCCCAGTGCGGCCTTTACGCCGCCGCCCAGTGCCTGCTCGACCCCGGCGACGAAGTCATCGTCGCCGAGCCGAGCTATGTCACCTACGAAGCGGTGCTTGAGTCCACCGGCGCGACCATGGTGCGCATTCCCCTGTCCGGCGATAGCGGCTTTCGCCTGGAACCCGCCGACATCGAAGCAGCCATCACCCCGCGCACCCGGGCGATCATGCTTAACAGCCCCCACAACCCCACCGGCCAGCTGATCGACGCCGAGCAGTGGGAGGCCGTGGCGACGCTCTGCCGCCGCCACGACCTCTGGCTGATCTCCGACGAGGTGTACGCCGAGCTGATCTTTGAAGGCGATCACCTC
This sequence comes from Halomonas garicola, assembly GCF_055382465.1. Classification (NCBI taxonomy): domain Bacteria; kingdom Pseudomonadati; phylum Pseudomonadota; class Gammaproteobacteria; order Oceanospirillales; family Halomonadaceae; genus Halomonas; species Halomonas garicola. Next base: position 2,780,312 of record NZ_AP043931.1, read on the forward strand.
TGCGCGGCAGGCCTGCCCGACATGGCCGAGCGCACCGTGGTCGTCAACAGCCTCTCCAAGTCCCACGCCATGACCGGCTGGCGGCTGGGCTGGGTCCTCGGCCCCGAAGCTCTGATCGGCCATCTGAGCCACCTGGCGCTGTGCATGCTCTACGGCTGCCCGGATTTCGTCCAGGACGCCGCCTGCAGCGCCCTCGAGCAACAGCCGCCCCAGCTCGACGCCATGCGCGAGGCCTACCGCGCCCGCCGCGACGCCGTCTGCGACGCCCTCGGCGACTGCCCGGCAGTCGAGGTTGTCAAGCCCGCGGCCGGCATGTTCATGATGGTCGACGTGCGCGCCACGGGGCTTTCGTCCCAGGCCTTCGCCGACCGTCTGCTCGACGAGCAGGGCGTGTCGGTCCTCTCCGGCGAGGCCTTTGGCCCCTCCGCCGCGGGCTTTGTGCGCCTCAGCCTGACCGTCGACGAAGCGCAACTGCGCGCGGCCAGCCGGCGCCTGGCACAGACCGCCACGGCGGCCCGGGCCGAGGCTGCCTCTCTTTCCCCCGTCCAATGAGTTGCCTATGACGACATCGTCTAACGCTACTTCGTCTTCTTCCACCGCTTTGGCGGTGGAAGCCCGCCACCTCGTCAAGCGCTTCGGCGATCTTGAGGTACTCCGCGACGTCTCCCTTGAGGTCAGCGAGGGCAGCGTCACCTCCATTATCGGCGCCAGTGGCTCGGGCAAGAGCACCCTGCTGCGCTGCCTGAACCTGCTCGAACGCCCCGTGCAAGGCGAACTGACGATTGCGGATGAAACGATTCGCTTCGACCGCAATCGCCAGGGCGACATTGTCGGCCTGGACCGGCGCCAGCTGCAGCGGCTGCGCGCCAGAGTCAGCATGGTGTTTCAGCAGTTCAACCTCTGGCCGCACCTCACGGTGCTGGGCAATATCATCGAAGCGCCCATGCGCGTCCAGAAGCTGTCGCGCAAGCGCGCCGTCGAGCGCGCCGACCACTATCTGAAGCGGGTCGGCATGGCCGATAAGCGCGATAGCTATCCCGCCTTTCTCTCCGGCGGCCAGCAGCAGCGCGTGGCCATCGCCCGGGCACTGGCCATGGAGCCCAAGGTTCTGCTGTTCGACGAGCCCACCTCGGCGCTCGACCCCGAGCGGGTCAGCGAGGTGCTCAGCGTCATCCGCAGCCTCGCCGATGAAGGGCGCACCATGGTGCTGGTGACCCACGAGATGGCCTTTGCCCGGGAGGTATCCGACCAGATCGTGTTCCTCGACCGCGGCGTGGTCGGCGTTGCCGGCACTCCCCGGGTCGTCTTCGAGAGCAATGACAACGAGCGCTGCCGCCGCTTCGTCGCGCCGGCGGCCTGACGCCGTCACCGCTCCTGCTTCTACCCTCGTTACGGAGATCACCATGAAAAACAATCTACTGACCGCCGCCGCCCTTGCCCTGCTGACCTTTTCCACTATTACCCCGGCAGACGAGCCGCTGAAAATCGGCATTTCGGCCGAGCCCTACCCGCCCTTTACCTACACCTCCGCCGACGGCGGCTGGTCCGGCTTTGAAGTCGAGCTGGGCCTGGCCTTCTGCGAGGCCATGGAACGGGAATGCGAGATCAAGCCCACCGGCTGGAGCGGGATTATCCCGTCGCTCAAGGCCGGCCGCATTGACATGATCATGAACTCCATGTCGATTACCGAGGCCCGCCAGCGGGTCATCGACTTCAGCGACCCCTACTACTTCACGCCGGGCGCCTACGTGGCCGCCAAGGATATGACGCTCACCCCGCCGGACGACCTCGACGGCCAGGTGCTGGGCGTACAGAGCGCCACGACCAACGCCACCTACACCCGCCGCGCCCTGCGCGACAGCGGCGCCCAAGTGCGCCTTTACGACCAGGCCGAGCAGGTCAACCGCGACCTGCTCTCCGGACGTCTGGACGTGATACTCGCCGACCAGATCGCCATGCTTGAGCTGGTCGAGCGCGACGCCGCCGAAGGCTTCGAGATCAAGGGCACCGCGCCGCATCACCCGGCCTACGGCGACGGCGTTGGCATCGGCCTGCGCCAGGACGACGACGCCCTGGAAGCCGAGCTCAACGAAGCGATCGCCGAGGTGCTGGAAAACGGCACCTGCACCCGCCTTTCCAACGAGTATTTCGATACCGATATCTGCACCTGACCCCCGTCCTTAACGACGCTCCCCGGGAGGCGCCAGCGGCGCCTCCCCTTTTGCCTCAACAGGGACCTCACACTGCCATGAACGACGTTTCCCAAGAGGGGCTGCTCGACTGGGCCGGCCCCATCGCCGAGGGTGCGCTGACGACGCTGGAAATCGCCGTGCTGTCCTACGCCATTGGCCTGGTGCTGGGCCTGATAGGCGCCAGCGCGCGGCTCAGCCCCTGGGCGCCGCTGCGCGGCCTGGCGACCGCTTACTCCACCGCGGTGCGCGCCATCCCCGAGCTTTTGCTGATCATCCTGCTTTATTATGCCGGCTCTCAGGCGCTGACCGCCCTGACCCAGGCGCTGGGCCTGCCCGGCCAGGTCGCCATCAGCGGCTTTGTCACCGCCGTGGGCGTGCTGGCCTTTGTCCAGGGCGCCTACATGACCGAGGTGCTGCGCGGCGCCATTCTGGCCATCCCCAAGGGGCAGCTGGAAGCCGCCGATGCCTTCGGCTTCTCCGCCTGGACGCGCTTTCACCGCATTGTCATCCCGGGCATGCTGCCCAACGCCATTCCCGGCATGTCGAACCTCTGGCTGATCCTGATCAAGGACACCGCCCTGATCAGCGTGATCGGCTTCAGCGAGCTGTTCTTCACCGTCCAGCAGGCCGCCGCCAGCACCCGCGCCCAATTTCTGTTCTACTCCGTGGCTGGCGTCATCTACCTGGCCATGACGCTCACCTCCACCGCGCTGTTCGCGCGCCTGGAGCGCTACGTCCGTCGCGGCCAGCCGGCCAACGAGGAGGGCTGACATGGATTTTTCCTGGCTGAACGACCCTTTCTATCAGTCCTATCTCATGGAAGGCTTTATCAATACCCTGCTGCTCATCGCCGTGTCCGCCGTTGGCGGCCTGGCGCTGGCCGTCGCCCTAGCCATGGCGCGGCTCAAGGGACCGCGGCCGCTAGCCTGGGTGATCCACGGTTTCACCACGGTGATGCGAGGCACGCCGCTGCTCGTGCAGCTGTTCTTTTTCTACTACGGCGTAGGGCGCCTGCTCGAAGGCATCCCCGGTATCCAGGAAAGCCTGATCTGGCCGGTGCTGCGCGACCCCTTCTTTTACGGCGCGCTCACCTTCATCCTCAGCGTCGGCGCCTATTCCGGCGAGGTAATCCGCGGCGCTCTGCTCAGCGTGCCCGCCGGCGAGCGCGAGGCCGGCCGCGCCTTTGGTCTCTCGCCGGTTCAGGTCTTCTTCCGCCTGTGGCTGCCCCGGGCCATCCAGACCTGCCTGCCCACCCTCACCGGTGAGATGGTCCTGCTGCTCAAATCGATACCGCTGGTGTCAACCATCGCCATGATGGACCTGCTCCAGGCGGCCAACATCATCCGCGACGAGATGTTTCTGGTCTACGAGCCGCTGATGCTCATCGCCGGCATCTACCTGGCCATGACGGTGGTGCTGACGCTGGTGCTGCGCCAGCTCGAACAGCGCTTCCCCGGCATGCGCCCGACCCGGGGCCGCCGGCTGATACCGGGGCGCGCCTGAGCAGCCTAAAACCCGTCGACGCCGGCCGCTCGCAAACGGTCGGCCAGCGCCTGCACCCCGGGCGCGCGGAAAAACGCCGTCAGCGCTTCGGCGCGGGTGGCGCCGACGCCGGGTAGCGCCCGCCACTGCTGCCGGCTGTAGCCGGCAAGCGCGGCCCAGTCGCCGCTTGCCTTTTCGCTACCCGTCGGCGCCCCCAGCGCCTCGAGCCAGGCGGAAAACGGCTGCGCTCGCGCCGCGGTAAAGCGCTGCGTGAGGAGTTGCGCCCTGGCCGCGCCGATCCCCGGCACCCGCTCCAGCCGGGCCCGGTCAAGCGTTAGCCAGTCCAGTAGCCCAGCCACCGCGCCTGCGTCCATCAGCGACTGCCAGGTGCCCTCGCCTACGCCGCGCATGCGAAGCGCGTCGCCCAGCCAGTCGAGCCTGGCGAGGAGCTGGCCCTCGCAGCCCAGCGGACGTCGCTCACTTGGCGCCGACAGCGAAAAACAGCTGAGGCGATGGTAATCGTCTGCCGCGGGCACCGTCAGCGGCTCGCGCTCGACGGCCTGCCAGACCACCTGCTCGAACGCCGGAATCGTCAGCCCGCCCAGTGCCACGGCAATCTGGTCGCCGGCGCGGACGTCAAAGCGCCGCCAGCGCTCGAGCGAGCCAAGCGACACCCGGCTGATGCGCCGGCCGTCCAGGCGCACCGGGTCAAGGTGCAAAAGCGGCGTCACCCGCCCGGTGCGGCCGATGCGAAACTCGACCCCGCGCACCCCGGCAAGCGCCCGCTGCTCGGGGTACTTCCACGCCACCGTCCAGTCCGGCGGGCGTGGGCGCCAGTGCGCCCCGCCGGGCCGCTTGCCCTGCTTGAGCACCACGCCGTCGGTGGCGAAAGGCAGCGGCGCGGTATACCAGTGCTCCCGCCAATGGGCAGCGCCGCGGCGATCATCGAGCCTGTGCGTATAGTCGGCGGTGGCAAACCCCAACGCGCCAAGTCCTTCAAGGCGCTCGGGCATGGTCGCGGGGCCGTCGGGCCAGCCCCAGACAAAGAGGCCCACGCGTCCAAGCTCGGCCCGGGAAGGCGCGGCCTGGCGCATAACGCCGGCCACCTTGTTGCGCGCGAGGGGCTTTCGGGGCTTAGCCTGAACGTGGTCGGCAAGGCGCCAGTAAAGCTCGCCCTGGAGCACCGCCGACGCCGGCTCGGGAAGGGTATCGGGCACGGCCGGCAGCTGGCGGGCCCGGGCCGTCCAGTCCTGGCCGCGCTCGCCGTCGCCGCGGCTCACGGCGTCAACAAGCCTGCCGTCCGCGTAGCGCAGCGTGACCGCCACGCCGTCCACCTTGGGCTGCACCCAGAGGTCGTCCCGGCGGCTGGCCCAGCGCTCGACGCCGGCTTCATCAAGCTTCTCGAGCCCGGTCTGGGCTACCGGGTGACGGCGCACGCTGTTTTTACCCGCCGGTGGGCCGGCGCTCGCGCTGAGTTCAGGGGCATGGCGCCGGGGCGTTCCCGCGCAGGTCCGCCAGGCTTCCAGCCGCGCGGCCGCCTGGTCGTACAGCTCGTCGTCAACGGGCGAGCGTCCGCCTTGATAGTAGGCGCGGTCCCACTCGGCCAGCCGCGCCTCCAGGGCCCGGACTTCCTGACCCAGCCGCGCCTCGCTCCAGCTCGGGCAGCTTGCCGCCGCCGGCCCGGCCCACAGCGCCAGCGCCGCCGCTATTACTATCGCCGGCGCCTCCCACCGCCCCCGCGGCATTACTCGGCTTCCTTTCTGGCCAGCAACAACAGCCCGGCGGCAATCAGCGCGCCGATAAGGTCGCTGATCAATCCGGGGAAAATCAGCGTCAGCGCCCCGACCCCGGCCAGCAGGCGCCAGAAGACGTTGAGCGGCCGGCGCAGATAGCCTTCCACCGCCACGGCCAGCAGCAGTACGCCGACCACGCCGGTGACCACCACCAGCAGAATGTCGCCGACGGTGGCGTCGATCATCAGCATGCTGTGGGCAAACACGAACATGTAGGGCACCACGAACCCGGCAACGGCCAGGCGCATGGCCTGAAAGCCGGTGGCGTTGGGCGAGCCGCCGCTGATACCGGCGCCGGCATAGGCGGCAAGCGCCACCGGCGGCGTGAGGTTGGCAAAGATGCCGAAGTAGAACACGAACATGTGCGCCACAAAGATCGCGGTGTCGCTGCTGCCGGCCAGCTCACGAAACAGCGGCAGGTTGAGCAGGATCGGCGCCGCCATGGTGCTGGTGATGATGTAGGTAGGGATGCTCGGCAGCCCCATACCCAGCACAATCGAGGCGAGCATGGTGAGCGCAAGCGTCACCAGCAGCTGCACCGTGGGGTAGGGAATCTGCTGGCCAAGCGTCACCACCGCATCGGCCACCTCCAGGGCGATGCCGGTGAGCGTGGCCACGCCGACGATAATGCCCACCGCGCCGCAGGCAATGGCCACGGGAATGGCGTTGCGCACGCCGTCGTGCATGGCGTCCCGGCAGTCGGCGACGTCCATCTTTTCCGCTACCAGGCCAAGCTTCGCCCGCAGCGCGTTAATCGCCACCGGCAGGGCAACGATGCCAAACAGCATCAGCCGGCTGGCGGGCAGCCCGGGCATCGCGTTGCCCGCCAGCAGCGCCTGCCACTGGGGCTCGACAATCAGCAGCGCGAGAATGGCGCTGGTGCCCAGGGTGACCCGCCAGGTACCGCAGATCAGCACGGTGGCGGCGATGGACCAGAAGGCGGCGAAAAACGGCGCGCGGCCCTCGAACAGCAGCCACAGCAGCACCGCCATGGGAATCAGCAGGTGCCCGCGCTTGAGCAGTACGGCCTTGAGCGGCGTGAGCCTGGCGCGATCGATGCCTTCCAGGCCGTCGCGCAGCGCGCGCAGGTGTACCTGAAACAGCACGCCCAGATAGAACAGCAGCGCGGGGATAATGCCGGCCAGAATCACCTGGGTATACGGCACCGACAGCACCTCGGCCATGATGAAGGCTGCCGCCCCCATGATCGGCGGGAGTATCTGCCCGCCGACGCTCGCCGAGGCCTCGACGGCGCCGGCAAAGTTGGGCTTGTAGCCGGTGCGCTTCATCAGCGGAATGGTAAAGGCGCCGGTGGTCACCACGTTGGCAATCGCCGAGCCGTTGATCGAGCCGAGAAAGCCGCTGGCAATGACCGCGACCTTGGCCGGCCCGCCCCGGGTATGCCCGGCCACGGCCAGCGCCAGGTCGTTGAACAGCTGCCCCAGCCCCGACTTGCCGAGAAAGGCGCCGAAGAGGATAAACAGGATGATGTAGCTCGCCGAGACGCCGGTAGCGGTACCCAAAAGCCCCTCGGTGATAAACACCAGGTGCGAGACGATCTGGCGGCAGGTGGCCAGCACGATAGTGGCGTCAAGCGCGGGGTAGAACGACAGCTTGGCGTAAAAGCCGTAGGCCAGAAACAGCGTGGCCAGCAGCGTCAGCCCCCAGCCGGTGGCCCGCCGGGTGGCGTCCAGCACCAGGGCCACCGCCAGTATGCCCACCAGCATATCGGTATCGTTGATGCGCCCGGCCGAGGCGATAACGCGGTCGGCCACCGCCAGCATGTAAACGCCCACGCCGAAGGCCAAAATCGCCAGCGCGGCGTCGCCCCAGGGCACGCGATCCCGCGCGCCGGTGCGGGTCAGCGGGTAGAGGACGAAAGTCAGCCCCAGCAGAGTATAGAGGTGGATGCTGCGCTGGGCGACGTCGACCAGCGGACCGGAAAAGGAAGTGTAGAGGTGAAACAGCGCCAGCAGCACCGCCACTACCGTGACGCCCTTGATCACGGCACTTGGCAGCCTGTCGCGCACCAGGCTTTCGCGGTCGTATTTTTCCAGCGCTTCCTTCACCGCCGGATCGTCGGCTGCGCCGGCCGGGGCCTGCCCCGATGATGCGTGCTTGTCGTCGGACATAGCGCCCCTCTCTCTTGCCTTGATCTCTTGCATTGATGATTATTGGCTGTTGGCCCCGGTATCCCGCTCAAAAGAATAGGCCAGCCGCCAGGGTCGCACCAGCGCCGGCAGCACCCGCCACAGCGGCGCGCGCTTAACGCTGAACGTCAGTACCGGGGGAGGCTCGGCCCGGGACAGCGCAAAGGTCGGTTCGAACGGGCCGAGATGATAGCGCATGCGGTAGCGCTCGGCGGCGGCCGCCTGCACGGCCAAAGGGTCTACCGCGCGATCAATGCCGGTCATCACCACCCAGCCGTTATCAAGCCTGGTGGCCGTGCCCGCCGCGGCCGGCACGCCGGCGCCGAAGGTTTTGAAGCGCGTGCCGGTGAGCATGATGGCGCCGCTCTTCCCTACCTCGAACCACTCCTCCCAGTCTTCCTTCTCCACCGAGTGCATCCAGCGCAGGGTAAAGCGCGCGCCCTCACCGCCGGGGAAGGCATAGCGCAGATCACCCCCGTCGTGCACCGTTAGCCAGGGGAGCGGCCACGCAAGCGCGGCGGCCATTATGGCCGCCGCGACAAGGGTGATCCCGATGGCGCCGGGCGCTACGCGCGGCGCCATGGATGCCATCCAAAACGGATGTCAGAGGCTACATCAGGACGACTGGCTGTCGGCACTCTCTTTTTCCGCCTCGGCGTCGTCGGGCTGTGCATCGTCGCTGTTGTTATCGGCATCTGCCGGCTGGCTATCCTCGTCGTCCGTCGCGCCGCCGGACACGGACTCGTACACCGATTCGGCGCCGGGATGCACCGGTACGACCAGGTCCTCATTCATGGTATCGGTATCAATCTGCTTGAGCGCGCTCACCGAGACCTTGTCGGAGTTGAGGTAGTCGTAGAAGCGCTGGGTCAGCTCTTCGGCGACGTCGTCGCGCATGTCGCTACCCACGATCAGCATGTTGCGGATCGCCACGGTGTCCACTTCCTCATCGAGGTCGTAGCGCTCCGGGGCGCCGGCCGGCACGGTGTAGGACTCGTAGTAGGGGTACTGCTCCAGCAGCTTATCGGCCACCTCGCCGTCGACCGGGACGAAGGTGATATCGGTGTTCTGCTGAAGTCCGGTAATGCTCGAGTTGGGCACGCCCGAGGTGAAGAAGGCGGCGTCCAGGTTACCGTTGCTCATGCCGGTCACGCTGTCGGCGTAGCCGGTATGGCTAATCTGGGCCAGGTCGTCGTAGCTCATGCCCGCGGACTCGATGACCTTGGTTGCGCTCTGCTCAACGCCCGAGCCCACCTTGCCTACGCCAACGCGCTTGCCTTCGAGGTCGGCGATGCTCTCGATATCGCTGTCCTCGGTGGCAACGATCTGCACCACGTTGGGGTAGAGCCCCGCCAGCGCGCTGATATCCGCCGGCTCGCCGTCGAACTGGTTGTCACCGTTGACCGCATCAAAGGCCACGTCGCTCATCACAATCGCGATATGGTTCAGGCCGTCGCTGATATTGTTGATGTTCTGCACGGAGGCGCCGGTGGAGACCACCTGAACGTTTTCCACCAGGTCGCTTTGCTCAAACACGCCCTTGAGCGCGCCGCCGATGGGGTAGTAGGTGCCGCCGGTGCCGCCGGTGCCGAAGATCAGGCTCACCGGCTCGCCGTTGGCGGCCGCATCGCTGGTTTGATCGGCATCGTCGGCCTGGTCGGTATCCTTGGCCTGGTCGGTATCCTTGGCCTGGTCGGTATCGTCGGTATCGGTCTGGTCATCGCCGCCCTGGGCATCGTCCGCCTGGTCGCTAGCGTCTTCCGGCGTTTCCACCTCGGCTTTCTTGGTCCCGGCGTCGCCGGCCGGCTGCTGCGTGCTCGTGTCGCTCTCCTGGGCCGTCTCTTCGGCATCGTCACCGCAGCCTGCCAGCAAGGCGCCGGATAGTCCCAGCGCCGCCGCCTGTACCCAAATACGCTTGGTCATCGTACCTCTCCTCTTGTTATGGCGATTTGCCCACGTCGCTGCCCGGTAAGGCAGCCGTTTTAACGTTACCGTGACACTCTGCAACATAAAAAGGCCCCGGTATACCGGGGCCTTTAAACGATGGGCTACCTGGCACGGTGCTGACACATTGAAATGTCACACCGCACGATTATTCGGCGAGGCGAGGCTACGCCATACCGGCGGCCTGACGCAGGGCATCAACGCGGTCGGTTTTCTCCCAGGGGAAAGCGGTGAAGGTTTCCACGTGCTCCTGGCCCCGGTCGTCGGTCCAGCGGTAGCTGTGCTCGAACGGTTTCCGGCCGAAGTGGCCGTAGGCGGCGGTGAGCTGATACATGGGGTGCTCAAGGTCGAGCATCCGGGTAATGGCGTAGGGGCGCAGATCGAAGTGCTCGCGCACCAGGCGCACAATAGCGGCCTCGCTCACCTTGCCGGTGCCGAAGGTATCGACCGACACCGACGTCGGCTCGGCCACGCCGATGGCGTAGGAAATTTGGATTTCGCACTTGTCGGCAAGCCCCGCGGCAACGATGTTCTTGGCCACGTAGCGCCCGGCGTAGGCGGCGCTGCGGTCGACCTTGGACGGGTCCTTGCCCGAAAACGCGCCGCCCCCGTGGCGCGCCATGCCGCCGTAAGTATCGACGATGATCTTGCGCCCGGTGAGCCCGCAGTCGCCTACCGGCCCGCCGATGACAAACTTGCCGGTGGGGTTGATGTGATACTGGGTAGCCTCGTCCAGCCATTCGGCGGGGATCACCGCTTCGATGATTTCGCGCCTGACGATCTTGCGCAGCTCTTCCTGATCGATATCGGGGTCGTGCTGGGTCGAAAGCACCACGGCATCGACGCCGCAGGGCTTGCCGTGCGCGTCGTAGCGGAACGTCAGCTGGCTCTTGGCATCCGGGCGCAGCCAGGGCAAAAGCCCCTCGCGGCGAAGCTCGGACTGCTTTTGCACCAGCCGATGCGCGTAGTACACCGGCGCGGGCATGTAATCGTCGGTTTCGTTGGTGGCGTAACCAAACATCAGCCCCTGGTCGCCGGCGCCCTGGTCTTCGGGCTTGACGCGGTCCACGCCCTGGGCAATGTCCACGCTTTGCTTGCCAATGAGGTTGATGATGCCGCAGGTATCGCCGTCAAAACCGACTTCCGAGGAGGTATAGCCGATGCCGTTGATCACCTCGCGCACCAGCGCGTCAAGATCAATCCAGGCAGACGTGGTCACTTCCCCGGCAATGATCGCCACGCCGGTCTTGACCAGGGTTTCACACGCTGTGCGCGCCTGTTTATCGCGGGCAATAATGGCATCCAGCACCGCATCGGAAATCTGGTCGGCGATCTTGTCGGGGTGACCTTCGGAAACCGACTCGGAAGTAAACAGGGAATATTCGCTCATCGCGCTCTCGACCCTCTGTTCTGGTGGCAGGAGTGAAAATTGTTGCCAAAGGGCTGGAGTTTACACCCTGCCCGCACGGCTTCCTAGGATTTGCCGCCATGGGCGAAGTCAGCGATAATAACGGCTTTGATTTCCGTTTGCAGGCGAGGAGCACCCCATGCCGTCCCGATTTGAGCTGGCCAATGCCGTTCGCGCGCTTTCCATGGACGCCGTACAAAAGGCCAATTCCGGCCACCCCGGCGCGCCCATGGGCATGGCTGACATCGCCGAAGTGCTGTGGAATGACTACCTCAAGCACAGCCCTGAGGCCCCCCAGTGGGCCGACCGCGATCGCTTTGTGCTCTCCAACGGCCACGGCTCGATGCTGCTGTACTCGCTTTTGCACCTTACGGGCTACGACCTCGGCCTCGAGCAGCTGCAAAACTTCCGCCAGCTCCACGCCGCTACCGCCGGCCACCCGGAGCACGGCTACGCCCCGGGGATCGAAACCACCACCGGCCCGCTGGGCCAGGGGCTGGCCAACGCCGTGGGCATGGCGCTTGCCGAGAAAACGCTGGCCGGCCAGTTCAACCGCCCGGGCCACGCGATCGTCGATCACCGCACCTGGTGCTTTCTCGGCGACGGCTGTCTGATGGAAGGCATCTCCCACGAGGTGGCCTCCCTTGCCGGCACCCAGAAGCTGGGCAAGCTGGTGGCGTTTTACGACGATAACGGCATTTCCATCGACGGCGAGGTCGACGGCTGGTTTACCGAGGATACCGCCAAGCGCTTTGACGCCTACGGCTGGCACGTAGTGGCCAACGTCGACGGCCACAAGCCCGACGAGATCAAGGCAGCCATTGAGCTTGCCCTGACCCAGGACGATAAGCCCAGCCTGATCGTGTGCAAGACCGTGATCGGCTTTGGCGCGCCCAACAAGCAGGGCAAGGCGTCCTCCCACGGGGCCGCGCTCGGCGACGACGAAGTCGCCGCCGCCCGGGAGCAGCTGGGCTGGCATCACGCCCCCTTCCACGTTCCCGAAGACATCTACGTCGGCTGGGACGCTCGGGAGGCGGGCAAGGCGCGCCAGGCCGAGTGGGACGCACGCTTTGCGCGCTACGCCGACGCCTTCCCCGAGGACGCCGCCGAGCTTAAGCGCCGCCTGAAGGGCGAGCTGCCGCGCACGCTCACCAGCCTGGCGCTGGTGGAAAAGGCCCAGCAGGAGGCCAAGACCACCGCGTCGCGCAAGGCATCGCTTGCCGTGCTCAACGAGCTTGGTCCCCAGCTGCCCGAACTGCTCGGCGGCAGCGCCGATCTGGCGCCGTCGAACCTGACATTCTGGGACGGCGCCAGGACCATCACGCCCGACGCGCCCGGCGGCAGCTACCTGCACTACGGCGTGCGCGAATTCGGCATGGCCGCGATCATGAACGGCATCGCCCTGCACGGCGGCTTTGTGCCCTACGGCGCGACGTTCTTGACCTTTATGGACTACATGCGCAACGCCATCCGCATGTCGGCGATCATGAACCAGCAGGCCATCTACGTCTTCACCCACGACTCCATCGGCCTTGGCGAAGACGGCCCCACCCACCAGCCCGTCGAACAGCTGACCGGCTTGCGCACCATTCCCAATCTTTGTGCCTGGCGCCCCTGCGACGCGGTGGAAACCGCCGCTGCCTGGGACGCCGCGATCAAGCACACTTCCGGCCCCACCGCGCTGGTGTTCTCGCGCCAGAACCTCGTCCACCAGCCGCGCACCCGGGCCCAGCTGGCCAACATTCAGCGCGGCGGCTACGTTCTTAAGGATAGTGTCCTCAAAGACAGTTCGCTTAAAGGCAGCGAGGCCGCACCGGAGCTGATTCTGATCGCCACCGGCTCCGAGGTCGGCCTGGCCATGGACGCCGCCGCCGAGCTTGAAGCCGGCGGCACCGCCGTGCGCGTGGTCTCCATGCCGTCCACCCAGCGCTTCGATGACCAGAGCGCCGAATACCGCGACAGCGTGCTGCCGGCAGCGGTTACCCGGCGCATTGCCGTGGAAGCCGCCCACGCCGACTACTGGTACAAGTACGTAGGCCTTGAGGGCCGGGTGATCGGCATGACCACCTACGGCGAATCCGCCCCGGCGGAGGATCTGTTCAAGCACTTCGGCTTTACCGTCGATCACGTGGTCGAGCAGGCCCGAGAGCTGCTGGAGTCAATGCCTTTGTCGGTGACCTCATGCCTGCGCTGAACGGTTTTTTGTGGCTGCTGCTGTGCTGGCTTGCCGGTGAGCTGATCGTCTACTACACCGGCATCCCCATTTCCTCCGGCGTAATCGGCATGCTGTTGCTGTGCGGCGCCCTGGCGATAAACGGCGGCGTGCCGGACAGCGTGGCCGCCGCCGCCCAGCCGCTGATCGCCATGCTGGCGATGCTGATCATGCCCGGCGTGACCGGCGTGTTTTTCATGATCGACGAGCTGGCCGGGCAGTGGACCGCGATCATGCTAAGCCTGGTCGTGGGCACCCTGCTCAGCGTGTTTACTACGCTTTGGCTATTGAAGCGCCTGATGCAGGATGACCATGCTGAGTGAGGCACTGCTGCAGCGACTGACCGCCACGCCGCTGTTCGCCGTGGCGCTTACGCTGGCTGCCTACCTGGTCGCCATGGCGCTGCTCAAGCGCCTTGGCCGGCCGCCCTGGCTACCGGCCATTCTGCTCGCCACCGTTCTGCTGACCGGAGCGCTGGTGCTCACCGGGATGGATTACACGGCCTACCAGGACGGCGCCCGCTGGCTTACCGTGCTGCTGGGCCCGGCGACCGTGGCGCTGGGCATGCCGCTATACCAACTGCTGCCCCGCATTCGCCAGCTGTGGCGCCCGTTGGCCGTGTGCCTGCCGGTGTCCGCCGTCATGGCCATTGTCTACGCGCTGGGCATCGCCTGGCTCATGGGCGCGCCTGGCGAGATCATCGCCTCGCTTGCCGCCAAGTCGGTTACCGCCCCCATCGCCATGGGCATTGCCGAGCAGATCGGCGGCAACGTCTCGCTGCTGCTGGGGGCGCTGCTGATCACCGGCGTGGCCGCCATTGCCTTTGTCAGCCTGGTTGCCAGGCTGATGGGCATTACCGACGAGCGCCTGATCGGCTTTGCCCTGGGCGTCAACGGCCACGCGCTGGGCACGGTACGCGCCTTTGAAATCGGCTCCACCGCCGGCGCCTTTGCCTCGCTTGGGATGAGCCTGACGGGGATCTTCACCGCGCTTTTGCTGCCGCTGGCCTGGCAGCTGTTAAGCTGACGCCAATAGCCCCCTGAGCCCGGCTGCCGGCGGCCGCGCATCTCACTTCAGCATTGCGGAGGACATCACACCATGGCGGACGAGGCTTACCGGTACCGCATTGCCATCAACGGCTACGGCCGCATCGGCCAGTGCGTGCTGCGCGCGCTGGTAGAGCGCGAGACGGCCAGCACCGACCCGACCCATATCGACCCGATACCCATCGATATCGTCGCCATCAACGAGCTCTCGGACGCCGCTACCATCAGCTACCTGACGCGCTTTGATACCACCCACGGGCGCTTTCCGGGGACGGTGGAAAGCGACAACGGCGACCTGATCGTCAACGGCCGGCGCATCCGCCTGCTTAGCGAGCCGGACCCTACCCGGCTTCCCTGGCGCAAGCTCGACGTGGACCTGGTGGTGGAGTGTTCGGGCAGCTTCAAGGATCGCGCCACCGCTATGCAGCACATCGACGCCGGGGCCAAACAGCTGCTGTTTTCCCAGCCGGCGGAAAGCGACGTCGACGCAACCGTGGTATGGGGAATCAACCAGGACTCGCTGACGCTTGACCAGCCGGTGATCTCCGCCGCCTCCTGCACCACCAACTGCCTGGTGCCGCTTTTGACGGTGCTTGACGAAGCGCTGGGCGTGGAGCACGGCGTGACCACCACCATTCACTCGGCGATGAACGATCAGCCGGTGATCGACGCCTACCATCAGACCGACCTGCGCCTGACGCGCTCGGCGATGCAGTCCATTGTCCCCGTGGATACCGGCCTGGCCCGGGGCATCAGCCGGCTGATGCCGAGCCTTGCCGGGCGTTTTGAGTGCCTGCACGTGCGGGTGCCCACCATCAACGTGTCGGCCATGGACCTGGCGCTGACGATGCGCCGCGATACCGATGCCGCCGCGGTCAACGCGCTGCTGCAAACGGCCGTGACCAGCCGGCTCGACGGCGTGCTGGGCTATACCGAAGAGCCCACCGCCTCCAGCGACTTCAACCACGACCCGCGCTCGGGGGTCATCGACGCTACCCAGACCCGGGTCGCCGGGGCGCGGCTGGTCAAGCTTTTATGCTGGTTCGACAACGAGTGGGGCTTTGCCAACCGCATGCTGGATATCACCCAGCGGCTAGCGCGGCTGCGTCACGACGACTTGACCTTCCATGCCCCAACGACTGACTAGAGACGACGAGGACGTTTTGCCATGAACGTGCAGACCATGAACGACCTTTCCCTTCGCGGCCGGCGCGTACTGATCCGTGAAGACCTGAACGTGCCTATCAAGCAGGGCCGGGTAACAAGCGACGCCCGCCTGCGCGCGGCGCTGCCGACCATCCGCGCAGCCGTTGAGGCCGGCGCCCAGGTGCTGTTGATGAGCCACTTGGGGCGCCCCGTCGAGGGCGAGCCGGCGGACGAATTCTCCCTGGCGCCGGTGGCCAGGCGCCTGGGCGAGCTGCTTGAGCGTCCGATTACGCTGGTCACCGACTACCTGGACAGCGCCCCCGAGCTTGCCAACGGCGAAGTGGCCCTGCTGGAAAACGTGCGCTTCAACGCCGGCGAGAAAAAGGACGACGAAGCACTTGCCCGCCGCTACGCCGCGCTGTGCGACGTCTTCGTCATGGACGCCTTCGGCACCGCGCATCGCGCTCAGGCCTCGACCCACGGCGTCGCGCGATTTGCCAAGGCGGCCTGCGCCGGCCCGCTGCTCGCCGCCGAGCTTGCCGCGCTGGAAACCGCGCTTGCCGCGCCGGCGCGCCCCATGGCGGCGATCGTCGGCGGCGCCAAGGTCTCGACCAAGCTCGAGGTCCTCACTGCCCTTGCCGACAAGTGCGACCAGCTGATCGTCGGCGGCGGCATCGCCAACACCTTTATCGCCGCCGCCGGCCATAACGTCGGCAAGTCGCTCCACGAGGCAGACCTCGTCGATCAGGCCAAAGCCCTGATGGACAAGGTCGATATTCCCCTGCCCACCGACGTCGTGGTGGCTACCGAAGTGTCCGAGTCCGCCGCAGCCACGGTCAAGCCGGTGGATCAAGTCGCCGACGACGAGCTGATCCTCGACATCGGCCCGGACAGCGCCGAGAGCCTTGCCGGCCTGCTCAAGGAAGCCGGTACCGTGCTGTGGAACGGGCCCGTAGGCGTGTTCGAAATCGACCAGTTCGGCGAAGGCACCCGGCGCCTGGCACGGGCCATTGCCGAAAGCAGCGCTTTCTCGATTGCCGGCGGCGGTGATACCTTGGCCGCCATCGATAAGTACGCCATCGCCGATCAGGTGTCGTATATCTCCACCGGCGGCGGCGCCTTTCTGGAATACGTCGAAGGCAAAACGCTGCCTGCCG
The DNA here is from genome assembly GCF_055382465.1 of Halomonas garicola. Classification (NCBI taxonomy): domain Bacteria; kingdom Pseudomonadati; phylum Pseudomonadota; class Gammaproteobacteria; order Oceanospirillales; family Halomonadaceae; genus Halomonas; species Halomonas garicola. Next base: position 2,796,842 of record NZ_AP043931.1, read on the forward strand.
TCAGCGCGCTGGAAGCGGCGGCGAGATAGGCCCGGCGCTTGTAACAGGCGCCTTGTGGAGACATGATCTCAATCAGTGTATACGACACCCGCTTTCTACGCTTCCAGGCGAAGCCCGGTGTACATTTCATCCCCGCTACCGATACTAAGGTGACTTCATGGCACTAATCAGCATGCGCCAGATGCTGGACCACGCCGCCGAACACGGCTACGGCATCCCCGCATTCAACGTCAACAACCTCGAGCAAATGCGCGCCATCATGGAAGCCGCCGACCAGACCGACTCGCCGGTGATCATCCAGGCGTCCGCCGGCGCGCGCAAATACGCCGGCGCGCCCTTTCTGCGCCACCTGATCCTGGCGGCGGTGGAAGAGTTTCCGCATATTCCGGTGGCCATGCACCAGGACCACGGCACTAGCCCTGCGGTGTGCCAGCGCTCCATCCAGCTGGGCTTTTCCTCGGTAATGATGGACGGCTCCCTGGGGGAAGACGGCAAGACGCCGATGGACTACGACTACAACGTCGACGTCACCCGGCGCACCGTGGAAATGGCCCACGCCTGCGGCGTTTCCGTGGAAGGCGAGCTTGGCTGCCTGGGCAGCCTGGAAACCGGCATGGCCGGCGAGGAAGACGGCATTGGCGCCGAGGGCAAGCTCGACCGCGAGCAGCTTCTCACCGACCCCGAAGAAGCGGCCGAATTCGTCAAGGCCACCCACGTTGATGCCCTGGCCATTGCCATCGGCACCAGCCACGGCGCCTACAAGTTCACCCAGCCGCCCACCGGCGATACGCTCTCCATCCAGCGCATCAAGGAGATCCACGCGCGGATCCCCGATACCCACCTGGTGATGCACGGCTCCTCCTCGGTGCCCCAGGAGTGGCTCGACGTGATCAACCAGTACGGCGGCGACATCCCCGAAACCTATGGCGTGCCGGTCGCGGAAATCGTCGAAGGCATCAAGCACGGCGTGCGCAAGGTCAACGTCGACACCGACCTGCGCCTGGCGTCCACCGGCGCGGTGCGTCGTTTCCTGGCGCAGAATCCGGCCGAATTCGATCCGCGCAAGTTCCTCAAGGAAACCATCGGCGCCATGCGCGACGTGTGCATTAACCGCTACGAATCCTTTGGCGCCGCGGGCAACGCCAGCAAAATCAAGCCGATCAGCCTGGAAGACATGTACCAGCGCTACGAACGCGGCGAGATGGCGCCCAAGGTCAAGTAACCCTAGCCAACGCAGCCCGCCGACAAACCCGGCTGGGCAAGCAGCATGCGCACAAGAGGCGGCCACCGGGCCGCCTTTTTCATGGTGCAGCGCCGCGACCTCATCGCGCCCGAGCGAGCCATGAGCCAGTAGCCGGGTCAGGGGCTTTGTGCCACACTGAGGCGTCATCCGCTGCAAGGATTCACCATGTTTCTGCCTCTTTTACTGTTTGATTGCGACGGTACCCTGGTCGATAGCGAACCGCTGCTGGCAGAAGAAATGGCCGCCGGTCTCAACGCGGCAGGATTGCCATTTACCACCGCCGATTATCTGACCAAGTACCGCGGCGTACGCTTTCGCCATATCATCAAACAGCTGCAGAAGCAGCACGGTCACGTACCTGCCCGTAAGCTCAAGCGCATAGACAAAGCCATGCGGGTCAAGCTGGCCCAACGCCTTGCCACCGAGCTTGTGCCCATTGCCGGTACTCGGGAAGCGCTCGAGCAGCTCATCGCCTACCCCCGAGCGGTGGTGTCCAACGGCGCGGCGGCAAAAATTCGCACGGCCCTTGCCACCACCCGGCTTGACGGCTACTTTCAGACCGCCCTGTTCAGCGGCTATAGCGTCAACTGCTGGAAACCCGAGCCCTGCCTGCACCTTCATGCCGCACGCGCCATGGGGTTTGCCCCCGGCGACTGCATCGCCATTGACGATGCCCTGGTCGGCGTTCAGGCCGCGCTTGCCGCCGGCATGACGGTGATTCACCTCAATCGCTTTCCACGGATCGAGACGACGCCGGCAAATGCCATTATGATACGCCACATGAAAGAGCTCCCCGACGTGGTGGAGCAGCTGACCCGGGCGCGCCACCCTGCCCCGGCGGCTGATGACACGCCCGCAACGCCACTACCCAAGGCAGCCACAGGAGGACGCTAATGGCATCGCTGCGCGACCAGCTCGGCGGGCTGGTTTACTCTACCGAACAGGGCGACACCTGCCCTCACTGCCGCGAAGCCCTGGACCAATGCCGCTGCGAAGCAGTGGCCGACGAGCAGCGCCTCGCGGCGCTGGACGGCACGGTGCGTATCCGCCGCGAAACCAGCGGGCGCAAAGGCAAGGGGGTCACGACTCTGAGCGGGATCAAGCTGCCCGCCGACGAGCTGAAACAGCTGGCCAAGCGGCTGAAAAAGCGCTGCGGTACCGGCGGTGCGGTGAAAAACGGCGTCATCGAAATACAGGGCGATCACCGCGATACGCTTTACCAGGCGCTGGTCGAGCTGGACTATACGGTCAAACACGCCGGCGGCTAAGCCACGGGCAAGCCGCAGCGCCCTATAACACCACGGCAAAGGTCCCTCATGGTCTGGCTGGAATACCTGTTACCGCTCATCTTTCTCTTTCCCATGGCTGCCCTCGGCGCCGTGGTGCTGGCCCTGCGCAGCCTGCACGACGCCAGCGTGCGCTCGCCGTTTGATGCTGACCTCCTGCGCGGGCCGGGCCAGGCGCTGCGCACGCGGCTGGACCAGGCCTTTTCCACGCTCTTTCTCAACGGCTCGCTGGGCCCGCTGGTTAGCCTGGCGCCGCTGGTCTACGGCATGGGTCGCATGCTCTTTACCCAGCGGCAGTTCTGGGTCGAGTGGGCGCTCTACGGCCTGCTGAGCACGGCGCTGGTGCTGATTTTTTCCCTATTGCTGGTACGCGACTACCAGCGCATTCGCCGCCTCAAGCTGGGCCTTGCCTGCGAGCTTGCCGTCGGCCAGGAGCTGGAGCGGCTGGTTCACCCCGAAGCGCACCCCTACGCGGTGTTTCACGACGTGCCCGCCGGGCGCTTTACCATTGACCACGTGGTCGTCACGCCCAGCGGGGTTTTTGTCGTGGAAACCCGCGCCCGGGCTCTGGGGGTCGACAGCCGCGCGCTGAACTGGGTGTATGTGGAGCAAGAGCGGCTGCGCTTTCCTCACTGGCAGGAGCGTCGGCCGCTGTACAAGACTCGTCAGGCCGTCAGCTGGCTGAGCGACTGGCTGGAGCGCCAGTGCGGTATAGCGGTGCCCGTGCGCGGCATTCTGGTACTCCCGGGCTGGGAGATCGACACCCGGGAGGCCGCCAGCGACATCACGGTCGTCAGCGGCGAAAGGCTGGCCACCGGGCTTGCCGATATGACGCTTGGCGAGCTTGACAGGGCCGTCCACGACAAAGTGATCTACCTGCTGCTCGAGCGCTCACAGCAGTCGGACAGGCACCTGCGTCAGCCCTCCGCCTGACTCAGCCGTCACCCTTGAGCCTGCCGCCCATTTCCTGGGCCAAATCCACCGCATAGTGGTCGGTCATGCCGCCGATAAAGTCCAGCATACGACGGTAGCTGGCATACAGCGGCCACTCCTGTTGCGGCGTATTTTCCCCGATCAGGGCCAGAACACGCTGGTGCTTAAAGGACAGCTCGCCGTCGTGATGCAGCTCATGGGCTGCCCCGATGAACGCCTCCAGCAAGATACCCAGCGTCGTATAGGCGCCGATCTCCAGCTTGGCCTTGCGTTCGTTCTGGAAAATGCGCTCCCGGGCAAGCGCCTTGGCCGCGCCCACCCCACCGCTCAGGTCCGCATGGCACAGGGACAGCAGATCGCGGTCCAGAGCGCCTTTCAGCAGCGACGGCTCGTGGCGCACGAATACCTCGCCAACCTCGTTGACCGCGCGCTCCATGGCCGCCCCCCGCAACAGGGCAATGCGGCGACGCTGGGAGGCGCCGCGCTGCTGCATTTCGGCATATTCGGGCGGCGTCTCACCGGCAATGCGCTGCAAAATATCCGCCACTTCTTCGTAGCGCAGAATACCCATTTCCAGGCCGTCTTCCAGATCCAGCAGGGCATAGCAGATATCGTCGGCGGCCTCCACCAGCCACGCCAGCGGATGCCGACACCAGCGATCCTGCCCGTGGGCGAGCAGTCCCAGGCTTTCCGCTACCTCGCGCAGCAGGGAAAGCTCTGACTGATAGGCGCCGAACTTGCCGCCGGTGCTTTTATGGGTAACCGCCCAGGGGTATTTCAGCAGCGTTCCCAGCGTCGCGGCGGTCATGCGCATGCCGCCGTTAAACTGGTTGTATTCAATCTGGGTAATCACCCGAAAGCCCTGGGCGTTGCCTTCGTAGGTAAGGAGGTCGTCGCGCTCGGCGGGGGTCAGGCCCTCGAGCAAGCCGGCCTTGGCCGCCCGCTTGAACCAGTCGCGTATGGCGTACTCGCCGGCGTGACCAAAAGGCGGATTGCCGATGTCATGGCCCAGGCAGGCGGTTTGTACAATCACCCCCAGGTCCGCCGGGGTGATGGCGTCAGGCAGGCGATCATGCAGCAGCTCCCCCACGATCATGCCCAGCGAACGGCCAACGCAGCCGACTTCAAGCGAATGGGTCAACCGGGTGTGGATATGGTCGTTTTCGGTGAGCGGATGCACCTGAGTCTTGCGTCCCAGGCGGCGGAAAGAGCCGGAGAAGACAATCCGATCGTGGTCCTTGTGAAACGGCGTGCGCCCGATCTCGTGTGAAATATCAAGCCGCTTGTCGTGCAAACGCCGGGGGGACAGCAGCCTCTCCCAGCACATCATCGTCATTGAGCCCGTCTCCGTAAACGTCGCGTGTTAGTCAGGGGTAAGCCCCTAAGCTCCCCATATTACACCTCGGGCGCCTTGGCGTGCCGCCGTATGCCCTATGCATCACCGCGAGCCTGAGATCGCCACGACGTCAAAACGCCTCGCCATGACACAGCCGCACACAAAAAACCCGGCGCTTGGCCGGGTTCTTTGCGTATTGGTGCCTGACGATGTCCTACTCTCGCATGGGGAGGCCCCACACTACCATCGGCGCTGAGCGGTTTCACTGCTGAGTTCGGCAAGGGATCAGGTGGTTCCCGCTCGCTATGGCCGTCAGGCGTAACCGGTGATATATCATGCTGTTCGTGATCGTCTCGCGTATCCGTCTGTCTTGTTTGACATCTTCATCGTTGTCCTGCGACCCGACCCCTTGGGTGTTATAGGGTCAAGCCTCACGGGCACATTAGTACCGGTTAGCTCAACGCCTTGCAGCGCTTCCACACCCGGCCTATCAACCAGCTCGTCTTGCTGGGCCCTTCAGGAGGCTCAAGGCCTCGGGGATGTCTCATCTTGAAGGGGGCTTCCCGCTTAGATGCTTTCAGCGGTTATCCCGTCCGCACTTAGCTACCCGGCAATGCCACTGGCGTGACAACCGGAACACCAGAGGTGCGTCCACTCCGGTCCTCTCGTACTAGGAGCAGCCCTTCGCAAACATCCTGCGCCCACGGCAGATAGGGACCGAACTGTCTCACGACGTTCTAAACCCAGCTCGCGTACCACTTTAAATGGCGAACAGCCATACCCTTGGGACCGACTTCAGCCCCAGGATGTGATGAGCCGACATCGAGGTGCCAAACACCGCCGTCGATGTGAACTCTTGGGCGGTATCAGCCTGTTATCCCCGGAGTACCTTTTATCCGTTGAGCGATGGCCCTTCCATACAGAACCACCGGATCACTAGAACCTGCTTTCGCACCTGCTCGACGTGTCTGTCTCGCAGTCAAGCACCCTTGTGCTCTTGCACTCACTGCACGATGTCCAACCGTGCTGAGGGTACCTTCGTGCTCCTCCGTTACGCTTTGGGAGGAGACCGCCCCAGTCAAACTACCCACCACACACGGTCCTCGATCCGGATCACGGATCGGAGTGAGAACGCCAATGATGCCAGGCTGGTATTTCAAGGGTGGCTCCCCCCGGTCTGGCGACCGGGGTTCCAAGCCTCCCAGCTATCCTACACAAGCAACATCGGCGTCCAGTGTGAAGCTATAGTAAAGGTTCACGGGGTCTTTCCGTCTAGCCGCGGGTACACCGCATCTTCACGGCGATTTCAATTTCACTGAGTCTCGGGTGGAGACAGCGTGGCCATCATTACGCCATTCGTGCAGGTCGGAACTTACCCGACAAGGAATTTCGCTACCTTAGGACCGTTATAGTTACGGCCGCCGTTTACCGGGGCTTCGATCAAGCGCTTCGCCGAAGCTAACGCCATCACTTAACCTTCCGGCACCGGGCAGGCGTCACACCCTATACGTCCGCTTGCGCGTTAGCAGAGTGCTGTGTTTTTAGTAAACAGTTGTAGCCACCTGGTATCTTCGACCGCCTTCCGCTCCCCCCGCGTGGGGGTTCACGTACCGGCGGCGTGCCTTCTCCCGAAGTTACGGCACCATTTTGCCTAGTTCCTTCACCCGAGTTTTCTCAAGCGCCTGGGGATTCTCACCCTGACCACCTGTGTTGGTTTGGGGTACGGTCTCGCAGTATCTGAGGCTTAGAGGCTTTTCCTGGAAGCGTGGCATCGATGACTTCCAGCCCGTGGGCTGTTCGTCTCGTCTCTCGGCCTTGAACCACCGGATTTCCCTGATGGTTCAGCCTACGGACTTTCACCAGGACGACCGTCGCCTGGCTCACCTAGCCTTCTTCGTCCCCCCATCGCAATACTGTGAGGTACGGGAATATTGACCCGTTTCCCATCGACTACGCCTTTCGGCCTCGCCTTAGGGGCCGACTCACTCTGCTCCGATTAGCGTCGAACAGAAACCCTTGGTCTTCCGGCGAGGGCGTTTTTCACGCCCTTTATCGTTACTCATGTCAGCATTCGCACTCGTGATACCTCCAGCAGGCCTCTCAGCCTCCCTTCATCGGCTTACACGACGCTCCTCTACCACATACCTGCATCCTGAAAACCACTCGTTTATCGCTCGCCGACTCACTGTTCGGGGAGCGCTTGGACGTCGCAGGCGACGCCAAGCGAATAGTCTTGAGTGATGCAGGCATGTCCGTAGCTTCGGTATCTGGTTTAGCCCCGTTACATCTTCCGCGCAGGCCGATTCGACTAGTGAGCTATTACGCTTTCTTTCAAGGATGGCTGCTTCTAAGCCAACCTCCTAGCTGTCTAAACCTTCCCACATCGTTTCCCACTTAACCAGAATTTGGGGACCTTAGCTGACGGTCTGGGTTGTTGCCCTTTCCACAATGGACGTTAGCACCCACTGTGTGTCTCCCACGCTGGCACTCACCGGTATTCGGAGTTTGCCTCGGGTTGGTAAGTCGGGATGACCCCCTAGCCGAAACAGTGCTCTACCCCCGGTGGTGATACGTGAGGCGCTACCTAAATAGCTTTCGAGGAGAACCAGCTATCTCCGGGCTTGATTAGCCTTTCACTCCGACCCACAGCTCATCCCCGCATTTTTCAACATACGTGGGTTCGAGCCTCCAGTTGATGTTACTCAACCTTCACTCTGGCCATGGGTAGATCGCCCGGTTTCGGGTCTATTCCCCGCAACTTGTCGCCCTGTTAAGACTCGCTTTCGCTACGCCTCCCCTACACGGTTAAGCTCGCTACGGAAAATAAGTCGCTGACCCATTATACAAAAGGTACGCGGTCACCCCATCACTAAGCCACCTCTGCTTGATTTTTGGGTTAACGTTGCAGGCAACGTTAACCCTCAAGCGGATGTGATTAATGATGAGCTCATCACGAAGAAGCTTAGTGATGGGGCTCCCACTGCTTGTACGCACACGGTTTCAGGATCTATTTCACTCCCCTCACTGGGGTTCTTTTCGCCTTTCCCTCACGGTACTGGTTCACTATCGGTCAGCCAGGAGTATTTAGCCTTGGAGGATGGTCCCCCCGTCTTCAGTCAAGGTTTCTCGTGCCCCGACCTACTCGATTTCACGCGATCGGATTTTCGACTACGGGGCTATCACCCACTATGGCGGCCCTTCCCAGGGCCTTCGTCTAATCGGTCACGCGCTTAAGGGCTACTCCCCGTTCGCTCGCCGCTACTGGGGGAATCTCGGTTGATTTCTGTTCCTCGGGGTACTGAGATGTTTCAGTTCCCCCGGTTCGCCTCGTATCCCTATGGATTCAGGATACGATACTCATCTTGTGATGAGTGGGTTGTCCCATTCAGAGATCGCCGGGTCAAAGGGTGTTTGCCACCTCGCCGACGCTTATCGCAGGCTTCCACGTCTTTCATCGCCTCTGGCTGCCTAGGCATCCACCGTGTGCGCTTCATTGCTTGACCCTATAACCCGAAGGAGTCGGGGTCGCAATGACAACGATATTGCCGGATACGCTTGAGACGTATCACATGATCTTCCCAAGGAAGATCGTTTTATCAGCATGATATATCTTGTTAAAGAGCGACTGTTCAATGAACAGTGATAAGCACGGCCCTGCGGCCGGTTCTTATCAGTGGTCACGGAACAACAAACGGTCAGTCAACCCGGCGGGCGTATTGGTGGAGCCTAGCGGGATCGAACCGCTGACCTCCTGCGTGCAAGGCAGGCGCTCTCCCAGCTGAGCTAAGGCCCCAAATCGTCTTGCTATTTTGCTACCACACTGTTTTCACCAGAATTTTTGTAAGGCTAGGCAAAGTGCAGCGACGTATAGCCTGCTATACGAGCTGTGCTTTAACGCCGCATTACGAAAATTTGGTGGGTCTGGGCAGACTCGAACTGCCGACCTCACCCTTATCAGGGGTGCGCTCTAACCAACTGAGCTACAGACCCGGTACCGTGCAACTGCGACTCAATTCAACTGAGCTACAGTTCCGGTCTTTTCACCGCTTTCATGACGACGAAGCATCGCCACAAGAACGGTCAAAAAACTACCGTTTGCTCGATAAGTTTGATCAGGTAATTCATTGTGGGCACTTGCCGGGCGGGTAGACGCATCGGTTAAGGAGGTGATCCAGCCGCAGGTTCCCCTACGGCTACCTTGTTACGACTTCACCCCAGTCATGAACCACACCGTGGTGATCGCCTTCCGAAGTTAGGCTAACCACTTCTGGTGCAGTCCACTTCCATGGTGTGACGGGCGGTGTGTACAAGGCCCGGGAACGTATTCACCGTGCCATTCTGATGCACGATTACTAGCGATTCCGACTTCACGGAGTCGAGTTGCAGACTCCGATCCGGACTGAGACCGGCTTTATGGGATTCGCTCACTCTCGCAAGTTAGCAGCCCTTTGTGCCGGCCATTGTAGCACGTGTGTAGCCCTACCCGTAAGGGCCATGATGACTTGACGTCGTCCCCACCTTCCTCCGGTTTGTCACCGGCAGTCTCCCTAGAGTTCCCACCATTACGTGCTGGCAAATAGGGACAAGGGTTTCGCTCGTTACGGGACTTAACCCAACATTTCACAACACGAGCTGACGACAGCCATGCAGCACCTGTCACTGCGCTCCCGAAGGCACCCCGAGATCTCTCTCGGGTTCGCAGGATGTCAAGGGTAGGTAAGGTTCTTCGCGTTGCATCGAATTAAACCACATGCTCCACCGCTTGTGCGGGCCCCCGTCAATTCATTTGAGTTTTAACCTTGCGGCCGTACTCCCCAGGCGGTCGACTTATCGCGTTAACTTCGCCACAAGGGTCTCAAGGACCCCAACGGCTGGTCGACATCGTTTACGGCATGGACTACCAGGGTATCTAATCCTGTTTGCTACCCATGCTTTCGCACCTCAGCGTCAGTGTCAGTCCAGAAGGCCGCCTTCGCCACTGGTATTCCTCCCGATATCTACGCATTTCACCGCTACACCGGGAATTCCACCTTCCTCTCCTGCACTCTAGCGCGACAGTTCCGGATGCGATTCCCAGGTTGAGCCCGGGGCTTTCACAACCGGCTGATCGCGCCGCCTACGCGCGCTTTACGCCCAGTAATTCCGATTAACGCTTGCACCCTCCGTATTACCGCGGCTGCTGGCACGGAGTTAGCCGGTGCTTCTTCTGTGAGTGATGTCTCCCTGCCGGGGTATTAACCCGACAGCGTTCTTCCTCACTGAAAGTGCTTTACAACCCGAGGGCCTTCTTCACACACGCGGCATGGCTGGATCAGGCTTCCGCCCATTGTCCAATATTCCCCACTGCTGCCTCCCGTAGGAGTCCGGGCCGTGTCTCAGTCCCGGTGTGGCTGATCATCCTCTCAAACCAGCTACGGATCGTTGCCTTGGTAGGCCGTTACCCTACCAACCAGCTAATCCGACATAGGCTCATCCGATCGCGGGAGCCAAGGCCCCCTTTCTCCCGTAGGACGTATGCGGTATTAGCCTGAGTTTCCCCAGGTTATCCCCCACGACCGGGCAGATTCCTATGCGTTACTCACCCGTCCGCCGCTCGACGCCCAGAAGCAAGCTCCTGTCGTTTCCGCTCGACTTGCATGTGTTAAGCCTGCCGCCAGCGTTCAATCTGAGCCATGATCAAACTCTTCGGTTTACGATCATTGTGATCCTTGCTTTCCGCTGCCCGAGGGCATTGGAAAAAGCGGATCAAACTTGGCTCAAGGTTTCAAACGTTCTCAAAAAATCCAGAAATCGAGATTTCCAAATTCTGACGAGTCGCTTGCCTTGATAGTAGGTGATTTGTCACCCACCCAGGCAAGCGCCCACATGAATTACCTGATCAACTTGTTAAAGAGCGTCTCGCTAACACCACTCGCCGGCGATGACCTGCCGCGGCGGCTGCGAGGAAGGCGTATTTTACACGCCTTGAAGCGCTTGTCAACGGCTTGAATTAAACCGCGTAACTGACTGACAAACAAGGCCTTTTTTGGGCCCTATCACCGCCGGTGACGCTTGGCGTCGCCGGCAGCGGATGCGTACTGTACGGCCTGAGGAGAGCTTACGCAAGGGGGTGCCAAAAAGAAATCAAAAAGCCGCCATCGGCGAGGCGCGAAAAAGCATATCGGCTTGGGGAGCGCTTGCGAGTAAACTGGGCCCACCGTTATTCATACACTGCGCTAGCTTAACCCAGGCTACCGCTTGCCTGCCTTACTTAGGGAGCCCCTTGATGAACCCGCACCTGCTTTCCATTGACTCGCTGGACCGCGGCCGCGTCGACCATCTGCTGCAGGTGGCCGGCCGCATGGAGCCCATCGCCAGCCGCCGCCAGGTCACCCGGATACTGGAAGGGGCGGTGCTGGGCAACCTCTTTTTCGAGGCCAGCACCCGCACCCGCGTCAGCTTCAACGCCGCGTTCTGCCGCCTGGGCGGCAGCGTCTGCGACACCACCGGCTTTACCTTCTCGTCCATGGCCAAGGGCGAGTCGCTGTACGACACCAGTCGGGTCATGAGCGGCTACTGCGACGCTATCGTGATGCGCCACCCCGAGCAGGGCTCGGTGGCCGAGTTTGCCAACGCCACCAACGTGCCCGTAGTCAACGGCGGCGACGGGCCGGGGGAGCACCCCAGCCAGGCGCTTCTCGATCTTTACACCATCGACAAGGAGTTTACCCGGCGGGGGAAATCGCTTTCGGGCGCGCATATCCTACTCACCGGGGACCTGCTCCACGGCCGCACGGTGCATTCGCTGATCAAGCTTTTGTCGCTGTACCCGCCGATGCGTATCACCCTGGTCGCCCCGCCCGGGCTTGCCATGCCCCCGGCACTAGTGGAACTGGTGGCCTCCCGCGGGCATCAGGTGGAGCAGCGCGACAGCCTGGCCAGCGACTTTGGCGACCTGGACGTGGTGTACACCACGCGCATTCAAAAGGAGCGTTTTACCAGCGAGCTGAGCGAGGCCTTCGACGGCGTGTCCGCCGACTTCGTGGTCAACAAGGGCTTCATGGATCAGCGCTGCACCGCGGATACTATCGTCATGCACCCGCTGCCTCGGGACAGCCGCCCCGATGCCAACGACCTGGACGTGGACCTGAACGGCGACCCCAGGCTTGCCATTTTTCGCCAGACCGACAACGGCATCCCCATGCGCATGGCAATTTTTGCCACGCTGCTGCAGGTAGAAGACTTGATTGAAAAGGACATGCGCCCGGTGCGCTGGTTTGTGCCCGAGCGGCTGGGCACCCGGGACGACTGAACCGCCTGGGGCGAGGGTTAGTCGGACACGCGCCCGCCGGGCAACCCTTCCCGGTGGGCAAACCAGCCTTCCAGAATCAGCACGGCGGCAATGCCATCGACGCTGTCGTGACGATAGTCGCCCTTGTGGCCGGCCTCCCGGGCAATCTGCTTGGCCTCCCGGGTTGAGCCGCGCTCGTCCACCATCCGGCAGGGCTTGCCGTAGCGGCCGTGAAGCCGGTTGCCAAACTTGCGCGCGCGTGCGCTCATCTCGGACTCGCTGCCGTCCATGTGCAGCGGTAGGCCAACCACCAGAAGGTCGGGCTGCCATTCGTCCAGCAGACGGGATACCCGGTTCCAGTCGGGAATCCCGTCCCGGGCGACAAGCGGCTCAAGCTCCCGGGCGCTTTGCAGCATTTCGTTGCCGACCGCTACGCCAATCCGCCGGGCGCCAAAATCAAACGCCAGCACCAGCCGCTGGCCTTCAGCGGCCATCAGGCGTGCCCGGCATCGGGGGTCATCAGGTTAAGATCGACGCCGAGGATGCCGGCGGCGGCGCCCAGGCGTTCGGCCGGCGGCGTTTCGAACAGCACGCTGGACTCCCCCTCGACGATCAGCCAGGCATTATCCTTGATCTCGTCTTCCAGCTGGCCCACGTCCCAGCCGGAGCAGCCCAGGCAGACAATGAAGCGCTCGGGGCCTTCGTTATTGGCCAGCGCCTGCAGCATGTCCATGGAGGTCGTCAGCGCCAGCTCGTCGGTCACCTGAACGCTCGAGTCCCAGTCATCGCTTTTGCCGCGGTGAAGGATGAAACCGCGGTCCTTGTGCATGGGGCCGCCGTAGTACACCGGCGCGCTGCGATGCAGGCTCTGGCCGCCGCCCAGCTCCAGCTGCTCGAACAGCGCGTCGAGGGTGATATCCAGCGGCCGGTTGGCGATGACCCCCATGCTGCCGTTGTCGTCGTGGTCGCAGAGATACACCAGACTGCCGGCGAAGTGGGACTCGTCCATATGCGGCATGGCCAACAGGAAATGATTCTTCAGGCTTTGCATGGATCTCCTAGTGCCGCCGGGGGCGCCGGCGGCTAAACGTTTGTCGATGACCGGGCGGTGGTCTCAGCGCATCGCGTCCAGACGCCGGGCTACCGCATCCAGCAGCTGATCGGCGATGCGGGTGCCGCGCTGATTGTCGATTTCGCGCACGCAGGTGGGGCTGGTGACGTTGATTTCGGTGATGTAGTCGCCGATGACGTCGAGGCCGACAAACAGCAGCCCCAGCTTTTTAATCGCGGGCTTGACCTGATCGACCAGCCAGCGGTCGCGGTCGGTCAGCTCACGGCTTTCGCCGCGCCCGCCGGCGGCCAGGTTGCCCCGGGTTTCCCCCGCCAGAGGCAGGCGCGCCAGGCCGTAGGGCACCGGCTCGCCGTCGATCAATAGAATGCGCGTGTCGCCGTCCTTGATCGCAGACAGGTAACGCTGGGCCATGACCTGGCGCGTGCCGTCCAGGGTCAGCTGCTCGATCACCGAGCCCAGATTACGGCCGTCCGGCGCGATGTGGAAAATCCCGCTGCCGCCCATGCCGTCGAGCGGCTTGAAGATGACGTCGCCGTGCTCGGCGTGAAACGCCCGCAGGACGTTGTCCCGGGCGGAAACCAGCGTCGGCGCGCAGCACTGGGGAAACTGCTGGGCAAACAGCTTCTCGTTGCAGGTCAAAATCGCCTGGGTGGGATTGACGATCAGCACGCCTTCGCGCTCGGCAAAGCCCAGCAAATGCACCGCGTGGGTGAAGTCGGCGTCGACCGGGGGATCCTTGCGCATGAAAATGACGTCGAGCTCGGCCAGCGGCCGGGAATCGGCTTCGCCCAGATCAAACCAGTGGTCGGGGTCGCGATGCACCGTCAGCGGCCGCATCCGCGCGTAGGCCTGCCCGGCGTTGAGAAACAGGTCTTCCTGCTCCATGTAGTGCAGCTGATAACCACGGTCCTGGGCGGCCCACAGAATGGCCATGGTGGTATCTTTCTTGTAGGCAACGTCGATGATGGGATCCATCACCACACCCAGATGCAGGTTTGACTGGCTCATCGCAACAACCATTCGGGATAGAGCGCGCCGGGCCGGCGCGCCCGTGGGTAAATGACAGGCCTGCAGTATGCCTGACGCCGCGCGCGGCACCAAGCGGCGGCCGGATCAGTCCAGCGCGCCGGGCACCAGACGCACGGCATGGGGCTCAAGGGTGATCAGCTGGCGTTTGTACAGCCGCCCGATGGCCTGCTTGTAGGCGCTTTTGCTCACCCCCAGCCGCGCCTTGATGTCCGCCGCGGCGCTTTTATCGCCCAGCGGCAGATAGCCCCCGCTTTCGCGCAGCGCCTTGAGCACCCTGTCGCCGACCACGTCCAGCCGCGCGCTGCCCGGGGGCAGCAGGGAAATATCCACACGGCCGTCGTCCCGGCGCTGCTTGACGAAGCCGGGCAGCGTTTGACCCCGGCGCAGGGGCTGGCTGACGTCGTCGGCGTAGATCAGGCCCCAGTAGCGGTGGTTGACCACCACCTTCATCCCCAGGTCGGTGCGCTCGGCCACCACCAGGGTCACCGCCTCGCCGCTCTGAAGCGCCCAGGCGTCGTCGCTCAGAAAGCGCTCGAGGCGCATGGACGCCACCGGCCGCCCCTGATCATCCTCATACAGCATGACCAGCACGCGCTTGCCCGGGTCAGGGCGGAACAGCTGCTCGCTAAACGGCAGCAGCACGTCCTTGGGCTGCCCCCAGCGCAAAAACGCGCCGACGTGGGTGACCGCCGTCACCGGCAGATACGCCACCTCGCCAATGCGGGCGGCGGTATCCGTCGCGCTATAAGCGGGGCCAGGAGTCTCGTTGGGCATAGCAAAAACGTCCTTCTCAAAGGTCGCCGAAGCGGTACTGCAACAGCGTAAGCGCGGCCACGGGGGCGGTTTCGGTACGCAGAATGCGCGGTCCAAGCGTCAGCGGGGCAAACTTCGCCGCCTCTGCCGCCGCGACGTCCTCGGCCGAAAGCCCGCCCTCGGGGCCGATCAGCAGCGCCGCCGTCGCGGGGGCAACAGCGGCCTCAAGCGCGCTGTCCGTTGCCGGGTGCAGCATCAGCCGCAGCGGCTCGTCGCGCGCCTTAAGCCAGTCGCCCAGGCGCTGGGGCGGGTGTACCGGCGGCAGCGTCGCCCGCCCGCACTGCTCGCAGGCGCTGGCGGCCACGGCCTGCCAGTGGGCGAGCTTTTTGGCTTCGCGCTCGCCCTTCAGGCGCACGTCGCCCCGGGGGGTATAAAGCGGGGTAATCGCCGCGACGCCAAGCTCGACGGCTTTCTGGATCGCGTAGTCCATGCGGTCGCCCTTGGAGATCGCCTGGCCCAGATGCACGGCCAGCGGCGACTCGCCCGCCCCCGGCCACACGGCCTCCACGCGCACCCGGGCCTGCTTGCGCGTAACCTCGATCAGCCGCACGCCGGCTTCCACCCCCGCACCGTCGAACAGCACCAGCGGCGCATCCAGGCCCAGGCGCAGCACCCGGGTCAGATGGCGCGCCGGGCCCTCGGGCAGCGTGACGTCAGCCCCGGGCTCAAGCACCGCCGGCACGTAAAGGCGCGGCATCCGGCCGTTGGCGGCGTACCAGTCGGCAGCCTGCACGGCCTACTCGGCGCTTTGTGCCTGGGCCTCGCGCTGCTTGCGCTGGGCGTACATGGCGTCAAAGTTGACCGGGGCAAGCATCAGCGGAGGGAACCCGCCGCGATTGACGAGGTTGTCCACGCACTCACGAGCATAGGGGAAGAGAAGGTTGGGGCAAAAGGCGCCCAGGGTCTGGTCCAGCTGCTCGCCTTCAATGCCGGCAATGCGGAACAGCCCGGCCTGCTCGATCTCGGCCAGAAACGAGGTGGTGCCGGTTTCGCTGTCGTTGACCTGGGCGGTCACCTTGATGGTGACCTCGTACTGGTCGTCGGCAGTCTGCGCGCTGGTGGTATTCAGGTCCAGATTGACCTTGGGCTTGAACGGCTGCTTGAACACCTCGGGCGAGTTGGGCGCCTCGAAGGAAATGTCCTTGACGTAAATGCGCTGCAGCGAAAACGTAAGCTTCTGCTTGTTGTCGTCCGCCGCGCCGGCCTGTTGGGGGTTGGTGTCTTCCGCCATGTGAAACTCCTGAAAGGGTCGTTCTACGAAGGTCGTGCCGGCCACGCCGGCGCCGATGCGCTTATTTTTTCACTACCGGGAGGCCGTCGGCCTGCCACTGCCCTATGCCGCCGTTGAGCTTCAACGCTCGCTCGAAGCCGGCCTTGGCAAGCTTGGCCTGAGCCACGCCCGAGCTCTGGCCGTGCTTGCAAACGATGATCACCGGCTTGTTCTTGGCCTTGCCCAGTTCGTTCATACGGTCATCCAGCTTGCTCTGGGGAATATGCTGGGCCCCGGCAATATGGCCGGCCTTGAATTCCTTGTCTTCGCGAATATCCAGCACTACGGCATCTTCGCGATTGATCAGCTGCGTGGCCTCGCTGGAGGTCACGCCGTTGCCGGCGGCGCGGCGCGTTTCGTAAAAAACCCAGGCCAGCAACACCAGTAAAAAGGCCCCCACCAGCAGCAAGTGGTTTTGGGAAAACTCCAGTAGCCGTTCGATTATCTCCGACATCGCGCGCTCAATCTCTAGGTCAATAGTGGGTCAACAAACAGTAAAAAAATCACCGCCGGCAGCGACCTTGCTGCCGACAAGCGCCCCAGTATACACACCCCGAAGCAACACGAGCAGGCCCCGCCATGACGACAGCGACCCCCCTGCGTTATGATGCGAACAACTTGCATCCGCCGCGACGTTGAGCCACGCCTGCGCTCGGCCTAATGACGAGAGGTCTTCATGGACACTACCCCCACGCCGCGCCCGGTGGCGCTGATCATCCTCGACGGCTACGGCCACAACCCGGACAGCCGGCACAACGCCATTGCCGGCGCGCACACGCCGAACATGGACCGCCTCTGGGCCGATCGCCCCCGGGCCTTCGTTCACACCGACGGCCACCACGTCGGGCTTCCCGACGGCCAGATGGGCAACTCCGAGGTCGGCCACATGAACCTCGGCGCCGGGCGCATCGTGTTTCAGGATTTTACCCGGATCACCCAGGCCGTGGAAAACGGCGACCTTGACCTCAACACGGCGCTGACCACCCCCATCGACGACGCCGTCGAGCACGGCCGGGCCGTTCACCTCATGGGGCTACTCTCTCCCGGCGGCGTGCACAGCCACGAAGACCACATCATCGCGCTTGCCGAGCTTGCCGCCCGCCGCGGCGCTCAGCGCATTTATCTTCACGCTTTCCTCGACGGCCGCGACATGCCGCCGCAAAGCGCCATGGCCTCGCTCGAGCGGGCCAACGCCCGGCTTTCCGAGCTGGTCGGCCCCGACAACGGCTTTATCGCCTCTGTCATCGGGCGCTTTTACGCGCTTGACCGCGACAACCGCTGGGAGCGCGTGGCCCAGGCCTACGAGCTGCTCACCGAGGGCAAGGCCGACTTTACCGCCATCGGCGCCGAAACCGCCCTGCGCGAGGCCTACGCCCGGGGCGAAACCGACGAGTTCGTCGCCGCCACCAGCATGCGGGTCCACGGCGCTCCGGTAGTGATCGAGGACGGCGACGCGGCGATCTTTGCCAACTTTCGCGCCGACCGCGCCCGGGAGCTCGCGCGAGCCTTTGCCGACCCCGACTTTGACGGCTTTGCGCGCACCTCGCGCCCGGTGCTCGCCGGCGAAGGCCTGGTGATGATGACCGAATACGCCGACGACATCCCCGCCCCGATCGCCTTCCCCCCGGACCACCTGGCCGACACCCTGGGCGAAGTGGTCTCCCGGCGCGGCCTCAGGCAGCTGCGCATCGCCGAGACGGAAAAATACCCCCACGTAACGTTTTTCTTCTCCGGCGGCCGCGAAGAGGAGTTCGACGGCGAAACCCGCATTCTAAAGCCCTCGCCCCAGGACGTGCGCACCTACGACGAAAAGCCGGAAATGAGCGCCTTTGAGGTCACCGACAGCCTGATCGGCGCCATCGACGACGACAGCTATGACCTGATCATCTGCAACTACGCCAACGGCGACATGGTGGGCCACACCGGCGACTACCAGGCCGCCGTCCAGGCCATCGAAACCGTCGACCGCTGCGTGGGTCGCGTGGTCGAGGCCATCGAGCGTGCCGGCGGCGCCTGCCTGGTCACCGCCGACCACGGCAACGCCGAGCAGATGGTGCACCCGGTCACCGGCGCGCCCCAGACCGCCCACACTACCTTCCCCGTGCCGCTGGTGTACGTAGGCAAGCGCCAGGGCGAGCTGGAAGACGGCCGGCTATGCGACCTGGCGCCGACCCTGCTGACCCTGATGAATCAGGAGATTCCCCCGGCGATGACCGGTAAATCGCTGATTCGGCTAAGCTGAGTGCCCTTTCGGCCGACCCGGCGGCGCTACGCCATCGGCGCGCTGGCGCTGCTGTTAGCGCTCGCCCTGCCGGCTCACGGGCGCCCCGACGAAGCCGCCGCCCGGGAAAAGCTCGACGCCCTGGGCGAGGAAATCCAGACGGCATCAAAGCGCCTTGGCGCGACCGGCGAGGCGCGCAGCGACGCCGAAGACAAGCTGCGCGAAGTAGAAGAAGCGCTTGCCGATATCCACGAACGGCTGGATGACGTCCAGGCCAAACGGCGCCGCCTGACCGAGGAAAACCGGGCGCTGAAAAAACGGCGTCAACGCCTGGAAACCACCCGCCAGGCCCAGGTGGAGGCGCTTGGCGAGCAGCTGGCCGCGCTATACCGCCTGGGCGACGCGCCGCAGCTAAAGCTGCTGCTCAACCAGGGCGACCCGGCCAAGGTTGACCGCATGCAGGCCTACCTCAACCGCCTGAGCCAGGCGAGAAAAAAGCGCCTCGCCGACATCGCCCGGCTGGACGAGGCGCTGAGCGAAAACGCCGCCGAGCTTGACCAGCGCCAACGGCGCCTGGAGGCGGTCAACGCCGACCTGAAAGAAGAAAGCGCGACCCTTGCCAAGCGCACCGCCAAACGCCGCGAGCTTCTGGCCGACATCGGCCGGCGCGAAGAAAGCCAGAGCCACCATCTGGCCAAGCTCAAGGGCGACCGCGAAGAGGCCGAAGCGCGCCTGCGCGAGATCCGCGAGCAGATGGCCAGGTTATCGAGCCCCACGCCCAGCACCCAGATGACCGAGACCCGGGGCGATCTCCCCTGGCCCGTTCAGGGCACGCTGCGTACGGGCTTCAAGCGCCGGGACGGCGTGCACCACAACGGCATCATCATCGGCGCGGCAGCCGGCAAGGAGGTCAAGGCCGTCCACGCCGGCCGGGTGGTATTCGCCGACTGGATGCGCGGCTTTGGCAACCTGCTGATCATCGACCACGGCGATCACATCATGACGCTTTACGCCCACCTTCAGCGGTTTGACCGACAGCCCGGCGCCCGGGTGGAAAGCGGCCAGACCATCGGCCGAGTGGGCAATACCGGCGGCCAGCCCCGGGCCGCGCTATACTTTGAAGTCCGCCGCAGCGGCAAGCCCATCGACCCCGGGCGTTGGATTGCACGTCGCTGAGGGGATAAGCTTGCGCCACTGACGTTTTTCCGGCGGCGCCCCGCCGCCTTTCGCCCTGCGGAGCCACCATGACGCCATTTGCCTTCCCGCTACTGCTCACTTCCCGGCGCTTTCTGGCCGCCGTGCTGCCTGCCGCCATGCTGGCCCTGCCGCCGGCAGCCGCCGCCACGCCGGAGGCGGATCCCGGGAGCGATGCGCTGCCGCTGGAAGACATCCAGACCTTTGCCGAAGTGTTCGAGCACATCAAGCGCGCCTACGTCAAAGACATCGACGATCGCACCCTGTTGCGCAACGCCATGCGCGGCATGCTCAACGAGCTGGATCCGCACTCCACCTACCTCGACGAAGAGCAGTACAAAAGCCTGCGCGAAACCACCGAGGGCGAATTTGGCGGTATCGGCATCGAAGTCGGCATGGAGGACGACCGGCTCACGGTGATCACGCCCATCGACGACACCCCGGCCTCCCGGGCGGGGCTTGAGTCCCGGGACGTGATCATGCGCATCGACGGCACCTCTACCGACGGCCTTTCCCTGCACGAGGCGGTTAATCTGATGCGCGGCGAACCCGATACCGAGCTCGAGATTACCGTGCTGCGCGAGGGCGAAGACAGCCCGCGCCAGCTCACCCTGACTCGGGAAAATATCCGCACGGAAAGCGTCAAGCACGAGCTGCTGGCGTCGGGCTACGGCTACCTGCGCATCAGCCAATTCCAAACGCGCACCGCCGAACAGGCGCTCCAGGCCATCGACGACATGCAGGAGCAAAGCGACGGCCGTACCCTGGACGGCCTGGTGCTGGACCTGCGCAACAACCCCGGCGGCGTGCTGCAAAGCGCGGTCGACGTCGCCGACCTGTTTCTCAATCACGGCCGGGTGGTGTACACCGAGGGCCGCCTGGACAATAGCGAGATGTCGTTCTCCGCCAACCCGAGCACGCCCGCCGGCGACGTCTCGCTGGTGGTGCTGATCAACGGCGGCAGCGCCTCGGCCGCGGAAATCGTCGCCGGCGCCCTTCAGGACCAGCGCCGCGGCGTGATCATGGGCACCGAAAGCTTCGGCAAGGGCTCAGTGCAACAGGTCATGCCGCTTGGCGAGAACGAAGGCCTCAAGCTCACCACCGCGCTTTACTACACGCCCAACGGCCGCTCGATCCAGGCCCAGGGCATCGAGCCCGACGTCAAGGTGGTGCGCGGGCGGCTGGAAATCGCCGACAGCACCTTCGAGCTGCGCGAAGCCGATCTCGAAGGCCACCTGGACGCCCCGGGCGGCGCCGGCGGAGCCGACGCCGCCAGCTCGTCGCGCCTGCGCGACGACTACCAGCTGAGCGAGGCGCTCAACCTGCTCAAGGCGCTCAACGTCGTCGACCGCCGGGGGCGCTAACGGCAGCTCGCGGGCAGGCGGCCACGCTCGCCGGTCGCCTGGCGCATGATTGTCCGCTTCAGCGGCACCAGCCGATCAAGGCTGCTCATGCCGACGTTGCGCGCCAGCAGCACGCCGGGGTGGCGCGTGTCGAACAGGGTCTTGAAGCCCTTCATCAGCTTAAGCATCGCGGCGTTATCCGCCCGGCGGCGGCGCTCGAAGCGCTTGAGCAGCCGGGCGTCTCCCCAGGGCGCGCCGCGCTTGAAGGCGGCGACCACCTCTTCGGCGAGCACGGCGGCGTCCATCAGCCCCAGGTTGACCCCCTGCCCCGCCAGCGGGTGGATGCTGTGCGCGGCGTCGCCCACCAGGGCAAAGTTGGGCGCCGTATAGCGCCGGGCATGGCGCTGCACCAGCGGCAGCCGATACGCCCTGTCGCAAACCTCGACCTCGCCCAGGCGATGCTCAAGCGCTGCCCCCAGCGTCTCGCCCAGCGCTTCGGGCGTCATCGCTTCAAGCTCCCGGGCCCGCTCGGGCGCCACCGACCAGACAATCGAGCAGTAGCGCTCGTCGCCCGCCACCGTCAGCGGCAAAAACGCCAGCGGCTGGCCGTTGACGAACGCCTGCCGCGCCGTTGCCCCGTGGGGGCGCTCGCAGCGCACCGTGGTGACCACCGCGTGCTGGTGCATGTCGTCTTCGACGACGTCGATTTCCGCCATGTCGCGCAGCGCCGAGCGCGCGCCGTCGGCGGCAATCACCAGCGGGGCGCCAAGCGTGCGCCCGTCGTCAAGCTTTAGCCAGCGCCCGGTCGCGGAGGTCTGCAGCGCGGCGACGCGCTTGCCGTAAAACGTCGTGACGCCGAGGTGGTCGAGCACCCGGGCGTTCAACGCCGCCGTGGTCAGGTTGTTTTCGACAATGTAGCCAAGCGCGGCCACGCCGGCCTCGTCGGCGCTGAAGGCGATTTCCCCGCTACCGTCGGCGTCCCAGACGCGCATGTGGCGATAGGGCGTCACCCGTCTCTGGGCCATCGCCGGCCAGGCGCCCAAGTGCTCCAGCAGCCGCACGGAGACCGGCGACAGCGCACTGACCCGAGGCGCCGGCGCCTCGCCGAGCGTATCCAGAATCAGAGGCCGGGGCTGCGCCTCGACCAGCCCGACGCGCATGCCGGCGTCCGCCAGCAGCGCACACAGCGCCGTTCCCACCATGCCGTTGCCCACGATCAAAGCATCGAACGTCGTCGCCGGCGGCCCGTTTGCCGTAGTTGTTTCCGTTGTCGTCACTTGCGTTGCCTCGTCATCAGGGCGCCCGCCTCCGGGCGCGGAGGAAAATCAGCGCTCAAGCCCCATGGCCCGGCGGGCCATATCGCGCCGCAGCGGCCCGGCCAGGTTGAGGCCGATGAGCCCTGCCGCCCGGGCCTGGGGCAGCAGCGGAAACCGCGCGCCAAACAGGCGGATCAGCCCGTCGCTGAAGCGCACCACGTCGCGCCGGTCCCGGGCGCGCTTACGATCAAAGGCGCCAAGGGTCGCCATGTCGCCTATCGCGGCCCCCGCCGCCAGGCTGTCGGTCAGGGTTTCCACCAGGTCCACCACCCCCCGCAGCGCCAGGTTGAAGCCCTGGCCGGCCACCGGGTGCAGCGCGTGGGCGGCGTTGCCCAGCACCGCAAGCCCCGGGCGCACGGTTTCTTCCGCGGTCACCAGGGACAGCGGGTAGACATAGCGCTTGCCCACCCGGGTAAAACGCCCGGCGCGGTCGCCGAACGCCCGCTGCAGCGCGGCGAGAAAGTCGCCGTCAGGCAGCGTCATGCGCGCCTTTTCCTCACCGGCCGGGTGCGTCCACACCAGCTCCATGGCGTTGCCCGGCAGCGGCAGCAGCGCCATCGGCCCCTCGGCGGTAAAGCGCTCGTAGGCCACGCCGCGGTGGGGCTCGCTTATCGCCACGTTGGCAATCAAAGCCGTTTGATCATAGTCCGCCGCGCGGCTGGGAATACCCAGCTGCTCCTTCAGCCCCGAGCGCCCGCCGTCGGCCAGCACCGTCAGCCCGGCAGTCAGCGTGCTGCCGTCCGACAGCGCCAGCCGGTGGCCCGCGGACGTCGGCGCTATGTGCTCCACCGTCGCCGGGCAGTGCCAGTCAAGCTCGATCCCGGCAAGCTTGTGATGCAGCACCCGCCCCATCCAGGCGTTGGGGATGACATGGCCCAGCGCCTCGACGCTGACGTCTTCGGCATCGAGTCGCGTCACCCCCAGCCGCCCGCGCTCGCTGATGTGGATACGGCGGATCGGCTCGGCCTCGCGCCGCATGGCCCGCCACACTCCCAGACGATGAAAGCGCTCCGCCGAGCCTTCGGCAATAGCGCTGGCCCGGGCATCGAAGCTGGGCTGCCACTCGGTTGGCTGCGGCGCGGCCGGCAGCGGCGCGGCCTCGATGATCGCCACCCTGAGGCCGTAGCGCTCGATCAGCGGGGCCAGCGCACAACCCAGGCTGGCCCCCACCAGGCCGCCGCCCACGATGACCATATCGTGGGTGAGCGGCTGCGCGGGTGTCTCCATAGCAGACTCCTAAACGGCTGTTTTATCTCTATATTTCCTGCCAAAGCGCACGACGGGAAGAAGGAAATTAGCCGTAACGTAAATTACGTAATTAAAATAACGTCAAAACCAAAACGGTTACTTATTGGCCATTAGCGCCTCAATATCCGCCATCTGCTTGGGCACGCCGGCGGTGAGCACCTCGTGGCCCTCAGCGGTGACCGCGACGTCGTCCTCGATGCGGATGCCCATTCCCCGGTAGGCCTCGGGAATATCCGCGTCGTCGGGAATATAAAGACCGGGCTCCACGGTGAGCACCATGCCGGCTGCAAGCGGCAGCGGCGTGCCGTCGGCCTGGCGGTAGTCGCCCACGTCGTGGACGTCGAGCCCCAGCCAGTGCGAGGTCGAATGCAGGTAAAAGCGCCGGTAGCTATCGTCAGCAATGCGCTCATCGACGCTTCCGTCAAGCAGCCCCAGCTCGATCAGCCCCGCAGTCATGTCGCGCACCACGCCCCGGTGGATGTCGATCAGCGTAGCACCGGGGCGAATCGCCGCCACGGCGTTTTCCTGGGCGGTGAGCACGGCCTGGTAGAGCCTGCGCTGGGCGGCGCTGAAGGTGCCGCTAACGGGAAAGGTGCGGGTAATATCGCCGGCGTAGAGGTCAAACTCGGCGCCGGCGTCGATCAGCACCAGATCGCCGTCATTGAGCGAGGCGCTGTTTTCCACGTAGTGCAAAACGCAGGCGTTGGCGCCGCCGCCGACAATGGTGCTGTAGGCCGGAGCGCTTCCGCCCTGCCAGACGAATTCGTGCTCCAGCTCGGCCTGGAGCTGGTATTCAAAAAGCCCCGGCCGGCTGGCGCGCATGGCGCGGCAGTGGGCCCGGGCGGATATCTCGGCGGCATGACGCATCAGGTCAAGCTCCTGGGCCGTCTTGACCTGGCGCATGGCGTGAATCAGCGGGCTGACGTCGTGAAAGCCGCTCACCGGCGCGACGCCCCGGCGGCGGCCGGCGGCGGCCTCGGCGTAGGCCTGCTCGGCCAGCGCCATGGCCTCGGGGTCCTCAAAGGGCAGGTAAAGCTGCTCGCGGCCGGACAGCAGCGCGTCGAGCTGTTCGTCGCGCTCGGCGTTTTCGAACGCCTCGTCCACCCCGTGCTCGGCGACCATGCCGGCTGCGCCCAGCCGCCGCCCCGTCCAGGCCTCAAGCGTCGGGTCGCGGTCCTGGCAGAACACCACCGCCTCGCCGGCGTCGCGGCCGGGCAGCAACAGCAGCAGCGCGTCGGGCTCGACGATGCCGGTGAGATAGTAAAAGTCGCTGTTCTGGCGAAAGGCGAACTCGCTGTCCCGGGAGCGGGTGACAAGGCCCGCGCCGGGCACCAGCACGGCCGCATTAGCGGGCAGCTCAGCCATCAGCGCGGCGCAGCGCGCGGCGTAGACATCGGGGGAAATCGCCGCCGGGCGCGGCATGGACTCGGGTAGCATGAAGACTCCTGGTTGGTGAGGGGAAGGTGTTCGAGCGAAAGGCGCTAGTGCAGCGTCGCGTCGCTTTGCTCCACCTGGGGCTGGCCGGGATGCTGCTCGGTATACAGCATCATGGCGGCCATCCGCGCGTGTTCGGTGAGCGCGAAAAGGTCGTTTTCGTTTTCCGGGCTGTCGTCGATAGCGGTTTCCATCTGGGTAAGCGCCGGCAGGTCGTCGAGCGCCTCGCGCAGGGCGGCAGACCACTGCTTGCGCAGGGCGTCATCGACGGTTTCATCGAGCGCTTCGATAAAGCCAAGCGTCCATTCCTGCAGGCCCTGGGCCTGCTCGGCCAGGGAAAACAGCTCGTCGGGCAGCAGCGGCTCGTAGTTCATTTCGCTGGCGCCCAGGGCCTCGACGGTCTGTCGGCGCCAGCCCAACAGCCGCTCGGCGCTGGCCGCGTCCCGGGGCTGCTCGATCCCCAGGCTCGAGCACACCTCGTCCAGCCAGGCCTCGGCGCTAACGTCCTTGAGCGCCAGCAGCGCACACAGCCGGCCGTCGAGAAAAGCCGGCGACTGCATGCTGCCATGCAGCAGAAACACGTCGGCAATAGCGGAAAAATCCTGGCGTTCGTCGATCAGGGACATAAAAAAGCGATCCGTTGAAACAGAAGTTGAAACAGAAGTTGAAACAGAGTAAGAAAAGGCGACACGGCAAGCGCGATGGTCAGGGTTGCGCGTTGACCCCGGCGCGCAGGCTCTCTTATAGTTAAGCGGCTTGTAGCGTCCGGCACCGGCTCGCGCCGGCCCGGACCAAGCCTCGCTTTACTTGCCCATACGGGCATGTTAACGCATAGATCCCTCGATGGCCTGCGCTGGAGCAACGGATGAGTGACGCCAAGCGTCCAACCACAGAAATCACCCTGCTGGGGCGGTATTACACCATCGCCTGCGACCCGGGGACAGAAGACAAGCTGGAACGCGCCGCGCGCTATCTGGACCGCGCCATGCACGGCATCCAGTCGCAAAGCGCTGCCCTGAGCAACGACCGGGTCACGGTCATGGCCGCGCTCAACATTACCCACGAGCTGCTTGAAACCCTGGACGAGCAGCGCGACCGCGAGGCCGAGCTTACCCGCCTGGGCGAGCGCCTGGACGAGGCGCTGAAAAAAGACCGGGAATGATCCCCCGGCTCTCCATAGCAAAGCGACATTATGGCTGGATATGCCCACGGGATCCGGGGACAGGTCGTAAAGGGGGTTCTACGCCAGGGATGGCGTAGGTAGCGTCCAGGGATGGATTCACAGCGCCCCCTTGTAGGCCTGTCGCCGGATCCGATTAAAAGCCCCGATCAACGATGATCGCCTGCTCGCTTGAGCCCCGCTCTTTGGCCTGAGGGCGGGCCTCTGGTAAGATGGAGGCGTTCTCTGGGGTGTGCGCCAGTCGTTATAGTCCCTCGAGCCTATGCGTAATACCCAGGGAGGCCAAAAGCTAGCCGAGCCCGTGTGCATGTCCGTGCGACGGAAAGCCTGACGGCTCGGCTGCGGCCACCCACCTGAACCTCAAGGTTCAGGGCCAGAACGACAGCGGCACTCTGGAGAACCCTTTTTAACAAGCCTTTTTTGGCACGCTTTGTTTGAAAAGCCCTTTTCTTCCCGTTAACCACCTTCAGACCATGCCGACAGCGCCGCCTGCCCAGGCGAAAAACACCCTGCGCCGAGAGCTGAGACGCCGCCGCCGGGCCCTCACCGCCCGCGAACAGCGCGCTGCCGCTTCTGCCCTGTGTCGCCGGCTGAAAACCCTGCCCGAACTGCTCCGCGCCCGCCGCGTTAGCCTGTACCTGCCCGTGGGCGGCGAAATCGACCCATTACCCCTGCTCCCCTGGCTATACCGTCGCGGGGTCAACGTCTATCTGCCCGTGCTGCGCCCGTTCTCCGCCAACTCGCTGTGGTTCGTGGCCTACCGGCCGGGCACGCCCATGGTGAAAAACCGCTTCGGCATCCGCGAACCCGCCATCGCCTTTGGCGCCCGCCGCGCCAATCGCCTGCCGGCCTGGGCGCTGGATACCCTGATCGTCCCGCTGGTGGGCTTCGATACCGACGCCAACCGCATGGGCATGGGCGGCGGCTTTTACGACCGCACGCTCGCCTTCATGCGCCACCGGCGCCCGGCGCCGGCGCTGATCGGCGTCGCCCACGCCTGCCAGCAGGCCGAAGCGCTTCCCGTGGAGCCCTGGGACATCCCGCTGACCGCCATCGCCACCGACACCGCCGTGGTGCGACCGCGCAAACGCGTGAGACGGTAACTTGCCCTTCCACAATTTCACAGCGGCTCAGCACCCGATTCCCTCAGCTTATCGGGCCTCTCTTGACCTTCAACAGGCCCTTTTCGACCCCAAATGCCTCGTCAAAAACCCAAATTGAAATTTTTTCTGGAAATCGTTAATGTCCCGCTAGTTTACTTTTGGTGTATTCTTGTGGTGTAAGTAAACCGAAAGAGGGTGCACCATGCTCGGACAACGTATTCGACAGGCCCGCCTTGCCGCTGACCTGACGCTTGAAGCGTTGGGCAACGAGCTGGGTGTGACCAAGGCAGCCATACAAAAATATGAGCGAGGTTCATCGACTCCGGACTCCTCGAAACTGCTCGCCCTTGCCAAGACATGTGGTATTCGCACAGAGTATTTTTTCCGTCAGTCCACGGTAGAGCTATCGGGGATTGAGTTCCGCAAGAACGTTGATTTTGGCAAGCGGCGTTCAGAAGCTGCAAGGATTCGCATTGCGGAGATGGCTGAAAAGCGTGTCGAAATTCTCGACGCGTTTCCTGAATCGCCCATCCCCGACTTCGCAGTGCCTGATGGCATACCCGAGCGCATAGAAGCACTGGAAGACATCGAGGCAATGGCAGAGCGTGTGCGTCGTGCCTGGCATTTGGGGATGAACCCCATTGCTGACCTGACGGCTGAGCTGGAATCCTTCGGCTTGCTAGTCATGGCGATTGACGTCGAACATCCGGGATTTTCGGGTATGACGGCTACCGCACTGGCCGCCGACAAGTCATACCATGTCATTGCTGTGTCATCTCGCTGGCCCGGAGATCGCCAGCGGTTCACGCTGGCCCACGAACTAGCCCATATCGTTTTGGCTGGCCGTCTGGCTAACGGAGTAGATGAGGAAAAGGCCTGCGACCGCTTCGCGGGGGCTTTCCTGGCCCCTAAAGAAGCAGTAATCAAGGAGCTCGGGGCGCAGCGCAAACGCCTTGAGCCGCTTGAGCTATACCGTCTTAAGCATGAATACGGGCTTTCCATGATGGGCTGGCTGATACGGGCTTTTCAGTGTGGTGTGATTGGCGAAGATACACGGCTTCGGACAATGAAGGCTTTTTCCCGGCGCGGATGGCGAACCCGGGAACCCTGGGATGCGTTACCAGCGGAAACACCCCGTCAGTTTGAACAGCTGGTATATCGGGCGTTGGCCGAGGACCACATTACAGAGACAAAAGCAGCGGGGCTACTGGACATCTCACGCATGCGCTTTTACCAGGAGCGTTTTATGGAGCCGGTAGATGCTGCTGCTCATCAGTGACGCCAACGTCATCATTGATCTCGATGCGGGAAATATTCTCCCCACCCTTTTCAGGCTCCCTTACCGTTTCGCCATGCCCGACATCCTTTACTTCGACGAGATTGAGGAGGGGAGTCCGGGTTTGACTGACCTGGGTCTAAAGATACTCACGGTAGAATCGAAATACGTCGAATATGCTAGCGAGCTGGGGATAATGTATGGCGACGAACCCGGGTTCTACGACCGCTTGGCTCTGGCGTTGGCCAAGCAGGAGGCCTGCCCACTGGTCACGGGCGATCTAAGGCTACGAGCCGTAGCCAGCAAGGAGGGAGCCGAGATCAGAGGGACACTTTGGGTGCTAACCGAGATGATTGAGTGTGGTTTTTTGACCAAAGAAGAAACCCGCGGCGCAGTGGAGCGAATGAAAAACAAAAAGCGCCGGCTGCCCTGGGACGATGTAGAAAAGCATATCGATAAAGCGACGTACAGCGCCAAATAAAGCCACTGGCCTTAACCGTTTGCCATTCATGCTGAGTGTCCGCCCGGTTTCATTAACCATCGCCGCTTAGCCGAGCGGAGCTTCTCGGGAACAACTCGATGAGGTTAAAAACCCACCTAGCCCCCGGCTAACGCCTGGGCGTAGCCCGTGACGAGAACGCCCAGGGCAAATACGAGGGTGAGGGCCGTGATCATGTCCGGCTTTTTACGACGCATACCGCTTCTCCCAAAAGACACAAGCGCCCGAGAAACTCCCGCTCGGGCGGTACAGCGTCGGGAACTAAAAACGCCGCATCAGCGTTTTTAGTGACGCTTTTCATTATCAACTCGAGACTATAAGGCGCGACGCCGTCCCTTGACAACAGGGCAGGCGGCCTTCCCCCGCCCCGTTTCCGACAAAAGGAGCAAAGCCGCTCAGGCCATGAACAGCCGGTAAGCCGGATTATCGCTTTCCTCCCAGTAGCGATAGCCGATGGCATCCAGGTGCTCTTCCACGTGGTCGCTGTCGCCGTTGGGCACCTGGATGCCCACCAGCACCCGGCCGTAGGCGGCGCCGTGGTTTCGGTAGTGGAACAGCGAAATGTTCCAGTCGTGGGGCAGCTGGGTCAGGAAGTTCATCAGCGCACCCGGGCGTTCGGGAAACTCAAAGCGATACAGCGCCTCGGCCACGTTGGCGCTGGGGCGCCCGCCGCTCAGATGGCGGATATGCACCTTGGCCAGCTCGTTGTCGGTCAGGTCCTCTACCTGGTAGCCGGCCTCCCGCAGCTTGTCGATCACCGCCTGGCGGTCGCCGCCGCCGGGCTTGACCTGCACGCCGACAAAGATGTGCGCGTTGCTGTCGTCGGCGTAGCGGTAGCTGAACTCGGTCACCATGCGCTTGCCCAGGGTGCGGCAGAACTTCTTGAAGCTGCCGGGCTTTTCGGCAATGGTCACCGCCAGGATGGCCTCGCGCTGCTCGCCAAGAGAAGTGCGCTCGGCGATGTGCTGGAGGCGGTCAAAGTTGGTGTTGGCGCCGGAGTTGATGCACATCAGCGTCTCGCCCTCGGCGCCGGTCTGCTGGATATACTTTTTCAGCCCGGCAAGCGACAGCGCCCCGGAGGTTTCGGAGACTGCCCGGGTATCCTCGAAGATATCCTTCACCGCGGCGCACATTTCATCGGCGGTGACGGTAATCACCTCGTCCACCAGCCCCTGCATCAGCTTGAACGGCACTTCGCCGGTGCACGCCACGGCCACGCCCTCGGCAAATACGCCGACCTGGTCCAGCGTCACCCGCTCGCCGGCGGCGAGCGCCGCCTTGAGGCTGGCGCTGTCTTCGGACTCCACGCCGATCACCTTGATGTCCGGGCGCAGGTACTTGACGTAGGCCGCCACGCCGGCGATCAGCCCGCCGCCGCCCACGGGCACAAAGATCGCGTCCAGCGGCCCGCTGTGCTGGCGCAGCATTTCCACCGCCACGGTGCCCTGGCCGGCGATGACGTCGATGTCGTCGAAGGGGGGAATATAGGTGTAGCCGTGCTCCTCCACCAGCGTCTGGGCGTGCTCCGCTGCTTCGCTGAAGGCGTCGCCCCTGAGCACTACCCTGGCACCCCGGGCGCGCACCGCGGCGACCTTGATTTCCGGGGTGATGCGCGGCATCACAATGGTCGCCTTCACGCCCATTTGCTTCGCCGCCATGGCCAACCCCTGGGCATGGTTACCCGCCGAGGCGGCGATCACGCCCTTGGCCTTCTGCTCGTCGTCAAGCTGCGCCATCTTGTTGTAGGCGCCGCGAATCTTGAAGGAATACACCGGCTGCAGATCTTCCCGCTTAATCAGAATGGTGTTGTTGAAGCGGCGTGAAAGAAACGGGGCGGGGGAAATCGGGGTCTCGCAGGCGGCGTCGTAAACACGGGCCTGGAGGATCTTCTTCACGGTAGCTTCGAGCATTCTGGTATCTCACGGGAAAGGGCCGCACGCCGGCGGATGAAAAGAGGATGACTCGCTTGTCGTACAAAAAGCAGGCAACCCGCTATTGTTAGCAGATCGACACCCGGCGCGTCCAGACATTGGTATAAGCGTGGAGCCACGAGCGCCTTGCCAGGCATTGCGCTAATCCAGGACAATAACGGGTTCTCCTTTTCTCCTGAGGCGCCTGCATGCTTGCCGAACTCTTCGCGGTGATGGCCCCGGTACTCGCCGGGGCGGGTCTGGGCTTTTTCTGGGTGCGCCTGGGGCAGCCCTATCCGGTCGAGTTCGTCACCCGCCTGGTCTTCAATATCGGGACGCCGGCGCTGGTCATCGCCTCGCTTTCCAGCGCCGAGATCGAGGCCGGCAGCTTTGGCCGCACCATGCTCGCCACGGCGCTGGTGATCTGCACCATGGCGGCGATGACCTGGCCGCTGGCACGCCTGCTGCGCCAGGACTGGCGGGTGCTGCTGGCGCCGGCCATGTACCCCAACACCGGCAACATGGGCCTGCCGGTGGTGCTCTATGCCTTCGGCAGCGCCGGCTTCGCCTACGGCATCACGGTGATGGTCACCGTCTCGCTGTTCCAGTTCACCCTGGGCTCGGTGATGGCCAGCAACGGCGGCAACCCGCTGCGCACCCTGGTGCGCACGCCAACCGTCTACGCCATCCTGCTGTCGCTGGTCCTGCTGCTTACCGACACCGCCCTGCCCTTGTGGCTCGCCAATAGCGTCGAGCTGATCTCGGGGTTTACCGTGCCGCTGATGCTGATCACCCTGGGCGTGTCGCTGGCCAGCATTCAGGTCAAAAGCCTGCGATCCGGCATCGGCTTCAGCCTGCTGCGCATCCCGGTGGCTGCGGCGCTGGCCTGGAGCATCGGCGCCCTGCTCGGCTTACCGCCGCTGGCCCACAGCATTGTGGTGCTGCAAATGAGCATGCCGGTGGCGGTGTTCAACTACCTGTTCGCCCAGAAGGCACGCCGCGAGCCGGAGTATGTCGCCAGCCTGGTGTTCTGCTCGACCCTGCTCTCGCTTCTCTATCTGCCGCTGCTGCTGGCCTGGCTGATGTAGGCCCACCCAGCATCTGGAGGAGACACGATATGCCCACCATGCGACGCAGGCTGACTATGCTACGCAGGCTAACCATCACCCTGTTGCTGAGCGGCCTGACCCTCGGCGCTCAGGCCCAGGCAGCCGAGACCCTGATCGAGCGCCTGGAGAGCGATCATCACACCCTGCGTCTGGAACGCATCGCCTCGGGCCTCGAGCACCCCTGGTCGCTGGTCTTTCTGCCCGGCGGCGACCTGCTGGTCAGCGAGCGCCCGGGACACCTGGCACGCATCGACCAGACGGGGCAGATTACCCGCCTGGACGGCGTTCCCGAGGTGAGCACCCGCGGCCAGGATGGCGGCGACAACTATGGCTGGCCGGTGGTCAGCCGCGGCAACGACTACGCCACCAATCAGCCCATCGGTCGTGACAGCGCGCCGGGCATGCGTGATCCGCTGCATGACTTCGACGGGCGCTTCGCCCCCTCGGGGCTGGCCGAGGTCACCGGCGACACCTTCTCCGCCTGGCAGGGTCACTTTCTGGCCGGCGGCCTGGCCAGCGAGCGCCTGGTCCGCTTGGCCCTGGAAGGTGATGACGTGGTGGAACATGAAATGGTGCTGGAGGGCGAGATCGGACGCATCCGGGACGTCCGTCAGGGTCCCGCCGGCGCCATCTATCTGCTTAAGGACGCCGCCGATGGAGCACTCTACCGACTGACGCCGGCGCTTCAGCCATAAGCCCATATCGGCAGCGCGGCATCGCGGCGCTATACTGTGCGCTTCACATCCGATGATTTTTCGACCCAGAGGCTTTATGACCCAGGACGCACTCAAGGCCGCCGTGGCCGACGCCGCCATCAAGGAAATCGAACCCTGGCTGGACAAGAACACCGTGCTTGGCATCGGTACCGGCTCCACCGTCAACCTTTTCATCGACCGGCTCCGGCCGCTGCGCGACAGCTTTCAGGGCGCGGTGGCAAGCTCCGAGGCCAGCGCCGAACGCTTGAAAGCGCTGGGCATCGATGTGCTGGATCTCAACAGCGCCGGCACCCTGCCGTTCTACATCGACGGCGCCGACGAAGTGAACGCTCACCTGCAGATGATCAAGGGCGGCGGCGCGGCCCTTACCCGGGAAAAAATCGTCGCCGCCTGCGCCACGCGCTTTATCTGCATCGCCGACGCGTCCAAGTACGTCGCCCAGCTGGGAGACTTTCCGCTGCCCGTCGAGGTCATCCCCATGGCGCGCTCCCACGTCGGCCGGGAGCTGGTCAAACTGGGCGCCGAGCCGGTCTACCGCCAGGGCGTCACCACGGATAACGGCAACCAGATCATCGACTGCTACGACTTCATGATCGACGACCCAATCGAAATGGAAGCCCGGCTCAACGCCATCGCAGGCGTGGTCACCAACGGCCTCTTCGCCGCCCGGGGCGCCGACGTGCTGCTTCTGGGCAAGGGCACCGGCGTTGAGCGTACGGCGCGGAGTTAAAGGCTCAGGTGGAGCTTTCCAGCTTCCTCAGGTTGGCGATGCGGCTGGCATACAGGCCAACTTTCGGGTGCCCGGGATACTCTTCCTTCAACGCGTCCAGCGCGTCGCTTGCCACTTGCAAGGCGGCGCTGAACTCCGGCCCCGTCCCCGCCTTGGCCGCCACGGCGGCACGCTTGATACGGCCTTCCACCGCCTTGGGCGTCATGGCAACTAACCTCCCCTTTGATGGATGGGAGTCAGCAGCCGGCCAAGGCCGTCGAGCGTGCGCTCCAGCGCCCCGCGCTGCTCGGCTACCACGGCCTTGCCGGCGCGACCTCTTGCCCGGGTCCTGGGCGGGTCATCAAACGCACCAACCAGCGCTTCCGCCAGGGCGTCAGCGTCGGCCACGGTGGCCAGCGCCCCGGCGGCTTTCAGCGGCTCGGCCACGTCATCGAAGTTGTCAAGCGAGGGGCCGGTGAGCACCGGCCGCCCGAGGCTTGCCGGCTCGACCACGTTCTGCCCGCCCAATGGCACCAGGCTGCCGCCGACAAAGGCCAGGTCGCCGGCGGCGTAGAGCGCGCCGAGCTCGCCCAGGGTATCGCCCAGGTACACCGCCGTCTCCCGGGTGACCGATTCGCCCCGGCTGCGCCGAGCTAGCGCAAAGCCGCCGGCGCGGCAGTCGTCGGCCACGGCGTCGAAGCGCTGGGGGTGGCGGGGCACCAGCACCAGCAGCGCGTCGGGGTAGCGCGTGCGCAGGGTTTTGTGCGCTTCCAGCAGCGCGGCTTCCTCGCCGTCCCGGGTGGAGCCGGCCACCCATATCGGCCGCTCGCCGCCATCTTTTTCGAGCTCGGTGCGTAAGCGCTCACCTACCTCAAGAGTCTGTTTCTCAGGGGCTACTTCGAACTTGAGCGAGCCGACGACGTCGGTGCGTTCGGGCGCCATGCCCAGCGCGGCAAAGCGTTCGGCGTCGGCGGCGGACTTGGCCGCCAGCCAAGCGACGTTACCCAGCGCCTGGCGCATCAGCGGTTTGATACGCCGGTAGCGGGCAAAGGCGCGCGGCGAGAGCCGGCCGTTGACCACCGCCACCGGCACGCCGGCGCGGCGGCAGGCGTGCAGCAGGTTGGGCCACAGCTCGGTTTCGAACATCACCGCGAGCACCGGGCGCACCCGGGTCACAAAGCGCCGGGCGCTGCCCGGCCAGTCCAGCGGCACAAAGCGGTGCTCGAGCCGCGCCGCCGGCTCGGCGGCCAGCCGGTTAGCAAGCGCTTGCACCTGCTCGGCGCCGGTGGCCGTCATGGTCGTCACCAGCAGCCGGTGGCCGGGATAGCGCCCGAGCAGGGCCTCGATCAGCGGGCGAGCGGCGCGCACCTCGCCCATTGATGCGCAGTGCAGCCACAGCGCAGGCTCGTGGACTTCGGCACCCAGCCCCAGCCGCTGGCGGCGCGGGCCGGTAGTAACGCAGGTGGGCACTTGCTCGCGCCACACCCGAGCGATGATCAGCGGGGAAAGCGCATAGAGTGCGGCGCAGTAGACGAGGCGCGGCCAGGGTGCCATTTAACGCCCGCGGCCGCGGATGGCGGCAATCATCGCCGAGGTCGACACCCCGTCCTCAAACCCCAGCACCTTGACCTCGCCGCCGTGGGCGCGAACGGCCTCGCCGCCGACGATGTCCTCGGGGCGGTAGTCGCCGCCCTTGACCAGCACGTCGGGAAGCACGGTTTCAATCAGCGCCTGGGGGGTGTCGTCGGCAAAGGGCGCGACCCAGTCCACCGCGCCCAGCCCGGCGAGCACCTGCATGCGCCGCCTGAGCGGGTTGATCGGGCGGTCGTCGCCTTTCAGCCGGGCGATGGAAGCGTCGTCGTTGACCGCGACCACCAGCCGGTCGCCCAGCGTGCGCGCCTGCTCCAGGTAGGCCACGTGGCCGGCGTGGAGAATATCGAAGCAGCCGTTGGTCATCACCACGCGCTCGCCCCGGGCCTGGGCGGCGCGCACGGCGTTGACCAGCGCACTCTGCCCCACCACGCCAAACTCGCCCAGGGCATCGCCGTGCAGCGCGGTGTACAGCTCGCCAAGCGAGAGCGTCGCAGTGCCGGGCTTGGCCACCACCAGGCCGGCGGCCAGGTTGGCCAGGGTCATCGCCTCGGCAAAGCCGTGCCCGGCGGCAAGCGAAAGCCCCATCATGCCGATGACGGTATCGCCGGCGCCGGTGACGTCGAACACCTCCCGGGCGCGGGTGGGCAGGTGCAAAGGCGACTCGCCTTCGCGGATCAGCGTCATGCCCTTTTCGCTGCGGGTAATGAGCAGCGCCTCGAGCTCCAGCTCGGCGCGCAGCGCCTCGCCCCGGGCGGCGAGCTCGGCGTCGGTGTCGCAGCGGCCGACGATGGCCTCGAACTCGCCGAGGTTGGGGGTGATCAGGCTGGCGCCGCGGTATTTGCTGAAATCGGTACCCTTGGGGTCCACCAGCACGCGCTTGCCCGCCCGGCGCGCGATGCCGATCAGCTCGCCCACGCGGTTGAGCGTGCCCTTGCCGTAGTCGGACAGCACCAGCACGTCGTGCCCTTCCAGGGCGGCTTCCACCCGAGCCACCAGCTCGGCGGTATCGACGTTATCCAGGCGCTGCTCAAAGTCCAGGCGCAGCAACTGCTGGTTGCGGCTCATTATCCGCAGCTTGGTGATCGTCGGCACAAAGGCGCTGTGCTGAAAGTGGGTGCTCACTTCGGCAGTCGAAAGCTGGCCGGCGAGCAGCCGGGCGTTGTCGTCGTCGCCTACCACCCCGGCCAGGGCCGCACTGGCGCCCAGCGCGGCTACGTTAAGCGCGACGTTGGCGGCACCGCCGGGGCGGTCGTCGGCGTCTTCCACCCGCACCACGGGCACCGGCGCCTCGGGAGAAATCCGCGAGGTAGCGCCGTGCCAGTAGCGGTCGAGCATGGCGTCGCCGGCGACGAGCACCCGGGCGCGCTCCAGGGCAGAAAGGTCAATGTTCATCGAGGGTTCCTTGAGCAGCGGTGTCTTCGAGCAGCGCGTCGAGCCGGGCGATAACCTCATCGGCCTGGATCAGCCCCATGGCGTCGGCGTGGCGCACCCTTTGGCCCCAGGCCACGTCGTCGACACCCTTGTTCAGGTAGGTGCGCAGCGCCCGGGGGTAGGCGTTCACCACGAATTCACGCCACAGATAGGGCGCCGCCCGGTCCGGATTGGTCGTGGCGTAAA
Source organism: Halomonas garicola (assembly GCF_055382465.1). Lineage (NCBI taxonomy): Bacteria > Pseudomonadati > Pseudomonadota > Gammaproteobacteria > Oceanospirillales > Halomonadaceae > Halomonas > Halomonas garicola. Next base: position 2,833,562 of record NZ_AP043931.1, read on the forward strand.
GCCCAAGCGTTGGCGTGCTCAGGGCGTTGGCCATATGCACCGGGCCGGTATCCGGGGCGATGGCCGCACGCGCCCCATCGATCAGCGCCAGCAGGCCCTTGAGCGAGGTGGCGCCCACGGCGTTGATCACGCTGGCCGGCTGGCACAGCGCCTGTATCTGCCCGGCCGTTTCGTTCTCGAGCGCCGAGGGGCCACCGGTCAGCACGCTTTTCAGCCCGTGCTGCACCCAGGCGTGCTCGATGACGCTTGCGTAGCCCTCCACCGACCAGTTGCGAAAATTGCGCAGCCGCACATTGCTGCACGGGTTGATGACCAGATACGGCGCCTCGCCGCTAAGCTGGCGCGCCTCCTCGTAGGCCCCCGGCGGCACCGGCAGGTGCCATTCCGGACGGTCGTCTTCCACGCCCAGCGCCCGGGCAAAGTCCATGAACGACTCGAGCACGTGGGCCCGGGGGTGGGGGGCGAGCTGGTAGCCGGTAAACCAGTGCTGGCAGTCCTTGGCCCGGGCCTTGTCAAAGCCCAGCCGGGCATCCACCTTGAGCCCCAGCGAGAGCACGCTGGCGCGCAGGGCCTGCTGCATGTGCAGCAGCACGTCAAAGCGGGTGTCGGCCAGTTCGCGCCATAGCTTGCGCATGCCGGCAAGGCCGCTGGCCTTGTCGTAAACCACGAACTCGACGCCGGAAAGCCCCGCCAGTAAGCTGTGCTCGCCCTTGCCGATGATCCAGGTAATGCGCGCCTCAGGAAAATGGCGCTGCAGCGCGCGAATCGTCGGCACAAGGTTACAGGCGTCGCCCAGCGCGGAAAGGCGTAGCACGGCAATATGGCGGGGATTGGCAGGCAAAGGGGGCTTCATGCGCTTAGCAACACTCCGGCAGAAAAAGAGTTTGATACTACACGATGCGGACAGTTTATGTGACGCGCCGGGGTTGCGCCAAAAGCAGCGTCAGCCGTCTTCCTCTGCCCCCTTCGCCCCGGACGATTTCTCGCCGGACGTCTGGCGCGCGCGCGGGCTGGTGACCGGCGAGGCCCCGGGCCGCGGCAGCAGCCTGTTCATCAGCCCCGAAGAAGGGAGCAACGAGCAATGGGTACTGCGCCCCTACCGCCGCGGCGGCATGGTCGCCCGGCTGAGCGAGGCCCGCTATCTGTGGACCGGCGCCGAGCGCACCCGGGCCTTTCGCGAAATGCGCCTGACCGCCCGGCTGTTCAATCAGGGCCTGCCGGTCCCCCGCCCGGTGGCTGCCTGCGTCACCCGCCACGGGCTTGCCTACGAGGCCGCGCTGATCACCCGGCGCATCCCCGGCGCCGCTGCCCTGGCCGCACGGCTGGAACACGGCACTGCGGGCCCTGCGCTCCTCCAGGGCGTCGGCGCCATGATCCGCCGCTTTCACGACGCGGGGCTCGACCACGTCGACCTCAACGCGCGCAATATCCTGATCGATCCCGACGACACGCCCTGGCTGATCGACCTTGACCGCTGCCGGCTGCGCGCCCCGGGCAAGTGGCAACACACCAACCTTGCCCGACTTACGCGCTCGCTGGGCAAGTTCGCCGCCCCGGAAGAAGCCCTGCGCGCCGGCGAGCATATTGCCGCCGGCTACGCCGGCTGACGCCCCTGGGTGGCCTCAAAGCGCGGCATGACCGTCTTTCTCATGAACCTGGCCCATTTGCGCCGTATCTTGCGCCGCCCCAGCCAGGGGATGTATTCCGCCAGCGGCACAAGCTCGGACGCCCCCAGCCCGTCGATCAGCATGACCGTGGTGGCGTCCGCCCGCTCGAGCACCAGCAGATTGCTCATCACCAGGTCGCAGGGGATGACGTTATAGGCCAGCAGATAGGCCCTGAGCGCGTCCAGCCCGACCCAGAAACGGCGGATCTGCGCCGGCGTCAGCGGCCCGGCCAGGTACTCCCCGGCGTTGGGCGGCAGCTCGCCCCGATCGTCGAGCACCAGCTCCTGCTCAATGCCGATCATCTCGGCATCCTCCACCGCGCCGAAGAACTCGGGGATCAGCGTAAACGGCACCCCCCGGCGCTTGAGGCGACGAAAGTAGCGCAGCTCGCGTCGAGTCTGCTTGGCCTTCTCCCGCCGGCTGAGCTTGACGCAGCGGCCGGGGTCGTCCGGGTGCTGATAGCAGATCCGCTCGTCGCCCCGGCCGATAACGCGCCATTCGTCCGTGTTCAGCCTTGTTTTCTGCCCCCTGCTCAACATTGCCCCGCCTGCTTTTGCCGGGCCACGTCCAGCAGGCAGCGGTAGTTCTGCGCCATGATTTCCTCGACGTCCAGCGCCAGCGCCAGCGCCCGGCAGCGCTCGCGCAGCGCCGCCTCGCCCTTGCGCCCGGCCCAGTACGCCATGGCCTGGGCCAGCGCCTCGCGGTTGTCGGCCCGGTCGATCACCGTTGCCACCTCGGGGGTAACCACCTCCTTGGCGCCGCAGCTTTGGGTGGTAATCACCGGCGTGCCGCAGGCCAGCGCCTCGAGCACGGTAAAGCCGAACGGCTCGTAGTGCGCCGGCAGCAGGTAGCAGTCGGCCAGGGCGAAATAGCGCTCGGGCGAGGGCTGCTCGCCGAGAAAGCGGCATTTGTCGGCAATGCCCAGCTGCCGGGCGCGGGCCTGGTATTCCGCCTGGCGGGAGTCGCGGCCGACCACCAGCAGGGTGGCGTCAGCGTCGAGCCGGGCGAAGGCCTCAAGCGTCGGCGCGAGGCCCTTGCGCTGGTAGCCGGTGCCCAAAAATAAAAACACCGGCCGATGCGTATCAAGCGCCAGCTCCTGGGCAAGCGCCCGGGCGTCATCGCCCAGCCGGGCGCGGTCAAAGCGGCGGGTATCGACAAAGTTGTGGATCACCGAGCGCCTGCTTTCCGGCACGCCGTAGGCCTCGGCGATTTCCTCGTCGCTTTGCCGGGAGTTCGATACCACATGGCAGTAGGCACCGGGCGCCATGGCCTTCGCCTCGATACGCGCCGCTATCCGGTCCTTGCGCCGCCGCTGGCGTTCGGGCTTCGAGGCCAGGTGGTGGTGAACGGTGCCGCCGCCGATGCGCAGCAGATCGTGGGTCCAGGTTTTGCCCAGCCCGTAGACAAGGTCGTAGTCGGCCGCCCTGACGTGGCGCTCCACGGCCCGGGCAAAGCGCCACATACGCTGCGCCTTGCCCACGCTGAACGGGCGCAGGCGAACAAAGCGGATGGCCGGATGCGACGGTGCCACGTGGGAGCGGCAGACGATGGTGACGTCCTCGCCGCGCTCGGCCAGGTAGCGCGACAGCTCGTTGAGAAAGCGCTCGGTGCCGCCCGAGGCGGCGTGGCGCATGTGGACCAGCGCTATTTTCATTGAGTCGTCTCCCGAGCCGGGGCCGCGTCCTGCCGGCGGCGATAGCCAGACAGAAGCCCCCACCAGACCACCAGCCAGAACGCGTAAACCATGACGCCGCTATTATGGTTGAAGCCCGCCTGGGTCAGGCCGTAATCCACGTGGGCGACGCACAGCAGCGCGCCGGCGGTGGCCAGCGCGCGCACGGTTAAATCGTCATCGCGCAAATAGACGCCGAACAGCCGCAGGGGCAACAGCAGCAGTAGCAGCAGAGCCGCAAAGCCGGGCACCCCCTGTTTGGCCAGGGTATCCAGAAACTGGTTGTGCGCGTGGCCGTAGTTAGCCACTCTCGGGTGAACCACGCCGCGCTTGGCCAGATCAGTCACGCCTTCCCGATAGCCGCGATCCCCCCAGCCCACAAGCGGCTTTTCCGCTATCAGATGGGCGGCGCCCTGCCACATCTCGAAGCGCAGGCCGACCGAGGTATCGCGCTTTTCGCCGCTGACGTACAGGGCAATATCATCCACCGCCTGGCCGACGCGCTGCTGGACCCCGGTCTGCGGCAGGCCGTAAGCCGCAAGCCCCGCGGCCAGCACCAGCACCAGCGCCAGCAGCCGGGTTTTGAGCGGCGTGCCCCGGCCGTAGGCGCGGTACAGCACCCAGAACACCAGCGGCAGGCCGACCCAGCCGCCCCGGCTGCCGGATAAAAGCGAGGCCAGAATACCGCTCGCCGCCCCCAGCCCCAGCAGCGCAAGCCAGGCGCGGCGGCGTGGCTGTTGCCATGCCCAGCCCAGCCCCGCCAGGCAAAATATCCCCAGCAGCAGGCTGATGTTGCCAAACTGAATAGGGTGCATATAGCCGTACGCCCGGGAGGCGCCCTGGCCGTGCTGGTAAAGGGCAAACCCGGCCGCCCCCATGGCGCCGAGCGCCAGCCCCGACCAGACCGCACCAAGCCTTGGCGGGTAGGCCATGACCCAGAACAGCACCGGCAGCGCCAGCCAGAAGCGCAGCGGCCGGTCCACGCTGCTCAGGCCCTGGCCGTGCCACAGCGCCCCCGCCATCACCACGGCGGTATAGGCGCAAAGCGCCAGCATCAGCCAATAGTCGTCGCGCTGCAGCCCAAGGCTCGGGCGCCGCACCGCAAGCGTTGCGCTTGCCAACAGCAGGATCAGGGGGCCCAGCGAGTAGCCCGTGGGGACCACCAGGGAGAGCGCGGCGAAGAGGAAAACGGCGGCGCCGGTCAGCATGCGCCGCGACGCGTCAGCGGAGGCAGAGAACGGTAAAGCGGCGTGAGTCATCGGTGTGGGGTTTCCAGAGCGCGGTTAGAGATCGCGGACGCGACGTTTCATGTATTTCCAGAATACACCGTTGGCGTTGGCCACGGCGATCACCAGCCCGCGCCAGCCATCGAGAAACCCACGCCGCAGCAGGTAGGTCCGCAGGAAGGCAAACGCCGCCTTGAGTACGATCACCGCCACGGGATACACCCGTAGCGCATCCGAGCCCGCGCGAATTCCCGAATAGCGGTTGATCTTGTCCAGAAACTGGCCAAGCTCGGTAACGGCCAGATGCTCGAGGCAGCCGTCCAGACGCACCACCTGCGCGGTAGCGGGCACCACCACCGACTCGTGCACCATGGCGTCGTTGAAGTTGTGCCGGTCGCGGTGAAACACGCGCACCAGCCAATCGTTGCCCCAGCCGGCATGGCGCACGGGCCGGCCCAGCAGCCAGTTTTCCCGGTGGACTTCCACCACCTGCTGCGCCTCGGCCCCGGGCAGCCACTCGGCGAGCGCGTTAAGCCAGGTAGCACTCGGCGCCTCGTCGGCGTCCAGAGATACCACCCAGTCGTGGCGGGCCAGCGACACCGCGTGGCGCTTGGTCGGGCCAAAGCCGAGAAACTCCCCCTGATGGAGCGAGACGTTGGCGTAGCGCCGAGCGATATCGAGGGTGGCGTCGGTGGAGCCGTTGTCGTACACCACCACCTCGTCAACGCCGTCGAGCGCGTCCAGCGTGCGCGCCAGGGTCGCCGCCGCGTTGCGCGTAATGATCACGGCGCTTAGCTTGGCCAGCATGTCGGACCGTCCTGTCAGGATAGAAAGCGGATGCTACTATAGCCGCCGTGACTCCCACAAATGCTCCCATTAACCTTCAGCGAGGCGGCCTTGCACATCATCCACGCCAACCTGGCCCGCGGGTTTCGCGGCGGCGAGCGGCAAACGGTGCTGCTGATCCAGGCGCTCGCCGGCAAGGACGCCGTCGCGTCCCAGACGCTGGTGTGCCGGCCGGACTCCCCCCTGCGCGCGGAGCTTGCCGCCACCCCGGGCGTGCGCTTTGTCGGCGCCCGCCACCAGCTGGCCGGCCACCGCCGGGCCGGGCGCGCCACCCTGGTCCACGCCCACGACGCCAAGGCGGTGCACTGGGCCTGGCTCCATCGCCGGCGCTACAAAACGCCCTACCTGATTACCCGACGGGTGGACACCCCGATCAAACGCAAGCGCAGTAACCTGGCCTTTTACCGGGGCGCTTACCGCTGCGTGGCGCTGTCTCGGGTCATCGCCGCCGAGGTAGCGCCGCTAAGCCCGCACCCGGTGGTGAAAATTCCCAGCGCCTATACCCCGTTGGCGCCGGACCCCGACGTCGCCCGGGCCTTTCGCGCGCGCTACCCCGGGCAGTTTCTCGTCGGCCACGCCGGCGCCCTGGTGGACCGCCACAAGGGGCAGCGCGTGCTCCTCGACGCCGCTCGTCGGCTGCAGCGCACCCAGCCGGACATGCGCTTCGTGTTTTTCGGCCGCGGGGAAGACGAGGCCGCGCTGAAGCAGGAAAGCGCCGGGCTGGAGAACGTCGTCTGGGCCGGTTTCAAGGCCAACATCGGCGACTACCTGCCGGCGCTGGATGTCTTTGCCTTCCCGTCGCGCAACGAGGGGCTGGGCTCGGTGCTGCTCGACGCCATGCACGCCGGCGTTCCCGTGGTGGCAAGCGAGGTCGGCGGCATTCCGGATATCGTCCGCGACGGCGAAACGGGGCTGCTGTTTCCTCCCGGCGACGACGAAGCCCTGGCCGACCGCCTGGCCCGGCTGCAGGACCCGGCGCTGCGCCAGACGCTGGCCAACCGGGCCACCCAACGCCTGGCCGACTATTCGCCCGACGCCATGGCCAACGCTTACCTGGCGCTATACGCTCCTCTTTCCCCGCCGCGTACGGCCCGGGGCCCGTCAGAAACGTAGGTGCTTCGTCCATGATGAGCGGAAAAAGCGCCTACCAGGCGCACAAGCTGAAGTTTTACCTCGCCGGCCTGCTGGGCGCCCTGCCCCCTCGGCGTTTTTTTCGTCACCGGCGCCGGGCGCTTCTGGCCGCCTTCGACGCCCTCCCCGCCGCCGAGCAGGAAGCCATCATGGCGCGGGTAACGCACTACCACCGGCTTGATGCGCCCGTCACCCTGTCCAGCGAGGCCGTCCAGAACCGCGACTTTGCCCTCCGCGCGAGAAAGTCGTCGTATCACCTGGATTTTTACCAGATTGCGAAATACTTCCCCCCGGGCGCGGCCTATCACTACCGCTTTGGCGACAAGACCTTCGTGCCCGACGAGCCTACTTTCGTCAAAAGCCGCCCCATTCACGGCGATAACCGCAACTCCGTACTGCTCAAGCTCGACAGCGTGCGCCATTACTACACGGTGAAAGACACCCGGCCCTACGATGACAAGAAGGACGCGCTGGTATGGCGGGGGGCAGCCCACCAGCCGCACCGGCAGCGCTTTCTGGCCCAGTGCCACGACCTGCCCCGCTGCGACGTCGGCGCCACCGACGACAAGCCGGAAACGGCCGCCTACCGCAAGTCGTTCATGGCCATCGAGCAGCAGCTCGAGCACAAATTCATCTTCAGCATCGAAGGCAACGACGTCGCCACCAACCTGAAGTGGATCATGGCCTCCAACTCGCTGTGCTTCATGAAGCGCCCGATTTTTGAGACCTGGTTCATGGAGGGCACGCTGATCCCGGGCTACCACTACGTCGAAGTGAAAGACGACTTCTCCGATTTGGGCGAAAAAATCGCCTACTACCTGGCCCACCCCGACGAAGCAAAAGCCATCGTCGACAACGCCAACCGCTACATCGCCGAGTTTTTCCACCCCCAGCGGGAAAGGCTCATCGCCATGCTGGTGTTCGAGCGCTACCTGGCGCATACCCAATGCCCACCCACGAGATCGCCACGTCGCTTACGCTCCTCGCGACGACAGTAGCGCTGTGTCATGGCGAGCGAAGCGCGGCTATCTCGGGCTTTGCCAGTGCGGCCACCGCACCCTCTACGTCATAGCGAGCGAAGCGCGGCTATCTCGGGGTTTGCCAGTGCGGCCACTGAACCCTCTACGTCATAGCGAGCGGCCTCTTGTGTCATAGCGAGCAAAGCACTACACCCACTACGTCATTGCGAACGCAGTGAAGCAATCTCGGGGTTGGGCGGCCTCGGCACCGCACAAGATCGCCTCGTCGCTTACGCTCCTCGCGAAGACGATAGTGGGCAGTGAGCGCCATACCTGCCATGGAAAGCGGCCTCTTGTGTCGTGGCGAGCGAAGCACTACACCCACTACGTCATTGCGAACGCAGTGAAGCAATCTCGGGGTTGGGTGGCCTCGGTACCGCACAAGATCGCCTCGTCGCTTACGCTCCTCGCGAAGACGATAGTGGGCAGTGAGCGCCATACTTGCCATGGAAAGCGGCCTCTTGTGTCGTGGCGAGCGAAGCGCGGCTATCTCGGGCTTTGCCAGTGCGGCCACCGCACCCTCTACGTCATAGCGAGCGAAGCGCGGCTATCTCGGGGTTTACCAACAGCGCCCCCGCAACCATGCCCCGCAAGGGCGGGCGCCATTGTGAGGCACCGCCCGGCACGGTATCCTTGCCTGCTTCGATAGACTGGCTGCCAAAACGCCTTTGCTGCGCGTGGGCAGCCCCAAAAACGATCCCAGGAAGCATGGCTTAGCCACATGCAGCTCCCAGGGTCTGCACCGCTATTGGTTTCTGGGTAAGGGAATACGCCCAATGTAATCCCGGGCGGTAGCGTGCCTGGACGTTATAGATGAAAAGTAAGCAGTACCTAGCAGATATTTCTGCTGTATATTTATAATATATTCTCATGCCTTTTGTAAAAAGCTATTGAAAAGCATAACCCTAACTTAGAGGAATCGACATTGCTCCTTGCCGTGCTGCCTGCTGTCATTTTTATTATTTCAGCTTTTTTTATTGAGCTGCAATGGCGTCTTTTTTTAGCCATCCCTATATCGGTATTTCAGATATACATCCCAGGCTTGGGGGGAGATGGCTATATGCCGCCTTTGGCATTGCTAGGTGGCCTTGCCTTGTGGCCAGAATTTTTGCATGGCGTGCGCTCTCTTTACCGCTGGCCACCTGTTTTAATGCTGCTAGGTGTTTTAATGGCTTATGGTTTAAGCCTATTGTGGTCCACGGATCTACGCTTGGGAGTGCGTTCGATAGTCTATCTTTGGGTATTTTTGGCAATTTTTTCTGCTGTTGTGCTACAGTTGGAAAAGGATGAGCGTGTGGCATGGCAGCTATTGAGCTTAACTGTGCTTTTCGCGGCAATTGAAGCCGGAGTGGTGATCGCGTTTCGTATTAGTCCGGAACTGGAAGCGACTTTTCTGGACTCCAATTTTGCACAGCTTTTTATCAACCCAAATACTTTGGAAGCTCTATACACAACAGGAAGAAATAACGTTTTAGATCCCGAAAAATCCGGAGGTTTTTTTACCAATGGAAATGTGGCTGGCGCCTATTTGTGGATCATGGCAATGGCGAGTTCAATGCTTGCTGTCTGCAAAAGAAAACGCAGCATGTATGTGTTGTCTTCTTTCTTTATAGTGGCTGCCTATTTCTCGGGATCAAAGGCAGTAGTGCTGCTGTTTCCTGTATTAGCGACAATCGTCTTGATCACGATAGCCTGGCATTTGTCTTCCCGCCCCCCCTTCCTTATAAAAGGGTTTTTGATGGTCGGGATAGTTATAGTTCTCGGCTTGATAGGTCCTCAATTAATTACACACAATACCGCTGAGCAGACGGAGCAGACGGAGCAGGAAGACTTTTTACAACAGTCTGAATCAACGCTAGGCATCCGTTTGCTGGTTTGGCGCTACGGTGCTGAGGCTTTCCTCGAAAAACCATTTTTAGGACAAGGCTTCGGTGGCTGGCAGCAAGGATATTCAAGCTATGCAGAGTCAGTTGGTATAAAAGATAGCTTTCCGCCTCATAACACGCTTATTTATCTGTGGTCGCAGGGTGGTATTTTGGCGCTTCTTTTTGGCTTTGCCTTCATGTTATTTGTAACAATCTCAGGACTTCAGCAAATACTTAAAGGACAACCCCAAAGCTCTGGCATTGCAGTGATAATGCTTGGTGCTTTTGCGTGGACCTTTATCCATGGAATGGGCACAAACTTTGGCCTGGTTGGTGATATACATATGATACCGATATTGGCAACACTCCTTGCTTTTTCCTGCAGCATGAGCAATAAAAATTTAGTTAGGAAAATCGCATGAGAGAAGTGGCAATATTTCGTCATCAAATGTTCAAAGTATCTGAGCCATTTATTACTCAGCAGGCAGAACAGTTTCGTCAGTTTTCTCCGGTATACTTGGGAAGAAAGCGATTTGGTGAAGCGCCAGTTGGTTCCAAATCGCTTGCGTTGACAGACATGCCGGAGCAACGCCGGATCTCACGGCGCTTGTGGCAAGTCGTGACACGCGATCCACGCCCCTATCTTCGACTACTCGACCAGCGTCGCCCAGCACTCATTCATGCGCATTTTGGTGTGGAAGGCGTGTATGCGCTGCCGCTGGCACGAAGGTTAGATATCCCTTTAGTTACCACCTTCCACGGGTTTGACGCAACACTATCTACAAAGTCCCTGCTGGCTTCGCGGTCACCATCGTGGATGAACTATGCGGTTAGACGGCACCAACTGGCACGTCACGGCGATATTTTTCTCTGCGTCTCTGAATTCATTCGGCAGCGTGTACTTGAGCTTGGTTTTCCCGAGGATCAGACGCATGTGCATCATATCGGAATCGATACGCAATCGGTCCAACCACGCGACCCGGAAGGCGAAAAACCGATCGTATTGCATGTTGCACGCCTTGTTGAGAAAAAAGGGACAGAATATCTTATTCGGGCATTTGTTAAGATATCAGATGATTTCCCTGATGTGGAACTGGTTATTATCGGGGATGGGCCGTTACGTGAATCGCTGGAAAAACTTGTTGAATCCTTTGGGCTGAAAAGCCAAGTTCACTTTATGGGCGCGCGCCCACACGCGGAGGTGTTGTCTTCGATGCTCAAGGCGGCCCTACTAGCAATCCCAAGTGTTACTGCACTAAGCGGTGATACAGAAGGTTTGCCTATGGCAATACTGGAAGCAGCATCCTTGGGCATACCAGTCGTTGGAACTTGGCACAGCGGCATTCCCGAAGCCATTGTTGATGGCAAGACAGGTTTCCTTGTGGCTGAGCGGGATACTGAAGCACTAGCCGAGCGACTCCATGTCTTGCTGGCGGATCAAGGTCGGCGTAGGGCCATGGGGTTAGAGGCTCGAGCCTTTTGTGAATCTCGGTTTGATATTCGTCATCAAACTTCAAAACTTGAAGCTATTTATGATCGGGTGGTCGGGTGAAGCAAGAAATCGTTATTCTAGCACGCTCCCTGCCCCATCATGGGCTTGGTGGGATGGAGGTTGTGGCTTGGGATCTTGCCGTTGAGTTTGCACGCCTGGAATATCCTGTACGTGTCATCACGACATCACTACCTGATCGACGGGGGGAGTTTGAGCAGGATGGCGTTTACGTAGTCCCTTTGGCCAAGGCTTCATCGGGACGTTACTCGCGTGCCTGGTGGCGAGAATCACGCCATTATTTTTCTGCTCACTGCATGGATACTACACTGGCTGTCTTGAGCGTAAGCGCCGCGGCTTTCGGTATTTTGCCGCTTAAAAAGCATATGCCTGACGTGCCTTTTATTATGCAAGCTCATGGTACGTCATGGGGCGAGGTAATATCAAAATGGAGAAGCAAGCGTTTACGTAGCTTGCTGGGCTCGGCCAAAAATATCGCATGGCTGCCTAAAGATATGCATGCGTATCGTAAGTTCGATGCAGTGATAGCTGTTGGTGAGCGTGTTTTCAAAGATTTGAGAAGAGTGCCAGTAAATTGGGCATTACCTGAAAATCATGTTCACTTGATGAAAAATGGAATTGATACCGCAATCTTCCATCCTTCAATGGAGAATAGAGTCAAAGTACGTGAGTACTTAGGGATATCAGGCTCTACGTCGGTAATAATCTCTGCGAGCCGGCTGCATGCTCAGAAAGGAATAGTTCAAGGACTAAAATCCTTTGCAAAAATACTTGGAAAATTTCCTGATGCCGTTTATCTAATTGCTGGCGACGGTCCCGAACGGGAACGCCTAGAAACGCTAGCAAATGATCTGGATATTATACATAGTGTGCGTTTTTTAGGAGCGATCAAACGAAACGAGTTAGCGCAATTTTTACAAGCTTCCGATGTGTTTCTCTTCCTTACAGAACGCATTGAGGTTGGAGTGACTTTAAATGTTATGGAAGCATTGTCTACCGGGCTGCCATGTGTGGTTTCTGACCATTTGAGCTTACCGGTAAGCAGCTATATTTATAAAGTAAGGCCATCAGTATCAAGTGCTGTTGAGGAGGCTGTATTTTTTCAATTGAGCAGGAATGATTGGCGCTTTTCAGAAAGCAATTTGCCCAGCCAATATGCTCTTAGATATGTTGCTGAAAATTATTTGAAGGTGATGGCGATAAATCGTGAAGTGCCACCATCCACCCTTTGATCGTATTGTTCTTAGAGTCTGAATCCGCCAACTACTCCATTTCATGCGTAAATAATATTCAGGATGTCGAGTGCGAAAATCCGTAATTCAGCTTTTCGGTGGCAACCTTTTCTCCAAGTTTTTAGGGCTGGGGAGGGAGGTGTTGACAGCAGCCTTATTCGGCACTGGGCAGGCTATCGGTTCTTATCGCGTTGCTCAGGTCGGGACATTGGTGCCAGTCAATTTTTTCACAAGCGATAGCCTGAATTCAGCGTTTGTTCCTCAATATAAGTTGTTGAAGGCAGTATCCCAAGAAAGTGCACAAACTCTATTCTGGTCGCTGGCTATCCTATTTGGTTCTCTAAGTGCCTTACTAAGTGTGGGCCTTTGGCTATTGGCTGAGCCATGGGTAGGTTTACTAGCGCCGGGGTTGGATGCAGGTACGTCCGGCCTAGCTACGGATATGCTGCGAATAATGAGTTTCGGTGTGCCTTTCTATATAATTTCGGCGCTGTTAATTTTTCTTGGTATGGCCAATGACGATTTTGTGCCGATGGCAGCACGCCCTTCGATACAGAATATCGGACTGATCGCTGGCGCTATCCTGGCTTTCTCTCTCAAAAATGCTGTTTTCCTCGCTTGGGGGTTCACATCTTCCTATGTGGCATTTAGCGCCTGGGTGGTTGTGAGAGAGTGGAGGTCTGGGCTGTTATGCTGGCCGGAAAAATGGGTCTGGCCACGAGTCAAAGAAGTGCTTTCTTCTTTTTGGCGGACGCTTCTCCCATTATTGTTTCTTCCTGTTATGTTGCAAGGGAACATTGCCGTTGAGCGTTCAGTAGCATCTTTGCTAGGTTTGGCGGCTGTTTCAAGCATAGATTACGCTAAGTTCGTGAGTGAAACGCTCATTTTATTAGTTTCAGTTCCATTAGCATTTGTTGGTCTTGGGAGTTGGAGTGAGTTGTCTCATGACGAGATGAATGAGCAGTTAAGTAAGCTGTCTTTTCCTGTGTTGCTTATTTCAATACCTGTATCATCTTTTCTAATTGTTAATTCATATACCGTGGTTGAGGCTGCTTACTCACGTGGTGCATTTGATATGGCTTCGGTGAATGTGACGGCAAATATTTTGCTTGGGATCGCTATTGGATTATGGGCACAGGTGCTTGGCTATGTGTTGATCAAGGCACTGAATGCTCAGCGTCGCAATGGGGCAGTATTACGAATCATGGCCGTTGCATTGTTAGCGAATGCTGCATGCAATCTAGTTTTGTATCCTCACCTTGGTGCGATAACGCTTGGCCTTGGAAATGCCGCCTATGGGTTAGTTTTACTAGGTGGTACCTTGACGGCGTTAGGACTTTGGCGAGATGTGCTTGAGCGCGGTTGGATATTGGCAGTGGCTGCTATCGGTTATTTGCTACTCAATTACGTGTTGCCCCGGCCCGAATCTGTTTGGCGGGAATTAAGCATGGCTATCGCTGTCGCTATGATCTATTGGACGCTGTGGGTGGTTTTAGTCCCTCACATAAGGAAAGCCGTTGTTGATGTGGTTGCACCTAAATTGAGGAAAACCGCGTGAGTTCGAATAATATCGTTTTATTGTCCACCGCTGATTGGGATAACCCTTTCTGGACTAACAAGCAACATGTGGCAGTCGAGCTGGCAGGAATGGGGTATCGAGTGCTATATATTGATTCGCTTGGGCTACGCCGCCCCAGTGCTAGTGCCCGTGACTTTAAGCGTATCGTCAGACGATTGTTCAAGGCCGCACGTGCACCGCGAAAAGTTAAAGAGAATTTATGGGTCTGGTCACCCATTGTCTTGCCGTGGCATAAACACCCTGTTGTGCGACGGTTAAATCGGGCATTGCTATCAGCAGGGTTATGGGTTTGGTCGTTAGCCCTGAAGTTTAAACAGCCTTGGTTGTGGACGTACAATCCTCTAACGACAGAATTCTTTGACTTGGCTAAATTTTCTTATCGAGTGTATCACTGTGTCGATGAAATTAAGGCTCAACCGGGTATGCCAGTGGAATTGCTGGAGGCGGCCGAAAAAGAGCTCGTTCAACAATCTGATATTGTTTTTACGACTTCCCCCAAGTTGACGGAGACCAGAAAATACTGGAATGAAAACACACATTTTTTTCCTAATGTGGCGGATTACCATCATTTCAATGATGCCCTAGATTCTGACACCGTCATCCCTGCCGACTTGGAGGCGTTACCGCATCCACGCATAGGTTTTATAGGCGCACTTAGTGGCTATAAAGTTGATTTTAAATTGATTCGCCAGGTTGCAGAGGCGCATCCTGATTGGTCTGTTGTGCTTATTGGAGAAGTGGGAGAAGGAGATCCCTGGACTGACAGCACTCTACTTGATGATTTGGATAATCTGCATTTATTTGGTCCAAGGAAATATAGAAGTCTTCCTTCATACTTGAAGGGGGTTGATGTGGCGATTTTACCAAATCACATTAATGAATATACTGACGCTATGTTTCCAATGAAGTTCCCTGAGTACCTGGCGGCAGGTTGCCCCGTGGTAAGTGTAGACCTTAAATCACTTCGTGATTTTTCACATGTAGTAGAAACTGCAAAAACTCCTGAGGATTTCATTGCTGCCATCGAAAAGACGCTATCTGGCGATATCCCCCCCTTGGAAGAACGGCTGAATGTAGCGCGTGAGCATACTTATCAGATAAGGACACAGCATATGCTGGGGTTGATTGAGGGAGAGCCGTCATGATGAAAGTGGCTGTTGTCCATGACTGGCTGATTACCTACGCAGGCGCTGAGCGCGTTGTTGAACAAATCTTGGCCATCTACCCCTCTGCCGATATATTTTCGGTTGTCGACTTCCTGCCCGACGATCAGCGGAGCTTCATTCAAGGCAGAAAGGCTCATACCACCTTCATCCAGAAGCTGCCTTTTGCCCAGAAGAAGCATCGGGGTTATCTGCCCTTGATGCCGTTGGCCATCGAGCAGCTGGACGTGTCGGGCTATGACCTGGTGATCTCCAGCTCGCATGCAGTGGCCAAGGGGGTGATTACCGGGCCCAATCAGCTGCATATCTGTTATTGTCACTCGCCCATTCGCTATGCTTGGGACCTGCAGCATCAGTACCTTCGAGAGGCGGGGCTTACCAAGGGGCTCAAGAGCTGGCTGGCACGTTGGTCTCTGCACAAGATGCGGCTTTGGGACCTGCGCACCACCAACGGGGTAGATTATTTCGTTTCAAATAGCGATTACATCGGCCGGCGCATCAAAAAGGTCTATGGTCGAGAGGCTAAGACTATCTACCCTAACGTGGCGGTGGAAGACTTCGACGTCGTCGATACCAAGGAGAACTTCTTCGTCACGGCCTCACGCCTGGTGCCCTACAAGAAGGTGGACCTGATCGTCCGCGCCTTCGCCGGGATGCCCGACAAGCAACTAGTAGTGATCGGTGATGGGCCGCAAATGGAGAAGGTAAAGGCCGCGGCTACCCCCAATATCCAGGTGCTCGGCTATCAGCCCTTCGATGTGCTTAAGGACCATATGGCACGTGCCAGGGCGTTTGTGTTCGCTGCCGAAGAAGATTTCGGCATCATCCCCGTGGAGGCTCAGGCCTGCGGCACGCCGGTGATCGCGTACGGCAGGGGCGGGGCCCGTGAGACCGTAGTGGCAGGTGAGACGGGTGTATTCTTCGACGAGCAGAACGAAGCCTCGCTGCAGGCTGCGGTCGGTCGGTTCGAGAGTGATTTCACTTTCGAGCCTTGGCGAATACGTCAAAACGCCGAGCGCTTTTCGACGGCAGTGTTTCAGGAGCGCTTCAAGGCCTTCGTCGAGTCGGATTGCCAGGAATTTTTTGGTGCTTTGGAGTAACTCATGTCACAACCGCTTTGTCCGGTGATCATGGCCGGTGGTACGGGGTCACGCTTGTGGCCGCTTTCGCGTCAGCTCAATCCCAAGCAGTTTCTGCCACTGACCGGCAATCGGTCGATGTTGCAGGCTACCATGGAGCGCCTCGACGGCATCCCGCATGCCGACCCGATCCTGATTTGCAACGAGGAGCATCGCTTCCTTGCGGCTGAGCAATTGCGTCAACTGGGCAAGGCCCCGTCCATCTTGCTGGAACCGGTGGGGCGTAACACGGCGCCGGCCATTGCCCTGGCCGCGCTGCATGCCCTGGAGCGGGAAGAGGACCCAGTGCTGCTGGTGCTGGCGGCGGATCACCTGATCCAGCGGGTAGAAGCGTTTCACGAGGCAATCAATGCGGCGCTGCCCTTGGCGGAAGCGGGTCGGCTAGTGACCTTTGGCATCGTGCCGACCCAGGCTGAGACTGGGTACGGTTACATCCAGCGGGGTGCCAACCTGAGCGGGAAGGGCTTCGAGGTATCGCGCTTCGTCGAGAAGCCCGACCACGAAACGGCCGAAGACTACTTGGCCAGTAGGGAGTTTTTCTGGAACAGCGGCATGTTCCTGTTCCGGGCCAGTCGCTACCTGGAAGAACTACAGCGCCATACCCCGGAGATACTGACGGCTTGTCGGCAGGCATTGGAGGAAGGAAAGCGAGATCTAGATTTCCTGCGGGTAGGTAAGGACGCCTTTGCGGCCTGCCCTGAAGACTCCATCGACTATGCTGTGATGGAGAAAACCGAGAGTGCCGCCATGGTCAGCCTGGATGCCGGCTGGAGTGATATCGGCTCCTGGTCAGCACTCTGGGAGGTGAGCGACAAGGATGCCAACGACAACGTGCTGCGCGGTGATGTGCTCGCTGAGGCCACGTCCCATACCCTGGTACAGGCTGAACATCGCCTGGTGGCAACATTAGGGGTCGAGGACCTAGTGGTGGTCGAAACCAAGGATGCCGTGCTGGTGGCGCACAAGGGTAAGGTGCAGGACGTCAAGCAAGTTGTCGCCAGGCTGAAGAAGGCGGAGCGCAGTGAGTACCACAATCATCGTGAGGTCTATCGTCCCTGGGGAGTCTACGACTCGGTGGATCAGGGGCACCGTTATCAGGTTAAGCGTATCACCGTGAAGCCGGGCGCCAAGCTTTCCGTGCAGATGCATCATCACCGCGCCGAACATTGGATCGTTGTCAGCGGTACCGCCAAGGTGACTAATGGCGACAAGAGCTATCTGGTGACGGAAAACCAATCGACCTATATCCCTATCGGGAAAACGCACTCCTTGGAGAATCCCGGGGTAATTCCTCTGGAACTCATTGAGGTTCAATCGGGTTCTTATTTGGGCGAAGATGACATCGTGCGGTTCGAGGACTGGTATGGTCGACAATAGTCAGCGGTTCATCGGGTAAAGGGTTTTTCGATGTCAAGCATATCAACCAGGACGCGCCAGATCAGCGGCTTCCAAGGCTATACTCATATCCTGACGCGCAGTGCCGACCTGCTTATTGTCGTACTAGCCGCTATGTTGGCGCATATCATGCGCTTTGGCACCTTGGGAATGTCCGAGCGCTATGTGTGGGCAGTGACGATCGGTGTGGTATTGGCGTCGGTTATCCTGCCCAGCTTTCGTCTCTATCAGTCTTGGCGAGGTAGGCTGCGTGCCGAGCTGATGGTGCGCTTGGCTGTTGCTTACCTAGTCATCGGTGCGGGGCTTACTGTTGTCGCCTTCTTTAGTGGCAGAAGCCTCGACTTTTCACGGTTGTGGGTATTTGGCTGGATGCTCAATGGTGCTTTGCTGTCTATCCTGGTACGCGCCATCGCCTATCCGGTGCTGAATAATCTGCGCGCGCGCGGCAAGAACCGGCGTCGCGTTCTGTTAGTCGGTGATGCGCACTCCTGCGCTACTGCCTATACCCACCTGACGCGCGTACCGTCGGCCGGCTTCGACGTGAATCGCATTCTACTGGTCGGGGATGATGATCAAGATGAACTCCAAGGCCGAGACCCTCAGCAATACTTTCCTGGAATTCCCATCGAGCACGAAGAAGAAGAGGTCTGGATCTGCCTTCCCGTATCGGAAGGAAAGGCGGTTCGTGAGATTCAGAATAATCTGAGCCTCTCTACCAGTAATGTGCGCTACATGCCGGATATGCATGATTTTCGCCTGATCAACCATAGTGTCTCGAACGTGGCCGATCTCTACCTGCTGGACTTGAGCTGCAGTCCCATGACGGGATGGAGTCGCTTTCTCAAAGCCGGTGAGGATCGGCTGATCGCGGCTATCATCCTGCTGTTGATCAGCCCGATTCTGGCGGTGGTGTCCATAGGAGTTAAGTTGTCTTCTCGGGGCCCCGTTTTCTACCGGCAAGAACGCGTCGGCTGGAACGGTCGGTCCTTCGAGATGCTCAAGTTCCGCTCCATGCCGGTGGATGTCGAGAAGCATGGCGTGCAGTGGGGCGGTGCGCAGAAGAAAAACACCACCAGGTTCGGCGCCTTCATCCGTCGCACCAGTCTGGACGAACTGCCTCAGTTCATCAATGTGCTCAAGGGGGATATGTCGATTGTCGGTCCGCGGCCGGAACGCACGGTCTTCGTCGATCAATTCAAACATGAGATACCCGGTTACATGCAAAAACATATGGTCAAGGCTGGTATTACGGGCTGGGCACAAATCAATGGTTGGCGAGGTGATACCGATCTTGCCAAGCGTATCGAGTGTGACCTGTGGTATATCGACAACTGGTCCCTGTGGCTGGACTTGCGTATCATCTTCTTGACGGTCTTCAAAGGCTTTAATAATAAAAATGCTTATTAGTGCAGAATCTTCAATGATAAAACTGCCTATAGCGGCCCTCCTTTGCTAACCACTGGGAAACTTCTTGATCTATTCATCAAAGGCCCGAATACTGCATTTCTAACACGCTAAAACAGCATCACACTGACACTATCTTCAACGACTCCCAAAAAAGAGACCATGACCAAAACAATCATCACCTACGGCACCTTCGACATGTTCCACGTGGGGCATCTTCAACTATTGCGCCGCCTGAGCGAGATGGCCGACCGCGTCGTCGTCGCCGTTTCCACGGACGAGTTTAACCTCAATAAAGGGAAGAAAACGCTAATTCCCTACGAGCAGCGCGCCCAGATCGTCGGAGTCTGTCAACATAGTTGCCATATAAAATGACTTCGGCTCTTTAAAATCCTGCGGCCTGTGGTACTGGGTCCCGTTCGGGATTCAGGTGCACTAAGTGCCTAGGCAAATATTTTCATGCATAATGTCGGTATAATATCAGCTTAGGACGGCAGCATGGTAAGGCGCTTCATCTCTCCTCTGACAGAAACCGACCGACAGGCGTTGACCCATGTCCATCAGTACGGGCAGAAACGCGCCTCGCGCCGTCGCGCTCATGCGATCCTCTTGAGCGACCAAGGCTACACCATCGCCCAGATCGGCGACATTTTAGTGGTCGGAAGAAATACCTTGACGATCTGGTTCAAGAAGTGGGAAGCCTCCGGTCTCGAAGAG
The DNA here is from genome assembly GCF_055382465.1 of Halomonas garicola. NCBI lineage: Bacteria > Pseudomonadati > Pseudomonadota > Gammaproteobacteria > Oceanospirillales > Halomonadaceae > Halomonas > Halomonas garicola. Next base: position 2,853,127 of record NZ_AP043931.1, read on the forward strand.
CTCGTTGATAAGCCCCGTAGTGGCCGCACCCCAATTCTTGATGACAGCGATCGAGAGCGGCTACAGACCTTGGTGGAGGAGCATCCTCATCAGCTACGCACCCTGCAGGCTAGGCTTCAGGAGGAAACAGGAAAAACCTTCAGCACGGACACCTTGCGCCGGGCATTGAAAAAAAAATCAAAATAGCTTCAAGCGCATTCGGCACTCACTAAAGGGCCGACGCGATGAGACGGATTTTCGCAATACCCAGGGCCTTCTGAAAGTGCTCCAAGAGCAAGAGGATCGAGGCGAACACGAGCTTTACTACTTCGATGAATCCGGCTTTTCCCAGTCGTCATCGATACCTTATGCATGGAGCTCCGTCGGCAAGCCATGGGAAGTGACGGCGTACTCACATAGCCATAGGCTGAACGTGCTGGGCTTTGTGAGCCGAAAAGGGAAGCTGGTCTACCATACGACCACCAAGTCGGTCACCACGGAGACCGTCATCGAGGCGTTTGATCAATTTGTGGCTCAGAAAGACCCCGAGGCCTTCGCCATCGTCGTGCTGGACAATGCCAGTATGCATCGCTCCAAAGCGTTTAAGCGCAAGATTCTGGAATGGATGTCGCATCGCGTGCATCTGGTTTACCTATCCGCTTACTCGCCAGAGCTGAACTTAATCGAGATCCTTTGGCGGCAGGTCAAATACCACTGGCTGCCCCTCGATGCCTATCTATCATTTGATCGGCTCTGCGATGAAGTCCATCGACTGCTCAAAGGTTACGGGACGGAACACACGATTAATTATGCGTAAGCACTTACATCCGGCAGGCTGAGTTTCCGGATCTCACCTGACCACCGCTCCGGGTGGCGCTGCTTCGCGGCTTCAAAAACCTCTCGGCGCTGCGTCAGAATGCCTTTGGCCTCGCCGTTGTGACGCTGGCTCGGCGTGACGTAGCGCAGGGCGCTGTGCCGGTGCTCATGGTTGTACCACTCGGTGAATTGCTGGACCCAGTCTTGTGCCTCGGCCAGCGTGGCGAAGCCGTCGGCGGGGAATCCCGGCCGGTACTTCAGTGTCTTGAAGGCCGACTCGGCGAAGGCGTTGATGCTCCTATATCTGTCAAGTCGCGTATTCAGCTACTTTGGGGCCATACCGTAGGAGACGATAAACCTCACGAATGATGTAACGCTTGAGGCACCTGACAATGTCACGTTTCGTCTTGCCTTCTGCGGTCCTTCGCGCAACGTACACCTTAGTTGGCTCGTGGCCTCGCATTCGCACAATCGCCGCGCGATAGATGGCAGCATTGAGCTGTCTGTGTCCACCCCTGTTGATTCTATATCGGCCTGATGTCATGCCTGATGAGGCGGGAATAGGGCTAATGCCGGCCAGCTTTGCCAATGCCGCCTCGGATTTGATCCTTTCAGGATTATCTCCCACAACAATCAGTATTTCTGCTGCCGTGTGAGTGCTGATGCCATACGACTCGACCAGCTGCGGTACGGCTTCTTGGACAAGGTCATAGATCATTTTATTCAATGCACCGGCTTCCTCATCCAGAGAAATCCAGCGCCGAGACAGGGAACGAAGCGTATGTTTAATGCTATCTGTCGTATTCTCCAACAAGCTGGGACGTAGCCTGGAAAATTTGTGTGCAAGCGCCAATGGCGTTTTCGCTTCAGCGCTAGCCCGGACATCGTCTGGTGCATGAACCAGCATGGCCTTCAGGGTCACCATGGCCGCTGTACGGGCTTTGACGGCCGTATCATAAGCCACCTTCAGCTGCCGAACCATTTCAGCAGTGCCATCGGTCACCTTGGGTATAGCGGTTGCCGTTCTGGACAGAACAGCACGGGCGGCATTCTCGGCGTCTAGGGTATCGGATTTTCCATTCAGCCGCCTGAGACGGCGATTGGGGCGACTCACCTCGATGACTAACGTGTCATGCCGGCGAATCCCTATCTGCCAGCGTAGTTGTCACCCAAACGGATTGAGAGGTGATCAACATGCGTTACCCAGCAGAGCGTAAGGAAGCCATCCTCAAGAAGATGGCACCGCCCATGAGCATGACCATCCCGGAATTAGCCGAGCAGGAAGGCATCACCGCGACAACCCTCTACAATTGGCGGAAACAGGCCAGAGCACGAGGACAGGTTTTGCCATCACGTTCCACCCAACCCGATCAGTGGACCAGCCAGGAGAAGTTCCAGATCGTCCTGGAGACAGCTCCGATGAACGAGGCGGAAGTCAGCGCCTACTGCCGCGAGCGCGGGCTCTACCCCGAGCAGGTGGAGGCCTGGCGGGATGCCTGCATGAACGCCAACGATGATGCGGCAGCGCAGGCCAAGCAGCTTCGACAGGCGCGTAAGGCGGAGCAGAAGCGACTCCGTAAGCTGGAGCGCGAGCTGCACCGCAAGGACAAGGCCCTGGCCGAGACGGCGGCGCTATTGGCCCTGTCAAAAAAAGCCGAGGCGATCTGGGGCACGACCAACGACGAGGACGACTGACCAGCCTCCCGGATCGCCAGCGTATCGTGACTCTGGTGCAAGACGCCCAGCGTGACGGTGCTCGGCTGGCCAAGGCCTGTCAGGTGATGGGCATCAATGTGCGAACCTATTACCGCTGGGTTGCGGAAGGCGAAGTGACGGCGGATCGCCGCCCCGACGCCGACCGCCCGGAGCCGGCCAACAAGCTGTCGCCCGAGGAACGAGAGGCTGTTGTGGCGCTGTGCAACGCCCCGGAGTATCGGAGCCGCCCTCCCGCCTTCATCGTGGCCGATCAGGCGGACAAGGGCCGCTACCTGGCCTCTGAGTCGACGATGTACCGAGTGCTTCATGAATATGACCAGCAACACCATCGGGGCCGACAGCAGGCCCCACAGCGCAAGCGACCGCCGACCACGCACCAGGCCACGGCGCCAAACCGGCTTTGGTGCTGGGATATCAGCTGGTTACCGGGCCCTGCACGCGGTACTTGGTGGTACCTGTACCTGATCATGGACATCTTCAGCCGCAAGATCGTCGGGCACGAGGTCTACGAAACGGAAACCGGCGAACTGGCCGCCGAACTGATCCAGAAAGCCTGCTGGCGAGAGCATCTGACAGACCCTCATAAACCCTTGATTTTGCATTCCGATAACGGCAGTCCGATGAAGGCGGCGACCTTCCTGGAGAAGCTCTACGATCTGGGCATCACCCCGTCGTACAGCCGGCCAAGGGTTAGCAACGACTGTCAGTCTTTATACGTCGGATTCATAATCGATCCGGAAGACCTGGTCTTGGTGGCTTGACTCTTGCAATGATTGGCCGTTGCATGCCTTGGCGTTGATCTGTCAGCTCCGGACCGGGCACCTGATCCAGTATGGCGAAGCTGTGACTTAATAGGAGCCTGAAGGCATATACTCTCATGACAGTCCTGTCCACTTGGCCGATTCTGGAGACCATAACTCGACATACTCAGAGGCTGACATGACGGCTTTACAGTTACCTGATATCGCACCTTCCGGCCATATCGTCGTTGGGGTGGATACGCATAAGCATATCCATGTTGCTGCCGTTGTAGATACAACCGCTGGCCTACGATCAACGCTTTCAGTTACGGCGGACCGTGACGGCTTTGAAAAGCTGCTGGCCTGGGCACGCTCTTTTGGTCGAATCCTGGCCTTTGGTGTGGAAGGCACCGGTTCCTACGGCGCCGCTCTGACTTCCTTCATTCGCCGGCATGACACGTTGGTCATCGAGGTGAGTCGCCCCAATCGCCGTCTCAGGCGGCTGAATGGAAAATCCGATACCCTAGACGCCGAGAATGCCGCCCGTGCTGTTCTGTCCAGAACGGCAACCGCTATACCCAAGGTGACCGATGGCACTGCTGAAATGGTTCGGCAGCTGAAGGTGGCTTATGATACGGCCGTCAAAGCCCGTACAGCGGCCATGGTGACCCTGAAGGCCATGCTGGTTCATGCACCAGACGATGTCCGGGCTAGCGCTGAAGCGAAAACGCCATTGGCGCTTGCACACAAATTTTCCAGGCTACGTCCCAGCTTGTTGGAGAATACGACAGATAGCATTAAACATACGCTTCGTTCCCTGTCTCGGCGCTGGATTTCTCTGGATGAGGAAGCCGGTGCATTGAATAAAATGATCTATGACCTTGTCCAAGAAGCCGTACCGCAGCTGGTCGAGTCGTATGGCATCAGCACTCACACGGCAGCAGAAATACTGATTGTTGTGGGAGATAATCCTGAAAGGATCAAATCCGAGGCGGCATTGGCAAAGCTGGCCGGCATTAGCCCTATTCCCGCCTCATCAGGCATGACATCAGGCCGATATAGAATCAACAGGGGTGGACACAGACAGCTCAATGCTGCCATCTATCGCGCGGCGATTGTGCGAATGCGAGGCCACGAGCCAACTAAGGTGTACGTTGCGCGAAGGACCGCAGAAGGCAAGATGAAGTGGTCTAATTGGAGCGGACACCCCGATAAGCCTCATAATGGAGGCAATGGAGGTGTTCATGACCAAGAAGACTCGACGTCGGTTTTCCGATGAATTCAAGGCGGATGCGGTGAGCCTGGTGATTGACCAGGGGTATTCCGTATCCGAGGCTGCCCGGCGGCTGGGCGTGGAGCGTAGCGTGCTGGATCGCTGGTGCCGCAAGCACCGACAGCGGGTCTCCGGCACCCCAGAATGGCAGCAGAATGATCGTGACGCCGAGATCAAACAGCTTCGCGAAGAGGTTCGTAAGCTTCAGATTGAAAAGGATATTTTAAAAAAGGCGGCGGCCTTCTTCGCCAAAGAGTCGAGCTGAGATATCAGTTCATCGAGTCGGAGAAGGCCACCTATCCCGTAGCCGTGCTGTGCCGAGTCATGCGGGTCAGCCGGAGTGGCTTCTATGCCTGGCGACAGCGTGGCCCTGATGACCATCGTCAGGCCCTGCTCCGCGAGGTCAGAGAGATCCATCGCCGGAAGCGCGGCAGCTACGGCAGCCGCCGCATGGCCATAGAGCTGCGACGCCGCGGCCACGACGTCGGCCGGTACCAGGCCCGTAGCCTGATGCGAGAAGCCGACGTAGCGGCACGGCAGCGGCGCCGCTGGCGTCATACAACCGACAGTGAGCACAGCCTCCCGGTGGCGCCCAATCTGCTGAACCGCCAGTTCATGGTGGCGGAGCCGAACCAGACCTGGGTGGCCGACATCACCGCGATCTGGACGCTGGAAGGATGGCTTTATTTAGCGGCGGTGCTCGACCTCCACGACCGGCAGCTCGTGGGCTGGGCGATGGCTGACCACATGCGCACGTCGCTGGTGCTGGACGCCCTGGAGATGGCCGTAGGGCGCCGGCAGCCTGATAGCGGGTTGATCCATCACAGCGACCGCGGCAGTCAGTATGCGTCTCGTGACTACCGCTCCACGCTGGATCGGCACGGGTTCCAGGCCTCGATGAGCCGGAAGGGAAACTGCTGGGACAATGCCGTCATGGAGCGCTTCTTCGGTTCACTGAAAAGCGAGTGGCTGGCAGGCCAGCGGTATGTGAGCCGACAGGCAGCGCGGCGTGACGTGATCGAGTACATCGAGATGGAGTACAACAGCTGCCGACTCCACTCGACCCTGGGCTACCAGACGCCGAGGGAGGTTGAATTGGCAGCTGTGGCTTGAAAATGTGTCCGCTCTGACTTGACCAGAACACCCTGCTGCGGCATATGCATTTCAGCCAGCCTGCCGCCTGGGGCGTACCTTCGCAGACCGGGTTTATGGCAAGCGTTGGCCTGGTGATGGTACTGGCGATGCTGCTGGCCAGCCTGCAGCGGCTGGGCACCGGCTGGCGCCCTTCCGCGCAGCTGCTGCTGACCTCGCTGGTCACGGTGCTTACCATGATGGTGCTGATGGGCACGGGCTATACCACGGCCTGGCTGGCAGCGGCCGCGGGTGGCGGGGTTTATGTCGTCGCTACCACGGTGCTGGGGCGCCATCAGGGCTATCGGCTGGGTCGGCTGGGCGTGATCGCGCTACTTGCGGTACTGCTGCTGGGGACGGTCAGCCACGACTGGCTGCTGCCGACCGCCTCGCCGCTGACTCAGCGCCTGGTCGAGCCCTTGCAGGCCATTGGCCTGATCCTCAACGGCGCGTTCGACCAGGCCCGGGCGCTGAATCCCGGTATTGTCGAACGCGTGGCGCTGTGGGGCGAGGCCTGGGAGGTGTTCCAGGCGCATTGGCTGCTGGGCACCGGCCACCTTGCGCCGCTGACGGGGGAGGGTACCCTGGCGGGCTATCGCGACTACGTCTCGCTGCTGGCAAGCGTGGCCACCGGCCTGGGGCTGGTGGGGCTGCTCGGCTTTGCCGCCGTCGTGTTGCTGCCCCTGAAAGCGCTGGCCTGGGCCTGCTTGAGCCGCCACTGGCACGCCATGTGGGGCCTTGGCCTTCTCAGCTGCGGCGTCACGGTGCTGGTGCTTTGCCTGCTTTCCATGCCGCTCTACCATGCCGGCGCTACCGGCTTTATTGTGCTGCTGATCGCCGCGGCGCAGATTGCCGCCTTCCAGCGCGACTGGGCGCGCCGGCAGCGCTCGTCGGGCCATACCGCGTTGCCTTATTGTCCATGAGCTTTGGAGTCTTCTGATTCCGGGGGCTGGACCCGCGGAGAACTCGCGCTACCATGGCGCTACACCCTTACTTGCCGGAGCCCATCCATGGCCGACATTCGCCTGCGCATTGAACTGCTCAATACCGACCCGCTGGTCTGGCGCCGCGTGGTGGTGCCTGAACAAATCAACTTGCACCGCCTCCACGAACTGATCCAGGACGTGATGGGCTGGGCGGACTGCCACCTCTATGAGTTCGAATGCAACGGCCGCTACTACGGCGAGCCGGACGAGTGGAGCGACCTGCCTATTGCGCAGGCACGCAACGCCAGGCTCAAGGCGATGGCTGCACGTGTCAGGGACAATGCGTTTCACTACCTCTACGACTTCGGCGACGGCTGGGAACACCGCCTTATCATCGAGGCTACGGAGCTGGAGAAGACCGACCCCTGCCCGCGGTTTATTGACGGTGCCATGGCCTGCCCGCCAGAAGACATCGGCGGCACGGTGGGCTATGAGGCGTTGAAGGCGGCCGCCGCCGGCGAACAGGATGAACACGGCCAAGAGCTATTGGAGGTACTCGGTGGCAAGTTCGACCCGGAGGCGCTGGACGAGGCTGAGGTCGCCGACATGCTCGTACCCTTCCAGGCGAGCTTTCGACGTCTTGGAAACGCGCCCAGCGCTATCGAGGCAGTCACCCCCTCGATATGGAGCCGTCGCTAAAGGGACAGGGCTTCCCATGCGACCGTTCAGCAGGTCGTTGAGGCGGGGCTGGGTGATACCCAGGCGGTGCGCAGATTTCTTCTGAGTAATGCCCCACTCCCTGACACGGTTAGCGGCCTCGCCATGAGCTCGGAGCGCAGGGGCATGTTAAGCGCCCCGAGCTGCGAGAAAGCCATATGTACGAGCTGGTCAAGACGCTGGCCGCCCAACTTCTGATGCCGTTACCCCTTTGCATGGGGCTTTTGGCGCTGGGGGCGGTGCTGCTGAAATGCCGCTATCGGCGGGCCGGGTGGTCGGCCTTTGCTTTGGGGGCGGCGGTATTGGCGCTGGCCAGCTGGGGGCCGGTGGCGGAGCGCTTGCTGATGCCGCTGGAAACCCGCTATCCGGCGCTTCAGGATTTGCCGGAGGCGCCCCCGGCCGAGGCCGTCGTCGTTCTGGGCGGCGGCTGGCGGCCAGGCGCTCCCTGGTCGAGTGTTGGGCGCTTGAATAACAGCTCCGCTATTCGCTTGATGGAGGGAATACGCCTATGGCAGCAGGCATCTGACCTGCCGCTGATCGTTACCGGCGCCAGCCGTGACCCTGGAGAGGCGCCGATTGCCCGGGGCTACGGCGACGCGGCCAAGGCGCTTGGGGTGCCCGAAACCAGGCTGCGTCTGCTTGACCATGCTACCGACACCGGGCAGGAAGCGCAGGCGGTGCGTGAGGCGCTTGGCGAAGGCGCCACCGTGGTACTGGTCACCTCCGCCTCGCATATGCCGCGCGCGATGCGCCATTTCCAGAAGGCGGGCCTGACCCCCGTCGCCGCACCGACGCATTACTTACTGGACGTCGGCAAACAGCATTCGCTGGGCTACTGGCTGCCCTCTGCCCGCCACCTTCACAAGACCGAGCGGGCAATGTATGAAGCGCTGGGCCACTTGGCCCTGAGGCTTGAGTGAGGGGGATTTGCCGTCGCGAGGAGCGCAGCGACGTGGCGATCTCGTACTTGCGGGGCCCGGTCAGCAAAACCCGAGATAGCCACGCTTCGCTCGCTATGACGTAGTGGGGGTAGTGCTCGCCATGACGTAGGAAGTGCGGTGGCGCCTTTCCCGGCTATCGTCATCGCGAGGAGCGTAGCGACGTGGCGATCTCGTACTTGCGGGGCCCGGTCAGTAAAACCCGAGATTGCTTCACTGCGTTCGCAATGACGTAGTGGGGGTAGTGCTCGCTATGACGTAGGAAGTGCGGTGGCGCCTTTCCCGGCTACCGTCATCGCGAGGAGCGTAGCGACGTGGCGATCTCGTACTTGCGGGGCCCGGTCAGTAAAACCCGAGATTGCTTCACTGCGTTCGCAATGACGTAGTGGCGTGTCATCGCGAGGAGCGCAGCGACGCGGCGATCTCTTGAGTGCGGTGGCGCTGTAGAGAAAAACCGAGATGGCCACGCTTCGCTCGCCATGACGTAGCGGGGGTAGTGCTTCGCTCGCCATGACGGGCGTGTCGTCGCGAGGAGCGCAGCGACGCGGCGATCTCTTGAGTGCGGTGGCGCTGTAGAGAAAAACCGAGATGGCCACGCTTCGCTCGCCATGACGTAGCGGGGGTAGTGCTTCGCTCGCCATGACGGGCGTGTCGTCGCGAGGAGCGCAGCGACGTGGCGATCTTGTGCAGTGCGGTGGCGCTGTAGAGAAAAACCGAGATGGCCACGCTTCGCTCGCCATGACGTAGCGGGGGTAGTGCTTCGCTCGCCATGACGGGCGTGTCGTCGCGAGGAGCGTAGCGACGTGGCGATCTCTTGAGCCGATATCGGGCAAAACCCTGAGGAATCCCCATGAAATGGGTAATAAAATCAGCATGATAGGATTGAAAAAGCCTGCATGAGTCATGCATGTTGTGAGTTACGACACACAACAACATGCGAAGGAGACCCATGCAGGCCCCTCGATTCTTGCATAACTTGCTGACGTCTTCACTCTCCGTGATCCATGCCAAGCGGCTACAGACCGTCCTCGATACCGTTGGCGCTCTGCTGGGCGAGCGACGTCTGGGATTAACGGCCATTGGCCGTGCGTTGCCGAGCTCGACGGATGCCAAGCACGCCATCAAACGAGTCGATCGACTATTAGGCAACCCTCACCTTCATCAGGAACGACCGCTGTTCTATTGGCTCATGGCCTCGCTGCTGATCGGCCATACAACGCGCCCACTGATTCTGGTGGACTGGTCGCCGATTGATGACCGCGGCAGGCATTTCCTGCTGCGTGCGGCGGTGCCCTTCGCCGGGCGATCGCTGCCCATCTTCGAGAAGGTTCATCACAAGGAAGGATGCCCATACTGTGAAGCCTATCTGCTGGATGCGCTGGCAAGGATCCTGCCCGACAAGGCCACGCCGATCCTGGTGACCGATGCCGGCTTTCGTAACCCGTGGTTTCGGGCCGTTGAAGCGCGCGGCTGGTATATCGTTGGACGGGTCCGTCAGCCCGCCCGTTACCAGGCGTCAGGCGAAGCATGGCAACCCGTGAAGACCCTGTTTCAACACGCGACATCGGAACCGCAGGCGTGGGGCTCCGTCCGGATCGCCGAAAACCATCCGTTCCGCGCTCAGATGGTGCTCTATTATCGACCGCCACGGGGACGTAAGCATCGCAATAAACAAGGCCGGATCTCTCGGGACGGCGGCAGCCGGACGATCGCCCGGCGTCAGCAGGAGCCCTGGGTGCTGGTCAGCAATCTGCCGGACCGCTCAACGCTGGCGAATAAAGTGGTAACGATCTACCGACAGCGCATGCAGATTGAGGAAGGGTTCCGCGATGTCAAAAGTCCCTTGTTCGGGCTGGGCTTCGGCATGCATCAGTCTCGCCAGGGCAAGCGCATCGAGGTCCTGCTGCTGATCGCCATGTTGGCGAACGTGGCCATGATGGTGGCCGGCCTGGATGTCCGAGCCCGGGGGCAACAGCGGCGCTATCAGAGCAACAGTATCCGGCACCGGAGCGTGCTTTCCGTGTGGCGCCTGGGCTTGGAATGTCTTCGTCGTCATCAACCCGACGCCGTGCCTTGGCCTGCTTGGACAACCCTCCGAGCACGACTTCGCGAGGAAGTCAGGGAGCAGAGCCTATGCGGCGAGTAGCAACATATTCGTGGGGATTCGTCAGGGCAAAACCCGAGATTGCTTCACTACGTTCGCAATGACGTAGTGGGGGTAGTGCTCGCTATGACGTAGTGGGGGTGGTGCTTCGCTCGCTATGACGGGCGCGTCATCGCGAGGAGCGCAGCGACGTGGCGATCTCTTGAGTGCGGTGGCATTGTAACGGCTTCACCACGGCATCAGGTCTTCCCAGCTGGGGTTCTCTGCTTCAATCAACGCGATCTTTTTCTTTCGTGAGCCTTTTTTAAGCTGCTTTTCGCGTTGAATGGCGTCTTGGGGGTGGTCATATAGCTCGCACCAGACGAGTTTGTGGCAGCGATACTGGCTGGTAAACCCCGGTGCCAGATTGTTTCTGTGTTCATAGAGGCGGCGCACCAGGTCATTGGTAACCCCTGTATACAAGACGCGGTTGTGCCGGTTGGTGAGCATGTAGACGTAATACGTTTTTTCCGGCATGGCGAGGGTTGCCTTGGTGGGATTATTCATCAAGCGTAGCCGTGCCTGCTGGTCTTCGCCTTGACGTAGACGGTGTGGGGGCTGTCAGCAAACCCCGAGATAGCCACGCTTCGCTCGCTATGACGCAGGAAGTGCGGTGGCGCCTTTCCCGGCTACCGTCGTCGCGAGGAGCGTAGCGACGTGGCGATCTCTTGAGCCAATATCGGGCAAAACCCGAGATTGCTTCACTGCGTTCGCAATGACGTAGTGGGGGTAGTGCTGCGCTCGCTATGACGGGCGTGTCGTCGCGAGGAGCGTAGCGACGTGGCGATCTCGTACTTGATGGCGTGGAGGGCGCTTTGCCGGGAGGAAGTGACTATTAACAACATGCAGCTCGGGCGCCTGTTAACGCGTTTGAACGGTGTCTGGGTGTTTGCCTTTGTGGCGCTGCTGATTGTGGTGCCTTTAAGCTATGCCATGGTGCCGCTGCTGGCGGGAGTGACGCTGCTGGCGGGGCTGGCGCTCACTCCGCCGCAGCGCCTTTGGCGCCGGCTCGACCGCGACGATGCCCTGCTGGGGGCCGCGCTGCTGGCCTATGGCGGGCTCTGGCTTGGCGACGTGTGGCGTACGGGAATCTGGCCGGTGGGCGAAGGCAATCAGGGCGTGCTGCTGCCGCTATGGCCACTGCTGGCCGCGGCGCTGCTGGTGTGGCTGCGCCGCTTTCCGCCGCCGACGCAAACGCTATGGTGGGCGGCAAGCTGCGGCGCGCTGGGCGCGGGCGCCATCGCGCTTTACGAACGGCTGGTGCTGGGCCAGGCGCGCGCCGCCAACGGTATGAACGCTATTCCCTTCGGCAACCTTGCGCTGCTGCTGGGGGCGCTCTCGTTGATGGGCGCGCTGTGGTGTTTGGGCCGCGGTCTCTCTGGCCGGCGCGGCCTGCTGGCGCTGAGCCTGCTGGGCGCGGCAGCAGGCCTGACCGGCTCGCTGCTGTCGGGTACCCGCGGCGGCTGGATCGCCGCGCCGCTGTTGTTGCTGTTGGTGTATCGGGCAGCACGCGGCCTGGTACCTACCGGCCTTCGCCGCGGTATTACCGCGGGGATCGTCGCCATACTGCTGGGCGTGGTGCTGCTGCCGCAGAGCGGGGTGGTGGCGCGAGTGGATCAGGCGGTCAGCAACCTTCAGCAGTATTGGCAGGGTGAGTCACGCGGGACCTCGGTGGGCCTGCGGCTGGAGATGTGGCGCGCCGGGGCCACACTCTTCCCCGAGCGGCCGCTGACCGGCTGGGGGGAAGGCCACCTGGAAGCGGCCCGCGACCGGCTTGTGGCAAAGGGCGAGTTCCCGCCCGGCATCAGCCGCTACGACCAGCTGCACAGCGACATGATCGACACCGCGGCGCGCCGCGGGCTGCTTGGCCTGGGTACCTTGCTAGTGCTCTACGGCGTGCCGCTGTGGCTGTTCTGGCGGCGTGCGAAGGGCTCGCACCGCGACCCGGCTCTGAGCGCGCTGGCGACCGCCGGCATGATGGTTCCCATCGCCTTTATCGACTTCGGCCTGACCCAGTCGATGCTGCGCGACGTGCGCGGGCTCAGCGGTTATCTTGGCCTGTGTGTGATTTGCTGGGCGGCCTTGCGACGGGCAGCAGAACAGCGGGCAGGCGGCCGCCAGACTCAGGTTCACGACGAATCCAACCCAGGGAGTTAACCATGGCAATACTGGTCACCGGCGGCGCGGGCTATATCGGCTCGCATATGGTGCTGACGCTACTTAAGGCGGGGCACGACGTCGTCGTGCTCGATAACCTGGCCAACGCCAGCCGGGAGGCGCTGCGCCGGGTGGCCGAACTGGCCGGCAAGGCGCCCACCTTCATTGAAGGCGATATCCGCGATCGTGACGCTCTGGATGCGCTGTTTGCCGACCACGCGATCAGCGACGTGCTGCACTTTGCCGGGCTGAAGGCGGTGGGCGAGAGCGTGGCCGAGCCGCTGCGCTATTACGAAACCAACGTCGCCGGCACGCTGACGCTGTGCCAGGCCATGGCGGCAGCCGGGGTTTATCGGCTGGTATTCAGCTCCTCGGCCACGGTGTACGGCGACGGCCACCCGATGCCGATTCACGAGGGCTTGCCTACGGGGAAGCCCACCAACCCCTACGGCACCTCCAAGCTGATGGTGGAGAACGTGCTGCAGGACCTCGCCCGCGCCGACGAGCGCTGGTCGATTGCGCTTTTACGCTACTTCAACCCGGTGGGCGCCCACGAAAGCGGGCGCATCGGCGAAGACCCCAACGGCAAGCCCAACAATCTGGTGCCGTTTATCGCCCAGGTGGCCGTCGGCCGGCGGGAGGCGCTGTCGGTCTTTGGCAACGACTACCCCACCGCCGACGGTACCGGCGTGCGCGACTATATCCACGTCATGGATCTGGTCGAGGGCCACCTGGCCTCCATGCAGGTGCTGGCCGCGCGCCGAGGGGTTGGCATTTGGAATCTGGGCACCGGGCGCGGCTATTCGGTGCTGGAGATGGTTCGTGCTTTTGAGCGCGCCTCGGGCCGCCCTGTGCCGTACAGAGTGGAGCCCCGCCGGGAAGGCGATATCGCCGAGTGCTGGGCGAACCCGGCGCTGGCCCGCGAGGAACTCGGCTGGCACGCCGAACGCGGGCTCGAGGACATGCTTGCGGATACCTGGCGCTGGCAGCAGGCCAACCCCCAGGGCTACGCCCGCTGACGGAGCGCGCGGCTCGCTATCGCCGTCGTGAGGATGGTGTACGCTTCCCGCTATCGTCGTCGCGAGGAGCGTAGCGACGTGGCGATCTCTTGGGCCGATATCGGGCAAAACCCGAGATGGCCACGCTTCGCTCGCCATGACTGGTAGTAGATATGGCGCTCACCGCCCGCTACCGTCGTCGCGAGGAGCGTAGCGACGTGGCGATCTCTTGGGCCGATATCGGGCAAAACCCGAGATGGCCACGCTTCGCTCGCCATGACGTAGTGGGGGTAGTGCTGCGCTCGCCGTGACGTAGCGGGTATCGCGCTGCGCTCGCCATGACATATCGGGCATGCACGCTGCTCTTTTAAGCACAACCAATGAAAAGGACTCCCCCATGAACATCGCTGTTGCCGGTACCGGCTACGTCGGCCTTTCCAACGCCATGCTGCTGGCCCAGCATAATGACGTGGTCGCCGTGGATATCGTGGCGGAAAAAGTCGGCCTGTTGAATAACGGCATCTCGCCCATCGAGGACGCCGAGATCAGCGACTTTCTCGCCAACCGCTCGCTGAGCTTTCGCGCTACGCTGGACGCCGAAGCAGCCTACCGCGAGGCCGATATCGTGCTGATCGCCACGCCCACGGACTACGACCCGAAGACCAACACCTTTGATACCTCAAGCGTGGAAGCGGTGATCCAGACCGTCATGGCGGTCAACCCCGGGGCGCTGATGGTGATCAAGTCCACCGTGCCGGTCGGCTACACCCGGGGGGCCAGCGAACGCTTTGGTACGGAAAACCTGCTGTTTTCCCCGGAGTTTTTGCGCGAAGGGCGGGCGCTGTACGATAACCTGCACCCCTCGCGGATTGTTGTCGGCGAGCGCTCCGAGCGCGCCGAGCGGTTTGCCGGCCTGCTGAAGCAGGGGGCGGAAAAACAGGACATCCCCTGGCTGTTGACCAACAGCACCGAGGCCGAGGCGATCAAGCTGTTTGCCAATACCTACCTCGCCATGCGCGTGGCGTATTTCAACGAGCTGGACACCTACGCCGAGACCCACGGGCTGGACAGCCGCCAGATCATTGAGGGGGTGGGGCTCGACCCGCGCATCGGGGATCATTACAACAACCCCAGCTTTGGCTACGGCGGCTACTGCCTGCCCAAGGATACCAAGCAGCTGCTGGCCAACTATCAGAACGTGCCCAGCAACATCATTCAGGCGATCGTCGATGCCAACCGCACCCGCAAGGACTTTGTCGCCGGACAGATTATCAACCACCGGCCGGGAGTGGTGGGGGTTTATCGCCTGATCATGAAGGCCGGCTCGGACAACTTCCGCGCCAGCGCCATGCAGGGGGTGATGAAGCGCATCAAGGCCAAGGGGGTTGAGGTGATCGTGTATGAACCGGTGCTGGAAGAGGACACCTTCTACGGCTCGAGGGTGATGCGCGACCTGGACGCCTTCAAGGCCAAAGCCGATGTGATCCTCAGCAACCGTATGGTCAGCGAGCTCGCTGACGTCAAGGATAAAGTCTATACGCGCGATCTTTTCGGCAGTGACTGAGTAGCTCTTTGGTGGCTACATCATCGCTGACTGAAGTCAGCTCCCACAACACCCTGCTGCCACCAGGGCCTTGTGCCACCGCCCCGGCGGCAGGGCAGCAGGCGGCACTTTACCCCTTGGCTTCGCTGAAGGTCTGGCCGGAGACGCTGGGGTGGTAGAGCGGCTGGACGCTGTTGCCGTCGGGGTCGAGGCAGTAGAAGCTGTAGCCGCCGTCGCCGTGGTCGTGTGGCGGGCGCGAGACCTTGATGCCCTGGGCGACCAGGTAGTCGTACCACTTGTCGACATCTTCCTTGTTATCGACCACAAAGCCGAAGTGGTCGAGGCGCTGGGGGTCGCCGCCGGTGTCTTCCTTGGCCCGGGCGAGCGAGAAGTTGTCGTTGCCAAGCGTCAGGTAGACGAGGTTTTCGTGGGCGCGGCGCAGAAGCGACATGCCCAGGATTTCGGTGTAGAAACGCTCGCAGGCTTCCAGGTCCTGTACCTGCAG
Organism: Halomonas garicola; assembly: GCF_055382465.1. NCBI lineage: Bacteria > Pseudomonadati > Pseudomonadota > Gammaproteobacteria > Oceanospirillales > Halomonadaceae > Halomonas > Halomonas garicola. The sequence continues at coordinate 2,868,709 of NZ_AP043931.1, forward strand.
GGCGATATGGCGCATGCCGTTAAAGGCGGGTGGGCGTTGCATAAAAGCTCCGTGAGTTGAAACAAGGATGGGTTGTGGTGGAAAATCGCCGCCACCGGGCGGACTATGGAAATATTTTCCATTACGTTATTGTCCGCCAGTATAGCCGTCAACCCAGGGAGATGCCATGTACTGCATTATTGTTCAGACCCAGCTCAAGCCCGGCAAGCGCGAGGAGTTTCTGCGCGCCATGCTGCCCAACGCCGAAGCCTCGGTGCGCGAGGAGCCGGGCTGCTACGTCTTCGACGTGCTCGAGGACCAGAACAGTCCCGACCTTTTCCACCTCTACGAAATCTACGAAAGCAAGGAGGCGCTTGCCGAGCACAAGACCACCGAGCACTACAAGGAAAGCCGCGCGGTGGTCAACGAGCTGATCGCCGAGCAGAGCGTGATCAAGGCCGACGTTCTGGCGGCCAATCACGCGTCCAAGCGCTGAGCTGCCGCGGCGGCAGCGCGTTTTCCCGGCGGTACAGGGGTAACGGCACGGCCTTCGGGTCGTGCCGTTTTTGTATCTCGTGATAAGCTTTTGTTCATTGCCGCGGGCGCTCTCCGCCCGACGGAGCAGCGTTGACCCCCAATGGCTGACGCGGCCTCGCCTGGCGGGCTGCAACGCCTTACCATCAGGAAAACTGCCCCATGCTTGCCCGTTTAAAGCTCGCCGCCTGGCTCCCCGCAACGGCGCTTGGCCTCGGCCTTGGCTATACGCTGATCACTCTGACGCGCCTGCCCTGGTGGACGCTGCCCTGCGTGGCCGTGCTGGCCGGCGCCCTGGGCCTGCAGCTGCGGGTGGGCAGCAACGTTGGCGGCTACCGCCGGGCCTGGCCGTGGTCGCTGGTGCCGCTGTGCCTCTGGGGCCTTTACGTTTACCTTGCCGACAGCTTCGGCAACGTCGACCTGGGCGCGGTGTTTTTCCACCTTCAGGCGGGGATTACCGACCACGGCGGCACCGAGCGCCTGATCGCCGCCGGGGTTTATACGCTGTGCATGATCGGGCTTTTATGCGCCTTTACCTGGCTGGTGCGCCGGGACGCCCGGCTGCGGCGCATCGAGCCTTTGATTGCGCTGGCGCTGCTGGTGGGCAACCCGCTGCTGCTGGGGCTCGGGGAGCGCAGCGCCGCGGTGGTCACCGACGACGGCGGCTGGCTCGACCGCCACTACCAGCACCCCGCCATCGACAGGCAGGACGACCCGCCCAACCTGGTGATCCTCTACCTGGAAAGCCTGGAGCGCACCTACGGCGACGCCACCTTCGGCGACACCTACGACGACCTGCGCGAGCTTGGCGAAGACGCCGTGGTGTTTGAAGGCGTCGAGCAGATCAACAACACCGGCTGGACCATGGCCGGCATGATCGGCAGCCAGTGCGGCACTCCCTTGATGCCCGCGGGGCTGGTTCACGACCGCCAGTTCGAGCCGCTGGCCGAAGTGGTACCCGGGGTGAAGTGCCTGGGCGACCTGCTCGACGAGCAGGGCTACCGGCTCAGCTACCTGGGCGGGGCGAGCAAATCCTTTGCCGGCAAGGGGCGCTTTTACGAAGGCCACGGCTTCGACAACGTCATGGGCCTCGACGAACTCAAGGACGGGCTTGACGACCCCGACTACGTCAACGACTGGGGGCTCTACGACGACACCCTTTACGACCTCACCGTCGACGAAATCAAGCGCCTGGACGCCGAAAGCGACGGCCCCTGGGGGGTGGTCAACATCAGTTTGTCCGCCCATGCGCCCGCCGGCTTCCCGGCCCAGAGCTGCCGCGAGCGCCAGGGCGAATGGGACGATCAGGACATTCTCTACTCGGTGAAGTGTTCGGCCTGGCTGGCCCGCCGGCTGGTCGAGCGGCTGGAGGACGAAGGCCTGCTGGACGATACCCTGGTGGTGGTGGCAAGCGACCACCTGTCCATGCGCGTCTCGGTCTGGGACGAGCTTGTCGGCCTGCCCCGGGAAAACACCTTTATGCTGCTGGGCAACGGCCTGGAACCCCGGCGAATTTCCCGGCGCGCCTCGATCGTCGATCTGTTTCCCACCATCCTCGACGCCATGGGCTACCCGGCCGCAGAGCACCGGGCCGGGCTCGGCGCGTCGCTGTTGAAGCCGGACTCCCACACCCTGCTTGAGCGCTACGGCAAGGACAAGATCAACGCCCGGCTGCTGGAAGAAAACGAGCTGCAGCATCGCCTTTGGGAAGGCCTTGCGCCCCAGCGGCGCGAGGACCAGGAGCCGCCCCAGGACAATTATTAGGGTCTGTTGACGTTTCATGGCAGGGGTATTGGCAGGATAGGGGCAAGCTCACAGAATAAAGGTTCCTAAGCCAACAAACTGCAAGCCTGCCATGCCCCGACAAATGCTCACGGATGAACACTGGCCGAAGCTGAAATCTATCCTGCTTCAACAAGGTATTTATGACAAGACCGATCTGCGTACCACGGTGGAAGGCATCCTTTATCGGATGCGAACCGGCTGCCCGTGGCGGGACCTACCGGAGGCGTTTGGCCCCTGGAACACGGTCTACAAGCGCTTCAACGCCTGGTCAGCGAGTGGAAAGCTGATGAGGATTTTCATCTCTCTGGTGGAAGATCCTGATGTCGAGTGGCTATTTATTGATGGTTCCTACGTCAAGGCTCACCAAGATAGCACTGGGGCTGCCACGGAAGATGCAGAAGCCATTGGCAAAAGTCGTGCAGGCAATACCAGCAAGATCCACTTGGCCGTGGATGCTTATGGGTTGCCGATCGCCTTCAGAATAACCGGGGGTGAAGTGCACGACAGCACGGAAGCCCAGGCATTGATTGACGGTTTGCCGGCAGGTGACGCGCTGGTGGCTGACAAAGGCTATGACAGTGAACGTATCCGTGAGCAGGTCGAAGCCAAAGGAATGGCTGCCGTCATTCCACGCAGGCGTAACTCGAAAAAAGGAAATGCCAATCTGGACAGAGGGTTATATCGCTACCGGCATCTGGTTGAGAATGCCTTTGCTCGATTGAAACCGTATCGCGCCATTGCGACGCGCTACGATAAGCTCAAACGAAATTACGAAAGCATGGTGGCCTTGGCATGCGGCTTTTTATGGCTACCAATGTGAAACGTCAACAGGCCCTAAGGACTGGCATTAACGACTGAGCATTAACGCCTGGGCATCGACGGCTGAGGGCGCAGCGTCTGGGGAGGCTCGGCGCTTTCGCGCACCGCCCGGTACACCGGCTCGACGTAGAGGTGGTTCAGGCAGTTGGTGTGCCCCAGCGGGCACACGCGCTTGAAGCACGGCGAGCACCAAAGCGCCAGGTAGTGGATACGGGCGTTATCGGTCAGCGGCGGCGTGTAGTCGGGCGTTGAGGAGCCGTAGATTGCCTGCACCCGGGTGCCCACCGCGGCGGCCACGTGCATCAGCCCGGAGTCGTTGGTCACTACCTGGGCGCAGTCCGCCAGCAGGTCCACGGCATCGGCAAGCGAGGTGGCCCCGCAAAGGTTGTGAGCATGCGCAAGCCCGCTAACGATGGTCTCCCCGGCCGCGTGGTCCCCGGGGCCGCCGAAGATGCGCACGGCGAAGCCGTCGTCGATTAATCTTCTCGCCAGTTCGTGAAAGTATTCAAGCGGCCACTGCTTGGCCGGCCCAAACTCGGCGCCGGGCATCATGCCGATGGCCGGGCGCGCGGGCAGCCCGTGGCGCTGGCGCAGGCTCGCCTGATTATCAGCGTCGACTTCAAGGCGCGGCGCAGGAATGGCAAAATCGCCCGGCGCCGCTTCAGCGGCGGGCAGCCCCAGGGCGACAAACCGTTTGACCGTCTGGTCGAGCACGCTTTTATCCAGCGACCGGTGCTCGGTTAATAGCCCGTAGCGCTGCTCGCCGAGAAATCCCACCCGCTCGGGGATTCGCGCCAGAAACGGCACCAGCGCTGACTTCCACGAGCGCGGCAGCACGATGGCGCGGTCAAAGTGCCCCTGCATCCGCTGCGCCATTGCGCGCCGCGCCCCCCAGCCGAATTCGCCGTGACCCACGGCGAGCGGCATCACCTCGGTGATCTCGGGCATGCGCGCAAGGATGGGCTCCGACCACGCCGGGGCTACCACGCTGATCGTGGCGTCGGGGTAGCGCTGTTTCAGCGTGATAAACAGGCTTTGCGCCATCACCATATCGCCCACCCAGGACGGCCCGACCACCAGCAGGTGCTCTACCGCTTTAGCCATTCAGCCACTCCAGATAGGCTCTGACGCCTTCAGCGACGGTGTTGAACTCGACGTCGCAGCCGGTCTCGCGCAGGTGTTCGATATCCGCCCGGGTATAGCTCTGGTAGCGGCCCTTGAGCCCGTCGGGGAAGTCGATATAGTCGATCTGCCCCCGGCCGTAAAAGTCGATCACCGCCTCGCCGATGGCCTTGAACGGCTCGGCGCGGCCGGTACCCAGGTTGAAGATGCCCGAGCGCCCGGGATTATCGAGAAACCACAGATTGACGTCGACCACATCGCCGACGTAGACAAAATCCCGGCTCTGCATGCCCGCCTCATAGCCGTCCCAGGCGCCGAACAGCTTGAGGTTGTCGCCGCCGCTGATCTGGGTGTGATGATGGAACGCCACGCTTGCCATCTTGCCCTTGTGCTGCTCGCGCGGGCCGTAGACGTTGAAGTAGCGAAAGCCCACTACCTGGGTGGTAAGCGAATCCCAGCGCGCGCGCACGTGCTGGTCAAACAGCAGTTTGGAGTAGCCGTAGACGTTGAGCGGGCGCTCGAACGCCGGGTCTTCCTTGAACACGCTGCTGCCGCCGTAGGTGGCCGCCGAGGAGGCGTAGAGAAAGGCGACGCCGTAGCGGTCGCAGTAGTCGAGCAGCGTCCGCGAGTAGGCGTAGTTGTTCTCCAGCATGAACTGGCCGTCCCACTCGGTGGTGTCCGAGCAGGCGCCCTCGTGGAAAATCGCCTCGATCCGGGGTAGATCGGTGGGCTCGCCGGCAAGGGCAGCGCGCACGTCGGCGATGAAGGCGTCCTTGTCGCGGTAGTCGGCAAGCGTCAAGTCCGCCAGGTTGACGAACTTGGTGCCGTCGCGCAGGTCGTCCACCACCATGATGTCGGTGCGGCCCCGCGCGTTCAGCGCCTTGACGATATTGGCGCCGATAAACCCGGCACCGCCTGTGACTACGATCATGTTCGCTCCTGCTTGTCTCGTATGCTATTGATGCCGCGCTCTACGCCCCCGGAGCTATCGCAGAACTATCGCAGTTAGAACCGGCAACAGGTCGCCGAGAGGGCGCTATGAATCCATCCCTGGACGCTACCTACGCCATCCTTGGCGTAGAACCCTCTCTTTGACCTGTTACCGACTCTCCTGCGCATATACAGCTGCCATTGCCCTGCGCCCGAAGCGGCACGCGCCTATAACCTGTCTGCCATGAATTGTATACTTGACGCTCTATGAATTCATGGTCAACGGTGCTTCGATGAGTGTTTCAACCAATAGCTCGACACCCGACGTGTCGACGTTCCAGGGACTGATTCTGGCCCTGCAGCAATACTGGGCCGAGCAGGGCTGCGTGGTGCTGCAGCCGCTGGACATGGAAGTGGGCGCGGGCACCTTCCACCCGGCGACGTTTCTGCGCTCCATCGGCCCGGAAAACTGGAACGCTGCCTATGTGCAGCCGTCGCGACGCCCCACCGACGGCCGCTACGGGGAAAACCCCAACCGCCTGCAGCACTACTACCAGTTCCAGGTGGTGATGAAGCCCTCTCCGGCCCACTTCCAGGACCTCTACCTGGGCTCGCTCAGACGCCTGGGGCTCGACCCGCTGGTCCACGACGTGCGCTTTGTCGAAGATAACTGGGAATCGCCCACGCTCGGCGCCTGGGGGTTGGGCTGGGAGGTCTGGCTCAACGGCATGGAAGTCACCCAGTTTACCTACTTCCAGCAGGCCGGCGGCATCGAGTGCTTCCCGGTGACCGGCGAGCTGACCTACGGCCTCGAGCGCATCGCCATGTACCTTCAGGACGTGGACAGCGTCTACGATCTGGTGTGGACGGTCGCCCCGGACGGCAGCCGGGTCACCTACGGCGACGTCTACCTGCAGAACGAGCGCGAGCAGTCCGCCTACAACTTCGAGCACGCCGACGTCGACTACCTGTTCAAGGCCTTCGACCACCAGGAAGGCGAATGCGCCCGCCTGCTCGAGGCCGGCCTGCCGCTGCCCGCCTACGAGCAGGTGCTCAAGGCATCGCACACCTTCAACCTGCTGGACGCCCGCCACGCCGTCTCGGTGACCGAACGCCAGCGCTTCATCCTGCGCGTGCGTACCCTGGCCCGGGACGTGGGTAGCGCCTACTACGCCTCGCGCAAGGCGGCGGGCTTCCCGCTCGCCGCCGAGGCCCTGCGAGACGAGCTGCTCGCTGACGACCAAAGTGTCAACGACAAGGGAGACGCCTGAATGGCCACGGATACGCTGTTACTCGAACTCGGCTGCGAGGAGCTGCCGCCGGTGGCCCTTGACGCGCTCTCCGATGCCTTTGCCGAGGGCATCAAAAACGGCCTGGACGCCGCCGACGTACCCTTTGGCGAGGTTCGCGCCCTGGCCACGCCCCGCCGCCTGGCCGTCCAGGTGAGCGCGCTTGCCGACAAGCAGCCCGACCGCGAAGTCGAGCGCCGCGGCCCCGCCCTCGCCGCCGCCTTCAAGGACGGCGCGCCGACCAAGGCCGCCGAGGGCTTTGCCCGCTCCTGCGGGGTCGGCGTCGATCAGCTCATCGAGCTTGAAACCGCCAAGGGCACCTGGCTTGGCTACCGCGAACAACAGACCGGCGAGAGCGTCGGCGCGCTTTTGCCCGGCATTCTGCACAAGGCCATCAGCGCCCTGCCGGTGCCCAAGTACATGCGCTGGGGCGACACCCGCACCGAGTTCTCCCGCCCGGTGCACTGGCTGGTGGCGCTCTACGGCAGCGAAGTCGTCGCCGCCGAGGCGCTGGGCCTGACCGCCAGCCGCACCACCTACGGCCACCGCTTCCACGCCCCGGACGCCGTTCAGCTGGCCCACGCCGACGACTACCCGAGCACCCTGGAAAACGCCTACGTGCTGGCCGACCGCGAACAGCGCCGGGAGCGCATCCGCGAGCAGGTGCTGGCCGAGGCCGAGATCAACAACGCCATCGCGGTCATCGACGAGGATCTGCTGCGCGAAGTTGCCGGCCTGGTGGAATGGCCGGTGGCGCTCACCGGCAGCTTTGACGAACGCTTCCTCGAGGTGCCGGCGGAGTGCTTGATCTCCTCGATGCAGGCCCACCAGAAGTACTTCCACCTGCTCGACGAACACGGCCGCCTCAAGCCGCTGTTCATCACCGTGGCCAACATCGAAAGCCACGACCCCGACCAGGTGATTGCCGGCAACGAAAAGGTCATCCGCCCGCGGCTGGCCGACGCGGTGTTCTTTTACGACACCGACCGCAGGCGCACCCTGGAAAGCCGCCTGCCGGCGCTTGACGACATGGTCTTCCAGCATCAGCTGGGCACGCTTGCCGACAAGGCCCGGCGCAGCGAAGCCGTCGCCGCCTTTATCGCCGAGCGGATCGGCGGCGACGAGGATCACGCCAGGCGCGCCGCCCGGCTTGCCAAGTGCGACCTGGTCACCGAGATGGTTCAGGAGTTTGCCGAGCTTCAGGGCATCATGGGCCGCTACTACGCCGCCCGGGACGGCGAAGCCGACGAGGTGGCCACCGCGCTTGAGGAGCAGTACCTGCCGCGCTTTGCAAGCGACGCCATTCCGCAAACCGCCGCGGGCAAGGCGGTCGCCCTTGCCGACCGGCTGGATACGCTGACCGGCATCTTCGGCATCGGCGCGCGCCCCACCGGCGCCAAGGACCCCTTCGCCCTGCGCCGGGCGTCCATCGCGGTGATTAATATTCTGGTCCAGGGCGAGCTCGACCTCGACCTGCGCGAGCTGTTGGCCCTGGCCGCCGAGCAGCACAGCGGCCTTCCCCGGGGCGACACGGTGGTCGACGACGTGCTGACCTACATGCTCGACCGCTTCCGCGCCTGGGGGCAGGATCACGGCATCAGCACCGAGATGTACCTCGCCGTGCGCAAGCGCCCGGTAACCCGGCCGCTGGACTTTGCCCGCCGGCTGTACGCCGTTCAGGCCTTCGCCCGGCGCGACGAAGCCGCTGCGCTGGCCGCTGCCAACAAGCGCGTGTCGAACATTCTCGCCAAGCAGGACCACGACGGCTCAACCGAGGTCAATGGCGATCTGCTCGGCGAAGGCGCCGAACAGGCGCTGTTCGAGGCGCTGGGCAACCGCCGGGAAAGCGTAGCCCCGCTGCTGGCCAAGGGCCTCTACATGGAAACCCTGGACGCCCTGGCCACCCTGCGCGAGCCGGTGGACCGCTTCTTCGACCAGGTGATGGTCATGGCCAACGACGACGCCGTGCGCCACAACCGCCTGGCCCTGCTGGCGAGCCTGCAGGCGCTGTTTCTGGAAGTGGCGGATATCGCCGAGCTGCCGCAGTAGCCTGGTGAACGCTTTGTCTCTCTCAAGCCCGGCTTTCGCCGGGCTTTTTGTTTGCTGCCCGAAACTGAAACGGCAGTCACTGGATATATAATGCCCAACGCCGCGGATAGGTCACGAGAGACGCTGTGAATCCATCCCTGGAAGCTACTTACGCCATCCCTGGCGTAAAATCCCTCTTTGACCTATCCCCGGCCGGGCATTATCCACGCTGCTGTGAAAAGTGTTTCACGTGAAACATCTCTGTTCAGGACACCGGAAATACCATGACCGTTACGCCCAATGCCACTTCGTACTCCCCTGACCGCCTGGTGATTCTCGACCGTGACGGCGTGATCAACCGCGACTCCGACGCCTACGTCAAAACCCTGGACGAGTTTGTCGTCTACCCCCAGGCCGTTGACGCTATCGCCCGGCTGACGAAGGCCGGCTACGCCGTGGCCGTGGCCACCAACCAGTCGGGCATTGCCCGAGGCTACTTTACTTCCGCCACCCTCGAGCAAATGCATGCGCGGCTGACCGAGATGGTAAAAAACGCCGGCGGCCGGCTCGACGCCATCGCCTACTGCCCCCACGGCCCGGACGACGGCTGCGACTGCCGCAAGCCGCTGCCGGGCCTTTTGTACCAGGTACGCGATACGCTTGGATTGGCAACGCTTGCCGGCAGCTGGATGGTGGGCGACAGCCTGCGCGACCTGCAGGCCGGCGACGCCGCCGGCGCCCGCCCGGCGCTGGTGCGCACCGGCAAGGGTAAAAACACCGAGGCCAAGGGACAGCACGCCGAGGATACGCCGGCGTTTGATGACCTCGCAGCCTTTGTCGACTGGCTGCTGGGGTGACAGCAGGCAGGCTATCGCCGCCTGAATTGAGTCATTGCTGCGCGACTCACGATGACAGTAGCGGGAAAAGGGCATACGCCCACTATGGGTCATGGCGAACGCAGTGAAGCAATCTCGAGGTTGGTTGCCGCTCGCGGCGTAAGAGATCGCCACGTCGCTTACGCTCCTCGCGATGACGATAGCGGGAGGCGAGCACCACACTCCCTACGTCGTAGCGAACGAAGCACGCCACCCACTACGGTCATGGCGAGCGCAGCGAAGCTATCTCGGGGTTTCTTTACCGTGCCCCCCGCAGCTGCGAGATCGCCACGTCGCTTACGCTCCTCGCGATGACGGTAGCGAGAAAAGGGCATACGCCCACTATGAGTCATTGCGAACGCAGTGAAGCAATCTCGAGGTTGGTTGCCGTTCGCAACGTAGGAGATCGCCACGTCGCTTACGCTCCTCGCGATGACAATAGCGGGTGGGCAGCGAGCGCCTTACCTACTACCGGTCATAGCGAGCGCAGCGAAGCTATCTCGGGGTTTCTTGCTACTGGCACAGCAGGAGATCGCCACGTCGCTTACGCTCCTCGCGATGACAATAGCGGGTGAGCAGCGAGCGCCTTACCTACTACCGGTCATAGCGAGCGCAGCGAAGCTATCTCGGGGTTGGTTGCCGCTCGCGGCGTAAGAGATCGCCACGTCGCTTACGCTCCTCGCGATGACGGTAGCGGGAGGCGAGTACCACACTCCCTACGTCGTAGCGAACGAAGCACGCCACCCACTACGGTCATGGCGAGCGCAGCGAAGCTATCTCGGGGTTTCTTGCTACTGGCACAGCAGGAGATCGCCACGCTTCGCTCGCGATGACTCGTAGAGGGTGTGTGCGCGATGCCATAAAAAAAGCGCCGCTGGCTATGTGCCGGCGGCGCTGCTTTTCCTTTCACCGGGTATGTTTCACGTGAAACATGCCCGTTTTTGCTTCAGCACAGTCAGATATCGATGTTGGCCGCCAGGGCGTTGGACTGGATGAAGTCTCGTCGGGGCTCGACCTCGTCGCCCATCAGGGTGTTGAACATCATGTCCGCGGCGATGGCGTCCTCGATGCTCACGCGCAGCATGCGGCGGCTGTCCGGATCCATGGTGGTTTCCCACAGCTGCTCGGGGTTCATTTCCCCCAGGCCCTTGTAGCGCTGCACCGAGAGGCCGCGCTGGCCTTCCTGCATCAGCCAGGCGAGCACCTCGGAAAAGCTCGAGACCGTTTTCTTGCGCTCGCCCCGGGTGATGTAGGCGCCCTCTTCCAGCAGCCCCGAGAGCGTCTCGCCAAGCGCCGTCATCGCTCGGTAGTCGGCGCTTTCGAAGAAGTCCAGCCCCCACATATAGCTGTTGGTCACGCCGTGGGCCACCAGGGATACCGCCGGCAGGTGAAGCCCGCGCTCCTCGTCTTCGTGAAGGTAGAAATAGTAGCGCGGCCCGCCTTCGTAGGCGGCCTTGTCGTCCATGATCTGCTGCAGCTCGTCGATCCAGTTCTGCATGGTCACGCGGTCTTTCAGGCTGGATTCGCCGGAAAGCGCCGACGTCTGCACCATCTGCTCGAGCACGGTGTACGGGTAGATCCGCGACAGGCGCTCGATGCGGCGCATCACGCCGCGGTACTGGGTGACCAGCGCTTCCAACTGCGAGCCGCCGATCCCCGGCGCGTCGGCGTTGACGTAGAGCTGGGCGCCGTCAAGCGCCGTGCTGGTCAGGTAGTCGACCATCGCCTGCTCGTCTTTCAGGTAGAGCTCCTGCTTGCCGCGCTTGACCTTGTAAAGCGGCGGCTGGGCGATGAAGACGTGACCGCGCTCGATGAGCTCGGGCATCTGGCGGAAGAAAAACGTCAGCAGCAGCGTGCGGATGTGCGAGCCGTCGACGTCGGCGTCGGTCATGATGATGATCGAGTGGTAGCGCAGCTTGTCCGGGTTGAACTCTTCGCGGCCGATGCCGCAGCCCAGGGCGGTGATCAGCGTGCCCACCTCGGCGGACGAGAGCATCTTGTCGAAGCGCGCCTTCTCCACGTTGAGTATCTTGCCCTTGAGCGGAAGGATCGCCTGGATGCGCCGGTCGCGCCCCTGCTTGGCGCTGCCGCCGGCGGAGTCGCCCTCGACCAGGTAGAGCTCGGAAAGGCTGGGGTCCTTTTCCTGGCAGTCGGCGAGCTTGCCGGGCAGCCCGGCGATATCCAGCGCGCCCTTGCGCCGGGTCATGTCCCGGGCCTTGCGCGCCGCCTCCCGGGCGCGGGCAGCGTCGAGCATCTTGTTGACGATGGCCTTGGCCTCGTTGGGCTTCTCGACCAGATAGTCGGCCAGCAGCCGCCCCATTTCCTGCTCGACGGCGGTCTTGACTTCGCTGGAAACCAGCTTTTCCTTGGTCTGGGAAGAGAACTTGGGGTCCGGCACCTTCACCGACACAATCGCCGTCAGCCCTTCCCGGGCGTCGTCGCCGGCGGTGCTGACCTTGGCTTTTTTCAGCAGCCCTTCGGCCTCGATGTAGTGGTTGAGCGTGCGCGTCAGCGAGGCGCGAAAGCCGGCCATGTGGGTGCCGCCGTCGCGCTGGGGAATGTTGTTGGTGTAGCAGTGGATGTTCTCGTTGAAGGTGTCGCTCCACTGCATGGCCACTTCTACCTCGATGCCGTCGTCGCGCGCGGAGGTAAAGTGAAACACCGGGTTCAATACCGTCTTGTTGGTGTTGAGGTGCTCGACGAACGCCCGCAGGCCGCCTTCGTAGCGGAACAGCTCTTCCTTGCCGCTGCGCTCGTCCATCAGGCGAATGGCCACACCGGAGTTGAGGAAGGACAGCTCGCGCAGGCGCTTGGCGAGAATATCGTAGTGGAACTCGATATTGGCGAAGGTATCCGTCGAGGGGCGAAAATGCACCCGGGTACCGCTTTTTTCCGTGGTGCCGACCACGCCAAGGGGCGCTCTCGGCACGCCGTGGTTGTACACCTGCTCGAACACGTCACCCTGGCGCCAAACGGTCAGCCGCAGCTCCTCAGACAGCGCGTTGACCACGGAGATACCCACGCCGTGCAGCCCGCCCGAGACCTTGTAGGAGTTGTCGTCGAACTTGCCGCCGGCGTGGAGCACCGTCATGATCACCTCGGCGGCAGAGACGCCCTCTTCCTGGTGAATCTCGGTGGGAATGCCGCGGCCGTTGTCGCTGACGGTGACCGATTCGTCCGGGTGGATGACGACGCGGATTTCGCTGCAGTAGCCCGCCAGCGCCTCATCGATGGAGTTATCCACCAGCTCGAACACCATGTGGTGCAGCCCGGTGCCGTCGTCGGTATCACCGATGTACATGCCCGGACGCTTGCGCACCGCGTCCAGCCCCTTGAGCACCTTGATGCTTGATGAATCGTAAGCCTGCTCGCTCATTGACCACTCCGTCGTGAAGTCTGTCTTGTTCCGTGTCGCCTACCCTTCCACCAGCCGGCCCGATGCCGGCTGTCCCGGCTCTTCCCGGTCGACATGTTTCACGTGAAACATCTTGATCGCCGTGTCGGGGAGCCAGCGGTTCTGCAAGGCACCCGGTTCAACGCTGGTAATAAATGCCTGGCACTGCATGGACTCCAGCAGCTCGCAGAAGCGCTGCTGGTACCTGCCGTCCAGCTCGGCAGGCAGGTCATCGATCAGATAGACGCAGTGCCTGACTGCCGTGCCAGGTGCTGAAATGCTTTCCAAAAGCCGGCCCTGGGCAAGCTTGAGCGCGCTTACCACCAGCTTTTGCTGGCCTCGGGAAAGCACTTCGATCGCCGGTTTTTTATGCATCCGGATACGCAGGTCCGCCCGCTGGGGGCCCTGCTGGGTAAAGCCCATCTGCGCGTCGGTAGCGCGCCCGGCGTGCAGCGCTTCCGCCAGCGGGCGCTTTCTATCCCACCCCCGGGCGTAGTGCAGGGTTAACCCCTCGAGGGGCATCAGCGCCTTGAGCGTCTCCTCGAAGACCGGCAAAAAGGCGCTGAACCATTCCTGGCGCAGCCGATCCACCGTTTCGCCGCGGCTAGCCAGCTCCTGCTCCCAAACGTCCAGCTGGGTGGCATCCAGCCTCCCTTCCATTCTACCACGCCTGAGAAGGGCATTCCGATGTTTCAGCGCCCGGCGGGCGCCCTTCCAGGCGGTCAAAAACTCATGTTTCACGTGAAACACTCCCCAGTCGAGAAACTCCCGCCGCCCCGATGGGGAGCCTTCCAGCAGGCGAAAGGCATCGGGGTTGATCAGCTGCAGCGGCAGCGCCTCGACCAGCTCGGCCAGGCGCGCGTGGCGCTCGCCGCGCAGGCGCAGCTCGAGTTCGCGCTCGCCCCGGATCCGGCGCACGCCCAGGGTAGTGCCGGCGGCGCCCTGCTCGCCGGCCAGGCGACCAAAGAGGGTGAATTCGCCGGCGTCGTGCTGGATGACGTTTTTCAGCTGGCGGGTGCGGAAGGAGCGCCCCATGCCCAGAATATGAATGCCTTCCAGCAGGCTGGTCTTGCCGCTGCCGTTGGCCCCGGTGATGACGTTGATCCCGGCGGCGGGCGCGAAGGACAGCGGCTGGAGGTTACGCAGCCCGTGGAAGTTCAGCTGTTCGATACTCATCCGGGCACCGCGGTGGCAGACAGAAGGAAACGGCGCACCGCGGCTGGCGATGCGCCGTTCGGGCAAGTGCCCTGTTCTCATGGAGTAAAACGTCCGGCAAGAAAGCGCTGAGCCCCTGCTCTCCCTGGTATGAAGCGGGCTTATCACCCTTGCCAGGTGGGGTCGGGCATGGCCGGGAAGCGCGGCGGGTGGGCCTCCATGTAGGCATGGCAGGCCCGCAGCACGCGGATATCGTCGTATTTACCGCCGGCCAGCTGAAAGCCCACCGGCATGCCGTTCGAGGTAAAGCCGCAGGGCACCGAGGCAGCCGGCTGCTGGCTCAGGTTGAACGGGTAGGAGAACGGCGCCCATTCTTCCCAGTCGCGCATACCGCTTCCCGGCGGCACTTCGTGATTGATCGCGAACGGCTCGATGGGCACTGACGGCGTCATCAGCAGGTGATAGGACTGGTTGAAGTGCTCGAGCTCCAGGGTCAGCCGCGCGCGGTCGGCCTGGGCGCGGAACAGGTCCACCGCGCTCCAGCCTTCGGCATGCCGGGCGTTGGCCAGCAGGCCGGGGTCCAGCTGCGCGCGCTGCTTTTCGTCGCACTGGCTCCAGAGCTCGAGCGAGGCGGTGAACCACAGCCGGCGGAAGATGTCGATCGGGGAGGCAAACCCCGGATCAATTTCAACGATCTCGGCGCCCAGCGCTTCGAGCCTTTCCGCCGCTTCGCGCACGCGCTCGGCAATCTGCGGGTCCACCTGGGCGTAGCCCAGATCCGCCGAGTAGGCGATGCGCAGGCCGCGCAGATCCGTGTTTAGATCCACGCCCCAGTCGTCGGGCTGGCCGCGCACGGCGTAGGGGTCGCTGAAGTCGTAGCGGCCGATGACGTTGAGCATGCGCGCGGCGTCGGGCACGTTGCGGGTCAGCGGGCCGATGTGGGAAAGCGTGGGTTCCTTGGCCGGCGGCCACTGGGGCGTCCAGCCGAAGGTGGGCTTGAAGCCGAAGACGCCGGTAAAGGCCGCGGGAATGCGGATGGAGCCGCCGGAATCCCCGCCCTGGTGCAGCACGCCCATGTTGAGCGCCGCCGCCGTTGCCGCCCCGCCGGAAGAGCCGCCGGGGGTCAGCCGGGTATCCCAGGGGTTGGCCGTGGCGCCGTAAACGCGGTTATCGGTGACCGCCTTCCAGCCGAACTCGGGGCTGTTGGTTTTCCCCAGCAGTACAGCACCCGCCTCGCGCAGCCTGCGCGCCGGCGGGGCGTCCTTTTCACAGAGGCTGTCCGGCACGGTCAGCGAGCCTTCCCGGGCGGGCATGCCGGCCACTTCGGTGAGATCCTTGAGCGACACCGGCACGCCGTCGACGGGGCCTGCGGGGTTGCCCTGGCCCCAGCGCCTGGCGGAGGCGTGGGCGGCGTGCCTGGCGCCTTCGTGGTCGACGTAAACGTAGGCGTTGACGCTGTCGTTGAAGCGCTCGATGCGCTCGAGCGCCGCCTCGGTGGCTTCAACGGGGGACGCCTTGCCGGCCTTGAACAGCGCGACCAGCTGGCCGGCGTCCATCATCCCCAGGTCCGTTTCGCTCATGTTGGGCCCCTCTTCGCAGGAAGATTCGTGGGAAGAAAAACATCGCTCTTTTCTATTACAGTCGCATTGGCATAATTACGTAAAGAGAATCGCCGCCGCCAGGCTCTTCCAGCAGCGCGCTGCTGTTGGGGTCGGCCAGGGTCATCTGCACGCGGTCTTCGCCGAGCACGCTCATCACGTCGATAAGGTAGCCGACGTTGAAGCCCATCTCCATGGCCGGGCCGTCGTACTCCACCGCGATGCTTTCCTCGGCCTCTTCCTGCTCGGGGTTGTTGGCCATCACCTTGAGGTTGCCGGCTTCGAGATACAGCCGCACGCCGCGGTATTTCTCGTTGGAGAGGATCGCCGTGCGCGACAGCACCTGGCGCAGCTCGGCGCGCTCGGCGAGCATCACCTTGTCGCCGCCGCGGGGTATCACCCGCTCGTAGTCGGGGAACTTGCCGTCGATTAGCTTCGAGGTGAAGGTGAAGTCGCCGGTGTGGGCGCGCACGTGGGTCGGCCCCAGGGTGAGGCTAACCGGCTCGTCGCTGTCGTCGAGCAGCCGGGAGAGCTCGAGAATGCCCTTGCGCGGCACGATCAGCTTCTGCGCCTCGTCGACGTTGACTTCAAGCTCCCGGGAGCACATGGCCAGCCGGTGGCCGTCGGTGGCCACGGCGCGCAGCAGTCCGCTCTGCATTTCCAGCAGCATGCCGTTCAAGTAGTAGCGCACGTCCTGCTGGGCCATGGCAAAGGCCGTGGCGTCCATCAGGCGCTTGAGCGTTCCCCGGGGGATGCTCAGCTCCTGGCTGGCCTCGGTGTCCTCGATGCCGGGAAACTCGGCGGCGGGCAGCGCGGCAAGCGTAAACCGCGAGCGGCCGCTGACCAGCAGCACGCGGCTGTCTTCCACGGACAGCTGAAGCTCGGCCTGCTCGGGCAGCGACTTGCAGATATCCATCAGCTTGCGCGCCGGTACGGTAATCGCCCCCGGCTGCTCCACGGCGCTGGCCACGGTGCGGCCGATGAGTTCGACCTCGAGGTCGCTACCGGTCAGGGCGACCTGGTCGCCGTCTATCTCTATCAGCACGTTGGAGAGCACCGGCAGCGTCTGGCGGCGCTCTACCACGCCTGCCACCAGCGTCAGCGGCCGCAGCAGCGCTTCTCGGGAAATGGAAAATTTCATCAAGGCTCCGGGTTTTGACTTGAGAATGTTGACTTGAGGGTGTCGGCTTGAAGGCTTGGCTTCTGGGCGCCGGGGCTCAGCTGGTCAGCAGACGCAGCAGATTTTTGTAATCCTCGCGGATATCGGCGCTTTCTTCCTGCAGCGCCTTCACCTTGCGGCAGGCGTGCAGCACCGTGGTGTGGTCGCGGCCGCCAAAGGCGTCGCCGATCTCGGGCAGGCTGTGATTGGTCAGCTCCTTGGCCAGCGCCATGGCGACCTGACGCGGGCGCGCCACCGAGCGCGAGCGCCGCTTGGAAAGCAGATCCGCCACCTTGATCTTGTAGTACTCGGCCACCGTTCGCTGGATGTTGTCCACCCCCACCTGCTTGTCCTGAAGGGCGAGCAGATCCTTGAGCGACTCGCGGATGAAGTCCTGAGTAATGGTCTTGCCCATGAAGTGCGAGTCGGCAATCACCTTTTTCAGCGCCCCTTCCAGCTCGCGGACGTTGGAGCGGATTTTCTGGGCGATGAAAAAGGCCGCATCGTGGGGCAGATCCACTTTGGCCTGATCGGCCTTCTTCATCAAGATCGCTACCCGGGTTTCCAGCTCCGGCGGCTCGATGGCTACCGTCAGCCCCCAGCCAAAGCGCGATTTCAGGCGCTCCTCGACGCCGCTGATTTCCTTGGGGTAGCGGTCCGAGGTGAGGATCATCTGCTGGCCGCCTTCCAGCAGGGCGTTGAAGGTATGGAAGAACTCTTCCTGGGAGCGCTCCTTGCCGGCGAAAAACTGGATGTCGTCGATCAGCAGGGCGTCGACGCTGCGGTAGAAACGCTTGAAGTCGTTGATGGCGTTGAGCTGCAGCGCCTTGACCATGTCGGCGACGAAGCGTTCGGAATGCAGGTACACCACCCGGGCGTTTTCCCGGCGCCCGGCCAGGGCGTTGCCCACCGCGTGCATCAGGTGGGTTTTACCCAGCCCCACTCCGCCGTACAAAAACAGCGGGTTATAGGCCCCGCCGGGGTTTTCCGATACCTGGCGCGAGGCGGCCCGGGCCAGCTGGTTGGACTTGCCCTCAACGAAGGTATCGAAGGTGAAGTTGGCGTTAAGCCCGCTGGTGTGCTTGAGGCTGCCTTCCACCTGCACCTGGCGCTCGCCCGGCGGACGCGGCGTTTCCTGGCTGAGGCCGTTGATTTCATGCCCGCCGCCCGCGCTGCTTCGGGGCGGCGAATGCGCCGCCGAGCCGGTGCTCGACGCCGGCGCGGCCGACACCGGGTTGCCCAGCTCCCGCGGCTGGGGAGCCGGGGCGGTAGCCGCGCGGCGGCTGCCCACGCTCAGGCTTACCCGGGGCGGTTTGGTCGGGGCGAGTTCGCGCATCAGCTCGCTGATCCGCTTGGCATACTTATCGCTCACCCAGTCGCGCACAAAGCGATTGGGGGCGAGCAGGAAAAGCTCGTTGGCCTCTCCCTGCTCGGCCTGCAGCGGGCGTATCCAGGTATTGAATTGCTGGGAGCTAAGCTCGTCTTGCAAATAATCCAGACACTGATGCCAAAGCGCGAGTGACACTCATCTCACCATCGTATTGAAAAAGGCCGGCCATTGTAGCGCCCAACGTCGCTGTTATCCACACGCGAAAGCGCGCCAAAATGCTTGTGGACAACTCTCTTGGCAAACGGCTGACATCTCGTCCACAGCCTGCGGGCAACCTGACCAAAACGCGAGTTATCCCTGGCGCTCCACCGCCTCCCCACAGCTTGCCGACCCCTTGCCCAGCGCTTTTCAACAGGTTTATTATTCTTCCAAAGCGCTGATTTATCTTTTAAAAAATAGCTTATCCACAAATATTATCCCCACCATTAATAACAACAGCAGTTAACTTATAATAATAGTAATTATTGCGTCGCCGGATCGTCGCGAAAAACGCCGGTACGCGCCGCTGCCCGACAGAATCCCTACGGAAAAATTGCACCCGGCTCGGGAAGGCTCTACAATTTGCGGTCTTTCTTTGGATATCCCCGTGCGGCGACTGCCGAACAGGGGCGTCCAGCATTAATGTTCCGTCCTAAAACCACGTGGGAATACGAGTTATGAAACGCACTTATCAACCCAGTGTTATCAAGCGCAAGCGCCTGCACGGCTTCCGTGCCCGCATGGCAACCAAAAGCGGCCGCGCGGTTATCGCCCGCCGTCGGGCCAAAGGCCGTAAGCGTCTGAGCGCCTGATCAAGACTTGGGTGTGTCCCCTCAAGGCTTTCCCCGGACGCTGCGTCTGCTAAGCGCCGGGGATTTCCGTTACGTTTTTGCCCAAGCCGATCTCAAGATCCACGCCAAAGGCATGCTGGTACTGGCACGCTTCAATCGCTGCGGCCATGCTCGGATCGGTTTGGTTGCGGGTAAAAAAAACGTCAAGCTTGCCGTAGAGCGCAACCGCTTCAAGCGCCTGGCGCGCGAGTCCTTTCGCCTGCGTCAGGAAAAGCTGCCCACGGTCGACGTGGTGCTACTGGCCCGGCGCGGCGTTGACGACATGGATAACGCCATGCTCCAGCGCCAGCTTCACGGGCTATGGAAGCGGCTCCAGCGCGACGCCTTGCGCCACGGCAACACAACGGCTCCGGCCAAGACATAACGTGACGCTTGATGCCACCACCTCAACGCTCGACCCCGGCCTGCCGTACGGCAGGCTTTCGTGTGTCATGGGTCGGGTAAAACAACACTGCGCCATTGCATGTTCACCACCCAGCGGGCAGAACCCTCATGGACGTTAAACGACTGATATTACTGATCCCATTGGCAGTACTGGCGTACCTGCTGGTGGTCCAATGGAATCAGGACTACGGGCAATCGGCCGAGCCTGCGCCGGCCGTTGAAAGTACCCAGCGCAGCGACGGCGCCCCGGCGGAAAAAGCCGATGAGGGCGGCCTGGACGTTCCCGACGCCTCGCCGTCAGCCGAAGGCGGCGGCGATGATCTCGCCGGCAGCGCCGATCCCGATGAGGATCAAAGCCGCAATACCATCACCGTCACCACCGACGTGCTCGACCTGCGCATCGACCCCCACGGCGGCGACATCGTCTACGCGGCCCTTCCGCAGCACAAGCGGACGCTGGACTCCGAGCGCAACTACGTGCTGCTCTCCGATAACAACGTGCGCAGCTACGTGGCGCGCTCGGGGCTGCAGCTTGACGGCGATTCCAGCCGCATCGCCTTCACCCCGGAAAAAACCGAATACCACCTGAACGACGGTCAGGACCAGCTCGACGTCGATCTCACCGCCGAGGTCAACGGCGTCGAGATCACCAAACGACTGAGCTTCGAGCGCGGCAACTACGCGGTCAACGTGCACTACCTGGTGGATAACCAGGGCGAGGCACCGGTCGACGCCCGCTTCATCGGCCAGCTGGTACGCGACGACAGCCCCGACCCCACCAGCGGCACCAAGATCGGCATGAAGTCGTTTCTGGGCGCGGCCTACTCCACGCCGGACAGCCGCTATGACAAGGTCGACTTCGACGATATTCAGGCGGGCAGCGTGGAAAACCGCGACGCCGAAGGCGGCTGGGTCGCGATGCTCCAGCACTACTTCGTCTCGGCCTGGGCGCCGCCGCAGAGCCAGCAGAATCTCTTCTACGCCACCACCGACTCCAAGGGTCGCAACGTAGCCGCCTTCGCCGGCCCCACCCAGGAAGTCGCGGCCAGCGAGCAGACCACCCTCGACGCCACGCTCTACATGGGGCCCAAGGTTCAGGACTACATGGAAGAGGTCGCGCCGAACCTGCGCCTGACCGTGGACTACGGCTGGCTGTGGTTTATCGCCAACCCGCTGTTCTGGCTGCTGGACAAGATCCACGACGTGATCGGTAACTGGGGCTGGTCCATTGTGCTGCTCACCGTGCTGGTGAAAGCCGCGCTGTTCCCGCTCTCGGCCAAGGCCTACCGCTCCATGGGGCGGATGCGCAAACTCGGGCCGGAAATGAAGCGCATCAAGGAACGCTTCGGCGACGACCGCCAGAAGATGTCCCAGGAAATGATGAAGTTCTACCAGAAGGAGAAGATCAATCCGCTGGGGGGCTGTCTGCCGATCGTGGTGCAGATGCCGGTCTTCATCGCCCTTTACTGGATGCTGCTGGAATCCGTTGAGCTGCGCCACGCGCCGTTCATGTTCTGGATCCAGGACCTGTCGATCAAGGATCCGTACTTCATCCTGCCGATTCTGATGGGCCTGTCGATGTTCGTTCAGCAGCAGCTGAACCCCACGCCGCCGGACCCCATGCAGGCGAAGATCATGAAGATGCTGCCGATCATCTTCACCTTCTTCTTCCTGTGGTTCCCCGCGGGCCTGGTGATCTACTGGGTGGTCAACAACTGCATTTCCATCACCCAGCAGTACTTCATCACGCGACAGATCGAAAACGACCCCAATATCGGCAAGGGCTAGACCTGACGTCTGATCACGCCCTTTGACGTACCGCCCAAACCCCCGCGCCCTGCGGGGGTTTGGCGTTCCGGCAGACGGCAACAGGGAGACCCCCATGGCCAACCACTTCTATACCCCGGATACCATTGCCGCCCTTGCCACCCCGCCCGGACGCGGCGGCGTGGGCATCATCCGCCTTTCCGGCCCCGCCAGTCAGGAAATGGCCGACGCCATCCTCGGCCGCTGCCCGGCCCCGCGCTACGCGCACTATGGGCCTTTCTACGGGGGCGCCTTTCACGGCGAGAGCGGCATCATCGACGAGGGCCTGGCGCTTTTCTTCCCCGGGCCGCACTCCTTCACCGGCGAAGACGTGCTCGAGCTTCACGGCCACGGCGGGCCTGTGATCATGGACCTGCTGCTTTCGCGCTGCGTGGCGCTGGGCGCGCGCCTGGCCCGGCCCGGCGAGTTTTCCGAGCGGGCGTTTCTCAACGACAAGCTCGATCTGGCCCAGGCCGAAGCCATTGCCGACTTGATCGACGCCACCTCGCGCTCGGCGGCGGAAAACGCCGTGCGCTCGCTCAAGGGCGAATTTTCCCAGCGCGTGGCCGGGCTGGTGGAGCGGCTGATCGAGCTTCGTATCTACGTCGAGGCGGCGATCGACTTTCCCGAAGAGGAGATCGACTTTCTCGGCGACGGCCGGGTCGCCGCCATGCTCAACGCCGTCATGGACGAGCTTGCCGCGGTACGCGCCGCCGCCGGCCAGGGCGCGCTGATGCGCGAGGGCATGAGCGTGGTGATCGCCGGGCGGCCCAACGCGGGCAAGTCCAGCCTGCTCAACGCGCTCACCGAGCAGGACACCGCCATCGTCACCGACATCGCCGGCACCACCCGGGACGTGCTCCGCGAGCATATCCACATCGACGGCATGCCGCTCCACGTGATCGACACCGCCGGGCTGCGCGACACCCCGGACGCCATCGAAAAAATCGGCGTGGCCCGGGCCTGGGAGGAGATCGAAACCGCCGACCGCGTGCTGCTGCTGGTCGACGCCGCCACCACCGACGCCACCGATCCGCATGACATCTGGCCCGAGTTTGTCGACCGCCTGCCGGATACCGGCCGTTTGACGCTGGTGCGCAACAAGATCGACACCAGCGAAGAAGACCCGGAAATCGACCTGTCCACCGCCCACCCCGTGGTGCGGCTGTCGGCCAAAACCGGAGCGGGTGTGGATAACCTCAAAGAGCACCTGAAGGCCATCATGGGCTTCAGCGCCACCACCGAGGGCCGCTTCTCCGCCCGCCGGCGCCACCTGGACGCACTCGACCGCGCCGCCGAGGCGTTGGACAACGGCCAGGGCCAGCTTTCCGGCTTTGGGGCCGGCGAGCTGCTCGCCGAAGACCTGCGCGACGCCCAGCAGGCGCTTGGCGAAATCACCGGCGAGTTCAGCGCCGACGACCTGCTCGGGGAGATCTTCGGCAGCTTTTGTATCGGCAAGTAGGCGAAGCATGAATTCCGCAACCCATCCTTCATCGTCTCCTCTGGCCTCAGCGCTCAAGAAGCTGCGCCGGCGGCCCGAGTCGCTCGTCGACGTGGCCGAGCAGGCGCTGGCGGCCCGGGTGCCCGCCTGGGAGGGCTACGCCGCCTGGGCGCCGGAGAAGGTCCGCGAGCACGCCAGAAGCCTGGTAGCGCAGGCCCGCTCAGGTAAGGCCTGCGGCCCCTGGTACGGGCTGCCGGTGTCAATCAAGGACAATATTGGCCTTGCCGGCTGGCCGCTGCGCGCCGGCTGCGCGGAGGCGCTACCCCCGGCCTGGCAGGGCGATGCCACGATCACTGCCCGGTGCCGGCGCCGCGGCGCGCTGTTCACCGGGCTTACCCGCAGCGTTCCGTTTGCCTTTACCAGCATCGGCGTCACCCTGGACGACGAGGGGCCGCGCAACCCCTGGGATACCGATCGCGTCTGCGGCGGCTCGTCGAGCGGCGCGGCGGTCAGCGTTGCCGAAGGCAGCGCCTGGCTGGCGCTGGGGTCGGACACCGCGGGGTCGATCCGGGTGCCGGCGGCGATGACCGGCGGGGTGGGGCTTAAGCTCACCGCCGGCCGCTGGCCGATGAAAGGCGTGGTGCCGCTCAGCCATAGCCTCGATAGCCTGGGCGTCATCACGGCAAGCGTCGCCGATCTCACGGCGGCTCTCGGCGCCTGCGGTGACCCCATGATACCGAAAGCGCCGCGGCCTCTAGCGGGGCTTAAACTGGGCGTGCTGGAAAGCGCGCCGCGAGTAAACGCCGAGGCGGGGATCGACGAAGCCCTGGCGTACGCCCTTCATGAGCTGGAGGCCGCCGGGGCCCAGTGCGTCGCGATCGACTTTCCCGAGGCGCGCGAGGCCGACGCGCTGTTTCGTTCGGGCGGGCTGGTTGCCGCCGAGCTGGAGACGTTTCTCGCGCTCAAGCTGCCGTCCTGGCGTCGGCAGATGGGGCCGCTGCTGGCCGAGTCCGTGGCCCAGGCGGGTGACCTTACGGCAGCCGACTACCGGCAGCGCCTGGCCGACTTTCAACGGCTGGGACAAAAAGCGGCGATGCGCTTTCACGAAACGGGTATCGATGCGCTAGTATTGCCGACCTCGCCGCTGCTGCCGCCGCGTCGAGACGCAGTCGCCAGGCCCTCGGCCTACGCCGAAGCCGACGCGCGAATTCTGCGCCACACGGCCTTCGTTAACTACCTGCGCTGGTGCGCCTTGAGTCTGCCGGTCGGCTTGGATAATGTGGGCTTGCCGATCGGGCTACAGCTCGCCATGCCCGGCTTTGCCGAGCCGCAGCTGCTGGCGGCGGCGGCCGCCATCGAACGCTGCCTGGGCAACCCCCGGGAGCGCCTGGGCCTGCCGCCGCGCCCCTGACAACAGCAACAACAACGCCCTGAGAGAGATCCCCGATGTCCTTTGGCCTATATTCCCTGCTGCCCCCTTTGCTGGCCATCGTGCTGGCCCTGGTGACCCGTAACGTCATTCCCGCGCTGTTCTGCGGGGTCTGGCTGGGCGCCACCATGCTCGCCGGCGGCAACCCCGCGGTCGGGCTCTACAACAGCTTCGGTGACTTCATCATTCCAAGCGTGGGCGACGAATGGAGCGCCACCGTGCTGATCTACTGCGGCCTGTTCGGGGTGCTGATCACGGTGCTGCAGCGAACCGGCGGCGCCCAGGCCATTGCCCGCTCGATCGCCTCCCGGGTGGCCTCGCCCCGGGGCGCCCAGGGCGCCACCCTGGGCTTCGGCGTACTGATCTTCTTCGAGGACTACTTCAATGCGCTGACGGTGGGTAGCGTGATGCGGCCCATTACTGACCGCATGCGTGTCTCCCGGGAAAAGCTGGCCTATATCGTCGACTCGACCTCGGCGCCGATGTGCCTGCTGGGGCCGGTCTCCACCTGGGTGGTGTTCGTCATGGGCCTGATCGGCACCCAGCTGACCCAGATGGACATGACCGGCTCGGAGTACCTGATCTATCTCTCGTCGATTCCGCTCAATTTCTACGCCTGGCTGGCGCTGCTGCTGATTCTGATCATCGTCGTGACCCAGCGGGACTTCGGCCCCATGGCCCAGGCCGAAAAGCGCGCCCGGGAAAGCGGCAAGCTGCTGGCAGACGATGCCCGGCCGCCCTCGGATCGCGAAGTCGCTGAAATGGCGGGCGTCGCCGAAGAGCACTCGCTCAAACGCAACATGCTAGTGCCCATCGCCGTTCTGGTGGGGCTCATCCCGGTGCTGTTTCTGTGGACCGGCAACGTCGCCGAAAACGGCCTGATCACCGCCATGGGCGAGGCCGACGGCGGCAAGTCGATTCTGATCGCCACCTTCCTCGCCGTCAGCGTTGCTCTGGGCATGGGCCTTTCGCAGCGGCTGTTTGATTTTCGCGAGGCGATGGAGCTGGTGGTGACCGGCATCAAGAGCATGACCCTGGTCTACATCATTCTGACGCTTGCCTGGTCAATCGGCAGCGTAACCGAGGCGCTGGGCACCGCCGACTACCTGGTCACGCTGGCCCAGGCCGGCGTCTCACCAAGCCTGATCCCCGTGCTGCTGTTTCTCATCGGCTCGCTTGTCGCCTTTACCACCGGCACCTCCTACGGCACCTTTGCCATCATGATCCCCATTGCCATGCCGGTAGCCATGGCGCTGGACATGCCGCTTTCGCTGGCCATCGCCGCGGTGCTCAGCGGCGGCATCTTCGGCGACCACTGCTCGCCGATCTCGGATACCACCATTCTCTCCTCGGCGGGGTCTTCCTGCGACCACATCGACCACGTCCGCACCCAGCTGCCCTACGCGCTAAGCGCGGGAACAGCGGGGATCGTGGCTTTCTTCGTCGCCGGGGCGACGGGTACCGCCTGGCTCGGCGGGCTCGCCGGCGTCGCTGCCCTGCTGGTCGTCATCAGCGGTCTGAGGCGCTTCTGGCGGTCAACGCCCGGCGCGTCAAAAAGCGCGGCATAAACGGCCTTTTAAGGGCAGGCATTGAAGGGCGGCGCGGCTAGGCCAGCGCCCGGGTGATGAAGTCGGCCATGGCCCGGGCGCTCGGCGACAGGCTGCGCCCGGCGAGGCGCAACAGGCCGATTTCCCGCTCGACCCGAGGCGCGCTCAGCGGCACAAACCGCAGCCGCTCGTACTCCTCGGGGAAGGCCAGCCTTGGCAGCGTGGTCACCCCGAGCCCCGCCACCAGCATCGCCGTCAGCGAGATCATGTTGGAAATGTAAAAGGTGTGGTGATCGGCAAGCGAGGCCGCGTCGGTGCCCTGAAACAGCCTTGAGGTGCCGTTGCCGATCAGACTCTCTTTCACACTCCCTTCCACGCTCCCTTCCACGAGCTCCCGCCAGTGCACGGCCTCCCGGCCGGCGAACGGATGATCATCCCGGCAGACCACGCCCAGGCTGTCGCGCATCAGCGGAGTAAAGTCGAGCGCGGCGTTTTCTTCCGCCAAACTCGTCAGCCCCAGATCCACTTCGCCGGCCAGCACCTGCTCGCGGACGAAGTCGGCGGTGCCGTCGTGCAGGCTGACCCGAACGCCCGGGTAGTCGGCGACAAAATCGGCTAGCAGCCGGGGCATCAGCCGGCTGGCCACCGACGGCACCGCGGCCATGTCCAGGTGCCCGGCCTGGCGGTCCACCTGGGCGCTGAGCTCGCGGCTCAGGCGGTCGTGCTGGGTCAAGAGCTCGCGAAAACGCGGCACGCAGTAGCGCCCGAAAGGCGTCAGCGTCGCCTGGTTGCCACGCTCAAAAAGCGCCTCGCCCAGGCGGCCTTCCAGCTCGCGGATGGCCATGGAAAGCGCCGGCTGGGTGCGGTGCACCTGGCGCGCCGCGGCGTGAAATCCGCCCTGGTCGACCACCGCCAGCACGTAGCGCAGCGGGGTTATCTTGAGTTCGGCCAGCATCGCGCACCTCCTGGAACCGTTGGTGCCGCCAATCAAGCGGCGAGCCTAGCCAGAGCTATCGCAGTTACCCCCGGTGAGCCGGCAACAGGTCTGCGAGGGGGCGCTATAAATCCATCCCTGGACGCTCCCTACGCCATCCCTGGCGTAGATCCCCCTCTTCGCCCTGTCCCCGGCTCCTCTGGATATAGCCAACGGCGATTGCCCTGCGAGCCCAACAAAGTAGTAAATAAAACTGATCAATCAGTATTTATTATTGATTATCTTTATACACGCGGCTCACCCAGACTGCCATCAGGGTCAGTTTTGGAGGAACCTATGACACAGGCACAATCCCGGTCTCATTCTCAGGTTCATGCGCTTTACCTCAACGGCCAGTGGGTCGAGGGCGAAAGCCGGATCGAGAACCGCAATCCGTCCGAGCTAAGCGACGTTATCGGCGACTACGCCCAGGCAAGCGTAGCGCAGATGAACGAAGCCGTCGCCGCGGCGAAGCAGGGGCAAAAGGAATGGGCCAAAACCGGCCTTGAGCACCGCTACGGCGTGCTGATGGCGATCGGCGACGAGCTCATTGCGCGCAAGGCCGAGCTGGGCGAGCAGCTTTCCCGGGAGGAAGGCAAACCACTGGCCGAAGGCGTGGGTGAGGTGCACCGTTCGGGGCAGTT
Source organism: Halomonas garicola (assembly GCF_055382465.1). Lineage (NCBI taxonomy): Bacteria > Pseudomonadati > Pseudomonadota > Gammaproteobacteria > Oceanospirillales > Halomonadaceae > Halomonas > Halomonas garicola. The sequence continues at coordinate 2,895,820 of NZ_AP043931.1, forward strand.
TTTCCACTACTATGCCGCCGAGGTGCTGCGCCAGATCGACGAGCGCGTCGAGTCCGTGCGCCCGGGTGTGGAAGTGGACATCCGCCGCGAGCCGGTGGGCGTGGTGGGCATTATCAGCCCGTGGAATTTCCCCCTGGCCACCGCGGTATGGAAGATCGCCCCGGCGCTGGCCTTCGGCAACGCGGTGATTTTCAAGCCCGCCAACCTCGTGCCGGCAAGCGCCTGGGCGCTGGCCGAGATCATCAGCCGCCAGGACATGCCCGCCGGTACCTTCAACCTGGTCATGGGCCCGGGAAGCTCGGTGGGCGACGCGCTGATTTCCCATCCGGACATCCACGCGCTGAGCTTTACCGGCTCGCTGGACGTGGGCCGCCGGGTGGCCGCCGCTACCGCCGCCAACCTGGTCAAGTGCCAGCTGGAGATGGGCTCCAAGAACGCCCTGATCGTCGCCGACGACGCCGATCTCGACCTGGCCGTGGAGGCCGCCTTCGCCGGCGCCTACTCGGGCACCGGGCAGAAATGCACCGCCTCGTCCCGGCTGATCGTCACCGAGAAGGTCCACGACGCCTTCGTCGCGAAGCTGACGCATAAGCTCGAGCAGGCCAACGTCGGCCACGCTCTGGCAAACGGCGTGAACGTCGGACCCTTGGCCAGCCAGAGCCAGCTCGATTCGAACCTCGAGTGGGTCGAGCGCGCGCAGAAAGACGGCGCCAAGCTCGCCTTCGGCGGCGAGCGCCTTGAGCGCGAACACGACGGCTACTACATGGCCCCGACGCTCCTTGTCGACACCGCCAACGACATGGCCGTCAACCGCGAGGAAGTCTTCGGCCCCGTCGCCTGCGTGATCAAGGTGGCCGGCGCCGAGGAGGCCATCGAGGTGCTCAACGACACCCAGTACGGCCTGACCGCAGGCATCATCACCGATTCGCTGGCGCTTGCCACCGAGTTCAAGGCCCGGGCCGAGACCGGCTGCGTGATGGTCAACCTGGCCACCGCCGGCACCGACTACCACGTGCCCTTCGGCGGGCGCAAGAACTCGAGCTTCGGCCCCCGCGAGCAGGGGCGCTACGCCCGGGAGTTCTACACCGTGGTCAAGACCAGCTATGTCAAAGCCAACTGAGTCAAGGCTAACTGAGTCAAAGCATAAGGAGGCCGAGATGGCACAGGACATGCTGATCGTCGACGGTCTGCAGTATTCCAACTGGTCCCGCGAGATATTCAAGCAGATGCGCGAGGGCGGCGTCGACGCGGTGCACGCCACGCTTGTCTACCATGAAACCATCCGCGAGACGCTCTCGCGGATGGGCGAGTGGAACCGCCGCTTCGAAGCGCACAGTGATCTGATCATGCCGGTGCGCGAGCCGGCGGATATTCACCGCGCCCGGCAGCAGGGCCGGGTGGGTATTTTCCTCGGCGCCCAGAACTGCTCGCCCATCGAGGACGACATCGACATGGTCGAGGTCATGCGCGACCTGGGCCTTCTGATCATGCAGCTGACCTACAACAACCAGAGCCTGCTGGCCTGCGGCTGCTACGAGGCCGAGGACAGCGGCATCACCCGCTTCGGCCGCCAGGTGATCCGCGAAATGAACCGGGTAGGGATGGTCATCGACATGTCCCACAGCGCCGAGCGCTCGACCCTTGAGGCCATCGAGCTCTCCAGCCGCCCGGTGATCATTTCCCACGCCAACCCGGCGGCCTGGCAGCCGGCCAAACGCAACAAGTCGGACAAGGTGCTCGGGGCCATCGCCGAGAGCAACGGCCTGCTGGGCTTTTCGGCCTACCCCTTCCACCTGAAGAACGGCCCCGACTGCACGCTTGCCGAGTACTGCGCAATGATCGCCCGTACCGCGGACATGATCGGCGTGGAGCACCTGGGGATCGGCACCGACCTGTGCCAGAACCAGCCCACCTCGGTGCTCGAATGGATGCGCAACGGCCGCTGGTCGAAGGACATGGACTACGGCGAAGGCAGCGCGGCCAACGCCGGCTGGCCCGATCCGCTGCCCTGGCTGCGCGATAACCGCGACTTTCCCAACCTGGTCGCCGGGCTGCGCGAGGTCGGCTTCAGCGAAAGCGAGGTCGCCGGCATCATGGGGCAGAACTGGGTGGCGCTTTTGGAGCGAACCACCGCGCCGCAGCCTGCGTTAACCCGAGTGGCCTGACGGCGCGGCCCCGGACGTTTCGGGAGGTGTGAGATGATGGAACGTATTTCCCCGCGCGAAGAAAGCCTGCGCCTGCGCGCGCCGGAGCGGGTGATGGATCTGGAGCGCCTGGGAAGCCTGCACCCCGGCCGGCTGAGCTTTTCGCGCAGCCTGATACGCCAGATGGCCCGCCAGCGCTGGCAGGTCAGCGCCGCCCGCTTCGATCTCGACGACAGCGGCCACGGCACGGTTATTTACCGGCTGCAGACGCCCTGCGGGCGCTACCACGGGGTGATCTTCTCCCAGCCGCTGGACGACGACGCGCGCACCGACCGGGTGATCGCAGAGGCCTGGGACGTGACCTTCGGCGTGGTCGAGGGCGAGGTCGACGATGCCCTGCTCGAGCAGATGGCCGCCAACGTGCCGCTCCAGGAAGCCGGGCGCCAGCACCCGCGCCTGCTGGTGCTGTCCCGAGCCAACCGCAGCCTGCGCAACTTCACCGCGTTTCGCCAGGCGCTCGCCGACGGCCGCCAGCCCGACCCTGCCTGGCTGACCCAGGCGGGCTACCTTTACCGCACCACCGCGGTGTACGGCAACGGCAAGTTCGGCATCGCCGACTTCGGCCGGCTCAAGGGCAACCCCGACTTCCAGCGGCCCTTCTCGGCGCAGATGCTGGCGGTCTATCTGCTGCGTCACTTTTCCATCCAGCAGGTCGAACACATTGCCCGCCGGCAGGCGCCGGCCACCGCCGTGGATCTCGCGACCCCGATAAAGCGCTATCTGGGCATCGGCAACTCCACCGGGCTTGGCATGGCGCCGTTTCTGATCAATCACCCGCAGCTCATCGAGCGGTGGATCCAAAGCCGCGAGCAGGCGCTGGCCCAGATCCACGCCCAGACGCCGGACGAAGCCCAGCGCGAGCGGCTGCTGGCGCTTCTTGACCGCGCCCGCTGCCACCTGGGGCAGACCGTTACCGCCGATACCGAGCAGGGCAAGCGCAACGCCGCAACGGTTGCGGAGCTTCCGGAAGTGCGCGCCTGGCTTGAGCAGGTGCCGCTCGGCGGCGAACTCTGGCAGGAGCTGACCGAATGGAGCTATCGCGCCCTGTCGCTGGAAACCCAGGAGCTGATCAACACCCTGCTGATGGAGCTTTACCCGGCCATTGTCGAGCCGTTCGAAAACCGCATGGGCGTGGACGAGCACCTGGAACTGACCCCGGAAATGCCGCTGGTGCGCCTGAAGCAGCTTATCGAGACCCGCTACGACTGGGCGCTGGCCTACGACTTTGACGACCCTGACAACCGTTACTGGTTCTGGTATCGCTCGATCGAAAAGGAAGAGCCGCGCCTGGGCGTGCGCGGCCAGGAGCCCGGCGCCGACCGCGAGCTCAAGCTGGCCATCGCCCCTCGGGTCGCCGATACCCACCGCGCCGTGGCCGACTACCTGAGCCGTCATCCGCGCGCCACCGTGGTGGATTTCCTGATTGAGCACTCCCACTACAAGGACATCGTGCGCCGCATTCAGGCCATGGCGGAAACGCCTTTCGGCGAGATCCGCGCCAACCTCTGGGCGAAGGGCATGAAGCCCATGCACCTGCTGCGCACCAAGCTTTCGTTCTTCGGCGCCAGCCGTTTTGATCCCAAGTCGGACCGCTGGGTGCGCATTACGCTGTTTCAGGGCGCGCCGCTGGTCGAGGAGCTCAACGCCGAACCCGACGACCTGGGCGATTTCGACGACTGGGGCTTCCCCCTGGAGCCTGCCCTGGCCGCAGCGCCGGATAACACCGACGCCACCCGCACCGCGACCGCCACAGGAGTCGCGCCATGAAGGTCTCCTACAACGAACTGCAGGGGCTCTGCCGCAAGGCGTTTCTGGGCATGGGCTTTGCCGACGGCGACGCCAGCGACGCCGCCGACATGGTGGCGTGGATGCAGCTTCACGAGCTCGACGGGCTGGACGCGCTTAACCGGGGCCTTGACTACCTGCTGGCCGAACAGCACGAAGAAGAGCGCGCGCCGCTAATACTCTACGCCGACGATGACCTGGCGGTACTCGATAGCCAGGGCCACAGCGTCTTGCGCAGCTCAAGCCTGGCGCTTGAGCTGGGGTTCGCCAAGACCCGAGCCCGCGGGCTTGCGGTGATCAAGATCCGCCGCTGCCACAACCGCCAGCTGATCATGGGCTATCTGGCCCGGATCGCCGGGCGCGGCATGAACGTCACCGCGTTCTGGCGCAACGGCCAGCGCCCGCTCATCGAGCAGGCGGTCGGCTTTCGCGCGGGCAGCACGGTACCCGAGATCCGCGTTTACGCGGTGAACCAGGTGCCCGAAGAAAACGAGCCCAACGACGGCGTTACCCTGGTGTTTGCCAACCACGTCGAGCTTCTGCCCGCGATGCGCACGACGTACGGCTACGAGCTTTTGGCCTGCCACGAGGAGTCGGCGCTGCTCGCCAGCCGCGAACGCGCCATGCTCGACGGCATCAGCATCGACGACGCCGTATGGGCGAAGCTCAAACATCAGGCCGCGCGGATGCTGGTCGAGTCCACCGACGCCTCGCGCAGCGGCGCCGGGCCCGGCACCACCGACAACGATTGAGCTACAGCAGCGGTTCCAGCGGCAGCAGCGAGAATATCTTCACCCAGAAGCGTTTGAAGAATCCGGTCTCCGGTTCGCGGTGATGGGTGACCGGCTCGCCGTCGCGGGTTTCTTGCCAGCGCAGCTCGCCGTCTTCCAGCATGACCTGATAGGCGTTTTGGGGCACTTCGTTGTCAAAGGCGCTTTCCATGTCGGCGGCCAGTTCGGGGCTTTCGATCAAAAAGCCGATCTCGGTGTTGAGGTGGGTCGAGCGCGGGTCGAAGTTGAGCGAGCCGATGAACAGCACCTCGCCGTCCACGGCAAAGGTCTTGGCGTGCAGGCTTGAGGCGGCGCTGCTCATCACCCCGGCCCGGGGCTGCTTGCCGCCGCCGGTGGCCGCGCGCCGGGTTTCAAAGAGCGTGACGCCGGCGTCGAGCAGGGCTCGGCGGTATTTGGCGTAGCCCGAGTGCACCAGCGCCACGTCGTTGGCCGCCAGGGAGTTGGTCAGCACCGTGACGTCGACGCCCCGGGCTTCCAGCTCGGCAAAGAGGTCCACGCCCGCGTCACCGGGGATGAAATACGGCGATACCAGGGTGACCGAGGAGCGGGGATCATCCAGCGCCGCGGCGAGCTGGCGGCTCATCAGACGGTCCTTGTGGACATCGCCAAGCACTTTTTCGGGATCGTCGCTGATAACGTCCACCTGGGCCCAGGTCATTTCCAGCGACTCGTCCAGCAGCCGCTCCAGGAAGTCGGACTGTTCCAGGGCGTCGCGGTAGCGCCCGGCGTTGTCGCTGGGTTCGAGCAGCTCATCGAGAACCGCTTCGGGGTCCTGCACCTCGGGCAGCAGCTTTTTCACCGGATAGGCCGGGGCGCTGGCCCAGTAGCGGTCAAACTCCTGGTTGACCTCCCGGGCGGCAGGGCCGAGGGCGAGGACGTCAAGGTCGGCGAAGCGGCTTTGGGGGTTGGCGCCGAAATACTCATCGGCCACGTTGCGCCCGCCGATGATGGTGGCCTGGCCGTCGACGGTGAACGATTTGCTGTGCATGCGGCGGTTGAGCCGGGGAAAATCCCACAGATAGCCCAGCCACTTGGGCGTGCGTATGGGAAAGGGATTGAACAGCCTGATTTCAATATTGCGATGGGCGTCCAGCGCGGCAAGCGACTCGTCCAGCCCGGCAATGCCGTTGTCGTCCAGCAGCAGGCGCACGCGCACGCCGCGCTCGGCGGCGTCGTGCAGGGTGCGAAACAGCAGCCGGCCGATGGTGTCGTCGGCCCAGATGTAATACTGCACGTCGAGGGTCTTGTCGGCGCCTTCGGCGAGCAGCGCTCGGGCGCTGAAGGCATTCAGCGGCTCGGCCAGCGGGTAGACGCCGCTGACGCCCTCGGGGCGATCGGCCAGGCGCTGGCTCAGGGCGCGGCCAAGGCGGGTGTCCGCGGCCTGCTGGACAGAAAGCAGCTGGCTTGCCGGCCGCGGGCCCGGCGGCGGCAGCGCACAGCCGCCAAGCAACATGACCGCGGCAAGCAGGGCGCTCAGGCGAAATATAACGGGGGAAGAAAAAATCACGGCGGTATTCCGGAAACGGCGGTAAGAAGCGTCGGGCGCCCGGATAGAAAAAAGCCCGCCATCCTGAGGTATGGCGGGCTTTGGCTCACAGGCGGGCGCCGATTATAGCATTAGCGGCGCTGCCCCTGCTGGCGCTGGCCGCCACCGCGGTTGCCGGCCTGATCGGTGGGCGTGAGGGTGATTTCCACGCGGCGGTTCTGGGCGCGGCCGGCATCGCTATTGTTGCTGGCCACCGGCTGGTTTTCGCCGTAGCCCGTGGTATTGAGGCGCGAGGAAGATACCCCGCTCTGGCTCAGGTAGTTACCCACGGACTGCGCCCGGCGCTCGGACAGGCGCTGGTTATAGCTGGCTTCCCCGGTGCTGTCGGTATGCCCGGCGATGTTGACGCGGGTATCGGTGTATTCACGCAGCACGTTGGAGACTTCGTTCAGCGCGTTTTGCGCATCCGACGTCAGCTGGGAGGAGTCAAAGTCGAACGTCACGTTGCTGGGCATGTTGAGCACGATGTCGTCGCCCTGACGGTCAACTTCGATACGCGAGCCCTGCAGGCCTTCGCGCAGCTGGCTTTCCTGGCGGTCCATGTAGGCGCCCACGCCGGCACCGGCGGCGGCGCCCACGGCGGCGCCGATCAGCGCGCGGTCGCGGCGGCTGGTGCTGCCGCTACCGGACAGCGCACCGGCAGCCGCCCCCACGGCTGCGCCAATGCCCGACCCTTTGGCCGTGGTTGAGACACCGGCGCCCCTCTGGCCGTTATAGCCGCCCTGGCCGGCACAGCCGGCCAGCAGGATCGCGGCCGCCAGGGGTACCATTACTCGAGTCATGCGCATCGTTTTTCTCCTTCAGGGTCATGTCACAGAAATTACGGCTCAGTCGCTGCTGATATCAGCCAAGAGTTCGTTCAAGAATAATAAACCTTGGGGCGTAGGTTGCAGTTTTTCTGACGTTTCCTGCAAAAGTCCTTTTTTGACGCTGCCTTGCACACGTTCGTGCAGCGCGGCGGAAGGCTGGCCGGTATGGGCCTGCCAGAGCCTGGCCTCCACGCCGTCGGTCAGCCGCAGGGCGTTCATGCAGAACTCAAGCGGCAGCTCTTCCGCGGTAACCTCGCGCTTGCCTGCGACAAACCCTCGCATATCGTGGCGGCGCTGCAAATAGGCCTCGGGCTGGCGGGTTTTCCAGCGTCGCTCGACGGTCCACTGCCCGTTTTCGTCCACGTGGCTGAGCTTGCCGTGGGCGCCGGCGCCGATGCCCAAATAGTCGCCGAACCGCCAGTAGTTGAGATTGTGCCGGCTATGCTGCCCCGGGCGAGCGTAGGCGGATATTTCGTAGCGCTTAAGCCCCGCCTGGAGCAGGCGCTCGTGGCCCAGGTCCTGGATATCCCAGAGGGTTTCTTCCTCGGGCAGCGTCGGCGGCCGGGCGTGAAACGCGGTGTTGGGCTCAAGGGTCAGCTGGTACCAGGAAAGGTGCTCGGGCGCCAGCGCCAGGGCCTGTTCCAGGTCGTCAAGCGCCAGCGCCGGCGTCTGGCCCGGCAAGCCGTGCATGATGTCGATATTGAGGTTATCAAATCCGGCAGCCCGGGCCTGGGTCACGGCCCGCACCGCCTCTTCGCCGCCGTGAATACGCCCCAGCGCCTCGAGCTGGGCCTGTTGAAAGCTCTGCACGCCCAGCGACAGCCGGTTGATACCGGCATCCCGGTAGCCGCTGAAGCGCTGCTGCTCGGTGGTGCCGGGATTGGCTTCCATGGTGATTTCGATATCCGCCGCAAACCCCAGGCGCTGCCGGATTTCTGCCAGCAGGGTGCGATAAAACGCCGGCGACAGCAGGCTCGGCGTGCCGCCGCCGATGAAGATGGCGACGAGCTCGCGGCCCCGGGCAAGGGCCAGATCCTGGTCGAGATCGTCCAGCAGCGCCTGCAGGTAGGCGCTTTCCGGCAGCGCGTCGCGGCCGGATTCGTGGGAGTTGAAGTCGCAGTAGGGGCACTTGCGCACGCACCAGGGCGTGTGGATATAAAGCGACAGCGGCGGCAGTGTCGTCATGGCGCTGTGTTTCACGAGACCTCTTTGGCGGACGGCGCCTCGCCGTGCACGGCCTTGAGCTCTTCTACCAGGGTGTCGAGGGCGCGGCCACGGTGGCTGAGGCGGTTTTTTTCCTCGGCGGGCAGCTCGGCGACGCTCATGGCCGGCCCCGGCAGCCAGAACAGCGGGTCGTAGCCGAAGCCGCCTTCGCCCCGGGGGTGGGCCAGCACGTCGCCTTCCCAGCTGCGCTGGACGATGACCGGCACCGGATCAAAGGCATGGCGCAGATACACCAGCACGCACCAGTAGCGGCCGGTGCGCTGGCCTTCGGGGCAGTCGGCAAGGGCTTCGAGCAGCCGGGCGTTGTTGCGCGCGTCGCTTTTGGGCTCGCCGGCGAAGCGGGCGGAGTAGATCCCCGGCTGGCCGTTCAGGGCGTCGACTTCCAGCCCCGAATCGTCGGCCAGCGCCGGCAGGCCGCTGATCCGGCTGGCCTGGCGGGCCTTGAGCAGCGCGTTTTCCACAAAGGTCAGCCCGGTTTCCTCGACGTCGGGGACGCTGAAATCCGCCTGGGGGCGAACGTCCATCCCCAGCGGGCGAAGAATCTGGTTGAACTCCTTGAGCTTTCCGGCATTGCCGCTGGCGAGCACAAGGGTGCGTGTTGCGGTCATGGTGGTGATCTCCTTGGCAGTCGCTCAGTGTACGCCGGGCGGCACCCGGCGTACAAAGCCTATTGGCCCCATAAAAAAGCCGCCCGGAAAGGCGGCTTATCGCAGAATAGAAGGCACGGCGCCGTCATCGGGTTAATACCGAGGATAACGCCGACCGGCTTTACGCCATGCTGGCAAAGACCTTTTCCGCGGCGTCCAGGGTGTGCTGGATATCTTCGGCGGTGTGGGCGCTGGACATGAAGCCGGCTTCAAACGCCGACGGCGCCAGATAGACGCCTTCGTCGAGCATGCCGGTAAAGAAGCGGCGGAAGGCCTCAGGGTCGCAGGCGGTGGCCTGGGCAAAGTTGTCCACGCGGCTTTGAGCGGTGAAGAAGAGCCCAAACATGCCCCCGGCCGACTGCGCCACCATGGGCACACCGGCGGCGTCGGCGCGCTCCTTGAGGCCGTTGCACAGGGTTTCGACCCGCTGGGTCAGGGCATCGTGGAAGCCCGGCACCTGCACCTTGTTCAATAGCGTGGTGCCCGCGGCCATGGCCAGCGGATTCCCCGAGAGCGTCCCGGCGTGGTAGACCGGCCCCAGCGGCGAAATCTGCTCCATGATCTCGCGGCTGCCGCCGAAGGCGCCCACCGGCATGCCGCCGCCGACGATCTTGCCCAGGCAGGTCAGATCCGGAGTGACGCCGTAGTGCGCCTGGGCGCCGCCCAGGGCCACGCGGAAACCGGTCATCACTTCGTCGAAAATCAGCACGCTGCCGTATTCGTTGCACACCCGGCGCAGGGTTTCGAGAAACTCGGGCAGGGCGGGAATGCAGTTCATGTTGCCGGCCACCGGCTCGACGATGATGCCCGCGATCTGGTCGCCGATCTCTTCAAAGCAGGCTTCCACGTCGTCCGGGTCGTTGAACGACAGCGTCACGGTGTGCTCGGCAAGGGAAGCCGGCACGCCGGGCGAGTTGGGTACGCCGTGGGTCAGCGCACCGGAGCCGGCCTTGACCAGCAGCGAGTCGGAATGGCCGTGGTAGTTGCCCTCGAACTTGACGATCTTGTCGCGGCCGGTGTAGCCCCGGGCCAGGCGGATGGCCGACATGGTGGCCTCGGTGCCGGAGCTGGTCATGCGCAGCATTTCCATGCTCGGGATCATCTCGCAGATGAGGTCGGCCATGGTGGTTTCCTCCGCGGTGGGCGCGCCGAAGGAAAGGCCGTTGTCCAGCCGGGCGCGCACCGCGGCGAGCACGTCGCGGTCGGCGTGGCCGGTGATCATCGGCCCCCAGGAGCCCACGTAGTCCACGTAGCGATTGCCTTCCACGTCGAACAGGTAGGCGTCCTGGGCGCGCTCCATGAAGATTGGCGGGCGATCCATGCCCTTGAAGGCGCGTACCGGCGAGTTGACCCCGCCGGGGATCCGGCGGCTGGCAAGTTCAAACAGTTCAGCGGAAGTGGTCATGACATCCTCCTCGGGATAAATATGTCAGTGGCGGTGTGTATAAAAACGGTTGGGCAAATGCTGGCCGTGCGCCGGCCGGTAGCCGTGGGAGAGGCTTTGCCAGGCAAAATGCTGGGCCTGCTCGCACGCCGCGGCGAGCCCCTCGCCGGCGGCCAGGCGCGCAGCAATGGCGGCCGCCAGGGTACAGCCCGAGCCGTGGTACGTGGCCGGCAGCCGCGGCCACTGCCACTGGCGAGCGCTTTCCGGCGTATGCAGGGTATGGGTGACCGTGTCGCTACCGCTTCCCGGCAGCGGGTCGTCGGTGCCGGTGACCAGTACGCTCTGGCAGCCCGCGGACAGCAGCGCCACGGCCCGGGCCGTGTCATCGGCGCCCGCCATCTGCGGCGTCAGCCGGGCAAGCTCGTGGCGGTTGGGCGTGAGGATATCTGCATGCCCGATCAACTTATCCACAAAGCGTCGGCATAGATCGGGGGTGGATAACTCAGCGCCGCCGCCGGCCTTGAGCACCGGGTCGATCACCACCGGCACGCCGGGGAAGCGGCGCACAATGCGCTCGGCGGCCGCAAGCGTAGCCGCATCCGCCAGCAGCCCGATCTTGATCGCAGCCACCGGCATGTCGGTAAGCGCCTCCACCGCTTCTTCCATGAGGGCCGGGTCGGCCGGCACCACCCGGCGCACATCGGCGCAGCTCTGCACGGTCAGCGCGGTGGGCACGGTCAGCGCCCAGCCGCCGTTGGCGGCCACGGCTTCGCTGTCGGCTATTATGCCGGCGCCGCCGGTAGGGTCATGGCCGGCGAGCACCAGCACCACCGGGGGAAGCGAGTCGTTCAGCAGCGTCGTCGCCGTCAAAAGGGCTTCACCACGGCGAAAATCATGATCGCTATCAGCGCCAGCACCGGCAGCTCGTTAAACCAGCGGAAAAACACGTGGCGCTTGGTGCAGCGCTCTTCGGCAAGCTGCTTGAGGTAAATCAGGCAGACGTGGTGGTAGCCAATCAGCAGCACCACGAAAAATAGCTTGGCGTGCATCCACCCCTGGCTGAGCCACTGCGGGGAAAGCGCCAGCAAAATGAGGCCCAGCACGATGACCGCAATCATCGACGGCGTCATGATGCCGCGATACAGCTTGCGCTCCATGATCTTGAAATTTTCCACGCTCTCGCGCTCGTCGTTGTCCCGGGCAATGGCATGGTAGACATAAAGCCTCGGCAGATAGAACAGCGCGGCAAACCATGTGACCACGGCCATCAAGTGGATCGCCTTCACCCATAAATACATGCTGACTCCTTACCTTTGTGTGGCGGCTGCCTCAGAGAAGATTTCTGGTGTTGCCGCCGTCGCGGTTGGCCATCGGCCGGTCGTTATACTGATAGTAACGTTCCACCGCCCCGCGAGTGATGATACCTGAAATCCGCCGCTGCTTGAGATGGCGACCGTGCACCACGTAAAGCGCGCCCAGCGCTTCATCCTGGAGGGCGATAAACGCCTCGGACAGCGTGGCCTGAAGGCCAATGGGGGCAAGCTCCAGACGCTGACCGGGGATTTCCATCAGATCGATCCGCTGGTAGTCGCGGTGCCCCTGTTGAATAGGCGTTTCATGCTCAAGAAGCCAGCGGGCCAGGGCCGAACCGCGCAGCGCCAGCAGCGGCTTTTTCTGGCTCGAGCGCTCGATAATCAGCCAGACCGGATTGGTTTCGAGCAGCTTGTGCGCCGCGGCGGGGGTAATCATCCGCCGGGTCCGCACCAGGTTGCGCTCCATGACCGCCGGCACCGATACCCGGGACAGCGCCTGCATCAGCGGATGCTGCAGCGGATGGCGGCTGCCGCTCAGCGCGCTGTTGAAAAACCCCTTGCTGCCGGTGAGCTGGCGGCTGGTCAGGCAGGCCACCACCACGGTGAGCATGCCCGGCAGCATCATGTTGGGCGTATGGGTCAGCTCCAAAAGCGCCATCAGCGCGGCCAGCGGCGCCTGCAGAATGGCGCCCATCATCGCCGCCATGCCCAGCATGGCGTACACCGCGGGGCTCGCGGAGACGTTGGGCATCAGCTGGTTGCCGGCCAGGCCAAACAGCGCCCCGGCCGCGCCCCCGGCCACCAGGATCGGCCCTATGATGCTCACCGGGATGCCGCAGGCCACGGTAAACGCGGTCAGCAGCAGCTTGCCCACGGCCACCGCCAGCAGGACGTCGACGGTCAAGCTGCCGCTGAACGTCAGCCCCAGGGTGTCGTAGCCCATGCCCTGGACCTCGGGGTAGAACCAGGCAACCCCGCCGACCAGCACGCCGACCAGCGCAAAGCGGGCGGCCAAAGGAAACCTTTCCAGACGCCGACCCACCCGCGCCAGCTCTACAAAGCCGGCCGCCAGCAGGCCGATGCCCAGGGCGCTGACCACGATCCAGGGCAGGTTGGCAAGCGAGCCCAGCGCCACATCGCTTGCCTGGAAGGGGCTTTCGAAGCCGAACGCCAGCTGGGCCACCAGGCCGCTCACGGTGGAGGCGAGTATCACCGGCATAAACCCGGTAATGGTGTATTCCATCATCACCACTTCCATGGCGAAGATCACCCCGGCGATGGGGGTGTTGAACGACGCCGAAATGCCGGCGGCGGTACCGCAGGCCACCAGCACGCGCAGGCTGTTGTGCGGCAGGCGCAGGTACTGCCCGAGCCCGCTTGCCGCCGCCGCGCCCAGGTGAATAGCCGGCCCCTCGCGGCCGGCGGAAAGCCCGCCGAGCACCGAAACGAGCCCTACCCACCACTGGGTGAACCAGTTGCGGCGTAAAAAGCGCCCCTGATGGTAGGTCAGCCGCTCGATGACGTGGGCAATGCCGATCTTGCGCCCGGAGGGCGTCAGGCGGCCAAGCCAGAGGCCAATCAGCAGCACCGCCAGCAGCGGCAGCGCGGCGCGCACCCAGGGGGTGAGCTGTTCGAAGGCTTCGGGGCTTCCGTCGGGCATATAAAGCGACGCGCCCAGGCTCAACAGGCTGCGAAAGCCGACCATCAGCGCCCCGGTAATCACCCCGGAAACCAGCCCCAGCACGCAGAGCTGGGGCAGCGCATCGACGTTGGCGAGCTGGCGCCTGAAGCGCTTAAGGGTGAAAAACGAACGCAATATGCGTGCCACGCGGGGAATGTCCTTGTAGTGTCCTGGCCTTCGTACGTTTTACGCTGGTACTTGCCCTATTGTGTATCATAGGCGTATTTACTTCGACAGCCCGGCGACTCGGGGCGGGCATACGTCATAAAGGAGTCAAACGTGATCAAGGTTGGCATTGTAGGCGGTACCGGCTATACGGGCGTAGAGCTTCTGCGCCTTTTGGCCCAGCACCCTGGCGTCAGCGTCGAGGCGATCACCTCGCGCTCCGAGGCGGGGGTAAAGGTCACGGACATGTACCCCAATCTGCGCGGGCATTACGACGATCTCGCTTTCAGCGAGCCCGACGCCGACGCGCTTGGCCGCCTGGACGCGGTGTTTTTCGCCACGCCCCACGGCGTGGCCCACGCCCTCGCCGGCGAACTTCTCGCCCGGGGCACCCGGGTCATCGACCTCTCGGCGGACTTTCGCCTGCGCGACATCGCCGAATGGGAAGCCTGGTACGGCCAGACCCACGGCGCGCCTGAGCTTCTTGACGACGCCGTTTACGGCCTGCCGGAACTCCACCGCGAAGCGATCAAGAAGGCGCGGCTGATCGCCGTGCCGGGGTGCTACCCCACCGCCGTACAGCTCGGCTTTCTGCCGCTGCTGAAAGCCGGCATGATCGACCCCGGCCAGCTGATCGCCGACTGCAAGACCGGCGTCACCGGCGCCGGCCGGGGGGCCAAGGTCGGCTCGCTTTTGGCCGAGGCCAGCGAGTCGTTCAAGGCCTACGCCGTCAGCGGCCACCGCCACCTGCCGGAAATCCGCCAGGGGCTGGTCGCGGCGCACAACGGCGAGGTCAACCTTACCTTCGTCCCGCACCTGGCACCCATGATTCGCGGCATTCACGCCACGCTCTACGGCCAGCTTGTCGCCGAGCCGGAGGCCGATCTCCAGGCGCTGTTTGAAACCTGGTATGCCGATGAGCCCTTCGTCGACGTCATGCCCGCGGGCAACCACCCGGAAACCCGCAGCGTCAAGGGCAACAACGTCTGCCGGCTGGCCGTCCACCGCCCGGGAGGCGGCAACACCGTGGTGGTACTCTCGGTGATCGACAACCTGGTAAAAGGCGCCTCGGGCCAGGCCATCCAGAACCTCAACCTGATGTTCGGCCTTGACGAGCACCTGGGCCTTGAAGCCCCGGCGCTGATGCCCTGACGGCCCACTCGGGCAGATCCTACGAACGTTGACCCTTTTGCCGGGTCTTATCCATACTTAGCGTTGTAGATTATTACGCTAACGGATCGGCGGTGTGGCCACCGCCCGATTTCCTCTCACGCTTGCGGGAGATAGCCATGAGCACTGCAGCATCCTTTGTTCCCACCCCGCTGCTTCTTTCCGACAGCGCCCGTATACGGCTCAAGGCGCTGGTGGAAGAAGAAGGCAACCGCGCGCTCAAGCTGCGCGTCTACGTCACCGGCGGCGGCTGTTCGGGGTTTCAGTACGGCTTCGACTTTGCCGACAACGTATCCGACGACGACACCCTCATCGATTTTGACGACGCTTCGCTGGTGGTGGACCCGCTGTCCTACCAGTATCTGGTCGGCTCGACCGTTGATTACGAAGAGGGCCTGGCCGGCGCGCGCTTTCGCGTGGAAAACCCCAACGCCAGCTCGACCTGCGGCTGCGGCGCCTCTTTTATGGTCTGACGCCGGATCGTGCCCCTTTGCGCGGCGCTCACATGCCGCCAGCGCCTGCCCGCCCGCTTGACCCATCGCCGGTTTCTCGCCAAGGTTATCCTTGTCCCATAGCAGAAAAATCCAATAACTTGCCTGGCCGGCGCCGGGACCTATCCGACGCTGCGCCGCCAGGCACTATCAGACGGGGATAATCCAATGCGGAACAATAACCTGGCAACGATCACCCGGCAGGCCCTCGGCCGCACGCCTGTGGCTCATACCCTGCTGGCCGCCGCCATGGTCGCGGGCCTCGGCAGCGCCGGCGCCGCCATGGCCCAGGACAAGCCCAGCGTCAACGTGGCCACCGACCCAAGCTTTGTGCCCTTCGAGATGCTGGATTCCGAAACCGACGAAATGGTCGGCTTCGACATGGACATCATCAACGAGGTCGCCAAGCGCGCCGGCTTCGAGGTCAACCTGACCACCATGAAGTTCTCCGGCATCATTCCCGCCGTGCAAACCGGCAGTCAGGAAATCGCCATTGCCGGCACCACCATCACCGACGAACGCGCCAAGGTGGTGGACTTCTCCGACCCCTACTACGATTCCGGCCTGCGCCTGATGGTGCGCGAGGGCAACGACGACATCGAGACCCTGGAAGATCTCGAAGGCAAGTCGGTGTCCACCAAGATCGGTTCGACCAGCTACGACTTCCTCCAGGAAGAGCTCGGCGACAGCGCCGAGATCACGCCCTATCCCGGCACCTCCGACATGTACATGGCGCTTCTTGGCCGCAACGTCGACGCCGCCTTTTATGACGCCCCCAACGTCGCCTACTTCGCGCAGACCCAGGGCGAAGGCCGGGCCAAGGTAGTGGGCCCGCTGTACGAAGGCCAGCAGTACGGCATCGTCTTCCACCAGGGCAGCAAGTGGCTGGAGCCTGCCAACGAGGCGCTGGCGGCCATGAGAGAAGACGGCACCTACGAGGAGATCTACACCAAGTGGTTTGGTGAAGCCCCCGACGCCGACTAGGCCTTGGGCACCGGCCTTAAGCGTCATCCTGTTATATAGTGCCAATATATAGTACCAAGGGTTATAGGTGGTCAGGGCCGGTGGGCATCGCTCCCGGCCCTGCGTCATTTCATCACTGCGGTTTATCTATCGTCCCTGATCAGGAGATGCCCCCGTGGACGTAACCTTTAATTTTGACTGGGCAGCAGCGCTCGCCTCGATCCCCCACCTGCTGCCCGGCGTCCCCTGGACGCTTTTGATCTCGTTTGGCGGCCTCGCCATCGGCTTTATCATCGGTATCATCTTCGGGCTGATGCGCATCAGCCCGCTGCGCTGGATGCGCTGGCCGGCCATTGTCTATATCGAAGTGTTTCGCGGCACGCCGATCCTGGTTCAGGTGCTGTTTATTTTCTACGGCCTGCCCCAGCTGCTCGGCGGGCCGATCAATGCGCTGACCGCGGGGATCGCCGCCATTGCGGTCAACTCCGGCGCCTACATTTCCGAAATCGTCCGCGGCGGCGTGCAGTCCATCGAGCGCGGCCAGCGCGAAGCGGCGCTGTCGCTGGGCCTTTCCCGCCGCCAGTCGTTTCGCTACATCATCTGGCCCCAGGCGCTGCGCCGCATGGTGCCGCCGCTGGGCAACCAGGCCATCATCAGCATCAAGGATACCTCGCTGTTTTCCGTGATCGGCGTCGGCGAGCTCGTCCGCCAGGGGCAGATCTATATCGCCACGACCTTTACCGCCATGGAGGTCTATTTCATGGTGGCGCTGCTTTATCTCGCCATCACCTGGACGCTTTCCCTCTTGCTCACGCAGCTGGAGCGCAGAGGCCTTGCCGGAGAATAAGGACTGCCCATGAACGCAACGACGCAATCGACCCCCACCGCGCAGCCTGACCGGAACGCGCCGCCTATCGTGCACATGCAAAAGCTCAACAAGCACTTTGGCAGCCTGCACGTGCTCAAGGATATCGATCTGGAGATCGCCCCCGGCGAAGTCGTGGTGGTGATCGGCGCCAGCGGCTCGGGAAAATCCACTCTGATCCGCTGCATCAACGGCCTGGAAGAGTTTCAGCAGGGCTCGCTCGACGTGGCCGACAAGACGCTTCACCCCCACGGCAAGGGCGGACAGGCGCTGCAGCAGATCCGTACCGAAGTCGGCATGGTGTTTCAGCAGTTCAACCTGTTTCCCCACCTCAGCGTGCGCGACAACGTCACCCTGGCACCGATCAAGGTTCGCGGTGCCAGCCGCCGCGACGCCACCGGCAACGCCACCCGCCTGCTGGAGCGCGTGGGCATCGAGGATCAGGCCGACAAGTACCCGTCGCAGCTCTCCGGCGGCCAGCAGCAGCGCGTGGCGCTGGCCCGGGCGCTGGCCATGGAGCCGCGGCTGATGCTGTTCGACGAGCCCACCTCGGCGCTGGACCCGGAGATGATCGGCGAAGTGCTGGACGCCATGCGCGAGCTGGCCAAGGAAGGCATGACCATGGTGGTCGTCACCCACGAAATGGGCTTTGCCCGGGAAGTGGCCGACCGCGTGATTTACATCCACCAGGGAGAAATCACCGAGGAAGGCCCGCCCGAGCAGCTGTTCGATGCGCCGCAGCACGAGCGCACCCAGAACTTCCTCGCGCGGATACTCAAACACTGAGGATACGGGCGGTATTTATTCCACGGCCGGCGTCGGGCGCACCAGAATTTCGTTGACATCCACGTGGGCTGGCTGGCTGAGGGCATAGATCGCCGCGTTGGCGATGTCTTCGTCTTTCATGGCATGGGAAGGGCGCTCGTCAAAGAAGGGCGTATCCACCATACCGGGCTCGATCAGGGTGACGCGCATCCCGGTGCCGCGCAGCTCTTCGCGCAGGTTGTGGCCGATGCCGGTCACCGCCCATTTGCTGGCGCTGTACATGGAGCCGGGAATGGTCGCGCGCCCGGCGGCAGAGCCGGTCAGCAGCATATGGCCCTGGCTTTCCTTGAGGGCGGGAAGCGTCGCCTGCAGGGTCAGGCCGAGGCCGTAGACGTTGGTCAGCAGCATGTCCTTCCACTGCTCGGGGTCTGCCCCGCTGAACCCGCCGGGGGAACCGCCGCGCCCGGCGTTGGCAAAGACCGCGTCCAGCCGGCCGAAGCGCTCGAGCGCCTTTTCGACCATGGCCTGCTGATCGTCTATCGAGGTTACGTCGCAGCTCACGGTCATCACCCGATCGGTGCCAATCTCCTCGGCGAGGGCGTCGAGTTTATCGACGCTGCGCGCCGCCAGTACCAGCCGGTAGCCTTTCTCTGCGGCGGCGCGAGCCGTCGCGGCACCGATGCCGCTTGAGGCGCCGGTAATCAGCAATACGCGATCTTCCATAGGGATCTCCTGTTAACGGATTCGCGGGGCAATCAAGATCCAAGACTAACGCCGCCCGTGTTTCCTGCTCAAGGGATCGATACCGTCCCTACCCTTCTATCAGATCCCGCGCTGTGGAATCCATCCTGCACGATCATTCTGCATTCCTGGGTCTCTCTGCGCCGATTTTGCCAGACCTATTGCACCAAAACCCTGCTAAAACAGGCTTTTTTGCCTGTGGATACTATTTTTTACGTGGACGCTCCCGAACGGCTACGGGCCCCGCGCCAGGCGGGAAAAAGGCCGTTTGCTGCGCCGCGCTCAGGTTGTTCACAGGCGCGGTGACAACGCCGGTATGCGTCGGTGGAAAAGTTGTCGCTATCTGCATCGGTGGATAAGCGGCAAGGTTATCCACCGTTCATTCAACGCTTGTACGCCCGCTATCCGCTGCTTATCAGCCGATTAAATAACAATGCAAGATGCTGATAGACATAGAAAATAAATGCTTTTCCACAGAAATCATCCACACCAGTTATTACAGCAACAACAGAACTTCTTTATTTAATTGATCTGTTATTGATTAAGAGAAGCAACCGCGGAAAACCGGATGTGGAAAAACCTGACGGTTACCCACAGGAGGTTTATACTGGTCGGCTTGGAGAACCCTTGGCGCCCCGCGCCTTATTCACATCGGTGCCAAACGCACAAGACGAGGTGACCTTTGAATTACCCCGACCGCTTTGACGTCATTGTCATCGGCGGTGGCCATGCGGGAACCGAAGCCGCACTGGCCTCCGCCCGCACGGGCTGTCAGACCCTGCTGTTAACTCACAACATCGAGACCCTGGGGCAGATGTCGTGTAATCCCGCCATCGGCGGTATCGGCAAAAGCCACTTGGTCAAGGAAATCGACGCTCTGGGCGGCGCCATGGGGCTGGCCACGGACGAGGGCGGCATCCAGTTTCGCGTGTTGAACGCCCGCAAGGGGCCCGCGGTGCGCGCAACGCGAGCCCAGGCTGACCGCGTGCGCTACAAAAGCGCCATCCGCCGCACGCTGGAAAACCAGCCCAACCTGACGATTTTTCAGCAGTCGGCGGGCGATTTGATCATGGACGGCGATACCGTGCGCGGCGCCGTCACCGAAACCGGCATCCGCTTTCACGGCGACACCGTGGTGCTGTGCACCGGCACGTTTCTCGGCGGCGTTATCC
>NZ_AP043930.1:0-29472 GCF_055382465.1 Halomonas garicola
TCCACCGACCGGGATGTTGTCGTTTCGCCTCGGCATAGATGGCGTCTCGCCTGGCCAGCACTTCGTCATCCTGACCAGCATGCCGCTCACCCGGGGTAACGAATCGTATCGCACTGTGGCGGTGCTCGTGGTTGTACCAGTGCACGAAGCGCGTCACCCACTGCTGCGCCGCTAACAGGCTCTCGTAGCCGTCCATCGGGTAGTCGGGCCGGTACTTGCAGGTCCTGAACAGCGACTCCGAGAAGGCGTTGATGCTTTGGAGACCCGAGGGCGGCTGTACGACGGGGTGATGCCCAGATCGTAGAGCTTCTCCAGGAAGGTCGCCGCCTTCATCGGACTGCCGTTATCGGAATGCAAAATCAAGGGTTTATGAGGGTCTGTCAGATGCTCTCGCCAGCAGGCTTTCTGGATCAGTTCGGCGGCCAGTTCGCCGGTTTCCGTTTCGTAGACCTCGTGCCCGACGATCTTGCGGCTGAAGATGTCCATGATCAGGTACAGGTACCACCAAGTACCGCGTGCAGGGCCCGGTAACCAGCTGATATCCCAGCACCAAAGCCGGTTTGGCGCCGTGGCCTGGTGCGTGGTCGGCGGTCGCTTGCGCTGTGGGGCCTGCTGTCGGCCCCGATGGTGTTGCTGGTCATATTCATGAAGCACTCGGTACATCGTCGACTCAGAGGCCAGGTAGCGGCCCTTGTCCGCCTGATCGGCCACGATGAAGGCGGGAGGGCGGCTCCGATACTCCGGGGCGTTGCACAGCGCCACAACAGCCTCTCGTTCCTCGGGCGACAGCTTGTTGGCCGGCTCCGGGCGGTCGGCGTCGGGGCGGCGATCCGCCGTCACTTCGCCTTCCGCAACCCAGCGGTAATAGGTTCGCACATTGATGCCCATCACCTGACAGGCCTTGGCCAGCCGAGCACCGTCACGCTGGGCGTCTTGCACCAGAGTCACGATACGCTGGCGATCCGGGAGGCTGGTCAGTCGTCCTCGTCGTTGGTCGTGCCCCAGATCGCCTCGGCTTTTTTTGACAGGGCCAATAGCGCCGCCGTCTCGGCCAGGGCCTTGCTATGGTTGAGCGGAGCCGAGCCTTGGCTACTGGCCGCAATGGCACTTTTTTTCTGCACCATTGCGGCCTTTATTGCGACCCGCCCCAACGCCGCGGTACCGACTTCACGCGTGCGCCAGCCGCCGCACCCATAAGGGCACGTGGCAAGTCACTATACGGCCACCGGCCCACCGTCCTTCTTCTCGATCACCACCGTTGCCGCACGCGGGCGTACCGCGCCCTTGGCCACCTGAGTGGCATCCTGGGTAAGCGCATCACCATTGGCCGGCCAGTTGCCGGGGTGCTGGATATTGATGAACAGCGCCGTTTTGTCCGGCGTAGCGAAAATACCCGTTACCTCACAGCCGTTGGGGCCCACGGCAAAGCGTTTCAGCTGATGCTGGTTGGCGGCGTTAATTATTGCGTCGGGGCTGTCTGAATCAAGGGACGCGGGAATCACCGCCAACAGCTGGTCGTTGGTATAGTCGGCGACGCTTTCATAGCCGTTATCGGTCTGAATCCAAAGAATGCCCTGCCCGCCTTCGCGCTCGTCAAACCATAACCCGTCGGGGCTGGCAAACTGGTTCATTTCCGTCAGGCCGGACAGGTTATCTTCATCGCCCGCGCCCGCTCCAAAGACAAAGACTTCCCAGGCAAACCGGGCCTGATCAGACGCTTCGCGCCAGCGAATAATATGCCCGGCACCGTTATCCGGACGCGGGTTGGCCGTATTGGTAGGCGCGGTGGCATAGCCAACCCCTGACTCTGCCACGCCGCTACCATCGTTGGTGTAGGTAGGGTCGGTGTGCTCCGCCGTGCGCTGGCTATTATTGGTCAGCGTCAGGTATACCTCGCCGGAGGTGGGGTCTACCGTTGCCCACTCGGGACGATCCATTGGCGTTGCCCCCATCAAATCAGCGGCATCACAGGTACTGATCAGCAGGCCGGCCATGTCGTCGTCGCCTAATCCCATGGCACTGGCAAGCGTATTTCCTTGAGACGTTATTGAGGATGGCGTCAGTGCCAGCCAGTCACCGGTGCCATCTGCATTGAAACGTGCAACGTAAAGCGTGCCCTGATCCAGGTATTTGGCGCCAATCGCCATACGGTCATAGGATTTTCCGGGACGGTTGGCATCGTCAGGATTCCACATGGCCCGGGATACGAATTTATACACATACTCGTTGCGGGCATCGTGCCCCGAATAGAAGACTACCGGCTTGCCGGCCTCCAGCTTGCCCAGCCAGCAGCCTTCGTGGCGAAAACGCCCCATCGCCGTGCGCTTTACCGCCCGCGCGCCGCTGTACGGGTCAACTTCAACGTGATAACCAAAGGTCCGTGCTTCGTTGCGATAGTCCTGAGCGGCGCCGTCGCCTCGCGGGGTAATATCAAAGCGGGCGAATTCGCCTTCGACTTCGCTTGCATCTCCTGCCGAAGTTTCCCAGCCGTAGCGGGTGCGTTCGGTCATAATGCCCAGCCGAGCATCGTCACTGAAACGCTCGCCGGCGTGGGTAAACACGTTGGGCCAATTCTCTTCACAGGCCAGGTAGGTGCCCCAGGGCGTGACACCGTTGGCACAATTATTATTGGTTCCTCGCGTGAGGCGACCATCGGGGGAAAAGCGTGTTTTAACGTATTCACTGCCGGCCACTGGGCCCGAAATCTCCATCACCGTGGCACTGGTCAAGCGGCGGTTGTAAGGTGAGCCGACAACGTGGGACCAACCGCCGCCCGCCTCTTTTTGCACTTCGACCAGCGTAACGCCGTGCGCGTTGATCTCGGTTCGCGATTCCTCCGCCGGGCGCTGGCCAGCCTCGGCATTGGTCGGTCCGCCCTGAGGCGCCCACAACGCGTCCTGGTCGATATATTCGTTATTCAGCGCCAGCACAAAACGACTCGACGCGTTGCTGTCATCCAGCCCAAAACCGGCCATTCCGTCATGGTGCATACCGACGCTTGCTGCCTGGCGCTCGGCATCCATCGGCTGGGAGGCATTCCAGTGCTGACCATCAAACAGTGGCGCCCCCCAGGGCACCAGCACCTGGGCACGGTAGCCTTCCGGTACCACCACTGCATCCGTATGGGAACCCCGTACGGCCTCGAAAGCCAGCTCCAGCGGCTTTTTCGATGTCGTTGCGGCCAGTGCCGACATCGGCGCGCCCATACCCAGCATCGAAGCTGCTGCGAGTCCGGCGCTACCGCGCATGACGCCACGCCGGGAGACGCGCCGGGCCAGCACGTCGGCAAACGGCAAATTATGGCTGCTGTTCAGTACGCGATGATCTTCAATTTCCTTGCTCATGTCGGGTCACCTGATCGTGGATGTAGCCCCCGCAAGGTAATGGCCTCAGATGACAGACAGGTGAAATGGCAGACGCGTGGCTGCCGGCGTCGTGCCAGCCCCTAGCGCACCAGATAGCGCGAAACGATATCGTCCCACCGTTCGGATTCGGTCACGTCGAGTACCTCAAGGGACAACGGCGCACGCAGGGCGCTACCTTCGGGAATGGCGAAGGCATACAGCTGCTTGGCGAAGACTCCCGGCAATATCGTCAGGCGATCAGCCCCCAGCTGCTGGTTGCGATACTGCATCAACGCACGGTCATACACCACCGCGCCGGTTTCCCCGCTGGCAACCGAGCGCATGGCGCTAGTCAGATCAGGATAGGTACGGTAGCGAACGTGCTGCTCTTCAAGGTAGCGCTGACTTGCCGTGTCATCGATCGTTGCGACCACGGTGCCGTGCAGGTCGTTTTCGCTCTGGATACGCGCGGTCAGATTGCCCACCGTCAACGACGTGGTGATCGCAGCAGTGAAACTGGCGACCACGATCAAGCCGGCAAACATCCACACCAGCCCGATCAGCCGGCCGACAAGTGTTGTGGGCGCCTTGTCACCATAGCCTACCGTGGTCATGGTGACGGCAGCCCACCAAAGGCCCGCCCCCATGCCTCGGAATACCGAGCCGCCAAACTGCTCGGGGTTGCGCTTGTGTTCAGCCAGCCATACCAGCAAGCCTACGGCCAGCAGTAGCACGGAGAGCCCCAACACCACGCTTAAAAACTGCCAGCTGACCAGTGCCCGGAACACACGCAACAGGCTCTGGTCTGCCTGGGGCGGCACGCCGATGGAAAGCCCGGTCTGATAAAACGGATGGCTGAAATCAAAGAGCTCCTCGCGATCAGCAGTCATGGTCAGAGCGCCTACAGCCACATCGACGTCGCCGGCTTCCACCGCATCCAGCAGATCGGAAAATGGCAGCGGCTGCCAGACAAAATCCCAGCCCCTACGCTCGGCAATGTTCTGCCACAGATCAACGCTAATGCCTTCCAGCTCACCCTCAGCAGCTTCCATGACAAAGGGCGGAACCGTCGCCACACCCACCGTCAGCGTCTTTTCCGGCGCTAATGTCTGGGCACCGGCACTGGTGCAGAACATCCCCCAGGGCAGCAGCACGAAAAATGCCACGGCGTGGGATACGCGTAGCAACCGTCGAAATGAAAAATAAGCCATCCAATTACGTCCTTGAAGAAAAAATGCTGTCCACGCGGCCTGTGTGCACGGCATTCGCGCAGCTTTCGTCAACTGATTATACGAGCACGGAGTCTGTCAACATAGTTGCCATATAAAATGACTTCGGCTCTTTAAAATCCTGCGGCCTGTGGTACTGGGTCCCGTTCGGGATTCAGGTGCACTACATCCTATTTCCCCAATGCGGCAGGAAAGCAAGGGCGTCCGCTGATTGGCCTGGAACGGATGTTCCTACTAAAAACCGCCCCTCCAGGGCCTTCTGGAGGGGCGGTCAGCGTGCGTAAAGAAAACAACCCTTTGATAAAGAATATCGAACACTCAAAAAACTAACTCTAACGCCATTCCGTTATCTATAATATTGCCGCAAACCATATCTAGAGAAAACTCTCCGCTAGATATATGGTCATGGAATATTGACCAAACCCCATCAGTACAAACCAGCACTCTATCTCCTGAACTTAGTTTAAAATCGATTTCCTTAAAATCAACCTTTCTCCCCTTTTCAACATGAGAGGTCAAGCGATTACGCAAAGGGTGTGCGACAGCATATTTAGCGGCATCATCATGGGATTTTCTTTTGATTAAAGCTTTCCATGCAACAGAGTCATCACTGGATAAAACCTGACCGTTAACATAAACCCTGCAATCCCCCGAGGACACAACATGTGTAAAACTATTATTTATCACAGAAAGACCAAGAAAAGAAATTTTAACACTTTCCTCAAGAGAAGACTCCAGGTGTTCTGGATTAATTTTTTCGCATTCTGAACTTGATATTAAATGAGATAAATTTCTTATTGTTTTATAAACTCCCTCTTGTGATGAGTCACCAAAACCATCAGCCAACATCAAGAAAAATTTATTTTCCGAAGAAGAAAAACAGCAGAAGGCATCAAGATTACACTTCCTATCACCCTGGTCTTCAGAAAAATTAACTAGCATTTAAACAGTTTCCCAAGGCATTGTTTTGTAATAGCTTCTAACCACTGCATAAGAATCTTCAAAACCAGGAAGCTCCCCTTCAATCTCATCTTCCATATCATTGAAATTCTCAGATGATCTAGAAATTACACGCTCATCATCCATCCCATTCACATTCAAAAATTCATCAATATCTTTCCCTATGGACTTTTCCAGAAGCATTTCCAAAACCATAGCCTTTTCCTCGTCACTCCCCTCTGCAAACCTATCAATCAAGTAATAAATATCATAGACATCCTGCCTTCTGCTTCTATTCCTAACAACTTGCTGCAATATCGATCTGAATTTCTCTGCTAGCAAAGACACTAGATCATATGCTTGTATGCACTCATCCCCATCAATCTCTATCTCTTGAGTCGTCCCCGTGATCTCGTTAAAACTATAATCTATCTGTACAACTTGCGACGACTGTCCTCTTTCAAGCCTACTCATCATAGAGTCATTATTTTTCCTTGCATAACCTATGGTTATGTCAAGAGATGGAAAGGTGGCATCGGCTCTTTTAGGGATTTTTTTAAGCTTTTGAACAGAGCATTTTATCCCATAAAGCAATTCTGCCTCTGCCTCAAAAAGCCTCATATTTATCTTATCTCTCATCTCATCTTCATCAAGCTCAACCATCTTTTCAGAAGTTGAAAAATCAATATCTGTAGTATACCTGCTGCTTCCATATCGTATCCCTAAAAGGATCCCACCTTTCATAACCATACTTTTAGAAAGGTCACCATCTAAAGATACTGCCATCAAAATTATATGTACTGCCTTCCTAAAATCTACTTGATCGGCTGGGGATCTGTTCACCCAGTCAACAATCCATTGTTCCATATTTTTGCAGCTCGCTATAATTTATTGAAATATTCCATTCCGGGCTATATATCTCTTCATATTCGCTTTTTGGAAAAAGGACTCTTGACCCCCCTCTCTGATTTGATTTCTCAGACTTCCATCTATCAATATCAGATGATTCGACACCAAGCACTGTGCCGAGAATAAACCCCACCCTTGCTTTATCAATAGCCCTCCCATAATCATTGACGTATTTTATTATCCTTCTTTTAAAAGATGGGGCATATTCTAAATAAACATCTATTACATGCTGCTCACCCCCGCACTTTTCTGGATTGCGAAGCATGTCTATAAAAAGCTCCCCAATGTCTTGAACTCTAACTCCTTCATCTCCTTCCCGGGGATCTTTTGGATTGCTCTTAACTGAAACATATACAGATTTACCAAAGTGCCTTCCAGAAACAGGATATGTGGGAATAAAATCCTCAGCAGCCCCAGGGTGTCCTGTTCTTTCTATAACCTCAGCCCTTCCTAAGTTTCTCCACTCTTTTTTATTGCATGCTGTCAAATATATAACCTTTGGGATTCTGTTGGTTATTCCATACCATTGCATGGCACTTAAATCTGATATGTATGCATAGGGGTAAACAGCGCACAACAAGCTTGCTGTTGGCGATTTTTTATTTGAAAGCACCCTGTAGAATTTAGATTCTTTATGGAAGAATGACTTCTTGTCATCTGCTTCTATGACACCTGCAATTTCAAGCCTTTCCGTGTACCTATGGAATTGCTCTGTACGAGGAGTTTTTATCTGTATCTTAGTTATTCTCTCTCCTTTGTACTCTCTCTTTTTATACAGCATGAATATTTCTTCGTGGAGCCTTTTCCTGCTAATGGCCCCTTTCCCATAGTCATTTATTAGCCAGCTTGATAGCGCATCTTCTATTGAGATCGGCACTGTTCTCTCCGGGTATATACGTCCTTAGGACGTATATACCCGGAGAGTGCACCTTGTCAAGGTTTTTGTTGATTTTCAGTATTTTTCATTTGACATCGTTGGAATTAGGGGTACAATGTGTCCTAAGGACACATTGTACCCCTAATGAGAACGCTGGCAGAAAAAAGTCATTGCACATCAATAGGTTAGCCATACCCCCGAATCAGCGACTTACCCCTCCCCTCTCGGCTACGGGAAATGGTCGTCCTGCGAGGTGCCCGCTAAGAGTTAGGCGTAGCCAACGGACGTGGCCTGTTGATCTTGCCCAGCTCCGTGGTCACCTCTCGGCGATAAGCAGCCATCGCAAGTCAACAGCCGGGAGAAGAATCAAGATTATGGCGCTTATCCTGATTCTATCAACGGGACTTAGTCCCCGCCTTATCTTGAATGAATTGGCGGGCCAAAATCCCGACTGTTTCGTCAAGCTGACGGGACCGAAAGGACAGCTCGCCCCATCCCCTTATGTGTTACGCTGTTTGTACAATGCAATGCATCATGAGGTACACACCATGAGCACTTTCACTTTTCGGGTTGATGACACGCTGAAGGATGCCTTCTCCACGGCCGCCAAAGGACACGACCGGACGGGAGCCCAGCTGCTCCGCGATTTCATGCGCGACTATGTGCGCCAACAGCAGGCGGCGGACGACCATGACGCCTGGTTTCGCCAACAAGTCGAGGCAGGGCGTACCTCCGCTGACAGAGGGGACGTCATCACGTCGGCTGACGTTGAAGCCCGCTTCGCCGCCAAACGCGCCGAGACCCGTCGCAAGCTCGGCGAATCCGCTTCATGAGGCTGGTCTGGACGCTCGACGCGTACCACGATCGCGAAACCATTTACGACTACATCGAGGCCGAAGACCCGATTGCAGCCCTGTCCCTGGACATGCGCTTTGAGGAAGCCGCCGGCCATTTGGCCGAACACCCCCAGGCCGGTCGCCTGGGGCGCGTCCAGGGAACACGAGAGCTTGTCGCCCATCGTCACTATGTCCTGGTTTACGATCTCCTCGAGGATACCGTGCGTATCCTGCGTGTCCTGCACACGGCGCGGCAATGGCCCTTGTGAGCGGCAGCAAACAAAAGACGGGGTCTCGGGGCGTAGCCCTGAGCAGGGTGCCAGCCAGGCCAGAGAGCGGAGCGATTGCAGCACGGCGTTAGTGAGTTAAGCTCAAGTCTGGTGTATGGGAGGAAGTAGGAAGGGTGGCGTATCCTGTTGATTGATCACGACCAAGATCTCAACCAACACGAGTGGATACGCCATGACAGATTCTACCTTCCTAGACGTGACGCAGCCAGACGCCGGCCTTACAGACCCGCTGCATGAGTTGCTGCGCAAAGGAGCCCGAGACCTCATCGCCAAGGCTGTGGAGGCGGAGTTGACCACTTTCCTGGAGCAATTTGCCGACAAGACGCTGGAGGATGGTCGCCGTGCGGTGGTCCGCAACGGCTACCTGCCTGAGCGCACGGTCCAGACGGGGATCGGTGATGTCAGCGTGCAGGTACCCAAGGTGCGTGACCGCAGCGGCAGTGGTGTTTGCTTCAATAGCAGCCTGCTGCCGCCCTACTTGAAGCGGGCCCGTAGCGTCGAGGAGTTGATTCCCTGGCTCTACCTGAAGGGAGTCTCCACCGGTGACTACCAGGAGGCTCTGGCGGCGCTGCTGGGCGATCAGGCCAAGGGGCTATCGTCTAACACGGTATCGCGGCTCAAGCAGAAGTGGGAGACCGAGCACGCCGAGTGGCAGAAACGGGATCTGTCAGACCGGCGCTACGTCTACTGGTGGGCCGACGGCATCTACAGCAACGTCCGTATGGATGACCGCCTGTGCCTGCTGGTGATCATCGGGGTCACCGAGCAGGGCCGCAAGGAGCTGGTGGTCGTCGAGGACGGCTTCCGCGAGTCAGCGGCCAGTTGGGAGACCCTTCTGACTGGCTTGCGTAAGCGCGGCCTGACCACGGCCCCCAAGCTGGCAGTGGGTGACGGCGCCATGGGGTTTTGGGCGGCCCTGAATAAGCTTTACCCGGAGACTGATCCTCAGCGCTGCTGGGTCCATAAGACCGCTAACGTGCTGAACAAGTTGCCAAAATCCGTGCAGCCCAAGGTCAAGGCCGAGCTCCATGATATCTGGATGGCCGAGACTCGCGACGAGGCGCACAAGGCCTTTGATCGCACCCTGAAACGTTTCGAAGCCAAGTACCCCAAGGCCATGGCGTGCTTGGCCAAGGATCGGGAGGAGCTGCTGGCGTTCTACGACTACCCGGCAGAGCACTGGGTGCATATCCGCACCACCAACCCGATCGAGTCGACCTTCGCTACGGTCCGTCTGCGGAGCAAGCGCAGCCGGAACTGTGGTTCCCGGGTGACGACCCTGGCGATGGTCTTCAAGCTGCTTCAGAGCGCCGAGAAGCGCTGGAAGCGCATCAAGGGGTTCAGCAAGCTGGAGCTGGTCGTGAACAACGTCAAGTTCCAGGATGGTGAGCCATTGACCGATCAGTCAGACAGGACTGCCGCCTGACCGCCGTACACCAGATTTGACTATAACTCGCATGCCCTACTACTGTTGTAGGGTGCGGTCACGACCAAGAATGGTTGGGCACAGTCTAATAATCACAACAGCCAGAAGATACTCAATGATCTACGCCAATCCCGGTCAATCCGGTTCCGTCATCAGCTTCGAGAAACGTTACGGCAACTACATCGGCGGTGAGTTCGTTCCGCCGGTGAAGGGTGAGTATTTCGACAACGTCAGCCCGGTCAACGGCGAGGTGTTCTGCGAGATTCCCCGCTCCGGTGCCGAGGATATCGACAAGGCACTGGATGCGGCGCATGCCGCGGCTCCTGACTGGGGCAAGACCTCTGCCGCGGAGCGCTCCAACATACTGCTCAAGATCGCCGAGCGCATCGAGCAGAATATCGAGATGCTGGCGGTTGCCGAGACCTGGGACAACGGCAAGGCGGTCCGCGAGACCCTCAATGCCGACGTTCCGCTGGCCGTCGACCACTTCCGCTACTTTGCCGGCTGCATTCGTGCCCAGGAGGGCACCGCCGCCGATATCGACGCCAATACCGTGGCCTATCACTTCCATGAGCCGCTGGGCGTGGTGGGGCAGATCATTCCCTGGAACTTCCCGCTGCTGATGGCCGTCTGGAAGCTGGCGCCCGCCCTGGCCGCGGGCAACTGCGTGGTGCTCAAGCCCGCCGAACAGACGCCGGCTTCGATCCTCAAGCTGATGGAGGTCATCGGTGATCTGCTGCCCCCGGGCGTGGTCAATATCGTCAATGGCTATGGCGCCGAGGCGGGCCAGGCCCTTGCCACCAGCCAGCGCATCGCCAAGATCGCCTTTACCGGCTCGACCCCGGTAGGGGCGCATATTCTCAAGTGTGCGGCCGAGAACATCATTCCCTCCACCGTCGAGCTGGGTGGCAAGTCGCCGAACATCTACTTTGCCGACATCATGAATGCCGAGCCTGCGTTCATCGACAAGGCCGCCGAGGGCCTGGTGCTGGCCTTCTTCAACCAGGGTGAGGTGTGCACCTGCCCCTCCCGGGCGCTGATCCAGGAGTCCATGTATGACGCCTTCATGGCCAAGGTGATGGAGAAGGTCGGGCAGATCAAGCGTGGCAATCCGCTGGATACCGATGTCCAGGTGGGGGCCCAAGCTTCCCGGGAGCAGTTCGACAAGATCATGTCCTACATGGAGATCGCCCGGGAGGAGGGCGCCGAGTTTCTTGCCGGCGGCGACAAGGCGAGCTTCGACCCGGCCTATGACAAGGGCTTCTATATCGAGCCGACCCTGCTCAAGGGCAACAACAAGATGCGCGTCTTTCAGGAGGAGATCTTCGGCCCGGTAGTGGCGGTGACCACCTTCAAGGACGAGGAGGAGGCACTGGCGATCGCCAACGATACCGAGTTCGGCCTAGGCGCCGGCGTCTGGAGTCGCGACATCAACGTGGCCTTCCGCATGGGGCGTGGCATCCAGGCCGGTCGCGTATGGACCAACTGCTACCATCAGTATCCGGCCCATGCGGCCTTCGGTGGCTACAAGAAGTCCGGCGTTGGCCGCGAGACCCACAAGGTAGCCCTCGAGCACTACCAGCAGACCAAGAACCTCCTGGTCAGCTACGACATCAATCCGATGGGGTTCTTCTGAAGCCTGGCCGCCCGGCCGACCGGCCCGGGCGGCATCCCCCCGTGCTTTCCCCTGACACCTGGGCGTAACGGGCGGCATCGGGCTGCCCGGCAATTGAGGAAAACCGATATGGATAAGACGATGCAAGCCGCGGTAGTACGCAAGTTCGGCGAACCGCTGGCCATTGAAGAGGCCGCGGTACCTCGGCCGCAGCAGGGTGAGATTCTGGTCAAGGTGGCCGCCACCGGCGTTTGCCACACGGACCTGCATGCCGCCCACGGCGACTGGCCGGTCAGGCCTAACCCACCCTTTATTCCGGGTCATGAAGGGGTTGGCCACATCGTGGCGGTGGGCGACGGTGTGACCCACGTCAAGGAAGGGGATCGTGTCGGGGTGCCCTGGCTTTACTCGGCCTGTGGATACTGTGAGCACTGTCTGGGTGGCTGGGAAACCCTGTGTGAATCACAGCAGAATACCGGTTATTCGGTGAACGGCAGCTTTGCCGATTATACCCTGGCCGATGCCGGTTTCGTGGGTCGGTTGCCCGACAATGTGGATTTCCTCGAGATTGCTCCCGTGCTGTGTGCAGGCGTGACAGTCTACAAGGGGCTCAGAATGACTGACACGCGCCCAGGTCAATGGGTGGTAATCTCTGGCATCGGTGGGCTCGGTCATATGGCGGTTCAGTATGCCCGTGCCATGGGGCTCAATGTAGCGGCGGTGGATATCGATGATGCCAAGCTGGCGCATGCCAACAGTCTCGGTGCGACCGTCACCGTGAATGCCCTGAAGACCGACCCGGCGAGCTTCCTGAAACGCGAGATTGGTGGTGCGCATGGCGCGTTGGTCACCGCCGTATCACCCAAGGCCTTCGATCAGGCCCAGGGCATGCTGCGCCGAGGTGGCACCCTGGTGCTTAATGGCTTGCCGCCGGGCGACTTCCCGTTGCCGATTTTCGACACCGTACTGAACGGGATCACCGTGCGTGGCTCCATCGTCGGGACCCGGCAGGATCTGCAGGAGGCGTTGGACTTCGCCGGAGAGGGAAAGGTGAAGGCCACCGTTGCAACTGACAAGCTGGAGAACATCAATGAAATCTTCCAGCGCATGATCGACGGCAAGATCGAGGGACGTGTGGCGCTCGATATGACGTGAGCTGTGACACGTCCTGGACGAAACCAAAGGGGCGCGACAAATATCGCGCCCCTTTGGTTTGGCGGATATCCATTTTACTCTTCAATGGATGCCTGCCAGGCCTGGGTATTCCACAGTGGCACGCTGCTCAGGGCATGCTTGAAGCTGCCACTGGTCTCCTTGGTGCTGTAGATCAGATACAGCAGTGTCTGGTTGTCGGCATCGAAGATGCGGCGCACCTTCAGGCTCTTGAACAGCACACTCTTGGAGCGACGGTAGAGCAGTTCACCGCTCGCCGAAGCGTCGATATCGGCCAGCATGGCGTCACTTGAACGCACGCTCGTCATTCACTTATCCATGCAGCGAAACAGCAGGGAACCGGGCATCCCCAGAGGCAGTGCCGAGGAAGGCCAACTCACAAGAGGTACGCCGCTATAAAAACGCGACTCACGGATAAAAACGGCGAAGTCCGCGAACTGACCGACGCTGACGTAAAGCGTATGCGCCCCATGTCGGATGTCCTGCCTACCAGTCTGCAACGTGCCATCGGCCAGCGTGGCAAGCAGCGTACGCCAACGAAGCTAAAGCAATATATCCGCGAACATGGCCACGGCTGACAATCTCCGCCTGATGGGAAGAAGAAGCCGTTTCGACACATAGGTGACTCAACGCCTCGATACTACCCCGCCACGGCGGGGTTTTTTTGTGCCTGACAGGCAGAAATACGCGCGAGCAATTGTATCGGCATCGTATTATGTATTGTATTTTGTATCATATAAAATATAATATGGAATACAAAATACGATACAGCGCGAGGTAATACGATATGGCACGCCCCGGGATCACCTACGAACAGGTACAAAACGCCGCCGACACCCTGGTCGGGCGTGGCGACAAGCCCACCATTCAGGCCGTCAGGACGGAAATCGGCAGCGGCAGTCCCAACACGATTCACCGCCACTTGACCGCGTGGCGGGCCGCCCAGGCCCCAACAAAACGCGAAGCCGCCAAGCTCCCCGACGAACTGGCCGCCGCCCTGGCCGACGAGATCGAGCGGCAGGCCAGCGCCGCCCGTGCCGCCGCCGAGGCCGCCACGCTTGAGGCGCAGCAGAGCGCCGATGAGCTGGCCGAAACCGGCGAAGCCCTGGAGCAACAGGCCGAGGAATTAAGCGTTCAGGTTGAAGAGCTGGAGAACGAACGGAATCGCGTGACCGGTGAGCGTGACGAGGCCCGCAGCGCCCTGGCCGAGTTCCGCGAGCGTGTGCGCGAACTGGAAACCCAGCGCGACGATGCCCGGCAGCAGCTGGCCGAAGCCCGCAACCGCATCACGACACTGACCGAACAACGGGACGAAGCACGAACCGCCCACAGCCACGCCGAACAAACAGCAGCAGACGCGGAAAGCGCCCGCATTGCGGCAGAGCGCACCCAGGCCGTCGCCGAGGCCAGGCTCGAAGCCGCCCAGGAGCAGGCCCGTGAACGCGCCGAGGCCCTGAAAACCGAGCAGGCCGCCCGGCAGCAGGACGCCGAGCAATACCGCGCCGAACTGGCTGAACAGCGCAATGAGTGCCGAGAACGGGTCAATGCCGCCGAACGGCGGGCCGAGAACGCCCAACAAGTGGCTCAGCACGCCGAAAACGCGCGGGGAAAGGCAGAGGCCCAGGTAGAAGCGCTAACGGCGCGCGTGCAGGCGCTGGAAGCCGAGCAGGGCAAGCAGGCGGACTGATCGCGGGGGGATGGGGGCGCAGCCCCCATGCTGAACGGCAATGCACTACGTCTGCGGATCCACGAGACCTCGACGCCCACCACCCAAACCGGCCCAGCCTCCATGCCTCATTGCCAAACCGGGATTGGGTTTCAAGCGTGCTACGCTGATGCGACACATTGAGACACCCGAGATGCGACACCATGCGACTGACGCCCAGCGCCGCCGCCAGGCTCTACGGTATTCACCGGGCCACGCTATACCGGCACATGGCGTCGGGCCGTGTGTCATGGGTACTCGAGCCAAACGGCAGCCGAGCCCTAGAGATGTCCGAACTGATCCGCTGCTACGGCGAACCATCTGGTCATGCGACACCTGATGCGACATCTGCGGCAGGCACCACCAGCAACGATGCGACACCCGCGACAGAGCGCCTATTGGCCGAGCTCGTCGAGCTGACCCGGCACCAAGGGGAAGAACTGCGACGACTGCGTGAGGAGGTTGCGAGCCTGAAACGGCTACCGGCCCCGGACACCACACCGGCGTCACCGCCTAGCCCCCAGCAAGCAGAACAATCAACACCGATTCGGGGCTTTGACGACCTGCTAAAGCGCTTCGAGCAGCGGAGCACTCATTGAGAGCGGGCTCAACTATAGGGACATCCTTCCGCTTCGCTCCAGGATCGGGGGAAAACCTGATGGACACCTGATGGACGGACAAGCCGCCCACGAGGTGACCACAGGTTTCCCCCCCTTGCCCGCCATAGTCACCCGCCAAGAGGCAAGAGAAATGTTATTTATTAGTTTAGGTATCGGCGCAATAGCGCCGATGAAGGGGCGCTTGCGCCCCGGTAACGGCAATGCACGAAACCTGCCGACCCACGGCAGCTAGACGCCCACCACTGAAATCAGCCCAGGCACAACCGCCATTCTGCCAAACACGGGGTTTACCCCCGCCCGTCGTCCAACGTGCGCGGCGTAGCCGCCCACCTAGGGCGCGCAGCCGCTAAAGCGGCTCGAAAGCGCCCTATGCCGCGCCTCTGGCGCGTCATCATCAGGCGGCCACTTGTGGCCGGGCGAGGGGCGCTTGCGCCCCGAAGGGTAGGCGAGCGCGGGTCGCGCTCTTTTCTGTACCTTTTCCCTTTTCCCTTTTAGGGCGTCATAAGCTATTGATTATAAAGGTATAATAGGGTTAAAAGGGGACGGATTGATGGTTAAAAGGGGACGGATTGATGGTATTAAGGGACTTATTAAAAAAAGTCCCTTAATGGTGTCTCTCTTGAATAAACCACTGGTCTACAAAAGCAATGCACTGGTTGAGGCGTCCTACCGTCTAAGCGTCTACGAGCAGCGGATTCTGCTGGGCTGTATCTCGCAGGTGCGCCGCGATGAGCCGTTGACAGACCAACAGCTCTACACGGTTAGCGCCCAGAAGATCGCTGACATGACGGGCACTAGCCTTGGCACCGCCTACCAGAACCTCAAAGCTGCTTCAGAACGGCTATACCGTCGGGAAGTGACCCTTCATGAAGCGCCAAACGGGAACGGTCGAGCCAAGGTTAGGCTGACCCGCTGGGTGCAGACGATTGAATACCGGGAAAGCGAGGGCGCGGTAGCTCTGCGCTTCGGTACCGACATGGTGCCCTATCTGTCGCAGCTTTCGGCGCAGTTCACGCGCTACGCGCTGGCGGACGTGGCTCACATGGACAGCGCCCATGCCATCCGGCTCTATGAGCTGCTGTGCCAGTGGCGCGACGCCGGCCAGCGCGAGGTATCCATCGAGTGGCTGCGCGATGCCTTCCAGCTTGACGGAAAATACCCGGCCATCAAGGACTTCAAACGCCGGGTGCTTGAACCTGCCGTTGAGCAGATCAACGAGCACTCGCCCCTGTGGTGCAAGTGGGATCAGCGCAAGACCGGGCGGCGCGTCTCTCATTTGGTGTTCACCTTCGGCGAGAAGCAGTCAGAGAAGCCGCAGAAGCGCCGCAAGGGCAAAACCCAAGAAACCCCACCGGGAACGCCAAAAAGGGCGCAGGCGCGATCTACGGCATTCCTATGGCTGTAATCAAGTCGCATGCAAAGCCTGGAGAGAGTGAAGAAAACGCCGCGCTCCGGCTGCTTGATGAAGCCAGGGCGAAAGCATGACTGCTAGCAGAGCTTAGTACAGAGCGCCCACCCCACGACGCGGATCGAGGAGTATTTCCAGGCGCTGCCGCACCCGCTTGAGCGGATCAGCCTCGAGCTCACGCCCGAGCCGAGCGAGCACCACACAGAGATTATTCAGCAGCTCGATATCGGTGCGATCTTCCAACCCCAGCTGCCGACAGCGCAACTGATCCGGAATCGTGGTGAGCATTCCTGCGACAGCCAGGCAAGTCATTCGCGCATCATCCAGCGTCGCGCGGGTCTGGCAATCTAGCTGCCGCGCCTCGCTCACAAAATCATCCAGCGGCGCAACGAGATAGCGCTCTGCAATATCCGGGGAAATCGCCATCGTTTGCCAACGACACCCCTTCGGCAACTCACGCTCGCTTCCTGGAAAACGGCTGATAGTCATGTATCCGTATCCTTGAACAGCTCATCCACGTTATCAAAACGCTTGCCCAAGCCCGCTTCCAGCTCTTCCAGCGCTTTAGCCGTAGCAGCATTCGGCACCCGTACCGTAAACGGCAAACGTTGCTCTTCAGCGATTCGCAGCATCAGCAAGCGAATCGCGTCGGACACGGACAGCCCCATGGCTTCCAGGGCAGCGGTAGCGCGCTCTTTGGTTTCGCTATCGATGCGAGCGCGAATCACGGTATCAGTCCCCATGGT
Source organism: Halomonas garicola (assembly GCF_055382465.1). Lineage (NCBI taxonomy): Bacteria > Pseudomonadati > Pseudomonadota > Gammaproteobacteria > Oceanospirillales > Halomonadaceae > Halomonas > Halomonas garicola. The sequence continues at coordinate 17,118 of NZ_AP043930.1, forward strand.
GCCTCCTGCCTCTATGGCGTATATGTAGCTACAATGTAGCCAAACTATATTCGCTTGTCACCCCCTCTGTCGCGCATTCGGGCAACGCTGTCGCAGCCCCTGTCGCACTGCGACAGGCTTCGTCTCGCCTGGCTCGACGAGCGTCCCTGGCCGGGACGCGGTGCGCCCAGGGCGCACCGTGACGCGTTGCGTCACCCCGCGCCGGGCGGCACGGCGGCGGTGCTGCGCCCCGCTCGGGCCGTGTGCGCGATCCTCGCGCGGCCCGCTGGGTTACGCGCCTGACGTCGCGCCAACCCAGCGAGCCGCGCTGCTTCATTGCTCATAGCGCACACTGTGGCACGCATATGGTGCAGGTTGTGGCAGTTATGCGCCTTTGCTAACGTTGCCAGTGCAACACCGCTGGCTGCTGTCGGTCATCAGTAGCAACCCCTTTGTGCCAATTGAGGCACTGCCAAAGCCCGCAGCGCATCCCGTGAGCGGGCACCGCCAAAGCGGTCGGATGCCACTTCAACGCCACCGGCCACACGCCGGCTTTGCCAAAACCCGCAACGCATCCCGTAAGCGGGCACCGCTAAAAAAGCGGTCGGATGCCACCTCAAACCATCGGATTGTTTACGCCGATTCGGGTGCCACAGGTCACACCCACCAAAACAGACCGAGTCACTCACCGGAGTGGCGAGCGTGATGTTTTCACGCCTGGTTCTTACAGCCGAGGTGACTCTGTATGTCGTTCGATCCCCACGCCGAGTTGGCCCAGCTGCGCCACGCTCAGGCCATCCGTCGCCGTCGCCCGTATTGGCGGGGCCGTTCCCAGCTCGATTCCCATACCGCCGAATTGCTGGCCTTGCACGATGCCGGGGCCACACCTGCCGACCTGCAGCGCTGGTTAGCCACGCCGCCACGTCGTCTGCGCGTCGCACACAGCACGGTGGCACGCTGGCTGCGTCGCACGCTCACGCAACGCCAGGCCGACCGGGAGCCGCGATAATGGCCCGGGTCTGGTTCGCCAAGGGGGCCACCCAGGCACGCAAAATCATGCAGGGGCTGCAGGGACGCGGCAACGCGGTAGAGAGCGTGCGAACCGCCCGCCACTACGAGCAATCCCTGGCCCGCGTCGCCGACTGGCAGAAGGCCGAACACAAGGCGGGCCGCGAGGGTGGCGACCTACGAACGCTCACGGTGGAGCAGGCCGAACGGTTCCTCGCAGAACGTAGCGAATCCGTGCGGCAAAGCCAGCTGAACATGGACCGGCAGGCGATCGAGTGCATGATGCGCCACTCAACCGGCCTCCTCGCCGCTGACGAACGGCTGTCGATCGTTCGCAGCGAACTCGACGACGCGCTGGGCAGCCGCGCGTACACGGCCGATCAAGTGCACATCGTGGCCGAGCGGCAACAGGAACCGAACGCCCTGGCCACCCACATCGCCCACGCGGCCGGCCTGCGCGCGCACGAGCTGTACACGTTACGCCCGGCCCACGAGCGACCCGCCGACGACCGCCCGGCGCGTGACGACAAGTTCAGCGTCCGCGACGGCGAGTGCTACACCGTCATCGGCAAAGGCGGGCTCTGCAGGGAAGTGCTGCTACCTCGCGGGCTGGCTGACCGACTGGAAAATACGCGGCTGGCCGAACCGGAGCGGATCAACGACCGCGGCGTATTCTACCAACGCGCCTATGCTATTCCCGGCGGCAACCGCTGGTCGGCGTCCTTCACTCGGGCGAGTCAACGGGGGCTCGGCTGGTCGAACGGCGCTCATGGCGTGCGGCACAGCTATGCTCAGGAGCGTATGGGCGAGTTACAGCGCAACGGTCTCGCGTACCGCGACGCGCTGGAAACCGTCTCTCAGGAGATGGGACATTTCCGGCCCGCCATCACCGAGGTCTATCTGCGATAGACTGGCCATAACACCCGGATACGGAGGTGAGCATGAGCACTGAATGGCTACTCGGCGGCATGTTTCTAGTATGCGTTGGCCTGCTGATCTTTGCCGGCACCGTCAGCTATCGCGAACATCGCCGCCGGTCGCGGCGATAGTTGACGGCTTTTTCCCTTATCCCCCCGATCCTCACGTGCCACAGCTGTTCAATTTGAGTACTCTGATGCCGCTTTGATTAGCAAATTAAAAAGTCTCAAGGATTGAACACCATACGAGGATCATCATGCCGTACCACGTCACTCGCCCTGTGGCCCTGTCCGCTGCCCTGTTGGCTCTCCTGGCGGGCTGCTCCAGCCAGGATGACGCCAGCGTCAGCAACTTCCAGAACGTCCTCCAAACCTACTATGACAACAAGGCCGAGCCGGTCACGTGCATCGCCGGCTCGATCGACGAGTTTCCCTATACCACCAACAAGTCCGGCATCTCCTGGGGACTCGGCAACAAGGAAGAGCAACTGGAAGCCCTGACAGCCGCTGGCCTGGTCGAACAGTCCGATACCGATACCTACCAGCTGACCGAAACGGGACAGTCCGCTTTCCAACCGGACGACGGATTCTGCTTTGGCAAGATGATCGTAGCCGAGGTCACCAACTTCACCGAACCCAGCGAACGCGGCGGCTTCACGATTTCCCAGGCCAATTACACGGTCGAGGTCGAAGGGCGTCCCGACTGGTCGCGCAACGATACCCTGGTCGACACCTTCGGTCTGTCAGAATCCGGGCTCAAAACAACAGGGCTCCTATCGCGCGACGACACTCCCGAACAAAAGAAAATGATCCTGGTGAAGACAAATAACGGCTGGGTCACCGAGCGGGAAATGTAAGCCGTCACACAACGGGGTTGCGGCGTCGAGTCCTGTCGCCGCGCCCGGCGAGCAAGCCTTCCACGGAGATGTCTTCGTCAAGGGCATCCCAGTGGATGCCATGCGCACTGAGCTCGTAGTCAGCGAGCTGCTCCGCCGTCGCGTTGAGCAAGCGGGGAAACCAGGTCAGCGGAACCGACAACATTCGGCCATCCTCCAGCGTCACGCCCACGACCTCTGATCGCTCGCCCGTGCCCTGTTCACGGACCAAGGTAAGAGCTGACGTGTCGTCATCGCCTGCCGGCGATTCCCAAGCTCTGACAGCCTAAATACGACATCCCCTCCGCCTTTCAGCTAGGGTGTGTTAACAATCATTAGTTTCGTTTAAACTGATTTAGTATTCATAGATTTTGGTGGGCCATGAGTCGGTTGAAGTTACGCGATGATCAGTGGGAGCGAATCGAGCACCTGCTCCCCGGCAAAGCCTCAGACTGTGGGGTAACTGCCAAGGACAATCGCCTGTTCGTGGAAGCCGTGCTCTGGATCGCTCGGACCGGCGCCCCCGTGGCGTGATCTTCCCGAATCTTTTGGGCGCTGGCACACCGTCTACATGCGGTATAACCGTTGGTCACGAAAGGGCGTTTGGCAGCGTATTTTTGACACAGTAGCCGACGATCCCGATCTAGAGCAGCTGATGATCGACGGTAGCATCGTCAGGGTGCACCAGCATGGAGCGTCAAAAAAAACACGCAAGACGTCGAAGCCATGGGCAAATCTCGAGGCGGATTGAGCACCAAAATTCATGCCGCAGTCGATGCGTTAGGTAACCCAGTACGATTGGTTCTCACACCGGGCCAGGCGTCGGAGTATGGTGCTGCTCCCGCTCTACTGGAAGGTTTTTTCCCCGCAAGCGGTGCTGGGCGACAAGGGGTATGACTCCACTGCTCTGCGGGACATGATTCAGGCCGCAGGTGCCGAGCCGGTGATTCCTCCGAAAAAGAATCGTTTGGCGCGCATTGAAGTAGACTGGCACTGTTACCAAGATCGCAATCTGGTGGAGAGGTTCTTTCAGAAAATCAAGAAGTTCCGGCGGTTATCTACACGCTATGAGCGACTGGCAAGAAACTACCAGTCACTCCTCTGCCTCGTGTCAGCCGCCATATGGCTGGCCTAATTGTTAACGCCCCTAGCAATAGGTCATAGCCTATATAAAATACTTCGCTCGGCTGACACCCAGGAGCTCCCCATGGCACGCACGCTGGACGATTTGCTCGCCAACGAGAAACCCGAGGTCGTGGCGGCGGCCCAGGCCAAGGCCGATGAGATGCGCCTCGAGCTGCGGCTCGCCGAGCTGCGGCAGCTGGTCGACATGACCCAGGCGCAGATGGCCGAGGCAATGGGCGTCAAGCAACCGACCGTTGCCGGGCTGGAGAAGGCCGGGCAGGACCTCCGCCTGAGTTCCCTCAAGCGCTATGTCGAGGCGATCGGCGGTCGTGTTCGCCTGGATATCGAGCTCCCCGACGGTAGTCATCACGACTTCCCGGTCTGAGGTGAGACACCACGCAAGAAAATGCTAGAGACATCGATATGACAGCCTCTCCCGCTGCCGTCCTTCTCCCCCTGGGTATCCTGTTCACCGCCCTGCTGCTGTTCGCCGGAGGGTTCGCCTGGGCGCGCCGCCGCGACAAGCGGGAACAGGCCCGACAGATCCTCGACAAAATCGAGCCGTGGGCGGGATCGAGGCGTGCCGCCAAAGCGTGGTACCAGAGTCACCCGATTGCCGCCCTTGGCAACTGGACGGCCGCGGCTCTCGTGGCCCATGGTCGAGGCGAGGACGTGCTGCGGTTCCTCGATCACATCGAGGCAGGCGGTTTCGCCTGACCCAAGCCAACGCCTATCCTCTCCCAGAGGGCAACCAGGAGGACGCCCCATGACCGCCTTCAGCTGGATGATCGTGGCCTTCGCCGTGTTCATGGCCGGCGTGTGTCTGTTCGCCTACGTGCAGATCGAACGCAACGCCCACCAGACCCGCCAGCGGCGCCTGGCTCGCGGAGAGGACACCCCGGGCCAGCCGACGCCCTGACGCCGACCTCCCCTCCCCATCAGGCGAGCTCGCCGACCCGCAAACCCCGCTACGGCGGGGTTTTTCGTGCCTGGACACCCCCAGCACGCCCCGCTGCCGGGATATTTCGTAGCATATCCGTATTTTGTATTGTATTTTGTACCGTATAACATATAATATGAAATACACTATACGATACAGCCGAAAGGGATACGATATGGCACGCACCGGGATCACCTACGAGCTGGCCGCCACCGGCGAGCAGCTGGAGGAGCAGGTCGAGGAGCTGAGTGGCCGTGTGGAGGCCCTGGAGAGCGAGCGCGATCGTGTCACCGGCGAGCGCGACGAGGCGCGCAGCGCCCTGGCCGAGTTCCGCGAGCGGGTGCGGGAGCTGGAGGCCCAGCGCGACGACGCCCGGCAGCAGCTGGCCGAGGCCCGCAACCGGGTGACCACCCTCGAGGAACAGCGTGACGAGGAGCGAGAGGCGCGTATCGCGGCACAACGCGAGGCCAAGCAGACCGATCAGGCGCGTATCGAGGCCGAACGCGCCCTGGCCGTCGCCGAGACCCGCACCGAGGCCGCCCAACAGCAGGCCGAGGAGCGTGCCAAGACGCTCCAGGAGGAGCGCCAGGCCCTGGCCGAACAGCGCGACGAGTACCGGGAACGCCTGGCCGCCCTGGAAAAGCAGCTCCAGGACGCCCAGAAACGTGCTCAGGAGGCCGAAAAGGGTCGGACCAAGGCCGAGGTACAGGGTGAGGCCATAGCGGCCCGCATGGAGGCTCTGGAGAGCCGCAAGGAGAAACATCGGGAGGAGGATCAAGGCCAGCTGCCGCTGGGGGAGTGACTCAGGCCCTGGATCGCCATCGGGGCCAGCGTCAGCGATAGACCCTGCGGCGATGGGCGATCCGTACCACAGATCTTAGCTTTAGTCGTCGAGCGTGGATTGACCTCCTTTCTGCTAAACCTAGGCGCGTAGCGCCTTTGTTCCCGCACGAAGTGGGGGTACGGCCCACCGATGCTTATCACTTTAGCGGCCAGGCTGCGCCGTTCAGGGCGCGCAGCCGCGAAGCGGATCGAAAGCGCCCGTAAGCCGCGCCTTTGGCGCGCCATCGTTCAGGCCCGCGAAGCGGGGGCGGAGCGAGGTACGAGCGGAGGGTAGGTGAGCGCGGAGCGCGTTAAAGGTTTTTAAGGTTTTGGTTAAAACCGCGCGCGCGTTACGGTTCTGGGAACCCAGTAACCATGCGGCTTTGCAGGGTGGTCGCATCCCTAAAGGCACGATATGCGCATCCCTAAAGGCACGTGCCAATCCACAGGCGTGGCATCCCTAAAGGCACGTGCCTATCCACAGCGAGCATCCCTAAAGGCACGTGCCAATCCACAGGCGTGGCATCCCTAAAGGCACGTGCCCTATCGCCCCTCTCCCAGCAGGTCCTTCAGCTGTGCTTGATCCCCCTTCGACCTTCGTGCATAGAACGTGACCACGTCACTCTCAGCATTAAAGCTCACACGATAATCGGGCAAGGCATTCTCCTCCGCCAACTCCCTTACGGCGGCACGGAATTTAAAACGCTTATCTTGGCTACCACTTTTCAAATGCAATTTAGAAAGATTTACACTCCATTTTGTCTGTGCGCCACAGTGCTTACGAGCCAGCTCATAGATACGACGATCAAGCGGTTTCCTAAGGCGAAAATAATCACGGCTTAAGGTTAGCACGTGCTTAGATTCAACCGACCTATAGAGCCATTCTGGAAGGGTTACCTCAACCGCAACCATTCGATTATCAGAATCACGCTCAATGACACTCCAAGAATCTATTAGCCCGAAACCTCGTCGCTCACGCTTTCCTTTAGTCTCAATATTGGTCTCAATCCTTGTACCACTTAAACGAGCTAATGCATCTCCCATGCGCTGATATGCTCGCCCACTAGTGTCACGGTTCGTGGACACTAAGAAATCATATGCAGTAAAGCGCACTACCCGACTAATAGATTCTTTCCCCCGATTAATCGATTCCATGAGCTGACTGATGCAATAAATCCACACATCCTTGTCATGAATCGTCGCACAACCATCATGTCCAGGCTTCACTACAACAGTTATATCGCCATGTTGGTAGTACCTAACCTTATGATTTCCAGCACGTAAAGCGAACAGGGGGTGCTCCATGCTCGCGGTGTCATCTTTCGGGCTGGCGTCCAGGATGTCAGCAATGAAGAAGTCACGCTGCGCGTGACGTTCAGGGGCTAGGGCAGAACGACTGCATGTAATGCCCTTCTCTTTCTCTTGGGATTGAGAGGTGACGCCTTGAACACCCTGGGAGGAAAACAGACGTGCATAAGCCTGCTCATAGGTTTCTCCCGGCTTGGCATGCTGCTCGATGAGCTCACGCTGAGACTGGTTCATGCTGCCTCCCCGCCCAAGCCCCAGGAGAGGGTGCACACTATCGGAAGTGGGGGTATACTGCTCATACAGATTTTCGCCTCCTAGGCGTTTCTGGCCCCCGGATCCTCGCCGCCTGCCACAGCATGGAGGGTCCGGGGGTTTGTCTGTCTAGGCTAGGGCAAGAAGCCAGGCCTCTCCCCCTCTCGGTTGCGTACAGATTACCGCATTGTGGCAGGCAGCCACATGAGCGTATGTCGTCCTCCATCGGGTTCGTCGGCGCTTCAGCACCAAAATATGGCCGACTTTGGGGGCCCATACCCTGTTTCATTGTTTCTGTAAAAACGTAAATACAGGTTCTCTACCTTACCGGTAGACCTTGCTGCGGTGTCCAATCCGCACCACCAGGACACGGACCTCCTGATCCTCGATGCTGGCAATGAGACGGTAGTTGCCTACCCGGTATCGCCACAGCTCGCCAAGCTGACCGGTCAGCGGCTTACCGAGCTGACGCGGGTCTTCCAGGGGCTGGATACGGCCACGCAGGTAGTCGCGGATGCGCTTGGCATCCGCATGACCGATCTTCTTGAGTTGCTTGACCGCTTCATCCGTGAGTTCAATCCGCCAGGCCAAGGTCACGCTCCACGTCGTCCAGACTGTAGGTCGTCATCTCACCCCGACGCACTTGCTCCAGAGTCTTCTCGGCCAGGTAGATGTCCTCGAGGTCGTCCAGGTGCTCCAGGATAGCCTCACGGGCATAGAAGCTCTTGGTACGGCCGGTCGCCTTGGCCAGGGCCTCAAGACGCTCCTCAATTTCGCTAGGTAGGCGTAACGCCAACATGCTCAAGCCCTCCAACAGGCAATTTGCTATATAAGTATAGCACATCGCACCCAAGCCAGTAGCACCGGACTGTGCGGGATGACCTCGCACGATTGACGTGTCACGTTTTTACGGCTTTACTGAAAAGCGTATTTAAAGCTTTAAGGAAAACTCGTGATCATCGGAGTGCTCAACCAGAAGGGTGGCGTCGGCAAGACGACGCTCGCCGTCAATATCGCCGCGGCGCTGGCACGCACAGGAAAGCGCGTGCTGCTGATCGATGCCGACCCGCAGGGCAGCGCCCTGGATTGGGCGGCAGCTCGAGAAGGCGACCCTCTGTTCGCTGTCGTCGGCCTACCCAAGCCCAGCATCCACAAGGAGCTTGCCCTGGTGGGCGAAGGCTATGACGTCGTGGTGATCGATGGCCCACCCCGCGTCACGGATCTCGCTCGCTCCGCCATCATGGCCAGCGACATCGTGTTGATCCCCGTGCAGCCGTCGCCCTACGACATCTGGGCCGCCGACGAGGTCGTGAAACTCATCCAGGAAGCGTCTGTATTTAAAGAAAACCTGAAATCTGTATTTGTAATTAACCGTAAAATTGCCAATACCGCCATCGGGCGCGATGTCCGCGAGGCCCTGGAGGCTTATGACCTTCCGACCCTCGAAGCCAGCATCGTGCAACGTGTGGCCTTCGCTGAGGCGGCCGCTGTCGGCAAGGCCATCTATGAGCAGGACCGGGATGGCGTGGCCTCACAAGAGATCGAGGCGGTGGTGAGTGAGCTACAGGAGCGTTTCGCATGAGCAGCAAGAAGGTCTCTATCAGGGGCAAGCCCTCCGCCAAGAAAGCCTCTGACGATACCGCCGTGGATGCCTGGGTTGGCTCCAGAGGCCAAGAGGCTCCCAAGGATCCGATGAAGCGACTGACCATCGACATCCCCGCCGAGCTGCATGCCAAGCTCAAGGCCGACTGTGCGATGCGCGGCCGCAAGATGGCCGATGAGGTCAGGGATCTGCTGATGGAGAAATACGGAAAATCGTAAATACATAAATAAAGAAAGAGGGGGGGGGGGGGGGGGGGGTTATGCAAGATAGCCAAACTGGCCGCGAAACATCACCGGTCAGTCCTTGCCGATGCGTTCTGCAAAGCGATCTGCGATGTCTGCAAAGGACCGTGGCGAGGTCACATCTCTTTCTTTGGATTCCTGCATAGGCGCCTCACTGGAGGCGACGGAAGGTTCTGATGCTGCTGACGGGCCGGAGCGAGAAGGGGTGTTGGAGCCACGCGACGGGGCGGGCAGACGACGCAACTGATGGACCTCTTCACGCAATGCTTTCAGCTCGTCACGTTGCTCTTTCACGACCTCTAGCAATGCATCGAAACGTGTCAGGAGGGCGACGTTATCGACTGCCTGGCCAGGTGTAGGGTGGGTGTCGGTTAAAGCTGTTGGGTTCTGTCGGACTCCCTCCGGTTGATGCGGTGGTTCACCATAGCGACGGATCATCTCCGACAGCTCAACCACTCGTTGCCCCTTGCCGTTAAACCCAGCAGTGACGCGGCCTCGCTCTACAGCCTCATAGAGCGTAGAGCGGTGCAATCCATAGAGCTTGGCCATGCGGCCAATCGTCAATTCAGGCATGTAGGGAGCTGATGGGTTTCGTCGTGTAGAAGGGTGTCGGGCCTATCTCAAGGGAGAATACCTAAGTCCTCACCAGCACCCTAGTACAGAACCAACTACTTCGGGGACTGGTGACAAGGTGGTTCACATTCTCGCTAGACCCTCTCGCTCCAGGGAGGCATTCAGCGTCACCCGGCTGACCCCGAAGTGCTTGGCCACCTCGGTCTTGGTAATCTCGGGATCGGCCAACATCGCCGCCGCCTTTCGCACGTCTGCGCCTGACATGGCCGGACGGCGTCCTCCCTTGCGACCGCGGGCTCTGGCCGCCGCCAGGCCGGCCAGGGTCCTCTCCCGTATCAGGCTATGCTCGAACTCCGCCAAGGCGCCGAAGATATGGAACACCAGCTTGCCGCCGGCATTGGTGGTGTCGATCGCCTCGGTCAGCGACCGGAAGCCCACACCGCGGTCATCCAGCTCGTGGATCAGCTCCACCAGATCCTTGAGCGAACGAGCCAACCGGTCGAGCTTCCACACCACCAGGGTGTCGCCGTCGCGTAGGGTGCGCAGGCAGGCCTGCAGCTCAGGACGCTCTCGCTTGGTACCGGTGATACGTTCCTCGAAGACTTGCTCGCAGCCGGCTTCTTGAAGCGCGTCACGCTGCAACTGGGGATTCTGGTCCTGTGTGCTGACCCGTGCGTAGCCGATGATCATGCGTCCTCCTCTCCATGGCGACCTATACGAAAACAAACCTTGGTTTTCTTTACATTGTGATGCCAGATTGGCAGCGAGGCTAGGGGATAGCGGCGTTATCCACGCCGCTTAATATTCAAACCCTATTTCTTACTTTAAAAATTAAAAATCATCAGTCAATAACTTTTAAGATACTTACTCCTTCTTGCATCACAGTAATCAACCAAGCCAGAATCCTCCCGATCAATTATAGCAATCAATCTATCTGAACTAGAGAAATCTTCTTCGATTGCGTATCCCATAAAGTGCTCGAAAAAAATCTCACACTTTTCGTCCATACTACTCGCAGAAAGAACTTCATCTGCTGCTTTCTGAGGTGTTGCTGCAGATGCAAAAACAGGAAAGCAAAAAAGGAAAGCTGATAAAATTCCACGCTTAGACATACCATAAACTCCTTTAATTTAAAGACCTAATAATTATCACTCTGGAGTTATGACCCACCTACCACCTTTATCTTCCATTTCATAGCTATATCTAAAACCATTGCAATATACTGTAAACCCCCTACCCATCAAAAACTGATTAACCTTATCTACTGTGTCACACTTATATCCAGCTGACTGTATCAGTGTTTTTGCGTTACGCTTAAGCTCTAAATCATTAGCAGAAACATAGCCTGAAATGGCAGAACACAAAACGAAAGAGGCTAAAAAAACTTCTTCATGAGAATAACTCCTTTATTTATCATCTTGAATCTCAAATTTTACATTAGAAAACCTTTTCTTATCTACATTGACCAGAGATCCATACGGAATTTTTCCTTGGCGGAGGGGGAAACGCCAAGAGGTCAACAAAGGACAACCAGGTAAGCTCCTCTTGGCCAGAGTGTCATTTTCAGAAGGCGACCGCACGGAGTGTCAGGAGTCGGTTGCACTGTGGTCTGAGGCATCGGACTGGCTGGCCTTCAAGGCGGCGTAGAGGGCCGTCTTGCTGACCTTGAGGCGTGCAGCAGCCTCGCGGACGTTCAGCCCATTGGCCAGGTGTTCCCTGGCCCGCTTCAGCTTGTCGTCGGTGACGACGGGCTTTCGTCCGCCTTTGCGCCCACGGGCGGCGGCAGCGGCCAACCCCGCCTTGGTGCGATCACGGATCAGGTCACGCTCGAACTGCCCCAGGGCGCCGAACACATGGAAGATCAGCCGCCCACCCGGCGTGGTGGTATCGATGGCTTCGGTCAGCGACCGGAAGCCGACACCACGCGCCTCCAGGGTGCTGACCACCTCGATCAGATGCGGCAACGAGCGACCCAGCCGATCCAGCCGCCATACGACCAGCACATCTCCGTCGCGTAGGAACTCCAGGGCGGCCGTCAGCCCCGGTCGCTCCGCCTTGGCCCCGGAGACGGTGTCATCGAAGATCCGCTCGCACCCTGCCTTGTGAAGTGCATCGGTCTGCAAGGCGGAGTCCTGCTCCGCCGTCGAGACCCGCGCATAGCCGATCAGTGCCATGGGCCGCCTTTTTGTCCGTTAATCTGTCCGGCTATCTTATTGTCCGACAACCCATCAAACAAGCCTATTCTCGGACAATGTCCGGCTTGGCCGCCTAATGATCGTTTTCCGGACAGAGCGGTTTCATCAGGCTCCTGATGGTCGAGTGGTAAAGCGATCCAAGATAAGCCTTCGTCGTTAGCACAACGAGGAGGTGACTGTTCAGCTTTCAGTGTCTGGGGCAGGGACGCCACCTGGAGGAAGCGACGGCAGCAATAGGGTAGGGCTCCGTAGGCGGCACCAGCTGTCCAGCTTTTGGTTAGAAGCCAGACAGTTTGACGTACCACCAAAGGCGCTGCCAATCACAAGTATGGCGGGCCAGCTTTTGGGAATGACTAGATTTTTGTGGTTTCTTTACGGAAAACCCGATGCCTGTCAAGCTTGTTGGAACCTGGAATCAGGCAGTTTCTAATCGCTGATCACGTTGAACCAGCGGGTCTTCCTGGTCCGGGTTCAGCCAGACCGTCCGGCGCGGTCTCCAGTTCCGAGTGGAACCGC